>NZ_JAKENF010000002.1 GCF_021491355.1 Alitabrizicola rongguiensis | reverse complement strand
CCAATCCCTCATCGCCGCAAACTGGAAGGGCCTCTCCGACAAGGCCAGCTTCCAACAGCGACAGACAAACAATCCCATCCTCATCTCAATGGGTATCGATGACCAGCGAAGAAAGATAACCCGAATGGAAGGAAGCGCATGATGCAACGCCACATGAACCTGATCGATGGAAGCTGGGTCGGCTCCGACTTCACGGTGAACGGGAACCCTTCCGATTTGGCCTCACCTGTCGGGGAATATGCGCGTGGATCGGCCGCTGATGCCGGGGCGGCCATCGCTGCTGCGCAGGCGACTGCGCCAGGCTGGGCACGCATGCCACTGCTGCAGCGACAAGCCATCCTGCGCAAGGCGGCCGACGAGATCACGGCGCGCCGCGAGGAGCTTGGCAGGCTGTTGTCGAGCGAGGAGGGAAAGACCCTGCCGGAAGGAATAGGCGAGGCAACACGCGCCGGACAGATCTTCGATTTCTACGCTGGCGAAATCCTGCGCCAGAGCGGCGAGATAATCAGTTCGGTCAGGCCAGGGATCGGGATCGAGATTTCGCGCGAGCCGGTTGGAGTCGTGGGCATCATCACGCCATGGAACTTCCCGATTGCGATCCCGGCGTGGAAGATCGCGCCTGCCCTTGCCTACGGCAATACGGTCGTTTTCAAGCCGGCCGATCTGGTGCCGGGCTGCGCTTGGGCACTGGTGGACATCCTGCATCGGGCGGGTCTTCCGCCGGGCGTGCTGAATCTGGTGATGGGGCGCGGATCAGTCGTGGGGCAGGTGATGCTGGAAAGCCCGACAATCACTGCAATGTCCTTCACCGGTTCGACAGCGACGGGGGCGCGTGTCGCGGAAGCATCCGCCCGCTTGGGGAGGCGTGTGCAGCTTGAGATGGGAGGCAAGAATCCACTGGTCGTTCTTGATGATGCCGACCTGTCCGTGGCGGTCGATTGTGCCGTGCAGGGCGCCTATTTCTCAACCGGACAGCGTTGTACTGCGTCTTCTCGCCTGGTCGTCACCGAAGGAATCCATGATGCCTTCGTCGCGGCGCTGACGGAGCGCCTTGGTCAACTTACGGTGGGTCATGCACTTGAGGCAGGCGTCCAGATCGGACCGGTGGTGGATCCCGGACAACTTGAACAGGATGAGCGATACATAGCGATCGGCCAGCAGGAGGGGGCGCAACTGGTCTTTGGCGGGCAGCGGGTGCAGCGGTCGACAGAGGGGCACTTCCTGACCCCGGCGCTGTTCACCGAGGCCAACAACACCATGCGCATTGCGCGTGAGGAGATCTTCGGACCCGTCGCTTGCGTCATCCGGGTCAAGGACTATGACGAGGCGCTGAGCGTGGCGAACGATACGGAGTTCGGGCTGTCTTCGGGCATCGTGACCAGAAGCCTTGCACATGCGACCCATTTCAAGCGGGAGGCGCAGGCTGGAATGGTCATGGTCAACCTGCCGACAGCGGGGGTCGATTTCCACGTGCCCTTCGGAGGACGCAAGGCGTCAAGCCTTGGGCCGCGTGAACAGGGACGGCATGCAGTCGAGTTCTTTACCACGGTCAAGACGGCTTACATTTCGGCAGGTGCACCATGACTGGTACGGCGGCGACAACCACGCGACGGGACATCACTACCGAAACCGCCGCTGCCCTTGTCAGGGCAGCGATCGACGAGGCGACACGGATCAAAGTCAGGATCTGTGCCGTTGCCGTGGACGCCAGTGGCCTGCCGCTTGCCCTCTTGCGCATGAACGGCGTGAACGAGCCCATGGTTGCCTTCGCGACGGACAAAGCCTGGACGGCTGCGACAATGCGCCGGGGAACCGATGCCTTGCGCCAGAGGATGGAGCAGGACCCGCTGCGCCTGGGGGCCGCGAACAGAGAGCGGCTGATGCTTTGGGGCGGTGGGCTTCCGATTGTGATCGACGGCGAGGTTGTCGGAGCGATCGGCGTCTCGGGTGCGCTGGTCGATCAGGATGTGCATTGCGCAGAGGCCGCTCTGGCAAGTTGCGGACTCTCCTCGACTGCGTAGGGCAATCGTCTCTACCAGTGCATGCTCTTCAGATAAGCCTTTGCAACGCTGCGACGACCTGATCCTCTGAAACGGCAAAAGGTTCGTTGTGGATGATCTCGCCGGGACGGCACGCCCGACGGGCAACCAACTGGAGTTTTGCGTCCGTCACGTCGGAAATCCCGATATCTGCCAGCCTGGTGGGCAGACGGGTCTCTTGGCAGAACCGTCGCACCCGGTCGAACTCCGCGTCCTGTCCGTTGAGGATCAGACCGGCCAGCACCCCAATGGCGACCTTCTCGCCATGAAGAAAAGCGTGCGTTTCGTCCAACTCGGTCAATCCGTGATGGATCGCATGGGCTGCGGCAACTCCGCCCGACTCGAACCCCAGGCCTGACAGCAATATGTTTGCCTCGACCACGCGCTCGAGTGCAGGACCGGCTACACGCTTGTCACACTCTGCCAGTGCAGCCGCTCCATGTTCGAGGACCGTTTCGAGACATTGGCGTGCTACCGCATAGGCAAGCGGCAACCCCGGCAGTCCAAGGCAGTTCTTCGCGCCGCTTGTCTGGCAGGAATTCGCCTCGTACCACGTCGCCAATGCGTCACCGATTCCTGCCGCCAGAAAGCGGGAAGGGGCGTTGGCTATGATCTCGGTGTCAACAAGAACCAGGTCGGGGTTTCTTGGCAGGAACAGATCATGGGCCACTGTGCCTTCGTCCTTGTAGATGACCGACAGCGCAGAGCAAGGCGCATCCGAGGCCGCAATGGTCGGCACAATGATCACCGGCAGGCCGGCCTTCGCCGCCGCAGCCTTGGCGGTATCAAGCGTCTTGCCGCCGCCGATCCCGACGACGACGGTAGCAGCGTTGTGCGCGGCAAGACCAATGAGGTCTGAAATGGCACTTTCCGTGCATTCCCCGCCAAAGCGGTGCTGGCTGAAGTGCTCGATGGATGCCAGGCATCGCGCCGTCCGCTCCGAAACCATGTCGAAGATGGCTGCGTCCACCAAAACACAGGCGCGGCCGGAGAATCGTGCCGCTTCTTCTCCCAGTCGATCGAGTGCGCCTTTGCCTTGCAGATACCTGCCCGGGAATCGCGCCCCGCGGATGATTTGTGCACTGTTGGGCATCGACCCCTCGTTCCCTTTTTCACTAAGCTAGAATTTCGAAATGTTACATGTCAATTGGGGCCGGCATGTTGAACTCTGATCTTTCGCCTGCCGCAGTTTCGATCGCGCAATCGTTGTGCGCCCTGTCGCGACGATGCGCAGGCGGGCTGGCTCCACATCGACTTTGCGCCGCATGACGCTGGCCTGCAACGCTTTGGGCGCTCAGCGCAGGGCTTGGCGATCCAGCCCAGATAGGCAGTCCGCGCGGGTCGCAGACGATTGGTAGTACGATCCACGGCCTCTATCCGATCGGGGATGGGATGGCCCCGCCTTCGTCCCTACGCCGGATCGAGGAGTGGCCGTCAGGAACCGAAGCGGCTGGCGGAATCGCCACTTCCGATTCATCGGTCGAACTGTCCCGAAGGCCAGGACCGAGGACTGTCCGCCCTATATGCAACTGAAGGACCTGGCCAGAGCTAGAGGGCTGCTTGCAGCACCTCAACCGCTGGAGTTGAAGTCGCAGACATTTGCCTGGATCTCCGACGCGCGAATATTCGGTATGCTCAAGCAACAGAACCTTGGTCTCAGACGTTAGGGGCGTCTCGCAAACGAGCGGCCACAGATTGTCTCCTGTGGTCGCAGAGTATCGATGGCGCCCTGCGGCTACTTCGCGCCCGCAAGCATCCGCGCTAGCCAGTGATAGGCTTCCTGAACGTCGTAGTCGCCGCTATGCGGTGTCATCCAGGGGAGGGCAAAGTTGACCTCCCGCACGTCGGAATCGCCCGCGATGGCGCGAGATAGGGCGACTTCGACGGCAAAGGACGTGTCACGGTCGATCATCCCGTGACGGACATACCAGTAGGGCGCGGCTTTCGCGTCCGTCCTCAGATAGGACATCGGGTCGATCATGCGGATCTGTTCAGCGAGATGCGCTCCGTCGCCCGCAAGCCAAGTCTGCCAGTCGGCTCCCGTGTCGTCCATGCCCGATCCGTCGCCAGCGATGTCATTCGCGTTCCAGCCATAGGGTGTAAAGTTGGACCATGCCTGGCCGACCGTGCCGAACAGCGTGTTCTCGCCGTCGATGCCTTCATTGCCGGTGTTGTTGCTGCGGTCGAAGGCCGGCACGGGCTTCAGCGCCGTGACCTGTGCCACGAAGGCCAGGAAGGCCTGCAGGTCGAAACCTGTGACCCGCCCTGCCTCGACGCTGACCCAGGTGTTGGGCAGGTTGATCGCGACTTCGCCGCCGAACATGCGCGGGATGGTCACGTCAAAAGGCTCGCCCATCGCAGGCACCGAGCCGCCGGTAGCGACATGTCGTTCGACCGAGGCGATCACCTCGGCCGAGATCGCCTCGGTCATCGTTTCGACGGTCAGCGCCTGACCGTCGGCCAGCGTCAGGCCGAGGCCTGCGAGGTATTCTGGATAGGCCATCGCCAGCTTGGCCGAGGCCGAGGACTGCTCATCCGTCAAGAGCCCTCCCGCGGTGTTTCCTGCGCCGCGCAACGGGCCATAGAGCCATTCGTACGCCATGTCCGCATGGCCAAGATCGGTGATCGGGCAGTATGCGATCGCAGCGAATACCGCGTCCGAAAGCGTGCTCGTTTTGTCGGCGGCCATACCTGCGGCCCCGATTTCGGCCAGATAGGGCTGGTAGTCGGAACTGTCGCCAGAGGCTGCGACGACCGCTGTCAATCCGCCACCACCCGATGTGCCGGTCACGACGATCCGTTCGGCAGATCCCGGAAGGGCGGAATCGTTCAGCCGCAGCCAGCGGATTGCCGCCTTGGTATCGACGACCGCCGCAGGCGCATGGCCGGGATAGCTGCCGTTGACCGCGATGATTCCACGCCCGCGCGTCCCGACATCAACATAAACATACCCTGCAGCCAGTGCCGCGCCTGCCTTGTCGGTATCGCTGTCCGAGACATATGCCTTGCCCTCTTCGATTCCGTCCCGCAACTCACTGGCGAACCACCCGCCATTGCTGACGTTCAGGATGATGGCCGAGGTGTCGGTCGCGCCTGGCGGAACAAAGATGGCGAGCTTTTGGTAAGCGTACGGATCGGCCAGCGTCTGTGTCTTTGACCTGGACGGGCTGCCCCCGGGCCCCATACTGCGGGCAGGTTGCTCCTCGGCCATGGCGATCGGCTTGCCCACATATACGGCCTCATAGCGACGCAGAGCCATCGGCGACCCGTCCACCGTCACATGGACCGTGGCATAGGCGGCCGGGTCGATCCGCAGTTCAGCATCATGGGTGCCCTGTGCCAATGCAGCCCCTCCGCTCAGGACCAATGTCGTTGCTGTTGCAGCAAGCCAGCCTGCCTCTTTGCTCAATGTCCCAGATTTCATTTCAAAGCTTCCTTCCAGTCTGTCGTGCAGCGCGGGGATCAGAGATCCTTGACCGAGGCATCGGCCTCGCCGACAACCCAGTAGCCCGCCGCGCGCAGCCATTCCGGCGGGACGCCCCGCGCCAGCACCGCATCGCGCAGGGCGCGGGCTACGCCGGCCTCTGCGGCGATCCAGACAAAAGTCTGCGGCGGCAATGCTACCGCCTCAAGCGCGGTTGCGAGCGCGGTCGCATCGGCCGGGTCTTTGCGATGCACCCAAATCGGCTCATGATCCGCCTTTGTCTCGACCACCTGTTGGTCGGCAATGTCGGATACGGCGACAATACTGGTTACGGTCGCGCCGGGTGGCAACTCCTCGATCCGCCGCGCGATGGAGGGCAAGGCAGTCTCGTCCCCGATCAGCACCCACGACGCCACCGGCCCGCCAATGACCAGAGACCCGCGCGGGCCGCCGATCTCGGCCCGGTCGCCGGGGCGCGCCTGCAGGGCCCAGAGTGTTGCAGGTCCCGCATCGTGCAGGGCAAAGTCGATCTCGAGCCAACTCTCCTCTGGGTCATGGCGGCGGGGCGTATAGTCGCGCATGACCTTGCCACCCGTGCCATCTGGGACAAAGAGTTTCACGTGATCCGCCGGCGACGCCGACACGAAATCTGCCAACTCCGGACCGCCCAGGCGGAGGCGCAACATGTTGGGCGTGACGCGCCGGCTGGAGATAATGCTTAGCTCACGCCGCCTGGTTTCGTGGCGCAGGCGTGTCAGGAGGGGTGTCTTCGAGGACTGGTCCATCACTCGCCTCCCGTGATCAGGGCTACGTCGAGGTCGGCCTCGGTCTTGGCCGAAGTCGCGGCGATTTCGGTCAGGGGCTGACCGGCGTCATTTACCGTGAGGCCCGCAGCGGCGAGCCGGGCCGTCAGGGCTTCGGTCGTCAGGCCGATCGCGGGGGCTACGTCCGATAGAGGCCGCGTGAGCACCAGATGCGCCAGCTGGAATTGTGGTGGGCCGCCGACCGCGGCACTCTCGCCGGCAGGCAGCAGGAACACCCCCGCGGCAAGAGCCGAGACCGCCAGCGCGACAACCATCGGCATGTGACGGAAGTAGGATATCATCGGGCGCCAGTTCCGCCACAGGTGCAGGCCGAAGGGCAGGATCAGCACCATCGACAGCCATTCGTGCATGCCGTGAAATCCGCCGGGGCCGACGTGGAAGAACAGGGCAATGCCCGAAATCAGCGAGACGATAAACAGGCCCGTGATGAACGGGGTTGCGTAGCCGGAGAGCATCTTCGTCATCTGGTCAGGTCCTCGTGAGTCATAGTCGAAGCTTGTCCTCCCGTGATTCCTACGCCCATGCCCCCGTTTTCCGTCGCTGTCCTTGTGGAGATTCTTGAATGGCAACGGACCGGGGTTAGTAGGCGGTAGAGGGTCGCGAGATCCAGTCCGGCGGGACACAAGAAGCGGGTCCGGGCCGGCGGATCAAATGGGCCGCCAGCCCAATGACCCGGACAGGAACTGGGCAGGCCCATGGCCGAAGGGCCAATCGGCATCGCCATTCTCGAAGAAGACGACAAGGTCACCCGTCGACTCCAATCCATTTTCGGCGACCGGCCTGTTGCAGAGCAGGGCCACGAAGCGGGGTGCGCCGCCGCGCACGCTTTCAGCTTGATTTCAGACGGGAAGTCAGGAGTGTTACGGCCACAGATGACGGCAGTGCGCAATACGGAAGCGAAGGTTGAATCGCGATGATCCGGTGGAAATCGGGACTTCCGTTCCTTTGCGTCTGCATGGCTGGGTCAGCTTCTTGGGCTCGGGGGATTTTGTCTCCGCTTGGACCGGTGGCCGAAGCACAGCGCGCGCATCTTATCACGGTGACGGCCGTTACCATGGTCGCGGTCCTGCCCGTGCTGATCGGAGTGCCGCTGATCCTGTGGCGCTACCGGCGTGTCAAGAAAGGCGTCTATCGGCCCGACTTCGAGTATTCGCGCGGCCTCGAACTGGCGATGTGGGGGGTGCCGTTCGTGCTGTTCGTCTTGCTCTCGATCCTGCTTTGGCGTTCGACGATTGCGCTCGATCCCTACCGACCGCTCGGCCCCGATCCGCTTGAGGTTCAGGTTGTCGGTCTCGACTGGAAATGGGTCTTCCTTTACCCCGAACAGGGTGTGGCAACGGTCGGCACGCTGGTTCTGCCCGAAGACAGACCGGTGACGCTGAAGCTGACGACCGATACCGTCATGCAAAGCTTCATGGTGCCGGCGCTGTCAGGTCAGATCTATGCCATGCCGGGAATGGTGACGACGCAGAACCTGATCGCCGACCGCACCGGCGTCGCCGAGGGGCGGAACATGCAGTTCAACGGGCCGGACTTTGCCCAGCAGACGGTGCGGACAGAGGTTCTGACCGAAGGCGACTGGACCGACTGGATGGAAGCCGCCGCCTCGGCGCCAGTTCTTGACGTGACGAGTTACGCCGAGCTCGCACGGGCCGGGACGATCGAAGACGCGAGGCTGCAGTTCGGCATAGCCGAAGGGCCGATCCGGCTGCGCCTCGGCGCTCCGGACCTGTTTTCGACGATCGTCGATCGATATCATCGTGGCCAGCCCGTCCCGGCCTCGGCCCAACCCGGTGCACCCGGCTATCAGCCCGAGGCTCTCCGATGAGTGCCTTTTTCGGTCGTTTGGACCTGACGCAGACCCCATTCTACGAACTGGTCACTTCTCCTACCGCGAGCTCGATCGTCGCGGCCAGCGCGGCGGGCCTCGTCGTCCTGGGCGCCATCGTCACACTGGCGCTGCTGACCCGCTATCGGCTCTGGGGGCCGCTTTTCCGCGACTGGCTGTCAAGTGCCGACCACAAGCGGATCGGCGTCATGTATATCGTGCTCGCCGTCGTCATGCTGGCCCGCGGCGTGGCAGAGGGTGCCGTGATGCGCGCCCAGCAGGCGACAGCGCTGTCTGGCGGTTTCCTGACGGCCGAGCATTTCGGCGAGCTGTTCAGCACGCACGGCACCATCATGATTTTTTTTTTGCCATGCCGATGGTGGCCGGTCTCATCAACATCGTCCTGCCGCTGCAGATCGGCGCGCGCGACATGGCCTTTCCAGTGATGAACCAGGTGAGCCTAGGCCTGACCACGGCGGGTGCCGCATTGATGATGATCTCGCTGGTCATCGGCGAGTTCGCGACGGGCGGTTGGACGAACTATCCACCCTATACCGGAGCGGTCTTCAGCCCCGGCGTGGGTCCGGATTACTGGATCTGGTCGGTGGTCATCGCGGGGATCGGATCGCTGATGTCGGGCATCAATTTCTGCGTGACGATCTACAAGTGTCGGGCGCCGGGCATGACCCTGATGCGGATGCCGCTCTTTGTCTGGACCACGCTGTGCAGCGCGATCATGCTGGTCTATGCCATGCCGCCGATAACGGTGTCGTCGCTGATGCTGGCGCTGGACCGGGTGTTGGGTTTCCACTTCTTCACCAACGACCTTGGCGGCAACATGATGAACTACGCCAACATCTTCTGGATGTTCGGCCACCCCGAGGTCTACATCCTCGTCCTGCCCGCCTATGGCATCTGGTCCGAGATCGCGTCCACCTTCTCGTCCAAGAGACTTTACGGTTACTCCTCGCTGGTCCTTGCCACGATGGCGATCGCTGTCATCGCCTTTACCGTCTGGCTCCACCACTTCTTCACGATGGGGCAGAGTGCGTCGGTCAACATCGCCTTCGGGATCGCGACCATGGTGATCGCGGTGCCGACCGGGGTGAAGGTCTACGACTGGATGGCGACGCTCTGGCGCGGGCGGATCCGCATGACCGTGCCGATGGTTTACATGACCGGGTTCTTCATCCTGTTCACGGTTGGCGGCCTTACGGGCGTGATCCTTGCCAACCCTTCTGTCGACTACCAGGTGCACAACTCGGTCTTCCTTGTCGCGCATTTCCACAACGTGCTGATCCCCGGCGTCCTTTACGGCGTGCTCGCTGGCATTCACTATTGGTTCCCGAAGGTCTTCGGCTTCCGGCTGGATGAGCGGACGGGTCGTCTGACCGCGTGGCTTTGGGTCATCGGCTTCAGCCTGACGTTCCTTCCGCTCTATGTCCTGGGCCTGCAAGGCATGCCGCGCCGGTTGCCGAGCTTTACCGAAGCCGCCTATGGGCCTTGGGTGACGATTGCCGGATTTGGCGCGCTGGTGATCCTGTTGGCGCTGACCATGCTGTTCGTGACCCTCTGGGTCAGCATCCGTCAACGCGGGCAACTGTCGGTGCCGTTGGGGGATCCCTGGGACGGGCGCACGCTGGAGTGGAGCATTCCCTCCCCGGCGCCTGCGTGGAATTTCGCCACCATCCCGGTCGTGAGAGACCGCGATGACTTTGTTGCGCGAAAGGGCGCAGGGCAGGCCTATGAAGCGCCTGCGCGCTATGAGGATATCGAGATGCCAAGGCCGACATATCTTGGCCTGACCCTATGTCTGGCGATGACGGTCATGGGCTTTGCCATTGTCTGGCATATCTGGTGGCTCGCGCTTGTGAGCTTTGTGATCGTGCCTGCATCGCTGATCTATCGCGCGTTCCTGCCGGAGTCGGAGGTCGAGGCCGTCGTTCCTGCCGCGGTCGTTGCAGCAGAGGACAGGGCATGGCGCAAGGCGATCGCCGAGGCGCGGGGCGTCACGCGGGACGAGGAGGACAGCCCCGCCAACTGCGGGCTTGCCGCGCCCGAGGGGGAGCCGGCATGATCCACCGCCTTTATCCCGGCCTGAACCTTGGCCCGGCCCATGGTGACGATCATGCGGAAGCAGAGCCGGTCATCTTTGGCTTCTGGGTCTTCCTGATGAGCGATCTCATCACCTTCGGGATCCTTTTTGCCACCTACGCGACGTCGGCCACGACAATGGGCCGCGCGGGCGGACCCGGGCCTGCCGAGCTGTTCAACCTGGGCAGTGTCGCCCTGCAGACGGGTGCGCTGCTGGCGAGTTCGCTGACCTGTGGGCTTGCGGCGCTGGCGGTGAAGCACCGTCTTGGCTCAGGAACTGCTGTTGGCTGGCTGATCGCGACGATGCTGCTCGGCACGATGTTTCTTGGGCTCGAGCTTCGCGACTTTCACCAGATGATCGGCGCAGGGGCGACACCAGACCGGTCGGCCTGGCTGTCGTCCTACTTCGCGCTGGTCGGATTGCACGGGCTGCACATCTCGGCAGGGCTGATCTGGGCGGCGGTGATGATCGGCCTTCTGCATCGCCAGCCAGAGGAGGGACGCACGAAGCAAAGGTTGTTGATGTTCGGCCTGTACTGGCATTTTCTCGACCTGATCTGGATCGGCATTCTGTCCGTGGTGTTCCTGGCGGGGCTGGCATGAGCGAGTTCAGGAGAGATGTCCTGCGCTATCTGGTCGGCGCAGTCCTGTGCGCCTGGCTGACCCTGGCCGCCTTCGCGGCTATCATTCTCGACCTGCCCAGAACCGACAGCATGGCGGTGATCGCGGTGGCTGCGATCGCCCAGATTGTCGTTCAGCTCTTCTGTTTCCTGCATATCGACCTCAACCGCCGACAGCGCGAAGATCTGCTCTTGATCCTGTTCTCGATCCTGCAGCTTGCCATCATGATCGGCGGAACGATCTGGGTGATGACCGACCTACACAGCCGCATGTAGATCTCTCGCGTCTCCGACCCAGCAATCTCGACATTGCTGACTGGCTTGGGCCCGTGCACAGGACCGCGCTGCCGTCAGCTTGGGAATAGCTCGACCTGCGTTTCGGCCGTGCGACCGAAATAGACCACCCGGCGGCCAAGGAAGCTGACGAGGTATCCGGCGCATCCCGCCTGCTTCACCTTTTCACAGAAGGCCACGTAGCTGTAGTCGCTCGGATTGGACTGGGCCCAACGCACCAGACGTTGGACCTCTGCAGCATCGAACGCTTGGGAGACCGGCGACGTTGACTGCACCATTGGAAACGTGACGTTCTCGCCTGTCGGCAGGTAGTAGGTCTGACTGTTGCAGCGATAGTCGACTGTATAGCCTTCAAAGCCGGCTGCGATCAGCTTGCCGACGATCTGGGGAAAGCTGAGGCTGCCATCATGCGCGCGATTCAGGCAGTCCTGGGCAATGGAAATCCGTTCCGCGTCCATGGCGGTTCCTTTTGTACTGGGGGAGCTGGGCTTGTGGATCAGTCGACTGGGATCGTTGAAAGCCCCTGTCGGTCGATAAGTGTCTTGAGAAGGTGCAACAGCGCTCCCCGCTCTACCTCTGTCAGGACGCCGAAGAACTCGGCGTCATTCGCATCTGCGAGGGCGGCGAGCCTGGGCACCTTTGCGCGGCCCCCGTCGGTCAGCGAAAGCAACTGCGCGCGGCGATCCGTTTCGATGCCCTTTCGCAGGACAAGTCCCTTTTCAGTCAGCCGATCGGCAAGCTTGCTGATCGCGCCGCGTGTCATGCCCATCCGCTCGGCAAGGACGCCCGAAGCGATGCCCTCTTCATCATGCAGGCTGCGCAGAAAGACCCACTCCGCCACAGTTACGTTCTCGGCTGCGACCTTGCGCGCAAAGCCTTGAGAGACGGCATTCGAGACCATGCGCATCCAGTAGCCTGTGTGATCCGTAAGGTTCGAGACGGGGTGCTTCATGATGTCACGATTTATTGTTGACTAGGAAACTAAATAGAGATGGTTTCCTAGTCAACAACATTTGGATCTATCAGGTGCTAGCATTATGGGACGTGCCCTCAGACACGTCAGGACCGACGTCCGGCCGAAAGCCAGGATTGCAATTCGGCTTCCGCGCGCTCCAGCGATCCATAGTTCAGCAACTTGCGCAGAACCGCCACCGTGACGGCCCGGGTGCGCAAATTCAGCGCAGGCTCGTCGCGGTCTGGATCCCCGGTCTGGCTAACGCCGAGCTTTTCGTAGATCTGGTGCAGGCGGTTCTGAACCGACCGCAGGGAAAGGTTCCTGCGCTCAGCGATAGCCCTGTCCGACAAGCCCAACGCCATGTCGACAAGGATCTCGTATTCGACGTCGGAGAAACCGCCAGTCCGAGCGAAACTGCGCTGCTGCATGCCGCGCACCTCGTTGTCGATCACGCACTGATCCTGAAGGAAGATTCCCCTCAGCGCGAGAAACAGCCGCTCTTCCGAAGCGGACTTCAGCACATAGCCATAGGCCGCACCCGCGGGCACGATGCGGCTGATGCCGCGCACATAGGCCTCGTCCGAGTAGTTGGACCAGAACAGAATCCGCGTCGCCGGTCTCTCGTGCCAGATGGTACGGGCAGCTTCGATCCCGTTGCGGCCGCTCATCTGCAAGTCCATCACGATATTGGCTTGCGGATGGCTGCGGGCCAACCGCTCTGCATCCAATCCGTTCACCGCCTCCAGCACGTCGTCGCATTCGGGAAGAGCAATACCGATCTGCTCGCGCAGGTAGGAGCAATGGAGCGGATCATCCTCGACCAAGAGCACCTTCATTCTGCAGCCGCCTTTCCATCGGAAGCGGTCTCGGTTCCGCCGCGGACTGGAAGGACGATGGTCACCTTTGTGCCTCGCCCGCCCGGGTCATCCTGCAGCGCGAAACGTGCCGATATCAGTCGCGCCCTCGTTTTCATGTTCTCGATCCCGCTGCCGCGACGGATGCGGCGATCAGAGGTGCCCTTTCCGTCGTCGATCACAGCGATCCCCACGTGATCCCGCCCCTTGTCCAGGCGCACGACGATCCGTTTTGGTTCGGCATGCTGGACGGCATTGTTGATCGCCTCCTGCACGATGCGAAAGAGGGCTATGCTGACCTTCGGATCCAGCCCGTCGAAAGCGGCCCTGCTGTCGCCCGAGATCTGCCAGTCGATCGCCTGCCCACTGTCGCGGATCGAGCGCTCCAACTGGTTCTCGACCGCATGAGCGAAGCCGAAGAGCTGAAGGACCGAAGGTTGCGCTTCTTCGATGATCTGGCGCAGATCCTCCATGCAGGCATGAAATCCCCGCACCACGGGCTTCAGCGCATCGGCCGAAACCGGGCCGCTCAATGCAAGCCGTTCCAGCCTGCGGACCAGACGCGTAAGATCGGCCAAGGTCTGGTCGTGCAAGTCCATTCCGATGCGTTGGCGCTCGCCTTCCAAAGCCTCGGTCAGTTTCAGCGCACCAAGACGAAGCCCTTCTTCTCGGGCCTTTGCCTCGGCTTCGACCACCGAGGCGAGCCGGGCCTGTTCCGCCGCACGCAGAGCGAAGAAATAGGGTGACAAGAGATCGGCGATGTACCGGGCGTTGCGGACATCAATCGGCCCATAGGCGCCTTGGCTGCATAGGGAACAACTGAGGGCGCCGATCACTTCGCCATGAACGACCATCGGAACATGGATGCGGCTGCGAAGACCATGGTCGAAGATCGGGCGATGGCCAGGTTTCTCGGCGCAGAAACGGGCGTCATTGCACGCGTCGTAGGACAGGATGTGGTCTACCTCGCCCTCCAGGAGGTTGCGTATCGGGCTTTGCTCCACGGGGTCAAGTGACTTGCTCCATTCCGTCTGGATCCCACTTTCATAGGCCGTATGGAAGCGCCCGTCACCCCGAACTATGCAGACATCGAGGTGGTCATGCGGAACGATCTGGGCCACTTCGGTGGCTACGGCCTGGATGGCGGAACGGAAATCGAGCTTCCCCGCCATGACGCGTGATATTGCGAAAAGATGGTCGATCAGCTCTCTCGGTGCGCTATCCACCTTGCCACCTCTTCGCGTCATGTCCGGGCCACCGACGTCGCACTCTATCATGACAGAACCTGCGCAAGGCACCACGGCAGAGGTTGCACAAGCTTTGCGGTTTCACGCAAATCTTCAGCGCGAACCCGCAAACGGCGTGCCGATTCAACCCTATACCGCACGAAGGTTTCCCACCATCCTCGGTTCCGCTGAGGGAGGAACTCAGTCCATCACAAGACCGAGATGATCGCCACGCGGGCGGTCCGGCCGTCCGTGCCGTTCAGACGGACAGCACCTGGGAGGATTCGATGACGACGAGAAAGCTGCTTCTCGCTACCGCAGCCCTGGCCTCCGTGGCCTGCGCTGCGCATGCGGATACTTCGGGCAAGAAGATCGCCCTGTCGAACAACTATGCCGGCAATTCCTGGCGGCAGGCCATGCTGCAAAGCTGGGACAAGGTGACCAAGCAGGCCGTGGCCGACGGTGTCGTCGCCGCTGCTGATGCCTTCACCACCGCCGAAAACCAGGCGACCGAGCAGGCCGCCCAAATCCAGAACATGATCCTTCAGGGCTATGACGCGATCGTAGTCAACGCTGCCTCGCCCACCGCGCTGAACGGCGCGATCAAGGAAGCCTGCGATGCCGGCATCGTGGTCGTATCTTTCGATGGCATCGTGGACGAGCCCTGCGCGTGGCGCGTCGCTGTAGACTTCAAGGGCATGGGCAAGTCCGAGATTGAATACCTGAAGGGTGCTCTGCCGGATGGGGGAAATCTCCTCGAAATCCGTGGCCTTGCAGGGGTCTTCGTCGATGACGCGATCTCGGCAGGGATCAACGAGGGCGTCGCCGAGAACCCGCAATTCAAGAACGTCGGCGCGGTCCACGGCGACTGGGCGCAGGACGTGGCGCAGAAGGCTGTGGCGGGCATCCTGCCGTCGCTGCCCGAGATCGCTGCCGTCGTGACCCAGGGTGGTGATGGCTATGGCGCGGCCCAGGCCTTTGCGGCGGCCGGCCGTCCGACGCCCATCATCATCATGGGCAACCGCCAGGACGAGCTGAAGTGGTGGAAGGAGCAGAAAGACGCCAACGGCTACAAGACCATGTCGGTCTCGATTGCGCCGGGCGTCTCGACCTTGGCCTTCTGGGTTGCCCAGCAGATCCTCGACGGCAAGGAAGTGCCGAAGGACCTGACCGTGCCCTTCCTGCGCATCGATCAGGACACCCTGGAAGCCAATCTGGCCAATACCCCTGAGGGCGGTGTCGCTAACGTGGAATACAGCCAGGAAGACGCAATCAAGGTGATCGAGGGCACCAAGTAGCGCCTATCTCAGCGCTGCGGCTGTGCCATTCTGCCGGGCATCCGCTTGCCCGGCAGACTTCTGATCTGGAGCCCTGATACCGATGCCTCTCGCACCCGGCGCGCTTCTTGAAGTGCAAGATGTGGTCATGCACTTCGGTGAGGTTACCGCTCTCGATGGCGTGTCGCTGTCCATCCGTCCCGGCGAATGCATCGGTCTGGTCGGCCATAACGGGGCCGGAAAATCTACCATAGTGTCTGTCATAAATGGTGGGCTGGCTCCCAGTCAGGGGCGGATCCTGGCCGATGGCCAGCCGCTTGCTAGCTATGGCATCACGCGCGCCCGGGCTCTGGGCCTGCGATCAGTGTTCCAGGAACTTGCGCTCTGCCCCAACCTGACCATCGTCGAGAACGCCCGCATTGCACATCCCGAGCTAAAGGGCTGGCGGTGGCGGGCCGAGGCGCGGCGCATCATCGCGGCGAGCCTCGACCAGATCTTCCCTGGCCACGGCATTGACCCCGGGGCACAGGTCGGCACGCTCTCCATCGCCGAGCGGCAGATGGTTGAAATTGCGATGGCCTTCTCGAATTCCGCTTCGGCTCCGCGCATAGTCATTCTCGACGAACCGACCTCCTCCCTAGATGCCGGCCTCGCCGCGATGCTGCTGGCCCATGTCCGCCGCTTCATCGCGGCCGGGGGGGCCATCCTGCTTATCAGCCATATCCTCGACGAGATCCTGTCGACCGCGAGCCGCATCGTCGTAATGAAGGACGGCAAGGTCGTGGCCGAGCGCCCCGCAGCGGAGTTCACACCGGCGAGCCTTGTCGAGGCCATGGGCTCGTCGACCAGAGAGTTGCAGGGGCGGCGGCAAGCCGAGAGCAAGGGTGCGCCCGTCCTGACTCTCGATTTGCCAAACGGACAGGGCTTTCACGCCGGAAAGGGCGAGATCGTCGGGTTGGCTGGCCTGGGCGGACATGGCCAGACCGAAATGCTCCTCGCCCTTTTCGATGCCCATGCGAGCTCCTGGTGGCCGGCGCGCGGTCCAGAGGTCGCCTTTGTCGCTGGCGACCGGCGCAGCAACGGCATTTTCGAACTGTGGAGCATCCTGAAGAACACCACCATCGCGTCGCTCGATGACCTCACACGCCGCGGCCTTCTGCATCGTCCGGTAGAGGCGGCACGCGGAGCGGAGTGGAAATCCCGCATCGCCATCCGCACGCCTGATCTCGACAACCCAATTCTCTCTCTCTCGGGCGGCAACCAGCAAAAGGTGCTTTTCGCACGCGCTCTCTCCACCCGGTCGCCGGTTGTTTTGATGGATGATCCAATGCGCGGGGTCGATATCGGCACCAAGCAGGAAGTCTACCGCATCATCCGCGCCGAGGCCGAGGCTGGTCGAACATTCGTTTGGTACTCTACCGAGATGGAGGAAATGGGCCTCTGCGACCGGGTCTATGTCTTCCGCGATGGTGCCATCGTGGCCGAACTGAAGGGCGAGGCCATCACCGAAAAGGCGATCCTGGCGGCGTCGTTCAAAGGCGAGGGAGCCGCTGCATGAGGCGCTCTTCCGACACTATGAGGCTTTTGGTGCCAGTGCTGTCGCTTGCAGCGCTGTTGGCCGGGGTGTTCTATCTGCAACCGCGGGCGATGAGCTATACCGGGCTTAACCTGCTGTTCAACCTCGCAGTTCCGATTGCTTTGGCCACCGTCGCCCAGATGCTGATCATGGCGGTGAACGACCTCGATCTTTCGATGGGCACCTTCGTCAGCTTCGTGGCCTGCGTCACCGCGACCTTCCTGAACGACACTCCGTTGCTGGGTATTGCGATACTTGCAGCATCGATCGCGGTCTATGCGATCCTCGGCGTAGTGATCTACCTGCGGAACCTTCCCGCCATCGTTGTGACGCTGGGCATGAGTTTTGTCTGGGGCGGGCTTGCCGTTCTGATCCTGCCCTCACCGGGGGGCGAGGCGCCAGCCTGGGCGCGGGCCATCATGACGGTCAAGCCGCCGTTCGCGCCCGTGGCCATCTTCGCCTCAGTGCTGATTGCGGTCGTCGCCCATATGATTGTCATGCGCTCCTCGCTGGGCGTCCTCATCCGCGCCTTGGGCGGGAATGCCAAGACTGTGGAGCGGTCGGGAACCTCTATCCTCAAGATACGGGCCTTGGCCTACGGGTTGGCGGGGCTTTTCGCCGTGCTGGCTGGCGTGGCGCTGGTAGGTCTCGCGACCTCGGCGGATGCCAATATCGCGCTGCGCTACACGCTTCTGTCCATCGCCGGAGTTATCCTTGGCGGCGGAGAGTTCATCGGGGGGCGGGTCTCGCCCATCGGTGCGGTGATAGGGGCGCTGACCCTGACACTGGCAGGCTCGTTCTTGTCGTTCCTGCACATCTCGCCCGACTGGCAGATCGGTGCGCAGGGCGCGATCCTGATTGTGGTTCTAGCGCTGCGGCTCCTGCTCAACCGGCTCGAGTCAAGGGGAGCCACAAGATGAATGCCCTGAACCGCCTGCTTTCGCGCCCCTGGCTTTGGTCCTTTGCGGCCGCTCTCGCCGTGTGGATCGCCACTGTCGCGGTAACCGCGGGTGCCTCTAGCGGCGGATTGACCGATGCCGCGCTTACCTTCGCCGCTTTCTCGGTCTTCGTGGGCATCGGGCAGATGTTCGTGATCACCCTTGGACCTGGCAATGTCGATCTGTCGGTTCCTGCCAACATGACGCTTGCCGGCACCGTCGCGCTGAAGCTGATGGACACCCAGGACAGCATGATCCTGCCCGGGATCCTGGTTACGCTTCTGGTTGGTCTCTGCATCGGTCTTGCCAATTACGCGCTGATCAAGGCGCTGCGCATCCCGCCGATCATCGCCACATTGTCCACCAGCTTCATAATCCAGTCCGCCGCGATCTGGACCAACCGTGGCCTGCGCATCAAGCCGCCTCCGGTGCTCGCGGATTTCGCCACCTCATCCACCTTCTTCGTACCCAACATGGCGCTACTGGCGCTGCTTGTCTCGGTGCTGGCGTGGGTGCTGCTGAACCATACGATCTTTGGGCGCTGGATCGCCGCCATCGGGCAAAGCATGCCCGCCGCGCGCATGGCGGGCGTCCCGGTCGATGGAACGCGACTGGCCACCTATGTGCTCTGCGCGATCCTGGCGGCGGTGAATGGTTTCCTGCTTTCCTGCTTTTCAGGCGGAGCGGCGCTGAACATGGGCAACGAGTATCTCCTGATGTCGATCGCCGTGGTCGTCATCGGCGGCAGCGCAGTGGCCGGCGGCGACAGCAACGTGCCCGGCATCTGGGGCGCGAGCCTCTTGATGTTTCTTATCGTCTCGATGTTGAACACCTACCAGTTCGAGGCCGGCTACAGGCTGATCATGACGGGGCTGATCATCATCGCCGTCATCCTCGTCGCTTCGGGCCGGCAAGCAAGACCCCGTTAGTGGAAGGCTCAGTGAAGTGTCCGATAACCCGTATGTCATCGACGATCCGCGCTTCATCCAACTGATAGTCGGCTCGGCGCGGCTGGACAAACTTGTCACCGGCTGCCGATGGGCAGAGGGTCCGGTCTGGTTTGGTGACATGGGTTGCCTTCTGTTCAGCGACATTCCCAACCAGCGCATCCTGCGCTGGTCTGCCGATGAAACGGGCGGAGGCGGCGTTACGGTCTATCGCCAGCCGTCGAACTTTGCCAACGGCCAGACCCGGGATCGGCAGGGGCGCCTCGTCACTTGCGAGCATGGCAGCCGCAGGGTGACCCGAACCGAAACCGATGGCAAAGTCACAGTACTTGCCGACAGCTACGAGGGCCGCCCGCTCAACTCGCCCAATGACGTGATCGTTAGCTCTGACGGCGCGGTGTGGTTCAGCGATCCGACCTACGGGATCCTATCAGATTACGAAGGCTACCGGGCAGTGCCGGAGCAGCCGGTGCGCGGCGTCTACCGACTTGACCCTTCGGGCAAGCTCGAACGGGTGCTCGACGACTTCCTTCAGCCCAATGGCCTAGCGTTCTCCCCGGATGAACAGGTGCTCTATGTGGCCGACAGCGGGGCGAGCCATGAACCCGGAGCCCCGCGCCATATCCGTGCTTTCGAAATGCGGGATGGCAAGCCGGTCCGCGGGCGGGTCTTCGCCCATATCGACAATGGCCTGCCAGATGGCATCCGTGTGGATGCGCAAGGCAATCTCTGGTCCTCGGCCGGCGACGGGGTGCATTGCTTCGCCGCTGACGGCACGCGGCTGGGAAAGATCCTGGTCCCGGAATGCGTGGCCAACCTCACTTTCGGCGGGCCGCGGCGCAACCGGCTTTTCCTGACGGCGACAAGTTCGCTCTACGCGGTCTATCTGGCGGTCAACGGCGCGCAGCGACCCTGACTGTCATCTCCGATCGCGCCGGGTAGCAAGGATCAGCCCGGCCAGGATGATCAGCCCGGCCCCAGCCAGTATCGCGGCATTGGGCCGGTCGCGGAACACCAAGGCGCCGAAAACCAGCGCCCACACCAAAAGGGAGTAGGTGAAAGGCATCAGATGCGCCGCGGGCGCATGCTTGAAGGCGCGGTTCACAAGGAGATGGGCCGCCATGGCAACCACACCGAGGAGGCAGAGCAGGCTTCCGTCGCGCCAACCCGGCGTCTGCCACGCGCCGGGCATGATTGTCAGCCCGACCATCGAGGCGATCAGCGCCCCGACAATCTGCCAGAACACAAGGACCCAGTCAGGCGTGCTGCGGAGCCTGCGGCTGAGGATCATCGCCAGTGCGTAGGCGAACGAGCCGGCGATTGGCAATGCCGCTGCCGTGCCAAGGCTCTGCCCCGAAGGCTGTAGCGCCACCACGACACCGGCAAAACCGAGAAGGATCGCCCCCCACGCCCAGCCATCGACCCGCTCGCCCAGAAGCCAGGGCGATAGTGCGGCTACATAGATCGTCGCGGCCAGCCAGTAGGTCACGACATCGGCGAGCGGTAACAGTGCCACGGCCGCGTAGAATTCCATGCCCTCGACAACCAGCACAAACGCCCGCAGCCAAGGTTGTTCCACCTGCCACAACTGGTTGACCCGATCGCCCCAAGCGTTGGGGCGCAGCAGCACGAGCAGCACCGTCAATGCGGCGAGGCCGCGCATCGCCATCAGCAGGCTGACCGAGTAGCTTGCGACCAGCCATTTACCGAGGACGTCGTTGAGCGAGAACACCAGCATCGCCAAGAGCATCACGCCGATGGCCTAGCCCTGCCGATCGCTTTCATTCATCGCTTGGTCCGCTTCTTGTGGTGCAGCATCGCCGTTAGCTCTGGTCAGCAGAAGAGAAAAACCACAAATGCCAGAGCGTCGTCGCTACAATTCAGCATCGCTGCTCAAGCCAATGCCGTGGGACTGGTGCTGTCCGCTCCGGACTTGTCCGTCATGAGTTCATGCTGCTGTTGAGCAAGGTGTCAGAGAAGCGTTTGGTGCGAGGGGACAGGTCGGCTGCAAACCACTGGCGACAGCGCATCGCTTCCGTTTATTCGACTTCACGGCCACTCCGGAGGAATTCCCCCTCAAGTCGATCATGTATGCCCGATCGCGACACGCAGCGCAAAATGCCGAGCGACCGCTGCGAAAGTGCGGGTAAGGAAGACAAGATGAATCGGCGATCAGAAGCCGCTAGGAGAGCTTGCCTCCAAGTTCCTGGCGACGAGTGCCAGTCTGCAAACGCCAGCGCGCCTTCACCTTTCTGCCAGGATCCAGCAACTGCTTCCGGGTCTATGCTGGCCGCATTGCGCGGCTACGCACGATGACCGTCCGGGATCAACGGAAAGGCCTTGCCCCTGTTTAGCAGTCCCGCCGGGTCAAGCGACCGCTTGATGCGTCGCAGCAACTCTTGCTCGTTCATCGGGGCAAGGCGTTGATACTCGGAAAGCCGGTATTGGCCGAGCCCGTGCTCGGCGGTAATGGATCCGCCCAGGCTCCATGCCAGATCATGTACCTTCTGGGTGATCGCCGTTGCCTTTGTCGGGCTGAAGCCGACGACATTGGCATGAAGGTTCCCATCGCCGACGTGGCCGAAAACGTTGGTTCGTGCGTTCGGGTCGAGGGATGACATCGCGCCTTCGAACGAGGCCACGAACTGGGGGATCGCGCTGATTGGAACAGAGATGTCGTGCTTTAGGCTTGGTCCGGAGGTGGCCTCGGCAAGAGTGATGTTCTCACGTAGCGCCCAGAGTTCGGCCGCTTGTCTTTCCGATGTTGCAAGTGAGCCGTCCAGGATGAGGCCGAGTTCAAGGGCTTCGCCGACCAGGTCCTCGAAGGCTGTGGCCAAGCCCGGCAACGAAGACGCAAGTTCAATCAGAACAAACCATCCAGAGGAATTGACTGGAGGCGTCAGCCCGACATTCCGCGCCACCAACTCGACCGACTGCTCCGACATCAATTCGAACGCCGTCAAGGCCTCGCCGCATCGCGCCATGGCGTAGTTGAACAGTCCAAGAACCGTCGCCAGATCGGCCACCGCGAGCAACGCGACGTGTCGCTGCCGAAGCGGAGGAGCCATTCTAAGAACGGCAGCAGTTACGATGCCTAGGGCGCCTTCGGTGCCGACAAAGAGCTGTTTCCAGTCAAGGCCGGCATTGTTCTTGCGCAGGTGTCGCAGCCCATCAAGGCAAGTGCCATCGGCCAGAACCACTTCGAGACCAAGAACCCACTCGCGGGTCATACCATGGCGAACGACATGCACGCCGCCCGCATTCGTCGAAATGATACCGCCGATGGTCGCCGTGCCCTCGGAGGCAATCGAAATGGGAAGCTCGAGACCCTCTGCCGCAGCCAGGCGGCGGGCTTCAGCCAACGAGATGCCGGCCTCGAGTTCAATCGTCATGCCAATCCGGTCTACTCGTCGGACTGCCTGCATACGCGCCAGCGAGAGCACGACCTGCTGACCGGAGGCATCTGGTGTTGCTCCACCCGCCAGTCCGGTGTTGCCGCCTTGTGGAACGACACAAACGCCGCGACTGGCGCACGCCCTCAGCACGCTCGCGACCTGGGCTGTAGACCTTGGCAAGAGAACCGCCACCGCGCTCCCATGAAACGCGCGCCGCCAATCCGTCAGATAAGGCCCCATGGCCCCGCGATCGGCGATGACATTGGTTTCGCCGATGGCGGTGCGGAGATCGGACAGAAGATTGTCCATCAGTAACCCCGGGCGGCGTCCGCGATGGCCTCACAAGTCCCCGTCGCCTCGAACTGGCGGATATTGGCAGCTATGACGGCCGCGCCTGTTCCGGCGTCGATATAAGAGGCGATGTGGGGCGTTACGCGGATCGCTGGATGCTTCCAGAATGGGTGGTCCGGGGGCAGCGGTTCGGTTCGGAAGACGTCCAGTGTCGCGCCTGCAAGCTGACCCTCGGACAGTGCGGCGAGGAGGTCAGCCTCGACCAGATGTCCACCTCGACCGGCATTGATAAGCCGCGCCCCCTTTGGCAATTGCGAGAAGGTTTCGGCGTTCAGGATGTCGCGTGTCTCGGCGGTAAGGGGCAGAAGGCAGACCAGGATCTCGGTTCGCGCCAGAAAGTCCGGAAGCGCGTCTTTCCCGGCGAAGACGGTCACGTCCTCGACGGCCCCGCCTGATCTTGACCAGCCCGCCACGTCGAAGCCGAGCGACACAAGAGTTGCCGCGCAGGCCCGGGCAATCTGGCCCAGACCCATGATCCCGACACGCCGTTTGCCGGCCACCGGTGTCACGATCTGCTGCCAATGGGCGCGCGACTGGAATTCGTCGGTCACGGCAAGGTCGCGGTGATGCGTCAGGACATGCAGCGCGACGTATTCGCGAAGACGCTGGATCATGTCCGGTCCCGTCGTGCGCAGGATCGGCAAGTGCTTTGGCAACTCCGGGTCGCGCAGGACATGGTCCACACCTGCGCCGACCGACACCACCGCCTTGATGTTGGGGAAGGAAGCGATCCCACCGGCAGGTGGGGCCCAGACCACGGCATATTCAACCGCCGCCAGATCGCCGGGATCATCGAAATCCCTCACTTCGAACTCGGGAAGAAGGCCAGAAAGAAGACGCACCCAGTCGCGGGTTTCCGCGTCATCACCCAGATAGACCACGATCGACATTCAACTACCCTTCAGGCCTTCAGGCCCTGCTCGATACCCGTCCAAAGCGCGCCGTATTCGTCGACGGTGACCTGCCATGCCGCGCCAAGCTCGCGGGCGAGGCTGCGCTCGACCGCGGACCAGGCCGGCATGATCCAGGGCTTGCCCGCCGCCTTTGCCGCCCCGGCGATGCGGCGCAAATCCGCAAAGTCGGCCTCGGTCTTGGAATAGGCGCCGCGCCCGCGGCTCAGCGACAGATCGGAGGGTCCGACAAAGACGCCATCGACCGTGGGCAGGGCCAGGATCGCCTCGATATCCTCTAGCGCCTCCGCGCTTTCGACCATCGGGAGGCAAAGCGTGTTCGCATTCTCGCCCGTGTAGTAGGCCTGCGTCACCGCGTCGTAGCGGGAAGGGCGGGTGCCCGAGAAGCTTCGATTGCCTAGCGGCGGGTATTTCGCGGCCAATGTGACCTTTCGTGCGTGATCGACCGAGCCGATATGCGGGATGATGACCCCGTGGCAGCCGATATCTAGCGCCTGCTGGATCGGGATGGTCTCGGGGCCGAGGACCTTTGCGAAGACCTGCGCGCCAAGCGCGCGGATCAGGGCCACCAGCTTGTCGGTCGGGTCGAGGTCGAAATAACCATGCTCGATGTCGAGCACGAACTTGCGGCATCCGAGACCAAAGGCGATCTCGACCAGCTGGTGATGCGGCGTCGACAGCCAGACGGCGTGAGGCGAAAGGTCAGACACCGGCACCCTCCATCCCGTTCTTGGCCAACATCGCGCGGATATCCACGAGGTCCTGGAGCATCTCGCCCTTTTGCAGCCGTTCGATCCAGCCGCCCTCCTCTTCCTGATCCTTGAGGGCGATTTCGGTCAGGCGGTCGATCCGCGACTGCGGGATCACCACGACTCCGCAGTCGTCGGCCAGTACGGCATCGCCCGGTGTGACCGCAACGCCGCCGATCGAGACCGGCACATTGAAGCCGCCGCCCAGGTTGAGAAGTTTCGTGGTGATGGCCGAGGTCTGGCGCGCCCAGGTTGGAACACCTGCGGCAATGATCGCTGCCGGGTCGGTGATGGCACCGTCGATGATGACGCCCGCCAGCCCGCGGATCTTGGCGACGGCGGCCATGAAGCCGCCCCAGCAGGCGTGTGTCTTGTCGCCCGCCCGGTCGATCACCAGAATGTCGCCGGGACGGACACGGTCCATCGCATGGTAGAGCAGGGTCGAGTCCGCACCTGCGATCTGGACGGTCACGGCTGCGCCCGCGACGCGTGCCTCGCCCAGAAGCGGGCGGATCCCGAGGTCAACGAAGCCAGCATGAAGGTAATGCCCAAGGGTGGCCGCCTCTACCTTCGCAAGGCGGGCCGTCCGTTCGGGCGACAACTGCGCCGGCAAGGGCTCGATGCGATAGATGTCGCTCATATCAATCTCGTTCCTAGGTTCAGCTCGTGAAGATGCGAAGGCTGTCGGTTTCGAAGCCGAGGGGCATGCGTTCGCCAATCGCGGGGGGGATTCCGCCGGAATTCTGCTGGCGCACGATGACCTTGCTGCCGTCCGCCATCCGGTAGGTCAGACGCAGGTCTGTTCCGATGAAGTCGATCTCGACCAGTTCCCCGACCGGTCCGGTGCCGGCAGGTTCGCGGCGGACCCGCTCGGGACGAAGCGCCAGCGTCACGGCCGCGCCGGCCGACGCTGTGGTGCCTTCGGCGCGGTAGGTCTGGCCAAGAGCCTCGACGACGCTCGAGCCATGGTCGGCGCTTACCATACGGGCCGGGATCAGGTTGGTTTCGCCAATGAACTCGGCAGCATAAAGGGACTGCGGCGCGTTGTAGAGATTGGCCGGCGTATCAAGCTGCACGATCCGGCCACCCTGCATCAGCGCGATGCGGTCACTCAGCGTGAGGGCCTCTTCCTGGTCATGCGTCACGAAGACGAAGGTGATCCCCAGCCGCCGCTGCATGTCCTTGAGTTCCAGCTGCATCTCCTTCCGCAGCTTGAGGTCCAGCGCACCCAGTGGCTCATCCAACAGCAGGACGGTCGGTTCATTGACCAGCGCCCGGGCGAGTGCCACACGCTGCTGTTGCCCGCCCGACAACTGGGACGGTTTGCGATCCCCGTACCGTCCCATCTGCACCATCTCAAGCGCAGCCATCGCCCGGGCGCGCTGCTCGGCCCGGGGCAGGCGGCGCACCCTGAGGGGGAAGGCGACGTTGTCGAGGATCGTCAGATGGGGAAACAGCGCATAGCTCTGGAACACCGTATGCACCGGCCGCTGATAGGCGGGAATGTCGGAGACATCCTGACCCGAGATCAGGATCTGCCCTTCAGTCGGCAGCTCGAACCCGGCGATCAGGCGCAGCGTCGTCGTCTTGCCGCAGCCCGAAGCCCCCAGCATGGTGAAGAACTCGCCTGAACGGATCGTCAGGTCGAGATGATCGACAGCCGTCATCGTGCCGAAGCGCTTTACCACGCCGCGCAGATCAACAGCCGGCTGGGCAGGAGAATTGTCTTGCATGGGGATGCCTTGTTGCTGCACCGGGCGCGAGTCAGGCCCCGCGCCCGGCCTGGCCCGTTACTGGGCGGCTTTCACCTTGGTCCAGCCATCCTGGTACAGCTTCATCGCGTCACCCAGATCGAGGATGAAGTCGGCATTGGCGATGGTTTTCTCATCCGGGAACACGGCCGAGTTGCTGGCCAGATCGGCCGGAAGCAATGCCTTGGATGCCGGCACGACCGTCGCGGTCTGGGTCAGTTCGGTGGTCTTGGCGGCCACTTCCGGGCGCAGGATGTAGGACAGGAACTTGTAGGCCGCGTCGGGGTTCGGCGCGTCGTTCAGGATCGAATAACCGTCGATCCACATCGTGCCACCTTCCTCGGGCAGGACATAGACGACATCCGGGTTGTCCTTGATCGCCTGCAGAACCGAGGACGACCAGCTTTCGACGATGCAGGCCTCGCCCGAGGAAACGAGGTCGGCGAAGTTCGTGCTGTTGTAGCCGGCCAGCATCGGCTTCTGGGCAATAAGTGTTTCGGTTGCCTTGGCGATCTCGTCTGGGTTGGTGGTGTTGGCGTTGAAGCCGTTCACCTGCAGGCCGGCGATATAGGCGGCAAGCATGTTGTCCAGCATGTAGACCCGGCCCTTGTATTTCTCGTCGAACAGGGCCTTCCAGCTGGTGATCGGCTCATCCACGCAGGTCTTGTTGTAGGCAAGGCCTGTCGTACCCCAGACATAGGGGATCGAGTACTTGTTGCCCGGATCGTAGGACACTTCCTTGAACGAGGGCCCGATGTTGTCGTAGGTGTCGATCTTCGAATGATCGAGTTCGACGATCTTGCCGCGGTTGATGAGGATCTGGACCGCGTATTGCGACGGGTTCACGAGGTCATAGCCCGATCCGCCCGCATCGAGCTTGGCGATCATCGACTCGTTGCTGTCGAAGGTGTCGAAGGTCACGGCGATGCCGGTTTCCTTCTCGAAGTCCTGCAGGACTTCATCGGGCATCTCGCCGGCCCAGCCGTAGATGCGAAGCTCTTCAGCAAGCGCCGGGCAGGCAGCCACGAGGGCAAGGACCGAGGCTGCGACGGTTTGGGAAAGTCTGGTCATGGGTCAACTCCTTGGTGGACATGATCCGGCTGTTCACCGCCGGTTGGATTTCAGCATCAGGGGCAGATAGCGCCCCATCACGAGAAGCAGGATCGCGACGTTCGCCGCGACCATCATTGCGCCGAGCGCGTTGATTTCAGGGGTAATTCCAAGCTTGAGCATCGAGTAGATGCGCAGGGGCAGGGTGGTGGTGCCGACGCCCGAGGTGAAGGTCGACATCACGAGGTTGTCGAAGGACAGGGTTGCCGACAGGATGAATGCGGTGGCGATCGCGGGCATCAACTGCGGCAACGTCACCATGCGGAAGGTCTGCCATTCGTTGGCGCCGAGATCGGCCGCGGCATCCTCGAGCCGGACATCCAACGAAGCGGCAGCGGCGCGGATGATCAGCGTGGCGAAGGGGATCGAGACCAGCACATGGCCCACGATCATGCTGCCATAGCCAAGCGTGATACCGGCGAACGTCATAAACACCAGAAGCGCGACACTGAGGACGATCTCGGGAAGGACCAGCGGCGCGGCAAGGGCAGCGCCCAGCAGGTCGCGGCCCGGAAACTCGCGTCGGGTGATCGCGACAGCGGCCAGCGCGCCGATGGCGGTCGCGATGGCGGCGCTGCCCACGGCGACGATCAGGCTGACATGCAGCGCCTTCACGATATTGCGGTTGTGCCAGACCTTCACGAACCAGTCGAAGGAGAAGCCTGTCCAGACGACGGTCGATTTCCCGGCGTTGAAGGCAAAGGCGACCAGCACCACGATCGGCAGCAGCATGAACAGGTATGTCAGCAGCGTGACCCAGCCCGAAATGCCGTGAACGAACGTGCGGGTAAACCAGCCGGGATGGGTGCGCGTGGTCATTGCATCCGCTCCACCCACCGCAGTGCCCGCATGTAGAGGAGTATTCCGACACCGGCCAAGGCAAGCAGCAGCATCGACACCGCCGCCCCAAGGGGAATGTTGCGGAACTCGAGGAAGAGCTGGACGATCAGGTTGCCCAGGATGATGTCCTTGCCGCCCCCAAGAAGGACCGGGATTGCGAAGACGCCCATTGAGGGCACAAAGACGAAAAGCGCAGCCGCCAGGACGCCCGGCAGGGAAAGGGGCAGCGTGACGCGGAAGAAGGTCTCGGCCGGACCAGCTCCAAGGTCCGCCCCGGCTTCGATCAGTTTGCGATCGATGGGCTGAAGCGCGGCATAAATCGGGAAGACCGTCAGGGGTAGGAACGCATAGACCATTCCGACCAGCGTCGCGCCGTAAGTGCCGAGCATGCCCACTGGTGCATCGATCAGCCCGGTCCAGAGCATCCCCTGGTTGATCAGGCCGCCCCGGCCGAGAAGTACGACCCAGGCCGAAATGCGGATCAGGAAGTTGATCCAGAACGGGATCAGAAGCAGCAGCAACAGGGCCGGTGCCCATCGCCCTGCCTTGAAGGCAATGAAATAGGCGACGGGATAGCCGATCAGCAGGCAAAGGATCGTCGTGGAGGCCGCGAGCTCGAGCGAGTTCACGAAGACCAAGAGGTATACGCTTTGAAACAGGTCCGCGTAGTTCTGCAACGTGAAGCCGGGCAGGACCGCGCCGTAGGAATCGCGCAGGGCAAAGCTGTAGGCCGCGACGATGCAGAGCGGCAGCAGTACGAATAGGACGAGCAACAGAACCGAAGGGGCCAGCATCGCCCCGATTTCAAGCCTTTGTCTGGCCGCGCGCCGCATCACAGGGCCTGTCGACGGCTGCCGGACAGGCTGTCGGCCATCGCCTGCATCGGATTGATCGTCAGGTGCCGCCCCATCGCTGCACTTGCCGCAGCGACATCACGCATCCGGATCGCGGTCAGGACCGAACGGTAGTTGTCGATCTCCTCCTGCACGAGCGTAACCGGAACGCGCGAGACATAGAGGCTACGAACCGACAGGCCGAACAGGAAGTTCAGATATTGCTTGGCAAATCGATTGTCCGATGCGTCGGCGATGATGCGGTGGAACTCTTCGTCGGCGGCAAGCTGCCAATGGACGTCCTCGCGATGGTCGTCCATCTCGGCTTCCATCCGCGCAAGGAAGGCGTCGAATTTCGCAAGGTCTTCGGGGCCGCGCCGTTCGGCCGCCAGGCCGGCAGTGAAGCACTCGAGTTCCCGCCGAAGCTCGTAGGCGCGCATCAGGTCAGCAGGGGTAGCGCTGGCCACGACATAGCCGCGCCGCCCCATGGAAACGACAAGCCCCTCCTGCTCCAGCCGAAGAACGGCTTCGCGCAGGGGCGTGCGGCCGATGCTCAGATCTTCCGTCAGGCGTTTTTCGTCGAGGACCGCATTCGGCGGCAGGATCGCCATCATGATCCTGCTGCGGAGTTCGGCATAGGCCTCGTCGCTCTTGCGCTTGTTCATATCCCGTCGCTCGACCGATATACTTACAATATATTTACGATATACTCGATTCGGCTCATCTGGCAAGATGGGTTGCACGGAAAGGAGAACATGATGCCAACAGCCGCCGACCAGTGGGTCACCCGCAAGCCCTTCGTCACGGGATCGAAGGGCGTCGTCGCTGCCCAGCACGTTCAGGCCGCACGCGCTGGCGCCGAACTGCTGGAGCGCGGTGGAAATGCAGTCGACGCCGCCGTCGCGGCCGCGCTGGCGCTTGGCCCCGTCGAACCCTGGATGTGCGGCGTCGGGGGCAGCGGCTTCATGGTGATCTGGCTTGCGAAAGAAGAGCGCGCGGTCGCCCTCGACTATCAGGGGGTGTTGCCCGCCGATCTGACCGTTGCCGACTATCCGATCGACCCGACCTTGCCTGTGACCTCGATGGGCTTTCCTGCGGTGCGCGGCTTCGCGAACACGCAAGGCGCGACCGCGGTCACCGTGCCGGGGGCCGTAGCGGGCTTTGACCACGCTCTGCAACACTATGGCAGATCTACCCTCGCCGACGCTCTTGAACCGGCGATCCGGCTTGCGGAAGACGGGATTGCGGCCAGCTGGTTCTGCACCCTGATGATCGCCTCTGAAATGACGATCCTGCGCAACGATCCCGTGGCCTCGGCGGTCTTTTTGCCGAACGGTGCGCCGCTTCAGCCAGGCGAGAGGCTGCAGATCCCGAACCTTGCCGAAACGCTCCGTCGCCTCGCACGAGATGGCGCGGCAACGCTCTATGGGGGCGACCTCGGTCGGCAGTTTGTCGAAGAAATGCGGACCAGGGGCAGCAGGATTACGATCCGTGACCTCGAGTCATATGCAGTTCACGACTACGAACCCATGGAAGCGCGGCATCGCGGTATGCGCCTCTTTACACCCGGCGAGCAGAGCGGGGGCATGCGGCAGCGCGATTTCCTGGCAGAAGTCGCGGCGCGGATGCCCGCACCGCGCCGCCAACCTGACGCCGAAAGCTGGCTCGTCTATGCCGAAGCGCTTGAGCAGGCTTGGCGCGCGCACCGCCTGCGCAACGGTACTCTGTCTGAAGTGGGCAGCTCGACCTCGTCGTTGTCGGCCGTCGATGCCGAGGGCAACATGGTCGCCTTGACCTATACGTTGCTCGACCATTTCGGCGCGGGCATCGTCTTGCCCGAGAGCGGACTTCTCCTAAACAACGGCGCGAGCTATTTCGACCCACGCCCGGATTTGCGCACCTCGATGCAGGGCGGAAAGCGGATCAATTCTTCCAACATGGTTCCGACAATCGCGGTGCGCGACGGTATCGCGCAATTCGCCATCGGAGCCTCTGGCGGCGACCTCATCATGCCCTGCGTTTCTCAGATCGCGGCGCTGATGATCGACTTCGGAATGTCACTGGAGGAAGCGATGCATTCACCTCGCCTCGATGCCTCCCATCGCGGCAGCGTCAGGGCAGACCCTCGACTTGGCGCGGAGACGCTGAAACACTTGTCTTCTCGATTTGCTCTGGAGGTTTCCGGCAATGTCGTGATGCCGAAGCTTTACGCTTGCCCGTCTGGAGTGGCCCGTCTGCCGGACGGTTCGGCTGGAGGTGTGAATGACCCCTGCCTTCCAGACGGTGGCGCCGTTGCTGTCTGACACAGCGAGACAGACGCGCCGCAAGCAATGGCTCGCGTGCGCGTCTGCTCGCGCGGTTTAGGCGACCAATTCAATGGCGTGCCCCGTAGTCTTTCGCATGGTTACCGGAAGAACTGGTGGCGTCCCGCCTTCGGTTATGCCTTATCGAAACACAGAGGGGTCAATGCCATGGCGGGCCATCTTGTCATAAAGCGTCTTCCTCGGAATCTTCAGAAGCTGCAATGCCTCCACAACCGATCCGCCGGTCTGCCGCAATACCGATCGGATCAGCGCGGCTTCGTACTCGGCCACCTGAGCCGCGAGGCTTGCCCGTGCGTCGATGCTCTCGTCACGAAATAGGGGGACCGGATCGAGCCCCATGGCCACGGCCTCGGCGAACTGTTGCAGTTCGCGCAGGTTTCCCGGCCAATCATGGCTGTCGAGCCTGGCCTGCACCCCTGCCGAGACCGTTGGCACGGGAAGACCCTGGCGGCGGCTGATGTCGATCAGCAGGCGTCGGAAGATACCCTGCAAATCCTCACGCCGGGCCGAAAGTGGCGGAACATGGATTGAAACGCCGGAAAGGCGATACAGGAGGTCGGACCGGAAATCGCCACGGGATGCCAGCGCCGGAAGATCGGTCGAAGTCGAGGCGAGCATCCTAACATCGAGGGGCCGCTGGGATGTTGCTCCGGCTGGCAGGAACTCGGTGCTACCAAGGATGGACAGCAGCCGCGCTTGCAGAGCCGGCAAAAGCGTGTCGATCGCATCGAAGAAAAGCGTCCCCCGCTGCGCCTTTTCAAGAAGACCCGGAATGCGTTCCGCACGGTTTCCAAGACCTGCTTGACCGAAGAATTCTGCATCGAAACGCGAGGCATCAAGCGCAGCGCAGATGACGTGCACGAAGGGGCGCGATCGGCGGTTCCCCTTGGCATGCAGGGCGCGTGCAACGGCCTCCTTGCCCGATCCAACCGCGCCGATAATCAATGCGTTCACTCCGGTCTCGGCGACGCGGTCGATCGTCTGCCGCAGATGCGTGGCGATGGGGCTGTTGCCCCAGAGGAACGGGTCTTCGCCTGAAGCAGCGGCAAATCCCTCACGCAGGAGGCGGTTCTCGAGGACCAACGCCCGGGACTGCGAGGCACGCCTGAGGGCAGCCGCAAGTTCGTCGGCGCCGGCGGGCTTTGTCAGGAAATCCCAGGCGCCTGCCTTTAGCGCGGCAACGGCCATCTGCACGTCGCCGTGCCCGGTCAGCAGGATGACGGGCAGTTCGGGATCGAGAGCCTGAATCCGGCGCTGGAGCTCTAGCCCGTCCATCCCGGGCATCCGTACGTCTGTCAGGATCACGCCTGGATAATCGGGCGACAGGCCCTGCAATGCGGGTTGGGCCGAGGTGAAGGCCTCGGGCTCGAAGCCGGCAAGTCGAAGGGTCTGCACCTGCGCCGACAAGAGGTCGGGTTCATCATCGACGATCCTGACCTTTGTCCCACCCGGAGTCATTTCGGACCCCTCGGCAGGTCGATGCGGAAGGTTGCTCCCTGTCCGGGGGCGAACGGATCGGCGCGCAGGTCGCCACCGAAGTCGCGCATGATCCCCTGGGCAATGACCAGACCCAATCCAAGGCCATCGGGCTTGCTCGTCGCAAATGGCATGAAGAGTTGCGAGACGATCTCGGGCGAAAGTCCCGGCCCATTGTCGGTGATCGAAAGCTCGACCCTTTCCCCGAAATTGGTGAAACCAAGAGTGATACGGGGATCTGCCTGACCCGCCATAGCCTCTTGCGCGTTCTGGATAAGGTTGACGAGAACCTGCTCCAGCCGGACCGCCTCGACTATCACCGTCAGGTCTGGCGGGATGTCGGGCAAGACGATCTGCGCCCCTTCGACGCGCCTGCGGCTCGCCGTCAGCAGGACCGAGGCTTCGATCGCATCGCGCAGCTTCACCGGCCGGATCTCTCCAGTTGCCTTACGGGAAAAGCCCCGCAGTTCGGTCGTGATCTGGCTGATCCGGTCACTCATCCGAACGATCGAACCAAGGTTCTCCACGACATCCGGAGCCACGCGTTTGGGTAGCATGGCCTGGGCGTTCTCTGCGAGAAGACGGATCGTCGCGAGCGGTTGGTTGATCTCGTGCGCAAGACCTGCTGTCACTTGGCCAAGCGTCGCGAGTTTGTTGGCCTGAACGAGGTCGGCCTGCATTCCGGCAAGCCGCTGCTCGGCTCGACGGCGTTCGGCCATCTCGTCTTGCAGGTCCTTGGTCCGTTCCCTTACGGCCGCCTCAAGCTCGAGGCGACGGTTTGCTTCGGCGCGGACGCGGGCAAGTGCGCGCCTGCGACCGAGGAGCGTCCTGTCCAGCCCAAAGGCCGCAAGAAACATCAGTGAGCCGGCGCCGAGTGCTGCAATCAGGTCGGACTGGCGGGCGGAGGCAGTCGAGGTCACCACGTGCAGGGTCCATGGGGTCAAGGCAATGGGACGGGCGACTGCCAACTCGTTGCTGGCCAAGGGCTGCGCCGGCCGGAAGCGCGTTTCAGGCCGGCTGGAAAGGATGACGTCGCCCTCCGCTCCGGTGACGAAGGTCTGGTCGGCGCTAATGGCCCAGGCAGATTCAAGCTTGTCGAACTCCGTCTTAACAACGACCACCCCAAGCACGCCCTCGGGGCCGGTCACATCGTGGGAAAGATAGAGACCGGGCCGGTGACTGACGGTGCCGAGCGCGAATTGCATTGCCGTGCCATCACGCAACGCCTTGGTGAAGTAGTCGCGGAAGCTGTAATTGACCCCGACGAAGGAATCCGGCTCGTCCCAGTTCGAAGCGGCGATCGCGTCCCCGTCACGATCGAGAACATAGATGACCGAGCTTTGCGTGTCTGCCCGCATCCGGTCGAGCTTGATCGAGACTGCCTCATGCTCGCTGAAGCTCAAGCCGCGCAAGGCGTCCCGGACCAAATCATCGTCAGACAGGATTGCTGCCACCGCCCGCTGCTGGGACAGGATGCTTTCCAGCGATTGGGCCCGTGACTGGGCGCTCGACAGGGCCTCGGTTTCGATGCGCTGTAGCTGGCTTTGGTGGGCCAGCAGGTAGGCGGCAATTGCGCCAGAAACTACCAGGCAAAGCGAGATGAGGCGGATCAGGCCAAGATGCCGGGACGCCAGGCCCGTCAGGAAGGACTCATCTGGCGAGCTTGGCATGCTGCTTCCGTCCATATGCAATATTCCGCACTCAGTAAGGATATTTGTGCGATTATCCACACAGAATGAGCATCTTCAATCAATTCATTTCCCAATGAATCAACATGTTGGGTGTCCAATCCGGTTTCAGGCTCGGCTCCAAGGCATTTGGTAGTCTTTCCGTCACGTTCTCGTCACGAGATCCTTGGAGGAGGAAATCATGCAACTCGACCTACCCGCGTCCGGCGGCGCAGTGGCGCGTCCTTTCTACCGCCATCTCTACTTTCAGGTTCTGGTGGCTATCGCCGCTGGCGCACTTCTTGGCCATTTCTGGCCGAGCGTCGGCGAAGCGATGAAGCCACTTGGTGACGCCTTCATCAAGCTTGTGAAGATGATCATCACCCCGGTGATCTTCCTGACGATCGTGACCGGTCTTGCCGGGATGACCTCGCTGCGCGGTGTTGGATCGGTCGTGGGCAAGGCCTTCGCCTATTTCCTGTTCTTTTCGACCCTTGCCCTGATCGTGGGGATGGTGGTTGCGAACGTCGTCCAGCCGGGAGCAGGGATGAACATCGATCCTGCTACCCTGGATCCTGCCAAGATCACGTCATATGCCGAAAAGGCCCATGAAACGACGCTGACTGGCTTTCTCATGGACGTCATTCCCACGACGATGACCTCGGCCTTTGTTGAAGGAAACATCCTGCAGGTGCTGTTCGTCGCGATCCTTTTCGGGATCTCGCTGATCCTCATCGGCGACAAGGCAAAGCCGATCATCACGCTGTTCGAGGCCGCCGGTGCTGCCGTGTTCCGGGTGGTCGACATCCTGATGAAGGCGGCACCGATCGGGGCTTTCGGCGCCTTCGCCTTCACGATCGGCAAGTACGGCATCGGCTCGGTCGTCAACCTCGCCGCGTTGGTCGGGACCTTCTATCTGACCTCGCTCCTGTTCGTGGTTGTTGTCCTTGGAGCAGTCTGCTGGTTCAACGGCTTCTCGATCTTCCGGCTGATCGGCTATCTGAAGGCTGAGCTTCTGCTTGTCCTTGGCACGTCATCGTCCGAATCCGCACTGCCTTCGCTGATGGAGAAGATGGAAAAAGCCGGTTGCCGCCGGTCTGTCGTTGGGCTGGTTGTGCCGACGGGTTATTCCTTCAACCTCGATGGCACCAACATCTACATGACCCTTGCCGCGCTGTTCATCGCACAGGCAACCAACATCGAGTTGAGCATTCAGGACCAGATCCTGCTTCTGCTTGTGGCGATGCTGTCGTCCAAGGGTGCCGCCGGCGTGACGGGCGCGGGATTTATCACCCTTGCCGCTACTCTGTCAGTCGTCCCGTCGGTCCCGGTGGCAGGCATGGCGATCATCCTGGGCGTCGACCGGTTCATGTCGGAATGCCGTTCGCTGACTAACTTCATCGGCAACGCCGTGGCCACGATCGTGGTCAGCCGTTGGGAAGGCGCGCTGGACCAAGATCGCCTTGAGGCGGCACTTGGTGGGCGCCCGTTCGGCAAAGTCCGCCCGGTGACCAATCTGGCCGTTGCCCCAGCCGGACTGAATATCGGCGAAGCCAGCGCTGATTGATCCGGGGCGCCAGGGGAACTGGTGGCACCAGTCCGATCGAAAGAGGGGTCGGATTGGTTGCCCACGGCGCCAGACGCGCTCTTCGCCTGATGCAATTGTCTGCCCCGGTTCCTCGCCGGGGCAGACTTTTTCGGTCCAAGGTCAGGCTTGACCAGACAGTCCGACGCGGCAGCTTTGGATGTGTTCCCGGCAACCTGCCATGGATGGGACGCCATTGGTGCGGCGCCCCCATAGACGAACGAGGACCGATCCCGCAAACCGGCAGTCGGACGCTTTGGCCCTTCGGGCAGCCGCTTTCCTGTTCCCCTTTAGATTATGTCGAAGTTATCCGCAGTAGGACTGCCGAGAGGACTGGTCAGGTTTGCGAACTTGATCGCGTCTACGCCACCAACGCCATCTGCGTCATAGAGCAGCGATCCCGTTGTTGCGTCGTACAGGATCCTGTGGTCGGCAGTTGTTGCGGCTGCACCGAGCGCGAAGGCGGCGTCATCCAACGGTCCCGTCGACGCCAGTCCCGCAAACACGCCGTCACGGGTGAGCTGGAAATGGTCATGGCCAGGGTCGAAGGACTGAACCGTATCGACATTGGTCGGCCCGAGCGCAGTATTGAACACGAAGGTATCGTCGCCATCGCTGCCGAAGAGGACATCGTTCCCATCGCCCCCCGCCAGCGTATCGTTGCCGATGCCGCCCTTGAGTAGGTCGAGGCCCGATCCTCCTTTCAGAAGGTCGTTGCCAATCCCACCGTCGAGTGTGTCATTGCCTGCATCGCCAGTCAGTTGATTGGCACCTGCATTGCCCGTCAGGCTGTCGTTGAAGGACGATCCCGTCAGGTGCTCGATGCTGATAAGGGTGTCCGTCCCTGAGCCCCCCGTTGCCTGGGCCGCCGCAATGGCTAGGTTCACTTTCACTGCGCTTGAGGCGGTGGTGTAGGAAACGGTGTCACTGCCTGCGGCCCCGTTCAGGATGTTGTTGCCGGCTCCGGCAATCAACAGGTTGTTCAGGCCGTTTCCAGTCAAGTTAGCAGCTCCGCCCAGAGCGATCCGGCCTTCCTCGACGTTGGCCCCGAGCGTGTATGCGGCCAGGAAGGAATTGACCCGGTCGGTCCCGCCGACCGCGGCAATGGCACTGCTCTCCACGACGACATCACTGACGTTATCGACAAAGTAGAGATCGCTGCCGTCCCCGCCGACCATGGTGTCAATCCCTGCGGCGCCATTCAACGTGTCGTCGCCGGCTCCGCCGGTAAGCCGGTTCGCCGCGCCAGAGCCAGTCAAGGCGTCGTTGTGCCCGGAGCCAACAGCGTTTTCGATGTTGATGACCCGGTCCAATCCCGAGTTGCCTGTCGCCTGTGCTGTGGTCAAAGCAAGGTTAATCGCAACTCCACCCGAGGCCGTGGAGTACGAGACGGTATCGACCCCGTTGCCTCCATTTATGACGTTGTCACCGGCCCCTGCAGAAAGGGTGTTTGCAAGGTCGTTGCCAGTCAGGTTGGCGACCCCGGCAGAAAGGATCACGCCGTTTTCGATGTTGGCGCCAAGCGTATAGCTCGCAAGCAGCGAATTGACCCGGTCGATGCCACCGGTTGCGGCCACGGCGTTCGTTTCGGTTACGACATCGCCAACGCTATCGACTGTGTAGGTGTCGCTGCCATCGCCGCCCAGCATCGTGTCGGCGCCTGCTCCTCCGTCGATCGTGTCGTTGCCGCCATTTCCAACCAGACGGTTGTCACCAGCATTGCCGGTAATCGAGTCGTTGAAGCCCGAACCTGCAAGGTGTTCGATATCCACAAGCGTATCCGAGCCCGAGCCGCCAGTCGCCTGCGCCCCCAACACCGCAAGAGATACCGTCACGGCCGACCCAGCGTAGATGTAGGAAGCCGTATCCGACCCGCTGTCACCGTCGAGCGTGTTGTTGCCGGCACCCGCAAAGACTGTGTTGGCAAGGCTATTGCCCGTGATGTTGGCAGTGGCGCCTGACAAGATCCGCCCATTCTCGACGTTGGCGCCGAGGGTATATGCGCCAAGGCTGGAGTTCACGAGATCGGTGCCGCCACTCGCCGCTACCGCGTTGATTTCCGAAACGATATCGCCAGCACTATCGACAAAGTAGATGTCGCTGCCGTCACCGCCGACCATGGTGTCGTCGCCAGCGCCACCGTCGAGCACGTCGTTGCCGGCACCGCCGATCAATTGGTTGGCTGCGCCCGAGCCTGTAAGCGTGTCGCTATAGGCCGAGCCGGTGAGATGCTCGATGTCGATCAGCCTGTCCGCTCCGGATCCACCGGTCGCCTGCACAGTAGTGATCGCGAGATTGAGCCGTACCCCGCCGCTAGCCGTAGAGTAGGACGCGACGTCGCTGCCTGCGCCACCATTCAACACGTTGTTGCCGGCCCCTGCGGTCAGCAAGTTGTTCAACTCGTTCCCGGTCATGCTCGCCACACCGGCAGACAAGATGCGTCCATTCTCGACGTTGGCGCCAAGCGTGTAGGCTGCGAGATTGGACATTACGGTGTCGGTCCCGCCAGTGACGGAGTCACTGTTGGTCTCGGATACGACATCTCCGATGCTATCGACGGTATAGCTGTCACTGCCATTGCCGCCAATCATCGTGTCGTTGCCGACGGCACCATTGATGGCGTCATTCCCATCAAGGCCGAGAAGCCGGTTTCCGCCGGCGTTCCCTGTCAACGTATCGTTCGAGTTCGACCCTTCGATATTTTCTATGGCAACGAGCGTGTCTGTACCTGATCCTCCGGTCGCCTGGGCAGTTGTCAATCCGAGGTTCAGCCGCACACCCGCCGTTGCAGAGATATAGGATACAGTATCGGTGCCTGCGTCACCGTTCAGGATGTTGTTGCCCGACCCGGCATACAGGGTATTGCCGAGGGCGTTGCCCGTCAGGTTCGCCGCTCCACCAGAGAGGATCCTGCCATTCTCGACATTGGCCGTGAGCGTGTAGGCCGAGAGGAACGAGTTGACGAGATCAACACCACCAGTTGAACTGCTGGCATTGGTTTCAGACACGGCGTCCCCGACGTTGTCGACAGTATAGGCGTCACTTCCATCGCCGCCCACCATCGTGTCTGCGCCAGTTCCGCCATTCAGTGTGTCACTGCCTGCCCCGCCGGTAATGCGGTTCGCGCCACCATTACCGGTCAGCGTGTCGCTGAAGGCGGACCCAATCAGGTTCTCGATGCTGAGGAGGGTATCCAAACCTGAATTGCCAGTTGCCTGCGCTGTCGTTACCGCAAGGCTGACAGTCACTGGACCGGATGCGGCGGAATAGGAAACCGTGTCGATTCCCGCGCCGCCGTTCATCACGTTGTCGCCGGCACCCGCAAAGAGCGTGTTGCCCAGGCCGTTCCCGGTCATGCTCGCCACACCGGCAGACATGATGCGTCCATTCTCGACGTTGGTGCCAAGCGAATAGGCCGCCAGATAGGAGTTTACCAAATCTGTGCCACCCGTTGCGGCAGCCGCGTTGGTTTCCGAAACGACATCGCCGGTACTATCGACGAAGTAGCTATCGCTGCCATCTCCGCCGACCATGGTGTCGTCACCGATACCGCCGTCGAGCACGTCATTGCCGGCGCCACCGGTCAGTCGGTTTGCCTCGCCGTTCCCCGTAAGCGTATCGTTTCCAATGCCACCGGTCAGCGCTTCGATCTCGATGAAGGTATCCCCGATGGCAATGCCAGTATTCAGGCCGCTGTCGGACAGGTTGGCAACAAGACCGACCGTTGCGTCGGCATAATCGGCTGTATCGAAGCCGTCTCCGCCGTTGAGTTCATCGCGACCGACTCCGCCGCGTAACAGGTCACTGCCATCATCGCCTCTGAGCAAGTCGTCTTCTGCTCCGCCGAACAGTCGATCGCTCCCACCTCTACCGGAGAGCCAGTTCTGCAAGCCGTTCCCTGTGATGGTGTCAGCCACCTCCGTACCTGAGACGCCATCAATCAAGGTCAGTTTGTCGGTCGCGCCAAAGCCGTCAACCACGGTGCCGGTCGCAAGATTGGCTACGATCCCGCGGGTTCCGCCTTCGTTTGCATCGTTCCGGTAAGCAGCGACTTCGAAACCACTGGTGCCGACCATGGTATCGGCACCGCCAAGCCCTTCGAACTCGATCCAGCCCGCGCCTGCCAGTCCGGTAAACTTGTCGGCCAGACGCGTTCCCTGGACCGCCTCGATGCCGATCAGGAGGTCTGCCTTGCCATAAGTGTCAATCGCGACGCCGGTCGTCAGATTGACGTTCACGCCCTTCAGGTTCGGGTTGTCCCACTCTTCGTTGCGGTACTGAACCCGGTCAAATCCATTGGCTCCGCCGATAATCGTGTCTGCGCCATCATGGCCGGTGAACCCTTCGAAACGCCAAGTATCCACCGCCTCGTCGATCGACGAGATGATGTCGTTGTCCTGGGACCCTTCGAAGAAATGTGCGTAAGTGAAGGTGTCGTTTACCAGACCCGCAAAGCCAGATTTGGTCGTCCCGGTTCCATCAGCTCCAACGGAGATCGTCAGACCGCCAACACTGCGCAGATCGGAATAGCTGATGTCGATCCCGTCATCCTGAACATTGAACAGCGACGCCGAGCCGATGATCGTGTTGGCGCCAAGGCCGGGCTTGATGTAATCGCCCCAGATCTCGCTGGTTCCCGATGCATCTATCTGGTCGTTGCCATCTCCGCCTTCGATATAGTCGTTGCCTCCACCGCCAATCAGCGTGTCGTTGCCGGAATAGCCGATAAGGTCATTGTCCTTACCGTCTCCGGTCAGACGGTCATTGAAATCCGTGCCTTCGGCCAACTCGATCGAGATGAGCGTATCGGTGTTTCCGAAGCCGTCTTTGGCGGTCCCGGTAGACAGATTGACGGTGACACCAGAATTCCCCCCGTTTTCGGCGTCGTTCGAGTAAACCACTCTGTCGCGGTCACCGGTGCCACCATCGATCAAGTCTGTGCCGGATCCCCCGGTGAACCGGTCATCTCCATTGCCACCAAAGAGTGAATCGTTGTCGGATCCTCCCTCCAGTTCATCGTCGTCATCACCGCCAGACAGTGAATCGTTCCCGCCTTCGCCAGACAGATTCTGCGCCCCGCTTGCGCCGGTCATGACATCGTCAAAGCCAGTGCCGCGGATCCGATCGATGCCGGAGAAGACGTCAGTCGAGCCTGACCAGTCGAGGATGGAGCCCGCTGTGGCCGACGAAAACACAACCGAGATACCTGTCGCGGCGTCGCCGTCGTCCTTGTAGGACATCGTGTCCCAGTCGGCACCTCCGTAGACAACGTCAAAACCTGCCCCGGCTTCGATGTAGTCTTCGCCGGTTCCTCCATTGAGTGTGTCGTTGCCGTAGAAGCCGCCGAGGTAATCGTTCCCACCGTTCCCGATCAGGGAATCGTTGCCCTCGTCGCCGAAAAACTCCTCATCTCCGGCTCCGCCATAGACGGAGTCGTTGAAGATCGATCCATTGACGGCCTCGATCGAGATGAACTTCTCGGCGAAGCCGAAGTTGTCGATTCCGGTTCCGGTTGCAAGGTTTACGAGGATCCCTCTGGTGCCGTTGCCTTCGCCATCATCGAAGTAGTCGACCCGATCCCAGCCCGTGCCGCCATCGAAAGTGTCGCTTCCGGTGCCGCCACGAAAATTGTCATCACCGCCTCGTCCGACAAAGCTGTCATTGCCTTGACGGCCCTGTAGGGTGTTGTTGCCACCATTGCCGCGCAACACGTCAGAGAAAACAGAGCCGCGGGCATCTGCAAAATTCAGCAAGGTATCCGTGTTGCCGAATCCATCCCTCGCAACGCCCGTCCCAAGATCGACGATTACGCCTTGCTTGGCGCCATATCGATCATCTCGAATATAATCTACCCGGTTCCCTCCGCCGCCACCATTGAGCGTGTCGTTGCCGGCGAGGCCCATGATATTGTTCCATTCGTCATCACCGACGATGGAATCTCCAAACCTGCTGCCGCGCACCCGTTCGATTTCGCTGACGACATCCGTGCCGCCCAACCCGTCAGTTGCAATTCCGGTACTAAGATTGACGTTGACGCCTGATAGTGCTTCGTCGTTGGCGAGTTCGTCTTCATCGTCGCCACCTGATCCGCCGTCGATCGTGTCATTGCCGGCTCCTCCAATCAGGTAGTCGCCCTCGTCTCCGCCAAAGATTGAGTCGTTACCGTTTCCGCCAAGAATGTCGTCCTCGCCTCCGAGGCCTTTCAGGGTGTCGTTGCCGCCATTACCTTCAATGTAATCACCGTCTTCGGTGCCATCGATTGCTTCCGCACTGCTCCCGCCGATAAAATCCATAACTCCGCCCCCCCCCGAGGATTGAGAACTCACAAAATATCAATGTATCACAACATTAGCATTTGCTGAAACGCTGATACACACCTGCCATTCCCAGATCGGGCCGCCCGGCATTGGTCGAACTGCATGAGTTGTCCTTCGGCCAAAGGCGATGATCTGCTCTCTTGCCTGATGAGAAATGATCCATCGAACCTTGCCGGGCTGATTGGACAGGAATGGTGCGCAGTTTGAGGCGTTGGGACAGGGTTTCTGTAGCGGCGGTCATGTTGCCGGAGGAAAAGCCACTTCCAATCAATGTTTTGATGCAGAAAGACCCGAATGCTGGCAATCTGCGCAGGTTGGGGTGTTCAACGCGGCAGCCCTGTCGCCGCCCCTCGAATGCCGTGGTCCGGCAAGAGAAGGCGGCAAAGCGAGAAGACGCGACCGTGGAGCGGCGCGGGCATGCAATCGAGGACTTGGAAAGATGGATCTGGGCTTGACCGACAAGGTCGTTGTGGTGACTGGCGGTGCTGCCGGCATAGGTGCAGCAATTTCGCTCAATCTGGCTCGGGAGGGGGCAGTACCTGTCATCTTTGCGAGGACGCCGCCGGAGCCGCCCTTCCTCGAAGAATTGGCGGCGTTGAGCCCGAGATCGGGCTGGGTGAGCGTCGATCTAACGCGCGACGATCGGTGCGTCGCCGCAGTCGCGGAAGCGAGAGAAAAATGGGGCCCCATCTATGGTTTGGTGAACAATGCGGGGATAAATGACGGTATCGGCTTGGATGCCGGTCCTGCAGAGTTTCGAGCATCTCTCGATCGCAATCTGGTCCATTACTACACCTTGGCGCATCTGCTCCTTGAAGATCTCAAGCAAACACGTGGGGCTATCGTCAACATTTCATCGAAGACGGCGTTGACAGGCCAGGGCAATACGTCTGCCTATGTGGCAGCCAAGGCTGGGCAACTGGGACTGACCCGGGAATGGGCGGCTGCCTTGGCCCGATTTGGTGTGCGGGTCAATGCCGTTATTCCGGCTGAAGTGATGACACCTCTTTATTCGCGTTGGCTCAAGACCTTCGAGGACCCGGATGCCAAACTTGCAGAGATTACATCCCGCATTCCTCTTGGCCGCAGAATGACAAAGGATTTCGAGATTGCAGACACGGTGGTTTTCGCCCTGTCAAATCGGGCTGGTCATACGACGGGTCAATGGCTGTTTGTCGACGGTGGATACACTCATCTTGATCGCGCCCTTTGAAAAGCAATCAAGCACAATCTAGGCGGCGCTAAATGCAAGTGATCTCCATCGGCGAATGCATGGTCGAGTTGCAGCAGAGCGACAACGGTCTTTGGCGCCAAGGCTTCGCGGGCGACACGATGAACGTAGCCTGGGCCATGCGCGCACTCCTGTCGTCCGAATGGCAGGTCCATTATCTGACGATGATTGGGACGGACAGGATTTCCGACCAGATGTTAGATTTCATTGCATCGGCCGGCATCGAAACGCGACAGATTGCCCGTCACCCGAAACTGATCCCGGGCCTCTACACGATCGCCAATGACGCGACCGGTGAGCGGTTCTTCACCTATTGGCGGTCCAGTTCGGCCGCTCGCCACTTGGCGGACGACCCGGAATGGATCGCAGGAGCTGTCTCATCCGCTGGCCTGGTCTACCTCTCCGGCATCACCCTCGCCATCCTTGAGCCCGACCGCCGCAAGGCCCTTATCGAAGTATTGGGTCAGAGGGACGATCGCCCGTTCCGTGTCGCTATGGATCCCAACATCCGCTCGCGCCTCTGGGAGAATGCGACCGTCATGCGAGAGACAATCACGGCCGCCGCTTCGGTCTGCGATATCTTGCTGCCGACCTTTGATGACGAGGCGGCGGGGTTTGGCGACAAAACACCCGAGGTAACCCTCAAGCGGTACTACGCTCTTGGAGCGGGCGAAGTCATCGTCAAGAATGGAACACATCCTACCCTCTTCCATGAGAAGTGCCTGGAAGGCGCTGTTCCGGTCCAGCCATCTGCAAGCGTCGTGGACACAACGGGTGCGGGGGATAGTTTCAACGGGGCCTATCTGGCAGCGCGCCTGCGCGGCGAACGAATACGGGACGCAGTGCGAAAGGCGCAGTCTGTTGCGGGGCGGGTGGTTCAGCAGCGGGGTGCGCTCTGCGATATGCAGCAGCTTCGAAATGCGTACTCCGACGGTTGTTGACAGCAGATCGCCCAGCGCCAGAGCCGAAATCGGGACGCGAGCCTATGTTCGACCGGCTTCCGCTAATCGCTCGAGTTGCGGAAACCAGAGTTCAGGCTGGGACTGATGCACCCAATCCAGAAATGCCCGGACCCGATTCTGGATCTTGATCGAGTGGTTCTGGGCGATGTCTGAAAGTCGGTGATTGAGGAAGGGGTTATCGAACCGCTCCATAGTCTGGACAACGTACGCTTCTGCCTGATCGCCCATATCGTGTGCGAAGAACCCGGGTATGACTTCGTCCCGATAGAGCGTGAGAAGACCATTCCGGATCCGCGGAACTGACAGCATTTCACGTACGGTCTCGTCAGGCTTGCGCTGCTGATCCAGCCACTGCGCAGCAAGCCAGGTATGTCCGAGATTCAGGATATGAAGCTTCAGCCGCAAGAAGGGGGTGAGATCATCGGTGTAAACGACACTGGGATGAGCGAAGGGCTCGACAAACTGTGGAACACGCCGAATAGCCCAAAGCGCATAGGGCTCCGCCACGGCCCCCACGGGATCCAGGGGCTCCGAAACGATCCGGTCGACGAGTGTGTCGCAGATCGTGACGGAATGCGCGAACCAATCGAGGAAATCCTGACGCTCATTCCAATCGCGCCCGAGTTGGAACAGGATGCGGCGCAACTCCTGGCCGTTATTCGAAATAAGCTCGCACGGCAGGATGAGCAACGGAGCGGCGCCTCTGTCGTAGCGATTGCGAAGGAGGCGCAAGAGTTTCGCGGGAAAACTGGCAGGAGGCGCGCCTGACAGGACTAGGCCAGGGTCCCTGTCCTCGTCTGCTACCGAAAAGCCCAGTTCGCCCACGTTACTGACGACGATATCGGTTTCTTCGGCGAAGATGCGCTCGACCAGTTGCCAGTCGCAAGAGGCGTCAATCGCACGGCTAACGCTCTTGACCATTACCTGTCGTTCTATCGTTCGTCCGGCCTCTAGGCCGCGAATGATCACCGGAAATCCCGAAGGATCGGCAAAGGCACGGACGCGTCCCGCGCGTTCGGCTCCGGGGGTGGACTTCACTATGGTTATCGGACCAATCTGCTGACCGGCCTCGCGCGCTTCATGGACAAAAAGATCCACATGAGCCTGCAGAAACCTGCTGGTCCCGAACTGAAGAATTCGGCGGTTCATCCGTCGAAAGAGACCATGGCCTTGATCAGGCCGGTCTTGTCCTTGGCCCATCTCGGCAGGTCCGCGCAGACCTGCGAAAGCGAGGAGCGATGTGTGATAAGGCGATCGACGTCGGCCCGTCCGTCGCGGATTGCCGAGATGACGTGATCGAAGTCCGTTTGCGTGGCGTTTCGACTGGCCATCAACGTCATCTCGCGGCGATGGAACTCTGGGTCGTCGAAACTGATCCTGGCCTTGAGAAGGCCCACCAGAACCATCACGCCGCCATGGGCGACATAGGAAAAGCTTGCCTCCATGGACGCCTGATTTCCTGTCGCATCAAAGACCACGTCAAAGCCGTCTCCATTGGTCGCGTCAGATAGCCGAGATGCGATCTTGTCTTCCGACCGGATGACATCCTTGATTCCGATCGCAGAGGATACCAGGGCAAGGCGGTCTGGATCTTGGTCCACGATCGTGACCTTCGCCCCGGCAATCTGTGCAAAGATTGCAGCGCCGATACCGATTGGGCCGGCTCCAACAACCAGCGCTCGGGTTCCGGCACTGACGGATCCGCGCCGGACGGCATGGGCCCCGATAGCCAGAAATTCTACTGAGGCTGCCTGATCCTCGGAAAGCCCGTCTGCGCGGATAAGATTGCGTTCCGGCACGTTCAGAAAGTCCGACATCCCGCCGTCGCGGTGAACGCCAAGAACGGCTATGTTCATGCAGCAGTTGGGCTTGCCCGTCCGGCAGGCGTGACATGTTCCGCAAGCAATGTACGGGTTGACCGCGACGAGTTGCCCGACCTGCCATTCGCTCTCGGACGGGCATGCTTCGATCACTCCGGACAGTTCATGCCCGATCACTCTTGGATAGGTCAGGAACGGATGAAGGCCCGAATAGATATGATAGTCGGTTCCACAGATTCCGGCTCGCCTGATCCTCAGCTTCACTTCGCCCGGCTGGAGGGGAGCGCTTGTCCGTTCTTGAACAGTGATCCGACCAGGCGCCTCGCAGACGACCGATCTCATGGTTGCGGGCACGACCAAACTCCCAAGCCGATTCTCCTTATGCTGAATTCACCCAAGAATTCGGTCTGCTGCGTTAGGTGAAATGCGGATTTCATCCCGCTTGCATGTCTTGGCCGGCCCCGAATGACTGGTCCGTCTGCGATCTTAGTGCATGACGAATCCATGCGCTACAACTGGGTGGCCGGCGAAGCGGCTCCGGATGGCGAAGCCCGCCACTGAATGAGCTCGGGAACTGGTGGGCGATGTCCCGGTGCCAAGTGCGCGCGGCCTAAGCCGCCGGCAGATGCAGGCAGGCACACAAGCCCTTTCCTCCGGCTCCCGCCTTTAGGTCAAGATGGCCGCCGAACAGCGCGGCGATCTCGACCACCACGGCAAGGCCAAGGCCCATGCCCGGGCCAAGCGTCGCGCCCCGTTCGAAGCGTGTTGTGACGGCACCACGCGTATCTGCAGGAATGCCCGGGCCGTTGTCTTCGACCTCGACGCACAACGCGTTGCCGTCACGACGCAGGCGGACGGTGACGACCGCGCCTTTGCCCGCGTGAAGGATCGCGTTGGACAAAAGGTTCCGCAAGGCTTCGGACAGGAGAAGTGGCTCGGCGCGGATCGGGGGGAGAGCCTGATCTTCTGACTCGAATCCAAGGTCTATCCCCGCGTCGGTCGCCGCCGGAATATGCTCTGCGGTCAGGTCGCGGGCGAGGGTCGTCGCGTCGACCAGACCAAGTGCCGGCCGGGTTCCCCCTGCAGCATCGACCCTTGCGAGCAGCAAGAGCTGCGCCAGAACTCTTTCGGCATGGCCAAGTGCCGCATCGCCCTTCGCGACCGCATCTCGCGCGGCGTCGATCGTTGGGGCGCGGGCTGCGAGCGCGAGTTGGGTCCTGACGATGGTCAAGGGTGTACGCAGCTGGTGACCGGCATTGCCAGTAAAGTTCCGCAGCCCATCAAGGGAAGCCTTGAGCCGGGCCATGAAGGAGTTCTCCGTTTCAACCAGCGCCCTCACCTCGGAGGGAACAGCGGTGTCTAGGGGCGAAAGGTCGTCGGGGCTGCGTTCCGCAATCGCTTCGCCCAGCCGGTAGAGTGGGCGCAGCGACAAGGTTACCGCGATCCAGACGATGGCGGCTGCGCCCGCGATCATCCCGAGCAGGCGGAGCGCCGATCGAACAAGGATCGCCTGTGAAAGTGCCTGTCGCGCGCCCGTTGTCTCGGCCACCGTCACCACGAATGGCAACTCGTCGATCCCGGTCGATGTCGCCCGCGCCAGGCTGGCGACCCGCACGGGCGTTCCCTGCAATTGGCCGTCCGCAAACGCCGGTGGGCCGCCTTGCGCAGCTTCGGCAACCGGCAGATCGGCATAGCCGGTGACCAGTTCGCCCGTCGGCCCGTCGACGCGATAGAATACGCGGTCCTGGGCGGCGGAACTGAGCATTTCGAGTGCCCCATAGGGGATGTCGATCGCAAGGTTCCCCTCGCTGTCGAGACCGGCATGTTCAGCGATCACCAGCGCCGATCCCGCCAGAACCCGGTCGGCAAGATCGTTGGCCGTCCGCACAGCCTCGCGCCAGGTGTCGACCAGCGCGGCGGCACCCATTACGGCGGTTGCGATCAGAAGCCAGGCAAGCAGGCGCGCTCGCAGCGAGAGCGGCTGGCCTCTCACGTTTCGGTCCGGTCGAGGAAATAGCCAATCCCGCGCGCGGTCTTGACAGTGAGGCCGGAGGCGGCGAGGCGCTTTCTCAGGCGGCTGACATACTGCTCGATCGCATTTGCAGAAAGCTCGTCTTCCAGCGAAGTGAGGGATTGAACGATGGCTTCCCGCGCCACCACCTTGCCTGCGCGCAGGATCAGGAGTTCGAGCAGGCTCCGTTCGCGCGCCGGCAGGTCCAGCGGCTGATCCGAAAGGGCGAAGCTGCGGCCGGTCAGATCGAAGCTCAGCGAGCCAAAACTGATAGTCGATGTCTTGAGCCCCGCCTGCCGCCGCAGGAGCGATCGAACCCGCGCCTCGAACTCGCCGATGTCAAAGGGCTTGATGAGGTAGTCATCGGCTCCAAGGTCGAGGCCTTTCACCCTTTCCTCCGGCGCGCCCCGTGCCGTCAGGATCATGACTGCGGCGGCGTTCCGGCGGGCCCGCATGGCGCGCAACACTTCCAGGCCATCCATCTGAGGCAGGTTCAGGTCGAGCACAACGAGGTCGAAGTTTTCCGCCGCTGCCAGAGCCTCGGCCGAGGCGCCGTCATTTACAACGTCCACGGCATAGCCCGTATGCCGAAGCAGGGCTGCAAGGCCCTCGGCAAGCGACAGGTTGTCTTCCACCAGCAGGATGCGCAAACTGGTCCCTCCTTGGGTCCAAGCCTAACGGGCGTCAGCAACCTTGTGAACCAAGAGGTGCTGCTGCAAGCTGCCGGGCATGTGCCTTGGGGACCTTCGCTTTCTGCTTCTTGTCATCGGCGCGGCCTTTGTCGCGCCCGGATCGGCGCTGTCGGGGGAGGTGGCCGACTTTCCTGCTCCTGCCGGGGGCGCGGCGCGGCAGATGGTCGTCTATTCCTCGCTGGACACCGATCTTGCGGCCCCACTGGTCGCGGCATTCCAGGTCGCACATCCGGACATCGCTGTGCGCTACGAGGATCTGCTGACCGGCGAGCTGCATGACCGCATCGTCAAGGAAAGCCGGGCTGGCGGGAAGACAGCGGATTTCGCCTTTTCCTCGGCCATGGACCTTCAGGTGAAACTGGCGAATGACGGATATGCCCGACCGGTCTTGACGCCCGACACCGCAGACTGGCCGGCCTGGGCCAATTGGCGCGATACGGCCTATGCGCTGACCTTCGAACCGGCAGTTTTTGCTTATCACAAGCCAAGTTTTGTCGGCCGGAAGGTGCCCGATACGCGTGCCGATCTGATCGCTTGGCTGGGCGAGAATCCGGCAGGGGTCCACGCGCGGATCGGCACCTATGACATTACCCAGTCGGGGGTGGGTTACCTGTTTCTTGCACGTGATCAGGAACTCTATCCGGGAATCTGGGCTGTAGTCGAAGCGCTTGGCAAGGCGGATGTGCAGCAGTTTGCCACCTCGGGCGACCTGCTTGACCGGATCGCGGACGGCCGGCTGATCTTCGGTTACAACCTGCTCGGCTCATATGTGGCGGAGGCCGCGAGGCAGCATCCCGAAGTCGGACTGGTCCTGCCGAGGGACTTCACCGTCGTCGTCTCGCGTGTGGCTCTTGTGCCGACTGCCGCAGCATCGCCCGACCTTGGCGCCGAATTCCTTTCTTTCCTGATGTCGCCCGAGGGGCAGAGCCTTCTGTCTCGCGAGCTGCGGCTGCCTGCAGTCAGCCTCGAGGTGGCGGGGCGAGGCGGGTCTTCCGGGGGCGCGATGGACATCGGCACGATGAAGCTGCGTCCTGTGCCCGTCAGCCCCGGTCTTCTGGCCTATCTCGACCAGGCGACGCGCAAGCGGCTGATCGATCGCTGGAATGATGCCCTGGCCGGGAACTGATCCTGTCTTCCGATTGTTTTTTCGCGAAGTGCGTCGGATGTCAGGTCCGTGACAGCTTTCTGTGCTGGAAACGTGTTGTGCCTGTGGAGGCAGGCAAGGCATCCGCGCTTTGGGAGAGGCGCGGGTCAATCGCAAGAAACAAGGACGGATCGACGCCTTCACCGGCGGGCGATCATGTGCGGAGGAAAACATGAAGACTTTCATTCTTGCCGGCCTGATGGCTGGCCTGACCGCCCTGCCTGCGGCGGCGGATTACACGATCATCGCACCGGCAGCGCCGGGCGGCGGCTGGGACCAGACCGCACGCACCATGCAAACGGTGATGCAGGGCGAAGGCATCTCGCCCTCTGTCCAGGTCCAGAACGTTCCGGGCGCGGGTGGCACCATCGGTCTTGCCCAGTTCGCAAGCCAGTCCGCCGGCAATCCCGACGCGCTGATCGTCGGCGGCTTCGTCATGGTCGGTGCGATCCTGACCAACGCCTCTCCGGTGACGCTTGCCGATGTTACGCCGATTGCCCGCCTGACCGGCGAATACGAGGCGATCGTAGTCCCGGCAGCGTCGCCCATTGCCGATATCAACGGGCTGATCGAGGCGCTCAAGGCCGATCCCGGCGCAGTCAGCTGGGCCGGCGGGTCTGCGGGCGGCACCGACCATATCGCCGTCGGCCTTCTTGCCAAGGCGGCGGGCGTTGATCCGACGAAGATCAACTACATCGCCTATTCGGGCGGTGGCGAGGCACTGGCCGCCATCCTCGGCAATCAGGTAACTGCGGGCGTCTCGTCCGTCGGCGAGTTCGAGGAACAGGTGAAAGCCGGAACGCTGCGCTTGCTGGCCGTGACGGCGCCAGAACGGATCAAGGGCGTCGATGCCCCGACGCTGAAGGAATCCGGGCTGGACGTCCAGCTTCAGAACTGGCGCATGGTCGCAGCAGCCCCGGGCCTGACCGACGAGCAGAAAGCAAAAGTCTCGGCCGACATCGAGAAGATGGTGAAATCCGAAGCCTGGCAGAAGCAGCTTGCCGACAAGGGCTGGTCGGACACCTATCTTGCCGGTCCCGCCTTCCAGGAACAGCTTGCGGCTGACATTGCCTCGACCGAGGCCGTGCTCAAAGCCATTGGCCTGGTGAAATGAGCCAGGCCGATCAGAACAACCAGCGCCGCGCCGACCGCGCGGCGCTGGTCATCGCTCTGGGTCTGGCGCTGTTTGGCGCCGTCCTGCTGTGGGACAGCGCGCGACTGGCCGATCTGGGAGGCTATTCCGGCGTTGGACCGGCCAGCATGCCGCGGATCATCGGTCTTGCCCTGCTCGGGCTGGCGATCTGGACCGCAGCCGAGGCCTGGCGCGGTGACTTTCCCGAACGGCCGGAACAACATGCCGGGCCGGTTCTCTGGGTGGTCGGGGGCCTTGTCGCCCAGCTTCTTCTCTTGAACGTTGCCGGCTTCTCGATCGCGACGGGTCTCCTCTTTGGACTGACCGCGCGCGGCTTTGGCAAGCGCAACCTGGCTCTGACGGTTGGGATCGGCATCGTCCTGTCCTTCTTCGTCTGGGCCGTCTTCTCGCAACTTCTAAGCCTGCATCTTCCGGCCGGTCCGCTGGAACGTGTCTTCTTCCCGAAAGGCTAAGCCATGGGCGCTTTCGAGTTTCTGATCCAGGGCCTGGGAACGGCTCTCCAGCCCGCAATGCTGCTTTACGCCCTGATCGGGGTGACACTTGGCACGGCGGTGGGGGTTCTTCCGGGGATCGGCCCGGCGCTGACTGTGGCGCTTCTATTGCCGGTGACCTATCACCTCGACCCGGCGGGATCGCTCATCATGTTCTGCGGTATCTACTACGGCGGCATGTATGGCGGATCGACCACTTCGATCCTGCTGAATACGCCTGGTGAAAGCTCATCGATCATCACGGCGTTGGAAGGGAACAAGATGGCGCGGGCGGGCAGGGGCGGACCAGCTCTTGCGACCGCAGCAATCGGCTCCTTCATTGCCGGGCTGATCGCAACACTTTTCCTGGCCTTCCTGGCGCCCTGGATCGTCAAGGCTGCCCTGGCCTTCGGACCACGCGAATACTTCGCCCTGATGGTGCTGGCCTTCGTGACCGTCTCGTCAGCCTTCGGAGATTCCACTCTGCGCGGGCTCACGTCGCTCTTTATCGGATTGGGCCTTGCCTGCGTCGGCATCGACCAGCTGACCGGTCAGGCACGGATGGCCTTCGGCGTGCCAGAGTTGCTGGACGGGGTTGAGGTCACGACGCTCGCCGTCGCCATGTTTGCCGTGGGCGAGGCGCTCGCAATCGCAGGTCTTGGATCACGTGCGGCAGATGAGGTGATCCCCGTCAAGGGTTCGGTCTGGATGACAGCGAAAGACTGGTCGCGGTCCTGGAAACCCTGGCTGCGGGGCACCGCCATCGGTTTTCCCATCGGCGCCATGCCGGCGGGCGGAGCCGAGATCGGTACCTTTCTATCCTACGCGACCGAAAAGCGTCTGACCAAGCATCCCGAGGAATTTGGCAAGGGTGCGATCGAAGGTGTCGCAGGCCCGGAAGCCGCCAATAACGCCTCTGCTGCCGGAACACTCGTGCCGCTTTTGACGCTTGGCCTTCCGACCAGCGCGACGGCAGCGATCATGCTTGCCGGTTTCCAGCAATTCGGCCTGCAACCGGGGCCGCTTCTGTTTGCAACGAACCCGACGCTCGTCTGGGGCCTGATCGCGAGCCTTCTGATCGCCAACGCCATGCTGCTGATCCTGAACCTGCCGCTGATCGGCCTCTGGGTCCGACTGCTGACAATCCCGCGTCATTGGCTTTATGCCGGCATCCTGCTGTTCGCGACGCTCGGTACGATCGGGGCAAACCCCTCGACCTTCGAACTGGGCATGCTGCTTGGTTTCGGTCTGCTGGGCTATGTGATGCGGCTCTTTGGGTATCCGATCGCGCCGGTCGTAGTCGGGCTGATCCTGGGACCGATGGCGGAACAGCAATTGCGCCGGGCCCTGTCGATCAGCCAAGGAGACTGGATGACTTTGGTGCAGTCTCCGATCGCGGCAATACTTCTTGGCATCGCCGCATTGGCCTTCATCGTGCCGCTGATCTTGCGCCAGAGCGGCAAGGGTGAAGTGTTGTCGCAACTGGCGGGGGATGAGGACTAGTCAGCCCGCATGGGGTTCATCCCATGCGATGGAGACATGGCTGGACTGCTCTGGCGCCTGTTGTCGGTCGGGCCAGCCAACCCAATCTTTCCAGCATCGTCAATACGATGTTCGAAAGGGGCTTCACATGTCGCAGGTCTTTCACGCCGCCCTCAATCTCTTGATGGTTTTCGGTGCAGCGGTCACAGCGTCCGCCGCAGCCAAAGCGCATCGCCAACCAGTCACCGCCGATCTTCGTCGCCTGGGCGTGCCGCAGGACGCTTTCGCCCGTATCCGTCTCTGACCGGCTTCGGACCTGTCTTGCTCACGTGCTGGACTGCAAGCGGAAGCGCAGCTCTCTTGGCCTGCAGCGCGGGACTTCATGCTTTTCCTCGAGACGGCGCCGTCGCTAGACACCCGTTGCTGCGAATGCTGCAAGCAATAGGGGCGTTTCGGACTGAACGAGACCTTGCAGTTCGGCGACGCGAGCCGGTGTGAAATGGCCAGCCTTGTCGAGCAAGTTCACCGTTCCTGCGACAACCCCGTCCTTGAGAACCGGAATGTTCAATGCCGCTTCGCACCCAAGCGAGTTGATCAGGGCATGATCCGAAAAATAGACGGCGAAACCAGCGGTGTCGTTCGCGACGAAGGGCAGGGCCTTTTCGAGGACTTGGATGCTCCAAGCGTCCGATCCGATCGGCTTTGTTCCCGTCACGGGATAGGCTTCCGGATGCGACGAATAGCAACGCCGCGCCAGCCCGGCTTTCCTGTCAACAACGGTGACCGTGAACAGGATCACCCCCGCCCGCTGGCAGAGGGAGTCAAAGACGGCAGCAGTATAATCGGACATCGGGCGCGCTTCTCGAAAGGACGGTTCTTTCCGATCTTTCCAGACCGGATTTCCTTGCGCTAGGGGCGTTCTTCCTTGGCAATCCAGCGAATGGCCTAGGAACTGGCTTGCATCGACGCAACGCGGAGGAGGGCTCGGAGCAGAGCCATCGAAACCGTGGGGGCCGAGCCGATCCCGATCACTTCGTCGCTGTCGCGGGACGAGGTTTCGCGCAAGGTGCAACGCCAGTGGCCATCTGGTTCGTGCGCTTTCCCCGTCAGCTGGATCGTCCACAGAGGCAGACATTGATCGACCATGTGAAGAACAGTCTCCGTGAGGTCTGCTGTCCGATCGGTTTCGAGTTTCGCTCTGGGGAAAACCTGCTGCAACACTGCCCTTGCATCTGCGAGCGTCCCTTCGTCCAGAGCTCCCACACACGCGGCCTTTTTCGACAGTGCCTCGATCATCGCCTTGCTCATGTCGTCATCCCCCTCTTTCCGTATCAAGACAAGTCCGCCTGCCTCCGTTCGTCGTTGATCAAGGTCAATACCATCGCGGCGCCGATGCCTCACACTCAATATCGAAATGTGAGCATGGGAGAGCGACATGGTTTCCGCATCGGCTGCGTCTCGTCCAGTTCTTTGGTTCGAAGACCTGTCACTCAATGATACCCCAATCGTCGGCGGCAAGAACAGTTCGCTGGGCGAGATGGTCCGCCAACTTGGCCCGAAAGGCATTCGTGTCCCGCCTGGCTTTGCCACGACGGCGGATGCCTACCGCGCCTTCCTCGTCGCCAACGACCTGAACGCGGAAATCGCGGATAACCTCCGCCGCTTGCAGGAGGGCAAGATCACGCTTCATGAGGCGGGGACGACCATCCGCAGCCGGATCGCCGGAGGAGATTGGCCTGAATCGATCCGTGCCGCGATCGTCGAGAGCTACCGGGAACTGTCCCGCCGCTCCGGCTCGGATCAGGTTTCCGTCGCCGTGCGTTCAAGCGCGACAGCCGAGGACCTGCCCGATGCGAGCTTTGCCGGTCAGCAGGAAACCTTCCTCAACGTGCGTGGCGAGGAAGCACTCCTCGTTGCCTGCCGCCGGTGCTTTGCGTCGCTCTTTACCGACCGCGCCATCACCTACCGCCAGCTCAAGGGCTTCGATCATCAGAAGGTGGCCCTGTCGATCGGCGTCCAGCGGATGGTGCGATCAGACCTAGGCGGATCGGGCGTGATGTTCTCGATCGACACGGAGTCCGGCTTTGACAAGGTCGTTCTGATCAATGCCGCCTGGGGGCTTGGTGAAAACGTCGTTCAGGGTGCGGTGAACCCAGACGAATACGAGGTGTTCAAGCCGCTTCTCGCTCGACCGGAGCTTGCGCCGATTGTCGAGAAGAAGCTCGGCGGCAAAGAAAAGAAGATGATCTATGCCGGACGATCCGGCGGAGAAACACGCAATGTTCCGACCTCGAAGGCGGAACGCGAGTCCTTCGTGCTTGGTGATCCCGAGATCCTCGAACTGGCGCGGATGGCGGTCACGATCGAAAAGCACTACGGCAGGCCGATGGACATGGAATGGGCGCGCGACGGCGAAACCGGCGAACTCTTCATCGTCCAGGCGCGTCCGGAAACCGTGCAGTCGCGTGCTGATGCCGGGGCGCTGAAATCCTACAAGGTGGCCAATGCAGGCAAGCCGATTCTTGAGGGGCTTAGCGTCGGAAGTGCCGCGGCGACGGGGCGGGTCAGCCTGATCGAAAACGCCCGCGACATCGACCAGTTCGTCGACGGCTCAATTCTCGTCACCTCGACAACTGATCCGGACTGGGTGCCGATCATGCGGCGCGCCTCGGCAATCGTGACCGACCACGGAGGCCGCACATCGCACGCGGCGATTGTCAGCCGCGAACTGGGTCTGCCCGCCATCGTGGGGACAGGCAACGCCACGCATATCCTCCATGACGAGCAGGAAATCACCGTGTCTTGCGTCGAGGGCGAGGAGGGCGTGATCTATGAGGGACTCGCCGATATCTCGGTCGAGGAACTGAGGCTTGACGATGTTCCCCGAACGCGGACGGGCATCATGCTCAACCTTGCCAATCCGAGTGCGGCCTTCCGTTGGTGGCGGCTCCCCGCCGATGGGGTGGGACTGGCCCGTATGGAGTTTGTCGTGAATTCGGCGCTCAGGGTTCATCCCATGGCTTTGGTCAACTACGACCGTCTGAAGGATGTCGAAGCCAAAGAGCAGATAGCTGCTCTCACGCGTGGCTACGACGACAAGACCCTGTTCTTCGTCGAGGGGCTGGCGCGCGGCCTCGCGCGGATTGCCGCGGTTTTCTACCCCAAGCCTGTCATCGTCCGCATGAGCGACTTCAAGACCAACGAATACGCAGAACTTCTTGGCGGGCGCGAGTTCGAACCGGTCGAGGAAAATCCGATGATCGGGTTCCGCGGCGCTTCGCGGTATTATTCGCCACGCTACAAGGCGGGCTTCGCGCTTGAATGCCAGGCGATCCGTCGGCTTCGGAATGTTCTCGGCTTCGACAACGTGATCGTGATGATCCCGTTCTGTCGGTCTCCGGCCGAAGCTGACAAGGTCCTCGCGGTCATGAAGGAGAATGGTCTTGAGCGCGGTCGGGACGGGCTAAAGGTCTATGTGATGGGGGAGATTCCGTCGAACGTCATCCTGGCCGAGGACTTCGCCAAGCGGTTCGACGGCTTTTCCATCGGCTCGAACGACCTGACGCAACTCACGCTCGGTGTGGACCGTGACTCCGAGGAACTGGCTTCGCTCTTTGCGGAAACGGATCCTGCAGTGCTGTGGATGATCGAAAGCCTGATTTCGCGGGCCCACGCCGCGGGTTCGAAGGTGGGCCTGTGCGGCCAGGCCCCCAGCAATAACCCGGCTTTTGCCCGTCTTCTGGTCAAGGCGGGCATCGACACCATCTCGGTCACACCTGACAGCTTCCTGGCCGTAAAGAGGCATGTTGCGGAAGGCGAGAAGCACTGACCTCAGCTAAGCGGCAAGGGTAGGTCCTGCGGCTGGTAGTCATCCGCAGGACGGCCATTCTTGCGGCTATGTTGCCTTCTTTGGCCGTTAGGGACGCTCCGGCAGCCGGTCACCCCGGAGGGCCGGTGTGGCGCAGACCTTGGGTGACAGTCTAACGAGGTACCCTGCGGCGTCGCTCTCACGAATGCGAAGGCGATCCGCACCGGGATCCGCGGTCGTCAACTTCCGCAAGGTAGTGGTCAATCGGTTGCGCCCCCTACGGATGGCTTCGCAAACGTGCGTCCAAGGAAGGCGCTCCTGGCCTCCGTCAACATGGCAGGAATGACCGCCTCCTGGCACCTTCAGCTTTAGTGGATGGTCGGCAATCAGCGTAGCTTTCGAAGCTGGATGCGACGGCTGGATCAGTTCCTTCCGGACGCATTGTTCGAGACATTTCTTGGGAGGACCGAAGATGAAGACCGGAATTTCGAGAACATTTCGCAATGCAATGTTGCTGTCCGGCGCATTTGCGGTGGCGTCCGTCGGTCCCGGCTTTTCAGGCGTAACGATGACAAGCGTGTCTGGGGACAGCAAGCCATCGGACTGCGGATCGGCCAAGAAGGCGGATTACTCCATCGAACTGAGTGGCAGCCTTGCGGGATGCTGGGCGACATTCGTCAGCCACTACAACTGTCAGGAAATGAACGGGTTCTCTCTTTACACGGAGATCGGCCGCGAGGAGTTCGACGGAAAGCTCGAAGGCGAGGCGATCAAGTTCGATACCCAGTACACCTTCACTGGCATCTACCCGAAGGGTTCGTGCCCCGCCCCGGCAGCCGAAAAGGAAATTGTCGGCGGATGCAGCCACCACGTTACGGCGGACGGCTTGATCGGCATGATCCGGTTCTACGACGTGATGCAAGGCGAAGGAGCGCCACACTACTTCTACGAAGGATCGCTCAGCCGCGGTTAGTTCAGTTCAGGATGATGGAGGAAGTCGTGGCTGGTTTGCGTCTCTCTGCCGTGTTGTTCTTTGCGCTAATTCCTCATCCGAGCCTTGCAGACGGCGACGCTGCAAAAGGCGAGGGTGTATTCCAGAACCGATGTGTCGAATGCCATGCGGTTACGGGCGACCAGGTCAAGATCGGTCCACCACTGACCGGTCTCTTCGGTCGCGTCTCTGGCAGTTGGCCCGGCTTCGCCTACTCCGATGCCATGAAGGCGGCTGGCATTGTCTGGGGGGCTGAGACTCTAACTCAGTATCTGCCAAATCCGCGGGCGATGGTTCCCAAGACCAAGATGAATTTCAACGGTCTGAAGCGTCCAGGCGAGGTGGAAGATCTAATTGCCTATCTGGCAGCAGCCACGACGAACTGACCAAGGCGGGAAGCTGCGCCGAAACTGGGCGAGTTCATGTTTTTGTCGCCGTGTATGCCGACCCCAATGGGTTCCAACTTCGGTTGCCGGTCGAGGCGGAGCGTTTGCCGACGGGGCAATGACTGCAATGCGCTAGACTTCGAAGCAGCGGTTGGGCGACAACACCAGGCGGATGCTGCAAGCGCAAAGTTGTGATGCAGCCGGAGCGGAATGTCATCGGTCAGGTGCTGGACTTCCGGAGCGGGTGGACGATTGTGGCGTCACGATTTGGACATCGCTCAGGTCAACGGCACCATGCAGCAAGACGGTTTGGCGGTCCCCGCCCCGATCGATGGTTGGACCCAGGCCACGGACTCCAGTCAGCCCGAAGACCCGCCACCATTTCTCCCTACCGAAGACGAGACAGGCGCCACACCGACGCCGCTATCGCAGTTTTTCGTCCGCAATCGAACGGTTCTGAGTGCGCTTTCGATCATCATTGTCTTCTGCCTCATGGCGCTGACGATAGATCGACTGACCTCCGAGATTCGGTATGAAGACGTCCTTGCGGCGCTCGACAGCCTGCAATGGACCGCCATCGCATGGGCTGTCATCTTTACCGCCCTCAGCTTCATCGCGCTTGCCTTCTATGACCTGAATGCCCTCGAATTCGTTGCTCGCCGGCTTCCGGTTCCATCGGTGGTGGCGACATCCTTCATTGCCTATGCCGTGGGCAACACGGTCGGTTTCGGCGCGCTGAGCGGCGGCGCAATCCGCTTCCGGGCCTATTCGCGCTTGGGCCTTTCCCCTGGCGAGATTGCACGGGTGATCGCCTTCGTGACGCTGGCATTCGGCTTGGGCCTTGTCGCGGTCAGCGCCCTTGCAACACTTGCCGTCGCGCCGCAGATCGCAATGGTACTTGGGTCAAATACCGTCTGGCTCCGGTTCCTGGCGGTCGCGGTTCTGGTGGCCCTCGGCGTCCTGCTGATCCTTGGCCGCGACGGTCACGAGGTCAGGGTCTTTGGTCATTCACTCAATCTGCCGGACACGCGTACCTCGTCGCGGCAGTTCCTGGTCTCGGCTGCTGATATCGCTGCGTCGGCTTCGGTTCTCTACGTGCTCTTGCCCGAGACGCATCTGGGATGGCCGACCTTTGTTGCCTTGTATGCCACTGCGATCGGCATCGGGGTACTAAGCCACGTTCCCGCTGGTCTTGGCGTGTTCGAGACGGTGATGATCGCAGCACTTGGCAAGACGATCGGGATCGATCAGTTGGTCGGCAGCCTTGTTGTCTATCGCCTGATCTACCACGTCCTGCCGCTACTGGCTGCCGTTGCCATGCTGGCAGTGACCGAGATGCAGCAGGTCCGCAGCAGTGCCGCCGTACGAGAAGCCGGTCAGGTGGCGGGACGGCTGGCGCCATCGCTGCTCTCCGCCTTTGCACTGGTGCTGGGGGCGATGCTGATCTTCTCGAGCGTCACACCGGCCAATGATGCGGCGCTTGTCTTCCTGTCGTATTACGTCCCGCTTCCGATCCTTGAAGCATCGCATTTTCTGTCCAGCGTGCTTGGACTGCTCCTGGTGATCGCGGCGCGCGGGATTGGCCAACGAAGCGATGGCGCCTGGGCCGTTGCGATCGGGACAGCGGCGCTTGCGCTTGTTCTGGCAGTAACCAAGGCCGTGGCGATCGGCGAAGCCGTGATGCTTGGCGTCTTCATTGCCGCGATGTTGCTGAGCCGCGCGAGCTTTACCCGACATGCCTCGCTGACAGCACAGGTGCTTGGCCCGACATGGCTGGCAGCGATTGGCGTGCTGGTCATCGCGGCCGCCGGCCTTCTGCTGTTCATATATCGCGATACGCAATACAGCCACGAACTCTGGTGGCAGTTCGAGTTTTCGGAGGAAGGCCCCCGCAGCCTTCGTGCGCTTCTCGGGCTGGTTCTGGTATCCACGGCGGTCGCGTTACGCAGTCTGCTGCGGCCAATAGCCCATCGCCCGGATCCCGCACAGGACGATGACATCAGGGCCGCGACCGAGATTGTCATGCAGCAGGATCAGGCAGACGCGAACCTGGTTCGGATGGGCGACAAGCATCTGCTGTTCTCCGAAAGCAGGCGCGCCTTCCTGATGTATGGAATTCAGGGCCGGTCGTGGATCGCGCTCCTCGACCCGATCGGGGACGAGGCCGATCATCAAGAACTGGTCTGGTCCTTCATCGAGATGGCTCGCGCCAACGCTGGCCGACCGGTCTTCTACCAGATTTCGCCACAGTTGTTGTCATGCTGTGCCGATGCCGGCCTGCGAGCGTTCAAGCTGGGCGAACTGGCTGCTGTCGACCTCGCTTCTTTCGATGTGAAGGGGCGGCGCAATGCCGGTTTCCGACAGGCGATCAGCAAGGGCGAGCGCGAGGGGCTCAGCTTCGAAATCCTTGAAGCGGAGGACGTCGCGGATGTCGTGGACCGGCTGCAAGAAATCTCTGATGCCTGGCTTGAACAGCACCAGGCGCGGGAGAAGCGGTTCTCGCTTGGAGCCTTCAGCCGGGACTATGTCTGCATGCACCCGGTCGCGATCCTTCGGCGCAATGGGGATATCGTGGCCTTCGCGACCTTGCTGCGAACCGAAACGAAGGCTGAGTTCAGCGTGGACCTGATGCGCTTCCATCCAGATGCGCCAAACGGGGCGATGGATTATCTCTTCGTCCGCATCATGCTCCATGCTCGCGATGCCGGCTATCGGTCGTTCAACCTCGGCATGGCGCCCCTCTCGGGCATGTCTCGACGCGAGGCTGCCCCGGTCTGGGACCGGATCGGAAGCACGCTGTTTGAACATGGTGAGCGGTTCTACAATTTCAGGGGTCTCAGGGCGTTCAAGGCCAAGTTCCATCCAACCTGGGTGCCACGCTATCTGGCGGTAACCAACGGAACCGGTGCAGCGCTGGCATTGATGGACATCACGCTGCTCATCAGCGGCGGAGTTCGGGGAGTGGTTGGAAAGTGATGCGCACGGGTCTTCTTGTCGCAGCCATCGCCGCCGGGCTGGCTATACATCCTTTCGCCTCACTGGCGCAGACGGACACGCAGTTCGATCTGGGGATGGTGCCTCCAGGACATATCCTGCTGCCCGAAGGCGATCTTCGAGCGAATGTCGTTCTGATCTCCGACGGTGACGGCTGGAACCAGACCGATCAGGCTGAGGCCGAAAAGCTCGCGTCAAACGGGGCTGCTGTGATCGGGATCGATTTTCCAAAGTATCTGACGGCGATGACGGCGCACGCGGGAGATTGCGTCTATACCATCTCGGACATTGAATCACTGGCGCATCAGGTCCAGCGCGCGGCAGGCGCCAAAACCCTTTCTGCTCCGATCCTGGCCGGTGTCGGTGAAGGCGGAGCGCTGGCTCTGGCGATGATCGCGCAAAGCCCGGCCGCGACGATTGGCGGGGCGATTGCCGTCGATCCCAAGGCCGGCATCCCCATTCGAAAGCCGCTTTGTACCGACGCGCCATCGGCGCTTATTGGGGATCGCGTCGTCTACGGGCTGGACAAAGCTCCCTTGCCGGCGCCGATGACCGTCCTTTTCACCGACGCTGCCACGAAGGATGCGCGGGACCACGCTGCTGATCTGGTGAAGTCTCATCCCGATGTGGATGTCCGCCAGGTGACCGGTGCCGCGAACGATGTGCTGTCGCAGGCGTTGTCTGACAAGATGGATGCAATGGGCAGTACCGAGGATCCGCTTGGTCTGCCGATCACGGTGCTTCCTGCGAAACCCAGCATGGACACCATGGCCATCATCTATTCCGGCGACGGGGGGTGGCGGGACCTCGACAAGGAAGTGGGCGGCGTCCTCCAGCAGAAGGGGGTGCCGGTGATCGGCGTAGACTCGCTGCGCTATTTCTGGTCTGAACAGACGCCCGGACAGACCGCGCAGGACCTCTCCCGCATCATCGAAGCCTATCGCAGCGCCTGGGGCGTGCATCACATCCTGCTGATCGGATATTCCTTTGGTGCCGACATCCTTCCGGCAGCCTACAATCTGCTTTCCGACGCCGACAAGGCGAGCGTGGCCCAGATCACGTTGATGGCTGTGTCGCACGAGGTCGACTACGAGGTTTCTGTCGCAGGTTGGATTGGTGTCTCAAGCGGGTCTGCGGGCGATCCGGTCGACGATATCGCGAAGATCGATCCCGGGCTGATCCAGTGCATCTATGGCACCGATGAAAGCGACGATGCCTGCCCGACGCTTAAGGGCAAGGGAATCGAACTGATCGGTATCGAGGGTGGGCATCACTTTGATGGCGACTACGAAGCGTTGGCTGACCGCATCCTGAGCTCGCTCCAGAGGCGTCTTGCCGCCCGGCTGTGACCGGCAATCCAAGACCATGGATGGGTACAAGAAGCGCCTTGGGGGCCGCGCCAAAAAAATCCGAGCAGTCACGAATTGGGGCGTCGCGCGCCCGAGCGGCAAGCAGGGGATGGGGCTCAGGTCGTTCGGATCAGGGGCAGTTGCGCCCAGACCGCGGCCTCGGCGGGGCTCGGCTCGGTTTGCAGGCGCATGGCTCGTATCGTCAGCTCACAGCTGGGCAAGGCTTCGGACAGGTCGGCGATCTGTCCGGCCGACAGGCCCTGCAAGGCAAGGGACTGCGGAACCCAAGCAACCGCAGTCCCCACTGCAGCCATTTCAAGCGCGGCGATCGTCAGCGATGTCTCGGCTTTGGGCAAGAGAACGGTCCCGGCAGCAAGCTTTGGCAGGATCCGGTCAGCCATGACACGACCGAGGAAGACATCGGCGGGATAGGCGATGATGGGAAGCTCAGCGTCCGACGCGCCATCCAGTATCCTGCCGGACAAATCGCGGCGAATGACCGGGATCAGCTGGTCAGAACCGATATCCATGGTCTCAAGATAGTCGCCCGCAAAAGCGTCTGTCTCGTCGGTCGCGCGGTAAACGATAGCCAAGTCCGCCTGACGCGACAGGAGCAGGCCAAAGCATTCGTCAAGGTTGGCCGAGCGCAAACGGACATAGATCGCATCGCCATTGTCCTGGATGCCCTGGATGATCTTGGGCGCAAGTGAAGTCGTCAGCGAATGCTGGCTCGCGATGACAATCCGGTTGGACGCGATCCTGTCGCCACGGCGCAAATCGACCAGAAGCTGGCGAAGCGCGGCCGACAACTGCTCGATCTGTGCGCTCTGCGACAGCGTCGTCGGTCGCAGGCGAACCGGCTTGCGGCTGCGGTCGAAAAGCTCGACCCCGACATGGTCCTCGATCTGCTGGATGCGGCGAGAAAAGGCAGATTGCGTAAGTCTTCGGCGTTCGGCAGCACCACTGAAAGATCCGGTCTGTGCAATCGCAAGAATATCTTCGAGCCATTCCAGCCGCACGGGGTCGCTCCGGCAATATCATGCAATTCTTGCAAGTTAATCCGAGAATTTCGAATTTGCAATCGATTGACTCTGAGCCAATAGTTTTGTTCTGCAAGTCTTGATGAGGACAGCTGAGATGCATCTCGCTCGTTTTCCGCGGGTTTTCCTGGCCCATCTGCCCACGCCTCTCGAGCGGCTCGACCGGCTCACGAAGGAACTTGGTGGACCCGAGATCTGGATAAAGCGGGACGATTGCACCGGCCTGTCCACCGGCGGCAACAAGACCCGCAAGCTGGAATTCCTGATGGCCGAGGCCCAGGTTCAGGGGGCGGATACCGTGATCACCCAAGGGGCGACGCAATCCAATCATGCGCGCCAGACCGCGGCATTCGCGGCCAAACTGGGTTTGGCCTGCCATATCCTCCTCGAAGACCGCACCGGATCGAACGATCCCAACTACAACGCCAACGGCAACGTGCTTCTGGACCATCTCCATGGGGCAACGACATCAAAGCGGGCCGGCGGTATGGACATGGCCGCCGAAATGGAGCTTGTCGCGCAGCGACTTCGCAACGAGGGGCGGAAGGTCTACATCATTCCGGGGGGCGGTTCCAATCCGACTGGGGCGCTTGGCTATGTCAATTGCGCGTTCGAACTTGTGTCGCAGGCCAATGACCGCGGCCTTGTCATCGATCATATCGTGACGGCGACGGGCAGCGCGGGTACTCAGGCCGGGCTTGTCACCGGTCTCAAGGCGATCAACGCAGGGATCCCGCTTCTGGGGATCGGGGTGCGGGCGCCGCGCGAAAAGCAGGAGGAATCCGTCTTCAATCTGGCGGTCCGCACGGCCGAGAAGCTTGGCTGCCCCTCTGTCGTGACGCGAGGCGATGTGGTGGCGGATAGCAGCTATGTCGGCGCGGGCTACGGCATCCCGCGCGACGACACTCTGGAAGCGATCCGGCTTTTCGCGCAGCTTGAAGGCATCCTTCTGGACCCTGTCTATTCCGGCAAGGGCGCGGCAGGGCTGATCGACTATATTCGAAAGGGTCGCTTCAAGAAGGGAGAGAGGGTCGTGTTCCTGCACACTGGCGGCTCGGCGGCGCTTTTCGGTTATGACGCGATCTTCTCGGAGCAACGCAAGGGATTGACGGTTTGACCCGATGAGTCTGGGCTGCCCCACCAACTGTTTGGCCCCAAGAATGGCCCGCACTCCACGAGGACTCGTGGTGCCATGCTTGGCGACGGCCTCGGGTGGGGCGCAGCTGCCATCGCTGGTCTTTGGGGCAGGGCTGCACGACAGTTCGCTCCCTGGATCGGCCAGGCAGGGGGAACGCCGATGATCAGGCGGGTGGGCATTCTGGGCGGAATGGGGCCCCAGGCGACCATTCTGGTCATGCAGAAGCTTCTTGATGCCGTGCCGGCCTCCGACGATGCAGACCATATTCCGCTGATCGTGGATCAAAATCCGCAGGTTCCTTCGCGCATCCGCCATCTTTTCGAAGGGAACGGCGAGGATCCCGGCCCGGTGCTGGCCGAAATGGCCCGTCGGCTTGCTGCGGGCGGGGCGGCGGCTCTGGCGATGCCCTGCAACACCGCCCACCATTATGCCAAGTCCATCACCTCTGCCGTGAACGTGCCGTTTCTGGACATGGTCGCGCTGTCGGTCGCACATGCTTCAGAGCGTGTCCATGCGGGGGGACGTGTGGGCATCCTTGCATCGCCCGCCGTGCGGAAGGTCGCGCTTTTCGACGCGCCTCTGGCGGCAAGACAACTCACCGCAGTCTATCCCTCGGACGAGGCCGCGATGCTCGCGGCCATCCGACGCATAAAGGCCGGCGATACGGGGCTGCAGGCGCGGGAGGTATTGAAGGCGGCATCAGAGGAACTGTTGCGCGAGGGCGCGCGTGTGCAGATGATCGCCTGCACCGAGTTCTCACTTATCGCAGACTCGGTGGCCGAAGGTGCAGAGGCATTCGATACGCTGGACATCCTGGTTGCCGCGATCCGAGACTTCGCCTTCTCGACCGGGGGAACGGAGAAACAGCCGCAGAAAAGGTTCGGCTGAAGACAAGAAGACAACCACAACAAAACAACAGAGGAGACGACCATGGCCTTCAAACTGAAACATGTCCTGCTTGGTGTCGCCGCATCTGCCCTGATGGCCGGGCAGGCCCTGGCGGAAAAGATCATCATCGGCCATTTCGGCAACCCCACGCCCATGCAGTTGCTGTCGACCTCCGACGCGCTGGCAAAGGAAACCGGCTGGGAGATCGAATGGCGGAAATTCGATGCCGGCACGGATGTCATCGCCGCCATGGCCTCGGGCGATGTCGTGCTGTCCGAACTTGGCTCGTCCCCGGTCGCAATTGGCACAAGCTCCGGGCTGGATATCCAGCTCATCGCTTATTCCGATGTGATCGGCAAAGCGGAGTCGCTGATTGCCCATAACGGTTCTGGCATCAAGACCATCGCCGACCTCAAGGGCAAGCGGGTCGCCGTGCCGATCGGCTCGACAGCGCATTATTCGCTGATGGGGGCTCTCCAGCACGAAGGCCTGACCGAGGCTGATGTCACGATCGTTGGAATGCCGCCCGATCAGATCGCGGCCTCCTGGGAACAGGGTGTGATCGATGCAGCCTGGATCTGGCAGCCGGTCCAGTCAGAGATCCTGAAAACGGGTGAGTTGATCGTCGGCGCTGACCAGACGGCGGAATGGGGTTTCCCGACCTATGATGGCTGGGTCGTGAACCGCGAATTCGCCGAAGCCAACAAGGACAAGATCGTGGCTTTCCTCAAGGAGATCGACCGCGTCAATGGCATGTATCTTGCCAACCCTGCGGCGTGGACGCCGGACAGCGCCGAAGTCAAGGCACTGGCCGCCGCCACGGGCGCCGATCCGGCTCAGGTTCCGGGCATCCTGGAAGGCTTCACCTTCCTGCCGATGGCGACACAGGTCAGCGACACCTGGCTTGGCGGTGCCGCTCCGAAGATCAAGGTGACGGCCGAATTCCTGAAATCCGCCGGCAGGATCGATACGACCATTGACGACTACTCGGCCTTTGTGAACCCGAGCTACGCCCAGGCCGCCGCGCAATAACACGATTGACACTTGCCCGGGCCGGAGCAGGCCCGGGCCGCGCGGGCGCTCGCAGCAGGAGAGCAATTTGGGCCTCAAGATCGACTCCGTTTCTGTCGTTTACCCGGCTGCTGACGGCCGGCCCCCTGTGGCCGCGCTCAGCGAAATCAAGCTGGATATCGACGAAGGCGAATTCGTCGTTGCTCTGGGTGCCTCTGGCTGTGGGAAATCGACTCTGCTGAACCTGATCGCGGGATTTCTCGCGCCGACTTCGGGACGGCTCACACTCGATGGCAAGCTCGTCTCAGGCCCCGGCGCGGATCGGGCCGTGGTCTTTCAAAAACACGCGCTGCTCCCCTGGCTGAACGTGCTCGACAACGTCGCCTTCGGTTTGAAGATCCAGGGGGTTCCGAAACGCGAGCGCTATGAGACGGCCAATGGTTTCATCGGCCTGCTCGGGCTGGAGGGGTTCCAGACCTCTCCTGTCTACAAGCTTTCCGGCGGGATGCAGCAGCGGGTCGGCATCGCTCGGGCCCTGACCTGCGATCCAAAGATCCTGCTGATGGATGAACCCCTGGGTGCCCTCGACGCGCTGACGCGCGAGAAGGCGCAGGAACTGATCCTCAAGATCTGGGGTGAAACCGGAAAGTCGGTCTTCTTCATTACGCACAGTGTCGAAGAGGCCCTGTTCATGGGCACCAAGCTGATCGTCATGTCGCCTCGACCGGGGCGCATCACCCATGTCTTCGATCTGCCGTTCTCGCGGCGCTTTCAGGCTGCCGTCCCCGCCCGACAAGTCAAAGCTTCGCCCGAGTTCATCGATCTGCGCGAGAAGGTCCTGAAGATCATCTTCGCCGACGAGGAGGCTGAGGAATGAGTTCCGCACCTGACCCGAAACCAGAGCAGACGCCGGGGATCATTACCCGACTGTCCCGCGCACGACCGACCCAGCCGGGCGAGATCTATGGTGTCCCGGGGCAGGGAAATACCTTCTGGCTGTCGGTTGCATCCATCGCAGTGCTTCTGTTCGTCTGGTGGCTGGTGACCGCCCTCGGCTGGGTCAAACCGCTTTTCGTCCCGTCGCCCGTCGACGTGGTCCGCAAGTTCATTTCCATCTGGCAGAATGGCTTCACCAATACCTCCTTCATGGACCATCTGCTGATCTCGACCTTCCGGGTCTTCGGCGCCTTCATTCTTGCCTGTCTCATTGGCCTGCCCCTGGGGCTGGCCATGGGGATGAGCCCGCTGATGCGCGGCATCCTCGATCCGCCCATCGAGTTCTATCGACCGATCCCGCCCCTGGCCTATCTGCCACTCATGATCATCTGGTTCGGCATCGGCGAGATGTCGAAGGTCCTTCTGATCTTCCTGTCGATCTTTGCACCGATCGTCCTGGGGGCAAGGTCGGGCGTAAAGTCGGCGGCGATCGAACAGATCCATGCGGCCTATTCCTTCGGCGCGACGCGCTGGCAGGTGATGCGCCATGTGATCATGCCAGCGGCCCTGCCCGAGATCTTGACCGCGATGCGCATTGGGATCGGCTTTGGCTGGACGACGCTGGTGGCCGCCGAAATGGTCGCCTCGACCAAGGGCCTCGGCTACATGGTGCTCTCTGCCAGCCAGTTTCTGCAAACGCCCGTCGTCATCATGGGGATCTTTGTGATCGCCATTATCGCATTCGGTTTCGACCTGCTCATGCGCTTTCTCGAACGCCGCCTTGTCCCCTGGAAGGGTCGGATGTGACCCGAAAGACAAACCAATGATTTACCTGAAGAAAGCCTACCGAACCGCCGAGACGGACCAGCAGGATGTGCGCGCTGCCGTTGCCGCGATACTGCAGGGGATAGCTGACGGCGGCGAAGAGGCGGCCCGGGCCTATGCCCGCGATCTGGACAAGTGGACAGGTGAGATCGTCGTTTCGGAAGCGGCGCGCAAGGCGGCGGCTGATGCTGTTCCCGAAAGGCTGAAGGAGGACATCCGGTTCTCCCACGCCAATATCCGCCGCTTTGCCGAGGCCCAACGCGCCACGATTTCCGATTGTGTGGTCGAGATCCTGCCGGGGCTGACAGCCGGGCAAAGGCAGATCCCGGTTTCGGCGGCGGGCTGCTATGTGCCGGGCGGGCGCTATAGCCACGTTGCCAGTGCCATCATGACCATCACCACGGCCAAGGTGGCCGGCGTTCCGCACATCACCGCCTGCTCTCCGCCCCGACCCGACGTCGGGATCCCCCCGGCGATCCTCTTTGCCATGGATCTTTGCGGCGCGGATGTGATCCTGAACATGGGCGGCGTTCAGGGTGTTGCGGCAATGGCGAATGGGCTTTTCGGTTTGCCGAAGGCAGACATCCTGGTGGGGCCCGGCAACCAGTATGTCGCAGAGGCGAAGCGGGTGCTCTTTGGCCAGGTCGGTATCGACATGTTCGCTGGACCGACCGACAGCATGGTCGTCGCCGATGCCAGCGCGGATGCCGAGATGGTGGCCTTCGACCTGGTCGGGCAGGCAGAGCATGGCCATAACTCGCCGGTCTGGCTGGTCACCTCGGATGCGGCGCTCGCGCAAAAGGTCCTCGACCTCGTCCCGCGACTGATCGACACCTTGCCCCCCGTGAACCGCGATAGCGCACGGGCCGCCTGGGATGGCATGGCCGAGGTCATTCTTTGTGATGGACCCGAGGAGATGGCGGAAGTGGCCGACCGCTATGCGCCCGAGCACCTGCATGTCCAGGCCAGAGACCTGGAATGGTGGCTGCAGCGGCTGAAGGCCTATGGTTCGCTGTTCCTGGGAGAGGAAACCACGGTCGCCTTCGGGGACAAGACTTCCGGGCCGAACCATGTGCTGCCGACCTCGGGTGCCGCGCGCTATACTGGGGGGCTCTCAGTCCACAAGTTCATGAAGACGGTGACCTGGCAGCGGGCCACGCGAGCTGCGACCCGGCCCCTTGCCGAGGCCACGGCGCGGATTTCCCGCCTGGAAGGGATGGAAGGGCATGCTCGGTCTGCAGACATCCGTCTGGCCAAGTTCTTCCCCGGCGAGAAATTCGACCTCATACCCGACATCACCGCTTCCTGATCGGGATGTCCGCCGCCAGTCGCCGGTAGCTGTCGTGCCGCGTCGATTGCCGATGGGGCACGCTTAAGTCAGGTTGTCACCTGTGACCGGCCGCCAGTCCTGGGCGGCTGCAACCAGGCGAGCAGCTTTTGCAGGCCTGTTTTCCGGCTGCGTCCGCGGGGGTAGACTAGGCTGTAGGGATGGCCGAGGGGCATCGCCAGCGAAGACAGCGCAACCAGCCGCCCGTTCCTGAGATCCTCTTCAGCCAGCATGCGCTGGCCAAGGGCGACACCCAAACCTTCGCAAGCGAAATCGAGCGCAAGTCCGGACATGCCGACGACGAACCCCTTCGATCGTCCGGGCCGGACCAATCCATAGCGGCCGAACCATGCCTCCCAGGAGGGGAGGGAGCCGAAACCTGGCCCCCAATCGGTGTGAATCAGGTCCTCGTCCGGAACACCCTCGAGGCCCGGGCCCATGGCCGCAGGGTTGCGCGCAAGGTAGCCAGGGCTGCAAACTGGTAGAACCTCGTCCCGGCGCAGTTCGATGCGCGTCAGTTCTGGATAAAGGTCGGTGCCGTAGCAGATCCGCAGGTCGATCTCGCCCTTGTCGAAATCCACCGGATCTTCCTCGACGCGGAGCGCGAAACGGATCTGCGGTTCTGTCTGGACAAAGGTGGAGAGCTGCGGCGCAAGCCAGCGTCTGGCAACCGAGGGGAGCACGCTGATGACCAGCCGCGATCGGGTCGTACCGGTCAGTGTCTGCTCGGTGACAGTCGAGATCGCCTGCAAAGCCTCGGTCGTCCCGGCAAAGATCGCATGGCCGGCATCGGTCAGCACTACGCGGTTGTTGTGCCGTGCGAACAGGCGTTTGTCGAAGAACATCTCGAGGTTTCGCACCTGCTGGCTGATCGCAGCAGGCGATACGCCAATCTCGCGGGCGGCGCCGACATAGCTGCCTGTCCGGGCCGCCGCCTCGAAGGCGCGCAGGGCATTGAGAGGGGGAAGGCGGGTGGACATCTCTGGCTTAGATTTTCTAAGCCAACTTAACATTTTGCCCGCTTGTGAAAAGAAGAATCTGAGCCACCTTGATTTCAGAAACCAACCTGAGAGGCCCAGATGCGTGAAATACTCGATCTTGACCGGTTCCCGCTCGACCAACCCGGTTCGCCCGCCTGGAACGACCTCGTGGCCCGTTGCCGGGCCGACCTCGCCAAGGAAGGCATGTTCAACCTCGAGGGCTTCGTGAAGCCCGAGGCTGTGGCGCGGGCCATGACCCAGATCGAACCTGTCATGGAAACGCTGTCCTTCGTCCACAAGCGCGCTCACAACGTCTATTTTCGCGACGAAGTACCTGGCATTTCCGAAGGGCACCCGGCGCTGAACAAGGTCAATACGATCAATCATACGGTTTGCGGCGACCAGATCGCTGAAAGCGTGCCGGCGTGGATCTATGAATGGCCCCAGTTCGCCGTGTTTCTGGCTGCCACGATGGAAAAGGCCACGCTTTTCACCATGCGCGACCCGCTCGCCCGGCTGAACGTCATGCGCTACGGCGACGGCGAGGCATTGAACTGGCACTTCGACCGTTCTGAATTTACCACGACCCTGCTGCTGCAGGCGCCGAGCGGCGGCGGAGACTTTCAGTATCGCTCGAACCTGCGCACGGACACCGATCCCAACTATGATGGTGTTGCAGCCACGCTCGAGGGCCGAGACCCCGAAACGAAGACCCTCCACCTGACCGCGGGCACATTGAACGTCTTCAAGGGCAAGAACACTCTCCACAGGGTCACGACCTGCAAGGGCCCCCGGTCCCGCTACATTGCCGTCTTCTCGTATTACGAACGTCCGGGCGTGATGTTCAGCAAGCAGGAGCAGATCGGATTTTATGGCCGCGCGGCCTGATCGGAGACACCATGGGACAGGACAAGTTCAAGAAACTTGCTCAGGCGCTGAAGCAGAGCGAAGTGCTCGATTACGATCAGGCCTGGTCGATGCCGCGCAGCTACTACATCGACGAAGATATCGCGGCACTTGAACGAGAACGTCTGTTCGGTCGCGAATGGCTGTGCTTCGGCCGTTCGGAAGAGGTTGCCAAGACTGGGGACTACATGGCTTTCCAGTTGTGCGACGAACCGCTTGTAGCCGTTCGTGGCGAAAATGGGATGCTAAGGGTCTTTTCCAATGTCTGTCGCCACCGTGGCGCGCTGCTTGCCCAAGGCAGCGGGAACCGGTCTCGACTTGTCTGCCCCTACCATCAGTGGTCCTACGATTTCGAGGGCGGCCTTGCCGGCGCACCCCGGATGGAGTCCCACAAGAGTTTCGACCGCAAATCCTGCCGCCTGCCAGAGTTTCCGGTCGAGGAATGGCACGGCTTTCTCTTCACGAATCTTGGCCGCAATCCCGAACCGCTGACCCCGCGGCTAGAGGGTCTGAGCGCGCTGATCCGCAACTATCACATGGAGGAGATGAAGCTACGCTACGTCGCCGATGAGATCTGGCACACCAACTGGAAGTGCCTGATCGAGAACTTCATGGAAGGCTATCACCTGACGCCGCTGCACAAGACCACGCTGCATCCGGTCAACCCGACGCGGCTTTGTTCGCATTTTCCGGCGGGGGATGCCTATTTCGGATACAATGCCGGCTATTCTCCTGATCTTCCGCGTTCCAACAAGGGGCACCCCGATCTGACCGAGGCCGAAGTGGACAACTGCGTGATGTTCGCGATCCCGCCCGGGCTCGTTTCAGGCTGCGGCGGTGATTACAGCTCGTTCATCTGCGTCCAGCCGGAAGCGATCGACCGTGTCAAGGCGCGGCTCGGCCTGATCTTCTATGGCGACGGCTGGACCGACGACGCCGTTGCCCATGCAGTGACGCTGTTCAACGACACCATGGCGGAGGACAAGGATGTGCTTGTCGGGCTGATGGCGGGGATGGCTTCGGCCCATCACAGCGCCGGGCCGCTGGCCCCAGCCGATTTCGAAGGGCCGGTGCTCGATTTCTACCGCTATTACAGCCGCCGGATGCAGCAGGCGCTCAGTGGCGCGTGAACTTTGCGCCGCCGGCTCACGTCGCGATTGACCGCGAGGCGGAATTGGCGGCGGAATGTCAGAAAGCGACGGTACAGGAAACGCGGAACGACACCCAGGCAAAGACCAAGGGAAACCAACAGGAGAGATCAATGGCTAAGGATCGTCGGCTTATCGACCGGCTGCGCCGGGGGCGGAGCGAGATTGAGAACCACCTGATCGACGGGCTTGTCGATGGACGGATCAGCCGACGCGACTTCATGCGCCACGGTTCTGTCCTTGGCCTCTCGCTGCCGCTTCTTTCGGCAACCACAGGTGCCGCTGGTTTCGAGCTTCTCTTGCCCTCGCCCGCCCGGGCGGCGACCGGAGGCACGATCCGCGTCGGGCAGATCGTGCCGGCGGGCGCCATCGACCCGGTGAAGATTGCCGATGGCGGAGGTATCACTGTCCTGTCTCAAGTGGCCGAGAACCTTGTTCTTTCGGCCCCTGACCTGACCGCCCAACCCCTGCTTGCGCTCAGCTGGTCCCCGAATGCCGATGGCTCTGTCTGGACATTCAAGCTGCGTCAGGGTGTCAAGTTCCACAGCGGCAAGGAAATGACCGCCGATGACGTCGTTGCAACGTTCGATCGGCTGACCGACCCCGAGAATGGCTCGAACTCGCTGTCGGCCTTCACCGGGGTTCTGTCCAAGGGCGGTACGCGCAAGGTCGATGACTACACGGTCGAATTCCACCTGGATGCGCCCAACGGCGGTTTCCCCTATGTGGTTTCGACCGACAACTACAACGCGGTCATTCTGCCGGCGGACTATGCCGGTGACTTCGAGAAGGACATGAACGGCACCGGGCCGTTCAAGATGGTCAAATACGTGCCCAAGCAGGGTGCTAGCTTTGAGAGGAACCCCGACTACTGGGGCGGTGCTCCAAATCTCGACCGCGTCGAGATCACCTTCTACGAGGACTACCAGCCTCAGATCCTGGCCATGCTCGGCGGTCAGCTTGACGTGATCGAGCAGATCCCGGTGCTTCAGGGCGCGGCGCTGCTGAGCAACCCGGATGTCACGATCATCAGCACCCCGTCGTCGGCCCATCAGGAAGTGCACATGCGCACCGACATGGCGCCGTTTACTGACAAGCGTGTGCGCCAGGCCGTGGCGCTGACGCTCGACCGGCCGAAGCTGGTCGAGGGACTGATGCGGGGCAAGGCTCAGATCGGCAATGACAGCCCGTTCATGCCAGCCTTTCCGTCGACCGATACCAGCGTCGCCCAGAGGCAGATCGACCTCGCTCAGGCCAAACAACTCTTGGAAGCCGCCGGGATGGCGGACGGTTTCGAGGTGGAGCTGACCACAGAAAAGTACCTCGAAATCCCGCAATACGCTCAGGTGATCCAGAATGCTGTGCAGGCCATCGGCGGCAACATCAAGCTGAACATCATGGATCAGGGGGCCTATTACGGCGATGCTGTGCCCGGCAACTCGCCCTGGCTCGACTCGACGATGGGCATTACCGACTACGGTCACCGTGGAGTGCCCAACGTCTTCCTGCAGGCACCTCTGCTCAGCACCGGGACCTGGAACTCGGCACATTTCAACAACAAGGAGTATGACGGGCTCGTCACGAGCTTCGTCGCCTCACTCGATCTCGAGTCGCAAAAGGACACGGCCGGCAAGATCCAGCGGCTGCTGCTGGACGAAACGCCGATCATCTACGGCTACTTCTACGATTTCCTGACAGCCACCAGGAAGGGCGTCACTGGTGTTGAGCCGACGGCGATGAGTCACCTGTTCCTGCAAAGGGCCAGCGTCTGATCAAGACACAGCCTTTGGCAGGCCCCGGCGCTATGCCGGGGTCTGCCGGCGCCAGGGGGATCGGGCGGAGAGATGCGGGCGAGCAGGTGATGATGGTGGCAGAAGGCTGGGCTTACAGCCAATTGGCGAGCGGGGGACAGGCCGATCGCTAGATACCTGATGAAGCGGCTGTTGCTTTCGGTTGCAACGCTCTGGTTGCTGAGCGTGCTGATCTTCGCAGGTGCGCGGATGCTGCCGGGAAATGTCGGCCGCGCGATGCTCGGTCCCTTTGCAGATGCCCGGGCGGTCGAGCAGTTGAACCACGAGCTTGGCACGGATCGGCCGTTGCTGGAGCAATATGCAACCTGGATCGGTGGCTTCGTGACCGGCGATCTGGGTGAATCCTATGCCTATCGGGCCCCCGTCGCGCCGTTCCTTTGGACAGCGCTGCTCAACTCGGCCAAGCTGGCGCTGGTCGCATTTCTCATGGTGGTTCCACTCGGCCTGCTGGGCGGAACGATTGCCGCGTTGTATCGCGACCGAGCCGCGGACCGGATTCTTTCGGCGCTTGGTCTGGCAGCGACGATTGTGCCGGAATTCGTATCCGGGATCATCCTGATCCTGATCTTCGGCGTCTGGTTGCGCTGGTTCCCCATCTCGGCCACCGCACCGGAGGGTGCCGGGCTTCTGACCCAAGTGTATCACCTGATCCTGCCGGCCATCCCGCTTGTTCTGGTGCTGTTCGGCTACATCGCCCGGATGGCGCGCGCCGGCATGATCGAGGCGCTCGACGCCGACTATACACGCACCGCTGTTCTGAAGGGTCTCAGCTATCCCCGCGTGATCTGGCGCCACGTGTTGCGCAACGCGCTTCTGCCCACCATCAGCGTCATCGCCACCCAGACCGTCTACCTGATCGGCGGTCTGGTGGTGATCGAGATCCTGTTCCAGTATCAGGGAATAGGCAGCCTGATCTATACCGCCGCCAACAAGAAGGATTTCCCCATGCTCCAGGCGGGAATCCTGTCCATCGGCATCCTCTTCACGGCAACGACGCTGATCGCTGATCTGCTCTATGCCCTGCTGGATCCTCGCATCCGCCACGGAGGTGACGAATGACCGCGACAGCGGCCCCCGAGCAGGATCGCACGACACAAAAGTCCGCGCCCCGCAGTCTGGCCAGCCGTCTCGTACGGCGACCCTCTTTCGTGATCGGCGCAGCGATCACGCTTTTCTGGATCGGCTGCGCCATCTTCGGTGCGGCGCTCGTGCCCTATGACCCCTTCGAGACCGACGTGATGAACACGCTGATGCCGCCCTCGGCCGCGCACTGGTTTGGCACGGACGACCTAGGTCGGGATATCTTTTCGCGCGTGATCGTGGGCGCGCGCGACATCCTTACGGTCGCGCCGCTTGCCACGCTCCTGAGCACAGCCCTGGGGACGGCGCTTGGTCTGGCGATGGGATATTTCGGCGGGGTCTTCGACGAGGTGATGAGCCGGCTCGTCGACGCGATCCTTGCCCTGCCGACCGTGGTCGTGGCGCTTCTTGCACTCACCGCGCTTGGTGCCTCGACCACCACCGTCTTGTTCGTGATCGGCTTCACCTATGTGCCCATTATCGGCCGCACTGTGCGGGCAGCGGTTCTGAGCGAGCGCGGCCTCGATTATGTCTCGGCGGCGGAACTGCGGCGCGAAAACCCGCTCTATACCATGTTCGTCGAGATTTTGCCGAACGTCATGCCGGCGATCCTGGTCGAGGCGACGGTCCGGCTTGGCTATGCCATCTTTACCGTGGCGACGCTCAGCTTCATCGGCTTTGGCATTCAGCCTCCTTCCCCCGACTGGGGACTTTCGATCGCGTCGAGCTATGGGCTGATCGGCGGTGGTTACTGGTGGACAGTCCTGTTCGATGGCCTTGCGATTGCTACGCTTGTCATCGGCGTGAACCTGGTCGCGGACAGTGTGCAGGGGGCCCTCAATGACTGAGACCTCCTCGCTCAGGATCGAGGGACTGTCGGTCGGCTACAGTGTCAAGGGCCAGATGCAGCGCATCCTTGACAATGTCAGCATCGAGATCGGTCGGGGAGAGGCTTACGGGCTGGTTGGGGAATCCGGCTGCGGCAAGTCGACAACCGCCTTTGCTGCATTGCGCTATCTGCCGCGCAACGGTCAGGTCGAGTCAGGCCGGATACTGATCGACGGGCACGACGTCTATGCGCTTGATACCGCACAGCTTCAGGATCTGCGGCGTCGCTCGGTCGCGATGGTCTACCAGGACCCGGGGAGGGCGCTGAACCCGTCGATCCGTACTGGCCGTCAGCTGGCCGAGGTCTTCGAACTGCTTGGCGAGCAGCGTGCGGACTGGCAACGCCGCAGCGTCGAAATGCTGGAGAGGGTGCGGATCCGCGATCCGCTTTCGGTCATGGCGCGGTTTCCCCATCAACTATCGGGGGGGATGCAGCAGCGGGTCTGCATTGCCATGGCGCTGGCGAGCAACCCATCCTTGCTGATCCTTGACGAACCCACGACCGGCCTCGACGCGACGGTCGAGGCAGAGGTGCTCGACCTGATCCGGCAGCTTCGCCACGATCTGAAGACCTCGATCCTGTTCATCAGCCACAACCTCGCCGTCGTGGCGCAGATGTGCGATCGCGTCGGGGTTCTTTATGCGGGTCAGCTGGTCGAAGAGGGCTCCACTGCCGAACTGTTCCGTGCGCCTCGGCATCCCTATACGGCGGAGTTGCTGCGGTGCCTGCCCGACCGCAACCGCAGCAAGGCCGATGCGCCGCTCTCAACGATTCCGGGCTTCCTGCCGCTGCCCGGCAGCATCACCCAAGGGTGCATCTTCGCGGAGCGCTGCCGGCTTGCTGATCCCCTCTGCCGCGCGGTGATCCCCGAGGCGAAGTGGTCGGGTGACGGGATGTCGCGATGTCACCACGAAGATCGTATCGGAGAGTTGCGGGCCACCGGCACTGGTCTGCCGTCAGCCAGCCGCGAGCCCGGTCTGGGCGAGCCGGTTCTGGAACTGCACCAGGTCAGCAAGACCTTCGGGCAAAGCGCCCACCACATTCGCGCTGTCAGCGAGGTCGACTTGACCCTGCGCGAGGGCGAGACCCTGGGCCTGGTTGGTGAATCCGGCAGCGGCAAGACCACGCTGGCCCACGCTATTCTTGGCCTTACTCGACCCGATCCCGAAAGCACGATCCTTCTGGATGGCAAGACGCTCGGCGCCCGCTTGGCGGACCGATCACTCGATCAGGTCAAGGCGATGCAAATCGTGTTTCAGAACCCGGATTCGGCGCTGAACCGGTCGCATACGGTTCGGCGCATGATCGGGCGCACGATCTCGCGCTTGCTGAACCTGTCGCCGGAGGAGCGGACGCGGCGGATCGAAGACTTGACGCGAGCGGTCAGGCTGACCCCGCGCCACCTGTCCGCGCGGCCACGGCAATTGTCAGGAGGCCTGAAGCAGCGGGTCGCGATCGCCCGTGCCTTTGCCGGCGAGCCGCGCGTTGTGATCTGCGACGAGCCGACTTCGGCGCTGGATGTTTCCGTGCAGGCGGCGATCCTCAACCTGCTGGTGGAACTGCAGAGCAGCGAGCGGGTCAGCTACATCTTCATTTCTCACGACCTTGGCGTAGTGCGCTACATCTCGGATCGCATCGCGGTTCTCTATCTTGGCAGGTTGTTGGAAGTCGGTCCGGCAAAGGCGGTGTTCGAGGGCCCCCACCACCCTTATACCGAAGCTCTGCTTTCGTCGGTCCCCTCTATCGAGGACCGGCCCGCGCATCGTGTGAGGCTCAGCGGCGAGATTCCCAGTGCGACTGGCCCGATGACTGGCTGCATCTTTCACTCTCGCTGCCCACGGAAGATCGGCGCAATCTGTGAAACTCAGGAACCGCCCCGGCTGCAGTTGGGCCCAGACCACGTCATCGACTGCCATCTGCCGCAGGACCGGCTGGGCCGCAACTGATCGTCTCGTGCCATGGCGTGGCCGGTTCAGCGAGGCCGCATCCGGCACTTTGCACCAGTTAGCGACGGGCCGCGGGTCGCCACCACGCATCCCGCCGCTCAGGTCGCGGCAGCTTCGGTGCCAGCAAGCATGTCGAAGATCTTGGCGCGTTCATCGTGAACGAGCAGCAACGCCAAGTCGCCGGGGCCAACCATGCGCAAGATCTTGTCGGCCCCGTCGGCCGGGCTGGCGGCAAGAAGGACATGTTCCGGTGCAAGGCCGAGGTCCAGGCTCGCCTGCCGCAGCAGCCCGGACACCTCGCCCGGCGCCCGTCCGCGCAGATACTTGGGGTTCTCCGCCGCCACGACCACATCCGGGGCCAAGGCAAAGGCGCCGCTCGCCAGCGCGCGAATGTCCGCGTCCGATCTGTCGCCCGCGTGGCTGAGCAGGACGAAGCGCCGACGCGCCGGAAGTGCGGCCAGAGCCGAGGTGACCGCTGCAATCGAATGAGGGTTATGGGCAAAGTCGACGAAGACCCGGGCGCCGTTCACCACGAACTCGTTGGCTCGGCCGGGATTGTCTCTGGCATCGCTGCGGAACGTCGACAGGACATCCCGGATGGCGCTGTCCGGAATATCGAGCGCCCGAGCGGCAAGTGCCGCCGCGAGGGCATTCTCGATGTTGTAGCGGGCCACTCCGCCAAGCGTCAGGGGGATATCCGCTGCGGCCAACAGCGCGGTATCCGTCTTTCCGTCGAAGAGATGGAGCATTCCCGCCTCCAGCCAGGCGCAGGCCTGTCCGGTGGTCCGCGCCGTGCGGATTTCTCCGGCCATCGGATCGAGGGCGAACCAGACCGCCGAGAGGTGATGCTCTGCCGCGATCTGACGAAGCGTTGCGTCCCCGGCATTCAGGATCAGTGAGCCACCGGGGCCAAGCGCGCGACGGACTGAAAGCTTGACCTCTGCCAGTTCGGGCACCGTGTTGATCCCGTATTGCCCCAGATGGTCGGCTGCCACATTCGTGACGACCGCAGCACGGGCGCGTGTCACGGGAAGACCGCGCCGCAGTATTCCCCCACGGGCGACCTCAAGAACGCCGAGTTCAAGCCGCGGATCGCGCAGCAGTAGCCGCGCCCCGGCAGGGCCGGAATAGTCACCTCGGTCCAGGATCTCGTTCCCGACGCGGACGAAATCGGTCGAGGACAGTCCCGCGACCTTGCCGGCTGCCTGCCCCATGGCTGCGATCAGCCGGGTGGTCGTGGTCTTGCCGTTCGTCCCGGTCACCAGCGCCAACGGCACGTCATGAAGTGCGCGCCAGTCAGGTGCCTGCGGCAGGTCGTCAAGGCTCCATGTCCGCGTTCCTGTGCCGTGGCCGAGGGTGATCGCATCGTCGTCGAGAAGCCGGTCGATCCCGCGCGCGTCAGCCTCGTCGACAAGTCGGACCAGCGCGGGATTTGCTTCGAGGGCTGCGATGCGGCTCAGTTCCTCCTGCATCCGGGGCAGGGGCCAGGAGTCGCGTCCAAGCATCTCGCAGGCCGTGAAGTACCAGGCTGCCTCGATCACATATGCTGCGGTCAGGAGTTGATCGACGGGCGCCTCGAAGAACAGGCTTGCCCCTCCGTCGAAGGGCCGCAGCACGAAGCCCGGGCGCCGGCCCAGACCTTGCAGAAGTTCGCGGGCATGGGCCTGCCATAGCGTGAGCATCCGTTCGGTATCGCCGTTCGGCGCCAAGCCGTCACCCACGGCGCCGGGGCGATCGGAATAGAGGTTCGGCCCAAGCAACCTCCGGCACCCATCCAATACCAGTTCCGGGTCCTCGGGGACCGGAATAACCAGCGCTTCGGCGAGCTCGTCGAACCGGGCACCCATAGCTCAGTCGCCTTCCTCGCCCCCCCGCGCAAGACGGACCCCGCGCTCGTCGCGGATCAGAGTGTCACCACCGGCCAGCAGCTCTTCGAAGCCGACGCTCGGTTCGCTCTTGACCGGCGTTACAGCGGCGGCTTCGCGCTCGGCCTTCTTGAAGTAGATGATCTGTTTCCACGACCGGGTCAGCTCGTCGGCGAAGACGACCAGCAGGTCTCCCGGAAGAGCGGATTCGAGCGCGCGGTCGATGGCCTCTACCTCGCTGGTCATCAGGGTGATCTGGGTCTCCTTGACGCCTGCGGCGAGAAGCACCTCGCGCAGCATCTGCGGCACCTCCATTTCACCCCGACCGCGGCGGTCGTCGTCGGGCTTGAGGAAATAGTGGTCGAAATGCCCCGCGAGCTCCTTGCCCGCAGCGACGATGTCTTCGTTGCGCCTGTCGCCAGGCATTGCAGCCACGACCAGGCGGCGGCCCTTCACGTCCAGCCGGTCAGCGAGTCCCGCCATCGCCGCGATGGCCGCCGGGTTGTGACCGTAGTCGAGGATCACCTTGAACGGATGTTCATCATAGACGTTCGTCCGCCCCGGCGCCTGGAAGAAGCTTGTGTCGAAGGTCCGCAGCCCGTGGCGGATGTTGTCGAGGTCCAGCCCGAAGGCGAAGGCCATCGCGCAGGCGAACATGGCATTCTGCACGTTGTAGAGCGCCTTGCCCTCAAGTGTCGCCGGGATGAGGTGCGACCAGAGGACCGGCAGGTGCAGGCCCTTGGAATAGATGGTGATCATGTCGCCGTTCATGGCTTTTTCCAGAACGACGGCCCGACCGCCCGCCCGAATGTGCTCCTTCACCAGCGGATGGTCGGAGTTCATCGTCACATAGCAGATGTGGCTCGCGTGGCAGAAATCGGCCATGCGCAGGCAGTGCATGTCGTCTGCGTTGAGCACGACCGTGTCGGTCGCCGTTTCGACCACGACGCGCTTTACGATAGCCAGTTCCTCAAGCGTGTTGATCCCGCCCATCCCGAGATGGTCCGAGGCCACGTTCAGGCAGGCCGACACGTCGCAGCGCTGGTAGCCGAGGCCCGAGCGGACAAGCCCGCCCCGCGCCGTCTCCATCACCGCGAAATCCACGGACGGATCGCGCAGCACCATCTGGGCCGAAGCAGGCCCGGTCATGTCGCCCTTCACCGTCAGCTTTCCGTCGACATAGACCCCGTCGGTCGAGGTCATGCCGACGATCTTGCCGCTCGACTTCATGATATGGGCGAGCATCCGGCTGGTCGTGGTCTTGCCGTTTGTCCCAGTGATCGCGGCGATCGGGATGCGCGATTGGGTGCCGGGTGGGAAGAGCATATCCATCACCTTGCCCGACACATCGCGCGGCTTGCCCTCGGATGGGGCGACATGCATGCGGAAGCCCGGTGCGGCATTCACCTCGACGATCGCGCCGCCGATTTCCTTGTAGCTTTTGGTGATGTCGGCGGTCAGGAAGTCCACTCCGCCGACGTCCAATCCAACCGCCTTGATCGTCCGCTCGGCCATGTCCTTGTTGTCGGGATGGCAGACGTCGGTCATGTCGATCGCCGTGCCACCGGTCGACAGGTTCGCGGTCGAGCGCAGGTAGAAGACCTCGCCCTTGGGCAGCACGGTCTCGGCGGTATGCCCGGCATCCGCCATCAGCCGTTCCGCCTGTGCGTCAAGCTCCAGGTTCGTCAGCACCTTCTCATGCCCGATCCCGCGGCGCGGGTCTTGGTTCACGATGTCGACCAGTTGGGCAATGGTGTGTTTGCCGTCGCCGACCACATGGCCGGGCACGCGCTTGGCCACCGCCACGAGTTCGCCGTTCACGACAAGCATGCGGTGGTCCATGCCAGTCACGAACTGCTCGACAAGGATGCCGCGGCTTTTCGATTGGGCCTTTGCCTCGGCAAAGGCGACCTCGATCTGTGCATCCTCGGTCAGGTTGATCGACACGCCCCGCCCGTGGTTGCCGTCAAGCGGCTTGACCACAACGGGATATCCGATCCGCTTCGCCGCCCGGATCGCCTCGGCCGGAGAATAGACGAGGCGCTGCTGCGGCACCGGCAGGCCAAGATCGTTCAGCATATTGTGGGTGTCTTCCTTGTCACAGGAGATTTCCACGGCGATATGCTTGGTCTGGCTGGTGATCGTCGCCTGGATCCGCTGCTGGAACTTGCCGTGGCCGAACTGCACGAGCGAATTGTTGTTCAGCCGGATCCAGGGGATGTCCCGCTCTTCTGCTGCCTTGACCAGCGAGGCGGTCGAGGGCCCGAATTCGCGGCGCTGCGCCGACAGGACAAAGCTTTTCAGCTCGGCAGCAAAGTCGAACTCCGGGTCATACTCGTAATCCGTAAGCTTCTTCACCTGTTCCGGCAGAAGATGCATCAGAAGCTTGATCGCCAGCCGGCCCGCGTCGAGCCCCACGTCCCGCTGGCGGTATTCGTAGACGAGGTTGTATTGCCCCGGCACCCCGGTGCCCCGTGTCCGCCCGAAAGTCACGTCGGATCCGGCGACGCCCTGAATCTCGAGCGCGACATGCTCGGCAACATGGCCAAGCCACGTCCCTTCCCCTTCACGCAGCCGCCGGATCAGCCCGCCCGGCTCACGATAGGAACAGCCGTGCTCGCGCAGGCCGGGCAGCGCCTCGATCAGCCCTTCGATCCATGCATCACCCAGTCGTGCCGATGGCCAGTCTTCAAGAACACCCAGATCAACGACATGCCGGATGACGGGAAATCCCGCCCAAACGTTCGGACCGACAAACACATTGGTCGAGACGATCTTCACGGGCGTTTCTCCTTCCTGCTGGGTTGGGGTCAGTGAGTGCGGGTCAAGTCGTTTGGCAAAGAGCAGAACGCGGCATGAGCGTCGGGCGCGAAGGCATGGCGTCCGTTCAGGTCGTAGCGGCAGCCTTCGCCCATGACATGAACCTTGAGGCCAAGAAGGGTAAGCGCCTGCCCGGGGCGGGCCTCCCACATCGAGGAATGGGTAAGTTCCGAGGCATCAACGACCGTGACCGTTCCTGATCCCACCACTTCAAAGACGCCGTCAGGGCCGATGAAAGCAGCCGTATCCTCATCAATTCCTAGGCCGATCAGGAAAGGATTGTAGGACGACGCCGACAGCAGCCGCCCGAGCCGGTTCCTTTGGGTGAAGTGCTGGTCAATGATGACGGCATTGGTCAGCCCGAGGCCGGGGGCGAGGCTAACGGCCCCTTCGACCGGGGAAGAATAGCTTTCGCCTCCTGCGATCATGTGCTCGGACATGATCGAGGCCCCCGCAGAGGTCCCCGCGACATGGACGCCTGCTGCATTCCGGCGGCGGATCTTCTGGGCAATTCCCGTTCCGCCCAGGATGGTGGAAAGGCGCAGCTGGTTGCCGCCGGTGAGGAAGATGCCGGTCGCCCGGTCGAGCATCTCGAGATAGCGCGGATTCTCGCAATCGGCACGGCGCGTGATCGGCAGGAAATCAACCTGCGCCGCCCCGAGTTCGCGGAAGATGCGATTGTAATCCTGTCCGGTCGTTTCGAGTTCTGACGCCGTGGGAATAACGACGATGTCTGCTCCAGCGCCGCCGGACAGATCGACGAAGCGCCGGTGGATATGGCGCTCCTTAAGACGATCCTCGCCACCTCCGATAGGGATGATGAAGCCACGTGGAGCGTTAGCGCTGAGCGGGGCAGGAGACATGCCGAACGATTTCCCGGATTGGCCATATCGGCCAGCTGCAGTTCCCCCAAAACGCGGCCACGCCCCTTGAAAGACGTTCCGCCCCCCACATGAAGCAACCATGGCGAAAGGCGGGTGGCCTCGCAAGCGATTAGGTGAATGGTCGTTGACGACGCACCCGCGAGATTCCCGGTTCTAATCTTTCGAAGCCGGTTTAAGCTGAACGGACCAATCTGAGTCCCGCTCAGCCAGACGTTGCATCAGACGAGGAGGTTGGTTCCATGAGAGTCGTTTCGGTCCTTGGCCCGTCGCACACCGGGAAGACCACGTTGTCTCAAGCCTTGGCAGGGCTGGAAACCGAGCGACCGCAACGATCCGGATTCTACGGCGAAGCCGCCGTTTCCCGGTTCCAGTTCATGTCGGAGGATTGGGCCATTCTGGATTGCCCGGGCGGAATCCAGAACTTGCCGCTTCTGCCATCGGCCCTTGCCGCCAGCGATGCCGCGGTTCTTTGCGTGACGGCGGAAACCGATGCCGCAGTCCTTGCCGCGCCGTATCTGCGGCTGCTCGAGGCGGCAGGCCTGCCGACCTTCATCTTCCTGAACAAGATCGATGCCGCGACCGACCGGATCAGTGACGTCGTCGCCGCGCTACAGGCCTATTGTGCCCATGCCATCGTGCTGCGGCAGATCCCGATGATGGAGGGGCGCAGGATTGTGGGCGCGGTCGATCTGATTTCGGAACGTGCCTGGGAATATCACGAAGGAAAGCGGTCTTCGCTGGTCGAGATACCGGCAGGGATGCGCGAAGGCGAGCAAAAGGCGCGGTCCGAACTGCTCGATCACCTCGCCGATTTCGACGACACGCTTCTGGAAGAGCTGATCGAGGACAAGAAGCCCCTCGCCGCAGAACTTTATGATGTGGCAACGCGGGTTCTTCAGCATCACGACCTTGTTCCGGCCCTGATGGGTTCTGCAGCCCACGGCAACGGTTTGCTTCGACTGATGAAGTCGCTCCGACACGAGGTACCGAAGGTTGATGCGCTGCGCGACAGGCTAGGGGGCGGTCTGGCTGTGGGGGCCTTCGCGGACAACGCCAAGCATCTGGGAAAGACCGTGCTGATCCGCGCCCTTGCCGATGGCATGGCGGCCGGTCAGCGACTGGCCGGGGGCTCGGTGGGAAGCCTTGTCGATCTGGATGGAAAGACCCCGATGGGGCCCGTTCCCGCCGGTTCCATCGCCATAACCGTGAAGTCTGACCACCTGACCCTGACCTCACCCATTTATGGCAAGGACGGAACTCTTGCCTCGCCCGAATGGGCTGCGGCACCCGGTGCACCCTATCGCAGCGTGATTTCCCCTCTCAACGAGCGGGACGAGGCTCGGCTGTCGTCCGCATTGGGTCGGCTGATGGAGATCGACCCCGGCCTATCGACCCGACAGGACCCGCAAAGCGGCCGGATGATCCTGTGCTGCCAGGGGCCTTTGCACCTACGCAAGGTTATCGAGCTTCTGGATACCCTGTTTGGCGTGAAAGTCGAAACCGGAGCAGTACCCCGCGCCCTGTGCGAGACGCTTGCCCGACCGATCGAAAAGCACCATCGCCATCGAAAGCAGTCGGGCGGGGCAGGGCAATTCGCCGATGTCCTGATCGAGGCCGCGCCGCTGGAGCGAGGCGCCGGATTCCGCTTCGACGAGCAGGTCAAGGGAGGCGCAGTCCCCCGCAACTACATTCCTTCTGTAGAAGCAGGCGCCAGAGATGCTCTGGCCGAGGGGCCACACGGGCATCCCGTGATCGACATCGCCGTGACCCTGAAGGACGGCAAGCATCATTCGGTGGACAGTTCCGACTTCGCCTTCCGCACGGCCGGCAAGAATGCCCTGCGCGAGGCGATGGCCGAAGCTGGCACGCGCGTCCTGCAGCCGATCAGCCGCATCAGGATCGAGGTTCCCTCGATTTATTCCGGGGCTCTCGTCCCCCTGATTTCGGGGCTTCACGGTCAGGTTCTTGGCTTCAAGGGCGACAGCGAGGCAGCAGGCTGGGACGTTTTCGAAGCCTTGCTTCCGGAATCCGCTGAGCAGGAGCTCTACCAGGCGCTGGCCAGCACCACCCGTGGGACGGCGCGCTTTACCTCCGCCTTCGAGCGTTACGAGGATCTTCGCGAGGAACAGCAAGTCGCCAACCCCGCCTGAACGCGAGATGGCGGCCTGCCGAGCGGGTTTGATGCGGCGGTTGTTGGTGACTGCTGAGCAAGAAGGCAGTCTGCCGCGCGCCGGACCCATTCGCGCCGGACCGATGCGGATTCTTCCTCTGGGTTGAGAGACGCTGTCGGATGATGCGGAAGGCAAGCCGGTCCAAGATCCGGAGCTTCGCTCGGGCATGCCCGAGATGCTGATCCTGATCGGTCTTCATGCCACCAAGCTCCTGGCGCTCCCGATATGAGATGAACCGCGTCAGACCGGTCGACCGCGCGCCTTCAGCAACCGAGTGGCCTTGGGACAGCACCAGTCAGTCATACCTCCGGAGCGTGGCGCCGAAGTCCTGAGGCCTGTGCTTCGCCCGGGGTGTTCCCTCACTTCGCTCGAAAGCCATGTCTCGGCGAGGACGACCTAACGTTCGGCAGGCGAGTCTCCGGCCGGCTGACAACAGAACTCGCGAACAAGCCGCGTCGCTGCAACGCTTTCGATTGACAGGTCAATCCGTGACGAACGATGATCCTGGAAACTCGTGTGTAAGGGACATCGGCCAACGGGAGGACCGTCTTGAAGAAGTTTGCCATCTGCCTTTTGCTCAGCCTGCCACTTCTTTCTGGCTGCGTTTCGGAAACCGTTCCGAATGCCGAATGCCCGAAGGACGCGGACATGTCCAACCGCGGGGCGAACCCGAACTGCGTCTGACGCAGGCAGACAGTCCGGTTGAAAGAACCGAGGGGCGCCGCAGCAGCTGGGGCGCCCCTTGCATTTCTAGGCCTGGCAGCGGTCAGCGTTCGTAGGGTTCGCCGAGGGATGCGACACCGTTGATCTTCAGCAGTCGCCGGTTGGACGAGATGATCCCCAGAACCACGATCGTGACGATATAGGGCAGGCTCGACAGGAGTTGCGAGTTCAGCGGCACAGCCTGGGCCTGTGCGGCCAAACCGCCCAGGGAGACAGCCCCGAACAGCAATGCGCCGAAGAAGACACGGCCAGTCATCCAGGTTCCGAACACCACCAAGGCCAGCGCGATCCAGCCGCGGCCGGCAATCATTCCGTCGGCCCAGAGTGGCGTATAGACCGTTGCCGCATAGGCGCCCGCCAGGCCTGCCATCGCACCGCCGAAAAGGATCGCGCCATAGCGCAGGGCGATGACCGGATAGCCGATGGCATGCGCGGCCTTCGGGTTCTCGCCCACAGCCCGGATCACCAGACCCAGCCGGGTGAATCGGAACATGCCCCACACGGCCAGCGTCGCGACAAGGGACAGCCAGACGATGGCGTCCTGGGTGAACAGTCCGCCGATCACTGGGATGGACGAAAGGCCCGGCAGGGTGATCTTCGACAGCCCTGTGACGGTCAGTGCTTCGTAGGAGTTGCCGATCAGCGCCGAAAGACCCTGACCGAGAATGCCGATGGCAAGTCCGACAGCGACCTGGTTCGCGCGGAAGCCAAGTGCCAGAACACCGAAGATGAGCGAGAGGCAAGCCCCAGCAAAGCCTGCGCCAAGGAAGGCCACGGCATGGCTTCCGCCATGATACACGATGATGAAGGCGATGACTGCGCCGAGCGCCATGATCCCCTCGATCCCGAGGTTCAGAACCCCTGACCGTTCAACGACAAGCTCGCCCAGAGCCGCCAGAAGAAAGGGTGTGGCGGCGGCCAGCATGTTGGCCAGGATGAACTCGATCCCGTTCATGGCGTGCCCCCCTTCGCATCATGTCCGATGTCAAGCCGGTAGCGGACGAAGGTCGTGGCGGCGAGGTAGAAGACCAGAAGACTTCCCTGGAAGACCCGCACGGCCGCAACCGGCAGGTCAGCCGAGACCATTGCATTGTCCCCGCCGATATAGAGGACCGCCATAAGAAGCGACGAAGCAACGATCCCGATCGGGTGGAGCCCGCCGAGATAGGCGACAATGATCGCGGCATAGCCATAGCCCGTCGAGATCGAACGCTGGAGCTGTCCGATCGGCCCGGCAACTTCGGCTGCCCCGGCCAGACCGGCCGCGAATCCGCCGATCAGTAGCGACAGCCAGATCGCGCGGGCTTCCGAGAAGCCGGCATATGCGGCCGCCCTGGGTGCGAGACCCCCGACCAGGAACTGGTAGCCCCGAAAGCTCTTCTGCATGAAGACCCAGGCGAGGATGGCCGACACAAGCGCGATCAGGAGCGAGACATTCACCCGAGTGCCCGGGATAAGGATCGGGACCATCGCGTCATACTGGAACATGACCGACTGCGGGAAATTGAAGCCCTTCGGATCTTTCCACGGGCCGAGCAAAAGGTAATTGAGCACCTGAGCGGCGATCAGGCTCATCATCAGCGTGACGAGGATCTCATTGGCGTTGAGCCGCACCCGCCAGAAAGCCGGGATCACGGCCCAGAGCGCCCCGCCAATCGCCCCAAGGATCAGCATCGCCGGCCAGATCCAGCCGCCCGTTGCCTGCGGAAACCAGACCGGGATGGCAGACGCAAAGATCGCGCCGAGGATGAACTGCCCCTCGGCCCCAATGTTGAAAACCTTGGCGCGGAAACCGATGGCAAGGCCCTGTGCGATCAGCAGAAGCGGCCCGGTCTTCAGCAGCACCTCCGAGAAGGACGCCCACGACATGAACGGCTCGAGCAGCATCGCGTGGAAGACTGCGCCTGGGTTCTTGCCCATGACGAGATAGAGAATCAGGTTCACAGTGACGGCTGCCGCAATGGCGATGATGGGCGCCAGAACGGCCATCCGGGCCGATGCTCGCTCCCGGCGAATGAGGCGAGGCAGGACGAACATCAGGCGACCTCGCTGGCCGGAACGTTTGCGCCGATCATGTAGCGGCCGATCTCTTCGGGTCCTGATGTCCGCGGGTCGAGGGAAGGAGAAAGCCGTCCCTTGTGCAGGACCTGGATCCGGTCGCAGATCTCGAACAATTCTTCCAGTTCCTCGGAGATCACCAGCACGGCCACGCCTTCGTTGCGCATGGCGATCAGGCGCTGGCGGATCGCAGTCGCCGCGCCGATATCCACGCCCCAGGTAGGTTGTGCGACGAAAAGGAGCTTCGGCCTCAGGAGGATCTCGCGCCCTACGATGAACTTCTGAAGGTTGCCCCCCGAAAGCGCGCCGGCCTCGGCCTCAGGCCCCGGCGTCCGGACGTCAAAATCCTTGATGCAGGCGGCGGTGAACTCGGCCTCCTTCATGCGGTCGATGAATCCATGACGCAGCAGACCAAGTGGATGGGCGGTGAGCAGGCTGTTGTCGGCCAGCGACATTTCGGGCACCGCACCCCGCCCCAGCCGGTCTTCGGGGACAAAGGCAAAGCCTAGTGCCCGTCGCTCGGCCGGTCCAAGATGGGCGACGCCCTGATCCATCATCCGCACCTCGTCGCGCTCGCCGTCTGCCAGGCGCGTCTCGCCCGAGATCAGCCGCGCGAGTTCCGCCTGACCATTGCCCGAGATGCCGGCGATCCCCACGATCTCGCCCGCATGGACCGTCAGGCTGACCCCGTGCAGCGAAACGGCGAAGGGGTCGTCCTCGACATGGTCGAGACCGGCCAGTTCCAGCCGTTTCTCGCCCACGGGGCGGATATCGGCGTGAAGGGGCGGCGGCATGTCACGTCCGATCATCATGCGCGCCAACTCATGGGCATCATGCTCGCGCGGGTCGATATTGCCCGTCACCTGACCAGCCCGCAGCACGGTGGCCCGATCGCAGATCGAATGGATCTCGTCGAGCTTGTGCGAGATGAACAGGATCGACACGCCAGTATCGCGCAGCCTCCGGAGGGTGTCGAACAGAAGGCCCACCGATTGCGGCGGCAGGACCGAGGTCGGCTCGTCAAGGATCAGGAGTTTCGGTTCGGTCATCAGGCAGCGGATGATCTCGACCCGCTGCCTTTCGCCGACAGACAGGGAATGGACATGGGCCGACGGATCGACTTCGAGCCCGAAATCCTGCCCGAGCGCCCGAATGCGTCGCGCGAGTTCGGGCTTCGTTCCCGGCACGATCAGCGAGATGTTCTCGACAACAGTCAGCGTCTCGAACAACGAGAAGTGCTGGAACACCATGCCGATCCCGTGGCGCCGTGCCTCGGCGGGCGAACTCAGGCGAACAGGCTGTCCCTGCCAGAACACTTGCCCCTCGTCAGGTTGTTCAACCCCATAGATCAGCTTCATCAACGTGGACTTGCCCGCGCCGTTTTCGCCCAGGATCGCATGGATCGAGTTCGGAGCCACGTCGAGGTCGATGCCCCGGTTGGCTCGGACCTGACCATAGCTCTTGGTCATTCCGCGAAGGGACAGAAGCGGCGCGGGCATGAGCGTTACTGCGGCAGCGGCGTGGCCACGCCCTTCACATGCCAGTCCATCGCGACGATCTGATCGTCGGTCAGGGTAGTGCCGGCCGCGACGCCTTCGCTGCCGTCGGCCTTCGTGATCGGGCCGGTGAAGGGCGAGAAGCTGCCATCGGCGATCGTGGCTTCGACTTCCTTGATCTTGGCCATCAGATCGGCGGGCACGTTCGGGCTCCAGTCCACCACCTCGACTACCTTGTCCGCTACGCCGAGGAAGGCGTTCGCCCCCTGGAAGGTTCCGGCGACATGGGCATCGACGGAGGCCTTAAAGAAGGGCGACCAGTCGGTGGCGACGCAGCCGAGGTAGGTCTTGGGTGCGTAGGACTTCATCGAGGAGTTGAGGTTGAACGAGGGAACGCCCGCTTCCTCGCAGACCGAAATGACCGAAGGCGTGTCCTGCGCGTTCGAGAAGATCACGTCGCAGCCCTGCGCCAGCAGCGCCTTGGCGGCTTCCTGTTCCTTGGCCGGGTCGAACCACGAGTTCACCCAAACCACGGAAACCTCGATGTTCGGGTTCACCGCCTGCGCACCAAGGGTGAAGGCGTTGATCGATGTGATGAGTTCCGGAATGGCAAAGGCCGAGACCGAGCCGAGCTTGCCGGATTTCGACAGCGCGGCGGCGGCCATGCCCATCAGGTAGGTGCCCTGGAAATACTTGGCCGCGAAGGGCGAGAAGTTCGGGGCGACCATGAAGCCCGAAGCATGCAGGACCGTGACCGAGGGATCGCGCTTGGCGATCTGCATCGCGCCGTTCTGGTATCCGAAGGAACCGGCGATCAGGACCTTGTTCCCGTCTGCCACGGCCTTGTTCATGATCCGGTCAGCATCCGGGCCTTCGGGGATGTTCTCGACGATGGTGATCTTGACCGCGTCGCCATAGGCGGCCTTCACGGGGTCGAGGCCTGCGACGAGGCTGTGCGACCAACCCACATCGCCATTCGGCGACGGCAGGATCAGCGCGATGCCGAGCGGCTCGGCCGCATGGGCACGCGCGCCGATCGCGGCGGCGATGGCGCCAAGGGCGGTGGTCTGAAGGAAGGTGCGTCTGTCGATCATCTGGGCTCTCCTGTTGCGCTTTTTCAGAGGTTTATCGTTGCCAGCGCAGCTTCGGCCTCGGCCGCCATCTGCGCCTCGTCAAGGCCGGGGAACTCCCCCTTGGCCCAGACGATCCGTCCGTTGACCATCGTCAGGTCGGTCGCCATGCCGATGCCGACCTTGGGGATCAGGCTCGCCGGGTCGTGCCTTGTGCCGACATAGTCCATCCGCCGGCTGTCGATGGCAAAAAGGTCAGCCGCCATGCCGGGCGCCAGACGGCCGATGTCGCTGCGCCCCAGAAGGGCGGCGCCCCCAGTTGTCCCATAAGCGAGAAAATCGCGCGGCTCCGGCACCGGATGGGCGCGGGTCGAGGCGGCAAGGCATTGCAGCATGTAGGCGGAATGGACGCAGTGCATCAGGTTCGAATTGTCGTTCGACGCCGAACCGTCGCAGCCGAGGCCCACCCGCAGCCCGAAAGCCGCCATCGCCGGGATGTCCGTCACTTCTGCGCCCACCAGATAGACCGGCTCGGGGCAATGGGCGACGCCGGTGCCCGACGCCGCCATCTTGCGCAGTTCGTCATGCGTCAGTTCCCAGCAATGGGCATAGAAGGTGTCCGGCCCGGCAAAGCCGATTTCCTCAAGGTAATCCACCGTCCGCATCCCGTGGCGCGCCGCGATCACAGGGCTTTCGCCCTCGCCGACATGGGTATGCAGGAACACGCCCTTGTCACGTGCCAGCGCCACAGATTCCGTGAAGGTCTCGCGGTAGCAGTTGACCGGCTGGCAGGGCGACACCACGACCTGCCGCAGGCCGAAGGGCGACGCGTCGTGGTAGGCGTCGATCAGGCGCGCGCAGTCGGCAATGAACTCGTCGGTCGTCTCCAGCATCGCATCGGGGATGGTCGAGCCTTCCGACTTCGGCAGGGTGTTCCCGCCCCGCCCGGCATGAAAGCGCAGGCCGATCTTCCCGGCCGCCTCGAACTGGCGGTCGACGATGCGTTTCCCGGCATGGCGGGGGAAGTTGTACTGGTGGTCGAAAGCGGTTGTGCAGCCGTGCTTGGCCAGTTCTGCCATCGCGGTCAGCGAGGAATGGTAGAAACACTCCTCGGTCAGGCGTGAAAAGATCGGGTAGATCAGGTCGAGCCATTCGATGACCGAAAGCTTCGTCCAGTCCAGCTCTGCCCGGTTACGCACGAAACACTGGAAGAAGTGATGGTGGGTGTTGACGAGGCCGGGGTACAGGAACCAGCCGCGTGCGTCGATCACCTCGGTTCCGGCGGGCGCCACCAGATCGCGGCCGATGGCGCGGATCGCCGGGCCTTCCGTCAGCAGATTCACGTCGCGCAGCACGCCGTCCGCCGCACCGGGATCGGTGACAACAGCCGCGCAGCCGCGAAACAGGTAGTTCGGCATCACACCCGCTCCGGGATCGGGCCCGGTTCGGGCTTGAGGTCGTGCAGGCGGTGGATGCCCGGCATCTCGATGAAGCCCGGCAGTGCCCGGATCGACCGGGTCCAGAGCCGGATTGACGGATAAGGATCGACCGAGATGCCACCGTCGGGCGCCAGCATCGAATGCGGGAAACAGGCGATGTCGGCGATGGTCGGGCGATCGCCCGCAAGGAAGGCGTGTCCCGCCAGCCGCTGCTCGACCAGCGCCGCCTCGATCTCGCGCAGGCACTGGGTGCCGGCCCTGCGGCAGGCCTGGATATCGGCGGGCTTGTTCAGCATGTCATGGACGCGGGCCTTGCCGATTGAGGCCGACAGGCGCTGCGAGAAGGCCAGCCATTGCGCCACCCGTCCCCGCATCGCCGGCGTGTCGTCGCCGAGCCATGCAGGCCCGGCCTTGGCGGCAAGATAGGTCAGGATCGCCGAGGATTCCGTCAGGATCAGCCCGTCATCCTCGAAGATCGGGATGGTGCCAGAGGGGTTCATCGCCAGAAACGGCGCGGTCTTGTGCTCACCGCCGGGGTGAAAATCGACGGGGCGCAGCGTGATCCTCGCCCCGGTCAGCGCGGCCAGCAGGCGCACCTTGTAGCAGTCTGGGCTGAGGATGTAATCGTACAGGATCATGCCGCCACCAGTTGCGCGCCATAGGTGAAGCCGTGGCGCTTCAGCCAGCGGCGATAGGCGACCGAGGTCATGTCGGCGCGTGTCGGGATCTCCATTCCTGGGTCCAGCGGGAGCAGCCGTGGCAGCTGGTTCTCCAGGATTGAGCGGTCCTGCAGGAAGATCATCTGCTGGAAATGGATGAGGTCGGTCATCGGCGTCTGGTCATCGAACAGCGCCATCCACGGCCAGACCTGGCACAGGTCTTCGGCCATCGGCTGCACGAACAGGGTGATGACATCCCATTCGCCGGGGCGCGGCGGGCAGGTCTTGTACAGGATCGAGACGGTCGGCGCCGGAACCCGGTACATGTAATCGGTCGTGATCCCCCCTGCGGCCGATTTCGCTGCCTGCGGCTGGTAGAATTTCACCTTGGTCGCCCAGACCTCGTCCACCTCCTCGCGGATCTGCACCTCGTAGCGCTGGACCTCGGTATGGGGTTCGGCGCCGAGGATGTCGGTATGGACGAAAGGGAAATGCGCGATGTCGAGGAAGTTTTCGACGGCGCGAAGCGGCGAGCATTTCACCCGCACGACGCCCACATCGACAAGGCGGCGGCCGGGCTGATCGGCCTCGGGAATGTCGAAGAGTTCCTTCGTCGGAGACCCGAGCGAGGTCCAGACATGGCCGTAGCGGGCGCGCACCGGCAGGGTGCGGCCATCTTCTGCGCTGACAACCGGCGCGCCCAAACTGTCGCAAGCAACGTTGATCGCTTCGCCCATGAGCAGCGTATCACGGCCGGCCTTGGTCAGTTGGGTCAGGATGCCGACCGGATACCATTCGTTGAGCATCGGTGTGTCGGTCATGCGGCCAGCCTTTCGCTTTCAACCCTACGGCGGAGATCTTCCAGGGCGCGGGACACAGCGGCCTGCGCGGCCGGGGACGCATTCGATGCGACCAGCACATGCAGTACCGTCCTGTCGCCCGGAATCGGCTGCACGAGCAGCACGCAGGCGATGCCGGCCAGATCGGGACGCAGCGCTCCATCCTGGTCGATCGGCATTCCGGCCGCCGTGGCGATTGCGGTGGCCGGTGCCTCGACGGTCAGCGACCGCAGCGCGACGAGGCCGGTTAGCGTTGGCGGTGGCTGGCTGGCGGGCTCTGAAGCGACCCAGATGATACCGTCGGACTCGACAGCGGCGACGGTTGGTACACGGATCGCCTCCGGCGGCACGAGATCAGGATGGGCAGGGATGCGTTGGCAAAGTCCCGCCTCGTTGTAGCTCCAGCCATGGTAGATGCAGGAAAGCGACTCGCCCCGGACGAAGCCGTGGGAAAGGCGCATGCCTCGATGCGGACAACGGTCATCCCAGGCGGCAATGCGGCCCGACTGGCTGCGCCAAACGGCGAGTTCGCGCCCGTCGACGAACGTAGGAATGACGACCTGTGGCGGCACGTCGCGAGATAGGGCCACGGCTGTCCAGTTTTGCGGCATTTGAGGTGTCTGTCCCCGGCTATCGTTCTGCACCGACCCTCGGCACGACTCCCGGAATGTCTTGGCAGCATACCGGAACGCAAGCCGTCGCGCCTAAGGTCAGGGCAGAAACGGTTCGTTTGTGTTCATGATTGCCTAGCAATTGGGCAAAGGCCAGCGCTACCTGTCGCGACGACCCGTCAGGGTCGCGAGAGGAGGCGCTCGCGTTTGATCGACTCCACCCAAACGTCGATCGGGCCGAGCGAAACGCCCAGTTCCATCGCATCGACCAGATCGGGGGGGCCTTCTACAAGCAGACTCACCTCATCAGCGCTGGCCGCTGTTACCCTTCCGATGATGCCAAGCCTGCCGGCATGGCGCGCGATCCACGGCAAGAATGAAGGCGCGCCGAGATCGCCGCGCAGGGTGAACATGTCCGAGCAGGTGGCATTGCTTGACATAGGATCCCCCAAGTGAGGTCCACCGCGACCCCGTAAGATTCCCTCTTAGTGCCTGCGCCTCCGCCCGGCAATCGACGTGGGAGACCCGCACTGACTCTCGTCAGATCCTGTTACGGGCATTTTCTCAGGGGTGTGCGGCAGGCGGAAAGGTCGCGGAATCATCGCTGCGGGAGGAGTAAGCCGTCGTGACTTCAGGCGATTTCCGTCCTGGCGCGGCATCAGGGATTTTTATCCAAGTTATGGAGTTATAACAACATTAATCGGAAATGTCTGAGGTCACATTTGCATTTTACATATAGTATTACTTTTGCTAGCGTCATTGCAGGCCAGCCCTGAGGAGAGGTTGGGCCGAAATCTGTGGGAGGAAATATGTCAATCATCAGGAAGCTCGCGCTTGGCGCGGGTATCGGAGCTTTGTTGTCTACCGTTGCCTTTGCGGACGGCCTGCAGGGCAAGGTGATCGGGTTTTCGCAGATCGGGTCTGAGTCCGGTTGGCGCGCCGCCGAAACCTCGGTGACCAAGCAGCAGGCAGAGAAAGCCGGCATCGATCTGAAGTTTGCCGATGCGCAGCAGAAGCAGGAGAACCAGATCAAGGCGATCCGTGGCTTCATTGCGCAGGGCGTAGACGCGATCCTGGTCGCGCCCGTCGTCTCGACCGGCTGGGACGAGGTGCTGGGAGAGGCGAAGGACGCCAACATCCCGGTCGTGCTGCTCGACCGTGGCATCGATGCGCCCGAGGATCTCTACCTGACCTCGGTGGCGTCTGATCAGGTCAAGGAAGGTCGTGTTGCTGGCGAATGGCTGGTGGCGACGGTCGGCGACAAGGATTGCAAGGTGGTGCAACTGGAAGGCACTGTCGGCTCGTCGCCAGCCAATAACCGCAAAAAGGGCTTCGAAGAAGCGATTGCCGGTCACGGCAACATTACCATCGTCCGCAGCCAAACGGGTGACTTCACCCGTTCGAAGGGCAAGGAAGTGATGGAAGGCTTCATCAAGGCCGAGAACGGCGGGAAGGATATCTGCGCTGTCTACGCCCATAACGACGACATGATGGTTGGCGCGATCCAGGCGATGAAGGATGCCGGCCTGAAGCCTGGCACCGATATCCTGACCGTGTCGATCGACGCTGTTCCCGACATCTTCGCCGCGATGGCGGCGGGCGAAGCCAATGCTACGGTCGAACTGACGCCTGACATGGCTGGTCCCGCCTTCGTCGCGCTCGACGGCTACCTGAACGGCGGCAAGGTGCCCGAGAAGTTCATCATTACCGAGTCGAAGCTGTACACCGCCGCAGATGATCCGAAAGGGCAGTACGAAGCTCGCAAGGGTCTTGGCTACTGACCCCTCCCTGGTGGTAGCCTGTCCGCCGACCGGGAGATCCGGCCGGCGGACTCGTTTCGGTTGAGGGCCGACAGCGGAAGCGTCACGACAATAAGGGGGGAAATCGTGCCAAACATCCCGAGGGATGGCCTGGAACCCGTTTTGCGGGCCCGCAAGATCACCAAGATCTTCGGCCGGCACCGCGCGCTCGACGATGTCGACTTCGACATCTACGGGGGAGAAGTGCACGCGCTTCTGGGCGAGAACGGAGCCGGAAAATCCACGCTTATCAAGATCCTGACAGGCGCCTATCAGCCTGACGAGGGCGAGATCCTTCTGGCGGGGCAACCGGTATCTTTCCGCGATCCGTTGCAGGCGCAAGCCAAGGGCATCGGCACTGTCTATCAGGAAGTGAACCTGCTGCCGAACCGTTCGGTGGCCGAGAACCTGTTTCTGGGCCATCAACCCACGCGCTTTGGCATCGTCCAGCGCAAGGCGATCGAGGCGAAGGCCCGTGACGTCCTTGCGACCTACGGTCTGGAAATTGACGTGCGCGCTGAACTGGGCAGCTATTCGGTCGCTGTCCAGCAAGTTGTCGCTATCGCACGCGCCGTAGAGCTTTCTGGCAAGGTCCTGGTGCTCGACGAGCCCACGGCAAGCCTCGACCACAACGAAGTGCGCAAAATGTTCGAGGTGGTCGAGCGTCTCAAGGCGCGCGGTCTTGCCATCGTCTTCATCACCCATTTCCTTGACCAGGTCTTCGAGATCGCCGACCGCGTGACCGTGCTGCGCAACGGCCGCAAGGTAGGCACCGAGAACCTGGCGGACGTCACCGCGACCGATGTGGTGCGGATGATGCTGGGCAAGGACATTGCCTTTGGCCACCAGCCCACCCGGATCGGGGAGGCCGAGACAGGGCCGGCGCGGGTAGAGTTCACCGATCTTGGAAAGTCCGGCAAGGTTGCTCCCTTCTCGCTGACGTTGCACGAGGGAGAAGTGGTCGGCGTCGCCGGACTTCTGGGTTCGGGCCGCACCGAGATGGCGCGACTGATGTTCGGGGTCGATGCCGCCGACAGTGGCAGGGTTCGGGTCGGCGGGAAGCCTGTGACGATCTCCAATCCGTCCCAGGCTGTTGCCGCCGGCTTCGGCTTCTGCCCCGAGGATCGCAAGATTGATGGCATCTTTGGTGACCTTTCGGTGAGGGAGAACATCATCATCGCCCTTCAGGCCAAACTCGGCTGGTTCAAGGCGCTGAACCGCGACGAGCAGATCGAGATCGCCGGTCGCTTCGCCGAGGCGCTCGACATCCGCGCGGCCAGCCATGACATGCCGGTGAAGCTTTTGTCGGGCGGCAACCAGCAGAAGGTCATTCTTGCCCGCTGGCTGGCCATAGACCCGGGTTTCCTGATCCTGGACGAACCGACACGTGGCATCGATGTGGGCGCCCATGCCGAAATCGTACGCACGATCAATCGGTTGCGTGAAGACGGTCTCGCCTTGCTTGTGATCTCTTCGGAACTTGATGAAGTGGTCGCCTATTCCAATCGCGTCGTCGTGATGCGCGATCGGGAAATGGTTGCCGAACTGACCGGAGAAGACATCTCGCCCGCGGTCATCGTCAACGCCATTGCAGAAAACAAGACACGGTCGGCATCATGAAGCGTTCGGGTTTCTCCTTTCTGGCGCGGCCGCAATTCGCTGCCCTCATTGCGGTACTTTTCATCAACTGGCTGTTGTTCCCGGGCTTCTTCGATATCACCTGGCAGGATGGGCGCCTGTTCGGCAGCCTTATTGACGTGCTGAACCGCGGCGCTCCCGTTGCGATCCTGGCAATCGGCATGACAGCGGTAATTGCGACGAAGGGCGTCGATCTGTCGGTCGGCGCGGTCATGGCGATCTCTGGCGCAGTTGCGGCAAGTCTGGTCGTAGGGGGGACTGCCTCGTGGATCGCGGTCCTGGCGGCGTTGGGCATCGGCCTGGCCTGTGGTTTGTGGAACGGCATGCTGGTGACCGTGCTCGACATGCAGCCGATCATCGCGACCCTCGTGCTTATGGTGGCTGGCCGGGGTCTGGCGCAGCTGATCACTGAAGGGTCGATCGTGACCTTTTCTGACCCATTGCTGATCTTTATCGGGACCGGGTCTTTCCTGGGATTTCCGATGCCGGTCGTGATTGCGTTCGTTCTGCTTGTCGGATCGACCCTGGCCGTTCGCCGGACGGCCCTCGGGCTACTGATCGAAGCGGTCGGCGTGAACCGGTCGGCGGCGCGCTTTGCCGGGATCACCTCCGGTGCGTTGCTGCTGCTCGTCTATGCCTTTGCAGGGTTCTGCGCCGCGGTTTCCGGCCTGATCGTAGCGGGCGACATCCGCGGGGCAGATGCCAACAATTCAGGTCTTTGGCTTGAGCTTGACGCCATTCTCGCGGTCGTGATCGGCGGCACGTCGCTTCTTGGCGGGCGTTTCTCGATTCCGATGTCGGTGCTCGGGGCAATGATCATCCAGGCCATGAACACCGGGATCCTCATCTCGGGCTTTTCGCCCGAGTTCAACCTCGTGGTCAAATCGGGCGTGATCATCCTGATCCTCGTCCTGCAATCCCCGCTCGCAGCGCGCCTGTTCAGCCGCGGACATGCCCGACCCGAGCCTGCCACCGCCCCAAGGACGACCCCATGAACCGCAGCCTGCGCCCTCTCGCCGCGACGGCGACCATCTTTGTCCTCGCGTATCTGGCGGCGGTCAGCCAGCATCCGGGGATGCTTTCGACCCGCGTCCTTGGGAATTTCCTGACCGACAACGCCTTTCTCGGGATCGCCGCCGTCGGTATGACCTTCGTAATCATTTCGGGTGGGATCGACCTTTCGGTCGGAGCAGTCATCGGCTTCACCACGGTCCTCATCGCCGTCCTCATCATGTGGGTGGGATTGCATCCGCTGGTGGCATTCGCCATCGCCCTGGCGGTGTCGGCGCTGTTCGGTGCCTGCATGGGGGCGGCAATCCACTACCTCAAGGTGCCATCGTTCATCGTGACCTTGGCGGGAATGTTCCTGGCGCGTGGCGGTGCTTCGGTGCTGTCGCCGGATTCCATCGGGATCAAACACGAGTTCTACTCAACGATCTCGAAAAGCTACCTGCTGATGCCCGGGGGGGGGCGCCTGACGGTCATTGGCGGGATCATGATCGCCGTCTTCCTCTTCGGCATCGTGCTGGCGCATCGGACCCGCTTCGGCTCATACGTCTATGCACTTGGCGGGAACGAAACCTCGGCGGCGCTGATGGGCGTTCCCGTCGCGCGGACCACGATCCAGATTTACATGCTGTCTTCGACCCTGGCTGGCCTCGCCGGGATCGTATTCTCGCTCTACACCTCGGCAGGCTATTCGCTTTCCGCCCTTGGGGTCGAACTCGACGCGATCGCTGCGGTGGTGATCGGTGGAACGCTGCTGACAGGGGGGTACGGCTTCGTAGCGGGGACGTTCGTGGGCGTCATGCTGCAGGGGCTGGTGCAGACCTACATCGTCTTTGATGGATCGCTGTCCAGCTGGTGGACGAAGATTGTCATCGGTGCACTGTTGTTTATGTTCATCTTGCTGCAGCGGCTGGTCTTCACTGCTTCGGCACCCAGCAGGAAGGTGCTTTGGAAGACATGAGATGAGCGAACCCGGGAGCCTGATACGCTCGCTCTCCGGGCGTCAGTCTGCAAGGAACTTCCATTCCTACGTGATCAGCGAAATCGGGGTCGGCATCGCGTCCGGCAGGCTTCCCGTCGGTTCGATCCTGCCGAACGACGCCGAGATGATGGACACCTACGGCGTATCCCGCACGGTCTTGCGCGAGGCATTGAAGACGCTTGAGGCCAAAGGCCTGGTCGAGGCGCGCGCCAAGGTCGGCACACGCGTCCTGCCAAAGAGTCGCTGGAACCTCTTCGATCGCCAGGTGCTGTCATGGATCCACGAGGCAGGGCCCGACGCGGCCTTTCTGCGCAGCTTTGTCGAGGTCCGCGAGGCCTTGGAGATTCCCGCGGCCCGCGAGGCTGCGGAAAAGCGGAATGCCGACGATGTGCGGATGCTCCATTACTGGCTGAAGCAACGCCGTGCCGTCACGGCGCTTCCCGAGCCGTTTGCCCTGGCCGAGTTCGAGCTGCATAGGACGATTTGCGAAGCGTCGCACAACCCGTTCCTGCGCGCCGCCACTGGGGTTGTCGAATTTGGGAATGCCCAATCGACCGTTCGCAGGCTTGAAGCCGGCGTGACCGACCTCGCAGCGGAGAAGGAAACGCTCTACCAAGCGCTTGTTGATGCGGTCGAGCGCGGCTCCGCCACGGAAGCGGCGTCAGTCATGGCGGATGTCCTGAAGATCGACCGCGATTGGATCCTTGGGGTCTGACGACCTTCGTATTGCCTGGCCCGCAAGGCTTTGGGGCCAGAGGGTTGCGCTGAGCATCATCAACGAGATGCATCCCTCCTGGCCAACTCGAACATGAAATCTCTGGTGTGAGCCGAATGGGGGCCGCCCGCTCAAGGCTCGAACTGTGCTAGGCGGCGCGCCGCTGAACGGCCGATGGACGAGCGGCGGTACGGATCGGTGGATGTTCTGTCAGGGCCTCCGTTCGCCCGGACTTCTGAGAGAGATCGAATGGGAACGAATCGGCCATCAGGCTACTTCCGATGAGGAGCAGAAAGTCGTCGAGAACCTGATCCGGCGTGGTCTCGACCCGTGTTTGGCGGCCTGTTGTCCGAGGGTGGTCAATCTGCCACCCCCGGATTTCAGGATGGTCGCGCAGGGGACGCGCAGCCATCAGTTGGCTCCAAGCACTTCGATCCCATGGCGTGCGCAGGCCGCCATGATCTGACCAATCACTTCGTCCGAGGGCGGGCCAGCCGGCGGCATGTCGGCAACGCCGACTTCCTCGAAGAACTGCATCATTTCATTCTCGAGAACCGCGGTGAACCGCGCCGGTCGCCCAGACTGGTTGCTGTAGTTGTGGCCAAGCCAGGACGGCACCGTCACTACCGTGCCTTCGGCGGCCGTAAAGATCCGCGGCGGACCGTCTGCGAAGATACCGAAGGTGATCTCCCCCTCGGTTACCCGAAAGATCTCGGGCGAGGCATGGCGGTGGGGCGGCGTGCCCGAGCCGGGCATGACGGTCACATCGACGACGCTCAGGTTTCCGCCTTCGACGGTGCCCATGAAGCGTACCTGATCGCCGATGACCCAGACGCTTGGCGCCTCGTCCACGGTAGTTACTCTTTCTGTCATTGCGGATGCCATCTGGCATTCTCCACTTGCGGTCTAGGTTGCGCTCCGGGACTGCGACCGCATGGCAGTCAGCAGGAGCGTGAGGGCATGAGAGACGGTCTTCCCCGCCTCTGCGCCCGAAAGGCCAGCATAGTCCTTGAGCGTCTCCCAGGCCGAGGCGCTGACCAGAAGGTGGGCCAGTGCCTCGAACTCGTGCCGCTGGAAGGGCGGAAGGTCCGGCAGACCAGTCTCGACCACCCGGGCGAATCCCTCGCGCCGTGCGGGCACGGTTTGCAGGCGCATGGCCCGCCCGGAGGCCGTGTGCAGGCTGGCCCGGATAAGGTTCTCATTCGCATCGAAGCCCGCAAAGATCCTCGGGGGCATGTCGAGAAGGTCCGCCAGCGTCGATGGCAGGATCTGCGGACTGATCCGCGTTCCGATCCAGAGCCAGAATGCCCGCAGAAGCTCGGTCTTGTTCGGGAAGTAGCGAAAGACCGTGCGGCGTTCCACGCCGGCGGCTTTCGCGATCTCGTCGAACATCACCTCGTCTCCTCCGGTTTCATCCAGAACATCGGCCGTCGCCTGCAGGATCCGCTCGCGGGTGGCTTCGGCCTGGGCGCGGCGCAGCGGGCTTTCGTAGGGTCTGGAATCAGATGCATTCATGTCATTTGAAGTGACATGAAATTCAGCATCTGTCAAGTCACCGTCTGTGACATGCCGTTCGGCCATGGCCTGATGCGAGTTGCCGCCGTCTGCCGGTCTGGTCGGGGTGGCAAGATCCGCGGGCGAAAACGGCCGGATGGCGACGTCCTCGAGTGTGACTGCGTCCAATTCGTCAAAGAATGCCTGCCGCGCCTTGCGAAAGGCTCGGGGCAGGCGGCACGCCCCGGAAATGACGCACTCATTGGCTCCGCCGAGGCATTCCACCAGGGCAAAGTCTGGCTCCATGGATCTGACAACGTCTCCAATCCGAATGGAACCTGCCTCCCTGGCCAGTTTCAGCCCTCCTGACCGGCCGCGCACGCCGGTCAGAAAGCCCGAAGCCGTCAGTTCGTTGGCGACCTTCATCAGGTTCGCGCGAGACAACTGGAACCGGGTCGCGGCCTGTTCGATGGTTACAAGGCGCCCATCTGCCTCTTGCACCATCAGCAGTAGCCTCAGGGCGTAGTCGGTGAAGCTGGTTAGTCGCACATCTGGCCTCCTTAAAGATACTGTTGACTTGTATCTTAAACAGGTTCATCTGAAAAGATGCTTAGAAAAGGAATCTAAAGGGAGCGAGTCGCATGCAGAAACGCGGCACCACCGAACGGGCGGATGCGATAGACCGCCCGTTGATCGGACTTGTCGTCCGGACCTTCTACGATCTTGTAAGGCGGGACCCGGTGCTTGGACCGATCTTCAATCCACGGATCGAGGATTGGGTCGAGCACGAGGCGAAGCTTACCCGGTTCTGGTCGTCTGTCTTGCTAATGACGGGTGAATATCACGGCACGCCGATGCGTGTTCATCTTCAGCTGCCCGATCTGGAAGCCGGTCATTTCGACCGGTGGCTGTCGTTGTTCGCAAAGGCCCAGGCTGCGGTCTGCACACCAGATCAGGCGGCTGCCTTCCAGTCGAAGGCAGAGCGTATCGCCGAGTCGTTCCGTTACGCGCGGGACGCGCAGCGGAGTAACGACGTTCCCCGGCTGGCCAGTTAGCCGGCTCTCAATCATTGACGGAGTTCATCATGGTCCGGATCACTCTGCGATCCCTGTGCCCGGCTATCACCGGACTGATGGTCGCTTCTGCCGCAAACCCTGCCGCGGCGCATGTCAAATGGTTCGCGCCCTACATCGTTGGCGCGGCTCCACGGCCAGTTTCGTCGACGCTCGCCGATCCCTATTTCTGGAGCGGGATTGCCATTGCGCTTGCCTTCTTCACCGCAACCCGGCTGATCGAAGCGTTGGGATATGGCGAAAGGCCGACCCGGGTTCTGAACAGCGTAACCGAGCCGCTTTGGTGGCGGCTGGACGATTTCATCCGCGCGACGATCGCGGCCTTCTTCATCGCGATATTTGCCGTTGGCGGCATCTACTTGACCCCTGACCTAAAGACCGACAGTGGCCTTGTGTCATGGGTGCAGCTTGCGATCGCAGTCGGTGTGTTCTTCCGGGTCACGATGCCGCTTTCCGCGCTTGGCGTGATCTGGCTATGGCTGCTGGCGCTTCGCGACTACGATCTTTTCCATCTGCTTGACTACCTCGCCCTCGGTCTCGGCGTCGCTGGCTATCTAGTACTTGCCTCGGCACGAAATCCTGATCTGCGGCGCTATCGCTTTGATCTGCTCCGCTGGGCTGTCGCCATATCGCTGATGTGGTCGAGCCTTGAGAAGTTCGCCTATCCCGAGTGGTTCTACCCCCTCGTGGTCGAAAAACCGTTCCTGACGTTCGGCCTGCCGCGTGATGCATTCATCCCGATGGCCGGCGTTGCCGAGTTCACCTTGGGCTTCGGCCTGCTGTCGACCCGTCTGATCCGGCGGCTTTCAGCCATTGCCTTGCTGGTGATCTTCACTGCTGCCGTCTTCCCCTTCGGTCGGGTCGATCTTATCGGGCATGGGCTTATCATGGCCGCGCTTATCGTGATCGCGGTGGACCGTGGCCAGGAGCCGGGGCGGCAGCCTGGGCCAGCACGTGTTCTTGTCAAGATACCGGCTAGTATGGCGGCATCGCTTTTGGTCTTCGCAGGAGCCTATTGGGGAACACATGACATGATCTACGATCGCGCTCCTTCGGAGGTTGCCGGCTATCCGGCCACCCACAGCCCCGACCCCGATCATCCACATCCGAAGGGGATAACCGTGTCCGATCATTCAGAATCGGAGCTTGCTGCCCGTCCCGGCGATGAAAGTGCGATCCTGCGCTAACGGACAACGGTCTGGAACTGGGCCAGGCGCCCGCGTTTCCCACGCAGGCGCCCTTCTTTTGCGTCTCAACCACCGGACTGGCCTGGAAGGACGACCTTGTAGAACGGTGCGCGCGCAGCCTTGGCATCGACGACAGGATCGAGGCGCTCGGTGCTGACTGCCGGCATCGACGCGAGGTAGGCCGTCAGCGCCTGCATGTCGTCGTCGCTGAGTGCAGCGTAGGAAGGCCATGGCATCGCCGGGGCAAGGATCCGCCCGTCCGGCCGCGTGCCGGTCCTGAGTGCTGTGGCGATGTCCGCCTGGCTCCATCCCCCGAGACCGGAGGCATCCGGCGTCAGGTTCGGCGGCCAGAAAATGCCAAGGCCCGGGATCTCGAAGCCAACCGTTCCACCAGACAGGCCGGCTTCCTCGATCGGCATGCCCTGCGGATTACGCGGCATGTGGCAACCGGCGCAGTCCATGATGCGGGCAAGATAGGCTCCGCGCGCAACCAGTGCCTCGTCTGCGATGGCAGAATTCGCCAAAGCCGCCCATACGACCGTCGTGGCCAGATATTGGATCTTCATGTCGTTCCCTTTCGTTCAAGCTGCGATGGGCAAGGATGTGTTCCGCGTGTCGGGTAGGGGGCGAAGGAACATGCCCTTCGGATCGTAGATCGCCTGTAGCGCTCGCAGACGCCCGAGTGCCGCAGGCGAATGGCAACCATTGCGCCGTTCCGGCCGTTCCAGATCGGCCTCGCCGACATAATGGCCAGTCACCGAGGGCTCGAGTTTGTCGGCAGTGCTGCGCAGCCAGCCCAGGTTCGCTGCGTCATCCTCGGACTTCTCCCAGACCGTGTATATGCAGCCCCAAACCGCGCCGTGCTTCGAGAAGGCAGCGTCGGGCGGAACCGGACGGTTGGGCGGCATCACCACTGCAAGCGCAAAAGTCTCCGCCGAGGGCGCCGACACGATCCCTTCCGCCAAACCGGCGACATAGTCTGCCGCCCGATCGTCAGACCAAGAGGAATCGACCGCGTAGCGGTGCCCGACCGGGAAGAAGCGTCCGATGATATCGTAAAGTACGGCGAAGGGCGTTGCCAGTTCCGGCTCGACCACCAAAGCACCCTCCGGCGCGGAAGCTGCAATCTTCGCGTGAATCGCCGTGGCTTCTTCCGGTTCGTCGGCGAATACCGTGGCAATCGCGAGCGCTACCTTCACTGCCCCGTCAGATCCAGGTGCGCTGGTCATTGCCGTGGTGAACTCGACATGGTTCGGCAGCACCTCCATCATTGCCTGTTTCCAGGCAAGAATCTGCGGCACATGCGCGAGCGGGTAGACCCTTACGACCGTCGTCATCGCGCGAGGCAGCGCCTTGAGCCGCAGCCTGTAGCCGACGACGACGCCGAAGAATTCCGGACCACCGCCGCGCGCCGCCCAGAAGATCTCGGGGTCTTCGGTCTCGCTGACGCGGCGCAGCGCACCGTCGGCCAGCACTACGTCGATGCTGTCGACATTGGCAAAACCAAAGCCCCAGGCACCCGAATTCCAGCCGATCCCGCCGCCCAGAAGATAGCCCGACATCGGCACCGTCGCGCAATGCCCAACGGGGAATGCAAGCCCTCTTGCCCCGAGTTGGCTGGCCAGTTCGCCATTTGTCACAGCCGGGCCGACCTCGGCGATGCGTGCCTCGCTGTCGATCCAAACGTGGTTCAATCCCGACAGGTCAAGCACCAGCGCGCGCTGTGCTGCGATTCCCGAGAAGTTGTGGCCGCCCCCACGGGGCGAAACACGCAACTCATGCTCGGCCGCGAACCTGATTGCGTGAATGACGTCGGGCACACAGGCGGCTTTCACGATCAGTCGTGGCGCCGCCGCCTGCTTGCGGCCATTCCAAAGGACGGCGTCCGCGGCGGCGCCAAAGTCTGGCTCGTCTGCAGTTATGACGGCACCCTTCACGGCCGCCCTGAAAGCGTCGATGTTCATGTCTCTCTCCTCACTGGGCACAAACCGGACTTGCCGGGAAAGGGCATTCCCTATCCTCGTTGGCGTCAGCCGGTTCTGTGCGTTTTCGACAGGAGATTGCTTAGTCCGGCACGTGATCGGACGCCTGCTAAGTGTTCCTGCAAAGATTGCTAAGTTTTTGCTAAACGCTCAAAGGCGTTTCGGCACCTACGGATTCCAGGGTCACCCCACCGGCCACGCAGAGCCTCAGTTTGCCGCGTCCGCTCTTTTCGAGTCGGATTGGCGCAGACCTTTCATTCAGCCGATTGCGCAGCAGGACAAGCCTGGCATCAAGGTTCTCGGAATGCTGCGGAAGGCGAAGTGTTGAATCCAGCCTCAGCTCCCGTGTGGTAAACTCGGTTCGACCAGTCGTCGCATGTTGGCGCAGCAGCAGCCACAGGATCGCGCCGGCGACGCCCTTGATCAGATAGTCATGATCCAGAAAGACGCTGTCGTCGCGAGTGAAATGCCGCACAGTGACCGACCGCGCGATGGGAGGCGGTGCGCGCTCTGTCTCGACCTCTGGGATGTCTACCTCGCAATCGGACAGCGAACTGATGCACGCGCCAAGCACATCGGCAAGGACGGCCATCGCGTCTTCGTCATCGTGCCAGAAGCGCATCGGCTGCTCGCTTTCCACGAAAAGGACGCCAAAGACCTTGTCCTGCACCATGATCGGGATCGCGAGCTGGCTGGAGGGAGAGTCGAGCCCCGGGAAGGGAATCTCGGTCGCCGCCTGCCATTCGATGCCAGACCCAATGACAGACTCGCGGATCGCGGCGCCGTAGCGGTAGTCGGCGGTCATGTGGTTGATGCGGATGGGCACGCGCTCGCGGGCCGCAACACCGATGATGCCCTCGCCGAGAAGGATTTCGGATCCGATGCCCGATGCGGCATAGCCGCGCGACACCAAGGTGAAGAACCGCTCCGCGTCCGGGTCCAGCATCAGGATCATGCAATGCTCAACGCCGAACTGGCCGGTCAGGCAGTCGACGGTGGCATCGAACAGGGCTGTCAGATCGCTGCAGGATCGCAAGCGAGCAGAAGACAGGCGTAGGGCCTTCAGCGGGTCGCGCGGGTTCGTCGGCTCGGGCAAAAGGTGGCTGGGCACCGCTTCGATGTCCGTCACCCGGAAGATGTCGGCGCCCAGCAACCGAAAGACGCCCGCCATCCCGGTATGCGACGCGATGCCTGCCAGCTTGGCGCGCATCTCTTCGAAGACCGGGCCCGCGCTTTGGGTCTCGAGGTATTCGAGCGTCAGCCGGTGCGTGGCATTGGTCAGCGGATCTGCCACCTCGACCGAGGCGAGCCGCGTCTCGAGCAGGTTGCGCCGGGTCTTGTTGAAGAACTGGTAGGACAGCGCAACATGCTGGTCGTCGACATAATGCACCTGCGAGATCATCGAGATATTCGGAGTCCCGGCTCTATCCCGCGTGGCAAGCACCGCTGCGACGATCCCTTCCAAGGACCTGCGCAGCGGGGCGAGCGAAATGGGGGTGGCTGCCATCATTCGCTCAGCGCAGCTCCTGCACCTGGGCCAGGCGTCTGGACGAACGCCTGATCAGGGGTGAATTCGATCACCCCAAGAAGCTCTGGCCAGTAGCCGACATAGGCTTCGGCAAACTCCCGTGCGAAGATGAACTCGGCCAGAACATCGGCGAAATGGCCGGATTGGCGCGCGGTGGCTTTCACATCCTCCTGCTCGACGGAGACCACACGGGCCGATCGGGCCTTGAGTTGGATCGAACGATGATCCTCGGGCCGCGAGAAGGTCGCGGCAACGGGCTGGCCGGCATCGATCGCTTCGATCGTCCGGGCAGCTGCACGGCGGCAGAGAATAACCCGCACCGTCCCAATGTCGGTTACGCGGCAGCCATGGGCCAGGCGTGGCAAGGGAACGCCGTTGGGCTCGACCGTGCCGATGAGAATGCTGATCCCGCTTTGCAGGAAGGTGACGAGTTCTTCCGTCAGCGGGTTCTCTGGGCCGAATGCATGGGCGCTCCGCTGCCGAAGGCGGGCCTCATCCTGAGGAGAAGCTGGAGACTGATACGTCGGCATGCTCGGTCTCGTGGAGGGAACAGGTCCGACCATACAGTCCGCTCGGGTTCCGATCCATCCCTCTGACGGACGCTGCCAAACTCTGCCCGGTTCGATGTGCCGTCCTTAGGGTCTTCCGCGACCAGCGGTCAGCCGCGCCTTGCCACTGGATGGAGGCCGCAAAAACGATGATCGACGGGCGTCGCGGCCAATCGCCCGGTGATCTTCGATTGGCTGCCGCAGTTCCATTTTGTCGCCCTCGGCGATGCCCGTACTCTTCTACGGCCGAACGATCCCCGCAAGTGACGGGTTGCAGGCGCCCACCTCAGCAGATCCGCGGCAATTGCTCTCCGACGAGCATGTCGACGACCCGCATTCCGCCAAAAGACGTCGCCATGCGCACCTGCCCCGGATGCGCCTGCACTGCCCGCCCGACGACGACCGCGTTGCGGCCTTCGGCACGGCTCCGCATGGCGGCCAAGGCCGCATCTGCTTCCGACTCTGGCACAAAGGCCACCAGCGTGCCCTCGTTGGCCAGATAGAGCGGGTCGAGGCCAAGGATCTCGCACATCCCGCGGACCTCGTCGCGCAGAGGCAGGGCGTCTTCCTCGACCACCACTCCCACACCAGCCGCCGCGGCGATCTCGTTCAGGGCCGAGGCGAGCCCGCCTCTTGTCGCGTCCCGCGCACAGGACGTTCCCGGCGCGACCGCGAGGACTGCTTCCATCAGATGCCCGAGCGCGGCGCAGTCGCTCCTCAGATCCGTCGACAGCGCGAGGTCACCCCGCGCCGCAAGAATCGTCGCGCCGTGATCCCCGAGTACCCCGTTCACGATCGCCACGTGGCCCGGCTGCACCCGAGCCGCCGAAAGCTCGCGCCCGGGGGGGATCACGCCCACCCCTGAGGTGGTGACAAAGAGCCGGTCCGCCGCCCCGCGCCCGACGACCTTGGTATCGCCCGTCACGATCCGCACACCCGCCGCCGCTGCTTCGCGCTGCATCGAGGCCACGACCCGCTCGAGCAGTTCGACCTCGCAGCCTTCCTCGATGATGAAGGCCGCCGACAGCCACAGGGGCCGTGCCCCGCCAACCGCGAGGTCATTGATCGTGCCGCAGACCGCGAGCGTGCCGATGTCGCCACCAGGGAACTCGACCGGCGTCACCACGAAACTGTCGGTTGTAAAGGCGAGCCGCGCCCCTGGTTCTTGCAGGGCGGCATCCATCAGCCGCGCCTGATCCTCCATCCCAGGCGGTTCGAAAACCGGCGTGAAGACGGTCTCGATCAGGTCGCGCATCGCACGACCGCCGCCGCCATGGGCAAGGGTCACGATCCGGTCTCTCAGCGCCAAGGCTGCCTCCATCTTCTGCTCATAAATGTCTCGGGGGTGAGCCGCCTTCAGGCGGAGAGGGGCAGCGCCCCCTCATTCAGCCGCCAGCCCGCGCGACCCACCATATTGCCAGTAGGCGGCACAGGCCCCTTCAGACGACACCATCAACGCGCCAAGGGGCATGTCGGGGGTGCAGCCCTTGCCGAATTGCGGGCAGGCGGTCGGTTTGATCCGTCCGGTCATCACCGCTCCGCAGGCGCAGCCCTCCGGCTCATCGACCGCCTTGCGTCCGACCGCGTAGCCGATCCCGAACTTTTCCTCGGCGTCGAAGGGGCGGTATTTCGGGCGGATGCGCAGCCCGCTTGCGTCGATCTCGCCTAGGCCCCGCCACTCGAAGGAGGGGCGGCGTTCGTAGACGTCGGCGATGGCGGCCAGACTGACCGGGTTTCCATCCTCTGGCACAACCCGGGCATACTGGTTCTCGACTGCCGCACGCCCCTCCGCGATCTGGGTCAACACCATCAGGACCGATTGCAGCAGATCGGTCGGCTCGAACCCGGCCACCACGATCGGCTTGCCATAGTCCCGCGCGATGAAGTCGTAGGGTCGGGTCCCAATCACCATGCTGACATGGCCCGGCCCGATGAAGCCGTCGAGCATCATGTCAGGATCGTCGAGCAGCGCCTTGATCGGTTCGGGCACGGTGATGTGGTTGCAGAAGACGGTGAAGTTGGTCAGCCTCTCTCGCGCCGCTTGCTGGATGCTGAGTGCGGTCGAAGGTGTCGTCGTCTCGAATCCGAGGCCGAAGAAGACCACCTCACGGTCAGGGTTGCGGCGGGCGAGTTCCAGCGCGTCGAGTGGCGAATAGACCATGCGGATGTCGGCTCCTCCCGCCTTGGCCTGCATCAGGCTCATCCTGTGGCCGGGCACCCGCATGGCGTCGCCAAAGGTGGTGAAGATCACCTCCGGCCGCATCGCGATCTCGACGCATTCATCGACCCGCGACATCGGCAGCACGCAAACCGGACAGCCCGGCCCGTGGATGAACTCGACGCCGGGATGGATCAGCTTGTCGAGACCGTATCGGAAGATCGAGTGCGTATGCCCGCCGCAGATCTCCATGATGTGGACAGGTTTTTCCCGCGTGGCGCCGATCCGGTCGGCCACATCGGAGATGCGGGCGAGCAGAGCCTTGGCCAGGGCCGGGTCGCGGAACTCGCTGGCAAACTTCATTTCGCTGCCTCCAGTGCCCTCTGGCCCTCGGCCATCGCGTCAAGCGCTTCCTGTGCCTCGCCCAGATCACGCAGCGCCTGCAGGGTGCGCTCGGCTTCGTCCGGGTCGATGCGGCTCATGGCAAAGCCGACATGGATCAGGGCCCATTCTCCGACGAGATCGTCGAGTGGCCCCTCCGCGATACAGGCGACATTCACTTCTCGCCGGACGCCCGAGATCTCCGCCAGCGCCAGTTGCCTCGCTTCGTCGGTGATGGCCACGATCCGGCCCGGAATGCCAAGGCACATTTCTTCAATCCTCCTCGTCTTCGTCGGCCGTGGTCCGCCCCGGCTGCAGGATGCCGTAGCGGTCAAGCTTGGCCCGCAGGCCGACGCGGCTCAGGCCCATCTCGGCCGCCGCGCGACTCTTGTTCCAGCGGTGGCGGGCCAGGGTCTCACGCAGGATACGCATCTCGACCAGTTCGATCCGGTCCTTGAGGCTTCCCGCGCCGGTCATCGCCGCTTCGGCCGAGCGATCGGCGCCGCTGTCTCCAGGCGGGGCCTGCAAGATCGCCCGCGAGATCAGTTCAGCCCCCAAGAGCGGGCCTTGGCCAAAGATCAGCATGCGCGTGACCTCGTTGGAAAGCTCCCTCAGGTTTCCGGGCCAGTCGTAGTTCTCAAGGAATTCCAGCGCCGCCGCCTCGAAGCCGTGCACGGGCTTGCCATGGCGGGATGCCATGTCCATCAGCACCGCCTGCGCGTGCAATGCGATGTCGCCGGGGCGCCCGCGCAGCGGCGGCAGCTCCAGCTCAGTCACCGAAAGCGCATAGTAGAGGTCGGCGCGGAAGCGCCCTTCGGCCACCAGGGCCCGCAGGTCGCGATCTGAACCGGCTATCAGCCGAAGATTGGAGCCGATGATCTCTTGCCCGCCCGCGGGCGAAAACGCCCCCTCGATCAGAAGCCGCAGCAGCGCCACCTGCAGTGCCGGCGAGGCGCTGTCGATCCCGCCCAGGTAGAGCGTGCCGCGTTCGGCCTTCTGGACCAGGCCGATCTTGTTCGATCCACCGGGCAAAATGCCACGCTTCGCCCCGAACAGCTCGATCATCGCCAGATCATCAGGCAAACCTGACAGCGAAAAGGAATGGAACGGCCGGTCCGACCTGAGCGAGCCATAGTGCATCGCGCGGGCCAGCGCCGCCTTTCCGGTGCCGGGCTCGCCAATCAGCAGGACCGGCACATCGAAGCTGGCGAATTGCCGCGCGGCCTGGACGACCGCGTTCATGGGCGAATTCGGCGCGCGCAGGATCGTTTCGAAGCCAAGCCCCTCGCGCAAGGCCCGGCGGCGCTTTTCGACCCGGCTTTCGGCGGTCGCGGTCAGCACCCGCATCTCCAGCGCCATGCGGTCATTCTCGCGCGACAGCTGGAATAGCCGTGTGGCATTGCGAGCCGCCATCAGCAACTGGTCGGGATGCCAGGGCTTGGTGATGAACTGGTAGATGCCTGCCTCATTGATGGCCGCAACCATCGCGCCCGCATCGGTATAGCCTGTAATGACGATCCGCACCGTCTCGGGCCAGCGCTCGCGCACCTCGGTCAGGAACTCGACTCCGGTGCGGCCCGGCATCCGCTGGTCGCAGAAGATGACCTGCACCCAATCTTCGTCCAGCACCCGCAGCGCCGTTTCGGCGTCGCCAGCCGTACGTATGTCGAATTCATCCTCAAGCGCCATACGCATCGAGGTCAGCGAATGGGGCTCGTCATCGACCACGAGAATTGTGGCGCGCGTGGCAGACATCACCCGGCCTTCCGAAGCGTTTTTTCGGCCAGCCGGCCCTTGAGCCAGCGCAGCCAGTGCTCCATCCCCTCGCCGGTGCGGGCCGAGAGACGGATAACCTCGATTGTGGGATTGACCCGACGGAGATTGGCCTCGATCAGGTCGAGATCGGTCCCGCAATAGGGGGCGAGATCGGTCTTGTTCACCAGTGCGACGCGGGCGGCTGTGAACATGTCGGGATATTTGAGCGGCTTGTCCTCGCCCTCCGTCACAGACAGGATCGCGACCTTTGCATCCTCGCCAAGGTCGAAGGCGGCGGGGCAGACCAGGTTGCCGACATTCTCGATGAAAAGAAAGCTGCCCGGCGCCAGCGGCAGCGCGTCCATCGCACGCGCGACCATCTCGGCGTCCAGATGGCAACCCTTGCCAGTATTCACCTGCACCGCCTCGGCCCCGGTTGCGCGGATGCGGTCCGCGTCGTTCGATGTCTGCTGGTCGCCCTCGATGACCGTAAGCGGATGGGCACCAAGATGGCGGATCGTCTCGCACAAAAGCGTCGTCTTGCCCGAGCCGGGCGAGGAAACAAGGTTGACCGCATAGGCGCCAAGCGCCCGCAAGACGCGGCGGTTGGCGCCGGCGACCGCATCGTTCTTTGACAGGATGCCTGTCTCGATCTCGATCAGCCGCGACTGCTCCATCCCCGGCACCGAGGTTCCAGCCACGCCAAGCCCGAAATGGATCGTTCCGCCGGACAAGCGGGGGTGGTCGTGGTCATGCGCATCATGCCTGTGCTCATGGTCGTGGCCATGAGGGAGTCCCAGCCGGTGCGCCTCCTCGTGGGTCAGTTCAAGATCGCCGATCTTCACCGTTCCCGAACATCCGCAGACCGTGCACATCACACCACCTCCATGTCCTTGATCCGCATCTCGTCCCCCCCCTGCGGCATCAGTTTGCCACTGCCGCAGTTCGGGCAGGGGTCCAGCCGGTCGGCCAGTTCTACCGTCTCACCGCAGTCGTAGCACAGCGCGCGGCCCGGCAGGTCGATCATTTCAAGCGTCGCTCCCTCGGCCGGACTGCCGCGCATCACGACGTCGAAGGCGAAGGCCAGCGCTTCTTTCTCGACCCCGGCGAAGCGACCGATTTCCAGCCGGAGATGGCGAACCCGGGCAAAGGAATGACGGCGCGCCTGATCCTCGATTATCTCGCGGATACCTTCGGCTAGCGACATCTCATGCATGGCTGCCCTCCTGCACCAGCACTGTAACGCAGGGGTCGAGGATGTCCGATAGCAGCCGGACCTGCGAAGCGGCCAATTTGCCCATGGCTGCAAGAAGACCTTCCAGAGAGCCACCAGTGGCAACGAGATGGTCCGTCGGCGCGCGGCGCTCGAAGGCCGTGATCCGGCCCGCCGCCGATTTCGCCCGCAGTGCGTAACCGCCGCGCGCCGCCGGAACAACCGCCGTTCCGTCCGCCAAGCGCACCGGAGCCGGCAGATCGCCCCTAGCCACGGCCAGCGCATCGGCAAGACGAGCCACGGCATGCCAGACCGGCCCCCGGCCCCAACGGACTTCGGCAGCAAGGACCATCGGATCGGTGGCGCGCCGGGCGGCGACGCTGTTTTCCTGGGCGGTCTTCGCCATGGCAGTCTCTGGCGTGGTGAAGGCCAGATGGGGTGACATGCGCACCTCCCCAAGTTCTGCGGCGATCGAGCGGATGACCGGGGCCACGCCTTGGCCCCGCGCCATCCAGTCGGACAATCCCGTCATGTCCGTGGGGCAGGTTGCCTGACCGAGCAGCAGCTGACATGCGGCCTCGCCTCCTGCATCCCAACCGCGAGGCAGCCGTAGCGGCGGCAGGCCCAGAAGCGTCGGCCAGCTGAGGCACAGCTTGGCCACGTGGTCACGCAGAATTTCGCGCTGCAGGCTTGGCGCCTGTGTAACTGGCAAGGCCAGGGAAAGACGAAAGGCCAGGCTTTGCGCGGTTCCACAGAGGTTGAAGAGCCGGGGCAAGAGTTCAAGCGCCTCTTCCACCGGACGACCAAGCATCAACGCCTCGACTGGCAAGGGGGCGCCGCGGCGGATTTCCACCCCGTGCTCCTGCAGGACAAGGGTCAGCCCGGCCTCCATCGCTCAACCCTCGGACAGGCCGCCGGTGAGCAACGCCCTGCGTGACGGTGCCACCGCAATCTCGGGCTCGGGTGGCGGGGCAAGCTCGGCCTCTCGCACCGCGCGGATCTCGGCGGCGCGGTCGGTCTCGGCACGATTGCCCGGGTCGAACAGCGCGACCATCACTGCGCGCGCCACGTCCTGTGCCTGCATGTGGCTGGAGAAGTCCGCCATCGGCGAGAACAGGGAGCAGGCCTTGTAGGGTCCCGTCAGGTCTCGGTGGTTATGGAGGAATTCGTATTCGCCCGAGGGGAAGACCAGCACCTCTTTTTCGCCGGGCGTAAGCGCGGACCAGTCCTGATCCGGGCCCGGTAGAAGGACGAGGTTCATGAACCAGGGCGCGATGAGCACCCCCAGCCAGTTGCCGTCATGCGGCCGGAACGCGATCGCCTCGACATGCAGCGCGGTGTTGACCATCGGCAGACCGCGCATCTTCGACGACCAGATCTCGCGGAAATCGGCTTCGAGCGCGGCTGTCGCGCCTGCAATCATGGCCGCCTCCGCTGCCTCGGCGCTGCCCGGGTCTTCACGGACCATGAATTGGGTCTTGGGCGTGCCGCAATGCGGGCAGGACCAATCTTCGGGCAGGTCGGCAAAGGCGGTGCCGGGCATGATTTGGCGGAAGCTGTCGCCTTCGGCCGGGTCATAGGTCGTCCAGCACACCTTGCATTCCATGATGGCAAGGGGGCTGATCCTGTCATTCGCCCCCAGATACGAGCCTTCGAAGCTCATCTCAGGGCCTCCACCACTTCGCGGATGCGAGCCGCTGAATCGACCAGATCCTCGCTCGCGGCCAGAACCACCTCGGGTATGGTCGTGACCTCGAACGTATCGAGGATCAGCACATCCATGGAGTTGTAGTACTGCACCCGCCAGACATGCGGCAGCGCGGTTGCGGTGATGCGGCAGTTTCCATAGCCGCGCGACAGGACGGTCACCGCACCTTCGCCGAGTGCCTCGTCCAGCCAGGCCAGATCCTCGGCGGTATGCGGCAGAAGGGTCAGGTTGACGGCATGGGTCGCCAGCCCGGGCTGGTAGGACTGCGACTTGTCGGAGAGCTCGGAATAGAGTGCAGGCGCGTTCACGACCCCCGGGGTCCGGACCGCTCGAGCGCCCAGGGCAGGGCGGTGAGGCAGATGTGCCCGAGCCAGCGCCACCGAGGGAACGCCTGACACTTCGACCCGGTCGACGCCACTGCCTGCCAGCATCCAGACCCCTGCGAAGACGCTTTCCTGAACCGCGAGCGCCGGGACCCCGCGAACCTTCAGCGACACTTCGCCCTGTCCCATGGTTTCGGCAATCAGCTTGCGCGAGGGGTCCGGCAGCTGTGCCAGATCGAAGGCCGCAGGCCTGCCAGTCTTGGCGACGCGGTCGCAGGCTTCGGCGATCTGAGCCAGAAGACCTAGTGCAGGTGCGGCCGCACGGGCCAGTTCCGGCTCGGGCAGATGCGGGCTGTAGGTGCGCATGCCAGAGGGCATCGCAAGATAGTTCAGTTCGTCATCCTCATCCTGTAGCTGCGAGCCAGGGCCGAAGCCGATCGGGGGAAGCTGGAAATTCGAGACCATGGGTGCCTCACTGGCCAAGGATGTGGGTGGTGCGGGCAAGGTAGTCGTCCCAGTCGCGGACCTTCTCGATCGCGCCCAGGTAGCGGCCCTCGCGGAAGAACAGGAATCCGGGGGTGCGCAGCGCGCGGGCGGCCTCGCGCACCTGCGCCTCGATCACATCATCGACCAATGCGCAGTCAAAGCCGTTCTGAAAGGCGATGCGTAACTCGGGCAGGATGACCGCCGCATCCGCCGTCTCGAGGTTGCGGTTCGCGTCGCCCGGCACGAACAGGCAATGTGCGCCAGGCCGACCGGTGAACTCGGCCACATCGGACAAACTGGCAAGGCGCGGCCATCCCATCTCGGTTTCCAGCCGCATCACCAGCGGGTGCGGGCCGCGCGATGCGGCGGCGTCGGGCATGGCGAAGTCGGCGGAATGGTCGTGCATCGGGTTCACCCTTGGATTTGGCCGGCATCGAGTGCGGCCTGGAGATGAGGGGGAAGGATCGGGCCACGTGCCTCGAGATCAGCGAAGGCGTCCGCAGCGTCCCCCCCGGCCATCACGGCGGCAAGCCCATCCAGCGCGTCGCGGATCCGTCCTGCCTCATGCGCATCAATCACCGAGCGGGCGGCATCGAGAAAGCACAGCACCCAGTCGCCGGGGACGACAGGCTCGACCAGGCTGATGTCGATCAGCCGGGTCTCGCGGTCGTCGCTGGCCAAGGCCGAAATGCCGTCGACCGACAATATGCGATAGGGGATGCCCAGGCACATCAGCGGGCACCCGGCAGGAAGCGGTCGTCGCCGATGCGGCAGGCGTCTTTCTCTGATGGGCGACCGGATTCATAGGCGTCGCGGCGGATCGACGCGTCGGCAAGATCGGGCGCCGAGGTGCGCCCGGGCTCGACCGGGCTTCCCCACGCCGCAAGCTTCTGCCGCGCGATTTCAAGTGCCTCTGGGATGCAGGCCGCCGTCTGTGGCCGCAAACCGCCGCCATAGTCCTCAAGTTCGACCGGCTGACAGCCGATCAGCATCAGTCGCTTTGGGCAGACATCGAGAAGCTGCGCCGTGGCGATCACGTCCTGGAACCCGGTCTGATGCAGGCTCATCTTCTTGGCCCCCATGAAGGCGGGAACCTCGTCGCCCTCGACAATCTTCAGCGTCCCGGGGGCAAGGCCGTAGTCGACCGCATCGAAGACCATCAGCGCGTCGGCTTCTTCCAGGAAGGGCAGAAGATACAGCCCCTGCGTTCCTCCATCGAGCAGACGGACATTGGCCGGCAGAGCATAGGTTTCTGCCATCGCCTCGACGCAGCGGACGCCAAAGCCCTCATCTGCCCAAAGGACATTGCCGATCCCGAGGATCAGGATGCGATCTGCCACAGGTTCCCCTCCCTGACTGGCCAGCAGCTTTGCAGCAGTGCCATTGCACTGAATATAAACTTGGCAGCTTGGCTTGGTGAGCGAGATTGTGGAAGGCCTGTAGAATTCAGTATCTATTGGTAAGTCTTTGGAAATGAGAGAAATTTAGGATGCGAGGATCAATGAGAGTGGAAGAGTTGTTTCCAAAAATCTGCACAGATTGGATGCATGGCTTCCAAAGTCAAAACGGGCGGACCGAAGCCCGCCCGCAGCTCTGACCGGGTCGACTCGACGCCTACTCTACCCGGTCGTCCTTGAAGGTCCGATGCCCCGAGATCATCGTCGAGACGATAGACTGGCGGCTCATGATGTCTTCGCGGATCGCGGCATAGATATGGATGATCATGAAGACGACGATCGCCCACATCCCGAGGTGATGCAAAGTGTGGAGCCGCTGGCTGTTTCCGACGAGAGCAAGCAGCCAGCCCATGGCCATGTCCGGCAAGCTGCCTTGGCCCGCCCCCTCTGCATAGAGCGCCCACCCGGTTGCCAACATGAAGTTCAGCCCAAGCGTAATGAAGAAAAACATCGCAGTCTGGGCAAGCGGATTGTGCCCGACATACTTCTTCGGCTCCTTTTCAAGGAACAGGTACCAGCGGAGTTCGAAGAAGACCTCTGACCACCAGCGACGGTTGAAGATCGGCAGGTAAAACATCTGCTTGGCATGGTGATTGCCCACGAAGGCCCAGTAGATGCGGAAGAAGAAGCCGACAGTTAGAACTTGCGCCGCCGCGAAATGGGCGAAGCGGATATAGCCGAAGACGAACTGCTGATAGGCCTCGCCGATCATCATCGTCGGCGGAGGGCTTCCGATGAAGTAGCCCGTCACGATCAGAACCAGGATCGCTGCCGCATTGATCCAGTGCCACAGCCGCACCGGCGCTTCATAGACATAGACCGAGGTTCGCTTGCGGATGCTTTCGATATCCTCGGCTGTGGCATCCCCCGTCAGACGCGCCGCTTCCATAGGCTGGGGCGCTTGGGGGTTCGGAGTATGGATGGTTGCGTCGCTCATGGTCTACCCCGCCATCATCAACAAGCCGCTGCCGGCGATGACCAGCCCAAGCGCACCCTGCGCAATGCGCGCAATGCTGCGGTCCGCCACTCTGCGGGCGATGCCGATCCCGACGAGATGGATCGCAAGCGTCGAGGCCAGGAAGCCCGCCAGATAGGTCGCGACCGAGCCCGTCGCCTCGCTGGCATGGGCGAAGCCATGGGCCGAGGCGAACAGAGCGGTCATGCCGAGCGACGCGAGCGTGATCCAGCGCGACTGGCCCGGCCGCGCGGCTAGGACCAGCATCCCGAACAGGATCAACGAACCGAGGATCATCGTCTCGACGGCCGGAAAGCCGATGCCCGCCCAGGACATGCCGGCGCCGGCCGCCATTGCTGCGAGGAAGGTCGCAGCTCCGGCCCAGAACCGGTTCGGCAGCACGAAGCCCGACCAGAGGCCGACCGCGAGCATGGCCAGCAGGTGGTCTGCGCCTGTTAGCGGATGCAGGAAGCCGTGAAGGAAGCCTTGCGCATCGCCGTGGCCGGTATGCGCAAGGGCAGGGCCGGCGACCAGCGACAGGGCAGCGGTCAGTGCGAGTTTCTTCATCGGGGCCTCCTCAGCGGACTTTGACGCGGGTCAGCTCGGACCCGTCGGGTGACATGACATGCGTGGAACATGCCAGACAGGGGTCGAAACTGTGAAGCGTGCGCAGGATCTCGACGGGCTCCTCGGGGCGAGCCATGGGCGTATTCATCAGGCTGGCCTCGAAAGCGCCTATATTTCCGGCAGAATCGCGCGGCGAGCCGTTCCAGGTCGTGGGAACCACGCACTGGTAGTTCTCGATCCGCCCGTCCTTTATCTTGACCCAGTGCCCAAGCGCACCACGCGGCGCTTCGGTCATGCCTACGCCCTTGGCCTCTTTCGGCCAGGTCGAGGGATCCCATTTCGCCACGTTCGCGGTGTTGGAGTCGCCGTTCTTGATGTTGGTCATCATCTTGTCGAAGAAGTGCTTCTGCAGCCGGGTGCAGTACTCTGCCTCGAGCGCCCGGGCCGCAGTCCGGCCAAGGGTCGAGAACAGCGCATTGACCGGGACATCAAGCGCGCGGAGCAATCCGTCGACCTGGTTCTTGATGTCCTCGTGCCCCTTCGCATAGCCGACGACGTAGCGGGCGAGCGGACCCACTTCCATCGCATTGCCTTTCCAGCGCGGCGCCTTGATCCAGCTGTATTTGGCGGCCTCGTCCAACTCCTCGATGTTGGTGCGTGTGCCCTTCGCATTCGGCCCGAGTTCGTATTTCGGCTCGGTCACGCCATCCCAGGGATGCAGGCCCTTGCCCGGCTCGCCATAGGTGTACCAGCTGTGGTCGACGAACTCCTGGATCTGCTCGGGGTCGCGCGGATCGACGTCATGGACCTCGTTGAGGTTGCCGTTGATGATCGCGCCGCGCGGCAGGTGCAGTTGGTCGGCCGAAAAGTCGTTGGCATTCTCGGGGATGTCGCCATAGGCAAGCACAGACTTGCCTGACAGCCCGCCGCCATAGAGCCAGCCCTTGTAGAAACCGCCGATCGCGATGACGTCCGGAATATAGACGTTGGCCACGAATTCGGTGCACTGGTCAATGATCCGGCTGACATAGTTCAGCCGTTCCATGTTGATCGCGCCTACCGCCCCCACGCCATCGACATTGATCGGGCAGGGTACGCCGCCGACCAGCCAGTTCGGATGCGGGTTCTTGCCGCCAAAGATCGTGTGGATCTTCACGACCTCTTTCTGAAGGTCTAGCGCCTCGAGATAGTGGGTCGTGGCCATCAGGTCGGCTTCCGGCGGCAGAAGATAGGCTGGGTTGTCCCAGTAGCCGTTCTTGAACAGGCCAAGCTGGCCGGACTCGACGAATTTCTTCAGCCGGTTCTGCACGTCGCGGAAGTAGCCGGGCGAGGAGAGCGGGTGGTTCGGCCCGACCATCTGCTGCAACTCGCTCGTCGCCTTTGGATCCGCTTTCAGCGCGTTGACCGGGTTCACCCAGTCCAGTGCGTGCAGGTGGTAGAAGTGCACGATGTGATCGTGGATCTGCAGGTTCAGCTGCATGATATTGCGGATCGAGTTGGCGTTGTCCGGGATCGTGATACCTAGCGCATCCTCGACCGCGCGGACGCTGGTCAGCGCATGCGTCCCGGTGCAGACCCCGCATATGCGCTCGGTGAAGGCCCAGGCATCTCGTGGATCACGACCCTTTAGGATCACTTCCAGCCCGCGCCACATCGTGCCGGTCGAGACCGCGTTGCGGATCACGCCCTGGTCGTCGACGTTAACTTCGCAGCGCATATGCCCTTCGATCCGGCAGACCGGATCGACCACGATACGCTTGCCGGTATTGTCGAGGGTGAAGCCGTTCGGCGTGTTGATAGTCATGGCTCAGTCCTCCACCTTGTCCTGCGATTTCTTCTGCGCTCGCTTCAGCGCCGAGACGGCGGCATGGACCGCAACCCCGGCCGCCACCACGCCGGCAGAGGCCATGCCGATCTGGTCGGCATTTTCCTCGATCCCGAACTGCTTGATGGTCGTCAGGCGGTTGTAGAACCCGCCCTGATCCCAGAACCCGTCCTCGGAGCAGCCGATGCAACCGTGGCCAGACTGGATCGGGAAGGAGACGCCGTCGTTCCAGCGCACAGTCGAGCAGGCGTTATAGGTGGTCGGGCCCTTGCAGCCCATCTTGTAGAGGCAATAGCCCTTGCGCGCGTTCTCGTCGTCCCAATGCTCGACGAACTGCCCTGCGTCGAAATGCGGGCGCCGATAGCATTTGTCGTGGATGCGCTGGCTGTAGAACATCAGCGGCCGGCCCTGGCGGTCAAGCTCGGGCAGCCGGTCAAAGGTCAGCATGTAGGTGATGACGCCGGTCATAACCTCGGCGATGGGCGGGCAACCGGGCACCTTGATGATTGGCTTGTCGAGGATGACCTTGTGCACCGGCGTGGCGCGGGTCGGGTTGGGGCTAGCAGCCTGCACACAGCCGTACGAGGCGCAGGCGCCCCAGCTGATGATCGCCTTGGCGTGTTCTGCCGCCATCTTCAGCTGCTCGACGAAGGGTTTGCCGCCGACGATGCAGTACATCCCGTCTTCGTTCAGCGGCGGGTTGCCTTCGACCGCGAGGATGTAGTTGCCCTTGTACTTCTCGATAGTGTCCATCAGGGCCGCCTCGGCCTGATGACCTGCTGCTGCCATCAGCGTGTCGTCGTAATCGAGGCTGATCATCGACAGGACGACGTCCTTTGCCAGCGGATGCGCCGAACGGATGAAGCTTTCCGAGCAGCAGGTGCATTCCAGGCCATGGACCCAGATGACCGGCGTCCGAGGTTTGGTTTCCATCGCCTCGGCGATCTTCGGTACATAGGCCGGGCCAAGGCCCAGGGCGGCGGCGGTCAGCGAACAGTATTTCATGAAGCTGCGGCGGGTGATCCCCTGCCGACGCATCACGTCGTAGAAGGTTTCGATCTGGGACAAGGCTCTCCTCCCTGGGTCGCGCCGGACATGCCGGCACCTCGGTATGCAAGAGGATGCAAGGGGACGCCGGCCAATCAAACCGGAACCTGAACGCAGTGATGTGCGAACGTTTTGGCTTTTATGTCAGGGGTTTGTTTGGCGTGGCGTGGCGATTTGTCTGCGTGTGGCGATAGCTGAGTTGTCAAAGTGCTCAACGCACTGGTCAGTTGCTTTCCGCTGCCGCGATCAGCGCCTGTCCAAATGCAAGCCCGCCGTCATTCGCCGGAACGCGGGCATGCACGAGCACCGAAATGCCTTTCAGCTCGGCTAGGACGGCGCCAAGCAGGACCGGATTCTGGAAGCAGCCGCCCGACAGGGCGACTGCCCTTGCCCGCCCCGAAACGACAGCTTCTCGCGCCACACCCGCGAAGGCGCAGGCGAGCCCGGACTGGAACCCGCCCGCTAACCTTTCAGGCGGCACGCCGTCGCGGAGCCCGTGAAACACAGCTGCGATCATCGGAGCCGGTTCGATGACGCCCAACTCCGCGCCGAAGGGCAGGGGCGGTGCGGCTTCGTCGGCCATCGCTTCCAGCCGCATGGCCGCCTCGCCCTCGTAGGACTGCCGATCGGGGTAGAGACCGAGCAGCGCGGCCACCGCATCGAACAGCCGGCCAGCGGACGAAGAGAGGGGCGCGTTGAACCCGGCCGCAGCCGCAGCCCGGATCGTTTCAAGGGATCTCGACGGAAAGATCTCTCCTCCCCAGTCCGCAAGACCTGCCTGGTCCAGCCGCATGACGGCATTCCGCCAAGGCTCGACATTTGCCGCATCGCCACCGGGAAGGGGCGCCGGTCGAAGATGGGCGATCCGTTCGAAGCCGCGGTAGTCGCCGAGCAGAACCTCGCCACCCCAGACGGTGCCATCACTGCCATAGCCCGTCCCGTCAAGGATGATCCCGGCCACCGGTCCGCCGTTCATCGGCCAGAGCGCATCGCCGAGGCAGCTTGCCAGATGGGCATGGTGATGCTGCACCCTGACCAGCGGCATCCCCGACCTTTCAGCCTCGCGGGTCGAGACGTAGTCGGGATGCAGGTCGCAGGCTCCGATTGTGGGATCGTGATCGAACAGGGCGGCGCAATCGGCCAGAGCCTTGCCATACTCTTCTTGGGTGAGGGCGTCGTCAAGGTCGCCAAGATGATGCGACAGCATCGCCTGCCCGTTCTTGACCAGGCAAATGGCGGATTTCATCTGGCCGCCAAAGGCCAGAATCTGTTGCGTCGACTCGAATCCGGCAGGCAGCGGCAGGGTGCCGGGCACCCGCCCACGGCCTCGACGCAGCACCATCGGGCCCGAGGGGCAGACCCTCTCGACCGAGTCGTCCAGTCGGCGTGCAATGTCGCGGTCATGCATGAGGAAGGCGTCGGCAAAGCCTGAAAGCTTCTGCCGCGCCTCCTCATTGCCGATCACCTGCGGCTCGCCCGAAAGGTTGCCGGAGGTCATCACCAGCGGCCCGCCGAAGGCATCGATCAACAGATGGTGCAACGGCGTATAGGGGAGCATCCACCCGATCACCCCAAGCCCCGGAGCAAGACGATCGGGCAGCGGCTCCCCGGCTTTGGTCAACAGGACAATCGGCGCAGCGGGGTCGGAAAGCAGTGAGACTTCTGCCGGCGAAAGCCGGGAATGCCGAGCGATCATCTCCAGGGTAGCCATCACTGCCAGCGGCTTTGCCGGTCTCCTTTTGCGGCGACGCAGTTCGGAGATCGCGTCACCGGATCGCGCGTCGCACGCAAGATGGAACCCGCCCAGCCCTTTGACGGCGAGGATTTGCCCAGCTTCGAGCCGGCTGACAGCCAGGTCGATCGGGTTGCCCGGGATTTCCGCACCGGCTTCTTCCAGCCAGAGTCGTGGTCCGCAGGCAGGGCAGGCGACTGGTTGGGCGTGGAAACGCCGATCCGCCGGGTCGTCATACTCTGCGCGACAGTCGGAGCAGAGCGGGAAGCGCGCCATCGTCGTTTGCCCTCGGTCATATGGCAGACCGGTCAGGATCGTGAACCGTGGGCCGCAATGTGTGCAGTTGGTGAAGGCATAGCCAAAGCGCCGCTCAAGCGGATCGCGGATTTCGGCCGCGCAGGAGGGGCAGGTGGCGGCATCGGGCGTTACGCGTGTTTCGCTTCCGCGCCCCCGGCTGGCGGAAATCAGGAAATCCTGTGGTGGAAAATCGAACTGGTGTTCGGAAATCTCGATCGCGTCGATCCGGGCCAGCGGGGGCGCGCGATCCCTCAAAGCGGCAAGGAAGGTGTCCGGAACGGCAAGGCGGATGTGGATCAGGACGCCTTCCGGATCGTTGAGGACCTCACCGGCGGCCCCCGCCTCGCGCGCGATCTGCCAGACGAAGGGGCGGAAGCCGACGCCCTGCACCTGTCCGCGGACCCGAATTCGCAGGTCGTGCATCAATGAACCGTGCAAACCATGCAGGGATCGAAGCTGCGGACGATATGCTGAACCGAGATCGGAGTATCCTCGCCCTCTCGCACCTCGGCCCCGACCAGCGCCGCCTCCAGCGGGCCGGGCTGGCCCCCGGCATCGCGCGGCGAGAAATTCCAGGTCGTCGGCGCAACGATCTGATAAGAGGCGATCCGGCCCCGCTCGATCCGCAACCAGTGGCCAAGCGCCCCCCTGGCCGCTTCGACCAGCCCCGCCCCCGACCCCTCGTCCGGGGTTTCGTCCTGCAGCATGAAAGTCGCCGAGGGGTCGATGGTCGCCGCCAGGTCTTCCATCAACACCTGCGTCCGCGCCAGTTCCAGAAGGCGCGCCGCGACGCGGGCCAGCACGCCGCCCTGCCGTGCAAGATCCCGCGCAAGGGGATGGCCGTCCACCACCTGACGGGCCAGTGCACCGGTCTCGAACGTCTGCCCGCCGAGGCGAGGTGCCTTGCACCAGCTATAGGCCGGGGCGCGCATGTCTTCGTCGGGCCGGGTCTCGCCTTGCGCTGGATGAGCGGTGGGGCCCAGCATCCACGAATGACTCAGGTCCTCGGCAATCTGCGCCGGGTCAAGCGGAGACAAGTCCCCGTCCCAGACCCCCTGCCGGAAGGCATGGGTCGCGCCTAGGGGATAGGCGCCGAAACTCAGGAAGCGCCCTGACCCGACGCCAAGCCCGGCGAGGCCGGTTTCGCGTGCGATCTGGAGGAACAGACCGGCATCTCCCGCCTCCCAGCCGTGCAGGGCGTCGATGTCTGCGAGTGCAGCGAAGGCTTCGAGCGGTCCGCCGAAGACCGTCGTTTCCAGATAACGGCGGAAGGCCGCAAGAGTTGCCATGATCCGCACGCGGTCGCGCGCTGTGGGCGCGCGGGTGACGCCACCCGGTTGAAGCGCAAGCGTATGCGGCCATTTGCCGGCCATCAGGCCAAGGATGTGCATGAGGTCCGCCCGCGCCTCGACCGCCGACCTTTGGGCAGAACCCTGCATCGGCGTGAAGCGCGCCAAGGCACGATCGTGCCAAGGACGTCCCGCATAGGCCGGTCGGGTGAAATCGGGCATGAAGAAAAGGTGGAAATGCGTCAGGTGGTCTGCGGCGTTCTCGACCGCATGGATCAGCGCCGCCATCGCATCGCCCTGTGGCGTCGGCGTCAGGCCCTGCGCCGCCGCCAATGCTCGCGCTGCCGATGCCGATTGGCTGATCGAACAGATCCCGCAGATGCGCGGCGTAATGGTCAAGGCATCGCGAGGGTCCTTGCCGAGGAGCATCTGCTCGAAGCCGCGAAACAAGGGGGCATTGACATGTGCTGCGGAGACACGGTCATCCTCGATGGTCAGCTTGACTTCGAGATCGCCCTCCACCCGGTTGAAAGGGCCAACAAGCAGCGTCGATTGGTTCATCGCCGCGGCGTCCTCAGCCGGGGTGGCACCTCGATGCGGTCTGCCACCGCGTTTCGTGCGATGCGGTCGGGCGTCGCTGCCTTGGAAAGCGAGGCCAGCGCCATGAACCAGGCTTTCGGCATGTCTGACGGAAGGCCGACAGGGATTCCGGCGATCTTCGGCGTTTCGGTGAAAGGGTGGCGCGGCTCCTCGAATTCGGGCGCGGTGCAGGCAATGCAGGGGTACCCGCCGCGCGTGCAACTGCCGCCCCCATTCCAGGGGCGGATGTTGCAGTCGCCCACGGCCTGCGTGCCGACACAGCCGAGATTTTCCATCAGGCAGCCCGCCTGTGACAGGCGCCGGGCGCTGGCCTTGTATTCGTAGAACTCGTTCTTCGGGCAGGCGTGGTGGACGAGATGGTCGGCATAGAATCGCGGGCGGCCAAGGCCGTCGAGTGCGGCCGCGTCAAGATTTCCGGCCTTCAGCAGCAAAAGTGTCTCGGTCACCCAGTCCGGATGAGTGGGGCACCCCGCGACATTGATGACCGGCAATCCGGAGCGGGTCGTGAAATCACCTGCCAGTGCCCCGCCGCGATGCGAGCCTTCATATTGCAGGCCCACGGCATCTGCCGGATTGCCCCCCGCCGAAGTGATCCCTCCGAAGGCAGCACAGGTCCCCACGGCAACGACATGACCGGCACGCGGCGCGAGGCTGCGGACCCAGTCGAGCATCGACCGCCCGGTGCCACCCAGCATCTGGAACCGCCCCGTGCCCTTCGGTCCGCGCAGGATCGATCCTTCGACGCAGAGGATGTCCAGGAGGATGTCACCGCGCTCGAGGGCCTCGAGCAGATGCAGCACGTCCTGACCGCTTTCAACCGACAGGGCCGGATGCCACAGGACATTGATCCCGGCTCCGTCCAAAAGGTCGAAGACATTCGGGTCCTCGGCGCACAGAAGCGACATGGTGCAGCCGCCGCACCCGGCCGATTGCAGCCAGAGTAGGTTCACGGTGCAGTCCCCTTTGGCAGATCGAAACAGAAAGTGGCCCCGCCGTCGGGATCCACCGGCAAAAGGCGGAGTTCGCCACCATGCTCCGCCACGATCTTGTGGCTGATCGACAGGCCGAGCCCCGTGCCCTTGCCGACGATCTTGGTGGTGAAAAACGGATCGAAGATCGCATTCTCGGCGTCCTTCGGCACGCCTGCACCGTTGTCATGGACCGAAAGCGCGACGCGGTCACTGCCATCTTGCACGCCGATGGTAACCTGCCCGTCGGACCGGCCTTCCAATGCGTCGATGGCGTTCTGCACGAGGTTCATGATCACCTGCTGGATATGACCTCGCCTGCCAAACGCCATCACGATATCAGGACCGTCAAAGCGGATCTGCACGGCGCTGCGCGCCCCGCGCAGAACCCAGTTGGCCGCAACCTTCGCCGTTTCTGTCAGGTTGAAGGATTCCGACTCTCCAGAGCCGTCAGCCGAAAGTCGCCGCAAATCTTCGACGATATCGCGCACCCGCTCCGCACCTTCTCGCGCGCCCTGGACCGCATCGCGGAGGTTCTTCACCTCACGGTCCAGTTTCAGGTCTTCTCGCAGGCGGACGAGTTCTTCGCGCGTCGCACCGGCTTGTACCCGGTCGAAATAGGTCTGGAATTTGCCGGAATACCGCTCCAACGCATGGGCGTTGGCATAGACAAAGCTGATCGGGTTGTTCAATTCATGCGCGACGCCGGCCAGAAGCCGGCCAAGCGAGGCGAGTTTCTCGTTTCGTACCAGTTGGGCCTGCGCCGCCTTGAGCTCGGCATGGCTTCGTTCAAGCGCGGCATAGGTTCTGCGCAATTCGCCCACCGGCCGGCCCGTCAGGACAAGTCCCGCAACTCGCCCTCGCTCGTCGAAACGGGGGGCAAGCGACACTTCAAGCTCGGATGGCCCAGCCTCGGTTGCCAATGCAACCTCAAGCGTCACCGGCTTGCGCTCGCGCGTGACGGTCTGGATCGCCGCCTCCAGCGCCGGGACATGATGGGCTACGAACAGACCGGTGACCGGTCCGCCCTGCAGGGCTGCCAAAGGACGGCCGGTCAGGTTGGCCAGCGACGCGCTCATCTCCTCGACCAGTCCCTGCCGGTTGGTCACGATCAGCACATCCGAAGCCGAGGCGAGGATTGATCCCAGGAACCGCCGCATCGCCTCGAGTTCGGCGTTCTGGTTTTCCAGCCGCTCCTGATAGTCGACCAGATCGGCGTAAGTGCGGTCGACAGCCGAAAGCACGTCGAGCCATACGGCATCCGACAGTTCGGGCCGCTCCGGTACGAAATCGGGCGAAGGTCTGGGCATGGTAGCTCCCTCGTCCCGAAATCTACGCCCCTTCCGCCGCCGGCGTCCAGCGCGTCTGTCCCGGCGGGGACCAGACCGTCCCGGGCCACCGTGCACCCCCTGACTTGATCGGGATCAGTTGGCCTGCGGGGCAACTCGCTTACGATGAAGTCATCAAGGTGGGGGAGAAGCGAACATGAATGAGCACTCTACGCGGCCAGAGGGCGAAGCTCCTTCGGTCTGGCGGGCCGCCGACGCTGTAGAGAGTCTCAAGCGCGTTGGAGGCGACCCTTTCCTGACCATGGTTGCGAGAGGGGAGGCCCGAACGTTTAGCGGCAACGATTTCGTGCAATTGATCTACGGGGCCTGTCAGGCCCTGGAGGCACGCGGCGCTTCACGGGGCGATGTGGTGGCGATCTGGGCCCCCAATTCGGCCGCTTGGATCGCAGCCGGTCTGGCTTGCCATCTGACGGGCATCATCCTTGCCCCGCTAGACTCTCTGGTTTCCGCGAAGGAGGCGCTGGAGCAGGCCAGCGCATCACGGGCAAAACTTCTCCTCATCGAAGCCGCGGCGCGCCAGGAGTTTGAAGGGCGGATCCCGACACTTGAGATTGACGGGATCACACCGGCAGCCGCGGCCCCAGTGCTACCGATGCTGGAGGATTCTGCGCCGCTGGCGCTTTTCCGCACCTCGGGGACGACCGGAACACCCAAGAGCTTCTACCTGACGCAGGGCAATCTTGGCTGGAACGCCCGGACCATCAGCCGAAGCGGTCTGCTGAAGGTCTCGGACCGGGTGCTGATGCCTCTGCCGATGCACCATGTCTACCCTTGGATCACCGCCGTGCTGACCTCTGTCACCCTGGGCGCCAGGATCATCCTCCCGGAGAGCCCCTCGGGCCCGCACATTGCCGAGGCATTGAAGCTTTGTTCGCCGACCCTGATTGTCGGTGTGCCGAGGCTTTATGACGCGATGCTTGTCGGCTTGCGGACGCGCGCCGCATCCAAAGGAAAGCTGGCAGCACGACTCGTCGAGATGCTGATCTCTCTGTCGATCAGGTTGCGCCGGCTGACTGCCGGCAGGTTCGGCCACCAGTTGCTCGCCCCATTGAGACGCTCCGTCGGGCGCGACCTGCGGATGCTGATTTCCGGTGGCGCGAACCTGACCGCCGAGACGACGGAGACGCTCGAAGCTTTCGGATGGGACGTGCGCTCGGGCTATGGGTTGGCCGAGACGGCGGCCTCGGTCTGCGGACCGATCTCGGCGAAGCGCGCGGGATCGGTCGGAAAGCCGCTCGACGGGTGCGAAATCCGTATCGATGGCCCCGGCCAGGACGGGGTCGGTGAAATCCTCCTCATGGGTCCATCGCTGTTTTCGGGCTACCTCCAGAACCCCGAGGCGAACCGCAACGCCTTCACAGCTGACGGGTTTTTCCGTACTGGCGACCTCGGACGTGTCGACAAGGACGGCTTCCTCTTCATCACCGGTCGCATCAAGGAGCGCATTGTGCTCGCCGGAGGGGACAAGATCTTTCCCGAGGATGTCGAACGCGCTTACCTCGCCATTCCCCAGATCGGGGAAATCGGGGTTCTGGAACGGAATGGCGGACTTGTCGCCTTGGTGGTGCCGAACATGGCCGAGGTTGGCAAGTTCGATACGATCGATCCATACGATGCCATCCGCGTCGGACTAGGCTCGGTTGCGACTTCGGTGCCCTCGACCTGGCGGCTCTCGGGCTTTGCGCTGTCCCGTGAACCGTTGCCCCGGACACGCCTTGGCAAGCTGCGCCGTTTCGCTCTGCCGCAGCTCTACGAGCAGGCGCTGACCGGCCGCCGCGACGGCCCGGCCGAGGAAATGTCTGAGGCCGATCGGGCGTGGCTTGCCGGCCCTCCGCGCGACAAGGTGTGGGAGATTCTGAAGCGGGATCATGGCCAGGGGCTTGCGCTCGGCAGCCACATGCAACTGGACCTTGGCTTGGATTCCTTTGCCTGGATGACCTTGGCGGTGGCGATCGAGGAGTCAACCGGTGTTCGCCTCGAAGCGGCGGACATAGCCGCGATCGGTACGGTGCGCGACCTGCTTGAGAGGGTCAGCGAGAAGGCGGCAAACCCGATGCTGCAGGAATTGGACGAAGCCCGTTTGGCTGCGGAGAAGGCGCACTGGTTCGCCCCTCTTTCGACAATCGAACGGGTCTTCGGAGAGATCGTGTTCGCGATCAACCGCGCGACGCTGCGCCTCGGCTTCTCGCTGACGGTTTCGGGTCTCGAAAACCTGCCGCAGTCAGGCCCCTTCGTGCTCTGTCCGAACCATGTCAGCCTGATGGACCCCTCATCCGTGGCCGCTGCCCTGCCCAGGGCAGTCCGGCAGCGGACGGTCTGGGCCGCCGCGCGGTCGCGGGTGAAGGGACGCTGGCTGAAACCCAGGGCGGCGCGCGCTTTGCGGCTCTACCCGGTCGATGATTCATCGCCCGCGTCGGCGATCGGGATGGCACTGACAGCGCTTTCGGCTGGAAACGTCGTCGTCTGGTTCCCCGAAGGATGGCGGTCCGGTGACGGGCACCTCCTGCCGTTCCACGCGGGCATTGGTCATGTGATGCTCGGTTCGGACGTGCCCACCCTGCCAGTCTTCGTGAAGGGCACCTTCGAGGCCTGGCCGAGAACCTTGAAGTGGCCGAAGTTCCGTCCGGTTCACGTAGCCTTCGGTCCCCCCTGCACCCGGCAGGACCTGCTGCAGGGCAAGGCAGATGCGGACTCTCCTGCCGAAGCCATCGCCGGGGCCTTGCGCGACCGCCTGATCGATCTTGCTCGACAGAACGGCACAGAGGTTGGCTGAGATGACTGCGACATCCGCAACTCCCGAGAAGGTCATGGACAAGGCGGGCCGCCGCAGGCAGGTCCTTTACTGGTGCATGTATGACTGGGCAAACTCGGCCTACGGTGCGGTAGTCCTGTCGTTCGTCTTCGCGCCCTATTTCCTCGCGCGTGTCGCAGAAGATCCGGTGCACGGGCAGGCGCAATGGGGCTTCGCAATCTCTATCTCGGCGATCTGCGTTGCCATCCTGAGCCCGATGCTCGGCGCACTGGCTGACCAGGGCGGGCGCCGACGCACCTGGCTGGCCGTTTGCACTCTGGCTGCCATCGTGGCAACCACCGCCATGTGGTGGGTCAGACCGGACCCATCATCCCTGACCTTCGCATTGACCCTGCTTGTCGTCTCGAATGCCGGGTTCGAACTGGGCTATGTGTTCTACAATGCGCTCTTGACCGATGTGGCACCGGACGAATTGCGGGGCCGTGTGTCGGGCATGGGCTGGGCTGCCGGCTATTTCGGCGGACTCGCCTCGCTCGCTCTCGTTTACCTGATGCTCGTGATCCCCGATCCGCCGCTCTTCGGACTTGATCCGGCGCAGGCCCAGCCTGCGCGTCTGTCGAGCCCGGTCAGCGCGCTCTGGTTTCTTGTCTTCAGCGCGCCGCTGATCCTGTTCGGCCCGAAGGAGCGCCCGTCGCCGGAAAGCGCCGCGACAATCGTCCGGAAAGGACTGGCGGACATCTGGCAGACGGTCCGCCAGTTGCCGACTACCCCCTCGATTGCCTGGCTGCTTCTGGCCCACATGTTCTTTGCGGACGGGGTAAGCTCGATCTTCATCTTCGGGCCCCTCGTGGCAAAGGGCGCCTTCGGGTTCAGCGACACGCAGATGTTGTTCTTCGGTGTCTCGATCTACGTTGCTGCGGGAACGGGAGCGTTCATCTTCGGCTGGATCGACGACTGGATCGGGGCGAAACCCGTGGTCATGGTTTCGATCGTCGCCCTCGCCGTCGTCTCGGTTTCGATCGTTCTGCTGGACTCGCAGAGAGCATTCTGGATCGCCTCCTGCATCCTCGGGATCTTTTTCGGCCCTGTGCAGGCCTCCGGCCGCAGCCTGATGTCCCGCCTTGCCCCGCCCGACAAGGTGGCGAAGTACTTCGGCCTCTACGCGCTTGCGGGCCGTGCCACCGGTCCTCTGGGAGCGGCAATGATCGGTTGGGTGACGCTCGCCACTCAGAACCAGAAGGCCGGGATCGCGGTGGTCGCCGTATCCTTCGTGCTCGGCTTCCTGTTCATGCTGCCGGTCCGCGAGCCCAGGAAGCAGAAGGCCTGACGGCAGATCAGGTCGGTGAAACGTGGCGCCGGCGAACCGAGGCCGGTCGCCCGTCAAGAGTGAGCCGGCTGTCGTTCCGGGCTTTTTCCGCCACGACCTTGCCTTTCGAGACCACGAAAAGGCGGTCGGGTCGCAGACGCACGGCTTCGGTCGGTGATCCCGCATCCAGGACGACGAGGCTCGCCCTGTCTCCGACCCCAAGACCATAGCCTTCCAAGCCCATGATCGCGGCATTGCATTCGGTCACCATGGTGAAGCAGCGCGCCATCTCGGCGGGATGGGTCATCTGTGCGACATGCAGGCCCATGAAGGCCACATCCAGCATGTCGGCGGTGCCGAGCGAATACCAGGGATCCAGCACGCAGTCCTGCCCCCAGCCCACGGTGATCCCGAGTGCCTGCATTTCCTTCACTCGGGTCAGGCCGCGCCGCTTGGGAAAGGTGTCGTGCCGGCCCTGCAGCGTGATGTTTATGAGCGGGTTCGGGATTGCGGTCATGCCGCTCTCGGCGATCAGTGGAAGGAGCTTCGAGACATAGTAATTGTCCATCGAATGCATCGAGGTCAGGTGGCTGCCTGCTGCACGTAATCCCAGACCGTGGCGCGTGACTTCACGTGCCATCGTTTCGACATGGCGAGACATCGGATCATCGGTCTCGTCGCAATGGACATCCCACATCAGCCCGCGGTCTGCTGCAATGCGAGCAAGGTCGCGCATGGACTCTGCGCCTTCCTCCATGGTTCGTTCGAAATGGGGGATGCCACCGACGACATCCACGCCCATGTCCAGCGCCCGGATGACGTTCTGCCGCCCCGTCTTGGTCCGGTAGAGGCCGTCCTGGGGGAAGGCGACAAGCTGCAGGTCGATGTAGGGCGCGACGCGGCGCTTGACCTCCAACATCGCCTCGACGCCGCGCAGATGGTCAGGGGTGGTGTCGACATGCGTGCGGATCGCCAGAAGCCCCATCGATACTGCCCAGTCGCAATAGCGGAGCGCGCGGTCCACCATGTCTTCCACCGACGCGACTTCGCGAAGCTCACCCCACAGGCCGATCCCCTCCAGCAGCGTGCCCGACGCGTTGACCCGTGGCAGCCCGTAGGACAGGACCGCATCCATGTGGAAATGTGGATCGACAAAGGGGGGGGCAACGAGGTCGCCCGTGGCGTCGATCACACGGGCGGCGGGGGCATCGACATGCCCCACGGCAGCGATGCGGTCGCCCTTGATCGCAATATCGGCGGTGGTGCCATCGGGCAGCGTGCCACCCCTGACCAATAGATCGAACATCAGCGTTCCCCCTTGCTATAGGGTGTCATGAGCGCGGCAGGCACCTCGGCACGGCGCGACATCAGGATGAGGGCGAGGATGGACAGCACATAGGGCGCCATCAGGAAGACCTGATAGGGCAGGTCGGCGCCTATCGGGGTTTGCTGCAGACGGATCTGAAGCGCGTCGAAAGCGGCGAACAGGATCGCCCCCAGAACCGCCTTGCCCGGCATCCATGCTCCGAAAACCACCAGGGCCACGCAGATCCAGCCGCGGCCGTTCACCATCTCGAAAAAGAAGGACGAGAAGGCCGAGAGCGTCAGGAATGCGCCGCCCATGGCCATAAGCCCCGACCCAACGATCACCGCGCCCATGCGAAGGCCGGAAACCGAAAGTCCCTGCGCTTCCACGGCCGAGGGGTTTTCCCCCGCCGCCCGGATCGCAAGACCCAGAGGCGTGCGGAACAGGATTACGGAGACCAGCACCGCGATGGCGAAGGCAAACCAGGTGAAGGCGGTCTGGGTGAAGAGAACTTCCCCGAGGAACGGCAGGTCAGACAGGACCGGCAGGTCGAGCGGTTGGAAGGGCACAATCTTTGGTGGGCTGGTCACCTCGGGCAGCGCCAGTCGATAGGCAAACGAGCTTGTCGAGGTGGCGAGTAGGGTCACACCCAGGCCCACGACATGCTGGGAAAGGCCGAAGGGGACCGTAAGCGTTGCATGGAGAAGGCCGAATAGCATCCCGGCCGCCATGGCCACCCCAACGCCCCCCCACAGCGGCAGGCCCTGATAGACCGCAAGCCAGCCGGTGAAGGCCCCGATCACCATGATCCCCTCGATCCCGAGGTTCAGGACGCCTGCGCGTTCGCAGATGAGTTCTCCCATCGTCGCGAGAACCAGAGGAGAAGCGATGCGGATCACCGCGGCCCAGAAGCTGGCGGAAACCAGGATATCGACGAGATAGCTCATCCCCGCACCACCCGCATGCGCACGAGGAAGATCGCGAGGACCATGAAGAGAAGCGCCGAAGCCAGAAGCATGTCGGCGATATAGGTCGGCACTCCGGCGGCACGGCTCATGGCGTCCGATCCAACGAAGACGCCGGCGACGAAGATCGCCGTGCCGACCACCGCCAGCGGATTCAGAAGCGCCAGCATCGCGACGATGATGCCGGTGTAGCCGAAGCCCGGGCTCAGGTCCTGGCTGAGGTGCCCCTTCAGCCCGGCGACCTCGGACCAGCCGGCAAGGGCCGCCAGCCCTCCAGACAAGAGCGCGGTCTGGATCAGGACGCGGTTCACCGGAACTCCCATGAACCGCGCAGCACCGATATTCGATCCGACTGCCCGCATCTCGAAGCCAAAGGTCGTCCTGCGTTCTATGACATGGACAGCGACTGCGGCGATCAGTGCCAGCGCAAAACCCCAATGCAGCCGGAGGCCTTCGACGATGCGGGGCAGGCGGGCGTCCTTGATGAGGGCCGGCGATTTGGGCCAGCCCATGCCCATCGGATCCTTCATCGGCCCTTCCAACAGGTAGCTGACGAACAGGAGCATGATGAAGTTCAGGAGAAGCGTCGTGACCACTTCGTCGACGCCGAGCCGGGTCTTGAGAAGGACCGGACCCAGAAGCACCAGCGCCCCCGCCACCATCGCGGCAAGGGCAGAGACGGGAAGAACAAGCGGCGACCCGAGTGCCCCGGTTCCGAGCAGCACCGCGACGATGGCCCCGGCGTAAAGCTGCGCCTCGGCGCCTATGTTCCAGAGCTTTGCCTTGAAGGCCACGGCCACGGCGAGACCGGTGAAGATCAGCGGCGTTGCCCGGTTGAGAGTCTCGAGCAGCGCAAACCGGGACCCCACCGCGCCCGTGACAATCTGACCGAGAACTGCGAAGGGGTTGGCCCCGGCCACAAGCGCAAGCAGCGCCGCCATGAGCGTGGTCGCGGTCAGCGCAGCCGCGGGCAGGCCGATGCGCCTGGCGAGAGTTGGGTTCGGGATCGGCTCAAGCCGCATGGGTGCGCCCTTCGAAGCCCTGTCCCGCCATCCACAGGCCAAGCTCTGCCGCCGTCTTTGTTCCGCGTGGGAAGGCGGGCGAAAGTCGGCCTTCGCTCATCACATGGATCACGTCCGAAAGGCTCTGGATATCGTCGAGGTCTTCGGAAATCAGCAGAACCGCAGCTCCGGCATCCCGCGCCGCGATAAGCCGCGACTGGACATAGGCGATCGCCCCGACGTCGAGGCCCCGGACCGGCTGATTGGCAAGGATGATCCGGGGTGAGGGCTCAAGCACGCGTCCGAGAATGAGCTTCTGCATGTTGCCACCGGACAGCAGGCGGATCTGTTGAGACGGACCCTGGCAGCGCACATCGTACTTGGCGATGATATCCTTGGCGAACCGCTCTGCTGCATGCCAGTCCATCCAGCTGCGGCGGCTGAAGGGCGGGTGAGAATAGCCCTCGAGGACGGCGTTCTCGGTCAGGCTGAAATCCGAGATGGTGCCGGTCTTGTGGCGATCCTCCGGAATGCGGGCGATGTGGTGCTTGAGCGCCTGTCGCGGTGTCCAACTGCGGAGTTCTTCTCCCGCAATCTCGACCCGTCCTTCGTCCGGCCGCACCAGCCCCGACACGAGGTCGGCCAGCGCCGCCTGCCCGTTGCCGGAAACGCCTGCAAGCCCGACGATCTGCCCGGCGCAAAGGTCGATCGAGACGTCGCGCAGCCCGGTCGCCGTTCCCTTGGCAGGTGTCGATACCCGATCGAGCCGCATCAGTACGGGACCAGGCCGACGCGCCTCTGCCTTGGGCAGAGAGACTTCGCTGCCCACCATCAGTGCGGCCAGCCTTGCCCGGTCGGTCGCGTGCGTATCCACTTCTCCCACGACCTTGCCGTGCCGAAGGACGATGCACCGGTCGGCGATTGCCATGACCTCATGCAGCTTGTGGCTGATAAAGATGATGGACAGACCCGCGGCGATCGCCTTGCGAAGGGTCTCGAAGAGCGCGTCCGTTTCCTGTGGTGTAAGGACCGCAGTTGGTTCGTCCAGGATCAGGATGCGGGCGTCCCGGTAGAGCGCCTTTAGAATCTCGACGCGCTGTCTTTCGCCGACGGACAGCGTGCCGACACGCGCTTCAGGATGCACGGAAAGGCCGAAGTCACGTGACAGCGCGGCGATCCGTTCGCGGGCGGCCCTGCGTCCCCGGCCGCGCGACCAGAGGCTTTCGGTGCCGAGCGTGATGTTGTCGAGGACAGACAGGTTGTCGGCCAGGGTGAAGTGCTGGTGGACCATGCCGACGCCTGCCGCCAGAGCGGCGCGCGGATTTCCGGGCGGCAGGGGCTGACCGAAGACTTCGACGGTTCCCTCATCGGCAACGTAGTGGCCGAAGAGGATGTTCATCAGCGTGGTCTTGCCCGCTCCGTTCTCGCCAAGGAGCGCGACGACCTCCCCCCGCTTCAGGTCAAGTGTGATGCCGGAATTCGCGACCAGCGGCCCGAAGCGTTTGGCGATGCCGTCGAGGCGGAGGACATAGTCCCCCGCCTGCACGTCTGCGCGCGTCACGACGACTTCGGCTCGTTGTCGTCAATCGTCACGGTGAACGAACCATCCTTGATGGCGGCTTCCTTCTCGGCAACCTTGGCCATGACGTCCGCAGGGACCTTGCCCTCGAAGGTGCCGAGCGGAGACAGCGAGCAGCCGCCGTTCTTCATGAAGGAATAGACGCCGTAATCCGCCGCCTTGAAGGAGCCGGCATTGATCGCCTCCAGAGCGGCGTTCAGCGTCGGCTCGAAATGCCACAGCGCCGAGACGACGACTGTCTCGGGATAATCGGGCTGGGTGTTGATGACGTTGCCGATGGCGAGCACGCCCTTCTCCTTTGCCGCATCCGATACACCGAAGCGCTCGGCATAAAGCAGGTCTGCCCCTGCCTCGATCATGGCGAAGGCGGTCTCTTTTGCCTTGGGAGGATCGAACCATGAGCCAATGAACGAAATCTGGAACTTCGCGTCGGGCCGTGTCTCGCGCACGCCCGCCATGAAGGCGTTCATCAGACGGTTCACCTCCGGGATCGGGAAGCCGCCGACCATGCCGATGTTGCCGGATTTCGTCATGGCTCCGGCGACGATCCCGGACAGGTAAGAGGCATCCTGGATGAAGTTGTCGAAGACGGCGAGGTTGGGATTTGCCGCCTCGTCCGGCGGGAAGGAGGAGCCAAGCAGGAACGCGACATTAGGATACTCGGCGCAAACCTCGCGCGCTTCCTGCTCCGCGCCAAAGATCTCGCCGACGATCAGCTGCATGCCCTGCTCGCAGTACTCTCTCATCACGCGGGCATAGTCGGTATTGGCGACATTCTCAGTGAAGACATACTCGACCGCGCCGGCCGCCTTGGCAGCTTCGGCCGCCTGATGGATGCGGCTGACCCACTGCTGTTCGACGGGAACAGTATAGATGCCCGCCATCTTGACGGGACTCGCGGCCCAGACTGGTACGCTTGGCAGCGCTGTGGCCAATGTGATGGCGCCGGCGGCTAGCATTAGCCCACGGCGCGTGGGCCGGAAGTCGCGTTCGGTCATGTTGTTTGCCCCTGTTGGTTGTTATTTTACCATCTGGTAAAATGCAGCATCGATTCGCGCAACAAATGTGATGCTGATCCGCTTTGCTGCGCGAAACAATCTGGACACATTCCCGGTCCACCAAGCAGCACGAAGTGTGGTCAAAAAGGGGTCGCTCCGCGCGGCGAGATGCCAGACGACGGGCAGGTCCTCGTCAGATTGACGGACGTGGAAGGCATCCGCCAGCAATCGCAGTGGCCTTCGCGAGTGAGGCAGGCGAGTGTCGACCAGCGGACCTATTGTTGTGCCGGTCGTGCCGACCTACGCGTCTTGGCTCTTTTCCCGTTCGGCAAAGGCCCAGTCGCGGAAAGCACGGACCGCAGCATTGCGCCGGCCTGAGGCCGATGAGCGAACGAGATAGTAGCCGCTGGCAGGCTCCACTTTGATCCGCGAGAGTTGGCTGAGCCGCCCGGCCAGAAGATCATCGCGGATCATGGCGTGGGGGCAGAGCGCGACGCCCTGTCCCGCCAATGCCGCGGCGCGCAGCAGGTTGAAATCCTGGAATGCCGGCCCGTCGGGCAGATCGACCCTCTCGACGCCCGCCTGCCGGAACCAGTCCAGCCATCCCGCGCCATCGCTGTCGTGAAGAAGCGTCATGCGCGCCATGGCTTCAGGCTCAACCGGGCCGGTCGCCAGTTTTGGGCTGCACACCGCAATACTGGTGCCCGGGAAGAAGAGTTCAGCTTCAAGGTGACCCTCGGCCACGGTGCTCTGTGGAGCATAGATGAAAGCGAGATCGACATCCGAAAAGTCGATCTCCTGCCGATGATAGGCATAGACGATCCGTGTTGCGACCTCGGGATGGTCCGCGCGAAACCCCGCGAGCCTCGGGATGAGCCAGCACAGCGCAACCGAGGGGATTGCAGCGATAACCAGCCGCGACTCGCCGGACTCGCGACGCAGGCGTTGGCAGGCGGCCTCGATGCCGTCGAACGAAAGGGCCAGGGTTCGGGCCAGTTCCTCTCCCTCGGGCAGCAACCGGGGTCTCGGGCCCGACCTGTCGAACAAAGGTCGGCCCAGCCAGTCTTCGAGATGGCGAACCTGATGGCTAACGGCCGATTGCGTGACGAAAAGTGCATCGGCTGCGGCCTTGAAAGTGCCGGCCCGGACGACGGCATCGAAAGCCCTGAGTGCATTCAGCGGAACTTGAGCCATGAGCGCCTCAATTAGTTTTTCTCATCTCGGCATGAGAATCGGTCTTTTGACAAGCCATGCTTCCGGCCGCACGTTCGACCATGGGTAACAGGCTTTCGGAGAGGGCAGATGCAGCGGGAACGGCTTCAGGACTACATGGGCAACGGATCACCCGTCACGCCAACCTTTCCTGCCAGCGAGATGGAGCGGCGTCTGGCCGCGATTCGACGCTACATGGCCGACAGCGGCATCGATGCGGCCCTGTTCACGTCTTACCATAACATCAACTATTACAGTGACTTCCTGTATTGCTACTTCGGGCGTCGCTATGGTCTGGTCGTCGATCACGACAAGTCCACATCGATCAGTGCGGGCATCGACGGCGGGCAGCCGTGGCGGCGGACCTTCGGCGGGCGCAACATCACCTACACCGACTGGCAAAAGGACAACTACTTTCATGCCGTCCGTGGCCTGATCCCGGGCGTACGCCGGCTTGGAATCGAATTCGATCACATCAGCATCGACACCCTCGCCTTGCTCAAGTCGGAATTCCCCTCGGTGGAATTCGTCGACATTGCCCAAGGGGCGATGCGTCAGCGCATGATCAAGTCTGCTGCCGAGATCTCGCATATCGAGAAGATGACCCGTATCGCCGATATCGGGGGCGCCGCCTGTGCCGAGGCGGCCACGGTTGGAACGCCCGAACACGAGGTGGCGCTCCATTCGACCGCGACGATGGTGCGCGAGATCGCCAAGACATGGCCGCATGGCGAACTGCTCGATACCTGGACCTGGTTCCAGTCGGGGATCAATACCGACGGTGCCCATAATCCGGTCACAAGCCGCAGGATTGAGCAGGGCGACATCCTGTCGCTGAACTGCTTCCCGATGGTCGCTGGATACTATGTCGCGCTGGAGCGCACGATGTTCGCGGGCCAGCCGACCGACGAACACCTGCGGCTGTGGGAGTTCAATTGCAGGGTCCATGATCGCGGCAAGGAACTTCTGGTGCCGGGCAACCGCTGCTGCGACGTGGCGCGCGAGTTGAACGAGATGTATGCCGCGGAAAATCTCTTGCAGTACCGCAGTTTCGGCTATGGCCACTCCTTCGGAGTTCTCTGCCACTACTACGGCCGCGAGGCCGGACTGGAACTTCGCGAAGACTGCGAGACGGTGCTTGAACCGGGCATGGTCGTGTCGATGGAACCCATGATCACCATTCCCAACCATCTGCCGGGTGCGGGCGGCTACCGCGAGCATGACATCCTCGTCATCACCGAAGACGGCAATCGGAACATCACCGGATTTCCCTATGGACCCGACCATCTTATCCTGCCATTCAAGAACTGAACCCTCGCTTGAGAACAGGCGGCGGCTGGGCAGCGTGCTGCTCGGTCCGACAAGGGGGCAACCGCAACGGGGATGCGCGTATGGCTGAAGGGGCGATGGCGAACGATGCGTTCGTCGTTTTCGACCGAGTTCAAAAAAGCTACGACGGTGTGACGCTCGTCGTGAAGGATTTGAACCTTTCCCTGCCGAAGGGAGAGTTTCTGACGATGCTCGGCCCGTCAGGCTCGGGCAAGACGACCTGCCTGATGATGCTCGCGGGCTTCGAAACGGCAACGCACGGCGAGATTCGCCTGAACGGGCGCAACATCAATACCGTTCCACCCCACAAGCGCGGCATCGGAATGGTGTTCCAGAACTACGCGCTTTTCCCCCATATGACGGTTGCCGAGAACCTTGCCTTCCCGCTTGAGGTGCGCAAGCTCGACAAGTCCGTGCGCGACGAAAAGGTCAAGCGGGCGCTCGACATGGTGCAGATGGGTGCTTTCGCTGGCCGACGCCCTTCCCAGTTGTCGGGTGGACAGCAGCAGCGCATTGCTCTGGCTCGCGCGCTGGTGTTCGAGCCCGAGCTTGTCCTCATGGACGAACCCCTGGGCGCCCTCGACAAGCAACTGCGCGAGCACATGCAGTTCGAGATCACCCATCTTGCCCACAATCTCGGCATTACGACTGTCTATGTGACCCATGACCAGACCGAGGCGCTGACGATGTCGGACCGGGTTGCGGTCTTCAATGACGGCCGCATCCAGCAACTCGCCCCACCTTCCGAACTCTACGAGGCGCCGGTGAACAGCTTCGTTGCTCAGTTCATCGGCGAGAACAACCGCCTGATGGGCACCGTGACTGAGATCACCGGCGAGACCTGCGTCGTGCGGCTCGACTCGGGCGACATCATCGATGCCAAGCCTGTGAATGTCTCCAAGGTCGGCGACCGGACCCAGGTCTCGATCCGCCCGGAGCGGGTCGAGACCAACAAGGCGCGCCTCCGCCCTGGAGTCCACACGCTGAAGGCCGAAGTGACCGAGTTCATTTACATGGGCGACATCTTCCGCACGCGTCTGAAGGTGGCCGGTCATGACGATTTCGTTATCAAGACCCGCAACGCCCCCGACCAGATCCGCCATCAGCCCGGCCAGATGATCGAGATCGGCTGGCTGCCTGAAGACTGCCGCGCGCTTGACGCGCCGTAGAAGCCCGCAAGGGTAAAAACCAAAATAACAACCGGGAGTATGAAAATGACACTCAAGTCCCTTCTCAGTGCAACGGCGCTGGCGATGCTGCCGCTTGGTGCCAGTGCCGCCTTCGCCGAGGATCTTCCCCCTTGCGATAACTGCTCTGACTCGATGGTCCTGATGTCCTGGGGCGGCGCCTATCAGGCATCCCAGGTCGCGGCCTATGCCGAGCCCTATTCGAAGCTTACCGGCGTCAAGATCACCTGGGACGAAGGCTCGAACGAGGCGATCGCCAAGATGCGCGCCGCCTCTGAGGCCGGCAACATGACCTATAGCCTGGTCGACGTCGAAGGCCCCGACAGCCAGCGCGCTTGCGACGAAGGTCTGGCCGAAGAGATCGACTTCGACAAGGATCTGGCCGCCGCGCCCGACGGCACCGCCGCATCGAAGGATTTCGGCTCGGCGATCATCAACGAATGCTTCGTGCCGCAGATCGTCTTCTCGACGACCTTCGGCTATCGCACTGACGTCAAGGAATGGAACGGCAAGGTTCCTGACAACCTTTGCGCAATCTTCGATCTCGAGAATTTCCCCGGCATGCGCGCGCTCGAAAAGCGTCCGAAGAAGAACCTGGAGTGGGCGCTTCTGTGTGACGGCGTTCCGAAGGAAGAACTCTACACCGTGCTCTCCTCAGAAGGTGGCGTGGACCGCGCCCTCGCCAAGCTCGACACGATCAAGGATCAAGTCGTGTGGTGGTCGGCCGGTGCCGAGACCCCGCAGTTGCTGGCCGACGGCGAAGTCGTGATGGGTTCGACCTATAACGGTCGCCTCTTTTCGGCCATCGTCGAGCAGAAACAGCCCATCGGCATGCTTTGGGACTGGCAGGTCTTCGACTTTGACGGTTGGGTTGTTCCCAAGGGTCTGGACGAAGCACAGAAGAACCGCGTCCTGCACTTCCTGAACTTCGCGACCGACACGCAGCGTCTGGCGGATCAGGCCAAGTACATTTCCTACGGTCCTGCCCGCGCATCGTCGCAACCGCTGGTTTCGACCCACGCAACACTCGGCATCGAAATGGCCCCCTACATGCCCACCAACCCCGCGAACCAGAAGAACTATCTGGTGAACAACATCGAATGGTGGGCTGACAACCAGGACGAGGTCGAAGTCGCCTTCCAGAACTGGCTCTCGAAGTAAGCCAAGTGCCAATGGGGGCGGGGCGAAGGCCCCGTCCCCTGATCGCGGGGACGACGGATGACGGAACAGACAGCAGATGGCCTTATGCTCGCGGCAGACGGAAAGCCGCTGAAACAAAGCCTGAACCGCGCGCTCCGCCGGCAGAAGCTGCGCGCCTTCCTTCTGATCGCGCCGCTTCTCATCTTTGTCCTCGTCACCTTCATCGCCCCGATCGGCGATATGCTTTTCCGGTCGGTCGAGAATGATATCGTCGCCGATACACTGCCGCGCACCGTGGCGGCTCTTGCGGATTGGAGCCCGGATTCAGGCGCTCCGCCGGGGGAGCCTGTCTATCGCGCCTTGGCTTCTGATTTGCTCATCGCGGTTGCCGCGAAGACCCATACACAGCTTGGGACCCGGCTGAACTATGAGGATTCTGGCTTTTCCTCGTTGCTGCGCGGCACGGGCCGCGATGTGGACGACATGGGCGAGGATGTCGGCAAAGCTCTGGTCGCGGTCGACCCCGTATGGGATGAGCCGGTAACCTGGACCAACCTACTGGGCGATCCTGCCTGGATCTCTGCCCAGGCGGACTGGGCCAAGGCAGGCGACAAGACGCCCGAACCACCCTTTGTCCCGTCTGCGGCTGCGCAGAAAAACCTGCCCCTAACTGCGGCCGCCTACGGCGATTTCGCCCGCGTCATGCAGACGGTGAAGGAGGACAGCCCGACCGAAAAGCGCCCTTGGAACACGGTCGCCGTCAGTCTGACCGAGGATCTCAAGGCCAATCCGTCCGCTGCCGCTGCCTTCGGAGCCGATTGGCAGCCGCGCCTTTCGGCAGTGGTCGCAGCGGAACAGGGGGGAGCGATCCCCGCGGCCGATTTCATGGCAGCCTTCACGGAAAGCGACAAAGCCTGGGGGACGCCACAGCCGTGGGAGGTCATCAAGACTTTCAGCCCGCGCTTCACGTCCGGCTATTTCCTGAACGCTGTTGACTTGAAGATGACTCCGGAAGGCATCGCCCCGCGGTCCGAAGCCGAGCGCGTCTACCTAATGCTGTTTCTGCGCACGATGGTCCTTTCGCTGGTCATCACGGGCACCTGCATCCTGCTCGGCTATCCGGTGGCCTGGCTACTGGCGAACCTTCCGGCGCGGACGGCCAACCTGCTTATGATCCTGGTTCTGCTCCCCTTCTGGACCTCGCTTTTGGTGCGGACCAGCGCTTGGAAGGTCCTGCTACAGCAACAGGGTGTCATCAACGACCTGCTGGTCTGGGCTGGACTCGTGGCCGACAACAACCGTCTGGTCCTCATCAACAACCAGACCGGCACAATCATCGCCATGACGCATATCCTGCTGCCGTTCATGATCCTGCCGCTTTATTCGGTCATGAAGACGATCCCGCCGTCCTATCTGCGCGCGGCCAAGTCCCTCGGCGCAACGGACTGGACCGCTTTCTGGAGGGTCTATTTCCCCCAATCCGTTCCCGGGATCGGGGCGGGCTCGATCCTCGTCTTCATCCTGGCGATCGGCTACTACATCACGCCCGAACTTGTTGGCGGCGCGAAGGGTGTCTTCATCTCGAACCGCATCGCCTATCACATCGGCACGTCACTGAACTGGGGGCTCGCCGCCGCGCTCGGCTCATTGCTGCTTGTCGTGGTTCTGGTGCTCTACTGGGTCTATGACCGCATCGTGGGGATCGACAATGTCAAACTCGGCTAGACGCGTCCCAATGCAGCTCGATATGGAAGGGCCGATCGCATGAGCCTGCCCGTCTATGCCTCGACCGGTCAGCGCATCTGGCACTATGCGTTCCGAGTCATCTGCGGGCTGATCTTCTTTTTCCTGATCGCGCCCATCGTCATCATCATCCCGCTCAGCTTCAACGCGCAGGACTTCTTCACGTTCTCGCCCGAGATGCTGCGGCTCGATCCGGCCGGCTATTCGCTGAAGCACTATCAGGACTTCTTCACCAACCCCGACTGGCAGCTACCGCTGTGGAACTCGCTTGCCATCGCGCCGGTCGCCACGCTGATCGCTGTCAGCCTTGGCACTCTGGCCGCCATCGGGTTGTCGCAGTCGCACGTTCCGTTCAAGAGCGCGATCATGGCGATCCTGATTTCGCCGATGATCGTGCCGCTCATCATCTCTGCGGCGGGGATGTATTTCTTCTACTCGCGCGTCGGATTGCAGGGAACCTACTGGGGGGTCGTGCTCGCCCACGCCGTGCTTGGCATTCCCTTCGTCATCATAACTGTGACGGCAACGCTCGTGGGCTTCGACCGTTCGCTGACCCGCGCGGCGGCAAGCCTTGGCGCCGGACCGGTCCGCACCTTCTTCATGGTGCAGATGCCGCTGATCATGCCGGGCGTGGTGGCCGGTGCGCTGTTTGCATTCATCACCTCGTTCGACGAAGTGGTCGTTGTGCTGTTCCTTGGCGCACCGGGCGACAAGACGCTGCCCTGGCAGATGTTCACCGGCCTGCGCGAGCAGATCAGCCCGACAATTCTTGCGGCTGCGACTGTGCTCGTCGCGATCTCGATCGCGCTTCTGATTACACTCGAGGTCCTCAGGCGCCGGTCGGAACGTCTGCGCGGCATGTCGCCCACCTGAAAAGCAGACGCGGGCAGCGGCTGATCCCGCCCGTCAGAGCCTTTCCCAATACACACCGGCTGGCGCAATGCGCCGGCCGTGCCACTCGACCTCATCCGGTCCGTAGTTAAAGACGAACCGGTGCGAGGCCGTATCGCGCATACGCAGGCTATCGGGCAGGCGCATCGTCGGCAGTCCAGCCTCCGCGCAGAGCTTTTCGAGCAGATTGATCATCGTCTTGGCTTCCGCCCACCCCGCAAGGTAGTGGAGTCCGCCCGCCCTGATGAGGGCAGGCCAGCCATCGGCGGTGCTCTCCACGATCTCGGCCGCCGTCTCGATCTTCTCGCGCCAGTGCAGGAACTGCCCGCCTTGGCTCAGCGGGACCGGCACGTCGGGTGGCAGGCTTTCGACCCGCGCAATTGTCGCGGCAAGACCCGGAAGGTTCGGCGGAAGGGGAACAGGCGTCGCGAACTCGGTCGTCTTGGCGTTGGTACGCGGGCCGATCAGCGACAGTCCGCGGTACTGGGCAAGCGCACCGAGGAAGGCATCCGTCAGCGTCGCCACCCCCGGGGCCAGAACCAGTTGGTAGGCCGACAGATCGGTCGCATCGGGCGGCAGGATGTCGATGTTCAGCCCCAATCGCCGAAGCGCGCGATAGCTTTCGAAAACCAGCCGGAAGTAGCTGAAATCCCGCCCCTGCGGCTGAACCTCCCAGGCCCAGGCCGACGCATAGTCGAAGACCAGCGCGACCTTCGCAGCAGCGGTCCCCTGATCAGGCATCGCGGCAAGCTCCCGCGCCACCTGTGCTGCCTCGTCATATGCCGGGGCAGGAACGCTATCGGGGCGCAGCAGGCCCGCATGCATCTGCTCCTGCGCGAAGGGGGCCTGCCGCCATCGGAAGTAGCAGACCGCCTCGGCCCCATGGGCGAAGGCCTCCCACGCCCAGAGGCGGGCCATGCCCGGCAGCGGATCGGGGTTCCACGGCGCCCAGTTCACCGGTCCCGGTTGCTGCTCCATGATCCACCAGCGGCCCCGTCCGACGGCCCGGTAAAGGTCATGGTGGAAGGCCTGGAAATCCGGGTCGCCCTGCCGAACGAACCGGCGCTTGTGTTCCGGACTGGCGGCGAGGCGGTCTGACAGGAAGCCAAGCGGATAGGCATCCCAAGAGGCGATATCGAGGTCCGCGCCCACGGCGAAATGGTCGAAATCGGTGATCTGCCCCATATAGTTGTGTGCAATGGGGTAGGAGGAATGCTTGCGGATGATCTCCGTCTGGATGCGGTTGAATTCCACCACCATGTCCGAGGCAAAGCGACGGAAGGCCATCCAGTGTGCCGGGTTCGCCTCGGTCACGGTCAGGTTCGGCAGGCCGATCTCCTCGAACGAGGCATAGTCCATCGACCAGAACACGTTCCCCCAGGCCCGGTTCAGCGCCTCGGGTGACTGGTAGCGGCGGGCAAGCCAATTGCGGAAGGCGCGAAGGGCCGTCGGGGAGTAGCTCAGCACCGTGTCATGGCAGGCATATTCGTTGTCCGTCTGCCAGGCCCCCACATGCGGATTCCGGCCGTAGCGTTCAGCCAGAAGCGTAGTGATCCGGGCCGACTCCCGCCGATAGCCTTCATGTGAAAAATCGTAGTGTCGGCGCGAGCCGAATCCACGTTCCCGTCCGTCTCGATCCACGGCCAGCATGTCGGGGTGACGGTCGAGCATCCAGCGTGGCGGCGTGGCCGTCGGGGTGCCGAGCACAACCTTCAGCCCTGCACTGCCTAGGGTTTCGATCGCCCGGTCGAGCCAGTCGAATTCCAGCCGCCCGGGGACCGGCTCCAGACGCGACCACGCAAACTCGCCGATCCGCACCCAGGTCAAGCCTAGGGTTGCCATGCGGGCGGCATCTTCGGCCCATTGCGCATCCGGCCAGTGTTCAGGGTAGTAGCAGACGCCAAGCGTGCGTTTCACAGGATCACCTGATGTTCCAGCTGGCCCTGTGCGACGCTCTTGGCGATGAAGGTCTTGCCAGCATGTGGTTTGGCAGAGCGAGCCGCATCGTCCATCCCCTGCAGCGCAGAGGTGCAGTAAAGCGTCGTCCCTCCGAACGCCGGGCAAGAGGTATGGGGGGCATCAAAAGGTACGCTGCGCAGATAGCTACCGTCGGGCGCATAGGCCGCGACCCGCGCGGCACCCCATTCCGCCAACCAGGTTACCCCGTCAACATCCATTACGGCGCCGTCCGGTTCGGGGCCATTCGGAGCCAGTTGCAGGAACACCTGTGGCTCACCCACCGGCCATCCCTGCGCATCGAGAGACACGCGCATCACGCGCCTTGTGGGGGAATCTGCGAACTGTGCGGTGCGACCATCGGGCGTGAAACACATGGAATTCGGGATCGAGATCGAGGGAAACAGCTTTCGCAGCTCACCCCGGAAGTAGCGATAGATCGCGCCAGCGCCGGTCTCTGCCTTCTTGCCCATGGTCCCGATCCAGAAACCGCCCTGCGGATCAGCCCGACCATCGTTCGAGCGGGTCTGTGGGTTGTCGGCTTCGAGGGCGGCGAGGGGTTCGGACGTGCCGCTGGTCAGGTCGAACCGAAAAAGGCCGGTCTCGCCGGCGATCAGAAGCACGTCCCTGCTGATCCATCCGGCGGCCGAGACCATCTGCGGGAACTGCCACTGGCGGGGACCGGTCTCGTCGCGGGACAGAAGACTCCGGCCCAGGATGTCGAACCAGAACAGTTGTTCGCGCAGCGGGTGCCAAAGCGGACCCTCGCCCAATTCGCAGCGGCGGTCGTCGAATATCATCGAGTGGCCTCATCATATGCAGCAACCAACGCGCGTGCACGGGTGCCAACGTCAGCGGCCGACAGGCCGGGGGTGTAAAGCGATGTGCCGATTCCGAACCCGTCCGCTCCGGCCTTGAGCCAGTCCTTCAGGTTGGCTGCTCCGGCACCGCCGACGGCATAGACGCGCGTACCTTGCGGCAAGACGGCGCGAATGGCCTTCAGCCCCTCGGGGCCAAGCAAGTTGCCGGGGAACAGCTTCAGCCCCGTGGCCCCGGCCTTGAGCGCAGCGAAGCACTCGGAGGGCGTCATGACGCCCGGCCAGCTTTCAAGGCCGGCGCGGCGCGTTTCCCCGATCACCTCGGCATCCATGTTGGGCGAAACGATGATCCGCCCGCCGGCGTCGGCCACTTCCCGCACCTGCTTGACGGTCAGAACCGTGCCCGCCCCGATCACCGCATCGTCGCCGAAGGCATGCGCCATTGCTGCGATGGAATGCATCGGATGTGGCGAGTTCAACGGCACTTCGATGGTGGTGATGCCGGCGGCAATCAGCGCCTCGGCCACTGGGACGGCATCGTCGGGAGTGATGCCACGGAGGATGGCGATGATCGGGCGGGTCATTCGGCAGCTCTCGTTAGCGCCCCGGCGGCAAGCGCAAGGCCTGCGATCGTGCAGTCGGTGGCAGACAGGGAACGGGTTGACGCACCCTGCATGGCTAGGGCGCGGGCATAAATGGCGGTAAGACGCGACGATCCGATCAGCAGGATGGGAAGCCCTAGCCACCACGCCTTTGCGGCGGCAAGTTCCGCGCCAATCAGGAGGCCCGAGAGGCGCGCGCGTGCGGCGGGCCCTGACAGCCCGGCAATCAGCCCCTCGGCCCGCAGGCGGAAGAGCTGGGCCATGAGCCGTTCGGGATGTGACAGACCCTCTGCCACCCCCTCGTCAAAATAGGCATCCTCCCAGCCCTCGGAGAGGCCATGGCGCAAGACAGAATGCTCGGCCAGAAGCGCATAGAGTTCTCCGGTCAGGAATGTCTGGAAGCTGACGACTTCGCCGGCGCTGACCTGAGCCCATTTGGAATGGGTTCCGGGCAGGCAGATCGCGCCATCGAAGCCCGGGTCAAGCGCGAGGGCCCCGGCGATCTGCGTCTCCTCGCCGCGCATCACGTCGGCAGGTTTGGTCTGCTTGAGGCCCGGGGCGATCTGCACTGAGATCCGTGGGTCCTTTACCGGCACATGCGCCAGCGTCCCTTGCGTGAGTGGCGCGCAGGGGACGGTGCGGTAGGGTGCCTCGAACCATCCCTGACGGCTGCCGACCATGCCGCAGGCGACAACCGGGGTCACGCCGCCACCCAGCCAGGGGTCGATCAGCCGGATCAGCGCCGCCTCGAAGGCGTCGCGGCTCAGCCGGCCCATTCCGTCGTCAGATTCAGCCGAGGCGCGGATGCCCTCCGCGCCCATCGCCCAGGCCCGCAGGTGGGTCGTGCCCCAGTCAACGGCGATCCAGTCCGGTTTCATCCTGTCACCACCACTCCGCCATCGATCACAAGCGCCTGCCCCGTCATGGCCTTCGACACCGAGGAGGCCAGGAAAAGGCAACCACCGACGATGTCGGCGGGCTCCAGCGGATCCTTGAGGCATTGACGGTCCAGATGCGCAGCCAGACCTTCGGGCGTCACCCACAACTCCTTTTGCCGTTCGGTCAGGACCCAGCCGGGGGACAGCGCGTTGACACGGATGCGATCCGGCCCGAATTCGCGGGCAAGGCTGCGAGTCAGACCATTGATGGCGGAATTGGCGGCTGTGTAGACCGGGTAACCGGCATTCCCCATCATGTAGCTGATCGACGAGAAGTTGATGATCGACCCGCCGCCCGCAGCTTGCATCCCCGGGATCACTGCCTTCGCCGCGAAGAAATAGGCCTTCAGGTTGATCGCGATCGACCAATCGAAGAAGGCCTCATCCGTTTCCAGCGTCTTGTGGCGCTGGTCGTTGGCGGCGTTGTTGACCAGGACCGTGATCGGACCATGCGCCTGTGCCGCCTCGGCCAGCACGGTGTTCAACTGCGCCAGGTCGGTGAGATCGCAAGGCAGGAACAGCGGGCGGTTGCCCGTAGCCTTTTCCATCTCGCCACAGAAGGCCGAGGCATCGCTGCGCTGGCAGAACGCCACCTTCGCGCCTTGTCGAAGGAAACCCTCGGTCAGGGCGGCCCCGATGCCGGAACCGCCGCCGGTGATGAACACGGATGCGCCTATGAGGTCAGGAAATCTGGGCAGGGTATCTTTGCTCATCTCACGCGGCCTTCTTTCCGGTGATCCATGCCGGCATCCAATCGCCATGTGCCTCGATCAGGTCATCCACCAGCGCCCGGATCTGGCGCAGGTCCAGTTCGGCCGCGGTGTGCGGGTCGAGCATGGCGGCATGGTAGATGTGTTCTCGGTTCTCCTCGAGAAGAGCCGCCACGGTCAGTTCCTGGACGTTCACGTTCGTCCGCATCAGCGCGATAAGCTGAGGGGGAATGTCGTTCACAGTCGTTGGTTGCAACCCGTTCGCATCGACCAACGTCGGCACCTCGACCGCTGAACCTTGCGGCAATTGCGGAATGAACCCGCGGTTCGGGACGTTGCCATAGATGACAGAAGGCGTACCCGTGACGACCGAATTCATGATCACCGCCGCGTATTCGTTTGACCGTTTCACTTCGATGCGCTCTGCCCGCGCATAGCCCTCGGCCTGCGCCGCCCAAGCTGCGATCTGCTCTTCGCAGCGAACGGGATATTCGTCGAGCGGGATGCCGAAGGCTTCGATCAGGTCCGGTCGGTCGGACTTGATGAACCACGGCACGTATTCGGCGAAGTGCTCGCTGCTCTCGGTGACGAAATAGCCAAGGTGCATCATCGCTTCGTAGCGCACCTTGTTGGGGCAGCGGGCGTTCCAGTGGCTGGGCTTCGGGATGCGTCCTGCCTGATAGCCCGCCCGCAGGGCCGGGTAGAGGTCGCGCCAAGAGCCGTCCGCCTGCCGCGCCTCGAAGTTCAGGTAGAAGGCCATGTGGTTGATGCCCGCCGCACGATAGCGGATGTCGCCAAGCGGAATCTCGAGATCGCGGGAAAGCTCATAGGCCGTGCCCTGCACCGAGTGACACAGGCCCACCTGCTTCACATCCGGATAGCGCGCACCGATGGCCCAGGTGTTGATGGCCATCGGGTTGACGTATTGCAGCATGATCGCACCGGGGCAGACCGCACGCATGTCCTCGGCCAGCTTCCACAGATGGGGAACCGTGCGTAGGCCGCGCATGATGCCGCCGATCCCAAGGGTGTCGGCGATGGTCTGCCGGAGGCCGTAGCGCTTCGGTATCTCGAAGTCGGTCACCGTGCAGGGCTTGTAGCCCCCGATCTGGAAGGCAACGATGACGAAGTCCGCCCCTTCGATCGCGCTGCGCTGGTGTGTGTGCGTCTCGATGCTTGCCGGCACGCCGAGCGAGGCAACCAGCTTGCGCACCACCAATTCGCTTTCGGCCAGCCGCTTCCGGTCGATATCCATCAGCGAGATTGTGGCATCCGATAGCGCTGGCATCTGCAGCGCGTCACCGATCAGGTTCTTCATGAAGACGGTCGATCCCGCCCCGATGAAGGCAATCTTTGTCACTTTACGGCTCCAAGGGTGAGGCCCGCGATGAAGTGCTTCTGCATCAGGAAGAACATCAGCACGGGCGGAAGGGCGGCAATGATCGATCCGGCGGACACAAGCTGCCATTGGGCGATCCACTGACCGTTCAATGACGACAGGCCCGCCGTGATCGGCTGGGTCTCGGCGCTGGTGGTCAGCACCGTCGCCCAGAAGAAGTCGTTCCAAATGAATGTGAAGACCAGAACGGCAAGGGCGGCAATCGCGGGACGCATCAGCGGCATTACGACGTGCCAGAAGATGCGGATCTCGCTGACCCCCTCGACGCGAGCCGCCTCGATAAGCTCGAAGGGCAGGCTCTTGATGAAGTTGCGCATGAACAACGTGCAGAACCCGGTTTGGAAGGCGATGTGGAACAGCGCCAGCCCATACCAGGTGTTGTACATGCCCAGACTCAGGGTCAGGTCACGAACCGGCACCATCAGGATCTGAAAGGGCACGAAATTGCCCGCGACGAACAGGAAGAACACCAGAAGGTTCGAGCGGAAGCGATAGACGGCCAGGGCGAAGCCAGTCATGCAAGACAGGGCCACGGCGCCGATGACCGTGGGAATCGTGACCCAAAGCGAATTAAGCATGTAGCGTGGGATCGCGCTGTCGAAGGCAAGCTGGCGGTAATTCTCGAAGGCGATGTAGCTCGGCATTCCGAAGTAGTTGCCCTGGGCAAGATCCGAGGCTGGGCGAAGCGAGGTAATGGCCACCCCGATCAGCGGCAAGAGCCAGAGGATCAGCGCCGCGGGCAGGGCGACCTTGTAGAGCGTCTGCGTGGTGGGGGATGTCTGTTCGATGGGGCGAGGAAACATCTCAGCGCTCCGTCTCGTCGCGCCACATCTTCCAGATGAAGCCCGATATGAAGACCATCATGATTGCGAAGAGGACGACCGCGATCGCCGCGCCATAACCCATGCGATAGCCGTATTCCGACAGAGCCTGTTCGTACATGAAGAAGGACAGGACCCGGGACGAGCCGTAGGGGCCGCCATCGGTCATGATCGAGACCAGGTCGAACGAGCGCAGCGCGCCGATGACCGTGACGACCACGGCGATGAAGGTCGCGGGCTTCAGCTGCGGAAGGATGACGTACCAGAGCATCCGCCAGCCGCGTGCACCGTCCAGCCGTGCAGCCTCGACCTGGTCCGGCGCGACGTTGTTCAGCCCCGTGAGGTAAAGGATCATCACATAGGCGATCTGCGGCCACAGACCGGCGGCGATGATGCCGTAGGTCACGAACCGCTCGTCGGCAAGCACGGCGATGCCGGTGCCGGTGGCCCATTCGATCAGTCGGTAGAACAGGCCGAAGTCGGGGGCATAAAACCAGGAGAACATAAGGCCGACGACGACCTGGCTGATGACGAAAGGAAAGAAGAACAGTGACTTGTAGGCCCGGATGCCGCGGACATTCTGATTGAGAAAGATGGCGATCATCAGCCCGACCGGCAGCGCCAGCATGTAGAGCACCAGCCAGATCACGTTGTTCTTGAGCGAGGTGTAGAAGGCATCGTCATCGACGAGTTCCACATAGTTCGCGGTGCCGATCCATGTCGCCTCGCCCATGCCGTCCCAATCATAGAACGAGATCCAGATCGACTGCGCGATCGGGATCAGCACGTAGATCAGGAACATCAGGGCGCCGGGGGCAAGGAATAGCCAGGGCGCAAGGCGTCGCTGGTTCGCTTTCCAGTATGCGGACATCGGGACCTCGGGGGCGCGCAAATGGGGCCTTTGGCGAAATAAAGGGGGCAGCAACGCCCCCCGGGCAGAAGGAAGACCCGGGCAGAAAGTCTGCCCGGGTCTTGTGCCTTACTTGTAGACCTTCTGACGGGTCTTCTCGAGACGCTCGAGGATCGCATCGAGGTTCTCGGGCTTCACAAGGAATTCCTGGAAGCCTTCCATGCCGGCCTTGGCCATCTCGGCGGGCGCGTCACGGTCGAAGAACTGCGCCAGGGCATAGGCGGTCGAGAGCGACTCGAAACCGGCCACGAGGAACGGATCGTTCGGGTCGACGGTCGAGTTCTTGTTGGTCGGCAACTGGCCCACTGCCGCGTTCCACTTGGTCTGCGCTTCGGGCGAAGCGACGAAGGCCAGGAACTTCTTGGCGTCTTCGACGTTCTGGGCGCCGGCCGGGATGTGGATCGTGTCGGTCGGTGCTTCCTCGGCGCGCGGAATGCCGGGGGTGATTTCCGGGAACACCATGAAGCCGAGGGTCTCGTTCGTCATACCGCCTTCCTTGAAGACGCCGACGGCAAAGTTGCCCATAACGTAGTTTGCGGCCTTGCCCTGAACGAGAAGCGCTGCCGCATCTTGCCAGTCGATCGCTGCGTGGTTGGCGGTGGTGTAGGGCTGGATCTTGGCCCACTGGGCGAAGACGTCCTTAACCTTCTGGTCGGTCCACGGAACCTTCCCGGCGGTCAGGTCCATGTGCCACTCGTAGCCGTTTGTGCGCAGCGACAGGTAGTCGAAGATACCCGCAACCGGCCACAGCGCCTTCGAGCCGGTCGTCACGCAGTCGATACCGGCGGCCTTGAACTTTTCGCAGTTGGCAACGAACTGGTCCCAGCTCACGCCATTCTCGCCCGGCAGATCCACGCCCGCTGCCTTGTAGGCGTCGCGGTTATAGTAGATGCCCCACTGGTAGTAGGTGTAGGGAACGCCCCACTGCTTGCCGTCGATGGTCATCGAGGCCTTCGCGGAAGCCAGCGCTTCGCCCAGGCCGTTCGCCTCCCACACGTCGGACACGTCCAGGAACTGTCCCGAGGTGACAAAGGGCGCCATCCGGTTGCCGGCATACCAGTTCGCCAGATCGGGCGAGTCGGCCGTCAGGAAGTTCCGGATCGCGGTCTTGTAGCCCTCGTGGTCGAAGTTCGTCAGCTGAACGTCGATGTCGGGGTTCGCTGCCTCGAAGTCCGCGATCAGCGCCTCCATCGCTGCCAGCGGAATCGGGTCGTAGTCGGCGTTGTATTTCAGGACCCGCTGTTCGGCCATCGCCGAGCCGGTCATGAGGAGCGCTGCCGTGAAGGCAAGCACCCCCGTCTTTGCATGGACCATAGTCTCCCTCCCTGTGGTTCCATTATGTGAAACTTAGTCTTGAATATTGAAAACTATGCGCGGTACGGTTACAGCTGTCAACAGGGAGGAACGGGGCGATGGCTTCGGACACTGGGGCGGATGGGACGGTCGGCAAGGCGCTCGATGTGCTCGACATGGTCGCGGCACGCGGACGACCCGTGCGCTTTTCCGATCTCCAGGTCGGATCTTCATACCCCAAGGCGACGCTCTACCGCCTGCTGCAGACGCTGACGCATCAAGGAATGCTGGCCTACGACGAAGATCGGGGCACCTATACTCTGGGCCTTCGGCTGGTCCGGCTGGCCCATGCTGCATGGTCGACCTCTTCGCTCGCGCCGCTGGCTCGCCCCTATCTTGATGAACTGGCGGCAGAAACCGGAGAGACGATCCACCTCGCGCAGCTCGATCAAGGGCAGGTGCTGTATGTCGACAAGCGCAATGCCACCAAGCCGGTCGAGATGTTCTCGAGCGCGGGAAAAGTCGGCCCAGCCTATTGCACCGGGGTGGGCAAGGCGATGCTGGCCTATCTCGACGATGGCGCACTCGAGGCAGCGATCGCCCGGCAGAGCTTTCACCAATTCACCCCCGAAACACTCGATACCCCGGAAAAGCTCAAGGCCGAGCTCATCGCGATTCGCGATCGCGGCTACGCTTTCGACCGGGAAGAGCACGAGCCGGGAATCATCTGCTGCGCGGTGCCAATCCTGACCCGGACGGGCAGGGCGATTGGGGCGGTCTCGGTGACTTCGACCACCGCCCGGACGGATCTTGCTGCACTCGAGGCGCAGGCGGGGCGGATCAAGGACAGCGCAGCGCGCATCGCGGCCGTGGCCGAAGATTGGCGCTTTCCGGAACAGGGATAAGGGGAGAGGTCGCGGATGGCAGGTGTGACACTGGACGGCGTGATCAAGCGCTACGGCGAGGTTCAGGTGATCCATGGGGTCGACCTGACGATCGAGGAAGGGGAGTTCTGTGTCTTCGTCGGCCCCTCCGGGTGCGGCAAGTCCACCCTTCTGCGGATGATCGCCGGGCTGGAGGAGACAAGCGACGGCACGATCCGCATCGGAACGCGGGACGTGACCCGCATGGATCCGTCGGAACGCGGCGTGGCGATGGTGTTCCAGACCTACGCGCTGTACCCCCACATGACAGTGGCAGAGAACATGGGCTTCGGTCTGAAGATGACCGGCCATCCACGCGCCGAAATCGACCGCAAGGTGGCCGAGGCTGCCCGAATCCTGAAGCTCGACCAGCTCTTGCAGCGCAAGCCCAAGGCGCTGTCGGGCGGGCAGCGTCAGCGCGTCGCCATTGGCCGCGCTATCGTCCGCGGGCCCGAGGTGTTCCTGTTCGACGAACCGCTGTCGAACCTTGATGCTGAGCTGCGGGTGGAAATGCGCGTCGAGATCGCTCGACTGCACCGCGAGATCGGCGCGACGATGGTCTACGTGACCCATGATCAGGTCGAGGCGATGACGCTGGCCGACAAGATCGTCGTGCTGCGCGCCGGCCGGGTCGAGCAGGTGGGCCGTCCGCTCGACCTCTACCGAGATCCCGACAACCGCTTCGTCGCGGGCTTTATCGGCAGTCCCGCCATGAACTTCTGCGCAGCCGAGGTGACCGGGAAGGGCCTGTGCAACGTACCGGGTCTTGCCGGAACTCTGACGACCTCCGTTGCCTTGCCTGCGCCTGGCGCGCGGGTTGTCGTCGGGCTGCGGCCACAGGCGCTGCAACTGGTTCCGGGCGACAGCCACCGCATCGAGATCGTCGAAGCGCTTGGCGGCGTGACTTATGCCCACCTCTCTGCGCCATCTGGCGAAAAGCTCGTGGTGGAAACGGGTGGCACTGCGGATCTGAAGACCGGATCGGCGACGGGGCTGAGCTTCAATCCCGCCGATGCGCTTGTCTTCGAAGCCGGGGAAAAAGGCCACAGGCTTCGCTGACCTCTGCGGCCGTTGGGGCGGCGCAGGTTTCTTGCCTTCCCCCTTTCCCGGGGCGTAGCGTCCGGTCATTGATCGCAGGCCCCTCAGGATTCCCCATGTCCCTCTCGCTACCCACTCATGCCCAGGCCATCGTCATCGGTGGCGGGGTCATCGGCACCTCCACCGCCTACCACCTTGCGGCACAGGGCTGGACGGATGTTCTCGTGCTGGAGCGGGACAAGCTTACCTCGGGCACGACGTGGCACGCTGCCGGCCTGATCGCTTCGGCAGGAATGTTCAGCGAGACGCTGAGCTGGGCTTTCCGGCATTCGCGCGACCTCTATACCCGGCTCGAGGCCGAGACCGGCGTCTCGACCGGCTTCCGCGCCTGCGGCCACCTGCATGTCGCGACCACCCCGACCCGCCGCGAGGTGCAGCGGCGCGAAATCGCCTTCATGCGGCTGATGGGGCATGAGAAGCACGAGGTCTCGCCCGCCGAGGTGAAGGCGATGTTCCCGCTGATCGAGACGGACGGGGTGCTTTCGGCGGTCTGGTCGCCCACCGATGGACGCGCCAACCCGGTCGACGTGACCATGGCCCTTGTGGCGGGCGCGCGGAAGCGCGGCGTGCAGATCGTCGAGGGTTGCCCGGTGACCGACATTCTCGTCGAGCGCGGGCGGGTGCGCGGCGTTGTCACGCCTCAGGGCACCATGCGTTCCGATGTGGTGGTTCTGGCCGCCGGCATGTGGTCGCGTCAGATCGGGGCGAGGATCGGCGTCTCGGTGCCGTTGCAGGCGATGGAGCATTACTACCTGCTGACCGAGCCGATGGACGGCGTCCACCGCGACCTGCCTGTGGTCGAGGATCCGGAAAGCTATGCCTATGTGCGCGAGGAAGGCGGCGGCCTGCTGTTCGGCCTGTTCGAGCCGGACGCAGCACCCTGGATGCCGAAGGCCATCCCGGACGATGCGAGCTTTTCGACCCTTCAGCCCGACTGGGAGCGGATGGCCCCGCATCTTGAGCACGCCTTCCGCCGCTTCCCGGCGATGGAGAGGGCGGGGATCAAGACCTTTTTCTGCGGCCCTGAAAGCTTCACGCCCGACGGCAAGTTCCTTGTTGGCGAGACGCCCGAGGTACAGGGGCTCTACTTGGCTACCGGCCTGAACTCGCTTGGCATCCTCATGGGGGGCGGGGTGGGCGCGCTTCTGGCGGAAGAGATCGTTCATGGAAATGCCGGCCAGGACATCACCGCGCTTCTGCCGTCGCGGATGGCCGCGCACGAAGGTGTCCGGCACTACCTCCTCGACCGCTTGTCCGATGCCTTGTCCTACGGCTTCACCACCTCCACCCTGCCGAACTTCAAGCACAAGCGGGCGCGCGGGGCTCGGCGTCTGCCATTGCACGACCGATACGCCGCCAAGGGAGCCTACTTCGTCTCGCTGTCGGGTTGGGAAATGCCTTACTGGTTCGCCCCTGCAGTCGCGGACGGCGCGCCGATGCCGAAAGTGGCCTACGAGTTCGGCCGGCAGGACTGGTTCCACCTCTCCGCCGCCGAGCATCGCGCAACGCGCGAGAGCCTCGGGCTGTTCGACAAGACCTTCATGGGCAAGTTCATCGTGCAGGGCCGCGATGCCGAGACGGTGTTGAACCGGGTCAGTGCCAACAACGTGTCGGTTCCGGTCGGGACGAACGTCTATACTCAATGGCTGAACCCGCAGGGCGGAATCCTGTCGGACCTCACCATCACCCGGACGGGCGAAGAGGAGTTCCTGCTTGTCACCGGCGATGTGCTGCAGCGCATCACCCCGTCCTGGTTGGGCCGACATACCCGCCCAGATGAGTTCTGTGCGGTCACGGACGTCACCTCGGCCTATACGATCCTGTCGCTTCAGGGACCGCGGTCGCGCGAGGTTTTGGCGGCGATCACAGGCGCGAATCTGTCGACCGAGGCACTGCCTTTCCGCGGCTCGACAATGGTCGAGATCGGCTATGCCCGGCTGCGGATCGTCCGTGTGACCTATATGGGCGAGCTGGGCTACGAGCTTTACATCCCGACCGAGCAGAGCCTGAACGTCTACGACGCGCTGGTCGCGGGGATCGAGGCGCAGGGCGTGGACTGCGTCCATTGCGGGCTGATGGCGCTGGACAGCCTGCGGCTGGAGAAGGGCTATCGCGACTACGGTGTGGATATCGACAACACCGACACGCCGCTCGAGATGGGGTTGGGCTTCGTCGTCGATCTGTCGAAGGAATTCATCGGACGTGAGCGTCTGGCCGCGCAGAAGGCGGCAGGCGCGCTTACCAAGCGTCTTGTCGCGGTGAAACTTCACGATCCCGAGCCGCTGCTGCGGGGCCTGGAGCCGCTATTCGCAGATGGTCGACCTGTCGGTTATGTCCGCGCCGGCGCTTACGGCCACACGCTCGGCGCTTCGGTCGGTCTTGCCGTCGTCGAGCGGGATGAAGGTGTGACGGCCGACTATCTAGGATCCGCGGCTTTCGAGGTCGAGATCGGGGACCGACGTTTCGCCGCCACCGTATCACTGTCACCCTTCTACGATCCGGGAAGCGAAAGGGTGCGTGCCTGACGGGCTGAGCGGTCAGTGCAAGCCGCTCTGGTTTCCTTGGCCTTGTCCAAACGTCAGTCTCGCGCGGGTTTTTCGGGCAGCAAACAGGCAGGCTTCCTGAACATCGAGGCCAATGTCGGCAAGCCGGTCGTCGTCGACGAGTATACGATCTCCAACCCTATCCCTGTTGTTGACCCAACCGAGTTTCGGGCTGACCAAGCGATCCGGCCGTCCCGTATCTTTGGGCGCGGCTAGATCTTCTAGCAAAGCAGGCCGCTCAGACGCGCGCCTTGCGGTAGCTGTCCTTCAGTGCGATGAGATCTCCGTCGAAGTGGAAGATGTCGCAGCCGCGAACATCGACCGTGTGGCCTTCGCGTGTCTTTCCTACAAACCGCCAGTTCGATAGCCCTGTCTCGCCGGCGACCACGTTCTTGCCCTCGGACCAGGCGGCTTCCACGAAAGTTTCGAAGATGGCGATGTAAGCGGCGCGTACCGCGGCGCGGCCCCGGTGGATTGCGCCCTCCACCTCTTTTCCGGCCGAGGCGTGAAAGGCGCAGTCTTCGGCCATGCAGGTCATGAGCCCGTCCACATCCCGTGAATTGAAGGCATTCATCAGCCGCTCCATCGTGGCGAGGCGACGGTGCGCGACTTCGTCATCCACGACCTCGACCTCGAGGAAAGCGAGCGGCGCAGTGGTCGAAGCGTTGATGACGTTGTGCTCGACCCCTTCGCGACGCGAGTAGGGGACGCCCTGAGTGAGGCTGGCCTGCGCTTTCTGCCCCTCCGGAAGGTCGAGCGCCAAGGAGCCATCGGTCAGCGGCACGATCACATAGTCATGGCCATGCCGGTGCCACCCTGTCTCGGCCCCGGGGGCAAAGCGCCATTCCGTGACGCGGAAACGGTCGTCGTCGATATGAACATGTGGCTCGGCCTGTGCGCGCATCTCTGGTCAACCCTTTTTTGCTGTCTGACATTCTCAGACAAACTGGCATGGGGCAACGCGGGTGTGCGCCTGTCCGCTTCCGAATGAGTAGGCGCAGACTAATCATCAATGAGCGAAACGCTGCTTTATGGCTGCGGACCCTGCTGCCAGACAGGTCGCTACCCAAGGCAGGACTGAGATCCGGAGGAAGGACCCCGACATGCCGGTTGAGACGCCCTTTGAAGTGATAGACACGCTTGTCGTCGGTGGAGGGCAGGCAGGTCTGGCGATGAGCTCGCACCTGACCCAGAAGGGGGTTCCGCATCTCGTGCTGGAACGCTCTCGCATTGCCGAACGCTGGCGTTCGGAACGGTGGGACTCGCTCGTGGCGAACGGTCCGGCCTGGCACGACCGCTTTCCCGATTTCGATTTCACGGGCGCTCCAGCGGACGCCTTCGCTCCCAAGGAGACGATCGCGGACTATTTTGCTGCCTACGCCGAAAAGACCGGTACGCCGATCCGCTGCGGGGTCGAGGTGACATCGGTGAAGCGCAATGCCGGCCGCCCGGGCTTCCGCGTCGAAACCTCGAAAGGCCCGATCGAGGCCCGCCGCGTCGTCGCTGCGACCGGCCCATTCCAGAAGCCGATCATCCCCCCGATCGTGCCGGAAGCGGCACGGGTGATGCAGATCCATTCGAATGCCTATCGCAACCCCGGCCAACTTCCTGAAGGAGCGGTGCTGGTGGTGGGCGCGGGGTCCTCGGGCGCGCAGATCGCGGACGAACTCCTCCAGTCGGGCCGCAAGGTCTTTCTCTCGGTCGGTCCGCATGATCGTCCGCCGCGGGCCTATCGCGGTCGCGACTTCGTCTGGTGGCTGGGGGTGCTTGGCAAGTGGGATGCCGCCGCGCCGTCGCCAGGAACCGAGCATGTCACCATCGCTGTCAGTGGGGCCGAGGGTGGCAAGACCATTGATTTCCGCCGCCTCGCCCATCAGGGGATGACGCTGGTCGGCCGGACGGAGTCCTACAAGAACGGCGTCATAAGCTTTGCGTCCGACCTTGCTGCCAACATTGCCGGGGGCGACGCCAACTATCTGTCGGTGCTGGACGAGGCCGACGCCTTCATCGCCCGCAACGGCCTCGACCTGCCGGAAGAGCCGGAGGCGCGCCGGATGGATCCCGACCCCGACTGCGTGACCAAGCCGATCCTGTCGCTCGATCTGGCGAAGGCCGGTGTGACCTCGATCATCTGGGCCACGGGCTATGCCTTCGACTTCGGCTGGCTGAAGGTCGATGCCTTCGATGAGCGCGGCCGGCCGCGCCACCAGCGCGGCGTCTCGGTAGAGCCCGGGGTGTACTTCGTTGGCCTGCCTTGGCTCTCGCGTCGTGGCTCCGCCTTCATCTGGGGCGTCTGGCATGACGCAAAGTTCCTCGCCGACCAGATCGCGATCCAGCGCGCCTATCAGGCCTACACCCCCTCGGGCGTGGACCCAGCCGCCGGCCTGTGATCCACTGACCCCAGCCGCCGCCCCGCCCTCAGGGCAAAACCCGACTGACACGAACGGAGATCGACGTGGCCCATCATCGGCACCGCAGGTTCAACACCAAGGATACCTATCCCGAGCAGAAGCTCGACAACGACCTGTGCCAGGCGGTCGTCGCGCGCGGCACCATGATCTTCCTGCGCGGCCAGTGCCCCCAGGATCTGGACACTGCGAAGAACATCGACAGCCATGATCCGGTCGAGCAGACCCACAAGGTCATGCAGAACATCAAGCAGTTGATCGAGGAATGCGGTGGTCGGATGGAGCACCTGTGCAAGGTCGTGGTCTACCTGACCGATGTGCGCCACCGCGAGGCGGTCTATCGCACCATGGGCGAATACATCCGCGGCGTGCACCCTGTCTCGACCGGGGTGGTCATCACCGCGCTTGCGCGGCCAGACTGGCTGGTAGAGATCGACGCGACAGCCGTCATCCCCGACTGAACGGAAGCGGCAGGCAGATACCGGTCGGAGGAGAGGCAGAAGAAATGACGTTTTCGCTGGTTGCGCGCTGCGCCGAAACGGGGATGTTCGGGATGGTGATCTCGTCCTCATCCCCCGCAGTCGCGGCGCGCTGTGCGCATGTCCGGGCGGGCGTCGGCGCGGTTGCCTCGCAGAACATCACCGACCCGACGCTTGGACCCCTCGTGCTTGACCGCCTGGAAGCTGGGAGGGATGCCGCGGAGGCACTTGCGGATGTGACCGAAGGCCGGGCGCATATCGCCTACCGCCAGCTTCTGGTCGTCGACCGGAGCGGCGCGGCTGCCATCCATTCCGGGTCGAACGTCCTCGGTACCTGGGGCGAGGCGCGGGGGCGCGACTGCGCGGCAGGGGGCAATCTTCTGGCGAATGACGGCATCCCGTCAGCGATGATCGCCGCCTTTGAGTCGGCTCGCGGCCATCTGGGCGACAGGCTGATGGCGGCCCTGCGCGCCGGGCTGGACGCCGGGGGCGAGGCCGGCCCCGTCCATTCAGCGGGGCTGAAGGTGGCCGACCGCCTTTCCTGGCCGCTGGTCGATCTGCGCATCGACTGGTCGGACGACCCGATCGGCGACCTTGAAACCGCCTGGTTGGTCTACCGCCCGCAGATGGCCGCCTATGTCAGCCGCGCCGAGGACCCGACGCGGGCGCCGAGCTATGGCGTGCCCGGAGACGAGTGAGGACACCGATGTTCACCCATGCCGAATGGAAGACCCGCGCAGCCGGTCTGCGCTTTCGCAACCAGTGCTTCATCGACGGGCGCTTCGTGCCCTCGGCCTCAGGGGCGCGCTTCGAGACGGTGAACCCCGCCACGGCCGAGGTCCTGACCGATGTCGCGCGCGGCGGAGCCGAGGATATCGACCGCGCCGTTGCCGCCGCCCGCCGCGCCTTTGCCGACGGCCGCTGGTCCGGCAAGGCCCCGGCCGAGCGCAAGGAGGTGCTCTTGCGCCTTGCCGCGCTGATCCGGGAAAATGTGCCCGAACTCGCGCTGCTCGACAGCCTCGATATGGGCAAGCTGGTCAAGGACGCCGCGGCGATCGACGCGCCTGGCTCGGCGCATTTCTTCCAGTGGCATGCCGAGGCCATCGACAAGCTCTATGACGAGATCGCCCCGACGGGCGGGCGCAACCTTGCGATGGTCCGCCGCGTGCCGCTTGGTGTCGTGGGGGCGGTGGTGCCGTGGAACTTCCCGCTCGACATGGCGACGTGGAAGCTGGCCCCGGCCTTGGCCACCGGCAATTCGGTGGTGTTGAAGCCGGCCGAGCAATCGCCGCTCTCTGCGCTCAGGCTCGCTGAACTCGCCGCCGAGGCTGGCATCCCGGATGGTGTTCTGAACGTCGTCCCCGGCTTTGGCGAGGACGCGGGGCAGGCGCTTGGCCGTCACCCGGATGTCGATTGCCTCGTCTTCACCGGCTCGACCGCGGTCGGCAAGCTGTTCATGCGCTATGCCGGCGAGTCCAACATGAAGCAGGTCTGGCTGGAGACCGGCGGCAAGAGCCCGAACCTGATCTTCCCCGATGCCGACCTTGACCGCGCCGCCGACATGGCGGCCTTCGGCATATTCTTCAATCAGGGTGAGGTCTGCTCGGCCAACAGCAGAATGCTGGTTCACGAAAGCATCGCTGACGAGATGATCGACCGGATGGCCACCCGCGCCGCGCAGGCCAGGCCCGGCGATCCGCTCGACCCATCCTCAGCCATGGGTTCGATGGTGGACCGGTCCCATGCCGACACTGTGATGCGGTTCATCGCACAGGGACGGAACGAGGCGCGGCTGGTCTGTGGCGGCGAGCGGATCAGCCTGAACGGATCGGATGCCTTCATCCAGCCGACCGTTTTCGCTGGCGCCGGGCCTGACGCGCGCATAGTGCGTGATGAAATCTTCGGCCCGGTCCTGTCAATCCAAACCTTCCGTACCGAGGAAGAGGCAGTGGCGATGGCCAACGATACGGTCTATGGCCTGGCCGCCTCGCTCTGGACGCGCGACCTGTCGCGGGCGCTCGACCTGTCGGCGCGGCTTCATGCTGGGACAGTCTCGGTCAACACCGTCGATGCCCTCAGCGCCATGACGCCCTTCGGCGGCATGAAACAGTCCGGCTTCGGGCGGGACCTGTCGCTGCACAGCTTTGACAAGTACAGCGCGCTCAAGACCACCTGGATCAGCTATTGATCGACCGGGCGCCGCCCCTATTCTGGCTGCGGTCACCCGGAGGATCGCGAATGCCGCTGCGCTTTACCCTGCGCCAGCTTGAATATCTGGTCGCGGTCGGCGAATGCGGTTCGATCTCGCAGGCGGCGGAGAAGCTCAGCGTTTCGCCGCCGTCGATCTCGACCTCGATCGCGCAGCTCGAGGCCGAGTTCGGTTTTCCCTTTTTCGTCCGCAAGCATGCGCAAGGCATGTCCTTGACCCGGGATGGCCGGGTGTTTCTGGCCGAGGCTCAGGCCGTCCTGCGCGACGCCGACCGTCTGAACGACCTTGCCAATGACATCACTGGGCGGGTGCGGGGCCCCTTCAAGGTGGGGTGTCTGCAGACCTTCGCGCAGATCGTGCTGCCCCAGCTTCGCAGGACCTTCGTCGATCGCTACACCGAAATCGAGTTCCAGCAGACCGAAGCGCATCAGATGGCGCTGATCGAGATGCTGCGGACCGCCGAAATCGACATCGCTCTCACCTACGACCTGAGCATTCCCGCCGATCTGGTCTTCGTCGAACTCGCCACGCTGCCCCCATATCTCGTCTTGCCCGAGGCACATCCTCTTGCAGGACGGGAAAGCGTCGCGCTGGCCGAGGTCGCGCATTATCCGATGGTGCTGCTCGATCTGCCGCTCAGTTCGGATTATTTTCTGGCGCTTTTCGCAGCTGCGGGCGTGCGGGCGAGCATCGTCGAACGAACGCGCGACTTGCCGATCGCGCTGTCGCTTGTCGCCAACGGCTTTGGCTATACTATCGCCAATATTCCACCGGTGACCGATCAGTCTCCGGACGGGCACAAGTTGCGCTTCGCCGCCTTGGCCGGTCCGGTCCGGCCGCTGCGCATGGGGCTTGTCCATGCCGGGGGCGGCGCGAGTTTCAGCAAGGCGCGCGCCTTTGTCGCCCATTGCCGCGAAAACCTGTCGACCTCGGCCATCGGCGCGGCCGGGTTCCTGCCCGGCGCAAAGGCGAAACGAGATGGGGGCTGAAAACAGCTTAGAGCTGGCCTAAGCAATACTTACGAAACCCGTAATTTACTTCGGCCGCGCGCCAAGGCCAGCGTGCGTTCTGGTTCCCCGGCCCGTTCGGGGAGACCGCTCAATTGCTTTGGGGATACCGGTGCGCGATCCGAGATACGACATCCTGTTCGAACCGATGGCCATCGGCCCGCTCACGGCGAAGAACCGCTTTTATCAGGTGCCGCACTGCAACGGTGGCGGCTATCGCGACCCGTCGGCCGCGGCTGCCATGCGCGGGGTCAAGGCCGAGGGTGGCTGGGGTGTGATCTTCACCGAACAGACAGAGATGCACCCGACCTCGGAAATCACCCCCTTCATTGAGCTGCGCCTTTGGGAGGACAAGGACATCCCAATGCTGCGCAAGATGGCACGGGCGATGAAGATCCATGGCGCGCTGGCCGGAATCCAGCTGGCCTATTCGGGCATCAACGGCCCGAACATGTACACCAAGGAGGTGCCGCTGGCGCCCACGGCCCTGCCGATCCGCACCTTCACCAACGACCCGGTGCAGGCCCGCGCGATGGACAAGAACGACATCCGCAACCTGCGCCGCTGGTTCGTGACGGCAGCGAAGCGCTGCAAGGCTGCCGAGTTCGACCTGATCTGCCTTTATGGCGCGCATGGCTTCGGCATCTTCCAGCACTTCCTGAGCCGGGCGACCAACCAGCGTTCCGACGAATATGGCGGCAGTCTGGAAAACCGCTCGCGTTTCGCCCGTGAGGTGATTTCCGACATGCGCGATGCGGTGGGCGACACGATGGCGCTGACCCTGCGCGTCAGTCTCGACGAAACGATCGGCGACCTTGGGTTCTCCAACGCCGAGGTGCGCGACTTCATCGAGATGAACCGCGACCTGCCCGACCTTTGGGACCTTGCACAGGGCACATGGGAGGATTGCTCCGGCCCCTCGCGCTTCAAGGAAGAGGCGGCGCAGGAGCAGTTGGTGCGCGGTATCCGCGAGTTGACGGAAAAGCCGGTTGTCGGCGTCGGACGCTTCACCTCGCCCGATGTTATGGTGCGGATGATCCGCTCGGGCACATTGGATTTCATCGGCTGCGCCCGGCCTTCGATCGCCGATCCCTTCCTGCCGAAGAAGGTTGAGGAAGGTCGGATCGAGGACATCCGCGAATGCATCGGCTGCAACATCTGCATCACCGGTGACATGACCCAAGGGATGGGCCGCTGCACGCAGAACCCGACCTGGATGGAAGAATGGCGGCGCGGCTGGCATCCGGAAAAGATCGCGGCACGCGGCGAAAGCGAGAATGTGCTGGTGATCGGCTCGGGGCCGGCGGGGCTGGAAGCGGCGCGCGCCCTGTCGATGCGCGGCTATGACGTAGCCGTGGCCGAGGCGCGCGAGGCTTTTGGCGGCCGGGTGGCGCGCGAGCGGCATCTGCCGGGCCTGTCGGCCTGGGGGCGGGTGGTCGATTATCGCCTGTATCAACTGGGCCAGCGGCCGAACGTGCAGATGTATCAAGGCTCGGAACTCGGGCCGGACGAGGTGCTCGACTTAGGCTTCCAGAATGTCTGTATCGCGACCGGCTCGCGCTGGCGGGCCGATGGCGTGGCGCGCCAGCATGTGATGCCGATCCCGACGGCGGGTCGCCTTCCGGTCTTCACGCCGGATGACATCATGGAGGGGCGCCTGCCCTCGGGGCGTGTCGTGGTCTTCGACGATGACCACTACTACATGGGCGGTGTCATGGCCGAGCTTCTGGCGCAGAAGGGCTGCCAGGTTACGCTGGCCACGCCATCGGCCTATGTCTCGGACTGGACGATCAACACGCTTGAACAAGGCGCGATCCACCGGCGACTTGCGGCGGCGGGGGTCAAGATCGTGTTGAATACCGGCATCGCCGCGATCGGCGAGGACGGGATCGAGACCTGCTGCAGCTATACCGATGCCCGGTCTGCGCTTCCCTGCGACGCGCTGGTAATGGTCGCATCGCGGCAATCCAATGACATCCTTTTCCATGCGCTCAAGGCGCGCGCTGCTGACTGGGCTGATGCGGGTATCCGCTCGGTGCAGCTCATCGGCGATGCCGCCGCACCCGGTCCCATCGCCTGGGCGACATTCGCAGGTCACCGCTATGCCCGCGAACTCGATACGGGCGTCTGGCAGGAGGACTGGGGCGATCAGCCGTCTTTCCGGCGCGAGATCACCGATCTGGCGGTGGACTGACCGATGCTGGCCGATATCCTTATCCGCAATGCGCGGGGCCTGGACAGAAGCGGGCCGGTTGCCGTCGGTGTGGCCGGCGCGCAGATCGTCTGGGTCGGGGCGGATGAAGACGCTGCCACCCTTGTCGGCAACGAGACGCGGGTGATCGATGCCGAGGGGGCATGGGTGCTGCCGGGCTTCTGCGACAGCCACATCCATCTATTCGCCGGCGGTGCATCGCTGGCGCAGTTGAACCTCGGGGCAATCCACTCCTCCGACGCGCTTGCGCAGGCCCTCGCTCCCCATGCGCGGGGAGAGGGGCTGCTGTGCTGTTACGCCGCCAATTACGACCTGCTTGGTCCCGGCACGCGACCGGACCGCGCGGCGCTCGACCAGATTGTGCCGGACCGTCCGCTTTACATCGCGGCGACCGACTATCACTGCGCCTGGGCCAATACCGCCGCGCTGGCGGCAGCCGGCATCCTGCACGGCGCCGATGCCGGGCCGGGGGCCGAGGTCGTGATGGGGCGCGACGGTCTGGCGACCGGAGAGTTGCGCGAATTCGCGGCGATGGCGCTGGTCAAGCGGCTATCCGCGACGGGCGGGCGCGAGGATCTGGGGATCGCCGGGGCAGAGCCCTCGGTTGTCTCTGTGGAAGAGCGGACGCGCGACAAGACGGCAATCGCGGCGGCGCTGGCGGAATGCGCCCGCAACGGGATAACCGCCGTCGCCAACATGGACGGCAACCTTTATCAGGCCGATCTGCTGGAGGAGATGGCCGAGGCGGGCGAACTGCCGATCCGTGTCAGCCTGGCGATGACGCTGACCGCCGCGCAGTCTGACGATGAACGGCGGGCCCTGATGAACCGTGCGATGCATCCTGCGCGAGGACATCTGCGGTTCGGTCGGGTCAAGATGTTCATGGACGGAGTCTTCGACACATGGACGGCGTTCCGGACGGATGACTATCCGGGCAGGCCAGGCTTCCGTGGCGAGCCGCTGTTCCCGCCCGACCTCTTCGCCGCGATCTGCGTCGAGGCCGACCGGCGCGGCCTGCAGATCGCCACCCATGCGGTGGGGGATGGCGCGGTGCGGGCGGTGCTCGATGGCTATGCTGCCGCCCGCGCAGCGAATGGCCCCCGCGACTCCCGTCACCGGATCGAGCATATCGACATGCTGCATTCCGACGACCTGCCACGGATCGCGGCGCTTGGGGTTGTCGCTTCGATGCAGCCCGTCCATCCACCGGGGTCGAGCGGCCTGCCGCTTGAGCCGACCATCAGCATCATGGGTCCCGAACGCTGGCGCGATACCTTTCCGTGGCGGGCAATCGCGGACAGCGGGGCAACGCTGGCCTTTGGCACGGACTGGCCGGTTTCACCCTTGTCACCCGTGAACGCAATCAACAGCGCGATGATCCGGCGTGCCTGGGCGGCGGGGGTTCCCGACCAGCGGCTTACATTGGCCGAGGTTCTGACTGCCTATGCGTTCGGTGGCGCGCACGCGGGATTCGAGGAGAACCTGCGCGGCCGGCTTTCGCCCGGTTGTGCGGCAGATCTCGTGCTGATGAAGGGGGAACTGCAAACCCTGTCTGGCCCTGTGCCTGACCTGACAGTCAGCTTGACGATCTGTGATGGAAGGGTGCTGTTCGACGTCGCAGTCTCGCAGACCTGAGCGGGCACCAGAGCAGACTTGATTGATGCGCAGGGCCCGATACTGTCGGGACAGGTCCCTTATGCGAGCGTCCGATGCCCTATTTCACCCGACGCCCCTACGCCGAGATGCAGCCCGCCTCCCCTGCCGCCCAGGGTGCCTCTGCAGTCGATATCCTCGCCCTTGCGGATGAGGTCCTGGCAGCTGAGACAAAGAGTGCGTCCGACGGTCCCTTCCGTATGCGATCGCCGGTCGCGCCGGGTGCAGCGGGTCGGATCGTTCTTGATGTGGCCATCGATCCAGGGCCACCGGTTCCGCCGCTTCGGCTGATCACAAGCGATCTTGTCGGGTCGGCGGGTCGGATCGCTGCCGACCGGGTCGGGGTCGATCCAGCCACGCTCGTCGCCGGACAGGATCGGGAGTTGCTGATCATCGTATCCGTGCCGTCGGGCGCGGCGGCCGGAACCTATTCTGGCACGGTCACGGCGCCGGGACCGGACGGCTTCGTCATCCCAATCGAAGTGCAGGTCATCGGCTGATCACGCCTCGCGCTCGATCATGAAGTCCAGGCAGTAGCCGATGAACTCCCGATCCTCGCCCGACGCCTCGGCAAAGGCCGTCTGGAATGCCGCACGCGCCCCTTCGACCAGCTTGCGCGATGCATCGCGGGCGAAGCCGATCGTGCCATGGCGCTGCATCGCCTCATAGACCCATTTGACCTCGGTCGTGTCGCGCTGCGGGCGGGGCAGGGCAAGGAACCGCGACAGCCGGTCCAGCTCGCTCGCGTCGGCAAGTGCCGCCAGACGCGACAGCATGAGCGTGCGCTTGCCTTCATAGATGTCGCCGTGGATTTCCTTGCCGTACTTCTCGATTGAACCGATCAGGTTCAGCACGTCATCCTGAATCTGGAAGGCCGCCCCCAGATAGAAGCCGAAGGCATTGAACCGATCGAGATCGGTCCTGCCGGGTTGCGCGATAAGAGCCCCGATCCTGACGGGATGAATGAAGCTGTACCAGCAGGTCTTTTTCAGCGTCATGCGCAGATAGTCCGACGTGCCGACCGTCAGGTCGTTGTCGAGGATCCAGCCAAGCTCCATCGCCTGCCCTTCAAGAGACTCGGCGATAAGGTGGTCGAACTCGTCAAGAATCCGGTCGGCCCGCGCCGGGCCCAACTGGGCGATGTTGCTGCGCAGCATCCGCAAGGCATGGGCCAGCATCGCATCGCCCGCGTTGATGGCAAGTGGCACGCCCATGCGCTCGTGCAGGCAGGGGCGGCCGCGGCGAAATTCGCTCAAGTCCTGGATGTCGTCGTGGATGAGAAAGGCGTTGTGCAGGAGTTCAACGACGGCGGCAGAGGTGAGCGCCTCGTCCATACGCCCGCCGAATGCCCTGCAGCTGGCGATCAGAAGTGCCGGCCGCAGACCCTTGCCGGAATGGGCGACGTAGTCGCGCATGGGGTCATAGAGGTAGGCGCGCGGTTCCCCCTGCGGCAACCGTTCGATGAGGGCCGCGCGGGCGAGGTCCCCGTACTCCGTCAGCTTTGCGAGAAACCCTGCGCGGTCCAAGACGAGCTCAGGCCTTCTGTGTGAAGCGAAACCGGCGGCGCTGTCTGTTCGCCGTCGGCATGGGCAGACCCTGATCGCCGACGCCGAGCGCCACGAGCGCATCGGCTGCGTTCGAGACTACCTCTGCTCCCGGAACTGCCGACCCGAGGCCGGGCAGGCTGCGGCCGAAGTTCTCGAATACCCCAGAGGGCAGGCCAATTGCCGACAACGCCTGTGCGACGCCGGGATCGGCCAGCGGTCCATCTGGGCGGGACATTGCGTCGAGGAAAGGCTCGGACAGAGCAAGCGGACCATCGCCACCGCGTGCTATTCCGGATGCCTTGTGTGCCAACGTCATCGCCGCTTCCAGCATCACCGGATAGCGGTCATCCCATGGTAGCCCGGCCTTGTAACGCGCCCGGTCGTATTCCCGGAACGGGACCAGCGCGTCAGGTTCGTGCAGGTTCCAGATCTTGCACTTCTTCGCCGTCGATCCGCTGCGTTCAAGGATCGCGTTTACCGCCCGCCGCGCCGCTTCATTCGCGCCCTCCATCGTCGCAAGATCGGTGTAGGTGCGCACGTAGTCCGAGGCCAGCGCCAGGTTGGCAATGGCGGTTCCCGCCTCTGGGCGCAGCCGCCAGGTATCTGCGTTGTTCACCAGAAGAGGCTCGACATTCGACAGGCGGTCGGGGTGGTTGGGGTCGTTGACGATGTCGGGGTCGAGGAACCAGTAATGCAGATCCTCGTCGCGCAGCACCTCCTGCCCGTCCACGTTGAGGCTGCGCTTCAGCTGCGCCCAGACCTCGGTCATGATTTCGGTTCGCGTGCAGCGGGAGGCTGGCTTGCCGCAGAAGCCCTTGTGGTCCCACTGCGAGATATCGACGGACAGGATGCCCCTCGTCGTGCCATCTCCCCACTGGCCGAAATCGACCCCGGTCCAGAACTGCCGCTGCGAGACGGCGGTCAGCGCCCAGGGACTGTCGATGAAGATGATGTGGCCATGGGTGATCGGAATGTCGCGCTTGAGGTAGAACTGGATGCCGTTCATCCACTGTACGTTCCGCGCCAGAACCGGAAGCGTCGCGAGAGACGGGTCCACTGCCGTGATGGCAGGTGAAACGAGCGGCGCCATGCGCTCGATCGGCAGCGCGCTGATGAACCAGTCGCCGCTGACGGTGATCGGCCGGCCGTCCTGCGTCGCGGTCACCGAGGAAATCCTGCCACCCGAGACCTTCAGTTCGGTCACTTCCGTCCCGTATCGGTAGGTCATTCCCCGGCCGGTCAGGTAGGCGAGCCAGGGCTTGATCCAGACATCGCTCGTCGGGCCATTCAGCAGCCTGTCCGGCGCGGTGCCGGGGGCGATGATCCCGAAGACGAGTTGCAGGAAGATGTCGCCGATCGTCTTGACGCTGGCCTCGCGCGCCTTTGCCGCCACCAGCGAGCGGGTCAGCCCGATGGCGAGCAGCTTCTGGTAGGCCTCCGAACGGTCCTCGGCACCGACGAAATCCCACCAGCGCAGTTTCTCGTAGTCATTGAGCCGGCGCTCTTCACAAGAGGTCAGGATGCGCCAGATGCAGCCGGCAAAATGCTCGACCTCCTCGTAGGGTATGTCGTTGCGCGGAGAGATCGCCCACAGAAAGGATCGCAGCGCATTGGCAAGGTCGAAGGCATTCTCGGGAAAGCGCGACGGCAGCTCGATCCCCGGCTTGTCGTAGGAGGCGATCAGAACCTGTGTCGTGTCGACAAGGCAGTCGGCCACCGTTCCGGTCTCAGTCGGGATGCGGGCCAGGGTATCGGTGATGTGGCGATAGAAATTCGGAAAGAAGCGAAACCCGTGCTCGCCCGGCAGCCAAGGTCTGCGCCGACCAAGCGGATCTGCGGCGACCGCTGCGCGCACCGCGTCGGCATGGGAATCCTTACTGCCGTGATCGCCGATGCCTTCCAGTACTGGGATGCTTCGCGCCTTCCCGCCGGCGAGTGTCAGCTTTTCAAGAACCTCGACCTCGTAGCCGCGCTCGATCAACTCATGCGCGGCACTCAACCCCGCGACCCCACCACCCAGAATGACGACCTTGTTCGACATGGCGCGTTCCTATCCGGGAGTTCGATCGATTGGCCCGAAAGCGTAGAGGTCGTATTCGACGATGTGTCGCTCCAGATCGACCTCTCCGACACTGAAGCACTGCAGGCGGTTGATCCATTTCAGTTCGGGAACAGCTGTCAGATAGCGCGGGGCAAATCGGAGCGGCGCGCGGCGCGGGCTGCCGCCGCGGGCCAGTTGCGCGTAGCCGTCCGGGCCGAAATCTACCAGACCGTTGTATTCCGTCTGGACGATCCCTCGGTCCGGAATGCGGATCAGGGCGTCGATCGCGCAGACGCCTACTCCGTCGGGTCTGACCCGCATCCAGTCACCGCCCTTGTGCAGGATGTCCCCGTTAAGGCCCGGACCGCGCACGGTGCCGCCATCCCTCAGAGCGAAAAGCAGGCGTAGTCCGTCCGGCGTTTCCCCGACCGGATCATCGTCCGGATAGACCGGGGCAGTGACGCGGAACAGGAATACTGGCTCCAGTGGAAACCGTGCCGGATGAGATGGAGTGACCGGAGAAGTTGGGGCATCCGATGAGGGCGGACTAGCGCTGGCGACCCGCTCAGGCGCGATGCCTTTTTGCTTTGGGTCAATCGACCGGCCCGACCGCATGAGGACCGGACGCCAAACCAATTCTGCCCCGGGCGGCGGGTCGGGCAAAGCCAGCGTGAAGATTTGCGCGCCGCTGGCAGGGTCAATGCCAAGTGGGCTCCCACGGACTTCACGATCCGGGCCGTCGGCAATACTGTAGATCGCCTTCACCGCGTTGGCTGGGTGAGCAGGGAACACCCGGATCAAAGTACCCAGGGATTGCCCCCGGCGAGCCGCCTCGGCAACGGCCGGCGTCCAGGAGAACCCGACGCCGCTATCCCAGCATTCAGCCACCGGGCGTCTCTCAGGCCTTGCCGCGCTTCAGCAAGGCGATGGCCCGCCCATCCTTGACCCGCAGAAGGAAGCGTTGCGAGACGCGGAAGACATGGCTGCCTTCCAGAGTGGCCTGGAGATAGCGTACCGAAATGTCGCTTGGCACCACGATTTCCACCGGATCGCCTTGCAGGGAGATCACAAGGCCGGTCCCCTCTGGAAGGCTGCTTGACCGGACCAGCGGGCCCTCGATGATCGGAGGAATGCCGTCACGGGGCAGGACCATCGACTTAGGGATGGGTTCATGGATGTCGCGGAACAGGTCATGGGCCAGGACCACGGCAAAGGGGCGGTGGTATCCTGACGTCTCCAGATCCAGAACTGCCTTCACGACGGCCCGGAACACGTTTGGCCCGTGTTCATCCTTCGATCCGCCGACAACCTCGACCTGATGCTCTCGTTTGGTCGAGAGACCCTCGTACTCGCTTGATCCGCCGATGTGGTAGACCTTTTCGATACCATCCGTGCCCAGCAGGTCGCCGTCGCCCTTCTTGCCGTTGAACAGGACCGCGTCCTCGACCCGTGCGACGATCCCCGCCGCGCGGCGGAAAAGCGCAGTTGCCGCCAGCAGTTCCGGGTCGGCAAGCATGTGGTTTTTCAGGTGGACATTGACCGAAACCGAAGCAAAGGGCTTCGTCGTTTGATCATCTACCTCGAGCATCCCCAGGGCGCCGGGCCGCTCGGGGGCGCGGACTTCCAAACGGTTCATGGGCGCTGTTTCGGCTCCACCCTGCAGCGGGCCGTAAAGTGGCAGGAACGATGCTGCCACGCGCACACGCATCGCCTCGTCATGCACGATCTGCCGCACGCGGGACCATTCGGCATCGCCCCAGGGGATCTGGCCGTCACTCATTTCCTATTCCTTTCCGGCAGGATGGCTTTCATGGCGTCAATTCATCTGGCTTGGGTCGAGTTCGTGACGGGAGAGAGTTGCCCGAGCGCGCTCGATCAGGGGAACGGCATGCTGCTCCTGCGCCAGACGCAGGGCAGCGGCGAAGTCCTCCAACGCAGCTTGGCGATTGCCAAGGACCAGCCGTGCCTCGCCGCGCATGCGCAGCGCTTCGGGCATGTAGCAACGCTCCGCCCTGGCATCAGCGCTGGCGATGCTGCGCGTCAGTCGCTCTTCCGCCAGCGCCGCTTCGCCATTTGCCAGAAGGACCTTGGCATAGACAGGCTCGAACTGACTTAGAGTCAGGTTGTATCCTAGCCCCGAGAAGACATCGATGAAGCCGCCGACAGCAGCGCCCACGGTCGCCACGTCGCGCTGCTCCGCCAGAACGAGGTAAGAGCGCGCCATCGGTGTCCAGAAGGCAAAGCCTTCCGCCTCGGAGATACGCAGCGCCCGTTCTGCGATCGGCTGGAGACGGTCCCAGTCCTCGCGGAACAGAAGATTGAACGAGGATACGCACAGCGTATGGACAAGCGCGCCGACATGATCGAGTTCTTCCGCCCTGGAATGCGCGGCGGCCAGTGCGTTGTCGGCGGCCGTGTCGTTGCCAAGGAACCAGTGGGCGTTGGACGAGATCGTCAACATGGCCGCGCTCGGCGAAAGCTGGAACAGACGCAGGCCAAGGACATCATCCTCGCGGGCATAGCGGCTCAGCCCGGCCTCGACCTCGGTCAGGGTCTCGCGGAATTCGCCGCGCGAATAGTGAGAATAGGACATCGCATGCCCGGCCTCGAGCGCCGACAAGCGCGCTCCATCCGCTGCAGCAAGTTTCGCCACCTTTCGCGCCACGGTCAGACCGGCATTCAGATCGCCGCGCAGATAGCTGTTGGTCCAGAGCCCCCAGACCGCCCCCATCTCTGCCGCCCGGTCGCCCACGGCGACCGCCAGGTCGAGCGCGCGGCTGCAGGCGCGTTCGACCTCGGGGTCGGCCCACCCGCGCAACGACATGATCGCCGGGGCAAGAGCCATCTGCACGTCCAGCTCAAGGCGGTCCTTGAGTTCTCCTTCGGGCAGGCCTTGCAGGTCGTGAAGAGCATTCGTCAGATGTGCCAGCGCGGGCTGGTAGGCGGCCTTGTTGAGCGCGTTGTGGCCGGCTAGGTGCCAGTGCCGAACCGCGGCTTCATCCAGTTCTCCGATCGAGCAATGGCGGGCGACAGTCTCGGGTTCGGCTCCAGCAAAGGCGCTTGCCCCGGCAAGCATCGCCTGCGCGATCGATCGATGGATCTCGCGGCGGCGTTTCTTGAGCAGCGTTTCATAGGCCGCGTCCTGCACCAGGGCATGGTTGAAGACGATCGCGCTGGATCCGAAACCGGGCTGCTCGTAAGCCAATCCAGACCTGCAGAGCCTGTCGAGTCCGCCTTCGATGTCCGGGTGGTCGGGCACGATCATCCGCAGCATATCGGCGTTGAATTCCCGGCCGATCACACTCCCCAACTGCGCCAACTCCTTGGCGCTTTCAAGCCGATCGAGCCGCTCCATCAGTGAATCCTGAAGCGTGGCAGGGATGGAGATGCTCTTCGCTGCCTCCTGACTGAGTTCCCGGTTTCCGACGGAATCGAGCAGGTTGCGCGTCAGTTCCTCGGCGAACAGGGGAATGCCGCCAGCCTTGGCGACGATTGACTGCGCAAGGCCGGCGGGCAAGTCGCGACCTTGCGCGACCTGAGCAATGAGTTTTGCAACCGCATCGTCGCCAATGGCGCCCAGTACGATCCCGTTGATGCTGTCTTCAGGCCATGGCGGGACGAATTCGGGTCGATGCGTTACCAGCAAAAGAACGGGCAGATTCTCGATTTGCGGGATCAGTTGGCCAATCAGATCGATTGTCGCGCTGTCTGCCCAATGGGCGTCCTCAAGAAGGATGAGAACGGGCTTCTCGGAGGCGAGTTGGCGGACGCGACTAACGAGCGTTTCGAAAAGCAGCCGCGCACGCACTTGCGGGTCGCCTGACTGCGGCGCGCCGCGGTCGAGATCAAGCAGATCTGAAAGAACAACCTCGCCCTGTTCCCCGAAGCCCCGCGTCTTCTGAAGGTAGGCACGTAGAGCAGACCGGCGGCCATCCTGAGACTGGCCTTTCTGCAGGCCGATCGCCGTCTCGATCTCGCGTACGATCGGGTGGAGGGGGCGGTTGACCAGATGCGCCGAGCATTGCCATTGCAGATGCGGGTCGCCACTATCGCGCGCCATTGCAAGCACGGCCTGAGAAAGCCGCGACTTGCCGATTCCAGCCTCGCCGCAGATTATGGCGGCCGTGCCCCGGCCTGATCGGGCACTGTCCCACAGCGCAGCGAGGCGCTGCACCTCGGCTTCCCTGCCAACGATCGGGCGGAAGTTTCCGCGGGTCTGCGCTTCGAAGCGCGAGGCGGAGGAGTTTTCGCCCAAGACCCGGTAATAGGCGACGGGGGCACTGAATCCCTTCAGTTCGGCTGTTCCGCGGCTTTCACTTTCGAAAGTCGCACCGCAAAGATGCCTGGTGGTTTCACTGATAAGCACTTCACCTGGCGCCGCGAGTTGCTGCAGCCTCGCGGCAAGGTTAGGCGTTTCCCCCACAACGATGGAGCCTGCCGAGGCGATTTCCTCTGCCTCCCCCACGACCACGACGCCGGTTGCTATCCCGATCCGCACTCGCAGATGTACGTCGCGCACGGTCTTGAGCGCCGAGACCTCGAAAGCCAGCTCGAGCCCGGCACGCACTGCGCGAACGGGGTCGTCCTCTCGCGCAGACGGGAACCCGAAATAGGCCATGATGCCATCGCCCTGGGCATAGGCGACATGCCCGCCATGCTCGGTAATGATCCGCGAGCAGAGACGCTGATACCCCCGGATCACGTCGCGCAGATCTTCGGGGTCGATCGAGTTCGCGAGCTGCGTCGAGCCAACGATGTCAGAAAACAGGGTCGTCAGTTGGCGGCGTTCCGCGGTCGGGGCGCTGTGCGACGGCCGCGTGGGCTTAGCCGCTGCCGAGGATTGAAGGACCCTCTGAAGCCGGTTGCGCTGGTCGGGGGATAGACCGATCCTTTCCAGGTCCGGATCGGTCAATGCCGCAATCTCTCCGGCCGGCAGTCCGCTCGTGGCAAGCGCCTGGGCAACATCCGTCATGCCGAGTTGGTCAAGGACTTCGAAGATGTTGCCGGTCATGGGCGTTCATCCCATGCAGATCGCAGGACGGGTGCGCGATCCGAAAAAACAAAAGCACCAGCAAGCATCAGGGCTAACGAAAGAAATCTGTAGAAGCCGCTCCGCGCCAACGTTCCCTCCCAGATCGTGGAAGAACGCTAATTGAGAATCTTTTGTCGGTCTATCCTGTTATTCAGGCATGTGAAGGCGTGGTCTTCAGATCATTTTTTCGATCGGTCGGAGGCCGAAACGGATCCCGGCAAGGCGAAGCTGAGGACCAAATTGGCCCTCCTCTAGGATTGTCTTGCGGCGCCCCCTCAGCCGGTTGCTTCCAGGCTTGGTCCTACACAGGCACACGAGGCAGCGTCCTGGCAGTCTGGCGAAGGCGAGACTGCAGGATGGCGCGGCCGGTTGCAGCGCGGGATGATTGAACATTTGGCTCGGCACTGGCCTGCCAGCCGGAACGAATTGGCCCCCTTTTCGACTGCCGTCCTGTCGCGGCTCGAACTTTGCTGGTCTGGAAACCGGGTATCGAATAGACCAGATGGCATTCGCGGTTGTGAACCGCCCTGACAGCAACCTGATCGCCGGAATTGCCTATGGCCTCCATCACCGATTTCTCCCTGAAGAACATTCGTCTGGAAGATGATGGCGGCGGAGTCTGGATCGTGACGCTGAACCGGCCCGAAAAACGCAATGCGCTGAACGCCGAAACGATAGAAGAGCTGATTGTCCTGTTCTCCGGTGCGATGGCGGCCGGAGCGCGGGCCATCGTTCTGACAGCGGCGGGTGACCATTTCTGCGCGGGGCTCGACCTTGTCGAGCATCATCGCGCCGACCGCAGCCCGGCAGAGTTCTGGCAGCTTTGCCTGCGCTGGCACGAGGCTTTCAACAAGATGGAATATGGCGGCGTCCCGATCATCGCGGCGCTGAAAGGCGCGGTTGTCGGTGGCGGGCTGGAATTCGCATCGGCGGCCCATATCCGAGTGGCTGACCGGACCACCTATTTTGCCCTGCCCGAGGGCCAGCGGGGTCTGTTTACCGGCGGCGGGGCGACGATCCGCGTGGGCAACCTGATCGGCAAGGCCCGGTTGATCGACATGATGCTGACGGGGCGGATCTACCAGGGGCAGGAGGCGGTGGACCTTGGCCTTGCGCAATATCTGGTCGAGGGCTCGAGCGTCGACCATGCCCTTGCTCTGGCCCGACGCTGCGCCGAAAACCTGCCTTTGACCAATTTCGCCATCTGCTCCGCCATCAGCCATATCCAGAACATGTCGGCGCTTGATGCCGCCTATGCAGAAGCCTGTGTGGCTGGCGTGGTCAACACCCAGAGCGCCGCACGGGAACGGCTGGCCGCCTTCGCCGACAAGACCGCCGCACGGGTGCGACCCAAGGAATAGACCGCCTCAGCGCCCGTGGCTGCGGTTGTAGCCGTTGACGGCAGGTGGTTGCCAGCCGGCCAGCGCTCCGTCAGCCGGCTTCAGGATTTCGATCCGCAGCGGATGGCAGGCAGCGCTGTCCGATGAATGCTCCGACGAGCAGTCTCCCCCGGGACAGGCTGAAAGTGCGCCCACGAGGTCGATCTCGGCGAAGAACTCCAGGTAGTCACCCGGGCGCACCGGGCTTGCCTTCATGAAATATTGGCCGGTGTCGCGGGTGAAGCCCGTGCACATGAAGACGTTCAGTACGTCATGGACATGCGGCTCGGCCTCGCGCAGTGAAAGTCCCGTCGCATCTGCAAGCGAGCGGGTCAGGTTGGAATGGCAACAGTGATGATACTGGCCTCCATGGCTCAGCAGATTGTGGGTGTAGGGATCGCAGCGCGTGCCGATCACGTCATGGACCGAGCCGCCGAAGGCATCGAAGCCATACCAGTCGAGCGTGTCATGGGTAATGGTCGCCATCGGCCGCAGGAAAGGCAGGCAGGACCACATCCTGTCGCCGGTCGACAGATGCGTTCCATGCAGCGCGCGGGTCTTGCCCGAGTAGAACCGCTCGGACAGGTCATTGGCATTCCACAGGTTGAGGTCCCCCACCTGCGGCCCCTCGACCGAGTGGATGCGGAAGAAATGACCGGCCGGAACGCGGAAATGTGCTGCGTCGCGCGGGGCAGCTGTCACCTCGGCGATGGGGCTGAGGGTCTTGCGCGCACGTGCGTAGATCTCCATCGGCGCCGGGGGCAACGTGTCGACGGGATAGCAGATGACCGGGACAACCGAGCGGCGAGCCTCCCCATCATTGGGGAGGATGTTTTCGGGATGCATGGGCTTCACGGATGGGGCCTTTTGCAGGATAGACCCGAAGCGGATAGCCACCGCGCATGGCGCTGTCGCGCGGTTCAGCGACCCCACCTGTCGCTGGTCGACCAGGCGATTGCCGGCCGCTTGATTTCGTTGAACCAGAAGGTCGCCTTGAGCGCGGCATCTCTCCCTGATCCGCTGGAGGCGAGGCGTTGCACTTCGTTTGTCGCGAACAGACGGGGGCTTGGTGACAGCCCGAGATCGATTCAGTACCCTGAGCAGCCTGTCGTGCTGATCCACTGCTCGGCACAGTTTTTTCTCCTTCCCGGCCAATGGCATCCCCGAGGTCAATGTTCGACCGCCCGCGAATCCCTTGACAGGATTTGGATCGTTCCATAAACAGATTTGGAACGATCCAAATATAGGGTGGGGGAATGCGCTGGGCGCTGGTTGGGGCAAGCACGATCGCCGAGCAATTCATGATCGACGCACTCCGGGCGACCGGGCAGGATGTGGCGATTGTGGTCAGCACCTCGGCCGCACGCGCCAAGGACTTTGCTTCCGCCCAGGGGATTGCTGCGGCGACAACGGATCTGAAGGCCGCACTCGCGGACCCCGCGATAGAGGCAGTCTATATCTCGTCGACGAACGAAAAGCACTTCGCGCAGGCCATGGCGGCCATCGGCGCGGGAAAGCATGTGCTGTGCGAAAAACCTCTCGGCATGACGCTGGACGAGGCAACTCGAATGGTGCGCGCGGCCGAGGCAGCCAATCTGGTCTTCGCCACTAACCATCACCTGCGCTGCTCCGGCAGCCACCGTGCGGTGCGCGATCTGATCCTTGCGGGCCGGGTCGGAAGGGTGCTCTCGCTGCGGCTGTTCCATGCCGTTCATCTGCCCGAGAACCTGCGTGGCTGGCGGATCAACGATGCTGGCGCGGGCGGTGGTGTCATCCCCGACATCGCCGTGCACGACGCCGATGTCGTCCGCTTCCTGCTGGACGAGGACCCCGTTACGGTCGTCGCCCAATCGACCTCTTCGGGAATGGGAGAAGGGGTCGAGGACTCGGCAATGTCGGTGTGGTCCATGCCCTCGGGCACCATGGTCTTTTCGCATGAAAGCTTCACCCATCCGTTCGCCGGTTCCGGGTTGGAGGTGCATGGCACCGAAGGCTCGATCTTCGCCCGGGGCGTGATGACGCAGCAACCGGTAGGCGAGATCGAGTTGGTGACCAAGGCGGGTCGCGAGGCCGTGCCCTATTCGCCGCATAACCTCTACGTGCAGGCCGTCCGGCAATTCGCCGACGCAGTGGCCGGCAAGGGCCAGGTCGCCGCCAGCGGCCGGGACGGCATCAAGTCCCTCGCTGTCGCTCTCGCAGTCAGGGACGCCGCCAGAACGGGATCGCGCCTGCACGTAACCTATGGAGACCTCGCGTGACCAAGGTCGTCAGCCCGTCCGAAGCTGTCTCCCGTATCCGCGACGGTTCCGTGGTTACGGTGTCCTCCTCATCGGCCCTCGGATGCCCGGATCTCGTGCTCAAGGCGCTCGGGCAGCATTTCGACGAGACGGGCCACCCGCGCAACCTCACGACGCTCCATCCGATCGCGGCGGGCGACATGTATGGAGTCAAGGGTATCGACCATATTGCGAAAGACGGGCTGCTCGCGCGCGTTCTGGCGGGGTCCTATCCGTCGGGATCGTCGAACCTGCCGATGCCCGAGATCTGGAAGATGATCGTCGAGGACCGGATCGAGGCCTACAATGTGCCGTCAGGGATCATGTTTGACATGCACCGGGAAACCGCCGCCCGCCGACCGGGAGTGCTGACCAAGGTCGGGCTCGACACCTTTGTCGACCCGGCCCGCGAAGGCTGCGCGATGAATGCCAAAGGGGCGGCCGCGCCGATCGTCTCACGCGTGGAATTTCTCGGCGAGACCTGGCTGCATTTCCCCAACATCGTGCCCAATGTCTGTATCCTGCGAGCGACGACCGCAGACGAGCATGGCAACCTGACCTACGAACACGAGGGCGCCTATCTGGGTGGGCTGGAACAGGCGATCTGCACGCGCAACCATGGCGGCCTTGTCATCGCGCAGGTGAAGCGGGTGACGGCGTCGGGCTCGCTCCGCCCGCATGACGTACGGGTGCCTGGGCATCTTGTGGACTTGATCGTGATCGACACCGACCAGCGCCAGACAACCGAGACCCCCTACGACCCTGCGATCTCGGGTGAGATCATGCGGCCCTGGTCAAGTTTCCATCTGGCCGAACATGGCGTCGAAAAGGTGATCGCCCGCCGCGCGGCGATGGAGCTGAAGGGCGGCATGACCGCCAACCTCGGCTTCGGGATCAGCGCCATGGTGCCGCGCATCCTGCTTGAGGAGGGCCACCCCGAGGCGGTGACCTGGGCCATCGAACAGGGTGCCGTGGGTGGCATGCCCCTGACCGGCTTTGCCTTCGGCTGCGCCTCGAATGCGGACGCCTTCGTGCCCTCGCCGCAGCAGTTCATCTACTTCCAGGGCGCCGGTTTCGACATGAGCTTCCTGTCCTTCCTCGAGGTGGATGTGGAGGGCAACGTCAATGTCTCGAAGCTGGGCAAGAAGCCCTATCTGACGGCAGGCTGCGGCGGCTTCGTGGATATCACCGCGCACGCGAAGAAGATCGTCTTTTCGGGCTGGTTCGAAGCGGGGGCAGAGATCGGCCTGTCGGCGGATGGCATCCGGGTCGAAAAGCCGGGCAAGTTCACCAAGATGGTCGACAAGGTCGAACACGTGACCTTTTCGGGTCGGCGTGCACGGGAGCAGGGGCAGGAGGTGCTCTATGTCACCGAGCGCTGCGTGATCCGGCTGGCGGACGATGGCCTTGTCGCGACCGAGATCATGCCGGGGATCGAGCCCGCCCGCGATATCGTCGCCGCTTCTCACGGGCGGGTGCGCGTCGCCGAGAATGCCCGGGTGATGCCTCTGTCGCTGGTCGGCGAGGCGCCGATGGGGTGGCTGCCATGAGCGGGGTCCGGCTGGAACTACGGGGGCGGGTGGCCGAGCTTCGGCTGGACAATCCGGCAAAGCTGAACGCCTTCACCATCGGGATGCTGGGCGAATTTGCGAGCCATCTCGAAACCGTCGAACGCAATCCTGACATCGCCTGCCTTTTGGTCACCTCCTCGCCCGCGCGCGCCTTCTGCTCGGGCGCCGACATCAATTCCTGGGGCGACCTTGGCCCGGCGGAATTCGCCCGACACTGGGTGCGCGGCGGCCATCGGATCTTCGACCGGCTGGCGCGACTGGCGCGGCCCACGATTGCGGTCGTCCATGCCCATGCCTTCGGCGGCGGGCTGGAACTCGCGGCGGCCTGCGACCTTCGGGTCATGGCGCCCAAGGCGACGCTTGCGCTGCCCGAAGCGGGGATTGGCATTGTTCCGGGCTGGTCCGGGACGCAACGGCTGGTCCGCCTGCTGGGCGAACCCGTGGTGAAGGAAATGGCGTTGTTCGGGCGCCGCATAAGTGCTGATCGGGCCTTAGCCCTGGGCTTCGCCGCCGAGATCGCCGAGGATCCGCTGGCCGCCGCCGAAGCTATCGCGGCCAAGGTCTGCGACCTGTCGCCCCGCGCCGTCGAGATCAACAAGACCATGATCCACGCCGCCTGCGACGAGGATCGCGCCGCGATGATCGAGGCGCTCGGCAGCGCCGCGATTTCAGCTTCGGATGACCGCGCCGAGGGCGTTGCGGCCTTCCGAGACAAGCGCAAGCCCAGCTTTACCGGACTTTGACAATGACCCAGATGACCCTCATTGCCGCCACGGCGACCGACCTTCCCGAGCCTGCGCAGAACCGCCACCTGATCGGCGGGCGCTGGCAGGACAGCGCAGACGGCACGGTATTCGAGCGGGTTTCGCCCTCGCATGGCGTGGTGGTCAGCCGATCCGCCAAGGGGAGCGAAGCCGAGACGGAGGCCGCCATCGCCGCTGCCCGTGCCGCCTTCGACGATGGCCGCTGGAGCCGCATCTCGGGCAAGGCCCGTGCCGCAGTCCTGCTGAAGGTTGCCGACCTGATCGAGGCCAATGTCGAACGTTTTGCGCTGATCGAGACGCTGGAATCGGGCAAGCCGATCACCCAGGCGCGGGGCGAGGTCGGAGGGGCTGCCGACCTCTGGCGATATGCTGCCGCACTTGCCCGCACCACGCATGGCGACAGCCACAACACGTTGGGCGATGACATCCTTGGCGTCGTGGTGAAAGAGCCGATCGGGGTGGTTTCGGTCATCACGCCGTGGAACTTCCCCTTCTGGATCCTCAGCCAGAAGCTCCCCTTCGCGCTGGCCGCGGGATGCACCTGTGTCGTCAAACCGTCCGAGATGACGCCTTCGACGACTGCCATGCTGGGCGAGTTGCTGATCAAGGCTGGCCTGCCGGATGGCGTGGTGAACATCGTGCTGGGCTATGGCAATCCGGTCGGATCGCTGATGTCGAGCCACCCCGATGTGGACATGGTCACCTTCACCGGATCGACCGCCGTCGGGAAACTCATTTCACGAACCGCCTCGGAGACGCTGAAGAAGGTGGCACTGGAACTTGGCGGCAAGAACCCGCAGGTGATCTTCCCCGACGCCGATCTGGAACAGGCGGCGGATGCGGTGACCTTCGGCATCTATTTCAACGTCGGTCAGTGCTGCAATTCCGGCAGCCGCATCATCGTGCACGACGACATCGCGGATGCCTTCGTGGCCCGCGTGGTGGAGCTGTCGCGGCAGGTCGCCTTTGGCGATCCGCTCAACCCCGCGACGCAGGTCGGGGCAATCGTCACGCGCGAGCACAATGCCAAGATCGACGGCTACGTCCGCGCCGCGGTCGCCGCCGGGGCCGAGGTTGTGCTTGGAGGCGGTACTCTCGAGGTGCCGGGCCTGGGGCACCAGTTCTACCAGCCAACGGTCGTGCGCGGCGTGACCCCCGATATGGCAATCGCCCGGGAAGAGGTCTTCGGGCCCGTCCTCTCGGTTCTCACCTTTCGGACACTGGACGAAGCGATCGCGCTGACCAATGATGCAAGCTATGGTCTGTCGGCGGGAATCTGGAGCGAAAATGTCCATACATGCCTTGGCTTTGCGCGGCGGGCGCAGGCAGGGACTGTCTGGACCAATACCTGGATGGACGGCTTCCCAGAGGTGGCCTTTGGCGGAATGAAGCAGTCCGGTCAGGGAAGGGAGATCGGACGCTACGGCTTTGACGAATTCCTCGAGGTGAAATCGGTCGTGATGCGGATCGGTCGCACGCGCGCGCCTTGGGTGAAGTCCCCTTGACCGGATCGGTCGCAGGGGAAGAAGACGAAAGACAACGCATGACAGGGAGGTCAAGGATGCGTGGCTTTGTTGGACGGAAACTGACGATCGTCGCGGCGCTCATGGCGACGACGGGTCTAGCTCAGGCTGAGGATGTCGAGGTTCTGCACTGGTGGACCTCGGGCGGAGAGGCTGCGGCGCTGAATGTGCTGAAGGACAACCTGAAGTCCCAGGGCATCGGCTGGGTCGACATGCCCGTGGCCGGTGGCGGCGGCGAGGCGGCGATGACGGCGCTGGCCGCGCGTGTCACGGCAGGCGATCCGCCCACCGCTGTGCAGATGCTCGGATTCGACATCACTGACTGGGCCAGCCAGGGCGCGCTTGGCAACCTGAACGCGGTTGCCACCGAGGGCGGCTGGGATGCCGTGGTGCCGACGGCGCTGCAGAAGTTCTCGAAGTATGACGGCAACTGGATCGCTGCTCCGGTCAACGTCCACTCGACCAACTGGGTGTGGATCAACAAGGCTGCCCTCGACGCCGCCGGCGGCAAGGCTCCCCAGAACTGGGACGAGCTGATCGCCGTGCTCGACAAGATGAAGGCCAACGGCATCACCCCGCTCGCGCATGGCGGCCAGCCCTGGCAGGATGCGACCATCTTCGACGGGATCGTGCTGTCGGAAGGCAACGACTTCTACAAGGCCGCCTTCATCGATCTCGATCCGGCGGCGCTTGGCGGCGACCAGATGGCTGACGCCTTCAACAAGCTCATCACGCTCCGTGGTTATGTCGACGACAACTTCTCGGGCCGCGACTGGAACCTTGCCTCGGCGATGGTGATCAACGGCGAAGGCGGCATGCAGATGATGGGCGACTGGGCCAAGGGCGAGTTCCTGAAGGCCGGCAAGGTGCCGGGCGTCGACTTCGTCTGCATCCGTTTCCCGGGCACGCAGGGGTCGGTCACTTTCAACTCCGACCAGTTCGCGATGTTCAACGTGCAGGGCGAAGGCAAGCAGGCCGCACAGGCCGCGATGGCGAAAGACATCATGGACCCGGCCTTCCAGTCGGCGTTCAACGTGGTGAAGGGCTCGGTTCCGGCGCGGACCGACGTTCCGAACGACGCCTTCGACGATTGCGGCAAGAAGGGCATGGTGGATCTCGCCGAAGCCAATACCGCTGGCTCGCTGTTCGGATCGATGGCCCATGGCCATGCAGCCCCGGCAGCGGTCAAGAATGCGGTCTATGACGTTGTGACTGGCGCCTTCAACGGCACCTATCCTGACGGCGCCACCGCCGCCGCCGCTCTGGCCGAAGCCGTGGCTGCCGCCCAATAACGGCACAAGGTCCGGGCGGCGATGTGCCGCCCGGCTACCCCGCCGGGCGACCCGGCACAATCCGGACAGGAACAACCGCGCCGACAGGGCGTAAGGGGGAGGGGGTCATGACCACCACTGCTGGTCGACATGCGGAAACGGATTTCCGAACGAGGCTTCAGGACTGGTTGCCGAAGATCGTGCTCGCGCCGTCGGTGGCGTCGGTGATGATCTTTGTCTACGGCTTCATCCTCTACACGTTGTATCTGAGCTTCACGAACTCGAAGATGCTGCCCAGTTACGACTGGGTCGGGCTGGAGAACTACATCAAGCTCTGGAACCTGCCGGTCTGGTACACAGCGCTTGCCAACCTTGCGATCTTCGCTTCGCTCTACATCGTAATCTGCACGGTGATCGGGCTTCTACTTGCGGTCTTCCTCGACCAGAAGATCCGGGGCGAAGGCTTGCTGCGGCCGATCTACCTCTATCCGATGGCCCTCAGCTTCATCGTCACCGGCACGGCGTGGAAGTGGTTCCTCGATCCCGGCATCGGGCTTGAGAAGACCATGCGTCTCTGGGGGTGGGAGAGCTTCTCGTTCACTTGGATCAAGGACAACGACATGGCGATCTATACGATCGTCATCGCTGCGGTCTGGCAGACCTCGGGCTTCGTCATGGCGATGTTCCTCGCGGGGCTGCGCGGCATCGACAACGACATCCTCAAGGCCGCACAGATCGACGGGGCCTCGAACTGGCAGCTGTACCGGCGGATCGTCATTCCGCTCTTGCGGCCCGCTTTCCTGTCGGCCTTCGTGATCCTCAGCCACCTCGCGATCAAGTCCTATGACCTTGTCATCGCGTTGACCGGCGGCGGGCCAGGCACATCTACCCAACTCCCGGCGACCTTCATGTATTCCTACACGTTCACCCGCAAGAGCATGGGCATCGGCGCCGCCTCGGCGGTCATCATGCTGATGACGATCGCAGCGATCATGATCCCCTATCTCTATGCAGAGCTGAAGGAGAAGAAGTGATGTCGGCCGTCACCCAGGACACGGCCGTCCGCACAGGCCGCATCACCCGCACCTTCATCTATGTCGTGCTCCTTGTCTTCGCGCTGTTCTACCTGCTGCCGTTCTTCGTGATGGTGGTGAACTCGGTCAAACCGTTGTCCGAGATCACTGGTGGCAACATGATGGCGTTGCCGCAAGTCTGGACGCTGGAACCATGGCGGCAGGCCTGGTCCACCGCGCAGGTCGGCGTCGAACCGACCGGCCTTCGCCCCTACTTCATGAACTCGGTCATGATGGTTGTGCCTGCCGTCGCGATCTCGACCGTGGTCGGTGCGCTGAACGGCTACGTGCTGACCAAGTGGCGCTTTCGGGGCGACTCGATCCTCTTTGGGCTGATGCTGTTTTCCTGCTTCATCCCGTTCCAGATCGTGCTGATCCCGATGGCGCGGCTTCTCGGCCTGATGGGGCTGGCGGGCTCGGTGCCCGGCCTGATCCTTGTCCATGTCGTCTACGGGATCGGCTTCACCACGCTTTACTTCCGCAACTACTACGCGGCCTTCCCGACCGAGCTCGTGCGCGCCGCGATGATCGACGGGGCCGGCTTCTTCCAAATCTTCTGGCGGATCATGCTGCCGGTCTCTGGGCCGATCATCGTGGTGTCGGTGATCTGGCAGTTCACCAACATCTGGAACGACTTCCTGTTCGGGGTGTCCTTCGGCGGCACCAGCCAGCCGATGACAGCCGCGCTGAACAACCTCGTCAACTCTTCGACCGGGGTGAAGGAATACAACGTCCACTTCGCCGGCGCGATCCTCGCCGCCCTGCCGACGCTGATCGTCTACATCGTCGCCGGCCGCTACTTCGTCCGCGGCCTCATGGCCGGCTCCGTGAAAGGATAGACCATGGGTTTTCTAGATATCCGCAACGTGACCAAATCCTATGGTGCCGTCGAGGTCCTCCACCGGGTCGACATCGCGGTGGAAGAAGGGGAATTCCTGGTCCTCGTCGGCCCGTCGGGCTGCGGCAAGTCCACGCTGCTGAACATGATCGCGGGGCTCGAGGGGATCACCAGCGGCGACATCGCCATCAAAGGGCGGGTCATCAACAACGTCCATCCCTCCAAGCGCAACATCGCGATGGTGTTCCAGAGCTACGCGCTTTACCCCAACATGACCGTCGGGCAGAACATGACCTTCGGCCTCGAGATGCATGGCGTCCCGAAGCTCGAGCGTGAAAAGGCGCTGGCGGAAGTGTCGAAGCTTCTGCAGATCGACCACCTGCTCGATCGCAAGCCGGGGCAGCTGTCGGGCGGCCAGCGCCAGCGGGTCGCGATGGGGCGAGCGCTGGTGCGCGACCCGGACGTCTTCCTGTTCGACGAGCCGCTGTCGAACCTCGACGCCAAGCTGCGCGTCGACATGCGGACCGAGATCAAGAAGCTGCATCAGAAGCTCAAGACCACGATCGTCTACGTCACCCATGACCAGATCGAGGCGATGACGCTGTCCACCCGGATCGCGGTGATGAACAAGGGCTATGTCCAGCAGCTTGGCACCCCGAAGGAGATTTACGACACGCCGTCGAACCTGTTTGTCGCGACCTTCATGGGCTCGCCCGCGATGAACATCATCCCCGCCAAGGTGGCGATGGTGAACGGTGTGCCGCATGCCGAGGTCATGGACGCCGATGGCAAGCCGTGCCACCTGCGCTTCGACCAGGCGAACCTGGCCGACTGGGCGGGCAAGGAGATCCTGCTTGGCATCCGCCCCGAGGTCATCACCGACCCCGAAGGCGCCGACCGCGCGTCGCGCAACATCCAGTCGCTGCGGAACCGCGTGACCGTGACCGAACCTGCGGGCTCGGACACCTTCGTGACCATGACCCTCTCAGGGAAAGATGCCATCGCCCGGATGCGCGCCGACGCGACCGTGGCTCCGGGACAGGTCTTCGACTTTGCCGTGAACATGGAAAAGGCCGTGGCCTTCGATCCAAAGACAGAAGAGCGGATCCGCCCCTGATGGATGCCGACGTCTTGATCATTGGCTCCGGCATGGGGGGCGCGTCGCTTGCTGCCGCACTTGCCCCCTCGGGTCGGCGCATCTTGATCCTTGAGCGTGGAGAGCGGCTGCAGGACAGCCCCGAGGCGCGGGATCCGGCGGCGATCTTCGGCCGTGGGCATTTCAAGCCCAAGGAGACATGGCGCGACATCTCCGGTGAGCCGCTGAACCCCGGCAACTATGCCTTCGTAGGGGGCAACACCAAGTTCTACGGCGCGGTCCTGTTGCGGTACCGCGCCGAAGATTTCCGGTCGCTGCGCCATCTGGAGGGCACGACCCCCGGATGGCCGATTTCCTACGATGATCTCGAGCCCTGGTATGGCCGCGCCGAGGCGCTCTACCGTGTGCGGGGCGACGCCAAGGCGGACCCGTTCGAACCACATCACTCGACCTCCTACCCGTTTCCACCGGTTCCCGACGAACCCGACATCGCTTCCCTGCGCGCCGCGTTTGCTGCACAGGGCCTGCACCCGGCGCCACTCCCGCTTGGCGTCGATCTCGACCGCTGGCTGGCCCGGGCACCCACGACATGGGACGCATTCCCGGACACGACTGGGGCGAAGTCGGATGCTGAATCCTGCGGGCTGGCGGAAGCTCTGAAGTATCCCAACGTCACATTGCTGACAGGGGCGAGGGGCACTCGAATCCTGGCCGAAGGGCGCCGCGTGACCGGCGTCGAAGTTGAAGACCGGACCGGACGCCAGACGCTCACGGCGGCAGTCGTCTGCCTCTGCGCCGGGGCAATCCTGTCGTCGGCCTTGCTGCTGGCCTCGGCCGGCGCGGACCATCCGAACGGGCTGGCGAACCGCTCCGACCACGTCGGGCGAAACTTCATGAACCACAATCTGACCGGGATGGTCGCCTACAATCCGCTGCGCCGGAACCGGTCGGTCTATGAGAAGACCATTCAGGTCAACGATTTCTACCTGACCGGCGGTCCGAACGGGGAACCGCTTGGAAACATCCAGATGCTCGGTCGCATCACCGGGCCGATCCTGGCGGGCGAGGCAGGGCTGCCGCTTTGGCTCGCGACCCATGTCGCCGATCGCTCGATCCATATCATGGCGATGTCGGAGGACCTGCCCGACCCGGAGTCCCGCGTCCTATGGAAGAACGGCGAGGTCGTGCTAGACTGGCGGCGCACCAACACCAAGGCGCATGACCTGCTGGTGAAGCGCCTCTCGCAGGCGATGCGCCGCGCCGGATGGCCGATCGTCCTGTCGCGCGGTTTCCCCAAGTCGAAGCCTTCGCATCAATGCGGCACAGCGCGGATGGGGGGCGATCCTTCGGCTTCGGTCGTGGACGCGAACCTCAAGGCCCATGACCTCGACAACCTCTATATCGCCGACGCCTCGGTTCTTCCCACCTCGGCAGCGGTTAACCCATCGTTGACAGTTGCCGCGCTCGCGCTGCGCGCCGGTGACCATATCCTGAAGACGGAATTCGCGGTATGACCCCGCTCGCAGTCGTCACCGGCGGACAGCAGGGCATCGGCCTTGGTATCGCAAGGGCGCTGGCAGCGCAGGGTTTCCGCCTTGCCATCGTCTCGTTGCCCGAACTGGGTCACCCGACGGTACAGGCGGCGCTGGAGGAGTTGGGGCCAGAAACGCGCTACTACCGCCACGACCTGTCGGAAATCGGCGCACTCCCCGCTCTGGTCGGCCGGATCGAAGCCGAGCAGGGGCCGATCACGGCGCTGGTCCAGAACGCGGGTGTCGCGGCGAAGGTGCGCGGCGACATGCTCGAGATCACGCCAGAGAACTTCGATTTCGTCATGGACATCAATCTGCGGGGTGCCTTCTTCCTCGCGCAGGCGGTGGCCAAGCGGATGCTGTCGCAAGCCGCGGACCATTACCGCTCGATCATGTTCGTCACCTCGGTTTCGGCCAACATGGCCTCCGTCGAGCGGGCGGACTACTGCATCTCCAAGGCCGGCGCAGCAATGGCGGCGCAGGCTCTGGCGCTGCGTCTCGCGCCCCACGGGATCGGAGTCTTTGAACTGCGTCCCGGCATCATCGCCACCGAGATGACGGCCGGAGTGGCTGACAAATACACCGCGCGGATCGAGGGCGGACTGGTGCCTGCCGCAAGATGGGGACAGCCCGCCGATATCGGGTCGGTCGCGGCCAGCATCGCTCACGGCGATCTGGCCTTTGCGACCGGTGCGGTGATCCCGGTCGATGGCGGCCTGTCGATCGCGCGGCTTTGAAGGAATGGACGGAGAGATGGCACAGGGCTACGACTTCATCATCATCGGCGGCGGCTCAGCGGGCTGCGTTCTGGCTGCGCGCCTGTCCGAGAACCCGGCTGCGCGCGTGCTGCTGCTGGAGGCCGGCGGGCGCGACCGCCATCCCTTCTACCACCTGCCGGCGGGCTTTGCGAAGATGACCAAGGGCATCGGCTCCTGGGGGTGGCACACGGTTCCCCAGAAACACATGAACGGGATGGTGATCCGCTATACCCAGGCCAAGGTGATCGGCGGCGGGTCGTCGATCAATGCGCAGATCTACACGCGAGGCAATGCGCTCGACTACGACGAATGGCGGCAGAGGGGCTGCGCCGGCTGGGGCTACGAAGATGTGCTGCCCTATTTCCGCAAGGCAGAAGACAACGACAGCTACGACAACCGCTATCACGGCAAGGGCGGGCCGCTTGGTGTGTCGAAACCCGCGGCGCCCTTGCCGATCTGCGAGGCGTACTTCACCGCAGCCGGGCAGCTTGGCATCCCGTTCAATCAGGACATGGCCGGCGAGGTGCAGGACGGCGTGGGCTACTACCAGCTGACACAGCGCCATGTTCGCCGCTCCTCGGCCTCGATCGCCTACCTGGACCCGATCCGGGGCAAGCGCCCGAACCTGACCATCCGCACCGGCGCGCAGGTGCTGCGGATTGTGATGGAGAATGGCCGGGCCGTCGGCGTGGACCTGGCCGGCGAGGGGATCGTCCGGGCCGAGACCGAAGTGATCCTGTCGTCCGGCGCGATCGGTTCGCCGCGCCTTCTGCAACTCTCGGGGATCGGTCCGGCGGATGAATTGCGCGCCCTCGGGTTGCCGGTGGTGCTCGACCGCCCTGAAGTCGGCTCTGACTTGCAGGACCATCTCGATCTGTTCGTGATCGCCGAATGCACTGGGCCCCACACCTATGACCGTTACGCCAAGCCGCACTGGTCGGCAGTCGCGGGCCTGCAATACCTTCTGACAAAGACTGGCCCTGTTGCCTCGTCGCTCTTCGAGACGGGTGGCTTCTGGTATGCCGACCCGAATGCCCGCAGCCCGGACATCCAGTTCCATCTCGGCCTCGGCTCGGGGATCGAGGCGGGCGTCGCGGCGATGCCGCAAGGTGGCGTTACGCTGAACTCGGCCTACCTTCGCCCGCGGTCCCGGGGGACCGTGCGCCTTGCCTCCGTCGATCCTCTGGCCGCGCCGCTGATCGACCCGAATTACTGGGCGGATCCCTACGACCGTGAGATGTCGATCCGTGGACTCAAGCTTGCCCAAGAGATCATGCGACAGGACGCGTTGAAGCCCTTCGTCAAGGCCGAGCGTCTGCCGGGGCCCGATGTGCGGACGGACGAAGATTACTTCAACTACGCCTGCAACCATTCCAAGACCGACCACCATCCGGCAGGCACCTGCCGCATGGGCATCGACGCAGGCGCGGTCGTGGACCCCGAGCTGCGCTTCAACGGGATCGAGCGGCTGAGAGTGATCGACAACTCGATCATGCCGACGCTCGTTTCCTCGAACACCAATGCCACCGCGATCATGATCGGCGAAAAAGGCGCCGATCTGGTGCGCGCGTCCTACCGGATGTAGTTCCATGATCCGCCACATCGTCCTGATCCGTTTCCGTCCCGATCTCAGCGAAGGCGCCATTGCGACGCTCTTCATGGCTTTGCCCAAGCTTGCCGCGCGGCTGCCGGGAGTGCGCGGCTTTGCGGCCGGGAGAAGCGAAAGCCCCGAGCAGATCGAGCGTGGCTACCTGCACGGCTTCACCATCGACTTCGACGACTGGCAGGCGCTTGCCACCTACCAGGCCGATCCCGAGCACAAGGCTTTCGGTGCCGCGCTTGTCGCCCATGCGGCGGGCGGACTCGACGGCATCCTTGTCTTTGACCTCCCGTTCTAAGGGCCCGACATGATTACGCTTCCTACTCAAGACGGCCGACTTGAACCCTATCGCCTGAGCGGAACACCATTGACCCCTCGGGCGCCGCGGGTGCCCCTGACCCGAACCGCCTTCGCCGCGGCCCATGTCATCAGCGACCCGCTCCGCGAGCGGAACCCCTGGGACACGCGACCTGCGGTCGACTGGGATGCGACGCTAGGCTTCCGGCAAGGCCTTTGGGATCAGGGCCTGGGCTTGGCCGAGGCGATGGACACCGCGCAGCGCGGCATGGGCGTTGACTGGCTGACCGCAAAGGAATTGATCGAGCGGACAATGCGTGCGGCCAAGGCGCATCCGATGAAACCCCGCGTCGCCTGCGGGGCGGGAACGGACCATGTCGCGCTGTCCGAACTCACCAGCGCCGATGCCATCGCGGCCGCCTACGAGACGCAGGCCGCCGCGATCGAGGCCGCGGGCGGGCAACTGATCCTGATGGCGAGCCGCGCATTTCCCGCCATCGGGGCTGGTCCTGACACCTATCGCCGCGTTTATCGCCGCCTGATCGACGGGGCAAAGGACCCGGTCATCCTGCACTGGTTGGGCGACATGTTCGATCCGGTCCTGACCGGCTACTGGGGCACCACGGATGTGGCGGCGGCAAGCGATTTCGTTCTGAACCTCATCGCCGAGAACCCGGCCAAGGTTGACGGTATCAAGATTTCCCTGCTGGACGAAGCGCATGAGGTCGCCTTCCGGGCCAGGTTGCCGAATGGCGTTCGGCTCTACACCGGCGACGACTTCAACTATGCACCCCTGATCGACGGCGACGGGACGCATTACTCTCATGCGCTCCTTGGCATCTTCGCCGCGATTGCGCCCGCCGCCTCGCAAGCGCTCGAGGCGCTGGCCCTAGGCGATCGCGTCGTGTTCCATCAGCTTCTTGCGCCCACGGTGCCCCTGTCGCGCGAGATCTTCCGGGCGCCGACGCGGTTCTACAAAGCCGGGATCGCCTTTCTCAGCTGGCTGAACGGATCGCAGCGGCACTTCATCATGCCCGCCGGGTTCCAGTCGAGTCGGGACATTGTGCATTACGCGCAGGTTTTCCGACTTGCAGACGAAGCAGGCTTGCTGTCCAAGCCGGACTTGGCTGTCTCGCGGATGAAGGTTCTCCTGGCGCTTCACGGAATCGACTGACACTGCCGCAGGTGGGGTGGGCATGGATCGAAGACCGACAATCATCGATGTCGCCCGCAAGGCGGGGGTCTCGAAATCGACTGTCAGCCTCGTCCTGCAGAACAGCACGCTGGTGAAGGAGGAAACCCGTGCCGAAATCCGAAAGGTCATGGCCGAGATCGGTTATGTCTATAACCGCGTCGCGGCCAACATGCGTTCGTCCAATGCGGGACTCATCGGTCTGGTGATCAACGACCTGCGCAACCCGTTCTTCACCGAATTCGCGACATCGGTGCAGATGACGCTCTCGGCGCGGGGCTATGCCACGGTGCTGGCCAACACCAACGAGGATCCGGATCTCCAGGCACAGGTAGTCTCCGCGATGATCGAGCATGGCGTGACGGCGTTGATGATCTCGCCGACCTACGGCAACGAGGCCGCCAGCTTCGATCCGATCGCCCGGGCCGGCATCCCCACTTTGCAGGTCCTCCGCAAAGTGGTTTCGGACGGGCGGCAGTTTCCCTTCGCCGCCCCGGATTACGAAGAGGGCGGCCGTCTTGCCGCCGAGCATCTGCTTTCGCTCGGTGCGCATCAGATTGCCTTCATCGGCGGCTTCCAGGGCCGCGACGTCACGAAGAAGCGGATGAAGGGTTACCTGTCGGTATTAGGGCATGCCGGCATCGAGCCCCTCATCCTTCCGGGACGGCCGACGCGCGCCTTCGGACGCGAGATCGCCCGAAGCCTTGCGCAGGATTACCCGGATGTGGGCGCGGTCATCTGCTTCAGCGACCTTGTCGCGCTTGGCGTACTGTCCGGCTGCGCCGAGATCGGGCGGCGTCTCGGGATAGAACTCAAGGTCGTCGGATTTGACGACATCGAGGATTGTGCGCAGGTCTGGCCCAGCCTGACGTCGGTACGGTGCGACATTGCCGGATTTGGCCGGCGGATGGCCGAGATCCTGCTCGAATGGGTGGAACTCGGGCGGGCACCACCCGAAGAAACGACGACGCCGGTCGAACTGATCGTCCGGGCATCCACAAGTCCCAAGGCGATTGCATGAAGAAAGAACCGTTGACCCTGCTGCGCACCCTGTTTGACCGGGCTGTCGAAGTGGCCGACCCGATGCGCTCGATCGGGGCCTTCCTGCCGGAAAAGCCCGAGGGGCGTGTCATCGTGGTCGGCGCAGGAAAGGCAAGTGCGCGAATGGCCGAGGCGGTCGAGGCCGCCTGGGGCCCTTGCGAAGGGCTGGTCATTACGAGGTATGGGTATGGACGCCCATGCAAGGGCATCGAGATCATTGAGGCCGCACATCCCGTACCCGATGCTGCCGGCGTGGCTGCAACCGGCCGGATGATGACGCTTCTCTCCGGACTGCAACCAGAAGACTTCGTTCTGGCGCTCATCTCCGGAGGGGCGTCGGCCTTGCTCTGTACGCCAGCCGAGGGCGTTACGCTGGCCGAAAAGCAGGCGGTGAACGCGGCTCTTCTGGCCTCGGGTGCCCCGATCGACAAGATGAACACGGTCCGAAAGCACCTCAGCCGGGTGAAGGGAGGACAGCTTGGCGCTTTTTCCGCGCCTGCAAGGATGCTGGCGCTGATGATCTCGGACGTGCCGGGCGACGACATGGCGTTCATCGGGTCTGGTCCGACGGTCGGCGATGCTTCAACCGTGGAAGACGCGCGCACCATCCTTAGCGAGTGGCGGATCGATGTTCCCGACTCGGTCAGAATGGCCCTCAGCCGGCCCTCGGGGGTGGTTCCACCGGGGGATCCGCGTCTATCCCAAGTGGTGAACCGCATCTTTGCGGCGCCGCGCCAGTCGCTTGAGGCGGCGGCGGACCTGGGGCGCAGCCAGGGCTGCGAGGTCCGTATGCTTGGCGACGATCTGGAGGGCGAGGCGCGAGATGTCGCCGCCGCTCAGGCGGCACTTGCCCTTGCAGAGCAGGTGAAGCGTGGGGCTGGAGCGCCCCCTTTGCTGCTTCTTTCCGGCGGAGAACTGACCGTGACCCGCCGGGGCGACGGGATCGGTGGCCCCAATGCAGAGTTCTGTCTGGCGCTCGCGCTGGCGCTCGACGGTGCGGCAGGTATTCACGCGATCGCCTGTGACACCGATGGTGTCGACGGCGCAGCCGAAGTCGCGGGGGCGGTCGTCCATCCCGGCACGTTGGGAGCGGCGAAACAGGCTGGCGTTGATCCAGCGCAGGCGCTGGCCCGGAACGATGCGCATCGGTTCTTTGCCGCGATCGGCGATCAGGTCGTCACCGGTCCGACCCTGACCAATGTGAATGACTTCCGTGCGATCCTGATCGGCTGACTGAGCAGCGGCGAACACGCCGATACGTGTGTAGATCTCTGGCTCCGTCGGGCCGGCGGCCGCTGTCTCTTCCTGCGTTTCGGACGGACCGCCCGCAGGGACCACGGTCAGCACCATGATGCAGGTGGCTGGCGCTGGTGCGATTCATTCAATAAATGACATAAAGAGTCAGCAATTGATGGCAGGCCGAACGCCATGTCCCGAAACGAAACACCGGACGCCCAACCTCTTTCGCTGCTTGGCGTCAGTCGATCCTACGGGCCAGTCGCCGCCCTCGACGGCATTTCGCTTCAGGTCGGGATGGGAGAGGTCGTTTGCCTGCTCGGGCCATCGGGCTGCGGAAAGTCGACATTGCTGCGGGTGATCGGCGGTGTCGAACGTGCGGATGGCGGCACGATGGAATTGGGCGGTCGACCGATCTTCGGACCGCATCTGTTTGTGGAGCCGGAAGACCGCAGCATCGGCTTCATGTTTCAAGACTATGCACTTTTTCCGCATCTGACCGTCGCACAGAACGTGGCCTTTGGACTTCGGGGCAGCGGAAAGGCTGCGATTGCATCGCGGTCGACCGAAGTGCTGGAGGTGGCCGGAGTTGCACATCTGTCCGAGCGTTATCCCCACATGCTGTCCGGCGGAGAGCAACAGCGCGTCGCCTTGGCGCGGGCTCTGGCGCCGCGTCCTGCGATCCTGCTGATGGATGAACCCTTCTCCAATCTCGATCAGGGTCTGCGGGACACGGTTCGAGCCGAAACGCTCCGGCTGCTGCGCAGCCTTGGCACGACGACAATCATCGTCACTCATGACCCACAGGAGGCACTTGCAGCCGGTGACCGCCTGGTATTGTTGCGCGACGGTCGTGTTGTCGCGGACGGACCGCCGCGACACCTCTACCAAAATCCACCGCATCTTTATGCCGCCAGGTTCTTGGGCCCGGGCAACGAACTGAGCGGAAGGGTCTTGGCGGGGGCTGTCGAAACGCCGCTTGGCCGGTTCGCGGCACCGACCCTTGGCGAGGGCAAAGGCGCCAGGGCCTTCTTTCGTCCGCAGGCGCTGAGCATCTGTTCGGTCGAAAGCGGAGCTGAAGCGCAGGTCGTCGATCGCGCATTCCAGGGTGAGTCGGAACGGCTGTCCCTGAGGCTGATCGGCTGTCCGGACCTCATGACCGTGGATGTAGCACCGGACGCGGCACCAAACGTTGGAAGTCATGTCGGCCTTCGCGTCGATCCCAGTTCTGTTCGCGTCTTCGCAGATGATGATCCAACTAAATTCTGACTCTTTTGATTGGCATTAACTTGACAAAAACTGTCAGGCATGGCTTCTGCCCTCAGACCTCTCGGATTTCTCTCGAGAGCGAACGAGACAAAGAACAGGAGCCCGCCATGATCGAAGACCGACTGATGTTGTCAGCCTGCCTCGGGGGGGCGATGCTTCTTGCCAGTGCGACAGTGTCGCTGGCCGCGGAACTCAACATCTATACCTCCCGCGAGCCGGGGCTGGTGCAACCGCTGCTCGACGCCTTCTCGGCGCAAAGTGGCGTGAAGGTGAACACGGTTTTCCTGAAGGACGGCTTGGCAGAGCGCGTCGCGGCTGAGGGTGCAAGTTCGCCCGCCGACATTCTCATGGCAGTGGATGCCGGTAACCTGGCGGATCTTGCCGAGCGTGGCTTGACGCAACCGATCGAGTCCGAGGCGGTTCTTGCCGCAGTTCCGGTCGAGCTTCGCGATCCCGCGAACCAGTGGGTAGCCCTGTCGATGCGCGCGCGCGTTGTCTATGCGGCCAAGGATCTGGATCTGAGCGCGATCACCTACGAGGAGCTGGCCGATCCGAAATGGCAGGGCAAGATCTGCATCCGCCCCGGCCAGCACCCCTATAACACCGGGCTGTTTGCAGCCTACCTCGCGCATCATGGAACCGAGGCCACCGAGGCCTGGCTCTCTGGCCTGAAGGGCAATCTGGCACGCAAGCCAGGTGGCGGCGACCGCGATGGCGCAAAGGATATTCTGGGCGGGATCTGCGACCTAGCCGTGGCCAACTCATATTACGTCGGCCTGATGCAGACCAACGAGAAAGAGCCCGAGCAAAAGCAATGGGCGGAAGCGATCAAGGTGCTGCTGCCGACGTTTGAGGGAGGTGGCACCCACGTGAACATCTCTGGCGCGGCCATTGCGAAGAACGCGCCGAACAAGACCGAAGCGCTGCAACTGCTGGAGTTCCTGGTTTCAGACGAGGCGCAGCGCATCTACGCGGAGGCGAACTTCGAGTACCCGGTGAAGCCCGGCATAGCACCCGCACCGGCAATTGCCTCCTTCGGCACGCTCAAGGTCGATCCCTTGCCCCTGACCGAGGTGGTGAAGGACCGGAAGGAAGCGAGCCTGCTCGCCGAGAAGGTCGGTTTCGACAACTGAAGTAGGAAAGGCAGGGGGCGCCCGACGCCCTCTGTGCAGCACCGCGAATGGCAATCGTTGAATTGAGCAGTGCCGTCCCCGGCGCCCGGAGGTTCGCTCCTCTGGCGGCCGGACCCGGCTTGCTTTGGGCTGCGCTTGCAATCTCTGCTCTGGTGCTCGCGCCGATTGTCGCCCTGGTCTGGGAGGCCTCGCACGGATCGGAAGGGCTCTGGGGTCATCTGGCGACTTATGTGCTTTTGCCGGCATTCGGGCAGACGGTCATTCTGCTTGCGGGTGTCGGGGCAATGGTGACCGTTCTTGGTACCACGATGGCCTGGCTTGTGGCGGCCTATGAATTCCCGGGACGCCGGTTTCTGGAATGGGCGCTTCTGCTGCCACTGGCCATGCCAACCTACATCATCGCCTACAGCTACCTTGACCTTCTCCACCCGCTCGGCCCGGTACAGGAGGTGCTTCGGTCGGTGCTTGGCTTCGATGGCCCGCGGGATTTCCGTCTGCCAGATATCAGATCGATGACCGGCGCGGTCCTGCTGCTCGGTTTCGTGCTTTATCCCTATGTCTATCTTCCCGTGCGGGCGATGTTCCTCATGCAGGCAGCGAACCTGATCGAGGCAGGACGGATGCTGGGCTGTTCGCATCGGTCCGTCTTTCTCCGGCTTGCCTTGCCGCTTGCCCGCCCCGGCATTGCGGCCGGCGTTTCGCTCGCCCTAATGGAGGCGCTGAACGACATCGGGGCGTCAGAGTTCCTCGGGGTGCGCACGCTGACCGTCTCGGTCTACACGACCTGGGTTACCAGATCGGACCTGTCCGGGGCCGCCCAGATCGCGCTTGCGATGCTTCTTCTGGTCGTGCTTCTCGTGGCCATCGAGCGTTGGGCGCGCCGAGGCCAGAGGTTCGCTGGCAACGCGCAGCGCGCCAGCAGCTTCGTGCCCGTGCGGCTTTCAAGGGGATGGGCATTTGCGGCGCTGGTGATCGGCCTTGTCCCTGTCGTCATCGGCTTTGGTGCTCCGGCGGCCTACCTTTTCTCGGAGGCCTTGCAGCGCTGGCAAGCGGCCGGAATACCGGCCCAACTTGTCGTCGAAATCCGCAACACCGTGATGATGGCTGGATCTGCGACGATCCTTGTCCTGATCTGCGGTGCAGTCATTGCCTATGCCGGGCGGGTGTTTCCTGGTCCGGCAACGGGCGTGACCGGACGGGTTGCGGCTCTTGGCTACGCCATGCCCGGTACGGTCATCGCCATTGGCGTTCTGATTCCCGTGGCGGGACTGGATCGTATTCTCGACTCGGGTTCCCGTATGGCTTTCGGCGTTCCTGTCGGCCTGGTCCTGATCGGTTCGGGAGTGGCGCTTGCCTATGCCTATATGGTGCGGTTCCTGGCGATCGGCGTCGGATCGGTCGAAGCAGGCTTTGCCCGGATTCCCCGTTCGCTTGATCATGCCGCTCGCAGTCTCGGCCATGGCGTCGGGTCGAGCTTCATGAAGCTGCATCTACCGCTGAGCGGCGCACCCTTTGCAGCCGCGGCCCTTCTCGTCTTTGTCGATGCGATGAAGGAACTGCCAGCCACGCTGCTTCTTCGTCCGCTCAACTTCGAAACGCTTGCGACACGGCTCTACGGAGAGGCGGCGCGCGGGACCCATGAAGATGGGGCAATGGCAGCGCTTGCAATCGTTCTGGCCGGAATTGCACCGGTAATCCTGCTTGCGCGGATTGGCAGGCGGAAGCCGGTCGGAACGCCCTGATCCGCGCAGATCCGGGCTGAAAGAACTCTGCGGAACCGCAAGGGCGCGATCGCCAACTGTTTGCCTCGACTGCAACGTCCGGGCAAAGACGACAAGGCGAAGACTTGCTGTGGACTGAGCGAGTCTCGTAGGTCGGGAAGGAGTCATGCCTTTTGACCATGCTTCCGGGTCGTTCCGGCCCTGCTGGGGCAGGACTTGGCTAGCCCGCAGATCACACGGCTTCTCCGGTCCCCATCATCCGTTCGTCCCGAGCTATCGCAACGGACTCGCGCAAGAGGAGTTCGTCGTCGGGATTTGCCCGACAACAAGCAGGCACCCATCACCGGGAATCTGCGTCGGCATAAACATTCCGGAAATTTCATATTGCATTTTTCGAATGTAATACATATTCTCCGATTTGAATAATTTGGGGCGCAGCAGGACTGCGGCGTCTTCGGGCTTCTGGAGGGAGGATACGGAAATGGCGCATGTCGTGGTACTGGGCGCGGGACTTGGCGGGGTCATCATGGCCTACGAGATGAAGGACCAACTTGGTCGGGACGACAAGCTGACCGTAATCAACAAGGGATCGACCTACAGCTTCGTACCGTCCAATCCCTGGGTCGCCGTCGGCTGGCGCAAGAAGGACGAGATCGAGGTCGACCTGACCGAGGTCATGGCGCGTCGCGACATCACGCTGAAGTCGCAGGGCGCTGCGCGCGTGCACCCCGCCGAAAACCGTGTCGAGCTTACCGACGGGCAATCGGTCAGCTACGACTACCTCGTCATCGCGACTGGTCCCGACCTTGCGTTTGACGAGATCGAGGGCTTCGGCCCCGAAGCAAACACCCAGTCGGTCTGTCATATCGACCATGCCCTGAAGGCCGAACAGGCGTTCCATGCATTGGTGAAGAAGCCCGGCCCGGTCGTCATCGGCGCCGTTCAGGGCGCGAGTTGTTTCGGCCCGGCCTACGAGTTCCTGTTCATCCTCGAAACCGCGCTGCGTCGCGCCAAGGTGCGCGATCAGGTTCCGATGACCTTCGTCACCTCGGAACCCTATATCGGCCATCTCGGTCTTGACGGGGTCGGCGACACCAAGGGCTTGCTCGAAAGCCAGATGCGCGCCCATCACATCAAGTGGATCACCAATGCCAAGGTGAAATCGTTTGAGCCCGGCACTGTCCATGTTGAAGAAGTAAATGAGGACGGCAGCACCAAAAAGCTGCACGATCTGCCCTTCGCCTTCTCGATGATGTTGCCGGCCTTCCGCGGTGTCGCGGCGGTGCGCGGGATCGAGGGTCTGACCAATCCCCGCGGTTTCATCCTGGTGGACAAGTATCAGCGCAACCCGACGTTCCGGAATGTCTTTGCCGTGGGCGTGGGCGTTGCGATCCCACCGATGGGGCCGACGCCAGTGCCTGTGGGTGTGCCGAAGACCGGCTTCATGATCGAAAGCATGGTGACTGCGACCGCCCACAACATCGCGTCGCTGCTCAAGGGGCAGGAGCCGAACGAGGTCGGAAGCTGGAATGCCGTCTGTCTTGCCGACTTTGGCGACTCGGGCGTGGCCTTTGTGGCCCAGCCACAGATTCCGCCGCGCAACGTCAACTGGTCGGCCGAGGGCAAATGGGTGCACTACGCCAAGATCGGCTTCGAGAAGTACTTCCTGCGCAAGATCCGCATCGGCAAGTCCGAGCCCTTCTACGAGCGCCTCGCGCTTCAGGCGCTTGGCATCGACAAGTTGAAACAGACTCACATCGAATGATTGAAAGGAAAGAAAAATGAACGTCTCTAAAGCAGTTCAGGCTTTTGCAGGATTCATGGTCCTCCTCTCGCTTTTCCTCACCTGGGAAGTCTCGCCCTGGTTTATGCTTCTGACGGCCTTCGTCGGCTTGAACCTTCTTCAGTCCGCCTTCACTGGCTTCTGCCCGGCGGCCATGGTCTTTCGTCGCATGGGACTGCCGAGCGGTTCGACCTTCTGATCGCGGGAAATGACATTCCGGCCCGCTGTCTTGCCGTGGGCCGGCCAGCAAGGATTACCTCATCATGCCGATGCGCCTTCGCGCCGCCGCACTTGCGCTAGCGGTCCTCACGGTCACCCCTCTGGCTTCGATTGCGGCCGACCTCATGCTGAAACCGGTCGACGTTGTCGAAACCAAGGCGCTGTTCGGCAAGATCGAAAGTCGCTTCGTGGTGCCGTCGCGGTCACGTATTGGCGGCACGCTGGTGCAGCTTGACGTGAGCGAAGGAAGCTTGGTGACCGAGGGGCAGGCGATTGGCAAGATCACCGACGAGAAGCTGGAACTGCAGCTCGAGGCAGCCAGTGCGCGCATCCGTGCCGCACAGTCGCAATTGAACAATGCCCAGACGGAACTGACGCGGAATGAGGAACTCCTGTCGCGGGGGGCTACGACCTCGCAGCGCGTCGATCAGGCCCGCACAGCCGTCGAAGTGGCAAGGAACGCGGTGAGCGAACTGCAGTCTACGCAACAGGTCATCCAGCAGCAGATGGACGAAGGGGCGCTGATCGCGCCAACGACAGGGCGGGTCCTGTCCGTGCCGATCCGTCTGGGTGAGGTGGTAATGCCAGGCGAGCCGGTGGCAACCATTGCCGGAGGCAGCGTTTTCCTGCGGCTCGACGTGCCGGAGCGCCACGCCCTTGGCCTGGTAGAGGGGGCAGCTGTCGCCATCGCCGAGGGCGAAGGCGAGACGCAGGGCAAGATCGAGAAGATTTACCCGCTGATCGAAAACGGCCGGGTGACCGTCGATGTGGCCGTGGAAGGACTGTCCGACGCCTTCATCGGCAAGCGCGTTCTCGTGCGCGTCCCGGTTGGCACACGTCCGGCGATCGTGGTTCCAAAAGAGGCGATCCAGCGCAGCGCCGGTCTTGATCTGGTTTCGATCAAGGTCCCGGAAGGGGAGCGGTCTGTCACCGTCGTCCCCGGTCCGATGGTTGAGACGGATGACGGACAGATGCGCGAAATCCTGTCGGGGCTGCGTGCCGGTGACACGGTGATCCTGCCATGACCGCCAATTCCCCCGACAAGGTCCGGGCCGGTATCGCCGGATCGCTGACGCGCGCCTTCATTACCTCTCCGCTGACACCCTTGCTGCTTTTCGCTGCCATCGTTCTGGGCGTAGTCGCGCTCATCACCTTGCCGCGAGAGGAAGAGCCACAGATCTCGGTCCCGATGGTCGACATCCATGTCGAGGCCAACGGCCTGCGCGCCGAGGATGCCGTCAAGCTGGTGACCGAGCCGCTCGAGACGATCGTCAAGTCGATCCCCGGTGTCGAGCATGTGTATTCCCAGACCCGCGATGACGCGGTGATGGTCACGGCCCGGTTCGAGGTGGGCACCTCGTCGGATGCTGCGATCCTGCGCGTGCATGAGAAGGTCCGTGCCAATTTGGACCGGATTCCGAAGGGTATCCCGGAGCCGCTAATTGTCGGCCGCGGCATCGATGACGTGGCGATCATGGTCGTCACCCTGGCGCCTGAACCCGAGGTCGCCGACCGCTGGACCCCGGCCGACCTGACGCGTGTCGCCCGCGAGGTGCAGGTGGCAGTCGCGGCCCTGCCGGAGATCGGCCTCACCTATATCGTCGGTGAGACCCCCGAGGAAATCCGCATCCGCCCCGACCCCGAGAAGCTTGCCGCTGCCAGCCTGACCCTGCAATCGCTTGCCGGCAAGGTGCAGGGGGCGAACAGCGCCTTCTCGGTCGGCATGGTGCGCGAGGATGGTCAGCAGATCGGCCTCTCCGCCGGCAAGACGCTGGCCGACCTGTCCGAGATCGGCAACCTGCTGGTCACCACCCGCGACGGCCGCCCCGTCTATGTGCGCGACGTGGCCGATGTCACGCTGGAAACCGATACGACTGATGCGCGTGTCTTCAACCTGACGCGGTCAGACGCCGGATTCGACCGTGCACCGGCCGTGTCGCTTGCTATCGCCAAGCGCCCGGGCGCCAACGCAGTTGCCATTGGCGAGGAAATCCGCACCGCGATCGAAAAGCTGGAAGGCAAGGTGATCCCCGAAGATATCACCGTCTCGATCACCCGCGACTACGGCGAGACGGCGAACGAGAAGGCGAACGAGCTTCTGTTCCACCTGGGCCTCGCCACGCTGTCCATCGTCGCGCTGGTCTGGGTCGCCATCGGCTGGCGCGAGGCGGCGGTGGTGCTGATCGTGATCCCGGTCACGATCTTGCTCACGCTCTTCGCGGCGAAGGTCATGGGCTACACGCTGAACCGCGTCAGCCTGTTCGCGCTGATCTTCTCGATCGGGATCCTCGTCGACGATGCCATCGTGGTGATCGAGAACATCGCCCGCCACTGGGGTATGAATGATGGCCGGTCGCGGCGCGAGGCGGCGATCGATGCGGTAGGCGAGGTCGGCAACCCGACGATCGTCGCCACGCTGACGGTTGTGGCCGCGCTTCTGCCGATGCTCTTCGTCTCGGGAATGATGGGCCCCTACATGAGCCCGATCCCAGCAAATGCTTCGGCGGCGATGGTGTTTTCGTTCTTCGTCGCGGTGATCATCACGCCCTGGTTGATGCTGAAGTTCGGCAAGCCGCATGGCGACCATGGGGCGGCACACGAGGCATCCGATGGTGGGACGCTTGGCCGGATCTACCGGCGGGTCGCGGCGCCGATTCTGGTGTCGCGCGGTCGGGCAGGTTTGTTCCTGCTTCTTGTTCTTGTCGCGACCGGCACCTCGATGCTGTTCTTCACCACCAAGGCGGTGACGGTCAAACTCCTGCCTTTCGACAACAAGTCGGAGCTGTCGGTCCAGCTTGACCTGCCGAAAGGCAGCTCTGTCGAGGAGACCGACCGCATGCTGCAGACGATCGCCGCCGCGCTTTCGCCGGTGTCCGAGATCATCTCGATCCAGTCCCATGCCGGAACCGCGGCGCCCTTCAACTTCAACGGCCTCGTCCGCCACAGCTACCTTCGCGCCGAGCCACAGATGGGTGACTTGCAGGTCAACCTATCGCCCAAGGGCGACCGTGACCGCGAAAGCCACGAAATCGCACTGGACCTGCGCGAGCGGATCAAGGCACTCGATCTGCCCGCTGGCACGACGGTGAAGGTAGTTGAACCCCCACCCGGTCCGCCGGTGATGGCGACGCTTCTGGCCGAGATCTACGGCCCCGATCCCGAGACCCGCCGCGCCGTCGCCGCCAAGGTGCGCGAGACCTTCCAGACCGTGCCCTACATCGTCGACATCGACGACAGCTATGGTGTCCCGGCGGATCGCCTGCGGCTTACCCTGAACGATGCGGAACTCGACAACTTCAAGGTCGAGCCGGGCGATGTCTTCGAGACGATCGGCCTGCTCTACGGCGGCGAGACGGTGGGCTATTCGCACCGTTCCGAGGGGCGCCGGCCGATCCCGATCGTGCTGGCTCCGGCGAAGGCCGACCAGGTGGTGGACGAGCGCATGCTGGCGACGCCGGTTCCGGCCAACCTGATCCCCGGCGACCGCAACATCGTTGAACTTGGCGATGTGGTCGATGTGACGCGCGAGCGGGCGTCGTTCCCGATCTTCCGCCACAACGGCACCCCGGCCGAGATGGTGACGGCAGAGCTTGCCGGAGCCTTCGAGGCGCCGCTTTACGGCCAGATGGCCGTCGCCGCGGCCATTGCCGATGGCGATTGGGGCGACGTGCCGAAACCTGCGATCCGCCAGCATGGCCAGCCCGAGGATACCGGTCAGCCGGTCCTTCTGTGGGACGGCGAGTGGGACGTGACCTGGGTCACCTTCCGCGACATGGGCGCGGCCTTCGGCGTGGCGCTTGTCGGTATCTACATCCTCGTCGTCATGCAGTTCGGCTCGTTCAAGCTGCCGCTGGTGATCCTGACCCCGGTGCCGCTGACCCTGATCGGCATCCTGCTCGGTCATTGGCTGTTCAAGGCGCCGTTTTCTGCCACCTCGATGATCGGCTTCATCGCGCTGGCCGGGATCATCGTGAGGAACTCGATCCTGCTCGTGGATTTCATCCGCCACGCGCCGAAAGAGGGTCGCGAGTTGAAGGACATCCTGCTGGAAGCCGGGTCGATCCGCTTCAAGCCGATCCTGCTGACGGCGCTGGCTGCGATGATCGGGGCGGTGACGATCCTGACCGACCCGATCTTCCAGGGTCTGGCGATCTCTCTCCTGTTCGGGCTGGCCTCGTCCACGCTGCTGACGGTGCTGGTCATCCCGGCGATCTACGTCCTGCTACGCAGCGGAAAACGGAAGGCCGCATGATGGGGGCGCCCTCTGACAGCGCTTTTGGGCCGGGTTCGGCCAGATCGGGGGCGGCGCAAGATGCGACGCGCCTGATGAAGGCGCTGTCGCACGAGGCGCGGCTGGAAATCCTGTGTTCGCTGATCGATCGCGAGCAGAGCGTGGGCGAACTCGAAGACCTGCTGGGTCTGCCACAGGCGCAGGTATCGCAGCACTTGCGGCGGCTGCGGGCCGAGGGTCTCGTCCGGGCCCGGCGCGACGGGCGGCATGTGATGTACCGCCTCGACCGCGCCGAGATCAAAGAGGTGGTGACGGCGCTGCGCAACGCCTTCTGCCCGCACTGACCGCCGTCAGTGGAAATCGCGCGAGCGTGGAATGATCCGGGCATTGCGCGGATGGTGATGGCGCGGCGCGGGGATCGGTCGGGTCACCTCGTCGGCGCGCGACAGCGGCACGGCCATTTCCCGATCCGCCAGCCGCAGAAGGGCATCGCTGCGATCCTCCAGCGCCTCGACCACCACATGCACCACGCTTGACACCGGATCGCGCTGGATGCGCCCCGTTACATCCATCAGCCGCGCCGTCATGATCGTTTTGCGGAAGGCCGCCATCACCTTGGGCCAGACGACAAGGTTGGCCACGCCGGTCTCATCCTCGAGCGTGATGAAGCAGACCCCCTTGGCGCTGCCCGGTCGCTGGCGGATCAGCACCAGACCCGCCAGCCGCAGGCGCGTGCCGTTGCGCATCGTCGCCAGATCAGCCGCCCGGGCATAGCCCTGCCGGGTCATGCTGGTGCGCAGGAAGGCCATCGGATGCGCCTTAAGCGAGAGGCGCAGCGTCTGGTAGTCCGAGACGACATGCTCGCTGGCCGGCATCGCGGGCAGGGCGACCCGCGCCTCCGGCCCCTCGTCCCGTTCGGCCTGGAACAGCGGCAGGTCCGGCGCGTCGCGTGCGGCCTTCACCTCCCAAAGCGCGGCGCGGCGGTCGAGGCCCAGGGAGCGGAAGGCATCCGCCTCGGCCAGCTTGCGGATGGTGGCGATGTTCAGCCGGGCGCGGCTGCGCAGATCCTCGGGGTCGGTGAAGGGCGCGTTTCGCGCTTTGGTCAGCCGTTCGGCAGCCGCCACCGCCATCCCGTCGATCTGGCGCAGCCCAAGCCGCAGGGCCCAGCCGCTTTCGCCGACCTCGAGCGTGCTGTCCCAGGCGCTGAAATTCACGTCCGGTGCGCGCACCTCGACCCCATGCTCCTTTGCGTCGCGCACGATCTGGGCCGGGGCATAGAAGCCCATCGGCTGCGAATTGAGCAGCGCGCAGGCGAAGGCGGCGGGGTAGTGGTGCTTCAGCCAGCTTGAGACATAGACCAGCAGCGCGAAGCTTGCGGCATGGCTTTCGGGAAAGCCGTATTCGCCGAAGCCCTTGATCTGGTCGAAGCAGCGCCGGGCAAAGTCCGGGTCATAGCCGCGTCCGATCATGCGCCCGACCATCTTTTCCTCGAGCAGATGGATCGTGCCGCGCGACCGGAAGGTCGCCATCGCCTTGCGCAACTCGTTCGCCTCGGCCGAGGTGAAGCGCGCCGCCTCCATCGCGATCTTCATCGCCTGTTCCTGAAAGATCGGCACGCCAAGGGTGCGCTTCAGGATCGACTTCAACTCGTCCGGGTCATGCGGCGGCGCGGGCGAGGGGTAGACCTCGGGCTCCTGCCTGTTCCGCCGACGCAGATAGGGGTGCACCATGTCGCCCTGGATCGGGCCGGGGCGCACGATGGCGACCTCGATCACCAGATCGTAGAACACCCGCGGTTTCAGCCGCGGCAGCATGTTCATTTGCGCCCGGCTTTCGACCTGGAAGACCCCGACGCTGTCGCCCCGGCAGAGCATGTCATAGACCGCCTCGTCGCCCTGCGGGACCGAGGCAAGGTCGTGGTCCAGCCCGTAATGGTCGCGCAGCAGGGCAAAGCACTTGCGGATGCAGGTCAGCATGCCAAGCGCCAGAACGTCGACCTTGAGGATCTTCAGCTCGTCGATGTCGTCCTTGTCCCATTCGATGAAGCTGCGCTCGGGCATGGCGGCGTTGCCGATCGGCACGGTTTCGGTCAGCGGCCCCTCGGTCAGGATGAAACCGCCGACATGCTGCGACAGGTGGCGCGGCATCCCGATCATCTGCTCGGCCAGACGGATCGTGCGCAGCATGCGCGGGTCGGACAGGTCCACCCCCGCCTCGGTCGAATTCGCCTCGCCCATGCTGGTGCCCCAGCTGCCCCAGACGGTCTTGGCCAGCGCGGCGGTCACATCCTCGGACAGGCCCATCGCCTTGCCGACCTCACGGATGGCCGAGCGCGGGCGATAATGGATCACCGTGGCGCAAAGGCCGGCGCGATGGCGACCGTATTTCTCGTAGATGTGCTGGATCACCTCTTCCCGCCGCTCATGCTCGAAATCCACGTCGATGTCGGGCGGCTCGTCGCGGTCCATGCTGATGAAGCGCTCGAACAGCAGCTCATGCACCGCCGGATCGACCGAGGTGATGCCCAGCACATAGCAGACGGCCGAGTTGGCCGCCGATCCGCGCCCCTGGCACAGGATGCCCCGGCTGCGGGCGAAGACGACGATCTCGTGGATGGTCAGGAAGTATTGCGGGATCTTCTTGAGCGCGATCATCGCCAGTTCTTTCTCGATCGCGATGCGCACCTTGTCGGGGATGCCTGACGGATAGCGTTTGGCGGCACTTTCCCAGGTCAGTTCCTCCAGATGGTCCTGCGCCGTCCGGCCTTCGGGCACGGTCTCGTGCGGGTATTCGTAGCCGAGTTCCTCTAGGTCGAAGCGGCAGGCATCGGCCACCTCGCGCGTGGCGCGGATGGCATGGGGCCAGGGCGCGAAGAGGCGCTGCATCTCTTCGGGCGATTTCAGGTGGCGCTCGGCATTGGCGGCCAGCAGGAAGCCCGCCTTGTCGATCGTCGTCTTCTCGCGGATGCAGGTCATCACGTCCTGCAGCGGGCGGCGGTCGGGGGCATGGTAATGCACGTCGTTGGTGGCAAGAATGCCCAGCCCATGCGTCCGCGCCAGACGGTCGAGCCGGTTGATCCGGGCGCGGTCGTCGCCGCGATAGAGGTAGCTCACCGCGATATGCTGCAGCGTGGGTAGCCTGCGGACCAGCCCGGGCAGGCGGCGGTGGAGGCCCTCGTCAGGCAGGACGATCAGCTGCACCCCTTCGGCATGGTCGGCCAGATCGGCAAGGCTGATGTCGCACAGCCCCTTGGCCTGCCAGTTGCCCTGCGTGTCGTTCATCTTGCCCTTGGACAAGAGCCGGCAGAGGCGGCTGTAGGCCGCCCGGTCGCGCGGATAGGCAAGGAAAGTCTCGCCCGTGGTCAGTTGCAGGCGGCAACCGATGACCGGGCGCAGGCCCGCCTTCCTTGCCGCGCTGTGCAGGCGGACGACGCCGGCCATGGTGTTGAGGTCGGCCACCCCGAGCGCGTCATACCCAAGCGCATGGGCCGCCAGCACCAGATCGGTCGCGTCCGACGCGCCGCGCAGGAAGGAAAACGGGGTCGACACCCCAAGCTCGACGAAGGCCGCGCGGGGATTGGGCGGGAACTCTCCCAGCAGGGTCTTGCGGGGATGGCGGTTGTCGTTCTCGGGCATCAGGCGAACATCCCGTGCAGGAACCAGCGCGGGGCGCCGCCGCGCCCGTCGTCATGCAGACCCTCGCGGTACAGCCAGAAGCGGCGGCCGGTCTCATCCTCGATCCGGAAGTAGTCGCGCAGCCGCGTGCCGGGCATGTCGCGCCACCATTCCGGCGCGATGCGCTCGGGGCCTTGGTAGCGGGCGACGCGATGGGTCCGCCGCCGCCAGAGGAACTGCGCCGGCGGGCCTTCCGGCACGGCGTAGAGCACGCGGATCTCCTCGGCCGGGTCGAGCAGGCGCAGGGGCCGCTCGGCCTGCGGGGCGGGCTGTTCGGGCAGGGGGGTGAGTGGGGCGGCGCGGCGTTCCGCCCGTTCGGGGATATGGCTGGCGCGGGGCAGGGGCCGGGTGATCGCCGGGGCTCCGAAGCGGACGGTCAGCCGGTCGACCAGCCGCGACAGGTCCAGCACCTCGTCCCGTTCGCCCGCCAGCGTGGTCTGGGCCTTGCCCAGCCGTTCGGTCGTCGTGGCCTCGAGCGAGATCAGGTCGAAGCCGAAGCCGGGATCGATCCGCTCCAGCCGGTCGCGGAAGAGGAAGGCGAGGTGGTCGGCGTCACGGCTGGGCGCGGCGGTCGCGACCTCGATCCGGCTGACCTCGCCATCGGTGCGGTAGACGGTCAGCCGTACCCGCCGCGCGCCCTGATCCTGCGCGGCCAGTTGGGTGGAAAGGTCTTCGCACAGGCCCGGCAGGTGATGGGTGGGATCGAAGATCGGCTCGGCCAGGCGCGCATCGGCGCGGAAGGCCGGCGGCGCAAAGGCGGGCGAGACGGGTTCGGGCAGATGCCCCGTCACCTGATCCAGCCGCAGAAGCGGGTTGTCGGCAAGCTCGGCGCGCAGGAACCGCCGCGCCAGCGACAGGCGCGGCACGGCGGAAAGCGCGCCGATCGTCTTCAGCCCCAAACGGTTGAGCAGCAGCACCGTGTCGGCGCCAAGCCGAAGCGCTGCGACCGGCAGCCCGGCAAGGTCGCGCTCGTCGCGCCAGATCGCGCGGACCGGCCCGAACCGCGCCAGCGCCCAGGCCGCGCCCCAGGTCGGGGCCAGTGCCAGCCGCGCGGAAAAGCCCAAGCCCGACAGGCTTGCCTCGATGTCCGCCAGCATCGCCGCCTCGCCGCCCCAGAGGTGATCGGCCCCGGTCGTGTCGAGGATCAGCCCGTGCCCGTCTGCCGTGCGGTCGGCCACGGTCCAGGGGCACCAGCGCTGCGCCCAGAGGGCAAGCCTGTCCGTCGCCGCCTGATCGCCTGCCAGATCGGCGTAGTCCGTATGCAGCGACGGGCAGAGCGCGCGCATGTCCGTCACCCGTGCGCCGGGCGTGACCCCGGCCTGCTGCGCCGCGCGGTTCGTCGCATGGATGGTCGGCCCATGCGCCCCTTCGACCATCAGCGCCTGCGGCAGGTCATCCGGCAGCGAATTGCCCAGCCGGTCGTCCTGCCGCTGCTTCCGCTCCATCGGGAACTGCGGGAACCAGATCGAGACGATGCGCCGCCCGGTCATGATGGGCCATCCACAGGCCGGGTTGCCTGCTGCGCGAGCGGAACAGTTCTACCCGCCAGCGCGGGTCGCCGGGGGCGCCTGGGTCGTCCGCCAAGGGCAACGAGGGCAGCGAGGCGACGCGCCAGCGGTCGCGCGCGGCACTGAGATCGGCCGTGCCGCCATGCCGGATCAGCCAGCAGGGCAGGCCCGCCGCCTCGGCCCGGAAGGCAAGGCGCTTGGTCGCGGTGAAGTCGAGCGCGGGCGGATCGCCCATGATCTCGGCCACCACCGCCGAGAGCGCCTTGCAGCGCAGGCCTTCCTCGGCCGCGGCCAGCACATCCGCGGGGCGGGAGATTTCCATCAGCAGAAGCGGCCGCGACATCCCCAAGCCGGGCAGATAGGGCCGCCCGGTTTCCCGGCGCGACAGCCTGTCCTGGATCCAGAGCACGGGCGCCGTCCCGCCCGGCAGTTGCGACAGCACGAAACCCGCCGCCCCGGCATCCCCCACCGTTCCGGCAAAGACCTCCGACAGGGTGCAAACGGCCTTGCCCGCCGTTCCGGCAGGTTCGGCGCGGCGTTCGGTCTGAAGGAAGGCGGTTCGGCGTGACATGCAGCACAGAAGGCCCGACTCGTATGTTCATCTTTTGTTCTAATTTCATAGCGCGATCTGCCACCGCGGACAAGAAGCCGGACCGGGGGAGAGGGGCGAAGTATGAACTACTGCGCACCCGGCGCTTGTGATTTGGAAATCCATACTGATGTCTGAGACATCAATATGCACACTTAGAGATTGCATCATGATGTCTTCATGGGTAACCTGACGCCAATACCAATCCAAGGAACGATCCGATGATCTCATCGGGGCAGATCAGGGCGGCACGGGCACTTCTGGGAATCGACCAGAAGGAACTGGCGCGGCTATCCGGCCTTTCCCTGCCGACCATCCAGCGGATGGAGGCGAGCAAGGGGCAGGTGCGCGGTGTGGTCGACAGCCTTGTCAAGGTAGTCACCGCGCTCGAAGCAGCCGGGATCGACCTGATCGGCGAAGGCGCCGCCAGTGCCTCGGGCGGGCGGGGCGTCAGGCTGCGAACGGGCGAGGGACCGCCGCCGGGCTAAGCCCGGTCCGTCCCTTTCCATTCCGGAGCCCGTGATGACCCATTCTGCGACACCCAGCCTGCAAAAACCGAGTTTCCTTCAACTCTACACCCCCAAGCTCGTCACCGTCCTGCGCGAGGGCTACGGCCTGCGCGAGCTGAAATCCGATGCCGTGGCGGGGCTGACCGTCGCCATCGTGGCCCTGCCTTTGTCGATGGCCATCGCCATCGCCTCGGGCGCCAGCCCGGCGCAGGGACTCTTCACCTCGATCATCGGCGGCTTCCTCGTCTCGGCGCTTGGCGGATCGCGGTTCCAGATCGGCGGGCCGGCAGGGGCCTTCATCGTTCTGGTCGCGGCGACGGTGGCGCAGCACGGGATGGACGGGCTGATCCTGGCCACCTTCCTGTCCGGCATCCTGCTGGCACTGGTCGGCTGGCTGCGGCTTGGAACCTTCGTGAAGTTCATCCCCTTCCCGGTGACGGTGGGATTCACCGCCGGCATCGCGGTCATCATCTTTGCCAGCCAGATCAAGGAACTGTTCGGCCTGACGCTGGCGGGCGGAGAGCCGGGGCCGCTGATACAGAAGATCCCCGTCCTCTGGGCCGCGGGCGGCACGGTCTCTCCGGCCGCTATGCTCCTGTCGCTTGGCACGGTGGCGGTGATCGTCGGGCTGAAACGTTGGCGGCCGCATTGGCCGGGGATGCTGATCGCGGTCGCGATCGGCGCAGCAGCGACGGCGCTGCTGAACCTTCCCGTCTCGACCATCGGAACCAAGTTCGGGGGCATACCGTCCAGCCTGCCGATGCCGTCCCTTCCGGACTTCAGCCCGGCGAAGGTGATCGAGGTTCTGCCCGCCGCGCTGTCCTTCACCCTGCTGGGCGCCATCGAGTCGCTCCTGTCTGCTGTGGTCGCCGATGGCATGACCGGCCGCCGCCACCGCTCGAACGCGGAACTCGTGGCGCAGGGATTTGCCAACATGGGTTCGGCCCTGTTCACCGGCTTCTGCGTCACCGGCACGATTGCCCGCACTGCAACCAATGTGCGGGCAGGCGCCGTCGGGCCGGTTGCAGGAATGCTGCACGCGATCTTCCTGCTGCTGTTCATGGTCGTGGCGGCCCCGCTGGCCGCCTATATCCCGCTGGCGGCGCTGGCCGGGGTTCTGGCCGTCGTCAGCTGGAACATGATCGAGAAACCGGCCATCGCAACGCTGTTTCGGTCGGGCCGGGGCGATGCGGCGGTGTTCCTTGCGACCTTCCTGCTGACGATCTTCCGCGACCTGACCGAGGCAATTGTCGTCGGCTTCGCGCTCGGCTCGGTCCTGTTCATCCACCGCATGTCGCAGGCGACGGCGGTCGAACAGCACACTCCCTTCGTGGCCGAAGACGAGGCAGACCAGATCCATGGCTTCGATCCCAGCCAAACCGCGGACCCGGGCATCGTTGTCTACCGAATCTCGGGGGCGTTCTTCTTCGGTGCGGCGGCCTCGATCGGTTCGGTGCTCGACAACATCGCCGACAGCTACAAGGCCATGATCGTCGATTTCAGCGCCGTCCCGTTCCTAGACTCGACGGGGGCGAACGTCATCGAGGGGTTGGCGCGCAAGGCCGAAAAGCGCGGGGTGCGCCTTTACCTCGCCGGGGCGTCGCGGGCCAATCGCCATGCGATGGTCGCGCACGGGCTGAAGCCCCCGCATGTGATCTACGCCGCGACAGTTGATGCCGCACTTGCGCAGGAACGGGAGACTCGCCTCGCCTAAGGCCGGGCGATCGGACCGAGATGGGCCTCTAGCATCGCATAGAAGCTCGCGCGGGCGGCCTCGCGCGATAGCATGCTTTCGTCGATTCCATGCTCTAGCCAAAGGCCGTCGGACAAGGCAATGAAGGCAACTGCGATCGCCCCGGCATCCACCTGTCGGCCCCTTGCGGCAGCCTCGGCCGCGATGACCTTTGCCACGGTGTCGCGGAATTCGACATAGCGCTGGCGGTGCACGGCCCGCAGCTCGGCATTGTTGGCGATCTCACCCCAGAGCGCGAGCCAGATCTTCAGGCTGTCGGGATTGAAGATCTCCGGCGCGAGGTTGGCCTCGATGAGCGCGACGATATCCGGTGCCGCGGCATCGACCGGCGCCATGACTGCGATCAGCCGGTCGTACATCGTCGCGTAGACCGCTGCGAGCAATGCGTCTTTAGACCCGAAGTGATGCGCGATAAGGCCGCGCGATGCCTTGGCCTCTTGGCAGATGTTGTCCACGGTAAAGGCGGTGATCCCCCCCTTTGCCAGGCAGGTCAGGCCGGCTTCGATCAGCATGGCCGCGCGCGTCTCGCTCGGGTAGCGCCGGAACCGTGGGGCAGAGATGGGTTGGTCGATTGCCTCAGACATGATCTCGCGCAAACTTCTCGTCCCAATGGCGGGTGAATATGACATCGCCATTCTCGCGGATCGTCAGGTCCATCTCCACCCTGAAATGAGTCGCGTCGCAGGTCATCCGCCCCTCGCTTTCGTGGACGGCGGTGCAGTCCCGCCGCTGGATCTCGACACGGTAGCGGGTGATCACGGTGGCCGAAAGCGGGTCGCCATCGGTGATCTCCAGCCGGGCGAGGCCGCGGCTGTGCTGGATATGGCCGATGTCAGGCATCTCGACGCTCGACACCCAACGCGGGAAATCCACTGTCATCCGGCCGGACAGGAGGTCGCGCTCGATACGGCGCGACGGGCCATCGGGGACCGGGTGATACGTGTGAGGCGTCTGAGGGGCGGTTTCGGGCGGATCGAAGACTCGCAGGGCGGCGTCTTCTGCCCGCGGCGGCCGGACGGGAAGGGTCAGCGCGCTATCGCCAGTGCGGATGCAGAGCGTCGCGAGTTCGGGCGAGGGCCAGGCGACCGGCCAGTAGGTCGTGGACAAAGCGACGGCAATCCGGTGCCCGGCCTCGAAGACATAGGCGGTATCGTCCATCTCTACCGTCGCTTCGGTCCATTCGCCGGGAACCAGCGGCTCGGGGAATTCATGGCTCTTGCGATGCGTCAGGTTCAGCACACCAAGACCGACCCGTGTCGAGCGTCCGTCGGGATGAACGTCGTTCAACCGGGCCGCGATCAGCGCCTGGGGCTTGTCACTGGCAAAGCTCAGATGGACCAGTGGCGCACCGAGGATTTCGACCCTTTCGGTCAGCGGTTCGGACAGGAAGACAAGACTGCCGCCATCGTCCTCGCGCTGGTCTGTCGGCCAGTCGGCATCCGCGCCGTAGCGACCGATTTCGCCAGACGCCAACCCGACCCAGAGCGGCGAGCAAATTCGGGCCTCCCCGCGCGGCCCGGCGGTGCGGGACAGCGCGCCGCAGGTATTGAGATGGTGACGCTGCATGTCGATGTTGGGCGAGGGCCAGGATGGCTCGCCGACCCACCGGCCGCTGCGTTCGGTGTAGCAGGTCCGGGGCTCTATGCCGTCCTGCATCCAGGCACGATACATCGGCTCGTCCATGATTCCGTTATCGCGGCCCTTCATCCAATGGTCGCACCAGCGGACCACCTCTTGCAGCCAGCCGATCGCCGGTCCGACCGCCACGTCCATCGGATAGGAATGCGCCCATGGACCGACGAGGCCGAGCCGCGGGCCCGACAGGCCGGCAAGCAGGCGGGGAACGCTTTCTGAATAGTTGTCTGCCCAGCCAGACACTGCATAAACCGGGATTGTGACCTTCGAGAAATCCTCGCAGATCGAGCCCTGCTTCCAGTAGTCGTCACGCCGCTGATGCTGGAGCCATGTCAGGATCCATGGGGTATTGGCCTCGGCGCGCTGCATCCACATCTCGCGCCAGCGCTCGCCGACGATGGCAGGGTCGGGCGGCAGGTCGTTGCCGGCGAACATGGTCGAGGACCAGTCGAAATTGTCCTTCGACAGGCAACCGCCGATCCAGTGGATATCGGTCGCATAGCGGTCGTCGGTCGATCCGACCGTGATGATGGTCTTCAGGGCGGGCGGCTGAAGGGCAGCGATCTGCAACCCGTTGAACCCGCCCCAGCTGATGCCGATCATCGCGACCTGTCCATCGCACCAATCCTGCGCGGCAATCCAGGCGATCACGTCGCAACCGTCGGCCTGCTCTTGCGGGGTGTATTCGTCGGTAATGGTTCCATCGCTTTCGCCGCTCCCCCGAATATCCACGCGAAGGCAGGCATAGCCGTGGCCGGCGAGGTATTCATGCAGCCCATTGTCCCGGGTTCGCGTGCCGTCATGCTTGCGATAGGGCAGGTATTCCAGGATCGCGGGAACTTTGCCGGCCCCTTCCGGCAGCCATAGCTTCGCTGCCAGTCGCGTGCCGTCGGGCAGGGTTATGAACAGGTTCTCGGTAACCGCGACGGGGTGGGGAAACTCGGTTCGTATGGTCATGCCTGCCTCCTCTTGTTGAACGACCATGCAATAAGGCTGTGTGGAGTTTCAACTGGAATTCTCACGGCTTGACCGGACCGTACGAATGATCTTACTGTACACTTGTTCAACAAGGAGAGGGTCATGCCCAGGAACCCGCGCTATGATCCGCTTTTCGAGCCGGTCCGGATCGGGCCGAAGGTGGCGAAGAACCGCTTCTTCCAGGTGCCCCATGCCAGCGGCATGACCAACGCTGCCCCGCATGCAAGGGCTGCTTTCCGAGGGATGAAGGCCGAAGGTGGCTGGGCGGCGGTTTGTACGGGGATCTGCTCTGTCCATCCCTCGTCGGACGACAACCCTTTTCCCTATGCCACACTCTGGGACGACTGTGACATACCCGCCCATCAGCTGATGACGGATGCCGTCCACGCCCATGGCGCGCTGGCCGGCGTCGAGCTTTGGCATGGCGGCGCTGCCACCGCCAACCGCAGCACGCGCTGGCCCGCTCTTTCCCCGTCCGGGGTGCCATGGATGGCGACGCATACCGGCTTCATGACTTCGGCGCGGCCACGCGTCATGGATGCCGAGGACATCCGCAACGTCATCCGTTGGCATGCCGATGCCGCCGTTCGGGCCGAGCGCGCCGGGTTCGACCTTCTCTACATCTATGCCGGGATGGGCTATCTGCCCTATCAGTTCATGCTTGCGGACTACAACCGTCGCACCGACGCCTACGGAGGTTCGGTCAGGAACCGGGTGCGCTTCACCGAGGAACTGATCGATGCCGTGCGCGAGGCGACGGGCGGGCGCTGCGCGGTCGCCCTTCGGATGTCGATGCAGGAACTGCGCGCCCGACCGTCCGACGTCGCGGAGAGCGAGGGGCACGAGGTCATTGGCTATCTGAAGGACGCCCCGGACCTGTTCGACCTGAAGATGGATTATTCGCCGACCGATTGTGCCGTCTCGCGCTACACGCCCGAGGGCAGCCACGAGCCGGTGGTGGATTTCGTCAAGACGATCACCGACAAGCCGGTGGTGGGCGTGGGGCGCTTCACCTCGCCGGACACGATGGTGTCGATGATCCGCCGCGGGGTGCTGGACTTCATCGGCGGCGCGCGGCCTTCGATCGCCGATCCGTTCCTGCCGAACAAGATCGACGAGGGACGCGAGGCCGACATCCGCGAATGCATCGGCTGCAACATCTGCATCTCGAGCTGGCATGACGGTGTCTGGGTGCGCTGTACGCAAAATCCGACGGCTGGTGAGGAATGGCGACGCGGCTGGCATCCCGAGGTCGTCCGGCGTGACAGCGAGGGACAGGTGCTGGTCGTTGGGGGAGGGCCGGCAGGGCTCGAGGCCGCGCTCACCCTTGGCCGCCGTGGCTACAGCGTGGCGCTGGCAGAGGCCGAGCGCGATTTCGGGGGGCGGCTCCGCTTCGAATCCGCGCTGCCGGGTCTGAAGGCCTGGAACCGGGTCACCGAGTATCGTCTGGGGCAACTGCGCCAGATGGCGAATGTCTCGCTCTATCCGGAAAGCCCGCTCTCTGCCCGCGACGTGCTGGATTTTGGTGCCAGCCACGTGGTGATTGCCACAGGCGGCCGCTGGCTGCCGGCGCTTTACAGGGACAGCGAACTGCCGGGAGACCTTCTGGACGCGCCGCGTGTCTACACGCCGACCGATCTTGCCCGGGGAGCCGAGGTCGAGGGGCCGGTCGCCGTCTTCGACTATGACAACTACTACATGGGCTCTGCCGTTGCCGAGGCGATGGCGGCAAAGGGGCATGCTGTGACCTACATCACCCCGGCTGGCGCTGCAGCCGCTTGGGGCATCATGACCAACGAACAATCGCTGGTTCATGCCTCGTTCCTGAAGCGCGGCATTGGCTACCGGACGCTCGAGCGTGTGACCGGTTTCGACGGAGAAACGCTGGCGCTTGCCCAGATATTCACCGGCGAGGCACGTCAGATCCCGGCTCGGTCGCTCATCATCGTTGGTCAGCGCATCGGTGGTTCGGACCTTCATGCGGACCTTCAGGCGTCTGATCTTGCCGCGGCGGGGATTGCAACGCTGCACCTGACGGGGGACGCAAATGCCCCAGGCGCCATCGCGCATGCCGTCTATCAGGGCCATCGCACGGCACGGGAACTGGGCGTACCGGCGGCCGAGGTCCATGTCGGACGCGACATCCCCTGGCTTGGAAGCAACCTGAGGGCAGCGGAATGACCGGCGAAACCCGTCGCCGTCCGCGGGCCGCCCGCCAGACGGGTGCATTGCACCAGGCCAAGTTCGGACAAGTGCCAAGGTTGTACCCGCCAGTCGAGGTGCTGTCCGCGGATCACCTGGAAGCCATCCATCTTGCAGCGCTGAAGATTCTTTCGACAGTCGGGATGCGGGTATTGGAACCGGCTGCGCGCGACCGCTACCGCCGTGCCGGAGCCGACGTAAAGGGCGAAACCGTGCGCTTCGATCCCGCGATGGTGATCGAACGGCTTGCGACGGTCCCTTCGCAATTCACGCTGGCCGCCCGCAACCCCGCGCGGTCGCTGCGGCTGGGCGGAGCAGAGCATGTCTTCGCCTCTGTCGGCGGTCCCGCCTATGTGATGGACAACGATCGCGGCCGCCGCGACGGCACATTCGCCGAGATGTGCGACTTTCTGAAGTTGGTCCAGCAGATCAACGTCATCCACCAGGAGGGCGGCGGACCGTTCGAACCGCTCGACCTGCCGGCGAATACCCGGCATCTGGACATCTACCTCGCCCAGATCACGTTGCTGGACAAGAATTGGCAGACCCAGACCCTTGGCCGTCTAAGAACCATGGACGGGCTCGAGATGGGGGCTATGGCGCTCGGCCTTACGCTCGATGGCTTGGCGGAAACGCCCGCGCTTCTCGGCATCATCAATACCAACTCGCCTTTGCAGCTTGACGTGCCGATGGCAGAAGGGCTGATGACCTTGGCCGAACATGGCCAGGTCAATGTCATCACCCCCTTCACGCTTGCAGGCGCGATGAGCCCGGTCACGCTGGCGGGCGCGCTGGTCCAGCAACATGCCGAGGCGATGGCGGGCATCACCCTGACACAGATCGTGCGGCCCGGCGTGCCGGTGATGTACGGCGGGTTCACCTCGAATGTCGACATGCGGTCAGGAGCCCCCGCCTTCGGAACGCCCGAATACACCAAGGCTGCGCAGGCGAGCGGACAATTGGCGCGGCGGATCGGGGTTCCGTTCCGGTCGTCGAACGTCTGTGCCGCAAACGAGGTCGATGCCCAGGCGGCCTATGAATCGCAGATGGCCCTTTGGGGCGCGCTCATGGGGGGGGCGCATCTGGTTGAGCATGCTGCCGGATGGCTGCATGGCGGTCTGACGGCCAGCTTCGAAAAGCTGATTCTCGATGCCGACATGCTGCAGATGATGGAAGCCTACTTTCAGCCGATCGCCGTGACCCCTGAAACACTTGCGGTCGAAACCATCGCCGAAGTGGGTCCGGGCGGCCATTTCTTCGGCACCTCCCATACAATGGAACGGTACGAAACCGCGTTCTACGCACCGATCCTGTCGAACTGGGACAACCATCCGCAATGGCTGGAAAAGGGTGGGATGCAAGCGCGTGAGCGGGCTAACCTGGTCTGGAAACAGATGCTTGCCGAGTATGAGCAACCACCGCTCGACCCCGCCATTGGCGAAGCACTGGACGCCTTTGTTGCCCGGCGCAAGGCCGAAGGCGGTGCTCCGCTGAATTGAGGGCACCTGCCGACTGCCAGTTGAATTCTCTGATCTGGCCAAATAGGAGACTGTGACTTCGCGGAAGGAGCGGCGCGCATGGAAATCTTTACGGTCGAGGGCCTTTCTGCCCTGCTTCAGGTAATAGCCATCGACCTCGTCCTTGCCGGAGACAATGCCATCGTTATCGGCCTTGCCGCGGCCGGCCTTCCCAAAGAGCAGCGCAACAAGGCGATCCTGATCGGCATTCTGGCCGCAACCGTCCTGCGCATCCTTTTTGCGGTCGTCACGGTGCAGCTTCTGGCGATCACGGGTCTGCTTCTTGCTGGTGGCATCTTGCTCCTTTGGGTGTGCTGGAAGATGTGGCGCGAACTTCGCGCGGATCACGAGGCCGAAGCTCAGCGCGCGGAAGAAGCGCTGAGCGGGGAAGACCTGAACGCCGACGGAACCATCGCCGGCGGCGCTCCACGCAAGACCCTTGGCCAGGCGGCGTTGCAGATCGTCGTGGCCGATGTGTCGATGTCGCTCGACAACGTGCTGGCCGTTGCTGGGGCCGCACGTGAACATCCGAGCGTGCTGGTGATCGGCCTTGTCCTGTCGATTGCGCTGATGGGCCTTGCCGCATCCTTCATCGCGCGGCTGCTCAGCCGGTACCGCTGGATCGCCTATGTCGGCCTGCTCATCATCCTCTACGTGGCGCTCGACATGATCTGGCGTGGCTGGCACGAGGTTACTCCGGTAGTCGCGGCCTCGCTTTTCGGCTGACGCAGGCGAAGATGGACCTGAAGCCGGCGCGCCGATATGGTCGCGCCATGAAACGCTCGGAACTTGTCATTTTCGATTGCGATGGCGTGCTGATCGACAGCGAAGTGATCAGCGCACGGATGCTTATCGACACGCTGAAAGACTATGGCGTCGAGATGGACATGAAGTTCGTGACCCAGCATTTCCTCGGACGCTCCTATCCGGTCGTGCTGCAGGAAGTGCGCGAGCGTTGGGGGGTCGTTCTTCCAGACCGGTTCGAGGCAGAATACCGAGCCCGTCTGCTGGCAACATTCGAGCGCGAACTTCGCGTGATGCCGGGTGTGGTCGATGCGATCCTGGAACTCGACCGGCCCTATTGCCTGGCAACATCCTCGAGTCCCGAGCGGATGCGGCGCTCGCTCGAGATGACGGGGCTTGCTTCGCTGTTCGGGGACCGGTGTTTCACGGCCAGCGAGGTCTCGCGAGGAAAGCCGGCGCCGGACCTTTTCCTCTATGCGGCAGCACGGATGGCTGTCGAGCCCGGATCCTGTCTGGTGATCGAGGACAGCCTGAACGGGGTGAGGGCGGGTCTTGCGGCCGGCATGGAGGTGTGGCGGTTCACTGGCGGCACCCACCTTGCCGGGCTTGACCTCGACGTGCCAGAGGATGCCGTGCCCCATGCGGAGTTCGACAGTTTTCCGCAACTCTATGCCATGCGACCGGACCTGCGACGCCCGCGCCTGGCTGCGGCAGGAATTGCATGATGGCCCAGATCGGCGAACCAGAGACCTCTCAGAGCGATGACGCCGCCCGGGCGGGTTGGCTCTACTATGTGGGCGGCCTGACTCAGGATCAGATTGCGCGTGAGCTTGGAGTTTCGCGCCAGCGCGCGCAGCGTCTCGTCTCGCGCGCCATGGCCGAAGGACTCATCCACGTCCGGCTTGAGCATCGGATCGCAGCTTGCCTTGACCTGGAGGCGCGACTGACCCGGCGCTTTGACCTGACCCGTTGCCGGATAGCGCCTTCGCCTGGGCCGAGCGGCGATCCTATCGCCTCGATCGCACCGACTGCGGCTGCAGAACTCGAACGGTTCCTGCGAATGCCGGGGCCGCTGGTGATCGCGCTTGGCACAGGCCGTGCGCTGAGGGCCATGGTCGATGCCATGGAGGGGCTGGAGGCCGAACAGCACCGTCTGGTTTCGATGATCGGGAACATCGCGCCTGACGGATCCGCCTCGTTCTTCGACGTCATCATGCGCATTGCCGACAAGGTGAGGGCGCCCCACTATCCGATGCCGGTCCCCGTCGTTTCGGAAACGGCGGAAGAGCGCGCGGCCTTCCACGCGCTTGCCCCGGTCCGTCGGGTTGTTGATCTTGCGCGCGCCGCCGACGTGATCTTCGTCGGTGTCGGACAGATGGGACCGACCGCGCCGCTGGTTGCAGACGGCTTCGTCTCGCTGGCCGAGATGGCGGAGATGGAGTCGCGCGGCGCCGTGGGCGAGATCGCGGGCTGGATCTTCGATTCGCAGGGCCAATACCTGGATGTCGGCACAAACGAGCGGGTCGGCGGCGTGCGTGTTCCGCCCGAAAGGTCGAATCCAGTCATCGGCGTTGCTGCGGGACCTGCGAAAGTTGCTCCAATCACGGCCGCCCTTCGGTCGCGCATCCTGAATGGCCTCATCACAGATGAGGCTACCGCGCGGGCGGTTCTCGACGGGCTCTGAGCGAAAACAGTGCAAAATTTGAATTCCGCCGAAAGATCGGCGTTGACAGATTGCGCTAACGTGTGAGTAATTGCCCGCAAGGCGATGATTTGCTCAGTCGCCGATGAGGGAGGAGAATCCGATGACTTTGACAACCCGTGCCCTTCTGGGCGCGTCGGCCTTGGCTTGCCTTTCGTCCTGGGCGATGGCCGAAACCATCACTGTGGCCACCGTGAACAACGGCGACATGGTGCGCATGCAGGGCCTGATGGACGACTTCAAGGCCAAGCATCCCGACATCGACGTCCAGTGGGTGACGCTGGAAGAAAACGTCCTGCGCCAGAACGTGACCACCGACATCGCCACCGGCGGCGGACAGTATGATGTTCTGACCATCGGCACCTATGAGGTTCCGATCTGGGGCAAGCAGGGCTGGCTCGTATCGCTGAATGACCTGCCGGAGTCCTATGACGTGAACGACCTCCTGCCGGCCATCCGGGGCGGCCTGACGGTCGACGGCAACCTCTATGCCGCGCCCTTCTACGGCGAAAGCTCGATGGTCATGTACCGCAAGGACCTGATGGAGGCCGCGGGCCTGACCATGCCCGAGGCGCCGACCTGGGCCGACATCGAGAAGGCCGCAGCGGCCATGACCGACAAGTCGAAGGAACAGTATGGTATCTGCCTGCGTGGCAAGGCCGGCTGGGGCGAGAACATGGCCTTCCTGACAGCCATGTCTAACTCATACGGCGCGCGCTGGTTCGACGAGAACTGGAACCCGCAGTTCGATCAGCCCGAATGGAAGGCCACGCTCGAGTCCTACCTGAACCTGATGAACAACTACGGCCCGCCAGGCGCGTCCAACAACGGCTTCAACGAAAACCTGACGCTGTTCCAACAGGGCAAGTGCGGCATGTGGATCGACGCCACGGTCGCCGCGTCCTTCGTGACCGGCAAGGATTCGACGGTGGCTGACAAGGTCGGCTTCGCTCTGGCGCCCGACAACGGCCTTGGCAAGCGCGGCAACTGGCTCTGGGCATGGTCGCTGGCGATCCCGACGTCCAGCCAGAAGCAGGAAGCGGCAAAGGCCTTCATCGACTGGGCGACCAACAAGGACTACCTCGCCCTCGTCGCGTCGAAGGAAGGCTGGGCGAACGTGCCTCCGGGTACCCGGACCTCGCTCTATGAGAACCCGGAATACGCCAAGGTTCCGTTCGCGAAGATGACGCTCGACTCGATCAACTCGGCTGATCCGACCAAACCCACGGTCAAGCCGGTTCCCTATGTCGGTGTCCAGTTCGTGGCGATCCCGGAGTTCCAGGGGCTCGGCACGACTGTCGGCGAACTGTTCTCGGCGGCACTTGCCGGACAGAAATCGGCCGATGACGCGCTGGCGGAAGCCCAGGCTGCGGTCGCCGATGAGATGAAGGCAGCCGGTTACATCAAGTGATCCGCGTTCGGGGCTGGCCTTAGGTCTAGCCCCGCCTCCCGCGAAGGGCGGAACGTTCCGCCTGTTTCGCCCTTCGCCTCCGGTCGCCGCGCGCGGCCCCACTCAGATAGCAACGGTACGTCCACGGCCGCTTCTGGCCGTCTGGCGCGCCACTTCCCGGTCCCAGCCCCCGGAGACTGCCATGTCGACGCAATCCACCCGTCTTGCCGCGCGCCTGATGGTGGCGCCCTCGGTCATCCTGCTTTTCATCTGGATGATCGTCCCGCTGGCAATGACGCTCTACTTCTCGTTCCGGCTGTATCGGCTCCTATCGCCCGAACGGACGGGCTGGGTCGGGTTCAACAACTACATCTGGTTCCTGAACTCGCCGGACTTCTGGCTGGCGATCTGGAACACTCTGGCCCTGGTCGGCGGCGTTCTTGTCATCACCGTCGTGCTGGGGACGCTTGTCGCACTGCTGATCGACCAGCCGGTAAAGGGGCAGGGCGTCCTCCGCATTCTGGTGATCGCGCCCTTCTTCGTGATGCCGCCGGTTGCCGCCTCGATCTGGGAAAACCTGTTCATGCATCCCCAGAATGGGCTGTTCGCCGCCATTTCTCGCGGATTCGGCGCGCAACCGATCCTCTTTCTCGAGCAGCACCCGATGCCGTCGGTCATTGCCATCGTCGCCTGGGAATGGCTACCCTTCGCCACGCTGATCCTGCTGACTGCCCTGCAATCGCTGTCCTCGGAACAGATCGAGGCGGCCGAGATGGATGGCGCAAGCGCCTTCAGCCGCTTCCGCTACATCATCCTGCCGCACCTGACCCGGGCAATCACGGCGGTAATCCTGATCCAGACGATCTTCCTGCTCGGGATCTTCGGCGAGATCTACACGACCACTCAAGGCGGGCCCGGCTCGGCCTCGACCACGCTGCCCTACATGATCTTCAAGCAGGCAATCGTGGCCAAGGATATCGGTCGCGCGGCTGCGGGCGGGATCATCGCGGTCATCCTCGCAAACATCGTCGCGGTCTTCCTGATGCGCGGCCTTGGCAAGAACCTTGACGCCTGAGCGGAGGAAAACACATGGCCCGCGCCCTTTCGCCCCGACGCCGCCTGCTGACCACAATCGCCGCCTGGTTCGTCGCCCTGCTGATATTCTTTCCGGTCCTCTGGATGCTGATCACCAGCTTCAAGACCGAGGCTTCCGCCGTCGCCTCGCCGCCTGAACTGTTCTCCGCCGACTGGACATTCGAGAATTACACCGAAGTCTGGGCACGATCCGACTATCCTCGGTTCTTCTGGAACTCGGTCGTCATCTCGATCGGCTCGACCCTGCTTGGTCTGGCCATAGCGATCCCTGCGGCCTGGTCGATGGCCTTTGTGCCGACCAAGCGCACCAAGGACCTGCTGATGTGGATGCTGTCCACCAAGATGATGCCGGCCGTCGCTGTCATGATCCCGCTCTACCTCGTGTTTCAGCGGGTCGGGTTGTTTGACACCAAGATCGGTCTCGTTCTGGCGCTGATGCTGATGAACCTGCCGATCATCGTCTGGATGCTTTACACCTACTTCCGCGAAATCCCGGGCGAAATCCTGGAAGCCGCGCGGATGGACGGCGCGAGTTTGTGGAACGAGATCGTCTACGTCCTGACGCCGATGGCCGTTCCCGGCATCGCGTCGACGTTGCTCCTCAACGTGATCCTCGCCTGGAACGAGGCGTTCTGGACCATCACGCTGACCACCACCAAGGCGGCGCCGCTTTCGGCCTTCATTGCCAGCTTCTCGGCGCCGCAGGGCCTGTTCTACGCGAAACTCAGCGCGGCCAGCACCATGGCCATCGCGCCGATCCTGATCCTCGGCTGGTTCAGCCAGAAGCAACTCGTCCGCGGCCTGACCTTCGGCGCCGTGAAGTAAGGGGAAAGACATGGGCAAGATCACCCTTAGGAATGTCGCCAAGCGCTTCGGTGAAGTTGCGGTCATTCCCGACATCAACCTCGACATCGAGGATGGCGAGTTTGTCGTCTTCGTCGGCCCGTCGGGTTGTGGCAAGTCTACGCTTCTGCGCCTGATTGCGGGGCTCGAGGATGTCTCGGACGGCACGATCGAGATCGATGGCGTCAACGCGACCGATTTGCCGCCAGCGAAGCGCGGACTGGCGATGGTGTTCCAGAGCTACGCACTCTATCCGCACATGACGGTGCGCAAGAACATCGCCTTTCCGCTGAAGATGGCGGGTCTGGACCCTGCCGAGATCGAGCGGAAGGTCGATGGCGCGGCGAAGGTGCTGAACCTTTCCAACTACCTCGAACGGCGACCGGGCCAGCTTTCGGGCGGCCAGCGCCAGCGGGTTGCCATCGGTCGCGCCATCGTGCGGGAACCGAAGGCCTTCCTGTTCGACGAGCCGTTGTCGAACCTCGACGCCGCACTGCGGGTCAACATGCGCATCGAGATCAGTGAACTGCACCAGACGCTGAAGACCACGATGATCTACGTGACCCATGACCAGGTCGAGGCCATGACCATGGCCGACAAGATCGTGGTTCTGAACGCCGGCCGGATCGAGCAGGTGGGCAGCCCGCTGGAGCTGTATCGCCGGCCGGCCAACCTGTTTGTCGCGGGTTTCATCGGCAGTCCGAAAATGAACTTCATCGAGGGATCCGAAGCGAAGCTGCACAACGCTGCGACCATCGGCATCCGCCCTGAACATATCGACCTGTCCACCAGCGCCGGGACATGGAAGGGCACAGTCGGCATGTCCGAGCATCTTGGGTCGGACACCTTCATGCGCGTGACGGTCGAGGGCCTGGGGATGCTGACAGTGCGCGCCAGCGGGGAAGTCAGTGTCCAGCAGGGGGACACTGTCTGGCTCACCCCGCAGGATGGCAAACTTCATCACTTTGATGCGAATGGAAAGTCGCTGGCATGAAACTGGAAGGCAAATGTGCGCTGATAACCGGCGCCGCACGGGGCATCGGCCTTGAATTTGCGCGCGCCTATCTGCGCGAAGGGGCGCGGGTCGCGATCGCAGACATCAACTTTGCCGCTGCTGACCTGGCAGCGAGCCAACTGGGCGAAGGCGCCATTCCGATCCGCATGGATGTAAGCGAGCAGGCAAGCATCGACGCCGCAGTTGCAGAGGCCATCGAGCGGATGGGCCGGATTGATATACTGGTCAACAATGCCGCCTTGTTCGACCTTGCCCCGATCGTCGAGATCACGCGCGCAAGCTACGACCGACTGTTCTCCATCAACGTCGCTGGCACTCTCTTTACGATGCAGGCGGTTGCCCGGCACATGATCGCGCGCGGCGGCGGTGGCAAGATCATCAACATGGCCAGTCAGGCCGGGCGTCGGGGCGAGGCCCTGGTGGCGGTCTACTGCGCTACAAAGGCTGCCGTCATCAGCCTGACCCAAAGCGCAGGCCTGGATCTCATCAAGCACGGCATCAACGTCAATGCCATCGCGCCCGGCGTAGTCGACGGCGACCACTGGGACGGGGTCGATGCGCTATTTGCCAAGTATGAGGGTCTTCCCAAGGGCGAGAAGAAACGCCGGGTTGGCCTCGAGGTGCCGTTCGGCCGCATGGGCACCGCGCAGGACCTGACCGGCATGGCGATCTTCCTCGCCTCCGCAGACTCTGACTACGTCGTTTCGCAGACCTACAACGTTGATGGCGGGAACTGGATGAGCTGAACGGCACAGCCGCCACGGCCAAGTGCCGCCATCCGCAATCTCACGACCGCCCAATCCCGAGGCCAAGCCATGCCGCGTTCCATTTCCCTTCCCGCCTATGACCGCAGCCGCCTGAGCCGCGGCATCGTCCATATCGGCCTTGGCAACTTCCACCGTGCGCACCAGGCCGTCTATCTGGACGACCTTTTCGCCAAGGGGCACGATCACGACTGGGCCATTGTCGGCGCCGGGGTTCGGGACGGCGACGCGCGCATGCGCGAACAGCTTCGAGCGCAGGACTACCTTTCGACAGTCATCGAGCTCGATCCGGCGGGGCATAAGGCGCGCCGCATCGGTGCAATGATCGACTTTGCCGAAGTTGCGCCCGACAATGCCCCGCTGATCGCCGCCATGTCCGATCCCGCCGTCCGTATCGTTTCGCTGACTGTGACCGAGGGGGGATACTTCGTCGATCCGGCGACCGGTCGCTTCGACCCCGCGGCCGCCGACATCTTGGCGGACTCCCGTCAGCCCGGTCGGCCGGTAACCGCGTTCGGCGCGATCCTGGCTGCGCTCAAGGCGAGATGGTTGGCCGGTGTGCAACCCTTTACCGTCATGTCCTGCGACAACCTGCCGGGCAATGGTCATGTCACCCGCGATGCGGTCACGGGCCTCGCGGAGCTTTCCGATACCGCGTTTGCTGAATGGGTGCGGGGCAATGTGGCTTTCCCCAATGGCATGGTCGACCGCATCACCCCGGCGACAGGCCCACGCGAGCGCGCACTGGCAGCCGAGTTCGGCCTAGACGACCCCGTCCCGGTGACTTGCGAACCTTTCCGCCAATGGGTGCTCGAAGATCATTTCACCGCCGGTCGCCCGGCGCTTGAAGAGGTTGGCGTGACCTTCACCGATCACGTCCATGCCTATGAGGCGATGAAGATCCGCATCCTGAACGGCGGGCACGCCATCATCGCCTATCCCGGCGGCCTTTTGGACATCGAACTGGTGCACGAGGCGATGGCGGATCCGCAGATCGCGGCTTTCCTTTCGAAGGTCGAACGCGATGATATCGTCCCGTTTGTGGCGCCCGTGCCAAACACTGACCTTGGCAGTTATCTCCGGTTGATCGAAAGCCGCTTCGCCAATCCCGAAATCGCCGACACGGTCCGCCGGCTTTGCCTGGATGGTTCGAACCGGCAGCCGAAGTTCATCCTTCCGTCCCTGCGTGACAATCTGGCGTCAGGTCGGGTGCCCGAGGGTCTCATCCTCGAATGTGCGCTCTGGTGCCGCTATTGCGCGGGCACGACCGACAGCGGCGCTGTCACTGCGCCAAACGATCCCAACTGGGACCGGCTGACGATTGTTGCGCAATCGGCGAAAGACGACCCGTCTCGCTGGCTGGCAATGGATGATATCTATGGCGAGATCGGGCGCGATCCCCGGGTTCGGTCGAGCTTCACCAAATGGCTGAACGCTCTCTGGTCGCGAGGTACACGGTCCGTGCTGGAGGACTACCTGCGCAGGTGACCGCCCGGTGACGCGGAAGTGCATAATGCAGCGCCTCTGATTCGTTTTTCTGCCCGTTTTCGCGTCTATTGCCCGGCAATGCCCCCTCTCTTGGGCAGGAACCTGCCCAATTTTAAGGCAGAGCGGTCCGGCAGCTTTTCCGGATGGAAGCAGAATGTTACTGCTCCTCTAGGCTGCACTTGCAGAATGTTGCTATCGCACGCTGCAATTGTGATGTGGCGATGTTCGTGGCACGCATTTGCAAGGAGATTGCATTGGATGCATGGCAGCAATGCGCCAAACACAAGGGTCTTTTGCTGGATAGCTTGACCCGGAAATGTCATTTACCCGCCCGAAGCTGCTGAAAACAACAGAGACCATGCCTCCTGCTTTCCAATTTTCGCCGCACGTCCGTCGTCGTGACGTTCTGGCTGCCGTCTCGATGACGGCAGTGGCGCTGGCAGGCATGGGCTGGCCCCTCCGGGCAGGGGCGCAAGAGGCCTCGGCGAATGCCGCGGCGCAGAAATTCAGCTTTGACCAGTTGACGGAGGAGATGCGGGCGCTCGCATCTCAGGCCTATGCCGCGCCCGAGCGCAAGGAAACGGCATTCGACGAGCTGAGCTACGACGACTACCGCTTGATCAGCTTTCGTCCCGAGCGGGCGCGGTGGCAGGAAGACGGCAGCTTCTTCCGCCTGCATGCGCTGCCGATGGGTTGGCTGTTCAAGGACCCGGTCCAGCTTTACGAGGTCACCGGCGATCAGGCGACACCCATTGTCGTCGCAACCGATGATTTCCAATTCCTGAACGATCTTGCCACCCGCCTGCCGCCGAACCCGCAGTTGCCGGGAGTGGCCGGGTTTCGCCTGCACACGCCGCTGAACCGGCCCGACGTATGGGACGAGGTCGTGGCATTTCTCGGTGCCAGCTATTTCCGCGCGCTTGGCCGCGGCAATGCCTACGGTATCTCCGCGCGTGGACTGGCGATCAATTCCGGCCTCGACACCGCTGAGGAGTTCCCGCGCTTCTCACGTTTCTACATCGAAAAGCCCGTCGACTCGCGGCAGACGATCACGATCTACGCTGCGCTTGAAAGCCCGAGCGTGACCGGTGCCTATCGTTTTGTCGTTGCCCCTGGCGCCGAAACGGTGATGGACGTCACGGCGCGGCTGTTCTTCCGGCAGGACGTGCAGCAGTTGGGCGTGGCACCGCTGACCTCGATGTTCCTGTTCTCGGAAAAGAACCGGCATCAGTTCGACGACTTCCGCCCGAACGTCCATGACAGCGACGGATTGCGGATCGTCGGGTCAGACGGCGACACGATCTGGCGGCCGCTCAATAATCCGCCGCGTCTGTCGGGGTCCTATTTCCAGGAAACCAATCCGCGCGCCTTCGGCCTTTTCCAGCGCGACCGCAACTTCGAAAACTATCAGGATCCAGGAACTGCTTATCACCGGCGCCCGTCTCTTAACGTCGAGCCGGTGGGCGACTGGGGGTCGGGTTTCGTGCGATTGTTCGAAATTCCGACAGAATCCGAGGCTAACGATAACATCGTTGCGTTTTGGGTGCCGGATGGCCATATCAAGGCCGGGGATTCGCGGGAGTATGCCTACCGGCTGCGGTGGGGTGACCTGCCGCATGATAGCAACGAGACTCTGGCCTACGTATACGAAACTCGGGCCGGCAAGGGTGGGGTCGCGGGAAGCGACGCCAGCGACGGCACGAGAAAGTTCGTGGTCGATTTCAAGGGTGGCTTGCTTGGCAATCTGCCGGGCGATGCTGCTGTAGAGCCTGTGGTCACGATCACGGGAGGCGAGATTGTGCAGCAGACTTTGCAGCATATCTCGGGTCGCGAAGATATCTGGAGGCTCGTGGTCGATGTGTCGGCCCAGCCTGGAGCAACGGTGGAACTCTCGGCGCATGTCGCGGGTTTCGGGCGGAAACTGACTGAACTCTGGCTTTATCAATGGGTGGTGGCGTGATGCAATCGTCCGAGGGCATGATGGATCGTGAATTCGTGGAACTGGCGGGCCGCATCGGCGCTCTGCCCCAAGCTCCTCTGGCCATGCCCAAGCAGATGCTGGAGGCTCCCTCGCGAAAGCTGGGGCTTGCGATGACGCGACTTATGCTAGGATCGGGTCGCGCCGAAACGACAAGCGGCGCGCAACGGGGTGAGCGCTGATAGATGCAACCAGACGGGCGAAGTGACGGTGCCCACAACGGGGCAGCCGTTCTAACCGCGCGCCTGTCGGTCTTTGCGCTTAGCCTTGCCGCCGCTGCGACCGGCTTCATGCTGTTCCTGCAGTTCGGACAGGCCGACGGTCTTGATGGTTGGGATATCGTCCGGTCCGTACTTATCGGTCTTTCCACCTTCTGGCTGGCCTGGGGGGCCGCACAGGGCCTGCTGGGCCTGACGACCCGACCGGAAGCGCCGGATGTCCCGCATAAGCCGATCAACGGACGTACGGCGATCCTCGTTCCTGTCTACAACGAGGATCCGGTCATCACCTTTGCGCGTGTGGCCGCAATGGACCAGTCGATTGCCGCGACGGGAACCGATGCGACCGTTCATTTCGCCATCCTCTCCGACACCCGCAACGAAGAAATTGCAGCGCGCGAGGCGCTCTGGTTCCTGCGGCTTGTGCGCGATCGCGATGGCCAAGGGCGGATCTTCTATCGGCGCCGCGAGAAGAATACCGGGCGCAAGGCTGGCAATATCGAGGATTTCTTCACGTGGTCGGGCGGAGCTTACGACTATGCGGTGATCCTTGATGCCGATAGCCTGATGGAAGGCGAGACCATCCTCGAGATGATCCGGAGGATGGAGGCGGCACCCGATCTCGGGCTGTTGCAGACGCTGCCGCGGGTCATTCGCGCCAGGTCGCGGTTCGGCCGGGCCATGCAGTTCTCGGCGAGTTTCTTTTCTCCGATCTTCGCCCGTGGCCTTGCGATGATGCAGGGCCGCACGGGCCCCTTCTGGGGGCACAATGCCATTGTCCGTGTGCGTGCTTTCGCCGCGAGCTGCGGTCTGCCCGAATTGAAGGGCAAGCCCCCCTTCGGCGGCCACATCCTGAGCCATGACTATGTTGAAGCGGCACTGCTCGCCCGGGCGGGATGGACCGTGCGGCTTGACGACGATCTGGACGGCTCTTTCGAGGAAGGGCCCGAGAACATCGTCGATCACGCAAAGCGCGACCGCCGCTGGTGCCAGGGCAACCTCCAGCACAGCCGCCTGATTGCCGCGCCCGGCCTGAAATTCTGGAGCCGGTGGGTCTTTGTGCAGGGTGTGCTGGCCTACATCGCGCCACTCTTCTGGCTAGCCTTCATCCTGGCAAGCGTCCTCGCCCAGGAATTCGCGCCTCCGCCGAACTACTTCCCCGAGGCAGGTTGGCCTTTCCCTGTCTTCCCCGTTTCGGAATCTGCCAAGGCCATCGGCCTGGCCGTCGGCATCTTCGGCCTTCTCCTGCTGCCGAAGCTTCTGATCGCGCTCGATGCCATGGCCACGGGACGCGCACGCAGTTTTGGCGGAGGCCTGCGGGCCTTGGTCTCGACCATAGTTGAACTGCTTCTGTCCTCGATCATTGCGCCGGTGTTGCTGATGTATCAGACGCGGTCTGTGTTTCAGGTCATCTTCGGACGTGATGGCGGATGGCCGACCAACAATCGTGGCGATGGCAGGCTGACGGTGGGCGAGGCATGGGCTGCATCCCGCTGGATATCCCTGAACGGTCTGGTTGGACTTTCGGTAGTCTATTTCCTTGCGCCCGGTCTTGTCCTATGGCTGCTGCCGGTAACCCTGCCGATGATCCTGGCACCTCTGGTGATTTCTTGGTCGTCGCAGGACAGCCGGTCCGGGCTCATGACCGTGCCGTCCGAGATTGCGCCTTCGCCAGTCATCGGACTGCACGACACCTGTGTGCGGGCCTGGCTCGGGGAGGACGAGACAATGACCGAGACTGCAACACGCCCGGACGGAGCCACGCCGACCGTTCATGCCTGATCAGCCGCTGCCTCGGGCCGCGCGGTCAGAGCGGGACCCACGCCTCGACGTGTTTCGCGGCCTTGCGCTGGTGATGATCTTCATCAACCACGTGCCCGGAACCATTTACGAGAACTTCACCAGCCGAAACTTCGGGTTTTCCGACGCGGCCGAAGGCTTTGTCCTGATGTCCGGTGTATCGGCCGGCCTGGCCTACGGCATGTCTTTCCGCGCGCCGCCTTATTGGCCGGGCCTCTCACGCGTTTGGGGGCGTGTCTGGACCCTCTATCTTGTCCATCTGATGATCTCGGTCTGGGCGCTGGCGATTGCCGCGACAGCAGCCTTGCACTTCGGAGCGGTCAACCGGCTCTTCCTCAATGAGATCAACTTCCTGTTCGAGTCGCCTCTGGCCTTTCTGATCGGCTTGCCGCTGATGACTCTGCAGTTGGGATACATCAATATCCTGCCGCTCTATGCGGTCCTGATGTTCTGCGCGCCCCTCATGCTCTGGGTCGCATTGCGGAAACCTTGGGCGCTCTTGGCCTTCTCGATCCTGTTGTGGGTCGTCGCCGGTTTCAGTGGTTGGAACTTTCCCTCGTATCCCAAGCCCGGCGGTTGGTTCTTCAATCCGCTGACCTGGCAGATCGTCTTCATCTTTGGCATCGTCACGGGCGTCGAACTGAAGCAGGGACGGCGCCTTGTGCCGATCCGCCGCGACCTGCAGTGGATTTCCGGGATATACCTTCTGATCAGTGCTCTCCTGGCGCAGATTCACCTGTTGGGCGATGCCTTCAACACCTGGCTTTGGCAGGCGTTGCAGGATGGCTGGCCGAGATTCATCACCACCATCGACAAGATGCACGAAACCTGGCCCCGGCTACTTCATATCCTGGCTCTCGGCTATCTGCTTTCTACACTCGGCTGGGTCCGCACGGCAGCAGCATCGCGTTTCGCCGCTCCGCTTGCCCTTCTGGGCCGCCATTCGCTGCCGGTTTTTGCCTGTGGCAGCCTTCTTGCGCTGACAGGACAGTCAATCAAGGAGGTGGTAAACGGCGGCTTCGCGCTGGATTCGGCGATCATTTTTGCCGGATTGCTGATCCAGCTTGCGCTCGCCTGGGCACGCGAAAGGCACCGCCAGTCCACCAGAAAAGCGGCGCATCGGAATCAGATTCCGACGGTGACGGCCAGATGAAGGTTACGAATTAGGCGTTACCGACCTTGTTGGCCTGCATTTTGTGCAGTTAGCCTGACCTGATCCGGCTGCTTATGCCGCAGCTCCAGAATTCTTTCCCCCACGGCTCGGAATTCGCTCAATTGGCCGGGCGGCCCGGTCTCACCGGTTCGTGACAAGGGTGTGCGGCGGCGATCGTACTTGGCGGTCCGTCACCGCCGCACGGGGTGCAACAACATGCTGCGGGGCCAAGATAGGCGTTGGGCGTCGGGTTTTCCAGCCGCCTTCAAGCCGATGCGCGCCATGCCGCAGCCCAAGAAGGGTTTCCCTGAAGATGAGCTACATGACGAGACTGATCACCGGAGCGACGGTGGCGGCGTCACTGATGTCGAGCGTCGCAATGGCGGAGGAGGATACGATCAAGATCGGCGTCCTGCACTCGCTCTCTGGCACGATGGCCATCTCCGAGACCACGCTGAAGGACACCGTCCTGATGCTGGTCGAAGAGCAGAACAAGAAGGGCGGGCTTCTGGGCAAGAAGCTCGAGGCAGTCGTGGTCGACCCGGCCTCCGACTGGCCACTCTTCGCCGAGAAGGCGCGCGAACTCATCACCGTGGATGATGTCGATGTGATCTTCGGCTGCTGGACTTCGGTTTCGCGAAAGTCGGTCCTGCCGGTCATCGAGGAACTGAACGGCCTGCTGTTCTATCCCGTGCAGTATGAGGGCGAGGAATCGTCGAAGAACGTCTTCTACACTGGCGCCGCGCCGAACCAGCAGGCGATCCCTGCGGTGGATTACTTCCTGAACGAGCTTGGCGTGCAGAAATTCGCGCTGCTCGGCACTGACTACGTCTATCCGCGCACGACGAACAACATCCTCACCGCCTACCTGAAGTCCAAGGGCATCCCGGAGAGCGATATCTTCGTGAACTACACGCCCTTCGGGCAGTCGGACTGGGCCAAGATCGTGTCCGATGTGAAGGCGCTCGGCGCCGACGGTAAGAAGGTCGGCGTGATCTCGACCATCAATGGCGACGCGAACATCGGCTTCTACAAGGAACTCGCAGCGTCCGGCATTACCGCTGAGCAGATCCCGGTCGTCGCCTTCTCCGTGGGCGAAGAAGAATTGTCCGGCCTTGGCGCAGGCGATCTGAAGAACCTCGTCGGCCAACTCGCCGCCTGGAACTACTTCCAAAGCGCCGACACTCCGGAAAACAAGGCGTTCATCGAACAGTGGCACGCCTTCACCGGCAATCCGAAGCGCACGACCAACGACCCGATGGAAGCTACCTATATCGGCTTCAACATGTGGGTGAACGCGGTCGAGAAGGCCGGCACCACCGACGTGGACAAGGTCTCGGAAGCGATGATCGGGCAGGAATTCCCGAACCTGACCGGCACTACCGCCAAGATGCTGCCGAACCATCACCTGACCAAGCCGGTCCTGATCGGCGAGATCAAGGAAGATGGCCAGTTCGACATCATCAGCCAGACCGAACCGGTGCCTGGCGATGCCTGGACCGACTTCCTGCCGGAATCGGCGGTGCTCGAGTCCGACTGGGTCTCGCTAAACTGCGGCATGTACAACACGCAGACCAAGACCTGCGTGCAGCTCAAGTCGAACTACTGATCGCAGCCTGGGCGGGGGTCTGACCCCCGCCCGCATTCCCCATCCAAGGCGGACATGATGCGTTCCCTCCTTGCGGCACTCGCGGCCGTTCTGACGCTGGCCACCATGGCCCTCGCGCAGGACGCTCCTGGCCCCCTGCAGACCATTCTCCAGACCTATCGTGAGCCAATCCAGAAGAGCTCCCGCACGACGGTCGGCCCGGCCATTGCCGCGCTGGCTGGTAGCGGCCTTCCTGGGGCGGAAACCGTGCTGCAGGCCTGGTCGGATCGGTCCCTCTGGGTCCGCAAGACCGACGGCTTCTTCGCCATCGCCGAGACCTCCGGCAACGATCTTGCGCTGACCGACGTCGACAGCGGCCAGCCCATCGGCACCGCACCCAAGGCCGATTTCGATCAGCTGCGGCCCAATTCCGGCATCAAGTCGGTCATCGCTTCGGCCATGGTGCAGTTCCAGTTGAGCTCACCCGACCGGGCGACGCGGGAAAAGGCGCTGGCCTCGATTGCGCGCGATCCTTCGACCGATCAACTGGCGCCGTTGCGTGCCTCCATCGCGGGCGAGGCCGATCCGGTTCTCAAGGCGCAGAAGGAGCGTCTCGAGCGGCTGCTGACGCTGCGCTTCGATCCCGACGAGGCCGCTCGGGTTTCCGCCATCAAGAGCTTTTCGGGTGATATCGGCGTCGATCTGCGCGCCGCCCTGAACCCAATCGTCGCCACCACCCGGGCCGCCGGTCCGGCCGTGCCGCAAGGGGCGAACGTCGCGCAGATGCTCACCCCCGGCTCTTCCGCCTTGTCGGAAGACGAGGCGAAGGCGCTTCTCGTCAGCGCGGGCATCCTTCCGCCGGTCATAACCCCCGCCGAACGCGCCAAGGCTCTGGTTGCCAACATCGTTGATGGCCAGGTCGGAGGCGTTGCCGTTGCCGATCTTGACTCCGAGGCCAACCGCAGTGCCGCATACGAGGCGCTCGAAGTGGCTGGGGCCGTCCCGCCCGCTGCATCCGATGCCGATGTCGCTGCGGCCATGTCTTCGGCGGTCTTTTACGAGACATATGCCGAGCCGTCGCCTGCGGTGACGGATGCCGCACTTGTCACCCTGCGTTCGGTGGAACTGAGGCTGGCACTGAACCAGTTCATCGACCTCGCACTCGACGCGCTGTCGCTCGCCTCGATCTATTTCCTGGCCGCTATCGGCCTTGCCATCACCTTCGGGGTCATGCGGGTCATCAACATGGCCCATGGCGAGTTCATCATGATGGGCGCCTATACGGGCTATGTCGTCCAGCAATACATCGCGGACTATACGATATCGATCCTCGTGGCACTTCCGGCAGCCTTCGTCGTAGGCGCCCTTGCGGGCATCGCGATGGAGCGGTTGGTGATCCGTCGCCTCTATCACCGGCCGCTGGAAACCTTGCTCGCCACCTTCGGCGTGTCAATCGCGCTGCAGCAGCTCGCCAAGAACATCTTCGGCACCCAGGCGCGGCCGCTGACCTCGCCCGACTGGCTGGGGGGCGCGCTGACGTTCAACGACATCGTCTCGATCAGCTACATCCGCATCGCGATCTTCGTGCTCGCACTGATCTTCCTGGGCGTCTTCCTGTTCATCATGAAGCGCACGCGCCTTGGCCTCGAGGTACGAGCCGTCACCCAGAACCCGAAGATGGCCGCCAGCATGGGCATCAACCCCGAACGCATCAACATGATGACCTTTGCGCTCGGCTCCGGCATTGCCGGGATTGCCGGCGTCGCGATCGGACTTTTCGCCAAGGTCACGTCCGAGCTTGGCCAGGACTATATCGTGCAAAGCTTCATGACGGTGGTTGTCGGCGGTGTGGGCAATATCTGGGGCACGCTGCTTGGAGCGATGCTGATCGGCTTCCTGCAAAAGGGGATCGAATGGCTGAACCCGTCGAACACGCTGGCGGCCCAGACCTACATGATCATCTTCATCATCATCTTCATCCAGTTCCGGCCGCGGGGCATCATCGCCCTCAAGGGCCGCGCGGCGGGAGATTGACATGGCTGCCGCATCGACCCGCATGCCGCTTCTACGCAAGCATCCCTCGCTCCTGATCTTCCTCGGGGTGCTGGCGCTGTTCACCCTTGCCGTTACCCTGATGTCCGAGGCCTATGGCCCCGGTATCATCTCGGCCTCCTTCGTCAAGACGCTTGGCAAGACGCTGTGCCTATGCCTGATCGCGCTCGCGATGGATCTGGTCTGGGGCTACACTGGCATTCTGAGCCTTGGCCATTTCGCCTTCTTCGGGCTCGGTGGCTACATGATCGGCATGTGGCTGATGTATGCGCGGACCCGCGACATCGTCGTGGCCTCTCTCGCCAATGGCGCGCTGCCCCCGACGCCCGAGGAAATCCGCGATGCGGTCGCAGTGCAGATCTTCGGCGTGGTCGGCGGCAATACCTTTCCGACGATCTGGTATTTCGCTTCGAGCTTCTGGGCGCAGCTCGCGCTTGTGGTCCTTGTGCCCGGCCTTCTGGCACTGGTCTTCGGCTGGCTTGCCTTCCGCAGCCGAGTGACGGGGGTTTACCTGTCGATCCTGACGCAGGCGATGACGCTGGCTCTGGCACTTTGGCTGTTCCAGAACGACAGCGGGTTGCGCGGCAACAACGGCCTCTCGGGCCTGCAGAACCTGCCGGGCGCCGATGCCATCCCGCAAAGCTACGTCTCGATCTGGTTCTTCTGGGCGTCAGCAGCGGCGCTTGGCCTGGCCTACCTGCTCTGCTTCTGGATCGTCTCGGGCAAGTTCGGCTCTGTCCTGCGCGGCATCCGGGATGACGAGGCTCGGGTGCGGTTCCTTGGTTACCCGGTCGAGGGGTTTAAGCTCTTTGTCTTCACCCTGACGGCGGTGCTCGCCGGTCTGGCCGGGGCGCTCTACTATCCTCAGGCCGGCATCATAAACCCGGCCGAGATGGCGCCGATTGCCTCGGTCTATCTCGCAGTCTGGGTGGCGATCGGGGGCAGGGGGCGGCTTTACGGCGCGGTGATCGGCGCCGCCTTCGTCAGTCTTGTCTCCAGCGTCTTTACCGGCGGGCGCGTGCCGGACGTCAACCTTGGCTTCTACACCATCCAGTGGGTCGACTGGTGGCAGGTGATGCTCGGGATTGCCTTCGTCATCGTGACGATCGTGGCGCCCAAGGGAATCGGCGGCCTCTTCGACTGGTTCGAAGGGGTGAAAAGCCCAGACCGCAAGGGCGAACCGCTCGGCCCCGATGATGGTGCGCTGCGCGAGAAGGAGGCGGTGGAATGAACTCGCTTCTCGAGGTTTCAGGCGTCTCTGTCACCTTCGATGGCTTCCGCGCCATCAACAACCTGTCCTTCACGATCGGACCGCAGGAGATGCGGGCGATCATCGGGCCGAACGGTGCGGGAAAAACCACCTTCATGGACATCGTCACCGGCAAAACCAAACCGGATACCGGACGGGTCGTCTGGGGAGAGCGGGCGATTTCCCTGCTGAAGCTGTCCGAAAGCCAGATTGCCCAGGTTGGCATTGGACGCAAGTTCCAGCGCCCGACCGTCTTCGAGGACCAGTTGGTGCGTGAGAACCTGATGATGGCAGTCAAGCGCCCGCGCGGCCCGGTGCCAGTGCTGTTCTTCCGCCCGTCGGCGGCAGACCGTGAGCGGGTCGAGGAACTGGCCGGTGAAATCGGCCTCGCCGATCAGCTCGACCGCAAGTCGGGGGAGTTGAGCCACGGTCAGAAGCAATGGCTGGAAATCGGGATGCTCCTGGCGCAGGAGCCGAAGCTGCTGCTGGTCGACGAACCGGCGGCGGGCATGACGCTCGCCGAGCGCGAGCATACGACGACGCTCTTGCGCGAGGCGGCCAAGACCCGGGCGGTGGTGGTGGTCGAGCACGACATGGAATTCGTCCGCCGCCTCGATTGCCGTGTGACGGTCCTGCATGAGGGGGCGGTGCTGGCCGAAGGCTCGCTTGATTTCGTGACGCAGAATCCCGAGGTCATCGAAGTTTATCTGGGGCGCTGAAAGATGCTGAAGGTCGAGAATCTCACCCTCCACTACGGCGGCTCGCAGATCCTGAACGGGATCAGCATGGAGGCACTGCAGGGACAGGTGACTTGCCTTGTCGGCACCAACGGGGTCGGCAAGACGAGCCTGCTCAAGGCAATCTCGGGAACGCATCCTCGGTCGGGCGGGATGCTGGAACTGGACGGCGAACAGGTGGGCCGGGTGCCGCCGCAGGCAATGGCGCGGCGTGGCGTGGGCTATGTCCCGCAGGGTCGCATGATCTTTCCGCTTCTGACGGTGAAGGAAAACCTGGAAACCGGCTTTGCCGTGCTTCCGAAATCCGAGCACCGCATCCCGGACGAGATCTACGAGCTGTTCCCGGTCCTCAAGGACATGACGAACCGTCGCGGCGGCGACCTGTCAGGTGGCCAGCAGCAGCAGCTTGCCATCGGGCGCGCGATGATCATGCGTCCCAAACTGCTGTTGCTGGACGAGCCGACCGAGGGGATTCAGCCCAACATCATCCAGCAGATCGGCCGGGTGATCGACTATCTCCGTTCGAAGGGGGACATGGCGATCATCCTCGTCGAGCAATACTTCGACTTCGCCTATGGTCTGGCCGACCGGTTCTACGTGCTGAAGCGCGGCGCCGTCTCGATGCAGGGCACAAAGTCGGAGCTCTCTGAAGCTGACTTGCGGGCTGCTGTCTCGGTTTGACCGGCTCGGCACCTGGGCAGGGCGGACTAGTCAACCAGGAAGCGCTGCGAAAGCGGAATCGCGGCACCGCCAAGCTCACGCGCCCGGGGGCCGACCGTGCCGGCGCGGATCACCGGCAACGTAACACCTGCCAGATCTAGCCCGAGGAAAGCGGCATTTGTCGCTTCGACAAGCCGATCACGGATGTCGGATGGCATCCATCCATCGATCATCACCGTATCGATCTCGATCAGAGTCGCAGCGCTTAGCGTGGCGCTGGCCAGGCCCTCAGCCGCGCCCGCGATCCAGCGGTCGAGCACGTAGGCAGGTATGGTCCAAGGCCCCGGCATTTCCCAGAGTTGGTCCGGGTTGACGCCGGCCTCCTGAAGCCCGTCCGCCAACGTTGACAATGAGGCAATCGTCATCAAGCGACGCATCCTGCCGTCCGGTCCCGGAACGGGAAGGGGCCCCACGGCTGCGGCGTTTCCGGTGCGTCCGGGGAACAGCTTTCCGTTGAGCACAAGCCCGCCGCCGATGAAAAACCCGATATAGAAATAGAGAAAGTCCTGCGGTCGGTCGCCCGTTCCGAAAACAAGCTCGGCCCCGCAGGCGGCAGTGGCATCGTTCTGCACATAGACCGGCATCTCGCACAACGCCGACAGCTCCGTGGCGATGTCGAAATCCTGCCAGAGATCGAGGGCGCCGGGCGGCGAGTCGATATGCTGCGCCCAACTCCATAGCTGAAACGGCATCGCGACACCCAGCCCTCCAATACGCTGCCTTTGTTCGGCGGACAGCGTTTCAGTCAGGGCCGGCAGGTTCTTTGAGACGAATTCGACCACCGCATCAGGCGACGGATAGCGATAGGTTTGGCGGCGCAACGCGACTGGCTCACCAAGGAGGTCGATCAGAACGAGATCGACGGAACGCCGTCCGATCTTGAGGCCAAAGAAATAGGCGCCATCAGCCGCAAGCGACATGGGCACCGATGGCTGCCCGATCTTGCCGCGAACCGGCTCGCCGCGGGCGAGCAGGCCATCTGCCTCAAGCGAGCGCATGATAACCGAGACGGTCTGCGCTGACAGCCCGGTCATACGTGCGATGTCGGATTTCGAGAGGGCGCCGTCTCGGCGCACAAGGGACAGCACGAGCCGCTCGTTATACGCGCGCATCCCGCTTTGGTTCGATCCTCGCAGGAGCGGCGGATCGGGAATGCCCCGGTCCGCTGCCAAGTCCTGGATGGTGGTCACGACGTCCTCCTCGCCCCGGTGCTGCACCGGGCCCCCAGACTGAATTTGGCGATGTTGCAGTCGATCTGTCAATAATAATTCAGAGTGATTTAATTATCTTGACGTCGAGGCGGAATCGGGTTCATGTAAGGCCGCACGGCAGGGGTTACGGAGCTGCCGCGCGACGGACCGCCGAGAAGGGTGGCCGTGACATTCATTCGGGAGGATATACCGTGATGCACAAAAGCACCCTTGGCGGACTCATTCTCGGCGCTGCGACTGCGGCTCTGATGACCGCCACTTCGGCCTCGGCCGCCGACGTGACGGCTTGCCTTATCACCAAGACCGACACCAACCCCTTCTTCGTGAAGATGAAGGAAGGCGCAGAAAAGAAAGCCGCCGAACTGGGCGTGACCCTCAAGACCTTTGCCGGCAAGGTTGACGGCGACCATGACAGCCAGGTGGCTGCGATCGAGGCCTGCATCGCCGATGGCGCCAAAGGTATCCTGATCGCCGCTTCGGACACCAAGGCAATCGTCGATGCCGTGAAGAAAGCGCAGGCGGCCGGTATGGTCGTGATCGCGCTCGACACGCCCCTCGACCCGGCTGACGCCGCTGACGCGACCTTTGCGACCGACAACCTTGAAGCCGGCAAGCTGATCGGCGCTTGGGCCGCCGCGACCATGGGCGAAGGCGCAAAGACCGCCAAGATCGGCTTCCTCGACCTGACCCCGTCGCAGCCGACCGTGGACGTGCTGCGCGACCAGGGCTTCATGATCGGCTTCGGGATCGACCCGAAGGACGCCAACAAGATCGGCGACGAGGATGATCCCCGGATCGTCGGCCACGACGTGACCAACGGCAACGAAGAAGGCGGCCGCAAGGCGATGGAGAACCTTCTGCAGAAAGACCCGGACATCAACGTGATCCACACGATCAACGAGCCGGCCGCCGTCGGCGCCTATCAGGCGCTGAAGGCCGTCGGCAAGGAGAACGACGTGCTGATCGTGTCGGTCGACGGCGGCTGCCCGGGCGTTGCGGCGGTGAAGGAAGGCGTCATCGGCGCGACCTCGCAGCAGTACCCGCTGCAGATGGCTGCTCTGGGCGTCGAAGCGATCAAGAAGTGGGCCGACACCGGCGAGAAGCCGCAGCCGACCCCCGGCAAATCGTTCTTCGATACCGGCGTGAACCTAGTGACCGACAAGCCGGCCGCTGGCGTGCCCTCGATCGACACCACCAAGGGCACCGAGCTCTGCTGGGGCTGATCCACTAGCTCAATCATTGCGCTGGGGCTTTCCCCCCGGCATGATCCCCGCAAGGGGAGAAAGCAGGGCGGCTTTCGGGCCGCCCTGATTCAAGATGCGCACCGCGTTCGGTGCTGCATGGGGACAGGGGAGGCACCATGAGTCAGCCACAGGAATTCGAGAAGGTCCTATCGGGAAGTGCGACCAACGTCGCGCATTTCGAAGAGAAGCGGTCTTTCCTGCACCGCCTCCAGCATTTCCTGCATTCCAACCCGGCGATGGTTCCGCTGATCGTTCTGGTCGCGCTTATCGTCTTCTTTGGCCTGGCGCGGGGAGAGCGGTTCTTTTCCGCATACACGCTGACCCTAATCATGCAGCAGGTCGCGGTCGTCGGCATCCTTGCGGCGGCACAGACCCTGGTCGTGCTGACAGCTGGAATCGATCTGTCGATCGGCGTCATCATGGTCTTTGCCTTCGTCATCATGGGCAATGCCGTCGTGAGCTACGGCCTTTGGGCCATAATCGCGCTTGCACTCGGCTTCATCGTGGCAGGCGCATGCGGTTTGCTGAACGGCTTCCTGGTCGCGCGGGTCAAGCTGCCGCCGTTCATCGTGACGCTCGGCACCTGGAACATCATCATGGCAATCGTGCTGATCTATTCAGCAAACGAGACCATGCGCGAGGCCGACCTGACCGCTGCAACGCCTTGGCTGCACATCTTCGGCATGTCGTTCAAACTGGGCGGTGCCGTCGTGACCCTGGGCGTCGTGGCGATGATCGCCCTCTATTTCGTCCTGTGGTACATGCTGAACTACACCGCGTTCGGGCGCCACATCTACGCCGTGGGCGACGATCCCGATGCCGCGCAGCTGGCCGGCATCCAGACCTCCAAGGTCCTGATCGCGACCTATACCCTGGCAGGCCTGATTGCGGGTCTTGCCGCATGGGTCTCGATCGGCCGCAACGGCTCAATCTCTCCTTCGACGGTCGTCACCGACTTCAACCTGCAGGCCATCACCGCGGCCGTGATTGGGGGGATTTCGCTCTTTGGCGGACGCGGCTCGATCCTTGGCACGCTGTTCGGGGCGCTTATCGTGGGCGTCATGAGCATGGGTCTGAACATGATGAACGCCGATCCGCAATGGAAAGTGCTGCTGACGGGTGTGCTGATCATCGCCGCCGTGTCGGTCGACCAGTGGATCCGCAAGGTTTCGGGCTAAGAGGAGGCTCAAATGACGCAACCCGTTCTGACTGCCCGTGGCCTCGTCAAGCGCTATGGCCGGGTAACTGCCCTCGACAATGCCGATTTCGATCTGATGCCGGGCGAGATCCTCGCCGTCATCGGTGACAACGGCGCCGGGAAATCCACGCTCATCAAGGCGCTTTGCGGCGCCGTCACTCCGGATGAGGGCGAAATCCGGCTGGATGGCCAAGTGATGCAGTTTTCCAATCCGATGGAAGCGCGCAATGCCGGGATCGAGACCGTCTACCAGAACCTCGCCTTGTCTCCGGCGCTATCCATCTCGGACAACATGTTCCTGGGGCGCGAGATCCGCAAACCAGGGCCGCTTGGCCAGTGGTTCAGAATGCTTGACCGCAACGCAATGGAAAAGAGGGCCCGCGAGAAGCTGACCGAGCTTGGCCTGATGACCATCCAGAACATCGGCCAGGCTGTGGAAACCCTTTCCGGCGGCCAGCGCCAAGGTGTGGCCGTGGCACGGGCTGCCGCTTTCGGCTCCAAGGTCGTCATCATGGACGAACCGACGGCGGCTCTTGGGGTGAAGGAGAGCCGGCGCGTGCTGGAACTGATCCTTGACGTGAAGCGGCGCGGGCTGCCGATCGTGCTCATCAGCCACAACATGCCGCATGTGTTCGAAGTGGCGGACCGCATCCATGTGCATCGGCTTGGCCGGCGGCTGTGCGTCATCAATCCCAAGGACTACACGATGTCCGATGCCGTGGCCTTCATGACCGGCGCCAAGGAACCGCCGCGCGAAGCCGTCGCAGCCTAAAAACCGCACATCCAGTTGATCCGGATCAAGGAGTGGCCCCCTTTGTGGAGCCATTTTCACATTCGAACAATTTGATCTGTAGGAGGGTCGGGCAATGACGCGGCTGATGATGGTGATCTATTCGATGGCGGGCGTAAGTCTGGCCGGCATGGCGATCGTGGCGGTGTTGTCCATGGGCTATTTCACGGCCAAGGCAATCATTGCGGCCGCAGTCCTGGGGGCCGTGGTCGCAATTCCGGTCAGTGCGATAATTGCAAGGCGGCTTGCGTGATTTCGCTCTGGTGCAAGGGATAGGGTAGGTTAGGCTGCGTCCCTATCAGATCGCCGAACTGAGGAGGCGCATATGCCGACGCCCAAGGGCTATTCGAGAACCCAGATCTCTCTTCACTGGATCGTCGCGATTCTGCTGGTGCCGCAGCTCTTTCTGGAAGACGGGATAAAGGGCGCGTGGCGGGCCGTCGAGCGAGGGGAGCCGTCACAGACGGGTACCTTGGCATGGTTGCACATCGGTCTTGGCATCGTGATCCTGCTCTTGGTGCTGTGGCGGCTTGGCCTGCGCTTCACCCGCGGCGCGCCTGAGGCGTTGGGGGCGGGGCTGCAACAGAAGGCAGCCGGCCTTGTGCATTGGCTGCTCTATGCTCTGCTGATCGTCACCCCAATGACCGGGCTTGCGGCCTGGTTCGGCGGGATCGCCTCGGCAGCGGAAGTCCACGAGGCGATGAAGCCCGCGATCCTGATCCTGGCGGTTCTCCACATCGCGGCGGCGCTTTGGCACCAGTTCGGGCTGAAGGACAATCTCTTGAACCGGATGCGGCAGCCCGAGGCCTGATCACGCCTCGAGAAAGACGCGCACGGTTTCCTCGAACTCACGCGGCTTTTCTGCATGCAGCCAGTGGCCTGCCCCGGGAAGCTTCGCAAAGCGCGCGCGCGGAAACAGGGAAAGGATCCGGGCGCGATCCTCGGGCTTGACGTAGTGGGAGTCCGCACCGGTCAGGAAAAGTGCCGCTCCTTCGAAGTGGCCGGGCGGATCGGGCCAGCCGACGATCTTTGGCATTTCGGCTTCCAGTGTATCCAAGTTCAGCCGCCAGCGCGGCGGATCGCTCCGCAAGTCGAGCGATTGCAGGAAGAAGGCGCGCAGAGAGTCATCAGGAACCAGCGCAGCAAACCGACGATCGGCTTCGCTGCGCCCCTTGAGGCCGGTCAGGTCGAGCGCCCGCATTGCGTCGATGTGGCGCGACTGATCGTGCTCATAGGCTACAGGCGCGATGTCGGCCACGACGAGCCGGCGGATCAGGTCGCCTTGGGTCAGGGCAAGCGTCATGGATGCCTTTCCCCCCATCGAGTGGCCAAGAAGGTCTGCCTTCCCGCCAATCGATCCGATAACTTCGGCCAGATCCGCCGCAAGATCGAAGTAGCTGTGGGTCGGGGTCCAGGCGCTGTCGCCATGGTTGCGCATGTCGACCGCGTACACGTCGCGCCTGTCCGAGAGGCGGCGGGCGATGACGCCCCAGTTCCTGCCACAGCCGAACAGACCGTGGGCGATTACCAGGGGCAGTGCATCGGTGGCGGTCTGGGCGGGATGGCTAATGAGGGTCAGCATGGCAATCTCATAGCGGTCAAGTCACTGTCCTGCCAGATGTTGATGCCGCGCCCCTGCCGCCATAGTCTGATCCGGCAGGTCAGGAGCAGGGAATGGGTGCAGTAACTATTCAGCAGATGGCAGACCGGGTCGCGGCGCTGATGGAAGAGCGGCTGGGCCTGCGTGGGCGTTCGCTGGCCGACAAATTGCGCCGCTCCGGTCGCGTGCTGCCCGCCGCGATCCGCTCCGAGATCGGCGTGATCGAGGAAGCGGCGCGCCATGCCCAGAATCCGAAGCTGAAGCTGCGCATTGACGAGGCTCGCGTGGCGAGGGCCTTCGATCTGAGCGTCCGGCATCTCAGCCGCATCGATGCCTCGGCGCGGCGGCGAAACACCTGGATCGGGGTCGCGAACTCGATTGCAATCAGCCTGTTCGCGGTGCTCGTGCTGACGCTTGGCGTCTTGCACTGGCGCGGCTACTTCTGAAGCCGCGCCAGAGACGAGAGATCAGAGCGACGGGTAGATCGGGAACCGGGCGCAGAGCGCCTCGACTTCTGCCTTCACCTTCGCCTCGACGGCAGCATTGCCCTCTTCGCCATGCGCGGCAAGGCCGTCAACGACCTCGACGATCCAGTCGGCAATCTGGCGGAACTCGGCCTCACCAAAGCCGCGGGTCGTGCCCGCGGGCGCGCCGAGGCGGATGCCGCTGGTCACAAAGGGCTTCTCGGGGTCGAAGGGCACGCCGTTCTTGTTGCAGGTGATGTGGGCACGGCCAAGGGCAGCCTCGGCGGCCTTGCCGGTCACCTTCTTCGGGCGCAGGTCAGCCAGACACAGGTGGTTGTCGGTGCCGCCGGAAACGATGTCGATCCCGCCCTTCATCAGCTGGTCGGCCATGGCGGCGGCGTTCTTCTTCACCTGCGCCGCATAGGCCTTGAACTCGGGCCGCAGCGCTTCGCCAAAGGCCACCGCCTTGGCGGCGATCACATGCATCAGCGGACCGCCCTGCAGGCCGGGGAACACCGCCGAATTCATCTTCTTGGCGATGTCCTCGTCGTTGCACAGGATCAGGCCGCCGCGCGGACCGCGAAGGGATTTGTGCGTGGTCGAGGTTACAACATGCGCATGCGGGATTGGCGAGGCATGGACGCCGCCCGCCACCAGACCGGCGATATGGGCCATGTCGACATGCAGGTAAGCCCCGATTTCGTCGGCGATGGCACGGAAGGCAGCCCAGTCCCATTCGCGGCTATAGGCTGTGCCGCCGGCAAGGATCAGCTTCGGACGATGCTCCAGCGCCTTGGCGCGCACCTCGTCCATGTCCAGCCGCTGGTCTTGCTGACGCACGCCGTAGGAGACGACGTTGAACCACTTGCCCGACATGTTGACCGGCGAGCCGTGCGTCAGGTGGCCACCCGAGTTCAGGTCGAGGCCCATGAAGGTGTCGCCGGGCTTCAGCAGCGCCAGGAATACCGCCTGGTTCATCTGGCTGCCGGAGTTCGGTTGCACGTTGGCGTAGTTACAACCGAAGAGCTGCTTCGCCCGCTCGATCGCCAGCGTCTCGGCCACGTCCACGAACTGGCAGCCGCCGTAGTAGCGCTTGCCGGGATAGCCTTCGGCATATTTGTTGGTCAGCACCGACCCCTGCGCCTGCAGCACGGCGAGCGAGACGATGTTCTCCGACGCGATCAGTTCGATCTCGTCGCGTTGGCGGCCAAGCTCGTTGGTCACGGCGCCAAAAATCTCAGGATCACGACTAGACAGGCTTTCGGTGAAGAAACCGGCGTCGCGGTGCGGGGCGTTCATAGGCGGCTCCTCTCGGGGGCTGAAATCGCGCTTCATTTAGTGCATGCCCACGGGTCGGGAAAGGCTGGAAAACGACCTGAACCGTGTCGCAGGCGAAATTGGCGCAGCAGATCGGAAACCTTGGCGCTGAAGCGAAATCGCCAAGTCCCCTCCGGCAAGGGTTGAGTTTGCTGCATCGGGGCGACAAGACTGAATGGCAACGGGCGGGATCGGGTGGGCGCGAAGTGAACGGACAGGTCATGCGGCGGATCACCTTCAGGGCAAGTGCGGCCCCGGAAGCGCAAAAGGCGCTTCAGGTGCTGACAGCGGAATACGGTCAGCACGACCTCGCCTCGGCGGATGTCGTCGTTGCGCTTGGCGGTGACGGGTTCATGCTACAGACCCTGCACGAAATCGAGCGGCTGGACACTCCGGTCTATGGAATGAATTGCGGCACCATCGGCTTCCTGATGAATGCCTATGACAGCGAGGGTCTATTGAGGCGCCTTGATGTGGCCGAGGAAGAGGTGATCAACCCCTTGGCCATGCGGGCTACGACCCGGAGCGGCTTGGTCGAGGAAGGTCTGGCCATCAACGAGGTGTCCTTGCTGCGCGCCGGCCCTCAGGCCGCCAAGCTGAAGATCACCATCGACGGACGGACCCGGCTGGACGAACTGGTCTGCGACGGCGCGCTCGTCTGCACGCCTGCAGGGTCCACGGCCTACAATTATTCTGCCTATGGTCCGATCCTTCCGGTCGGATCTGATGTGCTTGCCCTGACGGCGATCGCCCCGTTCCGGCCTCGGCGCTGGCGCGGCGCCCTCTTGCCCAAATCGGCCGTCGTGCGCTTTGACGTGATGGAGCCGGATAAGCGGCCGGTCATGGCCGATGCCGACAGCCGCTCGGTCCGCGATGTCATCACGGTCGAGATACGGTCCGAGCCAAGCATCCGCCATCGGATCCTGTTCGACCCTGGTCATGGCCTGGACGAGCGCTTGCTGCGAGAGCAGTTCCTTTGATCAGCCAGTAACGATCACAGCCCCGGCTTTGCTGGCCAGACCGCGAGTCGCACTGCCTGAAGAGGGCAGGAGGGGAATCAGGCAGGCCTGCACCGCGTGATAGAGGTCGGGCTTCCCCGTGAAGACCCGGGAGACCGGCTTCAGGTCATCATCGATCTCGGGCCACCAGCTGCCGCCCTGGTGGTCGATGACATGGGTCGCGACGAAGCTCCAGATCCGCCGATACCAGAGTTCGAAGCGCGGATCGTCGCTGACCTGCCGCAGAACCGAGGCCGCCGCGATACCTTCGGCGCAGGGCCACCAATAGCGATCAGAGCGATCGGGCCGGTCCTGCCAGTCAAGCGTGTAGTAGAATCCTCCCTGCGCGCGATCCCAGCCAATGGCACAGGTCTTGAGGAACAGCGCCTGCGCCGCCTCGTGCATCCACGCATGCTGGCGGCCGCCAAGTTCCCACAGTTGCACCAGCAGCCGCGACCATTCGAGCGCATGACCGGGCGTGGTCCCGGCCGGGCGGAACATCGGGTCGCCCGCATAGTCGCGGTCCACTGTCCAATCGGCGTGGAAATGCTCGGCCACACGCCAGCCCTCGGCCCGGGCATGGCAGTTGATGATGAGGCTCGCGATCCGTTCGGCCATGACGAGATAGCTGCGATCGCCCGTTGCCTCGAAGGCAGCCATCAGCGCTTCGGTCAGGTGCATGTTCGAATTCTGACCGCGATACGACCCTAGCGGCTGCCAGTCGGCAGCATATTCCTCGGTCGTCGCGCCCGCAGCATTGTCCCAGAAGTGGTGGAGCAGGATTTCGGTCACGTCAGAGATCATTTGGTCTGCATCAGGGTGCCCCACCACTTTCGCCGAGGAACCGGCGAGCAAGACGAAAGCATGGCCATAGGCCTGCTTCGTGGGATTCACGGGTCCGCTGTCATCGATGCCCCAGAAATAGCCACCGTTCTTCTGGTCGCGGTGCCGGGTCCAGATGAAGTCCATTCCGTGATCGATCATCCGATCTGCACCAGGCAGCCCGAGTTGATGTGCCATCGCGTAGCAATGCACCATGCGGGTCGCCTCGTGCAGGTGACGCGCCGCGCCGTTGGGGCCGGGCGCGGCAAACGGGCGTCCGGCATCGTCAAGTGGATGGAATCCCCCCTTGGGGTTCAATGCCGCGGGATGGAAGAAGGCGAAGAGCGACTTGGCCTGATCCAAGAGCCACTGCCTGTGAATAGGTCGGGAAAGAAAATCTGGTCCGGTTGCGCCCGGCCAGTCATAACGATCCTGCATTTTCGGCTCCTCCCGTTCCTGCTCCGTCTTGATACGTCCTGCTGCTGGCGGGGCACAAGATTGACGCGCGCAAGTTTCTTGCAGAGGAACATCTGGTAAATTTGACGATCGAGACTTGCCCGTAGTCACCCAATACGACGCCTTCGGCACTTCCCGGGAAGTCCAAACCGGTATCAGTCGCGCAATTTCCAGACTGGCAACGCATATTCCCGAAAATGGAAACAACCAAACATCAGTGCTTTGCACGCGCAGAAGTTAACCGATTGTCCAAAGGATTGCGACTTCCGTCCCGGATGCTTGTCTCTTTGGACAGGTTGGCATGTGGAAGAATGCGTCGCTGTTCTCGATCCAAGAACGTTAGCCGGCTCAATCATGGCAAGAAGTGGATATTGGGCCGCGACGCGCCAAAGTTGTGCCACATTGGCTGAAAGGTTATTCTCTAATTGCAGTTGTGACATCGCTGTCGGCAATGACCGCACTGCTAGCTCGCCTTCTGGGCGTGTCTAATCGTTCGGTAGTTCACGAGGGTTTCATGCAGTTTTTCCGCCGCAACAGCCGGTTCTCGTCTGTTGACTTTCAGTTTGATCCGCCGCCCTCTCCCTGGCACAGGGACATGGCGGCAAATGCCTCGATTGTCGACCGCCTGCTGAATTGCCCGCAGGCCCTGCCGATGTCCGAGATGGTGGTTCTTCTTGGCATGGTTCTGCTGGCGGTTGGCGCCCGCTGAACCTTCGGTCATTGTCCTCGGTGAAACGCGCCCTTCGGGGCGCGTTTCGCATTCCGGCGGAGTGAGCCAGCGCAATGCGCAAAAGAAAAGGGCCGCCCCGAGGCGGCCTTTCATCTACCTTCCGGATTTGGTGGAGCCGAGGGGAATCGAACCCCTGACCTCTTGAATGCCATTCAAGCGCTCTCCCAACTGAGCTACGACCCCGATCCGTCTTGGGAAGCGGCCCTTGCGGACCGCTGCGGTTCTTTACGGAAGGGCGCGGAGGCGTGCAAGCCCCAATTTGCGCCCTTCCCGGAAATCAGACTTCCTCTTCGTCGCCGGCGACGTCTGTCAGATCGTCGAGCGAAACGGTGTCATCCGCGTCATCCTCGAGCAGCTCGTCATCCAGATCGTCATCGGCCGCGACACCGCCTTCGATCAGGTCGTCATCGGCTTCCAGATCTTCGACGAGCAGATCGTCGTCCTTCTCGGGCACGGCGCGCGAGATCACGGCCGAGGCGGCCTTGCGGCGTGCACTTTCGATGTCGACGACCTCGCCCGTGTAGGGGCTGATGATCGGCGTCCGGTTCAGGTCGTAGAAGCGCTTGCCGGTGGTCGGGCAAACACGCTTCGTGCCCCATTCTTCCTTGGGCATGGTCGTCCCCTTGAAATGCTGGCAGGTCCAGAGTCGCAGTCGCTTGCCACAAGGCCGGGCGGCTGTCAAAGCCTTTCCTCGTGGCATCTGCCCCCTGCGGATGCCCGGCATATGGGGGTTTCGCCCAGCCTCCGCAAGGTTATTCTTTCGAGGTGATAAGGGACCGTCATGCCGCATCTGCCCGGACATCCGCCAATCGAGATCACGCTGCGCCGTTCGGCCCGGGCGCGGCGGTTTTCGCTGCGTGTCTCGCGGCTTGACGGCACCGTGACCCTCAGCCTGCCACCCCGCGCGCGGGAAGCCGAGGCGCTTGCCTTCGCCCGGGCACAGGAGGACTGGATTCGATCAGCCCTGGCACGGATGCCGAAACTTGACCTTGTCGGCCATGGCAGCACGATTCCGGTCGAGGGGCGGATGCTGCGGATCGAGCCCGCCACCGGACGGCTGGTACGGGTTTACGGCGAATCGCTCCTTGTGCCGGGCGAAGCGGCGCAGGCGGGTACACGAACCGCCGCCTTTCTGCGCACCCTGGCCAGGGACCGGCTGACCGAGGCGAGCGACCGGCACGCCGCAGCACTCGGGCGACCTTTCCGGCGCATTACGCTGCGCGACACGCGGTCGCGGTGGGGGTCATGCACGGTGGATGGATCGTTGATGTATTCGTGGCGGCTGATCATGGCTCCGCCCGAGGTGCTGGACTATGTCGCGGCCCATGAGGTGGCGCATCTGGCCGAAATGAACCATTCGGATGCATTTTGGGCGGTCGTGGCGCGGCTGATGCCCGGCTATGCGCAGCGGCGGGCGTGGCTCAAGCGGCAGGGACAGGCGCTCCATGCATACCGTTTTGACGCCGGCGGGGATTGACCCGGCAACGGGGCGGTGTTTCGCTTTGGCACATGTTGACCCAGGCCCGCCCTACAGATCCGACGATCGCTGCGCATGACCGGCTGTACCGGGCGTTGCGCACGCAGGTGATGCATGGCGAACTGGCGCCGGGCCAGGCCCTCACGCTGCGCGGCTTGGCGCGGACCTTCGGCGTGTCCATGACCCCGGCGCGGGAGGCGGTGCAGCGGTTGGCAGCGGAAGGGGCACTGACGTTGTCCCTGTCGGGGCGGATTTCGACGCCTGAACTCTCGGCCGAGCGGATCGAGGAACTGGCGGCGATCCGCGCGCTTCTTGAACCGGAACTCGCCTCCCGGGCCCTGCCGAGGATCCATCTGGCATTGGTCGAGCGGCTGAAGACGATCAATGCGGCCAATACCGAGGCAGTCGCGAAGCAGGACGCGATCGCCTACATACGGACCAATCTCGAGTTCCACCGCACGATTTACCTGCGCGCCCAAGCCCCGGCGATGCTGGCCATGACCGAGACGGTCTGGCTGCAGCTTGGGCCGACCATGCGGGCGCTTTATGCGCGGCTTCGGCGCAACGAACCGCCCCAGCATCACCGTACGATTATCGCGGCGTTGAAGGCCGGGGACGAGCCGGGGCTGCGGCTTGCGATCCGCACCGACGTGACGCAGGGGCTGCGGCACTTGGCCAGCTAAGTGCGCGATCTCTATGTGATAGTCTGTCCGAGCCACATGCTCCATAACAGGTAGCCTGCGGGAATTTCCCGCAGGCCACTGATTTTACGCGGAAAAATCGAAGTCGAGTCAGACGTGGATTGCGCCGTCGCCGCAAGCCAGAGCGGCCTCGCGCACCGCTTCCGAATAGGTCGGGTGGGCGTGGCAGGTCAGGGCAATATCCTGGGCAGAGGCGCCGAACTCCATCGCCACGCAAACCTCGTGGATCAGGTCGCCGGCGCCGGGGCCGATGATGTGGCAGCCAAGCACACGGTCGGTCGCGGCATCGGCCAGCATCTTGACGAAGCCTTCCCCCTGGAACACCGCCTTTGCACGGGCATTGCCCATGAACGGGAACTTGCCGACCTTGTAGGCGTGCCCTTCCGCCTTCAGTTGTTCCTCGGTCTGGCCCACCGAGGAAACCTCGGGCGTGGTGTAGATCACGCCGGGGATGACCGCGTAGTTCACATGGCCGGCCTTTCCTGCGAGGATCTCGGCCACCGCCATACCCTCGTCCTCGGCCTTGTGGGCCAGCATCGGGCCGGTGATCGCGTCGCCGATGGCGTAGATGCCCTTGATATTGGTGGCAAAATGACCGTCGGTCTTGATCTGGCCGCGCGGTTCAATCTCGACTCCTAGCGCCTCGAGCCCCAGGCCAGAAGTGTAGGGGCGGCGGCCGGTGGCGACGAGCACCACATCGGCCTTCAGACTTGCCTCGCTGTCGTCCTTCCGCAGCTTGTAGCGGACGGTTGCGCCAGATTTGGCGGCGTCGACCCCCTGCACTGCGGCGCCGAGGATGAACTTCAGCCCCTGCTTCGCCAGGATTCTCTGGAAGGCCTTGGCTACCTCGCCGTCCATGCCGGGGGTGATCCCATCGAGGTATTCCACCACCGTCACCTCGGTGCCGAGTCGGGCATAGACCGAGCCGAGTTCAAGGCCGATTACGCCGGCGCCGATCACGACCATCGACTTCGGGATCTTCGGCAGCGCGAGCGCGCCGGTCGAGGTGACGACGGTCTGCTCGTCCACGATGACGCCGGGCAGCGAGGACGGCTCGGACCCCGTGGCGATCACGATGTTCTTCGCGCTGTGAACCTCGTCACCGACCTTGACCTGGCCCGGGGCGGGGATCGAGCCCCAGCCTTTCAGCCAGGTGATCTTGTTCTTCTTGAACAGGAATTCGATGCCCTTGGTGTTCTGGCCGACGACATCGGCCTTGTAGCCCTGCATCTTGGTCCAATCGACCTTGGGTTTGCCGCCCATCAGGCCCATTTTCTCAAAGTTCTCATGGGTTTCATGCAGAAGGTGGCTGGCATGCAGCAGCGCCTTGGAGGGGATGCATCCCACGTTGAGACATGTGCCGCCGAGTGTTTCGCGCGCCTCGACCACGGCCGTCTTGAGGCCAAGCTGCGCGCAGCGGATCGCGCTGACATAACCGCCGGGGCCGGCACCGATGATGATGACGTCAAACTCTGCCATTTGGGTCTCCTTGGCCATTCCGGCCCGTCTGGAACGCGTCTGGTTTCCCTACGGCTTCCCTATGCTTATGGAGACCGTCGGAAAGGGGATGGGGTCTGGCGAGATGTGTCATAGGAGTGCCGCCAGAAGCATGAGAAGGGTGGCGAGCCAGCCGACCCCGAAGATGGCCGACCGCCAGGGCACCAGCCCGAAATAGTAAGCGGGAACATAGGCGATGCGGGCGGCCAGATAGGCCCAGGCACAGATCGCAGTGAAGAGACTGGCCTTGCCCGAGAGGGTCACGACGACCACGGCGAGGGTGAAGAGGATCAGCGCCTCGAAATGGTTGTCCATCGCCCGGACCAGCCGCCCGGTGCGGGGCGACAGATCGCGGCGCAGGTCATCGCCATCGCGGGGGCCTGCTGTTCGCTCTGGCCCGATCTCGCGGTTGACGGCAACGGACATCAGTGAGAACTGCAGGAACTGCAGCAGGCCGGCCAGAGTGAGGACGGTCAGTTCCGGGGTCATACCGTCTCCACGAAGGTCGCTCGGGCGGCGCCCGCGAAGGCACGCTCGCGGGCAAGCCAGCCTTCGGCATTCTTGCGGTTGTGGACCTCGAACAGCACGAGCGTCTTCGGCTCGTCCGCGGCGCGCCAGATCTGCAACGTCGAGAGACCGGCGTTGTCGATGGACTCAAACTGGGCGTCGAAGGACGCTTTCCACACGACGTAGTCCGGTGCGGCGAATTCTAGGATCAGTTGCACGGCTCTTCCCAATCGCTCTCGGGAGGCTTCTTTTCGAAGCGCCCTTTGCTTGATGACTGCATCAGTTGTTTGCCGTTGAGACCGACAGTTTTCCGGACCTCACCTGCTCGAGAATCCGATGACAGTCGCAACATAACCAAGTTGGCGCACCATCCGGGTGTTCGATCAACAGACTTCCATCCAGAAATGCCTTTGAGTTCACCGAAACCTTTTGGCCCTTTTTGATGCCCATCCCGACTGTCGCCCACCCGAAGGCAAGTCCCTCAGGGACACCGGCTTCCATGAGCTTCGTATTGCATCCAGCACAATGGTCGTGATTCCAGTTGGCGCTAGGTGCTTTGTAAGCTCGATATTCGAACTGTGGAATCGCACTTCGTTCAGGTTCGAGAAATGTCCAAGTGCGATCCATGTTTTCGATGCGCCAAGCGACGTTCTCGCCGAGTTCGGTATCGAAAACAGGACGCAGGCGATCCATTTTACAAATCCATCAAGAGCCGGCGCGGATCCTCGAGCGCTTCCTTGACGCGCACGAGGAAGGTCACGGCGCCCTTGCCGTCGACGATGCGGTGATCGTAGCTGAGCGCGAGATACATCATCGGACGAATGACGATCTGGCCGCCGACCACGACCGGGCGGTCCTGGATCTTGTGCATGCCGAGGATGCCCGACTGCGGCGGGTTCAGGATCGGCGAGGACATCAGCGAGCCATAGACGCCGCCGTTCGAGATGGTGAAGGAGCCGCCCTGCATCTCTGCCATCGAGAGCTTGCCGTCGCGGGCGCGGATGCCCAATTCGGCGATCTTCTTCTCGATATCGGCAAAGCTCATGCGGTCCGCGTCGCGCACCACCGGCACGACAAGCCCGGTCGGCGTGCCGACGGCCACGCCCATATGCACGAAGTTCTTGTAGATGATGTCGGTGCCGTCGATTTCGGCATTGACCTCGGGCACTTCCTTCAGCGCATGGCAGCAGGCCTTCACGAAGAAGGACATGAAGCCGAGCTTCACCTTGTGCTTCTTCTCGAACAGGTCCTTGTACTCGTTGCGCAGGTCCATGATGCCCTTCATGTCGACCTCGTTGTAGGTCGTGAGCATCGCGGCGGTGTTCTGCGCATCCTTCAGGCGGCGGGCGATGGTCTGGCGCAGGCGGGTCATCTTGACCCGTTCTTCCCGCGCCGCGTCTTCGGCGGCCACGGCGCCGCGCGGCACCACGACAGGCGCGGGCGCGGCGGCAGGGGCCGGGGCTGCATTGCCGGCGGCGACGGCGCGGGCGACGTCTTCCTTCATCACGCGGCCATCGCGGCCGGTGCCGGTAACGGCGTCACGCGACACGCCAGCCTCGGCCATCGCCTTTTTCGCCGAAGGCGCATCCTCGACGTCCTTCACCGCAGGAGCGGCGGCGGGCGCCGGTGCGGCAGCCGGGGCTTCGGCGGCCGGAGCGGGCGCGGCGGCCTTTGCATCGGTCGAGATCACCGCAAGCTTGGCGTTGGCGGCGACGGTCGTGCCTTCTGGGGCAAGTATTTCGGCCAGCACGCCGGCTGCGGGCGACGGAACCTCGACCGAGACCTTGTCGGTCTCGAGTTCGCACAACATCTCATCCTGCGCCACGGCATCGCCGGGCTTCTTGAACCAGGTGGAGACGGTCGCTTCGGACACGCTTTCACCCAGGGTCGGAACCATCACGTCGATCATCTTGCCCTCTCCCGCGCTGGCCGTGGCCGCTGCGCCTTTGTCAATCTGTGCCGGGGCGGGTTCGCCCGCACCCTCGGCGATCTGCGCCAGCAAGGCGGCGACCCCGACGGTCGTTCCTTCCGGCGCCACGATTTCAACAAGGCGCCCGGCCGCGGGGGCGGGCACCTCTACCGTCACCTTGTCGGTCTCCAGCTCGCACAGCATCTCGTCCTGCGCGACCGCGTCCCCCAGCTTCTTGTACCAGGTGGCGACCGTCGCCTCGCTGACGCTTTCGCCAAGCGTGGGAACCCGAACTTCGACTGCCATCTCAGCCGCCAATCGTCAGCGCATCGTTCACCAGGGCCTCCTGCTCGGCCTTGTGGCGCGAGGCAAGGCCCGTGGCGGGCGAGGCGCTGGCCGCGCGGCCGGCATAGCTCGGCCGGCCGTTCTTTGCGCCGACCTTGCCGAGCACCCATTCGATGTTCGGCTCGACGAAGCTCCACGCTCCCTGGTTCTTGGGTTCTTCCTGGCACCAGACGATCTCGGCCTGCTTGAAACGTTCGAGTTCCTTGACCAGAGACAGGGCCGGGAAGGGATAGAACTGCTCTAGACGCAGCAGATAGACGTCGCTCAGCCCACGCGCATCGCGCTCGGCGAGAAGGTCGTAGTAGACCTTGCCCGAGCAGATCACGACACGGCGGATCTTGGCATCGGGCTTCAGTTTCAGCTCGGAATGACCCTTCTGCGCATCGTCCCAGAGGACGCGGTGGAAGCTGGAGCCTGTGGTGAAATCCTCGACATCCGAGACGCAGAGCGGATGGCGTAGAAGCGATTTCGGCGTCATCAGGATCAGCGGCTTGCGGAAGCTGCGATGGATCTGGCGGCGCAGGATGTGGAAGTAGTTCGACGGGGTCGAGACGTTCGCCACGATCCAGTTGTCATTGGCCGACATCTGGAGGAAGCGCTCGAGACGGGCAGAGGAATGTTCCGGCCCCTGACCTTCGAAGCCATGGGGCAGAAGGCAGACGAGCCCTGACATGCGCAGCCATTTCGACTCGCCCGAGTTGATGAACTGGTCGAACATGATCTGCGCGCCATTGGCGAAATCGCCGAACTGGGCTTCCCAGAGAGTCAGCGCGTTCGGTTCCGCCAGCGAATAGCCGTATTCGAAGCCGAGCACGGCATATTCCGACAGCATCGAGTCTGTGACCTCGTAGCGCGCCTGACCCGCCTTGATGTGGTTCAGCGGGTAGTAGCGGTCCTCGGTCGCCTGGTCGATGAAGGCCGAATGACGCTGGCTGAAGGTGCCGCGGGTTGAGTCCTGGCCCGAGAGGCGCACAGGGAATCCTTCGGAGAGGAGGCTGCCGAAGGCGAGTGCCTCGGCAGTGGCCCAGTCGAAGCCGCGTCCGGTTTCGAACATCTTGGCTTTCGCCTCGAGTTGGCGGGCGACTGTCTTGTGGATGTCGAAACCTTCGGGCACGCGGGTCAGCGCCGCTCCGACCTCGGCAAGCCTCTCGGGCGGGATCGCTGTATCGCCGCGCTGGTAGCTTTCGGCATCTTCGCGGGCGAGGTTCTTCCAGCGGCCATCAAGCCAGTCGGCCTTGTTCGGGCGATAGTCCTTGCCCGCTTCCATCTCGGCATTCAGGGTGGCCTGGAAGGCCGCCTTCATGTCCTCGATTTCGCCTTCGGGGATCAACCCGTCGCGGACCAGACGCTCGGTATAGAGCTGGAGCGTCGTCTTCTGCTTGCGGATGCGGGTGTACATCGCCGGGTTGGTGAACATCGGCTCGTCGCCTTCGTTGTGACCGAAGCGGCGGTAGCAGAAGATGTCGATCACCACGTCCTTGTGGAACGTCTGGCGGAACTCGGTCGCGACCTTGGCCGCGTGTACCACGGCCTCTGGGTCGTCGCCGTTGACGTGGAAGATCGGCGCCTCGACCATCAGCGCGATGTCGGTCGGGTAGGGCGAGGTCCGGCTGAAGGACGGGGCGGTGGTGAAGCCGATCTGGTTGTTGACGACCAGATGGATGGTCCCGCCGGTGCGGTGGCCGCGGATGCCCGAGAGCTGGAAGCATTCCGCCACGACGCCCTGGCCGGCAAAGGCCGCGTCGCCGTGCAGCAGGATCGGCAGGACCTCGTGCCGGTCGGTGTCGTGGAGCTGGTCCTGCTTGGCGCGGACCTTGCCGAGGACGACCGGGTTTACCGCCTCGAGGTGGCTGGGGTTGGCGGTCAGCGACAGGTGGACGGTGTTGCCGTCGAAGGTCCGGTCGGACGAGGCGCCGAGGTGGTATTTCACGTCGCCAGAGCCATCCACGTCTTCGGGCTTGTAGGAGCCGCCCTGGAATTCGTGGAAGATGGCGCGGTAGGGCTTGCCCATCACGTTGGCGAGCACGTTAAGGCGACCGCGGTGCGGCATGCCGATGACGATTTCCTTCACCCCAAGCGCGCCGCCGCGCTTGATGATCTGCTCCATCGCCGGGATCAGCGCCTCACCACCGTCCAGGCCGAAACGCTTGGTACCCATGTACTTGACATGCAGGAACTTCTCGTAGCCCTCGGCCTCGACCAGCTTGTTGAGGATGGCCTTGCGGCCCTCGCGGGTGAAGGCGATTTCCTTGCCGTAGCCTTCGATCCGTTCCTTGAGCCAGGCGGCCTGCTCGGGGTCGGAGATGTGCATGTACTGGAGTGCGAAGGTGCCGCAATAGGTGCGCTTCACGATCTCGATGATCTGGCGCATCGACGCGACCTGAAGACCAAGCACGTTGTCGATGAAGATCGGCCGGTCCATGTCGGCATCGGAGAAACCGTAGGATTTCGGGTCGAGCTCGGGGTGGTTCGAGCGGTCGCGGATGCCAAGCGGGTCGAGGTCTGCGGCGAGGTGGCCGCGGATCCGGTAGGCGCGGATGATCATCAGCGCGCGGATCGAGTCGAGCACGGCGCGCTGCACCTGCGCGTCGGTCAGGCTCACGCCCTGTTCGGTCGCCTTCTCGACGATCTTCTGCGCCGCGGCCTTCGCCTCTTTCGGAGAGGATTGCGGCCATTCGCCGGTCAGCGCCGAGGTCAGGTCGTCGGCGGGCTGCGGCGGCCAGTCGGTGCGGGCCCAGGACGGACCAGCTGCGGCGCGCTTGGCGTCAAGCTCGCTGTCGCCGAGCGCCTTGAAGAACTCGGCCCATCCGGCATCGACGCTTGCCGGGTCAGAGGCAAAGCGGGCCTGGAGCTGGTCGATGTAGTCGGCATTCGCGCCGTCCATGAAGGCCGAAGCGCGGAATTGGTTGTTGGGGGATTGTTCGGTCATCAGTGCCTCCGTGCGGCGGTGTGCACCCCGCCAAGATGACGTAAGTCTTGAGTAGGGCGGGGTTAACCCCGCCCTACGAAAATCACTTGCCGATCGCCTTCATCACGGCTTCGCCCAGATGGGCCGGGCTGTCGGCCACGATGATGCCGGCGGCCTTCATCGCCTCAATCTTCGATTCCGCATCGCCCTTGCCGCCCGCGACGATCGCGCCAGCATGACCCATGCGGCGGCCCTTCGGCGCCGTGCGTCCGGCGATGAAGCCGGCGGTCGGTTTCCAGCGGCCACGCTTCTTTTCGTCGGCCAGGAACTGCGCGGCATCTTCTTCGGCCGAGCCGCCGATCTCGCCGATCATGATGATCGACTGGGTTTCGGGGTCGGCCAGGAACATCTCGAGCACGTCGATATGTTCGGTGCCCTTGATCGGGTCGCCGCCGATGCCCACGGCCGAGGACTGGCCAAGGCCGAGGTCGGAGGTCTGCTTCACCGCCTCATAGGTCAGCGTACCCGAGCGCGACACGACGCCGACCGAGCCGCGCTTATGGATGTGGCCGGGCATGATGCCGATCTTGCAGGCTCCGGGGGTGATTACGCCGGGGCAGTTCGGCCCGATCAGGCGGGATTTCGAGCCTTCCAGTGCGCGCTTGACCTTCATCATGTCCAGCACCGGGATGCCCTCGGTGATCGCCACGATCAGTTCCATCTCGGCGTCGATCGCTTCGAGGATCGAGTCGGCCGCGAAGGGCGGGGGAACATAGATCACCGTGGCATTGGCCTGGGTCTTTTCCTTGGCGTCGTGGACCGAGTTGAACACGGGCAGGCCCAGATGCTCGGTCCCGCCTTTGCCGGGGGTGACGCCGCCGACCATCTTGGTGCCGTAGGCGATCGCCTGTTCGGTGTGGAACGTGCCCTGGCTGCCGGTGATGCCCTGGCAGATGACACGGGTGTTTTCGTTGACGAGTACGGCCATTTGATTCTCAACCTTTGTTGAACAGCCTGCAGCGACAGGCGGTCGTCATTTCACATCCCTGATCAAAGACGCATTCAAAGTCGTCAGAAGCCCGAATTCTTTGGAGTCTTTTGTTTCGACCAAGACATGAAAATTCATTCCATTCACGCTGTACGCCTTCTGAAAGACGACCTTCTCGCGGGAATTGGGAGGGGTATAGGACATGTCTGATTTGCTCTTCAGGGGAAACGCGCCAGACGCGAGGTAGGACTTGATGCTTCGCTTCGCCTGATTGCCGGCGTCTCCGGCTATGACGACTGCGCAGTCAGCGACGACAGGACCGCCGATATTCTTGGACACGATTTTGGGGTCAGTGATTGCGTCCCCGGCTGGGAATGTGGAAGGCATCCCAAGTTTGTTTCGGTTAAGGGACACTATCCCCGCAGCCTTGAATATCGCTTTCCAGTCGCCGTAGGCTGGCGCGCTTGAAAGACATGCCTGCTGGAAAGCAGCAATCGCCCGTGAAGGGTCGACGCCTGCAGCATTCGCAAACCCGCTTCCAGCGCATGCGACCAGAATGATCCCGGCGCAAGCGATCTTGGAGAACTTGCGCAACGAACTACCCCTTCACCGCCTTGACGATTTTCTGTGCCGCGTCGCTGAGGTTGTCGGCCGCGATCACGTTCAGGCCGGAGTTCTGGATGATCTCCTTGCCCAGTTCGACGTTGGTCCCTTCGAGGCGCACGACCAGCGGCACCTGCAGGCCCACTTCCTTGACGGCGGCGATGATGCCTTCCGCGATGATGTCGCAGCGCATGATGCCGCCGAAGATGTTGACGAGGATGCCCTTCACGTTCGGGTCGGAGGTGATGATCTTGAAGGCCTCGGTGACCTTCTCCTTGGTGGCGCCGCCGCCCACGTCGAGGAAGTTCGCCGGTTCCGCGCCGTAAAGCTTGATGATGTCCATCGTCGCCATGGCAAGGCCGGCGCCGTTCACCATGCAGCCGATCTCGCCGTCGAGGGCGATGTAGTTGAGGTCGAACTTGGAGGCCGCGAGTTCCTTGGGGTCTTCCTCGGTCTCGTCACGCAGCGCCAGGATGTCGGGCTGGCGGAAGAGCGCGTTGTTGTCGAAGCCGATCTTGGCGTCCAGCACCTTGAGGTTGCCGTTAGGCATCACGATCAGCGGGTTGATCTCGAGCATCTCCATGTCCTTCTCGACGAAGGCCTTGTAGAGCGTCCTGATGAGGGTGACGCATTGCTTGACCTGGTTGCCTTCGAGGCCCAGGGCGAAGGCCACGCGGCGGCCGTGGAAATCAGACAGGCCCGAAGCGGGATCGACCGAGAAGGACAGGATTTTCTCGGGCGTATGGGCCGCTACCTCTTCGATGTCCATGCCGCCTTCGGTCGAGCAGACGAAGGAAATGCGGCTGGTCTTCCGATCGATCAGCAGCGCGAGATACAGCTCGCGGGCGATGTCGCTGCCATCCTCGATATAGATGCGGTTCACCTGCTTGCCAGCCGGGCCGGTCTGGTGGGTGACAAGCGTGCGGCCCAGCATCTGGCGGGCGAGCGTCGCCGCCTCTTCCACTGACTTGGCAAGGCGGACGCCGCCCTTTTCGCCGGCTTCGGCTTCCTTGAACTTGCCCTTGCCGCGACCGCCAGCATGGATCTGGGCCTTGACCACCCAAAGCGGCCCATCGAGTTCGCCTGCTGCGGTCTTGGCCTCTTCCGCCTTCAGGACGGCGCGGCCGTCGGAAACCGGGGCGCCGTAGCTGCGAAGGAGCGCCTTGGCCTGGTATTCGTGGATGTTCATGGAACCGTCCCGCTACTTGGTTGTGTCGAAATCGCCGTTCGGGGGCCTGATGCCACAGATGTAGGCAGTTTCAAAACGCGATCTGCGGGAAAAGCGCCTTAAATCGCAGAAAAATGAGGTTTGTGATCACAGTTTGGAAAAGTGTGATCACATTTCGCAATTCTGTTATCGCAAACGGTGTTGCGGGTCGCTGCGACTCAGCCCGCGAACGAAAACGGGGCGACCGGATCGCTCCGGTCGCCCCGTGATGGCTGCGCGATCTGCGCGGATCAGGCCAGCGTCGGATCGATGCCCTTGCAGGCCTCGACCAGGCCTTTTACCGCGTCGACCGACTTGGTGAACATGACTTGCTCGTCCTTGTTCAGCTTGATCTCGATGACCTTCTCGATGCCGTTCGCACCGATCACGGTCGGCACGCCGACATAGAGGCCCTTCAGGCCGTAGGCGCCATCGACATAGGCGGCGCAGGGCAGGACGCGCTTCTGGTCCTTGAGATAGGCTTCCGCCATCTCGATGGCACTTTGCGCCGGGGCGTAGAAGGCCGAGCCGGTCTTCAGCAGGCCGACGATCTCGGCGCCACCGTCGCGGGTGCGCTGCACGATCGCATCGAGCCGCTCCTGCGTGGTCCAGCCCATTTCGACCAGGTCGGGCAGAGGGATGCCGCCGACGGTGGAGTAGCGGGGCAGCGGAACCATCGTGTCGCCGTGGCCGCCGAGCACGAAGGCCGAGACGTCCTTCATCGAGACGCCGAATTCGACCGAGAGGAAGTGGCGGAACCGGGCGGAGTCGAGAACGCCCGCCATGCCGACGACTTTGTGGTGCGGCAGGCCGGAGAATTCACGCAGCGCCCAGACCATGGCGTCGAGTGGGTTGGTGATGCAGATCACGAAGGCGTCGGGGCAGTGCTTTTTGATGCCTTCGCCGACAGACTTCATCACCTTGAGGTTGATGCCCAGCAGGTCGTCGCGGCTCATGCCCGGCTTGCGCGGCACGCCAGCGGTGACGATGCAGACATCGGCGCGGCGCAGGAAGGCATAGTCGTTGGTGCCCGACATGTCCGCATCGAAGCCTGCCGACGGACCCGACTGGGCGATGTCCAGGGCCTTGCCCTGCGGCGTTCCCTCGGCGATGTCGAACAGGACGACGTCGCCGAGTTCCTTGAGCGCGGCGAGATGGGCAAGGGTTCCGCCGATCTGACCTGCGCCGATCAGCGCAATCTTGGGTCTGGCCATGGGTGCTGTCTCCGGGTCCGGTTGATTGACGCCGCGATGGGTAGTCCTTCGCAACCCGTCACGCAAGCCTGCCGCGCAGCAGCGAGGCCATAGGGCTGTTTTGCCGCTGTTGTTTGCGCTAAACCTCGCTGCGCTGCCGCGATTTCGGCATGCAGATGTATGCAGAGGCGATTCGCGAGGAGGGGATTCGCGATGGAAGGCCCGCTTTTCTGGTCGCTCGCCGTCCTTGCGGCTGTGCTTGTGGGCATGAGCAAGGGCGGTCTCCCCGTGGTCGGAATGCTCGGGGTCCCGGTGCTGTCGCTGGTCCTCTCGCCGGTCACGGCTGCGGGGTTGCTGCTTCCGGTCTTTGTGGTTTCCGACTGGTTCGGGCTTTATGCCTACCGCCGGGAATTCGACGCCCGGGTACTCAAGCTGATGATCCCCGCAACCACCCTTGGTGTCGGGTTGGGCTGGGCGACAGCGACCGTCGTGCCGGAATGGCTGGTGACCGGCATCATCGGCCTGATCGGTGCCGCCTTTGCCCTGAACGCGATCCTGCAGCGCAACTCGCAACCGCCGGCCCGGCCCCTGAACCGGGGCGCGGGCTGGTTCTGGGGAACTGTGACCGGATTCACCAGCTTCGTCAGCCACTCGGGCGCGCCGCCCTATCAGGTGTTCGTCCTGCCCCTGCGGCTGCCAAAGATGGTCTTTGCCGGAACCTCGACCATCCTGTTTGCCTACGTGAATGCAATCAAACTGGTGCCCTACTGGTTTCTCGGCCAGCTCTCGACCGAGAACCTGCACGTTGCGGCGATGCTGTTGGTTCCGGCGGCAATTGCGGTGTTTCTGGGGGTCAAGCTGGTGCGGATCGTGCCGACCCAGCTGTTCTTCAAGATCGTCGTCTGGGCGCTGCTGCTGATCTCGCTGCGGCTGATCTGGGAAGCGGCGAAGCAGGCCTTGTGACCTTCAGCCCCGCGCCGGAAGGGCGATGGCTGCTTCTCTCCAGTCCCGGCCGCTGGCAACCGGGCAGGCGATCCCGCTTGGCGTCGTGGCGATGAGGGTCCATCCGCCATCTTCCGCCGCGAAAAGCTCCAGAACCGTATGCTCCTGAGTGACCCCAAGGCCCCGCCGCGTCTGGCCGAGCCGCGTTCCGAGATCGGCGACGATGTCCGGGCGCAGGTCGCAGCCACCACTTGCGGCAGCGGGCTGGCCGGCAAGGAAAATCGGGAAGAGGCAAGGCAGGGTTCGCCACATCGTCCAACCTTTCTGGCAGATAACGGCAACAGCCTGCCCAAGGTTCCTGCATCATCGGTTAATTGCTCGGTGCTGCAGTGCGCGACCGAGAATTTCTGCGATGCGGCAAATCAGCCCTTGCCGAAAATGCCAAACCTGCCATTCGTTGCGCAATAAAGTTGCGAAGGTGCGAATCATGATTCAGCAAACGCGTCCCTGGCGTTCGGTGCTTTACATTCCGGGCTCGAAGGAGCGGGCGCTTGAAAAGGCGCGTGAACTGCCGGCAGATGCGATCATTTTCGATCTGGAGGACGCCGTTGCGCCCGATGAGAAACCTGCAGCGCGCGAGCTTCTCGCCAAGGTGTTGGCGGAAGACGACTATGGCGGCCGGGCGAAGATCGTGCGCATCAATGGCTTCGATACCGAATGGGGCCGGGACGACGCTGCCGCCTTCGCAACGGCAAAGATCGATGCGCTGCTTGTGCCCAAGGTCTCCTCTCCAGCCGATCTGGATGCCGTGGCGGCTGTTGCGCCCAACGTCGATCTTTGGGCGATGATGGAGACGGCGGCTGGGATGTTGAACGCCGCCGCGATCGGCGCTCATCCCCGGCTGAAAGGCATGGTGATGGGCACCAACGATCTCGCCAAGGAGCTTGGCAGCCGCTTCCGCCCAGACCGTCTGGCGCTGCAGACCGGCCTCGGGCTGTGCCTGCTGGCGGCCAAGGCAAACAGTCTGATCATTGTCGATGGCGTCTACAACGCCTTCAAGGACGAAGAGGGCCTGAAGGCGGAGTGCGAGCAGGGGCGCGACATGGGGTTCGACGGCAAGACGCTGATCCACCCGGCGCAACTGGCCGTTGCCAACGAGGCTTTCGCGCCGTCGCAGTCTGAAATCGAACTCGCCCGCCGGCAGATAGATGCCTTTCATGCGGCGAAGGCGGCGGGGCAGGGGGTTGCCGTGGTCGATGGTCGGATCGTGGAGAACCTGCATATCGTTACCGCAGAAGCGACCCTTGCCCGCGCGGCGGCGATTGCAGCCATGGCGGAATAGGTGCAGGTCTGGAGCGAGCAACCTGACCGGAGGCAGCAATGACGCTTCTCATTTTCGGCATAATACTGTGGTGGGCGGCCCACCTGTTCAAGCGGATCGCGCCCGCGCAGCGCGCGGCGATGGGAGACCGGGGCAAGGGCCTCGTCGCGCTTGTCCTGATCGTGTCGGTCGTCCTGATGGTGATCGGCTATCGCTCGGCGGATTACGTGCCGGTCTATACGCCAGTCCCCGGCATCGGCCATCTGAACAATCTCTTGATGCTGATCTCGATCTTCCTTTTCGGCGTCGGGGGAACAAAGGGCACGCTGTACACGCGGATGCGTCATCCGATGCTGACCGGCACTGTGCTATGGTCGATCGCGCATCTTCTGGTGAACGGCGACCTTGCCTCGATCCTTCTGTTCGGGGGGCTCGGACTTTGGGCGCTGACCGCAATGGCGGCGATCAATCGCGCCGGTCCCTGGACCCGACCGACCAGCGGCCGGGGCGTGAAGGGCGACGTTATGAACTTCGTGGGGACAGTCGTCCTTTACGCGATCATTGCCGGACTCCACTCCTGGCTTGGCCACAATCCATTTCTGGGAACCTACGCATGAGACTCTACCGTTTCCTGACCGAGGATGACACGTCGGCCTTCTGCCACAAGGTCACCAAGGCGCTGAACGCCGGGTGGGAGCTCTATGGCGGGCCAACCTATGCCTATGACGCTGCGCACAACGTCATGCGCTGCGGGCAGGCCGTCGTGAAAGATGCGCCGGGCGACTACCACCCCGATCTCAAGCTGGGCGAACTGTGACATGAAGACCAATCCCGGCCGTTTCTTCGAGGACTACCGTCTGGGCGAGACCATCGTCCATGCGGTGCCGCGCACGTTGTCGGGGGGCGAGCGGGCGCTTTATCACGCGCTCTATCCAGCACGGCACGCGGTCTATTCCTCGGATGAATTCGCCCGGTCCTGTGGACTTGCGGCCTCGCCCCTGGATGACCTGATCGCCTTTCACACCGTTTTCGGCAAGACGGTGCCCGACATCAGCCTGAATGCGGTGGCGAACCTTGGCTACGCCGAGGGCCGCTGGCTGGCCCCGGTCTGGTCGGGCGACACGCTTCGGTCGGAGTCGACGGTGATCGGCCTCAAGGAGAATTCGAACGGCAAGTCGGGCGTTGTCTACGTGCGCACGCGCGGACTGAACCAGCGTGGCGAGGTCGTGCTCGACTACGTCCGCTGGGTGATGGTGCGGAAGAAGCGGCTCGACGTGGCGGCGCCCGAGGCGGTGGTGCCCAAACTGGCGCCTGCGCTGGCCCCTGAGGCGTTGGTGGTGCCCGAGGGCCTCGACTTCAGCCGCTACGACTTCACCCTAGCGGGCGAGCCGCATCGCTGGGGCGACTATGCGGTTGGCGAGATGATCGATCATGTCGATGGCGTCACGGTGGAAGAGGCCGAGCACATGCTGGCGACCCGCCTGTGGCAGAACACTGCCAAGGTGCATTTCGACGCGACACAGCGCGAGGATGGCAAGCGGCTGATCTATGGGGGCCATGTCATCAGCCTTGCGCGCGCGCTGAGCTTCAACGGGCTGGCCAACGCGCAGATGATCATTGCGCTGAACGGCGGTGCTCATGCCAATCCGTGCTTCGCTGGCGACACGGTGCGCGCCTGGTCAGAGGTGTTGGACAAGGCGGAGACTGCCGCGCCTGGTGTTGGCGCGATCCGTCTGCGACTGGTCGCCGTCAAGCAGGGGGCCGCGCCCTTCGCCCTGAAGGGAGAGGACGGCAAATACCTGCCAGAGGTGCTTCTGGATCTCGACTACTGGGCCTTGATGCCCCGCTAGCGCTAACCGAGTCGCGCAAATCGACCATGGTGTGATCACGGGTTTGAAAATCGTGATCACAAAACGAAAAATCTTGCGAATTTGCGCTGCCTTGCAGCATCCGCGTCGCTCGTGAGGCGTGACATGCCGCAAAAATCCGCTATTCACAGCTTTGAAATCTATCCAGCCCGCCACAGGCCCGCCGCAGCTCTGCAACTGGGTCGGCGCGCCAGAACGAGGGAGCCGATCATGGCTGACGTGAACCGGGGCAATCGGCCGCTTTCCCCCCACCTTCAGATCTACCGCAAGCAATTGACCTCGGTGACGTCGATCCTGACCCGGATCACGGGCAATGGGCTGATCGTAGCGGCTGTCCTGATCGTCTGGTGGCTTCTGGCTGCTGCAACCGGCCCGGAATACTTCGCCTTTGCCGACGCCGTCCTGCGGTCCTGGTTCGGCAAGCTCGTGTTCTTCGGCTCGATCTGGGCGGTCTGGTATCACTTCCTCGCCGGGCTGCGGCACCTCTACTACGACAGCGGCCGCGGGCTCGACATCCCGACGGCGGAAAAGCTGGGCTGGGGTGTCATAATCGGTTCGGCCGTTCTGACGGTTCTCACCGTCATCATTCTGTGAAGGGGGCGAAGATGGCCTATCTTACCGATCGCAAGCGCGCGGAAGGTCTGGGATCGTCAAAGACCGGCACCGAGCATTTCTGGCACATGCAGGTCAGCGCGGTTGCCCTGGCGATCCTGGTCCCTGTGTTCATCTTCACCTTCGGCGGCATCCTTGGCGCGCCTTACCCCGAGGTGCTTGAGTATTTCGGCCGTCCGTTCCCGGCGATCGTGACCGGGCTGACGCTGTTCGTGTCCTTTATCCACTTCAAGAACGGCGCGCAGGTGGCGATCGAGGACTACGCCCACGGTCTGACCCGCAAGGCGCTCATCATCGGCGTGACCTGCCTGTGCTACGCCTGCATCGCGGTTGGTCTGTTCGCCCTGGTCCGCCTGGCGCTCTGAAGGAAGAAACGAAATGGCTGCTTACCCTTACGAGACGCATGTCTATGACGTCGTGGTCGTCGGCGCCGGTGGCGCGGGCCTGCGCGCGACGCTCGGCATGGCCGAGCAGGGCCTGCGCACGGCCTGCATCACCAAGGTCTTCCCGACCCGCTCGCACACTGTCGCCGCGCAGGGCGGCATCGCGGCGAGCCTGGGCAACATGGGCCCCGACAGTTGGCAGTGGCACATGTACGATACCGTGAAGGGGTCGGACTGGCTGGGTGACACCGACGCGATGGAATACCTCGCCCGCGAGGCCCCCAAGGCGGTTTACGAGCTTGAGCATTACGGCGTGCCCTTTAGCCGCACCGAGCAGGGCAAGATCTACCAGCGGCCCTTCGGCGGCCACACGACCGAATTCGGCGAAGGCCCGCCCGTGCAGCGCACCTGCGCCGCCGCCGACCGCACCGGCCACGCCATCCTGCACACGCTTTATGGTCAGAGCCTCAAGAACAACGCCGAGTTCTACATCGAATACTTCGCGCTCGACCTGATCCTGTCCGAGGACGGCAAGCGTTGCGTCGGCGTCGTCGCGTGGAAGCTTGACGACGGCACGATGCATGTCTTCTCGGCCAAGATGGTGGTGCTCGCGACGGGTGGCTATGGCCGGGCCTATTTCAGCGCGACCTCGGCCCATACCTGCACCGGTGACGGCGGCGGGATGGTGGCCCGCGCCGGCCTGCCGCTGCAGGACATGGAGTTCGTCCAGTTCCACCCGACCGGCATCTACGGCTCGGGTTGCCTAATCACCGAAGGCGCACGCGGCGAGGGTGGCTACCTGACCAACTCGAACGGCGAGCGGTTCATGGAGCGCTATGCCCCCACCTACAAGGACCTTGCCAGCCGCGACGTGGTTTCACGCTGCATGACGCTCGAAATCCGCGAAGGCCGCGGCGTGGGTGAGCACAAGGACCACATCCACCTGCACCTGAACCACCTGCCGAAAGAGACGCTGGAGCTGCGGCTGCCCGGCATCTCGGAAAGCGCGCGGATCTTCGCGGGTGTGGACCTGACGAAGGAGCCGATCCCGGTCCTGCCGACCGTACACTACAACATGGGCGGCATTCCGACGAACTACTGGGGTGAGGTGCTGAACCCGACCGCCGACAACCCCGATGCGATCTTCCCCGGCCTGATGGCCGTGGGCGAGGCCGGCTGCGCCAGTGTTCACGGAGCGAACCGGCTCGGGTCGAACAGCCTCATCGACCTCGTGGTCTTTGGCCGCGCTGCGGCAATCCGCGCGGGCGAAATCCTGACGCCCGGCGCGCCGAACCACCCGCTGAACAAGGCCGGCGTGGACAAGGCCTTCGACCGTTTCGACACGTTGCGCAATGCCAAGGGCGGCACGCCCACGGCGGACCTGCGGCTTGAGATGCAGCGCACGATGCAGGCCGATGCGGCGGTGTTCCGCACCGACAAGACGCTGGCCGAAGGTGTGAAGAAGATGGAGGCAATCGCCGCCAAGATGGGCGACATCCAGGTCACCGACCGCAGCCTTGTCTGGAACTCGGACCTGATGGAGACGCTGGAACTCACCAACCTCATGCCGAACGCGCTGGCTACCATCGTGGCGGCCGAGGCACGGAAGGAAAGCCGCGGCGCTCACGCCCACGAGGACTATCCGAACCGCGACGACGCAAACTGGCGAAAGCATTCGCTGGCCTGGATCGAGGGCGATCATGTAAAGCTCGCCTACCGCCCGGTGCATCTGGAACCATTGACCAAGGAAGACGAAGGCGGGATCTCACTCAAGAAGATCGCGCCTAAAGCCAGGGTGTATTGATGTTGATGATCCGCCTGGCGGCTTTGGGTCTTGCCTTGTTCAGCCAGAGCGGCTGCATCGCGGTTGGGGCCGGGATCTATGGCGGTTCGCGGACCGAGGCGCTTGATGGTGTGTCGCGGGTGATGACGGGCGAGCGGCCTGACATTCCAGCCGATCAGGCTGCTGCCTGCGTGGTCAAGGGGATGAAACCGCTGGAGGTCGTCAAGTTCGGGACTTCGTACCAAGGCAAGCTGACGCAGGACCATGTCATCACGGTCAAGGAAGTCGCGCAGAGAAAGCCAGTTGCGGCCTGTCTGCAGGCCCTGCCAAAAGCGGCGGTGGCAAATTGAAGCGCCTTGCCATCCTGCTGTCGCTGCTTCTTCCCCTCGCCGCCTGTGTCGGAGGCAAGTCATCCGACAAGGCGGAAGTCGAGACGGCCGAAAAGGTCTTGATTCAGGTTGTCACCACGGCAGCTCCTGCCAGCTCGGCCAAGTACATCGCGGTCTGTGCCATGACCTATACCAGCCAGGAAGAGGTGAAGACGCTTTCGGCGAACGAGGCAAACCCCGTCAACCGCGAGACGGTCGAGATCGTGCGCCAGATCATTTCGCGCCCGAATGTCATTTCCTGCATCGACGGGCTCGGCTTCGGGGTTCCGGAATTGTGAGGTCATCTTGCGCCTAACATCCGCCATCACCTCTTCAGCGATCGGTGCCGCTGCCGCCCTGGCAGGATGCGCGCCGCCCAAGCCCGTTCCGGTCGAACTGGCCGAGGCGCAGTGTGTGCAGCAGGTGCTGTCCGGCAATACCGGCAACTCGTCTGTCACCTTCGGGGTTGGCACCGGCTATGGCGGCTGGGGCTGGGACGGTGGCCCCGGCTATGGCGGTTGGGGCGGCACCGGCGTTGCCGTGTCGACCACTGTCCCTGTGGCATCGCGGGTGAACCCCGCTCAGCAGTATAATGACTGTGTGATCCGCAGATCCGGCCAGCCGCCGGTCACACCGTTCGCGAAACGCCCGGAACTGAAAGGGTAAGAGATGGTCCAGTTCACGCTTCCCAAGAACTCCAAGGTCCGCACCGGCAAGACCTGGCCGAAGCCCACGGGTGCGAAGAACGTGCGCGCCTTCCACATCTATCGCTGGAACCCCGATGACGGTGAAAATCCGCGGGTCGACACCTATTTCCTCGACATGGACAAGTGCGGTCCGATGGTTCTGGACGCGCTCATCAAGATCAAGAACGAGGTCGATCCGACCCTGACCTTCCGCCGGTCCTGCCGCGAGGGGATTTGCGGCTCTTGCGCGATGAACATCGACGGGATCAATACGCTTGCCTGCATCTATGGTCTCGACGAGATCAAGGGCGACGTGAAGATCTATCCGCTGCCGCACATGCCGGTGATCAAGGACCTGATCCCCGATCTGACCCATTTCTATGCCCAGCATGCCTCGATCATGCCCTGGCTTGAAACCAAGACGAACCGCCCCGAGAAGGAATGGCGGCAGTCGATCGAGGATCGCAAGAAACTCGACGGGCTGTACGAGTGCGTCATGTGCGCCTCCTGCTCCACCTCCTGCCCGAGCTATTGGTGGAACGGCGACAAGTATCTTGGCCCGGCGGCGCTGCTTCATGCCTATCGCTGGATCATCGACAGCCGCGACGAAGCGACGGGCGAACGGCTCGACAACCTTGAGGATCCGTTCAAGCTTTACCGCTGCCACACGATCATGAACTGCGCCAAGACCTGCCCGAAGGGGCTGAACCCGGCCAAGGCGATTGCCGAGATCAAGAAGATGATGGTCGAGCGGATCGTCTGATCCGCCCGATCCCGGGGCCACTCCGGTGACCGCGGGGGCCGGTATTGCGCCATGGCAGAGTGGGATCCGGCCACCCCGCCGCATCGCAAGACCAAGACAGGCTGGCGGCCGCTGCAGGCGAGCATCGATCGTCTGGGTAAGCGATGTCATCGTCCGGATAGCCCGGGAACGATCCGCAACGTCTGGATTTGTCCGGTATTCAAGGGCTCGTTGATGCGGGCCTTTTCCTGCTGCTAGGCTGGCTTCGGACAAGGAGGTGCATCATGGCACAACGGCTGGCGGGCAAGGTGGCGATCGTATCCGGTGGTGCCGGGGGCTGCGGGGCAGCTGCGGTACGGCTCTTCGCGCAGGAAGGGGCCGCTGTTGGCATCATCGACCGCGACGTCACGCGGGGCGAAGCGCTGGCGGCGGAACTGGTCGCGGCGGGGCATCGCGTTGTCTTCGCCGGGGCGAATGTCGCCGATGGGGCCGAGGTCAGGGCGGCAGTCGCAAAGGTGGTGGCGGCACTTGGTCCGGTGACGGTGCTTTTCAACCATGCCGGCACCATCGTCATCAAGCCGTTCCTCGAGACCGAGGAGGCGGACTGGGACTTTCTCTTCGATGTCAACGTGAAGTCGATGTATCTCATGACCAGGGCCGTTCTTCCCCACATGCTGGAGGCGGGGGGAGGTTCGATCGTCTGCACCTCGTCGATCTCGGCCGTCTATGCCACGCCGATGGAGGTACTCTACGACGCGACGAAGGGCGCGTGCCACATGTTCACCCGTGCCATCGCCGTCGAATTCCGTGACCGTGGCATCCGCTGCAATGCCGTCTGTCCGGGCTTCATCGAGACTCCACATGGCTTGCGCGAAGTGCGGGAGCTTCGGGCCTTGGGCGTAGACGTATCGGAAGAAGCGATCCGGGCTGCGCAAGGTCGGATGGGTCGTCCCGAGGATATTGCGAGGGCGGCCCTGTATCTCGCTTCGGATGACGCCGAATTCGTGAATGGGGCACAGCTTTTCGTGGACAATGGGTTCAGCGCTGTCTGATTGCCACTGATTTCGACACAGTTTGGCCCTATCGTCATGCAATACGGGTCTGATTTCTTGGGCATGGTGTGACCATGGCAGACGAAAAGCATGTTGCGGAAGGGTCCCGTTGGATCGTGGTTGCCGATCAGCAGCACGAGCAAAGCGGGCTGACCGGATTCATCTATGCGCTTGGTCTCGATAATGCACAGGATCAGGCCATTGCCCTGTTCGGTGTGATATTGCTCAGTTGGGGCCTGATGCGCCTCGCTCGGTGGGGGCTTGACCGGCACACGGTCGCCAAGGCGCCGCCTGCGCCCGCACGGGTTGGGCATGCGGTGGCGGCCTCGGTCGCGAAGGCGCCGCGGGGCGCGCCCGGCAAGGTGCGGATAAAGACCCGAAAGTATGCCGAACCTGGCCGGAGCTTTGCGACGTCCCTTACCCGGCGATGTGCCTGGAAGCAGCTTCAGGCTGCGGCGGACGGAACCGGAACCGAATGGTTCTGCACACGTTGCAGCGCAACTTGCACAACCGAACATGAGGTCTCGCCTGGCATCTGCCTGCGCACTGCCTGAGTTGCCCTTGCATGGTTGTCTTTCTCCGGGCACTTCTGCCGCATGTTCCTACTGCCACTCGGCCTCATCGCGGTCTTTCTTGCCCTCTGGCTTATGCGGCGTAATTCGTCGCTGACCCGCGGTTGTCTTTGGCGTCTCGACCGGACCGTGGCGCCGAACCACTGGCGCTGCGCCGCCTGCGGCGCGGAAATCGATCTGCCGCCCGGAAAGGCACCGCGCGATTGCCTGAAACCATCTGCCGAAGATTGACAGCCGTGCAGCACGGCGCGAGGCTTGTCGCATCATGCCGCGCCAGCTTTCCCTGACCGAAGACCTTGTCGCGCGGGTCGAGCGCGAGGAAGTCGATCCCGGCCCCGACAAGAGCCTTGTCGAGTTGACGCCGGGGGAGCGGGAAGCCTTTGCTCGGTCCTTTCTGAAGCAGATTGACGGTCAGCCTTTCCGCGTCTTCGCCTACGGCTCGCTCATCTGGAAACCTGCCTTCGAGCATGTCGAGGCACGTCGCGTGGTGGCGCATGGCTGGCGACGATCGTTCTGTCTGGATATTGATCGCTGGCGTGCCAGTCCGGAACAGCCCGGCCTGATGCTGGCGCTGGAACAGGGCGGGTCGTGCAATGGCGTCGCCTACAGGATGCCAGAAGACGACCGGCTTGGTCGGATGCTGCGCCTGTTCGAACGCGAAGTCGCCTATCACGAGGATATGCCTTCGGTTCGCTGGTTGACCGTGCGCGACGGCGCCGAGCGTTTTCCTGCTCTGGCCTTCTACTGTGTGCCTCGCCGCGATCCCTATTACATTCATCTGCCGATCGAGGGCCAGGCCGCCCGGCTGGCGCGGGCCTGCGGCCATGTCGGGAGTGGAGCAGCCTATTTGCGCAACACCGTCGAGCATCTGGAACAACTCGGCATCCATGACGCCTATCTGTGGAAGCTGCAGGCGCTGGTTGCAGAGGAAATCGTTGCCATTCACCACGGCCCGCCGCATGGGCGAGCCGAGGAGGTCTGAGCCTCAGCAGTAGCGCTCGACATTGGCGGCTTGGTCGTCGCCATAGCGGTCGCCATGTGCCCAACCCACGGGCAACAGCCGGTCGATCTCGATGCGGTCGGACTCGGTCAGGCGAATTCGATCGGCGCCGGCCCAGGCGGCCAGATGATCTGCCGTCCGCGTGCCGGGGATCGGGATCAGGTGGTCACCGCGATCCAGGATCCATGCCAGGGCAGCGGCTGGAACCGACCACCCGCGCGCGGCGCAGAATGTGGAAAAGGCGGCGATGCGCTTACGGTTCTCGGACCAGTTGGGGTCATGGAAGCGCGGGATCGTTGCGCGGAAATCGTCCTTTGCGAACGCCGCCGGATCAGCCATCGGCGTTCCGAGCGCACCGCGGGCGAGGGGAGAGAAGGGCACGAAGGCCACACTCAGTTCGGCGCAGGTGCGGATCAGGCCAAGTTCGGGCAGGCGTGTCCATAGCGAGTATTCGTTCTGCACGGCCATGCAGGGATGGACAGCATGGGCCCGGCGCAGCGTCGTGGGGGAGATTTCGGACAGACCGTATCCGCCGATCTTTCCTTCTTTTATCAGGGATTTAAGTGTCTCAACCACCTCTTCGATCGGCCGGGCCTGCTCGCGGCGATGGATGTAGAACAGCTCCACCCGGTCCACGCCCAGGCGCTTGAGCGAGCCCTCTAGTTCCGCGCGCAGGTGGGCCTCGGAATTGTCGAAACCGCCTCCGCGCACGATCGAGGCCTTTGTCGCGATCACCACCTGCGGTTTGCGCGAGGCCAGCCAGCGGCCCATCACGGTTTCAGAGACGCCGCTGCCGTAGATGTTGGCGGTGTCGAGGAAGTCGATGCCGTGGTCGAGCGCGGCATCAAGGCAGGCAAAGCTCTCTGCCTCGGTCGTGGGGCCGAAGATGCCGCCAAAGCTCATGCAGCCAAGACCGATCGCCGAAACCTCGGGTCCGCCTGCACCCAGTCGCCGTTTGCGCATGTCCTGCTCCTTGTCCTTGGGGGGAGCCGAGCAAACGTCCGCGAATCGATCTGGTCAAGGGCGAAAGCGCCGGTCCTCAGGCAAATGCGGCGGTGAGCGCGATCTCGACCATGTCGCCGAAGCTTTTCTCCCTGTCGGCGGCGGGCAGCGCTTCGTGCGTGAGAAGGTGGTCGGAAATGGTCAGTACGGCCAGGGCGCGGCGGTTGTAGCGGGCGGCGAGCGTGTAGAGCTCGGCCGCTTCCATCTCGACGCAGAGCACACCATGGCGGCGCAATTGTTCATTCAGATCGGGGCGTTCGTCGTAGAACACGTCTGAGGAGTATATGGTGCCGGCATGCAGGCCAACGCCAGTGCCGCTGCCCGCCTCCCACGCGGCCTTGAGCAGCCCGAAATCCGCCGTGGGGGCGAAGTTCAGCTCGCGGAAAATGCCGCGCGACGGGGTGGAAAGGGTCGAGGCCGACATGGCCAGCACCACGTCGCGGACCTTCACATGCTCCTGCATTCCGCCGGCAGAACCGATGCGGATCAGGGTCTTTGCGCCATAGTCGCGGATCAGTTCGTTGACGTAGATCGAGAGCGACGGCATGCCCATACCGGTGCCGTGGATCGTGACCGGACGGCCTTTCCAGGTGCCGGTAAAGCCAAGCATGCCGCGCACCTCGTTGACCAGCCTTGCGTCCTTGAGAAAGGTTTCGGCCGCCCACCGCGCACGGTAAGGGTCGCCCGGCAGGAGGACGGTTTCGGCGATGTCGCCGGGTTTCGCACCGATATGGACGGTCATTCTGGGGCTCCCTGACGCCCTGATCCGGCAGGCTGCTCGGAATCGGGGTTAACGCCATGGGATAGCGGGGAAAAGCGCGACAGGAAAGCGTCTGGAAGCCGTATAGCTTGCGTCTGGCACTTGAAGCAGCCGGGGCGAGGGTACGTGGCACCCGCCCCGGCAAGACCCTATTCGGGAATGCGGCAGGTATACTCTTCCTTCAGCGCCCGCCACTTGTCCCAGAAGGTGCCGAAGGGAACGCCATTCAGGCGGGCCATCAGAACATCGAGATGCGCGTGCCAGCCGGCAGAAACGCTCAGGAGGCCCGAACGACCGGAGAGGCGGCGATGCGTCAGGGTCAGGAGCACGTCCTCACCGTCTGGGACGAGTTCAATCGTCACCTCCCCGGTCTCGAACCACGAAAAGACCAGCTTGCGCGGAGGATCGACCAGAAGGATCCGGCTTGCCATCCGATGCTCTTCACCGAACTCCTCGGGGCGCTGGCCGGGATCGTCGGTCAGGCGGTCGTTCCGCCAGACGAGTTCGAAGGGCGCGCCGACCTTGAGTTCCATTTTGCCCGAGGCGAGCCAGAGCTGCCGCAGGTCGCTGTCAGTCAGGTAGGACCAGACCCGCTCGATCGGGCCGGGCAGGCGCCGTTCAATGCGGAACGTGGTGGGTTCAATGAGCGTGCCGTAGGGGCTGCGTTCGGCGAGTCGGGTCATGTCTTTTCTCCGGGTTTCGGGTTCGGACTTGGGGACGCGGGTGGTTGGGGTCTTGCGTCTTCCTCGCGCAGGATCTGATCGAGCAGGTCGAGACGGTCGGTCCAGAAGCGTTGATAGAAGGCAAGCCAATTCTGCGCAGCTGAGAGCGGTTCGGCATTCAGTCGGCAGTAATGGGTGCGCCAGCGCACTTCGCGGCGGATCAGGCCGGCACTTTCCAGAACCTTGACGTGGCGAGAGGCCGCCGCCAGCGACATGTCGTAGGGCGCGGCGAGTTCGGTGACTGTTCGTTCGCGCTCGGCCAACTGGCGCAGCATGCCGCGCCGCGTCGGATCACCCAAGGCGTTGAACAGCGTATCGAGTTGGAGCGATTCTGATTCAACCATAATGTTGAACGATAGCACGGACAGGCTGTCGTTCAACAACTTTGTTTAATAATGGGCAGCCAAGCGCAGCTAAACGTCATCAAGGGCGTCTGGCAGACTTCTACAAAGAGTTTCGCGGTTTCGCGCCGGTCAGGCGGCGAGGCCGGCCTTCTGGGCGTAGGTGCCCGCATTCGGACAGAAACCGCAGGCTTCAGGCCTGGCTGTCGCGAAAGAGTCCAGCGTCTCGGCGCATTGGCGTCGCGCGCCGCAATGGGCGCACACCTCTAGCAACTCGAGGTAGTCCGCATAGTTCTGCTTCAGGTCGGCTTCGGACAATCCAAATATGGCAGCCATCGCCGTCAGCCGCTCGGGGACATCCATCGGCAGACGGGCAAAGGCGCGGAGCTGGTCACGGGTCACGCCCAGATCCTCGACTTCGCGGTCACTCAGGGCTTCGATCTCGCGCTGGTCGCGCCAGAGATCGAACATCATGCGCAAGCGTTCAAACACCGGTTCTCTCCATTCCAGTTCCCCCGAAGCGGGCGATACCGGAAAGAAGGCGATCCGACCTTGACGCGGATCAAGTCATTCAGCGGCGATGGGACGGGCGTCTACCAATGCGACGATGTCGAGCATGATGCGGTTCAACTCGAAGTCCTTCGGCGTGTAGACGGCGGCGACACCCATGGCGCGAAGCTGGGCTGCATCCTCTTCAGGAATGATGCCACCGACGACAACTGGCACATCCGATAGGCCCGAAGCGCGCATGCGGTCCATGACTTCGGCGATCAGCGGCAGGTGGCTGCCCGACAGGATCGACAGGCCCACGACATGCGCCTGCTGGTCGGCGGCGGCCGAGACGATCTCGGCCGGGGTCAGGCGGATGCCCTCGTAATGGATGTCCATGCCGCAGTCGCGGGCGCGGGCGGCGATCTGTTCGGCGCCGTTCGAATGGCCGTCGAGGCCGGGCTTGCCGACGAGGAACTTGAGCTTGCGGCCGAGCTTGGCCGAGACGGCATCGACCGCCTCGCGGATCGGGTCGAGGCCCTCGGTGCGGTTCGAGGGGTTCTTCGAGACCCCGGTCGGCCCGCGATACTGGCCGAAGGCCTTGCGCACCACGTCGCCCCATTCGCCGGTGGTCGCGCCGGCCTTGGCCGCGGCGATCGAGGGCGGCATGATGTTGGCGCCAGACGCGGCAGCTTGGCGGACGGCTTCGAGCGCGGCCTTGACCTTGCTTTCGTCACGCGCGGCACGCCAGGAGGTCAGGCGGTCGAGTTGGTCACGCTCCGCTGCCTCGTCCACAACCATGATTGCGCCGTCGCCGGCTGTGAGAGGGGAGGGGGCCGCCTCGGTCCAGCGGTTGACGCCGACCACGACCGTCTCTTTCGCTTCAATGCGGGCAAGGCGTTCGGAGTTCGACTCCACCAGTCGCGACTTCATGTATTCGATCGCGGCCACAGCGCCGCCCATCGCATCGATCTGGGCAAGCTCGGCGCGGGCGCCATCCTGCAGTTCGGCAACCTTGCGGTCCACGGCCGGATTGCCGTCGAACAGGTCATCGTATTCCAGAAGGTCGGTCTCGTAGGCGAGGATCTGCTGCATCCGGAGCGACCATTGCTGATCCCACGGGCGCGGAAGGCCAAGTGCCTCGTTCCAGGCGGGAAGCTGGACGGCGCGGGCGCGGGCCTTTTTCGAGAGAGTGACAGCCAGCATCTCGAGCAGGATGCGGTAGACGTTGTTTTCCGGCTGCTGCTCGGTCAGGCCGAGCGAGTTGACCTGGACGCCGTAGCGGAAGCGGCGGTACTTGGCGTCGGTGATGCCATAGCGCTCCTGCAGGATCTCGTCCCAAAGGTCGACGAACGCCCGCATCTTGCACATCTCGGTCACGAAGCGGATTCCCGCGTTCACGAAGAACGAGATGCGGCCGACCATGTTGGGGAAATCTACCCCCGGAACTTTCCCTTTCAGATCATCGAGCACCGCGCAGGCGGTCGCGAGGGCAAAGGCCAACTCCTGCTCGGGCGTCGCGCCTGCCTCTTGCAGGTGGTAGGAGCAGACGTTCATTGGGTTCCACTTGGGTAGGTGGGTCGCGGTATAGGCCGCGACATCGGTGATCATGCGCAAGCTGGGTTTCGGCGGGCAGATATAGGTCCCGCGCGACAGGTATTCCTTGATGATGTCGTTCTGGACGGTGCCCTGCAGCTTGGCGACGTCTGCGCCCTGTTCCTCGGCCACAGCGATGTAGAGCGCAAGCAGCCACGGCGCGGTCGCGTTGATCGTCATCGAGGTGTTCATCTGCTCCAGTGGAATGTCCTGGAACAGGGTCCGCATGTCACCCAGATGGCTGATCGGAACGCCGACCTTGCCGACCTCGCCCCTGGCGAGTTCGTGGTCGCTGTCATAGCCGGTTTGTGTCGGCAGGTCGAAGGCGACGGAAAGGCCCGTCTGCCCCTTGGCAAGATTGGTGCGGTAGAGTGCGTTCGAGGCCGCAGCAGTCGAATGGCCGGCATAGGTGCGGAAGAGCCAGGGCTGTTCCTTTGCGGCTGCGGTCATCGGGGCCTCCGGATTCGGGCGCGTAATTTTCTTTCACGGAAGAATTCACAGGCGACATAAACTGTCAACTCAAAATGTGCTGCACTGCGGCGCGGCCGGGTCGCCGCCACAAAGTCTTGCAAAAATTCGCAAGTCTCCATCATTTTGCCCCGGATCACGACGACGTTACCTCCTGCCGGCGGATTTCCGGCACTTACAGAGAATGAGGGAATTTGATGCTGAAGAATGCCATGCGCGCCACCCTGGCAGTCGCTGTAACGCTCACTCTTGCCTCTCCGGCTCTTGCTGTCGACCGCAATGTCCGGATCCACAACGAAACCGGCCTGACGCTGTACCGCTTCTATTCGACGAACTCTGGCTCGCCCAAATGGGGCAAGGACGTCATGGGGTCCTCGACCCTGCCGCCGGGCGGCGTGATGAACATGAATTTCGACAACAAGTACGGCTATTGCGAGTTCGACTTTAGGGCGATCTTCGAGGATGGCACCGAACTGACCCGCGGCAATGTCAATGTCTGCGAGATCGGCGACTATTACTATCAGCCCTGATTAAGGCATGCACGCTACGCCGCCGGGCCTTCCCAATCAGCCTGAAATTTGAAAGGCTACCCCCGTGGGCCATGTCCGCGGGGGAGGTTCATGGATCTGTTGGTGAAGATTGCGCTCTGGTCGCACTTTCTGGCCATTGGTGTCGGAGGAAGCGCGACTTTCGGCATTCCCGTCGTGGGGCGGATGATGCTACAGGGCCCGCCCGAGGCGCGGCCCTCCTTCGGCGGAACCATCGACAGGCTGTCGAAGATGGGGCGCGCGGCAATCGGAGTGCTGATCGTTTCCGGGCTTTTCCTTGTCTGGGCGCGCTACGATGCGGCGGAAATGCCGGCCACTTTCTGGGCCAAGATGCTGCTCGTGGTCCTCCTGATCGCGCTTGTGATCTACACTGTCCGCAACGGCGCAAGAGCGCGGGCAGGGGATATGGCGGCTGCAGCGCGCGGGCCGGTGCTGGGCAGGGTCGGGATGGGCATGTTCGCACTGATCGTGCTCATGGCGACGCTGGCTTTCCAGTGACGGGCTTCCCCTCCGCCAGCCCCGCGGCCCACCGAGACGGGGGCCATGTTCTCAACCGTTGAGCTGCCGCTGTGGCTGTTCGTGCTGATCGTCGCCTTCGCGGCGGTGGCATTCCTGTCGCATTTCCTGTTCCCTTCGGTGCGCTGGTTCTTCCGCCGGAGGATGGAACGGGCCGTTGCCCGGCTGAATGCCCGGCTGGTGCGGCCGATCTCTCCCTTCAAGTTCATGCGGAGGCAGGATGTTGTCGTACGCCTTGCCTACGATCCCAAGGTCATGGCTGCGGTCGTCGAGGAGGCGACCGAGACCGGCAAGCCCGAGAACGTCGTCTTCGACGAGGCGCGCAGCTACGCGCGCGAGATTGCGCCCGCATTTTCGGCCACGCTCTATTTCGGCTTCGCCACCTCGGCGGCGCGCTGGCTGAGCCAGCTCTTCTACCGGGTCAAGGTGGGCAAGGTCGATGACGCGATCGCCGAGATCGATCCGCGCGCGACGGTGGTCTTCGTCATGAACCACCGCAGCAACATGGATTACGTGCTGGTCACGTGGCTGGTTGCAGACCGCTCTGCCATTTCCTACGCCGTGGGCGAATGGGCGCGCATCTGGCCCCTGTCGGCGCTGATCCGGTCGACCGGCGCCTACTTTATCCGCCGCAATTCACGCAACCATCTCTATCGTCAGGTCCTGGCGCGCTATGTGCAGATGGCCACCGCCGAAGGAACGACGCAGGCAATCTTCCCGGAAGGGGGCCTCTCTCTGGATGGACGGGTTGGCGCAGCCAAACTTGGGCTTTTGTCCTACATGGTGCAGGGCTTCGAGCACGAGCCGTCGCGCGATGTCGTCTTCGTGCCGGTGGGGCTGGCCTATGACCGGGTGCTGGAGGATCGCCTGCTGACCGAGGCACATCAGACAGGCATCAGGCGGTTTCGTGCCCGGCCTCTGGCGATCCTCGGTTTCATCTGGCGCATGATCTGGCGCAAGCTGACCGGACGCTTTCCGGGCTTTGGCACGGCCACCGTGGCCTTTGGCGCCCCGCTCAGCCTTCGCGAATTCGTGGGCGACAGGACTGAGGGACTTTCGTTCGAGCGGGTAACTGTCGGACTTGGCGTGCGACTCATGGAAGAGGTTCAGAAAAGCGTGCCCGTCCTGCCCGTGCCGCTGGTCGCCGCGGCCATCGGGACCTCGCCTGTGCCCCGCGCCGAATTGCCGGGGCGGGTGGCAGATATTGTCGAGCGGCTGGAGGCTGCGGGCCAGCCGCTTGAACTGCCGGAGGGGGGCGCACTTGGTGCGATTGTCGAAGGGTTGGGCGCTCTGATCCAGCGCGACATGATCCTGGAGCTGGAAAACGCGCTCTGTCCGGCCCCCGGCAAGGAAGCGCTTCTGGCCTACTACGCCAGCCCGATCCTGCAGATGCTCGAGCGCGTTGCTGCAACGCCGCAGACATAAAATTACAAAATTGATCTTAAACCTATTGCGATATTGCTTCCTCGATTCTAATTCTCTCCCCAGAAAGCGGTGCGATTCTGCGTCGCGGCACAGGTTTCCCGAGGGAGAGCAAAGTGATGGCATTGGACGCGCAAGAAGGCATCGCAACTTACGACGCGCCGCAGAAAGACCTCTACGAGATTGGAGAGATGCCTCCGCTCGGCTACGTGCCGCCGAAAATGTACGCCTGGGCGATCCGGCGCGAGCGGCATGGCGAGCCTGAAAAGGCCATGCAGGTCGAGGTGGTCGATACCTGGAAGATCGACAGCCACGAGGTCCTTGTGCTCGTTATGGCCGCTGGCGTGAACTACAATGGCGTTTGGGCTGGCCTCGGCCAGCCGATCAGCCCGTTCGACGGCCACAAGCAGCCCTATCACATCGCCGGCTCGGACGCGTCGGGGATCGTCTGGGCGGTGGGCGACAAGGTCAAGCGCTGGAAGGTCGGCGACGAGGTGGTCATTCACTGCAACCAGGACGATGGTGACGACGAGGAGTGCAACGGCGGCGACCCGATGTTCAGCCCGACGCAGCGCATCTGGGGTTATGAGACGCCGGACGGTTCCTTTGCCCAGTTCACCCGCGTGCAGGCCCAGCAGTTGATGCCGCGGCCGAAGCACCTGACCTGGGAAGAGTCGGCCTGCTACACGCTGACGCTTGCTACCGCCTACCGGATGCTTTTCGGCCATCCGCCGCATGACCTGCAGCCGGGCCAGAACGTGCTGGTCTGGGGTGCCTCGGGCGGCCTTGGCTCCTATGCGATCCAGCTCATCAACACCGCGGGCGCGAACGCGATCGGCGTCATCAGCGAAGAGGACAAGCGCGACTTCGTGATGGGGCTGGGCGCGAAGGGCGTCATCAACCGCAAGGAGTTCAAGTGCTGGGGGCAGCTGCCCAAGGTCAACTCGGCCGAATACAACGAGTGGCTGAAGGAAGCCCGCAAGTTCGGAAAGGCGATCTGGGACATCACCGGCAAGGGCGTGAACGTCGACATGGTGTTCGAGCATCCGGGCGAGGCGACCTTCCCGGTCTCGTCGCTGGTCTGCAAGAAGGGCGGCATGGTGGTGATCTGCGCCGGGACGACCGGCTTCAACTGCACCTTCGACGTGCGCTACATGTGGATGCACCAGAAGCGCCTGCAGGGCAGCCACTTCGCCCATCTCAAGCAGGCCGCGGCGGCCAACCGGCTGATGTGCGAACGCCGTCTCGACCCCTGCATGTCGGAGGTCTTCGCCTGGAACGAGATCCCGCAGGCCCATACCAAGATGTACAAGAACCAGCACAAGCCGGGGAACATGGCGGTGCTGGTGCAAGCTCCGCGGACCGGCCTGCGCACCTTCGAAGACGCGCTGGACGCCGGGCAGCGCTGAAATTCCAGCCCCGGCGCCCAATCTGGGCGCCGGGGTTCGTTGTTTAGGGCCCGACAACGGTCTGTTGCTTGGCTACGAACAATAAAATCCTTTGAATTTGTGTTATGATTTTCCGAGTTGGTTTTTTGCTCGGGTCGTTTCACATGGCTCACGATTGGATTTTTGACGTATTGGCAGACCTTCGTCTCTATGCCTTGTCCAACGACATGCCGGGCCTGGCCGGCAAGGTCGAAGAGGCGATGAGGATTGCAAGGCGAGAGCTTGCCACGACCCGCCGCCCCGATCGGGAAGAAGAAGACGGCGAGGTTCAGCCGCATCGGTCCCGTCCAAACTGACCGCTGGCACTGCTCTTCGGCAGCGTCTAAGGTCCGCGCCATGCAGGCCCCCGCGCTGACCTTTTCCGACGACCAGGCCGAGGCCTGGGATCGCGTCGCTGACCAGCTTCGCGGCATGGGTGTCGATCTGGTCGAGGGCACGCTGACCCCGCAGGCCGATGGCAAGGCCTCTGTCCTCGCCGTTCTGGGCAAGGCCGGGTCGGGAAAGACCATGCTGCTCGCAAGCCTCTACCACGCCCTAAAGTCAGCCGGGGTCGAGATCGTCACGGGTGATTACGAGGGGCGCCGCCGCAAGGATCGTCGAACCCTTGCCATCCTGGCCCCCACGAACAAGGCCGCGTCGGTCCTGCGCATGCGGGGGGTTCCGGCCACCACGATCCACCGCATCCTCTATACCCCGGTCTATGACCCGCAATACGAGAAGATCGCCGACTGGCTGGCTGGTCAGGCCACGCGTCCCGTGGTCGAAGGCCTGACCGAGACGCAGCTTGATCGAGCCAAGGCATTCTACGACAGCCTGCCCTCGATCCCAGGCGCGCTGGCGGCGGCGGGGCTGAGGGGCAGCGACTTTATCAAGGGCTGGAAGCGGCGGGAAGAACCACTCGACATCGGTTTTGTCGATGAAAGCTCGATGCTCGACGAACGCCAGTTCGATGACCTGCGCGAGATCTTCCCGACACTGGTGCTGTTTGGCGACCCGGCGCAGTTGGCCCCGGTCGGCCAATCAGGCGAGATGGTGTTCAACAAGCTCGGCGACACCCGAAAGCTGATCCTCGATCGCATCCACCGGCAGGTCGAGGGCAATCCTATCCTCGACCTGGCCCATGCGCTCGCCGACCCGGCACTGAGCTTCGAGGATTTCGAGCGGATGGTCGAGGAGGTGGCTCGGCATGACGACCGTGTGGTGCTGGCGCAAAGGGTCGACTCCGACCTGATGGCACGCTCGCCGGTTCTTGTCTGGCGCAACGCAACACGCGTGCGGCTCATCACCGCCTTCCGGACCGCCCATGGCGCGCCAGATTTCGAACTTCTGCCCGGCGAGCCCCTTATCTGCGACGGGATCGAACTTCCGCTGAAGCACCGCAAGAAGCGCATCGACCTCGAGGCGCGCGGCCTCATCAAGGGGGCCCAGGTCATCTACCTTGGCGCAGGCAACCGCAGCGGCTTTGCCAAGCTGCACGTGATTGGCGCCGAAGAGCCGCAGCTCTCGGCCGCGGCGATCATCAAGATCGAGAAGCCCGACGAGGAAGAGCCCTTCATCCCCCATGCCGCCACGATGGGCGCGGCCTTCCTGCACGGCGCCGCGGTGACGATTCACAAGGCGCAGGGCTCGCAATGGGAAGAGGTCCAGGTCTTTGCGCCTGACCTCTACGCCGCGGCGCAATCCGGACGGATGGAGGCGGGCCTGCCGCTGTGGAAGCGCCTGGCCTATGTGGCGATCACCCGCGCCGAGCACCGCTTGCACTGGGTCGTGCGCAACCGTCTTGCCATGCCGCAGCGCGCGCTTTCGACCGACGACCTGCCGACACGGGCCGCGCCGCTGGCACTCGAGGCCGAGGCAGAATGAGACACACTGCCAGCTTCTTCTGTTTCGAAGTATCCTCGGGAGAGAGCCCCGCAGAGTCGATGGGACGTAAAGCCCCCTGCATCGCTTCCGCTAGAGACTGAAGCCGACTATTCTCCGTGGCGTCACCCGAGAAGGATTCCTTCATGCACTGCGTCTTCGTCCAGTTCCGCTGCGCACCCGGCAAGACCTATGAGGTCGCCGACGCGATTTATGACCGCGAACTCGTGTCGGAGCTTTACTCGACCTCGGGCGAATACGATCTCATCGCCAAGGTCTACATCCCCGAGGAAGAGGATGTGGGCCGCTATCTGAACGAACGGCTGTTCGACATTCCGGGCGTCGTGCGCACGCTCACGACCATGACCTTCAAGGCCTTCTGAGCATTCAGGTGCGGCGGACGCGGAACGCCTCGGAGGCGGCCCATCCGGCCAGCGCCGCGATGGCCAGCGACAGAAGGCCATAGGCCAGCGGCTGGTTATGGGCGAGGTTGGTCAGCCAGCGTTCGAGACCTTCCTTGCGCACGTCGATCTCGTTCTCGCTGACGTCGATGACACGCCCGCCGCGCGTCAGAAAGATGCGGACCTTGTAGATGCCCTCGATAAGGTTGGCCGGCAGGGCGACATCGGTGCGGATCAGGGTTTCCTGAGTCAGGCTGACCGCGTTCTGGTTCAGGATGTAGGCACCCTGTTCCGCCCTCACCCGGATCAGCGCATCGGTGAAGCTCGAAGCGTCCTCGGCCTCGCCGGCGATTCCCACGGCGCGGATGGCACGGGGAATGGTCACCTTGTAGCGCAGGTCGTCGGTGTCGGACAGGACATCGCGCAGGAGGCCGGTCGTCGCGACGGCGTAAAAGCTGGGCGCGGCGTCGATCTCGACTGACTCGGTATTGATCCACAGCCCGTAGCGGCGGTTTTTCTTGCGCACGACGACCGGGGTCAGCGGGCCTTCGACCGTAACGATCACATCGAGCGCCGGCGAGGCGGGCGGAGGCGCGTCGCGCTTGACCGCGCCATAGACCATGATCTCGGAGCCCGAGAAGCGCGCAGTGATCGAGACCTCGTTCTGGCTCAGCCCCGCCACCACAGTTTCGCCGTCGCCCTGAGCATTGGAGGGCAGCGGAGCGATCAGGGCGAGCGCAAGGAGAAGGGGGCGGAGCCTCATGACCGTGGCACCGACAGCGAATAGAACTCGGTGGGAGTGAGGACGAGCTCAAGTGCAATCTTGGCCGCGACGGCAAGAACCAGCAGCGCCAGCAGGATGCGCAGCTGCTCTGCCTTCAGTCGCAGCGCCACCTGCGCGCCAAGCTGAGCGCCGATCACGCCCCCGACGATCAGCAGAAGCGCCAGTGCCATGTCGACCGAGAAACTGGTCGTCGCATGGGCTACGGTCGTATAGGCCGAGGTGAAGATGATCTGGAACAGCGACGTCCCCACCACGACCTTTGTCGGCATGCCGAGCAGATAGATCATCGCCGGGACCATGATGAACCCGCCGCCAACCCCCATGACTGCCGAAAGGAAGCCGACGAAGGCTCCGACCGCGATCGGGGGGATCACGCTGATGTAGAGGCCCGAGGTCCGGAACTTCATCTTCAGCGGCAGACGGTGGACCAGCAGATGCTCGTGCGCCCGCCGCGGAACTGTCGCCCCGGCCTTGGCCATCTTGCGGCTGCGGTTCAGCGCCCGCAGGCTTTCCTGCAGCATCAGCAGGCCGATGAAGCCCAGGAACACGACATAGGACAGCTGGATCAAGAGATCGACCTGCCCGAGGGAACTGAGCAACGAGAAGACGTAGATGCCGATCGTCGAACCGACGAGGCCGCTGATCGTAAGCACGATCCCCATGCGGAAATCGACGGTCCGGCGCCTCAGGTGTGCCAGCACGCCCGAGATCGAGGAGGCGACAACCTGGTTCGCGCCCGTGGCCACGGCGATGGGGGGAGGGATACCGATGAAGAACAGCAGCGGCGTGATGAGGAACCCGCCACCCACGCCGAACATGCCGGACATGAAGCCCACGATTCCGCCAAGCCCGAGAAGGACGAAGGCGTTGACCGAAACTTCGGCGATGGGCAGGTAAATCTGCATCTTTTGGCGCTGGAAGGATTTTCTCTACTCAATCCCTGCCGTCGGGCATTGTCAAACCGCCTGCTCCCCGCAGTAACGCTTTCTTGCAGGGGCTTGCGGAAATGACTCAGTCGAGGTCGCGCAGCATCTTGCGGATCAACCGTTCGAGCTTCGCGGCACCAAGGGGGGCCATGGCCTTGGTATGTTCGTGGCTGATCTTTTCATCCGAAAGGCCGGCGGCCATGTTGGTGATGGTCGAGATCGCCGCAGCATTCAGCCCGAGGAAGCGGGCAAGGATGATCTCGGGCACGGTGGACATGCCGACTGCATCGGCGCCCAGAATGCGGATGGCACGGATCTCGGCCGGGGTTTCGAAAGAGGGGCCGGAATACCAGGCATAGACACCCTCGGGCAGGGCAATGCCTTCCGCCTCGGCCGCCGCTTTCAGCCGCGTGCGCAGTCTGGGATCATGGGCGTCGGTCATCGGTACGAAACGGCGGTCGGTCGGTTCGCCGATCAGCGGGTTCAGCCCCGAGAAATTGATGTGATCCGACAGAAGCATCACGTCGCCAGGCCGGATGTCGGGGCGCAGCGACCCGGCCGCATTCGTGGCAATCAGGGCCTCGGCTCCCAGACCCGACAGCACTTCCAGCGGCAGGCGCATCACTGCGGGGTCGCCGCTTTCATAGTAATGGGCGCGTCCTCCGAACACGGCGACACGTACGCCTTCCAGATCGCCAATCACCAGCTTCGGATAGTGGCCGGAGACGCCCGCATGAGGAAAGCCAGGCAAATCGGCATAATCGATGGCAACGCCGCTGACGGTTTCAGCCAGATGGCCAAGACCCGATCCGAGGATCAGGCCCAGCTTCACGGGCTCGGCCCCGGCACGGGATTGGATCAGGCGGGTCAGGCTGGCGGCATCGGTCATGGTCATTCTCTTATCCAGGCGGGCGGTTCGATGGATTGCACGCGGTACACGATCATCACCAGCCGCTTTCCATCCCTGACCGCGCCGGCCCGCAGAATGGCACGGCAGGGATGACCGCCGCCGCCGATGAAGAAATCGCAGCCCTTGAGGACTTCCTTCGGCCCGGCAGCCTCGTCCCAGATGACCGGCAGCATCGTGCCATCCTCCATCCTGAACAGGATGCCCTCGAGATTGCGGGGATTGGTCCCGATATGGCCCCCGGCCCAGGACTCCTGCACGACCCATTCCGCCGTGCGCGGGGTTTCCTCTGCCGAGGCGGGCGGCACCAGCACGAGGCAGATAAGGCCCGCGGCGAGCCTTCGCATCACCGTTCCTTGACGTAGGGCTCTCCGCCCGCCCGGGGCGGGATCGCCTTGCCGACAAGGCCGGCGAGGACGACAACGGTCAGGATGTAGGGCAGGGCGTCGAGTGCCGGAACCGGGATCGAGATGCCGATGGTATTCTCGATCACGTCGGGACGCAGCGCGATGGCCTGGAAGAAGCCGAAGAGCAGCGTCGCCCAGAGGCAGTACCAGGGCCTCCACTTAGCGAAGATCAGCGCGGCCAGTGCGATGTAGCCGCGGCCCGCGGTCATCTCCTTGCCGAAGCCAGCTTGCAGGCCTGTCGACATATAGGCCCCTGCGAGGCCGCAGAGGATTCCGGTGATGGCGACAGCGGTGTAGCGCAGTCGCACGACCGAAATGCCTGCGGTATCGACCGAGGCCGGGTTCTCGCCCACTGCGCGCAGGCGCAGGCCAAACCGCGTCCGGTAAAGCACCCACCAGCTCAGCGGCACCATCAGCAGGCCTACATAGACAAGGAAGGTGTGGCCAGAAACGACCTCGGCATAGAAGGGGCCGATGATCGGCACCCCCGCCAGCTCGTCTGCCAGCGGCAGTTTGATCGGGTTGAAACGCGCCGCACCCTCCAGCGGCGGTGTCCGACCGCCCTGGCCGAACAGCGACTGCGCGATAAGCACGGTGATGCCCGAGGCCACGAAGTTCAACGCCACGCCCGAGATGAGCTGGTTGCCACGGAAGGTGATCGAGGCCAGGCCATGCACCGCCGCGAAGAGGAGCGATCCGACGATCGCCGCCAGAAGCCCGAGCCAGACAGAGCCGGTCAGATAGGCCACCGCTCCGGCCGACATCGCGGCCATCAGCATCTTGCCTTCAAGGCCGATGTCGAAGATGCCGGCCCGTTCGGAGTAAAGGCCGGCAAGGCAGGCCAGAAGCAGGGGCGTCGCCAGTCGCAGCGTCGTGTCGAGAACCTGCAGGAGCGTCGCGTAGTCCATCACGCTGCCCTCGCCTGCGGGCGGGGGCGGAAGAACACGCCCAGCATCATCCGCACCATCTGGTCCAGCGCGCCGGTAAACAGGATCACCAGGCCCTGCACGACGGTTCGCAACTCGATCGGGATTGTGGTCCAGAGGCCCAACTCCGCCCCGCCCTGGTAGAGGAAGCCGAACAGGATCGCCGCGAGCAAGACGCCCAACGGGTGGTTTCGTCCCATCAGCGCCACCGCGATCCCGATGAAACCCGCGCCTTCCGAGGCGTTCTGCACGAGGCGCCCGCTTTCCCCCATGACGTTGTTGATCGCCATAAGCCCGGACAGCGCACCCGAGATCAGCATGGCGATCATGATGATCTTGAATGAGGAAATCCCAGCATAGGTCGCGGCCTTTTCCGACTTGCCGAAGGCGCGGATCTCGTAGCCGAGGCGCGTCCGCCACATCAGCAGCCAGACAAGCCAGCAGCAGATCAGCGCAACGAAGAGCGAGATGTTCGCCGGGACCTTCTTGGTGAAGATCAGGTTCAGGATCGGGATCTCGTTCAGCGTCGGCAGATGCGTGCCGGGCGGGAAATTCGCCGTCGCCGGATCCATCTGGCCGGCGGGGCGCAGCACGTTGACCAGCAGGTAGATCAGCAGCGCCGACGCGATGTAGTTGAACATGATCGTGGTGATCACGATATGGCTGCCGCGCTTGGCCTGCAGCAAGGCAGGGATCGCCGCCCAGGCAGCCCCGAACAGGGCCGCGCCGACCATCGCCGCCGGCAGCGCCATCGTCCAGTGCGGCCAGGGCAGCGCCAGGCAGACGAGAGCGACACCGAGACCACCCAACTGGGCCTGTCCTTCACCGCCGATGTTGAACAGGCTGCCGTGGAAGGCCACTGTCACCGCGAGGCCGGTGAAGATGAAGCTCGTCGCGTAGTAGAGCGTATAGCCCCAGCCATAGGCCGAGCCGAGCGCGCCATCGACCATGACCCAGAAGGCCTCGGTCGGGCTTTGTCCGATACCGAGCAGCACGAAAGCCGAGATGATGGCGGCCAGTGCCAGACTGATGAGCGGCACCAGCACGACATCGGCCCAGGTTGGAAGCTTGGTCATGCGTCGCCCCTTTCCCGAAATTTCTGCGAAATTTCCGGGATCTCGTGGAAAGTTCGTGCGCTCATGCCGCGTCCCCCGACACGCCGGCCATCAGGAGGCCAAGTTCCCGCTCATTGGTCGTCTCCGGGTCGCGGAAGCCCATGATGCGCCCGTCGAACATCACGGCGATACGGTCGGACAGGCTCATGATTTCGTCCAGTTCGACCGACACCAGAAGGATCGCCTTTCCCGCGTCGCGCAGGGCGACGATCTGCTTGTGGATGAACTCGATCGCGCCGATGTCGACTCCGCGCGTCGGCTGGCCGATCAGCAGCAGGTCCGGATCACTTTCGATCTCACGCGCGACCACGATCTTCTGCTGGTTGCCGCCCGAGAAATTCTTGGCGGCCAATGTCGGGATCGGAGGGCGCACGTCGAAGGTGGCCATCTTTTTTTCCGTGTCCGCCCGGATCGCGTCGTTGTCCATCAGAAGCGAGTTCTTCTGGTACTTCGGCTCATTGTGATAGCCGAAGGCGACGTTCTCCCAGGCGGTGAAGTCCATGATAAGGCCGAGGGTCTGCCGGTCTTCTGGCACGTGTCCGATGCCAGCCTCGCGCCGGGCGCGGCCATTGGCATCAGCCCCGACCAATGGCAGGACGGCGCCGTTCATCGTGACCGTGCCCGCTGCCCGCTGAATGCCCCCCAGAGCAGCGAGCAGTTCGGACTGGCCGTTGCCCGCAACCCCCGCGATGCCAAGAATCTCGCCGGCGCGGATCTCGAAGCTCACGCCCTTCAGCCGCTCGACCCCGATCTCGTCCTTGACGCGCAGGTCCTGAACCGAAAGGACGACCTTCCCGGGATGCGCGGGTTTCTTCTCGACCTCGAGCAGCACCTTGCGGCCAACCATCAGTTCGGCCAGTTCCTCGGGCGAGGTCTGGGCCGTCTTCACCGTGCCGACCATTGTGCCGCGCCGCATGACGCTGACATTGTCGGTCGCCTCCATGATCTCACGCAGCTTGTGGGTGATGAGGATCACCGTCTTGCCCTGGTCGCGCAGACCCTTGAGGATGCGGAACAGGTGATCGGCCTCGGCGGGCGTCAGCACGCCGGTCGGCTCGTCGAGGATCAGGATCTCGGCCTGACGGTAGAGCGCCTTGAGGATCTCGACCCGTTGCTGGTGGCCGACCGACAGGTCCTCGACCAGGGCATCGGGATCGACGTCAAGCTCGTATTCCTGCGCCAGATCCTGCAGCGACTTGCGCGCCTTGGCCAGCGACGGGCGCAGCAGGGCGCCGTCTTCCGCGCCGAGAACCACGTTCTCGAGCACGGTGAAATTCTGAACCAGCTTGAAATGCTGGAACACCATGCCGATGCCGGCGCGGATGGCGCTCTGGCTGTCGGGTATGGCGGTCAGATTGCCATTTACGAAGATCTCGCCCGCATCGGCCTTGTAGAAGCCGTAGAGGATCGACATGAGCGTGGATTTCCCCGCTCCGTTTTCGCCGATGATCCCGTGGATGGTGCCCTTCGGCACAGCGATGTTGATGTCCTTGTTGGCCTGAACCGGGCCAAAGGACTTCGAGATGCCCTTCAGCTCGATGGCGAAGGGCCTGGAAGACGGGGCGGCCGATGTCGGCCGCCCCCCGCCCATGTCAGCGGTCATCTCAGAACTTGAGCGCCGGGCAGCTGTCGTCCGTCATGTAGTCGTGGACCTTCAGCTCGCCTGCCTTGATCTTGCCGGCCGCTGCGTTGACAGCGGCTTCCATGTCGGCGGTGATGAGCGGACGGTTGTTGTCGTCCAGCGCATAGCCGACACCTTCAGCCTTGAGGTCCATCACCACGATGCCCGTCTTCAGCTCGGTGCCTTCCTTGAAGGCCTCGTAGACGGCGTTGTCGACGCGCTTCAGCATCGAGGTCAGCACCTTGCCCGGGTGCAGGTAGTTCTGGTTGCTGTCGACGCCGATCGACAGGATGCCTTCGTCAGCGGCGGCTTGAAGCACACCGATGCCGGTCCCGCCGGCAGCGGCATAGATCACGTCAGCGCCCTGCGCCTTCTGGCCCTTCGCCAACTCTGCGCCCTTGACCGGGTCGTTCCAGGCGGCCGGGGTGGTTCCGGTGAAGTTCACGACGATCTTGGCATCCGGGTTCACCGCCTTCACGCCCTCGGCATAGCCGCAGGCAAACTTGCGGATCAGCGGGATGTCCATGCCGCCGATAAAGCCGACCGTGCCAGTCTTGGAGGCCTGCGCGGCCAGCATGCCGACCAGATAGCTGCCTTCGTTTTCGGTAAAGACCACCGAACGCACGTTCGGCTGCTCGACGACCATGTCGACGATTGCGAACTTGGTTTCCGGGAAGTCCGGAGCGACCTTGTTCAGCACGTCCCCGAAGGCAAAACCGGTCATCACGACCGGGTTGGCGCCCGATTCCGCCAGACGTCGAAGCGCCTGCTCGCGCTGCGCTTCCGACTGCATCTCGAGCTCCTTGAAGGTGCCGCCGGTTTCCTGCGCCCAACGCTGCGCGCCGTTGAAGGCGGCTTCGTTGAAGGATTTGTCGAACTTGCCGCCCAGGTCGAAAATGATGGCCGGATCGGCAAGCGACACACCTGCCGTAAGCGCAAGCGTCGCTGCCGCGCCGAGAAGCGTTTTCATAAGGGTCATGGATCTCTCCCGGTTGATAATTCTTGCCGTCGACCGTTGCGACGGATCGCGGTGATTTAGGGGCCGAACCGCTTTGGTGGTCAAGGGAGATTCTGACGCGTCCCCGGGCAGGCCGATCGAATGTTTGACTTTTCGATCAAACTCCGCCGCCGCCTGGCAAGGCTGACCGGCGCATCACCAGCGCGTCGATGCGCTGGCCGTCAGGGCGCAGATAGTAACCCTTTCGGCGACCTGCTTCGGCAAAGCCCGCCGACGCATAAAGAGCAAGGGCGGCACTGTTGTCGGCGGCGACTTCCAGATGGACCGTGGTCGCGCCGGCAAGCGCCATTTCATCCAGCAGGTTCGCCAGAAGGAGCGAACCGATCCCATTGCGGCGGGCAGCGGGATTGACGGCGATGGTCAGCACCTCGGCCTCGTCAAGCACCACACGGCCGAGGGCAAATCCGTCCGGCAGTTCCACTGACAGGATGGATGGCTCGGCCAGAAGCGCCGCGAATTCCGGTTCGTTCCAGGGGCGCGGGGTGACGAAGCTGGCTGCGTGGATTTCTGCCATCCGCGACGGGGTCATGGCAGGATGACCGGCGGCGGATCGGAGGATGGCGCGGCGTCTGCGGCGCGAAGATAAAGTGGAGCGGGACGCGGCTGCGGCGTGCCTCTCCGCGCCTCAGCGATCAGGGCAATGGCAACCGCAAGCGGGTGGGCGGGCGCAACTGCGGTGCCTCCTAGCGCAGTTGCAGCGGCCTCGGCGACGTGACCGACGAAGTGGCGCCCGCGAAGATTGTCGGGCAACGCGGACAGGTCCGCTTGCATCGGCGACAGGTCTTGGGCAGCGAGCCAGACCGCGTCACGGCGGGCGTCTACCAAGGTGACCACCGGCGCGGAAAGACCGAATGAGAGCGCATCGAAGGTAGTGACGCCGATCGCGGGGATGCCGAGCGAAAGGGCCAGACCGCGCGCGGCAGCAACAGATATGCGCACACCGGTGAAGTTGCCGGGCCCAGTTCCCACGCCGATCGCGGAGAGGTCGCGCCAGGTCAGCCCGGCTTCGGCCAACACTTCCTCCAGCATCGGCATGAGGCGTTCGGCTTGCCCCTTTTCCATCGCCTCGGTGCGGGAGGCGAGAATTTGACCGTCCGATACGACAGCGGCCGCGCAATGCGCGGCCGACGTATCGAAGCCGAGGACAGCATCCGTCATGTCGATCTCAGGCGGCGACGGGGCGGACCTCGATCACTTCCGGGATGTAGTGCCGCAGGAGGTTCTCGATCCCCATCTTCAGCGTGAGCGTCGAGGACGGGCAGCCAGCACAAGCCCCCTGCATGTGCAGATAGACGATACCGCGATCGAAGCCGTGGAAGGTGATGTCGCCGCCATCCTGAGCAACGGCCGGGCGCACGCGGGTATCGAGCAGTTCCTTGATCTGCAGGACGATCTCTTCGTCTGGTCCACCGTCATGCGCCGTGTGCCCCGAGGCCGCCTCGCCTTCCATGACTGGCGCGCCGGACTGGTAGTGTTCCATGATCGCCCCAAGGATCGCGGGCTTCACATGGTCCCAATTCGCGGCTTCGGCCTTGGTCACGGTCACGAAGTCGCTTCCGAAGAACACGCCGGTGACGTTGCCGGTCGCGAAGATTCGGTTGGCAAGGGGCGAGGCCTTTGCCGCTTCTGCGGTCGGGAAATCGGCAGTGCCGATTTCGAGCACGGTCTGCCCGGGCAGGAACTTCAGGGTGGCCGGGTTCGGGGTGGACTCGGTCTGGATGAACATGGCGCTTCTCCGACTATTCCAGTCGGATATGCGCCCCGGGAGGGCAGGAGTCAAGATTTGGAACTATTCTAGTTCGGCGCCGAACAGACTTAGAAGGAGTTTGCGGCGCCCCTCGTGGGTACCCTCGATCAGGTGATCGCCTCGAGCCGTTCTTTCGACATATCGCCCGGCACGATCGTGATCGGCACCGGCAGGCTGCCAGAGTTCTTCGACATCTGCGTCACCAGCGGGCCGGGGCCGGATTTCTCGAGGCTCGCGCCAAGAACCAGCACGCCGATTGCCGGGTCCTCGTGTATCTGCGCGAGGATCTCGGTCACAGGATCGCCTTCGCGGATCACCAGTTCCGGGTCGACCCCTTGCTTGTCGCGCATCCATTTGGCGAAGACCTCGAAATGGGCGACGATCCTTTCGCGCGCTTCCTCGCGCATCAGGTCGGCGACGCCCATCCAGGTGCCGAACTCCTCGGGTTCGATGATCGACAGAATCTGCACACCGCCGCCCGTGTGCGAGGCCCGAAGCGCGGCGAACCGCATGGCGTTCAGGCATTCTCGGCTATCGTCCAGTACGACAAGAAACTTGCGCATGGCCCCTCTCTTCCGGGAGGGATCATGGCGTGCAGGCGCGTGGCTGTCCAGCGTTCGTCAGGAGAAAAAGGCCCCCGGACCTGGCTCGTCCGGGGGCGAATTCGGGACACGGCAGCAAGGGCCGGGGTAGAGCCGCTGGCAGCAATCAAGAGCAAAGGCGCGGTCCCGAAGGGCGTGGGGCAGCCCCGGGTCACATTGGCAGGGATTTGACTCGATTCTGTGACGTCCTCACCGCGAAAGACGGCGGAGATGGCGGAACGCTGCCCCCTTGAGCGCCCCGATCAGCAGGAGGGTGATCGAACCGATCAGGCCCAAGAGACCGCTGATCAGTTCCCATGCCGTACCGGTCAGCCGCATGGTCGAACGCATCAGCCGGGCCGGGCCGAGCACCTCGGCCCGGGCGACCGCGCGGGGACCGAGCGCCTCGGCCGCGCGAGCCATCTGGCGAGCCTGCGGGGCGTCGTCCACATAGCGCACCAGGTGCAAAGCAGAAGTCGGCCCGGTCGCGGCTCCGATCCTGCCGATGTCCGAGGCGACGTCGGCAAGGGGCTGGAAGGCATCTAGCCGCACCGCCCCTGCCAGACTTTCGACCGAGCCGTCGATGCGGGTCAGCGCCTTCCAGTCCACGCCTGTCCGTACTGCGGTCAGCGCCATCCTTTCGATTCCTGGTGAGAGGATCTTCATCCCCCGCGCAAGTTTGGCTGCCGCAGCGCCGAGCTTGAGTGTTTCTGATGTGCCGCCGGTGAACAGGACCAGCGCCGTCGCGCCAAGGCCCACGACCGACAGCCCGAGATCGACCTCGTCCACGTCGTCGCCGGCAAGATAGTCCCGTCCCGCCTTGACCACGCCACGGACGTCCTCGACCGGGGTGACTAGGATTGGCAACTTGCAGATCATCGCGTTGGACAGCGAACAGCTGGAAATGTCCCATGCGCAAGAGGCGCAGTCGCCTGCCATGTTGGCCAGACTTCCATCCTCGGCCTTGGCAAGTTCATAGGCAGTGATCAGCACTGGCGGCAGGACCACACCCTGTTCCGTCGCCGCATCGCGCAGGGCGGTCAGTGTCGCCCAGTTGCGCGGGTCCTCGGCCAGCCGGGTCTCGATGAGCTCAGTCAGCCGCTCGGGCGTCGCCGCCCGGGCCATCATCACGTCCGTCACCGCTACGATTTCCTCGGCCGAGCGTTCGCGGAGCGGCGCAAGCTGGTCCGACATCGCGATCTGGCTGGCCGCGATCAGCGTGAGGATAAGCGACCCTGTCATGCAGGCCGTCAGGATCGCCCGCGCCAGCCGCTTCACCAGCTCAGACCGGGCGCGAACGGACCATCCCGACGATGTCGTAGACTTGCTCTAGGATCGGCCGGGCGATGGCATCGGCACGAACCGCACCTTCGCCGAGAATACGGTCGATTTCGGCGGGGTCCTGCATCAGCCGGTTCATCTCGGTCGTGATCGGTTCAAGCTTGGCCACGGCAAGATCGGCGAGCGCCGGCTTGAACGTGCCGAACTGCGCGCCTGCGAAGTCGTGGATCACCTTGGCCGCGCTGTGGCCAGACAGCGCGGCATAGATGTTCACGAGGTTGCGCGCCTCTGGCCGGTCCTTCAAACCGTCGAGGTGATCGGGCAGGGGTTCGGGGTCGGTCTTGGCCTTGCGGATCTTCTGGGCGATCACGTCGGCGGTGTCGGTCAGGTTGATGCGGCTCTGGTCCGAGGGGTCAGACTTCGACATCTTCTTGGTGCCGTCGCGCAGCGACATCACGCGGGTCGCCGCGCCCTCGATGATCGGCTCGACCACCGGGAAGAAGCTCACGCCGTAGTCATGGTTGAACTTGATAGCGATGTCGCGGGTCAGTTCCAGATGCTGCTTCTGGTCCTCGCCCACCGGCACCATGGTTGCCCTGTAAGCAAGGATGTCGGCCGCCATAAGCGACGGATAGGCGAACAGTCCCAGGCTTTCCGCTTCGGCGTTCTTGCCAGCGGTCTTGTCCTTCCACTGGGTCATGCGGCCCATCCAGCCCATGCGCGCGACGCAGTTGAAGATCCAGCCCAGTTCGGCATGGGCCGAAACCTGGCTCTGGTTGAAGAGGATCGAACGCTTCGGGTCGATGCCGGCGGCGATAAAGGCGGCGGCTGCTTCACGCGTCTGCTGGCGCAACTTCGCCGGGTCTTGCCAGACGGTGATCGCGTGCATGTCCACGAGGCAGTAGATCGTCTCGATCCCCTCGTCCTGCTTCTCCACGAAACGCTTCAGCGCCCCTAGATAGTTGCCGAGTGTCAGGCCGCCCGAGGGTTGGATCCCCGAGAAGATGCGCGGCGCGAAGGTCTGAGGCGTTTGGACCGGCTCAGTCATGGTGTGGCTCCGTTTCGTAGGACTGGCTTGCAACTCTGCTGGAAAGTCTGGCCGTCAGGGCTTATCGCTGAGGCCAAGGGCCGTCAATGAAGCCCGTCACCCGGAGGCACAGATGCAGCGCGACCCGAATGCCGCCCCCTTGAACCCGCTTCCTGCGGCAGTCTGGGCGATTGCCCTGCCGATGATCGCCATGGAGGTGGTGCTGAGCCTCGGTGCGGCCGGGCTGGTCGGCGGCCCCGATGCGATTGGCTGGCGACTCGACGCGGTACAGCGCTTTGCCTATTCGCCCGACTACATGCGGCAGATGATCGACCTGCATCAGTATCCGCTTCAGGGCGTGATGCGACTGGTCACCTATCCCTTCGTCCATCTGAGTTTCACCCATGCGCTGTTCGTGCTTGTGATCCTGCTGGCGCTTGGAAAGATGGTCGGCGACATCTTCCGCTGGTGGGCGGTGCTGGTCGTGTTCTTCGGTTCGGGCATCGTTGGGGCGCTGGTCTACACCGCCATTCCGACGATGAAGGCTCCGCTAATCGGAGGATATCCGCCAGTCTATGGCCTGATTGGCGCCTTTACCTTCCTGATCTGGATGAGGCTTGCCGCGCAGGGAGCGAACCGTTTTCGCGCGTTCACCATGATCGGCTTCCTTCTCGGCGCGCAGTTGCTGTTCGGGCTTCTGTTCGGGGGCGGCTGGGAATGGGTCGCAGACCTTGCTGGCTTCGCGACCGGGTTCCTGTTGTCCTTCATCGTCAGCCCGGGCGGCTGGCGGCAGGTCGTGGCCCGGCTGCGCCAGCGCTGAGACAGGCGTATATGGGCGCGGTTTGTTCGATCCTTGGCCGAGCCCAGGCAATGCGGCCAGCAGCGGAATGGCCGAACCGCCCTTGGATCGGGTTCTTCGGATCAGGCACGGCGCCGGCGCAGAAGGGCGCGGAACTCGGCCAGGCGGAAGGCGCCCAAGAGGGTGCCAAATCCGAAATAGGCCACTGCGCCGATCAGGACGAGTGCAAGCAGCGCGAAATAGCGGACGAAGGGCATGCCAAGCGCCGGGCCCAGCAGGATAGTCGCCCCCCAGAGTGCTGCCCCCATAATCAGCGATGCCGCGACAAGGCGCGGAAGACGGTGCCGGAACCGGGCATCTGTCTGGGCTGCTTCGCCCATCGGACGGGCGCCGCGCCAAAGCTGCCAAACCATGACCCAGCCCGAGACGGTCGTCGCAAGTGCGGCGGCCATGAAACCGATGACCGGCATCATGCCGACAGCGAAGGCGACGTTCACGATCATCGAGATGACGGCATAGCGAAATGGCCGGCGGGTATCTTCACGCGCGTAGAACAGCGGTTGCAACACCTTGTGCAGCACAAAGGCGGGCAGCCCGATCCCGTAGGCTGCAAGTGCGATGGCGGTATTGGCCGCGTCGTCCGAGGTGAAGGCGCCGCGCTGGAACAGCACGGTTGATAGCGGCATGGCGATGACGACAAGCGCCACAGCGGCGGGCAGCGTCAGGGCAAGTCCGAATTCGAGCCCCCGGTTGAAACTGTCGCGGCCCCCTTCGATGTCGCCCGCCCGCAACCGTCGCGAGAGGTCGGGCAAAAGAACGGTGCCGATGGCGATCCCGACCACGCCAAGCGGCAACTGGTAAAGCCGGTCGGCATAGGACAGCCAGGCGACGGCCCCCTCGGTAAAGGAGGCGACCTGCCGCCCCACAAGGAGATTGATCTGCACGACGCCGCCCGCCAACACGGCAGGGCCTGCAATGATCGCCAGCCGTTTCAGATCGGGCGTCCAACGCGGGATTCCAGGCGTCAACCGCAGGCCGGCGCGATGCGCGGTGACCCAGGTGAAGGCCAACTGAGCGATGCCGGTGATCGGCACCGTCCAGGACAGGGTCAGGCCCATGTCCCAGCCAAGCCACTGCGCCAGCAGCATCGCGGCGATGAAGATCAGGTTCAGCAAGACCGGCACGAAACCGGCCTCGGTGAAATGGCCAAAAGTAGTCAGAACCCCGGACAGAAGGGCGACCAGCGACACGAAGAGGATGTAGGAGAACGAGATCCTCCCGAACTCGACCGCAAGGTCGAACCGTGCATCGCCGGCAAAGCCGGAGGCCATCGCCCAGACCAGCCATGGCATCAGGATGGTGCCGATCACGGTGAAGGGAATGAGGATCCCCGCAAGTCCGTTGAACGCATCGCGGGCGAAGCCGTTCGCATCCTCGCCCGCCTCGAGTTTCTTGGCATAGAGCGGCACGAAAGCGAAGTTGAAGGCGCCCTCGGCGAAAAAGCGACGGAACATGTTGGGCAGCGAGAAGGCAACGAGAAACGCCTCCGCGACGGGACCGGCGCCAAGATAGGCTGCCATCATCACGTCGCGCAGAAACCCCGCGCCCCGGCTGACAAGCGTCCAGCCTCCGAGGGTCAGGAAGCCTGAGATCAGGCGTTTCTCGGACATCAGCTCCGCGCCCGTTCGGCGCCCTCGGCGATCGCCTGGCGCAGCTTCTTCTCCAGCGCCTCTTGGCGGGATTTCGTATGCAGCTTCAAACCGAACATGTCCTTCACGTAGAAGCTGTCCACCACCTGCGCCCCGAAGGTCGCGATCACGGCGGAGGCGATGTAGATGTTGTTGGCGGCCAGCGTTCGGGTCAGATCGTAGAGCAGCCCCGGCCGGTCACGCGTATCGACTTCGATGATCGTGTAAATTTCCGAACCGTCGTTGTCGAAGGAGATATGGGTCGGGAAGCGGAACTGGCTTTCCCGACGTTTGATCTTGTCGCGGTCCTTCAGCGCCTCGCGCGCGACGACCTCGCCCTTCAACGTCTTGTCGATCATGTTGCGCAGGCGGGGCAGGCGGCTTGCCTCGTAGGGTCGGCCCTCGGCATCCTGCACCCAGAAGACGGCGGTCGCGTAGCCATCCTTCGAGGTATAGGTCCGCGCATCGACGACGTTCGCCCCAACAAGGGCCAGGGCGCCCGCAAGGCGCGAAAAGATGCCGGGATGGTCGGCCAGGGCAAAGCAGGCGCGTGTGGCGTCGCGGGCCACGTCCGGATGCAGGTCGATGCGGATTTCATCGTCCGGCAGGTCGCGCAGCAGCCGGGCGAAAATCACCTGCGTGTCGGTCGAGAGCCCCTGCCAGTAGGGCGCATAGTGGCGGGACACTTCGGCGCGAACATCTCGTCCGTCCCAGTCTGCGAGGGCCTCGCGCAGCGCACGCTTGGCCTCGCCCTCGCGCCGGTCGCGGTTGACAGACTCCAGACCGCCTTGCAGCGCCTCCAGCGTGTCACCGTAAAGCTGGCGCAGCAGCATGGCTTTCCAGTTGTTCCAGGTGTTCGGCCCGACGCCGCGGATGTCGCACACCGTCAGGACCGTCAGAAGGTCGAGCCGTTCGCGCGTCTTCACCGCCTTGGCGAAGTCCCGCACCGTCCGCGGGTCGCTCAGGTCGCGTTTCTGGGCAATGTCCGACATCAGCAGATGATAGCGCACCAGCCATTCGACCGTCTCGGCCTCGTCCACAGGCAGACCGAGACGCTGCGATACCCGCCGCGCGATCTGGGCGCCAAGGATCGAATGATCCTCGGGGCGGCCCTTGCCGATGTCGTGCAACAACAGCGCCAGATACAGGACCCTGCGATTGACTCCTTCGGACAGGATTCTGCTGGCGACGGGCAGTTCCTCGACCAATTCGCCCCGCTCGATCTGCGCCAGGGTCGAGATGCACTGGATCGTGTGCTCGTCCACCGTGTAGTGGTGATAGACGTTGAACTGCATCATCGCCACGATCGGCTCGAATTCCGGGATGAAGGCGGCGAGCACACCGAGTTCGTTCATTCGCCGCAGCGACCGCTCGGGGTTTCCGTGCTTCAGCAGAAGGTCGATGAAGATCCGCACAGCCTCCGGGTCTGAGCGCATCTCGTCGTCGATCAGCTCAAGATTCGAGGCAATCAGGCGCATCGCCTCGGGATGCAAGAGGTACCCCGTGCGCAGCCCTTCCTCGAAGATGCGCAGGATGTTCAGCTTGTCGGCGAGGAAGCCCTTGGGATCCTCGATGTCGATCCGCCCCTGGACCAGCTTCAGGCCCGCCTTCAGTCGTTTGCGCCGGGTCAGCAGGCCACGCAAGGATGAGGCCGGCTTGGCATGGCGCGCCTCGAGTTCGGTCAGGAAGATGCGGGTCAGATCGCCCACCCGCGTCGCCTGACGGAAGTAGTCCTGCATGAAGATCTCGACCGCCCTGCGCCCGCCGGCATCGACGTAGCCCATGCGTTCGGCCACCAGAACCTGCAGGTCGAATGTCAGCTGGTCGGTGGCGCGACCGGTGATGTAGTGCATGTGGCAGCGGACGGTCCACAGGAACTCTTCCGCCCGGGCGAAGCTGTCATATTCATCGCGCGTGAACAGACCGGCGCTGACCAGACCCTCCGCCGAGTCCACCCGGTTGAGGTACTTGCCGATCCAGTAGAGTGTCTGAAGGTCGCGCAGCCCGCCCTTGCCCTCCTTGACGTTGGGTTCAAGGACATAGCGCTGTCCGCCCTGCCGCTTGTGCCGCTCGGCGCGTTCCTGAAGCTTGGCCTCGATGAATTCGGGGCCGGAATTGTGGAAAAGCTCGGCCCAAAGCCGATCTCCAAGCTCGTCCGCAAGCGGCTTGTGCCCGATCAGAAACCGGTGTTCGAGCAGGGCAGTGCGAATTGTGATGTCGTCCCGCCCCAGGCGCAGACAGTCCTTCACGGTGCGGGTAGAGTGTCCGACCTTCAGTTTCAGGTCCCACAGGATGTAAAGCAGGCTTTCGACCACGCTTTCGGCCCAGGGGGTGGTCTTCCACGGGGTTAGGAACAGCAGATCTACGTCCGAGAACGGGGCCATCTCCGCCCGGCCATAACCGCCGACGGCAAGCACGGCGACGCGCTCGGATTCAGTCGGATTGGCCAGGGGATGGATCCGCCGTAGGACCACGTTGAAGGCGGTTTGCACCAGCACGTCGGTCAGGTCGGACTGGGCCTTGACCAGCTTTCGGGCTGCGCGCGGTTCCTCGCGAAAGGCAGCGGCCAGCGCCGCGTTGCCTTCGGAGCGGGTCTGGGCCAGATGCCGAACGGTCGCCGCGCGCACGGTGCGCTGGTCGGCATCGGCCGGAATGTTTTCCGAAATCGCGCGGAAAAGCGCGTCCTTATCGGGAATCGCGGAGTGCATCGCCAGAGGTCGGGGCGCCAGAGCCGCCGGCTCAGAGGCCGGCGCCTCCGAAGGCACGGGGAGCGGGGTCAATGACGACGACCTGACTGTTCTGGATCTGGGCTACGGCAAGGCCGCGCTGGTTTGAGCCATTCGGAAGAAGGCGGAAGATGCCGCCGACGCCAACGAATCCGGACCCTTGTGTGAGCCGCTGAGGCGACAGGGGATTGCTGCCCCCCTGCCGGATCAGCGCGCCGATGGCTGCGATGCCATCATAGGCCAGGCCCGAAACCGGGGGCGGCGCGGCGCCGTAGGCCGCCGAATAGCGCGAGACATATTGCTGGTACAGAGCCGGGTCAGGCAGCGCGAACCAGCCGCCCTGAACGCCCGGCAGCGACACGGTCTGTGGCGGAATATCCCACCGGGTCAGGCCGATGAACTGGCTTGAGGCCGGGTCAAGCCCGTTGTCGCGCAGAAGTTGGGTCAGAAGCGGCAGCGCCCCGGCGGTATCGGCGGTCAGGAACAGCGCGTCGGCCGTGCCACGCGCCGCGGCGGCAATGCCGGGAACCGCACTCACAAGTCCGTTCTGGGAGAATTCGTAGCCCGTTTGCCCGACCACCGTTCCACCCGAACCGCGGACAGCCGTCTCGATCGCCGAACGGCCGATTTCGCCCGCGGCGGTCCTGTCATAGACGACCATCACACGCGGACGGCCATGGGTGACGGCATAGCGTGCCAGGCGGTCGGCCGTGTTGGCGAAGGTCGGACCCAGGACAAAGACGTTGCCACCTGCGATCGCCGGGTTGTTCGAGAAGCTGAGTACGCTCACGCCACTGCCCTTGACGGCAATGCCGGCAGCATTGGCCTCTTCGGCGAAGACGGGTCCGAGGATGATCTTGGCGCCTTCGTTCACAGCCTGTGTCGCTGCTGCTGCGGCAGCCGAAGGTTGCCCACCGGTCGGATAGACCCGCAGGTCGATCTTGGTCGTGCCGAGGTCGGCGATTGCCAGCCGCGCGCCGTTCTCGAGGCTGCGCGCAAGGAAATCGTCGCTGCCCTGCCCGGATCCGGAGGGCACAAGAAGCGCCACTTGCACCGGCGCACCCGGCTCGATCGACGGACCGGTTCCGGATGTGGGGGCGACGCAACCCGCAAGGCCAAGAGCCGTCAGGGCGGGCGCCAGCCTGGCCAGACCCTTGCGGGCGAAAGACAGAACGGACAACATTGAAAATTCCTTCTTCCCCTGAGGCGCCATGACAGCAAAGCCTAAGCGCATAGGCCGGGGAAGGCAACGCATCAAGGAGAGCGACAGACATGCCCGAGACCGCGCCGGCGCGCAGCGTGCCGAAGGGCCTTCATTTCGTCGCAACACCGATCGGTGCCGCCCGCGACATCACTCTTCGCGCGCTTGACATCCTTGCTGGGGCGGATGTGCTCGCCGCCGAGGATACACGCACCCTGCGCCATCTGATGGAGATTCATGGCGTGGCGCTTGGGGACCGGCCATTGATTGCCTATCATGACCACAACGGTGAAGCGGTGCGCCCGAGGTTGCTGCGCGCGCTGGAGGAGGGGCGCTCTGTCGCCTATGCCTCCGAAGCCGGCACCCCGCTGGTCGCCGACCCGGGGTACCAGCTTGCGCGCGCCGCGATCGCGTCCGGCTACCCGGTGCTGGCTGCACCCGGTCCCTCGGCCGTGCTGGCTGCGCTGACGGTTTCGGGCCTTCCAACCGACCGCTTCCTGTTCGCAGGCTTTCCCCCGACCGGCGCAGGCGACCGGTCGCGGTTCCTCACGGAACTGGCTGCCGTTCCTGCGACTCTGGTCCTCTACGAATCGCCGAAGCGCATTAGTCGCTTGTTAGGGGAACTGGCCCAAACCTTGGGAGGCGAAAGGCAGGCGGCTGTGTGCCGCGAGCTGACCAAAAGATTCGAAGAAGTTAGCCGCGGATCACTGGCGAACCTGACCGAACAATTCGCGGACCGGGACGTGAAGGGCGAGATCGTCGTGGTGATCGATCGGGGGACCGCAGTCGTGGCGACGAAATCGGATATTGAAGCGGCCCTGCGCCGGGCCTTGCGCGGCGCATCGGTCCGCGATGCTGCGGCCGAGGTGGCCGAAGCCTTCGGCCTGCCCCGCAAGGAAGTCTATCGGATGGCACTCGGGTTGGCGGAGGACGAATGACGGGTGCAGTTTCCTATCAGGCCGGACTTGCTGCCGAAGATATCGTGGCGCGGTTCTACGAGGCACGGGGGCGGCGGGTGGCCGCCCGCCGCTGGCGATGCAGTGCGGGCGAAATAGACCTGATCGCCCGCGACGGTGCCGAGGTCATCTTTATTGAGGTCAAGCACAGCCGCAGCCATTCAAAGGCGGCGCAAAGTCTTTCGACGGGTCAGATGGCAAGAATTGCCGAGGCTGCTTCCATGTTTCTGGCGGGCGAACCGGCGGGCCAGATGACACTGTCACGCTTCGATGTGGCGTTGGTCGATGGGCAGGGCCGGGTCGAACTCCTGGAGAACGCTTTCTCGGCCTGAGGTCCCAAGGCGGCGATTGCATCCGCCATCGTCCCGCGCGATGTAGGGGCATCAATCGCGGAGGATGACGATGGCGCTCAAGGTGGCCCTGCAGATGGATCCGATCGGGGCCGTGAACATTGACGCGGACAGCACCTTCCGTATCGGACTGGAAGCGCAGGCGCGCGGTCATTCGCTGTTCTTCTACACGCCGGACCGCCTCGCCTTTCAGGAGGGCCGCGTGACAGCTCGGGGATGGCCCGTCGAACTGCGCCGCGAGAAGGGCAACCACGTTTCCTACGGGGACGAGACCGAAGTCGATCTGGGCGAGTTCGACGTTGTCTGGCTCCGCCAGGATCCGCCCTTCGACATGGGCTACATCACGACGACCCATCTGCTGGAGATGATTCACCCCAGGACGCTCGTGGTGAACGATCCCTTCTGGGTTCGCAATTCGCCCGAAAAGTTGCTGGTGCTCCAGTTCCCGCACCTCATTCCCCCGACAGCCATCGCCCGCGACCTCGCGACGATCCGGGCGTTCAAGGCGAAGCACGGCGACATCATCCTGAAGCCCCTCTACGGGAATGGCGGGGCGGGGGTGTTCCGCCTTGATCCCAATGACCGCAACCTGTCGTCGCTGCACGAGCTTTTCACCTCGATGAGCCGCGAGCCCCTGATCGTGCAGAAGTTCCTGCCGGATGTCGCCAAGGGGGACAAGCGGGTGATCCTCGTCGATGGCGAGCCGGTCGGCGCGATAAACCGGGTGCCGCAGGCGGGCGAGACACGGTCGAACATGCATGTCGGCGGCCGACCGGAGAAGATCGGCCTGACGCCGCGCGATCTGGAAATCTGCGCGACCGTCGGCCCGGTCCTGCGCGAGAAGGGCCAGATCTTTGTGGGCATCGACGTGATCGGAGACTATCTGACCGAGATCAACGTGACCTCTCCGACCGGGATCCAGGAACTGGAGCGATTCGACGGCACTAACGCTGCTGCCCGGATCTGGGAAGTGATCGAGGCAAAGCGCCGCGCCTGACTAGCCCTTGCTCAGCGCAGAAAGCCGGTAGCTGATCGCTTCGGCGCAATGCGGATGGCGGACGGCGGCTGAGCCGTCTAGATCGGCGATGGTTCTGGCAACCCGCAGGATGCGGTGATAGGCGCGGGCCGACAGGCCGAACCGCTCCGCCACGCGCGACAGCAGCGCCCGGCCTTCGGCATCGGGACAGGCGACCTCGTCAAGGAGTTCGCCCTGAGCATCTGCGTTGACCCGCATCCCGGGATGGGCCGAAAACCGTTCGGCTTGAATCGCCCTGGCCTTGGCCACCCGCTCCGCGACAGTCGCAGAACTTTCGCCGTTCGCCGGCAGGTCCAGGTCAGTGTAGGCGACCGGCGGCACGTCGATCCGCAAGTCGAACCGGTCCATCAGAGGGCCAGAGATGCGGCCAAGATAGTCGTCGCCACAGCCTGGCGCGCGGCTGCAGGCGCGCTCCGCTTCCGCAAGGTAACCGCAGCGGCACGGATTCGCGGCGGCGACGAGCAGGAACCGGCAGGGGTAGCGGATATGGGCATTGGCGCGTGCCACCATCACCTCGCCCGTCTCGATCGGCTGCCGCAGGGTTTCGAGCACCGGCCGCGGAAACTCCGGGAGTTCATCCAGAAACAGGACACCGTTATGGGCCAGGCTGATTTCTCCGGGCTTGGCACCCTTGCCGCCGCCGACGATGGCGGCCATCGACGCGGTATGATGCGGCTCGCGGAACGGGCGCTGGCGTGAGATGCCGCCATCGCTCAGAAGGCCTGCGAGCGAGTGGATCATCGAGGTTTCGAGCGCTTCGACGGCTGTAAGCGGGGGAAGGATACCCGGAAGACGGGCCGCCAGCATCGATTTGCCCGAACCGGGCGAGCCGATCATCAGCAGGTGGTGGCGGCCGGCCGCCGCGATTTCCAGCGCCCGTTTCGCCCGCTCCTGTCCCCTGACTTCGCGCAGGTCGCGGCCCGAGGCGGGAGGAAGAACCTCTCCTGCCTCGGAGGGGGGCATGACCGACTGACCAGTGAAATGGCGAACGACCTCGTCCAGCGAGGCGGCGGCAAAGACCGGCGTCGCGCCGACCCATGCGGCTTCTGCGCCGCAGGCGCGTGGGCAGATGAGACTGCGGTCCTGTTCGGCTGCTGCAAGTGCTGCAGGCAAGGCGCCGATCACCGGCACGATCCGCCCGTCAAGCGACAACTCCCCCAAGGCCACGGTGCCCTCGACGGCATCCCGGGGCAGGATTTCCAGCGCCGAAAGAACCGCGAGGGCGATCGGCAGATCGAAATGCGATCCCTCCTTTGGCAGATCGGCCGGAGACAGGTTGATGGTGATGCGCTTTGATGGCAGGGCGATCGACATAGACGACAGTGCCGCTCGCACCCTTTCCTTGGCTTCCGAAACCGCCTTGTCCGGCAGGCCGACAAGGGTGAATCCGGGAAGGCCCGGGGCGACGGCACATTGCACCTCGACCGGGCGCGCTTCGACGCCTTCGAATGCGACAGTGTGGGCGCGTGCGGCCACCGAACTCTCCCGTGTTGGAACAGGCGTCGCGCAGAAGTGTTCACGAAAGGTTAATTGACGCGGGCTAAAGCCACGGGTCCTGTACCTTTGGCCGTCACGGGCGGTCCGAAGGGGACTTTCCCCGTATACAGCCGGAACGGGGAGTGCTTCTTATGGCCATGTTCGAGGATTGGATGACGCCGCATGAAAAGTATGGATACCAAGAAATGTTTCACGGTTTGAAGCGCGCGGACCTTCTGACTGTCGCGGTTTCCTCCCTCGGTCTGGCTTTCTGCGGCTCCGCGGCGGCCGATCCGAAGCCGTTGCCGAAGGTCGAGAAGTCCTTTGTCGACGGAAGCGTCCTGCGCTTCTACGGACAGATCAACAAAGGTTTCCTGAGATATGACGACGGGTTGGTGAGCGAGTCCTACGGACTCATCGACAACGACAACTCCAATACCCGTCTAGGCCTGACCTACAGTTCCGCGCTCGGAACTTCCTGGACCTATCTAGGAACGATCGAAATTCAGTATGCGCCCTTCTCGACCTCGAACACCAGCATTCTGCAGCCTTCGCCGCCGTCAGACGCCTATATGTTCACCAATGCCAATATCCGCCTGATCGACAACAGGCTGACCCATGACTCATTCGGGTCTTTCTCCCTCGGTCAGGGCAACATGGCGTCGTATGACACGGTAAAGGTGGATCTGTCCGGCACGACGGTTACGCAAGGGGTCGAAGTGCAGGATCTGGCAGGCGGACAACTCCTGCGGGAAGAAGGCGGTACTCTGTCGAAGATCAAGATTTCGACAGCCTTCAATGATTACAACGGATTGGGTCGGGCCGTGCGCGTGCGCTACGATACGCCCGCGTTCAACGGCTTCACGTTTCGCACCTCCTACGGCCAAGACCAGCTCTCGTCCAACCCGGCAGAGCAAAATGATCCGCTGTACGATGTCGCGGTTGCCTATGAAGGTGAGGCGGGCGAGTTCGAGTATGCCGCGCAAGCGGCCTATTCTTGGAACGTCGAAGACAGCGCCACTGTCACCACTCTGGACGGCTCCGCCTCTGTGCTGCACAAGCCGACCGGCCTCAACCTGACGCTGGCAGCCGCCAGTTCGGATAATGAGACGCTGACCGGTACCTATTGGTATGTCAAAGCCGGCTGGCTTGCCGATCTCGTGAGTTGGGGCAAGACGGCCTTCGCCATCGACTACTACCAGGGAAATGACATCTTCGCGACGGGTTCCGACAGCAGTTCGGCCTCGATTTCGGTCGTTCAGAGCGTCGTCAGCTGGAACACCGAGATCTATGCGGCATACCGGACCTATTCGGCCTCGACCCCGACGGTCGCCTATGACGACTCGAACGCCTTCTTCTTCGGTGCCCGCTTCAAGTGGTGAAGGTGCGAACCTTTCGCGACTCCGGTTTCGCACCTGGTTCGCTGCGTTGTCGGGCCGGCCAGAGTAAAGCCGGGAAGGTCGAGTGCGGCGTTGCGTAGCACCTCGACGCCTTCGGATGCGGAACGAGCGCGCTCCGCCGCTGGTTGTTGCCGCAAGATCAAGGTGGGGTGAAGATCCCTTGTTGATGCCCAAAGCGCGCTGGAGAAGAAGGGCGCGCTGTGTCGAAGCTGCAGGGCCGGCAACGGTGGCCTAACTGTCACGGGCGGTTCAAGGGTTCGTCAAAATACGTCTCTAGTCTCAACTCTGGCGGGTTTGTCCGGCTTCGCATGCGAGCCGGTGTGCGCCTTCAGAGGTTCCAAGAGGCAAGACCATGAGCAATCAGAAGATGAAGTTGGTCGCTGCATTCACGGTGGTGATGGCGGGCGGCGGCCTGATTATGGGCGGTGCTGCCCATGCCGAACCAAAGCCGTTGCCAAAGGTCGAGCTCAAGTTCCCCAACGACAGCGTGCTGCGCTTCTACGGCCAGATCAACAAGGGCGTGCTGAGCTATGACGACGGGCTTGTGAGCGAATCCTATGGCCTGATCGACAACAACAACTCTAACACCCGCGTCGGCCTGACCTACAACGCCAAGATCGGCGACAGTTGGAAATATCTGGGCACACTCGAACTTCAGTATGCGCCGTTCTCGACCTCTACGGCCAACATCCTGCAACCGTCGCCACCTTCCGACGCCTACATGTTCACCAATGCCAACATCCGCCAGATCGACAACAAGCTGACGAACGAAACCTACGGTTCGTTCTATCTTGGTCAGGGCAACATGGCGTCCAACGATACTGCGAAGGTCGATCTTTCCGGCACAACCGTGACGCAAGGCGTCGCCGTACAGGATCTGGCGGGCGGGCAGCTCCTGCGGCTCGAAGATGGAACGCTGTCCAAGGTGAAGATCAAGGATGCGTTCAAGGATTACAATGGTTTGGGCCGGAAGGTCCGCGTGCGCTACGATACGCCTTCCGTCAATGGCTTCACCTTCCGCACGTCCTATGGTCAAGATCAACTGTCATCCGTTCAGGCCGTACAGAATGATCCGCTCTATGACGTTGCGGTCGCTTACGAGGGTGAAGCGGGCGACTTCAAATACGCCGCTCAGGCTGCCTATTCTTGGGCCGTCGGCGACAGTGCGACCGTGACCACCCTCGATGGCTCAGCCTCCGTCCTGCACAAACCAACCGGGCTGAACCTGACCTTGGCAGCGGCGAGTTCGGACAACGAGGTTCGGACCGGCACCTATTGGTATGTCAAAGCCGGCTGGCTTGCCGATCTCGTGAGCTGGGGCAAGACGGCATTTGCGATCGACTACTATCAGGGCAACGACATCTTCGCGGCGGGTGCTGACAGCAACTCGGCTTCGATTTCGGTCGTTCAGAGCGTCGTCAGCTGGAACACCGAGATCTATGCGGCATACCGGACCTATTCGGCCTCGACCGCGACGGTCGCCTATGATGACTCGAACGCCTTCTTCTTCGGTGCCCGCTTCAAGTGGTAGTTGCCGCGGGCATCAGGCCGCTGCCAGCATTGACATGAACTTCGGCCACGCTTCCGGATCGGCTGCCGTCTTGTCGCGGCAGAAGGGGTTGCAGAACCCCCAGAGCCGCCCGTTCAGTTCCAGCACATCGGTCACCGGCTTGCCCGAATAGGGGCAGTCGGCATTCACCGAAGGCCGGAAGTCGACGGCTTTCGCTTGCAGCGGCGCCGGGCCGGGCCAGGGCCGGCGCGGATAGTCGCGGCGGTAGAACTCCTGGTCTGCCCCGTCGATCATCCCCATGGCCCGCCAGCGCCGGAACGAGGGATGCGCCAGATGTGCCACGACGTAGGCCTGCGCCTCTGGCCCAACGGGAAGGTTGTAGGTCGCGATCCGGGTCGCGACCGGAGCGTAGAACGCGTCGGCGGCGCTGTAGGCGCCGCAAAGCCACGGACCGGCCGAGCCGGTCTCGCGGCGGGCCCAGGACCAGATCTCTTTCAGCCGCGCAATGTCGGCCAGCACCGCGTCGGTGGGCTGGCAATCGGTGTAGCTCACACGCAGGTTCATCGGACAGTGATTGCGCAGCGCAACAAAGCCCGCGTGCATCTCGGCCGCAAGAACCCGGGCGACGGCCCGGCGCTTGGGGTCCGACGGCCAGAGGCCAGCATCGGGGTGGCGGCTGGCAAGTTCCTCGGCGATGGCGAGGCTCTCTGTCACCACGGTGCCGTCGGGCATCCGGGTGGCCGGAACGGTCTTTGCCGGGAAGTAGTCGACCAGAAGGCGGGAAAACTCATCCGTGTAGAGGCGAGCCGAGTGCATGCGGACCGGAATGCCGAAGGCGTCGAACAGCAGCCAGCCCCTCAGGCTCCAGCTGGAATAGGCACGGTCGCCAATGGCAAGGTCATAGGTCATGCGGCTGTCTCCGGTCGCTCTTTGGTCGTCAGAAGCTAGACAGGCCTTAGCGATCAGAAAAACGAATTCTATTGAAGTTCCGCATCAAGGACGGTGATTGATCCGCCCGACTGTCCATCGGCCTTGTTCGTAGGCAAGTTCAGTGACCGACAGCGGATCGATACGCTGGCTGAAGACCTCGACAGCCGTGACCCCCTGCGCCCGCTGGAGGGCTGCCAGTATCGCGCCGAAATGGGCCACGACGACGAGATCTCCGTCGGGGTACGCGCCAATCAGCCGGTCGACGCCCCGGCTGACCCGCGCTGCAAGCTGGTTCCATCCTTCCCCACCCGGCGGGCAGATGTCCCCTGGCCTTTCCCAGAAATCCCTGGCGAGCGCCTCGTCCTCGGCGGCGATTTCGGCATGGCTGCGCAACTCCCATGCGCCGAAATGGATTTCGCGCAGGTCGGGTTCGTGAGGCAGGCGATCTGGCCCCTGCTGCACGGCATCTGCCGTGGCGACAGCCCGCGACAGGTCCGACGAGATGACGGCGGCAGCGGCCGGCAGATAGTCGCGCAGCCGCCCGATCGCCGCCCCGTCAGACAGGTCGGCGGGCAGGTCCGACCAGCCCACCATGGTTCGGGCATGGGTCGGGCCATGCCGCACCCACCAGAAGCGGGTCATGCCAGCCCCTCGGGAAGCCGGCCCTTGAGCGCGAATGGCAGGCCGGCCATGACTCCGATGACAAGACCGGCCCGGGCGGCGACGGTCTGGTTGAGCCTGCCTTGCGCATCGCGGAAGCGACGGGCAAGGGCGTTTTCCGGCACGATGCTAAGCCCAACTTCATTCGTGACCAACACCACGGGGGCGGCACAGGCGTCGAGCGCCGCCATCAATCTGGACGTTTCGGCGGCAAGGTCGTTCTCGGCCAGAAGGTGATTGGTCAGCCACAAGGTCAGGCAATCTACCAGCACGACCTCTTGCGGCTGCGCATCCGCCAATGCCCCCGCGAGGTCCAGCGGTGCCTCGACCGTCAGCCAGTCATCCCCGCGCTGCTTGCGATGATCGGCAATGCGCTGGCGCATTTCATCGTCCCAGGCTTCTGCGGTTGCGATGTAGCGGCGGCGGGAGTTTGCCTCTTTCGTGAGCTTTTCGGCGACAAAAGACTTACCCGACCGTGCCCCGCCGATGACGAGAGCAAAATTCCATGTCCGGGATGTAGGAATTGATCCGAACATTCCCCACCTTCGTAAAGCTAGTTGATCATATTTCGAGAAACGAGGGTCTGCCATGGCATTGGATGGATATAACGACCAATACATGTCGCGCCAAGCGATGCGCGCCGAGCTTCTTGATGCCGAAACCGAACTTAAGCTTGCCTATGCCTGGCGCGACCAGCGCGACGAGCAGGCCCTGCACCGGCTGGTGACGGCCTATATGCGTCTGGCCATATCCATGGCGGCAAAGTTCAGGCGTTACGGCGCGCCAATGAATGATCTGATCCAGGAAGCGAGCCTTGGCCTGATGAAGGCTGCCGACAAGTTCGACCCTGATCGCGGTGTGCGCTTTTCGACTTATGCCGTCTGGTGGATCAAGGCCTCGATCCAGGACTACGTGATGCGCAACTGGTCGATGGTGCGGACGGGTTCGACCTCGAACCAGAAGTCGCTGTTCTTCAACCTTCGGCGCGTGCAGGCGAAGCTGGAGCGGGAGGCCGCGCAGCGGGGCGAAAAGCTCGACACCCACCAGTTGCGCGAACTCGTGGCCCGCGAGGTGGGCGTTCCGCTCGCCGATGTCGAGATGATGGAGGGCCGACTGGCGGGCAGTGATTTCTCGCTGAATGCGACCCAATCTTCCGACGAAGACGGACGGGAGTGGATCGAATCGCTTGAGGATGACAGCGACCAGGCGGAAGCTCGGGTCGAGCGCACACATGATGTGGCCCGGTTGCGCGAATGGCTGGTAACGGCCATGCAGGGGCTGAACCGGCGCGAGCGGTTCATCGTGGCCGAACGCAAGCTGCGCGACGATCCGCGGACGCTGGAGAGCCTTGGCGAGGAGCTGGGCCTGTCGAAGGAGCGGGTCAGGCAGCTTGAAGCCGCGGCGTTCAGCAAGCTGCGCAGGTCGCTGACAACCCAGTCGCCCGAAATCCGCGCCTTGCTCGGCTAGGGCGTTGCCGATTGAGTTCGTGCGCCCGGCACCCTATTGCTTGGGACGACAGTCCCGGGTCAGAGGGCCAGCATGCTCGGCAAACGAATTCTCCTGATCATCGGCGGTGGGATCGCGGCTTACAAGACGCTTGACCTGATCCGCCGTCTGACCGAGCGCGGCGCCGCCGTCACACCGGTCCTGACCAAGGCCGGGGCAGAGTTCGTGACCCCGCTTTCCGTTTCGGCGCTGGCTGGGGCAAAGGTCCATACCGATCTTTTCGATCTGACCGACGAGGCTGAGATGGGCCATATCCAGTTGAGCCGGGTCGCGGATCTGATCGTGGTCGCGCCTGCGACCGCTGACCTTATGGCCAAGATGGCCTCAGGCCGAGCCGACGATCTGGCCTCGACCCTGCTGCTGGCGACCGACACCCGGGTTCTGCTGGCGCCGGCCATGAATGTCCGGATGTGGAACCACCCGGCCACACAGCGCAATCTGGTCACGCTGCACAGCGACGGCGCACTGGTCGTCGGTCCGAACGAGGGCGCGATGGCCTGTGGTGAATTCGGTCCCGGTCGAATGGCCGAGCCGCTGGAGATCGTCGCGGCCATCGAGGCGGCCATTGGCAGCGGGCCACTGGCAGACCGGCACGTGCTGGTGACATCGGGTCCGACACATGAGCCGATCGACCCCGTGCGCTATATCGCCAACCGCTCCTCCGGGGCGCAGGGCACGGCGCTGGCGGCGGCGCTCGCAGCGCTCGGCGCGCGGGTCACTTTCGTCACCGGCCCCGCAACGGTGCTTCCGCCGGATGGCGTGAAGGTTGTTCGGGTCGAGACAGCGCGCGAGATGCTTGCTGCCGTTCAGGCGGCACTTCCTGCCGACGCGGCTGTCTTTGCTGCCGCAGTGGCCGATTGGCGGGTAGCAAATGCGGCGGGTTCAAAGATGAAGAAGGACGGTACCGGCAGACCGCCCGCGCTCGAATTCACTGAGAACCCCGACATACTGGCCACGATCGCCCAGATGACAGCTGGCCGTCCGCGCCTTGTGGTCGGCTTCGCGGCCGAAACAGACGATGTGATCGACCATGCGACGGCAAAGCGCGCGCGGAAGGGCTGCGACTGGATCGTGGCGAACGATGTTCGGCCCGAGACCGGTATCATGGGCGGAGCCGAGAATGCGGTGACGGTGATTTCCGCCGATGGTGCAGAGAGCTGGCCGCGCATGTCGAAGGATCAGGTTGCCCGCAAGCTCGCCGCCCGGATCGCCGAGGCTCTCGCATGAGCGCTGAAAGATTGTTTGGAGAAATCCGTCAGGGATTTTCAGAAGGTCGTCCTACCCCGTTTCCGCCCGGTGCATTCCAATGACACCGGTCCTTCGCCTTGTGTGGGAAGATTGGGCCGATCAGAGCCTCCCCTTGCCATCCTATGAAACTGCGGGTGCTGCCGGGGCAGATTTGCGTGCCAATCTGAAGCCCGAGGATCGCATAACGGGCTTCATCCTTGACCCTATGCGCCGCGCCATCGTGCCGACGGGACTGCGTGTCGAGATTCCGCATGGCTTTGAGATGCAGATCCGGCCGCGATCGGGCCTCGCCTTCAAGCATGGCATCAGCTTACCGAACACGCCGGGGACCATCGACAGCGACTACCGCGGTCCGCTTGGTGTCCTGCTCATCAACCTGGGATCGGAACCCTATACGATCCACCACGGCGACCGTATCGCCCAGGCGATCATCGCGCCAGTCATGCAAGCGCGCTTCGAGCTGGTCACGCAACTTGGAGAGACAGAGCGGGGCGAGGGCGGCTTCGGCTCCACCGGTCGGCGCTGATCCATGCTGCTTGTTTTGATCCTGGTCGCGGTGATCTGGGCTATCGGTTGGCTCATGAACGCCCCGGTGCGCCTGCGGCTCGGCATGATCGGCATTCTATGGATCGGGCTGATTCTCGAACATCTGGCGCTGCCGGACGGCCATCCGCTCCGCCTGGCCACGGGTGGGGATGCAAAGGTTTGGCTGGTCCTGGGCGGGGCCGCGCTTACGGTGCTTGCCTACCGCCTCGGTCTGAGCCGCCTGCGCGCGCGCGCCGCTGTGCCGGTCGCCGTCGAGCCTGCCGGACCTTTTCGCCCGGCGGAACTTGAACGCTACGCCCGCCACATCACCCTGCGCGAGATCGGCGGCATGGGGCAGCGGCAACTGAAACAGGCGCGTGTCCTGGTGATCGGGGCAGGGGGGCTCGGTTCGCCCGCGCTACTCTACCTTGCCGCCGCCGGTGTGGGGACGATCACGGTCATCGACGACGATACGGTCGAGGCGTCGAACCTGCAGCGGCAGATCATCCACCCAGATGCAAGCCTCGGGCAGCCCAAGGCGGAATCCGCCGCAGCGGCGATGAGTGCGCTCAATCCATTCGTCACGGTCAGGCCCGTGATCGCACGGCTGACTGCCGAAAATGCCGCTGACCTCTTCCGCGAGCAGGACCTGATCCTTGACGGATCAGACAATTTCGACACCCGCTATCTGGCAAACGAGGTGGCCGCAAAGCAGGGCATACCGCTGCTTGCGGCGGCGATCACCCAGTGGGAGGGGCAGATCAGCCTTTACGATCCGGCTCGCGGTGCGCCCTGCTATGCTTGCATCTTCCCCGAACGCCCCGCCCCTGGCACGGTTCCGACCTGCGCCGAAGCCGGAGTTGCCGCGCCGCTTCCCGGCGTGCTTGGCAGCCTGATGGCGCTGGAGGCGGTGAAGACGTTCACCGGCGCCGGAGATACGTTGCGCGGGCGGCTGATGATCTTTGACGGTCTTCATGGAGAAAACCGGATCATCCGCATCGCCCGGCGCAAGGATTGTCCTGTTTGCGGCCATGTCCATGCGCCTGCAAGTGCCGGTGGCTGGACAGTCCCCTCGCCCTCGCCATAACCTGCGCGCCGACAAGAAACCAAACCGTCAGGGAGCCCCCCATGAAACTGACCGCCGCTGTTGCAGGCCTTGGCCTTGCCTTCGTCGCCACGATCGCTTCTGCCGCCGATCTGCCCGATCTGGGCGGGAAAGAGATCACCGTGGTGACAGAGAATGCCTACCCGCCGCTGCAATTCGTCGACCAGAAGACCGGCAAGGCGATCGGCTGGGAATACGACGCGATGGAAGCGCTGTCGAAAAAGCTGAACTTCAAGGTGAAATACGAGAACATCAGCTGGGATGCGATGATCCCCGCCGTTTCGGAAGGCCAGTATGACATCGGCATGACCGGGATAACGATCCGCGACGACCGCAAGGAAAAGGTCGACTTCTCGGAACCCTACATGCGGTCCGAAATGGTCATGCTGGTGCGGGGCGATGAAACGCGCTTCACCGATGCCAAGAGCTTTGCCGCAGACCAGGCCCTGCTGATCGCCGCCCAACCCGGCACGACGCCCTTCTACACCTCTGTGTACGAGATCCTGGACGGCAACGAGGCGAACCCGCGCATCAAGCTGTTCGAGACTTTCGGTGCGACCGTGCAGGCGCTTCGGGCGGGCGATGTCGACCTGGTTCTGACCGATGGAACGGCGGGCGCGGGCTATGTCGCCGCCTCGGGCGGTGCGCTGAAGATCGTCGGCGAAAAGCTCGGGGTCGAGGATTTCGGCTTCATCTTCCCGAAGGGCTCTGACCTTGTCGCGCCGATCAATGCCGGGATCGAAGCTCTGAAGGCCGATGGCACGCTCGATGCCCTGAACAAGAAATGGTTCCTCGACTACAAGATGGGCGAATGATGGCTTGGCCGGCCCGCCTTTGAGCGGCGGGCCGGTGCTTCCCGATGAACCGCCCGCCCAATCCGACAAAAGAAGACTTTCCCTGGTGGCTCCTCGTCCTTGTGGCGACGGGGCTCTGCTTGTTCTGGCAGGTCGCGACAGACGAGATTTATTCCCAGGTCTTGACGACTCTGGCGAAGGGAATCTGGATCACGATCTTCGTCACGGTCATCGGCTTTTCGATGGCCTGTGTTCTCGGTCTAGGCCTTGCCGTTGCGTCGCAATCGCGTCTGCAGGTCCTGCGCCAGATCGCGCGGCTTTATGTCGAGGTCGTGCGCGGTATCCCGATCATCGTCTTGTTGCTCTACGTGGCCTTCGTCGTGGCGCCGGCTGTCGTCTATGCTTGGAACTGGCTTACCGCACCCCTTGGCCTTGGCGCGTGGCAGACCCGCGACTTTCCGCTGATCTGGCGGGCGATAATCGCGCTGACCATCGCCTATTCCGCTTTCCTGTCCGAGATATTCCGCGCTGGCCTGCTGTCGGTCGAGAAGGGTCAGATCGAGGCGGCGATGTCACTTGGACTGAACCGCTGGCAGCGCTTCCGGCTTGTCGTGTTTCCGCAGGCTTTCCGCACGATCCTGCCGCCTCTCGGCAACGATTTCGTTGCGATGGTGAAAGACTCCTCGCTGGTCTCGGTGCTGGGGGTGAGCGACATCACCCAGCTTGGCAAGGTAACCGCCGCCGGAAACTTCCGCTATTTCGAGACCTACAACGTCGTGGCACTGATCTACCTGACCATGACCATCACGCTGTCGCTGCTTCTGCGCCGTCTGGAGCATCGCTTGCGGAGCAAGTCCGAGGGTTGACGGGCTGGACCTTTCCGGCGGCTGTTCCTAGCTTTACCGGAAAGGAGACGCGCCATGACAAATGCCCTGCTTGCGCCTTGGACCACCCCGTTCGAGCTGCCGCCCTTCGCCCAGATCCGCGATGAGGATTTCGATCCGGCCTTCGAGGTGGCGCTTGCCGAAGCGCGCACGGCGATCGCAGCCATCGCCGACAATCCCGAATCTCCGACCTTCGCCAATACCGTCGAGGCGATGGAACTGGCCGAGGCGACGCTGGATCGGGTGGCGGGCGTCTTCTTCAACCTGAGCGGCGCGGATTCCAATCCCGCTCGTGAAGCGCTGCAGCGCGACCTTGCGCCGAAGCTGTCGGCCTTCTCGTCGGAAATCACCAACAATCGCAAGCTCTTCACGCGGATCGAGGCGCTCTGGAACGCTCGCGAGACGCTCCGTCTGACGCCAGAGCAGGACCGTGTCCTGATGCTTTACCGCCGCATGTTCGTTCGGGCGGGGGCGCAGCTTGACGGGGTCAAGGCAGACCGGATGACCGAAGTGAAGTCGCGGCTGGCCGTGCTGGGGACTGAATTCACCCAGAACCTTCTCGCCGACGAACGCGAATGGTTCATGGAACTTGCCGACGCTGATCTTGAGGGGCTGCCAGACTTCGTGGTGGCCAGCGCCAAGGCGGCCGCCGAGGAGCGCGGTCTGCCTGGCCATGTCGTTACCCTGAACCGTTCGCTCATCGTCCCATTCCTGCAGTTTTCCCCACGCCGCGACCTTCGGCGAAAGGCTTATCTGGCCTGGGTCGCCCGTGGTGCGAACGGCAATGCCCATGACAACCGCGCGATCGCGGCCGAGATCCTGAAGCTGCGGCAAGAGCGGGCCCAACTGCTCGGCTACAGGAATTTCGCGAGTTACAAGCTGGAAACCGAGATGGCGGGCACACCGGCTGCGGTACGCGACTTGCTGACCCAAGTCTGGCAACCAGCCCGCGCCAAGGCCGAGGCCGATGCGGCGATCCTCGCGGGTATGATGCAGCACGATGGGATCAACGGCGATCTGGAACCCTGGGATTGGCGCTACTACTCCGAGAAACGTCGCAAGGCCGAGCACGATCTCGATGAATCTGCGCTGAAGCCCTATCTTTCGCTCGACGCGATGATCGCCGCCTGCTTCGATGTGGCGCACCGCTTGTTCGGGCTGGAGTTCCGCCCGCTCGACTTGCCCATGTATCACCCCGATGTCCGTGCCTGGGACGTCACGCGGAACGGTCGCCACGTTGCGGTCTTCATAGGCGACTATTTCGCGCGCGGCTCCAAGCGGTCCGGTGCGTGGTGCTCTGCCATCCGTAGCCAACGCAAGCTGGGCGGGGCGGTCGCGCCGGTCGTCGTCAATGTCTGCAACTTTGCCAAGGGCAATCCGGCGCTGCTGTCCTATGACGACGCGCGCACTCTCTTTCACGAATTTGGCCATGCCCTGCATCAGATGCTGTCGGATGTGACCTACGGCTTCATTTCCGGAACATCGGTGGCCCGCGACTTCGTCGAACTGCCGAGCCAGCTTTACGAACACTGGCTGGAAGTACCCGAGGTTCTGGCCAAGCACGCCAGGCACTGGAAGACGGGCGAACCCATGCCCAAGGACATGCTCGATCGCCTGCTCGCAGCCGGAACCTACGATCAGGGTTTCGCCACGGTCGAATATGTGGCTTCGGCGCTGGTCGACCTTGCATTCCACGAGGGCGAGCCGCCTGCCGATCCAATGGCAAGGGAAGCAGAGGTTCTGGGCGATATCGGGATGCCCCATGCGATCCGCACCCGCCACGCCACGCCGCATTTCGCCCATGTCTTCGCGGGGGATGGCTATTCTTCCGGCTACTACAGCTACATGTGGTCCGAGGTCATGGATGCCGATGCCTTCGCCGCCTTCGAAGAGGCCGGTGATGCCTTCGATCCAGCCACTGCCGAGAAGCTGGAGCGCTTCATCCTTTCGGCCGGCGGCTCGCGCGAGGCCGACGAGCTGTATACCGAGTTCCGCGGTCGGATGCCGGGGGTCGAGCCGCTCTTGAAAGGCAGGGGGTTGCTCGAGCCGGTCTGAGACCAAATGGCGGGATCAGTCGATGATCTCGCCGGGGTCTACCCCCCAAAGAGCGGTCTTCTGCACCCAGCCGCGGTTGCCTTCGGCCGAGATGCGGCACCAGTCGGGCTCGCATTTGAGGATCTTGCCGATCACGCCCTGCTCGGCCTGAAACACCACAGGGGCATTCGCGTCGGGCATGCTGCGGAACTCGGCCATGTCGAGCGTCACGATTGCTGTCCGCACGCCCGACAGAAGCGAATACTGGACCCAGCCGCCGATCCCGTCCGGGTCTTCGACGCGGCGCCAGTGCTCGAATTCGGCAGTGATGCGCAGGGGCATGCCGGCGCGGGTGAAGACCCAGTCTATCCTGTGTGTCAGGCCCGGGCCCCGGCGAGCGTTGCCCTGGTTCGTCTTGAGCGACACGTAGCGCGGGATCGGCAGGTTGGTGACACTGCCGAGATGGGTGTCGCGCTCCTTTTCCAGGCTCGATTGCGGCGTCGGGCTCTGCGCTGCGGGGGCCGGTGCATCGGTTTCGTTTTCAGGCGGGACGACGGGCTCTGGCCGAGGCATGGGCCTCTGCTCTGCCAGTTCCTCGAGCGTTGGTTGCTGGTTTTCGGCAAGCGCCGCTGGCGCCAATGTCATCAGCGCCATCGTGGCGGCCAGAGCCAGCCGAACCGATGCTTTCATCCTAACCGCCTGTCTCGCGGCGCGCCCTCCCGAAGGAAACCTGCGGCCGTCTGCTGCATCCTCCGGGGCTTGTGCCGCGCCCCGCTTGGCTGCACTTTGCCATTGGAAGACTTGATTTGGAAGAGATGGGAGAATCCGGATGCCTGCAGCGCGCCTGAGTGTTGTCGTGACGCGACGCCTGCCCGAGGTTGTCGAGACCCGGATGAAGGAACTCTTCGACGTCGAGTTGCGTGATCCCGACACGCTCATGACGCGCGAGGAACTGGTCGCAGCCATGCGCCGGGCCGACGTGCTGGTTCCCTCGCTCAATGACCATATCGACGCGCCGCTTCTGGCGCAGGCAGGCGATCGCCTGAAACTGATCGCCAACTACGGCGCTGGTGTCGATCACATCGACGTGGCCACCGCTCGGCAACGCGGCATTCTGGTGTCGAACACGCCCGGCGTGGTCACCGAAGACACTGCGGATATGGTGATGGCGCTGATCCTCGGGGTGACCCGCCGTATTCCCGAAGGCCTTGCCGAGATGCAGGCCGGCAAGTGGCAGGGCTGGTCGCCGATGTCGCATCTCGGCGGTCGGATCGGCGGGCGCCGGCTGGGTATCCTCGGGATGGGACGGATCGGTCAGGCCGTGGCGCGCCGCGCCCAGTCCTTCGGCATGCAGATTCACTATCACAACCGCAAACGCCTGCGGCCCGAGGTCGAGCAGGAGGTCGAGGCAACCTGGTGGGAAAGCCTGGATCAGATGCTGGCCCGCGTCGATATCCTGTCGATCAACTGCCCGCATACCCCTTCGACATTTCACCTGCTGAATGCGCGGCGCCTTAAGCTGATGAAGCCCACTGCCGTCATCGTGAACACCTCTCGCGGTGAGGTCATCGACGAGAACGCCCTCACTCGCGGCCTGCGCGCGGGGGAATTGGCAGGGGCAGGCCTCGACGTGTTCGAGCATGGGCACGAGATCAATCCGCGCCTGCGCGAATTGCCGAATGTCGTGCTCTTGCCGCATATGGGGTCGGCCACGCTCGAGGGCCGGATCGAGATGGGCGAGAAGGTGATCCTGAACATCAAGACATTCGCTGACGGCCATCGGCCGCCCGATCAGGTCGTGCCGGGAATGCTCTGACCGGTCAGTTGAACGGATCGCTGTCCGTGCTGGCACCTGAATTGAACGGATCCTCCGCCTGGGCCGGGGCGGCGGCACCTGCCTCGTTCACCTCGGTCTGGCAGTTGATCACTTCCTGCATCGCCGCATTGGTTCCGCTAAGGGTCAGACGGGCGATTTCCTTGTTCTCGTAGGTCACTGCGACGCTGGTCATGCGGCGGAACTCGTCGATGAAGGTCGCGGCCTTGTTCTTTTCGAAGCCGACGTCGACGGTCAGCGTCGGCAACTCCCCGAGCCGCCCGCCCTCGGCGTCGCCCGTCCAGGGATCGCGGTTCCCGAAGGCGATGCCGACAGTGTAGAGCTTACCCTGTTCGATCGAGTTCCAGGCCTCATCCCCGATAATGAACTGGAACGTATCGGCCGAGGGGTTGAACTGGACGCGCAGGTAGGTACCCGCTTCGTAGGCGGCGGTCATGAAGCAACCGTTGCCGATCGAGGTGTCGACGCCGATGTACCAGCCGCCAACGTCATCCTTCCAGGTGATCGGGCCATCTTCGGCCAGCGCCGGGCTTGCGGCCGCAAGTACCAAAGCCGTCCACTTCAGCATGCGCATCCTGAAATCTCCTTTCGCCAACGCAGCCCGCGCGGGAAACAATAACCCCGCGACCGAACGATAACAGCCGCGGGGCGAAAAAATGAAGGAGAAAGCAGGGCCTTTGCGTGGCGATCAGTCTTTCGCACGCTCGACGTAAGAGTTGTCGTCGGTGTTGATGATGATCCGCGTGCCGGCACCGATATGCGGCGGCACCATCACCCGCAGGCCGTTGTCGGTCATCGCCGGCTTGTAGGACGACGACGCGGTCTGACCTTTCACCACCGGCTCGGTTTCGGTGATCTCGACGGTGATCTTCTGCGGGAATTCGATGGCGATGCAGACACCTTCGAAGGTCTTGAGCCAGCAGCGCATGCCTTCCTGAAGATAGACCTTGCCGTCGCCCACGACATCGGGCGAAACGGCGATCTGGTCGTAGCTGATCGGTTCCATGAAGTGGAAGCCTTCGCCATCCTCGTAGAGGAAGTCGTATTCGCGCTCGTCCACGGTGGCCTTCTCGACCTGTTCGGTCGTGCGCCACCGTTCCGAGACCTTTACGCCATCCGAGATGCGGCGCATGTCGATCTGGGTGGTCGGCGTACCCTTGCCGGGGTGGAAGTTGGTGGCGGTGAGAACGACATAGAGCTTGCCGTCCATCTCGACGACATTGCCCTTGCGCAGGCTCGAGGCGATGACTTTCACGAAGGTCTTCCTTGTGGTTTTGAAACCCGCAGCCTAATCAGCGCGAGCGATTGCGCTCGCCTCTAGCGCATCTTTTCCCGTTTCGCCAGTCGAAAGCCGCCCGAACCCATGCCCGCCGACCGTTCCGACGCCTCGCCCTGGTGGTCCGCCAGCCGCCACGCCGACCGCCGCCCTGTGCTTCTCGCCCGCAATCGCATCCAGTCGGCGATCCGCGGCTGGCTGGCCGACCGCGACTTCATCGAGGTCGATCCGGCGGCGCTGGCGGTCAGCCCGGGCAACGAGGCGCATCTGCACGCCTTTGCCACGACCGCGATCGGCAATGACGGCGATGGGCGGACACTCTACCTCCACACCTCGCCGGAATTCGCGATGAAGAAACTTCTCGCGGCGGGGGAAGAGCGGATTTTCTCCTTCGCCCATGTCTGGCGCAACCGCGAGCGCGGGGCGCTCCACAGCCCGGAATTCACCATGCTGGAATGGTACCGGGTGGGCGAGGATTATGCGGTCTTGATGGACGACTGCATGTTTTTCCTCCGCCTCGCCGCCCAGGCGGCTGGCGCGATGCAGCTGCGCTACCGCGACCGGACCTGCGATCCGTTCCTGCCCTATGAACGGCTCAGCGTCGCCGAGGCGTTCGCGCGCTATGCGGGGATCGACCTGCTGGCGACGATCCGGGCCGATGGCTCGACCGATGCCGCCGCGCTCCGCACCCAGATGCTCGCGGTCGGCCTGCGGGCGACCGAGGATGATACCTGGTCGGACCTTCTGTCGCGCGCTCTGGTCGCGAAGGTGGAGCCGAAGCTCGGGATGGAGCGGATGACGGTCCTTGACCGCTATCCGGCCGCAGAGGCGGCGCTGGCCCGGCCGGCGGCCGATGACCCGCGCGTCGCGGAACGGTTCGAAGTCTATGCCTGCGGGGTGGAACTCGCCAACGGCTTCGGCGAACTCACCAACCCTGCCGAACAGCGCCGCCGCTTCGGGCTGGAGATGGACGAGAAGGTCCGCGTCTATGGCGAGCGCTACCCGGTGGACGAGGATTTCCTTGCGGCCCTCTCCCATATGCCGCCCGCCAGCGGCATCGCGCTCGGCTTCGACCGGCTGGTGATGCTGGCGACCGGCGCACCGCGCATCGACGAGGTGATCTGGGCGCCGGTGGTTGACTAAGCCAACGAATTTTCTACGAAAATTCGGGGCACTCTGGTTCTGAATTCTCGTAGAGAATTCGCACCTAGACCCCAAGCGCTGCCGCCACCCGCTCCTGAAAGTACTGCACGCCCTTTTCATGCCGCCCCGAAAGCGGACCCGACGTATAGGCCCCCGCCGCATAGTTACGGTGCGTCTCGACGCAGACTTGGTAATCCTCGCGCACCACGGCCAGAGTGCCGTTTACCGATTTCGCCCGCGCCTCGGCCCCGGCTTCGGAGGTGTCGGCGAAGAAGAAATGGTAGTGCTGGTCGGTGTGATGAGGGCTGGTCGGGTTGATCCGGCTGACATTCATGCCGCCTTCGAACAGCGACAGCGTCCAGTTCGGCCACATCCACAGCCACTTGCCGCGATAGAACAACCCCTCGCGCGGCGGCGCGGTCATCCGCACATAGCCCCGATGCGCCGTGGTCTCGAACGCCTCGAAGTCGATCGCGGCATAGAACGAGGGATGGGTTCCGGGGATATGGTAACCCTCGACAAAGTTGTCGGTATAGACCTTCCAGTTGGCATCGAAGCTGACCGTCGCGCTGTCGGTCGCCGTGTAGCGTTCCATCGGTTCGTCGGCGAGTTCCTGGGGCAGGTCGCCCAACTGCTCGATCAGCGGCATCTCAGGGTCAAGTGATGCGAAGAGAAGCCCGCGCCATTCGGCGAGCGCCACCTCTTGCAGCGGCCAATCCTCGGGGATGATCGCGGGGTCCTTGCCATACCACGGCGCCTGCACAAGCCGCCCGGTGTCGGCGAAGCTCCACTTGTGATAGGGGCAGACGATCAGCCCGCATTGGCCTGTCCCATCCGCCAGCAGCTTCGCGCCACGGTGGCGGCAGACGTTCTTGAACCCCCGCAAGGCCCCATCCCGCCCGCGGATCGCAAAAACCGGGATGCCGGCAATGTCGATGGCGAGGTACCGCCCCGCCCCGGCCACAGCCGAGACCGGCCCCATGAATTGCCATGTCCGGGCGAAGATCTTGTGCCGTTCGGCGTGCCACACATCCTCCCGCACATAGAACGAGGGGTCGAGGTTCAGATACTGGACCGACGGGGTATCGAGCGTCATGTGCGGCACCTCCTGATCGCACCATGCTGACCGACCCTGGCTGTTGAATGCAACCATGTCGGCGACATTGAGCGCCGCAAACATCTGGGTTGCTAACGGCTTGGGCGGCCGATGGCTAATGGTTCCCGCATTCCCTTTCCCGGTGAAGCCGTGTCAGAACAAGGGGGCAAGCCAGAGGGAGCAGACCACATGAAGATCCGCGAATTCGGTGTCGAGATCTGGATGAACGCCCATGAGAATGACGCGCTCTACAACCTCGCCGAGACCTGCGTCGACTCGATCACCGTGGCCGAACTTCTGGCCCTGGCCGGCCGCAACGACGCCGCCCTGTCCGAGCTGCTGCCGATGCGGATGGGCTATGGCGCGATCGAGGGGTCCGACCGGCTGAAGGCCGCGATCTGTGCGCTTTACGACCGGCAGTCACCGCAGAACGTCATCGTCACCCACGGCACAATTGGCGCGAACCACCTCGTCCACTCCGCGCTGGTCGGTCCGGGCGATGTCGTCGTCTCGATCGTGCCGACATACCAGCAGCATTACTCGATCCCTGAAAGCTGCGGCGCCGAGGTCCGGTTGGTCTGGCTGAAGCCCGAGAACGGCTTCCTGCCCGATCTCGCCGAGCTGGAGGCCGCGGCCAAGGGCGCGAAGCTCATCGCGCTCACCAACCCCAACAATCCGACCGGTGCGCTGATCGAGCGGGCGGGGCTCGAGGCCATCGCCGCGATCGCTCGCGCCAACGACGCCTGGGTGCTGTGTGACGAGGTCTATCGCGGCATCGACCAGCAGGGAGATGGCTTCACCCCGTCTATGGCTGACCTCTACGAGAAGGGTATCTCGACCTGCGGCATGTCCAAGGCCTTTTCGCTGGCAGGTCTGCGCCTGGGCTGGATCGCCGCGCCAGAAGAGGTGATCCATGCCGTCTCGATCCACCGCGACTACACGACGATCAGCGTCGGCCGGCTCGACGACCACTTCGCCGCCATCGCACTGGAATCCGCGGACCGGATCCTTGAGCGCAGCCGCCGCATCACCCGCACCAATCTCGCGATCCTCGACGACTGGATCGCGCGAGAACCCAGGATCGACTATGTGCGGCCCCGCTCCGGCACCACCGCTCTTCTGCGCTGCGACCTCGAGATGTCCTCTGCCGACCTTTGCCGCGCCCTGCAGACCGAGACGGGCGTGATGCTCCTGCCGGGCTCGGCGCTCGACATGGAGGGGTGGCTCCGGATCGGCTATGCCTGCGATACCGAGGTTCTCAGACAGGGATTGGCCCTGTTCTCCGAATTCCTCGCCCGCCAGTGATCGGGCCAGACCAGAGGGGGCATTCATGCGCATTCAGGACATGCATTGGGCCGAGGTCGAGGCGCTGGTGAAGACAGAGGATCGCTGCGTCCTGCCGCTCGGCTGTGTCGAGCAGCATGCCTTCCTCAGTCTTGCGACGGACATGATCCTGGCCGAGCGGGTGGCCGTGGAAGCGGCCGAGCCTCTTGGCGTGCCGGTCTTTCCCTGCCTGCCCTATGGGATGACGCCCGGTTTCGTGGCCTATCCCGGCACGGTCAGCCTGTCGATGCGCACCTATATCGGCCTGATCGAGGACCTGCTGGACGGCCTCCACCGCTCCGGCTTCCGCCGTATCCTTCTGGTCAACGGGCACGGTGGCAACTCGCCGATTTCGGTAGTTCTGGCTGAATGGCTGAACCGCCATCCCGACAGCTCGGTCAAGCTGCACGACTGGTGGCGGGCGCCGCGGACCTGGGCCAAGGTGCAGGAAATCGACCCGGCGGCGTCGCATGCCAGCTGGATGGAGAACTTCCCCTGGACGCGCCTGCCCAATGCGCCGGTGCCGGCCGAGGCGAAGCCCAGGCTCGACTATCCTGCGGTCGAGCGCGTCGATGCGGTCCGCAAGCGCGAGCGGATGGGCGAGGGGAACTACTACGGGCACTTCCAGCGTCCAGACAGCGACATGCTGGCGCTCTGGGAGGTCGCAGTGGAGGAGACCCGCGCGCAGATCGAGGGCGGCTGGCACTAGCCCCAGTCAGACCCGGTAGAAGTCCCGATACCAGTCGACAAAGCGGCGCACGCCATCGCGAATGTCGGTGCGGGGCAGGGCACCCGCCAGCGCCTCAATCAGCGTCGCATCGGCCCAGGTCGCGGGCACATCACCCGGCTGCATCGGTCGCATGATCTTTTCTGCCTGCCTGCCGGTCGCTGCCTCGATCGCCTCAACGAAATCTAGCAGCTTCACCGGCTGTCCATTGCCGATGTTGACCACCCGCCACGGCGCGACGGGCGACAGGCTGTCCGCTGTCCCGACCGGTTCCCTTCCCGGCACCGCCTGCGACAGGCGGACGATCCCCTCGACCAGATCGTCGATATAGGTGAAGTCGCGCATCATGTCGCCGTGGTTGTAGACCTCGATCGGCTCGCCCTTCAGCACCGCGCTCGTGAACTTGAACAGCGCCATGTCGGGCCGGCCCCAGGGCCCGTAAACGGTGAAGAAGCGGAACATCGTCGTCGGCAGACCGTAGAGATGGGCATAGGACTGCGCCATCGCCTCGTTGGCCTTTTTCGTCGCCGCGTAGAAGGACATCTGCGTATCGGCCTTGTCCGTCTCGCGATAGGGCATGGACGTGTTCGCCCCGTAGACGGACGAGGTCGAAGCCATCATCAGGTGCTTCGGCGGATGCGCCCGCGCGGCTTCCAGGAGTTCAAAGGTCCCGACGAGGTTCGCCTCGACATAGGATCGCGGCGCCTCGATCGAATAGCGCACCCCTGCCTGCGCGGCAAGGTGGACGACCAGTTCCGGCTTTTCCCGGCCCATAAGTTCACGGAGAAGGTCCGGGGTCTCGACGCGCCCGCGAAGCTCGGTAAAGCCAGCCTCTTCCCGCAGCCGGTCCAGGCGCGCCTCTTTCAGCGCAACGTCATAATAGGGCGTGACGGCATCAAGCCCCGTGACCTGCCATCCTTCGGCAAGCAAACGACGGCACAGGTGGAACCCGATGAAACCGGCCGAGCCAGTGACCAGTGCGCGCTTTGACATCCCGGTAACCGACCCTGCTGCTTCTTCTGTTTCCAAATATCCTCGGGGGTGCGGGGGCAGACAGCCCCCGCTTCCGCCCTTTCCGCTACATGCAGGCGTCGAACAGCGCGCGGGTATTCTCGCGCGTCATCTCCACAGGGTTGCCGCCACAGGACGGATCCTCCAACGCCATTTCGGTCAGCATGTCGAGATCGGCGAATTGCACGCCCATGGCCGACAGGTTGGCCGGGATGTTCAGCTTGGCGCGCAGTTCCATGATCTGGTCGTGGAACCCGGCAAAGCCGCCCTTGAAGCCGAGATAGGCCGCCGCGCGCTCGATCAGGGTCTCGATCTTCGGGCGGTTGAACTCCAGCACCATCGGCATGACCACGGCGTTGGTGGTGCCGTGATGGGTGCCGTAGACCGCGCCGACCGGGTGGCTCAGCGAGTGGATCGCGCCCAGGCCCTTCTGGAAGGCGACCGCGCCCATGGCCGCCGCGCTCATCATGTTGGCGCGGGCATCGAGGTCATCAGGCACGTCATAGACGCGCGGCAGGTTCTCGAACACCAGCCGCATCCCTTCCAGCGCGATGCCCTGGCTCATCGGGTGGTAGAAGGGCGAGGAATAGGCTTCGAGGCAATGCGCCAAGGCGTCCATCCCGGTGCCGGCGGTGATGAAGCGCGGCATCCCGACCGTCAGTTCCGGGTCGCAGATTGTGACCGAGGGCAGAAGCTTCGGATGGAAGATGATCTTCTTCTTGTGGGTCGCGGTGTTGGTCAGAACGCCCGCGCGGCCCACTTCCGATCCCGTGCCTGCAGTCGTCGGCACGGCGATGATTGGTGCGATCTTGGAGGCATCGGCGCGGGTCCACCAATCGCCGATATCCTCCAGATCCCAGACCGACACCTTCTGATCGACCATTAGCGCGATCATCTTGCCAAGGTCCAGCGCCGAGCCGCCGCCGAAGCAGACGACGCCGTCATGCTTGCCTGCGCGATAGACGGCGAGGCCCGCCTCCATGTTCTTCTCGTTCGGGTTCGGGTCCACCTCCGAGAAAACCGCCCGGCCAAGCCCGGCGTTTTCCAGGATATCCAGCGCCTGCTTGGTGATCGGCAGCGAGGCGAGCGCCTTGTCCGTCACCAGGAGCGGCTTGGTGATGCCCACGGCCTCGCATTGAGCCGCGAGTTCCGAGATGCGGCCCGCGCCGAACTTGACGGCGGTGGGGTAGGACCAGTTTGCGCGGGGGCTCATTTCGTCACCTTCTTCAGATGGTAGGATTTCGGACGGGTCACCGACATGTAGCCAAGCGCCGACAGGCTCGTGCCGCGACCGGTGTCCTTGACCCCGGTCCAGGTCAGCGCCGGGTCGAGGTAGTCGCAGCGGTTCATGAACACCGTGCCGGTCTCGATCTGCGCGCCCATTGCCGCGGCATGGCCCGCATCCCTGGTCCAGATCGAGGCGGTCAGGCCATAGGGCGAGTCATTGGCCAGCGCGATCGCCTCGGCCTCGGTCTTGAACGGCATGATGCCGACCACGGGGCCGAAGCTTTCCTCCTTCATCACCCGCATGGAGTGATCGACATTGACGAGGATCTGCGGGGCCAGATAGGCGCCACCATCGTCGGCGGGGTGCTTCTTCGGGTCGATCAGCCCCTTGGCCCCTGCGGCCAAAGCTTCGGCGGTCTGCGCGCGCACGGTTTGCGCAAAGCGCTTGTTGGCCATCGGGCCGAGGGTGGTCGAGGCGTCGAACGGATTGCCGAGCTTCAACTGCCCGACCCAGGCCACGGATTTCTCGACGAAATCGTTGTAGAGGCTCTCGTGGACATAGATGCGCTCGATGCCACAGCAGCACTGGCCGGCATTGTACATCGCGCCGTCCATCAGCGTATCGACCGCCGCGTCGAGGTCGGCATCGGGCAGCACGATGCCCGGATCCTTGCCGCCCAGTTCCAGCCCGAGCGGCGTGAAGGTGCCCGCCGCCGCGCGCTCGATGGCAGCACCGCCGCCGACCGAGCCGGTGAAGTTGATGAAGCCGAAGGACCGGGCGCGGATCAGCGCCTCGGTCGTGTCATGGTCGAGGACGACATTCTGGAACACGTCCTCGGGCACGCCCGCCGCGTGTAAGGCTTCCGCCATGCGTTCCCCGACCTTCAGCGTCTGGGTCGCGTGCTTGAGGACCACGGTATTGCCGGCGATCAGCGCAGGGACGAGCGTGTTGATCGTGGTCAGGTAGGGATAGTTCCAGGGCGCGATGATGAAGACGACGCCGACCGGCTCGCGCTCGATCCGCCGCTCGAAACGGTCCGAGGCCTCGGCCACCATCGGCGCAAGGGCCGAGGCGGCGATTTCGGACATGTACTTGGTCCGGTCGTTGACGCCGCCGAATTCGCCGCCGTAGCGGGTCGGGCGGCCCATTTGCCAGGCGAGTTCCTCGACGATGACCTCTTTCATCGTGTTGAGCCTGGCGACGGCAGCGTTCACCAGCGCGATGCGGTCGGCAAGCGGCTTGGCCGCCCAGCCCTTCTGCGCGGCCTTGGCACGGGCGGCGACGGCCTGCGCTGCGGCGAGCGACAGGGCGGGGCGCTCCAGATAGACCTGCCCGTCGACGGGCGAGATCAGTTGAATGGTCTTCGTCATGATGTCCTCATCAGAAGGCGCATGCACCGATACGCCGGAAATTGTGGTTGGGTGCGGGGCAGGCCCGCACCCGGCGCCTCAGGCGCGTTCAAGCAGCCGCTGGACCTCGAAATCGGTCACGACGCGGTCGGTTTCCGAGATCTCCCATTCGGCGGCATGGTGGTAGTGGTCCACCACGTCATTTCCGAAAGCCGCCCGCAGCATGTAGGAGCCATGAGCCAGTTCTGCGGCCTCGCGCAGCGTCTTCGGAATCTCGCGCACGCCTTCCGCCCGATACATGTCGCCGGACATCTCCGGTTCCAGGTCCATCTTCTTGTCGATCCCGTCGAGCCCTGCAGCCAGAAGGGCCGCCATCGTCAGATAGGGGTTTATGTCGGAACCCGGAATGCGGCATTCCACCCGCACTGCCTTGGTATGCTCGCCGCAGACGCGGAAGCCCGCGGTGCGGTTGTCCGACGACCAGACGGCCTTGGTGGGGGCGAACATGCCGATGCAGAATCGCTTGTAGCTGTTGACGTAGGGCGCCAGGAACAGCGTGATCTCGCGCGCATGGGCAAGCTGGCCGGCGAGATAGTGCTTCATGGTCTGCGACATGCCATGCTTGTCCGAGGGATCGGCGAAAGCCGGCTTGCCGTCCAGCGTCCAGAGCGACTGGTGGACATGGGCCGAAGACCCGGCGCGGCGATGGTCGTACTTCGCCATGAAGGTCACCGACTTGCCCTTGGACCAGGCGATTTCCTTGATGGCGTTCTTGATGATCGAGTGGTTGTCGGCGGTGTCGAGCGCGTCGGAATACTTGTAGTTGACCTCTTCCTGACCGGCCTCGGCCTCGCCCTTGGAGTTCTCGACCGGGATACCCGCAGCGTAAAGCCCGTTGCGGACGGCGCGCATCACGTCCTCTTCCTTGGTGGTCTGGAAGATGTGGTAGTCTTCGTTATAGGCGCTGACCGGCTTCAGACCGGTGAAGTTGCTGTCGCGCAGCGCCTCGTAGCTGTTCTCGAAGATGTAGAATTCGAGTTCCGAAGCCATCATCGGCTCGAACCCCATTTCGCGGGCCCGGGCCACCTGCTTCTTCAGGATGGCGCGAGGCGAATGCTCGACTTCCTCATGGGTGTGATGGTCGAGAAGGTCGGCCAGCACCAGCGCCGTTCCCGCTAGCCACGGGACAAGCCGCAGGGTCTTCAGGTCCGGCTTCATGATGTAGTCGCCATAACCCGTGGACCAGTTCGAGGACTTGTAGCCCTGAACTGTGTTCATCTCCATGTCGACGGCCAGAAGATAGTTGCAGCTGTGGGTTTCCTTATAGCCGCCGTCGACGAAGAACTGGGCATGGAAGCGTTTGCCCATGAGGCGGCCCTGCATGTCGATTCCGGCTACCAGAACGGTGTCGATCTCGCCTTTCGCGACGAGGTCCTTGAGTTGGTCGAGGGTCAGATTACCCGGCATGTCTTGATCTCTTTTCTAGGGAAGGGCCCGCCGCAACGGCGGGCAAGGAATGGGTTCGACGGGGGCGGCGGATCAGCCGCGCCCTCGGGCTCCGTCAAACTCGGGCTTCCTTGTCTCGAACGGCGTCCGATGCACCGTCTGCCCTTCCATCCTTGGTCCACGGGACCGGTCTGGAAATTGCATGTCTATCTCCCCGTCAGGCGTTCTCTGCGCCTTGAACGCCGTGACGTTAATGCGAGCAGGGCGGAGATGGAACCCCCTGCGCCTGTTTCAGAATGCGTCAGGTAATTGGCGGAGTGGCGGGCCGTCGTGCGCCGGACAAGGCGTTGCCAACGATGGCGACCAGAAGGATCGCGCCTCCGACGAAAGTGTTGGCGGTGGCAGTTTCGCCCAGAAAGAGCCAGACCCAGACCGGCGCGAGCATGACCTCGACCATCGACAGGAGCGTGAGTTCAGCGGCCGGAACGACGCGCGCGCCTATCGTATAAAGGATCAACCCGGTCCCGAGCAGGCAGGCGCCTAGCGCCACCGCGATCAGGATGTCTGGCAGGGGCGCCGCCAGCGTCTCGCTCTGAAGCGGCAACATGACAATCGCGATCAGCATCGAGAACAGCCCGGCAATCACGATCGACGGTGTTGTGTCTTCGGCCCGGCTCCAGCGCAGGGCGACCGTGAAGGCAGCAAAACCGAGCGCTGACAGGATTGCGGCGATGTTGCCTGTCACCGCACCCGTCGCAAGACCTTCGCGGACCATGACGAACATGCCCAGGCCAGCCACAGCGATGCTGGCCCAGGTCGCACCGCGTACCTTCTCGCCCAGAACCAGCCAGCCCAGCACGGCTGCCAGCATGGGAGATGCAGCGAACAGGAAGACGGCATTGGCCACGGTCGTGTTCTGCAAGGCGAAGATCGCGCCCGCAAAGGCAAAAGCCAGCCCGATGCCTCCGACGACGCCGGGCCAGCCGACCTTGCGCAGGCTGTCCAGCAGATGCCCCCCCGACCGCCAGGCGATGAAGCACAGAAGCACCGGCACCAGACCGACTGACCGCCAGAACAGCACGGCCCAGGTGCCAGCCTCGTGGATATTGCGGATGGCTAGCCCGGTGAAGGACCACATAACCGAGGCCAGAACCACCAGAGCCGCCCCCGTCCCGTACTGCATCCGACCCTCCCGTTTCCGGGCAGTGTTCCTGTCCTGCAGGTCGCGGGCTGTTCCGATACCGACGCCGCCAAGCCGTTTCCGCAGTCAGTAGCCGCGCTGGCGGTCGACCAGATGCAGAAGCGGCTCGCCGGCCTCGGCGCGGCGGATATTCTCGACCACCACCCGGCTCGCCGTATCGGGGCGGGTCTGGGCGGCGATATGTGGGGTGACGGTGACCTTGGGGTGGTGCCAGAACGGATGGTCGGATGGCAGCGGCTCGACCCGGAACACGTCGAGCGTGGCATGGGCAAGCTGGCCGCCATCAAGCGCCGCCACAAGCGCATCGTCGTCGATCAGCGGGCCGCGGCCCGGGTTGATGACGAAGGCGCCGGGAGCCAGAAGTGCCAGCCGTTCGGCATTCAGCGTGTTGGCGGTGTCGGGGGTGTTGGGCATCAGGAGGATGACCACCTGTGCGCCGGTCAAGACGCGCGCCAGCCCCTCGGCCCCGTGGTCGGTGGCGACGCCCGGCACCTCGCGCGGGGTACGGCTCCAGCCCCGGACGGGGAAGTTCAGCGCCAGCAGCGCGCGGGCGACCGCCTGGCCAAGCTCGCCCATGCCGAGGATGGCTACGGGACGCTCGCGGGCAAGTGGCGGGATGGCGCCGTGCCGCCAGACGCCGTCCTGGTGGAGGATATGCTCGTCCATCCCCAGATGGTGGCGCAGGACATGGCCCACCACATACTCCACCATCGTTTCGGTCATGGCCGGATCGACCATGCGACAAAGCGGCTGCGTCAGCGTCTGGTTGCCGACGATCCGCTCGACCCCGGCCCAGAGGTTCAGCACCGCCTTGGTGTTCACGTAGGGGCCGAAGTCGCGGATCGTGCCGCCGGGCGAGAAGACGATGTAATCCACCGAAGCCGGGTCTGGTGCCGTATCCGACAGGATCGCGTCGATCCCGGCCTCTTTCAGCGCCTGGGTCAGCGCGGGCTGATAGTCGGGCCAGTCCGCCGGATCGGCGGCAAACAGGATACGGATCGGCATCTGGATCACCTCGGACGATGGACGATGGCGCTTTGCACCGCGCCGAAGGCGAGCATCAGCACGAGCGTCGCCGAACCGCCATAGGACAGGAAAGGCAGCGGCACACCCACCACCGGCGCCATGCCCATCACCATCGACAGGTTCACCGCGAGGTAGAAGAAGAAGGTGCAGCCGATCCCGATCAGCAGGAGCTGCGAGAATCGGTCCTTGTTCTGAAGCGCGGCGGCGAAGCAGAAGAAGATGATGAGGCCATAAAGGAGGAGCAGCGAGAAGGCCCCGACAAAGCCGAATTCCTCGGCCAGCGTCGTAAAGATGAAGTCGGTGTGCTTCTCGGGCAGGAAGTTCAGCCGCGACTGCGTGCCCTGCATGAAGCCCTTGCCCGACCAGCCGCCGGAGCCAAGTGCGATCTGCGCCTGGATGATGTTGTATCCGGCGCCAAGCGGGTCCGAGGTCGGGTCCAGGAAGGTGTCGATCCGGGTGTACTGGTAGTCATGCAGGAACTGCCAGGGCGTGCCCCGCGTCATGAACACCCCGGCCACGGCGCCGACGCCCAGACCGATGACGACGGCGAAATACCAGAAGCTGACACCCGCCGCGAACATCACCGCTGCCCCGCCCATCAACAGCATGAGCGATGTACCGAGGTTCGGCTGCATCAGCACGAGGACGGTCGGCGAGACTATCAACAGGACTGGCAGCAGCACCCAGAGCGGACGCGAGACCTTCTTGGGGTCAAGCCAGTCGTAATAGGCCGCCAGCATCATCACCAGCGCAACCTTCATCAGTTCGGAGGGCTGTATCACGATTGGTCCGACCTCGAGCCAGCGCTGCGCGCCCTTGCCCACCTGGCCAAAGAACTCCACGGCCAGCAACAGCAGCATGGACAGGCCATAGGCTACGCCCGCCATGTTCCGGATGAACCAGATCGGGATGAAGGCGATCACCAGCATCACCAGAAGGCCGACGGCGAAGCGCTTGATCTGCGGTTCGGCCCACGGTTCCATGCTGCCGCCCGCGATGGAATAGAGCATCAGGAAGCCCATCGACGCGACAGCGATCAGAACCAGAACGAGGCCCCAGTTCAGGTAGAACAGCTTGCGGATGCCGGTCGGGACGGTCTTGACCTGATACTCAAGAAAACTCATGGCGGATCAGGCCCTTGTGCTGACGACAGTGTCGTCGTCCGCAGGACGCAGCTTGAGGTTTTTCTGCTGCTCCTCGATCTTGTTCCTCTGCCCGGCAGGATAGGCATCGAGCGGCGGCAATTCCCCTGTCAGCACCCGCAGGATGACATCCCGTGCAATCGGGGCGGCGACCATCGAACCGCCGCCGCCGTGTTCGACGATCACCGACACCGCGATCTTTGGATTGTCGGCCGGCGCATAGGCCACGAACAGCGCATGGTCGCGGCGCTTCCACGGAAGCTGATCGTTCTTGATGACCCCGGCCGCCCGTTCGGACGCCGAGATGTTGCGCACCTGACTGGTCCCTGTCTTGCCGGCCATGAGCATCGTCTCGTAGGTGATGCGCGAGGCACCGGCGGTACCACCCGGCGCGTTGACGACGGCGAACATGCCCTTGCGGACAGCGTCGAGGCTTTGGGGCGAGATATCGAGAGGCGGCGCTTCTGGAATAGGCTGCTCGGCATCGCCGATCGCCAGGACGAGGCGCGGCGAAACAGCCTTGCCCGAGGCGACCCGGGCGGTCATCACGGCAAGCTGTAGCGGGGTCGCCAGGACGTAGCCCTGACCGATCGAGGCGTTGATGGTATCGCCGATGCGCCAGTCTTCCTTGTGCCGAGCCTGCTTCCACTCCTTGTCGGGCATCACCCCTTCGGCGATCGCCGACATCGGCAGGTCGTGGCGCTGGCCAAGGCCAAGCTTGCGGCCCATCGCGGCAATTGCGTCGATCCCCGCTTTCTGGGCCACCTCGTAATAATAGACGTCGCAGCTTTCCTTCAGCGATTTGGTCAGGTCGACTTGGCCGTGACCGCCGTGTTTCCAGCAGTGGAACTTGCGCCCGCCGAATTCCAGGTAGCCGGGGCAGTAGACCGAGGAGTTGGGCGTGATCGATCCTGCTTCCAGCGCGGCGAGTCCAGTGACGATCTTGAACGTGGAACCGGGCGGATAAGCCCCCTGCACGCTCTTGTTGGCGAGCGGCCGATGGTCGTTCTCCATCAGCAACGTGTAATCCGCATGGCTGATGCCGCGCACGAACAGGTTCGGATCAAACGAGGGGGCCGAGGCCATCGCAAGCAGATCACCTGTCTGAACGTCCATCACCACGACCGCGGCGCTTTCGCCGTCGAGCCGGGCCTGAACGTAGTTCTGCACATCGGCATCGATGGTGAGCCTGATATCAGAGCCTGCCTCGCCTTCCTGGCGATCAAGCTCTCGCATTACCCGCCCGACCGAATTGACCTCGATCTGGGTGGTGCCGGCCTTGCCGCGCAGGTCCTGTTCCATCCACTTCTCGACCCCGATCTTGCCGATCTGGAACTTGGGGATCTGCAACAGCGGATCAGGATCCTCAAGCGCAGCCAGGTCGGCGTCGCTGACCGGGCCGACATAGCCCACGACATGGGCCATGTCGCCAAAACGGGGGTAATGGCGGCTCAGGCCAACTTCGGGGTTTACGCCCGGCAGGGCAGGCGTATTGACCGCCACAGCCGACAGGTCCTGCCAGCGCAGCCAGTCGGCCACCACGATCGGCACGAACGAGCTTCGCCTTTCAATCTCCTTCTTGGTCTTGTCGATGTCGTCGGGGGTCAGTGGGATGACCTCGGACAGTCGCGTCAGCACCAGATCGACATCCCCGGCCTCTTCGCGGGTAATGACGACGCGGTAGTTCTGTTCGTTTCCGGCGATGAGCTTGCCGTTCCGGTCAAGGATCAGCCCGCGTGCCGGGGGGATCAGGCGGATGTTGATGCGGTTTTCTTCCGCCAGTAGCTGGTATTCGCCGGCCTTCTCGACCTGCATGTAGCGCATCCGCGCACCCAGGACCGCGACGAATGCCAGCTGCGCACCGCCAAGGATCAGCGCGCGGCGGCTGACCTTCTTTGCACTCGCCTCGGTATCCTTCTGCGTCCGTCTCACAGCCGCCTCCCATAGGCGTCGACCTCGCCGGTAGCCGGTTTTCGCACCCCGAGAGCCAGCCGCGACACGGCAACGACAACGGGATAGCTCAGGATGGTCAGCACCAGCTGGATCAGGCTTTGCCCAAGGCTGACCTGCGGCAGCATCACCAACGACAGGAAAAGGCGATAGGCCAACACGGATGCGGCCATCACGACACCGACGATCAGCCATTCAATGATGAAGCTGACCTCGCGCGTAAGGTTGGCGCGTCCTCGCAGGAACTCGGCTGCCACCACGACGATCGCGGCCCAAAGGCCCGGCGGGCGCATCGTCAGCATGTCTTCCAGCAGGATGACGACAGCGATCAAGAGCGCAGGCACGTAGTCCGGCCGACGCAGGACCCAGGCGAAAGTCATAGCCAGAAGCAGGTTCGGCCCCGGCCAGCTTCCGGCTTCGGAGCCAAGCGGAAGCAGCCGCAGGAACAGCAGCATCGCGGCGATCAGCACATAGAGCCCGCGATAGCCCCAGACGGTCGAGGGGAGGCTTTCAGCCACCGGCACCTCCCGTGGTCGGCGGAGATGCGTCCGCCTCTGGCATTGGTCCGGAGACCATGGGGGCAACGGGCGGGGGGATCAGAGCGCCGGTCTCATGGATGGTTTCGCTTTCATGGCTGCGCAAGACGCGGAGGAATTCGAGCCGCTCGTAATCGGCGGCAAGGCGCACCCGCAGCCGCCCGTCCACACCGAGCGCCACCTGTCCGACGAGGAGTCCGGCCGGAAAGACACCGCCGTCTCCCGAGCTGATGACCCGGTCGCCAGGACGGACAAGATCCTGTTTTTCAAGGAATTCAAGTGGCGGCGCCGAGGTATTGTCGCCCGAAAGGAGCGCCTTTTGCCCGGATGGCTGAACGGTTACAGGGATCCGGCTGTTGCTGTCAGTCAGCAGGATCACGCGGCTCGTGGTCTGGCCGACGCCAGAGATTCGGCCGACCAGCCCGATACCGTCCATCGTGGCCCAGCCGTCGCGGATGCCGTCCCGAGCACCGACGTTCAGTAGGACGGATTGCCGGAACGGAGATCCTGAGTCCGCCAGCACGACCCCGGTCACATGCGTGAGTTTCGGATCCAGCCGCACCTGGTTCAGGTCCAGAAGCCGCGCGTTCTTCTGTTCAAGCTGCAGCGCCGCTTCGCGCCAGGCTTTCATCTGCTGAAGCTCGCGGCGCAGTTCCTGGTTCTGCTCGTAGATCCGGGTGTAGGACTGGAAGTTCTCGACCATTTCCGCCGCCTTGGTGATCGGCAGCATGGCCCAGGCAAAAGACGGCACGACGCGGTCGACCAGGGCAGCGCGGAACCGTTCGACCCTGGGGCTGTCGATCCGCCAAAGCAGGAACAGGGCAAGCAACAGAAACACAAGTCCGCCGACGAGGATCCGTCGCAGCGGGCGCGTGTATTCTTCCGGCGATGTCCGGTCCCTGGCCAAGGTTCATTGGTCTCCGGCGCGAGAGCCTGCCCCGCGCGAAACGGGGCCTGAAATCAGCTGTCGTAGTCAATCACATGGCGGAGTTGCTTTTCGTACTCCAGCGCCTTCCCGGTGCCGAGCGCAACACAATTGAGTGACTCGTTGGCAACCGAGATCGAAAGCCCGGTCTGTTCGCGCAAGGACAGGTCAAGATCCCCAAGAAGCGCGCCGCCACCGGTCAGCATCACGCCGCGGTCGACGATGTCTGCGGCAAGGTCAGGCGGAGTGGCTTCCAGCGCTTGCATGACCGCGTCGCAGATCTGCTGCACGGGTTCGGCCAGCGCCTCGGCCACCTGGGCCTGGTTGATCTCGGTTTCCTTCGGCACACCATTCAGAAGGTCGCGGCCCCGGATCTGCATCGACTGGCCGCGCCCATCGTCGGGCATCCGCGCCGTGCCGATCGAGGTCTTGATGCGCTCTGCGGTGGACTCGCCGATCAGCAGGTTCTGGTGGCGGCGCAGGTAGCTGATGATGGCCTCGTCCATCCTGTCGCCTCCGACGCGGACCGAACGGGCATAGACGATGTCGCCAAGGCTAAGCACCGCGACCTCGGTCGTGCCGCCGCCGATATCGACGACCATGCTGCCGGTCGGATCGGTGATCGGCATGCCCGCGCCGATGGCGGCCGCGATCGGCTCGGCGATCAGGCCGGCACGGCGGGCGCCGGCGGACAGGACCGACTGGCGGATCGCCCGCTTTTCGACCGGGGTCGCGCCATAAGGCACGCAGACGATGATCTTCGGCTTCGAGAAGGTCGTGCGCTTGTGCACCTTGCGGATGAAATGCTTGATCATCTCTTCCGCCACGTCGAAGTCGGCGATGACGCCGTCGCGCATCGGGCGGATCGCCTCGATGCTGCCAGGGGTGCGGCCCAGCATCAGCTTGGCATCCTCGCCCACGGCCAGGACCTGCTTCTTGCCGTCCTTTACATGATAGGCGACGACCGAAGGCTCATTCAGGATGATGCCGCGTCCCTTGACGTAGACCAGCGTATTCGCCGTTCCGAGGTCGATCGCCATGTCCGACGAGAAAAGGCCTGCAAATGCCATCCTGGGGTGTTCCTGTGCCGCAGTATAACTGAAGTACCCGCGACTCGGGCTCGAGGCAGGCGCATCCTTATAGAAAGGGGTCCGGCCAAGGGAAAGGGGCATTGCCCCGCGCCGTCGGCACCAATCCGCCCGACCTTGCACGCGCAGTTCTGGGCGGTCTAGCCTGCCGTCAATGGGCTTGATGGTTCGGGGGGCAGGCGAGTGAGCACTGAGCATGTCGATCTGCCAGGCCGCGGATCCGCCGGTAGCGATGCCGACCGCGCCCTTCTTGCCCCAGCAGGACTTGCAATCCTTGCCACATTCCTTGCCGGCATGCTCGACGCCATAGGGTTCTTTCAGTTGAATGGCCTCTTCGTTTCCTTCATGAGCGGCAACAGCACCCATCTCGGCATGACTTTGGCCGAGGGCGACTGGTCGAGTGCCGGCGTGATCCTCGGCCTCGTCGCTTCCTTCGTCCTTGGGGCGATGTCTGGGGCCCTGCTGTTCGACGCGGTGTCGCCCGGCAGACGCATGCGCACTATCCTTGGGGGCGAATTCCTGCTGGTTTTGCTGGCCTTGGCGCTTGTTGCAGGCGGCCGGGCTGGCTTCGGGCTTGGGCTCGTCTCATTCGCGATGGGCTGGCAGAACCTGGTCCACCGGGCCGTTGCCGGGGCCGACATCGGGCGGAGTTTCATTACCGGGGCCCTGTTCGGCTTGGGCCACTCGATTGCACGGGCACTCCGCGGAACGGGTCCCATTGCGGCGGCGCTGGCCTTTGGCGCTGCATGGTTTGCCTTCATCGCCGGAGCAACGGGCGGCGGCCTTCTGGTTCTACATCTCGGCCTGACCCTATCCCTGATCGTGGCGGCTCTAGTTCTCGGCGGGATGGTCTTCTGGGCGGTCGTCGCGCGGATCTAGGGTTGCTGCTTGCCCATCAGAGGCTGTTAACGATTCATTAACTTCGCGCTGCCACCCCTCGTTCATAGCCGGGTGGCCAATGAGCACTTCACGGGGTTTTGAACTCTATCGCGGGACGGAGGCCGCTGACACGAGCCGCACGGTCGGGCTGGACCTGCTGCGGATCTGCATGGCCTTGATGGTTGTCGGGCTGCACGGCCACTTCCTGTCTGACGTGGACCAGCGCGCGAGCTACTTGCTTGTCGAGGGGCTGTTCCGGGTCGCAGTGCCGGTCTTCTTCCTCATAAGCGGCTACTATTTGCAGCGCATGGATCGGCGGGGCTTCGGACGATGGGTCCGCCACGTCCTTTGGCTCTACGTGCTCTGGATGGCGATCTACGTCTTTCAATGGTGGCCGACGACGCAACCGACTTTGGCAGGTCTCTGCGGGCGCCTTGCATTCGGCTACTACCATCTGTGGTTCCTGATCGCGCTCGCGTTGGCGGGGGCGATGCTCTTTGCCGTTCGCGCCTGGTCTACGGCCCAACTTCTGGCGGTGGTCCTGCCGTTCGTGCTGCTTGGCCTGGCAATTCAGTATGCCGGTAACTACCACCTGCTGGGTGACGACATGGACCGTCGGCTGAACCAACTCCTGGTCTATCGGAACTTTCTGCTCTTTGGTTTTCCGTTCCTCACCATCGGCTTTCTCCTGGCTCGGCACGAGATGGGGTTGCGGATTTCCACGTGGACGCTTGTCGGCGCCCTCAGCTTCGGGTTTGCCTCGCTATCAGTCGAAGCCGCCTTGAACCTGCGTCTTGCCGGCGCGCGCGAAACCTTCGACCTGCTCTTCTCGCTTTACCTTGTGGCGCCAGCCCTGTTGCTTTGGGCGATGCGCCTGAACGTGCCCGTGCAGATCCCTGGCAAGGATCTGGCCCAGTTCGCGACAGGCCTCTATCTGGTTCACGTGCTGGTTCTTAAAGCGCTTGGTGCCCATGCCGGGCTTTCCGCCACGCCGAAGGTGATCTGCTGTCTGGTCGTGTCGGCTGCGCTGGCGGCGGTCCTTGTGCGGATGAACCGCCGCCTGCCGGTGCTCTAGCCGCCTCAGGCGTCGCGGTAGTTGATCGATTTAACGTCGCTGTCGGGCGCAGACTTGGTCCGCCGCACGATCAGCCGGTTCAGCGCGTTCACATAGGCCTTCACACTCGCCACGATGGTATCGGTGTCCGCAGACTGGCCCGTGGCGATGCGCCCGTCTTCCTCGATCCGCACCGAAACGGTTGCCTGCGCATCCGTGCCTTCGGTCACCGCATGGACCTGGTAGAGCTGCAGCCGCGCGCGGTGGGGATAGAGCATCTTGACCGCGTTGAAGGCCGCGTCCACCGGGCCATCGCCGGTCGCGTCGATGGAATGGTCCACCCCGTCGATCGACAGCGTAAGCTCGGCCTCCTGCGGGCCGTCGGTGCCGCAGATGACCCGCAGGCGCTTGACCTGCAGGGTGTCGTGGGTCTCGTGCGTCTCGGAATCTGCGACCAGCGCGAGCAGGTCGTCGTCGTAGATTTCCTTCTTGCGGTCGGCGAGAGCCTTGAACCGCACGAAGAGGTCATTCAGCTGGTTGTCGGCCAGATCGACGCCCAGTTCCTTCATCTTCGAGCGCAACGCAGCTCGGCCCGAATGCTTGCCCATGGCGATGTTCTTCGCCGTCAGCCCGATATCCTCGGGGCGCATGATCTCGAAGGTCTCGACGTTCTTCAGCACGCCGTCCTGATGGATGCCGCTTTCATGCAGGAAGGCGTTCTTGCCGACGATCGCCTTGTTGAACTGCACCGGGAAGCCCGAGACGGTCGAGACACGACGCGAGATGTTCATGATCTTGGTGGTGTCGATGCCGGTGCGGAAGGGCAGGATGTCGTTGCGGACCTTCAGCGCCATGACCACTTCTTCCAGCGCGGTGTTGCCGGCACGTTCGCCAAGACCATTGATCGTGCATTCGATCTGCCGCGCCCCGGCTTCGACAGCTGCCAGCGCGTTCGCCGTCGCCATGCCAAGGTCATTGTGGCAATGGGTCGCGAAGATGATGTCGTCGGCGCCCGGCACCCGCTCTTTCAACATGGCGATGATCTTCGCGCTTTCGCGCGGATAGGTGTATCCGACCGTATCGGGGATGTTGATCGTCGTGGCGCCCGCCTTGATCGCGATCTCGACCACCCGGCAGAGGTAGTCCGCTTCCGTCCGCGTTGCGTCCATCGGCGACCACTGCACATTGTCGCAGAGGTTGCGCGCATGGGTCACGGTGTCGTGGATCCGCTCGGCCATCTGGTCCATGTCGAGATTCGGAATGGCGCGGTGGAGCGGCGAGGTGCCAATGAAGGTGTGGATGCGCGGCGATCTTGCGTGGCGCACCGCCTCCCAGCAGCGGTCGATGTCCTTGTAGTTGGCGCGTGCCAGACCGCAGATCGTGGCGTTCTTTGCCAGCTTGGCGATCTCGCTCACAGCGGCGAAATCGCCCTCCGAGGCGATGGGAAAGCCCGCCTCGATGATGTCGACGCCCATCTCGTCGAGGAGTTGGGCGATCTCCAGCTTTTCCTCATGGGTCATGGTCGCGCCCGGCGACTGTTCCCCGTCGCGCAGCGTGGTGTCGAAAATCAGGACGCGGTCTTGCGTGCTCTTGTCGGTCATCTCGGAAAGTCCTTCTTCCTCAGCTTCTGTCCCGGGCGCTGGTCACCTCCGAGCGGTCGCGCCCAAGGGCACGCTCAGAGGCTGCTAAGGAGAAGAAGCGCACGGGGGAGGGCCGCGCGACGCGCGTCCATGGCGGTGAGGATGTGCCGATCCCGTTTCATGGCGCCGGACTATACGGAGGCAAACGCGAAAGGGAAGGCTCTTTCGCAAGTTTTTTCCGGCGCTTCACTGGTCATTGGGGGAGCATGGTCTAGCTCGACCCGCAGCTTTGCAGGAGGGTGCATGAAGCGGGCCTTGGTGATCGGCGCATCGGGAGGCATTGGCGCTGCCTTGGCGGCAGACCTGTCTGCACGGGGATGGAATGTAACTGGGCTTTCGCGCCGCGATGACGGTCTTGACGTTACAGACGAGGCCGGCATCGTCCGGCTGCTGCAGCCCTTGGCCGCGCCCTTTGACCGGATCGTCGTGGCGACCGGCGCGCTGGAGATCGACGGTGCCGGACCGGAGAAGACCCTGAAGGCCATAGATCCCGGGGTTTTCGCCGCCCAGATCGCGTTGAATGCGCTTGGCCCCGTGCTGATCTTAAAGCACACGCTCCGCCTTCTGCCGCGTGACCGTCCTGCACAGTTCGCGGCGCTGTCCGCGCGGGTCGGCTCGATCGGCGACAACAGGCTGGGGGGCTGGTACTCCTACCGGGCCGCCAAGGCCGCGTTGAACCAGCTGTTCCACACCGCCGCGATCGAGGTGGCTCGGACCCACCCGCAGGCGACGGTGGCGGTTCTGCATCCGGGCACGGTGGCCACAGACTTCGGTGTGGTCCAGCGCGGCAAGCATCCGGCGGTGTCGCCGCAAGAGGCGGCCATGAACCTCAACCGGGTGATGGACGGGCTGACACCCGCCCAGACCGGCGGCTTTTTCGACTATGCCGGGCAGGAGATCGCGTGGTGAATCCTCGCCTTGTCCTTGTTCTTGGCGACCAACTGACGCCACGGATCGCTGCGCTCCGCTCCGCCGATCCGGCCCGCGACATCGTCGTCATGGCCGAGGTGGCGGCCGAGGCGGAGTCAGTTCGCCATCACCCCCAGAAGATCGCGCTGATCTTCACAGCCATGCGCAAGCATGCCGCGCGGCTGGAAAAGCACGGCTGGCGCGTTCTCTACTCGCGTCTGGACGACGCCCGGAACTCGCAAAGCCTTGTCGGCGAGCTCCTGCGCCGGGCCGCCGAAACCGGGGCACAGGAGGTAATCGCCACGCGACCGGGTGAATGGCGGGTCATCCACGATCTCGAGGCCGCGCCTTTGCCGGTCTCGCTGCTCGCCGACGACCGTTTCATCTGTTCCGAGGCCGAGTTTGCGGTATGGGCCGAGGGGCGGACACAGCTGCGCATGGAGCATTTCTATCGCGAGATGCGGCGCCGGACCGGGCTTCTGATGGAGGGCACCAAGCCGGCAGGCGGTCACTGGAACTTCGATGCGGAAAACCGCAAGCCTGCCCAGCCCGACCTGTTCCGCGCCGCGCCCCTGCGCTTCCCGCCAGATGCCGTGACGGAGGAGGTGCTGGAGGCCGTCGAGCACCGATTTCCGCGGCACTTCGGCAGCCTTCGCCCGTTCGGCTGGGCGACCGATCCCGACCAGGCGGAACAGGCACTGGCCCATTTCCTGCGCCAGTCGCTGCCGCGATTTGGCGACGAGCAGGACGCGATGCTGAGCGGCGATCCGACACTGTCACATGCATTGATCTCTCCCAGCCTGAACCTCGGTCTTCTCGATCCGATGGAGGTCTGCCGCCGGGCCGAGGCGGAGTGGCGGGCGGGTCGGGCGCCCCTGAACGCGGTCGAGGGCTTCATCCGCCAGATCCTTGGCTGGCGCGAATTCATCCGCGGAATCTGGTCGCTTGCCGGACCGGGCTATCCGGCGAGCAATGCACTCGACCATCACCGCCCTCTGCCACCGCTCTATTGGGGAAGCGAGACGCGGATGCGGTGCCTTTCGCAGGTCGTCGCGCAGACTCGCGACATGGCCTATGCGCATCATATTCAGCGTCTGATGGTCACCGGAAACTTCGCGCTTCTGGCCGGGCTCGACCCGGCCGACGTGCATGACTGGTATCTGTCTGTCTACGCGGATGCTCTGGAATGGGTCGAGGCTCCGAACACCATCGGGATGAGCCAGTTTGCTGATGGCGGCATGGTCGGGTCCAAGCCCTATGCCGCATCCGGCGCCTATATCAACCGCATGTCGGACTACTGCGGGGGCTGCGCCTATGACGTGACCGATCGCAGCAGCCCGAATGCCTGCCCGTTCAATCCCTTGTACTGGCACTTCCTGTCGCGTCACCGCGAGAGGTTTGCCAGAAATCCGCGAATGACTCCGATCTATCGCAACTGGGACCGGATGGATGCAGGCCAACGGACCGCGATCCTTGACCGGGCCGGGGACATCCTGGCCCGGCTGGAGGTGGGGGAGACGGTCTGAGCCGTCAGTTGCCGGTCGCCTGACCTTCAGTGGTGGCGCCCTCGGTCGCAGCGGGAGCCGGGGCGGTCAAGGCGCCGTCCTTCCATTCGCCCCCGGTTTCCTGGCCTGTCTTGTAGCGCATGACACCCTGACCCTGACGCTTGCCTGCGCGGAACGTGCCCTCATAGACGTCGCCATTCGGGTAGGTGGCAATTCCCTTGCCATCGATTTCGCCCGCCTTCCACTCGCCGACATATTTGAAGCCGTCGGCCATGGTGATCTCGCCCTGGCCCTCGCGCTGGCCGGCGACGAAGGACCCCTTGTAGACCGTACCATCGGCATAGGTCGCCGTGCCCTGTCCCTGCCGCTGGCCGTCGACCCACTGGCCTTCGTATTTGTAGCCGTCGGGATAGGTCATCGTGCCTGTCCCGTCGATCTTGGCGTCCTTGAAATCGCCGACATAGACGAGCCCGTTGGCATAGGTGGCCTTCCCCTTGCCGTCGGGGACGCCCGCCTTCCACTCGCCCTCGTAGGTGGCGCCGTCGGCATAGGTGATCTTTCCCTGACCTTCGGCCTGGTCTGCGACGAAACCGCCGACATAGGTCGAGCCGTCTGGATAGGTTACCTTGGCTTGGCCCGCGCGCTCGCCGTCCTTCCAGTCACCGTCATAGAGATAGCCATCGGCCCCCTTGAAGATGCCTTTGCCCTCGGGCTTGTCCGCGGCGAAATCGCCCTCGTAGACGTCGCCATTGGCATAGGTGATCTTGCCCTTGCCTTGCCGCTGCCCGTCAACCAGCGGGCCCTCGTAGACATCCCCGTTGGGCTGCGTCAGCTTGCCTGTGCCGTTCATCTGGCCATTGGCCCACTGGCCGACATAGGTCAGCCCGTCGGGCATCTTCAGCGTGCCCTCGCCGGCGCGCTGGCCCTTATCGAGACCCCCTTCGTACACGGCGCCGTCGGCATAGGTGATCTTGCCTTTGCCCTGCTTGACGCCATTCACCCAGTCGCCGTCATAGGTATAGCCGTCCGGGCTTTTCATCACGCCCTTTCCATCGTGGACGGCGTCCTTGAACTGGCCGGTATAGGTCACACCATTGGCGTAAAGGGCCGTGCCCTGACCGGTCATCTTGCCGTCGACCCAGTCACCTTCGTAGGTGCCGCCATCGGTGAAGGTGATCTTGCCCTTGCCCTCGGGCTTCCCGGCGGCGAACTGGCCCACATAGACCGATCCGTTGGGGAAGCGCGCCGTGCCCTGGCCCTTGATCTCGCCGTTCACCCACTCGCCGGTATATTCATAGCCGTTGGGCAGCCGGTAGGTGCCGGTTCCGTCCTGTTTGCCGTCCTTGAATGTGCCTTCATAGACGCTGCCGTCGGAATACTGCTTGGAGATGACGTCGCCCTCTGACTGGGCAAGCACCGTCTGAGGTGCTGCAATCAGCCCCGCAACGATGAGGGCCCGGACCTGTTTGCCGCCCGAAATTGCCGTCACGTCGCGCCTCCTGCCTGGGATCGGAAAAACAAACACCCACAGCGGCGGAATCCGTTCCGACGCTGACTTTTGCGGCAAGTTACCGGCAGCCACCCGGTGTGACAAGGGAAGGACGGCAGCCGCGCGCCTGCTTCGGCTTTTCCTCGCGCGTCAGTCTGCTAGAACGCGAACACGATGCCGCGAGCGGGCGGCGCAAGGAGTTTCCGATGGCCAAGACCTTCCGTCTGACGCTGGCGCAGCTGAACCCGGTCCTTGGCGATTTCGCTGCCAATGCCACGAAGGCCAAGTCCGTCTGGCAGACGGCAAAGGAGGCGGGCGCCGACATGGTCGGGTTCACCGAGATGTTCCTGACCGGCTACCAGACCCAGGACCTCGTGATGAAGCCGGCCTTCGTCGATGCGGCCCGCGCCACGATCGAAGCTCTGGCCCGCGACTGCGCGGATGGTCCGGCGATCGGGATTGGCGCCCCGCATCGCGAGGCGAGCCGCCTCTACAACGCCTATTACATCCTGCAGGGCGGCCGGATTGCTGCGACCATCCTGAAGCACCACCTGCCCAATTCCGATGTCTTCGACGAAAAGCGCGTGTTCGTCTCGGCCGATGTTTCGGGGCCTGTCCGGATCGGAGGGGTCCGCGTCGGCATCCCGATCTGCGAGGACGCCTGGCACCCCGATGTCTGCGAGACGCTGGCCGAGACCGGGGCCGAGATCCTGTTCGTGCCGAACGGTTCGCCCTACCATCGCGGCAAGCCCAATGTCCGGATGAACCTGATGGTTGCCCGTGTGGTCGAGACCGGTCTGCCGCTCGTCTACCTTAACATGGTCGGCGGACAGGACGATCAGGTCTTCGACGGCACGACCTTCGTGCTCAACCCCGGCGGGCGGATGGCGCTGCAACTGCCGCAGTTCGACGAAGCGGTCGCCCATGTCGATTTCGAGCGGACCGAGGATGGCTGGCGGGCCCGTCAGGGCGAGCTTGCCACCCTGCCGACGGGCCATGAGGCCGATTACCATGCGATGGTTCTGGGCCTGCGCGACTACCTCGCCAAGTCCGGGTTCAAGAAGGTGCTGCTCGGCCTCTCCGGCGGCATCGACAGCGCCATCGTCGCCACCATCGCCGCCGACGCGATCGGTCCGGAGAATGTGCGCTGCGTGATGCTGCCCTCGGCCTATACCTCGGAGCATTCCCTTCAGGACGCAGGCGAGGTCGCGCGCAATCTCGGCTGCCGGCTGGACACCGTGCCGATCTCGGGCGCGCAGGCGGCGGTTGGCGAGGCGCTGGCGCCGCTGTTCGCGGGAACTCAAGCTGGCATCACCGAGGAGAACGTCCAGTCCCGTCTGCGCGGCCTTCTGCTGATGGCCTTGTCGAACAAGTTCGGCGAGATGCTTCTGACCACCGGCAATAAGTCCGAGGTCGCGGTCGGCTACTGCACGATCTACGGCGACATGAACGGTGGCTACAACCCGATCAAGGACCTGTACAAGACCCGGGTCTTTTCCATGTGCCGCTGGCGGAACGAGAACCACCGCCCGTGGATGATGGCCCCGGCGGGCGAGATGATTCCGCCCCGCGTCATCGACAAGCCGCCCTCAGCCGAACTGCGCCCCGACCAGAAAGACGAGGACAGCCTGCCGCCCTATCCGGTGCTGGACGGCATCCTCGAAGGGCTGGTGGACCGCGAGGAGTCGGTGTCCGAACTCGTCGCCAAGGGCTACGACCGCGCGACGGTGAAGAAGGTCGAGCACCTGCTTTACATCAGCGAATACAAGCGCTTCCAGTCCGCCCCCGGCGTCCGCCTGACCCAACGTGCCTTCTGGCTCGACCGCCGCTATCCGATCGTGAACCGGTGGCGGGATGAGGGATAGGCGCGAACGTCATGGATTCGTGATGGCAGATCGCTAATCATCGGGCCATCCAATCCTCGGGGGAGCTTTGCCATGAATGCCCTGCGCGTCGCGCGTCTTGTCCTGCCTGCCTTGCTTCTCTCGGCCCTTCCGGTCTCGGCCGAGACCACACTGCGGGTGATGTCCTACAACATCTGGGGCGGGGGCGCGAACGAGGGGAAGGGGGTCGAGGAAACCGTCGCGGCGATCAAGGCCGCCGGTGCCGATATCGTCGGAGTCCAGGAAACGAAGGTCGAGCCCGATCCCTGCACGGCGACCGATTGCGTGGCGACGGGGCCGAGCGTAGCCGCCGAGATCGCAAAGGCGCTCGGCTGGCACTACTACGACCAGTCGCAGCAGAATGTTGCGCTCTGGGCGAATGCGGTGATCTCGCGCTATCCGATCGGGCCGGCCACGCCGCATGACCTGGGGATGCCGATTGACGTGGATGGCAAGACTGTCTGGATGTTCAACATCCACCACGACGACGAGCCTTATCAGCCCTACCAGCTGCTGGGCATCGAATACGGTCCCGCGCCCTTCATCAAGACCGAGGCAGAGGCGATCAAGTTCGCCGAGGAGACCCGTGGCCCGGCGATGGATCTGCTGGCAGAGGACATGAAATCGGTCAAGGATGCGGCGGCGATCATCGTCACCGGCGATTTCAACGAACCCTCTGGTCTCGACTGGACCGACGCGGCCGTTGCCGCCGGCCAGCAACCGGTGAAGGTCGACTGGCCGACGACCCGCCGCCTGACCTCACAGGGCTTCATCGACGCCTATCGCGCGATCTGGCCCGATCCGGTGGCCAAGCCTGCCTTCACCTGGACGCCGCGCTATGACGAGAAGGCGGCTGACGACCATCCCGACCGCATCGACTTCATCCTGGTGAAGGGCGACGGCCTGACCGTCACCGATGCCGCGATCGTGGGCGAAGATGGCCCCCGCAGCGACATCAAGGTGATGCCCTGGCCCTCGGACCACCGCGCGGTCGTTGCCGAACTGAAGTTCTGAGCCTTCAGACGAACTCTGTCTCGCAGCCGCGGAAAATCTCTTCGGCATCCTCGCGGCGGCAAAGCTCTGTCCCCTCGGTCATCACGGCGGCCGCGGCGGCAGAGACGCCGCGGGCCAGAGCTTCCGCGGGCGAGGCCCCCCGCGCTTCCGCCAGGACAAATCCTGCCACGAAACTGTCGCCGGCTCCGACCTTGCTGCGCACCTCGACCTTCGGCGGCCTGACCGACACCCGCAGGCCGGGGCCGACCAGGACCGACCCGTCTGCCCCGCGGGCCACGATCACGCGCCGGGCAGACCCGCGCGCAATCAGACCCTCCGCGAAGTCGGCGGTCTGGCCCGCCGTGATCAGCTTGTGGCCCGTCAACTCCTCTGCTTCCTCCTGATCCATGCGCAGAAGGTCGATTCCTGTCGGCGGACCGTTGGCGATATGGGCCAGCGATGCGCCGGATGTGTCGGTCACAAGCCTGGCCTTGCTGTCTGAACGCGCGTCCAGATCGGCGGCAAGGCGCGCGGCAAAGTCAATGGGCAGGCCGGGTGGCTGACTGCCGCTGATCACGATGGTTCCGGTCAGCGGTGCTGCGTCAGACAGGGCGCGTTCCGCCGCCTCGATCCGCGAGGCGTCCCAAGGCGTGCCAGGCAGCATGAAGCGGTACTGCAGGCCGGTCTTGTCCTCGTTCACCGTCAGGCTCTGCCGCGTTTCGCCGGGGCCAGGGAAAGTGACGATGGTGATCCCTTCGCCATGCAGGAATTCCGCAACCTGCGCGCCGGTGCCGCCCGCAAGTGCGACGAAGCACAGGCTCGATCCGCCCAGCCTGCGGATGGCCCGGCTGACATTGATGCCCCCGCCGCCGGGATCAAGCCGTGGCGCGGTGCAGCGCAGCTTGTGGCCGGGAATGACATCGCCAACATGCGTTGCGAGGTCGAGCGCAGGGTTCAGCGTGACGGTAAGGATCGGGGTGGTCATGGGCGCGCCTTTCACTCAACGCGACCAGCCTGCCAGAGGCCGGAGGCATCGGCAATGCGCGCCCGCCTCGATCAGCCGGCCAACATCATCTGATAGCTGACAGGAACGTAGCGGAAGCCGTTCCCATCCGCCTCGACAAACCCCATGGCCGGGAAGGGCATGTGATAGCCGATGAACGGAATACGATCCGCTGCCAGCATGCCGAACACGGCCCTGCGGCTTTCGGCGGCCTTGGCCTTGTCGGCGTCAAAACGAACTTCCCAGTCGGGATGGGCCAGCGACCAGACATAGTGGTTGGCCGTATCGGCAGTGATGGCCAGCGTTTGGCCGTTGCTTTCGATCAGATAGACCATGTGCCCGGGCGTGTGGCCGGCAGCCAGCTTCGAGGTGATCCCGCCGGCCACGCTGCCGCCATCGTCTAGGAAGGTGATCTTGTCGTTCAGGGGAACGACATTGGCTGTGAAAGCCTCGCTCGGTTTGCCGGACCAGAAATTGTGCTCGGCGCTGCCGGTCACGTAGCGCGCATTCGTGAAGGTAGGGGTGCCATTCGCCATCAGCCCGCCGATATGGTCGGGGTGCATGTGGGTGAGCACGACGATATCGACCTGATCAGGCGTGTAACCTGCGGCGGCAAGGGCTGCCGTCACGCCCTCGGACGCAACGCCTGTATCGAAAAGGACGAGTTCCTTGCCGGTGTTGACCAGCGTCGGTGTGAAGAAGGATTGCGCCTTGTCAGTCGGCAGAAACGCGGCTGCCGAAACCGCCGCGAATTCTTCCGCCGGAACGTTCAGGCCGAAAGTCTCGTTCGGCTTCTCGATCGTGCGGGTCCCGGCCAGAAGTGCCGTCACCTCCATGTCGCCCAGCTTGAAGCGATTGAAGGTTGGCGCGGCGCTACCCTTCATCTCGGCCGCGGCGCGGGCAGGAGCCGGACGAAAGGTTGCGGCGATCGGCAGGGCGGCGGCGGCAACCAGGGCGCTGCGGCGGGACAACCTCGTGATGGGCATCTGTGCACTCCTTTTGCTGGACTGGGGCAAAGGCTAGTGCGTCGTCTGGGTCCCGCCAGTCACGGATACGTCATCGCGCGCGATATCGCCGGATCATTCCCACCACGGATCAATGGCCGCGATCTGCTCGTCGCTCCAGCCGAAGTGATGGGCAAATTCGTGCACCGTCACATGCGCCACCAGATCGCCAAGCGCGACATCACCGCGTTCGCACCATTCATCGAGGATCGGTCGGCGGAAGAGCCAGATCGTGTCGGGTCGCGTCGGCTGGTCCATGACTGATTTCTCGGTCATCGGAATTCCGTCATAGAGGCCTGTCAGTTCGAAGGGGTCGCTCAGACCCATCTCCTCGAGGATGTCATCGGGGGCAAAGTCGACGACGCGCAGGCCGACCTCTCGCGCCGCGGCGACGAAGGGTTCGGGCAACTGGTCGATGGCAGCCCGGGCCAATGACTCGATCTGGTCGAGGTCGGGGGCCGTCAGGTCATGAGGGTCAAGGGTCATGGAACGCAGGATAGGCGTCTGGCGCAGGGGCCGCAATGACCGCCAGTCCCCGCTCCGGACAGCCGTGCCGGTCTGTCCTGCTCGGGATGCATGGCGGCACACAACTGGACAAAACGCCTCCCTTGTGGAAAAGCAGGCGGGTTCAGGAGAGACCCATGACCACCGTCACCCGCTTCGCCCCGTCGCCCACCGGCTATATTCACGTCGGAAACCTGCGCACCGCGCTGATGAACTGGATGATCGCCCGCAAGGCCGGCGGCACCTTCATCCTGCGTCTGGACGACACCGATCAGGAACGCTCGAAGCAGGAATATGCCGATGGGATCATGGAGGATCTCGAATGGCTCGGCCTGACCTGGGACCGGATCGAGAAGCAGTCGCTGCGCTTTGACCGTTACCGCGAGGCGGCCGACCAACTGCGCGCTGCGGGCCGGTTCTATGAATGCTTCGAGACGCCGGTCGAGCTGGATCTCAAGCGCAAGAAGCTTTTGAACATGGGCAAGCCGCCGGTCTATGACCGTGCCGCGCTGAACCTCAGCGAAACCGACAAGGCGCATTTCCGCGAAGAGGGGCGTCAGGGCTACTGGCGGTTCCTGCTGAACCAGACCCGCATCGAATGGAACGATGGCATTCTCGGCCCGATCTCGATCGACGCGGCCTCGGTCTCGGACCCGGTGCTGATCCGCGCCGACGGTCAGATTCTTTATACCTTCGCCTCCTCGGTCGATGACATCGACATGGGCGTGACCTCGATCGTGCGCGGTGCAGACCATGTGACGAATACCGCGACCCAGATCCAGATCATGGAGGCCCTGGGCGGCACGCCGCCGGCCTTTGCCCACCATTCGCTGCTGACCGGGGCCAAGGGCGAGGAGCTCTCCAAGCGGCTTGGCACACTGTCGCTTCGCGACCTGCGTGCGGCCGGGGTGGAGCCGATGGCGCTCCTGTCGCTGATGGCGCGGCTCGGATCGTCGAAACCGGTTGAATTGGCCCGCTCGCATCAGGACCTGATCGACGGGTTCGACCTGTCGTCGTTCGGCGCCTCGCCGACCAAGTTCGACGCCGAGGACCTTTTCCCTCTGACGCATCATCATCTTCAGACCCGGACCCATGCCGACATGGCCGGGACGATCCGCGCGCTCGGCGTGCCGGACGACATCGCACCTGCCTTCTGGGCCGTCGCCAAGGACAACATCACCACCCGCGCCGATCTTGCCGGCTGGTGGGACCTGATCGCCAACGGTGCCGAGCCGCTGGTCGATGCCGAGGATGCGGACTTTGTGAAACAGGCGCTGTCGATGTTGCCGCCGAAGCCGTGGACCGCTGCCACCTGGGGCGAATGGACCAATGTGGTGAAGGACGCGACGGGACGCAAGGGCAAGGGCCTTTACCGTCCGCTGCGCCGGGCGCTGACCGGCCGTGATGCCGGGCCCGAGATGGCAGACCTGATGCCGCTTCTGCAGAAAGTACGCCTGCCGGCGTAAGGGAGGGGGCTGTCTGCCCCCTCTGCACGCTGGCGCGTTCATTTACCCCCGGGGTATTTTCCAACAGAAGAAGCCTTGACGCTTTCGTCTGCGAAAGCGTCGCGCTTCGCTTTCCCCTTGCCAGCCGCCGTGTGGCCGCGCTACCCAAGAAGCGTCAGGATCGGGAGAATCTGCGGGCAGTGGGAAACCAATGCGCGTGGTGCCGAAGGAGCAACCGCCCCGGTAAACTCTCAGGCGCAAGGGACCGACCGGACGACGACACTCTGGAGAGACCCCGGCAACGGGGCGCCGAAGGGATAACGATCTCAGGCGCAAGGGACAGAGGGGGCATCGCGGGACGGGGATTGGCCTGTCCGGACGATGCCGGAACGAGGAGCCGGCACGGAGCAAGGGGGTGGCGATTGGCCGACCTTGAAACGACCGACCTGAAGCGCCTCGCGCTCCATGATCTTCATGTTTCGCTCGGCGCCAGGATGGTGCCCTTTGCCGGTTACGAGATGCCGGTTCAGTATCCCATGGGCGTGCTGAAGGAGCATCTCCATACCCGATCCGCAGCAGGTCTCTTCGACGTCAGCCACATGGGGCAGGTGGTGCTCTGGCCCAAGGCCGGGATGCAGTCGCTGATGCTGGGCTTCGAAGCGCTGATGCCGGTCGACGTGCTGGGTCTGCAAGAGGGGCGGCAGCGCTATGGCCTTCTGACCAGCGCCACCGGCGGAATTCTCGACGATCTGATGTTTGCCAACCGGGGCGACCATCTGTTCGTCGTCGTCAATGCCGCCTGCAAGGCCGAGGACATCGCACATCTCAAGGCGCATCTGTCCCCCGTGGCCGAGGTGATGCCGATCGCGGATCGCGGTCTTCTCGCGCTGCAAGGTCCAGATGCCGAAGGGGCGCTGTCGCGGCTGTTGCCGGGCATAGAGACGATGCGCTTCATGGATGTCGCGACCCGCGACTGGACCGGGGCGGAACTCTGGATCTCGAGGTCCGGCTATACCGGCGAGGACGGGTTCGAGATCTCGGTGCCCAACGCTCATCTTCGGCGGTTCGCCGATACGCTTCTGGCCGAACCCGGCGTGGCCCCGATCGGCCTTGGCGCGCGGGACAGCCTGAGGCTCGAGGCGGGGCTGTGCCTTTACGGCCATGACATCGACACGACCACCTCGCCTATCGAGGCCGGGCTGGCCTGGGCGATCCAGAAGAGCCGCCGCACCTGTGGCGCGCGGTCGGGCGGGTTCCCTGGCGCCGAGCGGATCCTCACCGAACTGGCCGACGGGCCGGATCGCTGCCGGGTCGGCCTGCGGCCCGAGGGCCGCGCGCCGATGCGCGACGGTACCGTCCTTTACAACGGTGACACGGAAATCGGCATCATCACCTCTGGCGGCTTCGGTCCCTCGGTCGAGGCACCGATCGCCATGGGCTACGTCCCTGCTGCCCTTTCTGCGTCCGGCACGCGGCTTGAGGGCGAGGTGCGCGGCAAGCGCCTGCCGGTGACCGTCTGCGATCTTCCTTTCCGACCCTCCACCTACAAACGCTGAGGACCCGATGAAATACACCAAGGAACACGAATGGTTGCGCGTTGATGGCGATCTCGTCACCGTCGGCATCACCGAACACGCGGCGACGCAGCTCGGGGACGTGGTCTTCGTCGAACTTCCGGAACCCGAGACGATGGTTGCCGAGGGCGACGAGGTCGTCGTGATCGAAAGCGTCAAGGCCGCGTCCGACATCCTTGCGCCTGTCGATGGCGAGATCGTCGCGGTCAACGAGAAGCTGCCCGACAATCCCGGCCTCGTGAACGAAGATCCGCTTGGCGCGGGCTGGTTCTTCAAGATGAAGCTCGACGACCTCTCCGTGCTCGACGACTTCATGGACGAGGACGAGTACAACGAGCTGATCGGCTGACGGATATTCCATGAACCGACGCACCGACCAGGCGTCACGCGTGATCCGCGCATCCGCCGAAAGGCTCTGGCAGGCCTGGTTCGATCCGGATCAGTTGGTGCGCTGGCTTCCCCCGGGCGGGATGACGGGCGAGGTCATCGCCCTTGATCCCCGGCCCGGCGGGGCCTTTGAGATGGTGCTGGCCTATACGGATGCCGGCGCGGGCAGCGGCAAGAGCGGCGCGGGCCAGGACCGGATTGGCGGCCGTTTCGTCGAGCTCGACCGGCCGCGGTTCTTTTCGCACGAGGCGTCGTTCAAGTCTGACGATCCCGCCTTTCTGGGCGTCATGCGGCTGGAATGGCGGTTCGATCCGGCGCGCGACGGCACCAAGGTGACCTGCACGGCGCGAAACGTGCCGCCCGGAATCCGTGCCGAAGATCATGAGGCGGGGCTATTGGCCTCGCTCGCCCAGCTTGCTGCCCATGTCGAAGGGCGGCAGGCGGGTCAGAATTGGGAGAGAGATGAGCGATGACCTTCACACCCACAGCCTACAACCCGTATGACTTCGCCAACCGCCGCCATATCGGCCCTTCTCCGGAAGAGATGGCGGATATGCTCAAGGCGGTGGGCGTGCCCTCGCTCGACGCTCTGATCGCCGAGACGGTGCCGGCCTCGATCCGGCAGAAGGACCCGCTCGACTGGGCACCGCTCGCCGAGCACGAGCTTCTGGCGAAAATGCGCGAGGTGGCGGCGAAGAACCGGGTGATGACCAGCCTGATCGGTCAGGGCTACTATGGCACCGTCACACCGCCCGCGATCCAGCGCAATATCCTTGAGAACCCGGCCTGGTATACAGCCTACACGCCCTACCAGCCCGAAATCGCTCAGGGCCGCCTTGAGGCGCTCCTGAACTATCAGACGATGGTCGCCGACCTGACCGGGTTGCCCGTTGCAAATGCCTCACTTCTGGATGAGGCGACGGCGGCGGCCGAGGCGATGGCGATGGCAGAGCGCAGCGCGAAGTCCAAGGCGCGGGCCTTCTTCGTCGATCGGTTCTGCCATCCGCAAACCATCGAGGTGATCCGCACCCGTGCCTTGCCGCTAGGCATCGAGATCATCGAGGACATGGTCGAGAACCTCGATCCGTCGAAGGTGTTCGGCGCGATCTTCCAGTATCCCGGCAGCTACGGGCATGTCCGGGACTTCACCGATCAGATTGCGGCGCTGCACGCCGCCAATGCCATCGCTGTCGTCGCGACCGACCTTCTGGCCCTGTGCCTTCTGAAGGAACCGGGCGCGATGGGGGCCGATATCGCCGTTGGTTCCAGCCAGCGCTTCGGCGTGCCGATGGGATACGGCGGCCCACATGCCGCGTTTATGTCGTGCCGCGACGACCTGAAGCGGGCCATGCCTGGCCGCATCGTCGGCGTTTCGATCGACTCGCGTGGCGGTCGGGCCTACCGACTGTCGCTCCAGACGCGCGAGCAGCATATCCGGCGCGAGAAGGCGACCTCGAACGTCTGCACGGCGCAGGCGCTGCTGGCGGTGATGGCGAGCTTCTACGCGGTGTTCCACGGCCCAAAGGGCCTGCGCGCGATTGCCGAGCGGGTGCATTTCCTGACCAACCGTCTCGCGCGGGCACTGAAGGCGGCGGGGGCGAAAGTCAGCCCGAAGGATTTCTTCGATACGGTGACGGTCGAGGTCGGTGTCGGGCAGGCCGGCATCCTCGCCGCTGCGCGCCACGAGGGGCTGAACTTCCGCAAGATCGGCAATGACCGGGTGGGCATCAGCCTTGACGAGACGACCGACGAGAAGGTTCTGATCCGCGTGCTGCGCGCTTTCGGGATTGATGGTGTGCCGCCCCACCGGGCGATGCTCAGCTTCCCCGAGACTATGCTGCGGACGACCGACTACCTGACCCATCCGGTGTTCCACATGAACCGGGCAGAGTCGGAGATGATGCGCTACATGCGCCGCCTGTCCGACCGCGACCTGGCGCTTGACCGGGCGATGATCCCTCTCGGCTCCTGCACGATGAAGCTCAATGCCGCGGCCGAGATGATGCCGATCACCTGGCCCGAGTTCAATTCGCTGCATCCCTTCGCCCCGCGCGATCAGGCGCAGGGCTATGCCGAGGCGATCAAGGACCTGTCGGAAAAACTCTGCACCATCACCGGATATGACGCCTTCTCGATGCAGCCGAACTCCGGCGCGCAGGGGGAATATGCCGGGCTCCTGACCATCCAAGCCTATCACCGGGCACGGGGCGAAGGGCATCGGAACATCTGCCTGATCCCGGTTTCGGCCCATGGCACCAACCCCGCCTCTGCCCAGATGGCAGGGATGAAAGTGGTAGTGGTGAAATCCGCCCCGAACGGCGATGTCGACATCGATGATTTCCGCGACAAGGCGCGCGATGCCGGCGGCAACCTTGCCGCCTGCATGATCACCTATCCCTCGACCCATGGCGTGTTCGAGGAGGCGGTGCGAGAGGTCTGCAAGATCACCCATGCCCATGGCGGGCAGGTCTATATCGACGGCGCCAACATGAACGCGATGGTCGGGCTGGTGAAACCGGGCGAGATCGGCGGCGACGTCAGCCACCTGAACCTGCACAAGACCTTCGCCATCCCGCATGGCGGCGGCGGCCCCGGCATGGGGCCGATCGGGGTCAAGTCCCACCTCGCGCCGCATTTGCCGGGGCATCCCGAAACCGGCGGCAGCGAAGGGCCGGTATCCGCGGCACCCTACGGATCGGCCTCGATCCTGCTCATCAGCTGGGCGTATTGCCTGATGATGGGCGGCCAGGGGCTCACACAGGCGACCAAGGTCGCGATCCTGAACGCCAACTACATCGCCGCTCGGCTGAAGGGGTCTTACGAGGTCCTGTTCATGGGCAACAAGGGCCGGGTCGCGCATGAATGCATCCTCGACACCCGCTCCTTCGCCGAGGCCGGCGTGACCGTGGACGACATCGCCAAGCGCCTGATCGACAACGGCTTCCACGCCCCGACGATGAGCTGGCCGGTGGCGGGCACCCTGATGGTCGAGCCGACGGAAAGCGAGACCAAGGCCGAGATCGACCGCTTCATCCTGGCGCTCCAATCGATCCGCGAAGAGATCCGCGCGATCGAACAGGGCGAGATCGATCGGGAGAACAACCCCCTGAAGCACGCTCCCCACACGGTCAACGACCTCGTGGCGGAATGGGACCGCCCCTACAGCCGCGAGCAGGGCTGCTTCCCGCCGGCGAGTTTCCGGGTGGACAAGTACTGGCCGCCAGTCGGTCGTGTCGACAACGTCTATGGCGACCGCAACCTGATCTGCATCTGCCCGCCGGTCGAAAGCTATATGGAGGCGGCGGAGTAACTCCGCCGCCTACTCGCAATCACGACCGATATTTAGCAAATGTCTTCGAGACCACGTCGCCCTTGCGCAAATTGCTGAGTTCGCCCTCGCTGTAATCGTCGTTCGGCCCCCGGCCTTCTTCGAAATCGTTGTAATAGGATGTCAGGACTCGATCGCCGTCTGTGAAGAACGTCCAGCAGTCGGTGTAGGTCTTCTTGCTTGCCTCGCCAGTTTTGATGTTGACCGGCGAGTTCGTCATGCAGAGCTTGTTTTTTGTGATTTTCCATTTGCCGGTGTAGGTTGCACTCGGGGGCTTGCCGAAAACGCCCTTTGTTGTCTTGTCCGGCGCGAAATACACCATCGATCTGTCCCAGACCGCGCTGTTCCCGCTGTACAGCTTTTCAATTTGTTTCGAGCTCAGCGGCTTGGCGTTCGGCGGCAAGGGGTCGGCTGCGACAGGTAGGGCAATCAAGGCGAGAAAGGCTGCGATTTTTCCGTAGCTCATGGCATTCCCTCCAACTAGTTATGCAAGTGGAATTGACGCTGCGGCAACTTATCCGGAAGTGTCAACGATTCTGAATATTGGCATTCATTGTTTCCGCAGTGAGAGAGGCAGCGCTTGGTTCTCGCGCGGCCGGTCCCTACATTTGAGAAAATGTATCAAAAGGACTCTCCCCATGTCCGACAGCGCCCGGATTACCTGCACCACCTGCGGTCAAGCAAACCGCGTCCCCGTCGCCCGGCTTGCCGACAACCCGAAATGCGGTTCCTGCGGTGACCCGCTCGTCAGCGGCAAGGTTGCCGAACTTGATCCTGCGACCCATGACAAGGCGATCCGCACGGACGACCTGCCGCTGCTGATCGACTATTGGGCACCTTGGTGCGGCCCCTGCCGGATGATGGCCCCGGAATTCGCCAAGGCCGCCAAGGCTGTGGCGCCCAACGCCCGGTTCGCCAAGATCAACACCGAGGATCACCCCCAGATCTCGCAGCGATTGGGCATCCGCGGCATTCCGCTCCTGATCCTGTGGCACAGGGGGCGCGAAGTGGCCCGCCTGCCCGGCGCTCGTCCGGCGGCCGAGATCGCCGCCTTTGTCCGTCAGCATGTGCCGGCGATGGCCTGAAGACGGCGCGGCGTCGCTTGACATTGGCCTGCGCCTTCGCCAAATAGCGCGTCGAACGGGGCAGTAGCTCAGTTGGGAGAGCGTATCGTTCGCAATGATAAGGTCAGGGGTTCGATCCCCCTCTGCTCCACCAAGATCGTGACTGACTTTCGAAACCGGGCCGCCTGCGCGGCCCTTTTCATTTTCGCCGGGCCGGTTCGCCTGCGGGCACAGGGGGGGAGACGCGCATGTCCGACGAGGACTATGTCTATGACGAGGCCAGCGGGGAATGGCGGCCGGCCTCGGAAATCGCGGCGGCCAGCCGGCGCATTGTGCGCGATGCCTCAGGCAACGAATTGGCCGACGGCGATGCGGTGGTGCTGGTCAAGGACCTGAAGGTCAAGGGCACCAGCACGGTGCTGAAGCAGGGTACCGTCATCCGCTCGATCCGGCTGACGGACAATGAGGAAGAAATCGACTGCCGCCACGACACGATCAAGGGCCTTGTCCTGCGCACCGAGTTCGTTCGCAAGCGATAAGGGCAGAGCGGCGTTGCTCATCCTTGACAACATCATCAGTGACCGCGGCTCGAAATACGCGGTCTCCGGCGGCCTCTGCGCCTCGGAAGATGCTGCGCGAGCCTTCCTGAAGGAGTTGAAGCGCAACAAGCGTTTCGCCAAGGCAACCCACAACAGCTGGGCGCTTGTCTCTGCAGACGGCCCGATCAAGAACGATGACGGCGAGGCCGGGGCTGGTATGGTGATCCTGCGGATGCTCGAACGTGAAGGGCTGAACGACCATATCGTGGTCGTCACCCGCTGGTTCGGGGGCAAGCATCTGGGAGGCGACCGGTTTCGCCACGTGCAGGATGCCGTGCGGATCTATCTGGAGGCGCTGCTGCCTCGATAGTCGCGTCAGCATCAGCAGCCTTGCGGGTTTCTCGCCAGACCCGTGTCAGGTGGGACCAGTTCCCGCAGCCAGGGTCATGCCTCGTCCGCGATCTTTTCAGAGAGCAGAACCGCGACAAATCGGGTCGGTTCGAAGGCGGCGCAGACGATCGCGATGATCGAGGTCATCGGCACGGCCAAGATGGCACCCGGAAGCCCCCAGAGCGCCGCCCACACCGCCAGTGCGACCATGACCACGAAGGGGCTCAGATTGACCTGCTTGCCAACCAGTTTGGGGTCGAGGATCGTGCCGATCAGCGTTTGCGCCAGCGTCAGCAGGACGGCGAGCAGGATCGTCTTGAGCGGATCCCCCCATTGGGCCAGTGACAGGATCACGGGCGGCGCTACGCCAATCACCCCGCCCAGGTAGGGGATGTAGTTGAAAAGCCCGATCAGGACTGCCCAGAACAGGGCGAAGTCCACGCCCATCCACCACATGATCGCAAAGGAGACCGCTCCGAGGATCATGTTGATCAGAGTCTTGACCGCAAGGTAGTCGCCGATCCGGGTGTTGATCTGGGCGATGATGCGACCGGTGACCTCGGCCTGATCGCCAAGTGGCAGGGCAGCGGCCAGCTTGCGACCGAAATCCCGCCGCTCACCCAGCAGGAAGGCGGCGTAGAGCGCGACGAGGAATGCGCTCAGCCCGAAGCTGGTAAGTCCGCCGAGAAGCCGGATGAACAAGGTTTGCAGGCTGATCTTCTCGAGCGTCGCGTCGAGCACTTCCTCAAGCGTCGGGTTGTCCTGGATCCAGCCGCTCTCGGCCAGCCGGTCGATCAGCGCCTGAAGGTTCGCCTGATAGCGGGGGAGTGCGGTGACCAGTTGGCTGATCGTGACCTGAACGACCAGTGCGAAGCCAAACAGCGCCGCGGTGAAGGCCAGAAGCACCGCAAGGTGCCGTGCAAAGACGGGCAGACGACCGAGAACCGGCAGGCGGCCGAGCGCCTCGGCTGCGGTGGTCAGCACATAGACGGCGATGATGGCCATCACGATGGGGAGGAAGATGTCCTTGCCGGCGACCAGCAGCCAGCCGGTCATCAGCGCCAGCGCCATCGCCAGCACGAGGTTGAGAAAGGGCGCGCCGCGCATATGTCGCGCCCTTCCGCCGGATCAGGCTTCGGCCTTCTTGGCGAACAGACCAAGCGCCACGAGAGAGACGCCGGACGAGATCAGGTCGATTGCAAGTAGGATGCCAAGGATAACCGCCGCCGACTGCGGGAAATCCGAAAGGATCATCACCGCCAGGATCACCGAAATCGCACCGGACAACAGGACAGCCCAGAAATACGACGTCCCGCGTGACGAGAACGCGAACATTACCTTCACGATGCCCTCGACGAGGAACAGGATCGCCACGGCCCAGGTGAGCGCAAGCGCGCCGAGGATCGGCTGGCCGAGAATGCCGAGCCCGACCAGAATGCCGAGAACCCCCAGAACCCCGGTCCAGAACCGGTGCTGGACGCCTGAATCGCTGATCGCCCCGACGATCAGCAGGATGCCCATGATGATGAAGAACCATGCGGCCAAGGTCGTCGCGAAGATGGTCGCGGCCAGCGGATTAAGCAGGGCGATTATGCCACCGATGATCGCGATGATCCCGGCGATCAGCACAAGAAGCCAGTGTTTCATGGAGAGCCCCCAACTATATCGTCCGACAAGTCTGCGGCAGAAACGAGCATTCGGCAAGAAAATACTTGAAAAGTATGTGGTTGGGCGGCGAAGCTCGAGTCCCCGGCAGCGGATGACAGGCGCGTCAATCCTGCTAGTCTGCTCCACGTGATACGAATTTCCGGGGGAATCATGTACGGTCGGGCAACCTCATTGCACCTGCGGAACAGCCTCGTCGCCCTGTGTCTTGGCCTTGGCCTTTCGGGGGTAGCGCTTGCCCAGACGCAGCCGCTTCCCGCGGTGACCGTCGAACCGGCGGCGTTGACACAGGTGGTGCAGGCGGCGGCATTCAATGGACGCGTGGTGGCCGAACAGAAGGTCGACATCCGCGCCCGGGTCAGCGGCTTTGTCTCCGAGATCGGCTTTACCGAAGGCAGCGTGGTCGCGAAGGATAGCCTGCTGTTTGCCATCGACCCGAAGGAATTCGAGGCCAGTCTTGCTCAGGCCGACGCAGCCCTTGCCGCCGCCAAGGCCAGCGAGACCCTCGCGATTCTCGAACGGAACCGGCAGCGCGAACTGGTGACGCGGCAGGCCTCGGCGCAGGCAACCCTCGACAAGGCCGAGGCAGAGGCGGCGCGGGCCAGCGCTGACGTGGAGCGCATGGCCGCCCAGCATGATGCGGCAGAACTGAACCTCTCCTACACCCAGATCAGAGCCCCGTTTCAGGGTAGGGTGGGGCTGTCGAGCGTCAGTGTCGGTGCGCTGATCGGACCGGAAAGCGGAACGCTTGTCACCCTGGTGACAACCGACCCGATGATGGTCGAGTTTCCCGTGCCGGAACGCATGTTTCTCCTGTTTCAGGAAAGCGTCCGTTCGGGGGCAGCCTCCGGTGCCGGCTCGGTCCGCCTGACACTGGCTGACGGATCAGCCTACGGCATCCCCGGCACCGTCAACTTTTCCGACATGCAGGTCAGCCAGTCGACCGATACCGTCATGATCCGCGCCGTCTTTCCCAACCCCGAGGGCCGGCTTCGGGATGGATCTCTTGTCACCGTCAACGTCGAGGAAGAGGCCACGAACAATGCGCTGACTGTTCCGCAGCAGGCTGTGCTGCGCGATATCACCGGAGCCTATGTCTTGCTGGTGGGTGATGATGGCACGGTCGAGCAGCGCCGCATCAACACGGGCGACTCTGCGAAGGGACGCGTCGTCGTGACCTCGGGCCTGACCGAAGGGGAGAAGGTCATCACCGAAGGCCTGAACAAGGCGCGGCCGGGCATCAAGGTCGATGCCGCCGTTGCCGGGGGCAACTGAGCGATGTTTGCCGACATCTTCATTGCCCGTCCGCGGCTGGCGGCGGTCATCTCGATCGTGCTGACCATTGCGGGCTTCATCGCCATGTCGGTCATGCCGATCGAGCAGTTCCCGAACATCGTGCCGCCGCAGGTTTCGGTGACCGCGTCTTATCCCGGCGCCAGCGCCGAGGTGACGGAGCAAACCGTCGCCCAGGTGATCGAGGACAAGGTCGTCGGCGTGGACGACTCCATTTACATGCGTTCGACCTCGGGTGCCGACGGGTCCTACACCCTTACCGTGTCCTTCGCCGTTGGCACCGATCCCGATATTGCGACGGTCAACGTCCAGAACCGTGTGTCGCTGGCAACGCCGCTTCTGCCGTCCGAAGTGCGTCAGACCGGGGTCAAGGTTGCGAAGAAGTCTTCGGCGCTGCTGATGGGCGTGGCGCTTCATTCTCCCGACGCAAGCCAGACAGCGGCAACGCTGACCAACTATGCCCGGATCAGCCTGCTCGATGCGCTGAAGCGGGTGCCGGGCGTCGGCGATGCCTCGATCTTTTCTTCGAACGAGTTCGCGATGCGGATCGTGCTCGACTCGAACCGGCTGGCCTCGTTCAGCCTTACGCCGTCCGATGTCTCGAACGCGCTGAAGACGCAGAACATCCAGGCCGCCATCGGCCGGGTGGGCGCCCAGCCGATGGTCAAGGATCCCGGACTGCAACTGAACGTGCAGACGCAAGGTCGCCTTTCGGACCCGGCCGAGTTCGCCAAGATCATCATCCGCGCAAACCCTGATGGATCGACCGTGACCATCGGCGACATCGCCGATGTGCAACTGGGCGAAAAGAACTCGGATGTCCTTACGTCGTTCGACGGCGCGCCAGCAACGCTGATCGGACTTTACCTTTCGCCGGGCGCGAACTCGCTGGCCGCGGCAGCGGGTGTGAAGCAGGTCATGGCCGAGATGCAGGCGGATTTCCCGCCCGGGGTGACCTATGACCTGGTCGGGGACAGTTCGATCTTCGTCAAGGAGAGCATCTCCGAGGTAGAGCATACGTTGATCGAAGCGTTCGTGCTGGTCGTGGTCGTTGTCTTCATCTTCCTTGGCAGCCTGCGTGCGACCATCATCCCGGTCATTGCCGTGCCGGTGGCGCTGATTGGCACTTTCGCGATCATGCTGGCCCTGGGCTTTACCATCAACACCGTCTCGCTTTTGGCGATGGTGCTGGCGATCGGTATCGTCGTCGATGACGCCATCGTGGTGGTTGAGGCCGTTGAAGCCAAGATGCACGACCACCCGGAGATGACCCCGGCGCAAGCCACCAGCGCCGCGATGAGCGAAATCACCGGGCCTATCATCGCGATCACGCTGGTGCTCTTGTCCGTCTTCGTGCCGGTGGCCTTCATCCCCGGCATTTCCGGGCAGCTGTTCCAGCAATTCGCCGTGACCGTTTCTGTCTCGATGGTGATTTCGGCGATCAACGCCCTGTCGCTGTCGCCGGCGCTTTGCGCGATCATCCTCAAGCCCCATCACGGGCCGCGAAAAGGGGTGATGGGCTGGATTTCCCGCGGCATCGACAAGACGCGCGACGGCTATGCCTACGTCGCGGGCGCAATCGCTCGGCGATCGATCATCGGGCTGGTGCTGCTTGCCGCAGCGCTCGGGCTTTCGGGCTGGCTGTTCAAGACGGTGCCGACCGGGTTTCTGCCGGCAGAGGATCAGGGCTATTACATGATCGAGACGCGCCTGCCCGATGCCGCTTCGGTCAACCGGACGGCAGCGGTGCAGGCAAAGGTGATCGAGATGGTCCGGGCGATCCCCGGGGTCAAGAACGTCACCTCGATGACCGGCTATTCCATGCTCGATGGCCTGGCCAGATCGAATGCGGCCTTCACGATCGTTTCGCTCGAGGACTTCGCGGAAAGAACCGATTTCTCGAAGTCTGTCTATGCCGCGCTCAAGCGCACCTATGCCGATGGCGCGGCGATCCGCGAGGCGCAGGTGATCCCCTTCAACCTGCCGCCGATCTCGGGTCTCGGCACCGGGTCGGGTTTCGAGTTCCAGCTGATCGACCGGCAGGGCCGCTCGCCGATCGAACTGGCGGAAACGGCGCGTGGCATCGCGGCGGCGGCGAACCAGGACCCCGGCCTGACTGGCGTCTACACCACGTTCTCGGCGGATACGCCCCAGTTGTTCCTGAACATCGACCGCGACAGGCTCTATGCGCTGGGCGTTCAACTGTCGGACGTGTTCTCGACCCTGCAGGCGATCCTCGGAACAGTCTATGTCAACGACTTCAACCTGTTCGGTCGGGCCTGGCAGGTGCAGCTTGCCGGCTCCGAGGACGACCGGACTTCGGTCAACGACATCGCCAGGGTGCATGTGCGGTCACAGACGACCGGAGAAATGGTTGCGGTCGGTGCCTTCTCTTCACCCGATTACACCGTCGGTCCGATGATGCTGCAGCGCTACAACAACAACCGTTCGGCCACGATCAACGGCGGGCCCTCTGCTGGAGCCTCGTCCGGCCAGGCGATCGCTTCGATGGAGCAGGTCGCGGCCCAGACCCTGCCGCCCGGCTTCGGCTATGAATGGACCGGCACGGCGCTGCAGGAGAAGGAGGCGGCGGGCAAGACCACGATGATCCTCGCCCTTGCCCTGCTGTTCGCCTACCTCTTCCTCGTCGCGCTGTACGAAAGCTGGACAATTCCGGTGCCGGTGATGCTGTCGGTGACCTTTGGCGTCGCCGGGGCAATGGGGGCGCTCAAGCTGACCGGCTTGCCGTTCAACATCTACGCCCAGATCGGCCTTGTGGTGCTGATCGCGCTGGCAGCCAAGAACGCGATCCTGATTGTCGAATTCGCGAAGCTCCGCCGCGAACACGGGGAATCGATCGTCGATGCCGCCATCGACGGAGCGCGGTCGCGCTTTCGTGCGGTGATGATGACGAGCTTCGCCTTCATCGCCGGCCTGATCCCGCTGGTGACGGCGACGGGCGCCAGCATGATCTCCCGCCGGTCCGTGGGCACGGGGGTGGCGGCGGGGATGCTCTCGGCGGCTCTTGTCGGCATCTTCGTCGTGCCGGCCCTCTACGTCGTGTTCCAGTCGATCCGTGAGAGGGTGAAGGGCCGCAAGACGGTCGAGGCCCCGGCGAAGGAGGCGTGAGCATGGGCTGGGTTGTCGTCTGTCCGACTGAAGAACTTCAGGATGAGGAGGCGGTGCCCTTTCATCATGCAGGCCTGCCTTATGTCGTGTTCGAGGCGGATGATGGCACGGTCTTCTGCTGTGCCGGCTCCTGCCCGGTCTGCGATGCTCCTCTGGCAGGGGCGGTACTGGATGGAACGGTGCTCGAATGCCCTGCTGATGGCGCGGCCTTCGACCTGACGGATGGCACCAGCGAAGAAGATGGCCCGCCTTTGCCGGTCTTTTCCGTTCGGGTGGTAAGAGGCCGGGTCGAGGCACAGTTGCCGGACTAGTCCGACCGTACGATCCCGCTGAACCCCGCCACCGCCAGCAGGCCCAGACCAAGACCGGCCAGCGTCTGGAAATAGGCATAAAGTTTGCCGAAGTATCCCGCCGTGATCCTGGTATCAGGTGACCAGAAGTCCTTCTGCCCACTGCCAAGGCCGGGAAAGATCATGTCGGCCGAAAGCATCAGGGCGCTGAACTTCGGATAGGCTGCGGCCTCTGGCTGCTCCTTGAAGCAGGCGAGTTGGGCCTGGCCGGGCAGGGCGCGGCCCTCACGCTCCTGCCCGATAGAGGGAAGGAACAATGTCTGCCCCTGGGGCACGCCGCAAAGCACCCATTCGGGCGAGCGCAGAACCACGGGCGAATTCGGGCGCAGGGCGTTGGTCCGTTCGAGCCACGCATAGTAGAAGCCGCCCAGAAGCCAGAAGACGAGGATCCAGACGAGGGCCAGGAGCGGCAGGCGGCCATAGCCGGTCGTGACCCAGAGCAGCCGGTCGGACATCCAAAGCACCGCCTTGCGAGGCCAGCGGCGGGCCCGGCGGATGCGGGCTTGCCTCTGCAACCGCTCTTTCGCGATCAGGACCGAGCGTTTGTCCTCCTGATGCCCCATCTCGGCCAGGACGCGGGCGAGTTGCTCGTAGGGCTGCGGCCAGAAATCCTCGCCCCATCGGGAGGGGTCCTGCCGCGACAGCCAGTCGAGCCGCTCCTTCGCGCCGACCGGGGCGCCGAGGAAGCCGCCATAGCGGCAGCGGTTCAGAAGCAGATCGCCCGGTTTCGGCCAGCAGGCCGCCTCATCGACGATGGCGCCAAGCGTGGCGCCAGACAGGCTCAGCGCCCCGTCGATGACGGCCTCGTGTCTCAGGAAGAACGCGCCGTCGACCTCGCTTCGGTTGAGGTTCAGCGCGATCTCGCCCGGCGCCCAGAGTCCTGCGCCCGAGGCGTCGGCATCGCCGTCGATACGGGCAGAGACGGCCGAGATGCGACCCGTCACCTCGACCCGTCGAAGGATGAGATCGCCACCGATCTGCACGGCATCCGCTTCGATCGCCGGTCCGTCATGCCGCTCCACATGCGCACCGACGAAATCGAGATCACCGCCGATCTTTGCGCCGGGAAGGGCGATCGTTCCCAGCACCCTGGTCCCACGGAACAGGGCGCCTCCTCGAATGGCGATCCTTTCGGCGCTGACCGCCCGATCGTCGGCGTGAGTGAGCTCGGCGCCATCGAGTGCAAAATCCCCGCCGATCCGCGCGCCCCGTAGCGCGATTGGCCCGCTGATCTGCGCCGAGCGCATCAGGATGTCGCCACGCGCGTCGACCCTGTCGGCCGCGAGGCCGGGCAGCACCGATCCGTCGAAGGACACCGTATCGACCACCGCGGAGCGAAGGACGGGAGGCGCATCGAAGCGGCAGTCGAGCAGGCCGATATCATGCGGGATGCGGCAGCCTTCGAGATCGAGGATGCCCTTGATCCAGGCTCCGGACAGGCGAATGCCCTTCTCGTGCATCTTCGGGAGTCCATCGCCGCCCAGCAGGAGCGCGCGGATGAGCTCGGCCCTCACCAGGCGGTCCGGATCACCCTCGACCGGCAGGGACCCCAGCCGGTCGAAATGGCCTATACCGATGTTCTCGACCAGCACCGCCTCGGCGCGGCTGAGCGCACCGAAGCGGCGGGACAGTTCGGGGTGCCGGTCCGCGTCCGACACCATGGGCCTCAGAGCTGCGCCAGAACCCGGGCCCAGGAGCGGATGCCCTTGTGGAAGCTTGTCAGGCTGTATTTCTCGTTCGGGCTGTGGATGCGGTCATCCGACAGGCCGAAGCCCGCCATGACCACGTCCATGCCGAGCTTTTCCTTGATCATCGTGGTCACGGGGATCGAACCGCCACCGCCGACGAAGGCCGCCTGCTTGCCCCATTCGTCCGACATGCCAGCCTGCGTGCGCTGGAAGGCGGGGGCGGAGACCTCGAAGGCCACGGCACGGCCCGAGCCGAACTCGGTGAACTCCACCCGGCAGTCCTTGGGCACGCGGGCCTTCACGAAGTCGCGGAAGGCGGCGCGGATCTTGTGCGGGTCTTGGTCGTAGACGAGGCGGAAGCTGATCTTAGCCGAGGCAACGGCGGGGATGACGGTCTTGAAGCCGTCCCCGATATAGCCGCCATGCATCCCGTTGACCTCGCAGGTCGGGCGGGACCAGGTCTGTTCGAGCACAGAGCGGCCCTTCTCGCCGGCCGGGATCGACAGGCCCACTTCGCCGAGGAAGGCTTTTTCCGAGAAGCCGAGCTTGTCCCAGCCCGCGAGCAGGTCGGGCGAAGGTTCCGGGACGCCGTCATAGAAGCCGGGGATGGTGATGCGGCCATCTGCATCGCGCAGGTCGGCGATGATACGGGCGAGGATGTGGTTAGGGTTCGCCGCAGCCGAGCCGTAGAAGCCCGAATGCAGGTCGCGGTCGGCGGCATGGATGAAGATCTCCTCGGCGCAGAGGCCGCGGAGGCTTGTAGTGATCGCCGGGGTTTCCTTGTCCCACATGTTCGTGTCGCAGATCATCGCGACATCGGCCTTGAGTTCGTCTTTCGCGGCATCGAGGAAGCCGGGCAGGTTGGCGCCCCCTGACTCTTCCTCGCCTTCCAGAAGGATGGTGATCGGGATCGGCAGCTTGCCCGTGACCGCCTTCCACGCGCGGCAGGCCTCGATGAAGGTCATCATCTGGCCCTTGTCGTCGGAGGCACCGCGTCCGCGGATTTCCTTGCTGCCATCGGGCAGAGTGGCGATCTTCGGCTCGAATGGGTCGCCCTCCCACAGTTCAAGCGGGTCGGCGGGCTGCACGTCGTAATGGCCGTAGAACAGCACCTTGGTGCCCTTGGCGTCGTGGTTCTTGGCCAGCACGATCGGGTGGCCGGGAGTGTCGCGAACCTCGGACTTGAAGCCGATCGCCTCGAGGTCCTTCGAATGCCACTCGGCGCAAGCGCGCGTCTCGCCCGCATAGGCCGGATCAGTCGAAATCGACTTAATCCGTACTGTCTGGAACAGGCGGTCGAGAGCATTGTCGATATCGGCGTCAATATGCGCCAAGACCTTGTCGAGATCGGACATGTGATTTCCTCCCTGAACACATGCGCGGCCGTGCCGGGGCGCGGCCGCCAAAACTGGGTATAGGCCTCAGTAGAACGGCCAGATCAGCGGCACGTAGAAGACCGACAGAATGAAATACCAGATCATCATCGGCAGGCCGAGCTTCCAGTAATCCCCGAACTTATAGGCGCCTGGCTCCATCACCATCAGGTTCGTCGGCGTGGCGACCGGCGTCAGGAGCGCGGCGGCGCAGGCGACCGAAACGCTCATCAGCACGGGCTGGATCGAGATGCCCATCTGCTTGGCCGCGACGACGGCAATCGGGATCACGATCAGTGAGGTGGCCGTGTTCGAGATAACCTGGCCAAGGATGGCCGAGAACAGGAACAGACCAGCAAGCAGCGCATAGGGGCCATGGTCGCCGACGAAGCTCACCAGCCCGTCAGCAAGCATCCGCGCGGCGCCAGTCTGATCCATCGCCGTGGACAATGGTGTCAGAGCGCCGACAAGGATCACGGTCGTCCAGTTGATCGCGCGATAGACCCCGTCAACCGTCAGAACTCCGGTCAGAAGGATGATGCCGGCCGCAAGAAGCCCCGCCACCGCCGGCGGCACCAGCCCGGTTGCAAGCAGGATCACCATGATCGCGAGTGCGATCAGGACGGTCTGTGCACCCGGACCCATCGGCACGGCCTGTCGACGCACCAGATCGGGCGAGTTCACCACGAGTACTTCGGCCGGATGCAGCCGTTTGTCGAGCGCCGACCATGTGCCCTGCAGCAGCAACGTGTCGCCGGCAGCCAGCGCCTCGCCCGGTTGCAGATCCGCGCCCTGACGCTGGATCGCAAGCACGATCAGGTCGCCGCTTTCCGTCACCATGCCGGGGAAGAACCGTTTGCCGATCAGGGGCGACCGTGGCGGAACCAGCACTTCGGCCAGGCCGGAGTCCCGGTTGAACAGTTGGTCAGTCACACCGCCCGCAGGCACATCCTCGCGGAAGGCGAGACCTTGTTCGACTGCCAGTTCTGCCGCCGCATCGGCAGGGCCCTTGAGCACCAGGATGTCGTTCTCGGCGACGGAGTCACTGCGGATTGGGCGGCCCTCGTGATCCTTCAGGGTGACGAAGCTCAGGCCGCCGGTCGCGACCTTGCCCAACTCTTCGCGCGGGGTTCCGATCAGGGGCGACCCTGCGCGGACCCGCAACTGGTGAACATCGCTCGACAGGCGGTATTGCTCGACCAGCGTCATCGCATGGCGGCTTAGATCGGGGGGAAGTGTCTCGCTGGTGCGGTTCGGCAGCAGCTTTTCACCGAAGAGGACGACGATCGCGATACACCCCAGCACCAACGGAATGCCGACAAGCGCGAACTCGAAGTAGCCGAAGCCGCCGCCCCCGCCATTCTCGGACGCCTCGACGACCAGCACGTTGACCGGACTGCCCGTCAGCATCAGCTGCGAGCCGCAATGTGCGCCGAAGACCAGCGGCATCAGAAGCTGCGACGGCGCACGTCCCAGGCGAATCGCCATCACCACTACAACCGGTAGCAGGGCGGCGACGGCGCCGTTGACGCTGATGAGCGCGGCAAGGACGCCGACAAACGCCATCATCAGCACGATCAGCCGCGTCCGGCTCTCGCCTGCCTGCTTGATGAGGATCTGTCCGGCCCAAGCGGTGACCCCGGAAACCTCTAGCCCGGCCGAGACAACAAACAGCGATGCGATGAAAATGACGGCCGGGTCGCCAAAGCCCGAAAGTGATTGCTGGAGCGTCAGAATTCCCGTTGCCCACAGGGCGAGTGCGGCCGCGATACAGACGGCGATGACGGGCAGTCGGTCCCAGATGAACAGGACGATGATGCCACCGACAATCGCAAATACGGTCCAGATCTCGCTCAAGCCAGCCCCCATTCGCCTTCCTGTTGCGCCGGGATAATGGACGACATGCGCCGAGGTCGGCAACCGCAAATCGGTTGAAGGCCAATCTGGCGACCGAATCTGGAAGCCATTGTCGGGATGCGGTGCTTGCCGACAAAAGCGATTTCGTGCCATGGTCTTGGTCAAAGGGGGGCGGCCACAGCGCCCCGGCGAAGGGGGGCGAGTATGGCAGCGAAACCGCAGGATCCGAAGGCGGCCGGCATGTCCGGTTTCCTTGGGACGATCGAGCGTGTCGGCAACATGGTGCCGCATCCTGCGATCATCTTCTTCCTTCTCATCGGGATCGTGATCCTGCTTTCGGTGATTTTCGCAGCGTTGGGAACGACCGTCACCTACGAGGGGTTTGACCCTGTCGTGAACGATATTGTCGAGCAGACGGCGTCGGTCCGCAGCCTGCTGTCGCCTGACGGTATCCGTTTCATGGTCACGACGCCTGTCTCGAACTTCCTTGGCTTTGCGGGGGTCGGCGTGATCCTCGTTGCCATGATCGGTGTCGGTCTGGCCGAGGAGTCGGGCCTGATCGCCACGCTGGTGCGCAAGATCGTGGCGGTTGCTCCGGCAGGGCTGTTCACCTTTATCATCGTGATGGTGGGGGTCCTGTCCTCGATCGCCGCCGATGCGGGCTATCTGGTGCTTGTTCCTCTGGGCGCTGCCGCCTTCCATTCGATGGGGCGGCATCCTCTGGCCGGCCTTGCGGCGGCCTTTGCCGGCGTCGCGGCGGTCTTCCTGGTCAACGTCTTCGTCACGCCGACCGATGCGCTGCTGGTCGCTGTGACAAACGATGCGATCCATACGGTGAACCCGAATGCGGCGATCAGCGATGTGGGCAACCTTTTCTTCATGATCGCCTCCTCGATCCTGATGGCGATCATTGTCACAATCATCACCGAGAAATTCGTCGAGCCGCGCCTTGGTCCCTATACCGGCGGGCTGCCGATCGAAGGCGGCGTGCAGCTGTCCTCGCAGGAGTCTCAGGGGCTGAAATACGCCGGCCGGGCGCTGCTTGGCTATGTGATCGTCGTTGGCCTGCTGACCGCGCCGCCCGTTCCATGGGGCATCCTGCGCAATCAGGAAACCGGCGGGATCATGGCGGGCTCGCCCTTCATGAGCGGTCTGATCGTGCTCATCAGCCTTCTGTTCCTTGTGGTCGGCTATGCCTACGGCCGCGGCGCGGGCACCATCGCCAACGTGACGGCGGCGATCGGACTGGTGGTCAAGACCTGGAGCAACCTTGCAGGGATGATCTTCCTGCTGTTCGTCATCGCCAATTTCATCGCCTTCTTCAACTTCACCAATCTTGCGACCGTGCTGGCGGTCAATCTGGCCGACTTCCTGCAGACCGTACCGATCGGGGCCGTAGGCTACATCATCCTCTTCGTCGTCGTCGTGGCGATCATCGACATCATCCTGACCGGCGCGCTGGCAAAATGGGCGATCTTGGCACCGGTCTTCGTGCCTCTGTTCATGCGGCTTGGCGGAGATCCGAACCTGGTGCTCGCTACCTACCGGGTCGGCGACAGCCCGATGAATGTCATTACGCCGTTGAACGTCTATCTGGCGGTCATGGTAGGCTTCGCCCAGAAGTACCAGAAGGACGCGGGGATGGGCACCATCATCGCGCTTATGCTGCCATATACGGTGGTTCTGCTGGTGCTGTGGACGCTGTTCCTGATTGGCTGGTATCTGTTGGGAATCCCGCTCGGACCGGCATGAACCGCGCTGACAGCTCGACCTTGCGGCTTGACCGCAGCCCTTCGATTCTGCATCGCAGAGCAAACTGAATGCCCCGGCGGATCGCCCCGGGTGCGCACCTGACGATCAAGGAGCAACCCATGCAGAAACCGCTGGCAGCGCTGCGCAACGCGACACGAATGGCGCTGGTTCTGGGGGTCGTCGCCACTCTCGGTGCCTGCAAGGGTGAGGAAGAGAAACCGGCCGAGGAACAGGCTCGTCCGGTGCGCAGCGTTACGGTACAGCCGCAGACGATGGGCATGACCGTTTCGCTGGCGGGGATCGTCGAAAGCCAGGTGCAGGCAGACCTTGCCTTCCGCATCGGCGGGCGGATGACCGAGCGGGCAGTGGGGGTTGGCGATCAGGTGGAGGCGGGGCAGTTCCTTGCCCGTCTCGACCCGTCCGACGAGGAGAATGGTCTGCGGGCCGCCGAAGCCACGATGACCGCGGCAGAGGGGCAACTCTCCGAGGCGCGCACCAATTTCGACCGGCAACGCCAGCTGTACGACCGTGGTTTCGCGTCGCGTGCGGCCTTCGACCGGGCCGAGACCGGCCTGACCACGGCGGAGTCGCAGGCCGATGCGGCACGGGCGCAATACCTGATCGCCAAGCGTCGGCTGAATGACACCGCCCTTTATGCCGATGCGCCGGGACGTGTCACAGCGATTGGCGCAGAGCCGGGCGAGGTGGTGCAGCCGGGGCGCATGGTCGTGCAGGTGGCGCGCGATGGCGGGCTAGATGCCGTGTTCGACGTACCTGCAAACATCCTTGAAACCAGCCCCGCCGATCCCGAGGTCACCGTCGCGCTGTCTCAAAGCCCGACGATCAGCACCAAGGGCCGCATCCGCGAAGTTGCCCCCCGCGCCGATCTGGTGACCGGAACTTTCCGCGTGCGCGTCGGGCTGATCGACCCGCCGGGCGAGCTTCGGTTGGGGTCCACCGTAACCGGCACGGCCGATTTCGGCGAGGGAACCGTCATCGAGATCCCCGCGACCGCGCTGACCCGCAGCGAAACCGGGCCTGCTGTCTGGGTGATCGACTCGGCCACCATGACAGTGAGCCTGCGCGACATCGAGGTCGAGCGATTCCTGCCGGCAAGCGTGCTGGTCGAGGCGGGGCTTGAGCCCGGCGACGTCGTGGTGACGGCGGGTGTGCAGGCGTTGCGCCCCGGCCAGACCGTTCGCCTGGCCGGAGCGGCGCAATGACAAGCTTCAACCTGTCAAGCTGGGCGCTGAAAAGCCGCCAGTTGACCATCTACCTGATGATCGTCTCGGTGATCGCGGGGGCCTTTGCCTTCATCAATCTCGGCCGCGACGAAGATCCCAGCTTCACCATCAAGACGATGCTTGTCACCGCCGTCTGGCCCGGCGCCACGATGGAGGAGACCCAGACCCAGCTGACCGACCGTCTGGAGCGGCGGCTGGAAGAGACGACGGGCTTGGATGCACTTCAGTCGATCACCCGGCCGGGGATCGTCACCATCTATGTAGACCTGCAGGAATCCTTCCCGCCGGATCGAGTGCCGGCCGTCTGGCAGGAGGTTCGCAACAGTATCGGCGATATCCGCCACACCCTTCCTCCCGGCGTGCTGGGACCGTTCTTCAATGACAGCTTCGGAGACGTGTTCGGCATCATCTACGGGTTCACTGCCGACGGATTCTCGGATCGCGAGTTGCGCGACAATGTCGACATGGTCCGCTCGGAGCTGCTGCGGCAGGTGGATGGCATCGCCAAGGTCGAGTGGATTGGCGTGCAGGATGAACAGATCCTGCTCGAGTTCCTGCCGGACCGTGTGGCCGCGTTGGGCCTCGATTATGGCCGCATCTTCGAGGCGATTGCCGCGCAGAACGTGGTGCGCCCCGCCGGTGTTGTTACCACGGGTCAGGAGAATGTCGCGATCCGGGTGTCGGGCTCGTTCGAGAGTGAGGCCGATCTGCTAAATGTCTCGCTGGTGGCCGATGGCCGCATGATCCGCCTTGGCGATATCGCGACGGTCCGGCGAACCCTGTCTGATCCGCCACAGCCGCTCCTGCGGATCAACGGGCAAAGAGCCATCGCACTAGCGATCTCGATGGCCGAGGGCGGCGACATCCTTGCGCTCGGCCAGAACATCGACAAGGCCATGGCGAACATCAAGGCGGAACTGCCGATTGGGATCGAGCCGATCCTGATTTCGGATCAGCCGGTGGTCGTGGATCAGGCGATCGGCGACTTCACCGAGTCGCTTTGGCAAGCCGTAGCCATTATCCTTGGCGTGAGCTTCATTGCACTCGGGGTGCGCCCGGGGGCGGTCGTCGCGATCACCATTCCCGTTACGCTCGCCATCGTGTTTCTGGTTATGCAGGCTTTCGGGATCGACCTGCACCGCATCTCGCTTGGGGCGCTCATCATCGCCTTGGCGCTTCTGGTCGATGATGCGATGACGACGGTGGACGCGATCCTGCGACGGCTGGCGATCGGTGAGACGATCGATCAGGCGGCCAGTTTCGCCTTCCGAACGCTGGCTGCGCCCATGCTGACCGGAACTCTGGTTACCATCGCAGGCTTCGTGCCGATCGGTTTCGCGCAAAGCTCGGCAGGCGAGTACACGATCTCGATCTTCTACGTCGTCGGGATCGCGCTGATCGCATCGTGGCTGGTGGCGGTTATCTTTGCTCCGTTGGTCAGTTCGGTCCTGCTGAAGCCGCCCGCGACGACCGGAGAACCCGAGAAGCCGGGCGCGGTGCTGCGGGCTTATCAGGGCTTCCTGTCCGTCGCGATGAGGATGCGTTTTCTGACCGTCGCCGTTACCCTCGGCTTGTTCGCCCTTGCCGTCGTGGGCTTGCGTCATGTCGACCGACAGTTCTTCCCGGCCTCGGACCGGCTGGAACTGATCGTCGATTTCCAGCTGCCGCGTGCCAGTTCGATCTTTGCCAGCGAAGATGCGATCCGGCGGATCGAGGATCATATCAAGGAGAGCGGCGAGGCGCAGTTCTACAGCTCTTACGTCGGGCGGAATGTCATCCGCTTCTACCTGCCGCTCTCGATCGAGCCGCCGAGCGATCATCACTCGCAGATCGTCGTCATGGCAAAGGATTTCGACGCGCGCCAGAGGCTCGAGGCGGAACTGTCAGGCTGGCTGGACGAGACCTTCCCCGAGGCGATCAGCCGCGTCAGCCCGCTTGAGCTTGGTCCTCCGGTCGGTTGGCCGGTCCAGTACCGTCTGACCGGCCCGGATGTGGAAACACTCCGCGCCAAGGCAATGGAGCTTGCCGGGGTCGTCGCCTCGGAACCGGACACGCGCCATGTGCATTTCGACTGGATCGAACCGGCCCGCCAACTCAAGATCGAGGTCGATCAGGACCGCGCCCGCCGCCTTGGCCTGACCAGCGCGCAGGTCGCCGCGATCCTCAACACCGCCGTTTCGGGAACGACCGTCTCGCAGCTGCGCGACAACATCTACCTGATCCCGATCGTCGCCCGCGCAGACGAGCAGGACCGGGTTTCGCTTGACACGCTGTCCACGCTGCAGGTGCCCGTCCCCGGGGGCCGCACGGTGGCGCTCGGCCAGTTCGCCACATTCTCCTATGACCAGGAGCAGCCCTTCATCTGGCGCCGCGACCGACTGCCGACCTTGACGATCCTCGCCGATACCGCCCCCGGCGTTACGCCCGAGGCCGTTGTCGAAGCCTTGCAGGACAAGATCGACGCATTCGGTGCAGGACTGCCGGCAGGCTTCGAGGTGCAGACCGGCGGGACAGTCGAAACAAGTGCCGAAAGTCAGGCGTCGGTCTTTGCCGTGGTCCCGCTTATGGCTTTCATCATGGTCACCCTGCTGATGATCCAGCTCCAGAGCTTCCGCGACATGGCGATGGTGATCTGTCTTCTCCCACTTGGGCTGATCGGGGTCGTAGGGGCGCTGCTGTTGTTCCAGCGCTCGCTCGGTTTCGTAGCGATCCTGGGTATCCTTGCGCTGATCGGGATGATCGCGAAAAACGCCGTCATTCTTATCACCCAGATCAATGACGAACGCGCGGCGGGCCTGGGAGTTCGGGAAGCGGCGATAAAGGCGGCAACCAGCCGGTTCCGCCCTCTGCTGTTGACGGCGCTGTCGACCGTCCTGGGCCTTCTGCCGATCGCCCCGACTTTGTTCTGGGGGCCGATGGCCTTCGCGATCATGGGGGGCCTGTTGGTGGCGACACTCCTGACCCTGGTCTTCCTGCCGACGCTATACACGACGCTTCACCGGGACGACACGAAGCCGACCGGTTGAACAGCAGGGCAGGGCGGCGCGATTACTGGACGAAGGGGGCCCGCGCAACGTTGCGCAGGTCCTGGAACACGACGCCGGCTGCGGCGAACCTGGTCTTGCGTTCCTCGTCCTCGAACATGTCCAGCCCGACATTGCCGGTTCCCTGGATGAGCGAGATCATCACCGGGGATGTCGCCACCTTGAAATGACGCAAGCTGTCGCTTTGCGTCTGGACGCCAGACAAGTCGATCAGAGCGACGGGCAGACCACTGACGCGAGCGGGGTCGCTGACCGACCCAAGCCGGTCGGGCGTGCCGCGCAGGAGAGCCGAGAAGCGCAGCGCGCGATCGCGGCTGGACGTGAAGACGTAGACCGACACGTCCGTGCCCTTCAGGGCCTGCATCTGGCGCCGAAAGACCTCGACATCTATGTCGGGGGCCAGAAGGGCGATTGACTGCAGTTTGCGGAAGCCGGACTGCCCTTCGCGTATGGCGCGCTGTCTGACAGCCTCCATCACCACGAAGGCGCCCATCGAATGACCGCTCAGGACGATGTCGGTGGCCTTGGTGCGCGACAGGATCCCGATCAGACGATCAAGGTCGTCGCGGGCGATGAGCGTGGCCTCCCGATCAGTCGCATAGGCGCTGACGCTGGCAGCCGACGGCCAGGAGTAGTTCACCGAAACCCCGGGCGTCCCGTAGTCGGCACGCATCTGCGCCTGCCGCATCAAACCTTCAGCGAAATTGGTGTTGAAGCCGTGGACGAAGACAAAAATCTCTCGCTGGTTCTTCGGCTGTCGGGCCAGTTGGGCGTTGATCGCCTGGATGAAGGCCGTCTCGTCCGCGATGCGCAGGTTGGACACGGCCAGAAAGTCAGTCCGCGGATTGACCGTAGCGCCCGGGAACCTGACCGTCCCCGGGTCGCGGTCGGGGGGCACCGAGACGTATGTTTCGGCAAAGCTCATGCCGGGGGCCACGCGTCCGGAAAAGACTGCCGGATCGGCGGCCTGCGACCGGCTGCTCGCGACCATGATCGGGCGGACGTCTCCGATGGCAGAGGCCGCCGGATCGACGACGATGCTGCCGCGCGGTGCGCATGCGGACAGCGCGACCAGCGCTGTCAGGACCATCGCCCGGAGAAATCCGCCGCGCATCGTTGCGTACTCCCCCACGCAGCTATTCGGCGGCGCGCGGAACGGAGGGTGGCGCGGGCAGATGCGCATCACCTTCCAGGCTGTCGAGGTCGAGCGTCGAGCGTTCGCCGATATGATCGTAATTCTGCGCCAACCACTCTTCGGCCCAGCCACGGCCCAGATCGTAGAGCTTGCGCAGATAGCCCCATTCCGCATTCAGCTTGCTGGATGCCACAAGGTCCTGCACTTCGACATAGGTGTGGATCAGATGAAGATAGGTGTGAGTATAGACCCCGAGGTCGATGTTCCGCTCTTGTGCTACGCGCTGCATCAGGCCGATCGCGCGCAATTCCTTGACCAAGCTGGAGTTGAAGCTGATCTCGTTCACGCGGTTCATGATTTCGCGCGCAGAACGCGGGGCTTCGTGCCGGACCAGCGGGTTGATCTGGACCACGATGATGTCGGGGCTCGCGAGGCTCGACAACAGCGGGTAGAGCGCGGGGTTCCCGGTGAAGCCGCCGTCCCAGTAGAACTCGCCGCCGATTTCGACCGCCGGGAACATCTGCGGCAGACAGGCCGAGGCGAGGACGGGCTCCACCCCCAACTCGCCCGGCCCGAAGACACGCGACCGGCCCGTCCGCACATTTGTCGCCGCGACGTGGACCCGAAGCCCGTTCATCGCGTTGATCCTGTCGAAGTCGACATGTTCGGCAAGAAGCCCCCGCAAGGGATTCAGGCCGAGCGGGTTCAAGTCATAGGGCGAGAACATCCGGCTCATCCCCTCGAAGAAGAGGTAGCCGGGTGAATGGTCGAGACTGTAATTGCCCAGCATTTTGTCCAGCGGGCTCCGCTGGAAGGGCGAAAACAGCGCGGCGTCGCTGACGGCTTTCCAGAACCGCTCGAGACCCGCCCGGGCGCGGTCGCGCCCGCCTGCGGCGAGGCCATCAGCCATGACAACAGCATTCATCGCCCCTGCCGATGTCCCGCTGATGCCGACGATCTCCAGCCTGTCATCTTCGAGCACCCGGTCCAGAACACCCCAGGTCAGCGCACCGTGCGAGCCGCCACCTTGAAGGGCAAGGTTGATGGGCTTCGTCTTGCGGGGGGCGCGGGCCATCGGAACTCCTTCGCGGCCAATCTGGCCAATCTTCGAAAAGCTTCCGTGAAGCCTAACCTGCCGGCGCACCCGGCACAATCGACCAAGGCGGGATACCGCCTGCCGCAGCAAACGGCGATTTGGCAGGGTTGGCCCTTACGCCCGGCATGCTTAGTTCTGATGGATACCGGCGAGCGAGAAAGGCACTGACCCATGCGGCACCACCCGATCCTTCGGACGACGACGGCGTTGACCCTGTCTCTTTCAATCGTCAACGGCGGTGTGGCTTCGGCCCAGATCCCCGGTCTTGCGCGTGTCTTGCCAGTTGCCTCAGCAGATGAGGCGCGCATCTGGCTGGCCCAGTCGGATAGCGACTGTTCGACAGATCCCGGCGCGCCGGGCTGCGCGGCAACCGAGACCCAACCTGCGAATGAAGGCGCGACGTCGCCCGATGGCACCGCGCCCACCACCGATCCAGCTGCATCTGCTCCTGAGACCCCGCCACCCGCCGAAGAGCAGCAGGCAGAGTCGCCGCCTGCCGACGCAACACCATCCGAGGCACCCACGGAAGCAGCACCCTCTGCGCAGGAGCCGGCGCCAGACGCAACTGAGGCTCCGGCCGAGCCGCTTTCCGCCGCGCCGGAGCCAGAGGCGCAGCCCGTAACGACCGTCACGGAAAGCCCTGCTGAAACCGCGCCGCAGCCTGTGACAAACGAAGAACCAGCCGCGCCCGCTCCGGCCGAGATCCAAGCGCAGCCGGTGGAGGAGGGAAGCGAGACCCAGCCGGCGACTCCATCCGCCCAGCAACCCGCAACCGAGCCGACGGATCCTGCCCCTGAAGTCGGACAGGCGACCGATGCGGAGGCACCCCCAACGACAGATGCCGCGCCTGCTGACCAGCCGGTTGCCGAGACCGCTCCGTTGCCGACTGCAGAGGAACAGGCCGTTTTGGACGTGCTGCTGGCGAAGCCCGAAGTCGCGTCGGCCGTCGACACGCTGGAGCAGGCCATTGCTCCGACGGGGGAAGCCTCTGCGCCCGCGGCGGCGGCTGCCGCACTCGAAGGCCTCGCGCCGCCACCGGCCGAGACGTCGACGCAGACCATCTCCGCCGAGACTGCCCGAAGCAGCGAGCAGGATTTCCAGACCAAGGTAACCACGGCCGCCCCCACTTCTGCCGAGAAAAAGAGCGGGCTTTCCGATCTGGAAAAGGCCGGACTCGTCGCGCTCGGCGCGGTTGCTGTGGGCATGATGGTGGCCAACAACCGGGTTGTTGCGAATTCCGGCGACAGGGTGGTTGTCGATCAGGGCAACGGCAACCTGGCTGTGTGGAAGGACGATGACGCGCTGTTGCGGCAGCCTGGCGTGGTCGAGACGACGCAACGATATTCGGACGGCTCAACGCTCAGTTCAATCGCGCGCGGAGACGGCAGCACGGTCGAGACTGTGCGCGATGCGACGGGACGGGTCCTGCGCCGCGAGATCGTCTTTCCGAACGGGCAGCGCGTCGGGATCATCGACGATACGCGCCCTGTGAAGCCGGTCGATGTCAGCAGCCTGCCGAAACCACGCGTGCCATCGCTCAGCCTTCTTGACGATATGGACATCGCCGAGCTGCGTGGCCAGTTGGCTGAAGCGGAGCAGCCCGGTCTTGACCGCTACAGTCTTGCGCAGGTCCGGGGGATTGCAGAGTTGCGCGCGCTCGCGCCGGAACTCAGCCCCCGGCCGATTACCTTTGCCACGGCCTCGTCGGCCATCCCGCCTGAACAGGCTGGTCGGCTGGGACAGCTTGCGAAATTGATGGCCGACATCATTGCTGACGACCCTCGTGCCCTTTTTCTGGTCGAGGGCCATACCGATGCGGTCGGGAGCGCGGCCTACAATCTTGCCTTGTCGGACCGGCGGGCGGAATCGGTGGCGCTTGCACTGACGCAGGTTTTCGGCATTCCGCCGGAAAACCTTGTGGTCCAGGGCTATGGCGAGCGTTTCCTGAAGGTTCCGTCGGCGGGTGACGAACCGCGCAACCGTCGAGTGGCGGTACGCGACATCACCTGGCTGGTGGAGGGCAGCAGCTAGATCGCAGAGGCGACCAAGCCGAGCGCTACAATCCCCAGGTAGCCGGCAGCCCCGCGCCGCAGTGGTTTCGGCAGTCCGCTTTCGGTCAGGCGACCGAGGACGGCTCCGGCTCCGATCCAGCAGAGGGAAGCAAGAATGATGATGCCGGCCAGCCCGGCAAGCCACGGCAGCAGTGCGGTAAAGCTGCCGGTCGCGGGCAGGACAGCAAGTCCGATGATCAGCCCCTTTGGGTTAAGGAGCGTGGTCACGAAGATGCGGACAGGTGTCACCGTCCGGTCCGGGCCGGTCACGGGCGGGGCCTGCCAAAGCCGCACAGCCAGGTAGATAACCCAGGTCGCCGCCACGAGCCTGACTGTCTCTGCCACGGACGGATGGCCCTGAAGGAACGGGCCGCCGAACAGCGAGAGAGGCGTGACGACCAGCAGATAGGCCGTGACTTCGGCAACGGTCAGGCCAAGCGAGCGCCGCAGACCGCGCGAGGCACCGCCCACTGCAAGCAGCGTGTTGGTTGGACCGGGAGAGAACAGCAGCGCGATCAGTGCTGCCGAAAAGGCGAGGGGTGTCATCATGTCGCTCATGGATCGGTTGCCGCCTGCCTATCAGCCTCGCCGGATTCGCCCTTGACCCATGTCAATCGCGCGCCGCCGCGACCTTGGCCTTCAGCGCGTCCAGACCTTTCGGCGTCCAGCCCGGTGCGTCGGTGAGCGACGCCCAGGCATCGAGGTAATGCGGGAAGGCATAGGTGTGCCCATGCCCCATCGGAGGTGTCGTGGCCAGCATGATGTCGATGCCAAGTTGCAGGAAGGTTACGACCGGAATCCAGTTGAAATCCGGGCTGACATCGGGGCCAAGCGGCTGTTGCAGCCAAGCCGGTCGCCGCCAGAGTGCATAGGGGTCGAAGAACGTCACCGCATCCGAGGCATATTGCAGGTAGATGATCCGGTAGGGACCCCACGGTGCAGGGGCATCGTCCAGCTTGTTCTCCTGCGAGGTGAAGCGGATCACCGAGCCGTCGCGGAACTCTGGCAGCCAGGCGGGTGTGCCCGGATTGCGTTGCGCCGTCACGCTATTCCAGGTGCGGCTTGGGAAGGGCGGGCCGACCCAGAGCGCGCCCTGATAGGGATCGCCGATCACCTGGAACAGGTCGTGGCTGAGGTCCGAGTTGAACGAGCCAAGGCTCAGGCCGTTCAGGTAAAGTCGCGGCCGACTGTCTTTGGGCAGGTTGTGCCAATGGTCATAGACCTTGGCGAAGACGGCGCGCGCGGTCTCGATGCCATAAGTCGGGTCTGCCAAGAGTGCCAGCCAGCTTGCCAGATAGGAATACTGGACCGAGACACTGGCCACGTCGCCATGAAGCACGTATTCCAGCGCCGACTGTCCTTCGGGGTCCACCCAGCCGGTTCCGGTGGGCGTCACGATAACCAGGTTTGACCGATCGAAGGCGCCGATGCGGATCAACTCATCCAAGGCAAGCTGGGCGCGCTCCTCGACAGTATCGGCGGAATTCAGCCCGACATAGACGCGGAGTGGCTCCTGCGCGGGCATCCCGGTCATTGCCTCGATCATCGTCTTGTCAGGCATTGCCGCAATGGTCTCGCGCCCGGCGCGGCCCAGGCCTTCCCAGGTCAGCAGAGATCCGGGACCGCCGGTCTTCATTGGATCGGTGGGTTGAGGGCTGCCATCCTCGAAGGTGGCATCGAGCGTTGCATAGACCCGGTCAAAGGCGAGGAACGCTTGGTGGACGATCACGCCGCTGCCGATGTTCCAGAACAGAAGAGCGGTCGCGACGAGGCCGATGATCACGGCGACCGGTCCCGGAATCCAATGCGCGAGCCGCGTCGAAAGCACAAGAACAAGCCGCCGGAACACCCGGCCGAGCCCAAGCAGGATCAGGAAGACGGCCAGCGCGACGACGGCAATGGTGATAGGGCCGACACTGGCGATAGGCGGCATGTCCATCACCTCGCGCAGCCGGTTCTGCCAGCCTGATGCCTTCCAAAGAGCGATGATTAGCACGAGCGTGCAAAGCGCGATCACCGCGATCTTGATCCGCCTCAGCGCCTGCTCTTCCATGACCGGCAGCTTCAGCCCGAGCCATAGGTATCGCAGGGCCCAGCCAAGGCCGTAGCCCGCTCCAAGAGTGAATCCAGTAAGCGCGCCCTGCACGACCGGATGCCGCGGCACGAGACTGGGGGTCAGCGACGCAGCGGCGAACAGGGTCGCCAAGATCAGCCCCGTTGCCGTGAACGAGGTCAGGAAACTTGCAATACGGTGGGGAATCATGCGCGGCGGCCCTTCACCAGAGGTGCGGCAACCCTATCGCGCTGACACGGCGTGGAAAAGCGGCGCGAGAGGACGCGCCGCCTGCCGGATCAGATTGCGTAGCGCAGGATAGCGGCCAGCGCGCCGTTTCCGGGCACGTCTGCTTTCCGGGCCGAAATCACCCTCGCGCCGGCTTTCAGCGCGCGACTGGCGATCTCGTCGACGATCCCGTAGTTCGCGGCGTCGGCCTCCGTTTCGAAGGTCACGGTGCCGTCCTCGTCTGACACGGTGCCGACCACGACCTGATCCATGTCGACGATCAGTGTCTCTACCGCCCCATAGGTTGCGGCCCTCGCGGCCTGAGCAATGTCGGTCGTCGCCCGTCCCTGCGCGGCACGGTCGGCAAACTGGGCGGCCACCTCTGCGATCTGGCCTTCGTAGATCCGGTCGAGAACGCCACGTGCCGCCGCCGCCAGTTCGTGATCGGGCGTGTGGTCGGCGGAGCCGGAAATCACATCGGTCGCCGTATGGGCATAGGTCGAAACCGAGCGGTAAATGGAGCTCATCGGTTCTGCCGCCGCGATGATGAGCGGGGTTTCATGGCCGGCGAGCACCGGGCGCAGAGCCTGGGCGACGGTGCGGGCATAACGCGTCATCAGCGCATGCTCGCTCGTCTTCTCGCCGGTCGTGCCAGCACCGGTGCGCTCGCCATGGCTGCGCCGGCCAAGCGCATCGGCCATCGATTTGGGCAGCCCCGGAACCTTGACCTCAAGCGGCGGCAGGTCGCTGCTGATCTCGACCAAGCGCAGGGCGCCCATGCCGATGGCCAGAACGAAGGCATGATGCGGAAAGGTGATCGACCGCAGGAGCGGCTTGATATGGAAGCGGTCCGAGACCTCGACCATGCTGACCAGCTTGTTGGGCAGGCGGAAAGTGGTGAGGCTGTCCGGGGTCACGAAGACGGCAAGGCTGTTGGCCTGGAACGCCCAGAACTCGTCGTCCTCGACGACATGACCGACCGCCTCTTCGATCGGCCAGATGCTCCGCTTGGGTGTGCCCGCAGCCTCGAGCTGGGCAACCGCGTCCTTGAGCAGGTTCTTCAGCTCAATGCGGTCCTGCTGCGCCCCTTCGGTCAACGGCGTGGTCGCGACATAGATCGATACACAGGGACCGCCCCGCGTGTTGATGAGTTTCAGGATGTCGGCGCGGGTCGGCAGGTCGATATGCAGCATGTCTCGCTCTCCAATGATCCAGCGGCGCGACGTGTATCGCGCGAGGTCAGATATACTTGTGGCTCAAGACGTCCCGCTCGGCCTTGTTGCAAATCAACCGGGCGGGAAAAGATGGTCGATGCAGTGACCCTAGCGTGAACCGAACCGCCCGGCCACAGGATCAGCGCCCGGTGATCCAGGCGCCGAGTTTGGCGAGCTTCGAGGGTCCGACGCCGGGGCGCTTCTCGCGCTGGTCGGCCATTGCGTAGAGCTTGTACATCCCGTGGACACCCATCCAGCGTAGCGGTTCGGGTTCCCATTTTCGCACGCGGTGGTTGACCCATGGCAGCGTGGCAAGGTCGGTCTTGCGACCAAGGGACAGGTCGGCGAGCGTTCGGCCGGAAAGGTTCGAGGTCGAAACTCCCACACCGACATAGCCTCCCGCAAACCCCATGCCGGTGGCCGGATCGAAGCCGACCGTCGCGCACCAGTCGCGCGGCACGCCGATCACGCCGCACCAGGCATGGGCCACGCCGTACTTGGCGGCCTCGGGGAAGTGCTTGTTCAGGATCGCGATAAGCCGCTCGATCGTGACCGGGTCTGGCTCGCCCATGGTGTCGATGCGCGATCCCATCCGATAGGGCACGCCGCGCGCGCCCACGGTGATACGGCCTTCCCGGGTACGCTGGCAGTAGCAGTAGGCGTTGGCCATGTCGCCCAGTATCTCGTGCCCCTCCCAGCCGATGCGGGCCCAGACTTCGGGTGGCAGCGGTTCGGTCGCAATCTGGGCTGAGTTGATAGGCAGCCACTCGCGCGCAAGTCCGGGGAAAGTAGCGGTGAAGCCTTCGGTCGCTCGGATCACTATCTTGGCTGTGACCGTGCCGCGATCGGTCGTGACCTTGCCGGGGGCAAGCGCCGTTACCGTCGTGCCCTCGGCAATCGTGACGCCCAGCCGCTCGACTGCCGCCGCCAATCCGCGGGCCAGCTTGGCGGGCTGCACTCGCGCAACCCCGGTGACCACCATTGCGCCAATGGCGCCGGGAATGCGCACCCGGGCCAGCGTCTCGCCCTCGCCGATGGCATAGACCCGGTCCGGGCCTTCGCCCCAGCTCTGGCGATGTTCGACCTCGTCCAGCATCCGGGTCATCTGCGCGTGGTTGGTCGCCACCATCAACTCGTCGGTGCGAAGGATGTCGGCATCGATCCCTTCCGCCTCGGCCACACGGATCACCTCGTCCACGGTCCCGGTCATGGCATGGACCATGCGGCGGACATCGGTTGGCGTCTTGCCGTTTGTAAGGTACTTCTCGTGGTTCCAGGCAAACCCGCCAGAAAGCCAGCCGCCGTTTCGCCCCGAAGCGCCGAAGCCCGCGAATTCCTTCTCGACCACGACCACTTTCAGCGTCGGATCAGCCTTCTTCAGGTAATAGGCGGTCCAGAGCCCGGTATAGCCCGCGCCGACGATGCAGATATCGGCGGTGGTATCGCCTGCAAGCGGCGCGCGCCTGGCCGGCAGGCCCCCGATATCGGAATACCAGAACGAGACATCGCCAGTTCGTTGGGGCTTCATGGTAGGCCTTTCACTGCGTTCAGCCGCCGGTCGGCGGCGTTGACGGCCATTTCGGCGGTCAGGAGCGCGCCCTCGAACCAGCCTTGTTCGGCGCTGGCAAAGTCGGATCCCGCAAACAGAACATGCGGCGAGTCCGACCAGTTTGCAGGGTCATATGCGACATGATTTTCAAGATATGGCGAGACCCAGGTGCCAAGCGCGAAGGGATCGGCAATCCAGTCATGCCAGTCGAAGTCGATCACCTGCGCTCCCGGGAACGCCGCGACGACGGCCTCGGCGATCTGTGCCAGGTCAGGAGCGCCTACCTCGTCCTGAAGTCCGAAGGCGACAATCAGCGTTGTGCCGTCCGGCGAGACGTGATCCGCATAAAGGAACCGCAGGCCTGCAGTCTCGCCGGTGGCAAGAAGACCGGGCGCGACCCCCCAGGCGCGGATCAGGAGCTTGATCGCCCGGCCGCCATGACCGGTGCCGCACAGCATCGCGGCCTCTGGCAAGAGCGCGGGCGAAAAGGCAATGCCGTTCAGGGTATTGATGGGCGCCGCGACGATGACAACGGTGCCGGAAAGCGCTGTGCCGTCGGCCAGCCCGACCACGACGCCCGACCCCGTGTCGGTGACCGAGGTCACAGAGACACCTGGCCGGATTTCGGCGCCTGAGGCCTCTGCCGCGCGCCGGACGAGCCCTTCGACGCCGCCCGTCACCGTGTCTGCAAGTTCTTCAAGCTTGATCATCAGCCCGGCTGCAACCTTCGGCGTCAGAAGCTCGCTCACGCTGATCCGTGCCGGATCGCCCGAGCCGCTGATCGTCCACCAGGCGAGGATCTCGCGCCGTGCAGCCTCCGGGATCGTCCGTGTCTCGAAGTAGTCCGACAAGGCCAGTTCCGAGAACCGATCCGCCTCAAATGCGTCGCCCTGGAACCGCAACAGCCCAGGCGCGCGCGCCGCGGTTTCGGACGAGGCGGCCGGACCCTCGACCGGTTGGCCATCCAGAAAGTAGTGGTGGCCGGCAATCGGGACGCGCGGCGTGAAGCCGAGCCCGAGCCGCTTCGCCAGCGCGCGGATCTGGTCGTGATCGCGGCGGATCCAGCCGCCGCCGTATTCGACGATTTCGCCGCTTCCCGGGTGGGGGCGCGACCGCGCGCGACCGCCAAGGTGGTTGCGCGCCTCGACGATCACGCTTGAATGGCCGCGATCCGCAAGCCAGAGCGCTGAGGCGGCCCCCGCCAGCCCGCCGCCGATGATGATCGCGTCCACCATGACCGGCTCACAGGTACCAGTCGTATTCTCGCGGCAGGACATCCGCGAGGAAGGCATCGAGTTCCGACCGCTTGATCGCGGCATAGGCCGCCGGGTATCGCGGCCCGAAATAGTCGGCGAGGATCGCCGATCCCTCGATCTTGTCGAGCGCCGTCCATAGCCGCATCGGCATAGCGGGATCGACCTCCTCGCCGGCATTGCCGGTCGAGGCTGCGGTCGCCTCCAGACGGTTGACCAACCCGTGATGCACGCCCGCGAGCATGGCCGCCATGACCAGGTAGGGGTTGGCATCGGCCCCTGCGAAACGGTGCTCGATCCGCCGCGCCTGCCCACCACCCGTCGGAACGCGGAAGGCGACAGAGCGGTTATTGAACCCCCAACTGGTGTTTACCGGCACGAAAAGGTTCGGGCCAAAGCGGCGATAGGCATTCAGGTTCGGGGCGAAGATCGCCATCGCGTCGGCGCTTGTCGCCTGTAGCCCGGCAATCGCATGGCCGAGCATCCGGTCGCCTTGCGGACTGCGCTCATCAAAGATGTTGCGGCCTTCGGTATCGGCGAGACTCATGTGGATATGCAGCCCGGAACCTGACTGCTCGGTAAATGGCTTGGACAGGAAGGTCGCGTCCAGCCCGTGCTTCTGTGCAACTCCCTTGACGATCCGCCGCAGCATGAGCGCGTGGTCGCAGGCGCGCACCGGGTCGGCCAGATGGTCGAGGTTCACTTCGAACTGCGCTCCGCCGTATTCTGCGGTCGCGGCACCTGCTGGCAGGCCCTGTGCCTGGCAGGCCGCATCGATCTCGGCCAGGATCGTGCCGAATTCGTCGAGCTTGTCAAAGGCCAGCACGCGCGGTGCCTCCGGCGCACGACCGGCACGAGCGGGACGGGCAGGATGGATGCGGCCGTTTTCGTCGCGGGCAGGATCGACGAGGTAGAACTCAAGCTCGCAGGCAACCACCGGCGTCAGCTTCAGTTCGGCAAATCGCGCGACCACCCGTTCCAGGATCCGGCGTGGGTCGAACCACCAGCCATCCGAACCTTCGGGCGCCGCCGGGGCAATCTGCACCTGTGCAACACCCGCTTGCCACGGAACGGTCACGAGCGTGCCGGGCAGGGGGTAGGACGTCGCATCGGGATCGCCATCCGAGAACCCGATACCGTTCACGTCCCAACAGGTGCCAAGCGCGTCGAGCGTGGTGATCCCGGCGCAGAAGGCCGCGCCCGACGACCAAAGCTTGGCCGCATCGCGCACGGGCAGGCGCTTGCCGATCGCCGTGCCGCAAAGATCAAACAGCAGGGCATCCACGAAACGTGTTTCGGGATGGGTCGCCAGGAAGGCGGCAAGTTCCGCCGGGAGCGGCTTTTCAATGAGAGGTTTGTTCATGGCTGCCTGGTGTAGTGATCGAGATCCGCCAGACCGGAAGTGGGCGGCGAGATGATCCATTGTACCTCGGCCAATCCGGCACCGACGTTGACTGTCCGGTGCGGGGTGGCAGAGGAGTATTCGATGCTGTCGCCCGCATTTAGGCGGAATCGTTCTTCGTCCAGTGTCACCTCGACCTCGCCCCGCAAGACGATCAGCATCTCGTGCGAGTTGCCATGGGTATAGGTGTCTGGTCCGGTCGAGCCACCGACTTCGAACTCTCCTACATAGACTTCGAAATCGTGGATCGGGCGCTGCGAGAGCAGTGTCTTTCGGTATCCCGAAGATTCTGGCAGGGCGGGTCGCTCGCCCTTTCGCAAGACGCGGTGGGTCGATGGGAGGCGTTCGTCGAACAGGTCCGCGACCGAGATCGACAGCGCCTGGGCAATCTGCATCAGTGTTGACGTGGTTGCGCCGGTCAATCCGCGCTCGAGCTGGCTCAGGAACGAGGCGGAGGTGCCGGTCAACTCGCCCAACTGGCGCAGCGACAGCCGCCGGGCCTGGCGAAAGCGCCGCACGCGCTCGGCAAGGCGTCCGATCTCGGGCGAAAGCGGGGAAGGCTCGGTAAGTAAGGGGTGGGGCATCGGGCGGCACTCACTGAACGCGCCATTAAGTAGCACTGTCGATCATGTTCTTACAAGGAGATTTGCGGTTTGGTTTCGGGCGCCTCTTGCATGATGTGCGGCTGCCTCTAGCTTGCAGATGGCTAAGGGAGACGGCGAGATGCAGCGGGGCGATACAGGACATAGGGCCGCGATAATCGTCGCGCATGGCCAACCCTCGGCCCCCGGGCCTGCCGATGCCGAGATCGTTGCGCTTGCAGGCCGCATCGCCGGTTTTCTGCCTGGCTGGACGGTGGAAGGCGCGACGCTGGCTGCGGAAGGCTCCCTTTCGCGCGCGGTAACGGCCTGCGCGGGTATGGCCTTGTCGGTCTATCCGCTGTTCATGGCGGATGGATGGTTCACCACGGTTCATCTGCCTACCCGGTTGGCCGCAGCCGGTGCAGGGGACGTGCGCATCCTTCCTGCGTTCGGGCTCGATCCCGCCGTTCAGCGCCTGACGGTCGAACTGGCCAGAAAGGCTCTTTCTGCTGAGGCATCTGATGCAATCCTGTTGGCGGCGCACGGGTCGGGGCGCAGTCCGGCACCTGCGCTTGTTGCTGAAGGGATGGCGCGCCTTATCGCCGCGGAAACGGGGGCGAATGTGAAGGCGGGCTATATCGAGCAGGCCCCGCTCATTTCAGATGTTGCGCGCAGTCTTGGCCCAGGGGCGATCTGCCTTCCTTATTTCGCGGCCCGTGGCGGCCATGTCGTCTCGGATTTGCCGCTGGCGCTGGAGGAGGCTGGATTTGCGGGGACGCTGCTTGAGCCGGTCGGTTGCCATCCGGATGTGCCGGAGCTGATCGCAGATCGCCTGAGGCTCAACTAGGCCGACTTTGGCAGGATCGCGGAGCGTGCCGCCTGCACGGCCACGCGCGTCTCGGCCCAGCTGGCACGAAGGTCGTCTTTCATCCAGATTGTCGGCCGCCCCTGCTTGAGCAGGGTTTCCAGCTTGGCAAGATGGCGCGCGAGTTGATGTGCGCCAAAGGTAGAGGCCGAGCCTGAGAGCCGATGCGCCAAGCGCCGCACCTGATCAGCCTCTGCCCCCGCATCGATCCGGGCGATCGTCGCATCCCCCTCGGCGACAAATCGGATAAGCAACCCGTCAAGTGTTTCTGCTCCGAGATGCGACACGAGGTCGGTGAGCGTCTCGCGGTCGAGCGGTGTGTCAGACACGCCGTCGGTTGGCGCAGTTATGGCGCGCCCCTCGATTGCGGCAGACAGACCGCCGCGCGTGATCGGCTTGACGAGGCAATCGTCCATCCCCGCGGCACGATAGCGCTGAAGTTCGTCGGGCATGGCGTGGGCGGTCACCGCGACGATACGGGCCGTTGCCGAGGCTCCCCCTTGCCGGACAAGTCGTGTCGCCTCCATTCCATCAAGGCGCGGCATCGAGATGTCCATCAGGATGACGTCGAACCGTTCCTTTTCTGCCAGCGCGACACCTTCCATGCCATCGATGGCTTCGGTCACCTCATGACCACTTTCTGCCAGCAGGGTGCTAAGCACAAAGCGGTTGATGGAATTGTCCTCGATCACGAGGACCCGCTGTGGCACGGGTTTGTCCGAAACGGAGCTTTCCCCGTCTTCGACAGAGGTGGTGCCGGCTGGAGAAAAGGGCAGGCGAACCCAGAAGACGCTACCTTCACCCGGTTCACTTTCGATTCCGATCTGGCCGCCCATCGCTTCGACGAGACGCCGCGTGATGCCAAGGCCAAGGCCCGTTCCGCCGACTTCGCGCCCGTAAGAGCGGTCGAGCGTCACGAAGTCTTCGAAGATCCGTTCTTGATCGGCTTCGGCGATGCCGATTCCACTGTCGATGACGCGGAACTCGACCAGCGGGTTGCCGGCGAGCGAAGGCAGGGCTTCGATCTCGACGGTCACGCGGCCGTCGGTCGTGAACTTTACCGCGTTGCCGACAAGGTTCAGCAGGATCTGCCGCAGCCGGCCGGGATCGCCGATGATCCGTCCGACCGGATCTGAGGCCGCAACGATCTCGATGCGGTTTCCGGCAGCTTCGGCCAGACCGGATTGGTTCGCGACCACTTCGGCGACCAGCGCCTCGACCGAGAAGGCAACCGCATCGAGGCGCAGGGCGCCGGCTTCGGCGCTCGACAGGTCAAGCACTGCATTCACATGGCCAAGCAACACGTTGCCCGACGTTTCGATGATGTCGACGATCTCCTTCTGTCGTTCGGTCAAGGCGGTAGAGCCAAGGATCTCGACAGATCCCAGAAGTCCGTTCAGGGGCGTGCGCATCTCGTGGCTCATCACGGCCAGGAACTCCGCCTTCGCTCGTTCGTTTTCCAGCGCCCTGTCGCGGGCCCTGCGCATTTCTTCTTCGGTACTTTGGCGAAGGGAGATGTCGCGCAGGAACAAGACGGCCATTTCCCCCTTGGTTCCCCGTGTGCCGACAATGGTCAACTCGGCCGGGAACCGCCCGCCGTTCTTGCGCATGGCAACCAGTTCAAGTCGCGCCTTGCCGGTCAGCTTGCCTTGAGCGTCGATAACGCGGTCCTCGATCAGTTGTACCGAAGCGGTCATCGATTCCGGAGGCAAGAGCAGCATCTGGGTCGATTGCCCGATCACTTCGTCGCGCATGTAGCCGAACATCTCTTCGGCCGCCGGGTTGAATTCGGATGCGATCCCGTCCCGGTCGATGACGAGGATCGCGTCAGCCGAGGACTCGACGACCGTCTTCAGACGATCAGTCATGGTTGCCATCTGGACTGTCTGCTGGCGGCTTTGCTGGCTGTTGCGGAACATCGCATAAGCGAGGACGCTAAGGGCGATCACCAGCATCGAAGTCAGGACGGCGACGTTTCGAAGGGTCTGCGCAACGCCGAGACGATCCGCATCCGCGCGTGCCGAGAAATAATCGATCCCGGCCATCGAAATCGCCCGTGCATAGGGGCGCAACATCTCGATCTGCTGGGCAAGTGACGGAATCTCGGCTCGGAGCCGGTCGTCCGGGCCATCGATCAGGGGAAGCGTGGAGTCCACGAAGTTGCGGTACTGTGCCAGGCTGTTGGCGAATTCGGGTTGCCGACGCAGGTCCTCGAACAGACTGCTCTTGTCGAAGATCGTGAAGCGCGACAGGAAGATGTCGAACCTCTGCCGTATGTCATCGAGCTTAGGGTCGGGCTTGCCGAGTGCCTCGTGGAACAAGGAAGTCTCGACTTCGAGCTGTGCTAATGACCACTGCACATTGTCCGAACTCGCGCGGCCCAGTGCTTCGAGCTGCCGCTGGACTTCGAGCATCAGCGACACGATGACGAGCGCGAACAACACAAGGGCTGCAGCGACAAGCGTCGCGTAGACGAGTCTTACCCAGCCTTGTCTTTCCCGCGGTCGCTGCGCCAACCGGCTTTCCTTTCCGCGCCAAAGGGCTTGTCTGCAGACCGAAAGCTAGCTGAAAGGGTTTGCTGTGCAAGACCGGCTGCAAGTAGGACTGGGAAGAAGGCGAATCTAGGTTGCAGACCTGCCAGTTTTCAACAAGATCGCTCTTTTGCCGGCTTCGTTCCGGCAAGGCAACGAAACCGGACAGATAGACAGGCAGGCTGAACCGATCATGAGGATCCTGCTAGCAGATGACCATGATCTGGTGCGCGAGACGATCGCGGCCTTCCTCAAGGCCGAAGGTTTCGAGGCTGTGAAGGTCGTGGGGAGCTTGCAAGAGGCGATGGGCGTCATCGTGGAGCAGGGTCCGATCGATCTGGTCCTGCTCGATTACAGCATGCCCGGCATGAACGGCCTTGAAGGCATGATCTCGGCACTGAAGGCGAATGGCGGCAAGCCAGTGGCAATCCTTTCGGGTTTCGCCACGCGCGAAGTGGCCGAGGCTGCGATGCGGTCGGGTGCTGCGGGCTTCCTGCCCAAGACTCTGGGATCGCGGGCGATGGTTGCGGCGGTGCGGGCGATGGCGAATGGCGATACTTTCCTGCCCTACGGCGAGTTGTCCGATGCCAGCCTGCCGGCGGAAGGGCGCTTCAACCTTTCCCGGCGTGAGCAGGATGTGCTTCGCGGCATTTGCGAAGGCAAGTCGAACAAGGAAATCGCCCGGGACCACGACCTTCAGGAAGTGACGGTGAAGCTGCACGTCAAGACGTTGAGCCGAAAGCTCGGGGCAAAGAACCGCACCCATGCAGCGATGATCGCACGCGATTTCAGCCTGCTCTGACCACTGCCAGCGAGGCAGCCGTTTCGCAAGTTGCGCGGTGCGTGCCAAGGGTCCATACCGGCAAGCGACACTCGATGACGGACTCAACCATGATCCTTTACGGCATCTCGACCTGCGATACCTGCAAGAAGGCGCTCAAGACGCTGAAAGCCGAAGGGCACGACGTGGCATTTCGCGATGTCCGTGCCGAGCCGCTTTCGGATGCCGAGATCGCCGAATTCGTACATGCCTTCGGCGACGCGATCATCAACCGGCAATCGACCACCTGGAGATCACTTGGGGAGTTCCTGAAAGCAGCCGAACCCGAGGCGCAGCTTGCCGCACAGCCGACGCTGATGAAGCGTCCTGTCATCCGCGCGGGCGAAAGCCTGCACCTCGGCTGGGACGAAAAGGTCCTTGCAGCCCTGGCCAAATGAAACAGCCCGCGCCTGTAGCGCGGACTGGAAAAGCTCTCGGGGCGATGGCTCAGAGAAGCTTTAGGTCTCCCGCAGACTGGCGACCATCCCGACCCGACTGAAGCTCGTAGCCGATCTTCTGATTGTCGTTCAGGCCTTTCAGGCCCGCCCGTTCCACAGCCGAGATGTGAACGAAGATGTCCTTGCCGCCGTCATCCGGCGCGATGAACCCATAACCCTTGGTCGCGTTGAACCACTTCACGGTGCCGGTCGGCATGCCGCTCTCTCCTTAAGCCAGTCCTCCCGGGGCGAGATTGCACCGGGCCGTGTCCCCCAAACCTGTTTCTCCCCGGAGGACCCTGCCAAGGGCCACCGGCAGCGCTTCCGGCCACGCAAGAAAAAGTCTGCCGCATCCCAATAAAAAATCAAGCATCTCGTGAAATATCCGAGATTCGGCCGCCATGCGGCCGGATTCCCGGGGTTTTCCTTCGATTTCGAGGCTCGGTGCCGATTACTCCGGCACGAGGTCGGGTGGCGTGGCCTCGCTCGTCAGAAGGCGGATCACGTCGGTCAGCGCCAGCGTCTCGGTCCGGGTGTCGCCCAGCCGCCGCAAGGAGACCGTGCGATCCTGGACCTCTTTCATTCCGATGGCCAGGATGACCGGTACCTTGCCAACCGAGTGCTCGCGGACCTTGTAGTTGATCTTCTCGTTCCGCGTATCGGCTTCGGCGCGCAGACCGGCGGCGCGGAGCGCATTGGTGACCTCGTGCACATACTCGTCGGCATCCGAGACGATCGAGGCGACCACGACCTGCCGCGGCGCAAGCCAGAAAGGCATCTTGCCGGCATAGTTCTCGATCAGGATGCCGATGAAGCGCTCGAACGAGCCGAGGATGGCGCGGTGCAGCATGACGGGGCGGCGTTTCGATCCATCCTCGGCCACGTATTCCGCATCCAGCCGGACCGGCAGGTTGAAGTCGCACTGGAAGGTGCCGCACTGCCATTCGCGCCCGATCGCGTCGGTCAGCTTGAAGTCGAGCTTCGGACCGTAGAAGGCGCCTTCGCCGGGATCGATGGTGAAGTTGTTCGTCACCTTGCGGATCGCGTTTTCCAGCGCCCGTTCGGCCTTGTCCCAGACCTCGTCCGAGCCAACGCGGACGTCGGGACGGGTCGACAGCTTGATGTCGAACTTCACAAAGCCGAGGTCGCGGTAGATCGACGACAGCAGCGTCAGGAAGTTGGCGCATTCGCTTTCGATCTGGTCTTCGGTGCAGAAGATATGCGCGTCATCCTGAGTAAAACCGCGCACCCGCATCAGCCCGTGCATCGAGCCCGAGCTTTCGTAGCGATGGCACGATCCGAATTCGGCCAGCCGCAGCGGCAGGTCGCGGTAGGACTTGAGGCCCTGATTGTAGACCTGCACGTGGCACGGGCAGTTCATCGGCTTCAGAGCGTTGATGCGCTTTTCCTTCGCGCCTTCCTCGTCCACCTCGACGATGAACATGTTCTCGCGATAGGCCTCCCAGTGGCCCGACTTTTCCCACAGCACGCGGTCCACCACCTGGGGCGTGCGGATTTCCTTGTAGCCGGCACCGCGCAGGCGGCGGCGCATGTAGTCTTCCAGCGTACGGTAGATCGTCCAGCCGTTCGGGTGCCAGAACACCATGCCGGGCGCTTCTTCCTGCAGATGGAACAACTCCATCTCCTTGCCGAGCTTGCGGTGGTCGCGCTTGGCGGCCTCTTCCAGCATCGTCAGGTACGCCTTCAGGTCGTCGCGGTTCTTGAAGGCGACTCCATAGATGCGCTGAAGCTGCTTGTTGTTGCTGTCGCCACGCCAGTAGGCGCCGGCCACACTCATCAGCTTGAAGGCGTCTGCCGGAACCTGCCCGGTGTTCTGGAAATGCGGCCCGCGGCACAGATCCTGCCAGTTCCCGTGCCAATACATGCGGATATTCTGATCCTCGGGGATCGCCTCGACCAGCTCGACCTTGAAGGGTTCGCCCGCTTTTTCATAGTAGGCGATCGCGTCGGCCCGGCTCCAGACCTCGGTGCGGACCGGGTCGCGGGCGTTGATGATCTGCTTCATCTTCGCCTCGATGGCGCCGAGGTCTTCGGGGCTGAACGGCTCCGCGCGGTCGAAATCGTAATACCAGCCATTGGCAATGACCGGGCCGATCGTCACCTTCACGTCAGGCCACAACTCCTGCACGGCGCGGGCCATGATATGGGCCAGGTCGTGGCGGATCAGTTCCAGCGCAATCGCGTCATCCTGCATCGTGTTGATGGCGATGCTGGCGCTCTCTTGGATCGGCCATTGCAGGTCGAAATGCTTGCCATCGAGGGTGGCGGAGATCGCCTTTTTCGCCAGGCTCGGCGCGATCGACGCCGCCACTTCGGCAGGCGTCACACCGGCGGCGAAATCGCGCTGGTTGCCATCGGGGAATGTCAGGGAAATCTGGCTCATGGCCGGCTCCTCGTCGTTTTGGCGCCTACGAAACGCCCGGTTGCGGGTTTGTGCTGCTTCTGTGCGACGGGAGTTCGGGATTGTCAACGGAGGCAAGCTTGTCCGCACAGCCACCTTCTGTCAGGTTTCCGGCGTTATCTTAAGGGGAAAGAATGGTGCGGACATTCTCTGAAATCCTTGCCATTGCCGTTGCCCGCAAGGGCAGCGAGGAGGCTGTCCTCGCGGGGGCGCCGGTTCCGAAATCGGCAGAGGCCATCGCCGCTATTCCGGACGATCGTTGGCTCGCGGCAATGGCGCGCGGGATCTTCCAGGCCGGGATCAGCTGGAAGGTCGTCGAGACCAAATGGCCTGGCATCGAAGAGGCTTTCCTCGGGTTCGACCCCGGTCGGGTGTCGATGATGGAAGGCGAAGCGATCGACCGTTTGGTCAGCGATGCTCGCGTCATCCGCAGCGGTCCGAAGATCGTCGCCATTCGCGACAATGCAGTCTTCGTGAGCGAGGTCGCGGCAGGGGCCGGATCGTTCGGAAGGCGCATCGCCGACTGGCCGGACGACGATTTCGCGGGGCTGTTGGAGTGGCTCAGCCGCAACGGAAGCAGGCTGGGCGGCACGACCGGGCAGTACATGCTGCGTCACATGGGCAAGGACAGCTTCATTCTCAGCCGCGATGTGGTGGCTCGTCTGGTTGCGGAAGGCGTGATTGATGGTGCGCCCGGATCGAGAAAGGCCATGGCCGCCGTACAGGCGGCATTCAATGCGTGGCGGCGCGAAAGCGGTCGAAGCCTGACCGCGATCAGTCGGGTTCTTGCACAGAGCATCGGCTGAAAGGCGGCGGCATCGGCAGGCTTCCGCCCCGGGCCCCCGCCCGGAACTCGCGCCCGGGGCCGATGTGGTTGCAGCTTCCGCCGCCGACGCACTAGATAACGCTCATGACCTTGACCGATCCCCCCGTGACCCCGCCAGAATTCCTGATGACCCCGCAGGGGCGTCGCATCGCCTATCGGCGCGTTGCCGGTCGCGGGCCGGGGATCGTCTTCCTGCACGGCTTCCGCTCGGACATGCAGGGCAGCAAGGCAGTGCACCTTGCGTCCTGGGCAGAAGCCGAAGGGCGAGCCTTCCTGCGCCTCGATTATTCGGGGCATGGCGTTTCGGAGGGTGACTTTCTGGAGGGCTGCATCGGGGACTGGTTCCAGGATGCGCTGGCGGCCGTGACGTTGTTGACCGAGGGCCCTCAGGTTCTGGTTGGCTCGTCGATGGGCGGCTGGATCTCGCTCTTGCTGGCGAAAGCCGTGCCCGAGCGCATCGCCGGGCTTGTCGGCATCGCCGCCGCGCCGGATTTCACCGAGGACAGCATGTGGGCGGAAGCGACCGAAGCCCAGAGGCAGGCACTGGTGACGGTGGGCCGGATTGAACTGCCCACTGACTATTCGGACGAACCTTATGTCATCACCCGCCGCCTTATCGAGGAAGGTCGCAAGCGCCTCGTCCTGCGCGATCCGCTGCCCCTGCCTTTCCCTGTGCGGTTGCTGCAGGGCACGGCGGATACCGACGTGCCGCCCAGTGTCGCCTTGCGGCTGCTCGGTCATGCCAGTGGTCCGGACGTCCAGCTGACGCTGGTGAAGGGGGCGGATCACCGTTTTTCCTCTGCCGAGAACCTCGACCTGATCACCGCGACGCTGACCGATGTGCTGGACCGTGTCTGACTTTGGGGCAGGACAATGAGCGAGCCAGTCGTCCTGTTGCCTGGGCTGATGTGTGATGCCCGCGTGTTCTTTCACCAGATCGTTGCCCTGTCGCTTACCAGACCGGTCATCGTGATGCCGCTCGGACCGGGCATGGTCGAGGATATGTCGGCAGCGGTCGTCGCGGCGGCGCCGCAGCGCTTCGCCATCGCGGGGCAGGGGCTGGGCGGAACGGTGGCGCTGGACGTGATCCGGCGCGCGCCGGACCGGGTGACGCGCTGCATCCTGATCTCGACCGATCCGTTCGGTGAGACGCCCCAAGCCGCGGGCGCCCGCGAGGCTCGGCTGGTCGCGGCGCGCATGGGTCGGCTTGATGAGGCGATGAAGGGCGAGATCCCGGCAGCAGCCCTCGCACCCGGACCGGGACGCGAGGAGGTGCTTGAGGTGATGCTCGATATGGCCCGGGTCCAGGGACCCGAACAGTATCTGGCGCAGGCCAAGGCTTGGCAGCGGCGGCCGGACCACCAGAAGACCCTACGGCGCTGGCTGTTGCCGACGCTGATCATCGCCGGGTCCTGCGATACGCTGGTTCCGCCGCGGCGACAGGAATTCACCGCTGAATTGATGCCGAAGGGGCGCTTCCTGAAACTCGCCTCGGCCGGGCATCTGCCGACGCTCGAGGCGCCCGAACTGGTGTCCGACGCGATGGAGGAATTCCTGAACGAGCCGCTGATGCTGCGCTAGCGCGGCATCAGTTGGCGGCGACGATGCGCGGCTTGCTGGCGGTTGGTGCGCCGGAATTGGCGTCGATGAAGTTGAGCACCAGCGGGCGGATGTTCAGCCGCCAGGACTTGCCCGCGAAGATGCCGTAATGGCCCGCTTCGGGTTCAAGGTGGCTGGCCTTCTTGCTGTCCGGCAGGCCAGTCAGCAGCTTCAGCGCTGCAATGCATTGACCCGGCGCCGAGATGTCGTCATTCGCGCCTTCGACTGTCTTGACGGCCACTTGGGTGATCGCGCCGATATCGACCTTCTTGCCGCCGACAGTGAAGCGGTTCAGCGCGATCTCGCGGTTCTTGAAGATGCGCTCTACGGTCGACAGGTAGAACTCGGCCGTCATGTCCATTACGGCCAGATATTCGTCGTAGAAACGGTTGTGGGCATCGTGGTCCGACGCTTCGCCACGTGCCACCCGGATGATCTGGTCGAAGAACGCCTTGCCGTGGCGGTCGGCATTCATCGACATGAAGCTCTGCAGTTGCAGCAGGCCCGGATAGACCATACGGCCCGCGCCTTTGTACTTGAAGCCGACACGCTGGATGGCGATCTGCTCCAGTTGGCCCATGGTGATGCGACGACCGAAATCGGTCACCTCAGTCGCGGCTGCGTCAGGGTCGATCGGGCCGCCGATCAGGGTGAGCGAGCGGGGCTGCGCGTCCGGGTCCTCGCCGGCCAGATAGGCGGTCGCGGCAAGTGTCAGGGGCGCGGGCTGGCAGACGGCGATCACATGCGTGTCCGGCCCGAGATGGCGCATGAACTCCACGAGGTAGAGCGTATAGTCCTCGACATCGAACTTGCCGGCGCTGACCGGGATGTCGCGGGCGTTTTTCCAGTCGGTCACGTACACATCACAGTCGGGCAAGAGACTGGACACGGTCGAGCGCAGGAGCGTGGCATAGTGGCCGGACATCGGTGCGACCAGCAGCACCTTGCGGGCCATGGGCGCGCGGCGCCGGACAAAGAACTGGATCAGGTTTCCGAATGGCTTTTCGACGATGGATTTCACATCGACGAGGTGGTCCTGACCATCCGGTCCTACAATAGAGCGGATGCCCCAGTCAGGCTTGACGATCATGCGGCCGAAGGTACGCTCCGTTACCTCGCCCCAGGCGGCCATGAAGCTCAACGCCGGGTTCATCGACAGGGCGAAAGCGGGGTAGGAGGCGACGGCACGGGCTGTCGCGCCCAGCCACTCGTTCGTGTTACGCGCCGTTTCCATGGCGTCGTAGGTGTACATGTACTTCATCGCCGCTCCCGCCCAGATTGGGCCTGTAGGTCAATTCGTCGCTTTCCCCCCCAGTTTCGCGACGGTATTGTTTTCGGAGGTTAGGGGGGAATTTGACATATGACAACTAAGGATAGCGAAACCTCCGAACGGCTGGACCAGCTTAATGCGAACCTCGCCAAGATCGAGGAACTGTCCCAAAGGCTGATGGTAGCGCTATCAAAGCGGAAACCGGTCGATCCCGCGCTGAATGCGCCCGGTAACGACGTATATCTCAAGGCTGCCGCAGCCTATGTTGCTGAAATGATGCAGAACCCCGCGAAGATTCTGGAACATCAGATCAGCTACTGGGGCAAGACGCTGAAACACTATGTCGAGGCTCAGCAGGCGCTCGCGAAAGGCACCCTCGAAACCCCGCCCGATTCGACGCCCAAGGATCGCCGCTTCTCCAATCCGCTGTGGGAAACCCATCCCTTCTTCAACTACCTCAAGCAGCAATACATGCTGAACTCCGAGGCGGTCTCGCGCGCCGTCGCAGAGATGGAAAATCTCGATCCGATGGATCGCCGCAGGGTGGAGTACTTTACTCGCCAGTTCGTAGACCTTTTTGCCCCTTCGAATTTTCTCGGAACCAACCCTGATGCCCTGACGCGCGCGGTCGAGACCGACGGGCGAAGCCTGGTTCAGGGGCTGGAAAACCTTGTTCGCGACATCGAAACGAGCGACGGCGAGTTGCTGGTCAGCCTAGCCGACCGGAATGCCTTCGTGCTGGGCGAGAACATCGCGACCACCAAGGGCTCGGTCGTCTTCCGTAACCGGATGCTTGAACTCATCCAGTATGCGCCGACCACGGACAAGGTACACAAGACCCCGCTCCTGGTCTTCCCGCCATGGATCAACAAGTTCTACATCCTCGACCTCAAGGCGCAGAACAGCCTCGTCAAGTGGATCGTCGATCAGGGATTTACCCTGTTCATCGTGAGCTGGGTGAACCCCGACCCTTCCTATCGCGATACCGGGATGGATGACTATATCCGGGACGGCTATCTGGCCGCGATGGATCAGGTCCGCCAGATCACCGGCGAGAAGAAGATCAATGTCGTCGGCTATTGCATCGCCGGCACAACGCTGGCGCTGACGCTCGCGCATCTTCAGAAGAAGGGCGAAAGGGACATCAATTGCGCCACCTTCTTCACCACGCTGACGGACTTTACCGAACCGGGTGAGGTCGGGGTGTTCCTCAACGACGATTTCGTCGACGGGATCGAGCGGCAGGTGCAGACCGACGGCATCATGTCGAAGCTCTTCATGAGCCGCACCTTCAGCTACCTGCGCTCCAACGATCTTATCTACCAGCCGGCGATCCGCAGCTACATGCTGGGAGAAGCGCCCCCGGCCTTCGATCTGCTGTACTGGAACGGCGACGGGACGAACCTGCCCGGCAAGATGGCGCTCGAATACCTGCGCGGGCTCTGCCAGCAGAACAATTTTGCGGGCGAGGGCTTTGCGGTTCTCGATGACAAGGTGACCCTTGCCGACGTCAAGCTGCCGGTCTGCGCCGTAGCCTGCGAAACGGACCACATCGCACCCTGGCAAAGCTCCTACGCCGGCTTGCGGCAGTTCGGGTCGGTGGACAAAACCTTCATCCTGTCTGAGTCCGGCCATATCGCCGGCATTGTCAATCCGCCCACCAAGATCAAGTATGGACACTACACCAATGACGGTCCGATGGGCGACGCCAACGACTGGAAGGCCGGCGCCACTTACCATCAGGGCAGCTGGTGGCCACATTGGGGAGAGTGGCTGGCGGCGCGATCCGGGCCGATGGTGAAGGCAAGGCAGCCAGGCGATTCGGAGCATCCAGAGCTCGCTCCCGCCCCCGGGACCTACGTGTCACAGATTCCAAGCGATTGAGCCGAAACGGCTTTCACTGGGCGTCAGCGGGTTTCGGGGATTTTTGCTGCAGTGCAGCATTATCTCTTGATTTGCTGCGGCGCAGCATCTATATGTTTGTCATCAGGATGCCGGAAGCGCCAGAAACCAGGAGCAATTCGAAATGACCAAGACCCCGGACTTCACCAAAGTTTTCCAAGACGCCTTCGGCTCGATGCCGGTTGACGCCAAAGCGTTCCAGGACGCCTTCAAGACCCAGGCCGCTATGGCCGAGAAGTTCTCGAAAGTGGCTCTGGAAGCTGCCGAGAAATCGACCGAGATCTCGTCCAAATGGGCGAAAGACACCATCGCCAAGCTGGGCGCCGTGTCGAAAGCCAAGACCGAGCCGACCGAATACACCAAAGCCGCCAGCGACTTCGCTTCGTCGGCTGCTGAATCGGCTGCCGAGCATCTTGCCGCCTTCGCCGAAGTTGCGAAGAAAGTTCAGATGGAAACCGTCGAGCTGCTGCTCGCCGCTGGCAAGGACCTGCAGGAAGACGCCACTGCTGCGGTGAAGAAAGCCACCGCCGAAGTGACGACCGCTGCGAAAAAAGTCGCTGCTGCCGCGAAGTGATCTAGAAGGCCGCGTCGGTCCCTATCTCCTCCCTGTCGGGTTGACGCGCCACTGGGCGGGCTTCCAAGGAAGCCCGCCCTTTCTTTTTTTTCTGCGCTGCCCTAAGCTTCGATGCACCGCAGAAAATACGGGGAGGCGACGATGTCGGAAGCGGAAAAGCCACTGCTCATCAAGCGTTATGCGAGCCGTCGTCTCTACAACACCGAGACAAGCGACTATGTGACGCTCGAGGATATCGCCGGCTTCATCCGGGCGGGCCGCGAGGTACAAATCGTCGATCTGAAATCTGGTGACGACCTGACCCGTCAGTATCTACTCCAGATCGTCGCCGAGCACGAAAGCAAGGGCGAGAATGTCCTGCCGATCAACGTGCTGACCGATCTGGTCCGCAGCTACACCACCGAAGTTCAGAGCGTGGTGCCGCAGTTCTTGGCAATGTCCTTCGACATGTTCCGCAACGGTCAGGCCAAGATGCTTGAGAACCTCTCGACCCTGCCTAACCCGATGGCGGGCGTGCCGGGCTTCGAGGATCTGGTAAAGCAGCAGGAAGCCTTCATGAAATCCCTGATCGGCGGCATGCCCTCGATGCCGGGCTGGAGCGGTTCTGGGCCGGCGCGGGAAGATGAAGGCTCGGAGGCTCCCGCCTCGGCCGACGAGCTTGCGCAGATCAAGAAGCAGCTCGCCGAGTTGCAGAAGAAGCTGTCGAAACTCTGATCTGCTGGGGCGGACACGGCCATGCCGGAATCGCAGGGCCGGGTCACGCTTTGGGGTATCGAGATTTTTCTGGCGACCGCCGAAGAGGGGTCGATCACTGCAGCGGCACGCCGCCTCGGTGCAAGTCCCTCGGCAGTAAGCCAGCAGCTATCGGGTCTTGAGGCCGCGCTTGGCGTCTCGCTTCTGGACAGGACCGCGCGGCCAATGCGCGCGACGCCCGCGGGTGGCATGTTCCGTCGTCACGCCCAGACCATCGTGAATGCCGCAGCCGAGGCGCGGGCGGAGTTGGCGATGTCAGACATGTCTGCCTTGACCACTTTGCGGCTGGGGATGATCGAGGACTTCGACAGCACCGTCACGCCGCATCTTCTGTCCCTGCTGGCCGAAGATTTGCGCGGCTGTCATTTCCTGCTGGAAACCGGGGCGAGCCACCGCTTGCTAGATCAGCTTGACCAGCGGGCGCTTGATGTGGTGGTCGCTGCCGATCTGGGGTCTGGCTTCGACGGCGGCAGCTGGATGGAGGTTCATCCGCTGCTGACCGAGCCTTTCGTCGCCGTCGCGCCTAAGGGCGCTATCAGCCCGGCGCGTGAGGGGTCATCGCATCTGCTTGACCTGCCACTCATCCAGTACACCGCCCGTCACCATATGGGCCGCCAGATCGCGGCCCATCTCGCGCGCCAGAACCTGCGTCTGTCGCGTCGGTTCGAGCTCGACAGCTATCACGCCATTCTGGCGATGGTGGCCGACGGCGTCGGTTGGACGATCCTGACGCCGCTCGGAGTCCAGCACGCAGCTCCGTTCCGCGGCAGGGTCGATGTGCTGCCGTTGCCGTTCGAGCCTTTCTCGCGGACCATCTCGCTTTCGGCGAGGGCAGGGGTTCTGCATGACATGCCGGCACGGATGGCTGGGCTGCTCAGACCCGTTCTTCAGTCGAGCGTGGTCGAGCCGACAGTTGCCGATCTGCCGTGGCTGAAGCAGGAATTCAGGGTGCTCTAGCCCTTCGTCTCTGCCGCTGCGGCAAAGATCGCCTGGGCGATGAAGTCCAGATCGGGCTTCGTCAGCCGCGCGGGCAGGCGCATGTCACAGGCCCGCATGAGCATCGCGCGGGTCTGCGGCAGGTCAGGCAGATCGCCGAGGAACTGCCAGTTCCAGTAGGCGCGGGCATTGCCCTCGCTCAAGCCGAAGACCTGAACACCAACACCCCGCCGTTTGCAAGCATCCTGAAACGCCAGCGCCTCGGCATCGGTATCGAAGCCGACAAGATTGAACTGGATGGAGTCCGGCGCGCGCACTTCCTGCGGCAGTGGCGGCGGGACATCGAGCCAGGGCGAGGCATTGAGAAGGCCGGCAACGTAGTCATGGTTCGCCCGCCCGTCTGCAACGCGCCGCGCCAGCTCCGGTATCTGCGGCCGTATGACCGCGGCCGAGAGGTTCTGCATTCGCGTGTTGTAGAGCGGCAGCTTGTTCTGCCAGTGGCCGAAGCTGTTCTGCAGGCCGGGATGCTTCTTCCAGTTCTGCTCGTATGCGCCCGACATGATGATCGCCCGTGCCGCGACTTCAGGATCGTCGGTAACGAGGATCCCGCCTTCGCCAGCGTTGATGAGCTTGTAGGACTGGAAACTGAAGCATCCGACCTTACCGATGGTGCCGATGTTCCGCCCCGCCCACGTTGTGCCAAGCGAATGGGCCGCATCCTCGATCACAGGGATCGCAGCAGCTTCCGCCAGTTCCATGATCGCATCCATGTCCGAGGTATGGCCGCGCATGTGGCTGATGAGCATGGCGTCGAGCCCTTCCGCGATCTTCGCCTTGAGATCGGCGATGTCGACCCGGTAATTCGATCCGACCTCGATCAGCACCGGCACGCAGTCGGCATGGACGATCGCCGAGGGCACGGCGGCAAAGGTGAAGGCCGGGATCGCCACCCGGGCGCCGCGCGGCAGGTCCAGCGCCTTCAGCGACAGGAACAACGCGGCGGAACAGGAGGCCACGGCAAGTGCATATCTGCTGCCGAGAAGGTCGGCAAACTCGGCCTCGAGGAGGGCCACCGGCGCGCCTTCCGGTGCGGTGTAGCGGAACAGGTCACCCGAGGTGAGCAGCCTGTCGATCTCGTCCCGCGCGGCTTCAGGGATCGGTTCGGCGTCATAGACGTTGGGCGGGCTGATCGGTCCGTCTGCGGCCATGCTTCGACAACTTTCCTGAAGGTCTTCTTTAGGAATTCTGTAAACAGCGGCGCCGCATTTGGCGAGAGGCAACTTGCGCCATGCGCCAAAACCCGCGCCTTGACGCCGCGTCAAAGCGCAGATTTCGCCGAGTCAGAGGCCGAGCCGATCTCGCATCGAGTACCAGGTCATGGCGGCGACCAGCATCGGCCAGCGCAGCGCCGCGCCGCCGGGGAAGCGGGGCTGGGGCAGGCCCGCCATCACGTCGAAGCGTTCCGTCTCTCCGCAGGAGGCTTCGGCAAGCATCTTGCCCGCGAGCGTCGCCATCGCCACGCCATGGCCGGAATAGCCCGAGGCCGACAGCACATTCTGTTTAGGCCTGATGAAGCAGGGCATCCGGTTCATGGTGATGGCCAACGTCCCACCCCAGGCGTAATCGATCCGCGCATCGGCCAGTTGCGGATAGACCTCGAGCATCGGCTTCTTCACCGTCTTCACCAGATCGGGGAAACGGTAGCCATAGCTTTCGCCGCCGCCGAACAGCAGGCGGTTGTCTTCGCTCAGCCGCCAGTAGTTGACCACAAACTTTGTGTCGGCAACGGCGACGGGCTCGGAAAGGATCTCTTTCGCACGATTGCCCAGAGGTTCGGTCGCGACAATGAAGTTGTTGATCGGCATGACCCGCGCGGCGACCTTCGGCTCAAGCCCGCCAAGATAGCCGTTGGCGGCGAGGATCACCTGATCGGCCAACACCCGGCCGTGCTGGGTGCGTACGACCGGCTTCGCCCCACCTTCCACGGCATGAACCAGCGTCTTTTCTTGGATGATGACGCCCGCCTTGGCCGCCGCCATCGCAAGACCAATCGCGTAGTTCAGCGGATGTACATGGCCCGCGCCGCGGTCAATGTCCCCACCCTTATAGGCCGTTGATCCGATCAGGCGGCGGATGCCGGCCTGGTCCAGAGTCTCGATCTGGGAATAGCCATAGTCGCGAACGAGTTTCTCGGCGGTCTCGCGCGAATGTCTGACCTCGCCTTCGGTCCAGCAGGCATGTGCAACGCCAGGGTAGAAGGTCACCGGCATCGCGTGGTCGAGGATGAGCGAGCGGACAAGATCCTTCGCCTCTTCAGCGAAGTCCCAAAGCCGCCGCGCCTGTTCTCGGCCGACCATCTTCTCGAGTTCGTCCTGTTCAAGCCGTTGGCCCGAGCCGACCTGCCCGCCATTGCGCCCCGAGGCGCCGAAGCCGACGCGATGCGCTTCTACCAACACCACCTTGCGGCCGCGTTGGGCGAGATGCAGGGCTGCCGAAAGGCCAGTATAGCCGGCGCCGACAATGCAGACGTCGGCCTTTACCTCGCCTTTGAGTTCGGGGAAGGGGCCAAGCGGAGCTGCTGTGGCGGCGTAGTAGGACGGGGGATACTCCCCCGCCCTGTCGTTCGCAAAAAGCAGGTTCATGGCGTCACACGTTCGTCAGAAGGTGTTCACGCTCCCAGGGGCTGATGACTTGCAGGAACTCCTTGTACTCGTTCCGCTTGACCGAGTCATAGACCGCCACGAACTCGCGTCCCATCACGTCTTTCAGCGCTTCATCCTCTTCCAGAAGATCGAGCGCATCGCCAAGTGTTGTCGGGATCTCGTCATTGTCGATATAGGCGTTGCCCTTGAACTCGGGGCGGGATTCAGTCTGGTTGACAAGGCCCAGATAACCGCAGGCAAGCGTGGCCGCGATCCCGAGATAGGGGTTGCAGTCCATCCCCGGCAGACGGTTTTCGACCCGGCGCGCCGCAGATCCGGAAATCGGAACGCGGAGGCCCGTGGTGCGGTTGTCACGTCCCCATTCCAGGTTGATCGGCGCGGCAAAGTCCGGAACGTAGCGGCGGTAGCTGTTCACGTAAGGCGCAAACAGGGCGACGCCTGCACCGAGATGCTTTTGCAATCCGCCGATGAAGTGGCCGAAGGCATCTGTCTCGACCCCCTTCGGGCCGGCGAAGATGTTCTTGCCCGTCTTGATGTCAACAACCGAGGTGTGGATGTGCATCGCGCTGCCAGGCTCGCCCGCGATCGGCTTGGCCATGAAGGTGGCAAAGCAATCATGGCGCAGCGCCGCCTCGCGGATCAAACGCTTGAAGAAGAACACATCGTCTGCCAGCCGGACCGGGTCGCCATGGGCGAGGTTCAGCTCGATCTGCCCGGCGCCACCTTCCTGCAGGATTCCGTCGATCTCCAGCCCCTGCGCCTCGGCGAAATCGTAGATGTCGTCGATCACCTTGCCGTATTCGTCGATGGCCGACAGCGAATAGGCTTGCTTGCCCGCCGCACGGCGGCCCGAACGGCCCATCGGCGGGATCACCGGCTGGTTCGGGTCAATGTTGCGGGCGGTCAGGAAGAACTCCATCTCGGGCGCAACGACCGGACGCCATCCCTGGTCCTCGTAGAGTTTCACGATCCGGCGCAGCACGTTGCGCGGTGCAAAGGGGACATAGTTCCCCTCCTGGTCCTTGGCATCGTGGATGACCTGCAGCGTTATGTCGGCCGTCCATGGCGCCGCTGTGGCGGTGGTCCAGTCGGGCTCGAGGATCATGTCGGGTTCGGTAAACGCGTCGAAGGGGTTGTCCGCCCATTCGCCCGTGATGGTCTGAAGGAAGATCGAGTTCGGCAGGAAATAATTCGTCTGCTTGGCGAATTTAGCGGCGGGCATGGCCTTCCCGCGCGCCACGCCGGCAATGTCGCCGATCACGCATTCCACTTCGTCGACACGGCGGTTGCCAATGTAGTCTCGCGCTGCCTCAGGCAGCTGTTCAGTCCATTTGGACATAAGTCACACGTTCTTGGGGGGGTGGCCCCCGCGGCCGAAAATCAGGCGCGGAGCTTCTCGGCCCCGAGTTTCGCTTTGTGGGTCAGGAAGAATTGCGCGATCCGGTCCGCCATCGACGGGCTGTCGAGCGGCGTGTCGATGCGGTTCTCCGCATCGGCAAGGATTGCGTCGGGGACAAGACCCGGCCCCCGGTACTTTATCAGCCCCTCCATGAACTCCTTGCGGAATTCGGGGTGAGGCTGGACGGTAAACATGCGGTCGTCATAGAGGAGCGCCGCATTGGCGCAGAAATCGGTCGAGGCGAGTACCTCGGCGCTGTCCGGTTTTTCGGTAACCTGGTCCTGGTGCCAGGCGTTCAACGTATAGGTGCGGTCGCCGAAATCGTATTCAGTCGGGCCGACGGACCAGCCGCCCTTGTACTTCTCGACCTTGCCGCCCATCGCCTGAGCGATGATCTGATGGCCGAAGCACACGCCCACAACCGGGACATGTTCGGCATAAGACTTGCGGATGAAGTCTTCCAGTGGCGGGATCCAGGGATGCGGCTCGTAGGCGCCGAAGCGCGAGCCGGTTATCAGCCAACCCTCGCATTCATGCACGTCCTTCGGGAGGTCGTTCCGAAGGACCGCCCACCTGCGGAAGGTCAGGCCGCGGCCTGCGAGCAAGGTCTCGAAGAAATCGGGATAATCGCCCATGTCGCCGCGAAGTGCGTCGGGGGATTCGCCGGTCTGGAGGATGCCAATCAGCATGGAATGTCCGAATTATCTACGAGAACAAGCTAGGCGCGCTCCGGCAGCGAGGCAAGCCCCGCTGCCGGAAAGGGATCAGACCGTGTCGAGGTACAACTCGACCTGCTCCTCGCGGTTCAGTTCCGTCATGTAGTGAAGCTCCTGACGCTTGGTCAGGACATAGTTGCGGATCAGTTCGCGAGGCAGGAACCGTTCGATGATGCGGCTGTTTTCGAAGGCGCCGATCGCCTCTTCCCAGGTCGTGGGGATTTGCTGCAGATCCAGCGCATAGGCGTTGCCGGTCACCGGTGCCGGCGGTTCGATCCGGTCTTCGATGCCCGACAGGGCAGCGCCCAGGATCGCGGTCAGCATCAGGTACGGGTTCACGTCACCACCCGCCACTCGATGCTCGATCCGCCGGGCCGCAGGCTTGCCGGCGGGGATGCGGATCGCGGTCGTGCGGTTCTCGTAGCCCCAGGCAACCGCCGTGGGCGCATGGGCGTCGGGCACCAGCCGGTCGTAGCTGTTGGCATGAGGCGCGAAGATCAGTGCCGAGTCATGCATCGCATCAAGGCAGCCGGCGACCGCGTGACGCAGGAAATGCGACCCTTGCGCCGACCCGTCGTTGAACACGTTCCGCCCCTCGCCGTCGACCAGCGAGAAGTGGGTGTGCAGGCCCGAGCCTGAGTATTCCAGATAGGGCTTGGCCATGAAACTGGCGGCGAAGCCATGGCGCCGGGCGAGGCCCTTCACCAGCATCTTGAACAGCCAGGCATCATCGGCGGCGCGTAGCGCGTCGTCCGAATGCATCATGTTCACTTCGAACTGGCCCAGACCGGTTTCCGAGGTCGAGGTGTCGGCCGGAATGTCCATCGCCTCGCAGGCGTCATAGAGGTCTGTGAAGAAGGTGTCGAAGGCGTCGAGCGCCCGGATCGACAGCGTCTCGGCCGCTTTCCGGCGCTTGCCCGAGCGGGGCGAAGGCGGCACCTGCAGCGTCTTGCCAGAGTCGTCGATCAGGAAGAACTCAAGCTCCACCGCCACGACCGGCGTAAGCCCGATCGACTTGAACCGCTCGAGCACGGCGCGCAGTGCGTGGCGCGGGTCTCCCTCGTATGGCATCCCGTTCTCGCGGAACATCCAGATAGGCAGAAGCGCGGTCGGCGCTTCCAGCCAGGGCATCGGCATGAAGCCGCGCTCGGTCGGTTTCAGGACACCGTCGGCATCGCCCTGCTCGAACACGAGCGGGCTGTCGTCAATGTCTTCGCCCCAGATGTCGAGGTTCAGCACCGAGAAGGGGAACCTTGTCCCGTCCTCTACCACCTTGTCGGCAAAACGTGCCGGGATGCGCTTGCCGCGCGCCTGACCGTTCAGGTCGGCCGCCGCCACGCGGATGGTACGCACCTCGGGGTGCTTTCTAAGCCAGCTTTTCATCTCTGTCATGTCAGTCAGGTCGGAGCACGGCTGACCGCGAGAAGAAGCGGCGCGGACCATGCCCTTGGTCCTATCCCCAGTTTCGATCCCCTCCCGCGGCACACCTGTTGCACGGCATGCTTCGTCACGGGTCCGGACGGGTGTCCGAATAATTTGATCAAAATATGGATACTACCGGAGCGGCCCTTGGCGCAAGCCTTTTCTCGCCTGACCTTGCGGGATTCGCGCAGCTGTCCGCTCGCTATGACGTGTTCAGGCGAGGACCAGCTCCGTCCTGGCAGGGGTCAGCACTGCGTTTTGCCCGCCTCGCCAAAGACATCCGCGTCGGGGCCAAGCCATTTCAGGATCAGCGCATCAAGGCTTCCGTCGCACTTCATCGTGCCGATCGCCTGGTCGAGGCTGGCTTTCAATTCCGGCTCATCCCGCCTCAGGGCGATGCCGATCCCTGGTCCAAGCGAAAGCGGGGTGCCGGCGAGCGCCAGGTTCCCCTCGGCCCGTTCAATTGCGCCAAGCGCGAAGATGCGGTCAGTCAGGGCCGCAACCGCCTTGCCGCCAGCCACCGCCGCAATGGCTTGGTCGGCAGTCGCGGTCGCGAGGGTCTGCCTCCCCTCACTGGCCAAGTAGTCCGCCTGAACCGTGCCTGTCAGAACGGCAACGAGGCCGGACGAGATATCGGTCTTGCCCGTTGGCGCGACAAAGACTGATGCCGGAGGAGGGAGGTAGGGCTGGGTAAAGTCGAACTCCGCCTGACGCTTTGGCGTGATCGTGACTGCGGCCAGAACGGCGTCTGACTGACCGCCCTGCAATCCGGACAACAGCGATGCCCAGTCGGTCACCGACCAGCCGCAGGTCAGTTGGGCACGCTGGCACAGAAGATCGCCCAACTCCCGTTCAAGGCCCGCGACCTCGCCATTGTCATCAACAAAGTTGAAGGGCGGAAATGCTCCTTCCGTTGCAAGACGCACGGTTTCGGCCCCGGCCGGAAGAGGCAAGGCGAGGATGGCGAGTAGGGCAAGCTGCGCTTTCATGGGGGGCCGACAGGAGGATCAGGTTCGGCAAGGGTAGCGGTGCTCGGAAGGTCTTGGCAACCGGCGCCCTTTTTTACAGGGTCGGGGGCGGCGGCGTCGGAACCGCGAGATAGCTCTCGGCCGGGATGCGAACCAGACCCTTGAGCCCCGTGATCTGCCTGTCCTCGGCGGGCATCGCCACGATCGCGGCCTCAACCGCATCGAAGATCACATCTGGTTCCATGCCCGCACGCGAAATGAGAGGAAGCCCGGGCGAGGGATCGGTGCGACCGACCACGCGGAGCCGAGCGGCAAAGTCGTCGTAGGCCTGGATCAACCGCCAAGTCACAGCATCCAGCGCGGCGATGTCCGCGCGTCCTTCGCTGACCGCAATCGCCGAAAGCTTGTGGCCGCCGGTTCGCAGGACAGGTGTCACGCGGATGCCGAGACGGGCCAGGTGGGTCTGCGGTCCCGCCCAGCCGGATTGCGAAAGATCGTCGTTCCAGGCCAGTCGCGCGCCTTCGAACGCTGCCAGCGATGGGCGCGGGTCGTCGGCGCGCACCACGAAGACGCTCCGGTAGTGCCCCGGTTCGCAGCTCTCCAGGCCATAGTCGGGCGTGCCGACAAGCGTGACTCTGCCATGTAGCCGCGACCGATAAGGAAACCCGCAGGTTTGCGACAGCACGAGATCGGGCGCGGTCCAGTGCGGCCAGAGATCCGGAGCGCCGTGGATCAGCGCATCGGGCGCCTCGATTCCCCCGGCACGTAGCCGGTCGCGGATTGCGGACCAGAGCCGGTCATTTGCCCCGGCCGTCTCGGCCCGGTCATACATGGGCAGCGATGCGATCATTCCTTTTCGGCACGCTGGCGGGCAAGGGCTGAATCGACATCTGTCAGGCCAAGCAGGCTGGCCACAAGCCGCATCAGGGATTCTTCGTCATCATCACGCGCTCCGTCCGACAGAACGATTTCCCAGAGCGCCTCCATCAGCTTGGCCCGTGCCTCAAGCGGAAAGGACTCCTTAAGCACGCGGGTAAAGCGCACGGTGTCAGGCGCTTCTGCCTCCAGCGCTTCGGCATCGCTTCGCAGCATCGCTGCCGCTGCTGGAACCAGTCCGAACTGTGCCGCAAGCACCCGGTCGATTTGGTCGCGCTCCTCCTGGTCGTAAGTGCCATCGGCCTTGGCCACTCGGACCATCAGCGCTGCAAGGGCGAGCTTCGCCTCGGGGTCGTGGCGAGCTGGGGCGGGAGCCATCAGAAGGCGGAGGAATGCATCAAACATGGGGTCGTTATAGGGGGTCGGGTTGGAGCTGCCAACCAGTAGCCCCACGGTGCAAGCGGTTGTGATCCGGCTTTCAGCGCAGGGGTGCGAAGATCGAGGTCAGCCGTTCCATTTCCTCGACGGTTCCCCAAGGCGCATTGACCACGAACATGCCGCTTCCGACCATGCGATGGCCCTCCCTGGCCGGAGGAAACCGCAACTCGTGCCGCAGCGCGTCGGGAAATGACGTCTCGAGCTGGCGCAGCATCGGCAGATGCTGATCCCCCACAAGGATCGGATACCAAAGCGCCAGCACCCCCACGTTCCACTTGCGATGGACCGCCGCTAGCGCCTTTGGCACCGCTGCATAGTCTTCCTTCACCTCGTAGGACGGATCGACAAGCATCAGGCCGCGCCGCGGAGTGGGTGGGGTGACGGCCAGTGCCATCGCCAGCCCATCCTCTTGCCGGACATGTGCGCCCCAAGGCGCCATCACCTCGCGAAGGGTCGCAACTTCCTGCGGATGCAGCTCGGCCAGGTGCATCTGGTCTCCGTCCCGAAGCGCCATCGCCGCCAAGAGGGGCGAGCCGGGATAGGCCATCTCGCCATAGCGTGCGCGGATTTCGGATAGACTCCGGCGATAGGGATGGTCGGTCGGAAAGAGATCCTGAAGCCGCCCGATCCCCTGCGCCGCCTCGCCGGTCTTGGCCGCGGCTTCGCTGTCGAGACGGTAAAGCCCGCGCCCGGCATGGGTCTCGATATAGGTCAGCGGTTTGTCCTTGCGGGTCATGTAGTCGAGCATCGAGCAGAGCAGCGCGTGCTTCTGCACGTCGGCAAGGTTTCCGGCGTGATACGCGTGCTGGTAGGAAAGCATCGCCAACCCCTGACTGGTTCGCCGCCCTGTTATCCTGCCGGTGTCAGAGTGAACACCCAGTATTGCACCGGTGGTCCGCCCGAGCTGGCCGTGCCGGAGGCGGCCTCGGTGACGACGCATCCTGGCAGACGTTGGCGGAAAGCCTCCAGCGCAGGATCAAAGTCGGGCCAGACCGCCAGTAGGACCGTTCCTTCGCAGGGCAGCAGTCCTCTGTCCACGCGCTGGCCTACCGGAATGCCGGGCGAGGCGATCGCCAATCCCGCCGCCATGTCGTCGGGCAGCCACATCTGCGTCGCGCCCGTTGCCCTCAGTTCGGCAGCCAGCGCGGCGTAATCCGCTCGCGGCACGGGTTCTTTCCGCTCATAGTATCCGGGCAGGAGCGCAAGTTGCAGGATCGCCGAGAGGCCGCCCAGCACAGCGGGCAGAAAGCGAAACCGTCCGAGACGTTGAAAGCACCACACCAGGGCGACTGGCGTAAGAGGCGCTACTACGGGAACCATCCAGCGCTCCTTGATCTCGGCGGCATCAGCGAAGATTACCCCAAGTGCGATGAGCAGCACCGAGAGGACGCCCGCCCGCCAGAGAATCGCCGTCTCGGGGGGAAGTGATTCACCCCGCCGGGTCAGCAGGACGGTCAGCCCGACCGCGGCTGCAACGAAACCGCCGCTGTCCACGGTCGCCCGGCCGAGCGACAGGAGACCCGTTGTCCAACCGCCGCCCGGCTGGAACTTCGAGAGCGAAGCAGTGGCGATGGCGGCATTGCTCAAGGACCAGATCACCGTACCGGCGCAGAGGACGATCAGCAGCAAGAGCGCAAGCCCCATGCGCTTGGTAAGCACTGCCTGTCGCGACTCGGGGCGCATCAGTCCTGCAAGAATAAGCGCAACCAGGAAAATAGCCCCGGTGGCCTTGGCAAGAATCGCCAGCGCCGTCAGCACGCCGAAGCGCAGGTAATCTCCCAGACGTTGCCTCTGGCAGAGATCGAGGAATGCAAGTGTCGCAAGCGGCACCATGGCAGTCACTAGGAGGTTGTGCGTCCGCGTGCGCAGGAAGGTTTGGGCAATCTCTGGTATCAGGAACAGGCCGAGTGCGGCGAAACCCGCCAGCCGGGGCGAGGCATAGCGGCGCGCCATCAGATAGCCCGCGGCATAAAGGCCAAACAGGCAGACCGAGCGCATCACCGTGATCGACAGGATGCTTTCGCCGAAGACTCTGTTCACAAGCCATTGGCCCCAGGCGTAAAGCGGCGGCTGGACGCCATAGCCCCAGTCCAGCGTTCGCGCCCACAGGAACAGCTCGGAGTCATCCCCGAACAGAGTTGTCTTGTAGTGGTGCCGGATCGCGCCTTGCACGAAGGCGTAAACCGCAAACAGCAAGATCCAGAAGATCGGGCGATCAAAGACGCGGGCAGAGGAGGGGGGAGAAGGAATCACGGGAGGCCGTCTTGTCGTTAGTGACTAGGCCTACCGTATCGGTTGATCGGGGGCGTGAGAAAGACCCTGCGCAAGGCTCTCAGTATTTCTGGGGCACGTACAGCTCTTCGGGAAGGACCGCGCGCTCGTAATCGGGGTTGAAGACCCGGTCCGGCAACGTGATTTCCTCGTGCGGGACATCCGCATAGGGGATCAGACCCAAAAGATGGTCGATACAGTTGAGCCGCGCCCGCTTCTTGTCGTTGCCCTCGACGATGTACCAGGGCGCTTCGGGAATATTGGTGCGGGCAAACATCTCTTCCTTTGCCTTGGTGTACTGCTCCCAACGCACCCGTGATTGCAGGTCCATCGGCGAGAGTTTCCACTGTTTCATGGGATCGTGAATCCGCATGAGGAAGCGCATCTGCTGTTCTTCGTCGGTGATCGAGAACCAGTACTTCACAAGCCGGATGCCAGAGCGGACCAGCATCCGTTCGAATTCGGGCACGTCACGGAAAAACTGTTCGACCTGATCTTCGCTGGCAAAGCCCATGACCCGCTCGACTCCGGCGCGGTTGTACCAGCTTCGGTCAAACAGCACGATCTCGCCCCCGGCAGGCAGGTGCGGCACGTAGCGCTGGAAGTACCATTGGGTGCGCTCGCGGTCCGATGGGGCAGGAAGGGCCACGGTGCGCGCAACTCGGGGGTTCAACCTCTGGGTGATCCGCTTGATCACTCCGCCCTTTCCGGCGCTGTCGCGACCTTCGAACAGGACTACGACCTTTTCCTTGTGGTGCTGCACCCAGGATTGCAGCCGGATCAACTCTGCCTGGAGCCGGAGGAGTTCGCGGAAATAGACCTGACGGTCGATCGTGTCGGCATGTCTGTCCTTGTAGATGCGGGCGATCTCCTGCGACAGGACCGCATCTTCGAGATCCAGCTCGAAATCCTCATCCAGCGTGTCAGCCAGTTCCTGCTCGAGCCAGTCATGCGAGCTGTGAAAATCGGTCATTGGGGGCCCCCGAGCGGATAACGGCACGCTTAGACCAGCAGATTGTGACAGTCCTGCAAAGCCCAGGCGCTGCACCGGGCAGACGGAGCCAATCCGGTTGCCCGGGAGGTGCCAGCTTGCAGTTTCTTAGGCTTTGCTGGTCTCGACGGCAGGGTGGGGCAGGGCCTTTTGCGGCTCTGCGTCGGCCACGGTCTGGGCCACGGATGACGCGGGGTCTTCCGCGCCCTCGCGGACGCCATTCTTGAAGGCGCTGATGCCTTTGCCCACTTCGCCCATCAATGCGCCGACCTTGCCGCGCCCGAACAGCAGGATGACGACGACAGCGACGACAAGGATATGTGAAAGGCTGAACTCGCCCAAGATTGCCTCCGCAGAAATGTCGGCCATGCCGATTTGGAGGACCCTATCCTTGCCCCGATAAAGGGAAAAGACACGTTCGCGCGATGGGCCCCGACCGCATGCCTTTCCCGAAAGGAATCGTCGGGAGATAGCTGAATCCGCGCTATCATGATGGCTTCCTGGCAATGGAGGGTGCCATGACGGCTATGAATGTCGTGCACATGCGCGTGAAGCCCGGCAAGGAAGACGAGTTCGTCGCCATCCACAAGAAGTTTGAAGCGGGAAAGATGCCTGGCGGGCGGAACTTTTGGGTCATGAAGTCAGGCGAGCGGTCATATGTGATCGTGGGCGAATGGGACAGCATGGATGCCCTGGCCGCCGCGCGTCCGACGATGATCGAAAACCTCGACAAGTTGCGCCCGATCCTTGAGGACCTGGGCGGCGGCCGGGGCCTGACCGAACCGTGGGCGGGCGAGGTCGTGGTGGAGATGGGCCGCTGAAGGTCGATCCTACGGCAGGGGAGAAAGATCGATGTCGGACTACCCGATGCAGGGAGGATGCGCCTGTGGCGCGGTGAGGTTTACCCTGCTTGGCCCGCCGGTTTCGATCCAGCATTGCCACTGCGAGCAATGCCGCAAGATTTCCGGCGAGTTCACCTCGACCGGGGCGATCATTCCGCGGCGGTTTCTCGTGATCGAGGGGGCGGAAAATCTCGGCCGCTATCGGACCTCGCCCAGTTTCGAGCGGCAATTTTGCCGGACCTGTTCCTGCTATCTCTTCGCCTACGAGGACAGTGAAGCGGACCTCATGTACTTCGCCCCGGCCACGATCGACGGCGGCCGGCATCCCGGCCATCCACCGGGATCGGAAAGCCACATCTACCTGCGCTCGAAATGCGAATGGGAGCAGGTCGCAGATGACCTTCCAAAATACGAAGCGGCCAGCCCGGATGAGATCGTTACGGATCTGCAGCGGACAGAGGGGATCTGACGGGCCATTGCCCGATCGGCCGAACTTGGCAGATCAGTGGGCCACAAGCTGGCGCAAGCGGTGCCGCCAGCTTGGCGCCAGTTCAGCGCGGACTCTTGCCTCGAGCGCGTCGCGGCGGGCCGGATCAAGTTCACAAAGCTCTTCAATACGCGAAAAAGTCGGCGTCTGCGTCGGCACATTCTGCCCGACAATCGAATAGTCCAGACCGGGAAAAACCAATCCGAACTCATCGCGCTGCTGCAGAAGCTCGGTATTGGAACGAATGATGTAATCGCGGATTTCGGGACGCAGGCGGGGCTTGGTTGCACCGGGCAGATCGGCATCGGCCTGGAGCACTGCCCGGCGGCGGCGGGAGTGTTCCTTGGCTTCATCAGGGGTCTTGGCATCGGTCGGCGGATTGATCCGCAGGAAAACCGACATCGCCTCGGCAGAAATGCTGGAATTGTCGCTATCTGCGTTGGAGGGCATGAGGTTGGGATCAAGTCCGGCATAATCCCAGAAGTCCCGGATTACGTCGCCATCACGCAGGACCTTGCGGTCATAGACGCGGCATTCGAATGCATCGCCAAAGGCCGCTCGATAGGCGGTCAGAGGCCCGATGGTCCGGTTCGGATCTGGGCTAACAATCTCGGCCCGGTTGCGCAGCTGTTGCTGTGCGCGTGACATGTAGTGATCGGCCGGGTTGCGCAGATAGGCCACGACCCGGACCTCGTCGCCCAGATCCGCCAGAAGCTGCTTCAGGTGATCAAATTTCGCGGTCGAGAAACTACGGAACATCGACTCGCTCGACAGGATGATCTGCTTCGGCTGCACGGCGTCGACTTGCTGGCGAACCAGAGCAAGTTCTTCCCTCGCCATGCCCTTGCAGACCGTCGGGCTGAAGCCCATCCGGTTCAATGTATGCTGCGCGATCTTGTCCGGGTCTTCGATCAGGACTGGCAGGAAATGGTGCACATAAGGGATGTGCTTGGGAGATGGGTAAAGCGTGCCGTGCTTGATGAGCAGATCTCTCTGCGCCACGAGCGCATTCTGGATGGCGGTCGTGCCGGTCTTCGGCTGACCAATGTGAAGGATGACGGACACCATGAAACGGCCTGCAGCCTGTACCAACAAATCTGGATGTAAGAATCCGGTGAGTTGGTCCTGCCTGCAAGAGGCGAAGCGGAAACGATGTTTTTCCAGTCTGCAAAATGAAAACGCCCCGTTGCCGGGGCGTTTCTGGAATTGGACCTTCCACTGCTGATGTCGCAGTGGTCTGTCGGCCGCTTTCGTCTCAGCACTGAGCGGCGCTGAGGCCGGTCTTGCAGGTCGAGTTCGCGCCAGCAGCAGCGCCTAGGCCAGCGCCGACCAGCATCGCGGCGGTCTTGCCGGTGCCGTTGCCAACTGCGCTGCCGGCGGCGGCGCCGACCAGTGCGCCCGACATGGCGTTGATCGTGGGATCATTGGTGCAAGCGGTGGTGAACAGCGTAGCGGCCAGCGCGGCGGCGACGGCGATCTTTCCGGATTTCATGCTCGATTTCTCCTCGAAGGGGCCTAAATGCCAGATCAGCGGTAGCACTGGCCCCGATACTTGACAAGCGAGTGCAACTGCCCCGCGGGCATCGGGAGGCCGCGCCCGTTGGAGTGGCAGGAAATTGCCGGTCAAACGGGTGTCACACCAGCCGCGCACCCTCAATCGCCGCCTTGATGAAGCCAGCAAACAGTGGGTGAGGCGCAAAAGGCTTCGATTTCAGTTCCGGGTGGAACTGGACGCCGATGAACCAGGGATGATCCTTGTGCTCGACGATCTCGGGCAGACGTCCATCGGGGCTCATGCCTGAGAAGACCAGTCCGCAGCTTTCCAGCTTGTCGCGATACTTGATGTCGACCTCATAGCGGTGGCGGTGGCGTTCCTCGATCGTGGTCGCGCCATAGACATCCGCTACGCGAGAGCCTTCCTTCAGGATCGCGGTATAGGCGCCAAGCCGCATCGTGCCGCCCTTGTCATCCCCGACCTTGCGCTGAACGACATGGTTGCCCTGAACCCATTCCTTGAGGTGGTAAACGACGGGAGTAAAGCGCTTGGCGCCGATCTCGTGATCGAATTCCTCGGACCCGGCATTGGTCACCTGCGCAAGGTTCCGCGCCGCCTCGATCACCGCCATCTGCATGCCAAGGCAGATGCCGAGATAGGGGATCTTGTGTTCGCGGGCATATTGCGCTGCGCGGATCTTGCCCTCGGTCCCTCGTTCGCCGAAGCCGCCGGGGACAAGGATGGCATGGAAGTTTTCCAGGTAGGGCGCCGGGTCCTCGCGTTCGAAGATCTCGGCGTTGATCCATTCGGCCTTGACTCGGGTGCGGTTGGCCATACCGCCATGGGTCAGTGCCTCGGCGATGGATTTGTAGGCGTCTTCCAGCTGGGTGTACTTGCCGACGATGGCGACACGCACCTCGCCCTCGGCATGGGTCAGGCGGTCCATGACGTCTTCCCACCGGGCAAGGTTCGGGCGCGGCGCGGGCGAGATCCCGAAGGCGTCGAGTACAGCCTGGTCCAGCCCCTCACGGTGATAGGCGAGAGGGGCCTCGTAAATCGTCTTGAGGTCATAGGCGGCGATCACCGCCTCTTTGCGGACGTTGCAGAACAGCGCGATCTTCTCGCGTTCCTTCTCGGGGATCGGGTGCTCCGACCGGCAGACCAGCACGTCTGGCGCGAGGCCGATCGACTGGAGTTCCTTGACCGAGTGCTGGGTTGGCTTGGTCTTCAACTCTCCGCTCGCCTGCAGGTAGGGCAGCAGCGTCAGGTGCATCAGGATGCACTGGCCGCGCGGGCGCTCGTGGATGAACTGGCGGATCGCCTCGAAGAACGGCAGGCCCTCGATGTCGCCGACCGTGCCGCCGATCTCGCACAGCATGAAATCGACCTCGTCCGCGCCGATGCGGAGGAAGTCCTTGATCTCGTTGGTGACGTGCGGGATGACCTGGATGGTCTTGCCGAGGTAGTCGCCCCGGCGTTCCTTTTCCAGCACGTTGGAGTAGATCCGGCCGGACGAGATCGAATCCGTCTGGCGGGCCGAAACGCCAGTGAAGCGTTCGTAATGACCCAGGTCGAGATCGGTTTCGGCCCCGTCATCGGTGACGAAGACCTCCCCATGCTCAAATGGGCTCATCGTGCCTGGGTCGACGTTCAGGTAGGGATCGAGTTTTCGCAGCCGGACGGAAAAGCCGCGCGCTTGCAAAAGTGCCCCGAGTGCCGCCGAGGCGAGGCCCTTGCCAAGCGAGGAAACCACACCACCGGTGATAAAAACGTAACGTGCCATGGGGGCTCCCGTGCCTGAAAAGATGGGGCGCTTCCGATGCATGGAATCGCAGGATCACGGGGTTTGACGCTTAGCGCAAATCCCGGCCGTCCGCAACAGCACCTCTAGATGCTGTTGGGTAATGTTGCTGTAATGCCTAAGGCTGGTATCAGTCGTTCGGCGCCGTCGTGCCGGCGGGCGCGGTTCCGGTCGCGGGCGGCAGGAGGCTCTTGCCATCCTGCGGAAGGCCGGCCGGCGCAGCGGGAGCGGCCGCATCCGGGAGCGTTCCGCCGATCTGGTCGATCACCGAACGCTGCGAGGCATCGCGAGCGGCAAAGACCGTCAGCGCGATCGAGGTCGCGATGAAGGCAGCTGCCAGGGCCCAGGTGACCTTTGCAAGCGCAGTGGCCGCGCCGCGGCCGGTCATGACGCCGCCGGTCGATCCCATGCCCAAGCCGCCGCCTTCGGACCGCTGCAGCAGCACGACCCCAATGAGGCAGAGCGCGAGGATCAGGTGGATCGAGAGAACGACGTTTTCCATGGGGCGGTTTCCGGCGAGGCTGTCTCTGTCGGCGTTGACGCGCCTATCTAGGGCGATGCGGAGCAGGCCGCAAGCCAAAATGCCCGCCCCTTGTCGAAGCTTTGGCTGGACGCAACGTCGAACAGGACTAATGATCGGTGGCGATGCATGGAGTTGGGCCATCATCTCCGAACGGAGCTTGTATGTCGTCGAAGTTTGTAACGCGTGCGGCCCGGTTCGGCCAATTGATGCGGAACCGCCCTCTGACCGGCTATCGTGGGGTCCACCTGTCTTTCGACAACCGTCTTGGTTCGGTAGAGCACTATTTCCATTTCTTGCTCGGCTTCCTTGTGCCCCTGCTGAAGGTGTGGCCCGACGTCGGTGCCGATGATACGCCTGTGCTGATCAGGAGTTGCGCCCTGATGGACAGGCACCTCGCTGCTCTTGACCTGCCACTGCTTAAGGTGCTGGATCGCGATCTCCACAGGATACTAGGAAAGACCGATGGAATTCCTGGCGTGTTCGCCAGGAACTTGAGCCGTATCCGACAGTCGGGCTACGATCTTCCGACGTACTACGATGCCGAGGCTTTCGCTGTGGCGCGTGCCCGGTTGCCGGTGCACTTGGCACGGCAAGTCGAGATCGCAAGGCGGGACGTCGAGGCGCTGTTCGGAGATGGTCCAAGGGTCGTGGTGATCGACCGTCTGCCGGCAGAGGCCTATTTTCTATCCGCGCGCAGTGAAGGAAAGGGCAGCGGAACCCTGCGCCGATCGGTGCCCAACATGGCAGAGCTTGCAGAAGCCATCAGGCTGGACCTCGGTGCAGCCCACCTCGTCACGCTTGAGCGCAGCAACCTCGCGTTTCAATTCGCCCTGTTCCAGGCGGCCGAGGTCGTGATCGCACAGCACGGGGCGGCCCTGGCCAATCTGATCTGGTGTGAACCCGGAACATCTGTCGTCGAGATACTGGCAGAAGAGCGCCGTACCGACCCGGCCCTGATCGACTATTTCGGGCAGCTGTCTCACTGCCTCGGGCTTTCGTATTATCCGGTCTGGCAAGCGGACAATCACGCTCCCGTCCCGGTGACCGATTTGCGGCCCGTCGTTGCCGCCCTCCGAAGCCAGCGGGCGGTCGCGCGCCGGGCCATGGATTGATTTGCTGTTTCCACCCTGCAAGCTCGCGGCTATAGGAAAGCCGGAATCTACCAGCACCGGAATGCAGAATGGCCAATGTCGTCGTCGTGGGCGCCCAGTGGGGCGACGAGGGGAAGGGTAAGATCGTCGACTGGCTGAGCGAGCGGGCCGATGTCATCGTTCGCTTTCAGGGTGGCCACAATGCCGGCCATACTCTCGTAATCGGCGGCAAGGTCTACAAGCTGAACGCGCTCCCTTCGGGCGTTGTTCGGGGCGGCAAGCTCTCGGTCATCGGCAATGGCGTGGTGCTGGATCCCTGGCACCTATTGAAGGAAATTGCGGCGATCCGCGAGCAAGGGGTCGAGATCAACCCCGACAACCTGATTGTCGCCGAGAATACCCCGCTCATCATGCCGTTCCACGGTGAACTTGACCGGGCGCGCGAGGCACAGGCCTCGGGCTCGAATGCCAAGATCGGCACGACCGGACGCGGCATCGGCCCGACCTACGAAGACAAGGTCGGTCGTCGGGTGATCCGCGTGGCCGATCTTGCCGATGACGAGACGCTGCAGCAGCGGGTCGACCGGGCGCTGGTCCACCACAACGCGCTGCGCTCGGGCCTTGGTCTGGAGCCCATCGACCGCGAGGCCCTTGTGACGGAACTGCGTGCTCTGGCGCCGCAGCTTCTGCCCTACGCCAAGCCGGTCTGGAAAGTGCTGAACGATCTGCGCCGCGCCGGAAAACGCATCCTGTTCGAAGGCGCGCAGGGTTCGCTGCTCGATATCGACTTCGGCACGTACCCCTTTGTCACTTCATCGAATGTCATCGCGGGGCAGGCCGCAACCGGGACGGGCCTTGGCCCGAATGCCGTCGACTATTCGCTTGGCATCGTAAAGGCCTACACCACTCGTGTCGGCGCAGGCCCGTTCCCAACCGAACTCTTCGACGCCGATGGCGACCGGCTGGGCGAACGCGGCCGTGAATTCGGGACTGTGACGGGCCGCAAACGTCGCTGCGGGTGGTTCGACGCGGTGCTTGTGCGCCAGACCTGCGCGCTGTCTGGCATGAAGGGCATCGCGCTGACCAAGCTCGACGTGCTCGACGGATTCGAAACGATCCGGATCTGCACCGGCTATGACGTGGATGGTGTGCATTACGACTATCTCCCGACGCAGGCTGCCCTGCAGGCGCGTGCAAAGCCAATCTATGAAGTGATGGAAGGCTGGACGGATTCGACCCAGGGTGCGCGGTCGTGGAATGATCTGCCCGGGGCGGCCGTAAAGTATGTTCGCCGGATCGAGGAACTGATCCAGTGCCCGGTGGCTATGCTCTCCACCAGCCCCGAGCGCGACGACACGATCCTTGTCACCGATCCTTTCGTGGATTGAGGACCAAGGCGTGGCGCTCGGCTACAAGACGCGGCGGCGGCTTTCACTCCTGATCCTGCTGGTCGGGATGCCGCTTTACATCGTCGTCGCGGTAACGCTGGTCAACATGCTCGACCGCCCGCCCTTCCTTGTGGAACTGGCGATCTATGTCGGGCTCGGGTTCCTCTGGGCCCTGCCGTTCCGAGCTGTGTTCCGGGGTGTTGGTCAGCCGGACCCAGATGCGCAATCCAATGATAAGGGAAAGGGGCCAGACCCTTCGGTCTGACCCCTTTGTTCCTTCTTCCAGGACGGCTCAGCGCACCATGCGGCGGGCTTCGGCGAGGTAGTAGGAGTTGTCGGTGATCGCGAACTGCCCGCGCTTCACCTTCTCGATCTTGCCCTGGCGCAGAAGCGTGCCGAAGCTGCGCAGCCCGGTCTCGCGGTTGATCTCGGTGCCATCCGGCAGCGTCGCGACGTACCGCAGCAGATGCGGCCGCGAGAAATGCGGGCGGCCTTCGAAGCAGGCGGTATAGGCCGCAGCAGCTTCCAGAAGATCCGGGATCTCGGTCGCGCCAAGACGCTCGGCGAACTCCGCAAAGCTCGAGGATTGAGCGAAGATGTTCTCGGCGTCAGGCAGCGCGATTTCCTCGTCTTCGTCTTCGTCCTCGTCACTGACCGCAAGGTTGCCGGCGGTGACGCGACGCGGCACGACGCGGTTGCCAACTGCATCAACGGGGCGCGGCGCATCGATGCGCTGTTCCGAGACAAGAACCAGCGGCGCGGGTTTGTCGGTCGGTGCGCGATCCGCGGTCGGACGGCGCGGACGCACGACGCTGGCAAGATCGGCCCGGTAGCTGTCGAGCCCCTTGTCAGCGCTGCCTTCGGCCGGCTTGTCGCCCTTCGATTTGCCCGCGGAACGCAGATCGGCAACCGTTGCAGCCACCGCGGCCTTCAGATGCGAGAGCGTCAGCATCCGACGGCGGTTCTCCGGAACGTCCATCTCGGTATTGGTCTGGCGCAGCAGCCTGGTCACATCCTCGTCACCCTTGGTGTGGGTTTCCAGGATGGTGCGGCCTTCGCCACGCGCTGCCGGCTCTTCGACCACCGCGGAAGCTTCGGTGTCGGGGCGGCGCACACGAATGACCCGGGCCCGAGCGCGGCGAAGCTTGTCCTCGATCGAGGGTTCCTCGACTTCCTCGGACGGGGCAGCCTTGGCAACGGCGACGGCTTCGACGTCCTCGTCGAGGTCTTCCGGGAACTCCTCGGCCGATGACTCTTCGGCCTCTGCCTCGATAGCCGTGTCGGCGAACTCCGACTCCGCCACGTCCTCGGAGTCGAAGCTGGGTTCCGCGTCCTCGGCATCCATCTCGACGGCGTCCAGCCAGCGCGATTCCTGCTCGTCTTCTTCTGCGAACTCGTCAGTTTCTGCGGCGGCGGCGTCTTCGACCTCGTCGAATTCCATCGCCTTGGCTTCGATGGTCGGTCCCGGAGCGACGTCCGAAGACAAATCGGCAAGAATTCCCGAAAGGGTGTCCAGCGTCAGGTCGTCCTGATCCAGTTCGTTCTGTTCGTCTGCCTGAACCAGCGGTTCGACCGGCGTCTCTTCCGCAAACACTTCTTCTTCGACCGCATCTGCGTTCGATCCCGAGAGGGCGGCAATCAGCGCTTCCTCTTCGACCGGGTCAGGTTCGCTGAAGGCCTCGATGTCATCAGCTTCCGGCTCAGCGGTTACTTCGGGTGCCGGGGCGAGTTCCGGCAGATCTTCCTCGGCGGACAGCTCTGCCACGGCTTCGGGCTCGTCATCCGGTTCGACGGAGACGACTGCAACCTCTTCGACGACCTCGACGGCGATTGCCGCTGCCTCTGGCGCCGCGGCGGCTGGCACAGGGGCGGGAGCCTCGATCAGGTCTTCAGCATAGACGGCATCTTCAACCACCGGTGCCGGGGCGGCGGCGGCGCGGGCCACGGCGGACCGGATGCGCTGCAGCTTGGCCGCAACGCTTTCCTCGGACAGGAGCCCCGGGGAGGCAACAGATGGGGCCGGTTGAGGCGCGGGAGCGGCCGCAGGCTGGGCCACGGGCTGCGGCGCAAGATCGGACGCGCGCAGGACAACGCCGTGGTCGTCCACCTTGGCTTCGACACGGCGCTGGATCTCGCGCTCGGCGATGCGGTGCAGCATCGCGGCATCGGGTGTGGGAGGCTCGGCCCCAAAATAGCGGTCGTCTGCGGCGAGGTCGCGGAAATACTCCGCGATTGCCTTCATTGTGTTGAACGGGTCGTCGAACCCCTCGAGCGTGCAGGAGAAGGTTCCATAGGAGACCGTCAGGATCTTACTGGCACCGACCATGGGATGCTCGCTTTCTGCTCTTGTCCTCAGGGTCTGGTATTGACCCCGCGCTGTTCAATTCAATGGACAGAAGGGGGTAATTTGAAGGACTGATTATGGCCCCGAGCCGGGAGTCTTGCCATAATTGAGAACAGTATCCCCATGACTGCACTGATTGTCGATACAACGGATGGTATAACCTTGGTTGGAGGGGCGCCATTCGCTGCCCGGACGCTGGAAATGGCGCTCAAGCGGGCGCCGGTTCTGGTGGCGGCCGATGGAGGGGCGGATCGTGCCCTGTCAGCCGGCCGGATGCCGCAGGCAGTGGTAGGGGATTTCGATTCGATATCCGATACCGCTCGGCAAGCGATTCCCGCCGAACGGCAGTTCCCGATTGCGGAACAGGAAACCACCGATTTCGACAAGGCGTTGCGGTCGACCCGGTCGCCCTTCGTGCTTGCGCTGGGCTTCGTCGGGGCGCGGGTCGATCACGGACTGGCGGTTTTCTCGACGCTCGCGCGCCATCCCGACCGGACCTGCCTGGTGATTGGAGGGCAGGATGTCGTGTTCCTCTGCCCGCGGGGCATTCGCCTGCGACTCGAGCCCGGGGATCGGTTCTCGCTTTTTCCGCTTGGCGAGGTCTCAGGGCAGAGCACCGGATTGCGCTGGCCGATCGACGGCCTGGCTTTCGCACCGCACGGGATCATCGGCACGTCGAACGAGGTCAGCGCGCCAGACGTGACGCTGGAACTCGATGCTCCCCGGATGCTGGCGATTCTGCCGCGCCGTCGGCTGGACAGGGTACTTAGTGCGCTGCTTCCGCAGTGGCGGCTGCCGCGCGCCGATGGCGGGCGCTGAGCCTCTCGCGGTGGATGATGTATAGGCCGGACCCGACGATCACGGCGATGCCGGTCCATGTCAGCATGTTGGGGAAGTCCCTGAAGACCAGATAGCCCAAGGTCACGGCCGAAACGAGCTCAAGATAGTGCAACGGCGCCAGCGTCGCGGAAGGCGCGAACTTGAGCGCATAGGTCATGCACATGTGGCTGACCGCTGCCCAGAACCCCACGCCGAACAGCCAGAGCCATGCCCAGCCCTGCGGCATCACCGGGTCCAGATCGGCGATGCCGCTTCCGTTGAACAGCCACAGAAGCGGAACGCAGATGATGCTCCCGACAAGAGAGGTCTGGAACTGCATGGCAACCGGATGCATCTCATCCGACAGCTGCCGCGTGACCAGCATGTAAAGTGCGAAGAACAGCGCCGTGCCGAGTGGGAACAGTGCCACCAGTCCGAAAGCAATCAGCGATGGCTGGATCACCAGGAGCGAACCACCGAAACCCACGACAGATGCCCAGATGCGCCGCGGGCCAACCTCGTCTCCGAACAGGAAATGGCCGAGGATCAGGATGATGAACGGCTCGATGAAGACGATGGCCAATGCGTCGGCGATCGGCATGAACTGCAAGGCCGCGACGAAGCTGTAAGTTGACAGGATGAGAAAGACCGTCCGGATGAAGGTCAGCCAGAGGGCACGACGCGACATCCGGAATGGCAGCCGCATCAGCAGCACGGCCGGCAACATCAGTACGCCCTGGATGACGAAGCGCGCTCCCGTGATCTGGCCAACCGGAATCGACTGCGCGGCAAGCTTTGACGCAACATCGAGCAGCGGCGCGATGGCGCAGAACGCGAGCATGAGGGCCACGCCGGGCAGGATGCGATCATTGGACATCCGTGCTGCGTAGTCGTGCGGCAGGGGAACGTCCAGCCCAGCCGCGACACCACAGGCTTGTTGGCGCCGGGAATTTGCGCTCTGCTCGGTTTCGATGGGAGGCGTCAGAGGCGGATGATCATTCTTGGCAGGCAGCGTCTGGTGTTCCTGGAAATGCCGAAGGCGGCCAGCACCTCGATTGCCCGCATGATGAAGCGCGGCTTCGCCGATGAGGTGATCGTTCGCGACAAAGCTGACCGGCATATCGGTATCGTTGGATTTCGCCGGAAGATCGAGGAGCCGCTTTCGCTGGCGTTGGGCGGTCCAATCGAGACATTCGCTGTGGTCCGCGATCCGATCGACCGAGCCTGGAGCTGGTATCGGTACCGCCATCGCGAAAAGGTTCGCGGCCTGCCGGTCGATACCTCGGGCATGACCTTCGAGCAGTTTCTTGCGGGTTGTCTGATACGCCCGGTGCCGGCCCATGCTCGAACAGGCAGCCAGGCGCGGTTCGTAGGCTTTGCAGACGGACGCGCCGAGGTCGACTACCTTTTCGACTTCGCAAATCTCAAAGGTCTCAAGATGTTTCTGTCCAGGCGCGCGCATACTGGCCTGCACCTGCCGCGCCGCAACGCGTCCCCTGCCGAGCCGCTGCCTGAAGTCCCTGCCGCGCTGTCCGAAGCATTGCGGCAGCACTGGGCAGAGGATTTCGCCCTTTACGATACGGTTCGCGCGGCGGGATGCCTTCGCCGCGCGAATTGACCTTTCAGCAATTCGGTACGTTCACGGCCAGGCCGCCGAGTGAGGTTTCCTTGTACTTCTCATGCATGTCCTTGCCTGTCTGCCGCATCGTCTCGATACAGACGTCAAGGCTGACGAGATGTTGCCCGTCCCCCCGCATGGCAAGACTTGCGGCCGAGACCGCCTTGATCGCGCCGAGGCCGTTGCGTTCGATGCAGGGCACCTGCACCAGCCCCTTCACCGGGTCGCAGGTCATGCCCAGATGATGTTCCAGAGCGATCTCTGCGGCGTTCTCGATCTGCTCGGGCGTCCCGCCAAGCACGGCCGCCAGGCCTGCGGCCGACATGGCGGCGGCGCTGCCGACTTCGGCCTGACAGCCGCATTCGGCCCCTGAGATCGAGGCATTGTGTTTGCAGAGCCCGCCGATGGCGGCCGCAGTCAGAAGGAAATCGCCGATCCGCGTCACCGAGGCGCCGGGGACGTGATCCAGCCAGTAGCGGATCGTGGCGGGCAGAACGCCCGCCGCGCCATTGGTGGGCGCGGTCACGACCTGTCCGCCGGCGGCGTTTTCCTCGTTCACCGCCATGGCATAGAGGCTCATCCAATCGTTGATCGTATGCGGGGCGGTCATGTTCAGACCGCGTTCGGCCATCAGCGCGTCATGGATGCCCTTGGCCCGGCGGCGCACCTTCAACCCTCCTGGCAGAATGCCTTCGCCCTTCATGCCGCGCTCGATGCAACTGTTCATCACCTCCCAGATTCGGGCGATGCCGCGATCAATCTCGGCGGCGCTGCGGAACTTCAGCTCGTTCGCCCGCTTCATTTGCGCGATTGACAGGCCCGATGCCTTGGCCATCTCCAGCATCTCGTCGGCGGTCTCAAAGGGGTAGGGCACGTCCGCGCGGGCCTTGGCTTTTTGTCCGCCAGCTTCGGATTGTTCGGCCTCGGTCACCACGAAGCCACCGCCGATGGAGTAATAGGTCTCCTCGAGGATCACGTCGCCCTGCGCATCCGTCGCCTTCAGGATCATGCCGTTGGCGTGGCCGGGCAGCGAGGGGCCGTAGTCGAAGAGAAGGTCCGTCGCCGGGTCGAACTGCATTGCCGGCAGGCCCGGAGGCTCGATCAGTTTCGTTTCGCGGATGCGGGCCAGCGTGGCTTCGGCCTTTTCGGCATCGTAGGTCGCAGGCTCGAACCCCGCGAGCCCGAGTATCGTGGCCCGGTCGGTTGCATGGCCGACACCGGTGAAGGCGAGCGACCCGTGCAGCGAGGCGCGCAGGCCTTTCGGATGGAAGGGGCTGTTCCGAAGCGTATCCAGAAAGCGCGCACCGGCCACCATCGGGCCCATCGTGTGCGACGATGACGGGCCCACGCCTACCTTGAACATGTCGAAGACGGATAAAAACATCGCGACCTCAGTAGCTTGGCGCTGAGAATATCGTCGGCCCAAGCACTTCCGCCTCGGCTGCGGCAAGGGCGGCGGGCCGCGTCTCCAACGAGCGGGCGAGGGCAAGGAGCGCCGGGAAATCTTCACCGCGGCGGTTGGCAGGGTGGCTTGCCTCGAAGGAGAGGATCCAGCGCAGGAACATGGACAGATAGTAACCAAGGATCGTGGGCCGTCCAGGGGCGCACCAGTCCGGGCGGCTCGCGGCCATCGCTTCAAGAAGCGCAATCTGTCCCGACATGCGACCGGCCGCAGTCGCAAGAAAGGCCGGCACGGCTTCCTGCGAACCGGCGTGACGTTCGGGATTGAACAGTTCCATCAGTGTCGTATGCAGCGCGTTGTTGGTATAGACGAACCATTTCAGGAATGCGGCCCGCTCGTGACTGCCCGGCGGTGGGCAGAAGCCGGGATGGCGTTCACCCAGCCACAACAGGATGGCGCCAGTCTCGAAGATCGGTCCGTCTGGCGTTTCAAGCACCGGGACCTTGCCTTCGGGATGAAGCGACCGGTAGGGCGGCGCTTCCCGCTCCGACGAAGCGCGATCAATCAGATGCAGGCGAAAGGGCACGCCCATTTCGCGCAAGACACAATCGACGACAAGGCCCGCTGTATCGGGCATAGCATGAAGGACGTACATGGAGGCTCCCTAACTAATGGGACTATCAGGGTAGAGGTGGCTGCAGGCCAAGCGGAAAGCGACCGTTTCCCGACAGATTCCGCGCAGCTTTCTGTCTGGCGTTCACCTGCGGTTAACCAAGGGCACCCAGTCTTCCGGTGAGCAACCGGAAAGGACGGGCAATGGCGATCTTCAGGATGGCAGTTGTGTTTATTCTGCTGCCTGTGTTGGTGCAGGCGCAGGACGGGAATGGTTCTGCGGAGGCAATTGCGGCGGGCCTGCCCGCGGCGGTGGTCAAACGGATGCAAGTCTCGCCAGACCGGGCGGAAGAGGCCGTGGTGATGCTGATCGCAGGGTCCGGTTCGGGCGGCAGCATCAGTGCTGACCAGATCGATACTGCGGTATCCTTGCGACTGGCGGATGCCCGCGCCTCGGTTCTGGCGCGGCTGCTTGCTGCGGACCTCGACAACGATGGCACGCTTGGTGCCGACGAGCTGGCAGCGCTCGCCTCCTCCTCCGGCGCGCGCAATCGCGGCTGGCTGGCTGTTGCGGCATCGCGGGCGGATCGAAACCGCGACGGCGCGCTGGATCCCGGGGAACTGCGCCAGTTCGCAGCCGCAGAGGCGGAACAGGACGTGCCGGACCGTGAGATCGCCGCGATGCGCGGGGTAATGCGCTTTGATACCGACGGTGACGAGAGGGTCACCCTGGCCGAATACCGCGCAGTTATGGCTGCTGTCGCCGATCTGCCTGCGCCTGAGCAGGAAAAGACGGGGGGCTGAACAGGGTCAGCCGAGGAAATCCCACAGGAGCTTGAGGTTAAGCGCCACGATGACCACGGCAATCACCGCGGCTGCGACCGCCAGCCAGCCTGGCGCCACAAGGGCGCCCATCTTGCGCCGGTCGGTGGTGAACATCACCAGCGGCACCACGGCAAAGCTCAACTGCAGCGACAGCACCACCTGCGTAAGGATCAGCAGCCGCCCGGTTTCCTGGGCGCCATAGAAAATGGTCACCCCCGCCGCCGGGATGATTGCAATCGCCCGGGTGATCAGCCGCCGCACCCACGGCTTCAACCGCATCTGCAGGAAACCTTCCATCACCGCCTGGCCGGCGAGCGTTGCCGTCACTGTCGAGTTCAGGCCGCAGGCCAAGAGCGAGATGGCGAAGAGTGTCGGCGCAATTGCCGAGCCCAACAGCGGCCCGAGCAACAGATGCGCATCACCGAGCTCGGCCACGTCTGTCTGGCCCGTGGCATGGAAGCTCGCGGCCGCGAGGATGAGGATTGAGGCGTTGATGAGCAGCGCGAACATCAATGCGATGGTGCTGTCGAGCGTCGCATAGGTCAGCGCCTGACGCTTCTCTGGCAGGGTATGACCGAAGTCCCGGGTTTGCACGATGGCCGAATGAAGATAGAGATTGTGCGGCATGACTGTCGCGCCAAGGATGCCGAGCGCAAGATAAAGCATCTCGGGATTGTGAAGGATTTCGGTCGTCGGGGCGAACCCGCGGATCACGCCGCCCCAGTCCGGGTCGGCAAGCACGATCTGGATGCCGAAGCAGAGCGCGATGACCCCGAGCAGAGTAATGATGAAGGCTTCGAGCCAACGGAAGCCCTTGGTCTGCAGCCACAGGATCAGGAACACATCGAGAGCGGTGATAAGCACCCCTAGCTCCAGCGGGATTCCGAACAGCAGGTTCAGGCCGATGGCGGTGCCGATCACCTCGGCAATGTCCGTAGCTATGATCGCGCATTCCGCCAGGAACCACAGAGGTATGTTGATCCAGCGGGGAAAGGCGTCGCGGCAGGCCTGGGCTAGGTCGCGCCCAGAGGCGATTGCCAATCTGGCACAGAGCGATTGCAGGACAATCGCCATGATATTCGAGATCAGCGCGACGAAAAGCAGCGTGTAGCCGAACTTCGACCCGCCCGCGAGCGAGGTCGCCCAGTTGCCCGGGTCCATGTAGCCCACGGCCACCATGTAGCCTGGGCCGAGAAAGGCCACGAATTTTCGCCAGCCTGTTGTCGGCACGCGGACCGAGCGGTGGACATCGGCAAGGGCCGCGTCCCCGCGATCACGGCGCCAATTGCCGGCATCTGCTGCCGCTAGCCCGTTGAGCGAAAAGTTGTCCTGCACCACGCGTTCCTGATAATGAGAATAATTCGCAAGAATGGCGTGCCGAGCCTGAAAGTCAAGGGCAGCAGGGGTTTTCGGTCTCGCAGTGGGCGGGGATGTTTCCTATAACGACGCAGTCCCAGCTCTGGAGCCATTCATGACCAGCGATCTCTCCCCCATCGAAAGGGCCAAGTTCGTGGCCGCCAAGCGCGCTGTCGACTTCGTGCAAGACGGGATGAAGCTGGGCCTTGGCACCGGATCGACCGCGGCCTGGATGGTGCGGTGCCTGGCGGAACGGGTCCGTAACGAGGGACTTCGCGTACAAGGGGTGCCGACTTCGACCCGCACTGCGGAACTGGCGCATGACCTCGGACTTACCGTGGTCAGCCTCGACGAGGCGAAATGGCTGGACCTGACGATCGACGGCGCCGACGAGGTCGATCGTGACCTCAATCTCATTAAGGGCGGCGGTGCCGCGCTTCTGCAGGAAAAGATCGTCGCGACCGCATCTGACCGGATGGTAGTGATCGCCGACGCGGCCAAGGACGTGACCCAGCTTGGTGCCTTTCCGCTGCCGGTCGAGGTGATCCCCTTCGGATGGCAGACGACGAAATCGTTGATCGAAGAGCTGCTGACCGGGATGGATGTTCTGGGCCGCGACGTGACGTTGCGGATGAACGGCGACCGACCGCTTCTGACCGACGAGGCAAACTATATCGTTGACCTGCATCTGAAGCGCATCGGGAACCCTCGGCAACTGGCGCTGGTCCTCAACCAGATCCCCGGCGTGGTCGAGAATGGGCTGTTCATCGATATCTGTGATGTCGTGGTGATCGGACACGGCGACGGTCGTGTCGAGGTGCGCGACATCAATGCCGGTACGGTCGAACAGGACCGCCTGTTCTTCACCGCACCCGACAACATTTTCCTCGAGGCCGACGAATGAGTCAGCCTTTTGACTACGATCTTTTCGTGATCGGCGGCGGGTCCGGCGGCGTGCGCGCCGCGCGCATTGCCGCGGCCGAGGGTGGCGCCCGTGTCGCCCTGGCAGAAGAAGACCGTATGGGTGGCACCTGCGTTATCAGGGGCTGCGTCCCAAAGAAACTCATGGTCTTCGCCTCGTCCTATCCCGCCATGCTGCGAGAGGCCGTCACCTATGGCTGGCAGGTCAGCGCGGGCGGGTTTGACTGGCCTGCGTTTCGCTCGAAACTCGAGGCCGAGCTTGACCGGCTTGAGGGGGCCTATCGCAACACTCTCGCCAAAGCCGGGGTTGAGGTGTTCAACGTCCGCGCGACGCTGGACGATCCCCATACGGTGCGCCTGACCACCGGGCAGGTGGTGACTGCCCGCACGATCCTGATCGCCACAGGCGGGCGCCCCTTCGTCCCTGAGTTCCCTGGATCTGATCTGGTCATGACCTCGAACGACATGTTCCATCTGCCGGAATTGCCGAAGCGGCTCCTGATCGTCGGCGGCGGCTACATCGCATCGGAATTCGCCTGCATCATGAATGGTCTGGGCGTGAGGGTCAGCCAGTTCTACCGTGGGGCGCAAATCCTGCGCGGCTTCGATGACGAGGCACGCGGCCATGTCGCGAACGCGATGCGGATGAAGGGAATCGATCTGCGCACCGGCACCTCGATCATCCGGCTTCAGCGAACGCCGGAGGGGACAATCCGCGCGACCACGACCGACGGCCACGACTGCGAATTCGATGCCGTGATGTATGCGACCGGACGCGTGCCGAACACCGAAGGGTTGGGACTTGAGGCATTGGGCGTCGGCATCGGCCGGCGCGGCCAGATCGAAGTTGACGGCTGGAGCCAGACAGCTGTTCCCTCGATCTTCGCCGTGGGAGATGTGACTGACCGTATCAACCTGACGCCGGTCGCAATCCGCGAAGGCCACGCTTTTGCCGATACCGTCTTTCGCGGCGTTCCGCGGCAGGCCGAACATGACCTCGTTGCCTCGGCGGTCTTCACCCAGCCGGAACTTGGCAGCGTCGGCCTCACGGAAGAGGCCGCACGCGAGATCGAGCCGATCGAGGTCTATGCGACCGCCTTCCGTCCAATGCAGTCGGCTTTTGCCGGTGACGAGGATCGCGTACTGATGAAGCTGATCGTCAGCCGGGCGACCCGCCGGGTTCTCGGCTGTCACATCGTCGCACCCGGAGCGGGCGAAATGATCCAGCTTGCGGCGATTGCGATCCGCATGGGGGCAACGAAAGAGGACTTCGATCGCACGGTTGCAGTCCATCCAACGATGGCCGAAGAACTGGTGACTCTGCGCACTCCGGTGCGAAAAGCTTGAAATTCGCCGCGCGATGACCAAGTCGCGTTGCAGCACGACGTGAAGGAAGGAACGCATGGCAGGCAGCGGCGGCCCATGGGGCGGCGGAGGTTCGGGCGGCGACAATCGCGGCGATAACCGCGGTGACAACAATCGCGGGGGAAAGCGGCCGGGCGAAGGCCCGCAGCTCCCCGAGATCGACGAACTGATGAAGAAGGGGCAGGAACAGCTCCGCGTCCTGATGGGCGGCCGTGGTCGCCAGGGCGGCGGCGGCAATGGCGGCGGGTCCGGTGGTGGGGGTCTCGGCCCCATATTCACGCGCCAGGGTCTGGCGCTTGGCGCACTCGCGGCACTTGGTCTGTGGGCTTTCATGTCCTTCTACACGGTCAAGCCTGAAGAACGCTCGGTCGAATTGTTCCTTGGCAAGTATTCCGGCATCGGCAATCCGGGCCTCAACTTTGCGCCCTGGCCTTTCGTCACTGCCGAGATCGTTCAGGTGACCGGCGAACGGCAGACGGATATCGGCACGGGCAAGGATGGTGACAATGACACCGGCCTGATGCTGACCCGCGACCAGAACATCGTCGACATCGAGTTCCAGGTTGTCTGGAACATCACAGATCCGGCGAAATACCTGTTCAACCTTGCCGATCCGACCGACACGATCCGCGCGGTCTCCGAAAGTGCGATGCGCGACATCATCGCGCGGTCTGAATTGGCGCCGATCCTGAACCGCGACCGGGGCGCCATCGCCGCCGATCTGCGCCAGGCGGTGCAGGCGACGCTCGACAGCTACAATGCGGGCATCAACGTGGTGCGGGTGAACTTCGACCGTGCCGACCCGCCGCGCGAGGTCATCGACAGCTTCCGCGAAGTTCAGGCGGCCCAGCAGGAGCGGGACCGGCTGGAGAAAGAGGCTGATGCCTATGCCAACCGGGTCACCGCTGGCGCCCGTGGTGATGCGGCACGTCTGCTGGAGGAATCCGAGGCCTACCGCTCGCGCGTCGTGAATGCGGCCGAAGGTGAGACCAGCCGCTTCCTGTCGCTTCTGACAGAGTACGAGAAGGCGCCGGAGATCACCCGTCGCCGTCTCTATCTCGAGACGATGGAGAAAGTGTACGGCGACATGAACAAGGTCATCCTTGACGGCGTCGCCGGGGGCGAGGCTGCGGGGCAGGGGGTCGTGCCCTTCCTGCCGCTGAATGAACTTGGCCGGTTGACTGCGCCCGGAGGCGCCGGAGCCGCCGCGACCCAGTCTGGGGGGAGCAACTGATGAACCGCGCATCCATCATCCTGCCCGCGCTGATCGTCGCGATCGTGCTTGGCCTGTCGTCGGTCTTCATCGTCGACGAACGCGAGAAAGCACTTGTCCTGCAGTTCGGCCAGGTCAAGGCGGTGAAGGAAGATCCGGGCCTTGGTTTCAAGATCCCGCTTATCCAGGAAGTCGTAAGGTATGACGGACGAATCCTAGGCCTGCCGACGCAGCCGCTTGAAGTGACTCCGCTCGATGATCGCCGTCTTGTCGTCGATGCCTTTGCGCGCTGGCAGATCGTGAACCTTATCGAGTTCCGCGAATCTGTGGGTGCCGAGGGCGTGCGGGCGGCGCAGGTTCGGCTCGAACGGATCATCAACGCGGCCATCCGCGAGGTTCTGGGTTCGGTGCCTTCGAGTGCCGTGTTGTCCGAGGACCGCACAGGTCTGATGAACCGCATCCGCGATCTTGCGCGGCGCGAGGCGGCCGCCCTTGGAATCGACGTGATCGACGTTCGCCTAACCCGTACGGATCTGCCCGAGCAAAACCTGGCGGCGACCTATGCCAGGATGCGTGCCGAGCGCGAGCGTGAGGCAGCGGACGAGATCGCCCGCGGTGGCGAAGCCGCGGCGCGGGTTCGCGCAACCGCAGACCGGACCGTGGTTGAACTTACCTCGGACGCGCGGCGTCAGGCAGATGTCGTGCGCGGCGAGGCCGACGCCAAGCGCAACGCGATCTATGCGGCGGCCTATGGCAAGAATCCGGAGTTCTTTGCCTTTACCCGGTCGTTGCAGGCCTACGAGACGTCCCTGAAAGGAACGAATTCTTCGATCGTGCTCGAACCGAATTCGGTTTTCTTCGAGTATCTCAATGGCTTTGACACCCCGGCTGTGTCCTCGGCTACCCCCTTGGATTCCGCAGCCGAGGGACAGACTGCGCCATGAGCCTTTTGCTCCTTGCGATCGGTCTGGTGCTTTCGGTTGAGGGGCTGGCGCTTGCGCTGGCCCCTTCGCGTATGGAGGATCTGCTGGCACGATTTTCTGCCATGCCCCGGGACCAGCGCCGCGCTCTGGGATTGGGGGCCTTGGCCCTGGGCGTGGTGCTCGTCTGGCTTGCCCGTCACCTCGGGGCGTGACAGATTCCGCTAACGGATCTTTCACATCGAATTGAGCCTATGCGAACGGGATTGCATTGCAGTTGGCCCCCCTCCGCGGTGTATCTGCGGATCAGGCCGGTCGCGTGACCGGCAGTCTCATGCAGCCAAAAGGAGTTTCGAGTGTCCCTCATCACCAAGTCCGCCGCCCGGCCGAAGACCGCGCGCAACCTGGTTGCGGCAGCGCTCTTGGGTGCCGCCGTTGCGGCTACGCCGGTCGTCCCGGCCCTGGCGTTCACCGCCCCTGAATCGTTTGCCGATCTGGCCAAGCAGGTCAGCCCGGCCGTTGTCGACATCACCACCTCGGCCGTCGTTGCCGCCTCGACCGAGGACGGCCCGATGGTTCCGGAAGGCTCGCCCTTCGAGGAGTTCTTCAAGGACTTCCAGGATCGCCAGGGTGGCGAGGGCGGCCAGCAGGCCCCGCGCCGCAGCGAGGCGCTCGGCTCGGGGTTCGTCGTGTCCGAGGACGGTTTCATCGTCACGAACAACCACGTCATCGAAGGTGCCGACGAGATCCAGATCGAGTTCTTCAACGGCAACAAGATGGATGCGAAGGTCGTCGGCACCGATCCGAAGACCGATATCGCGCTCCTCAAGGTTGACTCCAAAGAGCCGCTGCCCTTCGTCAAGTTCGGCGACAGCGACCTGATGCAGGTCGGCGACTGGGTTGTCGCGATGGGCAACCCGCTCGGCCAGGGCTTCTCGGTTTCGGCGGGGATCGTTTCGGCCCGCAACCGGGCGCTCTCGGGCACCTATGACGACTACATCCAGACCGATGCCGCCATCAACCGCGGCAACTCGGGCGGCCCGCTGTTCAATTCGGATGGCCAGGTGATCGGCGTGAACACCGCCATCCTGTCGCCGAACGGCGGCTCGATCGGCATCGGCTTCTCAATGGCGTCGAACGTGGTGTCGAAGGTTGTCGACCAGCTGAAGGAATACGGCGAAACCCGCCGCGGCTGGCTGGGTGTGCGCATCCAGGACGTGACGCCGGATGTTGCCGACGCGATGGGTCTGGCTGATGCCAAGGGCGCACTGGTGACTGACGTGCCGGATGGCCCGGCCAAGGATGCCGGCATGAAGTCGGGTGACGTCATCGTTCGCTTCGACGGTGTCGATGTGAAGGACACCCGCGAACTGGTTCGCAAGGTGGCCGACACCGACATTGGCAAGGCGACCGAGGTCGTGGTGCTGCGCGACGGCAAATCCGAGACTCTGTCGATCAAGCTTGGCCGCCGCGAGGATGCAGAGTCCGAGCCGGTTCCGGCATCCGCCAAGAGCCCGGCCAAGCCGGAAGTGCAGGAGCTTCTGGGCCTGAAGGTGGTCGAAGTGACCCCTGATGCCGCCGAAAAGATGAACCTGCCTGCCGACACCAAGGGCCTTGCGGTGATGGAGGTCGATCCGGCGTCCGAAGCCTACACCAAGGGCCTGCGTGCAGGCGACATCATCACCGAAGCCGGTCAGCAGCCGGTCACGACCGTGTCCGACCTGGAAGACCGCGTCACCGAGGCCCGCGATGCCGGCCGCAAGTCGCTGCTGCTGCTTGTCCGCCGCGAAGGCGACCCACGGTTCGTCGCGCTGTCGGTCGAAAAGAGCTGATCCTGTCCTGGACTGGCGATCAATGGGGGTGCGCCTTGGGCGCCCCCTCTACTTAGCTCAGGCTGTCGCGGTCCACGGCGACAAGACCCAGATCCCGCGCCGCCGCGAGCGACAGGATCTTGCTGTCAAGGCCGCGTGGCTCTTGATAGCGGCGGATGGCAAGGCGCGTGGCCTCGTTCATTTCCCCTGTAACCGGCTCGGAATAAAGACCGCGGGCCTTGAGCGCGCGCTGCAGCGATGCGGTAAAGGTGATGTTGCCGTCAGCCCCGCAGGGCTTCCGAAAGAAGACCGTCTGGCGATCCTGAACGATCTTCTGGCGGGTGACGCTGCGAAAGACCGCCGGCGAGATCTGTGTTCCGTCCTCGGCAAGCTGCGCCGGTCGGATCATCTCCTGTTCGCTGACCGTCTCGATCACGGCGGGCGTCACCTCCTTGGCCCAGCACGCACCTGCAGGCGCAGTAGGGGGCATGTCCTCCTCTGCGGGAACGAGTTCCGCGCGCAGGTCGGCGTCGGAGGCTGCGCCAGACGTCGGGATGCTGTCGCAGGCCGTCAAGGCCAGCAACAGGGCACCGGAAGCAAGGAAGCGGATCATGCGGCCTGTCGGTTGTAATTCGTGCCGGTCTGCCCGGATTGCGGAACACGATAGCGCCAAAGCCTCTGCCTAGGAAGCAGTCGCTCACGCCCGCGGATGAACCGTTGCGGCACGATCAGGTCGTTGGCGCATCGCCCCCTGTGCCGAAGCGCGTTGTGAATTCAGTCCGGCTGTTCTGGTGTGGATAGGGAACATCGGGAACCTGCACGCCGAGGTGGGCGCAAAGCGGCCCCCACCCATCGCCAAGGCTATGGATCAACAGCCGGTCGGCCGGCACGGTGGCCTTCACTGTCGAGACATGCGCCTCGTATAGACCCATGACATGGGCACGATCCTCGGGTCGCCCACCAAGAGCCTGCTTGGCGACCAGGGCAACGCCAAGCGAGGCCGGATCGGTGCTGCCCTTGAGCGCGGGCAGCAGGGTGCGCTCATAGCTCTCCCACCAGCTTTCAGGACTCCGCCAGGTCAGGATCACTTTCGCCTTTGGATAGGTCGCGATCAGATCCCGCCAGTAATGCACCGAGGGCCAGTCCATGCACGACCGGTAGCCCGCGAAAAGGGCTTCCCAATCCGGAGCCGCTCCTGCGGCGAGCGCGCGCCACAGCCGCCTTTGCTCGGGATTCGAGTTCACCTCGAACATGTGATGGCAGGGGCCGAAGCCAAGAATGCCCAAGGCCTCTCGCATCGAGTCCGTGCCAGTTCGTCCAAATCCGGTCCCGATGACGTCAAGCGGCATGGCAAGCCTCCGGCTGCATCGCCTCTGGTCTTCGACTGACGCTAAGCCGACAGGAAATGTCGCGCAACAGGGGTATGGAAGCCGCCGTGCGGCTAGGCTAGAAACCGCGGGCATTCCGATTGAAGGACAAGGCGATGGCGAAAATCACCTATATCGAATTCGGCGGTAAAGAGCACGTCGTTGATGTGCCGAACGGCCTGACGGTGATGGAAGGCGCGCGAGACAATGGCATTCCGGGGATCGAAGCCGATTGCGGCGGTGCATGCGCCTGTTCGACCTGCCACGTCTATGTCGCTGCCGATTGGGTTGAAAAGCTTCCGGCCAAGGACGCGATGGAACAAGACATGCTCGACTTCGCCTGGAACCCCGATCCGGTGCGTTCGCGCCTGACCTGCCAGCTCAAGGTGACCCCTGCGCTTGATGGGTTGGTTGTCCAGATGCCGGAAAAGCAGATCTGACGCGGGTCAGTTTGTCTTGCGCCGCGGCATGAAGGGCAGCGGCGCAACGGGCACGCCATCCTCGATCAGTTGCTTCGCGTCTTCGGGCTTCGCTTCGCCATAGATCGACCGGGACGGCAGTTCGCCCTCGTGCATCTTGCGGGCTTCCGACGCGAAATTCAGCCCGACATACTCCGAATTCTCCTCGACCTGTCGGCGCAGTGCCGCGAGCGCCTGCTCGATTTCGGTCGTGGGGGCGCCAAGGTCTCGCGCCTCGCCTGCCATGGCGACAGAGGGTGACATAAGTGCTTTGGAAACCTCGGTATTTCCGCAAACAGGGCAGCTTAGCCGCGCCGCCGAGGCGAGGCTATCGAACGCGTCCGAGGATTTGAACCAGCTGTCGAACTCATGGCCAGACGCGCAGGTCAGGTTGTAGTGGATCATTCTGTCACACAGAGCTTCTGAGGACCGAGATAATCGATCGCGTCAGGAATTCAATCGCTGTCGCGCGGGGGCTCGACCGGCGGGTTCCCACTGACCTGCCCAGGCGCGGCTGCGAGGCCGGCGGCCGCAATCGCGGCCTCGCTCGGGGGGCGGAATTCGGACAGGATCTGGCGCAACTCCGGTTCAGCGACTTTTCGGATCGCATCCTCGATTGAGAACCATTTCCGCCGCCGCTGCTTGCGTTCGGGGAAACGCTTCTTCAGTTCGGTCACGCGCAGGGGATAGACGGCGACTACACAGGGAATGCTGCGGCCTGGAATGACGACCTTGTCATAGGCATAAACCCCCAGACACAACGGCAACATCTTGCCCAGTACTCCGGCTTCTTCCCAGGCCTCGCGCTCGGCCGATCCGGCATCGGTGGCCCCTTCGACCGGCCAACCTTTCGGAATGATCCACCGCCCCGTATCGCGCGAGGTCACAAGCAGCACCTGAATGCCGGCCTTGTGCATCCGCCAACAGATCGCCCCGTACTGGGTTCTGGTGGTCGTATCGCTCAACAGCGTAATGATCTTTGTCCTATTCACTGAACCGCCTGCTCGGAGTTTGCCTCTCGTTTGCGTCAGTTTCAGACGATCCGAGCCTCTTGTCCAGACCGTGCGTTTTACTGCGGTGAGTTGACGCTTGCGCTGGCGGGACTAGTTCCCGCCAAAGAAAGAAGCTGGAAACGGGGCTGGGAGGAAAGGCGATGACGAGATGGGTCTCGGGCGCAATAGGTGCAATCGGTTTCCTGCTGACGACGGCAGCGGCGCAGGCCGGTTTCACCTTTTCCTCGATCGACGGGGGCAGAATCGACCTCGACAGCTTCCGCGGACAGCCGGTTCTGGTCGTGAACACGGCTTCACTCTGTGGGTTCGCCCCCCAGTTCACCGAACTGCAGGAGCTTCAGGATCGCTATGGGTCGCGCGGTCTGGTCGTTCTGGCCGTGCCTTCGGACGACTTCCGCCAGGAACTGGGGTCAGCGCAGGAAGTGAAGGAGTACTGCGCGATACAGTTTGACGTGACCCTGCCGATGACCGACATCACCCATGTCACCGGTCCGGAAGCGCATCCCTTCTATCTCTGGCTGCGCGATGAAACCGGCTTCACGCCGCGCTGGAATTTCAACAAAGTGTTGATTGGCCCGAACGGAGAAGTGCAGGCGACATGGGGGTCCACGACGAAACCGACCTCGCCTTCGATCCTGTCGAAGATCGAGCCGCTTCTGAACTGAGCGCGCCCACCGGACCGCTGCTGATCGGGTCCGAGATCTATCGCCGCTCGAGCTACGGTGGCCAGCACCCGCTGCGGATACCCCGGGTCTCGACCGTGATGGACCTGACGCGGGCACTGGGCTGGCTGCCGCCCGCGCGCTTCCGCCAAAGTCCGCGTGCCAAGCCGGCAGCGCTGAGCCTGTTCCATGACCCCGCCTACATCGCCGCGCTTCAGGCCGCCGAGGCGCGGGGCCATGCCCTGCCGGATGACAGCCGCTTCGGCCTCGGGACCGTGGCAAATCCGGTCTTCCCCGAGGTTTTCCGCCGCCCGGCCACCTCGGCAGGCGGGGCAATGCTGGCGGCGGAACTCCTGCGCGACGCCGGGGTGATCTACGTTCCGGCAGGTGGCACCCATCACGGCCTTCCCGCCCGGGCAAACGGCTTCTGCTACACAAATGATCCGGTTCTGGCGATGCTGGTCCTGCGACGGGTCGGAGCTCGCCGCATCGCCTATGTCGATATCGACGCCCATCATTGCGACGGCGTGGAAGAGGCCTTTGCGGGCGATCCCGAAACCCTGCTGATCTCGATCCACGAGGAAGGACGCTGGCCATTCACGGGGCATCTGGAGGATGAAGGTGTCGGCAACTGTTTCAACCTGCCGGTTCCGCGCGGCTTCAACGACAGCGAGATGCGCGCGGCGCTTGAAGGCCTGATCCTTCCGCGCGTCACCGGATTCCGCCCCGACGCGATCGTCCTGCAATGTGGTGCGGATGCCCTTCTGGAAGACCCGTTGTCGCGCCTTGCCTTGTCGAACAATGCCCATTGGTCGGTGGTGGCGGCGCTGCGGCCCGTCGCCCCGCGCTATCTCGTTCTGGGCGGCGGAGGTTACGACCCATGGTCTGTCGGCCGGTGCTGGACCGGCGTCTGGGCGACGTTGACCGGAGATGAGATCCCTGACCTCCTGCCCCGCGAGGCGCAGGCTGTCCTTGCGACGCTGCCCCGGTTCCGCGGCCGACCCGAACCGCAGGAGCATATGCTCACAACGCTGCGCGATGCGCCGCGCGAGGGTCCGGTACGGCCAGAAATCCGGGCGCGTCTTTCTCATCTGGCCCGTCGATGATCCGCGCCTTCCTTGCCATCGAGTTGAACGAGGCATTGCGTTCGGCCCTGGCCGTGCAGCAGTTCCTGTTACCGCTGCCGCGCAAGGAGCCGCTCGAGAACCTGCATCTGACACTCGTTTTCCTGGGCGAACAGCCGGAGCGGAAGCTGGAAGAGGTCCACGAGGCAATCGGCGCGCTCAGATTGCCTGCGCTGTCTCTGGAAATGGCAGGGCTCGGGCTATTCGGCGGCGAGAAAGTTCGCGCTGTCTGGTCGGGCGTCGCCCCGACCCCCCAACTCATGCGCCTTCAGGAAAAGCTCGAGACCGCCGTCCGCCGCGCTGGCGTCGAGACCGAGCACCGCCGTTTCGTTCCGCATGTCACGCTCGGCCGCTTCCGCCCTCCCGGGATCGAGGAGCGTATGCGGATCGAACGGGCGGTCGCCAGCGGGAGCGATTTTCGCGCGGGGCCTATGGAGGTGAATGAGTTCGTCCTGTTCGAAAGCATCCGCACCGCAGCGGGCTCGCGCTACGAGGCGCTCGCACGCTATCCTCTTGGTTGAGCCAGGTGCTCAGGCTTCCGCCGGACGCTGCGATGGCCAGTCCGTGGCCCGGTGATAGGCCTGTCCGAGCCGAAGCAGCCGCCGATCGGTGCCCTTCGGGCCAAATATCTGAACCCCCATCGGCAGGCCCTGCTCACCAAAGCCGGCCGGAACGGCCAGGGCGGGAAGGCCGACCAAGCTCACCGGGATCACCACCTGCATCCAGCGGTGATAGGTGTCCATCTCCTGCCCGGCGATCCGGCGCGGCCAGGTTTGTTCCTTGGGGAAAGGCCAGACCTGCGCCGACGGCAAGACCAATGCGTCGTAGCGTTCGAACAGCCCGGCGAGCGTGGCATACCATTGCGAGCGGATCACGCTGGCCCGGTGGATCTCTGCCGCGCTGTAGGACAGGCCTCGCTCGATCTCCCAGATCGCCTCGGGCTTGAGATGGGCCCGCGATTTCGGCTCGGCATAGAGGACACCGAGACCAGCAGCCACCGACCAGCTGCGCAACATGGTCCAGCTTTCCCAGAGACGGTCGGCAGGGAAGGGCGGCGGGACCGCTTCGACAGAGCAACCAAGATCGGTCAGCGCGACGAGCGCCGCCGCACAGGTGTCAAGGATGCCGGGCTCGGTCGGGAACGCTCCGCCCCAATCCCCCAGCCAGCCGATCCGGGTGCCCTTCACCTCGACATCGAGGCCCGCGCTGAATGGCTCCCACGCGCGCGAATGCGGATCGGTGGGCTCGGGAACGGCAAGGATCTCCAGGAAACGGGCCAGATCCTCGATGGTGCGCGCCATGGGACCATCGGTCGCGAGCTGATGCAGGAAGCCATCACCTTCCGGGTCGGCCGGCACCAGTCCGAAGGTCGGTCTGAAGCCATAGACGTTGCAGAACGCCGCCGGATTGCGCAGGGACCCCATCATGTCCGAACCGTCGGCAACAGCGACGAGCCGCGCGGCGAGTGCGGCGGCAGCCCCGCCAGACGAACCGCCCGCGCTTCGCGACGGGTCATAGGGGTTGCCAGTCACCCCGTGCACCGGGTTGTAGGAATGCGACCCAAGGCCGAATTCGGGCACGTTGGTCTTGCCGATGATGATCCCGCCCGCAGCTCGAACCCGGCGGGGCAGCATGTCGTCGGCTTTCGGAATGAAATCGGCCAGTCCGGGGTGCCCGGAACTGGACAGGATGCCAGAAACGCGCTGCAGGTCCTTGATGGCAAAAGGAATGCCATGCAGCCAGCCGCTCGGCTCCAGATCGTCAAGCGCCTGCGCTTCGGCCATGAGGAGTCCGGGATCACGCAACGCGACGATGGCGTTGACCGCCGGATTGACGCGCGCGATCCGGGCAAGAACCGCCGACATCACATCCGAAGGTGCAACTTTGCGCGCATGGATCAGCCGCGACAGCGCGCTCGCGGAAAGTCCTGTCAGATCCATGACGGCCTGCTTCTTATTGGAAGAACACTTCAAACGGTGCGGGGGGCTCTCAGCCCCCCGCCTTGCCGGATGCCGACCCATAGGGTCGGCATCCGTTTCATGGTCATTTCTGCAGTTCGGTCCAGATGGCCGTGTTGTATTCCTGCGCCTTCGGGCTGCACGGCAGCAGGAAGTGGCCTTTTGCCTTGAACTCTTCCGGGATGACGATTTCCGGTGCGTCCTTCATGTCGGCGGGCATGAACTCCTCGGACCCCGCAATTCCGTTTGCGTAGCGGGCGAAGCTCGAGATCAGCGCGGCGTTCTCCGGCAACATGATGAAGTCGAGGAACTTGTAGGCTTCCTCGACGTTCTTTGCGTCCGACAGCAGGGCCACCTGGTCCATCCACAGCGGGAAGCCTTCCTTCGGATAGCCGTACTTCACATCCGGGTTGGCGAGACGGGCACGGAAGATGGCTCCGTTCCAGTAGAGCGAGGCCATGACATCGTTGTTCGACATCTTCTCGGTCATGCCATAATCCATCGACAGCCATTTCGGCTTGGCTTCCAGAAGCTTGTCGCGGACCTTCTTCAGCACCTCGGTATCCTCGGTGCAGGCCTCGCCGCCGACATACCAGGTGGCGAGCGAGATCACGTCGTTCATTTCCGGCGTGACGTTGACCTTGCCGACCAGCTCCGGCGGCGGGTCAAGGAAGATCGCCGAGGTATTGATGTCGCCCGAATAGGCCTTCTGGTTCACGGCCATGCCGGTCGTGCCCCACTGCCACGGAACGGTGAACTTGCGGCCCGGGTCATAGGGCACGTCCTTCCATTCCGGCGCGATGTTGCCGTGATGGGGCAGCTTCGACAGGTCCAGTTCCTGGATCAGGCCCTTCTCGGCATAGATCTGCACATAGTTGGCCGAGGGCACGACGAGGTCAAAGCCGTGGCCGCCAGCCTCGATCTTGGCCAGCGCGGTGTCGTTGCTGTCGTAGTCGGTCACGGTGACCTTGATGCCGGTCTCCTTCTCGAATTTCGCAAGCAGTTCGGGGCTGGTGTAGTCGCCCCAGTTGTAGAGCTGGAGCTCGCCCTCGGCACAAGCGATGCCGGTGCTGGCCATGAGGATGGCCGTGACCGTCAGAAGTCTTTTCATTTCCTGGTTTCTCCCGGTTGGTTGTCTTCTAAGTCAGTCTTTTTTGCGCGTCAGAATGAAGAACAGGGTCAACAGCACGATCGTAAGGGCGAGGAGCACGGTCGAGATCGCATAGATCTCGGGCGAGATCTGGCGACGCACCTGGGCAAGCATGTAGGTCGGCAGGGTATCCTGTCCCGCCGATTTAACGAAAAGTGTAATGACCACGTCGTCCAGCGAGGTGACAAAGGCCAGCATCATGCCGGCGATGATCCCCGGCAACAGAAGCGGCAGCGTCACCCGTCGGAAGGTCAGCCAGGGCGACGCATAAAGGTCAGCCGCCGCCGTTTCCAGCGTCAGGTCCATGCCTTCGAGCCGGGCGCGGATCGGCAGATAGGCAAAGGGCACGCAGAACGCCGAGTGCGCCGCGATCAGATAGCCAAGGCCCTGATAGCCGGTCGCAACCTTGATCGAGGCGAAGAAGATCAGCAACGCCACGGCTGTCACGATCTCGGGCACCATAAGGGGCTGGTTGATCATCAGGTAGATGAAGGTCTGGCCGCGGAATGGCCGCCGCCGCGTCGTGGCGATCGCGGCCATTGTTGCAACCGTGGTCGAGATCACCGCAGCTAGCGACGCAATCACCAGTGAGCGGATCGTGGCGTCCTTCACATGGTCGTTGGCCCAGGCCTTGGCAAACCAGCTTAGAGTGAATCCCTGCCAGGCGCCGATGGACTCACCGCCGTTGAACGATCCGATCACCAGCATCAGGATCGGCAGGTAGAGCGCGATGAAGACGAAGATCGCCGTTGCAGTGAAGCCCGGCAGGCGAGAGGCGGAGAAGCTGCGGTCAGCCATTGTTCGTCCCCTTGGTCGAGGCACGGACATAGAACATGAGCGCAATCGTCACGACGATCAGCAGCAGGACCGACAGCGCGGCGCCAAGCGGCCAGTTCCGGCCCTGTCCGAACTGCAACTCGATGAAGTTGCCGATCATCATGTTCTTTCCGCCGCCAAGGATGCGCGGCGTGACATAGGCCCCGAGGGCAGGGATGAAGACCAGGATCGAGCCTGCCACGATCCCCGGCCGCACGATCGGCACGATCACCCGCCGCAGGACCTGCCAGCGCGACGCGTAGAGATCATAGCCCGCCTCGAGCAGCCGCATGTCGAACCGGTCGATCGAGGCGAAGAGCGGCAGCACCATCAGCGGCAGGTAGACATAGGTCATGCCCACGAAAACGGCGGTGTCGGTGTAGATCATGTTGATCGGCTGGTCGATCACCCCCATCCACATCAGGACCGAGTTTATCAGCCCCTCATTGCGGATGATCTCGTTGATCGCGAAGGTTCGGATCAGCAGGTTCGTCCAGAACGGGATGGTGATGAGGAACAGCCAGAGCGCGCGCGAGCGGGGCGACCGCGTGGCGATGAACCAGGCGGTGGGAAAGCCGACGATGAAGGTGATGATCGTGGTAAGGAGCGACAGCTTCACCGATCGCCAGAAGATCGTCAGATGCGCATCGGCAAGCTTCAGCGTGCCGTCGAAGATGTCGCGGGAATAGAGCGTGCCGATCCAGGCATCCCAGGAAAACTTCCATTCCACGTTGCCGTATTGGCCGGGCGTCAGGAAGGAATAGACCAGCATGATGAACAGCGGCCCGATGGCTGCGACGAGCAGCAGGATCAGCGCCGGTGCCGACAGGGCCCAGGCGTTGCGGACCTCCCGGTGACGCGCGGCCTCCTCGTTGGCGCTCATCTCAATCCTCCAGGACGCGCGCGGCGCCCGGTGCAAAGCGTAGGCCGACCGACTGGCCCTGCTGGAGCCCCGCCTCGCCCGAGGCCGGGCTTTGCAGGCGCGCGACCATCTCGGTCCCGTCCTTCAGGCGCAGATGGCAATGGGTATCGGTGCCGAAATAGACGAGGCTTTCCACCGTTGCCGGAATCGTCTCTGCCGCACCGGCTTCCGCCAGCCGAACCTGTTCTGGCCGGATGACCACCGTGACCTTGCCTTTGCGGCCTTCGGCGCCCTCGACCTGGACCACGTCGCCGCTGGCAAGCGTCACGCGGCCTTCTCCCGCTTCACCCGACAGGAAATTCGTCTCGCCGATGAAGTCGGCGACAAAGCGGTTCACCGGACGGGTGTAGATTTCGCGCGGCCCGCCGATCTGCTGGATGTGGCCCGCGCTCATGACCGCGATGCGGTCCGACATCGTCAGCGCCTCTTCCTGATCGTGAGTCACGAAGATGAAGGTGATGCCCGTTTCGGTCTGCAGCCGCTTCAGTTCCAGCTGCATCTCCTTGCGCAACTTGTAGTCGAGTGCCGAGAGCGGCTCGTCCAGCAGCAGGACCTTCGGCTGCGGCGCCAGCGCCCTGGCCAGCGCCACCCGCTGCTGCTGGCCACCGGACAGTTGCGAGGTCTTGCGCCCCGCCATTGCCTCAAGCTTCACCAAGGCCAGCATCCGCTCGACTGTCTTGGTAATCTCGGCCCTGGGCCGCCCGAGCATCTCGAGCCCGAAGGCGATGTTCTGGGCCACGCTCAGATGCGGGAACAGCGCATAGCTCTGGAACACCGTGTTGACCGGGCGCTTGTTCGGCGGGTCGTTGGTGATGTCCTTGCCGTCCAGCAGGATCTGGCCCGAAGTCGGCGTCTCGAAGCCCGCGATCAGGCGCAGGAGCGTCGTCTTGCCGCAACCCGACGGTCCGAGCAGCGTAAAGAACTCAGCCTTCCTGATCTGGATCGAAACATCATCAAGCGCCCGGACCGCGGTTTCGCCCTGTCCGAAGGCTTTCACGGCGTTGCGGGCTTCCACCGCGACGTCTGTGGTCAATGGCCTAACTCCCCGGCTTTTTGATCATATGCTACGGGCCAGCTTTCGGCTTTGGCAAGCCCATAGCGACAGGATCAAGCATGAACCGGTGCCCGGCGCCCGATCCATGGGCGGGCCGCTTCCAATTCGGCACAAAGCGCGATGAGCTGTTCGTCGGCACCAAAGCGTGCGGCGAGATGCACGCCGACCGGAAGGCCATCGGGCGTCCAGTGCAGGGGAAGCGAGGCGGCAGGCTGGCCGCTGGCGTTGAAGACGGCGCAGAAGGGCGAATAGGCAAAGATGCCGTGGGGGCCGGTGCGGTAAGCCACATAATCCTCGGTATCATGCGAGAACCGCCCGACCTTTGCCGGTGGCTCCGCCAGCGTGGCCGACAGCAGAATATCCGGGCCGATCCCGTCCTCGGGGTCGAAAAAGGCCGCCATCTCCCGCCCGAAATCATGGATCTTGCCCACCGCCTCCAGATAGCGATCCGGGGCGAGCGAGGCGGCATGTGCCACGGCCCCCCGCCCGACGCCCTCGACAAGGTCGGGCGTCAGCGGTCTGCCGCCCAACGCCTTGCGGATACCCAGAGCGGTCCCGATCGCGACGATGTCGGTCCAGGCGCTCATCATGCCCGGGACGTCCGCAGTCGGCCGCCCGTGTTCGACGTGGTGGCCGAGACCGGACAGAAGTGCCGCCGCCTCATGCACCGCCTTGCGGCACGCGGGATCAATGGGTGTTCCGGTAAAGGTGGTCTCGCAGACCGCGATTCGCAGGCGGCGCGGCGGACGCGAGATCGCGGCGGCATAGCCCCGGCCAAGCGGTGGCGCCCAGTAGGGCGCGCCAAGATCTGCGCCTTCGCAGGCGTCAAGCATCGTTGCCGTGTCGCGCACCGACTTGGTGAGGAACCCGTCGATGGCCATGCCGGCCCAGCCTTCGCCGGCATAGGGTCCGTCCGGCAATCGCGCACGCGTCGGCTTGAAGCCGAACAGCCCGCAGGACGAGGCCGGGATCCGAACCGACCCGCCACCATCCGAGCCATGCGCGAACGGCACGATCCCAGCCGCAACAGCCGCTCCCGCGCCGCCCGAGGAACCGCCAGATGTATGGTCAAGGTTCCAGGGGTTCCGGGTCGGTCCGCCATAGACGGCCGATTCGGTCGCGGCGCCGATTCCGCCTTCGGGCGAGGTGGTCCGGCCGAAGGTTGCGACCCCAGTTGCGCGCATGCGCAGCCAGATTGACGAATCCTTGCCATAGACCGTGTTGGCCAGAAGCCGTGACCCGTTATGCGATGGAAAATCCTTCGCCTCTGCGCCCAGGTCCTTCAGCAAAAAAGGCACGCCCCGGAACGGGCCACGGGGCAGGCCCTGCGCAATGGCGCGCCGAGCCACGTCTTCCTGGATCAGCACCACGGCATTCAGCTTCGGGTTCAGCCGCGTGACCGCTTCCAGCGCCTGGTCCAGCAGCTCCTCCGCAGAAACCTCTCCGCGCGCCACGAGACCCGCCACCGCGGTTGCGTCCATGCCGCCGATATCGACCATCCCCATCCGCTGCTCCTGTACGTGCCTGCGGCATTGCTGCATGCGGGCGGTGGCAATGCCCATCCGTTTCCGCCACCCGCCGTCGCATTTGCGCAGCGCCCCTTGCGTTCAGCCGCCTGTCCGGATTTGGACCGTCTGTTTCAGCGCGCCGGTCAGGCGGTCGAAGATCAGGATCCGGTCATCGGCTGTCACCACCGCGATCCAGCCTTTGCCTTGCGTGAAGGCCGTGGCGCTTGCGCCTTCCGGCAGGCGAATGTCGGCAGGCAGCGGCGGTAGCCCCCCCGGCGCCTTCGGCATCCGGGTGACAAGCAGCCCGACGACGGTTATGACCCCCACGATCATCGTGATCGTCAGCAGGATGACGAGCGCCTTGAGAAATTTCAGGCTGGGCGGAAGCCCTTCCGCCGCCGGAGCAGCATCGATGTCCGATTTCATGCCAGAGGCCCGCATCCTGTCGGTGGTGATCGGGGCAGCACCCCCCGACCGCCTTGATAAGGCGCTCGCGCGTGACGTGCCAGAGGAAGCGGCGCTGTCGCGCTCGCGTCTTGCAGGGATGATCGCCGAGGGGGCGGTGACCCGGGAAGGGCGGGTGCTGGCCGATCCCAAGACCCGCGTATCCGAAGGCGACGTGATCGAGATTGCCATCGAGGATGCCGTCGAGACCGCGACGCAGGCCGAGGACATCCCCCTGACAATCCTTTGGGAGGATGATGATCTGATCGTCATCGACAAACCGGTCGGCATGGTCGTCCATCCCGCACCGGGCTCGTCCTCGGGCACGCTCGTCAATGCGCTACTTCACCATTTCGGCGGTCGCCTCTCGGGCGTAGGGGGCGAGAAGCGACCAGGTATCGTCCACCGCATCGACAAGGACACGTCGGGCCTTCTGGTCGTGGCCAAGTCCGACCGGGCCCATCATGGGCTGGCTGCGCAGTTCGAGGCGCACAGCGTCGAGCGGCACTACCTTGCCCTTGTTCACGGCGTACCTGACGCCGCCGACCCGCGCCTGCGGGGCATCCGTGGTGTCAGCTTCGAATCCGGCGGCATCCTGAAGATCGCCACCCAGCTTGCGCGGCACCGCACTGATCGACAGCGGCAGGCGGTGACCGAAGGCGGGGGCCGCCACGCCGTAACGCGTGCCCGCGTCGTGGAGCAGTTCGGCGCCCCGCCTGCCGCGGGGCTTGTCGAATGCTGGCTGGAAACCGGCCGGACCCATCAGATCCGGGTGCACTTGTCCCATGTCGGCCATGCCCTGATCGGCGACCAGACTTATGGTGGCCGTCGTCGCCTCGCCGCGAAGGCGGTGGGTGACGTCGCTGCCATGGCGGCGAACAGCTTTCCGCGTCAGGCGCTCCATGCCGCGACGCTTGGCTTCGCGCATCCGGTGACAGGGGAATGGCTGCAGTTTGCCTCGCCTTTGCCGTCCGACATGGAAGATCTGATCCGATTGTTACGCGCAGTCACTTCCGCATGAGCGCACGAAGTCAGGTCTTTCACTGCAACGGAAAGCGGTTCATATTTTGTTAAACCGATTGGTTCACTTCCTACTTGATCAGGGAAGTTCGCATTCCTAAGTCCACGGTTTCCGCGGCGTCAGAACCGAAGCGGAACGAGGAGGGTCGATGAGCACTTACACCAATCTGCCTGCCCCCAGTCCCGAACAGGGCCTGAACCGGTATCTGCAGGAAATCCGCAAGTTTCCGCTGCTGGAACCGGAAGAAGAATACATGCTCGCCAAGCGGTGGGTCGATCACGAGGATCCGGCCGCGGCGCACAAGCTGGTGACAAGCCATCTGCGGCTCGCCGCCAAGATCGCCATGGGTTATCGCGGCTATGGCCTGCCCCAGGCCGAGGTGATTTCCGAGGCCAATGTCGGCCTGATGCAAGCCGTCAAGCGTTTCGATCCCGAGAAGGGCTTCCGCCTGGCGACCTATGCCATGTGGTGGATCCGCGCTTCGATCCAGGAATACATCCTGCGGTCCTGGAGCTTGGTGAAGCTTGGCACCACTTCGGCACAGAAGAAGCTGTTCTTCAACCTGCGCAAGGCCAAGGCCAAGCTCGGGGCATTGGAAGAGGGTGACCTGCGCCCCGAGAACGTGGCCCAGATCGCCAAGGACCTGAACGTGACCGAAACCGAGGTCATCGACATGAACCGCCGTCTCGCGGGCTCCGACGCCTCGCTGAACGCGACAGTTGGCTCGGATGGGGAAGGCACGACGCAGTGGCAGGACTGGCTCGAGGACGAGGACGCTGACCAGGCCGGCGCCTATGCCGAGCGCGACGAGCTTGACGCACGCCGCGAGTTGCTGGTGCAGGCCATGGGCGCCCTGAACGAGCGCGAACGCGACATCCTTGTACAGCGGCGACTGTCGGACAACCCGGTGACGCTAGAGGAACTGTCGGAAAGCTACGGCGTCAGTCGCGAGCGCATCCGCCAGATCGAGGTCCGCGCTTTCGAGAAACTCCAGTCGAAGATGAAGGAACTGGCCCGCGGCAAGGGCATGCTGATCGACGCTTAGGCCAAGCCAAAGATTTTTCTACGAAAAATCAAGGAATGAGCCAGGCGAAGCGATATCTTCCATAGAGAAATCGCATCAGCGGCGCCCATTTACCGTTTCCCACACCCGCGACGCTCGGATAGCGTCGCGGGTGTTTCCATGTCGAGGGAGGGATTAGAAATGACACGCGTCGTCAACTGGGGCGTCCTCGGCGCCGCGAATTTCGCCAGGGAACAGATGGCTCCGGCCATCCATGCCGCCGAAGGCGCCCGCTTCCTTGCGCTCGCCACTTCGGACCCCGCGAAGGCTAAGCCCTTCCTGGCCTTCAATCCCGATCTCAAAGTGCATTCGAGCTACGACGCGCTGCTCTCCGATCCCGAGATCGACGCGGTCTACATTCCGCTGCCGAATACGCTCCATGTCGAATGGACGAAGAAGGCGCTTCTCTCGGGCAAGCATGTGCTGACCGAAAAACCGCTGACCATGAAGGCGTCGGAATTCGACGAGATCATCAGCCTGCGAGACAAAACCGGGCTGCTGGCCGCCGAGGCGTTCATGATCATCCAGCACCCGCAATTCCTGCGGGCCAAGCAATATGTTGACGAAGGCGCAATCGGCCGGGTCGAGCATGTCGATAGCGCCTTCAGCTACGACAACCGCACCGATCCCGGCAACATCCGCAACCGTCCCGAAACCGGTGGCGGTAGCCTGCCCGATATCGGCGTCTATACCATTGGCTCGGCCCGTTTCGTGACAGGCGCGGAACCACTGCTCGATACGCTGACCGCCCGCATCCGCACCGAGAACGGCGTCGATGTCTTTGCCCAGATCGAGGGCGAGTTCGAAGGGCCGCAGGGCCGCTTCACATATGGTTCGATGACTTCGATGCGTCTCTTCGTCCGGCAGGAGGTGACGTATCACGGCACGAAGGGCCTTATCCGTCTGACCGCCCCCTACAACGCCAACGTCTACGGCGAGGCGCGTGTGGAACTGCACCGCCCCGGCCTGTCGGTTACCGTCGACCGCTTCCCCGATGCGCGGCAGTACAAGCTGCAGGTCGAGGCCTTCAGCCGCTCGGTCGTGACCGGCGAACCCTATCCCTGCCCGCTCGAATGGAGCCGCAAGACGCAGGAGATGATCGACCGCGTGTTCGAGGTCGCCAAGCCGATCTGAGAAACCGGGTCAGGCCGGGATCGCAAGCCGCATGACATGCTGCGGCCCCGACCGCCCGCCCAGATAAAGCTCGCCCTCGTCGAGGAAACCGGCCCGCAGATAGGCGCTTCGGGCGGCAGAGTTTCGGACATTCACGGTCAGCACGATCGAAGCCGTGCCGGGATGTGCGGTTGCGACCAGCCCGGGCAGGGCCGCCATCGCCGCCCGACCCAGCCCGCGCCCTTGCTGTTTCGCGTCGATCAGAAGTGAGCGCAGGACGACATCCCCGGCGCGCGCATAGGGGTGCTCGCCCGACAGGTTTCGGTCGAGAACGAAAAAGCCGACAACGATGCCGTCCGCGACGACAGCCCATGCCCCTTCGCCCGGGCCAAGCGCCGCAAGCCGCGCGACAGGCTCAGCCGTGAAGGCGTCCGGTCCGGGACCAAGCGCAAGATGGGCGATCCGCGCCCCGTCGCCGGGAAACAGCCGTTCGAATCCGACGCTCACGCTTCGATCTGTTCCAGCTCGTCAATGAAGCCTGCGATCATCGACAGGCCCTTGTCCCAGAACTTCGGATCGGTCGCATCCAGGCCGAAGGGCGCCAGAAGCTCCTTGTGGTGCTTCGATCCGCCCGCCTTGAGCATGTCGAAGTAAAGGTCCTGGAATCCCGGCTTGCCCTCGGCATAGACCGCGTAAAGCGCGTTCACCAACCCGTCGCCAAAGGCATAGGCATAGACGTAGAACGGCGAATGGACGAAATGCGGGATATAAGCCCAGAAGGTCTCGTACCCGTCCATGAATTCGAACGCATCGCCAAGGCTCTGCGCCTGCACGCTCATCCAAAGCGCGTTTATGTCGTCAGGCGTGAGCTCACCCTCGCGCCGTGCCGCGTGCAGCTTGCATTCGAAATCGTAGAAGGCGATCTGGCGCACGACCGTGTTGATCATGTCCTCGACCTTGCCGGCCAGCAGCGTCTTGCGCTCGGCCGGGGTCTTTGCGCCGTCCAGAAGCTTGCGGAAGGTCAGCATCTCGCCGAACACGCTTGCCGTCTCGGCCAGCGTGAGGGGGGTGGAGGACAGAAGCTCACCCTGACCTGCCGCCAGCACCTGATGCACGCCGTGGCCAAGCTCATGGGCCAGCGTCATCACGTCGCGCGGTTTGCCGAGGTAGTTCAGCATGACGTAAGGATGCACTGTCGTGACGGTCGGATGCGCGAAGGCGCCCGGCGCCTTGCCCGGCTTCACGCCCGCATCGATCCAGCCCTTGCGGAAGAAGGGCTGTGCAAGGTCGGCCATGCGTGGATCGAAAGCCGCATAGGCATCGAGCACGGTCTTCGTCGCCTCGTCCCAGCCGACGGTCTTCGGCGTGTCGATCGGCAGGGGGGCGTTGCGATCCCAGACCTGCAGCTTGTCCAGCCCCATCCATTTGGCCTTGAGCCGGTAATAACGGTGGCTGAGCTTCGGATAGGCCGCGACGACCGCATTGCGCAGCGCCTCGACCACCTCCGGTTCGACATGGTTCGACAGGTGCCGGGCGGTCTGGGGCGTCGGCATCTTGCGCCAGCGGTCCTCGACCTCCTTCTCCTTCGCCAAAGTGTTATGAAAGCGCGAGAAGAGCTTGATATTCTTGTCGAAAACTTCAGCCAGCGCCCGCGCCCCTGCTTCGCGTTTCGTGCGGTCGGCGTCGGTCAAGAGGTTGAGCGTCGCTTCGAGGCTCAGCTCTTCCTCCTCACCCGCGACCTTGAACATCAGCCCCGCGGTCGTTTCATCGAAGAGCTTGTTCCAGGCTGAAGCTCCGACAACCGAGTTGTCGTGCAGGAACTTCTCCAGCTCGTCCGAGAGCTGATAGGGGCGCATCGCCCGCATCCGGTCGAAGACGGGCTTGTAGCGGGCAAGGTCGGCATTCTGTGCCAGCAGCCCGGCCAGATGCGCCTCGTCCAGGCGGTTGAACTCCAGCGTGAAAAACACCAGCGGCGTGGTCGCGTTGGTGATCCTGTCCTGAGCGTCGGCCATGAACTTGGCGCGCTCGCTGTCCATGGTGTTCTGGTAATAGCGCAGGCCCGCATAGGACATGATCCGCCCGGCGGTCACGTCGATCGCCTCGTAGCGACGGACGCAATCGAGCAGGCCCGACGCATCGAGCGTTGCAAGCTTGCCTGCGTAGTCGGCGGCGAAGCTTGCACAGTCGGTCTCGACCTGCGCCATGTCCCGCTCGAACTCCGGCGCGTCCGGCGCGGCATAGAGATCGGTCAGGTCCCAGTCCGGCAGGTCGCCCTGACCGCCGCTGACGGCATTGGCTTCAAAAACGGGGCGGGACAGGGGAAGCGTCATGGGAACCTCATTGCGTGGCCTGCCCCGATCTAGGGGGCGGGGCAGGGAAAAGACAACCCGCCCTGCCGCAAAGACCAGAGCAAAAGCGCGTCATCGCGTCTTCTTCTGTTCTCAAATATCCTCCGGGGGTGTGGGGGTGGAAAACCCCCACTCCACCGCCGAGCGTCAGGGCGACATCGCCAAGATGCGGTCCATCTGCGACGGGAAAAGCTGCAGCAGAAGCGTCTCGGTCTTGGCCTTGTCCTCGTGGCTGACAAACAGCCGGATGTCGATCGGTGTGTCGTCCCCTGTTGGTACATCGGCGAAATCGAGATCGAACATCGCGCGCCAATAATCGGTGCTGACTACCGGATAGGCCACCTCTTTCGAGACCTTCCCCCGCGATGTCGTGACGTTGACGGTCACGCCGTCGCCGCGGCCCAGACCTTCGAGTCCGGTCCCTTCGAAATCGCAGGCCACCCGCACGGTCTTCGGCGGGCGCGGCTGACCGGGAATGCCGCCCGAGCCGATGCGCACGGCAATGAAACGGGCCGAGATCGGGGGAACCGGGCTGTTTTCCATCCAGGTCAGGCGATAGGACAGGTCATAGCTTTTGCCTGCCTTCGCGGCCGGGCCGGGTTGCCAGAAGGCCACGATGTTGTCGTGAATCTCGTCATTGGTCGATAGCTCCACGAGCGTGACACTACCGTCGCCCCAGTCTCCCTTGGGTTCGACCCAGACGCTTGCGCGCTTTTCATAAAAGACGCCATCATCTTGATATTGCTGGAAATCGCGCTCTCGCTGCATCAGGCCAAAGCCTTTCACGTTCGGCGAAACAAAGTTGTTCACCATCGTGCGCGGCGGGTCGTTCAGTGGCCTCCAGATGCGCTCGCCTGTGCCGGTGATGATCTCGAGCCCATCGCTGTCATGGATCTCGGGGCGCCAGTCCGCGGCGGCGAAGCGGTTGTGCTTGCCATACCAGAACATCGAGGTCAGCGGAGCGATGCCCAGCCGCGCGACATCGGCGCGAAGATAGATCGTGGCCGTCACGTCCTGGATCACGCCATGGTCGCGATGCGAGATGATCTGATAGGCACCGGTCACGCTCTGGCTTTCCATCAGCGCCCAGATGGTAATCGCCCCGTCGGTGGACGGTTCCAGCCAGAACCTGGTGAAAAGCGGGAATTCCTCGGGGCGGTCCGACATACCGCTGTCGATGGCAAGACCGCGAACCGACATGCCGAACTGGCCGCTGTAGCCAGACGTCCGCCAGTAAGAGGCGCCGAGCAGTGCCATCCAGTCGAGGCCGGTCTTGGCATCCATGACGTGGAAACCCGCGAAGCCAGTGGTATGGGTCAGGTTCCGGGCCGGATTGTCTTCTGGGATGTCAAAGAGGTCGAGCGAGAAAGGCCATTCCGTCGCCATCCCGTTCTCGACCGTGTGGATGCGGACCGGGGTCTTGAAATAGCGGCCCGGGAAGAAGGGCTGCACCGGCGAGGTGTTGCCCTGGTTCAGCCAAAGCGTGTGCTCCTTGCGGAAGGTGATCTGGTTGTGGCGGTCGTAGTCGATCTCTTCCAGCACCTTGTCGTCGGGGATCTTCGGCGCGGTCCAGGGCTGCTGTGCCAGGGTCCGGGCCATCTCCTTCAGGATGTCGAACGAGAAGGGGGTCGGCTCGCTTGCGGCTCCGGCGGTTTGGGCGCGCGCGGCGCGCGGCAGCAGGAAAAAGCCGCCGGCAGCCAGAGCGGCTTGCAGAATGTCACGACGGTCGGGTCGGAAGCTGTCCACGACGAACTCCTTGCAGTCAGGGTGGCAGGACCGGGCCAATCCATGCCCGGTGCCCGATTCGCATCGCCACCAGATAGCAAGCGGCAGGCGGCGCGTGAACAGTCGTCACGCGCCCGTGTTCGAAGGTTGACCGCGGTCGCTCACCGAGGCGAGCAGCGCCTTGAGCCCGTCAAGGGTGTCGATCTCGGCGACCGGCTTGTCCCTCCGCCAGCGCAGCATTCGCGGGAAGCGAAGGGCGATCCCCGACTTGTGGCGAGAGGACGCCTGGATGCCTTCGAACGCCAGCTCGAACACCAGTTCCGGCGTGACCCGCCGCACCGGGCCAAATCGTTCGAGAGTATTCTGCCGAACCCAACGGGTGATCTCGGCGAACTCGTCGTCGGTCAGGCCTGAATAAGCCTTTGCGAAGGGGACAAGGTGATCGCCGTCACGGACCGCAAAAGTGAAGTCGGTGAAAAGCGAGGCTCGGCGGCCGTGCCCGGCCTGCGCATAGAGCATGACGGCATCGACGGTGAAGGGATCGAGCTTCCACTTCCACCAGTCGCCGCGCTTGCGCCCGGTGAAATAGGGCGACGTCCGGCGCTTGAGCATCAGGCCTTCGGCCACCGCCTCGCGCGCGCCGAGCCGTGTCTCCGCCAGAGCGCTCCAGTCGGTGAAGGGCACTTCCGGAGACAGACCTAGGGGTATGTCAGGGGGCAACGCGGCCACGATCGCCTCGAGTCGCGATCGGCGTTGTGCAAAGGGGGCTGCGCGCAGGTCATTGCCATCGGCCTCCAGAAGGTCATAGGCGAGCAGGCGGGCCGGAGCCTCTGCCAGGACCTTCCTGGGCACGTTCTTGCGGCCGATCCGGGTCTGAAGCGCGGCGAAGGGCAGGGGGTTGCCCGCGCCCCAGGCCAGCACCTCGCCGTCGATCACGGTTCCTTCTGGCAGGAAGTCGGCAAGCGGGGCGAATTCGGGAAAGCGGTCGGTGATGAGATCCTCGCCGCGCGACCAAAGCGCGAAGGCCCCGCGCCGGCGGACCAGCTGGCCACGGATGCCGTCCCATTTCCATTCGGCAAACCAGTCGGCAGGCGGTCCGAGTGTGGGCGCGTCCGCCTCGAGCGGCGAGGCGAGGGCAAAGGGATAGGGCTGTGCCCCTGACCCCGTTCCCTCATTCGATAGGATCAGTGCCGCATAGCTGGTCCGTGCAGGGGTCCAGTCGCCCATCAGGCGATGCGCCAGTTCTGTTTCGGGCAGGCCGGTCGCCTGGGCGAGAGCGCGGGTCATCAAGCCCTGGCTGACCCCCATGCGAAATCCGCCGGTGATGAGCTTGTTGAAGAGGAACCGCTCGTCCTGCTCCATCCCTGCCCATGCGCTCACGATGGCCGCGCGTCGCTCGTCGGCAGGATGCCCGGTCAGACGCAGCAGGGTCGTCAGGTGGTCGGAAAGGCTGCGTGTCTCCGTCTGGACGGGCGGCGGCAGGATCAGCGCGATGGTCTCGGCCAGATCGCCAACCACCGGATAGGTTTCCTCGAACAGCCAGTAGGGCAGGCCCGCAGCATCGGCCGCCCATTGCGCCAGCTCTGTCGCTGTCACGGCCCGCTTCGGGCGGCGGCCTGAGAGCAGCGCGATAGTCCAGAGCCGATCCTCTTCCGGGGCCTCGCGGAAATAGGCAGCCAGTGCCGCGGTCTTTTCCGAGGTGCGCGTGGTGGCGTCGAGCGCCGCGAAGAGCCGGGCGAAGCGCTTCATGGCTGGTCGCGACAGGGGGCTTCCTGCCCCCCGCGCCCCGCGAGGATGCTTCCGAACGAAAGAATGAAAACGGAGTTCATTCTGCTGCCGCCTCCACCAGGGGATCGGCGGGCGCTTCGATGCCTTCGCCTTCATACTCGGTCGCGACGATGCCGGCGTCGTAGCCCTGATCCGCCAGCCAGCGACGAAAGATCTGCGTATAGCCATGGGTGACATAGACCCGCGTCGCGCCGGTTTCGCGGATGGCAGTATTCAAGCCTGGCCAATCGGCGTGGTCCGACAGGACGAAGCCGGTCGAGGCGCCGCGACGGCGGCGGATCCCGCGTATCTGCATCCAGCCCGATACAAAGGCGCTGGCATAACCACCGAAGCGGTTGGCCCAGGGTGTCGCTTCGGCTCCCGGCGGGGCAATGACCAGGGCGCCGGGATGGGATTTCGCGTCGATGCCTGCCGTGACGCGGGTTGTGGCGGGCAAGGGATAGCCCTGCGCGCGCAGGATCGCCGTGGTTTCCTCGACCGCGCCATGGGTCAGGAGAGGACCGATGCCGGGATCGAGCCCCGCCATCAGCCGCTGTGCCTTCCCAAGCGCATAGGCGCCCAGGATAGACATGCGTCCTTCGGCGGCATTCGCCGCCCACCAGCGATTGATTCTTGCCATCACCTCTGGCTGCGGAGCCCATCGGAAGACCGGCAGGCCGAAGGTGCATTCGCTGATGAAGGTATGGCAGAGGACCGGCTCGAAGGGTTCGGACAGACCGTCAGGCTCAGTTTTGTAATCGCCTGAAACCACCCAGACCTCGCCCCCGCGCTCGATCCGGATCTGCGCCGAGCCGGGCACATGGCCCGCCGGATGGAACGAGACGGTGACGCCGCCGATCTGCCGGGTCTCGCCGAAGCCGATCGTCTCGAGCCGGATCGGACCAAGCCGGTGGCGAATGACCGGGGCGGCGGCATCGGTGGCAAGATAGGCGCCGTGGCCGGGCCGGGCGTGGTCGGAATGGCCGTGGGTGATGAGCGCACGACCGACCGGCCGCCAGGGGTCGATGTAGAATCCGCCCTCGGGGCAGCAGATGCCGCGGTCGGTGAAGGTCAGGAGCGGTTGCTGGGCCATGAGCCAAGGATAGCGTCTGGCGCGAACACGGCCAGCGGCTGCGATTGCCCAAAAAAGTGGCGAATGCACATGTCGCACCCTTGATTGGTGGTTTGGGGCCTTTCGCGGCGCATGTCGGGCTGATTAACTGGCTTCAGGGACCGATGGGGGAAGCCTCTGCTTTGACCACCTACTTCAACGAGATGTACCAGAGCGACACCGTCCGACTGCCGTATGCGCGGCTCGAGGACTGGACCCGTTCGATGCCCGCTGAATTGCGCCAGATGAAACAGGCCGAGGCGGAATCGCTGTTCCGCCGGATCGGGATTACCTTCGCCGTCTATGGCGAGGGGGGCGACCCGGACCGGCTGATCCCCTTCGACATGTTTCCGCGCGTCTTCACCAATGCTGAATGGACCCGGCTGGAACGCGGAATCAAGCAGCGGGCGCGGGCGCTGAACGCCTTCCTTCTTGATGTCTATGGCCGGGGCGAGATCGTGCGCGCGGGGCGCATTCCGGCGCGGCTCGTCTATCAGAACGACGCCTATGAAAAGGCCGTGGCGGGGATCGTGCCGCCCAAGGGCGTCTACTCTCATATTGTCGGGATCGACCTCGTGCGGACCGGCCCGGACGAGTTCTTCGTGCTCGAGGACAACTGCCGCACGCCTTCGGGCGTCAGCTACATGCTGGAAAACCGCGAGATCATGATGCGGATGTTCCCTGAACTGTTCCGCGAGAACCGCATCGAACCGGTGGACCGCTACCCCGACCTCCTGCGCCGGACGCTGGCCAGCGTGGCGCCGCCGAAATGCAACAGCGAGCCGACAATCGTCATCCTGACACCGGGCCATTTCAACAGTGCCTATTACGAACACAGCTTCCTTGCCGACTTGATGGGTGTCGAACTGGTCGAGGGGCAGGATCTGTTCGTCGAGGGCGAATTCGTCTGGATGCGCACGACCGAAGGCCCGCGCAAGGTGGACGTGATCTATCGCCGGATCGACGACGCCTATATCGACCCGCTGTGCTTCCGCCCGGATTCGATGCTGGGTGTGCCGGGACTGATGGATGTCTACCGATCGGGCGGCGTCTCGATCTGCTCGGCGCCGGGGGCCGGTGTCGCCGACGACAAGGCCGTGTACACCTTCGTGCCCGAGATGATCCGCTTCTATCTGGGCGAGGAACCGATCCTGCAGAACGTGCCCACATGGCAGTGCGCCAAGGCCGATGACTGCAAGTATGTGCTGGAGAATCTGGGCGAGCTTGTCGTGAAGGAGGTCCACGGCTCGGGCGGATACGGGATGCTCGTCGGGCCGAAATCGACCGCCGAGCAGATCGCGGGCTTTGCCGACCGGATCAAGGCCGACCCCGGAAACTACATCGCCCAGCCGACGCTGGCCCTGTCGACCGTGCCAACCTTTGTCGAGCAGGGCATCGCGCCGCGTCACGTGGACCTGCGCCCCTATTGCCTTGTCGGCGAGCGTATCGAGCTGGTCCCCGGCGGGCTGACCCGAGTGGCGCTCAAGGAGGGATCGCTGGTCGTCAACTCGTCCCAGGGCGGGGGCGTCAAGGATACCTGGGTGCTGGCGGAGTGACGATATGCTGAGCCGGACCGCAGACAATCTTTACTGGATTGCCCGTTACATGGAGCGGGCCGAGACCACGGCGCGCCTGCTGGAAGTGGGCGCGCGCATCGCGCTACTGCCCTCGTCAGGGCATGGCTACCGCAGCGAGTGGGACAGCCTGTTGCAGGCTTCGGGGACTGCCTTGGGCTTTGCCCACAAGTATGGCGACCCGGTGCAGCGCAACATCGAAAGCTACATGTTCTTCGACCGCGACAATGTTTCGTCCGTCGCCTCCTGCCTGTTTCGGGCACGGGAGAATGCGCGCATCGTGCGCACGGCGCTGACGACACAGGTGTGGGACGCGATCAATACCGCCTACCAGGAACTGCGCGAGCTTGAACGCAAACCGCGCAGCGAGCTGGAACTGAGCCGCCTGACCGAATGGACGATGCGCCATTCGGCGATGGTGCGGGGCGCGATCGACGCTACGCTTTTGCGTAACGACGGTTGGGATTTCCTGAACCTCGGCTATCATCTGGAACGGGCTGACAACACCGCGCGCCTGATGGACGTTAAATATTATGTTCTGCTGCCGCGGGTGGAGTTCGTTGGCTCGGGCCTCGACAACTACCAATGGACGACGCTGCTGCGCGCGATGTCGGCGCACCGCGCCTTCCACTGGGCCTATGGCGGCGAGGTGACGGCGCGCAAGATCGCGCATTTCCTGATCCTGAACCCGCAATGCCCGCGCTCGCTGATCTCCTGTGCTTACGGGACGAACGAGCATCTGCACCGGCTCGCGCGCGGATACGGCAGATCGACTGAGGCGCAGAGCATGGCGCGGAACATGCTGGCCGAGCTGCAGGATGGCACGGTCGAGGCGGTGTTCGACGAAGGAATGCACGAATTCCTGACCCGCTTCATCCTCGAAACCGGTCGGCTTGGTCACCTGGTGCATGAAGCCTATCTGAGCGGGGACGTGAGATGATCCTCAGCGTCGATCACAGGACAGTCTATCGCTACACGCTGCCGGTGCGCGGGATCGTGCAAAGCCATCGCCTGACGCCGTCGATCTTTGACGGACAGAAGGTGCTGGACTGGTCGGTTGAGGTCAGTGACGGCCAGAAGGGCGGCGGCTTTCGCGATGGGGCCGGGGACTGGGTGCAGGCCTGGACCGTGACCGGGCCAGTCAGCGAGGTGATCGTCTCGGTCCGCGGCAAGGTCGAGACGATAGACCTGACCGGCCTCCTGCGCGGCCATAAGGAGACGATCCCCCGCGAGGCCTATCTGAACGCCACGGCTCCGACCGAAGTCGACGCGGCTCTTGCCGAACTCGCCGCGGCTGCCGAAGGCGCAACGGATCGGCTCGACGCGGCACACCGGCTTTGTGCTGCCGTCAGCGAAGCGATAAACTACGAGCCGGGCGTCACCGCTGCGCATACGACCGCGGCCGAGGCTTTGGCCCTGGGGGAAGGCGTTTGCCAGGACCACGCCCATGCGCTGATCGCCATAGCAAGGCGCAACGATCTGCCAGCTCGCTATGTCTCGGGCTACCTGCACGCCAGCGGGGACGGCGAGCCGCACGAGGCCGCTCACGCCTGGGCCGAGGTCTGGATCGAGGGGTTGGGCTGGATCGGGTTCGATCCGGCCAATGGCTGCTGCCCGGATGAACGCTATATCCGGTTGGGGTCGGGGCTCGATGCACAGGATGCAGCGCCGATTCGTGGAATTTCGCGCGGTTCGGCGGCCGAAATCCTGGATGTGACGGTTGCAGTCCAGGCTGTCCAGCAATAGGCTCTCGCCCTGTCGCCGCAAGAGCGGCGGAAAGAGGGATGGATGACCTACTGCGTCGGACTGCTGCTCAATCAGGGCATGGTGCTTTTGTCTGACACACGCACCAATGCCGGGCTCGACAATATCGCGACCTATCGCAAGATGTTCGTTTTCGAGGTTCCGGGCGAACGGGTCATCACCATCCTGACAGCTGGCAGCCTGTCTGTGACCCAGACCACGATCGCGCGTCTCAAGGAGGCGATCGAGGACGTAGACGCGACCGAGACGACTTCGATCATGAAGGCGCCGACAATGCTTAAGGTCGCAGAGATCGTCGGCAACACGCTCGCTGCCGTACGTCGCGACATCGACGAGAAGTTGGCGGCGATGAACCAGGGCGCCTCGGCCTCGATGATCGTCGCGGGGCAGCGCCGGGGCGGGGACATGCGGATGTTCCTGATCTATCCCGAGGGCAATTTCATCGAGGCGACCGAGGATACCCCCTTCCTGCAGATTGGCGAACACAAGTATGGCAAGCCGATCCTGGACCGGGTGGTCAAACCTTCGACGAGCCTTACCGATGCCCAGAAGGCGGTGCTTCTGTCGATGGATTCAACGCTGCGGTCGAACCTGTCGGTCGGCATGCCGCTGGACCTGATGACGATCGAGAAGGACCAGTGCCGCGTCGGAACGCGGCGGCGGATCGAGGCCGGGGACGCGCAGTTCAAGGCGATGAGCGAGGCGTGGTCGAAGGCGTTGCGCGAGGGTTTCGCGCAGATCAGCATCTGAGCGGGTATCGATCGAGCCGGGAACGCTGCGTGGCCCTAGGTCCCCGGAAGGCTCTAGGAAACTCCCCTCGAGGAAAACCCGATGTGTGGCCTTGTCAGGTCGTGCTTTCGAAAAGCTGGTTCAGCGCGCCAAGCAGTCGCTCCCGAACGGGCCGCGTCTCCATCAGGATTTCGTGCTGGGCCCCCTCGACCAGATCAAGTCGGCTGCCCGGCCAACGGCGCATCCTTGTATGGATCGCCTTCGAATCGACGATCTGCTCGCGCGTGCCGAGGAAGGTGACGGCGGGCACCTTCGGCGCGGGCAACGCGCGGATCGCGCGGCATTCGCGCAGGGCCTCGGCCGCCCAGTGAAGGCTGGGGCCGCCAAGGCCGAGTTCCGGCACGTGCCGCACCTGTCGCTGAAGATAGGCGAACATGTCGGCGTCGCAGGTCAGGTGGTTCTGTTCGAAGGCAACCGTTGCCGCATAGCATTCGAGTGACGTGCCCGGCGCCAGGCGCTGGCCGAACTTGGGGATGCGCGCACTGGCCGCCAGCGCCCCGACAAAGGGGCGTATGGCGGGCTGGATACGGATGCCCCACATGGGCGCGGTCAGAACCGCTGCCTTGACCTCCAGCCCTTCGGACAGAGCGCGGAAGGCAATGCATCCGCCCATGGAATGAGCCAGCAGGAACAGCGGTTTCGGCAGGTGGAGCCGCCCGACCAGTTCGACCAGGGCCTGCAGGTCAAGCTGATAGTCACGGAACCGCCCGACATGGCCCTGCATCGCCACCGGCAGCAGGCGGTCGGCCAGCCCCTGCCCTCGCCAGTCGAGCGAGACCGAGGCAAAGCCAAGTTCGGCCAGCTCCGTTGCGGTGCGACCGTATTTTTCGGCCGATTCCGACCGGCCGGGAAGAATCAGGACCGTCCCCTTCTTCCCCTCCGGCCAGATCACCGCGCGAAGCCGCACGCCATCGGCGGCCCGGAACCACGTTGCGTGGCCGCCGGACGGCCCTTCCGCTAGCGCGGCGTGAAATGGCGCCGGCTCACGCATCGTTCAGGACAGGACCGAGCCCAGCTTCATCGCAATGCCCATCGAGCCGTCGACCTTCAGCTTGCCGGACATGAAGGCCATCGTCGGGTTCAACTTGCCTTCCAGGATCGCCCGGAACACCTCGGGCGTGGCCGTCAGCGTCACGTCGGCCTCGTCATCGCCGGCGCGTACGCCCGATCCGTCGATCATGATGGCGCCTTCGTCGGTCAGGACGAACTTCGCCACGCCGTCAAACCCTCCGGACACCCGCTTCGACAGGGCCGCCACGGCCGCCTCGATCACATCGCTCATGCATTTCCTCCAATCGTGACCGGGGAGATATGGTAATCCGCCGGTCCTCCGCTACACTTGCAATGTTATGAAAGCGCGACAGACCCTGTTCAATCGTATCGTTGCGGCATTTCTGCTTCTCGCCGCCGCGACTCTGCCTGCCATGGGGCAGACCGAGCGGCTTGACGAGCTTTTTGACAAGCTGCAGGACGCCGATCCGACCAGCGCACCCGACATAGAGCAGGAGATCTGGAACGAATGGTCCAAGAGCGGTTCGCCCGCGATGGACCTCTTGCTGATCCGCGGCCGCAAGGCGATGGAAGAAGGCGACACCCAGGCCGCCATCGAACATCTGACCGCACTGGTAGACCATGCCCCGGATTTTGCCGAAGGCTGGAATGCGCTTGCCACCGCCTATTACGATGCGGGCGAGTTCGGCCCGTCGATCGACGCGATCGCCAAGACCCTGACGCTCAATCCCCGACATTTTGGCGCTCTGTCCGGTCTGGGGATGATCTTCGAGGAGCTCGGCGACAAGCAGCGCGCCATCGCGGCCTACAAGGCGGCGCTCGAAGTTGACCCCTGGCTTCAGAACGCCAAGGAGTCGGTTGAACGGCTGGAAGCCGAAACCGGCGGACAGGAACTTTAACCCCCGAAGGCCCGAATCCCCATGCGCGAGAATGCGAGGATCGTTGCGGTCCTTGGCCCGACCAACACGGGAAAGACCCATTACGCCATCGAGCGGATGCTGGCCCATCGCACCGGCGTCATCGGCCTGCCGCTGCGCCTGCTTGCGCGCGAGGTTTATGATCGGATCGTTGCGCAGCGCGGCCCCTCGGTGGTGGCTCTGGTGACGGGTGAAGAGCGGATCGTGCCGGAGCGGACGCAGTACTGGGTCTGCACTGTCGAGGCGATGCCGCTCGAGATCGGCGCGGATTTCGTGGCTGTGGACGAGATCCAGCTCTGTGCCGATGCCGAGCGCGGGCACGTCTTCACCGACCGTCTTCTGCGGGCGCGGGGGCTGCACGAGACGCTGTTCCTCGGCTCGGAGACGATGCGCGGCGCCATTGCGGCGCTGGTGCCCCATGTGACCTTCATGAAACGGGACCGTCTGTCGCAACTTAGCTGGGCGGGTTCGAAGAAGATAAGCCGGATGCCCCCCAGAAGTGCAATCGTCGGCTTTTCGGTCGAAAATGTCTATGCCATCGCCGAGTTGATCCGCCGGCAAAAGGGTGGTTGCGCCGTGGTGATGGGGGCACTCTCGCCCCGGACCCGCAACGCGCAGGTCGCACTCTACCAGAATGGCGACGTTGATTACCTGGTCGCGACCGACGCCATCGGCATGGGGTTGAACCTCGACATTCACCACATCGCCTTTTCTGCCACCGCAAAGTTCGACGGCCGGCGGATGCGTCCGCTTTACCCGCAGGAGATCGGCCAGATCGCCGGGCGGGCAGGGCGCCACACCGACAACGGCACCTTTGGCGTTACCGGCGAGGCGCGGCCCTTCGACGAGGAGTTGATCGACGCGATCGAGAACCATCGCTTCGCCCCGGTCAAGAAGCTGCAATGGCGCAATGCCGACCTGGATTTCGGCACGTCAGCTCGGCTGATCGCCAGCCTGGAGCAGCAGACAGCAAACGACTGGCTCAGCCGGGCGCGGGACAGCGACGATGTCGTGGCGCTGAAGACACTCTCCGAGATGCCCGAGATCCGCGACCGTCTGAAAGGGCCGCAGGCGGTGCGGCTCCTGTGGGATGTGTGCCGGATTCCCGACTTCCGCTCGATTTCGGAGGCCGAGCATGCCTCGCTTCTGGCGCGGATCTGGGGGTTTCTGGCCAATGGTGGACAAGTGCCGACCGACTGGATGGCCAAGGCCATCGCCCGGATCGACCGGCAGGATGGCGACCTCGACGCGATCTCGAAGCGACTGGCCTATATCCGCACATGGACCTACGTGGCGCAGCGCAAGGGATGGGTTGCGGACGAAAGCCATTGGCGCGACGAGACTCGCGCTGTAGAAGATCGCCTGTCGGATGCGCTGCACGCCCGTCTGACCCAAAGATTTGTTGACCGGCGCACGAGCGTGCTCCTGCGCCGGCTGAAGCAGAAGGAGAGCCTCGTGGCCGAGGTGAACGACAAGGGTGAAGTGACGGTCGAGGGCGAATTCGTCGGACGTCTGGAAGGGTTCCGGTTCCGGCAGGATAGCTCAGCTTCGCCCGATGAGGCGCGCACCCTGCGCCAGGCGGCCTATGAGGCGCTCAAGCCCGAATTCCACCTGCGCGCGGACCGTTTCTACAACGCGCCGGATACCGAGCTCGACTTTACCGAGCAGGGCGGCCTCATGTGGGGCGGCTCGGCCGTGGGCAAGCTGGTGGCCGGTGGCGAGGTAATGAAGCCCCAGGTCGAGGCCTTTGTCGATGAAGAGGCGGGCTTTGACGTGGGCGAGAAGGTTCGGCGTCGCCTCCAGCACTTCATCGATCGCAAGGTGGCGACCCTGTTCGAACCTCTCCTGGCGATGGGCCGGGACGAGACGCTGACAGGACTTGCGCGCGGTTTCGCCTTCCGCCTGACCGAGGCGCTTGGCGTGCTGCCGCGCGACGGGATTGCTGACGAGGTGAAGGCGCTGGATCAGGAGGCGCGCTCGGCGCTGCGCAAGCATGGCGTGCGCTTCGGCCAATACACGATCTTTCTCCCGGCGCTGCTGAAGCCGGCTGCGACCCGGCTGCGGCTGGTGCTGCGCTCGCTGGCCGACGGATTGCAGGAATTTCCCGAAAGTCCGCCGCCGGGGTTGGTGACCATTCCGAACATTGCCGATGTGCCACGCGCCCATTACACTCTGGCCGGTTACCATCCGGCGGGGACCCGGGCGATCCGCATCGACATGCTGGAGCGTCTCGCGGACCTGCTGCGCGCCAAGGACAGCCGCGCGGGCTTCGAGGCGACGCCCGAGATGCTGTCGATCACCGGCATGACGCTCGAGCAGTTCAGCGACCTGATGGGCGGTCTCGGCTACCGCGGCGACAAAGGCGAGCGGCCGAAGAGCCGGCCCGCCACCGCGGAAAACGCTCCGGCCGCTGCCGTTGAAGGCGAAGCAGAGGCCCAAGCCGCATTGACCGAGCCGGTCGCCATTGCAGAACCGGCCACAGAGGTGCCCGCGGAAGCCCCGGCCGCTGTCGAGTCAGCAGCTGAGCCGGTCGCGGTCGAGACCGAGGTCTATTACACCTTCACCTGGGCGCCGCGCCCCAGAGGCGGGCAGGGACGTGATCAGCAGCGCAACCAGCGTGGCGAGAGGAACCGTCCGCAGGCGGCTGCCGGCGAGGCGCCGCAGGGCGAGCGTCCGGCGCGCCCGAAGGGCGATCGGCCTGAGCGTGGCGAACGTCCGCCGCGCCCTGATCGCGGCGAAAGCCGCAAGGAAGGTCGTCCCGACCGGCCCGAGCGCGGCGGCAAGCCGCATCAAAAGGGGGGCAAGCCGAACGACCGGCCGCGCGACCACCAGCCCAAGGTGTTCGAGTCCCGTCCTCAGCGCGAGCAGAAGATCGACCCGGACAACCCCTTTGCCGTGCTGGCGGCGCTCAAGACCAAGAGCTGACCACTTGGAGACGGCCCGTTGACCGGCCCGCGCCCGACCGAGCGCATCGACAAGTGGCTTTGGCATGCGCGCTTCTTCAAGACTCGCAGCCTTGCCACAGCGGAAGTCGCGGCGGGTCATGTGCGGCTGAATGGACAGAAGATCGCCAAGCCCGCACATCCGGTGGGCGAGGGCGACACCCTCACCTTTCCTCAGGGTGGACGCATCCGGCTGATCCGGGTGCTGACCCTGGGTGCAAGGCGCGGACCGGCCAGCGAAGCACAGGCGCTCTACCTCGACCTCGATGCGACGGACGGGACGCGAAGCCCGCTTGAATGATCCGCGCCCGTGCTCTAGCTAGACGCGCGGAAGGAACGAACCGGGGCCAGCCATGACCTATGTCGTGATCGATAACTGCATCGCCTGCAAATACACCGACTGCGTCGAGGTGTGCCCGGTCGACTGCTTCTACGAAGGCGAGAACATGCTCGTCATCCATCCCGACGAGTGCATCGACTGCGGCGTCTGCGAGCCGGAATGCCCGGCTGACGCAATCCGGCCGGATACTGAGCCGGATATGGAGAAATGGGTCGAGTTCAACCGCAAGTATTCCGAGATGTGGCCGGTCATCGTGACCCGGAAGGATCCGCTCCCCGAGGCCAAGGACCGCGACGGTGAGCCTGACAAGCTGTCCAAGTACTTCTCGGAAGCTGCCGGAGCGGGCGGCTGAACGGGCGCAAGAACGAACCGATTCGCACCTGACAAAGGTGGCGATCACGACAAAATGCACAAAACCGACACTTTACGCGGGGTAAAAACTCATCGGCGTAGGGCTGCTGGAGTTGGAATCACGCCTTTTTTGTGCTATATCATTGTTACAAACAAGCACGGAGCCTGACACCGGCCCAGACTGGCTGATCTGGGGCGGCTTTCCGATGACAAATTAATCTTCATCGCCGAGGTGCCCGCCGCGGTCGATGGAATTGTTGTCGGTTCGATGGCCTCCAACCCGAGGAAGCGACTGAATGAGCAAATCGAAGAAGCCAGAGTTCCGTCCCAATGAATTCGTTGTCTACCCGGCGCATGGCGTCGGTCGGATCGTTTCGATCGAGGAACAGGAAATCGCCGGGATCAAGCTGGAACTGTTCGTCATCTCCTTCGAGAAGGACAAGATGACCCTCCGGGTTCCGACCCACAAGGCGACCGAGATCGGCATGCGCCAGCTGTCTTCGCCGGACGTGGTGACGAAGGCGCTCGATACGCTGAAGGGCAAGGCCAAGGTGAAGCGTGCGATGTGGTCGCGCCGCGCTCAGGAATACGAGCAGAAGATCAATTCGGGCGACCTCTTGTCGATCGCCGAAGTGGTGCGCGACCTGCATCGCACCGATGATCAGCGCGAGCAAAGCTATTCCGAGCGTCAGCTTTATGAGGCGGCGCTTGAGCGTCTGACCCGCGAGGTGGCCGCCGTGGCCGGCTATGACGAAGCTGGCGCGCAGAAGGCCGTGGACGACGTGCTGGTTTCGCGCGCCGCCTGATCCTCTGATCGGCTCATCCCATCGAATGACTTGCGCCGCACCCCAAGGGTGCGGCGCTTTTCATTTGTGGATCAAGGGGCAAGCATCAGCAGCATCGCGATCTCACTGACCTGCTGCGCGGCACCCAGCACGTCGCCGGTCTGGCCGCCGATCTTCGACCGGGCCACAAGCGCGACTGCGAAGGTCGCAAGCACTGCAACGAGGCTTGCATAAAGGACGTCCTTCTCCAGAAAGAGCGTCGCCAGACCAAAGGCAAGCGCTACAGCCCCGCCCGCAGCCGCAGCCGAAGGGCGGCCGACGGCATGCGACAGGCCCGCGCCTCTGGCGTTCGGCAAAGCCGCCATAAGCACCGCCATCGGCGCGCGGCTTAGCGTGGCGGCGGCGATCACCACCTGCCATTGACCCGATCCGAACAGCGCGGTCAATGCAAGCCACCGCAGGAGTACGGCCAGAACCAGTGCCAGCACGCCATAAGTGCCGATACGGCTGTCTTTCATGATTTCGAGGCGCCGCGCCCGGGTCCAGCCGCCCCAGAAACCATCGGCGACATCGGCCAGCCCGTCCTCGTGCATCGCGCCCGTCGTCACAACCTGCACCAGGATGCACAGCCCCGCGGCGGGCCCGGCGCCAAGTCCAACGGCCAGGGCCAAAGAGCCTGCGAGAGCGCCGAGGGCGCCGATGGTCAGGCCCGCCAGAGGCCAAGCCCATGCCGCTGCACCGCCCCGCATCGACGTGTTGGGGCGCATCGGGACCGGCAAGCGGGTCAAGAGCCCGACGGCCGCCTTCACATCCGCAAGCCGCGGGCGATCGTTGTCGTTCCCGGTCAAAGCAATGCCCTTTCCGTGCTGGCCCTTGTCCGGGCTTATCGCTAACCAAGGCGCGCAAGGCAATCCATGAGGTCACCAATGCCCGCGCCCTTTTCGAGCATCGCCGAATTCCGCAATCGACTGAACGCCTTGCCAGGGCCGGATCGCTTGGCCATTGCCGGCGCGCAGGATCGGAACGGACAGCTGACGAAGCCTCCGGGCGCGCTTGGACGACTGGAAGACCTGGCGATCTGGTATGCCGGTTGGCGCGGCACTCCCCGGCCTTTGCTGGAACGCCCGCAGGTCGTGATCTTCGCTGGCAACCATGGCGTCGCGGCGCGCGGAGTCTCTGCCTTTCCGCCCGAGGTGACGGTGCAGATGGTCGCGAACTTCCAGGCAGGCGGGGCAGCGATCAACCAGCTGTCCAAGGCCTTCGGGGCCACAATGGCGGTTGTTGCGCTGGATCTCGATCGCCCGACGCAGGATTTTACCGCCGGTCCGGCGATGACCGAGGATGAACTGGTCGCCGCTTTGGCCGCGGGATGGGAGGCGGTCGATCCTTCTGCGGACCTTCTGGTGACCGGCGAGATGGGCATCGGCAATACGACGCCCGCTGCGGCGCTAGCCTGTGCGCTGTTCGGCGGCACCGCGGCTGACTGGACGGGCAGGGGTACCGGCCTTGACGACAAGGGCCTGTCGCTCAAGACCAGCGTGGTCGAGGAGGGGCTGGCCCTGCATCGCGACGTGCTCGGCGACCCGCTAGAGGTCATGCGCTGCCTTGGCGGGCGCGAGCTGGCCGCCATGGCCGGCGCGGTCGCCCGGGCGCGGGAAGAGCGGATCCCCGTCATTCTCGACGGCTTCATCTGCACCGCTTCGGCTGCCGTGCTCGACCGGGCCGCGCCGGGCGCGCTCGATCATGCGGTCGCCGGTCATGCCAGCGCCGAACAGGCGCATCAGAAGCTGCTGGCCGCGCTCGGCAAGGACCCGCTTCTGAGCCTTGGTCTGCGTCTGGGCGAAGGCTCTGGCGCGGCCCTTGCGATCGGGGTGCTGAAGGGCGCGATCGCCTGCCATTCCGGCATGGCAACCTTCGCCGAGGCAGGCGTCTCGGGCGGCTGACCTATTCGGCCGCGTCGGGGTTGCGGCGGTTCTGATCAAGTTCCTCGATCAGCGCTGTCTCAAGGTCTCGGTCGAGTTGCTTTGCGCGGGCGACATAAGCTTCGTTCAGATGCACGGGCTGTCCCGGCACCCAAAGCTGGGCCAGATCGCGCATCGCTGCACGGTCGACCTTGTAATAGGTCTGCGACAGTTTCGCCGCCTCGTATTCGGTGAAGCCCATGTTTTCCAGGACATAGCGCCCGGCCCTGACGGACGAGTCGAAGGTTTCGCGCACGATGTCATTCGCGCCGGCCTGAAACAGCTCGTAGACATGCACCCGGTCGCGGGCACGCGCGACGATGTGAAGGTCCGGTCGAACTTTGCGTGCGTGGCTCACGATCTGCGTCGCCGCCTCGCGTTTGTCGACGGCCACGACCAGCACCTCGGCTGTGGCCAGGCCCGCGGCTTCGAGCAGCTCGTGGCGCGATGGATCGCCGAAATACCCCTTCACTCCGAAGCGGCGCATCAGCTCAATCGTCGAGATGTCGGCATCGAGTACGACCGTCTCCAGCCCGCTGGTGCGCACCAGCCGGTTCACGACCTGCCCGAACCTGCCGATGCCGGCGATGATGACCCGGCCGCGCTCCTCGATGCGGTCGGGGTCCCGCTCGGCCGCGTCACGGGCCGCCCGGGCGCTGATCCACTCCTGCAGGACGAAAAGCAGCGGAGTCAGGACCATGGTCATGGCGATGACCAAAAGCAGGATCTGCGACTGAGGATCGGCCAGCAGGCGCTGCTGATTGGCAAAGCCGGTCAGAAGGAACGCGAATTCGCCTGCCTGAGCCAGCCCAAGCGCGAAAAGCCAGATGTCTGCGCGCCGCAACCCGAAGACCAGGCCAAGGCCGAAGAGCACGGCGACCTTGACGGCGATCACCGCCAACGTCAGGCACAGCACGAGGACAAGGTTGTCAGCCAGCATGCCGAGGTCAATCTGCGCCCCGACGGTCATGAAGAAGATGCCCATCAGCAGACCCTTGAAGGGCTGGATGTCGACCTCGATCTGGTGGCGGAATTCCGAACTTGCCAGAACGACGCCGGCAAGGAAGGTGCCGAGCGCGGGGGAAAGGCCGACCGCCATCATGGCCAGGGCAATTCCCAACACGATCAGAAGCGAGATGAAGGTCGACATCTCGGGCAGGCGCGAGGCATGAACGAAGCGGAACACCGGCCGTGACAGGAAATGCCCGCCCAGCACGATTGCGACCACGACCGTGAGTGTCACGAGTGTAGCGGCCCAGCCGGGAAGCGAGTCGATCAGCGTCGCGATTTCAGGCATCGAGGCCTCTGCGGTCTCGGGCGCCGCCGGCACCAGACCGCCGATCCCTGCCAGAAGCGGCACCAGCGCAAGGATCGGCACCACGGCAAGGTCCTGGCTCAGCAGGACGGCGAAGACCGATCGCCCCCCCGGACTCCGCAGCAGATTCTTCTCGGTCAGTGTCTGAAGCACGATCGCCGTCGAGGACAGGGACAAAGTCAGCCCGACCGTCAGCGCTGCAGGCCAGCTCAGACCGACAATCATCGCCAGCCCGCCGATGGCGAGGCTGGTCAGTGCCACCTGCAGCCCGCCCAGGCCGATCAGCCTCTTGCGCATGTCCCACAGGGCGCGCGGTTCAAGCTCCAGCCCGATGACAAAGAGCAGCATGACGACGCCGAATTCGGCAAAGTGCTGGATCTCGCCCGTCTCGGCGCCGACCAGACCAAGAATCGGCCCGATCACGATGCCTGCCGACAGGAAACCCAGAACCGACCCCAGGCCCAGCCGCACCGAAAGAGGCACCAGCAACACGGCGGCGGCCAGATAGATGCTGGCATGAGTGATGAAGAGTTCCATCCGAGACCCGTCAAGGCGCGGCCCATGCCGGACCGGGGATCAGCCTTTCATGTCAGTCAGGAATGCGAAAGCCCGTTTTAGCCGCGCGGCATGGACAGCGTGACGGTCTGCCCATTCTTGACATAGCGAAGCTCGCTTTGCGTGATCGCCGCCACCTGGCCGCCATCGATCCGGTCACCGACTTCGACCTTCACGTAGCGGCCGGAGGGCTGGCGCACGAGCGCGTAGCGATTGGATGGCGTGCCATAAACGCCAATCAGGTTGGTCTTCGACAGGTTCAGGGCATTCGCGAAGGTGGCCTTCTTGGCGACACTTGCCTTGGTCGGCAGGTTGGGGGCCGCATCCTTCGTATCCGCCTCGTCCGCCTCGACCGCTGCAGTGTCATCGGACGGCGCAGCCGCAGCTTTCTTGCCAGCTTTCGGGGCTGGTTGAGCAACCGGTTCGGGATCGGGCTCGGGCAAAGCCAGTGCCAGCGTCGGTTCCTGCGCCGGTTTGGGATCGGGCAGGGCGACGGTCATCGCCGCGGCCTCGGCCACGGCGTTCTCGATCGATGTATCGGTTACGATGGGGCGCGGTGCCGGCTTGCGCGACACGGCCACAGCCAGCGGGCTACCACCGTCTTCGAGCGCGGCCGTTACCAGCGACGCATCGGCTGCCGATGAGGCCTGTTGCTCTTCGAGCGCGGCATTGTTCGCGGCAAAGACTTCAGCCGACCGTGCACGTGGGCGCAGGCTTGCCATGCGGGTATCGGTTTCGGCGGGCAGGGCGGCACCGTCGTCATCCTGTCCGGCGGTCTGGGGGGGCACCAGCCCCTCGGGACGCAGCTTCGGCTTCAACTTGGCCAATGCCGGGTCGACAACCTGCACCGGCGCGACCGCTTCGGCCGTGGCCGCGGGCAGATCCGACAGCGCATCCGTCGTAGCCGCTGGCGCGACCACCGCAGCGGCTGCGGGACGAACGGGCGGCACGATGGGGGGCTTGCCGGCGACCAGCATCACGCCTTCGGGCGTGACAATGCCTTCCTTGGTCGGAATGATCCGGCCGGCCGCGTCAAACTGATAAGTCGTGCCGAACGGGGGCGGATCGGGTTGCGCTGGTGGCACCGCATCGGGTGCGGTCAGTGGCGCGGCAAGGGCGATTGCGTCCGACGTGGCGGGAGCGGGTGCGGCGGTCGACAGGAAAATCTCGTCCTGCGGCTCGTCGCCGGGATTGCGGGTGGTATCGGTGCCGACTGTGGCCGCCGCCGTCGGAACCGTGGCCGAAGCCTCGTCTGCCGGGGTCGAGGTTCCATCGCCAGCCGGAGTGGCGGCAGCCACAGCTGTCGTATCGCCGCTATCCGTCTCAGTGGGGCTTTCGCCAGCCACTGCAGCGGCGTCTGCCGGCATGTCTTCGGCTTCGGGGTCGATATCCTGGCCGTCAGCAAGGGCTTCGTCTTCGGGCGAAGGCAGCTCTGATGTACCTTGGGACGCGACATCCGCAGCCGTTGCGTCGCCCGCCGTTTGGTCGGCCACCGTGTCCTGAGAAGGTGCCGCAACGCCGTCAGCCGTGACCGCCGCCATCTCCACACGGGGCTCGTCGGGATTGAACCAGGACGCCAGGAAGATAGACGACCAGACCGCAACTGCGGCGAGGAATCCCAGCAGGATCGCCGTCAGGATCAGGCCCAGATACTTCGGCTTGCCGCGCGTGCCGCCGCGCCGCGCGCCGAAGACGGTCATCGACTCGGCCTCTGTTTCCGTACGTGGTTGAGCCGGAGGTGCGGGCGTCGCCTCTGGCGCAGGGGAATGACGGCGCTCTTTTGGTACGGCGATCGTCTGGGCGGTGACCATCGCACCCGACGCCTTGACCTTGCCGGACTCTCCCCGCGACTTGACGGTTGCCGTGAGCTGTTCGAGCGGCGAGATCGCCTCGGCCGCAGGGCGCGTTGCCTTGCCGGCAGGACGCGTTGCCGGGCCGATGGCCGGGGCGCGCGGCGCGGCGGGCGGAACGCGCGGCGGCTCCGCACGTGCGGCCGCCCGTGCATTGCGCACGGCCGCGGCGGCGGCGCGCTTGACCGCCTTCTGGTCGGTCTCGGCCAGCACGGGTTCGGGCTCGGCGGGGGCTTCTGTCTCTGTGACGGGCAGAGGATCAGCCAGCGGCGGCTCGACGATCTCTGCCGCGGTCACCGCCGGCAGGGCCTCGATCTCTTCGAAGGGCTCGTCGACCTCGGAGAACGGCGCTTCGGGCTCCGGGTCGGGCTCGACGGCCAGCGGTTCCCCGACAGCGACGGGAATCATCGGCTCCTCGGCCTCTTCCATCGCTTCGAGAGGCTCTTGCTCAGCCTCGGCGTCGTTGGGCGCGGATGCGGGTAGGGGGATCGCCGCACGCCCCACGATGTGGATGGGATCCTGATCGCGCTCGATCTTCTCGCCCGGACCCAGAAGAGTCGGCGCGAAGGCCGTCGGCCCGAACCACGGCTCGCCGCCGAACTGGCTTGTCGGCGGGATGGCAACGAAGGACATCGGGTTGAGCTTCTGCGAAACGGCGAAGGCTTCAGCCTCGTCCAGAGTTTCGCGGGCGACGACGGCGACCTGCACAGTGTCGCCCTTGCCCCACCAATCGAAGACAAGATCATCGACTGCATAGGGTGTCCGCCCTTCCAGACCTGCGCGGATTTGCGCGCGACGGCTTGCGGCGTCGGGGCCCGGCGCCTCGACGGAGAGGTAGAGGATCTGCGAATTCGGGATAACGACCTTGCAGGTCAAACCGCGCGGATCGAGCGTTTGCGCCGTACTGCGCAGATAGCCGATTGTCTCGGTGATCTCGGCGCTGTCCAATCCGACACCGCCAACTTCCAGCCAGCCGCTGGAAGTCCGGTGCAGAAGACTGATACGGTCGTCGGTAATGTTGAGAGCGAATGCGGGCTTCATGGCGGCCGGTTTAGCACGGGAGGGCCGCCGAACGGGAGTAGGCGGCGGCATCTGCACTTTCCCTACAGCAGGTTTCCGCCAAATGAAAGGAAAAGGCCCCTTTCGGGGCTTGAAGTGCCCGTTGCCGCGGGAAAATGTCGCATAATGTCAAAGGAGATCCGAATGAAGCCGATCAAGGGCGCCCTAACCGCACTGATTATTGCAATTTCGCCAGTTGCCGCCCTGGCACATGACGGAGGCCGCATCACCGTAACCGGCGAAGGCCAGGTCACTGGCGCGCCGGATATGGCGACTGTCAGCCTGGGCGTGACGACGCAGGCCAAGACCGCGGCCGAGGCCATGGCCGCGAACAATGTGCAGCTTGGCCTTGTTCTGGAGCGCCTGCGCGGCGCCGGAATCGAAGAGCGGGACCTCCAGACATCCGGTCTGTCGCTGAACCCCGACTGGCAGCAGCCAGAGGGCGAAACGCAGCCCCGGATTGTCGGATACGTCGCCTCGAACATGCTGACGGTGCGGGTCCGCGCCATCGATACGCTCGGCGCGGTGCTGGACAAGGCGGTGATCGATGGCGCTAACACCTTCAACGGTGTCTCCTTCGGCCTGGCGGATCCGCAGCCAGCTCTGGACCAAGCGCGCAAGGCGGCGGTGGCCGATGCGATGGCGCGCGCCAAACTGCTGACAGAGGCGGCGGGGCTGAAGCTTGGCCCGGTCATCTCAATTGCGGAGGGTGGCAATCAGGGCGGCCCGATGCCGATGTACCGCATGGATGCGGCTGCTGCCCCCGCCGTGCCTGTCGCCGCGGGCGAAGTGGCGACGACGGCCAGTGTCACCATCGTTTTCGGTTTGCGTGACTGAATGAGAAAGGGCGCCCCGGTGATCCGGGGCGCCCCTTGCTTTTCGGCCGATCGATCAGGCTGTGGCCTTTGCCAGCGCCTGATCCAGATCGGCGATGATGTCGGCTGGATCCTCGATGCCGATCGAGACGCGGACCACGTTCGGCCCGGCGCCGGCAGCGATCTGCTGTTCGGGCGAAAGCTGACGGTGCGTGGTCGAGGCCGAATGGATGATGAGCGAGCGCGCATCACCGAGGTTGGCCACATGGCTGAAAAGCTTCACCGAGTCGATCAGCTTCACGCAGGCGTCGTAGCCGCCCTTCACCGCGAAGGTGAACAGCGCCCCGGCCCCTTTTGGGCAGATCCGCGCGATGCGGGAATGGTAGGGCGAGGACGGCAGGCCGGCATAGGTCACCGCGTCGATTCTGGAATCCTTTTCAAGCCATTCCGCGACCTTCTTCGCGTTGGCGACATGGCGCTCCATACGCAGGCTGAGCGTCTCTATGCCCATGAGCGTGTAATGCGCGCCCTGCGGGTTCATCGTCATGCCCAGGTCGCGGAGGCCAACGGCGATCGAGTGGAAGGTGAAGGCCATCCCCCCAAGGGCCGCATGGAAGTTCAGCCCGTGATAGGCGGGCTCGGGCGCGGCGAGGCTCGGGAACTTGCCCGAGGCCGACCAGTCGAACTTGCCCGAGTCCACCACAATGCCGCCGGTGACGGTGCCGTTGCCGGTCAGGTACTTGGTCGCCGAATGTACGACCAAAGTCGCACCATGCTTGATCGGGTTGCACAGATAGGGCGAGGCCGAGGTGTTGTCGACGATCAGCGGCAGGCCGACTTTGTTGGCGATCTTGGCGATCGCGTCGAGGTCGGTGATGTAACCGCCGGGATTGGCGATCGACTCGCAGAAGATCGCGCGGGTGTTCTCGTCCACCGCAGCCTCGACCGCCTTCAGGTCATCGAAATCGACGAACTTGGCTGACCAGCCGAACTTGCGGATCGTATTGCCAAGCTGCTGGATCGTGCCGCCATAAAGCTTGTTGGCGGCGACCACGTTGCAGCCCGGCTGCATGAGCGGGAACAGCGCCATGATCTGCGCCGCGTGGCCTGATGAGCAGCAGACCGCGCCTGCGCCCCCCTCCAGCGCCGCGACCCGCTCGGCCAGCGCGCTGACCGTGGGGTTGGTCAGGCGCGAGTAGATGTAGCCGACTTCCTGCAGGTTGAAGAGCTTGGCCGCATGATCCGCATCGCGGAAGACAAAGGCCGTGGTCTGGTAGATCGGCACCTGCCGCGCGCCCGTCGCCGGGTCGGGGCGGTTGCCGGCATGGACCTGCAGGGTATCGAAGCCAAGGGTCTCGCTCATCGCGTCCTCCTCCCAATTGGAACGGGGCGAGACTAGGCGCCGGCCGCAGTCAAGACAAGCGAGGCGCATTCCCGATTTTTCGTGCCCAAGGAGACGGTTTTTCTACCCGCGCTCATCCTTCGAGGATTCGATCACGACATAGGTCGTAAGCGACGCGACTCCGGGAACAGTGCCCAGCACGTCGGTGTGGAAATGCTTGTAGGTGGCAAGGTCGGCCGCCTCGACCCTGAGCAGGTATTCGACGGTGCCGGTGATGTTGTGGCATTCACGTACTTCGCGCGCACCGGCCATCGCCTGTTCGAACGCCTGCTGAGCTGCCTTGGTATGCACCGAAAGACCGACCGAGACATAGGCGACGAAGCCGACGCCCATCTTGGACGGGTCGAGCACGGCCCGATAGCCGCGGATGACGCCGCTGCGTTCCAGTTCCTGCACCCGCCTTAGACAGGCCGACGGCGAAAGACCGATCCTTGCCGCAAGATCAGTGTTGGTCACGCGGCCATCGCGAGTGAGCTCGCGCAATATTCGACGGTCGATATCGTCCAGATCGGTCATTTGTTGCGCAGGATTGGTGATGTATACAACAAAAGCAAGAAAATTGCGCACGTTGCGCCGCATCATCTCGCAATGATGCTTCAGATCCTTCCCGCTCTTCTGGCCTTTGCCTTTGTCACCTCGGTCACGCCTGGGCCAAACAATATGATGCTGATGGCCTCGGGCGCCAATTTTGGTTTCCGCCGGACGGTCCCGCATATGCTGGGAATCGCCATCGGCTTTACTGCGATGGTCTTCCTCGTGGGTGTCGGGCTTGCGGGCCTGTTCCTGGCCGAGCCTCGCCTGGGCAAGGCTTTGGGCATTGTCTCGCTTCTCTACATGCTGTGGCTGGCATGGAAGATCACCCATGCCGCCCCGCCCCAGGCGCAATCTTCCAAGGCGCGCCCCCTCAGTTTCCTGCAGGCGGCGGCCTTTCAGTGGGTCAATCCGAAGGCTTGGGCGATGGCCCTATCGGCCTGCGCGCTCTACGCGCCCGACCAGACGGTTTGGGCGGTCGGGTTCGTCGCGCTCGTCTTCGGCGCGGTCAACCTGCCTTCCGTCAGTGTCTGGGCGGCGGCGGGGCAGGGGCTGCGCGGGTTCCTGACCGACCGTCGGAGGCTGGTGCTGTTCAACTGGGCGATGGCTGGGCTTCTTGTCTTGTCGATGCTGCCTGCGCTGCGACAACTGGCACCCTGACCTGTTGCAAAGAGGTGTTGCCGGGCCAAGGCGCCGGGTTTACCACGAGGACAAGGCCAATACAGGCGGAACGGATGCGGAAGCTGGCATATCTTGGAGTGGCTCTGATTGCGCTGGCGCTGTCGGCTTACGGCTATTCCCAGTTCCTGCAGATCACCGGCAACGTGCATACGGTTGTCGAGGGTGAACTCTATCGCGCCGCGCAGGTTGATCCTAAGCGTATTCGCGAGCTTCACGAAAAGGACGGCATTCGCAGCATCCTCAATCTGCGGGGTCCGGACCCGGGAGAGGCCTGGTACGACAACGAACTTCGTACCAGTGAAGAACTTGGCATCACGCATGCGAACTTCCCGATGAAGTCGTCACGTGAACTCACGCGGACCGACATCGAAACCCTTGTCAGCCTGATGCGTGACCTTCCGAAGCCCTTGCTAATCCACTGCGAGCACGGGGCAGACCGCACAGGCCTGGCCGCCGCGATCTATGTCGGGATGATCAAGGGAGCGGGCGAAGAGGCCGCAGAAATGCAGCTTTCGCCCATCTACGGCCATTTCGCCCTTCCTTATGTCTCGCGCACCTATGCGATGGACGAAAGCTGGGAAACGGTCGAGTCTGTTCTGGGCTTCGACAGTTGACGCCTATCGCATCCACAAGCCCGCGCGCTTGATCGTGTTGCGGATCATCTGCTCCCGCCTTGGCAGGTCGTCGCGGTCGAACAGCGCCCGCACCTCGGCGCCCTTACCCTGATAGACCATCCGCTTGAACGGCTCGTAGTCCTTCAGGACCCGCTTTACCGGGTTTGGGGCACATATCTCTTCCAGCGCCGCAACCGTCCGGTCGGATTCGCGGGCGTAAAGCAGCGGCAGGGTGCGCCAATGGCAGGTCACGTCGCCATCAAGGCCGGCAAGCTCTGGGCCCGGTCGCCCGCCTCCAAGGGCGTGAATTGCAAGCGGGAGGGCAATCTGGTCAAGCCAGGGATAGATCGTCTGTCCCGTCAACTCTGCCGGCGGGGTATCGCGGATCATCAGGGCCGCGGCAAGGAAGCGCTCGCCCAAAAGCCTAGGGCTTTCATGGAAGAACCACCCCGCGTTGAAGTAGAGATAGCGCTGCCAGTATTCGTCCGGCTGGCTGAGATCGAGAGTCGATGCGAAATCGAGCCCCAGCCGGTCATAGAGCGACTTCCAGATCTGGGCGTAGCCCGGCCCGTATAGATCAGGTTGCGGCCATGTCCCCTCGCGCCGCATCGAGGCCGAGGGGCGGGAGAAATCAAAGGCGACATCCGCGAAGCTGCCGGTGACGAGCGTATCGGTGTCGAGAAAAAGAAATGGCTCGTCCGGCAGATGCGCGAGGCATTCGATCTTGTTTCCTTGCGGCCAGTCGGCCCCGAACTGACGCACGGGGAACCCCAGATACTCAACGCCTTGGTCGTCGAGGAACCGCCGCAGCGGCCCGTCCGGCAGCCGGGTGTCAGCGCGCCAGCGTCCGCCGGGCAGAGGCTCCGCCAGGATCAGGCGGCCGGGAAAATCCGGATCGGAGTGGCGCAGCGAGGCCACGAGAAGCGCGGCTTCGTAGCCAAGCCTCCCGTCCTGCAGGATTGCGACGATGTTGAAGCGCTGCCTCGCCCTGGCCTTCGCCATCCTGCCCCCGAATTCGCCGCTTGCCGGCCGTAGCCCGATCCTATGCGCCGGGCGGGTCGGACGGAAGCCCTCAACCCTTGGGTGTGAACCGCAGCGACAGGCAGGACATGCCTCCGTCCAGCTTGGCACATTCGCTATTGCCGATCTCGCAGAGGGTGTAGCCCGCCTTGGCGATCCGCTCGGCGGTGCGCGGGAACCCGGCGGGGACGATGACAAGGTCGTTGAACCGGATCGAATTCGCGGCCGCCTCTTCGCCCTCGGCCACCGAAATTACCCGATAGCCCTCGAAGCAGCCGGAGGCGGCAAGGCGGTCGGTCGAAAGGATCGTTTCGGCGTCGAGCAGCGAGCAGTCAGTCTTGAAATGCAGCACGCCCGGCGGCGTGAAAACCTCGCGCACGGTGTAGCCCCACGGAGCGACCTGCCGAGTCAGTTCGGCTATTCCGGCGGCATTGGTGCGTGCCGAACGGCCGACGAGAATCTCGCGCTCGGTCGTCAGGATGTCGCCGCCCTCGATGAAGCTGTCTGGCCCGTCGATTGCGACGACCTCGGCATAGAGCGCCTTCAGATGCGGTGCCATTTCTGCCGCCTCACCCAGGCGGGAAGGTGCACCGGGGCGCATCACCACCGCACCATCCGGCAGGCAGAGAGCGGTATCCTCGACAAAGACCGCGTCCGGGAAAGCCTCCAGCGGGTCGAGTTCCAAGACCGTCGCCCCGGTCGAACGAAGGGCAGCGATGTAATCGGCATGATGGCCCAGCATGGTCGCGAGGTCCGGGGCGCCGGTATCGACCGCGCGCAGGCCGCCCGTGATGCTGCCCCCCGGGCGGCGGGTGATCGCGTGAGTGAATCGGAAGGAACGGTCGGTCATGCTGGGACTCCGGCTGGGATCGCTCCCCGCCTATCGCGCCGACCGATCGTCTGCAAGGCGTCTGGCCTAGCTCTTCACTGCGCGGGCAATCGCGATCAGGATCGAGGCTCCGATGACGCCCGCGATCAGGTTTCCGATGATGCCACCGAAGCTGACCCCGAGCATGCCGAACAGGAAACTCGCAACGATTGCGCCGACGATTCCGAGCAGGATATTCATCAGGAGGCCCGTCGAACTCTTCATCAGTGACGAGGCGATCCAGCCGGCCAGCCCCCCGACGATGATTGCCGCAATCCAGCCCATGCCTGCCATCTCTGCCACCTCCAATGTGTCCGCTTGAACGGGAAGGATGGACCAGCCGGTGGAAAAGTCGAGTCTGTCGTTTCAAGGCGGGGCGCGGGAGCGACCCTTGTAGCCGATCCAGCCATACCCGGGGGGCATCCGCGGCGTGTCGGCCATCATCCCCCTTTGCTCGGGGTTGCCAGGTGTCTCGGCCGGGGCGATAAAAGTGCAGGCGCTCTCGGAACCAATGGGTCCGGCGCAGGCCACCCGTAGAGGACGATGGGAGTGCGATTCTCTGCAAGATTGCCCAAGACGGGTCGGGTGACGATCCGGCCCAGGCCATCAAGTGGAGTGCTCGCCAGCACATCTTCAACGCGGCCGTCTTGGAAGGTCCCGGCTGCCTCTGTCCGGCAATGGAAGCTCCTCTGTGCGACATCGATTCCGCTGTTATCTGTATCCGCGACGAAGGTACCCGCACTGCCTTGGCCGTCATGTCGATCTGGGACAGATCTGCGACTAGGCCGCGATGCGGCCGGCGGGCGGAACGACAGTACGAAAAAAGGGGCAGGAGATAAGACCCAATGACAATGTCGATCGTGTTTGATCTGGACGGCACCCTCCTCGACAGCGCGCCCGACCTGCAGGCTGCGTTGAACAAGGTGTTGGACGAGGAGGGCGCTGCAGCGCTGACCTTGGCCGAGGTCATTGGCTTCATCGGGCATGGAATTCCGAACCTGGTCGATCGCGCCCGCCGCGCGCGCGGGATCGATGCCGCAAGTCAGCCTGCGATGACCGAGCGGATGTTCGAACATTATCTTGCCAGCCCTGCATCGCTTTCCCGACTGTTTCCCGGTGTGCGCGTGGTCTTGGAACAGTTGGCTGGCACCGGTCATCCGCTTGGCCTGTGCACGAACAAGGCGCTAACGCCGACCATGGAGATTCTGCGCGCCTTCAACCTCGACCGCCAGTTTGCCGTCGTGATTGGCGGCGACAGCCTGCCGCAGAAGAAGCCGGATCCGGCGCCCTTGCTGGCCGCTTTCGATGCTCTGGGCGGGCGGGGCATCTATATCGGCGACAGCGAGGTTGACGCCGAGACCGCCGAGGCCGCGCAGGTTCCCTTCGGTCTGTTCACCTTGGGCTATCGGCACAGCCCGGTCGAACAGCTGCCACACGATTTCGCGTTTGACGATTACCAGGATCTGCCGGGTCTGCTGCGCTTGAACCGCTGATCCGCGTTCTGTCGGCCTAGAGCCGCAGAGCTGGAACCAGAATGACCCGGGCCGCCCGTCCAGAACTCCGCTGGACGTGCCGGCTGACGTCGACGAACTTCAGGAGGGCTGGGGCTTGGGAACCAAGCTTCTGGAGCTGATTTCACCGTCACGGATTGGGGAGATGGTGGGCGACCCTGGAATCGAACCAGGCATGGGTCTCCCCGGCGGAGTTACAGTCCGCTGCCGCACCTTGCAGCTCGTCGCCCGACGCTGGCGGGGGAATATAAGAGGCCCCCGGGAGCGTCAAGCGCGAAAACGGCAGGTCCGTACAAGGGGCTTTCCGCTTGCGGAACGCGGCCGGGAAGTGGAAAGGTCCGGCGGAACGAAAGGGTGCCTTGCCATGAAGAAACCGGCCTGGGTGATCGAGAAGGAACGCGCCAAGCGCGCCGATGCGCGTGAAACGGTCTGGCTGTTCGGCCTGCATGCCGTGCGCGATGCGCTGATGAACCCCAAGCGGGAAAAGCTGCGTCTGGTGTTGACCAAGAACGCCGCCGACAAGCTGGGCGACGCAATCGCCACGGGAGGGATCGAGCCGGAGATCGTCGATCCGCGCAGGTTCGATGTGCCGCTGGACGAGGGATCGGTGCATCAGGGCGCGGCACTTGAGGCGAAGCCTCTCCATTGGGGCAGCCTTGAGGAAGTCTGCCTGACGGGCGAGGGCGCGCCGCTGGTCGTGCTGCTCGACCGGGTGACCGACCCGCACAATGTGGGCGCCGTGCTGCGCTCGGCCGAAGTGTTCGGCGCGCGCGCGGTGATCGCGCCGCATCGTCACTCGGCCCCGGAGACGGGGGCACTGGCCAAGACTGCGAGCGGGGCGCTGGAACGGCAGCCCTATCTGCGGGTGCAGAACCTGTCCGATGCCATGGAGACATTGAAGGGCATGGGTTTCGTGCTTCTTGGCCTTGAAGGGGAGGCGGGCGAGACTTTGGCTGAGGGGCTGGCGGCTGCTGGCACGCGACCGGTCGGGCTTGTGCTCGGCGCCGAAGGGCCGGGCCTGCGCGAAAAGACGCGCGAGACCTGCGACCGGCTGGTGCGCATTCCTTACGCCGGGGTATTCGGCTCGCTCAACGTGTCGAATGCGGCTGCGGTTTCGCTCTATGCGGCTACGGCAAGATAGGCGGCTTCACGCTTTTGCGACCCCTCTTTAATGTCTCTGAAACTGTCCCATATGAAAGTGAGGAATGGCAGCCTGGAACACCGCCGTTTCCCTTCACTGTCCCTCGTTCCACACTCGCGCCCGGATCTCCAAGTCCGGGCGCTTTTTCGTCCGAGACACGCATGACCCCGTCCGACACCGACATCGCCCGTATCCTGCGTGCGACCCGCACGATTGCCCTTGTCGGCTGGTCGCCCAATCCGGCGCGCCCCAGCCATGGCGTCGCGCGTTATCTGGTGGGTCGCGGCTATCGGGTGATCCCGGTCAATCCGGGGCAGGCAGGTCGTGAGGCCCTGGGGACCACCGTACGGGCGAGCCTGGCCGAGATCGGCGAGCCGGTGGATATGGTCGACATCTTCCGCCGTTCGGAAGAGGTGCTGCCGGTGGTCGAGCAGGCCCTGGCCAATCTGCCGGGGCTGAAGACGGTGTGGATGCAGCTGGGCGTGATGAATGCCGAGGCTGCGGCACTGGCCGAAGCCAGGGGTGTTGCCGTGGTGCAGGACCGCTGCCCGGCGATCGAGATTCCACGGCTGGGGCTCTAGGCCTTCGAATTCTCTACGAAAATTCAGGCCGGCGCGGGATTTTTCGTAGAAAAATCGGTTATTTGCGCCCGGCTTTCTCGGCAATGCCCGAGGTGCCTTCGCGCCGCTCCAGCTCCGCCTCGACATCGGCAAGCGTCAGATCCCGCGCGGCAAGCATGACGAGCAGGTGATACAGCACATCGGCCGCCTCGGCGGTCAGTTTGTCCCGGTCGCCCTTGACCGCCTCGATGATCGCTTCGACAGACTCCTCGCCGAACTTCTCGGCGCATTTCTCCGGCCCCTTGGCCAGGAGCTTTGCCGTCCAGCTGGTCTCGGGATCGGCGCCCTTGCGGCTGGCGATGGTGGCGGCAAGGCGGGCAAGCGCGCTCATGCCAGCCTCACGGGGATGCCGGCGGCGGCCATGTGGGCCTTGGCCTGGCCGATGGTGTAGGTGCCGAAATGGAAGATCGAGGCCGCGAGCACCGCGCTGGCATGGCCCTCGGTCACGCCTTCGACCAGATGGTCAAGCGTGCCGACGCCACCGCTGGCGATGACCGGGACCGGCACGGCGTCGGCGATCGCACGGGTCAGGGGAATGTTGAATCCCGCCTTGGTGCCGTCGCGGTCCATCGAGGTCAGCAGGATCTCGCCCGCGCCCTTGGCAGCCACGGTCCTTGCGAACGCCACCGCGTCGATTCCGGTCGGCTTGCGGCCCCCATGGGTGAAGATCTCCCAACGGCCGGGGGCGACGGTCTTTGCGTCGATCGCTACAACGATGCACTGGCTGCCGAAGCGGTCGGCGGCCTCGGCCACGACATCGGGATTGGCGACGGCGGCAGAGTTGAAGCTGACCTTGTCGGCCCCGGCCAGGAGAAGCGCGCGCACGTCTTCGGGCGTACGCACCCCTCCGCCCACGGTCAGCGGCATGAAACATTGTTCGGCGGTGCGGGTGACAAGGTCAAACATCGTGCCGCGGTTTTCATGGGTCGCGTGGATGTCGAGGAAAGTCAGCTCGTCCGCCCCGGCAGCGTCATAGGCCTTGGCGGCCTCGACGGGATCGCCGGCGTCGATCAGGTTGACGAAGTTCACACCCTTGACCACGCGGCCGTCGGCCACGTCGAGGCAGGGAATGATGCGGGTCTTGAGCATGGGTGGGCTCCTTCGCTCTCTCTTGCCTCAATGCGGGAGCGGGGAAAAGGGGGCTTTCCGCCCCCTCGCGCCTTTGGCGCTCACCCCCGAGGATATTTGAGAAACAGAAGAAGGAGGCGGTCAGGCGCCCAGGGCCGCGATCGCCTCGCGGAGGTCAATCGCACCGTCGTAGAGCGCCCGGCCCGAGATCGCGCCGGCGATGACGCCGGTATCGCGCAGCGCCAGCAGGTCGGCCATCGCGGAGACGCCGCCCGATGCGATGACCGGGATCGACACGGCGCGGGCGAGGGCGGCGGTCGCCTCGACATTCGGACCCTGCATCGCGCCGTCGCGGTCGATGTCGGTGTAGATCAGCGCGGCGACGCCGGCATCCTCGAAGCTTTTCGCGAGGTCCGTCGCCATGACTTCGGTTTCCTCGGCCCAGCCGCGGGTGGCGACGCGCCCCTTGCGGGCATCGATGCCGACGGCGACATGGCCGGGGAAGGCGCGGGCGGCCTCGCGCACCAGGCCCGGGTTTTCGACCGCGACGGTGCCGAGGATCACGCGGTTCAGGCCGCGGCCGAGCCAGCCCTCGATCGTGGCCATGTCGCGGATGCCGCCGCCAAGCTGGCAGGGGACGGTGACGCGGGCGAGGATCGCCTCGACCGCCGCCGCATTGACCGGCTTGCCGGCAAAGGCGCCGTTCAGGTCGACGAGATGGAGCCATTCGCAGCCGGCCGCCACAAAGCTCGCCGCCTGCGCCGCCGGATCATCGCCGAAGACGGTCGCCGCCTCCATCTCGCCGCGCAGGAGCCGGACGCACTGGCCGTCCTTGAGGTCGATGGCGGGATAAAGGATCATGATCGGGCTTCCTCTGGCTGGCGCGGACCCTTTGGCATGGGACGCAGGCCGGGACAAGACGCAAGGTTACGGGGCCGGTGACCCTGCGTCAGGCTTGCTGGAATCGGCACGGCCGCCCGAGGATCGCGGCATTCCGAGGGAGGAGAAACCGATGAAATCAATGATGCTGGCTCTGGGGCTGGTCGCTGCGGCGACGGCGGCCTCGGCCGATCCGGTCGAAGGGCTGTGGAAGACCAAGCCAGATGACAACGGCCATTACGGCTATGTCCAGATCGACCCTTGCGGCGCGGCCTTCTGTGGCCGTCTGGTCAAGGCCTTCGATCAGGCGGGGGCCGAGATTGCCTCGCCCAATATTGGCAAGCAGATCGTCTGGGACATGGTGGCGCAGGGGGACGGCGCCTATGGCGACGGCAAGGTCTGGAGCCCGGATCGCGACAAGACCTACAGCTCGAAGATGCAGCTCGACGGGAACAGCCTCGCGGTATCGGGCTGCGTGCTGATGATCTGCCGCGATGGCGGCACCTGGACCCGGGTGCAGTGACAAGTGGGTCGGGCGCGCCAGTGCGCCCGACGGTTTCTCAAGGCTTCCAGCGCAGGAAGTTGGCGATCAGACGCAGACCGGTCTTTTGGCTTTTTTCCGGATGGAACTGGGTTCCCACCACGTTTTCCGCGCCCACGATGGCGGTGATCGGGCCGGCATAGTCGACATGTGCGAGCAGATGCGCCGGATCGGCCACGCGGAAGTGGTAGCTGTGCACGAAATAGGCGTGGTCGCCGGTGGTGATGCCATCCAGGACCGGGTGGGCGTTGTCGATCACCAGATCGTTCCAGCCCATATGCGGCACCTTCAGGGCCGGATCAGTCGGAGTGATGCGCACCACCTCGCCGCCGATCCAGTCGAAGCCCGGTGTCGGTTCGTATTCCAGCCCCCGCGTCGCCAGCATCTGCATGCCGATGCAGATGCCGAGGAAGGGGCGGCCCCGGTCGCGCACGGCTTCCTCGATCGCCTCGTACAGCCCCCCATGCGACCCGAGTGCCCGGCGGCAGGCCGGGAAGGCGCCATCGCCGGGCAGGACGATCCGGTCGGCACGGGCCACATCCTCGGGCCGGGCCGAGACGATCACCGCCCCCGCCCCGGTTTCCTGCGCCATGCGCTGGAAGGCCTTCTCGGCCGAGTGCAGGTTTCCGCTTTCGTAATCGACGAGGACGGTCAGGCTCACAGCGTGCCCTTGGTCGAGGGGATGGCATCGGCGGCACGCGGATCGGGCTCGACCGCCAGACGCAGGGCGCGGGCGACGGCCTTGAAGGTCGCCTCGGCGATATGGTGGCTGTTGATCCCGTGCACCATGTCGATGTGCAGGGTGATCCCGCCATGGGTCGCGAGCGCCTGGAAGAACTCGCGCACCAGTTCGGTGTCGAAGGTGCCGATCTTCGGCGTCGGCAGCATGACGTTCCAGACGAGGTAGGGCCGGCCCGACAGGTCGAGCGCGCAGCGCACCTGCGCGTCGTCCATAGGCAGCGTGCATTCGCCATAGCGGCGGATGCCGCGCTTGTCGCCAAGCGCCCTGGTCAGCGCCTGGCCAAGTGCGATGCCGGTATCCTCGACCGTGTGGTGGTCGTCGATATGCAGGTCGCCCTTGGCCGAGATTTCCATGTCGATCATGGAATGGCGCGCAAGCTGGTCGAGCATGTGGTCGAAGAAGCCCACGCCCGTTGCCACCCGGCGCGCGCCGGTGCCGTCGAGGTTCACGGCGACCGAAATCTCGGTCTCGGCCGTCTTGCGGCTGATCTCTGCCTTGCGCATGGCGCGCCTCCGCCAATGGTGTCAGGGCCTTATAGGGATGGTCGCGGCGTGAGGAAAGAGCGAGCGAAAACAAAAGGCCACCCCGGAGGGTGGCCTGTTTGATTGGAGCGGGCGATGAGATTCGAACTCACGACCCTAACCTTGGCAAGGTTATGCTCTACCCCTGAGCTACGCCCGCATCCTTGGGTGAGCGGTGATCTATAAAGTCCGGCGGGAGGCCGCAAGGGGGATTTTGCGCCCCCGGCGATTTTTTTGTCGACGTCCGGTCACTCGAGCTCGACCAGCAAATCCTTTGCATCGATCTGGACGCCGGGTGTTACATGCACGGCCTTGACGGTTGCGGCGCGGTCGGCATGAAGGCCGGTCTCCATCTTCATCGCCTCGATGGTCAGGAGAAGATCGCCGGCATTCACCTTCTGGCCGGCCATCACCGCGACCGATGCAATCGAGCCCGGCATTGGCGCGCCGACATGGGCCGGATTGCCCTCTGCCGCCTTGGGGCGGGCGGCGGTCTTGGCCTTAATGGCGCGGTTCGGCACGCGGATCGTGCGCGGCTGGCCGTTCAGCTCGAAGAAGACCTTCACCTCGCCGTCGTCACCCACCTCGCCCACGGTCTGCAGGCGAATCTCGAGCGTCTTGCCGGGATCGATCTCGGCGGTGATCTCTTCGCCCGGCTGCATGCCGTAGAAGAAGGTGCGGGTCGGCAGCACGCGGACCGGGCCATAGGTACGATGCCGCGCGCGGTAGTCGGAGAAGACCTTGGGATACATGAGGTAGCCGTTCAGGTCCTCATCATCGATCACCTCGCCCTCGGCGTCACCCTTGCCGAGGCCCAGATCCTTGACGAGTTTCTTGCGGGTGGCCTCGATGTCGACCGCGCTGGCCAGAAGGCCGGGACGGTCGGTGAACGGCGTCTCGCCCTTCAGTACCTTGGCCTGGATGCCCTTGGGCCAGCCGCCATGGGGCTGGCCAAGATTGCCCTTGAGCATGTCGACCACGGAGTCGGGGAAGGCCACGTCCACGGCCGGATCCTCGACCTGCGCGCGGGTCAGACCCTGTGCCACCATCATCAGCGCCATGTCGCCCACGACCTTGGACGAGGGTGTGACCTTGACGATATCGCCGAACATCTGGTTGGCATCGGCATAGGCCTGCGCCACCTCGTGCCAGCGGTCCTCGAGGCCGAGGCTCCGGGCCTGTGCCTTGAGGTTGGTGAACTGGCCGCCGGGCATTTCGTGCAGGTACACCTCGGAGGCAGGGGCCTGCAGGCCGCTCTCGAAGGCGGCGTATTGCTGGCGGACCGCTTCCCAGTAATTCGAAATCTCTCGGATGGCACCCATGTCGAGCCCGGTATCGCGGTCGGTGTTCTTCAGTGCCTCGACGATCGAGCCAAGGCAGGCCTGCGAAGTGCCACCCGAGAAGGCGTCCATGGCCGCATCGACCGCATCCACCCCCGCATCGCAGGCGGCGATGATCGTGGCGGCGGCCGCACCAGACGTATCGTGGGTGTGGAAGTGGACCGGCAGGCCCACCTCCTGCTTCAGCGTCTTGACGAGCTGACGTGCGGCGGCGGGCTTCAGAAGCCCCGCCATGTCCTTGAGCCCGAGGATGTGTGAACCGGCGGCCTTCAGCTCCTGTGCCCGGGCGACATAGTATTTCAGGTCGTATTTCGCCCGGTTCGGGTCGAGCATGTCGCCGGTATAGCAGACCGTGCCTTCCAGGACCTTGTTCTCTTCCAGAACCGCATCCATCGCGACGCGCATGTTCTCGACCCAGTTGAGGCTGTCGAAGACGCGGAATACGTCGACGCCGGTCTTGGCCGCCTGGGCGACGAAGAACTTCACCACGTTGTCGGGATAGTTGGTGTAGCCGACGCCGTTGGCCCCGCGCAGCAGCATCTGCGTCATCAGGTTAGGCATCGCCGCGCGCAGGTCGCGCAGCCGCTGCCAGGGGCATTCCTGCAGGAAGCGGTAGGCCACGTCGAAGGTGGCGCCGCCCCAGCATTCGACGCTGAAGAGCTGCGGCAGGTTCGCAGCATAGACCGGCGCGATGCGGATCATGTCGATCGAGCGCATGCGAGTGGCAAGCAGGCTCTGGTGGCCGTCTCGCATGGTGGTGTCGGTGATCAGCACCTTCTTCTGCGCCTTGAGCCAATCGGCGACTGCCTGCGGACCCTTCTGCTCCAGCAGGTTGCGGGTGCCCATGGCCGGTTCGGCGCGCAGCTTCGGCACGCGAAGCACGCGCGCCTCAGCCGGCGGTTTCGGCCGGCCCGCGGTCTCGGGGTGGCCGTTCACCGTGATGTCGGCGATGTAGGTCAGGATCTTGGTCGCCCGGTCACGCCGCTGCTTGAAGTGGAAGAGTTCCGGCGTCGTGTCGATGAACTTGGTCGTGTAGCTGTCGTTCAGGAAGGTCGGGTGCTTGAGCAGGTTGATGACGAACTCGATGTTCGTCGCGACGCCGCGGATGCGGAATTCGCGTAGCGCCCGGTCCATCCGCGCGATCGCCTTCTCGGGCGTCTGGGCATGGGCCGTCACCTTCACGAGCAGAGAGTCATAGTAGCGGGTGATGACACCGCCCGCATAGGCCGTGCCGCCATCCAAGCGGATCCCGTTGCCGGTGGCCGAGCGATAGGCGGTCAGGCGGCCATAGTCCGGGATGAAGTTGTTCAGCGGATCCTCGGTCGTGACCCGGCATTGCAGCGCATGGCCATTGAGCTTGACCTCCGACTGGCTGGCAACGCCGGTTGCCTCGGCCAGAGACTTGCCTTCCTCGACAAGGATCTGGGCCTGCACGATGTCGATGCCGGTCACCTCTTCGGTGACGGTGTGCTCGACCTGGACGCGGGGGTTCACCTCGATGAAGTAGAACTTTCCGGTGTCCATATCCATCAGGAATTCGACCGTGCCGGCGCATTCGTAGCTGACATGGGCACAGATGCGCTTGGCCATCGCGCAGACGTCCTCGCGCTGCTCCTGCGTGAGGTATGGGGCTGGGGCGCGTTCGACGACCTTCTGGTTGCGCCGCTGCACAGTGCAGTCGCGTTCCCACAGGTGCCAGACATTGCCCTGTTTGTCGCCGAGGATCTGCACCTCGACATGGCGGGCGCGCAGGATCATCTTTTCCAGATAGCCCTCGCCATTGCCAAAGGCGGCCTCGGCCTCGCGCCGGCCCTCGCGCACCTTGTCGGCCAGTTCATCGGGACCGTTGATCGGGCGCATCCCGCGGCCGCCGCCGCCCCAGCTGGCCTTGAGCATCAGCGGATAGCCGATCTCGGCGGCCTGCGTCTTGATGAGGTCCATGTCATCGCCCAGAACCTCGGTGGCCGGAATGACCGGCACACCGGCCTCGATCGCCACGCGGCGGGCGCTGGCCTTGTCGCCAAGCGCGCGCATGGTTTCGGCGCGCGGGCCGATAAAGGTGATTCCGGCCGCATCGCAGGCCTCGACGAAATCGGGGTTCTCCGACAGCAGGCCGTAGCCCGGATGGATGGCATCGGCACCCGAGAGTTTGGCGACCCGGATGATCTCTGGGATCGAAAGATAGGCGCCGACGGGCGACAGGCCCTCGCCGATCCGATAGGCTTCGTCAGCCTTGAACCGGTGAAGACTCAGCTTGTCCTCTTCCGCATAGACGGCGACCGTCTTCTTCCCCATCTCGTTCGCGGCGCGCATCACACGGATGGCGATCTCGCCCCGGTTGGCGACAAGGATCTTGCGGAATTCGGGCATGGGAGCTCTCCGGAAACGAGGGCGGTGGCGCTAACTGTCGCACTCTAGGAGTGCTGCGGTGCGGCGCAAGAGCGGGAAAAGCCCTTTGCTGAGCAATTTGCGACATGACTGGTCAGGGGGTGCCTGTCATGTCCGCAAGTCGCCCAAAATTTGTGCATGACTGCCTACTGCGGCTATTCGCCCCGAGGAACGACGCGATTGGCAAGCGGTATCTCCTCGAGGCGGAGCGCCACGAAGAAGCCGATCGCGCCGAGGACGGCCACTGCCCAGTAGATCGGGTGGATTGCCGACACCACGGCCGCGGCGACCTCGGCCTTAAGCGCCTGATCGAACCCCGCCATCTGCTGCGGCCCGATCTCGACCCCGGCGGGAAGGTTCACGCCCTGCGCCGCAAGGCTTGCCACCATCCTCGCGGTGAACAGTGCGCCGAAGGCGGCCACGGCGAGCGAACCGCCGATCTGGCGGAACATCACGCCGGCCGCCGTCGCAGTGCCGAGTTGCTGCCGTGGCACCGCGTTCTGCACGGCAGTGGTGACGACGGGAAAGATACAGCCCATGCCGATGCCCAGAAGCGCGATGATGAAGCCGAAGGTCACTTCGTTTGTGGTGCTGCTCAGCGTCGCCAGCAAGACGCCAGCCACGGCGATCACTGCCGTGCCGATCATCGGCAGGATGCGGTACTTGCCTGTCTTGCCCATATAGCGCCCCGACAGGTTGGCGGCGGTCAGGATGCCGAGCGTCATCGGAACGAGCAGAAGCCCCGAGACCGTGGGCGTCGCGCCCTTCGCGATCTGAAGATAGATCGGCAGGAAGGTGATCGCCCCGAACATTGCCGCGCCCGAGATGAACCCGATGGCCGACGTGTTGCGGAACACGTTCAGGCGGAACAGCGAGGGTGGCAGGATCGGCTCGGACGCGCGTGCCTCGATCCGGAAGAACAGCCAACCCGCGACCAGCGTCAGAACGATCAGACCAACCGCGGTCGGCGACAGCCAGTCGATCGTCGCGCCGCCAAGGCTCGTTACCAGTGTCAGCGAGGCCAGCGCGACCGACAGCGCGGCGGCGCCGGCCCAGTCGATCCTGTGGTCGTGATGGGCGGTGAAGGGCGGGAAGCTCAGGGTAAAGCCAAGGACGGCGAGCAGGCCGAAGGGGATGTTGACGTAGAAGATCCAGTGCCAGCTGGCGACTTCCACGAACCATCCGCCGATCAGCGGGCCAAGCATCGAGGCAAGGGAAAAGACGATGGCGAAGATGCCCTGCACCTTGCCCCGGTCGCGCGGCGCGATCACGTCGCCGACGACGGCGAGCGCGAGGACGAACAGGCCGCCGCCACCCAGGCCCTGGATCGCCCGCGAGACGATTAGGAACAGCATCGAGGTCGCCAGTCCGCACAGCGCCGAGCCGAAGAGGAACAGCCCGACCGAGATGAAGACCATCCGCCGCCGCCCGTAGAGATCGCCGAGCTTGCCATAAAGCGGTGCAACCACGGTCGAGGCGAGGACATAGGCCGTGACGACCCAGGACAGGTGATCAAGCCCGCCAAGGTCTGCGACGATCGTCGGCAGCGCGGTCGAGACGATTGTCTGGTCCATCGCCGCCAGCAACAGCAGAACGCCGATCGAGGCGATCACCAGACGGGTCGAGCCCGTCGCCGCCTGCGCCGGGGCGTGCTGGGAAGGGGGCGTCTGGATCGGGTGCGGCATGCGAAAGACTCACGGTTAGAGGATGCACCGCATGCCTATGCTTGGTCATATTATGTGTCAATGGCATATAAATGTCTTTATCATATGATTGACAAGCGCACCGGATTGGGCGAACTCGCGATCATGAGCAGTAAACCCGACTCTCCCTATTCCGCCAAACTGGCGGTGGCCTTGGCCGAATACGGCTTCTCCCCTGCTGCGGCCGAAGCGCTGCTGGAGATTGACGGCGAGAACTTCGTCTACATGCGGCGTGTCAAGAAAGGCGACATTCCGCAAAGCCTCATGGAGGAGATGGGGGCTGGCATCGAACCGATGCAGTTCCTGTCTCTGGCCGCGATCATCCGCATCGAGACCGGCAGGGGCCGACCTGCCGAAGAACCGACCGTCGGGCTACTGGCGGAAGAGATGCAGGTCGATGCGTCGCGCGCCAGCCGCATTGCCGCCGATCTGGTCGAGCGCGGTCTCGTGGCGCGCGCCGCAAGCCAGGAGGATGGCCGTCGCTCGGTTCTGGTGCCGACGGCCGAGGGGCGGGCACTTCTGGACGCGTTCCTGAGGGCGAAATGGCAGCGGACGATGCGCCTGTTCCGCGACTGGCCGGAAGAAGATGTTCTTGCCTTCGCCCGGCTGCTCAAGCGCTATAACGATGGGATGCGGGCGCAGTATCCGACCGCCCGGTAAACTGCGGGAGGCGTCATGCGTCTGGGAATTCTTGGGGCGACGGGCTGGCTGGGGCAGGGACTTGGCCTTGGACTGATCGCGAAGGGCCTCTGGCCCGCCGACCGGCTGGTGCTGTTGAACAGGTCTGGCAAGGCGGGCGGATATGCGGACCAGCCGGTGATCTGGGCGCGCGATGCGGCCGATCTTTGTGCACGGGCCGACATCCTTGTGCTGTCCACCCGGCCCGAGGATTTTCCGCCCGAGCGCTTCGATGCCGGCGGACGGCTGGTCATCTCCTTCATGACCGCCTGGACGCTGGCGAAACTGTCGGCGCGCTGGCCAACGGCCCGGATCGTGCGCGCCATGCCGAATGGCGGGGCGAGCATCGGGCAGTCGTATACGCCCTGGGTCGCGCCCAGTCTGTCGGAGGCCGACACGGCACTGGTCGCCCGAATCCTGTCGGCAATGGGGGCCGAGGATCGAGTCGCCGATGAGTCACAACTCGACTATCTGACCGCCCTGTCGGGGTCGGGTCCCGCCTATCCGGCGCTGCTCGCGCAGGCAATGCTGACCGATGCACTGGCCCGGGGGCTGCCGCAGTGGGTCGCGGAACGGGCGGTCGAGGCGGTCATCTGCGGGTCGGCCCCGTTTCTTGAGGGGCGCATGGGTAGCCTGAGGGAGATTCTCGACAGCTTCCTGTCCTATCGCGGTGTGACTGCCGCCGGCATGGCGGCTGCCGGACCCGCTTTCGACCGCACGATGCACGACGCGCTTGCCGCCGCCGAGGCCACGGCTCGGGCGATGGGCAAATAGGCGCGGCTATTCCCGATCCTGATCGAAGAATTGCGGGACACATGTTCCCCGCCTGACTCCCGCCGCGCCGATTTCGGGTACATGATTGACGTGAGAGGCGATCCTTTTTTGTCGCCGCCCTGTCCCCATCGCCGGGTGCGAGGGCGACTCGGTCTCAGACGGGTCGCGAACGCACCGTGGCGTTGGTATGCCTGAGGTGAAGGCGGTCGCGCTGTCGCTCGCGCGCCAGGATCGACACCGCGTCGACCTCGCGAAGCCGACGCGACGGATCGGAGGAAATTTCCCCTGCGGCCATGAGCGACAGATAGCGCGCGCAGCAAACCCGCAGGAACGAGGTAAAGTTGCCCATGTCGTGATCCGCCTCCAGCGCCTCGCGATAGAGCCGGGTGATGAGCTGATTCACCGTCAACTCATCGCGCGCGCCGATATCTTCGAGCGTCGCCCAGAAGAAAGCTTCAAGGCGGATCGAGGTCGCCACGCCATCGATGCGCAGCGATTTGGTGCGTTGACTCCAGTGGTCGGGGTCGGCCCCGATGAACAGCTGGCACATGGGCCTCCCCCCTTGTTGCAGCGGTATCGACGGTCTCGTGGCAGCCTAGAGCAGCCGCATGAACTGCGCCATCCATTCCGCATTCGCGGGCCAGGCGGGCGCTGTCACCAGCTTGCCATCCGTCACCGCCGCGTCCACGGCGATATCGGCATAGATGCCGCCCGAAGCCGTCACCTCCGGCCCGCAGGCCGGATAGGCCGAGCAGGTCCGCCCCTTGAGCACGCCTGCCGCGGTCAGGATCTGGGCGCCATGGCAGATGGCGGCGACCGGCTTGTCGGCAGTGAAGAAGTGCCGGACCATTTCGAGCACCTTCGCGTTCAGCCGCAGGTATTCCGGTGCGCGCCCCCCGGGCACGACTAGGGCGTCGTAGTCCGCCGGGTCGACGGTCGCGAAATCGGCGCTCAGTGCAAAGAGGTGGCCGGGCTTTTCCGTATAGGTCTGGTGGCCCTCGAAATCGTGGATCGCGGTTGCAACCCGGTCGCCCGCCTTCTTGTCGGGGCAGACCGCGTCGACCTTGTGGCCGCAGGCCAGAAGAATCTGGAACGGCACCATCGTCTCGTAGTCCTCGGTGTAGTCGCCGGTGATCATCAGGATCTTGGCCATGTCATCCTCCCGTTATGGCTTCCACATCAGCCTAGCCCTGACCCGGGACTAGCGGGTGGTAGCGGGTTGTGACAGAGGCGAAGAACAATAAAGGAACAAAGCTTTAACTTTGCAGCGAGGCAGGCTAGACTCGGTCCATGACCGGGTTTGACGAAAGCGAGGCCTTCGAGGCCGCCCTGCCGCTAAGCCGCCGCGCCATGGCGGCGCGGCCGGCGCCCTATCTGGATGACCTGAACCCCGCGCAACGCGCGGCGGTCGACGCGCTGGATGGACCGGTGCTGATGCTTGCCGGGGCGGGGACGGGAAAGACCAAGGCGCTGACCGCGCGCATCGCGCATCTGCTGACCACAGGCCGGGCGCGCCCGAACGAGATTCTTGCCGTCACCTTCACCAACAAGGCCGCTCGCGAGATGAAGGATCGGGTCGGGCGCCTCTTGGGCGAGGCGGTGGAGGGGATGCCGTGGATGGGCACCTTCCACTCGATCAGCGTGAAGATCCTGCGCCGTCACGCGGAACTCGTCGGACTCAAGTCGAACTTCACCATTCTCGACACCGACGACCAGATCCGGCTGATGAAACAGCTGATCGTCGCCGCAAACATTGACGAGAAGCGCTGGCCGGCGCGGATGCTCGCCGGGCTGATCGATGGCTGGAAGAACCGCGCGCTGACCCCGCAGAAGGTGCCGAACAGCGAGGCGGCGGCCTTCAACCATCGCGGGACGGAGCTTTACGAGCAATATCAGGAGCGGCTGAAGACGCTGAACGCGGTCGATTTCGGCGACCTGCTGCTGCACGTGCTGACCATCTTCCAGACCCATCCCGACGTGCTGGCGCAATACCAGCGCTGGTTCCGCTACATCCTCGTCGACGAGTATCAGGACACCAACGTCGCCCAGTATCTCTGGCTGCGGCTGCTGGCTCAGGCGCATCACAACATCTGCTGCGTGGGCGATGACGACCAGTCGATCTACGGCTGGCGCGGCGCCGAGGTGGGCAACATCCTGCGCTTCGAGAAGGATTTCCCCGGCGCCACGGTGATCCGGCTGGAGCAGAACTACCGCTCCACCCCCCATATCCTTGCCGCCGCCTCGGGCGTGATCGCGGCCAATGCCGGGCGGCTGGGCAAGACGCTCTGGACCGAGGTCGAGGACGGCCACAAGGTGCGCCTGATCGGCCACTGGGACGGCGAGGAGGAGGCGCGCTGGATCGGGGAAGAGGTCGAGCGGCTGCAGAAGGGTACGCGCGACTTTAGGCGGATGTCGCTGAACGACATGGCGATCCTCGTCCGTGCCAGCCACCAGATGCGCGCCTTCGAGGACCGCTTCCTGACCATCGGATTGCCCTATCGCGTGATCGGCGGTCCGCGCTTTTACGAGCGGCTCGAGGTGCGCGATGCGATGGCCTATTTCCGGCTGGCTGTGTCCCCCGACGACGACCTTGCCTTCGAGCGGGTGGTGAACACGCCCAAGCGTGGCCTCGGTGACAAGGCGCAGCAGACCATTCAGGTGATCGCGCGTCAGAATGGTGTTACGCTGGCCGAGGCGGCGCGCATCCTGCTCGCGGAAGGGGGCATCTCGGGCAAGGGGGCGGGACAGCTGCGCGCCTTCCTCGACGGGATCGAGCGCTGGCATCAGGCGACGCTGCGCCCCGGACAGAGCCATATCGAACTGGCCGAGACGATCCTAGAGGAAAGCGGCTACACCGAGATGTGGCAGCAGGACAAGACGCCCGAGGCGCCGGGGCGGCTAGAGAACCTCAAGTCGTTGATCGAGGGTCTGGAAGAGTTCGACAACCTGCAGGGCTTCCTCGAGCATGTTTCGCTCATCATGGACAATGACAGCGAGGATGCGGTCGAGAAGGTGTCGATCATGACGCTGCACGCCGCCAAGGGGCTGGAGTTTCCCGCCGTGTTCCTGCCGGGCTGGGAGGACGGTCTGTTCCCGAGCCAGCGCAGCATGGACGAGAGCGGGCTGAAGGGCCTCGAGGAAGAGCGTCGACTCGCCTATGTGGGCATCACCCGGGCCGAGGAGCTGTGCACGATCTCCTTCGCCGCGAACCGCCGGGTCTATGGCCAGTGGCAGTCGGCGCTGCCCTCGCGCTTTATCGACGAATTGCCGGGCGAGCATGTCGAGGTGCTGACCCCGCCCGGCCTTTATGGCGGCGGCTTCGGCGCGGCGGGGATGGCGGCGGGGTTTGGCGGTGGCTCGACCATCGAGCAGAAGGCGGCAAAGGCCGATGTCTACAACTCGCCGGGCTGGAAGCGAATGCAGGCGCGCGGGGCCGAGCGGCCCATGGCGCAGCCGCAGGAGGCGCGCAACATGGTGATCGACGCCACGGCGGTGTCCTCTTTCGTGCTGGATGACCGGGTGTTCCACCAGAAATTCGGCTATGGCACGGTCGTCGGGATCGAGGGCGACAAGCTCGACGTGGCCTTCGACAAGGCCGGCGTGAAGAAGATCGTCGCGCGCTTCGTCGTCGGCGCCGCGCAAGCGGATGACGTGCCGTTCTAGGGGGCGCCGCCCCCTCTGAGCCTGCGGCTCATTCACACCCGGGATATTTGGGAACAGAAGAAATGCCTACTGTCTCTTGAGGCGGCTGGCCGTGTGCTCGAGTCCGAAGATCGTCAGGCCCGCGATCAGCCCCCAGAAGGCCGCGCCGATGCCGAAGAAGGCGACACCCGAGGCTGTGGTGGTCAGCGTCACGGCTGCGGCGAAGCGCTGCGGCGGATGAGAGAAGGCGCCGGTCAGCGCGCCGGTCAGTGGCCCGAGCAGCGCAAGTGCCACGAGCGCGGTCATTGTGGCGGCGGGCAGGGCGCCGATCAGCGCGAGGATCAGCGGGCCGAAGATGCCAAGGCAGACCCAGACTGCCGCGTAGGCAAGCCCGACCTTCCAGCGCTGGTTCCTGTCGGGGTGCACGTCGTCGCCCAGACAGATCGCGGCGGTGATCGCGGCCATGCTGATCGTGTGCGAGCCGAAGAGGCCGCCGAGGGCTGACAGCCCGCCGGTGACAGCGAGTGCCGGGCGGACGGGTGGTTCGTATCCGGCGGCGCGGAGCGTTGCGAAGCCGGGAAGGTTCTGCGAGGCCATCGTCACCAGATAGAGCGGCAGGCCGAGGCCGATCAGCACGCCCGGCGTGAATTCGGGTGCAATGAAGGTCAGGCGGGGCAGGGCGAAGCTGAACCCTGCCAGTGCCTCGGGGTGAAGGCCGGTCACGACGCCGGTCGCGAGCGCGACCAGCACGGCGAAGGACGGGTTCCACAGCCGCACCAGCGCAAAGATGAGCACCATTGGCAGGACCTGCTTCGGCGCGATCTGCACGGCGCCGGCGAGTTTCAGCACGAAAGGCAGGAGGACGCCCGCGAGCATGCCTGCGGCGATACCGTCGGGAATTGCTGCAACCAGCCTGCCGAGCGGGCGGACAGCCCCTGTCATAGCGATCAGCGCCCCGGCCAGCAGGAAGGCTCCGACTGCCTGCGCCATGCTGATTCCGGTCGTGGCTGCGATCAGAGCTGCGCCAGGCGTTGACCAGGCCAGCACAACAGGTACCCGGCTGGTTGCACTGAGAAACGCGCTGCCTGCCGCCTTGATGAGGCAGACGGCAAAGACCCAGGACGCTGTCTGCGCCGGAGTTGCGCTGACTGCGCCAGCGGCGGCAAGTACCAGTGTGATGGTCGAGCCATATCCGACGAGGGCGGCGACAAGGGCCGCGGAGATCATCGAAAGGCGCATCACGAACTCCTGCTTTTCGCCCGACCTTTAGCGGGTGGCGGCAGAGTTGCAATCGGAAGGCAATCAACGGGGGCGGAAAAGGAAACGGCGGCGCTCAGGGAGGAGGAGGAGCGCCGCCGTTCTGCACGTCGGACCCAGGGAGGAGGAGGGGTCCTTCGTAGCCCTCGGACCCGATGGGCCCGGTATGTCTGCGACGACACCCAGGGAGGAGGAGGGGTATCGCCGCCTGCTACGCCCGGCCCGAGGGAGGAGGAAGGCCGAACGCATCTGCTTTGGGGTGGCGGGCCTGCGCCCGATCCCCGGATCTTGGCGCGGCGACCCCAGGGAGGAGGAGGGGGTCGCCGCTGGTCCGATCGGCCCAGGGAGGAGGAGGGGCCTTTCGTACGCCGGTGGAAGCAAGGGCTTCCGAAGAAAGTGCGGCGGCACCAGGGAGGAGGAGAAGTGCCGCCGCTTTTGCTATGGACCCCGGGGAGGAGGAGAGGGGTCCAGCAATAATCCTACTTGCCGTAGGCAGCCTGCGCAGCGATCTCGGGGATCAGCGTGCGATTGATGCCGAGGTCCGCGAGTTCACGGTCGGTCAGGACCGCGAGTTCCCGGAAGGTCTGGTTGTACAGTCGCCGCTTGCGAAGCATGTCGGCCACTGCTTTCCGCATCGCCGACAGACGGTCCGGAAGGCCGGCGCGTACAGCGGTGGAAGTGGTTACGTAGCTCATCGTCTTGCCTCTATCGTCTCGCGTGCGCTTGTTTAGTTTCGCGCTGTTAGGGCAAACATAACCCAATGCTGCAGATGCACAATAAGTTAGGTCATCAATGCTGCCATGCGGCAAGTGCATGGCTTCCTTTACGTAATTTTGACATTGCGGCGACTGGCGCGCCTGAAATCTGTGCAGCGTACGAACGGGCCTTGCCCTGACGCGATCAAAGCGCGACGTATTCGCCCAAGCAAAGCCTGGGGAGACAGCCATGTCGGTGTCGCGTGAGTCCGTGATCAAGGTGCTTTCGGGAATCGACGTCCCCGGAGGCGGCGACTTTGTTTCGCGGGACCTGGTCCGTGCCTTGACGGTCGAGGCCGGGCTGGTGCGTTTCGTCATCGAGGTTGCCGACGCCGCAACGGCGCAGGCGCTGGAGCCGGCCCGTGCGCGCGCCGAGGCAGCCTTGCGTGAACTTCCGGGGGTGACCTCCGTCCAGATCGTGCTGACGGCACCGGCGACCAAGGCGGCACCCCCGAGCCTGAAGATCGGCCAGCACCCGACGCCTCAGCAAGGCGGGCCTCAGCCCGTATCCGGCGTCGACCGCATCCTCGCGATCGCCAGCGGCAAGGGTGGAGTGGGCAAATCTACCGTCTCGTCAAATCTTGCCGTCGCGTTGGCGCGGCAGGGGCGGCGCGTGGGGCTGCTCGATGCCGACATCTATGGTCCGTCGCAGGCCCGGATGATGGGGGTGAGCAAGCGCCCGGCTTCACCGGACGGAAAGACGATCCTGCCGCTCGAGGCGCACGGCGTCGTCATGATGTCGATGGGGCTGATGCTCAAGGAGAACGAGGCGGTGGTGTGGCGGGGCCCCATGATCATGGGGGCGCTTCAGCAATTGCTGACCCAGGTGGAGTGGGGACGGCTTGACGTGCTGATCGTCGATCTGCCACCGGGCACCGGTGACATCCAGCTCACGCTTTGCCAGCGGACGAGGCTGACCGGGGCGATCGTGGTCTCGACGCCGCAGGACGTCGCTCTGCTCGACGCGCGCAAGGCGCTCGACATGTTCCGCAAGCTCAACACCCCTGTCCTGGGGTTGATCGAGAATATGTCGACCTTCATTTGCCCCAATTGCGGCCATGAGGAGCATATCTTCGGCCATGGCGGCGTACGGGCCGAGGCCAAGCAGCTGGGGCTGCCCTTCCTCGGGGAATTGCCATTGAGTCTCGATGTGCGGCTCGCAGGTGACAGCGGCACCCCGGTCGCGGCGGGCGAAGGGCCGGCGGCTGACGCCTATGCGCGGATCGCGGCGGGACTGGTGGCCGGCGGCATGGCCTGAGGGCCCGAGCCGCACGGGAAATCATGGGATTTGCCCCTTCCAGGTGAGCGACACGCCGAATCACTGACGCGTGACGCGCCGTGATTCGCTGCGTGTCCTCCTCATATTCGTTGTTTGTTCTCCACTCTTCAGCAGGGCGGCCTGGGGCGAGACATATATCTGGGAATTCATGGGATTTTGTGGTTGAGCGTAACGTGGATCTATATCTTGTGCCTTGTGCTCAGATGACTCCGATTTGTGGGCTAAGCTTCTCAGAATCTTGTCTAATCACAAGCGCGTTAGCGATACTCCGCTGAGTTCCTGCTGAAAGACACCAAAGAAAGGGTTTGCTTTCCCATGCTTTCCCATGGCATCCCTTGTCCATCGAAGGCGGCAGCGAATGACAAGCAGGGGCAGCCAAGACCCCGAACAGGCGAAAGTCAGGTTTCATACAGGCAGCCGCCGCTTTCGAAAAACTGAGATCCGGCGCGCGAGCGAGCAGACATCCCCCCAGGTGGCGCGCGCAGCTGGACGGACCCAGCGATGGGACGAGGGCGGCGGATCGGGCGTGGCAGCAGTCCCGATCCGCCGTTGTCCGTTTCAGGGCCGGGCAAACGAGGGACAAGACCCCGACGCAAGGGCGGGGCGCGAGTGAAGGAGCCGCACAGCGTGGCGGAGAGCTTCAGAGGCGAGGTCGTCCAGAAGGTGGACGCCAAAGCGAGGGTCTCGATCCCCGCCGCCTTCCGTCGCGTCCTGGAAAATGGCGATCCCTCCTGGCCCGAAAGCCCCCGCCCGCGCGTGATCATGGTCTATGGCGACGAGCGCCGCCGTTTCGTCGAATGCTACCCGATCAACGAGATGAAACGGGTCGAGGCGCTGATCGCGCGCCTTCCCAAGGGTTCGCCTCGTCGCCGGGCGCTCGAGCGTAACCTCATCACCCTGTCGGTCACCGTAGAGGTTGACGAGGACGGTCGGATCGTGCTGCCGCAGAAGGTGCGCGAAAAGATCGGTGCCGCGCCCGAGGAATTTTCCGGCGGGTTCGAGGCGATGTTCGCCGGCGCGCTGGAAACCTTCCAGCTTTGGAAGCGCGACGCCTACGAGGATGAGATCGCGGCGCAATCCCTTGAAGAAATGGAAGAACTGGCAGAGGGGCTCGATATCCTGTCACTCCTGCCGGATCCGGAGGCGTGAGCATGGTGACGAGCGGTCCCGCCGACGCCCGCCCGCCGCATATCCCCGTTCTCCTGCGCCCGCTTCTGCAGGCGGTATCTCCCGTTCACGGCATCTGGATCGATGGCACCTTCGGTGCGGGTGGCTATGCGCGCGGCCTGCTCGAGGCCGGGGCGGATCAGGTCATCGGGATCGACCGTGATCCGCTGGCACTTGAAATGGCGGCGGGGTGGTCGGCGACCTATGGCCAGCGGCTGCGGCTCGTTGCCGGAACCTTCTCGGACCTCGACACTGTTGCGGACGGTCCGGTCGATGGCGTGGTGCTGGACCTCGGCGTGTCGTCCATGCAACTCGACCAGGCCGAGCGCGGATTCTCCTTCCTCAAGGATGGCCCTCTCGACATGCGGATGAGCCAGTCGGGTGACAGTGCCGCCGATCTGGTCAACACAGCCTCGGAAGAGGTGTTGGCCGACATCCTCTATCTCTATGGAGAGGAACGCGCATCGCGCCGGATTGCACGGGCGATCGTGGCGGCCCGCGGCGAAGCGCGGATCGAGACAACCCTGCGTCTGGCCGAGATCGTGGCCCGCTGCCTGCCTCGCCCGAAACCCGGGCAAAGCCATCCCGCAACGCGCAGTTTCCAGGCTATCCGCATCGCCGTGAACGCCGAGTTCGAAGAACTCGCGGAAGGCCTGATGGCAGCTGAAAGGGCGCTTAGGCCGGGGGGCATGCTGGCCGTCGTCACCTTCCACTCTCTCGAGGATCGCGTCGTGAAGCGCTTCCTGCAACTGCGCTCTGGTGGCGAGGCGCAAAGCAACCGCTACGCCCCTGCCAACAGCCCCGACAAACCGCGCTTTCAACTGGTGACGCGCCGGGCGGTCGGTCCGGACGATGAGGAATTGGCCGAGAACCCCCGCGCCCGGTCTGCAAAGCTCCGCGTTGCACAGCGCACCGATGCCCCGGCGGGTCAGGTCGATCCCGCCGCGCTAGGTGTCCCCCTTCTTCAGCGCAAAGGTCGCCGGTAATGCGTTCCGTCCTCTATGCCGTCTCGTTCCTTGCTGTCATGGGGCTGGCCTTCTGGGCCTATCGCGAGAACTATGCCACCCAGGACGCGCTCCGGAACGTCGACCGGCTTCAGAACGAGATCGCCGACCTTCGCGATGAACTCGCGATGCAGAAGGCGGAGTGGGCCTATCTGAACCGCCCCGACCGGATTCGCGAACTCGCCGCCATCAGTTTCGACAAGCTGGGGCTTCTGCCGATGGAGCCGTCGCAGTTCGGGGACGCCAAGGATATTCCCTATCCGCCGCCGCCGGCGGCCTCGCTGCCGTCCGATCTCTCCCTTTCGGCCCCGATTTCGGTGCAGGGCCAGCTCGACATCGTGCCGACCAATGAGGTGCAGATTCCATGACCCGCATTCCGCTGCGCCCCCTTGCCCGCATCCTGTCCGCCCGTGCGCGTGGCGAAAATCCCGACACGATCGAACGCGAGAACATCCGTCTTCGCCAGAAGCAGACCCACGACCGCGCGCGTGCGCGCGCTCAGGGTCGTCTGCTCCTGCTGGGGGTGGCCTTCACCATGGCCTTCACCAGCATCGGGGCACGGATGGGGATGATGGCGGCGACGATGCCGACCGAACCGCGCAACGCCAGCTCCGGCGCCCAGATCGAGGCGCAGCGCGCCGATCTCACCGACCGCAACGGTCGCATCCTTGCGACCAATATCCTGACCCATTCGCTTTACGCCCAGCCCAAGGACATGGTTGATCCGGCCCGCGTGGCGCATGAACTGGTCGGCATCTTCCCCGACCTCGACGAGAAGCAGCTTCTTGCCCGCTTCACCGATGGCCGCAGCTTCCTCTGGATCAAGAAGAAGTTGTCCCCCGAACAGATGCAGCAGGTTCATGACATTGGCGATCCCGGCCTGCTGTTCGGCCCGCGCGAGATGCGGCTTTATCCGAACGGGCGTCTTGCCGCGCATGTTCTTGGCGGCACGAGTTTCGGCGCTGAAGGCGTGAATTCGGCCGAGGTGATAGGCACCGCCGGCATCGAAAAGGCGCTCGACGCCCGTCTGCGCGATCCGGCCAATGCCGGCAAGCCGGTGGCGTTGTCGCTTGACCTCACGGTGCAGGCCACCGTGCAGGAAGTGCTGGAAGGCGGCATGAAGATGATGCAGGCCAAGGGCGCCGCCGCCGTCCTTCTGGACATTCGGACAGGCGAGGTCCTGTCGCTGGTTTCTCTTCCCGATTTCGATCCGAACGACCGTCCGCAGCCGATGGTCAAAGGCGACCCCGCCGATAGCCCGCTGTTCAACCGCGCGGTACAGGGGGTGTATGAGCTGGGTTCGACCTTCAAGATATTCGCGGCAGCCCAGGCGTTGGACCTTGGTCTCGTGAACCCCGAAACGATGATCGACGCCGATGCTCCGATGATCTGGGGCAAGTTCAAGATCAAGGAATTCGAGAACCACAATTACGGGCCGCTGCTGTCGGTCCGCAACATGATCGTGAAATCCTCGAACGTCGGTGCCGCCCGGCTGGCCCTGATGATTGGCGGGGTAAGGCAGCAAGCCTTCCTGAAATCGCTCGGCTTTTTCGATCCGACCCCGGTCGAGTTGATCGAGGCGCCCTATGCCAAGCCGCTGGTCCCCTCGCGCTGGCCGGACATCACCACCATCACCACCGCCTATGGCCATGGCATCTCGGCCAGCCCGATGCACCTTGCTGCGGCCTATGCCACCATCGCCAATGGCGGCACTCTGGTGCGGCCCACATTGCTCAAGTCCGATGTCGTCGAAAATGGACCGCGCATCATCTCGCCCAAGACCTCGCAAGAGGCGGTCGCGATGCTTCGCGGCGTTGTGACCGAAGGGACGGCCAGCCTCGGGGATGTTCCGGGCTACTCCGTCGCCGGCAAGACAGGAACCGCCGACAAGCCCAAGAAGGGCGGCGGCTACTATCACGACAAGGTGGTGAACACCTTCGCCTGTACCTTCCCCTCGACCAACCCGAAATACGTTCTGATCCTGACGCTGGACGAACCGATGGAGATCGTCGGGTCGCAGGTGCGCCGCACCGCCGGCTGGACAGCCGTGCCGGTCGCCGCCGAGGTGATCCGCCGCGTCGCGCCGTTGCTCGGGCTCCGGCCCGAGGTTGAAACCGCCTCTGCCACCGAGGTAACACTCGCCAGCAACTGACCCCAAAGCTGGAGCGCCGTGCCAATGACCCAAGTCGTGAAATCCCTCGCCGAACTGGGCCTGACGGCCCGCGGCGGGCGCGAGGCGCGGATCACCGGGCTGGCGGTGGACAGCCGCGCGGTGCGTCCCGGATATCTGTTCGCGGCGCTGCCGGGGAGCAAGGCGCATGGCGCAGCCTTCATCTCCGCCGCCCTGGATCTTGGCGCGGTAGCAGTGCTGACGGATGCCGAAGGCGCACGGCTCGCTCAGGGCCTGCCGGGGATCGCGACCGTCGCGCTTGTCGTGGCCGAGGATGCGCGCGAGGCGCTGTCCTTCGCCGCCGCGCTTTGGTTCGGCCGCCAGCCCGAGACCATGGTCGCGGTCACCGGCACCAACGGCAAGACAAGCGTCGCCACCTTCACCCGTCAGATATGGTCAGCGCTCGGGCTGCCCGCGATCAACATCGGTACAACCGGGGTCGAAGGGGCATGGGACGCTCCTTCGGGCCATACCACGCCCGAGCCCATTACCCTGCACCGCCTGCTGGCCGAAGCGGCCGACGCCGGAATTACGCATGCAGCGATGGAAGCCTCTTCGCATGGGCTGGACCAGCGCCGGCTTGACGCCGTGCGGCTCAAGGCGGCGGGATTCACCAACTTCACCCAGGACCACCTCGACTATCACGGCACGTTCGAGGCCTATTTCGCGGCAAAGGCGGGACTTTTCACCCGGGTCCTGCCCGAGGACGGCACGGCGGTTCTGAACACGAATGATCCCAAGAGCATCGACCTGGCGCTGATCGCAACGGCGCGCGGGCAGAAGATCATCCGCACCGGCCATGGCGAGGATGCCGACCTGCGTATCCTGGGCCAGCGCTTCGATGCGACCGGGCAGGATGTCCGGTTCGCCTGGAAAGGCACACCCCATCAGGTTCGCCTGAACCTGATCGGCGGCTTCCAGGCCGAGAACGTGGCAGTGGCCGCGGGACTTGCCATCGGTTCGGGCTCGGCCCCCGGAGACGTCTTCTCGGTCCTGCCGCAGCTTTCAACCGTGCGAGGCCGGATGCAACTGGCCGGTCGGCGCAAGAATGGCGCAAGCGTCTTCGTCGATTACGCTCATACCCCCGATGCAATCGAGACCGCGCTCAAGGCCCTGCGGCCGCATGTCATGGGTCGGATCGTCGTCGTCTTCGGCGCAGGCGGCGACCGAGACCGGTCCAAGCGCCCTCTGATGGGCAAGGCTGCTGCCGAGAATGCCGACATCCTCTTCGTCACCGACGACAACCCGCGATCGGAGGATCCGGCTTCGATCCGGGCGCAGATCATGGAAGCCTGTCCCGAGGCGAACGAGGTCGGCGACCGGGCCGAGGCGATCCTGCGCGGCGTCGACGCGCTTGGCCCCGGCGACGCGCTGCTGGTGGCCGGGAAGGGCCATGAAAGCGGACAGACGATCGCCGGGCATGTCTATCCCTTCGACGATGTGGAACAGGCCAGCGTCGCGGTGGCAGCGCTGGACGGGCTGATCTGATGGCCGCGCTCTGGACAGCCTCCGACGCCGCAGCCGCTACCCGCGGACGGATCACCTGCGACTGGGTGGCGAAAGGTGTTTCGATCGATACGCGCACCCTTCAGCCGGGCGATCTGTTCGTGGCACTGAAAGACGTGCGCGACGGGCACGAATTCGTGGGTCAGGCGCTCGACAAGGGGGCGGCCGCAGCAATTGTCACCCACGTGCCGGAAGGGGTGGGGATCGATGCCCCTCTTCTGATCGTCCCGGACGTGCTTGAGGGGCTTCGCGGCCTTGCACGCGCGGGGCGGGCGCGGACGAAGGCGAAGGTGGTCGGCGTCACCGGGTCGGTCGGAAAGACTTCCACCAAGGACATGCTGCGCGCGGTGCTGGGCGGGCAGGGAAAGACCCATGCCGCAGAGGCAAGCTACAACAACCACTGGGGCGTGCCGCTGACGCTGGCGCGGATGCCGGTCGACACCGATTTCGCCGTGGTCGAGATCGGGATGAACCACCCGGGCGAGATCGCTCCTCTGGCCGAACTCGCACAACTTGATGTGGCGCTGATCACCACCGTTGCCGCAGCCCATCTGGAGGCGTTCGAAAGCATCGAGGGGATCGCCCACGAAAAGGCCTCGATCATGGAGGGGCTGAAACCCGGCGGCACGGCCGTGCTTCCTGCCGACCTTGGCGTGAGCCCCATCCTTTTGGCCAAGGCGGCTGAAGTCGGCGCGCGGGTCATCCGGTTTGGCACCTCTGAGACTGCCGACTTCCGGCTCACCGACGTCTCGCTGACCCCCGATGCAACGGTCGTCCGGGCCATCGCAGATGGTGAGCCGCTGCTGTTCAAGGTCCGCAGCCCCGGTCGCCATTTCGCGCCGAATGCGCTGGCCGTTCTTGCTGTGGCCTCGGCACTTGGACTTGATCCCTCGATTGCCGCCTGTGACATCGGCAACTGGCTGCCGCCGAAGGGGCGCGGCACCCGCGAGCGTATCCTGCTGGACGCTGTCGAAGATCGCGGCTTCGAACTGATCGACGATGCCTTCAACGCCAATCCGGCCTCGATGGCGGCGAGCCTTGACCTGCTGGCAGCAATCCCGCCGGTTGACGGAGTCGGGCGCATCCATCCGGGCCGGCGCATTGCCATCCTTGGCGACATGCTGGAACTCGGCCGGACCGAACTGGACCTGCACGCGGCCATCGCCGCTCACCCGTCAATGGCAAGTATCGTGACGGTGCACTGCGTCGGTCCGCGGATGCGGGCACTGCACGCCGTGTTGCCGCCGAACAAGCGCGGTCTTTGGGTCGAAACCGCCGCCGAACTGGTGCCCCAGCTTCGCCAGCTTGTCGATGCCGGCGACATCGTGCTGGTCAAGGGGTCGAAGGGAATCAAGGTCTCGCAGGTCGTTGACGGCTTCCGAAAATTGGGGCAGGCGATCGCGCAGGATACGACAGGCGCCGAATAACGGCGCGGACGAGAGGGGCGAAGGCATGTTCTACTGGTTGGCCGATTTTTCGGACGGGGGCGGTGTCCTCAACCTCTTCCGCTACATCACGTTCCGTGCCGGCGCGGCGTTCTTCACGGCGCTGGTCTTCGGCTTCCTCTTCGGCCGACCGCTCATCAACATGCTTCGGCGGAAACAGGGCAAGGGCCAGCCCATCCGCGATGACGGCCCGCAGACCCATTTCGCCAAGGCCGGAACCCCGACCATGGGAGGGCTGCTGATCCTGTCGGCGCTGACATTCTCGACCATACTCTGGGCGCGACTGGACAACCCCTACGTCTGGATCGTTGTCTTCGTGACGCTGGCCTTCGGCCTGATCGGTTTTGCCGACGATTTCGCCAAGGTCACCAAGCAGAACACAAAAGGCGTTTCCAGCCGGGCGCGATTCCTGTTGGGCCTTCTTATCGCGGCACTCGCCTCTTATGCCGCCGCGCGCTTCCATCCCGGTCCGCTGACCGACCAGCTTGCCGTGCCGTTCTTCAAGAACGTGCTGATCAACCTCGGCTATTTCTTCGTGCCTTTCGGGATGCTAGTGATCGTTGGTGCGGCGAATGCGGTGAATCTCACGGATGGCCTGGACGGTCTGGCGATCATGCCGGTGATGATAGCTGCAGCGACGCTCGGCGCGATTGCCTATGTCGTCGGCAACGCCAATTTCGCCGAGTATCTTGGTGTCCATTTCGTACCCGGAACGGGCGAGCTTCTGGTCTTCACCGCCGCACTGATCGGCGGTGGCCTGGGCTTCCTGTGGTACAACGCGCCTCCAGCAGCGGTGTTCATGGGCGATACCGGCTCGCTGGCCCTGGGCGGTTCGCTTGGCGCGATCGCCGTCTGCACCAAGCATGAGATCGTGCTGGCGATCGTCGGCGGGCTTTTCGTGGTCGAGGCGCTCTCGGTCATCATCCAGGTGATGTACTACAAGCGCACCGGGCGGCGAGTGTTCCTGATGGCACCGATCCACCACCACTTCGAGAAGAAGGGCTGGGCCGAGCCGCAGATCGTCATCCGCTTCTGGATCATCTCGCTGATCCTTGCACTGATCGGCCTCGCCACGCTCAAGGTCCGGTGAGAACGGCTGGCGTAAGCGGTCGGCCTGTGCAACTGTCCCCGGACTGAACTCGGGGGTAGGAATGGCATCGAGCGATACCTTACTGGCTTTCCTGCTGGCGACCGCGATCTTCGCCCTGATGCCTGGCCCCGCGATGCTCTATACTGCGGCGCGGACAATCGCGGGCGGTCGCCGCGCGGGACTTGGCGCCGCGTTCGGCATTCTTCTTGGCTGCTGCGTTCATGTCATCGCCGCCGCCGCCGGCCTGTCGGTGCTGTTCCATGCGGTTCCGACCATCTATTTCGCGGTCAAGCTGATCGGCGCAGGCTATCTGGTCTGGCTGGGGATCGGAATGATCCGCAGCCGCGAAGGTCTGGGCGCGTTGCCCACCGGATTGCCCTCCATGTCAGCGGGCAAGGCGTTCCGGCAAAGCGTCATGGTCGAGCTTCTGAACCCCAAGACGGCTTTGTTCTACGTGGCGTTCCTGCCGCAGTTCGCCGATCCTGCCGCCATGCTGCCGGTTTGGTCACAGCTTCTCGTGCTGGGTGGCATCGCCTGCCTGATGTTCAGCGCGATGGACCTTGTGGCCATATTCGCGGCCTCGGCAGTGGCCGGACGTCTGGCCCGGTCGACGCGCCTGGCGAAGTGGATGCAACGCACGGGCGGCATGATCCTTGTCGGTCTCGGCCTGCATGTGGCAACGCAAAGAGCCTGAGTCATGACCGACCGGACCGCCCCGCTCATTGCGCGCGATGCGGCGGTCTTTCTGAGCCAGGACCTGTCCTCGCCCTGCACCTCAAGCGTCCGGCGCGCCGAGGGGATCTGGATAGAGGATCATGCCGGCCGACGTTTCATGGATTTCCATGGCAACTCGGCGCATCACCTCGGCTATGCCCATCCGCGCATCCTGGCCGCGATCCGCGAGCAACTTGACCAACTGACCTTCGCGCCGCGGCGTTTCGCCTGCGAGCCGGCGACGGAGCTTGCCGAGGAACTGGCGCGGATCGCGCCCGGCGATCTGGGACGCTCGCTGTTCCTGCCCTCGGGTTCGGACGCGGTTGAAACCGCCCTGCGTCTGGCCCGCGCCGTGACCGGGCGGTGGAAGACGGTGTCATTCTGGGGCTCCTACCACGGTTCGGGCTTTGGCGCGGCGGCAGTGGGTGGCGATCCGGCCTGGCGGAACCGCGCGACGGGTCCGCTGCCGACCGGGGCCGAGCATGTCGCGCAATATGACTGCCACGCCTGCCCCTACAACCATCCCGGTCCCGACGCCTGCGGCCTCGCCTGCGCCCGGGCTGTCACCGACATCCTGCGGCGCGAGGGGGACGTGGCGGCGGTTGTCGCCGAACCGATGCGGTCCTGGCCGCTGATCCCCCCGTCAGGCTTCTGGGCCGACGTCCGCCGCGCCTGCGATGAGACCGAAACGCTCCTGATCTTCGACGAGATTCCGACGGGTCTTGGCAAGACCGGCCGCATGTTCGCCTCTTCGCATGAGGGTGTGGTGCCCGATATCCTGGTGCTGGGAAAGGCGCTTGGCGGGGCGGTCCTGCCCCTCGCGGCGGTCATCGCGCGGCGCGATCTGGACCGGGCCGCGCCGTGGTCCATCGGTCATTTCACACACGAGAAGAATCCCGTCACAACTCGCGTCGGTCTCGAAGTCCTGCGAGTGATCGCCGAAGAGGGTCTGGCCGACCGTTCGGCAGAACTGGGTGCGCTGGCGCTGGAGCGACTTGTCGGCATGGAAGGGGCCGCGACAGGCCTGCGCCATGCACGAGGGCGCGGGCTGCTGCTCGGGATCGAGGTCACCGATGCTTCGGGTCGCCCGGATGCGGCGCGGGCAGAGCGCATCCGCAAGGCATCGCTCGAGGCCGGGCTGAACTTCAAGCTCTCGAACGGGGCGACGATCACGCTTTCGCCGCCCCTTGTCATCGACTGGTCCGATCTGGATCGCGCCCTGTCGATCCTTGAAGCCGCGGCAGACGCCTGTCAGCCGTAGCGGCGCAGGACCTGCATGTGCAACACGCCTTCGCCCGGATCGCTGCCCATCTCCATCAAGTCGAAATAGGCCAGGCACGCGGGCGATCGCATCGCGGTCGCCATCACCGCCTCGGCCGCGTTCGGCGACGACCAGCGGACGAGGTCCATATAGCCGCCATCGGCGCCACGGATCAGGTCGCGGCCGAGAAAGCCGTCGACATGTGCCAGGAATTCGGTCTGGAACTGGTCGGAAACGGCAATCAGGCGGTCTTCGCTCACGCCGGGTTTCAGGCGGATCCGGGCGAGCTCGACCACTGTCATGTCGGATTCAGGTGTTGTCATCTCAGGTCTCCTTGCTGTGACCTGGACGGAATGCCCGAAAATATGTCATCTAACGGCAAATTTCTCTGTTGGATTGCGACATGCCCCGCCCGGACACCCTTGGCCGCCTGGACCGTCTCGACCTGCTGGCGAGCCGCCTGAAGGCCGACGAGCCGATGACGGTCGCAGAACTCGCCGCCGAATTTGCCGTCAGCGAGCGCACCCTGGCCCGCGATCTGGAGGTCTTGCGCGCTCGGGGGCTGCCGGTCGAGGCGGATCGCGGCCGGGGCGGCGGCGTGCGGTTGCATCGGCTCTGGGGTGTCGGCAGGCTGACCCTGACCGCACCCGAGGCGATCAACCTGCTCGTCAGCCTTGCCATTGCAGAGAAGATGCGGGCGCCTTGGCTTCTGGCCAATCTCGATCCGATCCGGCGCAAGCTCGCCGCCTCGTTCTCGCCGGCCCTGCGCGACCAGATCGGCGGTCTACGGCGGCGCCTCCTGATCGGGACCTCTGCCTCCGCGCAGGTGGTTGGCGGCTTCACGCCGCCAGAACAGACCGAAGTCGCTGCGCTGTTCTCGGCCTTTCTCGAGCAGCGGGAACTTGCCTTCCGCTATGCCGGGGCGGTGGGAGAGGAGCGCGCGCGCCATGTCGAGCCGCAACTTCTGCTGCTCAACTATCCGGTCTGGTATCTCTTGGCCTGGGACATCGACAGCGAGGCCGTCCGGACCTTCCGCTGCGACCGGATCCGAAACGCACGCTCCATGCCGAACCGGTTCACCCTTCGCCCCCCGGCGATTTTCGCCGAGGCGATGGCAGGGGTCGAGGCGCTTAACCCCTGAGGCGCGAGGATCCGGGGCCTTGCCGCCCGCCGCCCGCCGAGCCATCCTTGCCCTTCCCGCCTGACAGGAGCCCGGAATGACCCGCCCTTTGCATCCTAGCGCCCTTGTCACCGGCGGAAATCGCGGTTTGGGCCGGGCGATTGCAGCCGGATTGAAGGCGAAGGGCTGTCGGGTGACGATTGGTGCGCGGTCAGAAGAGGATGGACGGCAGGCCGCGGCAGAGTTGGGCATGGCCTTCGTGCGCCTCGACCTGACCGAGCCCGACAGTTATTTCGACGCGGTGATGCAGGCCCGCGGCTTCGACATCCTCGTGAACAACGCCGGCATCCTGAACCATGGCTCGCTCCTGTCGCCGAAAAGCGATTTTGCCGAGGCGATGGAGGTGATGGTGGCGGCGCCGCTCGACCTGATCCGGCTCAACGTTCCCCATTGGCGCGAGACGGGCTGGGGCCGCATCGTCAACTTGTCCTCGGGCTGGGGCAGCTTTACGCAGGGCCTGGGCGGTCCGGGCGCCTATGGCGTGGCAAAGGCGGCGCTGAACGCGCTGACCAAGGCCTTGCCGCGCGACCTGCCGCCAGGGGTGAAGATCAACGCCTGCGATCCGGGCTGGGCCAGGACCCGGATGGGCGGAGCCTCGGCCCCGCTCAGCCCCGAAGAGGGGGCAGATACCGCCCTCTGGCTCGCCCTTCTGCCCGAGGATGGCCCGACCGGCGGCTTCTTCCGCCGCCGCGAGCCGGTCGGCTGGTGACGCGGTTCAGGCTTGGGGCGCCAGCGCCCGGCGCAGCGCGCCGAAGCGCATCCGGTACTGGGTGGGGGTCAACCCGACGCGCCGCCGGAACAGCCGCCCGAAAAAGCTCGGATCCTCGTAGCCCACTTCCTCGGCGATCGCCTCGACCGGCAGATCGCTGCGCTCGAGCATCTGCTTTGCCTCTTCCAGCCGGTGGGCATGGACATAGTCGAGCGGCGTCATGCCGGTCGCGGTACGGAAGCGCCGCATGAAGGACCGCTCCGGCAGGCCCGACTGCTCGATCATCGCGGCGACGGGGGCCGGCTGGCCGTAGTTCTCGGCAACCCAGTCCTGGCTCTTGCGGACCGCCGCATCGTCGCTCTGGCGAAAGTTCACGGGCGCGGCGAAGGGCATCTGGCCGATGTCATGCCACTGCAGCAGATAGACCCGCGCGACCTCGATCGCCTCCTTAAGCCCGACATGGCGGGCGATCAGGTAAAGCGCGAGGTCCTGCCAGCTGGTCCCGCCGCCGGCCATGACGATGCGCTGCGCCTCGCCGGTTAGGACCAGCGTCTGGTTCTGACGTACGCGAACTCCGGAATAATTGTTGGTCAGAGTCGCGACATAGGCCCAATGGATCGTGGCGTCTCGATCATCGAGCAGGCCGGCCTCGCCCAGAAGGACGGCCCCGGAACAGGCGCTGGCCAGCATCCCGCCGCCCTTATGCACTTGGGCGAGCCAGGCGGCCTCCGGGGCATACTGACCGGCGACGCTGGCGCCCGGATCAACGAAGAAGTCCGGGATGCAGACAATGTCCGGCATGGGCGCGCTGTAGAAATCGAACTCCGGCTGCACGGGAATGCCGTTGGCGGCAAGGAACGGTTCCCTGCTCCGCGCGACGATGAAAGGCCGCATCCGCTGCTCGCCCGCCTCGCCCCGGGTTACGAAACTGAAATCCCGCCCGGGCGAGGAAAAAAGGTCGAACATGCCGTAAAGCGCCGAAGCGGTTACTTCGGGCACGGCCACGATGGCCACGTAAAGTCGTCCCTGTTCATCCGGCATGGCAGAAACGAACGCTTTCCTGCAGGATCAGCTTTGGGGTCACACACGAAACAACCTTAGCCTTTCTACATCAATCAGGGAGGCACGTCATGACCAAGCATGAAGCGAAACCTGCGGCCCGCGCGCTTGATCCAGAAGCGGTGGAGGCGTTCCGCGCCGAAATGCGGGGCGAAGTGCTTGATTCTGCCAGCGAGGCTTACGACGAGACTCGCGTGATCTGGAATGCGATGATCGACCGGAGGCCTACGCTTATCGCCCGCTGCGTGAATGCGGCGGATGTCTCGGCCAGCGTTCGCTTCGCGCGAGCACAGGGTCTGACGATCGCCATGCGCAGCGGCGGGCACAACGTGGCGGGCTATGCCGTCTGCGAGGGCGGCCTGATGATCGACATGTCCTTGATGGACGGCGTCCGAGTCAGCCCCGCGCTCGATCGGGCATGGGTCGAGGGCGGTGCGACCTGGGCCGCCGTGGACCGGGCAACGACGCCGTTTGGTCGCGCGACGCCGGGCGGGCTTATCTCGGCCACCGGGGTCGCCGGTCTGACACTGTCTGGCGGCATCGGCTGGCTGCGCGGAACTCATGGCCTTGCCTGCGACAACCTTGTGGCCGCCGACCTGATCGACGCCGAAGGCCGGCTGATCCACGCAAGTGAAACCGAGAACGCTGACCTTCTCTGGGCCCTGCGCGGGGGCGGGGGCAATTTCGGCGTGGTGGTGAATTTCGAGTTCCGGCTGCACGCGATCGCACCGGAGGTCTTCTTCTGCGCCCCGATCTATGCCGAGGAGCGCGCCGCCGAGATCCTGCCGCTCTGGCGAGATTTCATGACGACCGCGCCGGATGAGCTGAGCGGGCTGGCCGAATTCTCGACCATTCCCGCCGATCCGGCCTATCCGGAAGAGATCTGGGGTCGTCGCGTGGTCGCGCTGGCCCATGTCTATGACGGTCCCGCAGAAGAGGGCGAACGCGTCACGGCGCCCCTGCGTGCCTTCGGACCGATGCTGACCGACTTCAGCGGCGCCATGCCCTATGCGACGATCCAGACGCTCTATGACGGGATCTTTCCCAAGGGCAGGGACCGCTGCTACTGGAAGTCGACCTATCTTCGTGGGCTTGATGACCAGGTCATTGCCGACATCCTTGGCCACCTGTCCCGCCGGCCCTCCGAGATGACCTTTGCCTCGGTCTGGAAGTTCGGCGGTGCGGTGCAGCGCGTTGCGCCCGATGCCACCGCCTTCGGTGACCGGTCGATGCCCTTCATGTTCAGCCTCGATGCGATCTGGCAGGGGGCCGACGGGGACGAGGCCAATATCGGCTGGGTCCGGTCGGCCTGGTCGGCGATGCAGGCCCATTCGACCGGGCGGATGTACCTCAATTTCCCCGGCCTTGGTGAGGGCGACACTCTGGTGCGTGACGCCTTCGGGGCGGCGACCTATGCGCGGCTGCAGCAGGTCAAGCGCCGCTACGATCCGCACAACGTCTTCCGGATGAACCAGAACATCGTGCCGGTCGGCTGACGCCAGCCACCCTTGCGGCCCGCCGCCGCCCTGCCCATTGTGCCTCGGAACGGCAAGGAGGGCGGCAGATGATTCCGGTCACGGGCTATGAAGGGCGCAAGGTCGGCGTGCTGGGACTGGGCCGGTCCGGGCTTGCGACGGCCCGCGCCCTGATCGCCGGCGGCGCTGAGCCGGTGGTCTGGGACGACAGCCCCGAGGCCCGTGCCAAGGCCGAAGCCGAGGGCTTTGCCCCGATTGACCTGTCGCGAGGCGGGGTGATGGACGACCTGGCGGCGCTTGTCGTCTCGCCCGGCATACCGCATCTCTATCCGCAGCCCAACAAGGTGATCGCTCTGGCGCTGGACAGGGGCATCCCGGTCGACAACGACATCGGGCTGTTCTTCCGCTCCTTCGCCACCAAGGGCTGGGACAACTTCGATCAGGCCCCGCGCGTGGTTTGCGTCACCGGGTCGAACGGCAAGTCGACCACGACCGCGCTGATCCATCACATCCTGCAGGTCGCGGGTCGGCCGACGCAAATGGCCGGCAATATCGGGCGCGGCGTCCTCGACATCGATCCGGCGCAGGATGGCGAGGTGGTGGTGCTGGAACTGTCGAGCTACCAGACCGATCTGGCCCGGGCGCTGACCCCGGATATCGCGGTCTTCACCAATCTCTCGCCCGACCACCTCGACCGGCACAACGGCATGGGCGGCTACTTCGCCGCCAAGCGCCGGCTCTTTGCCGAGGGCGGACCGGACCGGGCGGTGATCGGCGTGGATGAACTCGAAGGTCGCTTCCTTGCCAACCAGATGTCCGAGGGCCCCGGGGATGACCGGGTGATCCGTATTTCCTCCGGCCAGAAGCTTGACGATCACGGCTGGACGGTCTTTGCCCGCAAGGGGTTTCTGGCCGAATGGCGAAAGGGCAGGCAGGTGGCCTCGATCGACCTGCGCGAAGTCTCAGGCCTGCCCGGCGCCCACAATCATCAGAACGCCTGCGCAGCTTATGCGGCCACCCGGGCGCTCGGGGTTGCCCCGAAACTGATCGAGCAAGCCTTTCACTCTTTTGCGGGACTTCCGCATCGCAGTCAGCTTGTGGGCGAAAGGGGTGGCGTGCGCTTCATCAATGACAGCAAGGCCACCAACGTGGACAGTGCCGCGAAGGCGCTTCAGGCCTTTCCGAAGATCCGCTGGATCGCCGGCGGCCTTGGCAAGGATGGCGGCATCACGGCGCTCTTGCCCTATCTGGACTCGGTGGTGAAGGCCTACCTGATCGGCCATTCGGCGCGCGATTTTGCCCTCCAGATCGGCGACACCCCGCACGAAATCTGCGAGACGATGGAGCGCGCCGTCGCGCGGGCGGCAGAAGAAGCAGAGGCGGGCGAGGTCGTGCTGCTTGCCCCCGCGGCCGCGAGTTTCGACCAGTATCCCAACTTCGAAAAGCGTGGCGAGGACTTCATGGCGCAGGTGAAGGCCCTGCTTCAGGCCTGACGCGGTCTCACAGCCTAACTGTCAGCCTGCCGTGTCGGCCTGGGGCTGCCGTCGTCCTCGGGCGTTCTTTCCAGACGTTTTCTGTGCTATGCTCCATGTGCAGCCAAGGTTCGAAAGGAAGGAGGGTTCGATGACCGCGCTTTTCCGTCTGAGCATGGGGCGATTGCCTTTCGTTGCCTGTCTCGCACCTGTCTTTCTCGCCGGTTGCAGCGACGAGTTCCTGATGACCAGCTACAAGGTCGCTCCCGAAAGCCCCGCTTTCGTGTCAGAGGTGCGGCGTGGGGATCGTCAGATATCGGAGATCTTCACCGGCACGCCCTGCCTGCTGACGGTCGACAATGACGCGACACCGTTGCAGTCGACGAAAAGCGGGACGCTCGGGCAGACAGGCTTCAACATCACGGTGAATTCCTCGAACCCGGCCAATGCGGCGACCAATGATCCGTCCTGTCCGGCGATCACCGCGCTTTCGATCAATGTCGGCGGCGCAAGCGAGGCGCTTGGGGTCGGAAGCACCACGGACCAGATGCGGCTTGCGGTCACGGTCGACGGTACCAACTACTCGACCGACTCGCCCGGCGGCTACTTCAAGTCCACCATCACCGGCCAAAACCGGTCGAATGATACGGTCAGCGCAAGCTTCGAGGGGATCGCGACCGCGCCGGGAAGCTCCTCGATGGTCGTGACGCAGGGCTCGTTCAACATCCGCTGAGCCGGGTGGCCGCAGGCATCCGGGGTCTAGCGGGCAACCGAAGGGGTCTGGGCGGCGTTCGGGAACGGCCTGAAGGTCATTGAGATGGCAAAGGCCATCAGGCCGAAGGCAAAGCTCGTGATGTAGAGCGCGCCGTATCCACCGGTCGTGTCGAAAATCCAGCCGCCGAGCAATGGGCCGCTGGCCATCCCGAGCGATCCGGCCATGCCGGTGCCGCCCATGATCGTTCCCATCATCTTCATCGGGAAGTTTTCGCGGATCAGCACGGCATAAAGCGGCATGATCCCGGCATAGATGAAGCCGAAGATCACTGCGACCGTGTAGAACTGCAGGAGTTCATGGGCGAAGAAATAGCCGAGCGCCCCGAAGGCCTGTGCCAGGAGCCCCGCCACCAGAACCCGCTTGGCGCCGAACCTGTCGCCCATCACGCCAAAGCCGATCCGGCCGAACAGTCCTGCAATGCCTTCAACCGAGTAGATCGACACGGCAACGATGGTCGTCAGGCCACAGAGTTCGGCATAGCTCACCGTATGAAAGATCGGGCCGGAATGGGTCGCACAGCAGAAAAAGTTGGTCGCCACCAGAACCAGGAAAGGCAGCGAGGTCAGAGCCTCGCGCACGGTCATGTCGTCTGACGGCCCCTCCTGCATCTTGACCGCGCTTTCCTCCTGCCGAGGTGGCGGGCGCAGCAGCAGCGCGGTCGGGATGTTTACCGCCGAGACGATCAGCGCGAGAATGGCCAGCACGGTGCGCCAGTCATTCGTTTGGATCAGACTGGCGACCAGGGGCGACATGGTCACAGGGGCAAGGCCCATCCCCGCCGACACGAGCGAGACGGCAAGGCTGCGCTGCGTCGTGAACCAGCCGGTGACCGTTGCCATCATCGGGGCGAAGAACGCCGCGACTGCCCCCCCGACAAGCCCGCCGAAGCAGAACTGGAACACCAGCAGGCTGGGCGCCCGGCTGGCAAGAAACAGGCTGGCCGCGAACAGGGCCGCCCCCGCCATGACCACCGGGCGGGCGCCGTAGCGGTCGGAAAGGGCGCCCCAGCCCATCGACGTGAGCGCCATGGCGAGAAATCCGATCGTCATGGCAGAAGAAATGCCCGTTCGGGACCAGCCCGTTGCCTCAGCCATCGGCGTCAGCAGGACCGGCAGGGCAAACAGCGCGCCCATCGCAACGCAGCCCATCAGGCCGCCTGCTGCGACAACGATCCAGCGATAGGCCGTCTGCGACATCCGAGCCTCCGTGGCCGCGAAACGAGCCCATTCGCGTCGCAGCCGGATGATGCGTTCAATCAGATGGCAATGATACACGATTCTCTGCGCAGCACATGTCACAGGCAGAAGTGCTCTCTGGTGCTTGTCGGCGGCCAGTGGCGAGGCGATGATACCAGAGGCGGCAGCGTGGAGGACAAAGGCAGATGGAAGGGCAATGCACCTGTGGCCACATCCGCTACCGGATGACCGACCGTCCTTTATTCGTTCATGCCTGCCATTGCAGTTGGTGCCAGCGAGAAACCGGATCGGCCTTTGCCCTGAACGCGCTGATCGAGACGAGCCGGCTCGAGGTCGATGGCGCGGTCGACTACGTCATGACGCCGTCAGCCTCTGGCAAGGGGCAGGAGATCGCGCGTTGTCCGGATTGCCTCGTCGCGCTCTGGTCGCACTATGGCAGCCTGCGCCGCAAGCTTGCTTTCGTCCGCGTCGGGACCCTGCGCGATCCCGCCGGATGCCCGCCCGATGTTCACATCTTCACCTCGACGAAACTGCCCTGGGTCCTGCTGCCCGAAGGCGTTCCGGCTTTTGAGGAATACTACAGCACCAGCCAGCTCTGGCCGGCTACCAGCCTCGCCCGCCGCGAGGCACTGAAGGCGTAAGCACAGCCGGGTTTTCGGCCGGGTTTTCTCTGGCCTTGCGCGGGCTTATCCGCTACTCTTCCGCCAGACCCGGAAAACCGGGCGATCGAGGCAGTGGCGGGGTGAGCAGCCCTGCATGAAGGCGGAACAGGCGACGCACCATGACTGAGATGGTCTATGGCTCCATGCCCGCACGGGTGGGCGAGCCGGTACTCCCCCGTTGGTGGCGAACGATCGACAAATGGTCGATGACTTCGATCATGATGCTTTTCGGCATCGGACTGCTTCTGGGCCTGGCGGCCTCGGTGCCGCTGGCGACGCGCAACGGCCTGGATCCCTTCCACTATGTCCAGCGCCAGGCAATCTTTGGCGGCATGGCGATGGTTGCGATGATGGCGACCTCAATGATGACGCCGCAACTGGTCCGCCGGCTGTCGGTGATCGGCTTCGGCATCTTCTTCGTGGCACTTTGCCTTCTTCCCTTCCTCGGAACCGATTTCGGAAAGGGGGCCACGCGCTGGTTCTCGATGGGCTTCCTGTCGTTCCAGCCGTCGGAGTTCCTCAAGCCCTTCTTCGTCGTCGTTTGCGCCTGGCTGATCGCAGCGGGGCAGGACCTGAACGGCCCGCCCGGAAAGCTGATCTCCTTTGTCGTCGCGGTGGTCGTCGTCGTCCTTCTGGCCCTGCAGCCCGACTTCGGGCAAGCGGCGCTGGTGCTGTTCGGCTGGGGAGTCATGTACTTCGTCGCAGGTGCGCCCTTCCTGCTCATTACCACGATTGGCGGGCTGGTTACGGCGGGCGGGATGTTTGCCTACGCCAATTCCGAACACTTCGCCCGCCGCATCGACGGCTTCCTGACCCCCGATGTCGATCCCCGTACCCAGCTTGGCTATGCGGCCAACGCCATCCAGGAGGGTGGTTTCTTTGGTGTTGGCGTGGGCGAGGGGCAGGTGAAGTGGTCGCTGCCCGATGCTCATACCGATTTCATCATCGCCGTCGCGGCCGAGGAATATGGCCTCGTGCTGGTTCTGATCATCATCGCCCTCTACGCGGCGATCACTGTCCGCTCGCTTTGGCGGCTGACGCGCGAGCGCGATCCGTTCAGCCGGCTGGCCGGAACCGGGCTTGCGTGTATGTTCGGCGTTCAGGCGATGATCAACATGGGCGTCGCTGTACGCCTGCTGCCTGCCAAGGGCATGACCTTGCCCTTCGTCAGCTACGGCGGGTCTTCAGTGATCGCCGCCGGAATAACGGTGGGCATGCTGCTTGCCTTCACGCGGCAGAGGCCGCAGGGCGAGATGGGCGACATCCTGTTCAAGCGGGGCCGGTAAGATGGCGGGGCGGGGCGAGCGCGCGCCGCTGCTGCTGATCGCAGCCGGCGGCACGGGCGGGCACATGTTCCCCGCCCAGGCCCTGGCCGAAGCGATGATTGCCAAGGGCTGGCGGGTAAAGCTGTCGACAGACGTGCGCGGCGCCCGATATGCCATCGCCTTTCCGGAACAGGTCGTGATCGAGGAAATCTCCTCGGCCACCTTCGCACGCGGCGGCGCGGCGGCGAAGTTGGCCGTGCCGTTCCGCATTGCCGGCGGAGTGCTTGGCGCAGCGGGGCAGATGCTGCGCGACCGGCCAACAGTCATTGTTGGCTTTGGCGGCTATCCGACGATCCCTGCGCTGTCCGCAGCGACGGTGTTGCGCATTCCCCGCATGATCCACGAACAGAACGGGGTGCTTGGCAAGGTCAACACCGCCTTCGTATCTCGCGTGGATGCAGTCGCCTGTGGCACGTGGCCGACCGCGTTGCCGACCGGGGTCGAGGGTATCCATACCGGCAATCCCGTGCGGCAGGCCGTGCTTGACCGGGCGGGGGCAGGGTACATCGCGCCGGGCGACTACCCGATGAGCCTTCTGGTGATTGGCGGCAGCCAGGGGGCGCGCATTCTTTCTGACGTGGTGCCCGCCGCCGTCGCGGCCTTGCCCGAAGCGCTGCGCATCCGGCTTCGCGTCGCCCACCAAGCGCGTGAGGAAGATGCCGAACGGGCGCAGGCCGCGTACGATGCCGCCGGTATCAAGGCCGAGATCGAGCCCTTCTTTACCGACATCCCGCGCCGCCTGTCCGAGGCGCAGCTGGTCATCTCGCGTTCTGGCGCTTCATCGGTCGCAGATATATCGGTGGTGGGCCGGCCTTCGATCCTCATCCCCTTCGCGGCAGCCACCGGCGACCATCAGGCCGCCAACGCCAGGGGCCTTTCTGACGCAGGGGCAGCAATCGTCATCCGGGAATCCGAGCTTGATCCCGCCGGGCTTTCCGGCCATATCGCCGCGATTTTGGGTAATCCTGCCAAGGCCGAGGCAATGGCGCGGGCCGCCCTGTCGCAGGGCCGACCCGATGCCACGGAGCGGCTCGTAGAGATTGTGGAACGACTGGCAGCCGGCATCCCGGCGGCCCAATACAAGAAAGGCGGCGCATGAACGCGGCAACCAAACTTCCGCTCGAACTGGGACCAATCCATTTCGTCGGCATCGGCGGCATCGGTATGTCCGGCATTGCAGAGGTGCTGATCACGCTCGGTTACACCGTGCAGGGGTCGGACGCGAAGGCCTCGAAGATCACCGACCGGCTGGTGGAACTTGGCGCGACCTTCTTCGAAGGCCAGCGGGCCGAGAATATCGGCGACGCGGCGGTGGTCGTCATCTCGTCCGCCATCAAGAAGGGCAACCCCGAACTGGAAGAAGCGCGCAAGCGCAAGCTGCCGGTGGTGCGCCGGGCCGAGATGCTGGCCGAACTGATGCGGCTGAAGTCGAACATCGCCATCGCCGGAACGCATGGCAAGACCACCACGACGACCATGGTCGCCACGCTGCTCGACAAGGGCGGCTTTGACCCGACCGTCATCAACGGCGGCATCATCCACGCCTATGGCTCCAATGCCCGCGCCGGGGCAGGGGAGTGGATGGTGGTCGAGGCCGATGAGTCGGACGGATCCTTCAACCGCCTGCCCGCCACAATCGCCATCGTCACCAACATCGACCCCGAACATATGGAGCATTGGGGCAGCTTCGACGCGCTGCGGAAGGGTTTCCTCGACTTCGTTTCGAACGTGCCCTTCTACGGACTGGCAGTCTGCTGCACCGACCATCCCGAGGTGCAGGCTCTGGTCGGCCGCGTCACTGATCGCCGGGTCGTGACCTTCGGTTTCAATGCGCAGGCGGATGTTCGCGCCCTGAACCTGCGGTTCGAGAACGGCACGGCGCATTTCGACGTCGCCCTTCAGAACGAGGGCGACAGCAGCATTATCGAGGGCATGACCCTGCCGATGCCGGGCGACCACAACGTGTCGAACGCATTGGCGGCGATTGCGGTTGCCCGCCATCTCGGCATGAAGAAAGAGGAAATCCGCGAGGCCCTGGCCAAGTTCGGTGGCGTCAACCGCCGCTTCACCAAGGTGGGCGAGGTGCTGGGCGGCGTCACCATCATCGACGATTACGGCCACCACCCGGTCGAGATCGCCGCTGTGCTGAAGGCCGCGCGTCAGGCAACCAAGGGGCGCATCATCGCCGTCCACCAGCCGCATCGCTATACCCGACTGTCGAACCTGTTCGAGGACTTCTGCACCTGCTTCAACGAGGCCGACGTCGTCGCCATCGCCGAGGTTTACGCTGCAGGCGAGGATCCGATCCCCGGAGCCACGCGAGACGATCTGGTCGCGGGCCTGATCGCCCACGGGCACCGCCACGCACGGGCAATCCTGTCGGAAGAGGATCTGGCGCGACTGGTCAAGGAGCAGGCACGACCGGGCGATATGGTCGTCTGTCTTGGCGCGGGCACGATCTCGGCCTGGGCCAATGCTCTGCCGGCGCGGCTTGGGGCCTGAGATGAGCGCCCTATCCCAAAGAACAATCGCCTTCCGCGTGTGGATTGCGCTACCCAGTGTCAGGGAGGAGACGCCGGCATGTCCGCTCCACTGACGCTCGCCTGCATCTGGGTGCTGGCCGCCACGGCCGTGGCCTTGCTGCCGTTCCGCCGCCAGATGGCGCCGGGATTGGCGCTGCTTATTGCCGCACCGGTGCTGATCGGCTGGATCGGCTGGGAACATGGCTGGGTCTGGGCTGCCCTGGCGCTGCTGGGGTTCGGGTCGATGTTCCGCCGGCCGCTGATTTACTTCGGTCGCAGGGCAGTCGGTCTGCCGGTCGAACGGGTCGGGGAGCAGAACCAATGAGCCTGTCTCTTGTTGCCGTCTGTATCTGGCTCATCGTCGCGAACGTGATTGCCATGCTGCCCAGCCGCGACCAGCATTGGCGCGCCGCCTATCTGCTGATCTCCGTCGGCATCCCCATTCTCGGCTGGGTCACCTACGAGAACGGCCCATGGATCGGCATGCTCGCGCTGGCTGCAGGCTCGTCGGTGCTGCGCTGGCCGCTGATCTATCTGTGGCGCGGTGTCCGCAAGCGAGTCTTCCAGCAAAGCCCGGCCGAATAGCGCTCAGTCCTGAACCAACAGGGCAGTGCCGATCCCGCCCGCCGCCGCGATGGCGGCTAGGCCGATCCCGCCCGACAGGTCGTGAAACAGCCTCGTAGCAAGGATCGCCCCCGACGCGCCGACCGGATGGCCGCGTGCCAGCGCCCCGCCACCGGGATTGACCCGTGCCGGATCAAGGCCCGCGCCAGAGATGCAGGCCATGGCCTGAACGGCATAGGCCTCCATGATCTCGGCCTGCCCGATGCGATCGGTCGCCACGCCCGCCTTTGCGAGACACGCCTTGATCGCCGGAATTGGGGCAAGACCCGGTTCATCGGGCCGGGCGCCGAGTGTGACGCCGCCCAGAATGCGCAACGCCTTGGGGGCACGCCGCATCAGCTTGTCCGAGACAACGAGGCACAGCGCCGCCCCGTCTGCCGCCACTGCCGCCGTCGCCGCGGTGATGCTGCCGGCGATGGGGCGTGCCCGTGCCGCGATCGCCGGCGACAGCCTGCGGGTAAAGGCATCATCGGTCAGGCCGGCAAGTGGTATGATTTCGGAACGCAGCCGCTCCTGCGCCGCGAGGGCCTTGGCGTGGCTGGACACGGCCCAGGCCTCTTGCTCGGCACGGGCGATGCCGAGGCGTTCGGCAAGCGCCGCGGATGCCGCCGCCATATCGGGGTCGCGATCTGGCCAGGGCGTGAAGCGCGCCTGATCATAGGCCGTCGGTGCGCCCCCGGCAGGATCGGTGCGCAGCCGCAACGGGCGACGCGAATAGCTCTCGCTCCCGCCTGCCAGAACGGCATCGGCCTGACCTGAATTGACCAAAGCAGCCGCCAAGAGGATCGCGTCGAGCCCGCCGGCGCATTGCCGGTCGATCGTCAGCCCGGCCACGCGCTCGGGCAGACCTGCGGCGAGCGCCGCGAGACGCGCGGGGTTGCCGCCTTCGCCCAGGACGTTCGACAGGATCATCTCGTCCACCTGATCCGGTGCCAGTCCCGCGGCGGCCAGACAGGGGGCCACAAGCGGCGCCGCAAGTTCGTGGGCGTGCAGCCCGGCAAGGCCACCGCCACGCGATGCGACAGGGGTGCGGAAGGCTGCCGTGATCCATGCGTTCACGGCAGCGCGCGCTCCAGCGCCGCTAGGTCTGTCTTGCCGGATGGGAGCAAAGGCCAGTCGGCTATGCGATGGATGCGGCGGGGCGCGGCCAGCGGCCCAAGCTGGCAGCGGCAGGCTGAAAGCACCGCTTCCACGTCACCCCCTGCGACAAAGGCCTCGATGACATGGCCACGCCGTTGGTCCGGGCGGGCGAGGGCGGCGGCGCGGGTTACACCCGGAAGGGACAGAAGAAAGCTCTCGACAGCCTCGGGAAAGACGTTCTGGTCGGCCACCGTGACCATCCTGCCCGCGCGGCCGTGCAGGTAGAGGTATCCATCCTCGAGCCGCCCGTACTCTCCGATCGACAACCAGTCTTCCTGCCACTGGGCCGGTCCTGGATCGCCGGCATACCCCTCGAACAGGTAGGGGGACCGCACCCAGATCTCACCGTCGCGAATATCCAGCTCGGTGCCCGGATAGACACGCCCCACCGACCCTTCCGGTGTGTCGGGGTCGGAAAGCGTGATGAAGCTTGCCTCGGCCGCGCCGTAGAATTCGCACAGCCGGGCGTTCGGCGCGATGCTGCCGACCAAGGCGCAAGTGGCCGGATCAAGCTTTGCCCCGCCACAGAGGACAAGCCGAAGGCTGGGCAGCTGCACGCCAGCCTCTGTGATCAGGCGCAACTGCACTGGACTGGCATAAAGCATCTCAATGCCGCGGACTTGGATGGCTTGAGCCTGATGATCCGGGCGCAGCATGTCGAGCGGGTGCAGTTCGCCGCCTAGATGCAGCGTTTCGATAGAGCCATAGAGCGCCAACGACTGCACCAGTTGCCCAGGAATCCCGACCCGGCAACCTGGACCGAGGCCGAACAGCCGCGCGTTGACCTCGAAACTCGCGATCCAGGAAGCGTGCGCGCGGCGGATGCGGCGGGGGCTGCCGGTAGAGCCGGAGGTAAGCGTTTCAATGACCGGGCCGGGGGGAGGTGGCGGACCGTCGCCACCAATGCGGAAGGCCAGTCCTGCCGCTGCGGCAGCCATGGCCTGTTTCAGGGCCTCTGCCGCCGGGCGTGCCGGGATCACCGGCTTCAGGTCGGCTCCAACCCCGTTGCTGGAACCCTCGGCGGTTACGATCCGAGCGGCGGGATGCCAGCGGAATCGCTCGGATGTCATGGCTCAGGCGCCGCGGAACTCTGCCGCCAGCCGGCGGGCGGCAAGCACGAGCAGGTGCAGGTCGACGCCGACGGCGGTGAAGGTCGTGCCAAGCTCGATGCAGCGGCGGGCGAAGGTTACGTCGGTTGCAAGGATTCCGGCGGCCTTTCCGGTCGCCACAATGCGGGGGATCGCGGCCTCGATCGCGGCAACGACCTCGGGGTGCCCCGGCTCGCCGGGATGTCCCATGCTGGCGGCTAGATCGGACGGGCCGATGAAGAGGCCGTCCACCCCATCGACCGCGGCAATCTCCTCGATCCGGGTCAAGGCGGTGTCCGTCTCGACCTGCAAGAGCAGGCACAGTTCGGTCTCGGCACGCTTGAGGTAGCCATCGACAGCGCCGTAGCCGGAGGCCCGCGTCATGTAGGAAACGCCGCGGATGCCTCGGGGCGCGTAGCGGATCGCAGCCACCGCCGCTTCCGCCTCGGCGCGGGTCTGGACATAGGGAATGAGGAGCGACTGAGCGCCGAGGTCTAGCAGGCGCTTGATCAGCACCGGATCATTCGCCGCCGGCCGGACGAGCGACGACGGGCCATGGCCAACCATCGCCTGCATCATCGCCATCGTATCGGGAATGTCGGTCAGCGAATGCTCGGTATCGATCAGCACCCAGTCGTAGCCGCATGTTGCCAGCGCTTCGGCAGGGACGGGTCCGGGAATGGTGCACCACATGCCGATCTGCGAGCGGCCCTCGGCCAGGGCCTGCTTGAAGCGGTTCTTCGGCAGATCCATCATTTGCCTCCAATCAGGGAGGCGATGCGGCGCAGGGCGAGAGGGTAGCCTTCGATCCCGAAACCGGCGATCACACCGTCTGCGCGAAGCGAGACATAGGAATGGTGGCGGAAGCTCTCGCGCTTGTGGATGTTGGAGATATGGACCTCAAGCACCGGTCCTTCGAAGGTATTGAGTGCATCGAGGATGGCAATCGAGGTGTGGGTCAGCGCCCCGGCGTTGATGATGATAGCCGCGCCTTCCCCCCGTGCTTCGTGGATCCAGTCGATCAGCTGGCCTTCGTGGTTCGACTGGTGGAAGCGGATCGTCAGGCCGAGTTCCTCCGCAAGCGCCGCACAGGCCTCTGCAACATCCTCGAGCGTCGCGCGGCCATAGATCTCGGGCTGGCGGTGGCCAAGCAGGTTCAGGTTGGGTCCGTTCAGAATATAGATCGGTTTCGGCATAAGGGCGTCCTTGCGGTTTGGCGCGACGATAGCCGATCCGGGCGAAAGGGCAAACGGCATCGGGGAAGCCGGAACGGAAATGGCCGCCCCGCAAGGAGGGCGGCCCAAACCTTCAACGCGGCGGCTTACTCGACCAGTTCGAGATCGCCCGGCTTCCAGCTCTTGTCGAACCAGGGTTCAAGCGGCCCGTAAAGCCGGAGGAGTGTGTTCCAGCCCTTGCCTGGCATGGTCTGGACCCAGTTTTCTTCTTCACCCTCGGGCGCCATCGGGCCGAACCAGACGGTGACCGAACCGTCAGCCCCAACCTTCAACTTCTTGTTTGTGCTGTCGACGCCGGCCAGCTTCTGGTCGGTTTCAAGCAGCGAGCGTGTGTCGTTGTCATAGACGACGAAGGACCAGAAATCCTTGGCCGGGATCGGGCCGGGCAGGGTGACCTTGTAGGTCTTGCCGCCGTCAAGTGCCTCGCCCTTGGCATCGCGCACGGCCACGGCATAGGCCGAACCCTCGCCGACCTTGGCGAAGGACATCGCAGGGGTGATGCCGGTGGCATAGTAGAAGAACATCGTACGGGCATCGAGCAAGCGCGCCGCACCATCGAGGAACTCGTAGCTGCCGCCGACGAAGGGCGTCGACCACTGCCGGTCGGGATAGTATTTCACCGCCGGGTCGCGGCTGTCGAACAGGATGGTGCGGGCGGTTGCGTTGCCGACAGCCACGGCTTCGGTCAGGATCTTCTTCATGCGCTCGTCTGGCGCAAAGGGCTGGCCCTTGCGGATGCCGATCGAGGCGTAAAGCCCGACCTGATCGGGATCGACGAAATCGGCCGGCTCGGCCTGCACGACCTGGTTCAGCTCTTCGAAGAAGCTGAAATCGTTGGCGCTGATCGTGTTGAACTTCAGTCCCGAGGTGTTGATGAACGCGACCTTGGCGGGGGTGCCGGAGGCGGCGGACAGCGGGTAGAGGTTCGCGTTCTCCTTCACGTGATTCACCGCTGCGGCGATGTCGCCGTCCTTCACGAAGACACGGAAGAAGATGATCTGCGTGTTGGTGCGGGGCTTGGCGACGAAGTAACCCTCGCTCGGCACCTCACCCTTGTAGCCGGGCGGCACGAACATGTATTTCCCGCCCTTGCCCTTGTCCGGGCCGGTGAGGCCGATGTCGGTCACCCAACGGAAGTCGGCATCGTCGACCGGGCCGAGAACACCCGTCGGCACATCGAAGACGATGGGGCCGCCGCTCAGGTCGAGACAGGCAAAAGCGTAGACCGTGGTCGTGTTCGGTGTCAGGAACAGGCTGCGGGCATCCATCAGGTCTTCGGTGATGCCGATGGCCTGGTTCGCCTTGATTCCTGCGCTTTCAAGGCCGTTGCACATGGCGCGGACCGAGGTGGCAGAGATACCGGTCATAAAGGCCTGTACGCCCCGCATGAAGTCGAGGTTGTCGTAAATCTTCGCCGCCGTCTCGCTGTCCGGCACACCTTTGCTGAACTTGAGTGTTCCGATGCGGCTCTCGACGCTGTTAGGGGTGGTTATCTTGCTGGGGACGTCAGCCTTGAACTTAGGCTCGGCATGCAATGTGCCGACGCCAAGGAACAAAGCCACGAGCGTCGCCGTAAATGATCCGCCAAATCTCATTGCGATACATCCTCCTGATCCAATGACCGCGATCCAGTCTAGATGCACAGATAGGCCGTAGGGAACTGGCAGCGGCATTCCGGCGCCGTCCGTTCTTGCCCCTGCGCGCCATTTGCGATCATCTCGACACTGAAATCAGCCAAGGAGGCGGCACAGATGGAGACCCCGCGCGAGTTCTATCCGCCGATCGAGCCCTATGAGACGGGGCGGATGGAGGTCGGCGACGGCCATGTGATCTATTGGGAACGGGTCGGAACACCGGGTGCGACGCCAGCCGTTTTCCTGCATGGCGGACCTGGAGGAGGATGCGAACCCGATCACCGCCGGTTCTTCGACCCGTCGCGCTATGACGTCCTGCTGTTCGATCAACGCGGCTGCGGTCGCTCGACCCCTTACGCGGAACTCGAGGCGAACACGACCTGGCATCTGGTTGCCGACATCGAGAGGTTGCGCGCGCTGGTCGGATGCGAGACATGGGTGGTCTTTGGCGGGTCATGGGGGGCAACGCTGGCTCTCGCTTATGCCGAGACCCATCCCGAGCGGGTGCGCGCCCTGATCGTGCGGGGCATATATACGGTCACGAAGGCCGAGATCGACTGGTACTACCGCTATGGCGTGTCCGAGATGTTTCCCGACGCCTGGGAGAGATTCCTTGCCCCCATTCCCGAGGTGGAGCGGGACGATCTTGTCGCGGCCTACCGTCGGAGGCTGACCTCACCCGACCCGGAGGTGAGGCGGGTGGCGGCGCAGGCCTGGTCGACCTGGGAAGGCACAACGATCACCCTCCTGCCACGCCCCGCGCTGGTCGAACATTTCGGCGAGGCGCATTTTGCCGAGGCCTTCGCCCGGATCGAGAACCACTTCTTCTTCCACGACTGCTGGCTCAAGGAGGGTCAGCTCCTGCGCGACGCGCGCCGCCTGCACGGCATACCCGGCGCGATCATCCACGGCCGCTATGACATGCCCTGCCCGGCGCGGACGGCGTTCGAGCTGCACAAGGCCTGGCCCGAGGCGGCGTTCCACCTGATCGAGGGCGCGGGCCATGCCGCCTCGGAGCCCGGCATCCGCGATGCGCTCATCCGGGCGACGGACCGGTTTGCGGGATGAAGCCGGTCCATGATCCTGCCCCTCTGCCGGGTCAGCCCGGCTTGACCTGCTGCAGGATCCAGTCGCGGATCGCTGGAATATCATAAGCGATGCGCCATGTGTTGACGTGGTTTGCCCCCGGATTGTCGACCTGCCCCGGAGGAACCACGGTGCCCTTCTGCAGGACGGAGTAGTTTACCGTCTTGCCCTGTGCGGCCTGCTCGGCGACGGCCTTGTCCAGGGTGGCAGCATCCGACGTGCCGTCCCAGATCGCCTCGGAATGCGCGGTACCTTCCGCCTCGATCACCTTCATGATCGCGTTCTGGCCGGGGAAGGCCTTGGCGTCGCCCTCGGCCACGACGACCCAGAGCCTCTGGCGGGCGAGGGGCTGCACCACCGCCGGATCCCACTGACAGGCCACGAGGAAGGCGGCGGCAAAGAGGTCGGGGTGCCGCACCATCATCGCGATCGACATCATGCCTCCGCCGGATTGGCCGGTCACATAGATGCGCTTCCGGTCCACGTTCCGCGTGGCGGCGATATGGTCCAGAAGGTGCAGCGTCGTGTCGAGAAGAGAGGTGGCCTGCGAGTCGTCGTTGACTGTCTGGCTGGCATATTGCGGGGCCAGGACAAGGCAGGCATGGCGCGCCTGATCCTCGGGTGAGGCCCAGCCGATCGCACCCAGGCCCTGAACAAGGGTCGTATCGATCACCGGGCTGGTATTGCCGGCGTCATGCATGAAAAGGACAAGTGGCAGCGCCGCCTGCGGGTCGCGGTCCTTCGGCTCGAAAAGGTTGTACGCCAGCGTGTCGCCAGTCTTGGCATCGTGGAACTGGTCCTGCAGGAAATTATCGACGACGAGGTTGACTGCGGCGTCGGTCGGGATCGAGCGGGGGATCGTGTTGAAGTCCGGCGGCCCCGAGGGCGGGCCGGATTCCGGAGTGACCGGCGCGCCTCCGGGCGTGATCGTGACTGTCGTCGCGGCCGGATGGCGGGTCGTTGTGCGGCCGTCCGTGACGAAAAGCTGGGCGGCGGCATCGTCCGGCGACAGATCCAGCATGATCCAGTGGCCGTACTGGGCTTCGACACCGGGTTCCGTTGCAGCATAGACCCGGGTGATTGTCCGGCCCTCGACGCTGTAAAGTGCCGGATTCAGCGCTTCCGCCTCGACCGGGCGGTCCTGTTCGATGGCGACGCCGATCAGCCGCTGGCCGTTGCCGAAGACCCTTGTGACGGCCGTGGCACCCAGGATGTAAGGCGGCGCGCCGGTCGCCTTGGCCAGGGCCGGGCGGATGGGAAGAAAGGCGGAGACGGTAAGGCCCAGACCGGCGAGCAGGACGTGGCGACGTTGCAATGAAAGATCCTTCGTATCGGAGTGTACGTCAAACGCGGCTGGTGCCGTTTTCTGTCGGCTGCTCCGGACTTATGGTTGGAAGAAGTGACAACGCCTTGCAATATATACGTTGTTTGTCATAAATGGTCGGAGCCCGAGCTCCAGTCATCGCGCCTCTGATGCCGCCATCGGAGCGCACGGCCTCCAGAAAATTCCCTGGTTTGTACGGCAGAGACGTCATCAATCTGCCGTGACGTTGTACTCGCGGCGTATATGGGCGGTGGCGCGGAACCACTCTGACGCGCGCGTTCGGATCTGGTGGTGGTCAAAGGCGGCACGGTCCGCGAAGAGCTCTTCGACCCGCCAGACCAGGGGGTCGTCGGTCGGCGTGACCGCGAAGCAGAGGCATCCCGGCTCGGCGCGGGACAGCCGTTCGTGGTTGGGCAGGTGCAGACGCACGAGATCGGCATCCGCCGGAGTGTCGCAGCGGAGGAGGCCCGCAAGGCGGACGGGGCCACGCCCAGGTTCGACCGATCTTCCGGGTTTCACGGGGCTGTCTGTCATGGCATGACCCTACAGCGGCGGACGCCGACAGATCAAATGCTGGAGAGCAGAAAAAAATGGGGGACCATCCGGCCCCCCAGTTCGCGCAACAAGGGGGCCAGGGAGGGCCCCTTGGACGCCTGACCTCTCAGGCAACCTTTTCCAGCGCAGGTTGCGCCGTGATACCGAGCGCGTGGCAGACCTCGCGCGTCAGGTGGGGGCGGTTCAGGGTGTAGAAGTGCAGGTCTTCCACCCCTTCCGAAATCAGCGTGTCGCACAGCTCGGTGCACAGCGCGACAGACAGGAGTTCCTCACGTTCGTCGCGGGCCGCTGCGCGGAACGCCTCGTCCAGCCAGCCAGGCACCTGCGCGCCGCAGCGGGCGGCAAAGCGCTTCACGCCCGCCCAGTTCTCGATGGGCAGAATGCCGGGGATGATCGGCGCGGTGATCCCTTCCTTGGCGCAAAGATCGCGGAAGCGCAGGAAGGTCTCGGGTTCGAAAAAGAACTGCGTGATCGCGGAAGAGGCGCCGGCCTCGATCTTGCGCTTGAGCCAGCGGACATCGGCGAGGGTGTCGGCGGCGTCGGGGTGGGGCTCGGGGTAGGCGCCAACGCGCAGGTTGAAATGGCCTGTCGCCGCAAGAGCCTCAATCAGTTCGACCGAATTGGCGAAACCCTCGGGATGGGCGGTGAAACGTGTTGCGCCCTTCGGCGCATCGCCCCGCAGTGCAACGATCTCGGTTACGCCGGCCTCGGCGTAGCAGCGGGCGATGTCCAGCGTCTCGGTCCGCGTGGCATCCACGCAGGTCAGATGGGCGGCGACATTCAGGCCGGTTGCCCGCCCGATCGTGGTGACGGCTTCATGCGTCAGCTTCCGCGTCGTGCCGCCGGCACCATAGGTGACCGACACAAATTCCGGGCGGAGAGGCGCCAGCATCTGCACCGTCTCCCACAGCCGGAACGACGCCTCTAGCGTCTGGGGCGGGAAGAACTCGAATGAAACGCGGGGTGCAGGCATAGATCGACTCCTTGGGTCCACTTCTCGGACACCCCCTTGTCCCAGATTTCCGAATGTGAGACCAATTCATAATTCTCAAGATCAATATGAGGATCACCACAAGATGCACCTCGAGTTCCGTCATCTGCGCACCATCCGCGCAATCCAGCAGGCCGGCGGCCTCGCCCGGGCGGCCGAAATGCTGAACATGACCCAGTCGGCGCTGTCGCATCAGGTGAAGGGACTGGAGGATCAGGCGGGGGTGGAGCTGTTCGTGCGTCGCTCGAAGCCGATGCGGCTGTCGGCGGCCGGTCTGCGGATGCTGAAGCTGGCAGAGCGCATCCTTCCCGAGATCGACGCGCTGGAGGAAGAATTCCGGGCTTTGAAGTCGGGCAAGACCGGGCGGCTGCACATCGCCATCGAATGCCATGCCTGCTTCGACTGGCTGTTCCTGGTGCTGGAGCAGTTCCGCCACGCCTGGCCCGAGGTGGATGTGGACATCCGCGCGGGGCTTGCCTTCGAGGCAATGCCGGCGCTCCTGCGCGAGGAGGTGGATCTGGTGATCTCCTCCGATCCCGTGCGGTTGGAGGGCGTCGTCTACAATCCGCTCTTCGACTATCATCCAACCTTTGTTGCCTCGTCGCAGAATCCGCTGGCAACGAAGGACTGGATCGGGGCTGAGGATTTTCGCGACGAGATCCTCATCACCTACCCGGTGAGCCGCGACAAGCTTGACGTCTTCACCGAACTCCTGACCCCGGCGCGGGTCGAGCCGCGAGGGCAGAGGCCGGTGGAGCTGACGGCGGTGATCCTGATGCTGGTCGGATCGAACCGCGGGGTGGCGGTGCTGCCCGACTGGGTCCTGCGTGACGTAAGATCAAATGCAGACTATGTGACCCGACCGCTTGGCCCCGAAACGATCACGCGGCGGCTTTATGCCGCCACGCGCGAGGATGACGCGACCAAGCCCTTCATGGCGCATTTCCTGCGGCTCGGACGGAGCGAGCCGGTGAAGCTCCAGCGGGCCTAAGCCGCGACGCGGATCAGGAGCTTGCCGAAGTTCCGGCCGTTCAGAAGGTCAACGAAGGCGCGCGGCGCGTTTTCGAGGCCATCAACGATGTCCTCGCGGTATTTCAGCCGTCCTTCGGCGATCCAGCGCGAGGCCTCGGCATGGAAGGCCGGGAACTGGTCGGCGAATTCGCGCTGGATGAAGCCGCGGAGCGTCAGGCTTTTCGTCAGTATGGCGCGCATCAGACCCGGCAGGCGGTCGGGGCCGTCGAACACGGCAGGGCCGAGGTTGTACTGGGCGATCAGGCCGCAGACCGGGATGCGGGCAAAGGTGTTGAGAAGCGGGAACACCGCGTCCCAGACCGCACCGCCGACATTCTCGAAATAGACATCGATCCCGGCCGGGCAGGCGGCGGCCAACTGAGCAGCGAAATCGGGGGCGCGGTGATCGACGACGGCATCGAAGCCAAGCTCGTCATGGACATAGGCGCATTTCTCCGGCCCGCCGGCGATGCCGATGGCGCGGGCGCCCTTGATCCGGGCGATCTGGCCCACGACGGACCCAACAGCGCCGCTCGCCGCCGCGACGACGACCGTCTCGCCCGGTTTCGGCTGGCCGAGGGTGAGAAGGCCCGCATAGGCAGTGAACCCCGGCATCCCGAGCACGCCGAGCGCCGTGCTGGGCGGCGCGGCGGCGGGATCCAGCTTGCGCAAGCCCGCGCCGTTGGCCACTGCATGGGTCTGCCAGCCGGAATGGGACAGGACCAGATCGCCCTCGGCCAAACCGGGATAGCGCGAGCGGATCACCTGACCGACCGTGCCCCCTTCCATTACCGCGCCGACCTCGACCGGGGCGGCGTAGGATTTCTCGGCGCTCATCCGACCGCGCATGTAGGGATCGAGCGACAGGTAGAGGATCTTGATCAGCACCTGACCCTCACCCGGCTCGGGGATCGACGCGGTGTCAAAGCGGAAATCCGTCTGGCGCGGCATCCCGTCGGGGCGGGCGGCCAAAAGGATGCGGGTGTTGAAGCCTTCGGCCATGATGGACGCCCTTTCTGCCAGGGTAATGGTGGTCAGCGGCAGGCTGCGGTCAGCCCTTTTTCTTTGCTTCGGCCGCCGCCTTCAGCTTGGCCAGGAGCTCGGTTTTGGGTGGCGTCTGGCCATACGGGTTCTTCGCCGTACCCTTGGCATTGTGCTCCTGATGTTTCGGTGCGTTCTTGCGCTGCGAGGAATTTCCCGACTTGCTGTAATCCATCGCGATGCTCCCGCTTGACACTATTCCCGGACTTCTTGCCGGAAAAGCGCTGCCCCGACAAGGTGAACGCCCGGCAATGGACGCCGACGTCCGGGCGTGACAGGGTCCGGCACATGGAAAACGATCGCACCATCAGCGCCAGCCGCATGCGCCTTCCTCGCGGGATCTGGGCGCTCGGTCTCGTCTCGCTCCTGATGGATGTCTCCTCAGAGATGATCCACGGCCTGCTGCCCGTCTACCTCGTGACGGTCTTCGGTGCAGGCTACGCCGCGGTCGGGCTTATCGAGGGCATCGCCGAGGCGACGGCGCTGATCGTCAAGGTGTTCTCGGGGACGTTGTCCGACTGGCTTGGGCGCAGAAAAGGGCTGGCCGTCGTCGGTTATGGCCTTGCCGCGCTCACCAAGCCGGTCTTTCCGTTGGCGGGCAGTCTGGGTTGGGTTGTTGCCGCGCGGTTCATCGACCGCGTCGGCAAGGGCATCCGAGGAGCGCCGCGAGACGCGCTTGTGGCCGACCTCGCGCCGCCAGAGCTGCGAGGCGCGGCCTTCGGATTGCGCCAGTCTCTCGACACGGTTGGCGCCTTTCTCGGGCCGCTGCTGGCGATCGGCTTGATGGCGCTTTGGGCCGGGAACTTCCGCACAGTCTTCTGGGTGGCCGTAATCCCTGCTGCGTTGTCGGTGCTGGTGCTTGTCGTCGCGGTGAAGGAACCGCGTACCGCCCGGCCCGCCAGAACCGCACGGTTTCCGCTGCATCGCGCGGAACTTGCCCGTTTGCCCGGGGCCTTCTGGCGGGTAGTGGCCGTGGCGCTGGTCTTCACCCTCGCGCGGATCAGCGAAGCGTTCCTGATCCTGAGGGCCTGCGATGCGGGTCTGGCCATTGCCTTGTCTCCGCTCGTTCTCGTGGTTCTTAACCTCGTCTATGCGCTGACCGCCTATCCGGTAGGAATTCTGTCGGACCGGATCGGGCGCGAGGGCCTGCTGATGCTGGGCTTCGCGGTTCTGGCCCTGTCGGATCTGGTGCTGGCCCTTGACGGCGGGCTGCCGGTCATCTGGGCAGGGATCGCGCTGTGGGGACTGCACATGGGCTTGACGCAGGGATTGCTTGCCACGCTTGTCGCCGATACGGCGCCGCGGGACCTGCGGGGAACGGCCTTTGGCCTGTTCAATCTGGCGGGGGGAGTGGCCGTCCTGGTTGGAAACTTCGCGTCCGGCCTGATCTGGCAGGCACATGGCGCCGAGGCGACCTTCGGACTTGCTGCGCTGGTGACCGCCCTGGGCTTGATGGGGCTGGTCTGGCTGTCGCGCCATCGCCCGGATAGAAAGGAATAGCGCGCCGCCCACTGGCCGGCGCGCCATCCGCCGTCGCGGATCAGCCGATGATCCGCGCGCCACCGTTGCCGGTGAACTGAACCTTCACGCGCTGTCCGACCTTGAAGTTCTGGTTCTGGACCACTGCAATCGAGCGCCCGTCGTCCAGACGTACGGTCCATTGCAGCGCTGTCGTGCGCGAGTTCGCGGCGGCCATGTTCGAACCGGCAGCCATCCCTGCAGCAGCGCCAAGGCCAGTCATCACGTCCTTGCCGGTCCCGTTGCCGAACTGGTTGCCGATGAGCCCGCCGGCAATGCCGCCGACAACCGCGCCGGCCATCTGGCTGTTCGGATTGGTTTGGACGACCTGCTGGACGTTGGTGATCGTGCCGTCGAAGACAGTCTGCTGCGCGACCGCGGGATAGGTGGTGGCGGTCGTCGTCGGCACACAGGCCGCCAGTGCGGCACAAGCAACGAGAGGAAGGGCGAGTACTGTCGATTTCATTGATGAAACTCCTTGGGACGGACAACCCATCATTAGGCCATTTGTGAATCTCCTCCAAGGGCTAGGTGGTTCCAACCAGCACCGTCCCCCTTTCCTTCCCACCCCATCCCGCCTATACGCACGCCCTGACAAACCGGAGCCGATCGCCATGCAGGGCAGCGCCAACCTCAACCTGATGATCAAGGCCGCACGGAAGGCGGGCCGCAGCCTCGTGAAGGATTTCCGCGAGGTCGAGAACCTTCAGGTGTCGTCCAAGGGTCCGGGCGATTTCGTTTCGCGCGCGGATCGCGAGGCCGAACGGATCATCAAGGAAGAACTCCTTGGCGGGCGCCCCACCTATGGCTGGCTGGGCGAGGAAACCGGCGGGCAGGACGGCGAGGATCCGACCCGGCGCTGGATCGTCGATCCGCTGGACGGGACCACCAATTTCCTGCACGGCCTGCCGCATTGGGCGGTGTCTATCGCGCTTCAGCACAAGGGCGAGATCGTTTCGGGCGTGGTCTATGATCCGGCGAAGGACGAGATGTTCGTCGCCGAGAAGGGCGCCGGAGCTTGGCTGAACGACACGCGTATCCGCGTGTCAGGGCGCCGTCACATGATCGAGGCGATCTTTGCCACCGGCGTGCCCTTTGGCGGGCGCACCACGCTGCCTGCGACGCTTCAGGACCTGGCGCGGTTGATGCCGGCCTGCGCCGGAGTGCGGCGTTGGGGGGCGGCTGCGCTCGACCTCGCGTATGTTGCTGCAGGCCGTTATGATGGCTACTGGGAGCGCGGCATCAACGCTTGGGACATGGCGGCGGGACTGCTGATTGTTCGCGAGGCGGGTGGCTTCGCCTCGGCGATCCGCGAAGGCGACGATCCGATGGAAAAAGGCGCGGTGATCGTCGGAAATGGCGAACTCTTCGAAAGCTTCCGCAAGATCATCCGCGGCGAGTGACGCAGAGCCTTTCTACCTTCAGACAACCTCGAAGGTCGGTTCATAGCGGACAGGGAAATTCACTGACCGCGCGATGAAGCACACCTCGTGGATGCGGTGGTGGATGGCCTCGGCCTCCTGCAGGTCGGCGCCGGCCCGCAGTGCAATGTGCGGCCGCAAGGTCGCTGCCGAAAAGCGACCTGCACCACCTGCAGATACCTCGCCGATGCCGATGGGCTTGTCCTCGTAGCGTGTGACGATGATCCTGGCATCCGCAGCGTAGTGCAGATACCACAGCATGTGGCAGGCCGACAAAGCCGAGAGCAGCAGATCCTCCGGGTTCATCTTTCCCGGATCGCCGCCGAGAAGCGGGTCGTTCGAACAGGGAACAACCGCCTTGCCCGGCACCGCGATATCCCAGGTCCGATCATAGGCGCGATAGCCCGAGGTGCCCGTTCCCCGGTTTCCGGTCCAGACGATCCGCGAGATGTAGGCGTGTTCCATGAGGGCTCCAGTTTGCGGGGACGTGGCTTTGCGACGCTCAGCCGCGATCTGATGGATGGTTCACCCCGTCGGCCCAGGGAACATCGCCCAGATCGCGAGGATTGATGCCCTCGAGGATCGCGACGTTGATACCAAATTCGTTGGGGTTCGAGCGGCGCTGGTGGTGGGTGTAGATGCCGCAGGTCCTGCAGAACCAGTGCTTGGCGGTCTTCGTGCCCCATTGATAGAGCGTCAGGGTGTCGGCCCCCTTCACCACCCGCAGATCCTCGAGCCTGGCCGAGACAACGATCGCGCCGCGGCGCCGGCAGTAGGAACAGTCGCAGCGCCTGGCGGTGGCAAAGCCATCAGACAGCGTCACCTCGATCTCGACCGCACCGCAGTGGCAGGTGCCCTTCATCTGCGCCGCCTCACGATCGGAACGCGGCTGTTGGCATAGGTGATGGCCGGATGGGGCGGCAGGCCTTTGGTCCGGTCCCAGAAGGTCCGCCCGCCTAGGCGCAGCCATAGCGGCAAGGTCAGCGCCACCCCGGCGATGAAGCCGCCGGCGTGAGCCCAATGGGCGACCCCGCCTTCGGCGGGCGAGGTGATCACCCCGCTGCCGATCTGGATCAGGAACCACAGCCCAAGCATCAGCCAGGCACGCACGGGGAAGACTTTGAAGAACACCACGAAGAAGATGAACACGTCCACCCGCGCCTTGGGGAACAAGAGCAGGTAGCCCCCCATGACCCCGGCGATTGCCCCTGATGCGCCGACCATCGGGATGCGCGAATAGGGGTCCGCGACGATCTGCAAGGCGGCAGCGGCAAGGCCGCTGGCGAGGTAGAAGGCGAGAAAGCCCAGATGGCCCATCTCGTCTTCCATGTTGTCGCCGAAGATGTGCAAAAACAGCATGTTGCCGATCAGGTGCATCCAGCCGCCATGCAGGAACATAGAGGTCAGGATGCCATGCAGATCGTGCCCCTCCATCACATAGAGCGGCACGAGTCCCCAGTGATCGAAGAACACGGCCGCCGCATAGTCAGAGGTCAGGCGCGGCCAATAGAGCAGGAAGATCACGATGTTCATCGCGATCAGGGTGTAGGTCACGTAGGGCGTGCGGCCAGACGGGTTGTGATCGCGGATCGGGAACATGGGTTCAGCGTTCCCGATCCGAAAGGGGGCGTCAAGTCTCGGCGGCCTCGGACAGAAGCCGCGCGTTGCCGCCCGCCGCTGTCGTGTCGATGCAGACCTGACGTTCCAGCTGCGCGTGGCACCGGTCGGGCATCCCTCCGATCAGAGGCAGGATAGGACCATGCCGCCCCGCCAGTGCCTGTGCATAGGGCCGGGCTTGTTCAGGGCTGCCCCAGTGCAGCGCGCCAGAGAAGCCGGTGAGCGTTGCCAGCGCTTCCGGTGGCAAACCGGGCGCAAGGGCGGCCGACCCGCCCAACGCGCGGATCGCCTGCGCCTGCTGCTCTGCGGCTGCACGACCGGGGCCAAGGCAAAGAACCGGCGCGCGGGCCGAGAGCGTGAGGCGGTTCGACTCGCCGGTCGGGCCGGGAAGCTCCAGTGTCTCGTCAGCCCGGGCCTCTGCCGCAGCGGCCTTGATGGCGTCTTGCGCGACGGTGGCAGTGGTGGCCGTGCCGTCATCCAGCGCGGGATCGGCTGCGCCGCGGGTAAACCTGGGCAGATAGTTCGGGCCGCCCGCCTTGGGGCCAGTGCCCGACAGGCCCTCGCCGCCGAAGGGCTGGCTGCCGACGACCGCGCCGATCTGGTTGCGGTTGACATAGAGGTTGCCGGCATGGACGCCTTCGACAATGCGCTGCACCCGGTCGTCGATGCGCGTATGCAGCCCGAAAGTCAGCCCGTAGCCGGTGGCGTTGACCGCCGAGACCACCTTGTCCAGATCCGCGGCGCGGAAGGTGGCGATGTGAAGGACAGGGCCGAAGATCTCGCGCGGCATGTCCTCGATGCCCTTCACGCGCAGGACGGTTGGCGGGATGAAGGTGCCCTTGCGGGGCGCGTGAAGCTCCTTCAGCACCCGGCGCTCGGCCCGTGCGGCCTCGATATAGGCGCGGATACCGGTCTGCGCCTCGGTATCGATAACCGGGCCGATGTCGGTGGCAAGGTGCCAGGGATCACCGATCGTCAGTTCGTCCATCGCCCCGAAGAGCATCTCTTGGACGGTTTCGGCAATATCCTCCTGCAGGTAGAGGCAGCGCAGCGCCGAACAGCGCTGGCCTGCCGACTGGAAGGCCGAGGCCAGCACGTCGCGCACCGCCTGTTCCGGCAGCGCGGTCGAGTCGACGATCATCGCGTTCAGGCCGCCGGTCTCGGCGATCAGCGGCGCGGTCGGGTCGAGATGGTCGGCCATGCTGCGACGAATGATCTGGGCGGTCTCGGTGGAGCCTGTGAAGGCGACGCCCGCGACGCGCGGATCGCGGGTGAGCGCCGCGCCGACCGATCCGTCGCCCGGCAGGAGTTGCAAGGCCGTCTTGGGAACGCCCGCCTCGTGGAGGAGCGACACGGCGAGGGCCGCGATCAGTGGCGTCTGTTCGGCGGGCTTCGCCAGAACGGCGTTGCCTGCGGCAAGCGCCGCGGCGATCTGGCCGGTGAAGATGGCGAGCGGGAAGTTCCACGGGCTTATGCAGGCGAAGATGCCGCGCGCCGGTGCGGTTAGCGCTTTTGCCCCGACAGCGTAGTAGTGGAGGAAATCCACCGCCTCGCGCAGTTCCGACACCGCATCCGGCAGGGATTTCCCGGCCTCCCGCGCCAGAAGGGCAAAGATCGGGCCGAGGTTCTGCTCGTAAAGCATGGCGGCGCGGGACAGGACGGCGGCTCGTTCGGCGGAGGCAGCAGACCATGGCTCGGCAACAGACAGGGCTGCATCCACGTCCGAGGGAAGCGCTGGCAGGACATGGCCGGCAACCGCGCCAGTGGCCGGGTTGGCGATCACCGCCCGCTTTCCGCCTGAAGCGGGGCCGGCAAGGATCGGGCGCGCTTCGAAAGGATGGTCCATATGCTGTTCGCGCGCGGCCTCGATCGCAGCGAGATCGGTCAGGTCGGTCAGGTCGTGGCCGGTCGAGTTAGGACGTGGCGCGAAAAGCTGCGGCCCGGGCGGGATGGCCGGATTGGCGATTGGCTCCATCGCCTCCATCGTGCTCAGCGGGCAGGCCGCGACGACCTCGGGCGGGACCTCGGCATCGACGATCTGGTGGACGAAGGACGAGTTGGCGCCGTTCTCGAGCAGCCGGCGCACGAGATAGGCCAGAAGGTCACGATGGGCGCCCACGGGCGCGTAAATGCGGCAGCGCGTGCCGTTGTCGGTCAGCACGAGGTCGTGCAGCCGTTCGCCCATGCCGTGCAGGCGCTGGAATTCGAAGGCGGTCTTGTCCTCTGCCATATCTAGGATCGCGGCAGCGGTATGGGCGTTGTGGGTGGCGAATTGCGGGTAGATGCGGTCCGTCATCCCGAGCAGCTTGCGCGCATTGGCGATATAGCTCACGTCCGTTGCCTGCTTGCGCGTGAAAACCGGGAAGGAGGCGAGGCCCAGCACCTGCGCCCGCTTCACCTCGGCATCCCAGTAGGCGCCCTTCACCAGCCGAACCATGATCTTGCGGTCAAGCCGGATGGCCAGCGCATGGAGCCAGTCGATCACCGCCCCGGCGCGGCGCCCATAAGCCTGAACGACAACGCCGAAGCCGGTCCAGCCCACAAGGCTCGGGTCCGACAGGACAGACTCGATCACCTCGAGCGACAGCGCCAGTCGGTCGGCCTCTTCTGCGTCGATGTTGAAGCCGAGGCGGGATTCCTTGGCGAGACGGGCGAGGGAGAGGACACGCGGCACGAGTTCCGCCAGCACCCGGTCACGCTTGGCGATCTCATAGCGCGGATGGAGGGCGGAAAGCTTGACCGAGATCCCCGGATTGGCGCGGATGTCGTCGCCCTTGGCGGCGGCGCCGATGGCGCGGATCGCCGCCGCATAGGCCGCCTCGTAGCGCTTGGCATCGGCGGCGGTCCGGGCGGCCTCGCCCAGCATGTCGTAGCTGTAGGTATATCCCTTCGCCTCAAGTTCTTCTGCGCGGGTCATGGCCGACTGGATCGTCTCGCCCAGCACGAACTGGCGGCCCATCTCCTTCATCGCACGGGCGACGGCGGTCCGGATCACCGGTTCGCCCAGACGGCGGACAGCGGCGCGCAGATGGCCGACGACGCCCGGCTCGCGATCGTCGAGCACCCGCCCGGTCAGCATAAGCGCCCAGGTCGAGGCGTTCACGAGCGACGAGGAAGACTGGCCGAGGTGCCGGCCCCAGTCGGACGGGGCGATCTTGTCCTCGATTAGCGCGTCCATCGTCTGGGCGTCCGGCACCCGCAGCAGCGCCTCCGCCAGACACATGAGCGCGATGCCCTCGTCGGTCGAAAGCCCATATTCGGCGAGGAAGACCTCCATCAGGCCCGGACGGGTCGAGGCGCGGATGCGGGTCACAAGATCGGCCCCGGCGGCGCTGATCCGGGCGCGGGCTTCGGTGTCGAGCCTGGCGTCTTCGATCAGACGCAGCACAAGCGGGCTCTCCTCGGCCAACGAGGCCGCGGTGATGGTGGTCCACGGGTCAGTCTGGGTGGCGCTGGCGGGCATTGCGGGCTCCTGTGCTTTGGGTCAGGATACACGGGAACACGCAGGCGATTTTCCCGATGATGCGGGAACGGCGGTCGCCTTGACTGTTTTTGAGGTGATTGGTGATGCCATCTTCCTTCGACCTCGACGAATTCGACCGCGCCATGCTGCGGGTGCTGGAAACCGAAGGGCGGATTCCTGCGGTGGAACTGGCGCGGCGCGTGGGGCTCTCCAAATCACCCGTTCAAGCTCGGCTGAAGCGGCTGGAAGAGCAAGGGATCATCACCGGCTACCGCGCGGTTCTGGACCATGTACGCATGGGCGAGGCGCATGTGGCCTTTGTGGAGGTCAAGCTGTCCGACACACGCGAGGCGGCGCTGCAGGCCTTCAACCGGGCGGTGCTCGCCGTGCCGGAGATCGAGGAATGCCACATGATCGCGAGCAGGTTCGATTACCTGATGAAGGTGCGCACGACCGACATCCAGTCCTATCGCCGGGTGCTTGCCGAGCGCATCTCGGCCCTTCCCCACGTCGCCTCGACCTCGACCTATGTGGCGATGGAGGCGGTCAAGGAAACAGCCTGAGCCGGGCGCCCGGCCATTGCCGCGGAGGCGCAAACAGCCCGGTGAAATGCGAAATCGCCCGAAGCTTCGCAATCTGGATAGCGCACCGACGCAATCGTCCGCATGGAAAGCGGTGGTGCCCAGGCCCAGGGCGCCAATTCTGTAGTGCAAAGGGACTATTCACATCATGAACACCGCCGTTTCGCTTCTCTCCGCCGTCATGGTCATTGCCCTCGCCACGGCTGGCCAGGCCAAGACCGTCTCTCAGCGCGAATACGAACGCGGATACAAGGACTGCTCTCAGGGGCGCTACGACCAGAACCAGCACGGAGAATCCTACAAGAAGGGTTGCCGGGCGGCGGAAGACGGGCAGCCGATGACTCCTCCCGCAGCGGGTCAGGCCGCCCCGTCGAGCTCGGGGAAAGCGAAGATCTCGGACCTGCAAGGGATGGACTCGATCAAAGCCATCGACGTCATCATGTCGCGCGGTTTCAACGACGTCGATTCATTCTCGTCCGGAGACACGTTGTACGGGATCTACTACAATCCCAAGACGCTCCAGTGTGTCCAGGTGACCAACGCCAACAACCGTGTCGTCAGCGCCGACGACATCGGGACTCATCCGAACTGCCATTGAGAACCTGCGCGTGACGGCTGTCGTCCTGGACAGGCTGATTGGCCCGCAGCCGTACGATCCAAAGGCCCCGACGAGGCGAACGTTCGGCTTGTTCAGAAGAGACCGTTCTTCATGAAGAAAGGTCGCCGGCATTTCTGCCGTCGACCTGAGTTCAGAAACCTGCGGCGGCTGTGCTCAGCCGCCTCTGTGGTCACTTCAGGACGCCGTCGCCGTCCTGGTCGGCGGTCTTGAAGTCGGACCGCACCTGCTCGGTGAGTTCCTCGACAGAGATCACGCCGTCGCCATTCGTATCGATCGCGGTAAACTGCTCTTCGGAAAAGACGACGAGCGCCTCGGTCTTGTCGACCTTGCCGTCGCCATTGGCGTCAAGCGCCGGATAAACCGCGGCGACGAACGCGTCCATTTCATCGACAGTGATCACCTCATCGCCATTGCGGTCTACAAGGTTGGCGGCCTCACCCGGAACGGTGGGCGCATCCTCGGCGAAGGCGGGAATGGCAAGAAGAGACAGGGCGAGTGTGGCAGTCAGGATGCGAAGGATCATCTCTATGTCCTTTCCAATCACGACTGCTTCTTGCAGGCCAGTTTGTGGCCGACGAAGCCGCCGCCGCCGCCACCCGCAATCTCCATAAGCGACTTGCCGACTCCGCCGCCGAAGATACCGCCGACCGCGGCCCCGAGAAGGACGCCCGCGGCCGTGCCGGCGATGCAGCCGATCTCGTGATCGCGCTTCTGTTTCTCGGTCTCCTGCGTCGTGGTGGTCTGGGCCAGGGCTGCGGTCGTTGTGAACGCGATGGCCAGCAGAAGTGTGATCGGTTTATTCATGCCTGATCCTATTGGCTGTAATTCGTACAATCCTGATAAGTGGGCGCACATCTTGTGGATGTGATCGCCGCAGGCACGATAAGCTGTCCCGTCTGCCCTGTCACGAGGGGGTGTGCATTTATTGCGCGCAGAGTACCGGCCGCAGTTGACGTCTTGCCGCGACTGGGTCGAAACTGGGCGCCGACAGACAAAACAAAAGCCAGCGGGGAAGCGTGGAGTGGCGGAACAACCGAGTCGACTCCTGTCAGTTCTTGCCGCGCTGATCATGGCGGCGGCGACTGCGGCAGGTCTGTACTTCGTCGCCCAGGCGCAGCGGCCGGCGGCCGCCCAGACCGACATCCGCTATGCCCCGGAGTCCGAGAAGAACAGGCTTGACCTGTACCTGCCGGCCGGTGACGGACCATTTCCCTACGTGATCGACATTCATGGTGGCGACTTCACCGGAGGAGACAAGTCCGATACCCCGGTGCCAGAGCCGCTGCTTGATCTTGGCATTGCCGTCGTGCGCGTGAACTACCGACCAGCGGCCGAGGCGAAGTGGCCGGGTCCGCGCGATGACGTCGTTGCGGCGGCGCGGTTCCTTCGCACGGCTGGCCCGCAATTCGGGCTCGATCCTGCGCGCTATGCCCTTTGGGGAAAATCTGCGGGCGGCTTCCTCGCGGTGACTGCCGGACTGGAACTGACGCGAGAAGGACAGGCCCCGCGGGCGATCGTGGATTTCGGAGGGCCCATGGCCTTCGGCCAGTTGGATGCCGATATGGCCGCGCTTGACCGTGTGCCTGCACGTGGACCAGCCGATGCGGCCGATAGTCCCGAAAGCCTACTTCTGGGTTTCCCGATTGCCGGGAACCGGGCCAAGGCCGACGAGGTAGGACCCATTGGCGTTCTTTCAGCCTGGCCTGCGGGGCAAAAGCTGCCGCCGCTGATGATCCGTCACGCCGATGGCGATCTGGATGTGCCGCAGTTGCAATCGGGCCGCCTGCGCGATGCGTGGATCGCCGCGGATCCTTCTGCACTTGTCGACTTCGTCGTGGTTCAGGGTGTGGATCCATCCACCACGGGTCTTTCCGGCGAGGATACCGCGGGCGAGGTCGCTGTGTTTCTGGCCGAGCGACTGCAGTAACGACCCGTTCGCATCGAGCTGGTTCGATTTGAAACGCCCGCGTTAGGTGAGCTGTCATCTGATGGGCTGACGACCTATTGAAAAGGGCAGACGGGTGCCGGCGGCGCCATGCTCAAAGCGCCAGGTTTTCAATAATTTCCAGTCAGTTGCGGGATGGCGGGGCCCTCGTCCCGTCTCCGGATCGGGGGGACGCGCGGAAAAACCAGCTCTTCGTCACTTCGGTTGCAGCCATATAGCCGATGAGAATGGCGAGGATCGCAGAGAGCGTACCCAACGACAGCGGCACAAAACCGAAGAGCGCGCTCAGCGGGCCAAGCCAGGGAATGGCGAATGTGAAGGCAAAGACCAGAAGCGTCGACGACAGAAGGATTGTCCCCGGTCGGCTGCGGAATACCGGGCGGCGGGTTCGGAGGATCAGCACAACCGCCAGTTCGGTCATGAGCGAGATCATGAACCAGGTCGTCTGAAAGACCGGCTCGTCCGCCTTTAGCACCCAAAGCAGCAGGCCGAAGGTAAGGAAGTCGAAGATCGAGCTGACCAACCCGAAGACGATCATGAAGGACCGGATCTCAGCGACGTTCCAGCGCTGCGGCGACGACAGGCGTTCCGGATCGACACGGTCGCCTGCAATCGTCAGAGACGGCAGATCCGACAGGAAGTTGTTCAGGAGGATCTGTTTCGCAGCCAGCGGCAGGAACGGCAGGAAGGGCGTCATGACCGCCATGCTGATCATGTTGCCGAAATTGGCACTGATCGTGATCGAGATGTATTTGAGCGTATTGGCGAATGTACGCCGCCCGCCCTCGACCCCTGCGCGCAGCACCTCAAGGTCGCGGCGCGTCAGAACGATGTCGGCGCTTTCGCGGGCCACGTCCACAGCCTCGGCCACCGAAATTCCGACGTCAGCGGCATGAAGGGCAGGGGCGTCGTTGATCCCGTCGCCAAGAAAGCCGACGACCCCTCCGGTGCGCTGAAGCGCGCGCACGATGCGCTCTTTCTGCTGCGGATCAATCTCCACAAACAGATCCGTGCGAGGGGCAAGGTGCCACAGTGCCTCGTCGCGCATTCCGGCGATCTGCTCACCCGTCAGCATGGCATCGGCATCAAGCCCTACCGCGCGGGCAACATGGGCCGTGACCAGACGGTTGTCGCCGCTGATCACTCGGATCGCGATGCCCAGGCTGCGCAGCGAGGCGATGGTTGCAGCCGCGTCGGCCTTCGGCGGGTCGAGGAAGGCGAGGAAGCCCTGGAACGTCATCTCCTTCTCGTCGGTCCGGGCGTAGTCGGGCCGTGCCGCAAAGCGGCGCGTCGCAACCGCGAGCACGCGCAGGCCTTCGCTGCTGCGCTCGCGGAAGATCGCCTCAAGCGCCGCACGGCGGGGCACATCCAGCGGCACCGCATCACCGCCGTCCTGCACCAGGGTGCAGGTGCCGAGCACTTCGGAAAAGGCGCCCTTGGTCACCATGAGGTGACCGTCCGATCCGCTTTCTGACAGCACGATAGTCAGTCGCCGACGCTCGAAGTCATAAGGGATCTCGTCGATCTTGGTGATGCCGGCCGAGGCGAACCCTGCCACCTTGCCTGCTTCCACGAGCGCTGCGTCGAGCGGGTTCTCGATCCCGGTCTCGAAGCTGGCATTGAGCCAGGCCAGCCGCTTCACCTGCTCTGATGCAGCGCCCGCCGGATCCAGGGCGTCGCGAAGAACCAGCTTGCCTTCGGTGAGGCTGCCGGTCTTGTCACAGCACAGCACAGTCATCGAGCCGAGGTTCTCGATGGCTTCAAGCCGGCGCACGATGACGCCCGCCTTGGCCATGCGCTGCGCCCCTGCCGCCAACGTGACGCTTACGATCGCCGGCAGGAGTTCGGGCGATAGACCAACGGCAAGTGCAGCGGCGAACATCAGCGAGTCGATCATCGGCCGGTCGAGCAGCAGGTTGGCGCAGAACACGAAAAGCACGACCAGCACAGTCACCCGGATGAGGAGATAGCCGAATTGCCGAAGGCCACGCGCGAAATCGGTCTCTGGCTCGCGTGATGCGATCTGGGCGGCGATGGCTCCAAAGGCAGTGTTGCGGCCGGTCGCGGTGACAAGGACCCGCGCGGTGCCGCTGCGCACCGACGCGCCAAGCCAGACCATGTTGGAGCGTTCTCCCACAGGTGCGTCAGGTGGCACGATGCCGGGGCGCTTTTCGACCGGGAACGACTCGCCCGTGATGCTGGCCTCGCTGACCAGGAAATCCTGCGCTTCGATCACCCGGCCGTCAGCTGGTACGAGGTTTCCCGCCGAAAGCAGGATCATATCACCGGGCACGAGTCCGCTGACGGGAAGACTGGTCTCGGCACCGTCGCGGAGCACGCGTGCGGTCAGTGCCAGCCGGTTCTTGAGCGCCTCGACGGCGACCGAGGCACGGTATTCCTGAAAGAAGCCAAGCGTCCCGCTGCCCAGCACGATCAGGAGGACAATCCCGGCATCGACCCATTGCCGAAGAACCAGCGAAATCGCGGCGGCGGCCAGAAGGATCAGGACGATCGGGCTTTCGATCTGCCTCAGGACAAGTCGAAGCACGCCGAGCTTCGGCGCCGCTTCAAGGTGGTTCGGCCCAAGGTCTGCAAGGCGTGATTGCGCCTGACGCGCCGAAAGCCCGTCCGCCCCAGCCTCCAGACTTGCCGTCAGTGCGGCGACATCCTGGCTCCAGAAGGCGGCATCACCCGTCGCCTCATGCATTTTTGCTCTCGCACGCAGGCTTGTCTGTCGCCTTTGATAGCACGCAAGTATCGCTACGGATATCTCGGCTCATCAAGCGGTTGCAGGCAAAGTCCATATTCGAGCGTCAATCGCGCCCGGCTTGGCGCCGCGAAGGTGCCTTCCGGCGGCCTGCTCGCGCAAAGTGGCCTTTGCGCCAATGCGCTTCCACTCTGCCGTCTGGTCGCCCGGGCGATCTGGAAGTGGCGGAATGGCGGGCGCCATGCAATAGATGGATGTCATCGCGCGCGCCTTGCGCAGGGGGGCGCCCCGATGATCTGGCGGTCAGACAGCCCGGCGGGCGGGAACAGGGAAGGCGCAGCGGCAGGAGCGGATGGCGATCACGCTGAAAGAGGTTGCGGAGCGGGCCGGCGTGTCGAGGGCCGCTGTGTCGCGCGCCTTCACCGAAGGCGCCTCGGTCTCGGCCAAGACGCGCGCCAAGGTCGAGAAGGCGGCTGCCGAGCTCGGGTACAGCCCCAACATGCTGGCGAGAAGCCTCACGACGCGGCGCACGCAACTTGTGGGTCTCGTTTCGAACAACTTCCGCAATCCGGTCTTCCTGCAGATCTTCGACCAGTTCACTCGGGCAATCCAGGAGCGTGGTCTGCGGCCGCTTCTGCTCAACCTGACGGAGGACACCGATCCCGCCCGTTCCGTGCAGCTTCTCAGACAATACTCGGTTGACGGGGTCATCGTCGCGTCGTCGCATCTGCCGACCGACTTTGCCCGAGCGTTCCGCGATGCCGGACTGCCCGTGGTTCATGCCTTTGGCAGGGCCGAGGCCGAGCCGAAGGTGAACGTCGTCGCGATCGATAACGTCGCGGCGGGGCGCATGGCGGCCGAGACATTGATTGCACGCGGATACCGACAGCTCGGATTCCTTGGCGGGCCCGAGGGAGCCTCCACCACCCAGGACCGGCTTGCGGGGTTTTCCGAACATGCCGCCCGGCAAGGGGTTCCCGTCACAATCGGATTTGCCGGTGCCTACAGCTTCGAGGCGGGCCATTCCGCTATGCAACGTCTTCTCGCGCAGGAGACGCGGCCTGACGCCTGGTTTTGCGCCGACGACGTTCTGTCGATCGGGGCGCTCTCGGCCGCCGCCGAGGCAGGGCTGCGGATTCCCGACGAGATCGGCATTATCGGCCTGAACGACATGGAAATCGCCTCTTGGTCCAACATTGCCCTGACGACGATCCACCAGCCCTTCGAGGCGATCGTGGCCGCCTCGATCGATCTCATCGTCTCGACCTTCAATGATCCGGCCCGCGCGCCGGAAGTCAGGCTGTTTCCCTGCCACATCGTCGAACGGCGGACGCTGCGGCCCTTGCCCTAACGGAAGAGCGTGGGCCTCGCATCGACCCAGGCCCCGTCAGCCCTGGCCGAGGCCACCGCAGCATGGATCGCGGCTATGGAGCGCAGCCCGTCTTCGGCTGTCGGGAACAGCGTGATCGCGGGATCGGGCCTTCGTCCCTCCGCCGCCGCCAGAAGGCTTTCGCCCAGGTCGCGGTAGATGTTGCCGAAGGCAAGAGGCATCCCCTCCGCATGGCCCACGGTCACCCTGCTTGCGCGGTCGGCCTCGGGCGAGAGATTGCCCTCGCCGCGCTCGATGACCTGCAGCCGCCCGCCGAGCGGCATGTAGTAAAGCTGGTTCGGCTGCTCCTGCGCCCAACGCAGCCCTCCGGTTTCGCCAAAGACCTGCAGCGTCAGGCCATGCTGCCGTCCGATCGCGACCGAAGAGGTCCAGAGACGCCCCACGGTGCCGCCATCCATCCGGAAATTCACCATCGCGTCGTCCTCGAGCACCCGGGACGGCAGGCACGAAGCGAAATCGGACGAGAGCCGCTCCACCTGCTGCCCGGTGACGAAGCTCGCCATGTGCATCGCATGGATGCCGCAATCGGCAAACTGGGCCGAAACGCCGGCCTGCGCCGGATCGTAGCGCCAGCGGACCCGCGGGTTGTCGGCATCCGCCGCATTGGCGTGGTGCCCATGGGCGAATTCGGCCACGACGACCCGCACCCGACCAAGATCGCCGCGCGCCACCATCGCCCGCATGTGCCGCACAAGTGCATAGCCGGTATAGCCATAGTTCACCGCGCAGATGCGGCCCATCCTTCGGGCGGTCAGGACAAGGTCCTCGGCCTCGGCTTCGGTCACCGTCATCGGCTTTTCACAAAGCACGTTGATGCCTGCCTCCAGAAAGGCCTTGGCGATGGCATAGTGGGTTGCATTGGGCGTAGCCACCGTCACCAGGTCGATCCGGTCGGGCCGGTTTCTTTCGCCTTCGAGCATCTCGCACCAGTCGCCGTAGGCCCGGTCGGGCGCGATTCCAAGTGCGCTTGCGAAAGCGCGACCCGCCTCGGGATCGACGTCGAGCGCCCCGGCGGCCAGGGTGAAATACCCGTCGAGGCCAGCAGCGATGCGATGGGCCGGTCCGATCTGGCTGCCTTTGCCACCACCGATCAGACCCCAGTTCAGCCGTTTCATGTTCGCCTCCTAGAAGCCGATCGAGGAAAGATAGGCCCGGTTGGCGCGGGCATCGTCGATTGGCGATGTGGGTCCCGCCGGGTCACAGTCCTGCTCCACTGTGCACCATCCCTCGAACCCGGCATCGAGCAGGATCTGGCGGACGGCGGGAAAATCCACGTCGCCGCGCCCGAGATTGCAGAAGATGCCCTGGGCGCAGGCATCGTAGAACCCGGTCCGGTTCGCGACGGCGCGAGCCTTCACCTGCGGATCGATGTCCTTGAAATGCATGTAGGAAATGCGCCCGATATGCCGGCGCATGAACGCCACCGGATCGAAGCCGGCATAGGAATGGTGGCCCGTGTCGAAGCAGATCTTCAGGAGCCGCTCGTCGATCTCGTCCAGAAGTCGTTCGAGTTCCGGCTCGAAGTCGATGAAGCCTGCCGCATGGGCATGGATGCCGACCGACAGCCCGTGATCGACGCCAAGCTGAGCGACCTTGCGGATCCGATCGACGAAGCCCGCCCACTCGGCGGCATCCATCTGCTCGGCCTCGCTGGCACGGCCGGCGGTCGGCGCCCGCCGCGGCGAAATCGAGTCGATGAGCACAAGATGCCGCGCACCGTGGGAGGTCAACGCCCTGCAGGTGCGCTCGCTGGCATCCCAGACCTCGTCCCATTTCGACGGATCGTGAAACGGACGGAACACCACCCCGCCGATCAGGGTCAGCCCATTCTCGGCGAGCGCGTCTGCCAGGGTTGTCGGATCTTCGGGCATGTAGCCGATCGGACCGAGTTCAATCCCGCGGTATCCGGCAGCAGCGCAGTCTGAAAGCACCTTGCGCCAGGGGGGATTTCGCGAATCGTCCGCAAATTCGACACCCCAGGAACAGGGCGCATTGCCGATCCTGATCATCTCAACCCTCTCACAGTTCCATCCATGTTCCCGAAGCCGCCGAGGCCTGCGCGGCGGCAATGACGCGGTTTACTTCCATCCCGTCGCGGAAGGTCGGCCAGCGTGACTTGCCTTCGGCGATGGCTGTCAGAAAGTCCTTCGCCTCGATGATGATCTGGTCCTGATATCCGGTGCCGTGCCCTGGACCCTGGCAGAAGGCCAAATAGTCGGGATGGTCCGGGCCGGTCAGAATCTTGCGGAACCCCCGGATCGTTGCCGGGTCGTCTGCCTTGTACAGCCAGAGCGCATTCTGGTCTTCCTGATCGAATCGGATCGCGCCTCGCGTTCCGGTGATCTCGTAGGCGTAGCCCATCTTCCGGCCATGGGCGATCCGGCTGAACGACAGATGGCCCATCGCACCGTTCTCGAACCGGCACATGAACTGTCCGAGGTCATCATTGACCGCTCGCCCCTCGTGGCCGGGGCGCTCGGCGTGAACGGTCGCGATGTCTGCACTGAGCCTGGCGATGGGCCCGACCAGAGCCAGCGCGGCGTTGATCATATGGGGTGCAAGATCGCCCATCGTGCCATTGGCAGCACCGAAGTTGCGCCAGGTCGCGGGGCGCGTGCCGTCTGCGTCGAAATCCTCGGTGTGTTCGCCGCGGAACCAGGTCACCTTGCCAATCTCGCCCGAAGCGACAAGAGCGCGGGCGAATTGCGAGGCCGGCGTACGGATGTAGTTGAATCCGACCATGTTCACCGCCCCCGACGCCTCGGCCGCCGCGACCATGGCACGGCTGTCGTCAAGGTTTGCGCCAAGCGGCTTCTCGCAGAACACTGGTTTACCAAGGGAAAAGGCATACTCCGCAATCGCCCGGTGTGTCTCTTGCGGAGAAGCGATCACCACGGCTTCGACCTTCGGATCGCCCACAAGGACGCGCCAATCCGAGGTCGCCTGAGCGAAGCCATAGGCTGTCCGATACCGCTCGGCGGAGGTGGGACTCGTGGCGCATATCATTTCCAGCCTTGGCCGCAGTTGCGTGTCGAAAACTGCGCCAACCGCCGCCATCGCAACGGAATGGGCCTTGCCCATATAGCCGCCGCCAACGATTCCGATGCCGATTTCCCGCATCGTGCAGACCTCTGGAAAAGAAATTGCAACCGGTTGCAAAATGGCTATCGTGAGTTCCGGGACTCGTCAACTCGGATTCACTCCGGGCCTGCCGAGAAGAGGAACCAAACGGAATCGGAATGTCATGATCGCCGTCCTCCAGTTCATGGGCCCCGGCGCACGGGCAGCCAAGGTGACGTGATGCAGCGCCTGTGGGAGCGTCTTCGATCGAACCGCTTCGTCGTTCTCGGACGTGTGGGGATGGACTTGTATGCCGACCCGCCCGGCACCCGGATCGAGGAGGCAAGCCGCTATGTCTCTGCCATCGGCGGGTCTGCGGGGAACATTGCTGTCGCGCTGGCAAGGCAGGGAGCGACTGCTTCCCTGTTGTCCTGTGTTTCCGACGATGCGGTCGGGCGCTACTGTCTGGCGGAACTCGCGCGTTTTGGCGTTGAAACGGGGCATGTCCGGCGCGTCTCGGGCGAGGCACGCACCTCGCTCGCCGTTGTCGAGACCCGCCCTGTCAGCGCCCAGGCTGTTCTCTACCGCAACGGCGCGGCGGACTTCGCCTTGACCCAGGACGATGTGGAACGGGTCGCCTTCGATGGTGTCGCGGCGCTGGTCATCACCGGAACCGCGCTGGCAAGAGAGCCGTCGCGCGGGGCTGCCGTTGCCGCGGCGTCTCGGGCCCGGAAGGCCGGGGCGATCGTCGTGCTCGATCTCGACTACCGCGCCTATTCCTGGACCTCGCAGGCCGAGGCGGCGGAGATCTGCCTTTCGATGGCGAGGACGGTCGATGTTGTCGTCGGCAATGATGACGAGTTCGGGCTTCTCGCAGGGAATGGCGAGCGCGGCCAGGACCTTGCCCGCGACCTTGCGTGGGGTGGGGCCTGTTTCACGGTCTATAAGCGCGGCGCCGAGGGCAGCATCACATTCACCGCCGATTACTCTTTCAGATCGGGCATTTTCCCCGTCGCAGCACTAAAGCCGATGGGGGCCGGCGACGGCTTCATGGGTGGGCTGCTTGCGGGTCTTGCCCAAGGAAAGACACTGGAGGCTTCTGTAGGGCGCGGCGCGGCGACGGCGGCGATCATCGTGGCAGGCATCGGCTGCGCCCCGGCCTCTCCCGATCGTGCGACGCTCGATGAGTTCATGAGCAGGTACTGAGTGGTGGAGGAAAACCACAATGCACATCCCCCCCTTCGACAACCGCAACCAGCCGATTATCGGCGCAGACGACCCGCTCGTTCCGCTGGTCTGGTTCAACATCCTGCGGCTGGCGCGCGGCGAGACCGTCATTTCGACGGTGCCGGGCTACGAGACCTGCATCGTGCCCGCGACGGGAACGGTGCGGGTCGAAACGATGGGGCAGGTCTTCGACGACATCGGCTGCAGGCGGCTGAATGTCTGGGACGGGGAGCCCGAGGGCGTCTACGTCCCGACCGGGGCCGAAGCCACCGTAACCTGCCTGTCTGACGCGGCTGAGGTCTTCGTTGCTGGCGCGCGGTTCGATGAGGTGCTGTCGCCTTTCGCGGTCCGCGCCTCCGACATCGACCCTGTGCAATACGGGTCGGACGACACCAAGACGCACCGAAAGATCAAGCACATCCTTGGCACGAAGTATCATGGCCGCGTCGGCCGTCTGCTGGTGTCAGAGCTCTATACGGTCGGTGCGGGCGGCTGGTCGGGCTTTCCCAGCCACAAGCACGACACCACGCGCTTGCCGGATGAGACTCGGCATGACGAGGTCTACAACTTCCGCTTCAATCCGCCCCGTGGCTCCGGCTTGCAGATGCTTCAGCGCGAGGATGGCCTGCCGGGAGACGCTTACCATGTGGTCGACGGATCGACGGTTGCCATCGACAGGGGCTATCATCCCTGCTGCGTCCTGCCTGGCTACGAGATGTATTACTTCACCATCCTCGGTGGTGAGACCCAACGATCGCTGGTGCAGTATTTCCAGCCGAGCCATGCCGACCAGATCGAGACGATCCCCGGCATCAAGGACATGATCGCCAAGTTCAAATGACACGCGCGACGCTGAAGGACGTTCTGACACCCTGCCTGACCGACCGCACTGCCGTCGCCGGCCTTGTTGTCTTGGGATGGGAGGATGCGGTCGCCTATGTCCGTGCGGCCGAGGCTGCATCGCGGCCGGTGATCCTGCAGGCCGGGCCGGGCGCACGGGCACATATGCCGCTTCCGGTCTTCGGCGCCATGTTCCACGCTTTGGCGCAGGGCGCTTCGGTTCCGGTAGTGGCCCATCTCGACCACGGGGAAGATGTTGCGGTCTGCCGGCAGGCCATCGACTGTGGCTTTACCTCGGTCATGTTCGACGGCTCGACCCTGCCGCTGGAGCACAACATCGCTCGGACTGCCGAGATCGCAGCGCTGGCCCGAAGCTGTGGCGTCTCGGTCGAGGCCGAACTCGGTTATGTCGGATACCACGGCGGCGCAGCCTCGATGGGCACAGACCCGGCCGAGGTCGCACTTTTTGCCCGCGAAACAGGGGTGGATGCGCTTGCCGTCTCGGTCGGCAACAACCACCTCATGACCTCGGCCGTCGCCGAACTGGACCTTGGGAGGCTGAAGGCGATCGAGGCTGCCGCACCTGGGCTCCCGCTCGTCCTGCATGGTGGGTCCGGCATCCCGATCGCCCTGCGCCGCCGGCTCGCCGAAGAGACCGCGGTCTGCAAGGTCAACATCGGGACTGAACTTCGCATGGCCTTCGGCGTGTCGCTGCGCGAGGCGCTGCTCAGGAACCCCGAGGAGTTCGACCGCATCCGCATCCTGCGAGAAACCATAGAACCCGTCTCGGATGCAGCCAGAACAGCAATCGAGAGCCTCTGTCCCTCTGAAATGGCCAATGGCCGGAGCATGCCCGCGCCTTGATGATTGGGAGTGCGGCGGTTCAGACCACGGTCTCGCCGCCGTCCACAACCAGGACCTGCCCTGTCATGTAGGACGATCGGTCCGACACCAGGAACAGGATCGGCTCGGCCATCTCATCGAGTTGGGCCCAACGTCCCAGGGGCACGCGTTCGGCCACGTAAGCCTCGAGCGCCGCTCGACCGCCCATCTGTTCCATGAAGGGCGCGTTGAACGGGGTGTCCACCCAGCCGGGGCACAACGCATTGACACGAATGCCGTACCTGCCGAAATCGCCCGCCATCTGTCTCGTCATGGCGACAACGGCATGCTTGGTGGTGGCATAGGCGATCATCTCGCGGTCGTACTGGATGCCCGAGGACGAAGACGTATTCAGGATGACGCCGCTGCCCTGCGCCTTCATAGCCGGCACCACTGCCCGAGCCGCGATGAAATGCGCCCGCACATTCACGGCCCAGGAGTCGTCAAAGCCCTTCACCGCGACCTGCTCCAGATCACCGGCGACCTGGATCCCCGCGTGGTTGTGCAGGATGTCGATGCGTCCGTGGCGGGACAGGACATCGGCTATGGCCGCGTTGAGCCCCGCGTCGTCAGCCACATCCACCGCTACCGCCTCGGCGTCAATCCGCTTGGCCACCGCGCGGGCGCGGTCGCCGTCACGGTCGAAGATCACCACGCGCGCCCCCTCGCGTGCCATGGCGGCGGCGCCCGCCTCACCGATGCCGGAGGCAGCTCCGGTAACGATGGCGACCTTGCCCTCAAGCAGCATGGGGTTTCCTTTCCCGCATCAGAAGCCAGGCCAGCGCGATCAGGATCAGAGAGGCGACAAGGACCATGGTGGCGATGGCGTTGATCTCGGGCGTCACGCCGCGCCGGATCGAGGCGAAGACATACATCGGCAGCGTCGTCTTCGCCCCGGCGACGAAGAATGCGATGATGAAATCGTCGAAGGAGAAGGTGAAGGACATCAGGAATCCCGCCAGGATCGACGGACGCAGTTGCGGCAGGACGATCTGGAAGAAAGTGGCGAAAGGCGGGGCGTAAAGGTCGTAGGACGCCTCGACGATATCCCGCGACAAGCTGGCGATCCGGGCCTTCACGATCATCGCGACCAACGCCATCGAGAACAGGCCATGGGCCGCGATCAGCGAGAGGTAGCCCATCTGGAACTGGGGCGCGGTCGATGAAAGCTCGGCCAGAACCGGGTTGATGACCCCAAACAGGCCCGCCAGCGCGACAAGGGTCGCGATGCCGATGACCACGCCGGGCACGACAATCGCGGCGGCCAGCATGCCATCGAAGACAGCGCGCAGGCGGGGTCCGAGCCGCTCCATCCCCATCGCAGCCATCGTGCCGAAGACCGCGGCCAGTGCGGCCGAAGTGAAGGCCACGATCAGTGAGGTCTTCAGGGCATCGGTTAGGAAGACGTTCGACAGTGCCTTGCCATACCATTGCAGTGAAAAGCCGGTCATTTGCGTCGCGCTGCGTCCGGCGTTGAACGAGAATACCACGACCAGCGCAATCGGCGCGTAGAGGAACAGATAGACGGCGGACAGGAACACGCGCATCAGACGAGATCCATCTGCCTGGTGCCCGACACCTTCCACGCGATCCGCATGGTGATGAGCAGAACTCCCACGACGCCCAGCACCAGCGTAACCGCGATCGCCGACCCGAAGGGCCAGTTGCGCGATTGCAGGAACAGGTCCACGAGCGCATTGCCGATGAAGTAGACCTTGCCGCCCCCAAGCATCTGCGGGATCAGGTATTCGCCCAAAAGCAGGATCGACACCAGCGCCACGCCCGTCATCACGCCGGGCATCGACAGGGGCAGGGTGACGGTCAGAAAGGTCGACATGGGCCGGGCGCCAAGATCCGAAGACGCCTCCAGCAGGCGGCGGTCCAGCTTTTCAAGGCTGACATAGATGGGCATGACCATCAGCGGCAGGTAGCCGTAGACGATGCCGAGAAGCACCGCGCCGGGCGTGTTGATGAGCCGGATGTTTTCGATCCCGATCATCTCCAGAAGCTGGGGAATGCCACGGGCACCGAGCAGGTACATCCAGGCGTAGGTCCGGACGAGCATCGAGGTCCAGAAGGGCACGATCATGAGTGCCACCAGCAGGAGTCGGTGCCGCGGATCGACCCGCAGCGCCAGGAACCACGCGGCCGGATAAGCGATGGCAAGGCAGAGCGCGGCTCCGACTGGTGCCAGCAGGGCCGTGTTCAGGAAGGCTGCCCCACGGGCCGGGAGGTTCAGATAGTTGGCCAGTGTCAGCGCCGGCTGATAGCCGCCGGCGGGAGCCCGTTCCCCGAGAGAGAACACAAGGATCGCGAGGAACGGGAGGGCAAGGAAGAAGAACAGCCAGAGCCCGGCGGGCGCCAGAAGCGCCGCCGTGACCCATCTTTTTCTGGCTGCTGCCGAGAGTGCCATCTCAGGCCGACTTGAAGCGCGCCATGAGTTCCGCCCGGCCCGGGTCGGTCAGCGTCGCCGCCGCACCGAACTCCAGCGGCGTCAGCGAGGCTTCGTCGGGATAGACGATCTTGTTGCTGGTGATCTCGGGCGGCAGCAGGGCGATCACCCGGCTGTCGGTGGCGGGCGCGCCGTTGGCGATATGCTCCTTCACCGCGACGGCCGGGTCCATCAGGAAGTTCAGGAGCGCATAGCCCGCGGCCTTGTTCGGGGCCGAGCTCGGGATGGCATAGTAGTCGGTCCAGATCTCGCCGCCGTCGGTGCCGAGGATATAGGCGATCTCGGGCATGTCGCGGTTCAGCTGCGCGCCGTCGTTCGTCCAGCACATCGTCATCCACGCATCGGTGGACCGCATCGAGGGCTGGTAGTCCGAGTTGATCGCAAAGAGGTGCGGCTTGACCTCCAGCAGCAGCTTCTCGGCCTGGGCCAGATCCTCGGGCTTGGTCGAGTTGAAGTCGAGGCCAAGCGAGACGAGCGCCGAGCCAATGGTGGTCAGCTGGTAGTCATGCACCATCGCGCGGCCGTCAGCCTCGTTCATCGCGACGGCGAAGAAGTCTTTCCACGAGGTCAGCGGCGCCTTCAGTTCGGCCGTATTCACCGCGAAACCGGTCGTGCCCCAGTTCTTCGGCAAGGCATAGGTCGTGCCGTCGACCATGCCTTCCGAGGTGAAGCGTGGATTCTGTGTCGAAGGCGAGAAGTTCGGAATCTTCGAAAGGTCCAGCGCGTCGATCAGCTTCAGCCCGGCATAGGTCGAGATCGTGTAGTTGGTCGGCACGAACAGCGACCAGCCCGCGCCGCCCGCCTGCAGCTTGGCCAACATCTCTTCGTTGGAGCCAAATACGTTGACCTCGACGGCCACGCCGGTCGCGGCGGTGAAGTTCTCGAACGTGGCGGGGTCGTGGTAGTTGGGCCATGTGGCAATCGCCATCTGGGTGCCAAGGTCCTCGGCAAAGGCCGGGTTGACCCCTGCGCCGGGGAAGCGCGACAGCACGGCGGTGGCAAGGCCCAGTCCCGTCACACCCATGAAATGCCGCCGGGTGATCGACCCGCGCTTCCAGCGCATGAATTCCGTCATGAACCGATCCGGCGTGATCGGCGTGTCCTTGAAGTCCTTGGTCATAGGAAGCCCTCTCTGTCGGTTGTCGTTATTGTGGGAACACCAGCACGGCGGCTGGGTCGTAGGTCAGGCATACGGCCTCGCCGGGGGCGATCAGATCAGCCTCGGTTGCGCCGCGTCGGTCGGTCGTGACGAGGATGTCGCCGATCCCGGGGACGGCGACGGCGTATTCGGCGAAGGAGCCGAGGAAGATCCGGTGGGTGACGGTGCCGGGTAGACCATCGCCCGCGCGGGCGATGCGGATTGCCTCGGGGCGAAGGGCGGCGATGGCAGATCCGTGAAGCGCCGAGGCGCCGGGCAGGGCGCGGCCATCGGCGAGCCGCAGCACCCCGCCATCTACCGTGACCGGGATTCGGTTGGTTTTGCCGACAAAGTCGGCGACGAACAGATCGGTCGGATGGTCGTAGACCTCTTGCGGGGTACCGAGCTGGCTGATGCGGCCCGCGCTCATCACGCAGACGAGGTCGGCCATCGACAGCGCCTCTTCCTGGTCATGGGTGACCAGCACGAAGGTGATGCCCAGTTCCCGCTGCAACTGGAGCAGTTCCAACTGCATGTCGCCGCGCAGCTTCTTGTCCAGCGCGGCCAGGGGTTCGTCCAGAAGCAGGATCTTCGGGCGGTTGACGATGGCACGGGCGAGGGCGACCCGCTGCTGCTGTCCGCCCGACATCTCGTGCGTCCGACGTTTGGCGAAGGAACCGAGGCGAACCATCTCGAGCGCCTCGCCAACCCGGCGGTCGATCTCGGTGCTGGGCAGGCGAGGGCGCATCTGGCGCAACCCATAGCCCACGTTCTCGGCGACGTTCATGTGGGGAAACAGCGCGTAGTGCTGGAAAACCATGTTGACGGGCCGCTGATAGGCGGGGATGCCGTTCACGACCTGCCCGGCAATGCGGACCTCACCTTCTGTCGGCTGTTCGAACCCGCCGATCATTCGCAGACAGGTGGTCTTGCCGCAGCCCGAGGGACCGAGAATCGCGAGGAAGGCGCCCTTAGGCACGGAAAGGTCGATCCCCGACACCGCCTCGACCTCGCCATACCGCTTGGTCAGGTGTCGGAATTCCAGATCGGAGATGGCTTCTGGCGCCACGTTCTACCCCCTGCGCGCCCCATTTGCGGGGTCTTGCATCAAACGATCAGGGAAAGGCAGGTGCGGTCATATACCCCAAAAGTGGTATTTCGGGCGGAATTGGCGCATGGGAGGTATATATCACGTCTCCCCTGCAACTCTGGGGGGCAGCTTTGCCGGAGATATAGGCATGCCGCCGGTTCTTCCCGATGTCTTTGCCGCCTTGCGCGAGACGCTCGGCCGCCCGAGTCTGCCGGACGATGCCGTAGGCCGGGTCTTTCTGCGGTTGGCCCGGGCACTCGCGCCGGTGGATGAGGTCGTGGTCTTCGCCTATCACGACGGGGAACGCCCCCTCGACCTGTTCAGCACCTTCACACCGGCCTTCTACCATATCTTCGTCACGCTCTATCAGGCCGGCCCCTATCTTTTGGACCCGTTTTGCCGCAATGCCCGCGACCGCCGATCCGGGCTGTTCCGGATGCGTGACCTCGCCCCCGACCGCTTCTATTCCAGCGAGTACTACCGCACCTACTACGTTCAGACGGGCCTCGCCGAGGAGGTCGGCTATTTCGTGCCCGTCGGGGACGCGACGATCGTGCTGTCGCTGATGCGGCGGGAGGCGAGCGGTGGTTTCAGCGATGCCGAACTGGCTCCCCTGCGTCAGGCCGAGCCGTTGATCGGCGATCTGGTGCGGCTTTACTGGGGGGGCGTAGCGGCCCGTTTCGGTGCTCAGGCCAAGTCGGCTGCTCCGGCCCAGCCCTGGCAGCGCCTGAACCTGACCGACCGCGAGGCGGCGATCGTGGAACTGGTCCTGCAGGGACATTCCTCGGAATCCATCGCCCTGCGGCTGGGCATTGCCACCGGCACGGTGAAGGTCCACCGCCGCAACGTCTATCGCAAGCTTGGCATTTCCTCGCAGACGCAACTCCTGTCGCTCTATCTCGCCGAGCGCGGGCCGCAGGCTCCAACCGACACGGCATGAGGATCGGCACGCCGCCAAGCCGGCGGCCCTGAACCGCCTGTGTGACGAGAAACCCGGTGCGTTCGGCCGAGGCTTTCGAGGCCCAGATTGCCGAACTGAAACGCGACGGTGAGGCCAGCCGGTGGTTTTCGCCGCTCAATCGGTTGTCGATCGTCCCGCGATACGCGGCCGCGCTCGGACTGGATGTAGATCCGGAAGAATCTCTTTCCGACGGTCTGAGCCTTGGTCTTGAGGAACCAAGCACAAGTGACCAAGAAACTGCTCCGGGTGAACTCTCATGAAAGGTACCACCATGCTTGGCACCGTTTTGATCGTTCTTCTTATCCTTTTCTTCGTGGGAGTGCTTCCAACCTGGGGACATAGCCGAACATAGGGCTGCGGCCCGAGCGGCGCTTTCGGATTGATCCTGCTGATCCTTATCATCCTGATGGCAACTGGTCGGCTGTGACATCTGGCAGCCGGTTTCTGCGGGGTGTTGTCCCGAGGACCCCTGTCGACTTCACCGGTCTGCCTTGGGTCGTGAAGGACCTGAACGGCGGCGAACCGAGTTGCCGCCGGAAATCATGCTGTTGATGAGTTTGGCCACGGCTGCGTTAAGCGTTTCATTTCCGCCTGGCCTCGCGTGAAAACTTCTGAGCCCGGACGTTCTTTCGCCGGAATTGACGCGCTTCGGAAAGCCTGTCTGCCGTCAGGCCAAGCAACCTGCGGTCCGACGAAGTCTCGCCCTGCTGATCGTGGAAGGTGGTTCCTTCGACCGCCAGATTGCGCCAGAAAGTCCGGGAATCCATTCCAACCGCAACGCTGGCGCCCGCAGAGCTGGCTTCTCCGCACAGCTGCGATTGTCTCAACCGGCGCCTGGCGCGATCGGTCCACACAATCGCGGAGGGTGGTGTCGCGACCGCCGCAAGCTTCTGCAGCCATTGCAAGAAAGAATGCCCGACTGCCGAGTACAGTTCCAGCGCGGAACAGAAGCGGATATCGCCAGTGTCAGACGCTTACGCCGAAGACCCAGCCGACTCCCGAGATGATTGCGATGGCGGCCGCGCCCCAGAAAAGGACGCGGGCAGTGGCCGAGAGCTTGGGCGCGCCGCCGGCCGCGGCGACGGTGGCCCGAAGGGCGGCGAGGCTGGACAGCGTGGTGATGACGACGGCCGGGATGATCTGCGTCGCGCGGGCCAGCAGTGCTGCGGCAAGGGGCACGGCGGCGGCGGCACCGACGATCAGCGAGGAGACCGAGACGATCCCGTCATTGGCGCCCAGAACGGCAGTCCGCAGCCAGCCTGCGCGGTCTAGGTGATGGAGTTCGGCATGGGCGGATTTGTAGGCAAGGGTCATCTGGATTGGTCCTGATATGTCGTGCCGTGCAGGTTGACGCGCGCGGAAAAGCCGGTGGTTTTACCGGGCAGCGGCGAGGTCAAGCGAAGGGGCGAGCCGATCCGTTCGGCAATGGTGTGGACAATCGCAAGGCCAAGGCCGCTACCTTCGCCAGCGTCCTTGCCCCGCACAAAGCGGCCAGAGAGGGCGGCAAGCTCGGCGGGTGGAATCGGTGGGCAGTCATTTTCGACTGAAAGCGTACCCTGCGGGTCCAGGGTGACAGTGACGGGACTAACTCCGTGCCGCACGGCGTTCTCGATCAGGTTGCGGGCCAGGATCGCCACGGCATCAGGATCTATGTCTGAGCGGACGGGTGCATCGGGCAGCGAGAGGGTCACGCGCCCGGCGTCGGGGCCTTGGGCAAAGTCGCCAGCGACAATCCGCAGGATGGGCCGCAGATCCTGGGCGGTGTCGGTCAGCAGCCGTGCGCCCTCGGCCCGGGCCAGCTGCATCAGGCGTTCGGACAGGCGGGTCAGGCGCTTCAGCGTCGCCTCGACATCGCCCGCGCGCCTCGCGATGTCGGGATCGGTCGCGGTCTGACGCAGGCGCTGCACCTGGGCGAGCGCCCCTGCCAGAGGCGTGCGCAACTCATGCGCTGCATTGGCGGTAAAGCTACGTTCGGCGGCAAAGGCGGTGTCCAGCCGGGCGAGAAGCTGGTTCAGCGCATCGCCAATCGGGCGAAGTTCGGTGACCATGTCCTTTGTCGGCAGGGGCGACATGTCCTTCACCCCGCGCCGCGCCAACTGTGCGCGCAACTTGCCGAGGGGGCGCAGGCCATAGCCGAGCCCATAGAAGATGCCGGCAATGCTGAGGGGAATCATCACGACTAGGGGCAGGGCCAGGGAAAGTGCCATTTCGCGCGCCACCTCGCGCCGGTGCGACAGGGGCTCGGCGATGGTCAGCGAGATGGTGCCGCGCACGGCAGATTCATGATAGAAGCGCAGCTCTGATGTCTGATGAAAGCCGGTTTCGGTGAAGGCCGGAAAACGCGCGGGATCGGCGCGGTGCGAGGTCAGAAGGATGCGACCCCGGTCATCGCGGACGATGTAAGTGTAGTATTCCTCATGGTCGTCCAGCGCCATGACGCGCTGAGCGACACCTTCCTCTTCCCGCCCCAGCACGTCGACCACGGCCAGTTGCAGGATACGCTGGCCGGTTTCCTGCAAGGCTGAATCAAAGACATCATTCAGTTCCGAGGTCAGAAGCCGCGTCGTGACCAGAGCGGTGCCTAGCCAGATCAGAGTGACGATCAGCGACAGCGCGGCGGCCGAGCGCAGGCGGATCGAGGCACGGGTCATGCCGGACCCAGACGGTAGCCAAGCCCGCGTTCGGTGACGATGACACCCGCCCCCAATTTCTTGCGGAGGCGGCTGACATGCACCTCGATCGTGTTGCTTTCGACCTCGGCATCGAAGGAATAGAGCCGTTCCTCAAGCTGCGGCTTGGACAGAAGCTGGCCCGGCTTTTGCAGGAACGCCTCGAGCAATACCCATTCGCGGGCGGTCAGGGGAATGGGGCGACCGGACTTTCTGACCCGGCGTTCGGCAATGTCGATGGACAGCTCGCCCAGTGAAATCAGGGGATTGGGGTTGCCGGAATAGCGCCGGGCGACGGCGCCGATGCGAGCCGAGAGTTCCGAAAGATCGAAGGGCTTGACCAGATAGTCATCCGCCCCGGCGTTCAGCCCTTCGATCCGGTCGGACACCTGATCGAGCGCCGTCATGATGATGACCGGAGTCTGGCTGCCCTTGGCCCGCAGGGCGCGCAGGAATGGCAGGCCGCGACCATCGGGAAGCATTAGGTCCAGAAGGATCAGGTCGAAACTGGCCGTCGCCAGCGCATCGGACGCCTCGTCCAGCCGCGCGGCCCAATCGACGGAATGCCCTTCGCCTTCCGCCTGCTCGCGCAGGGCGGTGGCGATCACGCGATCATCCTCGATCAGCAAGATACGCATCCGGCCTGTCTCCTTCGGTTCCCCGCATAGCGTGGCAACCTGACGGCCACCTGAAGCAGTTTGTCGCGCTCCTTCAGGCTGGCGTCAGTTTCGCGCGCCAAAAGGCCCGCAGGACCCGAAGCGGAGTGTCGCCCATGAACCGGACAACAACAATGCTGGCGCTGACCTTGGTGCTGATCGCCACCCCGGCGCTGGCGGGTGACGACGACTGCGCCGTGCCGATGACCGACTGGCAGCCGCGCGAGGCGGTCGTGAAACTTGCAGCCGACCAGGGCTGGGCCCTGCGCAGGATCCGGATCGACGATGGTTGCTACGAGTTGATCGGTCGCGATGCCGAGGGCCGCGCGATCGAAGTCAAGCTCAACCCCGCAACGCTGGCGGTGGTCGAGATGGAATTCGGGGACGACCACGGCGAGGGCCGTGAACCCGAAGACGATACCCATGACGATTGACCCGGACGACGACGCAGGTGCGCAATCCGGACCTCCAAGGAGATGAGAAATGAAGTTTGCCTTTGTCCTTCTGATGATGACCACGGCGCTTGGCGCTGGTTCGGCGGCACTTGCCGGCGGCCAGGGCCTGTCCCTGACGCCGGGTGCCGGCCTTTCACACCGCGTCCTGCCGGACCCGCAGCTGACCCTCATCGACGATGACGAGGATGAGGACGGCGGCTCGCTTTGGTCGAGTTCGGACGATGACGACGACTGCGGCGATGACGACGAGGAGAGCTGTGCCGCAGGGACTGCCGGCGACGCGGCAAAGGCGGGCACCGTAGCGCCACCGAAGAACGGGCTTTTCACAAACGGCACCGCGCCGGTCGTGAAATCGAACTGATCCTTTCCCTTCCGGAGTGTCCAGGATGAAATCCCTGATCGCCGCCCTTGCCCTGTCCACCGCCCTTGTCACCCCCGGCCTTGCCATGGCGCGTCCCGTTACCCTGACCGCCAACATGGCCGACTACGGCGGGAGGGGAGCCTATCTTGCCATCTATGTGACCGACGCCTCGGGGGCCTATGCGGGCAGCCTTTGGATGGCGGGTGGAAAGTCGAAGTATTACCGGCACCTGATCGATTGGGCGCAGTTTACCGGTGGCGACCCGGCGCAAGTGGACGGGATCACCGGTGCCAGCGTCGGATCGGGCCAGAAACTGGAGCTGTCGATGGACTTGGCCGACGCCCTCTTCGACGCGGGCTATACCCTGCACATCGACGCCGCAGCCGAGGATATGCGCGAGAGCCCTAATGAGATTGCGGTGCCCCTGACCACCGCCGGGGCCGGGACGCCCGTGTCGGGCCGCCGCTACATCGCCGATTTCACTTACGGCTTCTGATCGGACTCCCCATGCTTCGCCAAATCCACCGCTGGCCCGGCCTTCTGGCCGCTGTCTTGATCTTAGCCCTCGCGCTGAGCGGGGCGGCGCTGTCGCTGTTCCCTGCGTTGGAGCGGCTGTCCTCTCCATCCGAGGTCAGTGGGCAAACTGTGGGCGATCTGGCGACGAAGGTGCTGGCGGTGCATCCGCAGGTGGAGCAGATCCGACGCTCGCCATCTGGCACAATCACTGCCTACTGGTTCGACGGAGATTTGGCCGGGGCGGCGGTTGTCGATCCGGCCACGGGGCTGGATGTGGCCAGTGCCGACCAAGGCGCACTGCGGCGCTGGCTGACGGATTTCCACCGATCCCTTCTCTTCGGCGACCCGGGGCGCTTCGGGTCGGCGGTGGGAGCATTGGCAATGCTGATGCTGGCCGCCTCGGGCGCCATGCTGGTGGCCCGGCGACAAGGCGGCTGGGGGCGCTGGTTCGCGGCGGTCAAGGGGCCATGGTCGGGGCGCTGGCATGCGGAACTGGCGCGGGTCGCGGTGTTTGGTCTTGGACTTTCCGCGCTGACGGCATTGTGGATGACGGCGGCGACCTTTGACCTTTTGCCAGCGGATGAAGCGAACCCCGTCATGCCCCATGCGGTCAGCGGCGTCACGGGACTGGCGCCCAACGCGATGCCAGCTTTGCAAAAGGTCCTCGTTGCCGACCTCCGGGACCTGACCTTTCCCTATCCTGGCGACACGACGGATGTGTTCACGCTGAGCACTGGCTCGGGGACCGGATACATCGATCAGGGCACCGGGGAGATGCTCGCCTGGCAAGCTCCGGGGCCGTGGACCGTGGTGGGAGAATGGATCTACGTCATCCATACCGGCGATGGCGCGGCGCTATGGGGGCTGCTTCTTGGTCTTGCGGCGCTGACGGTCCCGGTTCTGTCGGTGACGGGTGGGCTGATCTGGTGGCGCAATCGCCAAAGCCGTCCCCGTCTGGCAGGGATGGTCGCAGCGCCGGTGGCGGAGACGGTGATCCTTGTGGGCAGCGAGGGCGGGAGCACCTGGGGCTTTGCCACTGCCTTGGCCTGCGCATTGCAGGCCCATGGACAGGCCGTTCATGTGGCCGCCCTCTCTGCCTTCGCGCCGCGGACCTACAAGCACGCCAAACGAATTGTCGTCATGACCGCAACATGGGGCGACGGCGATGCGCCGACCTCGGCCAAAGGCGCGCTCGACCGTCTGGCGACAGCCGCGCCCCTGTCTGGAGTGCCGCTGGTGGTGTTGGGCTTCGGCGACCGCAGCTTCCCCGGCTTCTGTGCCTATGCCGAGGCGGTGCAGGCTGCTGCGAAAGCCGCAGGCTGGGCTATGCAGATGCCGCTGGACCGGATCGACCGGCAATCGCCGCAAGCCTTTGCCCGCTGGTCCCGCGCCTTTGGCGAGTGGATTGGCTTTTCCCTGGATATCACCCACCAACCCCTGCCGCCACAAAGCACCGCGCTACGCCTGATGTCCCGTAAGGACTATGGAGATAGCGTCCAGGCCCCTACCGCAATCCTGCGCTTTGCAGTGCCGAAGGGGGGCCTCTGGCAGCGGCTGACCGGGCGTGGTTTCGGGCGGTTTCGGGCGGGCGACCTTCTTGGCGTCGTGCCACAGGGCGACACGGTGCCCCGGTTCTATTCGTTGGCCTCAAGCCAGGCGGACGGCTTCGTAGAGATCGTCGTGCGAAAGCATGTGGGCGGCCTGTGCTCGGGTCAGCTTCTGGCTCTGCAGCCGGGAGACGCGGTGCAGGCTTTCCTACGACCGAACCCTGGGTTCCAGCCGGACCGGTCGCAAGCACCCTTGATCCTGATTGGCGCGGGAACGGGGATCGGGCCGCTGGCAGGGTTCTTGCGCGCCAACTGGAAGCATCGGCCGATGCACCTGTGGTTCGGCGCGCGGCATCCGCAGGCGGACTTTCTTTACGCCGATGATTTGGCCAACTGGCAGCGCGATAGGCGCCTAACCGGCCTCCGCACCGCATTTTCCCGCATGGGGAAGCGGCACTATGTGCAGGACGCCTTGCGCGAGGATGCCGAGGCGATCCGCCGCATGATCGCTGAAGGCGCGCGGGTCATGGTCTGCGGCGGCCGCGAGATGGCTCAGGGGGTGCGCGAGGCGATGACAGAGATCCTGCATCCGCTCGGACTGTCGCCCGTGACCTTGCAGGCCGGAGGTCGATATGCCGAAGACATCTACTGATGACGCAATTGTATTTGGCGGCCCGACAATGGGCACACGGTGGTCGGTTCTGATCGACGAAGGGGCCGTTGATATTGACCTGGGGGCCCATCTTCAGGCTGCGGTCGACGAGGTTGACGCCCAGATGTCGACCTGGAAACCGGATAGCGATCTTATGCGCCTGAATGCTGCCCAGCTGGATAGCTGGGTCCCTTTGCCACAGGAACTGCTGACCGTGCTGTCGGCGGGCCTTGCCGTCAGCCGCCAGACAGGCGGGGCCTTCGAGATGAACATTGTCGACGCTGTCCGAGCCTGGGGCTTCGGGCCTGACAGAATCGACCTTGGCGCAATCCGGGCGGCAAGTGCCACACCGCGTGTTCCGGCAACCGAAGCGTTGGAGCTGGACATCGCCAACAGGCGCGCCCGCAAATCGGCCGCTTTGGCGCTGGATCTGTCGGGCATCGCCAAGGGCTATGGCGTCGACCGCCTTACTGAAACCGCGACGGCTCTTGGCTATACGTCGACTCTTTGCAGCATCGATGGCGAAGTGCGGGCCACGGGTCTCCGGCGTACCGGGCGGCCCTGGGCGGTCGGGGTGGAGACGCCGGACGACCAAGCGACGGCTCCGCATTCCATTCTGGCGCTTGAGGATATGGCCGTGGCCACGTCAGGGGACTATCGCCACTATGTTTCGGTGGGAACAACGCGCCTTTCCCACACGATGGACCCGCGCCGTGGCGCCCCTTTGGTCGCGGCCCCGGCCTCGGTCACCGTGATGTCGCAGCACTGCATGTTGGCAGACGCGATGGCGACAGCCCTTATGGTCATGGGTGACAGTCAGGGGCTGGATTTTGCGACGGATCATGCAATCAGCGCGCTTTTTCTGCGCCGCTCCAAGGGGGGCATGATCACCAGTGTCACCGGAACCTTCGCCACAAGTTACGAAAGAGGAAGAGGATAAGAGGCCGCACAGTGCCAGAAATCAACCCGAGGACTCTCCCAAAACTTGGAGGAGCGTCGGGTGTCAGATCCGTGGACTATGGGTGGACCCTTGGAAGTCGACCTGCATAAAGATGTCTTGGAACCAATCAGTTGTGCAGAAGACTTGGTGCCCGCGGCCGGACTTGAACCGGCACGCCTTGCGGCTAGGGATTTTAAGTCCCCTGTGTCTACCATTCCACCACGCGGGCGCCGCCGCAGCAGGCGGGCGGCGCCACCATAGCGGCTGCCGGGGCAGGGTAAAGCCCGCGTGGCGCGCCCGATCCCGACGCCATTCTCGACCGAAAGGGATTTGACGCGGGCGACCCGCACCCCGATGATGCGCCAAACCGGAGGGACCTGATGCGCCGACTGACTTGCCTGATCCTCGCGACCGTTCTTGCGGCCGCGCCTGCCTTGGCCCGCGACGTGACTGGTGAGGTGGGTTATCGCGAGCGGATCGCCCTGCCGGAAGACGCCCAGCTCGTCGTCGAACTGCGCGGGCCGGCCGGGATCGTGGCCGAGGCGCGGATCCAGACCAAGGGGGCGCAGGTCCCGCTGCGCTTCGCCGTCGTGGCCCCGGACAACGGCGACTACAGCTTGCGTGGCGCGATTTTTGTCGCCGGTCGGGCCGATTGGGTATCGGCTCAGGTCCCGGTGGCTGCGGGCGAGGGCCCGGTCGATCTCGGTCTCGTTCCGCTGACCCGACCCTCGCCGGTCGCGTTCAACGACCGGATGATCTGTGGCAACGTGCCGATCCAGATCGATTTCCTCGATGGAGGGGCGCGACTCAAGGCGGGGGACGAGGCCATCCGGCTGGAGCCGCTCTTGTCTGCGGATGGTGCCCGCTACGGCGACAACGCGACGCCCCCGACCGAGTTTTGGGGGAAGGGCAATTTCGCCCGGGTCACGCTGAAGGGCACCGAACTTCCCGAATGCGAGATGATGATCCCCGATCCCATCCTGCCGATCACGCTGCGCGGCAACGAACCCTTCTGGCGGCTAGACCTGAGCGAGACCGGCTACACGTTCCAGCCGACTCCTGACGCAGCGCCCATATCGGGGGGGCTCCCGGAGCCATATGCCTCGGCCGATGGCCTGCGCATGGATCTCGCTACCGGGCTGGTCCTGACGCTGTCGCGCACGATCTGCAGCGACACGATGAGCGGCATGCCCTTTCCGGTGACGGCGAAGCTGGAGCATGACGGCCGAACGCTCAGCGGCTGCGGGGGGCGGCCCGAGGACCTGTTGGCTGGGGCTTGGCAGGTGACCCAGATCGGCGCCAGGGCCATTCCGGCCGAGGTCGAACTGTCGATCGTCTTCGACGTGGCCGAGGGCCGGGTCTATGGCAAGTCGGCCTGCAACCGCTACAACGCTGCCTTTACCCTGACGGGCGAGGGCCTGTCCTTCGGACCGGCGGCGGCGACGATGATGGCCTGCCCGGACGAACTCATGGCACTGGAGCAAGAGTTCCAGTCGCTCCTGGCGACAGTCAGCGGCTTTGACGTCAGCGAGGCCGGGACGCTTGACCTGCGCAGCGGGGACAGCTCGGTGATGCTCGCCGCCCGCCCCTGAGGGGGCGGACGCGCCGCCCCTTTAGCCGCGCGGGTCGAGAAGCCGGCCCATCAACGTCGATGCGCGGATAACTCCCTTCGGTACGCCGCCATCGACGACGACCACCTGCGCGGCGCCATCGCGCAACAGTTCCATGACATCTCGGACGGGCGCGCCGGGCGCGACCTGCGGCCCTTCACCGGTGCCCGCTTCCATGACATCCGCGGCGGTCAGCACGCCGAGCGGGTTCATGTGGGCAACGAAGTCGGCCACGTAGTCCGAAACCGGATTGGCGATGATCTCGCGCGCCGTGCCGCATTGCACGATGCGCCCGCCTTCCATCAGCGCGATGCGGTTGCCGATCTTGAAGGCCTCGTCCAGATCGTGGCTGACGAAGATGATCGTGCGGCGCAGCTTCTTCTGCAGGTCCAGAAGCTCGTCCTGAAGCCGTGTCCGGATCAGCGGGTCGAGTGCAGAAAAGGGCTCGTCCATCAACAGGATCGGCGCCTGCGTGGCAAAGGCCCGGGCGAGGCCGACGCGCTGTTGCATGCCGCCCGACAACTCGCCCACCTTCCGCTCGGCCCACTGGCTGAGATTGACCAACGCCAGCTGGACATCCACCGGATCGCGGCGCTTTTCCGGCGGCATCCCCGCCAGTTCCAGACCCAGGCCGACATTCTCGCGCACCGTGCGCCAGGGCAGCAGCCCGAACTGCTGGAAGACCATCGCGATATGCGACAGGCGCAGGCGGCGCAGCGTCTCCGGGTCGGCTTTGGTCACGCTGACCATCTTCTCGCCGTCATGGACGCGCACCTCGCCCCGGACCACGGGGTTCAATGCGTTCACGCCGCGCAGAAGCGTGGACTTGCCCGAGCCGGAGAGCCCCATGAGGACAAGGATCTCGCCCTTGCCCACGGTCAGTGAGCAGTCATGGACGCCAAGTACCTGGCCGCAGGCTGCCTGCACTTCGGCGCGGGTCTTGCCCTCGTCCATGTGGGGCAGGGCTGATAGCGGCCGGTCGCCGAACACGATCGAGACGCGGTCGAACTCGACGGCGGGAGTCATGGGCTCGGTCATTTCCGGGTTACCCTCAGCATGCGGTCAAGGACGATGGCGACGACCACGATGATCATGCCGGATTCAAAGCCAAGCGCCGTGTTGACAGAGTTCAGCGCGCGCACGACCGGCACGCCGAGGCCGTTGGCGCCGACCAGCGCCGCAATCACGACCATCGACAGGGACAGCATGATCGTCTGGTTCAGGCCCGCCATGATCTGCGGGAAGGCATAGGGAAGCTCCACCTTCCACAGGCGCTGGCTTGGCGTGGCGCCGAACGCCGTCGCCGCTTCAAGCAGCGATTGCGGGGTGGAGGAGACGCCGAGATGGGTCAGGCGGATCGGCGCGGGAAGAACGAAGATCACCGTCGCGATCAGGCCTGGAACCATGCCAAGGCCGAAGAAGACGATCGCGGGGATCAGATAGACGAAGGTTGGCAGCGTCTGCATCAGGTCGAGGATCGGCGACATCGCCGAATAAAGGCGGGGCCGGTGGGCCGCAGCGATGCCGATCGGAACACCAAGGCCCATGCAGACGACGCAGGCTGACAGAATCAGCGTCAGGCTTTCGGTCGTTTCCTCCCAGTAGCCCTGGTTCAGGATGAACAGGAAACCCAGCAGCACGCCGACGCAGACCTTCCAGGAGCGCTGAACGTACCAGGTCAGCGCCACGAAGACCGCGATGACGACCAGCGCCGGAGGAGCCTGCAGCACCCAAAGGATCGCGGCGATCATTCCATCGAGGATCGCAGAGATCGCATCGAATAAGCCGCCCAGATTGTCCTTCATCCAGTCGAAAACTGCCTTGGCCGTTTTCCCGACCGGGATCTTGTAGTCCGTAAGCCAGTCCATGCGTCCCCGTCCCCGTCAGAGAGTTGGGCGGCCCCGGACCGAACCGGGGCCGCCAGCATCGCGTGGGTTACTTCAGCGCCGCAGTCACGGCTGCGAGGGCATCGCCTCCGTCCTTGGTCGTCACGCCTTCAAGCCAGGGGCCCAGCACCTCGGGATGCTGGCCGAGCCAGGCCCGCGCAGCGTCCAGAGGATCGGCACCATCATTCAGGATCGCACCCATCAACTCGTTCTCCATCGGAAGAGAGAAGACGAGATTCTGGAAGAACTTGCCCGTGTTCGGACATTCCGCGACATAGCCTTTGCGGCTGATCGAATAGACGGTCGCGCCTCCGAAATCCGGCCCGAAATACTCATCGCCTCCGGTCAGGTAGGTGATGTCCAGTGCAACGTTCATCGGATGGGGTTCCCAAGCCAGCCAGACCACCGGCTTGCCGTCCTTGGTCAGCTTTGCGACTTCGCTGATCATCGCCTGTTCGCTGCTTTCGACGAGGTTAAGGTCACCCATGCCGAAGGCGTTCTTCTCGATGATGTCGAGGATCAGCCGGTTGCCGTCGTTGCCGGGTTCGACGCCATACATCTTGCCGTCAAGCTCGGCCGAATGCGGGGCCACATCCTTGAAATCGGCGATCCCGAGTGCCTTGCCGGCGCTGTTGGTCGCAAGCGTGAACTTCGCGCCCTCAAGGTCAGCCCGGACCGTGTCGATCGTACCGGCGTCGCGATAGGGGGCAATCATGCCCTCCATCGAGGGAAGCCACATGTCGAGGAACACGTCGATGTCATTGCGCGCCAGGCTTTCGAAGATGATCGGCAACGACAGAAGATCGTCCTTCACCTCGTAGCCGAGCGCCTTCAGCACCACGGTCGCTACCCCGTTCTGCGCCATGTTGTCGGTCCAGCCGACATTGGCCATGCGCACCGTATCGCAGTCAGCCGCACTGGCAGCCGCCGGGGCGACAGCCAATGCAAGCAGGACAAGCGATTTGCTCACCCGGTTCGGCAGGCTCACTGCAGGGCTGCCTTGACCGCTTCTGCCGCGTCGCCGCCATCCTTGGTGGTCACGCCAGCGAGCCACGGGGTCACGGCATCAGGATTGGCCTGCAGCCAGGCTTTCGCGGCATCGGCGGGATCGTCGCCGTCGTTCAGGATTTTGCCCATGACCTCGTTCTCCATCGCAAGGGTGAAGCTGAGGTTGTTCAGAAGCGTCCCGACGTTCGGGCATTCCTTGGCATAGCCTGCGCGGGTGTTGGTGAAGACCGTGGCTCCGCCGAAGTTCGGACCGAAATAGTCGTCACCCCCGGTCAGGTAGGTCATCTTGAAGTTGGCGTTCATCGGATGGGGTTCCCAGCCCAGGAACACGATCGGCTTGCCCGCCTTCGTCGCGCGATCGACTTCCGCCAGCATGCCCTGTTCCGAGCTTTCGATGACCTCGAACCCGTCCAGCTTGAACGGGCCAGAGGCGATCATGTCGATGATCAGCCGGTTGCCGTCATTGCCAGGCTCGATGCCATAGATCTTGCCTTCCAGCGCGTCTTTCTGGGTCGCGATATTCGCGAAGTCGCTGATGCCAAGCGCTGCGCCGGCCTCGTTGGTGGCCAGGGTGTACTTCGCGCCCTCGAGGTTCGCGCGGACCGTCTCGACGGTGCCCGCATCGCGATAGGGTTTGATGTCGGCTTCCATCGTCGGCATCCAGTTGCCGAGGAACACATCCACGTCGCCCTCGGCAAGGCCAGTATAAGTGACGGGAACGGAAAGAAGCTTGGTCTCGGTCTCGTATCCGAGGGCCTGCAGCACAAAGCTCGTGATGGCGGTGGTGGCCGTGATGTCGGTCCAGCCAACATCCGAGAAGATGACTTTGTCGCAGCCTGCAGCGAATGCAGGTGCGGTTGCCAAGGCCAGGACGCTGGCCATGAGCGTAGTGCGGAACATAGTGGCAGACTCCCCGTTGGGTTTTTGTTGATTGACGAGTCAATTAACTTCAAGCTAGCACCTCATGGCAAGCATTTTTGCGAGGGGCGCCGGTGCCGAAAGTTGGAGTCGAGCCTATCCGAAAGGCGGCACTGGTCAACGCCACGATCACCGAGGTTGGCCGGGCCGGAAGTCTTGATGTAACCGTCAGCCAGATCGCCAAACGCGCGGGCATGTCCTCGGCTCTGGCGCACCACTATTTCGGTGACAAGGAATCGCTGTTTCTGGCCGCAATGCGCCACATCCTGACGCTTTACGGCGCCGAGGTGCGCGGTGCGCTCGTCATGGCGCACGGACCAAAGGAACGGCTGCAGGCGATCGTCCGGGCCTCGTTCACCGCGGCAAACTTCCGGGGCGAGGTCGTCTCGGCCTGGCTGAACTTCTATGTGATGGCCCAGACGGTGCCCGAAGCCCGGAGACTTCTGGGAATCTATCAGCGCCGGCTGCGGTCAAACCTCCTGTCCGATCTGAGGCCGCTGGTCGGTCGCAACGCGCTGCGCGCAGCCGATTCGCTCGGGGCGATCATCGACGGCGTCTATCTGCGACAGGCGCTTGGCCAGTCGCAGCCCGATCGTGCGGCGGCAGTTGCGCTGGTGCTCGATGCTCTGGATGCGGAACTGGCGCGAGGAATGGCATGACGCGGCCGAACATACTTATCCTGATGGTCGACCAGTTGGCGGGGCCGCTTTTCCCTGACGGCCCGGCGCCGTGGCTTCATGCACCGAACCTGAAACGGCTCGCGGCGCGATCGGCGCGCTTTGCCCATACCTACACGGCCTCGCCGCTCTGCGCGCCGGCGCGGGCATCGTTCATGTCGGGGCAGTTGCCTTCGCGTACCGGCGTCTATGACAATGCTGCCGAATTCCGCTCGGACATCCCGACCTTTGCCCATCACCTGCGCCGCGCGGGCTACCAGACGGCGCTGTCGGGCAAGATGCATTTCGTCGGCCCGGACCAAATGCATGGCTTCGAGGAGCGGCTGACGACCGACATCTACCCCGCCGATTTCGGCTGGACGCCCGACTACCGCAAGCCCGGCGAGCGGATCGACTGGTGGTATCACAACATGGGCTCGGTCACCGGGGCAGGGGTGGCCGAGATCACCAACCAGCTGGAATACGACGACGAGGTCGCCTTCCACGCCGTGCAGAAGGTCTATGACCTCGGACGGCGGAACGACGACAGGCCGTGGATGCTGACGGTCAGCTTCACCCATCCGCACGATCCCTACGTCGCGCGGAAGAAATACTGGGACCTCTACGAAGACTGCAAACACCTCGCGCCAGAGGTGCCGCCCATCCCCTATGCCGAACAGGACCCGCATTCGAAGCGCATTTTCGACGCCTCGGATTGGCACAACTACACCATCACCGACGAGATGGTGGCCCGCTCGCGCCGGGCCTATTTCGCCAATATAAGCTATATCGACGACAAGATTGGCGAAATCCTGACGGCACTCGAGGGTACCCGGCAGGAGGCAATCATCGTCTTCGTCTCGGACCACGGCGACATGCTGGGCGAGCGGGGCCTGTGGTTCAAGATGAACTTCTTCGACTGGTCCGCCCGCGTTCCGCTCATGATCGCGGCGCCGGAGATGCCCGCCGGCAAGGTGGATCAGCCGGTCTCGACGCTCGACGTGACGCCCACGCTCTGCGACCTCTCCGGCATCGACATGTCTGAGGTGATGCCCTGGACCGATGGCGCATCGCTGGTGCCCGTCGCCAATGGCGCGGAGCATGGTCCGGTGGCAGTGGAATATGCTGCCGAGGCGAGCGAGGCGCCGCTGGTGTGCCTGCGCAAGGGCAAGTGGAAGCTGAACCTCTGCACGCTCGATCCCGACCAGCTGTTCGATATGCAGGCCGACCCGCAGGAACTGCGGAACCTCGCCGCCGATCCCGCCTATGCCGGCGTGCTGGCGGAACTGAAGGCCGCGGCACTGGCGCGGTGGGACCTGACCCGCTTCGACGCCGACGTCCGCGCCAGCCAGGCGCGGCGGTGGGTCGTGTATGAGGCGCTGCGCAACGGCGCCTATTTTCCGTGGGATTTCCAGCCGCTGCAGAAGGCGTCCGAGCGCTACATGCGCAACCATATGGACCTGAACGTGCTTGAAACCTCCAAACGCTTCCCGAGGGGGGAATGATGCGCGCCCAACCCACAGCCAGCCACTTTGTTAACGGCGCCTATGTCGAGGACAGGTCCGGCGCCCCGATCGAGGTCGTCTATCCCGCGACGGGCGAGGTGATCGCCGTTGTCCACGAGGCAACGCCCGAGGTCATCGAAGCAGCGCTGGCGAGCGGTGCCGCCGCGCAAGTGGAATGGGGGCGCACTCGCCCTGTCGAGCGTGCCCGCATCCTGCGCCGCGCCGCCGACCTGATCCGGGAGCGGAACCCGGAACTTGCGCGACTGGAGACGCTGGACACCGGCAAGCCGATCCAGGAGACGCTGGTGGCCGACTGGCCGAGCGGGGCCGATGCGCTGGAATGGTTCGCGGGGCTCGCGCCCACCGTGACGGGCGAGACCGTGCCTCTTGGCCGCGATTTCGTCTACACCCTGCGCGAGCCGCTTGGCCTTTGCGTAGGCATCGGCGCCTGGAACTATCCCAGCCAGATCGCCTGCTGGAAGGCGGCGCCTGCGCTGGCGCTTGGCAACGCGATGACTTTCAAGCCCTCCGAGGTGACGCCGCTTGGCGCGCTGAAGCTCGCGGAAATCCTGATCGAGGCCGGGCTGCCGGCGGGCCTCTTCAACGTCGTGCAGGGCCGAGGAGCGGTCGGCGCCGCGTTGGTCAGTGATCCGCGCGTGGCCAAGGTTTCGCTCACCGGCTCGGTCCCGACGGGGCGCAAGGTCTATGCGATGGCTGCCGAGGGCGTGCGGCATGTGACGATGGAACTGGGCGGCAAGTCGCCCCTGATCGTGTTCGATGACGCCAGCGTCGAGGATGCGGTCGGCGCGGCGATGCTCGGCAACTTCTACTCGGCCGGACAGGTTTGCTCGAACGGCACCCGGGTCTTCGTGCAGCGCGGCATCAAGGAGCGGTTCCTGTCGCGGCTGGCCGAACGGACGGCGGCGATCCGCCTCGGCAATCCGCTGGATGAGACGACACAGATGGGCCCGCTCGTCTCTGCCGTGCAGCGTGACAAAGTGATGGGCTATATCGACACGGCCCGCAGCGAAGGCGCGCGGCTGGTCTGCGGCGGCGGCCATGCCCTTGCGAATGAAGGGTTCTTTGTGGAGCCCACCGTCTTTGCCGATGTGACCGACGATATGACGCTGGCCCGCGAAGAGGTCTTCGGACCTGTCATGGCGGTGCTCGATTTCGACGGCGAGGACGAGGTCGTCGCCCGCGCGAACGCGACAGAGTTCGGTCTGGCGGCGGGGGTGTTCACCGCTGACCTGCCACGAGCGCACCGGGTGATCGGGCAGCTGCAAGCCGGGACCTGCTGGATCAACGCCTACAACCTGACACCGGTTGAAATGCCCTTCGGCGGCGCGAAACGCTCGGGCGTCGGGCGGGAGAACGGCCATGCGGCGATCGAGCACTACACCCAGATAAAATCCGTTTATGTGGGAATGGGACCCGTCGATGCGCCCTACTGACCTTCCCTCTCCGCATGACCTGGCGGCGGCTTATGCGGTCACCCGCAAGGCCACGCAGCGCACGCCTCTGATCGAGAGCGAAGCGCTGGCCCGGGCCTGTGGGGCCGAGCGGGCCTTCGTGAAGGCGGAGAACCTGCAAGCGACGGGATCCTTCAAGATCCGTGGCGCGACCTGGCGGCTGCACAATCTCTCGCCCGAGGAGCGCAAGCGCGGGGTCGTCGCCTTCTCCTCAGGCAATTTTGCGCAGGGCCTGGCTGCGGCGGGACGCGCTCTCGGCGTACCCGTCACGATCGTGATGCCCTTCGACGCGCCCGCGCTGAAGCGCGAGGCGACGGAAGGCTACGGCGCGCGGGTCGTCCTGACCCAGCATGGCGACCGCCCGCGCGAAGAGGTTGCCTCGGCCAAGGCGCGCGAGATCGCCGCGACCGAGGGGCTGGTGCTGCTGCATCCGTTCGACGACCCGCTGATCGTCGCCGGACAGGCGGGCGCGGCGCTCGAGGCCTTGGAACAGCTCGATGCCCGTGATGCCACCGTCAGCCTCTCAGCATGCCCGGTGGGCGGTGGCGGGCTGATGGGTGGCGTGGCCCTGGCGCTTAGGGCGCGGGACGCCGGCATGGACATCTTCGCGGTTGAGCCTGTGGGCTACAACGGCCTCGGCCAGTCGCTTGTGGCGGGCGAGATGCGGCGGGTTCTGGGCAACACCTCCACCGTGGCCGACGCCTTGCAGGCGACCGCCCCAGGTACCGCACCGCTCGCGGCCGCCCGCGCGGCAGGTGTGCAGGGGCTGGCGGTCGAGGACGCGGCGATCCGGGCGGCGATGCGTTTCGCCTTCGAGAAACTGAAACTGGTGCTGGAGCCTTCGGGAGCGGTGGCGCTTGCCGCCGCGCTGGCCGGGCAACTGCCCGCGACCGGGCGTAGCATCCTCATCTTTGCGACGGGGGGGAACGTGGCGCTGGACCGCTTCGTGGCCCTCACAGGGGACTGACATGACGGCAGACGTGGTGATCGTGGGGGCCGGATCGGCCGGTTGCGCAATGGCCTACCGGCTGGCCGAGGCCGGCTGGCAGGTGACGGTGATCGAATACGGCGGCACCGATGCCGGGCCCTTCATCCAGATGCCGGGGGCGCTCAGCTATCCGATGAACATGGGCATATACGACTGGGGCCTGCATACCGAACCCGAGCCGCATCTGGGGAACCGCGTCCTTGCCACCCCGCGCGGCAAGGTGATCGGCGGGTCGTCCAGCATCAACGGCATGGTCTATGTCCGCGGTCATGCCAAGGATTTCGACCATTGGGCCGAGCAGGGCGCGCATGGCTGGTCCTATGCCGACGTGCTGCCCTATTTCCGGCGGATGGAGCATTGGCACGGGCAAGAGCCGGGCGGCGAGCAGGAATATCGCGGGCATGACGGCCCGCTGCACATTACCCGCGGTCCGCGCCGTAACCCGCTGTTCAACGCTTTCATCGAATCCGGGAAGCAGGCCGGTTATCCGGTGACGGCCGACTATAACGGCCGCCAGCAGGAAGGCTTCGGCGCCATGGAGGCCACGATCTGGCGCGGTCGGCGCTGGTCGGCGGCCAATGCCTATCTGCGGCCGGCGATCAAGACCGGCCGGGTGCAGGTGATCCGCGGTCTGGCCCGCCGGGTGGTGATCGAGAATGGCCGCGCCGTCGGCGTGGAAATCTTGCAAGGCGGGCAGGTGCAGGTCATCCCGGCCCGTCGTGAAGTGGTGCTGGCGGCTTCGTCGATCAACTCGCCGAAGCTCTTGCTCCTCTCCGGCATCGGCCCGGCCGCGCATCTGGCGGAACATGGTATCCCGGTGGTGGCTGACCGCCCCGGCGTTGGCCAGAACCTGCAGGACCATCTGGAGCTTTACCTGCAATTCGCCTCGAAGAAGCCGATCACGCTCTACAAATACTGGAACCTCTGGGGCAAGGCGCTGGTGGGCGCGCAATGGCTGTTCACCGGCACCGGGCTTGGCGCCTCGAACCAGTTCGAGGCCTGCGCCTTCATTCGCTCGAAGGCCGGGATCGACTATCCCGACATCCAGTACCACTTCCTGCCGATCGCCGTGCGCTATGACGGCAAGGCGGCGGCGGGCGGGCACGGCTTCCAGGTGCATGTCGGCCCGATGCGGTCGAAGTCGCGCGGCTCGGTCTCGCTCCGCTCGGCAGACCCCGAGGCGGCGCCTGTCATTCGCTTCAACTATATGTCCCATCCCGATGACTGGGACGAGTTCCGCACCTGCATACGCCTGACCCGCGAGGTCTTCTCGCAGCTGGCGATGGAACCGTTCGTCAAGTACGAGATCCAGCCTGGGGCGGCAGTGCAATCCGACGACGAGTTGGACGCCTTCATCCGCGAACACGCCGAAAGCGCTTATCATCCCTGCGGGACGGCGCGGATGGGGCGTCGCGATGACCCGATGGCGGTGGTCGATCCGGAATGCCGGGTGATCGGGGTCGAAGGACTGCGGCTTGCCGACAGCTCGATCTTCCCGCGGGTGACGAACGGCAACCTCAACGCGCCGTCGATCATGACCGGAGAGAAGGCCGCGGATCATATCCTTGGCCGCCAACCGCTGGCGCCGGCGAACCTCGAACCCTGGATCAACCCGCGCTGGGCAACTGCGCAACGCTGAGCCGGACGACTCCTGCGCGACAGCAGGTGGCACCCAAAGACAACTCTCGTTAACCATTTGTTAACGAATGGGTTGATCCGCATGCCGCCTGTGCCGATCTGGTAGGCATGTCGCCGCTTCGTGCCGCCCTTCTTGTCTTCCTTACGCTGCTGGCCGCCCCGGCGCACTCGGCGGTTCTTGTCGGTCGCGGCGAGGCTGTGGATGGAGATACGCTGATCCTGCGGGGCGAGAAGATCCGCCTCTTCGGCATCGACGCGCCCGAGCATGACCAGACCTGCGATCGCGACGGAAAGAACTGGGACTGCGGCAAATGGTCGGGCCAGCAACTGGCGCAACTGCTGCGCGGGCGATCTGTCACCTGCGAAGGGGACGCGCATGACAGGTTCGGGCGCCTCCTCGCAGTCTGTCGTGTCGAGGGGCAGATCCTGAACGCGGCCTTGGTGCGCGACGGCGCGGCCTATGCCTACCGCCGCTATTCCAATGCGTTCGTGCCGGAGGAAAACATCGCCCGCTCCGAGAAACGCGGCCTCTGGGCGGCGCGGATGGTGACTCCGGAGGCCTACCGTCATCCGGAAGGTGCAGGTTCGGCCCCAACAGCAGGGGCGGGGGGCTGCCAACTCAAAGGCAACATCTCTGCCCGGGGAGAGCGCATCTTCCATAGCCCGGGGCAGGAACACTATGCCACGACGGTCATCAGCCCGTCGAAGGGTGAGCGGTGGTTTTGTACGGCAGCCGAGGCACGCGCAGCGGGTTGGCGCCCGGCCGCCCGATAAACGCCGGCGCAGACTTGATCGGTGTCAAATCGCAGTGCCGGTCGTGCCGATAATGTGAATCGGCAACGTATCGAAAGGGAGACGCAGATGTCCAACACACCACATGATCTGGCCGAGGAATTCCCGGCTGAAGCTGCGAAGATCAGCGCGCTGAAACAGAAGGATGCGCATTTCGCCAAACTGGTCGAAGAGTATCATGAGGTGAACCGCGCCGTGCACCGTGCCGAAACCCGCGTCGAGGTGATCGACGAGGCCGGCGAGCATGAACTGCGTCAGCGCCGCATGCGTCTCAAGGATCAGATCTGGCACGCGCTGAAGGCTGCGGCCTGAGAATTCCGCCGCGGGGGCGTATCGCCCCCGCGGTCAGCCCGCGATTTCGTAGGGCAGTATGCCGCGCCGGTCTGGCGTTACCTTCAGCCGCCGCTCCAGAGGCGGGACCGACCGCTGATGACAGGTCGCGCGCTCGCAGATCCGGCAGGAAATGCCGATCGGCTCGAAGCGCCCGGTCAGGTCGAGATCATCCGCATAGACAAGTTCCCCCGCATGCTGCACCTCGCAGCCGAGTCCGATCGCATAGCGGCGGACCGGCGCATGAAACGACCCTCCCGATTTCGAGACGTCGCGCGCCAGACAGAGGTAGCGCACGCCGTCCGGCGTCTCGGCGAGTTGGCGCAGGAAACGGCCCGGTGTTTCAAAGGCCTGATGCACGTTCCAAAGCGGGCAGGCGCCTCCGAACCGGGCAAATTGCAGCCGTGTCGCCGAATGGCGCTTGGTGATGGTGCCGGCCTGATCGACGCGGACGAAGAAGAACGGAATCCCCTTGGCGCCCGGCCGCTGCAGCGTGGACAGGCGGTGCGCCACCTGTTCGATCGAGGCGCCGAAGCGATCGGCCAGTTGCTCAAGATCATGCCGCGTTTCACGGGCCGCCTGAAGAAAAGCGCGATAGGGCATCTGGGCCGCCCCGGCGAAATAGTTCGCTAGCCCGATCTTGGCTATGTCGCGGGCCTCGGGCGTGTGGAACCGGGCAAGGTCGAGCGTCGCCTCGATCAGATCGTCCTGCGTCAGCAGCGCGACCTGGTGCAGCAACTGGAAGGTCTGGGTCGCCCCGGCCACGCGCCGCGAAATCGTCAGGACGCGGGCGGCGGGATCGTAGCGGCGCAGGTCGCTGTCGTCGTCATGGCGCAGCGTGATACTACGCGCAGCCAAAGCGTCAGTGGCGGCAAGTAGCGGGTCGCGCATCTGCCCCCCTGGCGCTGCGAAATGCTCGGCGGCGCGGTCGACGGCGTCGATGTAGTTGTCGCAGTAGTGGAAGAAATCCCGCACCTCCTCCCAGGGCGAGGGCCGCAGCGTCGCGCCCTCGCGGCCAAGCGCCTCGTCCAGCGAGGCGAGCCGTTCATGCGATTGGCGATAGGCGCGGTGGAGTTCTAGAAAGGCGCGGGCCAGCGCGGGGGCATTCGACGCAGCCAGCCGCAGGTCGGCCAAAGGCGGGGTTGCCGAGGCAAAGACAGGGTCCGCCAGCGCCTCACGCATGTCGCTGACCAGCCGCTCGCTGTCGCCGGTGGTCAGGGTCGTGACATCGAAGCCGAACTCCTGTGCCAGCGCCAGCACCACGGCAGCCGAAACCGGGCGGTGGTTGTTCTCCATCTGGTTCAGATAGGGCAGCGACACGTCGAGCTTGGCCGCGAAGGCCTTTTGCGTCAGGCCAAGGCGGCTGCGCAATTCGCGCAGCGTCGTTCCGGCGTAGAGTTTCTGGACGGCCATCGGCGGCTCCTTTGCTAAAGCGAGCCTAGCCTTTGCAAACCTATCCCGGCAAGCCGCCGCTTCGCCGCAGCGACCGCTCTCGCGCCAGTACCCAGAGAATGAATACGACCGACATCACCGAGCTTGCCAGCATCAGGAGGACCAGCGGCAGCGCCCCGGATCCGGGGCCCAGAACCGCACCCGCCAAGACCGAAAGGGCGGCGCCGCCACCGATCATGAAGGCCCCGCCCAGGCCGGAGGCCGACCCGGCCAGACGTGGGCGCACCGAAAGCATCCCGGCATTGGCGCTTGGCAGCACGACGCCGTTGCCGAGGCCCACCGTCACAATCGATCCGAAGAACACCGCCGGTGCCGTGAAGCCCGCCAGGGTCAGCAGCGTCAGCGCCAGGAGCCCGGCCGTGGTGAAAAGCGTCCCGATCAGCACCATGCGATTGACGCCCAGCCGCATGGCAAAGCGCCCGGAGAGGTAGTTGCCTGCCATGTAGCCCACTGCCGGTGCGCCGAACCAGAGGCCGAGCGTCGCCGGGTCCATCCCGAAGACCTCCGAGCCGACATAGGGCGCCCCGCCCAGATAGGCATAAAACGCCCCGGCTGCGCTGGCGGCCGAAAGGCAGTAACCCCAGAACCGTCTTGCTTTCAGCAATTCCGGATACTGCCGGACCTGTTCGGCGAAACCCGATCCTGCGCGCTGCGCCGTCTCACCCATATCGGCCCAGATCAGGGCGAAAAGCCCAAGCCCGCCAAGCAGAAGCAGCACGAAGCTGCCATGCCAGGACCAGGCCTCTTCCAACGCACCACCGATCACCGGGCCCACCATCGGCACGATCGACATGCCCATCGTGACATAGCCGATCATGGATGCGGCCTGATCCTGCGAGACGATATCCCGCACAACGGCTCGGGACAGAACAAGCCCGGCCGTCATTGTGGCCTGCAGAAGCCGACAGACAAGGAAGACGCCATAGTTTGGCGCCACCAACGCCCCAAAGGTCGCCAGGATGAAGATCGCGGTCGTGGCCAGCATCACCGGCCGCCGCCCCATCATGTCCGAAATCGGTCCGACCAGAATCTGCAGAACAGCGGTCGCCACGAGATACAGAGACAGCGACAATTGCATCGTGCTGTAGCTGACGCCGAAATGGCTGGCCATTGCCGGCAGCGAGGGCAGGAAGATGTTGAGCGAAAGAGCCGGCAGCCCGGCCAGCAGGACGAGCGTCATGATATGCGGCGGGCTGCGCCTGTCGAGGAAACGGCTGTCGGGGGTCATGATCCCGAGCTAGACCCGCGCGGGCAGAATGTCCATCGACGAGAACTAGCCGAAATGCCGGCGCAGCACCTCAGCGAGGGCCGGACGGGCCGAAGCCGCATCGCACAGGCGGGTGATGCCGGGGCAGGTGGCGGCAAGCCAGTCTCTGTCGACCCAGTGGCACAGCATCCAGAGATAGATGTCGAAGCTGCTCAGTCGCTCGCCAAAGAGGTAAGGGCCGGGGCCGAGTTGCCCCTCGAAGATCTCGAAGTGCCGCTTCACATAGGCGGTCGCAGCCGAGGCAACGGCGGTCGCGCCTGCGGGATCGTCGGTATAGGTTGCGGGCCGGAGTTCGCGCAGCATCGCTTCATAGACATTGGCGTGAAAGAAGGCCGTCCAGCGGTCGAGCGTCGCGCGGGCGCTGCTTCCTCCCGGCGGGACCAGGCCTGTTCCTGGAAAGGCATCGCCGATATGCGCAAGGATCGCCGGACCCTCGGTCACGACCGTGCCGTCGGGCAGGACCAGGGCGGGCAACTGCTGGCGCGGGTTGATCCGGGTGAAGGTCTCGCCGCGAGTCTCGTCGGTCGCGCGGCTGACGGGAATAAAGTCGTGGTCAACCCCGGCCTCGGCCAATGCGGCCTCGATCGCCATCGAACCGGTCTGTCTCCAGCCATAAAGTCTGTAACGCGCCATCTTTCACTCCCCCGCTTCCTGTCAGGATAGGGCGAACGGCGCGCGACTCAAATGGTTCAGCTCCAGCGGTGGAAGATGAAGAACGCGCCGAGCGCGATGAAGGCGAAGCCCAGCAGGTGATTCCAGCTGAGCGGCTCCTTCAGGTAGAGGACCGAGAACCCGGCAAAGATCGTCAGTGTGATGACCTCCTGAATGGTCTTTAATTGGGCGGCGTTGAAATAGCCGTAGCCAAAGCGGTTTGCCGGAACCATCAGAAGGTATTCGAAGAACGCGATCCCCCAACTGATGAAGATGACCTTGAGAAGCGGCTGGTCGGTGAACTTCAGATGCCCATACCAGGCGAATGTCATGAACAGGTTCGAACAGATCAGCAGGCCGATGGTCAGGACTGGAACGGGAATGGAGGGCATGATGAGTCTCGGATATCTGGAATGGGCCTCGGCTTACGCCAGCAGGCGGACATTGGCCAGTCAGACCTGATTTGCAATTTGCATCTGGACATCTGCCAATAGTTTGCAAATTTACGGGAATATTGTTCTCTCCGCCCGAACACGTCGCTATGGTGCGGCGCAAATCCGGGGGAGGACCGCCATGAAGGACATCCTGCAGCAACTCGAAGACCGTCGCACCATCGCTCGTGCGGGTGGAGGAGAGCGCCGGGTTGCGGCCCAGCATTCGAAGGGCAAGCTGACCGCGCGCGAGCGTGTCGAGCTTCTCCTCGACGAAGGTTCGTTCGAGGAATTCGACATGTTCGTTGCCCATCGCTGCACCGATTTCGGGATGGAGGAGACACGGATCCCCGGCGATGGTGTCGTGACTGGCTGGGGCACGATCAACGGGCGCATGGTTTATGTCTTCTCGCAAGACTTCACGGTGCTCGGCGGGTCGGTTTCCGAAACCCATGCCGCAAAGATCTGCAAGATCATGGACATGGCCGTGCAGAACGGCGCGCCAGTGATCGGCATCAATGACTCGGGCGGAGCGCGGATCCAGGAGGGGGTCGGCTCGCTGGCGGCCTATGGCGAGGTGTTCCAGCGCAATATCCTCGCCTCGGGCGTTGTGCCTCAGATCAGCCTCATCATGGGGCCTTGCGCTGGGGGCGCGGTCTATTCCCCTGCGATGACCGACTTCATCTTCATGGTGAAGGACAGCAGCTACATGTTCGTCACCGGACCCGACGTGGTGAAGACCGTGACGAACGAGGTGGTCACAGCCGAGGAACTTGGCGGCGCCTCGACCCATACACGCAAGTCCTCGGTCGCCGACGGCGCCTATGAGAACGACGTTGAGGCGCTGGCTGAAACTCGCCGCCTGTTCGATTTCCTGCCGCTTAACAACCGCGACAAGGCCCCCGTCCGCCCGTTCTTTGATGATCCGGCGCGCGTCGAGATGAGCCTCGACACGCTGGTGCCCGACAACCCAAACCAGCCCTACGACATGAAGGAACTGATCCTGAAGGTCGCTGACGAAGGTGATTTCCTCGAGATCCAGAAGGATTTTGCGGCGAACATCATCGTCGGCTTCATCCGGATCGAGGGGCAGACGGTTGGTATCGTGGCGAACCAGCCGATGGTGCTGGCCGGTTGTCTCGACATCGATTCCAGCCGCAAGGCCGCCCGCTTTGTGCGCTTCTGCGACGCCTTCGAGATCCCGATCCTGACGCTTGTCGATGTGCCCGGTTTCCTGCCCGGCACCAGCCAGGAATATGGTGGGGTCATCAAGCACGGCGCGAAGCTTCTCTTCGCCTATGGCGAAGCGACCGTGCCGAAAGTCACCGTCATCACCCGCAAGGCCTATGGCGGCGCCTATGACGTCATGTCGTCCAAGCACCTGCGCGGCGATTTCAACTATGCCTGGCCCACGGCCGAGATTGCGGTGATGGGCGCCAAGGGCGCGACCGAGATCCTCTATCGCAGCGAACTGGGCGATGCCGAGAAGATCGCGGCGCGGACCAAGGAATACGAAACCCGCTTTGCCACCCCCTTTGTCGCAGCCGAGCGCGGCTTTATCGACGAGGTGATCATGCCGCATTCAACGCGGCGGCGGGTGGCGCGGGCTTTCGCTTCGCTTCGCACGAAGAAGCTGAGCAATCCGTGGAAAAAGCACGATAACATCCCGCTTTGACCAAAGGAGTCATGGAGGTGCGGGCATGCGGTGCAGGATTTGGGCCATCTGGGTGGGGGGGCGGTCATGACCGATTTCGCGCCGATTGCCGTGCAGGCGGAGGGCGAGCAGGTGCTGCCCGCCGATCCGACCCAGATCGCCGTGCCGTCGGGGCAGGCGATCACGCTGCAAGATGTGGTCTGGAATGCGCCAGGACCGGCGGGACTGACCCTGCGCTTCCGCTTCGTCGCCCCCGGCATAGCCAAGGGTGGAGCCGTCTCCTTCGAGGCAGCCTCGGCCGACATGGAGTGGCTCTGCCAGAACTATGCCGTTCCCAGGATCGCCAATCTCGGGCCGCAGCCGGCGCAGATAGTGATCTCTCTGTCCGACCGCCCCTTGCCCTTCGGCGAGTCGGCGCCGGATGCCACCCAGTTCTTCGAAGCCTACAGCTTCACGGACGGGCAATGCGTGTGGGACATGTTCTGATGAATGCTGGATTTTGCGGCGTGCCGCAACAAGATGATGTAGGCGTGTCACAACCTGCCAACTTCCCATGCGATGCATGGGCAATCTCGCCGGGATCGGCTAAGGTGACTCGTGGCCCATCCCAAGCGGCCACTACCTCGCATCGGGGGCGCGGGGAGCTGAGGCTTGATCCGTCATCCCCCCAAGAAACTAGGAGTAGAGGATGTCCACGAGCACGCGCGTGCTTCTTGCCCTTTGCCTCGTCGCTTTCGCGGCGGCTTGCAAACCCAAGGAAGAAGCCATCGTTGTCCAAGAGCCGGTCACGACCGAACCGACCTTCACCGGCAAATACAAGTGACACGAAACGGCGGGGCTGGCCGGCTGGTCCGGCTTGCCCCGTCGGCAATGACGCCGCCTCCACCGGAGGGCGCGCGCCATGCTGAAACACCGCGGGTTTCCGAGCCGCCTTCCGGGCACCGATCTTCAGTTCACCATACGCCGCGCCAACCACAAGGACGGCCCGACCAAGATCATCCGGCGCGAGCGCTTCCGGGACCGGAAGCATGTCGATCGCATGGCCGATCGCATGTTCATGGCAGCGCTCTGGGCGCAGTTCGGTGAAGAGCCGTTCGAGCGCGGAAACCTGGATGCCGGGCGCCTGAGCTGGTTGTTCGGGCGTGAGGTTGTTCCGGCGGAAGATCCCTTCGATCCAGAAAGTTACGAAGCTCTCTTGAGAATTGACCTGAAGCGGGCGCAGGCCTCGTTTCCCGAAGTCTTTGCCGAGGATGCCGAACCGCTTCCCGAAGGCGACGACGACGACTGGGAGGACGAGTAGGCATGTTTCCGCCGCGGCCAGACTCCTTCCGGCAAATCCTCGCGCAGGTTCTGGGCCGGCACGCCTTGGCCTTTGTGCCGGAAGCCCAAGGCGGGCATCCTGATGCAGTTCCCGGCCTTTCCCGGGTTCGTCACGACCAGTTCCCTTTTCCCTACTTCCTGCCCGGTCCCGGACCGGGCAGGTCTTTCCCGGGTCTGGGTCGGCTGACCGGTCATTCCACAAAAGCAATCGCAACCGCCGCCGCCCGCCTGGGCGATCTGCGGGAGTCTTCAGAGATCGGGCGGCTAGCGCGGCCCGATATCGTCACTGACGCGCGCCAGGCCCACCGGCGCGCCCGAGGGGGAGCCCAATGTTCAAGAAGATCCTGATCGCCAACCGGGGCGAGATCGCCTGCCGCGTCATCAAGACCGCCCGCAAGATGGGCATCAAGACGGTGGCGGTCTATTCCGATGCCGACCGCAACGCGCTGCATGTGCAGATGGCGGACGAGGCGGTGCATATCGGGCCGCCCCCGGCTGCACAGAGCTATATCGTGATCGACAAGATCATGGACGCCATCCGTCAGACCGGCGCCGAGGCTGTCCATCCGGGCTATGGCTTCCTGTCCGAGAACCGCGCCTTCGCCGCCGCGCTGGAAAAGGAGGGTGTCGTCTTCATCGGCCCACCGTCCCCGGCGATCGAGGCGATGGGCGACAAGATCACCTCGAAGAAGATCGCCCAGGAGGCGAAGGTTTCGACCGTGCCGGGCTATATGGGCCTGATCGCCGATGCCGACGAGGCGGTGAAGATTTCGGGCGAGATCGGTTATCCGGTGATGATCAAGGCCTCGGCCGGCGGTGGCGGCAAGGGGATGCGGATCGCCTGGAACGACCAAGAGGCGCGCGAGGGCTTCCAGTCGTCCAAGAACGAGGCGGCGTCCTCTTTCGGCGACGACCGCATCTTCATCGAAAAGTTCGTCACCCAGCCCCGCCACATCGAGATCCAGGTGCTGGCCGACAAGCACGGCAACTGCGTCTATCTGCACGAACGCGAATGCTCGATTCAGCGCCGCAACCAGAAGGTCATCGAAGAAGCGCCATCGCCCTTCCTTGACGAGGAAACCCGCCGCGCCATGGGCGAACAGGCCTGCGCGCTGGCCAAGGCCGTGGGCTATACCAGTGCCGGGACAGTGGAATTCATCGTCGATGGCGCGCGGAACTTCTACTTCCTCGAGATGAACACCCGCCTGCAGGTGGAACACCCGGTCACCGAACTCATCACCGGCGTGGACCTCGTCGAGCAGATGATCCGCGTGGCCAATGGAGAGAAGCTGCCCTTCGCCCAGAAGGACCTCAAGATCAACGGCTGGGCGATGGAGAGCCGCCTCTACGCCGAAGATCCCTATCGCAACTTCCTGCCCTCGATCGGGCGGCTGACCCGCTACCGCCCGCCGATGGAGGGGCCGACCGAGCGCGGCGGCGTCGTGCGCAACGATACCGGCGTCTATGAAGGCGGCGAGATCAGCATGTATTACGACCCGATGATCGCCAAGCTCTGCACCTGGGGCGCGACAAGGGCCGAGGCGATCGAGGAGATGCGTCTGGCGCTCGACACGTTCGAGGTCGAAGGCATCGGCCACAACCTGCCCTTCGTTGGCGCGGTGATGGACCATCCCCGCTTCGTCTCGGGCAATATCACCACCGCCTTCATCGCCGAGGAATACCCCGAAGGTTTCCAGGGCGCGGTCCTGCATGGCCATGACATCCGCCGCATCGCCGCCGCCGCTGCCGCGATGAATCGCGTGGCCGAGATCCGCCGCACCCGGATTTCCGGTACGATGGACAACCACCAGCGCCGCGTCGGCGACGACTGGGTGGTCAGCCTGCAAGGCGAAAGCCATCCGGTGCGGATCGAGGCCGACCGCGACGGCTCGACCGTGCATTTCCCAGACGGCTCGCACCACCGCGTCACCTCGGACTGGACGCCGGGACAGCCGCTCGCCCGCCTGATGGTCGACGGCACGCCGCTGGTGATGAAGGTGGGCAAGATACCCTCCGGCTTCCGCCTGCGCCTGCGCGGTGCTGATCTGAAATGCCATGTCCGCAGCCCGCGCCAGCACGAGCTGTCGCTGCTGATGCCGGAAAAGCTGCCGCCGGATACGTCGAAGTTCCTGCTCTGCCCGATGCCGGGCCTTGTGGTGAAGATCAGCGTGGCCGAAGGCGACGAGGTGCAGGAAGGCCAGGCACTGGCGACCGTCGAGGCGATGAAGATGGAGAACATCCTCAAGGCCGAGCGGAAAGGCGTGGTCAAGAAGATCAGCGCGGCCGCCGGGGCGAGCCTCAAGGTCGACGACGTAATCATGGAGTTCGAGTAAGGCGATGGAGCCGCGGTCGCTGCCTTACCGTCCTGCCGGCCGCTGCTCCAGCATCTCTTGCCGGCGCAGCGGGAAGCGGTCGATGGCGTGGGTGATCTCGCGCACAGTCCAGGCGGACGGCACGCGGCGCTTCACCTCGCCATCCTTGTCCATGAGCACCAGCGCAAAGCCGCGCGGGCGGAGCCGCTGGCGGGCGTCGGTGGCGGCGGCGGGATCGGTGTCGGTGATGACCACCACGTCGCGCTCGGCCAACTCCCCGAGATCCGACTCGATGCGGGCCATCTGGCGCAGGAACTGCGGATCGTTCGGCGTATCGGCGAAGACCACGATAGGCCGCTGGACCCAGAGGAACTGGCTGAGCGTGACCGTATTCGCGGTGACAGGGCCGACTGCAGGTGCAGGGCTTTCCTGCGCCAGAACGGCAAGCGGCAGCAGCGCCGCGACGACAAGACTGAGAACAGATTTCATCGGGACTCCTTCCCCCCTGATATAGGGGGGAACGTCCTGAAACCAAAGCGGAACTGCCGGGAGGCCCAACCCGGCCAGACGGAAGGACGAGAGCGATGAGCGACAATCTCGAGGCCTGGCGCAAGCTTGCAGCGAAGGAGTTGAAGGGGGCCGACCCCGACAGCCTGACCTGGAACACGCTGGAAGGGATCGCGGTCAAGCCGCTTTACACCGAAGCAGATACGGCAAGCCTTCCTCATATGGGCAGCCTGCCGGGCCTCGCCCCCTTCACCCGCGGCGTGCGGGCGACGATGTATGCGGGCCGCCCCTGGACGATCCGGCAATATGCGGGCTTCTCGACGGCGGAAGAGAGCAACGCCTTCTATCGCAAGGCCCTGGCCGCCGGGCAACAGGGTGTTTCGGTCGCCTTCGACCTCGCCACCCACCGCGGCTATGACAGCGACCATCCGCGCGTCGTGGGCGATGTCGGCAAGGCGGGCGTCGCCATCGACTCGGTCGAGGACATGAAGGTGCTGTTCGACGGCATCCCGCTGGAAAAGATCAGCGTTTCCATGACGATGAACGGCGCGGTGATCCCGATCCTCGCCAATTTCATCGTCACCGGCGAAGAGCAGGGTGTGCCCAAGGCCGCGCTTTCGGGGACGATCCAGAACGACATCCTGAAAGAGTTCATGGTGCGGAACACCTATATCTATCCGCCCGAACCCTCGATGCGGATCATCGCCGACATCATCGAATACACCAGCCGCGAGATGCCGAAGTTCAACTCGATCTCGATCTCGGGCTACCACATGCAGGAAGCTGGCGCGAACCTCGTGCAGGAGCTGGCCTTCACGCTCGCCGACGGGCGCGAATATGTCCGGGCCGCCATCGCGCGCGGCATGGACGTGGATGATTTCGCCGGGCGGCTTTCCTTCTTCTTTGCCATCGGGATGAACTTCTTCATGGAGGCGGCGAAGCTGCGCGCCGCGCGGCTGCTCTGGCACCGGATCATGTCCGGGTTCGGGGCGAAGAAGCCGGGCAGCCTGATGCTGCGCACCCATTGCCAGACCTCCGGCGTGTCGCTTCAGGAGCAGGACCCCTACAACAACGTCATCCGCACCGCCTATGAGGCGATGGCGGCGGCGCTTGGCGGCACGCAGTCGCTCCACACCAACGCGCTGGACGAAGCGATAGCGCTGCCGACCGAGTTCTCGGCCCGGATCGCACGGAACACCCAGCTCATCCTGCAGGAAGAGACCGGGATCACGCATGTCGTCGATCCGCTGGCCGGCAGCTATTACGTCGAAAGCCTGACCGCTCAACTGGCCGAGGATGCCTGGAAGCTGATCGAGGAAGTCGAGGCCATGGGCGGCATGACCAAGGCTGTTGCCAGCGGCATGCCGAAGCTTCGCATAGAGGAAAGCGCGGCGCGGCGGCAGGCGATGATCGACCGGGGCGACGAGGTGGTCGTCGGGGTGAACAAGTATCGCCTCGCCAAGCAGGACCCGATCGACATCCTCGACATCGACAACGTCAAGGTCCGCGAGGCGCAGATCGCCCGCCTGACCGCGACCCGCGCCAAGCGCGACGAGACCAAGGCGCAGGCCGCGCTGGCCGAACTGACCCGCCGCGCCACCGAGGGCGGGAACCTTCTGGAAGCCGCCGTCGAAGCCGCCCGTGCGCGGGCCTCAGTCGGAGAGATCAGCGACGCCATGGAAAAGGTATTCGGACGGCATCGGGCCGAGGTGAAGACGCTGGCCGGCGTCTATGGCGCGGCCTACGAGGGCGATGACGGCTTTGCCGCCATCCAGAAGGATGTGGAGGCCTTCGCCGAGGAGGAAGGCCGCCGCCCGCGGATGCTGGTGGTCAAGATGGGGCAGGACGGGCATGACCGCGGCGCCAAGGTGATCGCGACGGCCTTTGCCGATATCGGCTTCGACGTCGATGTGGGCCCGCTGTTCCAGACGCCCGAAGAGGCGGCGCAGGACGCGATCGACAATGACGTGCATGTCGTCGGCATTTCGAGCCAGGCTGCGGGCCACAAGACGCTGGCGCCGAAGCTGGTCGAGGCTCTGAAGGCGGCGGGGGCGGGGGATATCCTGGTAATCTGCGGCGGGGTCATACCGCAGCAGGACTACCAGTTCCTCTACGACCACGGGGTCAAGGCGATCTTCGGGCCGGGCACCAACATCCCCGAGGCGGCACGGGATATCCTCAAGCTGATCCGGGCGACGCGCGCCTGAACGGCCGGGTAGGGGGCTTTCTGCCCCCTCGCGCCTCCGGCGCTCACCCCCGAGGATGTTTTTGAACAGAAGAAAGCCCGGGGCCTAGAGGTCGATCTGGCTGCCGGCCTCGGGTTCTTCCTGAGGCGCGGCACCGGGCGGAGGAGCAGGGGGCGCGGCCTTCCGGCGGATCAGGATGTCGCCGTTCTCGAGCATGACCGGCATTTCATACTGATCGGCGTTCTTCATCAGCTGGGCCAGTTGCAGCAGCATCGGCTTCATCTGTTCCAGCGCCTGGCCCATCTCGTCGAGATGCGGCTGCATCTCGGTGGCGAAGCCTTGCAGAAGGGTCTGCAGGCCGAGGCCCAGAAGGTCCATCCCGTCCTGCATTTGCGCATTGCCCGCGTCGCCGTCATCCGGAGGCAGGCCGGGCATCCCGTCTTCGGCAAGCGCGAGGGCGGGGAACAGGCAGAGAGGCAGGGCTATCCAGCGCATGAGGAGCAGCCTAGTCGAACTTTACGACAGTTTCCAATCACAAGCTCGGCGGGGGCGACGGGCGGTTCAGGTCGATGTCGATGCTGACCGGGAAATGGTCCGAAGCTGCCAGCAGCGCATCGCGCAGTTCGGGCACCTTCAGGCAGCCGGGGTCGTTCAGCGGGTGCCAGATGCGCCAGGCGGGCTTGCGGACGGCGAGGTCGGGCGAGATCATGATGTAGTCGAGCATCGCCTCGAAATAGCGCTTCTGGTCGTCGAGCCAGAAGCGCGCCGAGGTCGGCGTGATCGCGGGCTTGCGCACCAGCGCGAGATCGGCATTCGGGTCGTGCAGCTTCATCTCCGGTGCACAGTTTTGTCCAAGAACGATCTCGATGCCGGAATGGCCGAAAAGCGCCTCGTAATCGTCAAGCCCGGGGCCGTCGTTGAAATCGCCCATCACCATGACGCTGTCGCCCGCGTCCAGATGCTCGTCCACCCGGCGGCGTAGCCAGACGCATTCGGCGAGCTGCTTGCGGCGGTTGTCGATGGCGATGCGCATTTCTTCCTCGGGCGAGTTGGCGCCATGCGGGGCCTTGGACTTTGCATGAACGCCGATCAGCCGAAGGGCCTGGCCATCGGCCTCGACCGCAAGCTCCAGTGGCGGCTTGGAAAAACGGATGAGTTCGGGCACCGCATCCACATCGATGTCGAAGTAGAAGGACGTGTCGAAGCGCGGCGCTCGGGCGCGGGCCCCACTGGCGTCGCGCTCGCCCCCGCCCCGGGGATCGTGCCGCGCCTGAATGCGGTCTGGATCGTAGAGAAAGGCGATTTCCTGATGCGAGTCATTGGCGAAACCCATGATCGCGCGCGAGGTGCGGAGCTGGTAGTACCGCGCGAAGTTCTGCAGGGCGAGAACGGTGTCGCGCCGGTGCCCCTGGTTGGGCCCTTCGATGATCATCACACCATCGGCATCCATGGCGGTGAAGACGATGCCAAGCGAGTCGGCCTGATCGCCGCGAGTGACGTTGTAGCGCGCCGACCATTCACGATCGGTCAGCAGGCGGTTGTCATTGCCGAATAGTTGGGTGAACCATTCGATGTTGTAGGTGGCGAGCCGAAGCGGGCGCATCACGCCGCCTGCCGTGACGAGATCTCTGCCCAGGCCTCGTTGATGGCGATGAGGCGCTTTTCGGCCAGGCGCAGCGCTTCTTCTGGCACGCCGCGGGCGATCATCCGGTCAGGATGGCAATCGCGCACCGCCTGTTTCCAGGCGGCGCGGGCCTGTTCGATCGTGGCGTCGGGCGGGATGCCGAGGATGTCGTGGGGATCCTTTGGCGCATCGGGCACGAAATGCGCCCGGACCGCACGGAAGGCGCGTTCGTCGAGGCCGAAGATCATCGCGACTTCGTGCAGGAATACCTCTTCCGCCGGGTGATAGGCGCCGTCTGCCACGGCGATGTAGAACAGCCCTTCGATGAGATCGGTCAGGACGGCCCGGTCGTTGCGGAACATGGCAGCGATCTTTCGGGCGTAGGAGTCGAAACCGGCGACGTCCTGCCGGGCGAGGTTGAAGACACGGGAGGCATTCTGTTCTTCGCCGGGCGGGATGGCAAAGACCTGGCGAAAGGCCGAGACCTCGTCGCGTGTCACCGAACCGTCGGCCTTGGCCATCTTCGCGCCAAGGGCGATCACGGCAATCGTGAAGGCCACCGACCGTTCGGGGGGCGTGCGCAGCTTGTCGAAGACCGCAGACAGCCCTTCGCCGGAGACGAGGGCCGCCAGCGCGTCGGCGATGCGGGTCCAGATCGACATTGGACCAGCATAGAGAAGCCGAGACCCCCTGTCAGGAGAGGAATTTCTGCATCAGCACAAGGTCCAGCCAGCGGCCGAACTTCCAGCCCGTCTCGCGAAGGGTCCAGGTTTCGCTGTAGCCCATGGCGGCATGAAAGGCGCGTCCCGCCGCATTCTCGGCTGCAACCCCGGCAAAGATCGAATGCGCTCCCCCCGCGCGGGCATGGTCTTCGACCGCGGTCAGCAGGGCGCGCCCCAGTCCGGCGCCCGACGCCCCGGGCCTGAGCAGGATCGTATGCTCCATGCAGCGCGCATAGCCGTCGCCATTGCGGAATTGTCCGTAGGTGGCAAAGCCCAGAACCTCGCCGTCGCGCGCAGCGACGAAGAAGGCCGGGCGGGTGGCAATCATCGCCTCGACCTCGGCCAGGGTCTTTTCGGTCGAGGCAAAGTTGACCACCGTATTGCGGATGTAGTGGTTGTAGATTGCCAGCACGGCAGGCGCATCCTGCGCGGCAGCTGGTCGGATCGTCACAGGAAGCATTCGCCGTTCGGGCCATGGAACTCGGCGCGGATCGCCTTTTGTGCGCCTTCGACGATCGCCACGCGCGGATCGTGGAAACGTCCCTCCAGCTCGTGCCGAAGCGCGCCGGCGCGGGGATGTATGACCTCGAGCCGGACAAGCCGGAGCCCGCTGTCGGGAATGTGGTGGATCGGGTGATCCGTGCCTTCCCAATGGATCAGTGCGGGAAAGGCGTCGTCATAGGGCAGCTTGCCGCTTTCGGGAATCGCCATTTGCCAATGCAGGCTGCCGCGCTCCAGCTTGACCGGATGGCCGATGCCTTCAGGGCCTGTGGCGATTTCCGACTTGAGATTTTCGCACGCGACGATCCAGTTCGTGAGCCGAGGCTCCCCCGCCAGATTGTCCAAATCGAACCAGCGCGGCCAATCCGGCTTTGGAGCTTCGGGGTCGATGGCGATGATCTCCAGGTAGATATCGCCGAGCCCGACCAGCAGGTTGTGGGTGCCCATGTGTCGGTGGCGTCCGCCCGCGACCGGCGTCACGCCCAGGGCCAACTCGACATGGTGGGCGCCATCTTCCAGCGTGGCGGCGGACAGGGCGATATGATCGAGGCGCATCGATGTCAGGCTTTCTGCAGGGTGACGGAAGGCGTGGCGCGCAAGGACTGGGCGAACGAGGTGAAGCGGGCCTGCGCCACCTCGCCGAACAGGCCGACGCCAAGCGGGCTGAGACGCAGTTCGATCGTGTTCTGTTTTCGGTCAAGGTGAAGCGACCCCGCCTTGCCCGGATCGGAGACCGAGAACATCGCGCCGAACCGCATCGCCTTGCCCAAGACCTCGGCTTCGCGCACGCGGTCGTCGTCGAGCAAGCGGAAGAGCGGCTCCATCCGCGATCCTGAGCGCGAATTCTTGTAGCGGTGCAGCAGAGCGAGGCCCAGGAAGACGCGGCCGGGATGGTCTAGCCCGCCAAGGTTGGCCCGGGTCGCGTTGTCGAAGCAGATCTCGGCGCGATAGTCGGGGTGCGCGCGCCAGGCCGTGTCATGTAAAAGACAGGCGGCCTTGACCAGCCGCAGATGTTCCGGCGGGGCATCCTCGTAAAGCGGCGAGAGGAAGGCGAAGAGTTTCTTGCCGAATCCCGGGATCCGCGACGAGGTCGCCTCCATCACGCGTGCGGCCTCGATCAGAGGATCGCGCGCCCGCAGACCTTCCGACATCTGTTCGTAAAGCAGGCCTTCGCGGATGCCATAGGCCGAGACATCGACCTCGCGCGGGCGGAAGGTGGTGATGAGGCCACGCAGCACCTCGCAGGCGAGGGGGACCAGATCCATCCGTTCCTGTGAAGTGCCGGTCTGCGCCCGCAGCGCCGCCTGATCGCCCGAAGCGATCCAGTCGAGCGTCTCGAGCAGATGGTCAGGCATCATCCGGTATTCATGCAGCACGGTCAGCGGATAGGACCGGCGCAGCATGTCGAGCCGCGCGATCACCCGCCACGAGCCGCCGACAAGGTAAAGCCGCGGCGCCTCTTCGGTGAAGAGCGGGCGCATCTTTTCGAGGATGCCGGCGATATGAGTCTTGCGGGCCTTGGCGCCCCCCTTGACCTGCTGGAGCCGGAACGGCCCGAGCGGCGACGTGGCGCGCTTGCCCACTTGCCCGCCGCCGACCTCGGCCAGTTCCATCGAGTTGCCGCCGATGTCCGAGACGATGCCGCGCGCATCGGGCCAGCCAAGGAGCACGCCCTGGGCCGAGATTCGCGCCTCTTCGTCGCCCGAGATCACGAACATCTTCAGGCCGGTTTCCTTCAGCACCTGTGCCTGGAATTCGGGGCCGTCAATCGCCTCGCGCACCGCGGCAGTGGCGACAACGCGCAGGGGGGATATGCCCATGCCATCGGCCAGAAGCGCGAAGCGTTTCAGCGCGATCAACGCCCGTTCCCGGCCGCGCGGATTCAGCCGCCCGGTTTCGACGAGCCCGGCGCCAAGGCCGCACATCACCTTTTCGTTGTAGAAATAGGCAGGACTGCGGGCCGCGCCGTCGAAGACAACCATACGGACCGAGTTTGACCCGACATCAACCACGCCGACCCGACTGAGCGCCCGTGCCGAGGGGTCTTCGAGGATCGGGCGGCCATAGGGGCCCCAGTCATCCTCCGATTCCCTGCCCTTGTGCTTCATGCGCCTTCTCCGTCGTCCGGCGCGACCATGCCGTCCGGGGCGCCAGGGGTCAATCCTTGGCGGGCGTCAATCGGCGGATTGTGCGAGGCGCGGGACGTCCTTGGCCCCCGCCGTGCCGCGTCCGGAAAGGGACGGGTTCTCCATGAAGAAACGGTGACAGTTGAACAGCGGATGCTGTCCATCGCCCAGATCGCGGCGGTAGTGGCCGTCCGGTTGCAGGACCCAGCTTTGCGCCTCGTCCGCCATGTTGGCGACCATGATCTGGCTGACGATCTGTTCCCTGACCGTGGCGTTCTGGATCTCGACCAGAGTTTCGACCCTGCGCGTCAGGTTGCGGCTCATCCAGTCGGCCGAGGAGATGAACACCCGCGCCTTCTTCGAGGGCAGGCCCTGTCCGTTGCCGAAGCAGACGATGCGGCTGTGTTCGAGGAAGCGCCCGACGATCGACTTGACCCGGATGTTTTCGCTTAGCCCCTTGATGCCCGGGCGGACGCCACAGATGCCGCGCACGACAAGGCTGATCTTCACGCCCGCATTGCTCGCCTCGTAAAGCGCATCGATTACATCGGGCTCGATCAGGCTGTTCATCTTGGCCCAGATCGCGGCGGGGCGGCCGGCGCGGGCATGGGCCGCTTCGGCGGCGATCAGTTCCAGAAGGCGCGGCTTCAGCGTGATGGGCGAGATGGCGAGGTTCTCCAGCCCCTCGGGCTGCACGTATCCCGACAGGTAGTTAAAGACCTTCGATGCATCGCGCCCAAGCGCCGGGTCGCAGGTGAACAGGCTCAGGTCGGTGTAAATGCGCGCGGTGATCGGGTGGTAATTCCCGGTTCCGTAATGGGTGTAGGTGACAAGGTTCTCGCCCTCGCGGCGGACGACTGTCGCGATCTTGGCGTGGGTCTTGTAGTTGATGAAGCCGTAGACGACATGCGCCCCGGCCCGTTCCAGCCGCCGCGACTGGCGGATGTTCGCGGCCTCGTCGAAGCGGGCCTTCAGCTCCACGAGCGCCGTCACCGATTTCCCCGCCTCGGCCGCCTCGCACAGCGCGTCGACGACCGGGCTGTCATAGCTCGTCCGGTAGAGCGTCTGCTTGATCGCCAGCACATTCGGATCGCGGGCCGCCTGTGCGATGAAGCGGATCACCATGTCGAAGGTTTCATAGGGGTGGTGCAGGAGCATGTCCTTCTGCCGGATCGCCGCGTAGAGGTCGCCGTCATGGTCCTGCACCCGTTCAGGCACCCGCGGGGTGAATGTCGGCCAGAGCAGGTCTCGCCGGCTGTCGAGCACCAGTTCCTTCAGGTCAGCGACGCCAAGAAGCCCGCGCACCTCGACGACCTCGTCCTCGGTGACAGCGAGTTCCTCCATTATGAGGCCCCGCAAATCTTCCGGCGCGCCCGCCGAGATCTTGAGGCGGATCACCTCGCCGCGGCGGCGACGTTTCAGCGCTGTCTCGAACTCCCGCACAAGGTCTTCCGCCTCGTCCTCGACCTCGATGTCGCTGTCTCGCAGGACGCGGAAGGTGCAATGGCCGCGATCGACATAGCCGGGGAACAGCATGTTGAGATGCAGCATCAACAGCTCTTCCAGCGGCAGGAAACGGTATTCGCCGGGGCGCGCGGGCAGCGCGATGAAGCGGGTGATCTGCTGCGGGATCGGCAGAAGCGCCTGCAGCGGCCGGCCGTCGCGGCTGCGTTCCAATTGCAGGCCAAGGCAGAAGCCGGTGTTGGGGATGAAGGGGAAGGGGTGCGCCGGATCGATCGCGAGGGGCGACAGCACCGGGAAGACCTTGGCGAGGAAATGCGCCTCGAGGAACTTGAAATCGCGCGAGGTCAGCTTGGATCGGGTCAGGATCGCGATCCCCTCCGCCTCCATCTCGCGCTTGAGCTTGTTCAGCGTCGTCTGCTGGGTCTGCATCAGCCGCCGCGCATCGGCGTTGATGAGGGCCAGCTGCTCGGCCGGGGTGCGGCCATCCTCGGACAGCATGGCGTTCCCGGCGCGCGCAAGTTCGCGCAGGCCGGCGACGCGCACCGTATAGAATTCGTCCAGGTTGGTGGCCGAGATCGACAGGAAGCGCAGCCGTTCCAGCAGCGGGACCTTCGGGTTCGCCGCCTCTTCCAGCACTCGCCAGTTGAAGGCGAGCCAGCTGAGCTCTCGGTTGAAATAGCGCGCGGGACCGGTGATCTCTGCCTCGGGCAGGGGGATCGGCTTGGCGAAGGGAACCTTTAGGAAATCGGCCTGGGTCATGGCGAAACTGCTCGCGCTTTTTCGGTCACGCTACTGTGCAGACCCTTCGCTGTCCAGCAAGGGCGCGGCCAGTTGTCGGGTGATCGGACGCCCCTCGGCCAGTGATCTGGCGTCAAGAGCGGCGACAAGATCATGGGCCGCCGCAAAGGATCGGTCCATGCGGCTGACGAGGTATGGGATCAGTGTCGGTGCGACGGTGATCTGGCGGTCGGAGAAAAGCTTGACCAGAACTGCCGCCAGAAGCGCATCGTCCGGCGGTTCAAGCCGAGCCACGGGAAAGGCCTGCGCGCGGCTCAGAAGATCAGGCAGGCAAAGTCCCCAGTCGCGCGGGGCATGCTCTGCGGTCAGAAGCAGCGGTTGCCTTTGCGCCAATGTGAGGTTCATCAGGTGGAAGAGCGTGGTCTCGGCGGCGCTGTCGCCCGCAATCCGGTCGGCATCCTCGACAGCGAGAGGACCCTCGGCAAGTTCGTTGGGGTCACACCTCGTCAGCGCGTCAGCCGCGATGATCCGTGCTCCGGCTTCGGCCTCCCAGACATGGGCAAGATGTGTCTTGCCCGAACCGGCTGCTCCAAGCAGCAGCATCCGCGCGCCGGGCCAGTCCCGCCAGCTGCCGACGGCTGCAACCGCCAGCGCATTTGACGGCGACACGAAGAAATCTTCGCGCCCAAGCGCGACGCGCGAGGGCAGGTCGAAGGCCAGTTGCCGGATCACGATGAACTCTCGTCCTCCCAGGACGGGCGCTTGGCCATCTCCCCCCGGTAAAGCGGACTGCCCTGATACTGTGCCAGTGCAAAGCGGACGAGCACGCCAATGACTGCTGCCACCGGCACCGCGACCAGCATGCCGACAAAGCCGAACAGCGCGCCAAAGGCCGACAGGGCGAACAGGAGCCAGACCGGGTGCAGCCCGACCGATCCGCCGACGAGCTTGGGCGACAGGATGTTGCCCTCGAAGAACTGGCCGACGGCGAAGATGCCGGCAACAAGTCCGATCGACCACCAGTCCCCCCAGAACTGGAACAGCGCCAGTCCGATGGCAAGCGCGCCGCCTACCAGCGAGCCGACATAAGGGATGAACGTGATCGCCCCGGCGATGGCGCCGACGATCAGGCCGAAATTCAGCCCGGCCAGCATCAGGGCGACTGCATAGAAGGTGCCGAGGATGAGGCAGACACTGACCTGACCGCGCACGAAGCCCGCAAGAACCTCGTCAATGTCGCGGGCGATCTGGCGGATCGTGTCGGCATGGTCGCGCGGTAGGTAGCCATCGATGCGCGCGATCATCCGGTCCCAGTCGAGCAGCATGTAGAATGCCACAACGGGAACCACGACGATGAAGACGATGGCCGAGATCACGCTCAAGGCCGATGTCAGGAGCCCGTTCGCCAGTTCCGCGCCGCGCGACTGGATCGCCTCGCCGATCTGGGTCAGGGTCTGGCGCATGGTGCTGGTGCTGTCGGCCAGTTCGGGGAAACGGGCCAGCAGGAAGGTCTGCAATTGCTTCAGGATCGTTGGCGCCTCATTGATGAGCGCTGTCAGCTGGCTGAAGAGCGTCGGGATGACGGCAAGGACAAGCAGGACGACGAACAGCAGGGCCGCGACAGAGATGACGATCACCGACATGACGCGGCTCAGGCCCAGCCTTTCCAGCCGGTCGGCGACAGGATCAAGGAAATAGGCTACCGCCCCCCCGACGAGGAAGGGCAGCATCACATTGCCAAGCAGGTATAGCGCGGCAAAGAAGACCGCGGCGGCGATCCCCCAGTATTTCACCTGATCGCGGACGGGCAGCGACATGTCGTCTCCTCTGGCTCTGGTTCCATATCGCCCCTGAGCCGTGGTCATGCAAGGACCGAGGCACCTGCGCTTGCCTGCCTTGGGCCGATCGCCTAGACACGGGGCGACGTTGAAATCCGCTAGAACGAGGCCCCGCGCATGCGCCTGTCCCGCTACTTCCTGCCCGTGCTCAAGGAAAACCCTGCCGAGGCGCAGATCGTCAGCCACCGCTACATGCTGCGCGCCGGCATGATCAAGCAGCAGGCGGCGGGCATCTATTCCTGGCTGCCGCTCGGCTACCGGGTCCTCCGCCGCATCGAGCAGATCGTGCACGAGGAACAGCAGAAGGCCGGACACATCCCGCTGCTGATGCCGACGCTGCAACCCGCCGACCTGTGGCGGGAGTCCGGCCGCTACGACGATTACGGCGAGGAGATGCTGCGCATCACCGACCGCCACAAGCGTGACATGCTCTATGGGCCCACGAACGAGGAGATGATCACCGACATCTTCCGGGCGAACGTGGCCAGCTACAAGGACTTGCCGCTGACGCTCTACCACATCCAGTGGAAGTTCCGCGACGAGATCCGCCCGCGCTTTGGCGTGATGCGCGGCCGCGAGTTCCTGATGAAGGACGGCTACAACTTCGACATCGATGTGGACTCGGCGCTGCACGCCTATAATCGCCACATGGTCAGCTACCTGAAGACCTACGAGCGGATGGGGCTGCAGGCGATCCCGATGCGCGCGGCCTCGGGTCCGATCGGCGGCGACAACACCCATGAATTCCTCGTCCTCGCCTCGACCGGCGAAAGCGAGGTGTTCTACGACGCCGCAATCACCAACCTGAAGTTCGGCGACCGCGTGGTCGATTACGACAACCGCGCCGAATGCGCGGCGATCGTCAAGGAATGGACGACCCCCTACGCCCGCACCGACGAGACCCATGACGAGGCGATCTTCAACGCCATCCCCGAGGACCGCCGCCGCACCTCGCGCGGGATCGAGGTCGGGCAGATCTTCTTCTTCGGCACTAAGTATTCCGAACCGATGGGCGCCTTCGTCACCAATGACAAGGGCGAGCGGGTGCCGGTGCAGATGGGTTCGCACGGCATAGGCGTGTCGCGCCTCCTCGGCGCGATCATCGAGGCGAGCCACGACGACAAGGGCATCATCTGGCCGGAAGGGGTCACGCCCTTCCCGGTCGGGATCGTGAACCTCAAGCAGGGCGACGCCGCGACCGACGCCGCCTGCGAAGGCTTGGTCAAGGCGCTGACCGCGAAGGGGCTGGAGCCGCTTTACGACGACCGTGACGAGCGGGCAGGGGCCAAGTTCGCGACGATGGACCTGATCGGCCTGCCCTGGCGCATCACCGTCGGGCCGCGTGGCCTCGCCACCGGCAAGGTCGAACTCACCTCGCGGCGCACGGGGGAAAGCGAGGAGATGACGCCAGAGGCCGCCGTCGACCGCATCGCGCAGATCTACGCCGGCGTCTGATCCCGAACGAAGAGAGGGGGCCTTCTGCCCCCTCTTGGCCTGACGGCCAATTCACCCACGAGGGTATTTGGGCCAAGAAGAAAACGGGATCGGTCCCGCCTTCCGGTGACGCAGGCGTGACCTGCTCGACCCGGCAGGCCGGCTTGACCTTGGCCTGACGCCGTCGCAAAGGTGGCCCGCCGCAGGAACGGAGCCGAGATGGCCGGACGCACGCCCCCTTTCGCCCCTTTCGAATGGATGATCGCCTGGCGCTATCTGCGCGCGCGGCGGGCCGAGGGCGGCGTTTCCGTGATGACATGGATCAGCCTGATCGGGATCACGCTGGCGGTCTTTGCCCTGATCGCGACACTTTCGGTGCGGGCAGGGTTCCGGGCGGAATTCGTCGATACGATCCTCGGTGCGAATGCGCATGTGACCGTCTATTCGACGCCCTGGACCACGGAGAGCGGGCAGGAGACGCGTACAGTCGCGGATTTCGAGAATTTTTCCAACAAGCTCAAGCAGATCCCTGGCGTCACCCAGGCAGCGCCGCTGGTGAAGGGGCAGGTGCTTGCCTCGCATGGCTCCAGCAGCACGGGGGTCGAGGTCTATGGCATCCGCCTGGAAGACCTGAGGAAGATCCCGCGGGTCGGGCAGTCGAAGGATGCCTATGGCGACATCGACAGTTTTGATCGGGGAATCGCCATCGGCTCGGGCGTCGCCCGCGATCTGGGGGTCACGGTCGGCGACAAGATCAAGCTGATCTCGCCGGACGGGGCCAAGACCGCCTTCGGCACCAGTCCCCGCGTCGGCGCCTATGAAGTGGTCTACGTCTTCAGCGCTGGGCGCTGGGATATCGACCAGACGCGGGTCTACATGCCCTTCGCCGAGGCGCAGAGTTTCTTCAACCGCGACGGCATGGCCGACGAGATCGAGGTGATGGTCGCTGAGCCCGAGAAGGTCGAAGACCTGATCACCGCGATCCAGACGGCGGGCGACGAACGGACGCTGACCTGGACCTGGCGAGACAGCGCGGGAAGCTTTCTTCGCGCCCTGACCATCGAGGACAACGTGATGTTCGTGATCCTGTCGGTCCTGGTTCTGATCGCCACGATGAACATCGTCTCGGGTCTCATCATGCTGGTGAAGAACAAGGGGCGGGATATCGGCATCCTGCGGACGATGGGCCTGACCGAAGGGTCGATCCTGCGGGTCTTCTTCATCTGCGGTGCCTCGACCGGGCTGATCGGCACGGCGTTGGGCGTTCTTCTGGGCTGTCTCTTCGCGATCTATGTCGATCCGATCTTCAGCTTCGTGAATTACGTCTCGGGCGGTGGGGTCTGGGATCCCTCAATCCGCGGGATTTATGCCCTGCCGGCCAAGCTGCAATGGGGCGATGTGCTGTCGGCGGTTCTGCTGTCGCTTGGCCTGTCCTTCATCGTCACGATCTTCCCTGCCCGCCGCGCGGCGCGGATGAACCCGGTCGAGGCGCTGCGCTATGAGTGAGGCGATGCTGACGCTCGACCACATCGAGAAGACCTACAACAAGGGCCGCCCCGGCGAGGTGCAGGTGCTGCGCGGGGCTAGCCTGACGGTTGCCCCCGGCGAGGTCGTGGCGCTGGTCGCCCCTTCGGGTGCGGGCAAGTCGACGCTCCTGCATATTGCCGGTCTTCTCGATACGGCCGATTCCGGGAGGGTCTTGCTGGGCGGACGTGGCGTTGACGGGCTGTCGGACCGGGCACGGACCGAGGCGCGGCGCGCCGAGGTCGGCTTCATCTATCAGTTCCACCATCTGCTGCCGGAATTCACGGCGCTCGAGAATATCGTCATTCCGCAGATGGCCAATGGCGTAGGCAAGGCGGCAGCCGAGACGCGGGCGCGCGACCTTCTGGCTCGGGTCGGGATCGCGGCACGCTCCGACCACCGGCCGGCGGCGCTGTCGGGGGGCGAACAGCAGCGCGTCGCTTTCTGCCGCGCGCTTGCCAATGCGCCGAAGCTGCTCCTTGCCGATGAGCCGACCGGGAACCTTGACCCGGAGACCTCGGACCATGTCTTCGAGGCATTGATGGACGTGGTGCGCGAGACGGGACTGTCGGCGCTGATCGCCACCCACAACCTGGCACTGGCCGCTCGGATGGACCGTGTCGTTCGGCTTGATGGCGGCCGCATCGCCTGAGCGATTGCGCCACGCGGGCGCGCATGGTTCTATGCCCCAAACCGACCCGGAGAGCCATTCGATGCAGCCCCTGCGCCCCGCTTTCGTCTTCCTTCCCCTTGCGTTCGCGGGCCTTCTGGCCGCCTGCCTTCCGGCGGCCAAGGAACCCGCGGGCTTTCCGACCGGGGCTGAGGATTTCGCCAGCTATTGCGCTGGCTGTCACGGTGCGGATGGCAAGGGTGACGGACCGGCGGCGGCCGGATTGCCAAAGAAGCCCGCCAATCTGACCGTGCTTGCCAAGAACAACGGCGGGACCTTCCCGATGACCCGGGTCATGGCGCATATCTGGGGCTATGCACAGGAAGACGGTCGGGTCATGCCCAAATTCGCCCCGCTTCTGGACAGCAACATGGTGCTGTTCGATTCCGGGGACGGGATCCAGACACCGACTCCCATCAGGCTGGTTCAGCTCGGCGAGTATGTGAAAGGCTTGCAGGGAAGCTGAGGGGTCAGAGTCCCAGCTGCTGCGCAATCTCTAGCGCAATGGCTTCGGTCGGCTGGTCGATCGAGACGGTGATTGCACCGGCTTCGCCCTCGGGCGGTTCGAGCGTGGCAAACTGGCTGTCGAGCAGGGCGGAGGGCATGAAGTGACCGGTCCGCGCAGCCATGCGGTTGCCGATCAGGTCACGCGAACCGGAAAGGTGGACAAAGGTCACCGGGCCCGCCGCACCGGCGCGCAAGCGCTCGCGATAGATGCGCTTGAGGGCCGAGCACCCGATAGCGACCGGTGCCCGCTTCGCGAGCATGTCGGCAACGCGGTCGAGCCAGGGCCAGCGGTCCTCGTCCGTCAGGGGAATGCCGGCGGCCATCTTGGCCACGTTCGCGGCGGGGTGCAGGTCGTCCCCGTCGAGATAGGGCAGGCCGGTCAGCCGCTGCATCGCCTCGCCGACGCTGGACTTCCCGCAGCCCGACACGCCCATGAGCACGATACGCAATGGGGCGACCACATTCATACCGAGGCCGTGATCCCGCCATCGACATAGATCATCTGCCCGTTGACGAAGGATGAGGCGTCGGAGGCCAGAAAGATGGCTGCGCCGACCAGTTCCTCAACCCGCCCCCACCGCCCGGCGGGGGTGCGTTTCTCAAGCCAGGCGGTGAAATCGGGGTCAGCGGACAGGGTGGCATTCAACTCGGTCGCGAAGTACCCCGGCGCGATGCCGTTGCATTGCAGGCCGTGCCGCGCCCAGTCGGCCGCCATGCCCTTGGTCAGATTGGCCACTGCGCCCTTGGTTGCGGTGTAGGGAGCGATCGACGGACGGGCGAGGGCAGATTGCACGCTGCCGATGTTGATGATCTTGCCCCGCCCGCGTCGGATCATGTGCCTGGCGACCGCTTGCCCGACATGGAAGACCGAGGCGACATTTGTCTGCAAGAGCCGCTCGAAGGCTTCGGCGGGGAAATCCTCGAGCGGCGCGCGGTACTGGATGCCGGCATTGTTCACCAGGATCTCGATCGCGCCGATCTCGGCTTCGTACCGGTCGATGGCGGCGCGCGCTGCCTCGTGATCGGTTACGTCGAACATGAGCACGTCGCCAGCGCCGATCTGCCGGTTCGCCTCTGCCATCTTGTCAGGATCACGACCGTTCAGGATGGGTAGGGCCCCCGCGCCCGCCAGCCCGCGGGCAAGGGCAAGGCCGATCCCCCTGGTCGAACCGGTGACAAGCGCGCGTCGCCCGCTCAGGTCGAAGAGCTTCAAGGTCATGCCGGTCTCCTGCTTGCCTCTGGTTTGGTCCGCCAATGCGGGGCAGGTCAAGGGCCACAATCCGACGAAACCCGCGCAGATTTTACGGACAGGACCCGCCCGGCTGCGCTAGCAAGGGGCAATTTGTCCTTTTCTGGTGGAAACATGGCTGCTCGGCTTCTGCAAATCATCCTTGCCCTCTGGCTAGCCGCTGGCCCGACCAGCGCGCAGGAATTCGAGCAACCGCCGGATAGCCCGGTCGCGCAGGTGCTGGGTTCCCTTGCACAAGGCGCAAACTACTCGGTCGCTGATCCCGTCTACAGCGACGGACTGATGCACAATTTCACGCTACAAACGAACTACGGCAGCTTTCAGATTTCCGGCGATGCGATGATGCGCGAGCGCCTGCGCGAAATGGGGGCGCTGGCCACGCTGGAGTCGATGTCGAAAAGCGACGTTTTTCTGAAATCGCTCGGCCAGACGGCCCAAGCGCCCATCACCTTCGGGAAGAACCTCGTCAACGATCCCGACGCGACGATGAAGCGCGCGGCCTCGGGCGTGTCGCGGATGTTCGACAGGGTTGGCACCGGGATCAAGAACCGCAAGGCCAGCCGCGACAGTACGGTCGGCAGCGTCCTGGGTGTGGATGCGGCGCGGCGACAGATCGCGGTGCAGCTTGGTGTCGATCCCTACACGGACTTCGCTCCCCTGGCGCAGGCGCTCAACGATATCGCCACGGCCTCGGCCATGGGCGGGCTTTCGGTCAAGGCGCTGACCATGATGATTCCGGGGGGGGCGGGCCTCGCGGTCGGCTCGACCACGACGGTCGAGTCGATCACGCAGGCGCTGGCTGAAAAGACGTCGGCCGAAATCGCAGTAACCGTGCAGGCCCGGCTTTCGGCGCTGAAGGTGCCGCCGGACGTGGTGAACAAGCTGATCCAGAACCGCGCCTACAGCCCGGCGGACCTTCTGGTGATGGCCGAGATGCTGACCCAGCTCAACGCCGATGGAACGGCGATCTTCGTCGCCAGGGCCGCCGATGCCTCGACGCGCGACGAGGCGGTGTTCCAGCGGGTGCGGGCACGCGTGCTGGCCGACCAGGGCAAGGCGCTCGGCATCCGCGCCTTCGAGGATGTCGGAGGCTTCCCGTTGAACCGCCTGGCGGATGGCCGGATCCTGGCGCTGTTCCCGTTCGATCAGGTGGCCTGGACTGGCAGTATCGGGACAACCTTCGAAGCGGTCGGCCAGGCGCTTCCGCCCGATAGCGGAGCGCCGCTGCTTGTGATTACCGGACAGATGACCGATCTCGCCCGTGCCAACGTCACCAAGGGGGGCTGGACGGTGCAGACGGTGCCGCTGCCCTAGGATCTAGGGCGCCACCAGCGCCCAGACGAAGCGGGCACAGGTGAAGGCAAGGAACAGGCCGAACAAGACCTCGAGCCGGCGCTTGGGCATCGTATGTGCCATTGCCACCCCGAAGCGCGCCGTCAGTACCGAGGCGGGCACCAGCAGCACGAAGGCCAGAAGCGAGACGAAGCCGAGCGAGAAGGGCGGCAGCCCCGCCTTTCCCCAGCCTGCAAGGACATAGCCGATGGCACCCGGGATAGAGATCAGCACGCCCACACCGGCTGATGTCGCCACCGATTCACGGATCGGTTTGCCGTAAAGCGTGAAGAGCAGGTTCGAGATCGCCCCGCCGCCGATCCCCATCAGTGACGAGAAGAGACCGACGAAAAAGCCCATAACCTTGCGGACCATCCCCCCCGGCAGGCTATCCCCCAGCCGCCAGTTGTCGCGGCCGAACAGGAGCTTGAACGAGTTCGTCCCGGCGACGCCAATGAAGACCAGCTTGAACACCCAGGGCGGCGCATAGCGCGCGATCACCGAGCCGAGGATCACCCCGGTCAGGACCGGGACGATCCAGCTCTTCAGGATCGCCATATCCACGGCCCCGCGCTTGAAATGCCCGCGCGCCGACTGGATCGAGGTCGGGATGATGATGGCAAGCGAGGTGCCGACGGCAAGCGGCATCCTGACCGTGTCAGGTACCTGGATCAGTCCGAAGACCTCGTAGAGCACGGGCACGACGATGGCCCCGCCGCCCACACCGAACAGGCCGGCCAGGATGCCGGTCACGCCCCCCGCAACGAACAGTAGCCCGGCGATGATTGCGATCGTCTCGAGGTCCAGTCCGCCCATCGGTTTCTCCCATGCCTGTCAGGCCTGCTTAGCGGGGGCGTGCAGGCAGGGCAACGCAGGGTCCGCGCTCAGAACCGCATTCGGAGCAAATTTAGATCAAGGCTGATCGCGGTGCCGTCAAAAAGGTCGATGCTCGACTGCCGGTTCTCGATCGACAGCGTCGCGCTTAGAGTCGGGGAAATCTGCGCCGTCAAGTCGAGCGTGATAACGTCGTCGCTCCGGTCCGACCCGAACAGGACATCGCCCCCCTCGCGTTCCCAGGATAGGCCGATATTCGTGCCCACCCCCAGGACTGGGCGGCCGTAGTTCACATAGGCTCCGTAGAGCAGGGTGTTCTCGCCCTCGATCTTCTGGCCCCATGCCACCCGCCCGGTAACCACGCCGAAGTCGTTCAGATAGCTTTCCAGTCCAAGCGAAAGCGAGGCCTTTTCATACCGGTCCTGGAATTCCTGAAGCACGAAGATATTCGCCAGATGCGTGCCGGCGCCGCTGGAGAAAGCCTTGGCGTAGTTGGCCGAAAGGTATTGGGTGTTTGCCTCGCCCAGATCCTCCTGCTCGTAGATCGCTCCGCCGCAGATATCGAGAAAGCGCCACTGCTCAAGATAGGATCGCAGGCAGGTCTGCAGGTTGGCGTTGGTCTGCGTGATCTTGTAGTCCGGCGAATAGACCAGCTCGACAGTGCCTGAAACCGACAGGGTCTGGCCCGTCCCCACACTCCAGCCGATCGACTTGCCCAGTTCGGCCCCGACGACCGGACCCGACACGGCTTGCGAGTCCTCGTCGATCTGGAAGATCAGGGACCCGATCTCAATCTGGTCCCCCGGCAGGCCGCCGTTGATGTTGGGCTCATAGCGCAGGACCGGCTGGACGCTGGTGAAGTTCCACGCGGGTTGCGGCCCCTGTCCCTGCTTGTGAAGGAAACCCAGGCCCTGCATCAGCACGGCAAGGGTCCGGTCGGTGCCCGGCGGACGCGTTTCCACAAGGGTATAGAACAGCAGGCGGGGCGAGACGGAAAAGAACGTATCCTGGAAATCCCGCAGGGTGTTCAGCGTCGCCTGTGCCCGTGCAGGCCGCGCCACAGGGACAAGGCTCATCACAAGGGCCAGCAGAACGAGGATCCGCCCAAGCGCGGGCATTGGCCGCACGCGCGACACCTTACCGGCTGGACCCCAAGACCCCGATCAGCGTGGAGTCTGGCGTGGTCAACCCGCGGTCAATTCGGACCGCTCCGTATGCATACTCTGCCGCATCGCCGCCAAAGACGCCTTTTACGGTGCCTGTCGACGGGTACACCTCTCCTGCCGGTCCGATCGAGCCCCCCATGTCCCCCGTGAAGTCGCTGCCGCTGATCACGCCGTTCGAAATGCTCATCCCGCCCTGCCAGACGCCGGTAGATCTATCTGTAAAGTTCGCAAGGGTACCAAAAATCGTGCTTGCGCCGAAGTTTGCATTCAACGTCGCGTCGGACACCACTTGGGGGTTGTCCACGATGTATTTAGGTTTTTCTGCATCTGGTATTGCCGAGAGATCAGCAGACGAGACATAGCTGACTGCACCCCTGTAAGTGGCAGTTCCCGTGGTCGGCATGTTCGCTTCGGGCGTCACGCTTAGGGACTCGGTCTTGGCAAAAAGTGTCTGGCCAAGAGCCGCAAGTTCATCGAACGTGGCCTGACCATCTGGCGTGTCGGGATCGACCGGTGTTTCCCCTCCGCTGCTGTCTCCTCCAAGCGGACCGAACACACCTGAACCGCCCGAACCGCTGCATGCCCCGATCAGGCAGACCAAGGCGGTCGAAAGAACGATTTGCGTCGGTGCGGGGAACGGAACAAACGGCATAATCATCTCCAGAACGACCGATGCTGCCCTGCATTTTGCCGGGGATCGACTCAGCATTTGTCGAGACGCTGTTTCGACGCAAGAGCAGCGACGGGCTTCCAAAGCAAAAGCTTGAAATGGTTGCAGCGCCGCCGATGGCTTTCCGTAGACAAGACCGCTCAGGCTGTTGCTCAGGTTGACCGGTCCGACATCAACCAGTGCCGGACCGCAATCCGGGGTCACCGGCGCAGCGTTCGCGGGCTTGCGCTCAGGACTATGCCTTCACGCGAGTCATTTTCGGATCATAGAACGGCTCCAGTGACACCTGCGCCCGGACCCTCTCCGAGGCCACTTCCAGGTCGTAGTCGCCCGACAGCACGAACTCTTCGGTCACGCCCTCGGCCCGGCGGACGTAGCCATAACCCACGGGTTTGCCGAGCGTGTGGCCGTAGCCGCCCGAAGACAGCCAACCGACCCGTTCGCCGTTGCGGTAGATCGTCTCGCGGCCGAGGAGGATGACGGAGGGATCATCGACCACGAAGCCCGCAAGGCGCTTCTTCACACCGCCGTTCACCTGAGCCTCGATCGCGGCGCGGCCGATAAAGGGCAGGCCGGACTTCAGCTTGCAAGCCCAGGTCAGCCCTGCTTCGACCGGTGTGTGGTCCGGCCCGATATCGGCTCCCCAGGCGCGGTAGCCTTTTTCCAGCCGCAAGGTCTCAATGGCGCGATAGCCGGCATTGACCAAGCCGAGAGGCGCGCCTGCGGCAACCAGCGCCTCGTAGACGGTCACGGCGAATTCCGTCGGGATGTGCAACTCCCAGCCCAGTTCGCCGACATAGGTCACGCGGAGCGCCAGAACCGGGCAGCCGGCAATGCCAATCGTGCGCGCTGTGCCAAAGGGGAAGGCCGCGTTCGAGACGTCGTCCTCGCTGACCGCCGACAGGATCGCCCGCGCTTGCGGTCCCATCAGCGACAGCACCGCCCCGCCCGAGGTGATGTCGGTCAGCATCGCGCAGGCATCGTCGCTCAGGTTGCGCCGGATCCAGTCGAAGTCATGGGTGGCAAAGCCCGTGCCGGTGACGATGTAGAAGCGGTCCTCGGCCGTCCGCGCGACTGTCACGTCGGCCTCGATTCCGCCCTTGCCGTTCAGCATCTGGGTGTAGATCAGGCTGCCCACGGGCCGGTCGACATTATTCGCGGCGATGCGGTTCAGTTCGGCGGCGGCGTCGGGCCCCTTCAGTTCGAACTTGGCGAAGCTTGTCTGGTCGATCAGCACGGCGGCGTTGCGGCAGGCGTGATGCTCGCGCGCGACGGCGTCGAACCAGCCGGGACGCTGGTAGGAATAGCGGTCCACCGGTTCTTCGCCCGAGGCGAGGTCGGCGAACCAGTTCGGGCGCTCCCAGCCGAGTTTCTCGCCGAAGCAGGCCCCGGCGGCCTTCAGATGGGCATAGAGCGGCGAGCGGCGCATCGGGCGGCCGGTCTTATACTCTTCGGACGGCCAGGCGATCGTGTAGTGCTTGCCATAGGCCTCCATCGTCCGCGTGCGGACCCACGAGGTTTCGTGGTGCACCGGGCCGAAGCGGCGGATGTCCACGGGCCAGAGGTCGAAGGGCGGTGCCCCTGCCGCCACCCATTCCGCCAGCGCCATACCCGCACCGCCGCCCGAGGCGATGCCGAAGGCGTTGAAGCCCGCACCGACGAACAGGTTCTTCAGTTCCGGGGCTTCGCCGAGGATGAAGTTTCCATCCGGCGTGAAGCTTTCCGGCCCGTTCAGCAGCTGCTTGATCCCGGCCTCGGCAAGCGCCGGGACGCGGCCGATGGCCAGATCCATGAATTGTTCGAAATGGTCAAAATCCGGGGTCAAAGTCTCGAAATGGAAGCCCTCCGGTATTCCATTTTGTGCCCATGGCTTCGGGTTCGGCTCGTAGCCGCCCATCACCAGACCGCCGACTTCTTCCTTCCAGTAGGTCAGCCGGTCGGGGTCGCGCAGCGTCGGCAGGCCGGGGGTGACCCCCTCGATCCGCTCGGTGATCATGTACTGGTGCTCGACCGAGACGAGAGGGACATTCACCCCGACCGTTGCCGCCAGCGACCGCGTCCATTGCCCGGCGCAGATCACGACCTTCTCGCATTCGATCGTGCCCGCCGCCGTCTCGACACCCCTGATGCGGCCATTCTCCACGAGGATACGAGTCACCGGCGTGTCCTCGAAGATCGACACGCCCTTCATCCGCGCGCCCTTGGCGAGGCTTTGGGTGATGTCCGAGGGGTTCGCCTGCCCGTCGGTCGGCAGGAAGGCCGCACCGACGAGGTCATCGACATTCATCAGCGGCCAGAGATCCTGCGCCTCTTTCGGCGTCAGCAGATGCATCTCCAGTCCGAAGGAATGCGCGGTCGTTGCCTGTCGCTTCACCTCGGTCCAGCGTTCGGCATTGCAGGCGAGCCGCAGCCCTCCGTTGCGCTTCCACCCGGTCGCCAGGCCCGTCTCCTGTGCCAGCCGGTCGTAGAGCGCGACCGAATAGCCCAGGAGTTGCGTAATGTTGGCCGAGGTGCGCAGCTGCCCGACCAGCCCTGCGGCGTGGAAGGTCGTGCCCGAGGTCAGCTTCTTGCGTTCGAGCAGCACAGTGTCGGTCCAGCCCATCTGGCCGAGGTGATAGGCCGTGGAACAGCCGATGATGCCACCGCCGATGATGACGACGCGGGCGCTCGTGGGAAGGGAAGCCATGATGTCCTCAGCTTTGCTCGAATTCTGTCAGCGCCAAGCGATAGGCGGCCAGCGCGTTATCGGTATAGGCGAGGTAATCGACCGGAAGGTCGGAGTGCGTTTCCTGCACCATCGACCACATTGCCTCGCGCAGCGCCGCCGCTGCCTTCATGGCGCGGTAGCGCCGCCAGAGATCGGCATCGGCGGGTTTGCCGAAATACTGGGCCAGCATCGCCTCTTCCTGCGCATGGCTCAGGGCGTTGTTGGCGGCCAGTCCGCCCAGATCGAAAAGCGGCGAGTTGAAGCCGGCATAGTCCCAGTCGATCAGCCACAGGCGCTTGCCATCATCGATGAAGTTCGCCGGCAAAAGGTCATTGTGGCCAAAGACGATCTCGACGCGGCCGACCGCCTCTTCCAGCCGGGCGCAGGCGGCTAGGTAGCCGGCAAGGTCAAGCTCGTGACGGGTGTAGCGCAGGGTTCCCGCATAGTCGCGGATGACATGGAACACCCAAAAGGACAGGACCGGCCCGCGGATGTAGTTCGGAATGTCCCGATGCGCCCGCGCGACCAGATCGACGACCCGTGGCAGCATCCCTTCGGCGCGCACGTCGGCGGCTGTCAGCGTCTTGCCCTCGATCCAGTCGATCACGAGGATGCCCGTCTCGGCATGCACGACGCGGGGCGAGATCCCTGCGGCATGGGCGGCGCGGCTGGCCGCAAGTTCGTTGAAGCGCATGATCTGGTGGACGCCGATATCGGCGCCGACGCGCACGACGTAGATGCCTTCGCTGTCCTGCACGCGGAAATTCAGGTTGGTGATGCCGCCGCCGAGCGGCTCGGCGATGATCCGGCCATGCCAGATCGGCAGATCGCGAATGCGGTCGAGTGCGTCCATCGGTTCCCTCACGGCGCGCGTGCGCCGACTGGCGGCAGGCTGCGCGGGAAGGGCGGGGATTGTCAAATCCGATCCTGCGGGCGCGTTGCAAAGTCGCTGTTTCTGGGCGAGACCTGCCGCATCTCATTCCTGCGGAGTCGCCGATGCCCGACCCAGATCCCCGTCTTTACGCGACTGCCCTGCGCGAGATCATGCAGGCCGCGCGCGAGGTGCCGCTAGGGTTTTTCCGCAAGGCGCTCGATGTCGAGTCCAAGGCCGACGCAAGCCCCGTCACCCGAGCCGACCGCCAGACCGAGGAGCGGTTGCGCAGTGAAATCGCGAAGCGGTTTCCCGGCCATGGCATTCTCGGCGAAGAATTCGGCGGGGCCCAGGACGCGGAATTCCTCTGGGTGATCGACCCGATCGATGGCACGAAAAGCTTCATTTCCGGCCATCCGCTCTGGGGGATGCTGCTCGGGCTTCTGCATGACGGCAAGCCGCTGGTCGGCGGCATCCAGGCGCCGGTCATGGGCGAGGTCGCCTGGGGCGGGCCGGGATTGGGGGCGTTTCTGAACGACCGACCGGTGCGGGTTCGAAAAGTAGATCCTTCGGATTCATTTATCTGCATCAATGAATTGCGGCGTGTTCTTGCGAAAGAGCCTCAAGTCGCTTTTGCGCTTATGGACGCTGGCCGCACCGTACGGGAATCGGCCGACTGCTATTCCTATTTGCAACTCGCTGCGGGCTGGGTGGATGGCGTGGTCGACTATGGGCTGGAGCCCTACGACTACCTGCCAGTCCTGCCGGTGGTCGAGGCCGCAGGCGGGGTGATGACCGACTGGCAGGGCAATCCGCTGCGCTTCGGCTCGGACGGGCGCGTGGTGGCGGGCAGCCCCGCCGTCCACGCCCATCTGCTCGAGGTCATCGCCCGCGCGGGCGGTTAGGTCCGTACCCCGGCGAAGCGGGTCTGCCAGTCGGCGCGCTCTTCGTCGGTGATCTTGCGGAACAGGTTTTCCGGCACCGAGAAGCCGTGGCCGGCGGGCAGGGCGCGAAGGGCGGCGCTGACGTCATCGGGCCAGGTCCAGTCGTCCGAGCCCATCGCCGCCATCATCGCGGCGCTCGCATCCGGGATGAAGGGGCGCGACAGGATCGCGTAGAGGCGGATCAGGTTCAGCCCCAGCCGCACGATGGCCTGTGCGCGATCGGGGTCGGTCTTGACTGCCGACCAGGGTGCCGCTGACTGCAGGTATTCGTTGCCGACGACCCAGATGGCGCGCAACTCGGCCGCGGATTTCCGCACCTCCATCGCGTCCATATACCCCTCGTAATCCTTGATCCGGGCGCCAAGGTCGGCGATCAGCGCCGCCTCCTGCGGGCCGAATTCGCCGCCCGCGGGAACCTCGTTGCCGAATTTCGACACGCAGAACTTGGTGACGCGGCTGACGAAGTTGCCAAGCACATCGGCGAGGTCCTTGTTCACCGAGGCCTGGAAGTTCTCCCAGGTGAATTCGCTGTCGCTACTCTCGGGCGCATGGGACAAGAGCCACCAGCGCCAGTAATCGGCGGGCAGGATCGACAGGGCCTGGTCCATGAATACGCCGCGGCCCTGGCTGGTCGAGAACTGGCCGCCGTCATAGTTCAGGTAGTTGAACGACTTCAGGTAATCGACCATCTTCCACGGCTCGCCCGAGCCGAGGATCGTGGCCGGGAAGCTGAGCGTGTGGAAGGGGACGTTGTCCTTGCCCATGAACTGGAAATACTTCACGTCGGCTGCGCCCTTGTCGGTGCGCCACCAGCGTTCCCAGTCGGCTTCCGTCTTGCCGTTCGCGTCGACCCATTCGGCGGCGCAGGCGATGTATTCGATCGGCGCGTCGAACCAGACGTAGAAGACCTTGCCTTCCATTCCCGGCCAGGGCTGGTCGCCCTTCATCACCGGCACGCCCCAGTACAGGTCGCGGGTGATCCCACGGTCCTGCAGCCCGTCACCGTCGTTCAGCCATTTCTTGGCGATCGAGGTGGTCAGGATCGGCCAGTCGGTCTTGCTGTCGATCCAGGCCTCGAGCTTGTCCTTGAGCGAGCGCTGCTTGAGGTAAAGGTGCTTGGTCTCGCGCACCTCGAGATCGGTCGAGCCGGAGATCGCCGAGCGCGGGTTGATGAGGTCGGTGGGGTCCAACTGCTTGGTGCAGTTCTCGCACTGGTCGCCGCGGGCCCGGTCATAGCCGCAGTTCGGGCAGGTGCCCTCGATGTAGCGGTCGGGCAGGAAGCGGTTGTCGGCGATGGAGAACATCTGCTTTTCCGACACTTCCTCGATATAGCCGTTCTCGGCCAGCTTCCCGGCGAAATGCTGGGTCAGCTTGCGGTTGCGCAGGCTCGACGAGCGGCCGAAATGGTCGAAAGACAAGCGGAACCCGGCGGCGAGATCCTTCTGAACCTCGTACATCTCGGCGCAGTACTGCTCGACCGGCTTGCCGGCCTTGGCGGCGGCCAGTTCGGCAGGGGTGCCATGTTCGTCGGTGGCGCAGAGGAACAGCACCTCGTTCCCACGGCCGCGCATGTATCGGGCAAAGAGGTCAGCCGGAAGCTGGCTGCCCACGAGATTGCCCAGATGCTTGATCCCATTGATATAGGGGATCGCCGAGGTGATGAGAATCCGCGCCATGCGTCTGCCCTTGCCTTTGCTGTCGCGCCCCCTTTAGCGCAAGGGATTGGCGAGAACCAGAAGCGTTGCACGGGTCCAGGCCGCTCGGCGCTGGCGGTCTGTGCCTTACCCTTCCTCTCGGTCGCGGCGCAGGAGCCGACCGATGAGGAAAGAGGTGCGCGGTTCGTAGGTGTAGGCGGTCCGACCTTCCGGGGCAGGGCGCGCGCGCATCCTCACAAGACCGAACACGATCAGTAGCGCATGGGCCAGCGCGATCATTAGGAACATCGCCCCCGGTCCGAAGGCCTCGATCACGATAGAGGCGAACCAGGGGCTGGCGATGGCGCCCACCGCGTAAAGAAACATCAGAGCGGCGGAGAGCTCGACCCGTTCGAGACTGGTCGAATAGTCGTGGGCATGTGCGGTCGAGACCGAGTAGATAGGCAGAGTGGCAAAGCCAAAGACCACGGCTGCGGTGAAGATCGCCACGTTTCCGCGATCGGCAAAGGTCACGGCACCCGCACAGGCGATTATGCTGAGGACGGAGAGCCCTATCAGGACATGGCGGCGGTCGAACTTGTCGGCGACCCAGCCAACCGGGAACTGGGCGAGCGCACCCCCGACCACATAGGCGGCCAGGAACAGTGCGATCTGGTCGGCCCGCAGGCCGACTTCGACGCCGTAGACCGGTCCCACCATGCGGAAGGCGGCCCCGGTGATGCCCGAGACAATTACCCCCACCGCCGCCAGAGGCGAGCGGTCCCAGGCCAGCCGAGGGCGCAGGCGCGGGGCAAGCGGCATTTCCGGTGCTTCGGCCTTGGTCAGCGTCAGGGGAAAGATCGCGGCGCAGCAGGCCAGCGCCAGGATGTTGTAGGACAGGTATGAGGCGGGTTCGAGCACGCCGATCATCAGCTGGGCCAGCAGGCTGCCGCTGATGTCGACGATCCGGTAGACGCCCATGGCGCGACCGCGCGTCTCGTTCGTGACCTTGGCTTGCAGCCAGGCCTCGATGATGGTGTAGCAGCCCGCGACGCAAAGGCCCGACGCCATGCGCATGATCGCCCAGGCATAGGGATTGACGATCATCATATGGGCGAGGATGCCGATGGTGCCTGCGGCGGTGAAGGCGGCGAAGGCACGGGAATGGCCCACCTCGCCCATCAGGCGCGGCGCCCACCAGCAGCCGATGAAGAAGCCGAAGAAATGTGCCGAGCCGAGAAGGCCGATCTGCGCCGTGGTGAAGCCGAGCTTGACGCCCGAAATCGCGTCAAGCGGAGCCACGCCGCCGGTTCCGAGTTGCAGGAGCACGACAGACACGAACAGGGCAGTAAAGGAGATGAGAAGGCGCATCGCTCACCGGTGGAGTGGCCGCAGACTGCCCGTATTTCAGGACGGGGGGAAGCGCTGAAAGGCCGGTTTCAGGCACGGCACGCGAAAGCCCTCAAGGACTTTCCGCGTGTGGCGTAGAAGAGGCGTGGTTCGGCGCAGGGGCTCAGTTGCCACCTGACCACATGCGCCGCAACGTGCCGTCGCCGTCCATCTGCCGTTTCAGTGCGGCGGCGACATGCACCAGCAGGACCGCCATGAGCAGCTTGGTCAAAAGGCCATGGGCGGCCCAGCCGGCATTTTCCCAGGCTGCCGAGACGGGCGCGATCCGCGGCACGGTCCAGGTTTCGAACAGCACAGTGTCGATCCCGCTTGCGGAACTGGCGATCCAGCCAGACAGCGGAATGGCGAGGAGCAGGATATAGATCAGCGCATGGCCCCATCGCGCCAGCCGTTGCGACAGCGCCCTGGGGTCGCCGATCGGCGAAGGCGGCGGGCTGATCCGGTGCCAGACCAGCCGGATCACGACCAGCGCCAGCAGGCAGAGGCCGATGCTCTTGTGCAGACCGTAGAGCCAGAGGTTGGCAAGACCCGGCTGCATGCCGGCCAGCCGGGTGCCAAGCGCAAGAAGGAAGAGGATCCCGATGGCCATCAGCCAATGGAGGAGCCGGGTGACAAGGCCGAAATTGTCGGGCGTGTTCCGCCAGGTCATCGCTCAGTCCTTCGAGATCCGGGCAAGGATATCCAGGCTGACCTTGTCGGCGACCATGTCGCTCCACCCGACTGCGCCGAAATCGCTGCGGTTGATCGCGCCGGTCAATCGGATCGTCAGGTTGCTGAGGTCCCCGCTTTCGCTGCCTTGCTGGCGCCAGATATTGGCTTCGAAGGTGATCGGGCGGGTCACGCCGCGGATGGTGATATCCCCGTCGATCTGGGCCTTGCTCGCATCTTTCGGTCGGACGGCGGTCGAGACGAAGGTGATCAGGGGATAGGTCCCGGCATCCAGTACCTTCGGCCCCTTCATCGCTTGCGCCGCGAAGGGAAAGCTCGCCTCCGCATTCGTCACATCCAGCGCGACTGCGACCTTCGAGGCGGTAAGCCGTTCGAAGTCGATCGTGAGGTCGGCCCTGGTCACGGGCATGGTTCCGGTGATGGCATCGGCTCCGAACATGGTCTCGAATCCGACCTTCGAAGAGGAGGAATCCAGCGAGTAGCGGACAGGCGCCGCAAGGGCCGCGCTCGACAGCGTGCATGCTGCAGCCAGCCCAAGCGCGACCGACCGGAAGTTGATTATGGTCATGTTTACCTCTCTGCTCGATTGACGATAGCACGCCGGATTTCATCCGCCGCAGTTTTCACAACGAGGTGAAGACGGGTCTGTCCCCTCGCATCGCGGTTTGGCCGCGCCTGGCCCGGCATGGAAATCTGCGACAGAGGCATGGGGTTGCCGATCCCGACCGAGCCGCTAGGGTGGCGCCAAATCCATGAAGGGCCGAGGAGGCAAGATGAAGCAGGTTCCCCTGGGGCGCACCGGTCTGACCGTGTCGGAAATCTGCCTTGGCACAATGACCTGGGGCAGCCAGAACACCGAGGCTGAGGGCCATGCCCAGATGGACATGGCGATGGATCACGGTGCGACCTTCTGGGATGCGGCCGAGATGTATCCTGTCAACCCGGTCAGGGCCGAGACCGTCGGCCGTACGGAAGAGATCATCGGCAGCTGGTTCGCGAAGACAGGACGTCGGCACGACGTTGTTCTCGCGACGAAAGTTACCGGAGGGGGGCAGGCCGCCGTCCGAAACGGCGCGCCCATGAGCGGCACGATCATGCGCGAGGCCGTCGAGGGATCGCTGCGCCGGCTGAAGACCGATGTCATCGACCTCTATCAGTTGCACTGGCCCAACCGGGAAGCCTATCACTTCCGCGATATCTGGACGTTCGACCCGCGCGGGCAGGATCGCAACGCAGTGACCGACCACATGCTCGAGATGCTGGAGGCAGCCGACGAATTGATCCGCGCCGGCAAGATCCGCCATATCGCCCTTTCGAACGAAAGCGTCTGGGGGGCGGCGAAATGGCTGGCTTTGGCCGAGGCCCATGGACTGCCGCGCATGATGACCGTGCAGAACGAGTATTCGCTGCTTTGTCGGCAGTTCGACAGCGACTGGGCCGAGTTCTCGGTCATGGAAGACATGCCGCTTCTGGCCTTCTCGCCGCTGGCGACGGGCCTTCTGACCGGGAAGTATGCCAACGGGGCGACGCCACCCGGTTCCCGCCGCAGCCTGAACCCGACGCTGAGCGGCCGCCTGACGCCGCAAGCGCAGGCAGCGGTCGATGAATATGTCGGCGTTGCCGGGCGCCACGGCCTCGATCCGGCGCAGATGGCCATCGCATTCTGCATGTCGCGGCCGTTCCCGACGATCCCGATCATTGGCGCAACCTCGACCGACCAGTTGCGCATCTGTCTCGGGGCTGCCGATGTCCGGCTGGCGGAAGAGGTTCTGGCCGAGATCGACCGGGTTCATCGCCGCTTCGGACAGCCGTTCTGAGAGGCGGGGCTTGCGTCCGTCGGGGCGCTCGTGCCTTTTGGGCGTAACTTCGAATGCAATCGGATTTACAGTCGATGCTCCGCCCCCTGATCCTTGTCGCGTTGCTGGTCCTGTCTGCCTGCAAGCTTTCTTTGCCGGGTGCCCAGCCGAAGGAGGGAGAGCCGACGCCGGCCGCTTCCGCCGCTGCGACCGACATCGCGGTTACACCGCTCGATGCCGCAAAACCCGGGTCCGCGAAGTCCGATGCTCCCCAGCCGGAAGCTGCTGCCGCCACCGCGGGCGCAAAGCCAGCAGCGGCTCCGGCGGCTGCCGGGGGCAAGCCGGGCAAGCCGCAGATGGCTGCGAGCGAGGTCGCCCCAACCGAACCGGACCCCGCCGCGAAGGCGGCCGTCGATGCCGCCGCAGAGGCGGTGCAGCCGCCACCGCCGGTCTACAAGTCTCCCGCGCAACTGGCCTGCGAGAAGAAGAAGGGCGTCTATTCCAAGGTCGGATCGACCGGCGCCCGCGCCTGCGTGATGGAAACGCGCGATGCCGGAAAGCATTGCAGCAAGAAGAGCGACTGCGAGGGGCAATGCCTTGCACGGTCGCAGACCTGTTCGCCGATCACGCCTCTGTTCGGCTGCCAGGACATTCTCGGGCTCAATGGGGAAAGGATGACCCAATGCATCGACTGATCCTTGCTGCGCTGACGCTTGTTGCGGCCTGCGCCCCCGCGCCCACAAAGACCGAAGCACTGCGCCGCGATGGGACGCCGATGTATTCCAATGCGACCTTCGATCCTGCGCGGCTGAAGGGGAAATGGGTTCAAGTGGCCGAACTCGCCTCGGCCGGGGCGCGGCCCTGTTCCGCCGGTGGGCTGACCGTGTCTGACGTGCGCGGCAGCGATTTCACCGTCGATGCCGATCTCTGCCTTGCCGGATTGCCTGCAGGATATGCCGGTCCGGGACGGATCACCGGGCCGGGCCGGATCAGGCTGACCGCTGCCGACCCCGAGGGGCTGGGCGCCGAATGGTGGGTGCTCTGGGTTGATGCGGACTACCGCACGATTGTGATCGGCACGCCCTCTGGCAAGTTCGGCATGATCCTGAACCGCAGCGCCGATCTTCCCCCTGACCGGCTGGCTGCGGCCAAGGAAATCCTCGACTGGAATGGCTACAACACAGCCCGTTTGCGACCGGTGGGTTAGGGCGTGAGGCTCGATCGCAAGGCGCGCAGGTGGCCGGGCAGATCCCGCGCCGCCATGCCCGCGTCGCGCACCAGCCCGTCAAAATGCCGCGACAGCACGGCGATCCGCTCTGGGTCGCGCAGGGCCAGGTAGTGGCTGCCGAGATAGATCACCGCCAGGAAGGGCCCGAAGATGGTGATGGGGGCCGAGAAGATGCGGCGCGCATCGAAGAGGTAGATGCGGACCGAAGGGTAGAGCGCGTCGACCAACGCGATCAGCCTGTCGATCTGCTCCAGCCGGACGCCTAGAGGTAGGCCGGCGTAATAGCCCTCGGCCCGGACGAAAGCTTCGAGTTCGTGAAGCGGAAATGCGATCTCGTAATCGGACCGCGCATGGCGCATCCAGTCGAGCCGCGCCTCGGCTGTCGCCAGCGCCTGAGCCGCATCAGCGCCCAGTTGGGGGCCGTATTCCCATTCCATCATCCGCCGGGTCTTGACCATGTCAGGCAGGGTCGCGGGAACGTGGCGGATCTTGTAGCCCGCAGCTTCCTGATGCCAGCCGAAGATCGTCTCGTCGATCAGGGCGCGCGAGGCGTCCGTCAGCCTGAGAACCTCGGCCAGCCGCGCGTCCGGCAGCTCCGGACGGTCGGTCAGGCCAAGAAGCCAGTCGGCACTGACCGAAAGCGCGATGGCGCATTCTGCCGCCACCTGCGCGTTCGGCAGCCGCGCCGATGCGGGATCGAGAAGCTGCGAGATCGTCGACCGGTCGACACCGACCCTCCGGGCAAGGGCGCTCTGGCTTAGCCCGCGCAGATCCATCGCTTCGCCCAGACGGGCGCGAAACAGATCGGCTCGGCTTCGCTTGTCGCGTGAATCATTCATTTGTTTCATAAAATCATCAATGTTGTGGTTGTGTTGCTTATCCTCTGAATTCCCGCGAGTCCTTGCAAGTGCTATCTTGGCGGGAAAAGAGCCGGGGAATTCAATGCGTTCGAACACGACAGCGGTCGAATGGCCGACTGTGCTTCTGATGGCGGCAACATATGCGCTCTGGGTGATCGGAACGACCTGGGCGGCATCGCTGTGGCTGCCGCTCGGGATCGGACTGACGGCGGTGGCGATTGCCCAGTTCTCGTCGTTGCAGCACGAGGTCATCCACGGCCATCCCTTCCCGTCGCAGGCGTTGAATGATGCGCTCGTTTTCCCGGCACTGATGCCCTATGTGCCCTACGAACGGTTCCGCACCACCCATCTTCAGCATCACTACGATCCGGCCCTGACCGATCCCTACGATGACCCGGAATCGAACTATCAGGACCCGGCGGTCTGGGCGCGGATGCCCTCTTGGGCGCAGACGCTTCTGCGCCTGAACAATACGCTGCTCGGTAGGATGCTGCTGGGTCCGGCAATAGGCACGGTCCTTTTCGTGCAGTCGGACCTCAGGTTGCTGCGTGGCGGGCAAACCGAGATCCGCCGGGCCTGGGCGCTGCACGGGATCGGGCTTCTCCTGGTTCTCGGCTGGCTTCTGGCGGTCGGCTCAATGCCGGTTCTGGCCTATCTCCTTTCGGCCTATCTCGCTTATTCGGTGCTCAAGATCCGCACCTATCTTGAACATCGGGCGCATGAGGCGGCCCGGGCGCGGACCGTGCTGATCGAGGATCGGGGGCCGCTGTCGCTGCTCTTCCTGAACAACAACCTTCATGTGGTGCATCACATGCATCCGGCGGTGCCGTGGTACCGGCTGCCCGCGATGTATGCCGCCAACCGCGACCATTACCTGCGCCGCAACGAAGGCTATCGGTATGTCGGCTACGGCGAAGTGTTCCGCCGCTATTTCCTCAAGGCGAAGGACCCGGTTCCCCATCCGATCTGGCCCGTCCAAAGGAATGCGATGCCGCCTCAGGACGAGCGTATCCGCGCCGCCGAATAGCACCTTGCAGCGGGCAGGGGGGCCTGCGAAACCGGGGTCATGGAACTCTGGGTCATTGTCACCATTGCCGCCGCCGCCGTCCAAACGCTGCGGTTCCTGCTGCAGAAGCGCCTGAAGGGGATTGGCCTTTCGACCGGCGGCGCGACCTTCTCGCGGTTCCTGTTCGGCGCGCCTTTGGCCCTTGCCGTCCTTGCCGTGCTCGTCGTCGCTGGAGAACGTCTTGTTTGGCCGGACTGGACCTTCTGGCCCTACATGCTGATGGGCGGTGTGACGCAGATCGTCGCCACCTTCTGCACGGTGGCGCTGTTTTCCGAACGGAGCTTTGCCGTCGGGATCGCCTTTACCAAGTCGGAGACGCTGATTGTGGCTCTGTTCTCGGCGGTTATTCTGGCCGAGCCAGTTTCGAATGCCGGCCTGATTGCCATTGCCATTGGCACTGCCGGGGTGATCCTGCTGTCGCGTCCGGCGAAGGGGTGGGGCCATTTCTCGATCTTCAACCGCGCCGTTGCGCTTGGTCTGACCGCCGGGGCGCTCTTCGGCCTGTCATCGGTCGGTTATCGCGGTGCGACGCTTCAGGTCGCATCGGACTCGCCCCTTTTCCGAGCTACGGTGGCGTTGGCGGCGGTCAGCACCTTCCAGGCGCTGGCCATGCGCTTCTGGCTGAACTGGCGCGAGCCGGGTGAGGTCGGGCGCGTCATTGCTGCCTGGCGGTCGACAGCGTTCGTCGGGCTGACCGGCATCCTTGGTTCATTCGGGTGGTTCCTGGCCTTCGCGCTGATGAATGCGGCCTATGTGCGAAGCCTGGGTCAGATCGAGCTGATCTTCTCGCTCGCGGTCTCGGTTCTCATCTTCCACGAGAAGGTTACGGCGCGCGAGCTTTTCGGGATCGCGCTGCTGGCCGCGGGAATCGTTGGCGTTGTCGCTATTGCCTAGGCGATGCGCCGGAACACCGGGCGCGGGCCGGTATTGTCGAAGAAGGGCACCGGCGGCGGCGGGCCGTCTTCCGTGAGCCTCTGCGCCACCTCGGCAAGGACGATCTCGGTGATGAAAGGCAGATCGAGCCGCCGTGCCTCTGCCAGAGGAAGCCAGTGCAGGTGGCTGAGTTCGTCCGTCGCCGCCGAGAAATCGCCCGTATCGCCGACGACTGCCTCGGCCCGCGCAAGGAAGAAGCGGGCATCGAACCGGCGCGTCCGTGCGGGTGGAGTTACCGCGCGAAAGATGTAGCGCAGGCCGGCGGCCGAGGGGATCACGCCTCGTTCCGCGAAGCCGTCCCAGCCGGGCGGAAGGTCGGCCTTGCCGGGCCGGCCGAGCGCCAATCCCGCCTCTTCCCACATCTCGCGCAGGGCCGCACCGACCAGGGCATCGGCCGCGCAGTTCCCGCCCGAACTTAGCCGGGCCGCACAGACCGGCGACAGTTCGGTCGAAAGGGGCAGCGCGCCGTCCTCGGGATCGACGGCCCCACCCGGAAAGACGAACTTGGACGGCATGAAGGCCGCAGCTGCGCCGCGTTGGCCCATGAGAACCTCGGGCCCAGACAGCCCGTCCCGCACCAGGATCAGGCTGGACGCGTCGCGGGGAACCGGAACCTCATCCACTTGCGCCGAACCCATGCATCCTCTTTGCCCATTGAACCCCGATCAGGGCGCCCTTCAGCCTTGGCAGAAGATAGAGCGAAAGTGCGACTGTCCCGACCGAAAAGATCGTGCCGAGCAGCAGCGGATCGGGTCGGAATTCGACGAAGGCAATCAGCAGCGCCGGCGCCATCAGGTGGCCGACGATGAGGATGGTCAGGTAGGCGGGGCCGTCATCGGCGCGGTGATGCATCAGTTCCTGTCCGCAGACCGGACAGTGATCGCGGACCTTGAGATAGCCGCTCATCATCGGCCCTGCGCCGCAGTTTGGGCACCGCCGCCGCCAGCCCCGCGAAAGCGCGAGGCGCAGCGGCCGGTCGTCGGCATCGGTAAGGGCGGCGTATGTCATCGCGGAATCCTGAACTGCAGAGACCAGATTTCTACATCGGAGATGCTGCCGCAGAAAGTCATGATCGACGGGGCGCGGCGCGTTGTCGCTGAAACAGGCAGCGACGGAAGTTAACGGCTCATACGTTTCTCATCCAGAACGGCGCGCATGGGTGCGCCCGCCAGAAGGAGTGAGACGATGAACAAGAAGACTGTGTTCGGCACATTCGGGCTGATCGCCGCGATCAGTATTGCCGGTTTCGCACTGGCACAGGAAAACGCGCCTGATGCTCCTGCTCAGGGGATGATGGGCGCCGGCCAGATGGGCGGCCCCGGCATGGGCCGTGGCATGGGGCAGGGCATGGGCGGAATGCCGATGTTCATGTTCGAGCAGATCGATGTGAACAGCGACGGCAAGATCACCAAGGACGAGGTCTTGGCCTTCCGTCAAAGCCGCATCGCCGGACTGGATGCAAACAAGGATAACAAGATTACTGCTGACGAGCTTTCTGCGCAGATGATGCAGAACATGGCGCAGATGGTCGCGCAGCGTTCCACCCAGATGATCGCCCGTCTCGATGTCGACGGGGATGGCGCCCTGTCGGTCGAGGAACTGGCCGCCGGCCCGATGATGGGCGGAGGCATGGGCGAAATGATGTTCGAGCGGTTCGATATCGATGGTGACGGCGCGGTCACGAAGGACGAGGCTGCGGCGGCCATGGCCGACAGGGGGGAGCCCGGCCGCGGACCGGGTGGAAAGCACGGCCATCGCGGCCAAGGCTGGGGCGAGTGGATGCACGGCTGGGGCGACGACAACTGAGCTGAGTGAATCGCGCTCCGGTCCATGCTGGCCGGGGCGCGGACTTGGAAAGGACGGACGGTCAGGCTAGACCCGGACGGAATGGAAATGGCGCTTGATGCCCTGTCGGACGTCTCGGACGAGGCGCTTCTGGTCCTCTATGCCAATGGGGACCAGGCGGCTGCCCGTGCCCTGACCCTTCGCCTGACCCCGCGCGCGTTCGGTTTTGCCGCGCGGGTACTGAGCGACCGGGCCGAGGCCGAGGATGTGGTGCAGGAGGCGATGCTGCGTCTTTGGCGCGTGGCGTCAGACTGGCGGCAGGGTGAGGCGAAAATCTCGACCTGGCTCTATCGCGTGGTGCTGAACCTTTGCACCGACCGCATCCGCAAAAAGCGCCCATCGGCGCTCGAGGATGTGGCCGAGCCAGAGGACGATACACCCGGCGCGCAGGCGGGGCTGATCGAGCGGGACCGGATGCAGGCGCTGGAGGCGGCGCTGGCGCGACTGCCAGATCGGCAGCGACAGGCGGTGGTCTTGCGCCACCTGGAAGGACTGGGCAATCCAGAGATTGCCGAAGTGATGGACATAGGCGTGGAAGCGGTCGAAAGTTTGATTGCGCGAGGCAAGCGCAGCCTGACTGCAATTCTGTCGCCGCGGCGGGCGGAGCTCGGATATGACAACGAAGTTTGAGATGGGCGAGGAGGACCTGGACGGTCTTTTTGCGGAAGCGCGGGCAGACGCACCGCTTCCCCCGGGCAGTCTGGTTCAGCGGATCGAGGCGGCGGCCCTTGCCGAACAGGCCGGGCGCGCAAGCCGTCCGCCTCTTCGGGCCAACATCCCTTCACGAGGACTGATGCCGCACCTGTCAGGCTGGTTCAGAGGGCTCGGTTTGACGGCGGGTCTTGCGACGGCGACGCTGGCGGGGGTCTGGCTTGGTGCCGTCCAACCCGCCGGGCTGTCGAGCGTGACGGACAGTGTCTCGCGGGCGCTTGGGGTGACCGCCTCCCTCGATAGGGTAGACCTGATCCCGGCCTTTGACCCCTTCCAGTCAGAGGGCTGACATGACGCTGGACACCAATCCCGAGGTCGTTTCCCCCGCTCCGGGGCCTGCAGCTACACCGCGCTGGATGAAGATCGCGCTGGTGATCTCGGTTGCGCTCAATCTCGCCGTGGTCGGCGCGATTGCGGGCGCGGCCCTGTTCGGCCCCGGTCGTGAGCATCGTCTGAGTGTGCGCGAGCTCGGTTTCGGTCCCTTCGACAGAGCGTTGTCGCTGAAGGATCGTGAAGCGCTCCGCGACGAGTTCCAGGCCCGGATGGGCGGTCGGTGGAGCGACATAAGGGCAGTCCGCAAGGATCTTGGGGACTTCCTTGCCGCTTTGCGGGCCCAGCCTTTCCAGCCTGACACCCTCTGGTCGCTGGCGGATCAGCAGGAGCAACGCTTGACCGAGAGGCTGAAGCTTGGGCAGCGACTCCTGATCGAACGGGTGGTTGCGATGACCGATGAAGAGCGTCAGCGCTTCGCAGATCGACTTGAAGAAGAGATGTCCCACGGTCGGCGCATGAGTGAGCCGCCACCGATGGCCCCCTGATGGGCAGGGTCGAATTTATGCGGCGGATCGGCTTTGGATGGCGCGATTGCGCCCGGCGGCCTTGGCCATGAGCAGCGCCTGATCGGCACGCTCGACCATGCTGAGGCGCGTGTCTTCGGGCCTTTCGGCGATGGAGAGCGACCAACCGATCGAGACGGTTACCGCGATCGGTTGGCCCGACGGTGTGAGGAAAGGCTCGCCCTTGATTGCGGCACACAGGCGCTGCGCGGTTGCTCGGGCCAGATCGGTGTCGCAATCCGGCAAGGCGACCATGAATTCCTCGCCGCCCATCCGGGCGAGCAAGGCGCCCGGACTGAGTGCAGCCTTCAGCCGCCGGGCCACTTCGACGAGAACCGCGTTGCCAGTCGGGTGCCCCCAGATGTCATTGACCGACTTGAAGCGGTCGAGGTCGATGACCATCACGGCCAGCGACCTGCCCTGCCGCCGCGACCGTTCGATCAGCCGGTCGAGTTCGGGTTCTGCAAAGCGCATGTTGTGCAAGCCGGTGAGCGGATCCATCACCGAATAGCGCAGGCCGTCATCGATCGCCTTGCGCCTGCGGTCGTCATGCTTCTTGCGGCGGATCATCCGATCGAGCCGGAAAGCGATCTCCTCTGCCGGGCAGTCCCGGTCGAGAACGTCCTGGGCATCCATGTTCAGGGCGTTGATGGCCGCAGTGCCGGCTGCGTCCTGCAGGAGCACGCAGAATTCCGCTTCCGGCGCGGCGCCGCGGGTTCTGAGTTCGGACATGAGACGCAGCGTGGCCTCCCCATTTCCGGGGCTGGCGGCCAGCAGGAACGCGTCGATGTGAAGCTGGCCGGCGTCGCGGGGGTTCAGCGCCTCGCTCCGGGTCAGTGCCACAAGGCGATTGCGCTGGTGCGGTTCGAGCCGCTGCAGCAGGGCATCGGCCACGTCATACTTCTCGGCCACGATGGCGGCTAGCCCGGGATGGTCGAATCCCTCGGGCCGTTCTGCCATCCCCGCCTGGCCGAGCGTCGCCTCATGCGCCCGCAGGAGACGCGACGCCGCCCGGGACCGCATCAGCGCCCGCGCCCGCGCCAGCAGCCAGTTCGGGTCGATGGACCGGGGCAGGGCGTCGTCCGCGCCGGCGCGGATTAGCTCAAGGCGCTGGTCGGACAAGAGGTTGTCCAAGAGCATCACGACCGGCACGTCGCTCAGGGCTGGATTTGACCGGATCCGCGCCAGAACCGCAGTGCCCGGCATGTCTGGCAAGGTGCCATTCAGCAGCACCAGGTTGGGAGGGTTGCGCCGCATCACGTCAAGCCCGTTGGCGCCGTCCGCGGCTGTCACGGCGTGGTAGCAGGCCGCCTGAAGCCGCGCCATCAGCACGATCCGGTTCGTCGCGACGCCGTCAATGATGAGTATCCGTCCGCTCATGCCCGGGCTGCCGCATCCTGTTCTTCGCCCCTTCACACTGGATGGCGATTGGTTAAGAAAGTCTTTCGGTCCGGCAGCCACCGCGCTCTCGGCATGGGAGATTACGAAATCGTGAAGCATGATTCTGCCGAGATGCTGGCAATTCGGGCCCTGGGCTGGATCGCGTCGCAACACGAGCTTCTGCCGGCCTTTCTTGCCGCGACCGGTGCCTCGCCTGCCGATTTGCGGCAGGCCGCGTCACAGCCGGCGTTCCTGCGGTCGGTCCTCGAGTTCCTGCTGCAAGAGGATGCCAGGGTGACCGCTTTCTGCGATGAGGCAGGGCTACCCTATTCCGAGCCCATGCAGGCGCATCTGATGCTTCTGGGTGAAGCCGGGCGGAACTGGACCTGATGGATTGCAATTGCTGGCCGTGCGGGTAGGGTGCCCGCATTCTCAGTCGGCGCCAGGTAAGCAAGCGATGATCAAGGGCGTTCTCTTCGACAAGGACGGCACGCTTTTCGACTTCCGCAAGAGCTGGGGCCGCTGGACGCGCAGCATGCTCGATGAATTCGCGCAAGACGAGGCCCATGCCGATGCGATGGCCGCCGCGCTTGGTTATGATCTTGTGACGGATGTCTTCGCGCCGCACAGCCCGGTCGTGACGTCGACCAGCTACGAGATCGCCGAGACTGTCCTGCCGCATCTTCCCGGCGCGACGCACGAAGCGCTGATTGCCCGTTTCAACCAGCTTGCCGTCGAGGCCGAGATGGTGCCGGCTGTTCCTCTGGAACTGCTTCTGTTGCAGCTGCGCGAGCGTGGCCTGCGGATCGGCCTGGCGACGAACGACGTGGAAGAGGCCGCGCGGGCGCATCTCTCTGCGCACGGCGTCGAGGAACTGTTCGATTTCATCGCCGGCAGCGATTCCGGCCATGGGGCCAAGCCCGCGCCGGGGATGCTTCTGGCCTTTGCCCATGCGCAGGGCGTCGCGCCCGGGCAGGTGCTGATGGTGGGTGACAGCACCCATGATCTTGTCGCCGGCAAGGCCGCCGGAATGCGGCCGATCGGCGTGCTGACCGGGCCGGCGGAGCATGAGGATCTGGCCCATCTCGCCGAAGCGGTTCTGCCCAGCATCGGCGACCTTCCGGCCTGGATCGACGATCAGCAGCGCCCGTCAGCGCGCGCTCATGCCAAAAACGACGCAGTTGCGTCGTAAAGTACTCGTCTCGCCCGTCATCCTTGCGCCAATGTCTGGGAAAGACGCGCATCAGGCGGAGTGAAGCGATGAACGATGATGCAGGCCGGCGCAAGCGGGCCGGGGGACGGGCGGGCAACAAGCAGCGCGCAGGGTCCGCGGCCATCGAGCAGATGCCGTGGCGCATCCCCGAGAACCCCGACCGGCCGACCGAACCGCTCGACCATGACGGCGTTATGGCGGTCCATCGCACCACGATGCGCATCCTGCGCGACATCGGCATCGAGTTCCTGAACCCCGAAGCCGTGACGATCCTGAAGAAGGCCGGCTGCAAGGTCGACGGTACCAATGTCCGGATGGACGAGGCCTTCGTCATGGAAATGCTGGGCCACGCCCCGGCCAGCTTCACCATCACGCCTCGCAACCCCGAGCGCGAGATCGTGATGGGCGGCAAGAAGATGGTCTTCGTCAACGTCTCGTCCCCGCCGAATTCCTGGGACCTCGAACGCGGCAAGCGGTCGGGCGATTTCGAGACGTTCAAGGACTTCATGAAGCTGACGCAGTACTTCAACTGCATCCACATTGCCGGCGGCTACCCAGTGGAGCCGATCGACATCCACCCCTCGATCCGCCATCTCGACTGCCTCTTCGAGAAGCTGACGCTGACCGACAAGGTTTGTCACGCCTACTCTCTGGGCGCCGAGCGGGTCGAGGACGTGATGGAGATGGTCCGCATCGCTGGCGGATTGTCCGAGGACGAGTTCCGCGCCAAGCCGCGGATGTATACCAACATCAACTCGGTCTCACCGCTGAAGCACGACTTCCCGATGCTGGACGGCGCGATGCGCCTTGCGCGGCGTGGGCAGCCGGTGGTGGTTACGCCCTTCACGCTGGCCGGCGCGATGGCGCCCGTCACCATGTCGGGGGCAGTGGCGCTGTCTCTGGCCGAGGGCCTCGCCGCGATCGCGCTCCTGCAATACATCAATCCGGGCTGCCCGGTGGCGATCGGCACCTTCACCTCGAACGTGGACATGAAATCTGGCGCGCCGGCCTTCGGCACGCCAGAATACATGCGCGCGACCCAGATGACCGGGCAGCTGGCGCGGTTCTACAAGCTGCCGATGCGGTCCTCGGGTGTCTGTGCCGCCAACGTCCCGGATGCGCAGGCGATGTGGGAAACCTCGAACAGCCTCTGGGCCGCCGTCACCTCGGGCACCAACATGGTCTACCACGCCGCCGGCTGGCTTGAGGGCGGTCTTATCGCCAGCCCCGAAAAGTTCGTGATGGACTGCGAAGTGCTGCAGATGATCCAGCGCTATTTCGAAGAGGCGACCTGGTCCACGACCGAAGACGACCTTGCCTTCGACGCCATCCGAGAAGTCGGTCCAAACGGCCATTATTTCGGCTGCCAGCACACGCAGGAGCGCTACACCACCGCCTTCTATTCTCCCTTCGTGTCGGACTGGCGCAACTACGAGGCCTGGCAACTGGATGGCGCGGTCGAGACGCCCGAACGGGCGCACCGCATCTACAAGGCGATTCTCGCCGAGTTCGAACCGCCACCGATCAACGGTGACCACCTGGAGGAACTGCGCCGCTTCGTGGCGCGGCGAAAACAGGAGGGCGGCGCGCCCACCGATTTCTGAGCCTATCTAGTAGAATTCGTAGCATTCTGCTCGCGACAGGCCGGATGCCCCGGGGTCGGATTACCTCTGTGTTAACCCGCGAAACCTAGCCTTCCCGAAACACCGGGGATGCGCAGATGCATGGGTTGCTCAACCGCTCTATTCAGGGCTTTCTTCGTCGCACCTATGGCGAGGCTGTCTGGCTGGATGTTGCCGCACGCGCCGGACTTGGTCCCGATGGCTTCGAGGCGCTTCTCGATTACGAAGATAGCCTGACCGACCGTGTCGTCGCGGCGGCGGCGCAGCGTTTGGACCGCCCTCGCGATGCCTTGCTGGAGGATCTTGGAACCTATCTCGTCTCCCATCCCGAACTGGAGCGGCTGCGCCGGCTTTTGCGCTTTGGCGGAACCGGCTTTGTCGATTTCCTGCACTCGCTCGACGACCTGCCCGATCGGGCCCGCATGGCGCTGCCGGAGCTGGTGTTGCCGCAACTCGCCCTGAGCGAGCAAAGGTCAGACCGCTTTCGCCTGATGTGCAAGTCTCCGCTCATCGGCACGGGGCATGTCATACTTGGGCTTCTGCGCGCGATGGCCGACGATTACGGTAGCCTTGCCATCCTGGAGCATGAGGGGGCATGGCCCGAAGGCGAAATCATCCGAATCGATCTTCTCGACCTGACCTTCTCGGAAGGGCGGCGCTTCGATCTGGCCGGGATCTCCTGACATGGACGGCGGCATGACCCTGACGGGCCTGATGCTCGACATTGGCTCGATGGCCCGGCTGATGCCGATGTTTCTTTGGCTGACCGAGACCGGGCGTATCGCCCAAGTCGGACCGACGCTGGCCAAGCTTCTGCCCGAGGATGCCGTCGGGCAGGAGTTCTTTGCGCTGTTCGAGGTTGGCCGTCCGGGGAACATCGCCGACATGGCTGCGCTCGCAGCGCGGACAGGCGACCGCCTGCATCTGGTTCGTCGCGGTGAAGGCAGGACCTCGCTTCGCGGCCTTGCCGTTCCACTGCAGGCAGGTCAGGGGCTGCTGCTGAATCTTTCTTTGGGCATCACGGTTGCGGAAGCCGTGCGCGACCACGACCTTACGGATGCGGATTTCGCGCCGACCGACCTCGCGATGGAGCTTCTGTACCTGATCGAGGCCAAGACGGCCGTGATGGGCGAGTTGCGCGCCATGAATCGCCGCCTGGAAGGCGCCCGGTCTGAGGCGGAAGAACGGGCGATGACCGATACACTGACCGGCCTGCGCAACCGTCGGGCGCTTGATCTTGCCCTGGCGGAGCTGGTGACGCGCGGGCAGCCGTTCGGCCTCATGCATCTGGACCTCGACTGGTTCAAGGCAGTGAACGACACGCTCGGCCACGCGGCTGGCGATCATGTCCTGCGCAGCGTGGCGGGCGTTCTGCGGGCGCAGACGCGTGCCGGCGACACGGTGGCGAGGGTCGGCGGCGACGAATTCGTCATCTTGTTGCCCGGACTCGTCGATGCCGAGCGGCTGCAACTCATCTCTGCTCGCATCATCGCGCGGCTGGAGGAGCCGATGGATTTTCAGGGAGTTTCGACGCGGGTCTCTGCCAGCATCGGCATGGCGGCGTCGACCGGTTACGACTGCGTCCTGTCCGACCGGATGCTCGCCGATGCCGATGCCGCGCTATACGAGGCCAAACGGCAGGGACGCGGGCGCGCCATCCTCCACGCATCGACCTGACCCTTCCGGGCGGCGAAGGCCACGGGGCAGGGAGGTTTTCGTCACAAAGGCGAGGACCGGCGGTCAGGCCCGTGGCCGACAGGCTGTCACTTATCGCCCAGTTCCGCGGGCATTCACCGGCAGGTTGGCGCTGGACCGCCGCGACGGCATTGGGTAAGCCTCACGCCGCGCCAACAACCGAGGTTTCCATGTCCGGCCACGCCACGCCCGAACCGATGACCGCCCGCCGCTCGGGCCCGCTCAAGGGCCGCGCCGAGGTGCCGGGCGACAAGTCGATCAGCCATAGAGCCCTGATCTTCGGGGCGATGGCCGTGGGCGAGACGAAGATCACCGGCCTTCTGGAAGGGCAGGATGTGCTCGACACCGCCAAGGCGATGCGCGCCTTCGGGGCCGAGGTCACGCAACATGGTCCCGGAAGCTGGTCGGTGAATGGCGTGGGGGTGGGCGGATTCTCTGAACCGGCCGATGTGATCGACTGCGGCAATTCCGGCACCGGCGTGCGGCTTATCATGGGGACGATGGCGACGACCGCGATCACCGCAACATTCACTGGCGATGCCTCGCTGCGCAAGCGGCCGATGGGCCGGGTGACCGATCCCCTGTCGCTGTTCGGCGCGCGCGCCTTCGGACGGCAGGGCGGCCGGCTACCGATGACCATCGTTGGCGCGGCCGATCCGGTGCCGGTGCGCTACACGCTGCCGGTCGCCTCGGCCCAGGTGAAATCGGCGGTGCTGCTCGCCGGCCTTAATGCCCCTGGCGAGACCGTGGTGATCGAGAAGGAACCGACCCGCGACCATTCGGAACGGATGCTGCTGGGTTTCGGTGCGAAACTGTCGGTCGAAAAGACGGCCGAGGGCCACGTCATCACGCTGACGGGCCGGCCGGAGCTCAAGCCGCAGACAGTCGCCGTTCCGCGCGACCCGTCCTCGGCCGCATTTCCGGTCTGTGCCGCACTGATTGTCGAAGGGTCGGACATCCTCGTGCCCGGCGTCAGCCAGAACCTGACTCGCAATGGCCTTTACATCACGCTGGTCGAGATGGGGGCCGACATTGAATTCCAGAACCCGCGCGAAGAAGGCGGCGAGCCTGTGGCGGACCTGCGGGTGCGGGCCAGCAGCCTCAAGGGAATTGAGGTGCCGCCGGAGCGGGCGCCCTCGATGATCGATGAATACCCGATCCTGTCGGTCGTCGCGGCTTTTGCCGAAGGCAAGACGGTGATGCGCGGGGTGAAGGAACTGCGCGTCAAGGAAAGCGACCGGATCGACGCCATGGCGCGCGGGCTTGAGGCCTGTGGGGTGCGTGTTGAGGAGGACGATGACACGCTGATCGTCCACGGCCTAGGCGCGGGTGGCGTTCCGGGCGGCGCGACGGCGAAGACCCATCTCGACCATCGGATCGCTATGAGCTTCCTTGTCTGCGGGATGGCGGCGAAGCAACCGGTCGGCGTGGATGACGCCTCGCCCATCTTGACCAGCTTTCCGGTCTTTGAAGGCTTGATGAAGGGGCTGGGCGCGGACCTCGTCCGCCGCTGACGCCGTGGGTCAGGCAGAAGGGGGCGCTGCCCCCTCGCGCCCTTGGGCTCACCCCCCGGGTTGCTTTTTCAAAAGAAGAAACCCGGCGCCGCTAGTCGAGGGGACGTTCGCCAATCCTCTGGGCGACCATCACCAGATAGCCGTCGGGGTCCTGCACGAGGAATTCCCGCTGGCCGCCCAGCCTGTCGCCCCAGTGGCGCCAGCGTTCTCGAAGTGCCACATAGAGGGGCACGCCCGCCGCGGCGACGGTCCGGGCCAGCGCATCGACATCGTGAACATAGACCTGAAACACCACGCCACGGCCGAAGGGGCGCTCCATCGGGCCGGTCTCCCAGGCACCGTCGCGCGGATACATCATCGCCTGTGCGCCATCGGGATGCTCGAGATAGACAAATTGCTGCTCGGGCCGGGAGTAGGCGATGCGGAAGCCGAGGACACCGCGCCAGAAGGCGAGGCTTTCGTCCAGATCAGTGACGAGGAATTCGGGCATGCCCATCGCCCAGGTTCGAGGCGGTGCGCCGGTGATCATCGGTCCCTCGCGGTTTGACAGGGCTCCATCCTTGGGCAACAAGGTCAGCCGGCGCAAGGAGGAGCGGATGATCTTCACGGTGGCGATCGACGGGCCGGCGGCATCGGGCAAGGGAACGATCGGACGTGCCATTGCGGAGCGGTTCGGCTTTTCGCACCTGGATACGGGCCTTCTCTACCGGGCAGTGGGAGCAAAAGGGGGCGATCCGGTCGATGCGGCGCGCGGGCTAGGGGCAGCAGACCTGGCGCGCGAGGACTTGCGCACGGCCGAAGCGGGACAGGCGGCGAGCAGGGTGGCTGTCATCCCGGAGGTCCGCGCCGCCCTGTTCGATTTCCAGCGGCGCCGGGCACGGGCCGTGGGGGGCGCCGTGCTGGACGGGCGCGACATCGGCACGGTGATTTGCCCCGAGGCCGAGGTGAAGCTCTTCGTCACCGCCTCGCCCGAGGTGCGGGCGCGGCGGCGCTGGCTGGAGCTCGGCGGAGAGGCGGCGCCTCTGAGCTACGACGCGATGCTGGCCGAGGTGCGCGACCGCGACGCCCGCGACATGGGCAGGGCCGACGCTCCGCTGAAGCCGGCAGAGGATGCCATAACCCTCGATACATCCGAGATGGATATCGACAGCGCGGTCGCCCGCGCCATATCGATCGTAGAGGTGGCTTTGGCAAAGGGCGGGGCGGGATGACAAGGCTTCGGATACCTGATCTGGAAGGCAAGGCGGTTCTTGTTACGGGAGCTTCGACCGGTATTGGCGCCGCCGTCGCGCGTGCATTCGCCGCCCAAGGGGCACGGGTGGGGCTGCACTACAACGCAAGTGTCGAGGCGGCGGAAAAAATTGCAGCCGAGATCGAGGCGGGGCAGGGCAAGGTCCGGCTGATCCGTGCGGATGTTTCGACGGGAGCGGGCGCGCGCGACGCGGTGGAGCAGGCCGTGCGGGCATTTGGCGGCCTTGATGGCCTCATCAACAACGCGGGCGGCATGGTTCGACGCGTGCCCTATGCCGAGGCGCGTGAGGCCGATTACGACGAGATCATGGACCTCAACGCCCGGTCCGTGATCGTGGCGTCGCAGGCGGCCATCGCGCCGATCAAGGCGGCAGGAGGTGGGTTCATCATCAACACCACTTCGGTTGCGGCGCGAAATGGGGCGAGCGGCGGGGCAGGGCTTTACGGCGCGTCCAAGGCCTTCGTGCACAACGTGACGCGCGGCATGGCGAAGGAACTGATCCCCTTTGGCATCCGGGTCAACGCGGTCGCCCCGGGGGTAATCGAGACGCCGTTTCACGAACGCTATTCGACGGAGGCGCAACTCAAGGCGCAGCTTGCGACCATTCCCCAGGGCCGGCTCGGAACGGTAGAGGACTGCGTGGGTGCCTACCTGTTCCTCGCCTCGGCGGTCCTTTCTCCCTACATCGTCGGCCAGGTGATCGAGGTGAATGGCGGACAGCTTATGCCGTGATCCGGCCCCCGGGGCGATCAGTCCTCGGGCACCCAGCCGCCGAGGGCTGGCTGGCTGTCGATCACCTTCAGATAGGTCTGGATCGCAGTCAACTGGTCAAGTCGGGCTGTCAGCGCCGCGCCGATACAGGCAGGGACGCGCCGGTCGGGAGCCACGGTGCGGGCCAGTTCCATCGCCTCGGGCAGGGCATCGCTGAATCGCACCCCCGCGCAGGACCGCCAGTTGGCCTCGAAGCGTTCGGTCTGGGCCATATCGTCATCTGCCCGTTCGTCGCCCGACAATGCCGCCGTCACCAGTTCGATCTGGCGATAGATGCGCGCCAGATCGACCTCGGTGCACAGCCAGGCTTCTGCCTCATCAGCCGGCCCGGCCCCGGCTGCCGCGCAGGAGGCCAGCCGTCCTTCCACAACGGGCAGATATTGCGATGGCCGCAGCGCGGTCGTGATGATCCCCCAGTTCGCCAGATCCGGGTCGGCGACCAGGGCGGTGTTGGTCGAGCCCACCTGCAGCGCCGCGCGGATCATCCGGTCGTCGCCGATCATCTCTCGCGCATAGGCGATCTGGTCCACGGCAAAGGATTGCAGGTCGAATTGCTGGGCCAGCGCCTCTTCGGAGGGCACCACGACATCATTTTCATAGCGCGCCGCATGGATGCCGAAGTCACCCTCGACTTTCCGCTTTACCCCGCCCAGGAACATAAGCGTGCAGGCCGAATGGCAGCCGACGTCTCCGGCGGGGACCAGGGTGTCAAGTCCCGCCTCGCGCACGGTGCGGCCCAGAATCATTGCCGTGCCCGGCTCGCCGCCGCCTGACTCGAGGACCAGAAGCGGGCGGTAGGGGCTGTCGGGCGCCATGGCGACCAGCGACTTGAACAACGCCTCGGGGAAAAGCGCGAAATCGTCGGGCGTGATCGTGCCCGAGGCATGCAGGATGACCCGGCCGCTCTCGGCATCGGTCGAAACCTCGTAGCTCATCGCATCGGCGGGACCTGCGCCAAGGCCAGCTGGCAAACAGACCGACAGGATCACGGCCGCGGTTTTCGTCATGGAGTCCCCCAGTCGCAATTTCGCGGCGCAACGCTACCACAACCACGTACCGGCTTCATCGTCGCTTGCCAGCGGGCCGGATACTCCCTATATCGGCGCCGACCCGTACGGGTCTTTGCCCCTCCGGCCTCCGGACGGGGTAATTGCTGTTTCGAGCATGAAGACCGGCGGAGCCAACCGCATGGCCAGTGAAAATGATGAAAGGACCAAACTACGCATGTGCGCTAAAGCATCCATGGAAGAATTCGAAGCCCTCCTGAAGGAAAGCTTCGAGATTGACACCCCCGAAGAGGGCTCGGTTGTCAAAGGCAAGGTGATCGCCATCGAGGCGGGCCAGGCCATCATCGACGTCGGCTACAAGATGGAAGGCCGCGTTGACCTGAAAGAATTCGCAAGCCCCGGCGAAGCGCCCGACATCCATGTCGGCGACGAAGTCGAGGTCTATCTGGACCGGGTCGAGAACGCGAAAGGCGAGGCTGTCATCAGCCGCGAGAAAGCCAAGCGCGAAGAGGCCTGGGACCGTCTGGAAAAAGCCTATGCCGCCGAAACCCGCGTCGAAGGCGCGATCTTCGGCCGCGTCAAGGGTGGCTTCACCGTCGATCTGGGCGGCGCCGTCGCCTTCCTTCCGGGCAGCCAGGTTGACGTGCGCCCCGTGCGCGACGCCGGCCCGCTCATGGGCATGAAGCAGCCCTTCCAGATCCTGAAGATGGACCGCCGCCGTGGCAACATCGTGGTGTCGCGCCGCGCGATCCTGGAAGAGAGCCGCGCCGAACAGCGTGCCGAAGTCATCTCGAACCTGACCGAAGGCCAGGTTGTCGATGGTGTGGTCAAGAACATCACCGAATACGGTGCGTTCGTTGACCTGGGCGGCGTGGACGGCCTGCTGCACGTGACCGACATGGCCTGGCGCCGTGTCAACCATCCGTCGGAAATCCTGTCGATCGGCGAGACCCTGAAGGTTCAGGTCATCAAGATCAACAAGGACACCCACCGGATCTCGCTTGGCATGAAGCAACTCCAGGCCGATCCGTGGGATGCCGTTGAGAAAGCCTATCCGATCGGGTCGGTCCACAAGGGCCGAGTGACCAACATCACCGATTACGGTGCGTTCGTCGAACTGGAAGCCGGCGTCGAAGGCTTGGTCCACGTCTCGGAAATGAGCTGGACCAAGAAGAACGTCCATCCCGGCAAGATCGTCTCGACCTCGCAGGAAGTCGACGTCATGGTTCTCGAGATCGACAGCGCCAAGCGTCGCGTCTCGCTGGGCCTGAAGCAGACGCAGCGCAATCCGTGGGAAGTCTTCGCTGAAAGCCATCCGGTCGGTTCGACCATCGAGGGCGAAGTCAAGAACATCACCGAATTCGGTCTGTTCGTCGGCCTCGACAACGATATCGATGGCATGGTGCACCTCTCCGACCTGAGCTGGGATCAGCGCGGCGAGGATGCGATCCAGAACTACCGCAAGGGCGATACGGTCAAGGCCGCCGTCACCGAGGTGGATACCGAGAAAGAGCGCATCTCGCTCTCGATCAAGGCTCTGGGCGACGACAGCTTCTCGGATGCGGTCGATGGCGTGAAGCGCGGTTCGGTCATCACGGTCACTGTCTCGGCGATCGAGGATGGCGGGATCGAGGTGGAGTACAACGGCGCCAAGTCGTTCATCCGCCGCTCGGACCTGTCGCGTGACCGTTCGGAGCAGCGCCCTGAGCGCTTCCAGGTCGGTGACCACATCGACGTCCGCGTGACCAACATCGACCCGAAGACCCGTCGTCTGGGCCTGTCGATCAAGGCGCGCGAGATCGCGGAAGAGAAAGAGGCCGTCGAACAGTATGGCTCGTCCGATTCGGGCGCGTCGCTGGGTGACATCCTTGGGGCGGCGCTCAAGGGCTCCGACCGGGGCTGAGGCCGCTCGCCGCTCCGCAGCAATTGGGGCTCCGCCGCTGGCGGGGCCCTTTCTTTTTGCGCGAAGCCCCGCCAAGTGCAGGCGCTGGAAGGGTTTTCCTGTTTGTGCGACGAATATTCTTCCCTATAGTCGACCAAAGAACATGTGGCGGCGGCCTGGCACGACCACAGGGGGGGACTTAAGGACATGATCCGGTCTGAACTGATCCAGAAGATCGCGGACGAGAATCCGCATCTCACTCAACGCCACGTCGAGCGTATCGTGAACACCGTGTTCGAAGAGATCATCGAGGCGCTGGCCAAGGGCGACCGTGTCGAGTTACGGGGCTTCGGTGCCTTCTCGGTCAAGGCCCGCGATGCCCGTCTGGGCCGCAATCCGCGCACCGGCGAAGCGGTCGATGTCGAGCAGAAGGACGTGCCGTTCTTCAAGACCGGAAAGCTCTTGCGCGACCGGTTGAACGGCAAGTAAACCCCCCGTCGGGATCGACTGCCCGATCCTTGGGACGCGAGGTCTGACGATGCGGTTTCTTCGCTACCTGCTGCTTGGGCTACTTACAGTTGCCCTTCTGACGATTGCCCTCGCAAATCGTGATCCTGTCGCGCTGCGGCTTCTGCCTGACAGCATCGGCCCCTTCGCCGGGATCGGTTGGACGATCCAGATCCCGCTGTTCCTGGTTGTCTTTGGCGGCATCGTCGTGGGGGTGCTGATCGGTTTCGTCTGGGAATGGCTGCGCGAAACCAAGCATCGGTCGATCGCCAGCCGCAAGTCGCGGGAAGTGGCCAATCTCGAACGCGAGGTTGCCCGGCTTCGCGAGGATAAGCCTGAGCACAAGGACGAAGTTCTGGCGCTCCTGGAAAGCCCCCGCAAGGCGAGCTGAGCATGACCGAGATCCGGGTCAAGATCTGCGGCCTGCGGACGGCGGCAGATGTCGAGGCTGTGGCCGAGGCGGGTGCCGCCTATGCGGGCTTCGTCTTTTTTGCGAAATCGCCGCGCAATCTTTCGATACCTGAGGCGCGGACAGCCGCTCTTGCCGCTCCGGTCGGCCTCGCAAAGGTGGCGCTCGTGGTCGATGCCGATGACGCTGCCCTCGACCGGATCACCGGCGAGGTGCCGCTCGACATGCTGCAACTCCACGGGCGCGAAAGCACTGACCGGGTTGCCGAGATCCGCGCCCGCTACGGGTTGCCGGTGATGAAGGCGGTGGGCGTGGCCGAGGCAGGTGATCTGGCCGCGGTGCTCGACTACAGCCTCGTGGCCGACCAGATCCTGGTCGACGCCAAGCCTCCCATGGACGCGGTTCTGCCGGGCGGCAACGGACTGACCTTCGACTGGCGGCTGGTGGCGCAGCGCCGCTGGCTTCGGCCGTGGATGCTCGCGGGCGGGCTGACAGCCGAAAATGTCGCCGAGGCGATCCGGTTGACCAACGCGCGGCAGGTCGATGTCTCGTCCGGCGTCGAAGGCGCGCCGGGGATGAAGGACCCGGCGAAGATCCGGGCGTTTGTGAAGGCGGCCCGCGGCTTCACGCTTCCTTAGGAGCCACAGTCTGCGGCCAAGGTTCTCAGATTGGCTCCCTGCTTCGGTCGGGTCAAAACCTCGCGCTTTACCCTGCGCCTGTGCAGCGCTACATCCATCGGGCCAAGCCCGGAGGATGCGATGCCCGAAGACATGCCCAACAGCTACATGACCGGCCCCGACGAACAGGGCCGCTTTGGCATCTTTGGCGGGCGCTTCGTATCAGAAACGCTGATGCCGCTCATCCTCGATCTCGAGGAACGCTACGAGCATGCCAAGACCGACCCGACCTTCTGGGCCGAGATGAACGATCTCTGGACCCATTATGTCGGCCGCCCGTCGCCGCTTTACTACGCCGAGCGCCTGACGCAGCACCTTGGCGGTGCGAAGATCTACATGAAGCGCGACGAGTTGAACCATACCGGCGCGCACAAGATCAACAACGTGCTGGGCCAGATCATCCTTGCCCGCCGCATGGGCAAGACCCGGATCATTGCTGAGACGGGGGCGGGCCAGCACGGCGTGGCAACCGCGACCGTCTGCGCCAAGTTCGGGCTGAAATGCGTGGTCTACATGGGGGCCCATGACGTCGAGCGCCAGGCGCCGAACGTGTTCCGCATGAAGCTTCTCGGGGCCGAGGTGATCCCGGTTACGTCAGGCCGCGGCACGCTCAAGGATGCGATGAACGACGCGCTGCGCGACTGGGTCACCAATGTGCGCGACACCTTCTACTGCATCGGCACGGTTGCCGGTCCGCATCCCTATCCGGCGATGGTCCGCGACTTCCAGTCGATCATCGGCAAGGAAGCCAAGCAGCAGATCCTCGAACGCGAGGGCCGGCTGCCCGACACGATCATCGCCGCGATCGGTGGCGGGTCGAATGCGATGGGGCTGTTCTATCCCTTCCTCGACGACAAGAGCGTGCGGATCATCGGGGTCGAGGCCGGCGGCAAGGGTGTGGACGACCGGATGGAGCATTGCGCCAGCCTTACCGGCGGTCGGCCCGGCGTCCTTCACGGCAACCGGACCTACCTCTTGCAGGACGAGGACGGCCAGATCCTCGAAGGCTATTCGATCTCGGCGGGGCTCGACTATCCCGGCATCGGGCCAGAGCATTCCTGGCTGCATGATGTCGGCCGTGCCGAGTACGTCTCGATCACCGATGCCGAGGCGCTGGCAGCCTTCCAGCTCTGCTGCGAGCAGGAGGGAATCATCCCGGCGCTGGAGCCGAGCCATGCGCTGGCCCATGTGATGAAGATCGCGCCGACGCTTCCGAAGGACCACCTGATCGTGATGAATCTCTGCGGTCGCGGCGACAAGGACATCTTCACGGTGGCCAAGCACCTTGGCGTCAACATGAAAATCTGACGGACGGTCTCATCCTCCGAAATTCTGAAAGCCCTGCCTTTTGGCGGGGTTTTTCCTTTTCCGACAGTGGGTTGCGCTGAGCTCCAAGCGCCTAAACCCAGGTTTATGGACCTAAACCGCCTGCCAATGGCACCAATGCTAAACTCTCGGCGAATGGTCCGCTGCCAGAATATGCGGCCTCGTTGGCTTGTCGCAACACCGCGGCGCAACAGAGAGGAAAGGCCATGAAGATCTTGATCGCGTCCTCGATCGCCATGTTCATCTTCGCGGCTGGCAGCCTGCCATCTCAGGCTGCCGCATTATCCGGTGTCGGGCTTCAGCCCACCGTGATGGAGAGCGGCAAGACATCAGGCGAACCGGCTTAACTCGCTCGCCGCGGCCGTGGCACCGACGATCCAGCAGGAGATACGCGCCACTGATGCGGCGCCGAAGATCCGGTTGGCCATGGCCAAGCCAGACGATCGCGGTCGGCTGCCGTCGCGGCCGGCCGTTTCCCCAGAATCCTGAAAGGAGACCCCATTGAAACACACACTCCTCCCCGTCACGCTTTTCCTGCTGCTCTCGGGCGGCGGCGCCTCTGCCGAGGTCAACGTCAACGCCCTTGCTGCGGACCTTCAGTCGCAGGGCTTCACGCGCATCGAAATGCGGGAGACACCAAACCAGCTGAAAGTCGAAGCAATCCGCGGCACCGAAAAGGTCGAGACCATCTACGACAAGTCGACCGGTGCCGTCCTCAAGTCCGAGACCGAGAAGGTCGGCGCCTTTGAAGACACCAGCCCCGGTGTTACCCTGCGCCAGAGGAACCGCGATTTCGTTCGCGCGGCCGAGGGGCAGTCATCCGACGACGATTCCGCAGACGATAACTCGTCCGATGACGACAGCCAGAGCACGGGATCAGATGACGGTCCGAACCACGATGTCGGAGACGATCATGGCAGCGATGACCGTGGCGATGACAGCGGCGATGATGGCGGTGATGACAATGGCGGCGATCATTCGTCTGGTGGCAGTTCCGGTGGTGGATCGGATGATGGCGGCGCGGATGATCACGGCGGCAACAGCGGCTCGGATCACGGCGACTCTGGCGGTGATAGCGACGGCGGATCGGGTGGATCGGACCACAGTGGGAGCGGCGGCGGAGGCGAAGGATCGGACGACTGATCTGCTCCTCGATTGAACCTTGAGACCCGGCGTGGGGAAGTCTTGCCCCGCGACCGGGCCTCGTCGATACTGACCCGGCCCTGCCCGGGGGAGAGTGAGGAAGACATGCGGCGAAGAACCCTGCTTCTGGGGCTGGCACTGATGGCGGTTCCACTCGCGCCTGCCCTTGCTCAGGATGTTGGCCAGCAGATTGCTAGCCGCCTGCGTGAGCTTGGTTACCAAGACATTACCATGTCGCGGACCCTGTTGGGGCGGGTGCGCATCACGGGCATTCGCGGCAGTCAGCAGCGTGAGATCGTCATCAACCCCAGCTCGGGAGAAATCCTACGCGACCTCGCGACGGACACGCGCACAGGGTCGGCGGCGTCTGACATTCTCGATGACGATGGCCGATCGGATCAAGGTCGTTCCGGATCGTCCGGAACTTCGGGAGGTGACGACTCCGGCGGCAGCAACTCGGGAAGCGGCGGGTCCGGAAGTGGCGGCTCGGGTGGCGGCGGCTCGGACGATGGCGGGTCTGGTGGAAGTGGCTCCGGCGGAAGCGGTTCCGACCATGACGGCGGCTCGGGTAGCGACAGCGCCGGCTCCGGCGACGGTGGTGGCTCGGACAGCAGCGGCGGGTCCGGCAGCAACAGCGGTTCCGGAGGGTCCGGTTCGGGAGGCTCCGGATCGGATGATTCAGGTGGAGATCACGGATCTGGTGGCGATGACGACTGACGGCGTACTGCGACGGCGCAGGGTGGGCCGGGAATGAGGAAGGGTTGGCTTGTTCTGGCCATTCTGTTCTTTCAGGCCGTTTGCACGGTTTTCTTCGTCTGGGACATCCTGAGTTCGGTTCTGGGTTTGCAATCGCACCCCCTCAGCTGGGAGGCGCGGGAACTCCTGGAAATCGGCGCGGCTGTCGGTCTGTTGCTTGGGCTGGTTCTGGGGGGCTTCGCGCTGTTCCGCGCCATCGCGGATCGCAACCGCGCAGAAGAGCGGTTGCGCCGTGCGTCTGGGGCCTTCATGGAGCTTCTTGAGGAGCGGTTTGCCGAGTGGGGTCTTACACCGGCGGAAAGTGATGTTGCCCTGTTTGCGATCAAGGGGATGACAACCGCCGAGATCGCCAGCCTGCGCAAGACCAGCGAAGGTACGGTCAAGGCGCAAACCAACGCGATCTACCGCAAGGCCGGGGTGACCGGCCGCTCGCAACTCTTGAGCCTCTTCATCGAGGATCTGATGACGGGCGAACTTGGCGGTGCGAGCCCGGCTGTCGAGAAGGCTGCACGCCAGGTCGAGACCGTCTGAACGCTATTCTGCATCCACGGCATAAAGCCGAAGCGTTTCCAGCGGGACGATGTCGAGCGTCCGGCGGTGCGTCGCCTTCAGCCGAACCTGCGGGGCTGCGCCTTCGTGATGGGCCTGCAGGAAGCGCGCCGCACAAAGGCACCACTGATCCCCGGCCTTCAGTCCGGCAAAGCGGTATTCCGGCCGTGGGGTTGACAGGTCGTTGCCGAGGTATTTCGACAGTGCCAGGAACTCGTCTGTCATCAGGGCGCAGACAGTGTGGACGCCGTGGTCATAGGGTCCGGTGTCGCAGCAGCCGTTGCGGAAGAAGCCGGTCAGAGGCTCGGTCGAACAGGAATCGAGCGGCCCGCCCAGCACGTTGATCGACTTTTCCTGCATCGCCGCCTCTCTCAGGTTCGACCCAGCATCTATTTCAGGTCGGCCGCCCGGCAAGTCACTTGGTCAGGGGATGGCCGAAAGCAAAAGGAAGATCGCGAAGATGACCAGATGAACCGCCCCCTGAAGCACGTTTGTCCGTCCCGTCGTGCCAAGCGTCAGGAACGAGATCACCAGGGTCATCACCAGAAGCACCGTATGCTCGCCGTTCAGGCCAAGCTCCAACGGGCGGTCAAGCGCCAGCGATACAACGGCGACCGTCGGGATGGTCAGGCCGATGCTGGCGAGGGCCGAGCCGAGCGCAAGGTTGACGCTGCTTTGCAGCCGGTTGGCATGGGCGGCCTTCAGCGCCGCCATGCTTTCCGGCAGCAGCACGATGGCAGCGATCACCACGCCGACGAAGGATGGCGGCAGGCCCGCCCCGACGATCGCTGCATCGAGCGGCTTCGACAGCACCTTGGCCAACAAAACGACAGCGACCAGCGACAGGAGAAGCAGTACGAGGCTGGCTGCTGCGATGCGATTTGAGGGCTGCTGCGCGAGGGGAACCGAAGAGTGATCCGGCAGCGTCGACAGCTCGAGGAAGTATTCGCGGTGCCGGACTGTCTGAACGAAGACGAAGGTCATGTAGAGGATCAGTGACACGACGCCCACGACCAGCAGCTGCTGCGGTGCATAGGTCGGACCGCGGGTCGCCAGCGTGTAATTGGGCAGGACCAGCGCCACGATCGCCAGGGTGCACAGGACCGAGAGGGTCGCGGCAGCTCCGTCAATGCGGAAGGACTGTTCGCGGTGGCGGATAGACCCGACCACAAGACAGAGCCCGACGATGCCGTTCAGGACGATCATCACCGCCGCATAGACCGTGTCGCGGGCCACGGCCGAACTGCCCGGCGCATCGGACAAAAGGATCGACACGATCAGCGCGACCTCGATGATGGTGACCGAGACAGCGAGCAGGATCGACCCGAAGGGCTCGCCCAGACGCAGGGCCAGCACCTCGGCGTGATGGACGGCGGCGAAGACCGACCCGCCCAAGAACAGTGCCGCCAGGACAAGGACGGGCGCCGATCCGGCATAGACCGTTCCGGTCAGGATCAGGGCAAGCCCGACCAGCGCAGCTATCGGTATCGCCGAGGTCCAGAGCGGCACTCGATCGTGGGAGTTTGCGACCATGCGGTGTCCCTCCGTCCATCCTGCCCGGCAAACGTGCGCAACCGGCGAACCAAGGTCAATGGCGGTTCAGCGGAAGCGGTCGGCCAGACGCTGCAGCGCGTTCCGGGTATCCGGCTCAGGCTCCGGTTTGGGTTTGGGTTCGGGCTTGGAAGCAGAGGCCGCCGCCTGCATCCCGGTGGAAGATCGGGGCGGGGCCGTTCGCAGCGCGACCGAGTTCAGAAAACGGGGGCCATCGCCCTCGGCCAGCGCCACCGCGCCATCCGAGACCCCGCGCAACACGGCGTCGAGCCAGTCCTGATCGGACTTGGCGAAATCGTGCAGGACATAGGACGCAACCGCGTCCTTGTGCCCCGGATGCCCGATGCCAAGCCGCACACGACCATAAGCCTCGCCGATATGGGCGTGAATTGAGCGCAAGCCGTTATGCCCGGCATGGCCGCCCGATTGCTTCACACGCACCTTGGCAGGAGCGAGGTCAAGCTCGTCATGAAAGACCGTCACGTCGGCCGGCGTCAGCTTGTAGAAGCGCAGCGCTTCGCCGACGGACTGGCCGGACAGGTTCATGAAGGTCTCGGGCTTGAGAAGGATGACCTTTTCGCTGCCAAGCCGCCCTTCGCTGACCAGCCCCTGAAAGCCCTTCCGCCACGGACCAAATCCGTGGTCGGCCGCGATCCGGTCCACGGCCATGAAGCCGATATTGTGCCGGTTGCCGGTGTACTTGGCGCCCGGATTGCCGAGGCCGACGAAGAGCTTCATCGCAGGGGTCTTCCGTCCAAGGGGGCGGTTTCGCTTCTGGAGGTAGCCTTGCCAGGGCACGCGCGCAAGGCGCGCGTTGCAAAAGGAAAGGGCGCGGTCGGGTTTCCCCGCCGCGCCCCGGTTCCGCCTGAGCGGTGATTACTCGGCGTCGGCCGCCACCAGGCCCGACGGGGCCGAGATGTTGGCGATCACGAAGTTCCGCTCGATCGTCGGTTTCGCGCCGGAGGGCAGGGCCACGTCGTTGATGTGGATGACGTCGCCGATCTGCTTGCCGGTCAGGTCCACGGTGATGTGGTCCGGGATGTCCGACGCAACCACTTCGAGTTCGACTTCGGGACGAACCACGGTCAGGGTGCCGCCGCGCTTGATGCCCGGGGCCGCTTCGTGGTTGATGAAGTCGACGTGGATGAACAGGTTGATCCGGCTTTCGTCATGCAGGCGCATGAAGTCGATATGCGTCGGCAGGTCTTTCACCACGTCGCGCTGGACGCCACGGCAGATGACATGCGTGTCGGGCTGGCCTTCGACCTTGAGGTTGATCAGGGTCGACAGGAAACGGCCGGCTTTCAGACGCTTCAGAAGGGTGTTGTAGTTCACCTTGATCGGCGTCGGCTCCTTGCCGTCGCCATAGATGATGCCAGGTACGTAGCCCTCGCGACGGGCTTGACGGGCGGCCCCCTTGCCTGTCCCCGTCCGTACCTCGACCATAAGATCCGGGATCTCACGAGCCATAGAGGTTCTCCATATGTTAGGTCCGCCGCCCTCCAAGGGTGTGCGGCGCGACCGGGGGCCTATAGCGGGGATTCGTCACCTTGGAAAGCGGAAATCGCGCCATTCGCATACGCCGTCGCCGTCAGGACGGGCCGTGTCGGGGCCAGACTTGCCGGATTGCGGGACCCCCGCTACCTATCGCCGCGAAGACGGAGTTCCCATGTCAGCCCTTACCACCCTCAAGGTCGCACGTCCGGCCGTGGCCGCCTTCGCTGCCATGGGCGTGGTCTGGGGCACCTATGCAGCGGTCCTGCCGGATATCAAGGCGCAGCTTGGCGTCGATGAAAGCCAGCTTGGCTTCCTGATGCTGATGACGCCGATAGCTGCGGTTCTTGCGATGCTCATAGCCCCGGCGGCGGGTGTCGCATTCGGCCGGGTGGCGCTTCCTGTTGCCGCCATCGCGATGGCGCTTGCCTTTGCCCTGCCGGGGCACGTTCATGCGCTTTGGCTGTTCCCGCTGGCGATGATGGCCTGCGGTGCCGCGACCGGCCTCACCGACGTGCTGATGAATGCGCGCGTCGCCGATATCGAGAACAGTCGCGATGTCCAGCTGATGAACCTCAGCCATGCCGCCTATTCCTTCGGTTATGCCGGCGCCGCAATCGGGACGGGCGTCCTCCGGTCTGCCCAGTGGTCCCCCGCCTGGGTCATGGGAACGATGGCGCTTGTCGCGCTGCTTTTGGCATTTGCGACCTTCGAGCGGGACGGCACCATCCACGGGCTGAAAAAGCCGAAGGACGGTCGCCATGGCGGTCTTGGACTTGTGCCAATCATCGGCGGGGCGATCGTACTCATCGCCTTCATGACCGAGAATGCGGCCGAGAACTGGTCGGCGCTGCATATCGAGAAGACGCTGCACGGCTCGCCCGCCCAAGGGTCAATGGGGCCGGCGGCGCTGGCGCTGACCATGGGCTTTGCGCGGTTGGCAGGGCAGGGACTGGTTACGCGGACAAGTCCCTTGTTCCTGCTGCGGGCCGGTGCGGTGATATCTGCCGTCGGGGCGATGGTGGCGGCCATGGCCGTCAGCCCGGCGATGGCCTATGCCGGCTTCATCGTGATGGGGGTCGGATCTTCCGTCATTGCGCCCACCGCCTTTTCGCTGGTCGGTCGCCTTGCGCGCCCCGATGCACGGGCGCGCGCTGTCGCGCGGGCCACGCTTCTTGGTTACTTCGGCTACTTCTTTGGCCCGCCGATGCTCGGCTTTCTTGCTGGATCGTTCGGTCTGCGGGCCGCTTTCGTCTTCGCAACCGTCATGCTGCTGACCGTGCTGGCGCTTGTGGCGGTGATGGAGCGGAACCGCTCGACCGTCGCCGCCTGAGACGCGCTTCGACCGATCCAGCCCTAGGCCCAGACTCCCTCGAAATCCGCCGGCACCAGCAGGTTGTGCCGGCCGAAGTTCCGAATGTCACGTTCGCCGCACAGTGCCATGGTGATGTCCATCTCCTTGCGGATCACCTCGAGTGCCTGTGTCACGCCTTCTTCGCCCATGGCGCCAAGACCATAGATGAAGCTGCGGCCGATGAAGGTGGATTTCGCCCCCATGCCTATTGCCTTGAGCACGTCCTGGCCGGACCGGATGCCACCGTCGACATGGATCTCCACCTGGTCGCCCACCGCACGGACGATCTGGGGCAGCATCCGGATCGAGGACAGTGCTCCGTCCAACTGCCGCCCGCCATGGTTCGACACCACGATGGCGTCGGCACCGAAATCGGCCGCCATCCGGGCATCGTCAGGGTCGAGGATGCCCTTGAGGATCATCTTGCCGCCCCACTGGTCGCGGATGCGGGCGATCTTCTTCCAGTCGAGCTGCGGGTCGAACTGCTCGTTGGTCCAGCTCGACAGCGAGGCAAGGTCGCCCACGTTCTTCACATGGCCGACGATGTTGCCGAAGCTGCGCCGCTTGGTGCCGAGCATCCCCATGCACCAGCGCGGCTTCGTCATCATGTTCAGGATGTTGGGAAGGGTCAGCTTCGGCGGCGCGGACAGTCCGTTCTTTATGTCCTTGTGACGCTGGCCGAGGATCTGGAGATCCAGCGTCAGGACCAGCGCCGAGCAACGTGCGCGCTTGGCCCGCTCGATCATCTCGTCGACAAAATCCTCGTCGCGCATGACATAGAGCTGGAACCAGAAGGGCTTTGCCGTATTGGCGGCCACATCCTCGATCGAGCAGATCGACATCGTCGAAAGCGTGAACGGCACGCCGAACTTCTCGGCAGCCCGCGCCGCCTTGATCTCGCCATCCGCCCATTGCATCCCGGTCGAGCCCACGGGCGCCAGCGCAACGGGCATCGTGACCGGCTGGCCGATCATCTCGGTCGCAAGCTTTCGGTCCGACATGTCGACGGCGACCCGCTGGCGGAGCCGGATCTTGCTGAAATCGCTGCAATTCTCGCGGAAAGTCTGCTCAGTGTAACTGCCGCTCTCGGCATAGTCCCAGAACATCTTCGGCACGCGCCTGCGGTGCAGCCGCTTGAGGTCGTCAATGCAGGTGATGATCGTCAAGGCGCTCTCCGATGATACTGGTCATTTTTTTTTACCAATTCTGCCGAACGTCTGCAATCCGGTCATGCGGCTTCCGGCGGGCGAGCAAAGCGGCGGTCGGGCACGATCCAGATCAGGGCGACAGCAAGGATGAGCGCCAGCGAAATCCAGACGTTCACAAAGGCCATGGGCACCGACACGACATAGGCAAGGAGCGATATCTTCCCCTTGCGGTCCGATCCGAGTGCCTTGGCAAAGTCGGAGTTGCGGCCATGCTCTGCCAGGAGCGACATGACGAGCAGCGTGTAGGCCACCGCACACATCAGCAGGTCGAAGCCGTAGACGGCCACGGGAATTGGTTGAAAGCCGCTCTCCTCCATAAAGCCTGTAGCGAAGGGCATGAGCGACAGCCAGAACAGAAGATGCAGGTTGGCCCAGAGCACCCAGCCGCCGACATGCTTTACGGCGTGAAACATGTGGTGGTGATTGTTCCAGTAGATGCCGACATTCGCAAAGGACAGCACATAGGCGAGGAAGATCGGGAGGAGCTGCCGCAGAGCTTCCAGATTGTATTCCTCCGGCACCCTCAGTTCCAGCACCATGATGGTGATGATGATCGCCAGGACTCCGTCCGAGAATGCTTCGAGCCGCCCCTTGGTCATGCAAAAATCCCCCGCTTGCCGCAGAGTCATGCTGCGCAGGACGCTCGGGAAAGGCAAGCCGGGCCGGTCACTCAAGGCCCGCGGGGGCCGCGTGTCAGGCCGAATGTGCGCCTTGGGCCAGGGCCGCCACCTGCGCCAGCACTTCGGCCGGGGCCTTGCCGGCACCGATCTCCTTGACGATGGCGGAACCGACGACGCAGCCGTCGGCGATGGTCGCGATGGCCTTCGCGCTGTCCGGCGTGGAGATGCCGAAGCCCACGATCACGGGCAGGTCGGTTGCCGCCTTGATCCGGGCAACCTCGGGCGCGACCTCGGCCGCCTGCGCAGCCGCCGCCCCGGTGATCCCGGTGATCGAGACGTAGTAGACGAAGCCCGACGTATTCTGCAGCACCTTGGGCAGGCGCTTGGCATCGGTCGTCGGCGTGGCAAGGCGGATGAAGTTCAGCCCGGCCTTCTGCGCGGGGAGGCACAGTTCCTCGTCCTCTTCCGGCGGAAGGTCCACGACGATCAGCCCGTCGATCCCGGCCTCCTTCGCCTCGACGAGGAAGCGATCGACGCCACGCGAATAGATCGGGTTGTAATAGCCCATCATCACGATGGGTGTGGTCTGGTCGGTCTTGCGGAAGGTCCGCACCATGTCGAGCGTCTTGGCCAGCGTCTGGCCGCCGTCGAGCGCACGCTGCCCGGCCAACTGGATCGTCGGGCCGTCTGCCATCGGATCGGTGAAGGGCATGCCAAGCTCGATCACATCAACCCCGGCGCCCGGAAGGCCCTGCATGACCGCAAGCGAGGTATCGAGGTCCGGGTCGCCGGCCATGATATAGGCCACAAAGGCCTTGCGGCCCTTGGCTTTCAGCTCCGCAAACCTGTCGTCGATCCGGGTCATCTGCCCCAAGCCCTCGCCTTGAAATCCTCGCGCCCCGGTTTGCACGGGGCGGCCGGGAAAAGCAAGGACTGGCGGGCGGGTCACTCGGGGCGGTGGCAGACCGCCTCGACATTGTTGCCATCGGGGTCGAAGACGAAGGCTCCGTAGTAGTCGGGATGGTACTGCGGGCGCAGACCTGGTCCGCCATTGTCGCGCCCGCCCGCCTTCAGCGCGGCCTTGTGGAAGGCATCCACCTCGGCGCGGTTCCGGGCCGACAGGGCGATGTGAATCGGCGATGAGGCCCCCTCGGGCCCGGCCTCGGTCAGCCAGAAGACCGGGTTCTCGCGCCCGAACCCGAGAACAGTCAATCCGCCTGTGTATTCCTTGGGAACTTCCTTTCGCTCGCCTCCGCCAATTGCCGCGAAGGCCTCATCATAAAAGCGGCGCGAGGCGGCGATATGGGCGGTTCGGATGCCGATATGATCAATCATGGGAAACTCCTGTCCTGAAATGCCGGCAGTCTGGCATGCCGGCGGGTCTTGGGCCAGCACCCTGGGTTTCAAGTTCGGGGCAGGGAAGGGGGCTTTCCGCCCCCTCGCGCGCGGCGCGCGCTCACCCCCGAGGATATTTGTGAAACAGAAGAAGGGGAAAGATCAGCTCTCGCGGATAAGATAGCGCACGACCTTGCCGGGGGCAGGGGAGCCGCGCCCCATCTCGGTGAAGCCGAGCGCTGCGTGGAAGGCATCGGATCCGGGATTGGGCGGGTCGGAGTTCACCTCGCAGACGAGGGGGCCTAGGTCGTGTGCGGCGGCATGCGCCGCGAAGGCGTCGTACAGGCGGCGGGCATGTCCCTGGCCGCGCGCGGTTTCGGCGACCACGACACGGTCGATATAGGCGAAGCGGGGCAGGCGGTCGCAGAACCAGCGGTAGTTCGGACTTTGGTAATCGGCGCCGGTGGCGAAGCCGATCAGGAAGGCGGCAAGCGGGCCGTCCGGGGCAGGTATGCCCTTGGCGAAGGTCGCAGCGGCGAGGAGGCGGTCCAGCGCTGGCCGGTCGAGGGGCGAGGTCTTGACCTCGACCGCGCGGTTGAGGGCGAGCACTTCATCGAGCCGGGCATCGCCGGCGCGTTTAAGATTGCGCAAATGCATCTGATCCTTCCCGTCTTGCCCGCGTTCGGTTCTGTCAGGGTCGCTGCGGCACGGCAAGGCACCCTTCAGGATGCAGGTCCGGCCGCGATGATCCAGTGGGTGCCGAAGCGGTCCTTCACCATGCCGAAGCCCGAGGAAAAGAAGGTCGGGCCGAACGGCTGGATGACCGCGCCGTCCTTTGCGAGCGCCGTGAACCAGCGGCCGGCCGTCGCGACGTCGGGTGCGCTCTGCATGACCGACACCGCCGCCTGCGCCTCGCCGGGCGCTCCGGGCGGGAAGTCCGATGCCATGAGCGTGCCGTCCCCGATCGTGACCTGGCCGTGCATGATCCGGTCCGAGCCAGACCAGGCGGGGGGCGCGTCCGGGCCGTCTGCGTAGCGCATCATCTGCAAGTTGGCGCCGCCGAAGACCTCGGCATAGAAGGCGAGTGCGTTCGCGCAGTCGCCGCGGAAATGCAGGTAGGGCATCGTGGGCATGGGGTTCTCCTGTTCGCAGCCGTCAGGATAGGGACGACGCCCGAGTCGCGAAACCTTGAACCTGCTCCGCGGGATCACTAGAAGCGGCGCCGGATGACGGTCGGCGGAGGCAGGGCAGATGGGTTTCAAGATGGGCATCGTTGGCCTGCCGAATGTCGGCAAGTCGACGCTCTTCAACGCGCTGACGCGCACGGCGGCGGCGCAGGCGGCGAACTTTCCCTTCTGCACCATCGAGCCGAACGTGGGTGAGGTTGCAGTGCCCGATCCGCGGCTCGATACGCTCGCAGCCATCGCCGGGTCGAAGCAGATCATTCCGACCCGTATCACCTTCGTCGATATCGCCGGACTTGTCCGCGGTGCCTCGAAGGGCGAGGGCCTCGGGAACCAGTTCCTGGCCAACATTCGCGAATGCGATGCCATTGCCCATGTGCTGCGTTGCTTCGAGGATGGCGACATCACCCATGTCGAGGGCCGGATCGACCCGGTCGCCGATGCCGAGACGATCGAGACCGAGCTGATGCTGGCCGACCTCGAGTCGATCGAGCGGCGTCGGGCGAACCTCGCCCGCAAGCTGAAGGGCAATGACAAGGAAGCGGCAGACCAGGACCGTCTCCTGGCGCAGGCACAGGCGGCGCTGGAACAGGGCCAGCCCGCCCGCACGGTCAAGGTCGCCGAGGACGATCAGCGCGCCTGGCGGCTGCTGCAGCTCCTGACCGCGAAGCCCGTGCTTTACGTCTGCAACGTCGAGGAGGCTTCGGCCGCCACCGGCAACAGCCAGTCGGCCCGAGTCGCCGAGATGGCGAAGAAACAGGGGGCGGCGACGGTGGTGATTTCGGCCCGGATCGAGGAAGAGATCAGCCAGTTACCCCCCGAAGAAGCAACGATGTTCCTCGAGGAGATGGGCCTGCACGAGGCCGGGCTCGATCGTCTGATCCGTGCCGGCTACGACCTTCTTGGTCTGCAAACCTACTTCACTGTCGGACCGAAGGAAGCCCGCGCCTGGACGATCACCAAGGGCACGCTTGCGCCACAGGCGGCGGGTGTGATCCACGGCGACTTCGAGAAAGGCTTCATCCGCGCTGAAACCATCGCCTACGACGACTATGTCGCTGGCAATGGCGAAGCCGGAGCAAAGGAAGCCGGCAAGTTCCGGGTCGAAGGCAAGACCTACGAGGTGCAGGACGGCGACGTGCTGCACTTCCTGTTCAACGGCTGACGCCGACAGGCCGCGCAGACCGTTCCCGTTCCTCACACGCCCGCAAGGCGCGAGCTCGCCTTGCGTTGGCTTCGGCGCCTATTCGGCGGCAAGCCGAGGAACTCTGCCTTCAGGGGATTCGTCGTTGCCGCAGCCTTCCAGGCCCTGCCACATCGCCCCCATCCAAAGGTCGCAGAGAGGGGTAACCTCTCGGCCCCGTGCCGGAAAGGGTGTGAACTCGCCAAAGACCGGGCCTCGGGTCGTGGCATAGAGGTCGATCCGCATGAACACGTTGAGATGCCGCCCGATGTCGGAGGCCATGGCGAACATTGCGTCAAGAAATGGCGGGGCCGGTGCGATCCCGCGCTCTGGACGGACGTCCCACCTCAGGCGCATCGGCACCTCTTTCCACTCTGGCGTCATGTACCAGTAGCGGTTCAGGTCGCCGTGCCCGGTAATCGTGTTGCGCTCGATCACGGTGCAATAGGCGATCCGCGGGCCGAAACAGGAGAACTTGTAGTCAAGCGGCGCGCCGGCCCGTCCGTCGAAGTTCACCAGCAACTCTTCCGCCATGTAGGGAACGTCGGCCTGCTTTCCGGCTTCGGACAAGAGCCAGTCGCGTGTCGCCGTCTTGCCCGTCAGCTGGTCCACTCCGTCCCGCAGCAGGAAGACGCCCTTGGCGGAATAGCCGTGCTGGGGCTTCAGCACGACGTTGGGGGGGAGCTGCTCAAGCGAAACCTCGGCGAGGCTCGGGAACAGGCCGTATGTCTCGGGTACTGCATGACCAAGGCCGCGGATGTACTCGATGCCCTTCAGCTTGCGGGAAAGCCCCGCGGTCCAATGCGCAGTGTCAGGATCACGCCAACGGACGATGCGATCGCGCATTCTCTGCTGGAACCCGATTGTTCCCAGCTCCGATGCGCGGGGACAGGTAAGTCTGGACAGCCTGCGGCGTACAGGCAGCGCAAGACGGTCGAGGCGTCCGGCAATGGACATGATGAACCCACAAGCAAGGAATACTTTCAATTGTGCCCAATTTATCAGCAAAGGACGCATTCACGCAATTGAAGATTGGGCAAATGACTGTCCGCGACTGACATAGCAATCGAAGGCGATCCGCACAGCCAAACCGGCCGGCGCCTTTCTGCCCAGGGTTGTCCCGCAGGGAAGACTTGGGCCGTCAGGCACAAGGCTCCAAATGCTCGCGGGATTGGCGCCAGAGGCAAGGGCGCTGTTCCGTCACTTCAGACGGCTAGCCTGCGGGCAGAGGATCCCCGAGCAAGCGGTAACCTTCGGTATGGCATTGGCCGAGACCGCATTGGACCACGACGGCGACGAGGTTGATCGCACAGAGCAGGATAAGGATCAGCCCAACTGCGCTGCCGATCCGAAAGAGCGAAGGGAAATAGTGCGACGGAACCTGGTGAAGATGGCCATCATTGCCCAGGGCCGTCAGCTTCAGCGCATAGGCAAACAGCGTGCCAAGCCCGATCAGGATCGACCAGACCGGCATGTGCAGGCCAAGGATGGCGCTGCCGATATAGGCGTGTCCCGGCCGGGGATAGATGTCGAGGAGGGTCTGGCGCGTGGCGATGACCACCAGCAGGATCGCGAAAAGCAGGATCAACCCCATATGCTTGCCGCTGAACCCACCGCGCAGGTTCATCACCACGCCAAGCCCGATGCCGAACATGCAGACCCGTTCCAGAAGGCACAGCGGGCAGGGCAATTCGCCCATTGCGAACTGGATCACCAGAGCGGCGGTAAGAATGGTTGCCATCATCGCCGCGAGCGCGACCTGAAAGCCGTAGTCCAGAAGGGCAAGCGTCCTCATGCCTGTGCCTTCGTCTCGATCCGTTCCAGACGGGTGTCGATCCAGGGCATGCGGAACCCGTCGACCGGACTCCAGACCTCCCAAAGGAAAAGCAACGCCGTCAGGAGGAGGCAAAGACCCGCAGCCACCCAGGTCGCATCCTTTTGCCGTGCCCAGGCAAACGACAGAGCCGCAAGCATCGTGAGAAAGATCGCGACCATCATCGTCGGCACGCCCCTTTGTTTCCGCAACGGCAGGCTAGCCGGTTTTCGGGCCGGGACAAGCCGCATCGCCTCCGCAGGAGCGCCGCGAAATCGTCTGATTGGGAGGAAATCCTGGACGCCAATGAGGGAGGATAGGGTGCGCCCGAGAGACCGCGGAATGCCGCTTGCCAGCCTGCACGAGGACCTGCCTCTCGAGGTCGAACCACTGCGCGACCCGCGCCCCCTTGCTGGCCGTCTGCGTGGCCTTGCGCATCGCAACGGCGCCGCCATTGCGCTTGCGCTGGCGATCCTTGGCCTGACTGCGCCCGTACTCTCTGCGTCCTATTTGGTTGGCACTGATCTGCTGCCTGACAGTGCCGCGATGTCAACTTGCGCGTCAGAGTCGCTCTTTCGCGATTCTCGCGTCACTCAGGCGAATGCCGTGCCATTGCAGGCCGCAGACATTGCCAATCCAGTTTGCGACAACGATCTTGCAGGATAGGACTAGCCGACAGGGCAGGCATCCTTCTCTCAGTCTTGGATCGACTCAAGATAGTAGGCCAACGAAAGTACTCTGCCCCTCACCAGTAGCTCAGGTTCTCCGGCCTCCTCGACGAAGACCGCATCCTCTTTGAAGCGATCTCCCCAAACCGGCATGGGCGCGCCGTGGGCCTGAATTTCAGGAGTTGGCCGACTGCAGGGCTTACCTTCTAGCAGGGGTCCGCACCGACGGCCATCGACGATGTGCAAAACATCGCTCATGGGGAATACACCGTTGTTCTTCGCGGAAAGCGTCGTCAGATCGGGCACAGTGACCTTTAGAAACTTGGCCATCTGCCCGTCTCCCTTTCCTCCCGCCCCGTGACAACTTGCGCAGGAGTTCATGAATTCCATTTGACCGATATCTTCGGCGGCGGCAGGCATCGACGAGGCAATTGCGGTACAAAATACCACTGCGAACAATGAAGCTGATGCTTTCGACATGATGAAAACTTCCCTCCTTGGGCTGCCCAGATCAATCTCGGACGCGTTTCCCCTTCGTCGAACACCCTTCCGACTTGGCCTACGTCCGCTCCCTGATTGAACGATGGACCATGTCGAATGGCTTGCGTTTGATCTGGCGCAAAATGAGGAAATCATATGCTTCGCGAAGAATGCTTGACTGATCCTTGTCGGGCCAAGGGGAAGTATTGGATGCCGCAAGAGTGAGCGGAGCGCGTTACCGCCTTCCCCGGTTCGACCTTTTCCCGCCGCGCTGACCAGGTCTGCCGGCGGTGGAGCGCCCGGAGAGTTTCACCGCATCTTCGACTGCTTCCTCGACCGCAGATTGACGCGCGAGCGGGTCGTCGGCCACGGCAAGCTCCACCGCCTCCAGCCGCTTGATCTCGTCGCGAAGCCGTGCGGCTTCCTCGAATTCCAGGTTCTCGGCGGCCTTGCGCATCTGGGTCCGAAGGCCGTCGAGATGCGCGGCCAGGTTGGAGCCGACCATCGGCTTGTCCACCTTGGCCGTGACGCGGGCCATGTCGGTGTCGCCTTGCCACAGGCCCGCCAGCACATCCTCGACGTTCTTCTTCACCGTCGTCGGCGTGATGCCATGTGCCAGGTTGTAGGCGGTTTGCTTCTCGCGGCGGCGGTTCGTCTCGGCAATCGCTCGCTCCATGCTGCCTGTGATCCGGTCGGCATACATGATGACGCGCCCCTCGGCATTCCGCGCCGCGCGGCCGATGGTCTGCACCAGCGAGGTTTCCGACCGCAGGAAGCCTTCCTTGTCGGCATCCAGGATTGCGACCAGCCCGCATTCAGGGATGTCGAGCCCCTCGCGCAGCAGGTTGATCCCCACGAGGACGTCGAAGGCCCCAAGGCGCAGGTCGCGCAGGATCTCGATCCGCTCGATCGTGTCGATGTCGGAATGCATGTAGCGCACGCGGATGCCCTGCTCGTGCAGGTATTCGGTCAGGTCTTCGGCCATGCGCTTGGTCAGGGTGGTGACCAGCGTCCGCATCCCGTTGGCGGCGACCTTGCGCACCTCGTCCAGAAGATCGTCCACCTGCATTTCCACCGGGCGGATCTCGACCTCCGGGTCGATCAGGCCCGTCGGGCGGATCACCTGTTCGGTAAAGACGCCACCGGTCTGCTCCAGCTCCCAGGCGGCGGGGGTGGCGCTGACGAAGACCGACTGGGGCCGCATCGCGTCCCATTCCTCGAATTTCAGCGGGCGGTTGTCCATGCAGGAGGGCAGGCGGAACCCGTGCTCGGCCAGCGTGAACTTGCGCCGGTAGTCGCCGCGATACATGCCGCCGATCTGCGGCACCGAGACGTGGGATTCATCCGCGAAGACGATCGCATTGTCGGGGATGAACTCGAACAAAGTCGGCGGCGGCTCGCCCGGCGCGCGGCCGGTGAGATAGCGCGAATAGTTCTCGATCCCGTTGCAGGAGCCAGTGGCCTCGAGCATCTCGAGGTCGAAGTTGGTCCGCTGCTCCAGCCTTTGGGCCTCAAGTAGTTTCCCCTCGTTAACCAGCTGGTCGAGCCGTGTGCGCAGCTCGTGCTTGATGCCGTGGATCGCCTGCTGCAGCGTCGGGCGCGGGGTGACGTAGTGGCTGTTGGCGTAGATGCGGATCTGGCGGAAGGTGTCCGTTTTCGCGCCGGTCAGAGGATCGAATTCGACAATTGATTCAAGTTCTTCTCCGAAGAAGCTGAAGCGCCAGGCCCTGTCTTCGAGGTGCGCCGGCCAGACTTCCAGGCTGTCGCCGCGCACCCGGAACGATCCACGCGCGAAGGCCTGATCGTTGCGGCGATACTGCTGGGCCACGAGTTCGGACATGACCTTGCGGATATCGTAGGGGTTGCCCACAATCAGGTCCTGCGTCATTGCCGAATAGGTCTCGACCGAGCCGATGCCGTAGATGCAGCTGACCGAGGCCACGATGATCACGTCATCGCGTTCCAAAAGCGCCCGGGTGGCCGAGTGGCGCATCCGGTCGATCTGTTCGTTGATCTGGCTTTCCTTCTCGATATAGGTGTCCGACCGCGGCACATAGGCTTCGGGCTGGTAGTAGTCGTAGTAGCTGACGAAGTACTCGACCGCGTTGTCGGGGAAGAAGCCCTTGAACTCTCCGTAAAGCTGGGCGGCCAGCGTCTTGTTGGGCGCAAGGATGATCGCCGGGCGCTGCGTCTCCTCGATGATCTTGGCCATGGTGAAGGTCTTGCCGGTCCCGGTCGCGCCAAGAAGCACCTGGTTCCGCTCGCCCGCGAGCACCCCTTCCGTCAGTTCCGCAATCGCCGTGGGCTGGTCACCCGCCGGCTGGAACGGGGTCGAGAGAGTGAAGCGACGGCCACCCTCAAGCTTGGGTCGGGTCAGCACCTCGGGGCGCTGCGAAAGGGCGTTGTCGTTGTTGTGGGGCATGGCGCTGATTCCTGCGGGAGCACAAGATTTGATCCGTTTTTGTTCCGGTTCAAGGCCAGTGCCGCGCAGCTTGCCGCAGATGGGCGCCGCCCCTTGCATCATCGGGGGGATTTCCGCCATAAACGGGCGTCGAATTTCGGAGTTCCGCATGCAAGCCCGTATCTACCAGCCCGCCCGCACCGCGATGCAGTCCGGCACCGCCAAGACCAAGGACTGGGTTCTGGAATTCGCCCCCGATAGCCCTCGCGAAATTGATCCGCTGATGGGCTGGACCTCGTCCTCTGACACGCAGCGTCAGGTCAAGCTGCGCTTCGAAACCCAGGAGGCCGCCGAGGACTATGCCAAGGCGAAGGGCATCGATTACGTGGTGCTCCAACCCAAGACGCGCGCCGCCAACGTTCGTCCGCGCGGCTATGGCGAGAATTTCGCGACCGACCGCAAGGGCGCCTGGACGCATTGACGCCACAGTCCGGCGGCACGGTCCCCAAAATTGATTCCAAGGGAGGACTCTGCCGTGATTCATTTTCGTAATTGCCTGACGGCCCTGCCGTTGTTTGTCATGACCGGTACCGCCGGTCTGGCTGCCGATGCGACGCCCGAAGGCGCCGTCCGCCTCACGGAAGTCTTTCAGACCTATCTGGGAAAGACCCCGGGCGTAGTGACTGTCACCCCGGCCGGTGCCGTGTACGACCTGCGGCTTGATGCGGGCCCACTCCTGGCCAAGATGCCGGAGGGCGAGGGGACTGCCACGGTATCGCCGCTTGTGATGCAATTGACCGACAATGGCGACGGGACCTGGGGCGTAACCCAAGACCAGGCGCTTGACGTGAAGATCCAGGTGCCCGGCGAAATCGACATGTCTGTGAAGGTCGGATCCTACAAGGGAACCGGCGTCTTCGACGAGAAACTCGGAGTCTTCACGACCTCTAGCGCCGACTTCACCGATCTGACGGCAGTCCAGACCATCACGACTCCCGAAACAGGGCAGAGCCATTCCGAATACTCGGTGGCGAGCGGCCATATCGACATGACGGGCTCGGCCGGTGCGACGGGCGGGGCCGATCTGGTCCAGACATTCAACATGAGCAAGCTGAGCCAGACGATCCGCGCTCCCATGGAACCGGGCGGGTCGCCTGTGGACATCATCCTGACCGCAGATACGTACAACATCGACGGCACGATGAAGGGCCTCCGTTCGCATCCTGTGCTCGGGACGCTGGCCTTTTTTATCGCCCATCCGTCGGAGACCGAGGTCAAGGCGGCACAGGAGGATCTGCGCGGTGGCCTGAAAGAGGCCTTGCCGGTCTTCGACAGCATGACGGCATCGGGCCTGCTCACCAATGTCGCGGCACAGACGCCGATTGGTCCGGTCACGGTCGCACGTCTTGGGGTCGATGTCGATGCGAATGGCCTCGTCGCCGACGGCATGGCTCGTGAAGCGATAAACCTGGATGGTCTGGTGCTGCCGCCGGGGCTGGTGCCGGAATGGGCAGCCGCGCTATTGCCCGAGAAGACTGCGCTCGACGTAAAGGTTTCGGGCTTCGATCTCGCCAACCCCATCGGCCAGATGATTGCGACCTTCGACCTGACCAAGCCCGAACCACTGGAGCAGGCCTTCCTCGACAGCCTCCTTCCGGCATTCCTTCCGAACGGAGCGGTCGACATCACGCTCGCCCCGGGGGAAACGGTCGCTCAGGCGTTCACGCTTGGCTACGAGGGCACGATGAAGGTTGGTCCCGAGCAGCAGATTCCCACCGGCACGGCCAAGATCAGCCTGAAGGGGTACGACGCCATCATAGCTGCGCTGTCCGGCGCTCCGCCCGAAGTCGGGCAGCAGATGCTGCCGGCGCTGACGATGATCCGGGGCATGGCGCAGCAGGTCGGGGATACGCTGGTCTGGGACATCGACGCGTCGACCCCTGGGACAATGCTTGTCAACGGTGCCGACCTCGGCCCGATGTTGGGGCAGCCCTGATGACGATCACGATCCGGCGGGAAAGCCCGGCAGGGGCGGACCTCACCCTGCTTTTCGAACGGCACACTGCGGACATGCACGCCGATACACCGCCCGAGAGCATCCACATGATGGATGCCTCGGAACTGGACATACCCGAGGTGTCGTTCTTCGTCATGCGCGACGCGGGCGAACCGGTCGCCATGGGGGCATTCAAGCGGATCGGCGAGGGTCATGGCGAGATCAAGTCGATGCATGTGCTGGTCGAACGCCGGGGGCAGGGCCTGTCGCGCCGGATGCTGGACCACCTCCTGTCCGAAGCCCGGGCTGCCGGACTAACGCGCCTGAGCCTTGAGACCGGATCGCAGGCGATGTTCGAGCCGGCCCGCGTCCTTTATGCCCGCGCGGGCTTCGAGGAATGCGGGCCGTTCGAGGGCTATGTGCCAGATCCCAATTCGATCTTCATGACGCGAAGCCTTGCGTGAAGCCTTGCCTGATGGGCGCATCTGCCGCTAAACGGGCGGCGACGGTCCCGTAGCTCAGCTGGATTAGAGCAGCCGCCTTCTAAGCGGCGGGTCGGGGGTTCGAGTCCTCCCGGGATCGCCAGCACCACAGGCTGCCATCCGCACGGGCATCGAGCCCGTGCGTCCGGCGTTGCCACGGACAGTGGAGCCGTCAGGTCTCGGACGGGGCGCCGCCCTCGAAGCGGTTGCCGTGGCGGTAGTCGCAGGGGGCTTCCTGCATCTCGAGATGAAGGCGCGTGCCAGTGTAGGGATGGGCGCGGGCAAGGTCCTCGTCGAAGTCGATGCCGAGGCCCGGAGCCGTGGGCGGAATGATGTAGCCGTCTTCCCACTGGATCGTGTGCTTGATGAGCGCAAGGTGGAAGGCGCCGCCGGTCTGGATCGTCTCGGCCATCAGGATGTTCGGAATCGACGCGGCGAAGTGGATGTTCGCTGCCCATTCGACTGGACCCGCATAGAGATGCGGCGCCACCTCGGCGTTGAAGACCTCGGCGATTGCGGCGATCTTCTTCGCCTCCCAGATGCCGCCGACGCGCCCGAGGGCCGGTTGCAGGATCTTCACTCCGCCAAGACGCAGAAGCGTGCCGAACTCGGCCTTGGTCGTGAGCCGTTCGCCGGTCGCGAGCGGAATTCGGACCTGCCGCGCCACTTCGGCGAATTCGGGCAGCATGTCGGGCGGGATCGGTTCCTCGTACCAGAGCGGGTTGTAGGGTTCGAGCTCGCGCCCGAGCCGGATCGCGCCGGGAGTGTTGAACTGGCCGTGCGTGCCGAACAGGAGATCGGCCTTGTCGCCAACCGCTTCGCGGATCTTCGCGCAGAAGGCCACCGAGCGGCTGATGTCGGACATGGCGGGCTGATGCCCGGTGCGGATCGTGTAGGGGCCGGCGGGGTCGAACTTCACCGCGGTGAACCCTTGCCTGACGCAGTTCGCCGCCGCTTCAGCGGTCCAGTCCGGGTTGACCCAGAATTCGGCCGCATCCTGACCCGGTTCCGGGTAGAGATAGGTGTAGGAGCGAATGCGCTCGTTGATCCGTCCGCCAAGAAGCGCCCAGACCGGGCGGTTCCGCGCCTTGCCGATAATGTCCCAGCAGGCGATCTCGAGGCCCGAGAAGGCGCCAATCGTCGTCGGGTCGGGGCGCTGCGTAAAGCCCGAGGAATAGACGCGGCGGAACATCAGTTCGATCTCTTCCGGCGAGGTGCCGAGCATGTGGCGTTCGAACACGTCGCGGATGACGGCATCCATCGCCTTGGGTCCGACGGTCGAGACGTAGCATTCGCCGATGCCGCTTATGCCGTCGTCGGTCGTCAGTTTCACGAAGGTCCAGTATCGCCCGCCCCAGCCTGGCGCTGGCGGGGCAACGGTGAAGATCTCGAGATCGGTCAGGCGCATCGGTGGGCCTTTCATTCTGACGGCGGTCCGGGTGGCGATCCCCGGGGGTTTCACACCCCCGGGACCCCCGTGGGGTATTTCTCGAGGAGAAACTGACAGCGGAGGCTAGAGCCATCACAACGCAGAGCGCGCGGGATTGCGACATTTTCTGCCGCAAACGGGTAATCAACTGGTGCCCCGGAACCGGGCGGCGATATCGAGAAGGCGTGCCGCAAGGGCGTCTGGTGCCGCGAAATAGGGGGAGTGGCCGCAATCGAGAGAACTTGTGTCAACGCCCGCCGCATGTGCCATCGCGGCCTGCCACTCGGGTGGGATGACGCGGTCGGCGGTGGTGACGATCGCATGGCGGGGCAGGGAGTGCGACGCTTCGGTCAGGGGCAGCGCCGTTTCCTGTGGCGCGACGGGCTCGGCTCCGAGCAGGGGCAGGGCACGGCTGGCAGTTCCGGGCGGGCAGTCGTGGAAGAGGAGCGGTGCGATCGTCGCCGGGTCGAAGCGGTAGGTTGGTGCGCCGCGGTCGTGGAGGATCTTGCCGCGCAGGGGCTGGCTCGGTCCGGCCCGGCGCAGGTCTGCCACCGACAGGCCGGGCCGGGGGATATAGGCGCAGAGGTAGATGAGACCCGAAACCTTGCCTTGCGCGGCTTCCGCCGCCGCGGTGATCGGAAAGCCCCCCGCGGAATGCCCGACAAGGATCACGGGGTCTTCGATCCGGTCGAGGATAGCGGTTCCATAATCCGAAAGGGTGACCGCGGCCGGGTCGGACCGGTCGGCGCCATGTGCCGGGAGGTCAATGGACCTGGCCTCGGCACCGGCGAGGACGAGACGGGGCAGGAGGTCCTGCCAGCACCAGGCGGCATGGCAGGAGCCATGGACCAGGAGGAAGCGCATCGTCATCGCGGCGCAGGGCCGGGCCGCCCGGCACGTTGAGCGGGACGGCCCGGCCCTGGGCGTGGGTCTCGGCGCAGGGTGGGGTGCCCTGTCAGCATTGGCCGATGGAGCTGAGGAAATCCGACACGGCTCCGGCCCAGGCCTCTGGCCTGTCGACCGGCGGAAGGTGGCCGGCGCCGCGTAGGAGTTCAAAGCGGCTGCCGCGGATCAGCGCGGAGGTTTCGCGGACAAGGTCGGCGGGAGTGGACCCGTCCTCGGATCCGGCAAGGGCCAGCGTGGGCAGGGTCAGTGTGGCGGTGGTGGTGTAGAAGTCGGTTCCCGCGATCGCTGCGGCGCAGCCGATCCAGCCCTGAGGGTCCTGCGCCAAAAGTCGGTCGCGCCAGTGCTGCGCCGCCGCCGAGGAGCGGGAGGCACGAGAGAACCAGCGCTCGATCGTCTGGTCGGTCACGGCAGCCATGCCCCCCCTGCGGACGGCATCGATCCGCGCAGCCCAGGTTTCGGCTGTGGCGATCTTGGCGGCTGTATTCGACAGCACGAGCCCGCGCACGAGGTCAAGTCGCTTCACCGCGAGCCCCTGGGCGATCATGCCGCCGATCGACAGTCCGATCACGACTGCATCGCGTATCCCGAGCAGTTCCATGGCGCGTTCCGTGTCGCGGATCAGCGCTCCCATGGCATAGGGCGGGGGCGGGCAGTCCGAGGCGCCATGGCCGCGCATGTCGAGGCGGATGTAGCGAGGGCCGTCCGGCAGAAGGGGCAGGACATTGTCCCAGAGCGTCAGATCGGTGCCGAGCGCGTGAAGGAACAGCACAGGCGGGCCGTCGGCGCGGCCATCCAGGGCCAGGCTTACGGTCAGATCACCCAGGTCGAGCCGAGTCGCTGTCACGAGCCGAACCTGTTGAGGGCCTCGATGAAGACCGAGGGATCGACATTCCCGCCCGAGGCGACGGCGATCACCGGTTCGTCCGGGCGTGCCGGCTTGCGGAATATGGCAGCCGCCAAGGCCACCGCCCCGCCAGGTTCAAGCACGATCCTCAGATGGGCGAAGGCGAGCGCCATCGCGTGCAGCGCTTCGTCATCGCTCACCGTCAAGCCTGGCCCGCACAGGCGCTTCATGATCGGAAAGGTCAGTTGGCCGGGTGTCGGTGTGATGATCGCGTCGCAGATCGAGCCGGTCAGCCGCTCGTTCTTCCGGTGCGCCCCCGCTGCCAGGCTCCGCGCCACATCGTCGAAGCCTTCCGGCTCGACCGGGCGGGCGCGCAGGCCTGGGGCATGCCTTTCGAGTGCAAGGGCGATACCGGAGGTCAGGCCTCCCCCACCGCAGCACACCAGCACATCGGCCATGTCGATACCAAGCAGGGCGGCCTGTTCAGCGATCTCGATACCGGCGGTGCCTTGCCCGGCGATCACTTCCGGGTTGTCGAAGGGCTTGATGAGTGTCAGGCCGCGCTCATCGGCCAGTTTCTCGCCAATCGCGTCTCGATCCTCGGTTTCGCGGTCGTAGAGGATGACCTCGGCGCCATAGGCACGGGTATTGGCGATCTTCACGGCCGGCGCGTCCGACGGCATCACGATCACTGCCGGAATACCGTGCCGGGCGGCGGCCAGCGCAACGCCCTGGGCGTGGTTGCCCGAGGAAAAGGCGATGACGCCGCGATCGCGCACCGGAGCGGGGAGGGCCGAGATGGCTGCCCACGCCCCCCGGAACTTGAACGAGCCGGTGAACTGCAGGCATTCGGCCTTGACGAAAATCCGCCGGCGCGCGAACCGGTCGAGCAGCGGCGAGTTCAACAGCGGCGTGCGCCGGACATGACCCTTGAGCCGTTCCGCGGCCCTTTCGACCCGATGAATGTCGGTCATGGTGCTGCGGCCGCAGGTTGCAGCTCGGCCACGAAGGCGCGGATCGCCGCGATGCATTCGGCTTCGTCGAGGAAGGGGGTATGGCCACGGTCGCGCACGGTCACCGCGACAAGGCCCGGATGGCGCGTCCGCATCTTTTCGACGGTCGAGCCCGAGAGGATGTCGGAGTTTTCACCGTGAAGGACCGTGACCGGCAATTCCTTGAGCTGGTCGAAGAACAGCCAAAGATCTGGCGCGGCGCCGGCTGCCGATTGCTCGATCAGGGCCCGGCGCAACAGCGGGTCATAGCGCAGGGCCAATCCTTCGGGGCTTTCGCGCCACATCCGCTCTGCCGCCTGCCGCCATTCACCGCGCGAAACGCCGGGGAACTCCTTGGCGAAAGACCGGGTCAGCCTGTCGGTCACCGCCTCGTAGGTCGGTTCGGCCGGAGGGATGCCGACATATTCCATGATCCGGGTCATGCCCTGCGTTCCCACCTCGGGGCCGACATCGTTCAGGATCGCGCCAAGGAGCCGTTCGCGGTGCATCGCCGCAAGGGCCATCGCGATCAGCCCCCCCCGCGAGGTGCCCAGGATCGCTACCTTATCGATACCGAGGTGATCCAGCAGCTCCAGAACGTCGTGAGCCTCGCGCAGGACGTTGTAGTTCATGTAGTCCGGGTCGTTATCCGACAGGCCGCGTCCCCGGCTGTCAAGCCGGATGAGCCGGCAGATGCCCGCCAGAGGCTCAAGGATCGGTTCGAAGTCTGCCATGTTCCGGGTCAGCCCTGCGAGACAAAGAAGCGGCAGTCCGCTTCCTCGGTCGTCATAGGCCAAGCGCAGGCCATCGCTTGTCGTGAACTGCTGCGCACCGGTCAATTGGCGCTTCTCGCGAAATGAGCGTGGGTGAGCGAGCGGATCACCAGCGTCCTCCTCATTCGTTGGGATACCTGCCGAAGGTGGCACAGCGATGACACCGAGGAAAGGGCTGAAGGCCCGCCGCCGCCGAATGCCGCAGTTCCATGAGGGCGAAGGCCGCTTGCCGCACAGGCGGTCAGGGCATAAACCCCTGCGGACGGCAGGACGACAGGAAGACGCGCGGATGGCGGAACAGCTGGAAGAACGGCAGGGCTCGAAAAGGGTCGGTGCTCTCGGCGGATTGATGCCCTTCCTGCGGCCCTATCGGGTGCTGGCCATGATGGCGGGGCTGGCGCTTGTCCTGACGGCGGCGGTCAGCCTTGTGCTGCCGATCGCCGTGCGCCGGGTCGTGGACGGTTTCGAATCCGGCAGTGCTGCGCTTCTCGACCAGTATTTCGTCGCGGCGCTGTTCATCGCGGCCCTGCTCGCGATTGGAACCGGTGCGCGATACTATCTTGTCACCCGTCTGGGCGAACGGGTCGTGGCCGACATCCGCCGCGCGATGTTCGACCGGGTCGTCGGGCTTAGCCCCGCTTTCTTCGAGCGCATCATGACGGGCGAGGTCGTCAGCCGCCTGACCACGGACACGACGCTGATCCTGTCGCTGATCGGGTCGTCCGTCTCGGTGGCGCTGCGCAACCTGCTGATCCTGATCGGCGGCATCGTGATGATGTTCTTCTCCTCGCCCAAGCTTGCAGGGCTGGTGCTGCTGCTCGTGCCGCTGGTCGTTGTGCCGATCGTCGTGCTGGGCCGGCGACTGCGGGCGCAGAGCCGCGAGAACCAGGACTGGATCGCGGCTTCGTCGGGCAATGCGTCCGAGGCACTGCAGGCCGTTCAGGCCGTGCAGGCCTTTACCCATGAAGCGGAATCGCGCGACAGCTTCGGCGAGATCACCGAGAAGTCCTATGCCTCGGCCCGGACCCGGATCGGTACGCGGGCGGTGATGACGGTTATCGTCATCTTCCTCGTCTTCTCCGGGATCGTCGGCATCCTGTGGATCGGCGCGCGCGACGTGCGGGTGGGCGCGATGAGCCCGGGCGAACTGATCCAGTTCCTGATCTATGCGGTGATGGTCGCGGGATCGGTGGGTGCGCTGTCCGAGATCTGGGGAGAACTCCAGCGGGCGGCGGGCGCGACCGAGCGGCTGCAGGAACTTCTGGCGACCGAAGACCCCGTGCTTGACCCTGCGCGGCCCCGGCCGCTGCCGCGCCCGGTGCGGGGCGAAGTGGTCTTCGACGACGTGATCTTCCACTACCCGGCGCGGCCCGAATACAGGGCGTTGAACGGGGTGAGCTTTACCGTGCAGCCGGGCGAGACGGTGGCGCTCGTCGGCCCCTCGGGTGCGGGGAAGTCTACGGTCTTCCAGATCCTCCTTCGCTTCTATGACCCGCAGTCGGGCCGGGTGACGCTGGATGGGATCGACCTGCGCGACATGGCGCGCGGCGATTTCCGCCAGGCGATGGCGCTGGTGCCGCAGGATCCGGTGATCTTTGCCACCTCTGCACGCGAGAACATCCGCTTCGGACGTCCGGAGGCGACCGATGCCGAGGTCGAGGCGGCGGCGAAAGCGGCGGCTGCGCATGATTTCCTGATCGCGCTGCCCCAAGGTTACGACACCTTCGTGGGCGAGCGGGGGGTGATGCTCTCTGGCGGGCAGAAACAGCGCATCGCCATCGCCCGCGCGATACTGCGCGATGCGCCAGTGCTGCTGCTGGACGAGGCGACAAGCGCGCTGGATGCGGAAAGCGAGCGGGCGGTGCAAGTGGCAGTGGAGCGCCTGTCGCAGGACCGCACCACGATCGTCGTGGCGCACCGTCTGGCCACGGTGAAACGCGCCGACCGCATCCTGGTCTTCGATCATGGCCGGATCATCGACAGCGGCACCCATGACGAACTGGTGGCGGGCGGCGGGCTTTACGCGCGGCTTGCGCGGCTGCAATTCACCGACGGCACGCTCTGACGCAACGCTGCGTCGCCTCGGGTCGCCACGCCTTGCGAGGCTGCGACATTCCGTCCATCCTCGGCGCGGGAGACAAGCTCGCCGGTCAACGGCGGCAGGGAGGGGTTTGAATGCGGGAGTTCTCGTCCGTCGCGGATGTGCGCGCCATCGAGGCCGAGGCCGACTGGGCTGGCCGGGGTGAACCGGCGACGATCTATGATTTTCTGAGCCGCACCAAGGCAAGACACGGCGACAGGCCGGCGGTGTCGTTCCAGCTTTTGTCGGGTGCAGCCGACCCGGCCCGGACCCTGACCTGGAGCGAGTTGCATGGCCGCGTCACCCAGGCCGCAAACGCCTTTCGCGCGCTTGGTGTAAGTGAGACGGATGTCGTCGCCTATGTGCTGCCGAATTGCCTCGAAACGGTCGTGACGCTGCTAGGCGGCATGGTCGCCGGGATCGTCAACCCGATCAACCCGCTGCTAGAGCCGCAGCAGATCGGCGCGATCCTGCGCGAGACCAAGGCAAAGGTCGTGGTCACCCTTCGTGCCTTTCCCAAGACCGATGTGGCTCAGAAGGTGGCGGAAGCGGTGCGCCACGCACCGAACGTCCGCACGGTCATCGAGATCGACCTTGTGCGCTACCTGAGCCCGCCGAAAAGCTGGATCGTCCGCATGATCCGGCCGAAGAACCCGACATCCCATGATGCGCTGGTGAAGAGCTTTCGGTCGCAGCTGGCGGCGCAGCCCGCCGACCGGCTGACCTTCGAGGACCGCAAGGCCGACCGGGTCGCGGCCTATTTCCACACGGGCGGCACGACGGGGATGCCGAAGGTCGCACAGCACCGCGTCTCGGGCATGGTCTATAACGGCTGGCTCGGCCATACGCTCTTGTTCCGCGAGACGGACGTGGTGATCTGCCCGCTGCCGATGTTCCATGTCTTTGCGGTCTATCCGATCCTGATGTCGATGATTGCCTCGGGTGCGCATGTCGTCTTCCCCACCCCGGCCGGCTATCGCGGCGAGGGGGTGTTCGACAATTTCTGGAAGCTCATCGGGCGCTGGAAGGTGACCTACATCATCACCGTGCCGACCGCGCTGGCCGCGCTGATGCAGCGCAAGGTTGACGCCGATGTCTCGACGCTGCGCGGCGCCTTCTCGGGGTCGGCCCCGTTGCCGGTGGAGCTTTTCAACCGGTTCGAGTTGGCGACTGGCGTGAAGATCATCGAGGGCTACGGCCTGACCGAATGCACTTGTCTCGTTTCCTGCAACCCGCCCGGCGGGGCCAAGAAGATCGGCTCGGTCGGCATTCCCTTCCCCTATACCGAGGTGCGGATTCTGCAGTTTGGCTCGGATGGCCAGGTCAGCCGCACCTGCGGCACCGACGAGGTCGGGGAGATCTGCATCTCCAGCCCGGGGGTCTTTGTCGGCAAGACCTATACGGAAGCCGAAAAGAACAAGGGCCTTTTCGCTGATGAGCGCTTCCTGCGCACCGGCGATCTGGGGCGCATCGACGCCCAAGGCTATTTGTTCATCACCGGCCGGGCGAAGGACTTGATCATTCGCGGAGGTCACAACATCGACCCCGCCGAGATCGAGGAAGCCCTGATGCGGCATGAGGCTGTCGCCTTTGTCGGTGCAATCGGCCAGCCCGACAGTTTCGCCGGAGAACTTCCCTGCGCCTATGTGGAACTCGTCAAGGACAAGACGGTGACCGAGAAGGAGCTTCTCGATTTCGCGCGTGAGCACATTCACGAGCGGGCGGCAGTGCCGAAACACATCGAGATCCTGACGGAACTGCCGAAAACCGCGGTCGGCAAGGTGTTCAAGCCCGACCTCCGCCGCAAGGCGATCATCCGCGTCTACGACGCTGCGCTGTCCGAGGCCGGTCTTGCGGCAGGCGTCCGCGAGGTCGTCGAGGACAAGAAGCGCGGCCTTGTCGCCAAGATCGAGCGGCGCGGCGATGTGGACGAGACGGCGCTGAAGCAGGTGCTCGGCACCTTTGCCGTCGCCTGGGACATGGCCGACTGACGCAAGGAGAGAGGGGGCTGTCTGCCCCCTCGCGCGCGGCGCGCGCTCACCCCCGAGGATATTTGGGAACAGAAGAAGGGCTGCCGATCAGAGTGTGGCCGTGTCGAGCCAGATCGTCACTGGCCCGTCGTTGACGAGGTTGACCGCCATGTCCGCCCCGAACTCGCCGGTCTCGGTCGCGAACCCTTCAGCCCGCATCCGCGCGGCGAAGTGTTCGTACAGGCGCCGGCCCTCGGCGGGAGGGGCTGCGTAGGAAAAGCCGGGACGGTTGCCGCGCAGGTCGGCGGCCAGGGTGAACTGGCTGACGACCAGAACGGACCCCTGAGTGTCCCGGAGAGAGAGATTCATCTTCCCTGCTTCGTCCTTGAAAATGCGGAGCTTTGCGATCCGTTCGGCCAGGCGATCCGCCTCTGGCTCTCCATCACCCTGCATCGCGCAGACGAGGATCATCAGGCCCGGACCGATCTGGCCTATCACGTCACCTTTGACCGTGACCCGGGCTTCGGTAACGCGCTGGACGACCGCCCTCACAGCTCGTGCGCCCAGGGCGGGTTTGCGCCGGGTCGCGAGACGGTGACGGCGGCGGCGCGGCTGCCAAGCGACAGGGCGGCGTCCAGGGCGGCATCCGACAGCTCGGCCACCGCGGCTTTGGTCAGCATCCCGTCCCGGTCGAGCGCCGCCATAACCCCGGCGTTGAACGTGTCACCCGCCCCGACGGTATCGGCCACGGTGACTTTCTGCGAGGCGACGAAACGCTCGCCGGTCGCGGTGATGGCGCGGGCCCCCTTCGCGCCTTCGGTTATGAATACGACCTTGGGTCCGCGCGCAACGATCCCGCGGGCCAGCGCAGTGATGTCGCCTGCGCCTTCCAGCCAGTGCAGATCCTCGTCCGACAGTTTCACGATGTCCGCGCGGGCCATCATGCGGGCGATCCGGGCACGGTAGGCGGCCTGATCGGTGATGAAGCCGGGCCGGATGTTCGGGTCGATCATCGTCACCCGGCCCGCGGCGGCGGCGCGGGACTGAAGCTCGTCATAGGCCCCGGCGGCAGGGTCGTTCACAAGACTGATGCCCCCGAAGAACAGCGTGCCGATATGGGAGGGCAGGGCAGGCAGGTCCGCGACGGAGAGGAGGCGACCAGCAGTGTTCTCGTCGTAGAAGGCATAGGTTGCCTGCCCGTTCACCAGCTTGACGAAGGCGAGCGTCGTTGGCCGCCCCGAGCGGGCGCAAAGCGACGTGTCGACCTTGGAGGCGGCCAGCGTCTGGTCGAGGATTTCGCCAAACAGGTCGGTCGAAAGCCCGGTGAAGAAGCCCGATGTCGCTCCAAGCCTGCCAAGGGCGATGGCGGTGTTGAACACGGCGCCGCCTGCATAGGGCGCGAAGGCGGCCTCTCCAGCCGTGCTTTCGCGCGGCAGCATGTCGATCAGCGCTTCGCCGCAGCTCAGGATCATCGGAACTCCCCCTTCGGTCTTTTCCCCTCCATAGGCGGGCGGGGCGTTTCGGGCAATGGGAAGATGTTAGCGCCCAAACCAGGGAGCGAGGTTTGTCCGGACCCGCTCCAGCGGCGTTGCACCCGACATGTCGGGCACGAATGTCTGGCCGGTGATCGTCTCGTAGGCCTCGATATAGACGCGGGCCGTCCGCTCGATCATCTCGGCCGGAATTTCCGGGATCGGATCGTGGTACGGATCGCAGCGCGCCGCGACCCAGGCCCGGATCACGTCCTTGTCGAAGGACGGTGGGCGGGCGCCCGTTTCGAAAGCCTGCTCATAACCCGAGGCGATCCAGTAGCGGCTTGAATCGGGGGTGTGGATCTCGTCGGCGATCAGGATGTTGCCTTTGACATCGACGCCGAACTCGTACTTGGTGTCGACGAGGATCAGCCCCCGCGCTGCTGCCATCTGCTGTCCGCGCGCGAAGAGCGCCAGCGCCCGGTCCGAGACGAACGCCCATTGCTCTGCAGTGAGGATGCCCGACGAGATGATCTGCTCGGGTGTGAGCGGCGCATCATGGCCGCCATCGAACTCCTTCGAGGTCGGCGTGATGATGGCCTGCGGCAGCGCCTGGTTCGGGCGCAGGCCGTCGGGGAAGTCGTGGCCATACATCTGCCGTTCGCCCTTCTGGTAGAGCGTCAGGATCGAGGTTCCGGTGGTGCCCGCCAGATAGCCCCGCACCACCATCTCGACCGGCAGGATGGTGACATGCTTGCCGATCACCACGTTCGGATCGGGATAGGCGAGGACGTGGTTCGGGCAGATGTCGACCGTATGTTCGAACCAGTAACGCGCCATCTGGGTCAGAACCTGCCCCTTCCACGGGATCGCCGCCAGAATCCGGTCGAAGGCCGAGATCCGGTCGGACGAAATCAGGATGCGCCGCGGCCCGTTCACGCCATCGTCGGGCAGGTCGTAGCAGTCGCGGACCTTGCCGAAATAGGGGTTGGGCAGTTCCGCGATGCGGGCGTGGTCGAGGACGCGGGACAGGTCAATCATGGGGCGCTCCGGGCTATGGCGCTCTATCCGTCGGAGGCGCGGGGGAGTCAACCGGACGCAAGGCTGGGCGGGCGGCTGTCGTCAAGCGGGCGCATCGACTGCTGAAGCAGGGTGCGCAGCCATCGGTGTGTGGGATTGCCGGTCGAGCGCCGATGCCATGCCGCCACGATGCGCATGGTCGGCATCGGGATCGGCGGTTCGTAGGAGACAAGCCCCATCTTCGGGCCAAGGATCAGGCCAAGCTGTCTTGGCACGACCGCGATGAGATCGCTTTCGGCCACGACCCGGCAGATGCCCGAAAAGACCGGCATCGTCATCACGACCTCACGCGATTTCCCGATCTTCGCCAGCGCCTCGTCGGTGATCGACTGCATCCGCCCCTCGGGCGAGAACAGGGCGTGGCCAAGCGAACAGAACAGATCGAGCGGGAGCGTGCCGCCCGGCGCGATGCCCGCTGCCAAGATGGCCGGATGGTCCGGCCGGGCAATCACGCCGAATGGCGACTGGAACAGGGTGGCCGCTTCGACCCAGTCCGGAAAGGTCTCCGCCGGGATCAGCGCGATGTCGGCCTGATACCGCTCGAGGCTGTCGAGATAGTTGCTTGGCAGCAGGTCGATCAGTTGCACCCGGACCTTCGGGGCGCGGGCCGGAAGCTCGCGCGCCAGGACCGGCATCAGCACCTCGGCGAAGAAATCGCTGCCGGCCAGCCGAAAAGTGCCTTCAGCCGTGGACGGATCGAAGGCTGTCGGTGGAATGAACAGCGCCTCGATCCGGTCGATCTCCTGTCTGAGCGGCAGGGCAAGACCGCGCGCATAATCCGTCGGCACGAGGCCCGATCCCTGGCGGACGAACAGCTCGTCGTCCAGCGCATGGCGAAGGCGACCAAGTGCAGCCGATACGGCGGGCTGCGACAGGCCAAGGCGTTCGCCAGCCCGGACCGTTGATCCTTCGCGCAAGAGCGCGTCGAGCACCCGCATCAGGTTGAGGTCGAAGGTCGCGAAATTCATGATGTCGATACCGTGCATAACATCAATCGATTTGGTTTATACGCCATCGCCCGGTAACGTCCATCCCAGAGGCGCCTCACCTTCACCCCTGTGCAAACGGAGACTTCCGATGTTCGACGAATTTCAGGGACCCGGCACGCTGGACTGGAATGGTGTGCTCTACCGCGTCCTGCTTTCGACCGCCGACACGGGCGGTGCCATGTCGATCGTGGACAGCTGGTGCCCGGCCGGCGAGGGCCCGCCGCGCCATGTGCATGATGCCGAGGATGAGGCCTTCGTCGTGATCTCCGGCCGGATGCGGTTCTGGCTCGACGGTGTTCTGAGCGAGAAGGGCCCGGGCGAAACCGTGTTCATTCCCCGTGGCCATGAGCACACCTTCCAGGTCACCGAGGACGGACCCTCGCGCCACCTCGTTATCCTGACACCCGGCGGGTTCGAGGGATTCTTTGCCGACATGGCGGCGGGCCGCTATCAGATCCCGGCCGACATGGGTCCGATCCTCGAATCCGCCGCCCGCCACAACCTGCGCTTCACCGGCCCGCCGATCGGCGCCTGACACGAGAGAGACCATGACGACCGCGACCCGACCGATTGTTTACCACATCCCCGTCTGCCCCTTTTCCCAAAGGCTCGAAATCCTGCTCGGGTTGAAGGGGCAGCGCGACGCGGTGGAGTTCCGCACAGTTGACATCACCAAGCCCCGCGACCCGGAGCTCTTGCGCAAGGCGAACGGCACGACCGCCTTGCCGATGATGGAACTGCCAGACGGTCGGATCCTGAAGGAAAGCCTGGTCCTGCTCGACTACCTCGACGAAACCCTGCCCGGCGGCCCGATCCGCCGGGCCGCCCCCTACGACCGTGCGGTCGAGCGGATGCTGATCGCGAAGGAAGGCCCCTTCGCCACCCAGGGCTATGTCTTCGTGATGAACGCCGACCCCGAGCGGCGCGCGGCGCATCAGGCGAAGATGGACGCGCTCTGGCGGGATCTGGATACCTTCCTTGTCCAGCACAATCCGCAGGGCGACTTCCTGTTCGATCGCTTCGGTCTGGCGGAGGCGGTCTTTACGCCGCTATTCATGCGGTTCTGGTTTCTCGGTTACTACGAGGGCTATGACCTGCCGGCAGACGCGATCCGCGCCCGGCGCTGGCGTGAGGCCTGCCTTGCCCATCCGGCGGCGCAGCAGGTGACCCGGGAAGAGATCGTCAAGCTCTACTACGACTATGCGCTTGGAGCCGGGAACGGCGCGCTGGTCGAAGGACGCACGCGGTCGAGCTTCGTCTTCACCCCGGACTGGCGAGAGCGGCCCTGGCCGAGCCCCGACAAGTATGGTCGCCGCGCGACGGATGCGGAACTCGGGCTGGTCTGAGCCGCGCCCCTTGCATCGCTGGTCCCCTTCGGCGAGCCTCCGCACGGATCACGACGGAGGCACAGCATGAACGGGGCAGAGACGCTGGCGGATACGCTGCTGGCGAGCGGGGTGACCGTCTGTTTCGCCAATCCCGGCACGTCGGAGATGCATTTCGTCTCGGCGCTGGATGCCCGCCCCGAGATGCGTTGCATCCTGTGCCTGTTCGAAGGCGGCGTGACCGGCGCGGCGGACGGCTATTTCCGCATGTCGGGACAGGTGGCGGCGACGCTTCTTCACCTTGCGCCCGGCTTCGCCAACGGCATCGCCAACCTGCACAATGCGCGCAAGGCGGGCAGCGGCGTGATGAACGTCATGGGCGACCATGCGAGCTATCACCTGCGCCACGAGACGCCGCTCAAGGGCGATACCGAGGCCATGAGCCGCACCGTCTCGCACTGGACGCGCAAGACCGCCGATGCCGGGTCGGTGGCGCAGGACGGCGCTGCGGCGGTTCGGGCGGCGCGGTCGGCCAACGGCCAGATCGCCACGCTGATCCTGCCCGCTGATGCCGCCTGGGGCGAGGCCGCCGAGGCCGTCGTCGCCGCAGCCCCGCCCGTTCTGCCCCGCCCGACGGCGGCGCAGGTCGCGGCGGCGGCAGAGGCGCTGAAGGTGCCGGGGGCGGTCCTGTTCCTCGACGGTCCGGTGCTGCGGCCCGAGCATGCGATCTGGGCGGCGCGGGTGCAGAAGGCGACAGGCTGCCGCCTGATGACCCAGTACTTCGCCGCCCGGATTCCTCGTGGTGAGGGGGCGCTCCGGCTCCAGCGCTTGAGCTACCGGATCGACGATGCGATGGCCGACCTGAAGGGCGTGCCGGAACTGGTGCTGCTTGGCGCGACGCGGCCAGCCGGGTTCTTCGCCTATCCGGGCAAGCCGAGCCTGTCGGAAGACCCGTCTTCGCGCGTGACAGAGCTTTGCACGCCCGAGATGGACGGGGTCTGGACCCTTCAGGCGCTGGCGGCGGAACTGGGCGCGGCGGCGCTCGAGGTGACGGACGCCGACCTGCAACCCCATATGCGCTCTTCGCTGCCTGCCGGTCCGATCACTCCTGCCGCCATCGGCCAGTCTGTGGCGGCACTGATGCCCGCCGGCACGGTGGTGGTGGACGAGGCGATCACCGCCTCGGCCCCGCTGGCGGCGGCGACGGAGAAGGCGCGGGCGCATGACTGGCTGAACGTCACCGGCGGCGCGATCGGCTTCGGCCTGCCGGTCGCGGTCGGCGCGGCGGTGGCCTGCCCCGACCGAAGGGTGCTGGCGCTGCAGGCCGACGGCTCGGCCATGTACACGCTGCAATCGTTCTGGACCATGGCGCGGGAGGAGCTGGACGTGACCGTGGTCATCCTCGCCAACCGCGGCTACCAGATCCTGCGGCTCGAGATGCTGAACCTCGGCCTGCCCCCCGCCGGCGGCAACGCAAGGCGGATGGTCGATGTGGCGGGGCCGGAACTCGACTGGGTGGCACTGGCGAAGGGCCACGGGGTCGAGGCAATTCGGGTGACGGACATGGACGCCTTCAACGCCGCGCTGGAGGCCGGGCTGGGGCGGAAGGGGCCGTATCTGATCGAGGCGGTGTTGTAGGGGGCGTCCTGCGCGTGGCAGAGGGCAGGGCCCGACCGCGGGAGGGCGCTGCCCGGCGGCGCTTGCGCGCCTTGTTCCGGGCGGGTCCGGATGTGGCAGTCGTTAGCACTTTCTAAAGCCTGTTTCGGCCAGCCTGCATGGAACGGGAACAGGTGGACGGAGTTCGCTGTCTGAAAGAGGGTACGGCGAACTGGTCGTATCCGGACCATCGCCGTCTCCTACTGGATCTGTATCACCCCGATCTCCCGCAGATACACCAGCCCGCCAACCACAATCGCCGCCGCCAGCACCGCCAGCATGATCTTCCACACCGAATAGGGCCGCTCGCCCTGGACCTCGCCGGTCTGGGCGTTGACGAGGAAGCGGTAGCTCTTGCCGTTGTACTTGTAGGCCGCCGACCAGATCGGCAGCAGGATGTGCTTGAAGGTCTCGGCCGAGTGGCGCGTCTCGACCGCCTCGATGCGCTGCTCGTCGCCGCCGATGTCGCGGGCGACGTCGAGGCGGATGATCTGGTCCATCCGCGCCCGTGCCTCGGCATGGCCGTCGCGCAGCGCCACGGTGTAGCCCTCGGCCCGGAAACCGGCGAGGTAGTCGGGGCGGTAGGGCACCAGCGCGCCAAGGTCCCAGGGCGTCAGCTCGTCGCCCAGCCGCTTCGGCAGGCTGGTCGAGGCCATGACCAGCACATCGTCGAAGCGGCGCGTGACCTGGCCTGAAACCGGATACCAGCGGATCTTGCGCACCTGCACCTGCCGCCGCTCGTTGCGGCCGTTGACGTTCACGGTGACCGTCTGCGTCTCGTAATAGGCGACGCCGCGCTGGCCGCGATAGCGGCTGGCGGTGTCGGCGTCGAAGGTCCAGAAGGGCACATACATGCCGGCGAGTGCCCGCCCCTTGCGGGTGTACTCGACCAGCCCGTTCGGCGCGAACCACAGGCGCCCCAGCCACTTGACCATCTCGGCCCGCGCCTCGGCCTCGGACAGCCGGAACGGGATCAGCGCCTGCGGCTTGATGAGCCGGCTCGTGCCGGTGTCGATGACCACGGGCGTGGCGCAGAACGGGCATTCGGCGGCATGGGTGGCGCCGTCGAACTCCACCACCGCGCCGCAAGAGGGGCAATGCGCGGTGCGCACCTCGACCATCTGCGATTGCGGCAGGTCGTTGGCGAGGCCCGAGCGCAGGTCGTATTCGGTCAGCGCCGAGCGGCGCGAGGGCGTGTCGGCCTGAGGGATGCCCTGCACATGGCCGCAATAGGGGCAGACAAGCTCGGTCTGGCCGGGCGCGAACCTCAGGTCCGCGCCGCAGCTTTCACAGGGAAAGCGGTGTTCTTCCTGCGGCACGTCGGCCTCCCGTCAGGCCCCCGGCGGCAGGGGCGGCGGGGTTTGCGGCAGAAGCTCGGCCAGCGCGGTGTCAGCGGCGACCTTCCAGCCCTCCTGCCCGGCGGTCCAGACCAGGGTCTTTGCCGTCAGAGTTCCGTTCGCGGCCATGCCGGCGAGTTGCGACTGCGGGAAGGGTCCTTGCGTCGCGCCATTGGCGGCGATGTGCCACTGGCGCTCGGTTGGCGGTGCCGGCGGCGGGGGCGGGGCAGCGGCGCCTGGAGCCGCGCCCCAGGGCCCGCGCCGCGCCATCTCCATGCCAAGGCCCGCGCCCATGCCCGTCGCCATGGCCGAGCCCGCTCCGGAGGCCGGGTTGTTCAGCGCCTCGGCGGCCGAGAATTCGGTGTATTTCGACAGGTCGCCCGCGATGCCCGTGGACGTCCGCTTGTCGAGCACTTTCTCGACTTCCTCGGGCAAGCTGATGTTCTCGATGTAGAATTCCGGCAGGATCAGCCCGTATTCGGCGATCTGCGGCGCGATCGCGGTGGTGATGAGCTTGGACAGGTCCTTGGTATTCGCCGCCATGTCGAGCACGGGAATGTTCGACGAAGCCAGCACCCGGCTGACCTCCTGCAGGATGACGTTGCGGATCTGGAAGCTGATCTCGTCTGCGGTGAATTCGCCATCGGTGCCGACGATCTCGGTCATGAAGCGGGCGGGGTCCGCGACGCGCATCGAATAGGTGCCGAAGGCGCGCAGGCGGATTGGGCCGAATTCGGGGTCGCGGGTAATGATGGGGTTCTTGGTGCCCCATTTCTGGTCGTTGAAGCGCGTGGTGTTGATGAAATAGATCTCGGACTTGAACGGCGACTTGAAGCCATGGTCCCAGTGCTGGAGCGTGGTCAGGATCGGCAGGTTGTTGGTCTCGAGCATGTAGAGCCCTGGGCCGAAGGTGTCGGCCAGTTGCCCCTCATGGATGAAGACCGCCGCCTGCCCCTCGCGCACGGTGAGCTTTGCGCCGTACTTGATTGCGTTGCCATGGCGCTCGAAGCGCCAGACCATCGTGTCGCGGGTGTCATCGGTCCATTCGATGACGTCGATGAATTCTCCGGTGAAGAAACCAAGGACCATCAGGGCCTCCTTGTTCTGACAATCAACTGTTGCCGCCGACGAGCTCGGTGGCGAGGGAATAGACGATGGGCCGCGCCTCGGCCTCGGTCATGCCGGTCGTCAGGCGCTTGTCGTAGAGCATCTTCAGCATCATCTCGTCCATCGGCGTGAGCAAGGCGAATTCCTCATCATCGTTGAAGATCGATGGGCGCGCATCTGGGCTGTCATTGGCGAGGCCCAGCCCCTGCGTCACCTCTTCATGGATGCAGGACAACTCCATCAGGTCCGGGTGCTCGGCCCGGATGACAGCCAAGGCCCGAGTATAGGCCGACTGACCATTCGGAGACATGGCATAGACGAGACAATAGGTCGAAAGCGGCATGTCGGTGATGCCCCGCAACTCGGCGGAACTGAGCCCCGGCAAGATCGAGGAGAACACGTGCCCCATTCCGCGCCGCTCATCCTCGTCCACGACAAAGATGAAGAAATTCGGGCTCTCGTCGGTCAGGAGAATTGGATGACCGCTGACCTTCTGCAAGCGTTTGAGGAACGAGCCGATCAGGGCCCGGTCGGTTGCCTGCCTTTCCTTCGAGACTGAAGCTCCGAAGCGAAGCGAGACCCGCACCGGTTCCTCCCACCGTCGCAACACGCTTGGTGTCGCGCGTTGCACCGGCCCAAGCGGGGAACGGGCGTATTCGTCGAACAGCGCCACCCGGATGAAGCTCTCCGCCAGCATCGTGTCGGTGAAGGGCGCATCTTGCCCGCCGCCATCCGTCCGCATCAGGCCGCGGGCCAGAAGACTGTCCTGAACCTGAGCGTAGTAGGCCTGAACCCGCAGGCTTTCGGCCGACTGTGGCTTTGCCTTCGGTTCTTCATGCGGCGGCGGTGGAGGAGCAGAGACAGGTGTCGGAGGGGGGGTGACGCATCCCATCAGCGCCATCAGGACGATGAGGCTACATGCCCTGATGAGACGCAGATGCAAGGCGATCATGATCGACGATGACCCCCTCAGGCCGATGCGGGGGGCACTGTGCGGGCCCTTGCCGATGCCAGGGTGTCACGCAGTTCGGCCTCCATCTTTATGAGTTCGCCTTCGGCCACGGCCCGCCGGGCCTTGCCCTCGTCGGCGATCCGCAGAGAGTCTTCGATCGTCGCGATCAGGGTCGCATTGGCGTGTTTGACCGACTCGATGTCGAAGACACTGCGCTCCATCTCCTCGCGCACCACGCGGTTCGACTCTCGCAGGTTGTCGGCATTCGAGCGCAGGAGCTCGTTCGTCAGATCATTTGCCTCTTTGACTGCGGTTGCCGCCTCGTGCGAGCGCTGGATCGTAACCGCTTGCGCGAGCTGCGTCTCCCACAGCGGCACGGTGTTGACGAGGGTCGAGTTGATCTTGGTGACCAGGCTCTTGTCGTTCTCCTGCACCAGGCGGATCGACGGGAGGGACTGCATGGTAACCTGGCGCGTCAACTTCAGGTCATGCACCCGGCGTTCCAGGTCATCCCGCGCCGCACGCAGGTCGCGCAACTCCTGCGCCCGCATGACCTTGTCGGATTCGGCAGCGGCGTTCACGGCGGCTTCGCGCGCCGGGATCTCCTTCTCATCGACCTCCTTCAGCTTCGCCTCGCCGGCGGCGATGTATAGGCCGAGTTCATCGTAGAAATTCAAGGTCTTGGCATAAAGCAGGTCAAGCGACTTGATGTCCTTCAAGAGCTTGTGCTCGTGGCCCAGAAGCTCTTCCGTGACCCGGTCGATCTGTTCCTGGACCTTCTCGAACTTCGCCACGAACTCGGCAAAGGGGGCGGCCTGGCCGGTCAGCCATTCCCACCAGCTGCGTTCGCGCCGCACGTCGAGTTCTTCCGAAGAAAAGCCGCGCAGGGTCGAGACGATCTTGCGCAGCGAGTCGCCTGCCGGACCCACATCCTTGTTGCGGACATCGGTCAGCATGGCCTGGCTGATCGTCTGCAACTCCGCCTGCGCAGCCGAGCCGAAGCCGATGATCGACTGGGTGTTCCCAAGATCGAGTTCCGCCATTCGGGCGCGGATGGCCGCGGCCTTGTCCACCGTCGCGGATTCAAGCGGCACGATTTCGGCCACCGGCTCGGGCAGCAGGTTGGCCGTCAGGGCCTCTGCTTCGGCAAGGGCAGCCTGGGCTTCGGCGCGGGTCGAGTCGGACATCGGTCAATCTCCCTTGGGCAAGCTTTGTGTCGAAAGGATCGGGTCGGAAAGTGGATCGCCTAACGGGTTCGGCGCGGCGAGCGACAGACGTTCCCGCAGCACGCTGATCTCGACGTCAAGATCACTGCGGTCGTTCGACAACAGCATGTCGATGCGCTTGCGGAAATGGCTTTCGAGATCTGTCAGCAGCTGTTCGTAGTCGCTGCGGGCCTGCGCGGAACGGGTCTGGGCATAAAGGTCGACAAATTTCACCGTCGCATCCCGCGCCCCCATCAGGAAGACGCCGATCTCTCGGCGGGACGAGGTCAGGTCGCGCGGATCGCCTTCGATGGTCCGGAATAGCTGGCGGGCCGTCGCGGCAAAGCGGTCGACGCGCGCCTCGAGAGGCCGGTCCTGCGCGCGCAGGATCGCGTCCTGCATCGCCTTCAGATAGGCCTCGCCTTCATCGACCGCGCGGGCAACCCGGTCGGTCTGGAACTTGTCTATGCCCTCGGCACCCTTGTCCCTGAGCGGGTCGGGTCCGAAGGCCACAAAGTGGAGGACCGCGCCGATCAGGCCCAGTGCGGCGGGAATTATGAATCCCGTCCCGTTGACCAGCGCGCCGGTGAATAGTCCGACACCGGTCAGGGCCGAGCCGAAGATCTTGCGGGGCAGGGCGGGGCGGCGCGCAACGCGGCGGGCATCGTAGGCTTCCTGCGCGGCGACGCCTTCGCGGGTCATCCACGCGGCGGCAATCAGGATCGCGAAGGCGGCAAAGTTCAGCACCAGCCCGCTCTGGTCCATCCCGAAGGCCCGCAGGGCGAAGAGGATCGGCAGGACGAAAAGCAGGTTGACCCGCGCACCCATTCGGCTGGCACGTTTGCCTGCCAGTCCCGATGCGGGCGGGGCGGACGGCTCACCTTCCCTGGGCTGCGGGCTGTATTTGCCGCCGTAGCGCTGCGCCATCAGGCCCCGCCTCCAGCAACGGCGACATAGACCATCAGCGCCAGGAGAAGCAGATAGGCCAGTCTCTGAAGCCTCTCGTCCGTCATCCGCCTCTCCGACAGGTCATGGACCGTTTCCATTCTGGAGATGAACTATAGGGGATGAGGAAACGGCTTGCCAGCGGCTTTGGCCTGCCCAGACTGGCTATCCCTTGCGGGAGGGCGGTTTTTTTCCCCGCGGTCCGGCCGGTCCGGGGCGCCCGCCGCCTGGTGAGGCCGGTGCGCGCGGGGTGGCGGAGGGCGACGGACCTGACGATCGCGCCGGACGGGGCGCCGAAGCCGCTTGGTCGGCCGATGCGCGGCTGCGGAACGTCTTCGCGGCGGGTTTCGCGCTGTCCGTTTGCTGGCGCGAGACGAAAGGCCGTTCGGCTGGCTTGCCGATAGGGCGCGATCCACGCCCAAGGCCGTCACCCGGTCGGGCGGGCCTTGCCTTTGCGCCGCCGGGGCGTGGCGGTTTTGCGGTGGCCCGTCCTGTCCCTTCGGGTGCATCGAGGCCAAGCTGATCGCGCAAGACCTTGGGTCGTACCTCTTCCACCTCGCCGGGCTTCATCTCGTTCAGGCGGAAGGGGCCATAGCTGACCCGGATCAGGCGGTTCACATAAAGGCCGATGGCCGACATCGCCCGGCGGATCTCGCGGTTCTTGCCCTCGCGGAGGCCGATCGTCAGCCAGGCATTGGCGCCTTGCACCCGGTCGAGCTTGACCTCCATCGGCTGGAATCTCTCGCCTTCGACGGTGATGCCCTTGCGGAGCGGGTCGAGATCGGGATCGGTCGGGTTGCCGTTCACCCTCACCCGGTACTTGCGCAGCCAGCCGGTCGAGGGCAGCTCAAGCCGCCGCTTGAGTTCTCCGTCATTGGTCAGAAGCAGCAGTCCCTCGGAGTTGAGGTCGAGACGGCCAACGGACATCACCCGCGGCATGTCAGGGGGCAGGCGGTCGAACACGGTTTCGCGGCCCTTCTCGTCCGCGGCCGAGGTCACCAGGCCATCGGGCTTGTAGTAGAGCCAGAGGCGGGCGGGTTCCGGCTCCTTCAGCGGCTGGCCTGCAACGGTGATCTTGTCCTTCGCCGTCACATTGAGTGCCGGGCTGTCGATCACCTTGCCGTTGACCGTGACCTGGCCGAGTTCGATCAGCCGCTCGGCCTCGCGCCGCGACGACACGCCGGCGCGCGACAGGACCTTGGCGATGCGTTCACCCTCCGGGGCCGTCCCGGCTGAAGGAGAGGACGCAGCCGGTTTTCCGGAGCGGGAAGGTCTTTCGGTCATTGCGGAGTCCCGGCCGCGGGAGGGGCGGCGACCCCCGGGGGCTGTCTGCCCCCGGAACCCCCGAGGATATTTGGGAACAGAAGAAGGAACAAGGCGGCTTGCCTTGGACGGATGTCGGTTGCATGACCGAGCCATGACGTTCCGATCCCATATGGTCATCGCGCTGGACGAGGCGCGTGCGGCCGCCGCGCGGGGAGAGATCCCCGTCGGTGCCGTTGTCGTCTCGCCGTCCGGCGAGGTCGTGGCCCGGGCGGGCAACCGGACACGGGAACTGGCCGATCCGTCAGCCCATGCCGAGATGCTGGCAATCCGGGCGGCCTGTGCTGCCGCCGGATCGGAACGTTTGCCTGGCCATGATCTCTACGTGACGCTTGAGCCTTGCCCGATGTGTGCGGCCGCGATCGGCTTTGCGCGGATCGCGCGGCTTTACTACGGGGCCGCCGACCCGAAATCGGGTGGTGTGGCGCAGGGCCCACGCGTCTTTGCCCATCCGCAATGCCATCATGTGCCAGAAATATATGATGGAATTGGTGCCGGCGATGCGGAGGCACTGCTCAGGCGGTTCTTCGCGGGCCTGCGCGGCCGCGACTGAGGCGCGTGTCTGTTGGGCCACAGCCCTCGGCCCGGGGATGACGCAGCGGAAAATTTCGGTTGGCGCGACTCGGCCATTGGCCGTAGCACGGAGCATCTCGAAACCCTCAGCCTTGGAGGCGCGACATGACGATATCGTACAACGCCTGCCCACGAGAGGGATTTGGGTCAATCGGAGTCGGCGCAGCGCGCTACTGACCTGACCGAGACCGGCACGCGACGCGTGTCCTGACTCCACCCTCCGCAGCCACGCATGATTTAGCCCCTCGCGGGAGAGTTGTGCCCTTTTCATCCCCAACCAAGAGGCGCCGTCCGGCCATTGGCCCATGCGGCGGAATCCATCTTGACCCTGAACGACATCCGGGCGCTGGAGCGCCCCGACCTGATCCTGTCCGACCTCATCGCCCTGCACGGGGCGCGGCGAATGACCGTGGCGCTTCTGCGCGCGCTTGTCCGCCCGAACCCCGCCCCCCGCCTGCGCAACCTGCGGCTGTCGCCGCATCTGATGCGGGACATAGGGATGGAGCCACTGCCCGAGGCGCCGCCCTGGGACATTATCCGGTAAGGCGGGCGGAGCCGGTCAGATCGCGGCCGGCTCCAACACCTGCGGTTCGATCACGCGCACGCCGGGCGGCACCCCGGCGCGCAGCGCGTCGGCGGTCTGCTCCAGAAGCGGGAATGTCCGGTAGTGGCAGGGGATGATTGTACGGAAATTGAAATACTTCCGCGCCGCGAAAGCCGCACGCGCCATGTCCATAGTGAAATGCCCGCCGGCTGACAGGATGCCGATGTCGGGATTGTGCAATTCTCCCATCCAGGCCATGTCGGCCATAATGTCGGTATCGCCCGAGACATAGATCGTATGATCTTCGCCCGAGATCATGAAACCGGCTTCGGACCCGGCGGCGATCGGGCCGTCCGGCCCTGCGACCGAAGAGGAATGGCAGGCATTCACCATCGTCACCTTCGCTCCGTTGAGAGAAACGGTGCCGCCCTTGTTGAAGCCGATGATTTCCACCCCTTCGCGGGCCTGGTACCAGGTGACGAGATCGTAGATTCCCACGAGTGGAATGCCCTGCGCCTTGGCGGTCGCGGCGGCATTGCCCGCATGGTCGCCATGGCCATGCGTCAGGAGCACATGCGTCGCGCCCCGGATCGCCTCGTCCTCTCGCCCCTGCGGGAACATCGGGTTGCCGGTGAACCAGGGATCGATCAGCAACACCGCCTGTTCGATCTCGATGCGAAAGCCGGAATGGCCGAGCCAGATGATTTTCATATGTGCGTCTCCGCTTTAGGGTCGGGCTTAGGATAGGTCTCCTGGAGCAGAAGGGAATGCCCTGGCTCGATGCGGTCGACGGCTATTGCGAACGGCTCGGGCCGGGGCTTTGGGCCGAGCCGGTCAATGCCGTGACGAATCTCGCCTTCGTCGTCGCGGCCGGCTTCATGTGGCGGCGGTCACGAGGCGACCGTATGGCGCGCGCGCTGTCGCTCGTGCTGGGGGTGATCGGCATCGGCTCGGGCCTGTTCCACAGCTTTGCCAACCGTTTGACCGGGCTTATGGACGTGCTGCCGATCCTTGGCTTCATCCTGCTTTATCTGTTTGCCGCGAGTCGCGACATGCTGGGCCTGCGGACGGGCGGGGCCCTGGCCGCGACGGTCGCCTTCCTGCCCTATACGGCGGTCACCGTCCCGCTTTGGTCGCACATCCCGGGACTTGGCTCTTCGGCAGGGTATATGCCGGTTCCGGTCCTGATCCTGTTCTACGCCTGGTTGCTGCGCGCACGCTCGCCAGATACGGCACGAGGATTGGCCATCGGGGCGGGGCTTCTGCTTCTTTCGCTGGTCGCGCGAACGGTGGACGAGCCGCTTTGCGCCGTCGTTCCGGTGGGCACCCATTTCCTCTGGCATCTGCTGAATGCCACGATGCTGGCCTGGATGATCCTGGTCTACCTGCGCCACCGCGAGGCGATCAGCCGAATGCCCAGGTAAGTCCGCCGACCAGTGCGAGGAGGATCGGCTGGTGGACGAGATAGATCACGAGGCTGTGCCGACCCGGCCAGCTGAGCCGGTACGTCCATTTGCCGGGCCGGGCGGGCCAAGCCCGCAGACGGTCGGCAAGACCCGTTCTCGCCGCAGCCGAAGCGAGCGCGATGCCCAGAAGGAAAGTGCCGAACCAGGGAAAGAGCGGCTCGAAATCCATGGTCAGGGGCGGGAAGGGCGAGAGGCCGGTCCAGACCAGCCAGGGTTCGGCAAACAGCGGGGCGGTGAACAGGGTGCGTCCGGCATAGATGAGGCCGGCAACCGCCACGAGGAGGAGCGGCGGCAGCCGAATGAACAGAAGGCCCAGGACCGAAAACGCGGCGATGGCGTGGAGGATGCCGAAGAAGACATATTGCTCCGGCAACGCCATGTAGGTCGCAAGGCTCACAAGTGCGGCCGCGCCGACGATCCGGGCCAGCCTCAGCAGAAAGTCACGCCAGCGGATGCCGCCTCCATGGGCAAGGTAAAGGCTGACCCCGGCAAGGAAGATGAAGCTGCCCGCCACCACCCGTGCAAAGACCGCCCAGAAGCCCGGCCAGGCGGTTGTGCCGGGGGGAAGATGGCCGAAAAGCTCCAGATCAAAGGTGAAGTGGAAGATCGCCATTCCCAGCAGGGCTGCGCTCCGGGCCAGATCGACAAGGGCGATGCGCCGGGGGCGCAGCGAAGCGGGCATGGGACTCTCCTGGTTCTCGGGGCAGCATGGCGATCCTTCGGCGGGGGGCAAGGGGCTTGTCGCGCCCACGCGGCTATGCACATGCCCCCAGTCCTCGCGCTTGCAGCGCCGCCCCGGCATGGGTAAACGGGGCCGATCATTTCTGGAAAGCGAACTCGCATGTCCATCGACATCGACACGGCCCGCAAGGTGGCCAAGCTGGCGCGTATCCGCGTCGAGGAACCCGATCTGCCAGCGCTGGCGGGGGAACTCTCGGGCATCCTGACCTTCATGGAGCAGTTGAACGAGGTCGACGTGACCGGCGTCGAGCCGATGACATCGGTCACGCCGATGCGGCTCAAGCGCCGGGCGGATGTCGTGACCGACGGGAACATCCAGGCGCAGATCCTCGCCAACGCGCCGGACGCGAGAGAGGGCTTCTTTGCGGTGCCGAAGGTGGTGGAATGAGCGCGAACGAACTGACGATCGCCGCCGCGCGGGATGCGCTGCGCAAGGGAGACCTGACCGCGGTCGACCTGACCATGGCCTGCCTGACGGCGATGGACGCGGGCGACGAGTTGAATGCCTTCGTGCACAAGACCCCCGAGATCGCGCTGGATCAGGCGCGGGCGGCGGATGCGCGACTGAAGGCCGGCGATGCGCCGTCGCTCTGCGGCATTCCGCTTGGGATCAAGGACCTGTTCTGCACCAAGGGCGTGCCGAGCCAGGCGGCCTCGAACATCCTGCGGGGATTCAAGCCGGAATACGAATCGACCGTCACGACGAAGCTGTTCGCGGCGGGCGGAGTCATGCTCGGCAAGCTCAACATGGACGAGTTCGCCATGGGATCGTCGAACGAGACGTCCTGTTATGGCAATGCGGTGAACCCCTGGCGGCGCGGCAATGACGAAACCGCCCTGACCCCAGGCGGGTCGTCGGGCGGCTCGGCGGCGGCGGTGGCGGCGGACCTGTGCCTTGCGGCGACGGGCACCGACACCGGCGGCTCGATCCGTCAGCCGGCGGCGTTCGTCGGCATCACCGGCATCAAGCCGACCTATGGGCGCGTCAGCCGGTGGGGCATCGCCGCCTTTGCATCGTCGCTCGACCAGGCCGGGCCGATGACCAAGTCGGTGCGCGATGCGGCGATCCTGCTCGAGGCGATGGCCGGGCATGACCCGAAGGATTCGACCAGCGCCGACCTGCCCGTGCCGGATTTCGAGGCGATGCTGACCGGCGACATCCGCGGGAAGAAGATCGGTATACCGCGCGAATACCGCATGGACGGAATGCCCGACGAGATCGAGAAGCTCTGGGCCGATGGGCAGGCCATGCTCAAGGATGCCGGGGCCGAGATCGTCGACATTTCGCTGCCCCATACGAAATACGCCCTGCCGGCCTATTACGTGATTGCGCCTGCAGAAGCCTCGTCGAACCTCGCGCGCTATGACGGGGTGCGCTATGGCCACCGCGCCAAGCTGGCGCAGGGCGACGGCATAACCGAGATGTACGAAAAGACCCGCGCCGAAGGCTTCGGCAAGGAAGTGCAGCGCCGGGTGATGATTGGCACCTACGTGCTGTCGGCGGGCTTCTACGACGCCTATTACAACCGCGCCCGCAAGGTCCGCGCCCTTATCAAACGCGACTTCGAGTTCGCCTTCGCCGCGGGGATCGACGCGATCCTGACCCCCGCCACCCCGTCGAGCGCCTTCGGCCTGGGCGAGATGGCCAGCGCCGATCCGGTCGAGATGTATCTCAACGACGTCTTTACCGTGACGGTGAACCTTGCTGGCTTGCCGGGCATCGCCGTGCCCGTGGGCCTCGACCGCAAGGGGCTTCCCTTGGGGTTGCAGCTGATCGGCCGCCCATGGGAGGAGGGTGATCTGCTGAATCACGCCTATGTGCTGGAGAAGGCCGCAGGCTTTGTGGCAAAACCCGAGAAATGGTGGTAAGCGCCGCCGCTGAGTTTTGCCTGCCGATACGCGGGCCTGCTACGATCGAGGACTGACATGCGTCGTTTCCTGCCAATTCTCCCGCTGCTTGCACTCAGCGCCTGTGTGTCGGCTGAATCCGGGGCGGGCGGGAACAACATGTACAACGCGACCTATACCGGTATTCCGGCCGCGACCGGACCGATGGGGGCGACCTCGACCACCGCACTTGGCGGCGCGCCCGCGAGCGGCTTCGATCCGGCCCGTGTGGGTGCGGCGATCGACGCAGCCGAAGGCGGAACGGCCGCTCCGGCCGCCGCTCCCCTGCCGCAACCGACAGGCGATGCCCTGAGCCTTAACAACACGGGCTACAGCGCCACGCAAAGCGACGCAGCCCTCTTCGACCCCAATCGCCCTCGCGGCAACGCCCCCACGACCATCGCCGAGACGACAAGTGAAATGGTCCCGTCGCATGCCGGCATCTCGGACGAGCAGGACTTCGCCGCCGTGTCGTCGCGAGAAACCATCCAGTCGGACGCCGATCGCATTGCCCGCAACCGTGCGCAATATGTCGTCATCCAGCCGACTGAAGTGCCGCAGCGGCCGGACAACAGCGGTCCGAACATCGTGCAATACGCGATCCAGACCACGAACGCGCCCGGCCAGCAGCTCTACACCCGGTCAGCGATCCGGCTGTCCTCGCCCGAGGCGGCCTGCCGCCGTTACGGTTCCACCGACCAGGCCCAGGAGGCGTTCCTGGCCGCGGGTGGTCCGCAGCGCGATCCGAAGGGGCTTGACCCTGACGGCGACGGCTTTGCCTGCGCCTGGGATCCGCGCCCGTTCCGTCTGCAGTGAGTGATACCCTGCGCGTGACCTCCTGTCCGTCGCCGAATTTCGGCGAGCGGCGGAACGGTGCGGTGCCGGATCTGGTCGTTCTGCACTACACAGGCATGTCGAGTTGCGATGCCGCGCTGGAGCGTCTGTGCGACCCGGCGGCCGAGGTTTCAGCGCACTACCTGATCCGCGAGGATGGCGAGGTCGTCGCTCTGGTGCCGGAAGCCGCGCGGGCCTGGCACGCGGGGGCGGGCAGCTGGGGGGGCCGCGAGGACGTGAACTCGCACTCGATCGGGATCGAGATTGCCAATACCGGAGATGCCCCCTTTGCGGCCCGGCAGATTGCGGCGCTGGAGCCGCTTCTGGCCGGAATTCTGGCGCGCTGGTCCATCCTGCCCGAGCGGGTCATCGCCCATTCCGACATGGCGCCCGACCGCAAATCCGATCCCGGCCCGCGTTTCGACTGGCGGGCGCTGGCCCGGGCCGGCCTTTCGGTCTGGCCTGAAGCTGTGACCGCGCCGCCGGACGAGACGGGCTTTCTGGGAGCGCTGAGGCGCTTTGGTTATCCAGAAGCGATGCCGGACCAGTTGCTTCGCGCGTTTCGTCTGCGGTTCCGGCCCTGGGGACAGGGGGCACTGTCGGCAGGGGACATGGGCGCTGCGCTGGACCTAGCGCGGCGCTTTCCGGTTGACGGCGGTCGGTCGCGCGCCTAACTCCGGCGACGCGCGGATGGCCGGACGGCCGCGGGGGTGCAAACCCTCGAGGAAAGTCCGGACTCCATGAAGCAAGGGTGCCGGGTAACGCCCGGCCGGGGAAACCCGAGGGAAAGCGCCACAGAGAAGAGACAGCCCCGTTTCGACGGGGTGATGGTGAAACGGTGGGGCAAGAGCCCACCGCGGGACTGGCAACAGGACCGGCACGGCAAGCCCCACCCGGAGCAATGCCGAATAGGGGCCTCGCGCGGAAAGGTCCGGCCAGTGGTCGCAAGGCCGGTCGGAGACCTCCGCAGGGACGCTTCAGCCCAGAGGCCCGGGTTGGCAGCTAAAGCCCGTCGGCAACGGCGGGACGAGAGGAATGGCCGTCCAGGGGGCAACCCCGGACAGAATCCGGCTTACAGGCCATCCGCGCATTTCACGCCGATCAAGCGGAGCCGCCTTCGGCGGCACGCCTTTCCTCTCGCCTTTCGCGGATCCGCGAAAGGCTCGGGCCGGCTCCGCCGGGGGTATTTCGGCAAAGAAGAAACCGGGGTGTTTTCGCTGTTGACTCTGCCGGTTCGCTGGCTAAAAGGCGGGCTTCAAGGATTTCGCAGGGCGCAACCCGGTTGCACCCGCCAAGGAGAGACGACAATGGCGAAGCCGACGACGATCAAGATCCGTCTGAACTCGACGGCGGGCACCGGGCACTTCTATGTGACCAAGAAGAACGCCCGCACCATGACCGAGAAGATGACGGTTCGCAAATACGACCCCGTCAAGCGGGAGCATGTCGAATACAAGGAAGGCAAGATCAAGTAAGATCTGCCGTCTGCGTTCGGATTGCGGGGCCGCGTCGGAAGACGCGGCCCCTTTTGCTTTATATCCTGCGGAGGACCACGGTGATGACAGAGACCCTGCAACTGCGTCTGGCCCGACCCGCCGATCTGGCGGCGGTGGATGCGCTGCTTGCGCGGAGCTATCCGCGTCTGCTGGCGGCAGACTATCCGCCCTCCGTGCTGGTAACAGCCGTGCCGCTTATCGCGCGGGCACGGCCAGAGCTTCTGGCCTCTGGGCGCTATTGGCTGGCCTGTGACACAGAGGACCGCGTGCTGGCGGCCGGAGGGTGGTCGGCAGGGTCACCTGAGGCTAGTGACGTTCGGCAGGGGCTTGCGCATATCCGCCACGTGGCGACCGATCCTTCTGCCACCCGTCGTGGCATCGGCAGGGCGCTCCTGTCACGGGCGATGGACCAGGCCCGGGCTGAAGGCTTCGTCCGCTTTTCCTGCCTGTCCACCCGGACGGCGGTGCCCTTCTACGCCTCGCTCGGGTTCCGGGTGCTCGGAGAGGCCGAGATCGCTCTGGCGCCCGGCATCGGGTTCCCGGCCATACGGATGCAGGCGGGCGACTGAGGCAGTCCAGCCCTCGCCCTGATTGATCTGGCGCATTGCGCCCAGCGCCGGATCGGCGCTCTGTGTCTGCAGGCAACCGTGGAGGCGGCGATGGCAGGCAAGGGCGAGCGGCATTTCATCGACAGGATCGGCTGGCTTCGGGCCGCGGTTCTGGGCGCAAATGACGGGATAGTCTCGACGGCCAGTCTGATCGTCGGGGTGGCCGCAGCAGCGACCGGGCGATCGGAGATCCTGCTGGCCGGGGCGGCCGGGCTGGCCGCCGGGGCATTGTCGATGGCGGCAGGGGAGTACGTCTCGGTCAGCTCGCAGGCCGATGCCGAAAGTGCCGATCTGGCACGGGAGCGGGGCGAGCTGGCGGCCATGCCGAAGGATGAGCTCGAGGAACTGGCCGGGATCTATCGCGAGCGCGGTGTTTCGGCCGAGACTGCCTGGAAAGTTGCCGAGGAGTTGACAGCGAAGGACGCCCTGGCCGCCCATGCCCGCGACGAACTGGGCCTGTCCGCGCATTCGACAGCGCAGCCATTGGTGGCGGCCTTCGCCTCGGCTCTTTCCTTTGCCGTGGGGGCAACGCTGCCGCTTCTGGCTGCAGCCCTCGCGCCCGAAGCGTGGTTGGTCTGGGCCGTGACCGGACTTTCCTTGATCTTCCTCGCGATGCTCGGTGCCCTGGGGGCCTGGGGTGGAGGCGCGCCGGTTGGCCGCGGAGTATTGCGCGTCACCTTCTGGGGGGCCATCGCGATGGCCGTGACTGCCGGGGTCGGCAAGATCTTTGGTGCAGTCATCTGATCGGCCAGAATGAAAAAGGGCCGGTGAAACCACCGGCCCTGTCCCTTAGTCTGTCGCGTCCGCCTCAGTTGCGGTTGTTCCCCATGAACTGCAGCAGGAACATGAACAGGTTGATGAAGTCGAGGTAGAGCTGAAGCGCGCCCATGATGGCGGCCTTCCCCAGCCATTCGCTGTCACCGACCTGCGCGTGCTGAAGGTAGGTGTTCTTGATGTTCTGAGTATCATAGGCGGTCAGCCCGGCGAAGAGCAGGACACCGATCACCGAGATCGCGAAGGCCATCGCCGAAGAGGCGAGGAAGATGTTCACGACCATCGCGACCAGGAGGCCGATCAGGCCCATCATCAGAAAGGTGCCGAAGCCCGACAGGTCCTTCTTGGTGGTGTAGCCGTAAAGCGACAGGCCCGCGAAGGCGATCGCGGTGATGAGGAACGTTTGCGCGATCGATACGCCGGTGAACACCTGGAAGATCCAGGCGAGCGACAGGCCCATCACCGCGGCATAGGCATAGAAGAACAGCTGCGCGGTCGCGGCCGATGCGCGCTGAAGCACGGCACCGAAGGCGAAGACCATGATGAGCGGCAGGAACATGACAATCCAGCCAAGGATATTCGGCTGAAGCGTCGCCGGATCACGGAAGATCGCCAAAAGGGTTTCGCTGGTACCTACCGCCCAAGCGACGGCGCCGGTCAGCAGCATGCCCACGGACATCAGCCCGTAGACCTTGTTCATATGGGCGCGCAGGCCCTCATCGATCTCGAGGGCGCGCGTACCGGCACCGGTTCTCGGGATCGTCTGATAGTCAGCCATTCAAGCCTCCGATTAGCTCCCTGATGCGGGCCCGGTTGATCCGGACACCACCACACTTCGCGAATATCGGTAGCCGCTGTGCGGTTTTCAAGGATTTACATGTCCGACTTTGGACGGAACGGCGTGATTGGCCGTGACAGCCTTCAGCGACGCCAGCGCGGAGGGACATCCCACATCGGACGCAGCGCTTCTCGCATGGCCTGGTCGCGACTGAGCCCGATGTCGCGCAGAGTGGCATCATCCAGATCGGCAAGCCGGCGGCGTTCGGCGCGAACTGTCAGCATGGCGACCAGTCTGGCGAAAAGGTTGCGCCGGTGCGGGGTCGCGGCGCCGATCGCGGCGACAGAGCTGTGGTTGGACATCTCGAACTCCTTTCATTCGAATTGGCGATGGTGATTCTGTCATCCATCACACATGCTGATACTTGTCTCACGGATCGGTGTATTATAGAAATGAATGATAGTTGTCATCTGCATCAGAATCGGTGATGGAATGCGAAACCTTGATCTGACCGCGCTGCGGTCTTTTGTGGCCGTCGTCGATGCCGGGGGCGTGACCCGGGCAGCGGGGTTCCTGAACCTGACCCAATCGGCCGTCTCGATGCAGATCAAGCGGCTGGAAGAGTTGCTGGGCATCGATGTGCTTGACCGTTCGGCGCGGCGGGTGGCGCCGACCGCGGCGGGGGAGCAGTTGCTGAGCTACGCCCGGCGGATGCTGGCCCTGAACGACGAAGTATTTGGCCGGCTGACCCACGACGCCTTCGAGGGGGAGATCGTGCTTGGGGTACCCCATGACATCGTCTACCCGGTTATCCCCGGGGTGCTGAAGCAGTTTCACGCGTCTTTTCCGCGAATGAAGGTCAACCTGATTTCGTCCTTTACGCTCAAGCTCCTGGACGAGTTCGCGCGCGGCGAATGCGATGTGATCCTGACAACCGAAGACCAGACGGGTCCGGATGGCGAGACGCTCGCCGAATTGCCGATGGTTTGGGTCGGGGCGCCGGGCGGTTCAGCCTGGAAGCAGCGGCCGCTGCGCTTGGCCTACGAGCAGAACTGTCTGTTCCGGGCCGGAGCGCAGGCGGCTCTGGACCGGGCCGGCATTCCTTGGGAAATGGCCGTCGATTCTGGAAACACCCGGGCGATCGAGGCCGTCGTCAGCGCCGATCTGGCGGTGCACAGCATGCTGCTTGGGTGCGAGAGCCAGTATATGGAGCGCGTCCCGCATGGCGGGTTGCTGCCGGAACTGCCGGGCAAGCGCATCAACCTCTATATCGGTCAGGCGCTCAAGGGGCCGGCTGTCGCTGCTCTGGCGGACCTGATCCGCAGCGGTTACGCGGCGCGGCTCGCATCACGGGCGGCGTGATCAGGGGGTGATGACCACCTTGCCGGTTGCCGCGCGGCGACGGAGCAGATCGAGACCTACGGCCGCCTCGGTCAGAGGCAGCACATGGCTGACGTGGGGCTTCAGGCTGCCGTCGGCGATCCAGCCGACAAGCCGGCTCAGGCTGTCGCGGAGAACGGCCGGCCGAAATCCCATGTATCCGCCCCAGTAGAGGCCAATCACCGTCAGGTTCTTGACCAGAAGCAGGTTCGCGGGGATCTGCTGCACCTCGCCTCCGGCGAATCCGATGGTAAGCAGGCGGCCTTCAGGCCTCGTGGCGCGCAACGCTTCAAGAAAGGCGGGGCCGCCGACCGGATCGTAGACAACATCGACCCCGCCAAGCGCCTTGAGTTGGCCCTTCAGATCGGGCGTGTCGCTGTCGATGACAATATCCGCTCCTGCTGCGCGGGCTATCTCAAGGCGCTCCGGTCCCCTGGCCGAGGCGATCACCCGCGCGCCCATGCGTTTGCCGATTTCGACGGCGGTCAGTCCGACGCCTCCGGCCGCACCCAGAACGAGAAGGGTTTCGCCGGGCTGAAGACGCGCCCGGTGATCCAGCGCCAGATGCGAGGTGCCATAGGCAATTGGGAACGCCGCGGCCTGGATCATGCCGACCTCGGGCGGAAGGATCAGGCACCGGTCGACCGGTACGCAGGAGACTTCGGCCAGTCCGCCCTGGCCGGCAAAGGCGACGACCCGGCTGCCCGGTGGCGGACCATCGGTGCCCGGTCCGAGCGAAAGCACCGTGCCCGCGATTTCCATTCCAAGCGTGAAGGGAGGCGGCGGCGTGTCCTGATAGCGGCCTTCCGTCATCAGAAGATCGGCGAAGTTCAGCCCGCAGGCTTCAACGCCGATCTGGACCTCTCCTGCTGCGGGCAGGGGGACCGGCAGATCGGCCAAGACCGGGCTTTGACCTATGGATTCGACGCGTAGGCTTAGCATTGCGCACCTCATTCGGGGTCAAGACCGACGCTAGAGACGCGACGCGTGAAGTTCCAGCGCGCGGATTGTCCATTATGCAAGAAACTGCAGCCGAAAACGTTGCAAAATGCAATGCACTTTGGAAATCGCGCTATGCGGGAAAATGGAGCTTCGACATTTATCAACAGGCGATTTCAGGCTCTTCAGAGCCTCTGTATGTTCGGACATATCCGAAAAGACAGGTTTTGACTGCGCCGTCAATTTTCCGCCGATCAACTGGAGAGCATGAGGATTTGGCACGAATTCTGCTTATAAGGAGGGTAGGGGAAAGTCACTTTGTTACCGGAGCAGCTATGAAGCACCCTGTTGATGCGCATGTTGGGAAGCGGATTCGTCACCGCCGTTGGATGGTGGGGATGACCCAGCAGCAACTGGCAGACAAGGTTGGAATCAAGTTCCAGCAGATCCAGAAATACGAGACGGGCATGAACCGGGTCAGCGCCTCGCGCCTGTGGGACATTGCTGACGCACTGGGCGTGCAGATCAGCTTCTTCTTCGAAGGTCTCGAAGACGCCCAGGCTGCCGCCAAGAGCACCGAAAACGATCTGATGGCCGACAAGGAAGCACTGGAACTGGTTCGGTCGTACTATGCGATTCCGGAGGCGCAGCGCCGCCGCCTCTTCGACCTTGCCCGTGTCCTGAGCGACGCGGCCGCCTGATCCGGCATTCCTCATGCTTGACCGGCTCCGCCGCTTTGGATAGCGGCGGGGCTTGTCATGTGCGGGGGGGCGTCATGAGGAACTTTTCGCAGCAGGAAGTCGCAGATCTGATCGCGACTGCGAATGCCTTGGCCGACGTTGCCCGCGTTGCAACGCTCGCCCATTTCCGCAGCGACGGACTGACAGCCGACAGCAAGGAAGACCACCGCTTCGATCCGGTGACGGTGGCCGACAGGTTGGCCGAGGATCGCATGCGCGAGGTGCTGGCAGCGAGGCGCCCGCAGGACGCGATCCTTGGGGAAGAGAGGGGCGCATCGCAGGGCACCAGCGGACTGACCTGGGTCCTTGACCCTATCGACGGAACGCGCGGCTACCTGTCAGGCACGCCAAGCTGGGGGGTGCTTGTCGCGGTTGCCGACGCGCAGGGTCCGATCTACGGCGTGATCGACCAGCCCTTCATCGGCGAGCGCTTCCAAGGTGGTCTGGGACGGGCCGAGACCGAAGGACCGCTAGGCCCGCGGCGGCTCAAATGTCGACCGGGGCGGGACCTGCGCGAAGCGATCCTGTTCTCGACCTTCCCCGAGGTCGGCTCGCCTGAAGAGGGGGCAGCCTTTCACCGGTTGGCAAGCAGGATGCGCCTCACGCGCTACGGCATGGACTGCTATGCCTACGCGCTGGTGGCGGCCGGGCAGATTGACCTCGTTGTCGAGGCGGGCTTGCAGAGTTACGACATCATGGCCCCGATCGCGGTGATCGAGGCGGCGGGTGGCATCGTGACCAGCTGGGATGGCGGACCGGCGCATCATGGCGGCCGCGTGGTGGCTGCGGCGAACCGCGAGGTGCATGCCGCCGCGCTGGCGGTTCTCAATCCGTAGCCCCGCCGCGCGGGGGTATCGAGCCCCCTTTCGGCAGGCTGCCGCGGCACAATGTCGATGCCTTCGCGGCAGGCGACGCTCGGATCGGGTATTTGGCCGAAGAAGAAACAGCTTAGGGCCATCCCGAACGACCCCGCGATTGCGCGCGGCCCGCCGCTCCGGCAGATTGGGAGCCGGCGCGCCGAGTCCTTCCCCCTTCTGTCGCGCGTCCGGGTCCACCGAAGGGGGTGGAGAAGGGGAATCAGATGAACGAGCTGTTGATCCGGGGGGCCGAGGCCGTCGTTACCATGGATGGCGCACGGGCAGAGATCGCCGGTGGTGACGTGCTGATCCGGGGCGGGACGATCGTGGCGGTGGGGCAGGGGCTGACAACCACGGGCGAGGTGGTCGAGGCGCGGGGATGCGTGGTGACGCCGGGCCTCGTGAATACCCACCACCACCTCTACCAGACCCTCACCCGGGCAGTCCCGGGAGGGCAGGATGCGCTGCTCTTCGGCTGGCTCAAGACGCTTTACCCGATCTGGGGCCGCTTCGGGCCCGAGGAGATGTTCATCTCGGCCCAGATCGGGCTTGCGGAGCTCGGCCTGACGGGGTGCACGCTGACGTCCGACCACCTCTACCTTTATCCCAACGGCGCACGGCTGGATGACACCATTGCCGCCGCCCGCGAGGTGGGATTGCGTTTTCACCCCACTCGCGGCGCCATGAGCATCGGTGAAAGCGCGGGCGGCCTGCCGCCGGATGCGCTGGTCGAGCGCGAGGCGGCGATCCTGGAGGATTGCATCCGCGTGGTCGATGCATTCCACGACCCGGCGGAGGGGGCGATGGTGCGGGTCGGGTTGGCGCCCTGCTCGCCTTTTTCGGTGAGCCGCGACCTGATGCGCGAGGCAGCCCTGCTCGCGCGCGACAAAGGCGTGATGCTGCACACCCACCTGGCCGAGAATGACGAGGATATCGCCTATTCGCTGGCGCAGTTCGGCTGCCGGCCGGGGCAGTATGCCGAGGATCTGGGCTGGACCGGCGACGATGTGTGGCACGCCCATTGTGTTAAGCTAGATGGTTCGGAAATCGATCTTTTTGCCCGGTCGGGGACCGGAGTTGCCCATTGCCCATGTTCGAATTGTCGCCTTGGTTCAGGTATTGCCCCGGTACGGCGGATGCGCGACCGGGGAGTGAAAGTGGCGCTCGGCGTCGATGGTTCCGCTTCGAACGACGCAGGTAACCTGATCGGCGAGGCGCGGCAGGCGATGCTCCTCCAGCGCGTCGCAAACGGCGCCGACGCCATGAGCGCCCGGGAGGCGCTCGAGATCGCGACGCTCGGCGGGGCGCGGGTGCTGGGCCGGTCCGATTGCGGATCGCTGGAGCCGGGCAAACGCGCCGACATCGCGATCTGGGACGTGTCGCGCATCGAAGCGGCCGGTAGCTGGGACCCGGTCGCGGCTTTGATCCTCTGCGGACCGACCCGCGTGCGCGACCTGTTCGTCGAGGGGCAGCGCGTGGTAAGGGACGGGCAGATTGCCACGATCGACCTGCCACGGGTCATCGAGCGGCAGAATGCGCTGGCCCGGCGGCTGGCCGGATAGGGGGAGCGCGACGTGTCGCACAATTACGAGGCGCAGCGGCGCGAGACCTTCGCCACCTTCAAGAAGGCCGGAAAAGGTGTGAAGCTGCCCGCGACCGCCGTGGTCGACTACATCTTCTTCATTGAGGAACTCGATGCCAGCTGGTCCGCGCTTGAAAAGGCCCTGCGTGCCGCCGGCTTCAAGACCCGTCGCCTGCCCGACAATGAAACCCTGATCGCGAGCATCGGCCCCATCCCTGTGACCCCCGAGGCGATCTGGGAGCATGAACGCACGGCCACCACCATCGCGCTGACGCACGACTTCTATCCCGATGGCTGGGAACTGGCGGATTAGTCTGCCCGGGGTTTGCCCCCGACCCAGACCGCCCGGATCGCCCGGTCATCGCCCATCATGATTGTGGGGAACAGTGCCTCCCAGATCGTGCCGGCGCGGCGGGTCGCCTGTTCGATCGCGAAGGTCGAGGCGAGGTCGACCACCACCAGATCGGCCTCCATCCCCGGGGCGATGTTGCCGATCCGGTCCTCGGCGTGCAGCGCCCGGGCCGAGCCTTGTGTCGCCAGCCACCAGAGCTGCGCGGGATGCAGGGCCTGACCGCGCAACTGTGCAATCTCGTAGGCGGCTGCCATCGTCCGCAGCATCGAAAAGGACGACCCGCCGCCGGTATCCGTTGCCAGCCCGACCCTGAGCTTCGTCGCCAGCCCCATGTCGAACAGGCCCGAGCCGATGAAGGTGTTCGAGGTCGGGCAATGAACGAGGCTCGCACCTGCCTCGATCAGCCGGGCACGCTCGCGGTCGGTCAGGTAGATCGCATGGCCGTAGACGGCGCCTTCGCGCAACAGGCCCTGCGCCTCGTAAGTGTCGAGATAATCGCGCGACTGCGGGAAAAGCGACTTCACCCAGGCACATTCGTCAGGCTGTTCGGACAGGTGGGTCTGCATCAGGCAGTCGGGGAATTCCCGCCAGAGCGTTCCCATCGCTGCCAGTTGCTCGGGCGTGGACGTCGGCGAGAAGCGGGGGGTTATGACATAGGACAGCCGGTCGACCCCGTGCCATTTCTCCAGTAGGCGCTTGCTGTCGTCATAAGCCGACTGCGCGGTATCAAGCAGGCCATCGGGCGCGTTGCGGTCCATGCAAGTCTTGCCGGCATAGATCCGCTGCCCGCGTGCCTGCGCCGCCTCGAAGATCGCATCGACCGAGGCGGGATGGATGGTCGCGTAGGAACACACGGTTGTCGTCCCGTGGGCGAGGGTCAGGTCGAGGTAGCGGTTGGCGATCTCGGTCGCATAGGCGCGATCGGCAAAGCGCATCTCCTCGGGGAAGGTATAGGTGTTCAGCCAGTCGATCAGCCGCTTGCCCCAACTCGCGATCATCGCCGTCTGGGGATAATGCACATGGGCATCGACAAATCCGGCCGAGATCAGCGCCCGACCGTAGTCCGTCACCTGCGCCTGTGGATAGGCGGCGCGCAGCCGGTCTGCCGGGCCGACGGCCACGACGCGGCCCTGATCGACCAGCACCGCGCCTTGGCTGTCATGGCGGGCCGCGCCTTCGCCCTCGACCATCGGGTCGCCCTCGAAGCGCAGCACCTGTCCCAGCAGAAGATCGGCCATCGCACACCCCGTCCATTTCCCGAGCGGCAAGCCTACGGGGTTTCTGCGCCTGCGTAAATTTGCCGTGGCGACCCTGTTTCTTTGAAACACCTTTCGCTAAGGTCGCGCCAATCGACCAGGGGGGTACCATGGCAGAAACCGCCAAGCGCGAAGAGGTGGAGGAGGAACTGATGGGCCTCGACCCCGAACGCGTCGAGGCGATTCTCGAGGCGGTCGAGGAAGGCAATTCCGAGCGCCTCTCCGACCTGATGGCGCCACTCCACGCCGCCGACATCGCCGACCTTCTGGAGCAGATCAGTTCTGCCGACCGTCGCGACCTGTTGAAGCTGTGGTCGGGTGAGATCGACGGCGAGATCCTCTCCGAGATCGACGAGTCGATCCGCGAGGAAGTGGTCGAAGCCCTGCCGCGCGAGGTGCTGACCGAAGCGGTCCGCGAGCTTGAGACCGACGACGTCGTCGACATCCTCGAAGACCTCGAACAGCCCCAGCAGGACATCATCCTGCAGGCCCTCGACGATGCCGACCGGGTCGCCGTCGAACAGGCGATGTCCTACCCGGAACACTCCGCGGGCCGCCTGATGCAGCGCGAGGTCGTGGTCGCGCCGATGCACTGGACCGTAGGCGAGACGATCGACTTCCTGCGGCGTGAGGAGTGGCTGCCCGACCAGTTCTATCACGTCATCCTTGTCGATCCGCGGATGAAGCCGCAGGCCTATGTCACGCTCGGGCGGCTTCTGTCGTCCAAGCGGACCGTCGCGCTCAAGGACATCACCGAGGACAGCTTCCGCACCATCGCGGCCACCGACCCGGAAGAGGACGTGGCCTATATCTTCAACCAGTATCACCTCATCTCCTGTCCCGTGGTCGATGCCGATGACCGGCTCGTCGGCGTCATCACCATCGACGACGCGATGAACGTGCTGGATGAAGAGCATGAAGAGGATATCCTGCGCCTCGCCGGTGTGAGCGAGGAGCCCAGCCCCTCCGATGGCCCATTCGCCACGGCGCGGACGCGCCTGCCCTGGCTTATAATCAACCTCTTCACCGCCTCGATCTCGGCCTTCGTGATCTCGCGCTTCGAAAGCACCATCGCCACCCTGGTGACGCTTGCGGCGCTGATGCCGATCGTCGCCTCGACCGGCGGGATCGCCGGAACCCAGTCGCTGGCCGTGTCGGTCCGGGCGCTGGCAACACGCGATCTCACCTCGACCAACGCCCGCAGCGTGATCCTGCGCGAAATCGGCGCTGGCTTGCTGAACGGCATCGGCCTTGCCGCCATCCTCGCGCTCGGCGCGATCCTTGTCCTACACGAGCCGATGCTCGGCGGTGTGCTGGCTGCGGCGATGATCACCAACCAGCTGGTCGCGGCGCTTGGCGGAGTGCTGGTGCCGCTCGGTCTGCACCGGATTGGCCTCGACCCGGCGCTGGCCTCGGGCACCTTCGTCACCACGCTGACCGATGTGCTGGGCTATCTCGCCTTCCTCGGCTTTGCCACATGGTTCCTGTTATGACCCTGACCGAGATCAAGGCCGAGGCGCGCCGCGCAGCCTTCGCCCGCCGCAAGGCCGCCTTCGCGGCCGGGCAGGGGCAGGCCGCCGAGATCCTGGCCGATCTTCTGGCCGCCCATGCAGGCAAGGTCCTGTCTGGCTACATGCCGATGCGCACCGAAATCGACCCGCTTCCGGCGATGGCCGCGCATCAGGGGCCGGTCGGTGTGCCGGTCATCCCCGGCAAGGGCGTGCCGCTGCGGTTCCGCGAATGGTCGCCCGGCTGCGCCCTGGAGGAGGGGGAATTCGGCGCGCTGATCCCCGCCGAAGGCGCCTGGCTTGAACCGCAGGTGCTTATCGTGCCGTTGCTGGCCTTCGACCGGCGTGGCTACCGGCTCGGATACGGCGGCGGCTTCTACGACCGCACCCTGGAACGGCTCCGCTCCATGCACCCAGTCACCGCCATCGGCTTTGCCTTCGCCGCGCAAGAGGTGGACGAGGTGCCAATCGAACCCACCGACCAGCCGCTCGACGCCATCGTCACGGAACAGGGGATGGTCGACCTCCTGCGTTCCTAAGTTTCTTCTGTTCACAAATATCCTCGGGGGGAGGCGCGGAACGCGCCCGGGGGGATGAGCGGCGTCTGGAAAGCCGTCCAGTGGACGGCTTTCAGCCGCGAATGCCCGGCCCGTGGCCGGGCCGGGTGGCAGCCCCCCGTCCGTCCTCTCCACCTTGCCGACGCCCCGTCGACCGACTAAGCCTTTCTCCATGAAACTCCTCTTTCTCGGCGATGTCATGGGCCGTGCGGGCCGCGCGGCGATCACGGCGCGGCTTCCGGCGATCAAGGCCGACTGGGGCCTCGATTTCGTCGTGGTCAACGGCGAGAATGCCTCCTCCGGCGCAGGCCTGACCCCAGAGCATGCAAAGCTCATTCTTCAGGCCGGTGCCGATTGCGTCACGCTTGGCGATCACGCCTTCGACCAGAAGGACATGCTCGCCTTCATCGAGACCGAGCCGCGCATTCTCCGCCCCCTGAACTTTGCCCGCAGCGCGCCCGGGCACGGCGCACGGGTGTTCACGGCCTCGGGCGGCCGCAAGGTGCTGGTGATGCAGGCACTGGGCCAGGTCTTCATGAAGCGCCCCTTCGACGATCCCTTCTCGGCGGTCGAGGCGGTGCTCAAGACCCACACGCTTGGCGGGGTGGTGCAGGCGACCATCGTCGACATCCACGCCGAGGCGACCTCCGAAAAGATGGCGATGGGCCACTGGTGCGATGGGCGGGCGAGCCTCGTCGTGGGTACGCATACCCATGTGCCGACCGGCGATGCGCAGATCCTCACCGGCGGCACGGCCTACCAGACCGATGCCGGCATGTGCGGTGACTACGATTCAGTCATCGGCATGGACAAGCTCGAGCCGATGCGCCGTTTCATCACCGGCATGCCCAAAGGCCGCTTCGAGCCCGCCGCGGGCGAGGCGACCCTCTCGGGCACCTATGTCGAGACCGACGACCGCAGCGGAAAGGCGACGAAGGTCCGCATGATCCGCATCGGCGGGCGCCTAGAGCCGTCGTTTCCGTGACACCGCGCCGCCGCCTGGGCTTCACCGCCCTTCTGCTGATTATCGGCATCGGCTGGGGATCGACCCAATCGCTCGGCAAGATCGCTGTATCGACCGGCTACGGCCATTTCGGGCTGATCTTCTGGCAGCTCGCCATCGGTGCCGCAGTGCTTGGCGCGATCCTGATCCTGCGTCGCCGCCGCGTGCCGCTGACCCCTGTGACACTGCGCTTCGCCGCGCTGATCGCGCTGATCGGGACGCTGATCCCCAACTCGACCTTCTACCTCTCCGTGGCCCATCTGCCGGCAGGTGTCATGTCGATCATCATCTCGACTGTGCCGATGATGGCCTTCCCCTTGGCCCTGGCGCTTGGCATGGAACGGCTGAGCCTGCGCCGGCTTGCCGGACTGGCGCTTGGCCTCTGCGGCGTCGCGATGATCGCGCTGCCGCAGGCGGGGCTGCCGCAGGGGCTGGCGGCCGCCTGGCTGCCGATCGCGTTGATCGGACCGCTCTTCTACGCCATCGAGGGCAACGTGGTCGCCAAATGGGGAACAGCCGGCCTCGATCCAGTTCAGGCGATGTTCCTGGCTTCGGCCGTCGGGGCGGTGCTGGTGCTGCCCCTCGTCCTGGCGACTGGGCAATGGATCACACCGCCCTGGCCCCTGCAGAAGCCTGAACTGGCGCTGACGGCATCTTCCGTCGTCCATTGCCTGATGTATGCCGGTTACGTCTACCTCGCCGGGGCCGCGGGCGCGGTCTTTGCCACACAGACCGCCTATATCGTCACGGCATCGGGCCTGCTTTGGGCCATGGCCTTGCTCGGCGAACGGTTCACCCCGCTGGTCTGGCTGGCCGGTGCCGTTCTGCTTGCCGGATTGGCATTGGTGCAGCCGCGCGGACGCGAACAACGCCTGGCAGATTGAATCATTCGAAATCTCTGCTAAAGCGGTCGTGAATTCGCTGTGGCAGGGCCGATGATCGGAATAGAATTCTCCCAGACGGTGCAAGCCTTCATCGCACTTGCGATCCTCGCCGGAATGTTCGTGATGTTCGTGCGCGAAACCTATCCGGTGGAAGTCACGGCGATGGGCGGCGCGGCGCTGATGCTGGTGCTGGGGATCCTGCCCTTCAAGGAGGCAGGCGCGGTTCTGTCGAACTCGGCCCCCTGGACCATCGCCTTCATGTTCCTGGTCATGGGCGGGCTGGTCCGGACCGGTGCGGTCGAGATGCTGATCGGCATTGCCGAGGCACATGTCGGCAACCGGCCAAAGACCACGATCGTGGTCCTGTTCAGCTTCATCGCCGTCGCCTCGGCCTTCATGAACAACACACCGCTGGTCGCTGTGATGATCCCGGTGGTGATCCAGATCGCAGTGAAGCTGCGTACAGCGCCGTCGAAATTGCTGATCCCGCTCAGCCACATGACCGTGTTGGGGGGCATGATCACCTTGATCGGCACCTCGACCAACCTCCTGGTCGATGGAGTGGCCCGGGACCAGGGACTTGCGCATTTCTCGCTGTTCGAGATCGCACCGCTAGGCATCGCGGTGACCGTGGCAGGCGGCCTGTATCTGCTTCTCTTCGCCAACCGCCTGCTGCCGGTGCGCCAGTCGATGGGCACGCTGCTCGGGAAACGCAAGAACATGCGCTACTTCACAGAGGTCGCGATCCCCGAGGAGTCGATCCTGATCGGCCAGAAGGTGCTTGACGTGGCACAGTTCAAACCGAACGGCGTGCGGGTCGTCGATGTTCTGCGAGGAGATGCCTCGCTTCGACGCGACCTGGGTTCGGCAGTGCTGCAGGCCGGAGACCGCGTTGTGCTCCGCACCGAGATGACCGAGCTTCTGGGCCTGCAGGGCGACAAGGACATCCGCCTCGTGGATCGCCTGTCTTCGGTCGCGACCGAGACGGTCGAGGTCCTCATCACCCCCGGCTGCCGCCTTGTCGGCCGCTCGCTTGGCGAATTGCGCCTGCGCCGGCGCTACGGCGTCTATGTGTTGGCCGCACATCGTCGCAGCGAGAACATCGGCCGTCAGCTTGACGATCTGGTTGTACAAGTTGGCGACACGCTGTTGATCGAGGGCTCGGCGGAAGACATTCGCCGACTGGCGGAGGATGTGGACCTTGTCGACATCAGCCATCCTACCCACAAGCCCTATCGTCGGCAGAAGGCGCCGATCGCCATCGGGGCCCTGGCCTTCGTGGTCATCCTGTCGTCGCTCGATGTCGCACCCATTCAGGTGCTGGCCTTCATTGCCGTCACCGTGATCTTCGTGACCCGATGCATCGACGCCGATGAGGCGCTGAGCTTTGTCGATGGCCGCTTGATGGCGATGATCTTTGCGATGCTTGCGGTAGGCGAGGGACTGGACCGATCGGGCGCTGTCGAGATGATCGTCTCGCATGTGAGTCCGTGGATGATTGGCCTGTCGCCCTTTGCGATGATGCTCGCCGTCTATCTGCTGGGCCTGATCCTGACCGAGTTCCTGTCGAACAACGCGGTCGCGGTGATCTATACACCGATCGCGATCCAGTTGGCGCATTCGCTTGGGGCCGATCCGCGGCCCTTCGTCGTGGCGGTCATGTTCTCGGCCACGCTCGCCTTCGGCACGCCGATCGGTTACCAGACCAACATGATGGTCTATGGTCCGGGGGGCTACAAGTTCCTCGACTTCACCAAGATCGGGATCCCGCTGAACATCATCACCTGGCTGCTCTGCTCGTTCCTGATCCCGATCCTCTGGCCGCTCTACCCTTGACCACCCGATAGCCGAGGGTGCCGGGGTTGCGGCCCCCCCTGTGCCACGTGTATAGGGCGCCATCACCCAAAATGGGATCGGAGTAGGGGTCATGGCAGGCCATTCTAAATGGGCGAACATCCAGCACCGCAAGGGCAAGCAGGATGCGGCGCGCTCGAAGATGTTCTCGAAGCTGGCGAAGGAGATCACAGTCGCCGCCAAGATGGGCGATCCCGACCCCGACAAGAACCCGCGCCTGCGTCTGGCGGTGAAGGCCGCCAAGGCCCAGTCGATGCCGAAGGACGTGATCGACCGCGCCATCAAGAAATCCATGGGCGGCGACGCGGCGGACTATACCGAGATCCGCTATGAGGGCTACGGCCCGAACGGTATCGCGATCATCGTCGAGGCGATGACCGACAACCTGAACCGCACCGCGTCCAACGTCCGCAGCTACTTCACCAAGGGTGGCGGAAACCTCGGCCAGACCGGTTCGGTCAGCCATTCCTTCGACCGGGTTGGCGAGATTTCGTACCCTGCCTCGGCGGGCGATGCCGACACGGTGATGATGGCCGCACTCGAAGCCGGGGCGGACGATGTCGAGTCCGACGACGACGGCCACTGGATCTATTGCTCGGTCGAGAACCTGTCCGAGGTCTCGGACGCGCTGGAAAAGGCGCTTGGCGAGTCGACGGAATCAAAGCTCGTCTGGCGGCCGCAGACCCGCACGGAGGTCGATCTTGAAACCGCGCAGAAGCTGATGCGCCTCATCGACCTTCTGGAAGAGGACGACGACGTGCAGACCGTGACCCACAACTTCGACATCCCCGAAGAGGTCGCGGCGCAGCTCTGACGATCGCGTCAAGGGCCGTCCAAGGTGTTCGTCGGCCCTGGGCAGAGCCATTCGTAGATCTATGAGCCGCTTCGATTAGTAGGGCCCGTCACCGGGCCGTTACTCGGTCCCGCTATCCTGTGTCCTTAACTGGACAGAGCGGGGACGCATATGGAACAGGTGGTGAATGCAGGCGGCAGGATGCCTCGGCGCAAGGGGCGGCGGTTCCCGGTCACCTATGCCCGTCCCGAACAGGGCCTGTTTCGCCGCAGCCTCATCACCGGCATCGAATATCTGAGCGGTAGGGCCAGGCTGGAGCGCCTCTACGCAGAATGGGATGAAACGCGCGACCCGGAAGAGCCTGTGTTCTCGGCGGCGATCCGGGTGCTTGGAATCCGTTCGCGCGTCCTCGGCGTCGCAGCGGATGCCATGCCGGGCGAGGGGCCGCTGCTGATTCTGGCGAACCATCCCTTCGGCATCATCGACGGTCTGCTGATCGGCCATCTCGTCTCGCGCGTCCGCAAGGACGTGAAGATCATGACCCACAGCCTGCTCTGTCAGCCGGAAGCGGTGCGGGATGCGGTTCTGCCGGTTGATTTTGGCCCGGGCGAGGCCGCGCGCCGCACCTCCGCCGAGACGCGGCGGCAGGCGACTGAATGGCTCGACCAGGGCCATGCCCTGATCGTCTTTCCCGCCGGCAGCGTGGCAACAGCGCCGAAACCGCTGGCGCCCCACGCCGTCGATGCCGAATGGCATCCCTTCGCGGCGCGCCTGGCCGCACGACCGGGGGTGCAGACGGTGCTGATGCATGTCCACGGCCAGAATTCGCGCCTGTTCCAGATCGCGAGCCATCTGTCCTATCCTTTGCGGGTGGCGCTTATCTTGCGTGAAACCGCGCGGCGGATCGGGCAGCCGGTGACCGTTACCGTTGCGCCGCCGTTCGAACTGGGTCAGCACGGCCGTCGTGGCCGCAGCCTCGCTGCAGCGGAGTTGCGCCGCGCCTGCTGGTCCATGGCACGCGCCGAAGGTGCCGACCCCGATCAGGTCTTCGTCTGGCCGAAGCATATCCGCTGGTAGGCTTCCTGGGAGCGCTTCGCCCCTTGCGGTTCGCGGCAGGATCGGCTCCCTTTCGCCGATAACCGCGGCTGCCCTTTGCCATATGCGACCGGTCCGGGCTGTTCTCCGGATGCTGCTGTCGCGCCTGTGTTTCGTCGCGGTCAACGCCATCGTGCGCCATCTGGGAACGGCTGGCCTTGAGGCGGATCCTCGCGGTGCTGGTGGCACTTGCCGGCGCAATGGTGGTCCTGCGACGCGGACTTCGCGATCTTTCCTTTGCCCAGCTTTCGCAGCTTTGCGCCGCAGCCGGGTTCGCCGGCTCGTACCTTTTTGCCAAACGGCTGAGCCAGATTGCCCCGGCGGGGTTGATCGTTGCGATGATGTCGATTGCGGTGACGCTTCTTCTCATGCCGCTCGCCATCGCCGTCTGGCTTCCGGTGAGCGCCCCACAGATCCTGTGGCTTGGGCTTACGGTGGCCTTTGAGGCGCCGCCGACGGTGACGCGGCCGGTCAGATTCTTGCAACTCGTTTGGGCGTCGCTTCTGGGAACGATTGTCTTCGGCGAGCCGGTCGATCCTTAGGTGCTTGCAGGGGGCGCGATCATCATCGCGGCCGTCACTTACATTGCATGGCGAGAAACAGTGCTGGCCAAAAGAGCATCAAGACCTTTCGTCGAAGCGACAAAACTCCAGAAGGTTTGACACGGGTGCTGCAACTGCATAGTCAGGGTGCCGGGGGGCATTCTGAGCAGGTGCCGAATTCATGAAGATTGCAATGATTGGGACCGGATATGTGGGCCTCGTGTCAGGGGTCTGCTTTTCCGATTTTGGACATGACGTTGTTTGCGTCGACAAGGATCCATCGAAGATCGAGAAATTGAACCGGGGGGAGATTCCTATCTTCGAACCGGGTCTGGATGTGCTTCTGGCCAAGAACGTGAAGGCCGGGCGCCTGTCGTTCACCCAGGACATCAAGGCAGCCGTTCATGGCGCCGACGCCGTATTCATCGCGGTCGGCACGCCGACGCGGCGCGGCGATGGCCATGCCGACCTGACCTATGTGATGGCCGCCGCGGCCGAGATCGGTCAGGCGCTGACCGGCTATGCGGTGATCGTCACCAAGTCGACAGTCCCGGTGGGCACCAACCGCGCCGTGCAGAAGGCTGCGCGCGAGGCCAACCCGGATGCCGATTTCGACGTCGCCTCGAACCCGGAATTCCTGCGCGAGGGTGCGGCGATCGACGATTTCATGCGGCCCGACCGCGTTGTCGTGGGTGTCGAATCCGAACGCGCCAAGGCCGTGATGGCCGAGATCTATCGCCCGCTGTTCCTGCGCGACTTCCCGATCGTCTATACCGATCTCGAAAGCGCCGAGATGATCAAGTACGCGGCGAACGCCTTCCTCGCCACCAAGATCACGTTCATCAACGAGATCGCGGCGCTGTGCGAAAAGGTCGGTGCCGACATCAAGGCGGTATCGAAGGGTGTGGGGCTGGACGGCCGGATCGGCAACAAGTTCCTGCATGCCGGGCCTGGCTATGGCGGCTCGTGCTTCCCCAAGGACACGATGGCGCTGGCCCGTATCGGCCAGGAATTCGCCGCGCCGATGCAGATCGTCGAGACCGTGATCAAGGTGAACGACGAGATCAAGCGGCGGATGATCGGCAAGGTCATCGATCTGTGCGACGGCTCGGTCGCGGGCAAGACCATCGCGGTGCTGGGCGTGACCTTCAAGCCGAACACCGATGACATGCGCGATGCGCCATCGCTGACGATCGTTCCGGCGCTGGTCGGCGGTGGAGCCAAGGTTCGTGTCGTCGACCCGGAAGGCCGCCGCGAGGGCGTGAAGCTTCTGCCGGGCGTCGAGTGGATCGAGAATGCCTATGACGCGGCCACGGGCGCCGATGCCGTGGTGGTCCTGACCGAGTGGAACGAGTTCCGCGCGTTGGACCTCGACCGGCTGGCCAAGGTCATGGCCGCGCCGCGGATGGCCGACCTGCGCAACATCTATTCCGAGGAAAGCGCCACTGCGGCGGGCTTCTCGGACTACGTCGCCGTCGGCCGCTGACGCGCAAGGCGTGGCGGTTTGCCGCCGCGCCAGAGGCGGTTATGCCAGCCCACAGGCGGCCGCGCCCCACAAGGCAAGCGTGCCCAGCCGGCCATTGCGCCGAAGGCCGAGACGCCGGAAACTCTTCAGTCGGGCCGTCCCAGAGGGGGCGGCCCGCTGCATTTCGGTCAGGATCAGGCGCGCCTCGGGCGAGAGCAGATGCGACCGGAGCGCCAGCGCCCGCCGATGCGACTCTGACCAGCGGCGGAAATCGCGTCCCAAAACCAGCCGCGTGCGCGCAAGGGCGGAGGCGATCCCCCTCCCGCCACCGATCAGGTTCGTCCCATGCTGGCGGTACAGCGCCACCGGCTGAGGGTCGAACAGGCATTCGCCCCCGGCGCCGGACACAAGCTGATAGAGCCACCAGTCATGGAAGGCCAGGTCCCGAGGGATGCCCGCCGCACGTGCCAGCCTGACCGCCGCAGGGTTCAGGCAAAGGGTGTGACCGGAAAAAATGTTCTGTGCCAGAGAATTGGCGAAGGAAGCTGAAGCGCAGGCGGAGCGGTTCACGGCCTTCGGGCGCAGCGCGACATCAGTGATGAGGCTCGCAGCGCCGTATAGCCCGGGACGGTCACTGTTGGGCAGAAGATCAAGCGCGCGTGCCAGTTTTCCCCGCAGCCAGACATCGTCCTGATCGCAGAAGGCCACCGGGCCAAGGGGCAGATCCGCACGGCACAGCAAGGTCAGGAAGTTTGCCGCCGACCCGCGCCGGGGGCCATCGAACAGGCGGATGTCCCGGTCGGGATGATCTGCCGCAAAGCCCGACAGGAGCGCCCTCGTGCCGTCGGTCGATCCGTCATCGCTTACCCACAGCCGCCAATCGCCATGGCTTTGGCGGATGAGGCTTGCGAGTTGGTCGGGCAGATGGCGCGCGCCGTTGCAGGTGGCCAGAAGGATCGTGACGGTCGGCCATGCGCACATGTGCAAGTCCTTAGAGGTTTAGCTATTGCGGCCAGTCTTGCGCGTCGCGGTTAAGGAAAGACCAAGGACGGACAGGCGACTTTGGTGCAGTGGCGGCAGGAGGCGGCATGTGACGTTCAGGGTGGTCGGGACCTTTCTCGACGGGCCGGGCAACCTTCTTTCGGGCATCACCGACATGGAGGTGATGACGACAGCGGGCGGATGGCAACTTTTCACAGCGACCCGGCCGGGCGGCGGCGTCCTGTCGATCGCCGTGGGCGAAGCTGCGATGACCCTGACCGATCAGGAGGCGATCGCCGTCACGGGGACCCTGCCGGCGCCGGCGCATCTGGATATCGTGATGCTCGGCACGCAGACGGCGCTGCTCTACTCCGGGGCCAATGACGGGCGCCTCAACGATTTCGCGCTTGGCGGCGATGGCAGTCTTGGGAGCGTCGCGCAGATCAAGGGCAGCCCGGCAGGGGCGGTGACGGCCCAGGTCACTGTCGATCTGGGAAGCGAGCGTTTTCTCTACACCTCGCGCATGGGCGCCAGCGTGCTGACCACCAGTCACTACCTGTCGAACGGCCGGATGGAAGAGGTCGGTGAGCAGCTTCTGAACGTCTCGACCACGACGACGGACATTACCGCGCTGGCTTCGGTCGCGCTGGCGGACGGGCCCTATCTGCTGGCTCTCTCGGCGGTCCAGAACGCTGTTCTGGGCTTCAGGATCGGGGCGGACGGTCTGCCCGTTCAAGTCACCAGCCTTGGGGCCTCTGGCGGTCTGGGTATTTCTGCGCCCTCCGCAATCGAGACCGCGACGTTCGGTGCAAAGTCCTACGCGATCGTTTCTGGTACTGGGTCTTCGTCGCTGAGCGTGATCGAGATCGGGGCGGGCGGATCGCTTTCGGTGGTCGATCATGTCATCGACAGCCTGGATACAAGGTTTCAAGGCGTTCAGGCGCTGGATGTGGTGACGATCGGCGGTCGGGTCTTTGTCTTTGCGGGGGGCGGGGATGATGGGATCAATGTCTTTGTGCTTCTTCCCGAGGGGCGCCTCATCCTGCTCGACACCGTGCTTCAGGCCGAGGGGCTGACCCTGTCCGGCATCACCGCGATCGAGGCCGCGGCCAGCGGTGGCACGGTCGAGGTTTTCGTCGCAACCGAGGCAGCCGGCATCACCCGGCTGCACTTCGATCCCGGCAGCCTTGCGCCGATCAAGACCGGGGGGGCGACCGCAGACCGCCTGACCGGCGATGCGCGCGGCGATCTGATTTCTGGCGGGGCAGGGGCAGACACGGTCGATGGCGGAGCGGGCGCCGACATTCTGATGGACGGCCTCGGCAGCGACGTGATGACTGGCGGGGCAGGAGCCGACTGGTTCGTTCTGGCCGGCGACGGCGCCAGCGACAGGATCAGCGACTTCGACCCCACCGAAGACCGGCTGGACCTGACCGCCTGGGGACGTGTCTACGATATCTCTGCGATCGAGATTACCACCACTGCGACCGGTGCCATCCTGCGCTTTGGTGGTGAGACGCTGGTGTTGGACACGGCCGATGGATCGGGAATCCCCGGTTCGGCCTTCAGTTCGGGCGAATTGTTCACCCTGACCCATGTCGTCGGCGATCCGGTGGTGGCTGGGATGACCCTGACCGGCACCGCCGGCAACGACACGCAAAAGGGTGCAGCGGGCGACGATGTGCTGCTCGGGTCGCCCGGGGCCGACCGGATGGAGGGGGCGGGCGGCTTCGACTATGCCGACTATTCGATGGCAAACGGCAGCATGAGGGTCGATCTGCTCTACCCGGCGCTGAACACCAACCTCGCCGCAGGAGATGTCCATGTCGGGATCGAGGGGCTGATCGGCGGCGCTGGCCCGGACAACCTGCGCGGAACGCTCGGGTCGGATGTGTTGCGCGGGGGGGCGAATGTCGACTGGCTGTTCGGGCGCAAGGGCGACGATGTGCTTGATGGCGGGATCGGAGATGATGTTCTGCTCGGCGGGGCAGGGCAGGATACGCTTTCGGGCGGCGAGCATCGCGACCGCGCGCAGTATTCCGAGGCGCTGGCCGGGGTCACGGCCGATCTTCTGAAGCCGCAGACCAATACCGGCGAAGCGATGGGAGACGTCTATGTCGATATCGAGGATCTGGCTGGGTCGAGCTTCGATGACCGGCTCTCGGGCGACAGCGGCGCCAACCGGCTGTTCGGTCGGGACGGCAGCGACCTTCTCTCGGGCAGGAATGGGGCCGATTACCTGAATGGCGGTTCCGGGCGCGACACGCTCGACGGCGGCCCGCACGGCGACACGCTTCGCGGCGGAACCCAGGCCGATCTGTTCATCTTCAACGGAGGTTCGGATGTGATCGAGGATTTCAGGCCTGCCGAGGGCGATCGTCTGCAGATCGACGACACGATCTTTGGCCCCGGATGGACATCAACAGATCTGGTGCAGGCCTTTGCCCATGTCGAGGGGCGCGCGGAGGTCTTCGACTTCGGCTTTGGCAACAGCCTGACCCTTGAAGGCAACGCCACGCTGACCGGCCTGGCCGGCTACCTTGAGATCATCTGAACCGCTTCGCTCCGCATCAGCGCTTCGTGGCGTGCAATGGCCTCGCTCACATCGTCGAACCAGGTGAGACGGCCATTCTCCAGCAGGCAGGCGGCATCGCAAAGCTCGCGGATCTGGCCCATCGCATGGCTGACGACGATGGCGCCGGCCTGCCGCATCCGGTCGCGGAAGAGGGCCGCGCTTTTCACCCGGAAAGCCGCATCGCCGACTGCGGTGATCTCGTCGACCAGATAGGTGTCGAAACGGATGCCCATCGATACGCCGAAGGCCAGCCGCGCCTTCATCCCCGAGGAATAGGTGCGGAACGGCGCGCGAAAGGCCGGGCCGAGACCGGCGAAGCCCTCGGCGAAGTCGACAAGCTCGTCGCTGTCCACCCCGTAGATGCGGGCAACGAACCGGGTGTTCTCGATGCCGGTCAGGTCCCCGTGGAACGACCCTGCGAAACCCACGGGCCAGGACACCCGGCCCGCCAGCCTGACCCGTCCCGAGGTCGGATTCATCGTGCCCGCGATCAGTCGCAGAAGCGTCGATTTGCCGGCGCCGTTGCGGCCAAGAAGCGCGACGGACCGCCCCTTCGGGATGGTCAGGCAGACATCGTCGAGCACCGTGCGGCGCTGCCCGCCCTGGTGGAAGACCTTGGTCAGGTGATCGAGTCGGATCATTTCTATCGCCGGTCACGCAACGCGGAGTATATCAGCACCAGCACCGTCCAGCCCAGGAACAGGAACAGCGTGGCGGTGGCGAAAATAGTCCAGCGTTGTGGGAACCGGGCGCTTTCGGGTCGGGCGGGCGGGACATGGGCGGCGATGTAGCGACCCTGCCGCCGTGCTTCGGCCTGGGCGGCGTCGTAGGCTGTGCGGGCGGCGCGGTAGCTTTCCTCGGCGAAGGTCAGATCGGCCGCCAGGGCCTCGTACTCGCCGAGGACGGCGGCTGCGGCGGCATCTCCGGTCGAAGTATCGCTGACCTTGCGCCGTTCCTCGGCGATACGATCTTCGACCACCCGCACCCGGTCACGGGCGTTCACCAGCCGGAAATCGCCCTCGCGTAACGAGGCTGCCAGCCGGTCGACATCCATCTGCGCCTCGGCGAGCTGTTCCTGCAGCGTGGCGATCAGCCCACCCTGGCTTTCCGCCTCGGCGCCCGGATCGACGAGGCGGTGGCTGACGCGAAAGCGCGTGACTTCTGCACGCGCGCGTCGCAGGCGGGTTTCGGCCTCGGCCAGATCGGTGCGGGCATTGGCGACGGTATCCTCGCGCGCGACCGCGTTGAGGTCATTCAGCATCGCTTGCGCATGGGCCAGCGCGGCGCGCGCAATTCTGACGGAATCATCGGGAGCGAAGGCCAGTACCCTGAGTTCGATCAGCCGCGTGCTGCTGTCATAGGAGATGCGGACCATCCGTTGCCAGTGATCGGTCAGATCCTCGATCGTGCCGGGGGCGGCATAGCCGAAGACCGGGTCGCCTGCGGCCTTCGACCAGATCTGGCGCAGGTCCAGTTCGCGGTCGATCTGGGCCACCAGGCGCGGGCTCGATAGGTAGTCGTAAAGAATGTCGGCGTCGGGAGCCGAGGATTCGCCAAGAGCTGTGATGCCGCCCAGAAGCTCCATCGCTGTGCCGCTGTTTTCCTTGCGGACGGAAAACGCCGTGGTCGCCGCGTACTGGTCGGCGGCCCGCAACCAGAGATAGGCCGCGGTCGCGGCTGCCGGCAGCGCCACGAGGATCAGAAAGCTGAGTGCCAGCGCGATATGCCGTCGGCGGATGCGGCCGGGCCGCGCGGCGGGGGGGAAGGCTGCGCTCCAGCCTGGGGGCAATGGCTGATCGGGCGACGGAATGGCGACGGCGGGGCGGGAAAGCGCGGCGGCGGCGGTCATGCTCGGCTCCGGGGCAAAGGGGTTAACTGGGCGTTAAGGCTGGCCATGCTTGGCTCGCCCCAAAGGACGGCCAGCGGAGCGGGGCAATGATCGGGATGGCGGCACCGGAACGGCGATGGGCAAGCCTCCGCGCGATCTGGGCCTTGCTTCTGCGCGAGATGGCGACGGGGTATGGCCGCTCGCCGGGTGGTTATGTCTGGGCCGTGCTGGAGCCGGTGGGTGGGATTGCGCTTCTGTCGGCATTGTTTTCGCTCGGCTTCGAACAGCCGGAACTCGGGCGCAACTTTCCGATCTTTCATGCGACAGGGCTTCTTCCGTTCCTTGTCTTTGCGACGGTCTCGGGCAAGGTCGCAACCTCTCTGCTGTTTTCGCGCGCGCTGTTGGCCTATCCGGCGGTCACCTGGGCGGATGCGATCATCGCCCGCTTCCTGCTGACGCTCGCGACCCAGCTTCTGGTGGCCTATCTGATCCTTGGCGGCATTCTCTGGTCCTTCGAGACCCAGACCGTCCTTGATCCCTCGCCGATCGCTCTGTGCTTTGGCCTCGCCGCGGTGCTGGCGCTTGGGGTCGGTACGCTGAATGCCTTCCTGTTCACCCGCTTTCCGGCCTGGCAGATGGTTTGGTCGATCCTGATGCGGCCGGTCTTCCTGATGTCGGCGGTGTTCTTCACCCCCGACCGGTTGCCCGCGCAATACCGCGACATTCTGTGGTGGAACCCGCTCGCCCATCTGCCTGGCCTGCTGCGACGCGGGTTCTATCCGGGGTACCACGGCGATTACGTCTCGCCACTCTATGTCCTCGCCGTTGCCCTGATCGCCCTTGCTGCCGGGCTTCTGCTTTTGCGCTGGCAGGCGCGGGACCTGCTGAACGACTGACGAGCCGGTCATCTTTGAATCAGGTCCAGGCATGGCGCGGGGCAAGCAGGGCTTCGTCGCGGTCGACGAAGCTTTCGATCCGTCGCCGGGCGGCATCGCTGCCGAGCGCGTCGAGAAGGATGGGCCAGCGCCGGGTTTCCGGTCCAAGGTCGGCGGCGTTGTCCTTGCGGGTGTCGAAGCGCACGGTCAGGCCATAGCGTTCGGCCAGGGCCGCCTCGAGAGGTCTGAGGTCGTGGGTCGCGAAAACGCCATCCAGCGCCGCGAGCCCTTCGCGGGCACGCGCGATGGCGGTATGGGCCGTCAAGGACCGGATCGCGGCTCCGCCCCGGAACCTGCCAGTGCCGAAATAGCCGCAGTAGAAGTTGTCGTAGTGGTCCCGGATGAAGGTCTGCCAGGCGGCGTCGCCGCTGAAGAAGTAATCCTCCGCAGTCCAGTCGAGTGCTCGGCGGCGGCCGATATTCGACGGGAGCGCCAGTTGGGCCGGATCGAGCCGCAGTGAGTCGCGGCGCAGGTAAAGCCAGAATGAGGCGATGCGTTCGCGCGGGTCGCGCAGAATGGTGAAGGTGAAACGCCCCCGCGGCAGATGCCCGGCCTCGGCCATGTCCAGATGCCCTGAGTATAGCGCGTAACCCGGCGGAAACTGCCGACTGCCCTCGGCATGGCTGTGCACTCGGATCGGTGAGACATGCTGGTTCCTTAGCGCGGCGGCGAGCGCATTGTGCACCGTCTGGCCCGCCGTCTTTGGCAGGTGAAGAAAGACGATCGGGTGCTGGATCAGGTCCATCAGGCGGCCTCCCTCAGGTCGATGACGGTAGGCGCAAAGGGTTCGACCGCATCCATGCGGAAGACACCGGTGATGAAGGCCTCGGGGCGCGCCGGGTCGAGATGGGCGAGTTGCCAGGGAGCGAAGCGCCACCACCGGCAGCGGAGCATCGGGGCGATGAGAAGCGGCGGAAGGCGGAACTTGCGGATGGTCGCGGGATTGCCCGCCACCACCGCGTAAGGTGGCACGTCGCGCGCGACGACAGCGCCCGCAGCCACCACCGCGCCGTCGCCAATCGTCAGCCCGGCCCGGATCATTGCCCCGTGTCCGATCCAGACATCGTTGCCGATGGTGGTGATGCGCGCCCGGGTCGGCGTTTCGGACGGGCGGGTCTGGAAGCCTTGCCATTCGGAGGCGCCGGAAAAACCGCTGCTCAGATCGAAGGTGCGACCGTTAAGGTAAAAGACCGGGCTGGTCGAGGCCCAGGTCATCGGGTGGTCTTGCCGGCCGATCTGCACCTCTTCGCCGAAGGAACAGTAACGACCGATCCGCGCCGCGAAGCAGTAGCCCGAGACCTGGTAGGAAAACGCGCCGAGTTCGATCGAATGGCCGAAGACAGTCCATTTCAGGCTGGCCGGCGCCTCGATCACAGTATGGGCAGGCAAGGTGAGGCTCGCGCCCTGTCCGGGCCTGCGCAGGACTTCGACACCCTGGCAGATCAGGTCGGCGATCTGGATGGCGCGGGTCATGCGCTGAGCCTCTCAGTCGCGGTCCGAGAGGGGGCGAGGAGCCGCGCGATGATCCTGTCGGCGGCCTCGCAGCCCTCGGGGAGCGGCAGGATCCCGCCCGCAGCCCCCTCGGCCAGCGCCGCCGCCACGGCCTCTGCCTGGGCTCCTAGGTCGAAACACCAGACCGGCAGGCCCGTGGCCAAAGCCTCTCGCACGCTGAACGAGAAGGTTTCCGGCCAGATGGACGGGATCAGCCAGCGATCGATACCGTAGCGGCTGGCCAGAGCCGGGATCTCCTCGCGCCGGTAGGCGCCGTGAACCTGCGTCTGCGGCGACAGGACATAGGCCGGGTCGATGGTGCCGATCAGCACGAGGTCGGCCGCTCCGGTGGCGGCAAGGCGGCGGCTCAGTTCGGCGACGACAGCGGCACCTTTCTGATAGCCGATGTTGCCCAGCACGCCGATCACCGGACGGTGGCGGGCAGGCGGAATGACACGGGGCAAGGCGGCGAGAGGCCGGTGAGGAACCAGCCGTAGCGCCGCCGCGGCTTCGGGATAGGCGCCGAGCATGAGTGCGCGGCTGGTTTCGGAGAACACCGTCACCGCGTCGGCCTCGGCGATCAGTCGGCCCCAGGCGCTCCGCCAATCGGCCAGCGTGGTCACCCTGCGGTCGCGTCCGACGTGGCGATGCGCGCGGTCGGCGCTCTCCGGGACGGGCAGGCCGCGGAACCGTCCATCGCCACCGAGCAGCGTGTAGGATGGGCTGAGCGGCAGGTAGTCGTGCACGAGCACCTCGATCCGGTCATCGACCGCGCGCTTCAGCGACAAGAGCTGGCCCGGCAGCGCGAGAGGATCCTCGACGCCGACCCCGCAGGAATAGCGGATGTCACGGCGCCGGACCGGCTCGAGCAGGCGCTGGACAAAGGCGAAGCTGTCGGTCGCCCCCAAAAGGACGCCATCGCGGCGATGGAGTTCGATCTGCCAGGCGAAGGCGCCGCCGACCCGCAGGACGATGGCTGCGCGGCCATCAGCCAATTCATCATTCAGCCTGGCCTTCAGCCAGTCCTCAGCGCCGCCACCAAGCGAATGCGCCAGATAGATCGGCATCGGCAGCACGGCCGCATCTGCCGCCAGCGCTATGGCCAGGGCCAGCCGCGGGGTGACGAGCGGATCGTTGCGCAGCGCTGCCTGGACCTCGGTGTCGAAACGGGGGTAGCGGCGGGAGATGATCGCATTGTGGGCGGCGATGAGGGCACGTTTCTCGGCACCGAAGGACGCCCCGCCGCGATGCTCGACGAAAAGGCCGGCATGCCCAAGATGCCGCCCGCCAAGCGCCCTCACGCGCTGGCACCAATCGACCTCTTCGCCGTAGCCACGACCGAAGGCCGTGTCGAAATCCGGGACCTTCCGCAGCCAGTCGATTCCGATAGCCATGCAAAATCCGACGCCAGTCGGCAGATCGGTCAGCGCCGCATCAGGATGGAAGCGGCCGGCAAGCGTATCGATCCGGTCCGCCACTCCTGGGGAGAGGTCCGACCGCTGGCAAGCGAGCGGCGCGGACAGAAGTTCGGCATCGTTCGACATCGGCGTTACGCTTGCAATGTCGGGATGGGCGAACAGCGGCCGGATCAGGCGCGAGGCCCAGCCAGACGGAAGCAGGGCGTCGGAATTGAGCAGGACGACGTGGTCGCCCCTGTCCCGGGCGCGGGCAAGGGCGAGATTGACCGAACCGATGAAGCCGAGATTCCGTTCGTTCTCGATCAGCGTCACGCGCGGCCCCTGGGCTGCGGCCCAGTCGCGAAGGAAGGGGCGCACCGCCGGATCGCTGGAGGCATCCTCGACCGCGACAAGGTGCCAGGGCAGGTCGGTATGGCGCGCGATGCGATCCAGCACCACGGGCAGAAGATGGAATGCATTGTAGACTGGCAGGATCAGGGTGACGGCGCATCTTTTCTTCTGGGGAAGGTCGAGACGCGCCAGCTCGGCTTGCCTGCGCTCCGGCGGCAGGGAGGCGAGCGCATCCTCAAGGAAAAGATGCGTCTGCAGGCCACGTGCCGGGGTGTCCCCTGCCATGCCGAGCCTTCGCTTCACCCGCGCCCGGGCCGATGGACTGCCCGTGGCCAGGGCCACGACGATGGCGGGCGATGCCAGGGTCAGATCGCGCACGAAGCGAGGCAGTAGCCGTGAGGCTGCCCATGCCTCCGTCAGGGGACCGGGCTTTGGGAGCGGCAGGAAGACCTGCCGCCCGGGCAGCGACAGACCGACCAGCACCTGGCTGCCAGCCGGCGTCAGGTCCAGGAAAAACCCCGGCTTGATGTCGGCGAGGTCCGGATGCGCGCAGAGCACATCCGTGCGCTCGAGCGTTGGCACCACATCGGCCGCCGCCATTCCAGAGCGCAGCATCACGCGATCGGCTGTGGTCCAGCCCTCGACGCGGATGCGGCCCTGGACAAGTTCGATGCGGTCGATCCGGCCAAAGGGGCGACCTGCCTCGTCTTCCAAGGCCATGCCGGGAAGGGACATGGCAAGGTGAGTGGCGCGGTAGCGCCGGAACAGGGCGGCAAGGCGGCGGATCGGCATGGCAGGTCTCGCTTGGCAATGGGGAACCGGCCTCGCGCGGTGGGGGCGCGAGTTGGGCGGGTAATGATTGGCGTTCGAGAGGATCAGCCGTCAGGTCTGGATATCATCGGCGGCTCCGGCATTCTGCAGCGGGCTGTGGTCAGGCTTTGCGCAGAGTTCGCCGGTCATGCTTAAGGTGACGTTACCGAATTCTTCTGCGGCCCGTCCCCGGGCGCTTCCGGTCGACGTCCGGATGTGCAAGGGTCACGATCGATTGGGACGGGCAGGGATCGCACGGGATGATCGCGGAGCGTATTCTGGTGACGGGCGGGGCGGGCTATATCGGCTCTCACGCCTGCAAGGCCTTGAAAAACGCCGGTTTCATTCCTGTGGCCTTCGACAATCTCTCAACCGGCTGGTCCGAGGCTGTCCGCTTTGGCCCCTTCGTCCAAGGCGATCTGATGGACAGGGCGTCCATCGACGCGGCCCTTGCCGAATGGCGCCCCGTTGCCGTGATGCATTTCGCCGCCCTGTCCCTTGTCGGCGAATCGATGCGCGATCCCGGGCGCTACTGGCGCGAGAACGTGACCGGCGCCCTGAACCTGATCGAGGCGACACTCGCAGCCGGCATCAGCCGCTTCGTCTTCTCCTCGACCTGCGCCACCTATGGCGATCAGGACGGGGTCATCCTGACCGAGGACACACCGCAGCGCCCGATCAACGCCTATGGCGCCTCGAAGCTTGCGATCGAGGAAATGCTGGAGAATTTCGCGAAGAGCCACGGACTCGACCACGTCATCTTCCGATATTTCAACGTGGCCGGCTGCGATCCCGACGCTGAAATCGGCGAACAGCATGATCCGGAGACGCATCTGATCCCGCTGATGCTGGACGCGATCGCGGGTCGACGGCCGGCGCTGACGGTGTTCGGGAGCGACTACGATACCCCCGACGGCACCTGCATTCGCGACTATGTCCATGTCTCGGATCTCGCAGAAGCCCATGTGCTGGGACTGAGGCGGTTGATGAATCAGGGCGGCAGCCGCGTCTATTGCCTTGGATCTGGCACGGGTTTTTCGGTTCGCGAGGTCATCGCCCATGCCGGTCAGATCACCAATAGCCCCGTCCCGATCATCGAGGGGGGCCGGCGCCCCGGCGATCCGACACGTCTTGTCTGCGGAAGCGAGCGCGCAAAGAGCGAACTGGGCTGGTCTCCTCGTCGCTCAACCCTTGATCAGATGATCGCCGATGCCTGGCGATGGGCCAATCGGCCCGGCTTTACCCGTTAGAAGGAGAAGACCGATGTTCCGAGCTCTTGTGGTCGAAAAGGACGATGCCGGTGCAACCCGCGCCACGATCCAGGACCTGCCCGATGACCGGCTTCCGCCGGGCGACGTCACCGTCGCGGTCGAATATTCAACGCTGAACTACAAGGACGGACTGTGCCTTGGTTCCGGTGGCGGGCTGGTGAGGCAGTGGCCGCATGTTGCGGGGATCGACTTCGCCGGCACGGTCGAGACGAGCGAGGACCCGCGCTATCGCCCTGGTGACCGGGTGGTGCTGACCGGCTGGCGCGTGGGCGAAGTCCACTGGGGAGGGTATGCGACGCGGGCACGGGTCAAGGCCGATTGGCTGGTGCCTCTGCCCGAGGGGCTGACGACACGGAACACAATGGCTGTCGGTACGGCAGGATTTACCGCGATGCTGGCCGTCATGGCGCTCGAGGAGCATGGGCTGACGCCGTCGTCGGGCGATGTGCTCGTCACCGGTGCGGCCGGCGGCGTCGGATCCGTGGCCACGGCAATTCTTGCGCGGCTCGGCTACTCCGTGGCCGCCGTGACCGGACGGCCCGAGACGGAGGCCTACTTGCGCGATCTGGGTGCGACCAGGATCGTCCCTCGCTCCGATCTGGCAGATGCGCCGAAACGGCCGCTTGAAAGCGAAACCTGGGCAGGCGCCGTCGACTCGGTCGGAGGGCCGATGCTGGCGCGGGTTCTGGCGCAGATGAAGATGGACGCGAGCGTCGCCGCCGTCGGCCTCGCCGGCGGGGCTGACCTGCATACGACTGTCATTCCGTTCATCATCCGGGGCGTCAACCTGCTCGGCATCAACTCTGTCTTCCAGCCCTTCGCCCGCCGCCGCATGGCCTGGGAGCGGATCGTCACGGACCTGCCGATGGCCAAGCTTGAAGGCATGATCCACGAGGCGACACTCTCCGACCTGCCGGACCTGGGCCGCGCTATCCTCAAGGGCGGCGTGCAGGGCAGGGTCGTGGTGGACGTGAACGCCTGACACTTGGGAGCAAAGGCTGGCAGGGCGGCTGCGACGTGACCGCATACAGGAACGGCAGGCGGACCATCAGGGCAAGAGGGGGATAAATGGTGCTGCAAGAGAGGATTGAACTCTAGCAGATCATGCAAATACCATTGATTTTGCGTAACTTTTTGGCTTGTTCTCGCTCCGTTTGTGTACCAAGCGTGTGCACCTTTTTCCAGCGCCGTCAAGATGCGTGGCTCGCTCATCAGAAAGAAGTACTCCTGCATAGCCAGTAGCGGGCCGGGGCGAACGGCACCCAGTGGTTGTCTTGTGCAACCTTTCCATGTTCCCTAGGGTGTATGGGTCAACCGTATTATTTGGAGTGAAGTTGTGTTTCGCGGAGTCAAGGATCAGTGGAAGAAGGCTGAGGCCGCAACCGTTATCGAGATCTTGCTTGAGAGACAGGTCAAGATGGGTCTACTCGATGCTAACCCCGCTTTGGTGGCCAACAAGCTGGTAGAAAAAGCCTGGGATAACCAGCGGCAGTTTTTCGACGGTCGCATAGGTAATCGGCCCCACAAGATCTCATTTGCCGCTGGTGTTATGGCCATGGCTTTGGAGCAGCTTCCCCCGACTGGGTTACTCTACGGACCAGTAATGGAATGTCTTTGCGCACTTTTGACAGACTTGGATGAACGGGGAATTGACTTCCCAGTGACGTCGATTGACGCAAAGCTCCTTGCAGCAGCACAGCAAGTGGTAATTGACCAGTTGAGCGATTTGCCACGCAGCGAACTGCACCAAGAGTTGGACGCCCTGCTGTCAACGGCTAGAGATGGCGGTGTTTGACGCTGTACCTGCCAAAGCACGGTAAACGCTCGCCCGCCCAATACCCAGTCTCTTTGCGATTTCCGATGCGCCAAGACCTTCGTCCCTAAGGCGTCGTACTTCAGGCTCTTTCGCCATCGCCGTAGGTCGCCGCCCTTTGTACTTTCCTTCCGCCTTCGCCTTCGCGATCCCTTCGCGCTGCCGCTCCAGCATGATTGACCGTTCGAACTCGGCCACCCCGCCGAGGATCGTCAACATCAGCTTCCCGGTCGGTGTGCCCGTGTCGATCCCCATCCCTAGAATACGAAGTGCAGCGCCCTTTTTGTTGATGCGGTCTAGGACTTCCATCAAGTGCGCAACGGAGCGGGCCAGGCGATCCAACTTGGTGACAACTAGCGTGTCCCCCTCACGCATGAACTCGAGTGCCTCGGTTAGCTTCACCCTTCCGACTGCATCAACGGATGATATCTGTTCCACAAAGAGCTTCTCACACCCAGCGGCGTACAGGTCACGCTCTTGCGCCTCTAGGCCAGCCTTCTGCTCAATTGTCGAAGTCCGCGCGTAGCCGATCAGCATTTCTCACTCCTTGTCTCAATGAGATCTAAGACATGGTGAAGGGGCTGTCTCAGAATGTCAATACCAACCTCAATGAGACATCAGAGTGTGGAGGCGGAGACGTCTCATTGAGGCAAGGTTCAATGAGACGTGAAGGTAGGCTTTCAGCTGCTCCAGACAACGCGCTTACCCCCGGGGAGGGGGGGATGCCGAGCAATCCGCAATTGATCTCAGGGCAAAGAAAAGTTTGCTGTGAATATTCCGCGTTAGAGGATCTACCTTGAACACAGACGGATTACTGTTGGGTGAGCCATAAAGCCCAACAGCTAGGCGGCTGCGTAGATACCGCTGGGACCAGAATGATACGCTTCAAAGACGTGGCGGTAGAGGCTGTCGCACTTACGGTTGAAAACCGCCTCGTCATAGGGATCGGGAAGACCATCGTCGAGGGTCAGCTCGATGGCCTGCCGAACCGCTCCTCGCGTCTCTTTTTTCTTCGTCCAGTCAAGGACGAGCTTCTCGCGCTTTAGGGTGTCGAGCAACGAGCGGGCAACGCCCTTCACCTTTTCCCGTTCCTTCTCCGTGAGTTCGGGTTCCGGCTTGGTCAAGATGTCGAAGATAGCCTTCTCTTCCTCGGTCAGCCCTTCCCTGATGGTCTCTTGCTCCTCTGCAGACAGGTCCTCGGCAAAGGCCATCAACGCTCGGAAGAAGGCCTCGATGTTCTGGCTGCCGTTGTTGTAACTGTCGATCAGCTTCTGGAACCGCTCGAGGAAGTCCGTCCGCGTCGGGTTCCTTGCGACCATCTGCGTGAGCTTTTCCGCCAGCAATGCCCTCAGCTTCTCTGCCTCGGTCCGCCTGCTGCCTGTGTCGAACATCGCTCGGAGCTTGTCGAAGTCCACCGCGCTGATGTCGATCACCTCCGGCTCTTCTGGGGTGGCGTAGGGGATCGGAGCGACGGACCGATCAAGGAGGTCTTCTACGTCCTGCATAATCGCTGCGATGTCCGGCTGCGGCAACAGCGCACGGATGCGTTCCGCAAGGACGGAAATCAGCACGACATCAGGTGAGAACTCGGAAGAGGCTGGATCGGGCAGGATCGCCTTGTAGACCCGCGCGACCGTCCGCGCTCGTGACAGGTAGTCACGCTTCTCGACATCGGTTCCGATCAGTTTCTCCACCGCTTCCCCAAGTAATGCGACTTTCTCCAGTCCCTGCGCCCGCCTGATCTGTCCGCTGTCGATGCTGCGCTCTTCAAGGTAGGCCAGCATGGCCGCAACGAGATGGCGGAGGTGTTCGACCAGATCGCTCTTGTCCCTGATCGGCGGGTCTCCTGCACCTGTATTCCCGCCCCCGTAGATGGCGAGAGCCTTCTGGAGGTTCCTGAACACCCCCACGTAGTCAACGATGAAGCCTGCTTCCTTGCCGGGGTAGTTGCGGTTGGCCCGTGCAATGGTCTGCATGAGCGTGTGATTCTTCATGGGCTTGTCGAGGTAGATCGTCGAGCAGGACGGCACGTCGAAACCCGTGATCCACATCGCGCAGACGAACACCAGACGGAGAGGATCGCTGGCATCCTTGAACCGCTCGTCGAGGTCTTCTTCGACCATCCGCTTTCTGTGCGGCCTGATGTCCAGCCCCTTGGCTTCTAAGTCCCTGATCTCGTTCTGGCTCTGTGACACCACCACGGCCATGTCGGTGGTCCGCATGGTTTCGATCTGCGCCTCGATCACTGGCCTCTCTTCTGGGGCTGCCAATGCCAGAGAAGCCTCGAGCGTTGCCTGATGGGCTGCCCAGTGCTTGCGGACCTTGTCATGCATCCGCACCGCCGTGGCTTTGTCGATGCACACCATCATGGCCTTGCTGCGACTGCCCCGGCCAACGAAGTGCTTCACCAGATCGGCGGCGATGGTCTCCAGTCGGTCATCTCGGGTGATCAGGTGGTATTCCCGGGCGAACTCCCGCTCGACCTTCCGCGCTTGGGCGTCGTCCAGATCAGCCTCGTCCAGCAGCTCCTCGAGGTCGTCGCTCAGGTTCTCGTTCGTCAGCTGCAGCTCGGGGATGCGGTTTTCGTAGTAGAGGGGGACGGTCGCACCATCCGCGATGGACTGGGCGAAGTTGTAGACCGAGATGTAGTCACCGAAGACATCCCGCGTCTTCTCCTCCCCGGCCATCAGCGGTGTCCCGGTAAAGCCCAGGAACGCGGCGTTGGGCAGGGCGTTCCGCATGTTCAGGGCCAGCGTGTCATACTGGGTGCGGTGTGCCTCATCAGTGATCACGATGATGTCGCGGCGGTCAGACAGCTTCGGATAGGCCGCACCATCCCGGGTGCCGAACTTCTGGATCAGCGTGAACACGTAGCGGTGGTCAGCCGACAGGAGCTGCTTTAGATGCGCCCCGCTGTCTGCATGAACCTCGGTGTGCGTAACCGCCCCAGTGGAGAGGAAGGTCTTGTAGATTTGCTCGTCCAGCTCTTGCCGATCCGTGACGATCACGAAGGTCCAGTTCCCCGGCACAGTTCGCAGTATCTTCTGGGTGAAGAAGACCATCGACAGCGACTTGCCGCTTCCTTGCGTGTGCCAGAACACGCCCAGCCGCCCCGCCTCACCCTCCGGTCTGTCCTTCGAGCGGATCACCTCCGTGATGGCACGGTTGACCCCGAGATACTGATGGTTCTTCGCCAGCATCTTGATCAGCCCCGCGTTCGCCTCCTCGAAGACCGTGAAGTTCTCGATCAGGTCGAGCAGCCGCTCCTTGGCGCACATCCCTCGGATCACGGTCTCCAGAGAGACGATGCCTGCTTCTCCCTCGTCGTTGATCCGCTTCCACTCGTTGAAGAACTGCCAGCCCGCGAAGGTGCTGCCCACCTTGGTGTCTGCACCGTTCGACAGGATGATGAAGGCGTTCGGAACGAAGAGGTGAGGGATGGTGTCGCGGTAGTCGGTCAGGTTGTCGTCATAGGCTGCCTTCACAGGGACGCTGAACTTCTTCAGTTCGACCATCAGCAGGGGCAGGCCGTTGACGAAGCCGATCAGGTCGGGTCTGCGGCGGTGCATCTCACCCTTAACCCAGAACTGCGAGGCCAGCAGGAACTCGTTCGCCTCCGGGTTCCGCCAGTCCACGATCCGCACGGTGCGGGTCTCTGCCCGTCCTCGGTCGTCCACCACCCGGACCTTCACCCCGTCCCGCATGAGCGCCCAGAGTTCGCGGTTGGCGTTCACGGGGATCATGCGGGAACGGTCGAGCGTGACCTCCTCCGCCACCTGATCAATGGCGCTCGGCGGCAAGCCGGGGTTCAGCCGTGCAATGGCAGACCGCAGCCGCGCCTCCAGCACGACTTCCCGTTCGGTCTGCCTGCCTTCCGTGGACTTCCCGCTGGCCCACTCGTTGTAGAGGTTCACCGTCTCCCAACCCATCGATGCGAAGAGCTGGATCGCGGGCTGCTCAATAGCCGCGTCCTCTCCGTATTCGTGAGCTTGGCTGGGTGGGGTCAATAGCAAGCCGCTCCGCTCTCTGCGCGGCAGTTGAACCGTTCCACCACCTCGTTGGCGCGTTCGATCTGCTCTGTCTTCTCCTGCTCGATCTCGTCGATCTGCTGTCTCAGGTTTTCAATCTCGCTTAGTTTGGCTTCCTGCTCTTCCTGCTGGCACTCGGCAAAGTCGGTTACTTCCTCGACGAAGTTCTCGACCTCCCAGCGGCAGCTCTCGAACTCGTCCTCGCTCCGAAAACTGTCATCGTCATCGAGGCAGAACGGCTCACTACCGGGTTCGGAGCAGTTAGCGACAGCAGCAGTCGGCAGAGTAAAGGCCACCACGCAGGTAAGGGCAGCAGCGGAAAGCCTCATTCTGCCGCCTCCAGCAGCTCCTCAGCACCGCTTACGTCGATCTCGCCTGAAATGAGCTTCGGCAGCAGCATGTCGCGCTGGGCGTGGAGATTGGCGTTTTTCCGTTTCAGGGTCAGGATTTGGCCGTAGCTCGGTTCCAAATGCTTCATGGCAAGGTCAAGACCGCGCTGATCAGGCAAGACAATCTGCATCTGCTTCATGTCACGGGCGCTGAGATGTGCCACGGTCGTGCCTACGATGGTTTCCTCAAGGCGCTTGATCGGGCTTGCGACAGTCTGGAACAGCAAATGGCGAGGCATCCAAGGCTTCGGTCGAAGGCAGCAAACTCGTTGGTTGAGCCAAGCATCCCCCCCCGCCCACCGTCCCAAGTAGAAAGCACCGTCCATGCCAACGAGGATGTCACCGTTCGACAACCGATGCTGAGGCTTACCTTCTTCGGTCGTGGAGGCACTTGCGCGATCCGCGATCACGTCACGTATTCGAACGACCCCAAGTCCTTGTCCGTCGGTGTTGAAGAGACCCGACTTGAAGGGATGGCCATACACAACGTCTGCCACGTCGTAGAGGCCCGTTCGCGCCCAGCCTTTCGGCAGTCTCTCTTCTTCGTCCCCGTCGAACTCCGCCTCCTCATGCCCCGGAAAGCGGAAGTGGACGAACCACTCCTCGTAGAGCCGCCGCGCCATCTCCTCGAGGATCGCGATGCGGCGCGTGTTGTTCTGGAGCAGGTCATCATAGGCCGACAGGATCGCGGCGATGCGCTGTTGAGTTGGCAAAGGGGGGACAAGGAAGTCAAAACGAAGGAGCTTGTCCAAGCTGAGATTGTCTTGCGTCGTGCCGAGAGAAGCGGCTTGCATCGCCAGTTTCAGCGTATCAAGCCGATACTTGATGAACTTCGTGTCGGCGAGATTAGGGTCGGCTACGAAACCGACAACGCTGTCAGGAAAGCAGCCGGGGATGGTCAAGATCGCACTTTCTGCGATGTTGGCTGCGATGGTTATGCATAGTGTCCCGGGCTGCCAGAGCTTGCTCTGGGCTAATCCGAGTTCGTTGTAAGTCGCCTCATGCTCACGCAGATAGAGTTCCGCCGCCTTCACGTCTCCTGTCTGGAAGAAGGGATACCTGCCCCCATAGAGGCGGGGATCATTCCTTGGACGATGTCTCGACTTCCCTCTGCCGACGAAGCCAAGTTCATCGAGCTTGAAAGCCTTCCACTCACCGTTCACTGCGCGGCCTCCAACACCAACGCCGCGTTCTCCGCGATCTGCTGCTCCAGCGCCGCCGCCTCTGCGTTCAGCTGCACCAGCTCCTCGTTCAGCGCCTCGAACCGCTCGACGAAGTCCACATCCTCGCCATCCCGCGCCGTGGCCCCGACATAGCGCCCGGGGTTCAAGCTCCAGCCCTGCGCCTCGATCTCTGCAAGCGTGGCGACCTTGCACAGCCCAGGCACGTCCGCGTAGCCCGCGTCCAGCCCATGCTGCGCCAGCAGGCCATCGCTGCCCGCCTCCGTCTCCACCTCCTCGCCCCGGTAGAGCCGCACGATGTTGGCAAGGAACTCGATCTGCTCGGGCAGGAAGTCCCGATGGGCGCGGTCGATCTGGCGGTAGATGGCGCGGGCATCGAGGAACAGCACGGTATCGGCGCGGTCGGTCCTCCGCTTGCCCTTGTCGAAGAACCACAGGGTGCAGGGCAGCGTGACCGTGTAGAAGAAGTTCGACCCGATGGAGGCGATCACATCGACCGACCCATCATCGATCATCCGCTGCCGTATCAGCTGCTCGCTCCCCCGCGCATCGGCTGCAGAGTTGGCCATGACGAAGCCCGCACGGCCCCGGTCGTTCAGGGCAGAGTGGAAGAGTTGCATCCAGAGGTAGTTGGCGTTGTCGGGCTTGGGGATGCCGTAGGGAAAGCGCCAGTCGCCCTCCAGATCGTCCTTGCGGACGCCCGAGACGTTGAAGGGAGGGTTGGCCATCACGAAGTCGAACCCGCCGCCCTCGCTGAAGACACGGGGGAAGAGTTGCCTGATGTCTGCCGCATAGGTGTTGGCCTCGCGCACGTCGCCCGACAGACCATGAACGGCGAGGTTCATCTTGTTCAGGTTGACCGTCACACGGTCCTTCTCGATCCCGTAGATGCTGATCTCGTTGGTTGCGTTCTGACCGTGCCGCTCGACGAAGGCAGCTGACTGCACGAACATGCCACCTGACCCACAAGCTGGGTCCAAGATGCGCCCGTGGAAGGGTTGGATGATCTCCACGATCAGCTTCACGATGCTCTCGGGCGTGTAGAAGACCCCGCCCTTCTGCCCCTCGCGCATGGCGAAGTTGCCGAGGAAATACTCGTAGACTTTGCCGAAGGCGTCCCCCGTCAGGTCGATGGGGGCGAGGAGGCGGAGCAGCTCCACCAGCACCGCGTTGCCGAGGTCGGTGTATGTTCGGGGAAGCGCTCCAGCCAGATCGGGGTTGTCCTCCTCGATGTTGGCCATCGCCTCGTTGATCGCCTTGCCGATGTCGTCGCTCTCGGTGAGCTGCTGGAGATGGCTGAAGCGGGCTTCCGGGCGCAGGAAGATCACGCCCTCCGCGTCATAGTCCGCCTTGCTGACCTTGCGCCTGTTGCCCGACCCGACCGGACCGATGCGCTGCTCCGCCTCCGCGAACCGCTTCTCCGCGTAGCGCAGGAAGATCAGACCGAGGACAGGTGTCGAGAACTGGGCAGGCTTCAGCCCTGTGTTGGCCCACAGTTGATCAGCTGCTGCCCATAGGCGCTTCTCAACATCCGCACTGACCACTGTACACCTCCCGAACGCTTCGCCTAACAGTTGCGAGTCATTTCTCGCAGGATTGAGAGACCAAGCGCAAGTGTCGATCTCGATTGGGCTTTCCGGAGAAAGAAGGCTTATGAGTCCCTTTAAGGGGGAGGGTGAATATATACCTATGATAGATAACCATTACCCTCTCCCTGATAACCATCCTATCAAGATATCCATACTAGCTGACTTAGCTTCATTGTCAGTATCGGTGGACTATTGCCCCTAAGCCGGTTCTTGCTCTGAACACATCCTCCATCAAGGCTTGAGCCTCATCAGCCCTGCTTCGCTTTACGATGATTGCGTCGTGGATCGGCAAGGCGACCAAGCCGATGTCGTTGCATCGAGTTAGCAGCTCGACCAGCAGCTCGCTTTCCAGAAACTGAAGATGATGGCCGATGCCGGTGTGGAAGCAGTGTGCGATGGCTGGATGCTCTCGCTGCAAAGCATCGACAAGTCTCCCGATGGGAGCATTGGGTAGCAGCTTTGCAGTGCCTTGGGGCTTTCTCGAGAGTGGTCGATCAGCGAAGAGAAGCGCGTTGAAGAGCTTCTTGAACCCATTGCGAAAGATTGCCGGGTGATGGCCACTAATCAGATAGGCGTCATCGCTGGGAGGAGTTGCTCCGACGAGCGCGTAGAGGAGCCTCGGAGCCATCTGGCCATAGTCAAGTTCTACCGTCTCCTCATCTTCGATGGTTAATCCCTCCCTGCGATCAGCCTTCGTCATCTCCTGCCAGAAGCCCCCGAAGAGCCTCCCGCCACTCTGGAACGACCCGCGCGTGAACACTCGGTACAGCCAGCGCTGCCGCGTCGAGAGATGATCGGGCAAGGCCCAAGGATGGCAGTCGATATCAGCGGTTTCGAGGAATGAGTTCAAGTTGCGAACTGCAGATCTCATCCCAAGCGTTTCCGCTGTGTCGTCGTACTCGATCCATTCGCCCTGATCGAAGTGCCCCTCCTTTGGTCGTTTCAGGATGATGCACTCCCGCTCGGCGCAGTAACCGAAGTCGCCTTCCTCGAGGGACAGTTCCTCGATGCGGCTGGTCAGCCTTCTACCTGGTTTGACCAACGTCAGCTGATTGCCAAGAAATGGATTGAGATGACCGAGTTCCTGAACAACAAACTCAAGTTCTGGAGACGCCAGCTTGTCGAGGATGACCGGTAGCGTCTTGTTGGCGCAAGCAGGTCGATATCGTGATTTGCGGCCAAGCACCCGGTTGGATCGGCTCAGGAGAACCCCATCATCAGCCCAAATGTGGGCCAGCGCCAGATCGCAGACGATGGCTTCGATGGTACTTTCGAGCACTTCCTGATCGCGCTTTCTTCTTGCTCTTTGTCTAGGTGATCGGTGCTGCTCGTACCGAAGAAACTGGCCGAGAACTGTCCTGACCAGTTCCTTGGCTGCGGGGCTCTTGGCAGTGCGCCAGGGATCGAAGTTTCTCGTCGGTCTTTGGTCGGTTTGGCCTGCGTCAGGCTGAATCGAGGCTTCGGGTAAGCATCGGGGCCAGTGCTTCTCGATCACGCTCATCGCTGGACGATTTCCATGATTGCTTCCTTTGTTGCCCTAACGAGCTGTTGCTTCTGCTCCCGGTGCTTCATCGCCGCTTTTGCGATGGCAAGCCCGAGCCCCCCGAAGGTCGCGCCGAGGATTTGGGCAAGCGCCATCACCTCCTTCTCTCTGGGTGTGTCGTAGCAGTGCTTTGTCTTCCCCGAAGCAGGATCAAACCAAGATCCGCGCGAGGTCAGGGTCATGTTCCGGACTCGTCGAACTACCTGAAAGACAAATGCCCGATCTGACACAAAACGTTCCGGGCGAAGCTCCCGATAGAGATAGAGCGAGGCGACGGTGACCAGGATGTCTTCAGCGAGAACGTCTTTGGACAAGTTGCTTAAGGTCTGGGCTGCTTTCACCTTCCAACTCGGCAACGCCTTTCCCTGCTCATGATATTCATCGAGGGTCAGCCTGGCTTGATCGACAACACCGGCCCACAGCTGGCCAACGACCGCCTTGCCAGACCAGTCCTTCTGTCCGCCAAGGATCGACTTTATCTCTCGCTTGAGTGGTTCAAGCTCTACCGCCTTGACGCCTTTCTGGAGTGCGTCCCCATGGCGTCTATGGGCGGTCTGGTGTGCGGCACAGCGCACGTCTTTGCCCTTCGCTGGGCGGCTACACCCAGCAATTCTGCAAGCTTTCATCGAAGTACGGTCCTGATTGATTGGCGAAGGAACCCACTCGGTTCTCTTCTTTCGGGATGATTGGGGGTAATCAGGACAGCCCAGTCATCAGACAGAAGGTGTGATGAAGGCGGTGATGCTCGCTACCGAGATCTCACAGGAGCCCTGCTTAACCGGGGTTACAGGGCTATCTTCCATATGGCCTAGTGCTGGTAGCCAATCTTTCGAGATACCCTCTAAAATGCCACTTATCGGGCCTCAGAGCCCTCCTGCATCAGGGACAGTCGGTCATACTTCCTTTGCTTCAGCCCAGCGTGTCCAGATAATCCCCTCGGTCTTGGTCCATGCAATCTCCCCCAAGGAATGGAAGACGAAGGTAAGGCCCGGCTTTGTCATAGGAGAAAAATACCCTGAACTGCCCGCGGCCAAAGCCAAAGTGGAATATCATTCTTGTGGTCCCTTACTGGTTGAGGCATCCAGAAAAGGAATAATCCCTCACGAGTGGAGGACTAAATAACAAATAATTACAGTCACTTATGGAACCATCCCGCCTGAGGATTGGTGTTCTGATTGTCCGTCACACCGAAAACCGAGGAAGCTTACAAATCTCTTTGTACAAGGTCGATAATTCGTATTCCCCATAGCCGCTGCTGGCACTTCCGTCTTCGTGGCCTGTAATCGCATCGCTCATGTCTCTGGGTATGCCAACAGTTCTCGCAATCGTCTTGAAGCGGTGACGCCATGCATGGTTGGGTTGAAGGCTCTTGTCTTCGATGCCAGCCACTTCCCGCACCCACTGGCCGACCTTACCGCGAACATCTGCCGCTTGCGTTGTTCCGTCCTTCCTTACCCGCCCGGTAGAAACGAAAAACAACGGCCCATCAGGACGTGAGTTGACCCAGTCCAGAAGACCAATCTCTATCAGATGTGGGTGTAGCGGGACGATGCGGAACTTCCTTGTCTTCGTCGAGCCTGCCTCTGGCGTGATCTTGATTGCAGTAACCCCGCCTTGTTCGATCACGTCCATTTTTCGCAACTGTGTGATCTCCCCAGATCGTGCTCCGGTGTAAGCGCATATCCACGGCACCCACTTGCATGCTGCCTTGGTCTCTGGAGCAGCCCCGCTCTTGTTGTGTTCTGCGCTCAGTGCCGCCTTGAGGATCTGAATTGCCTCTTCGTCTGTGAAGCCCTTGGAGCGGATAGACGGGGCCTTCGCCACCTTGACCCGCACGTTCACTGTCGGATCGACCGAGATGATCCCCGATCTCAACCCAGTCCGATAGATCGACCTGACAGCCGCCAGGTATTTCTCCGACACGGTCTTACCTGACAGATTGAGTTCAAGAGACAGGTGATCGCACCAACGCCTTATGTCTGTCTGACTGACGCGCTGAGCCTCGTCGTGACCGAGGAAGGAAACCAGACTGTCGATCTTTCCCTTGAAGTCTCCCACCGTGCGTTGGGACTTGCCTTCCTTGAGGTGGTAAGAGGTCCAGTGGTCGAAAAGACGAGTAAGCAAGATCACCTCACCGCCATCTCTCGGGGCCACCGAAGCAAGCGGAAAACGATTGATTGTCTCGTCTGTGCTGTAATCACCTGAGGCCCGTTTCTTGAGTGTCTCGACTGCGTCCAAGTGGGCTCGATTCATCTCTCCGATGAGGGCATGTCTGCTGGTCGTTGAGATCATCGCCCCGAACTTGCGAAGCAGTAGGTCTGCGTCTGCCCCATGTAGCCGTTCGGCAAGAACGGGATCATCGAACGCTGCAATCACAGGGTCGAGGCTCGCATCCCATCCATCTGCAGGACCGGGGTTATCTTGGTGAGCCGCTACAACCGTGCGGTAGTACTCGCCCGCCAAGGCCAAAACCTCTCTGTGAGTCAGATCAACTAACCCATTTGCACCTGCTTTCCTCGCTCGTGTCCAAGCCTCGCTTAGGGCGTATGCGACGGTTTGATGCCGATCCTTCGCTTCCCTGACTAGCTTCGTCCTGAGCGATAGCTTGACCATCCCCTTGGCAACTGAAGCAGTCACGCGTTCTTCGCCGATTGACAGGTCTATCCTCTGTCCTTCCACAATGGGCGCAACGTCGACCGGCACTCGTTGCCTGTAGTAGAACGTTCCTGTGTCAGGGTGTTTCCAAGGTGTCTGCATCTTGACCATCGTGTGTACCGCCCTTGTGTACCAGTCGAGCGGACCAAAGCCTTGATAGGCAAGGCAATATCACGAAATCAAGGAGATAAATGGTGCTGCAAGAGAGGATTGAACTCTCGACCTCTCCCTTACCAAGGGAGTGCTCTACCACTGAGCTACTGCAGCGCCGGGGGCGTCCAAGGCCGGATCGGGCCAGCGCTTCGGGCGTCACGGGCGGCTGATTAGACGCAATCCGGGACCCGTGCAAGAGCAATCTGGCGGCATCTTCTGGACCCTTCTGTGGCACTGGAGTATGGGAACGCAATGTCGCGGATGCAGGACAGGGGCAGGGACGGTGGCGCGTCGCAGGGGAAATCCGCTGCGGAGGAACGCGCAGACCGTCTGAAGGCGGCGCTGAAGGCCAACATGGCCCGGCGCAAGGCCCAGGCGCGCGCGAGAGACGACAACGGACAAGGCCGCGAGGACGACGGCCCGAGCGACAACAACGACTGAGGCGGGCAGATGGATTCGATACTGATCAAGGGGAACGGCCCCCTCAACGGCCAGATTGCGATCGCAGGGGCGAAGAACGCCTGCCTGACGCTCATGCCGGCAACGCTTCTGACCGACGCGCCGCTGACGCTGACGAATGCGCCGCGCCTGTCCGACATCCGCACGATGACGCAGCTGTTGCAATCACTTGGCGCCGAGGTGGCCAGCCTACAGGGCGGGCAGGTGCTGGCGCTGTCGTCGCATGACCTGACGAGCCACCGGGCCGACTATGACATCGTGCGCAAGATGCGCGCCTCGATCCTTGTTCTGGGTCCGATGCTGGCGCGCGCCGGCGAGGCGATCGTATCGCTGCCGGGCGGCTGCGCCATCGGCGCGCGCCCTGTGGACCTGCACCTGAAGGCGCTCGAGGCGATGGGGGCGGTCCTTGATCTGCGCGACGGCTATGTTCACGCCAAGGCGCCGGCGGGCGGGCTGAAAGGTGCGGTCATCGACTTTCCGCTGGTATCGGTCGGCGCGACCGAGAACGCGCTGATGGCAGCGACTCTGGCCAAAGGGACGACGGTCCTGAAGAACGCCGCCCGCGAGCCTGAGATCGTCGACCTGGCCCAGTGTTTGCGCCGCATGGGGGCGCGGATCGAGGGTGAGGGGACCGAGACCATCACCATCGAAGGGGTCACCGCGCTTGGGGGTGCTACCCACGCCGTCGTGGCCGACCGGATCGAGCTTGGCACCTACATGCTCGTCCCCGCGATCACCGGGGGCGAGGTGGAGTGCCTTGGCGGCCGGATGGACCTTGTCGGTGCCTTTGCCGAGAAGCTCGATGCCGCCGGCGTTTCGGTCAGCGAAACCGAGCGGGGCCTGAAGGTCAGCCGGAAGAACGGTCGCATCCGTGCGGTGGATGTGGTGACCGAACCCTTCCCCGGATTTCCCACCGACCTGCAGGCGCAGATGATGGCGCTTCTCTGCACCGCGGATGGGGTCAGCGTTCTGGAAGAGCGCATCTTCGAGAACCGCTTCATGCACGCGCCGGAGCTGACGCGGATGGGCGCGCGGATCGATGTCCAGGGCGGCACGGCGACCGTGACCGGGGTGGAAAAGCTGAAGGGGGCACCCGTGATGGCGACCGACCTGCGCGCCAGCGTGTCGCTGATCCTTGCGGCTCTGGCGGCCGAGGGCGAGACCGTCGTCAGCCGGGTCTATCACCTCGACCGCGGCTATGAGAAAGTCGAAGAGAAGCTCTCGGCTTGTGGAGCGCTGATCGAAAGGATCCATGGCTGATGGCGGACGCGCGCTTCGAGGATGCCGACGAGGGCCCGCTGCATCTGGTCGCGCTGGATGGCGAGGACCTGCGCGTCATCGCAGCGCTGACACAGGATGCGGTCTTTCCGATCACCGAGATCAGCTGGAACCCGAAGCGCCGGCGTCTTGCGCTGCTCATCAATCGTTTCCGGTGGGAGGATCGCGAGGCGGCGGATCGGGCCGGCAGGCCCTATGAACGGGTTCAGGCGCTGCTCTGGGTCGAGGACGTACTCAAGGTCCGGTCACAGGGGATCGACCGTGCGGCGAAGGAGACCGTCCTGTCGCTGCTCGACATCGAGTGGGCCGAAGGGGCGGAAGGTGCGGGTGTCGTGACCTTCGTCCTGGCAGGAGACGGCGCCATTGCGATGGAGGTCGAGGCGCTTGAAGTGGCTCTGCGCGACGTGACGCGGCCCTATATCGCCCCGTCGCATCAGGCTCCGTCGCATCCGGAATAGCCGCAGGCGCGGGCGGTCCATTCGCGGTCGGACTGGACAGGGGAGGGGCGCCCGTGATCGGCGGACATGTCTTCATTGCCACCAGCCTCGACGGCTTCATCGCCCGCGAGGATGGCGATATCGGTTGGCTCTTGAGCCGAGACGATCCGGATGAGGATCACGGCTACACCGATTTCATTGCTGGAATGGACGGCCTTGTCATGGGGCGGGGCAGCTACGAGGCCGTGTCGCGGTTTGGTGCCTGGCCCTATGACAAACCGGTTGTCGTGCTTTCTCGGTCATTGGCCGGAACGGCTGTGCCCGAGGTTCTGCTGGGACGTGTCCGCTTCGTCGACCTGACCCCGTCTGCGGCTATGGAGATGCTGGCAATCGAGGGGTGGCGGCACGTCTATGTCGATGGCGGACGAGTGGTCCAATCCTTTCTGCGCGACGGGCTGATCGAGGATCTGGTGATCACGCAAGTCCCCGTGCTTATCGGTCAGGGACTGCGCCTGTTCGGGTCGCTCGACCGCGACGTCGCGCTGCACCATCTGGGCACGACTACATTTCCTTCGGGACTCGTCCAGTCGAAGTACCGTGTCCAGCGCTAGGCACGGCTGTCCCTCAGCCCCCGAGGACCAGGGCCTCAGTTGCTCCGCTTGGGGCAAGGAAGGCGAACCCGCTCGGTCCGAGGCGCAGCGTCTCACCCACGAGGGTTGCATCCTGCGCGGGGCCTGACAGGCGCCCCCCCTTCGCCGGTATGGTCACCGGTATCGGGGACAGATTGAACGCGCAGGCGATGCTCTGCCCTCCCGCATCCCGCCGGAAGGCGAGGAGGGGTTCGGGCGTTGCAAAGAAGCGGGTCCGCCCGGTTCGCAAGGCGGGCGAGCCCCGGCGGTAGGCCAAGAGGGCGCGGTATGTTTCCAGCACAGATCCGGGCACGCCTTCTTGCGAGGCCACATTTCGCGCAAGCTGCGGCGGTTTGACGGGCAGCCAAGGCCTGCCAGTGGTAAATCCACCGTTGGGACTGTCATCCCAGACCATCGGCGTGCGACAGCCGTCTCGCCCCTTGTATTCCGGCCAAAAGGCGATTCCGGGCGGGTCGGTCAATTCCTCGAACAAGATGTCGGTCTCGGTCTGGCCAAGTTCCTCGGCCTGATAGAGGCAGAGCGACCCTTCGAAGGATACCAGCATCGCAGCGGCGAGCCGCGCCAGCGCCTCGGGCGAGGCGCCGTGCTTTTCCCATCGGGTGACATGGCGGATCACGTCATGGTTCGAAAAGGCCCAGCAGGGCCAGCCATCGGGGGCCCCCTCGAAGAAACCCTCGATCTTGCCGCGGAAATGTGCGGCTGTGAACTCGGGGCCCAACATGTCGAAGCTGTAGGCCATGTGCAGCCGCCGGTCGCCGCGGGTGTAATCTGCCATCACCTGAACCGCCCGGCGCTTGGCCTCGCCAACCTCGCCCACTGCGGCGCGATCGGGAAACTCGTCAAGCAAAGCGCGGATGCGTTCGAGGAATGGCAGGTTCTCGGGCTGAGTCTTCGAGTAGAGGTGATCCTGCATGTCGTAGGGGTTGACCGCAGGCTCGTTCTCTTCGCGCTCCTCGGGCGGGTTCGAGCGCAGACGCCGGTCATGGAAATAGTAGTTCACGGTATCCAGACGGAACCCGTCCACGCCGCGCTCCAGCCAGAAGCGCATGTTGGCCAGGTGCCAGTCCTGCACCTCGGGATTGTGGAAGTTGAAATCGGGTTGCGATGGCAGAAAGTTGTGCAGGTAGTACTGCCGCCGCCGCGTATCCCACTCCCAGGCCGGGCCGCCAAAGACCGAGACCCAGTTGTTGGGCGGGGTGCCGTCGGGCCTGGGATCAGCCCAGACAAACCAGTCAGCCTTGGAGTTGCTGCGGCTGGCCCGGCTTTCGACAAAGGCGGGGTGATCCTTGGAGCAGTGGCTGATCACCTGGTCGATGATGACCTTCAGGCCGAGAGCATGCGCGCGTGAGACCAGAGCATCGAAATCGGCAAGGCTGCCGAACAGAGGATCAATGTCGCGGTAATCGGACACATCATAGCCCATGTCGGCCATCGGTGAGCGGAAGACCGGCGAAAGCCAGACCGCATCGGCCCCGAGCCGCGCGACATGCTCAAGCCGTTCTGCGATCCCTTTAAGGTCGCCTATGCCGTCGCCATCGGAGTCCTGAAAGCTGCGGGGATAGACCTGATAGGTCACTGAACCGCGCCACCACTCGTTCATGCCCGCCTCGCCCATGCTTTTGAGGGGAAGGCTAGCTGGTGGTCCGAAAATCGCAACCTGATCGGCGAGATGGCGGCTGAGATTGTGCGGAATGGTACCATCTGGGCCGACATTCCCGCCTATAGTGCCAATATCTATGCTTTCGAGACATGGCAGGGCCTTGGATTTGCCGACAGATGAGGGAAAACTGCTCCAATTGGCATTTGGTTCGGGCATGTCGGTTCTGAGATTTCGTGCTTTGCTGGCCCTGATTGTGGCCGCTCTTGCCTCCAGTTTTGCTCTGGCCAGTTGGGCAGAACATCGCGCTGGCGATGACGTCGTTCTCACGGTGCGTAACCTGTCGGGCGTCATGCATGTCTATAGCAGGTCTGATCTGGCAAAGATGCGCCGTGTGACGTTCTCGACGACAACGATCTGGACAGAAGGCAAGCACGAATTCTCGGGCGTACCGCTGAGCGACGTCCTGAAGGTGTCAGGCGTCGAGATCGGCGTTGTCGATCTTTACGCTGCAAACGATTATGTCGCGACCGTGCCGCTGGACGAGATCACTCCGGACGTGCCGATCGTTGCCGATCTCTTCGACGGTCAGCCGATGAGCCTTCGTGACAAAGGCCCCCTCTGGGTCGTCTACCCCTATGACTCGGATCGCGCCTATCAGTCCGAGACCACCTATACGCGGAGCGTATGGCAGCTTGTCAGGATCGAGGCGGTGCCTGCGACCGGCGATTGACCCGAGACGCATGGCATCGCACGCAAAGCCGCCAATCTGCCCGATCAGCGCCAGCCGAGCGCTGGCGCGACATGGGTCAGGATCGCCTCGATCACATGCGCATTGTAGTCGACGCCCAACTGGTTCGGAACCGTGAGAAGCAGCGTGTCGGCCTCGGCAATCGCTTCGTCCTTGCGCAAATCCTCGATCAGCTTGTCAGGCTCGGCTGCATAGCTGCGGCCGAAGATCGCGCGGGTCCTCTCGTCGATATAGCCGATTGAGTCCTTCTCGGGGCGGCCGCCGCCGAAATAGGCACGGTCCATGTCGCTGACCAGCGCGAAGATGGACCGGCTCACCGAGACACGCGCCGGCCGCGTGTGACCTGCCGCCTTCCACGCGTCGCGATAAACCCGGATCTGGCGTGCCTGCTGCACATGGAACGGCTCGCCGGTCTCGTCGTCCTTCAGCGTCGAGCTCTGCAGGTTCACACCGAGCTTCGCCGCCCATTCGGCCGTCGCGTTCGACCCCGATCCCCACCAGATCCGGTCGCGCAGCCCTTCGGAATGGGGTTCGAGCCGCAGAAGGCCGGGCGGATTCGGGAACATCGGCCGCGGGTTGGGTTGTGCAAAGCCCTCGCCCTTCAACACATCTAGAAAAACCTCGGCATGGCGACGGCCCATGTCGGCATCGCTTTTTCCCTCTTCGGGGCGGTAGCCGAAGTATTTCCATCCGTCGATCACCTGTTCCGGCGATCCGCGGCTGAGGCCCAGCTGCAACCGTCCGCCGGAGATCAGGTCAGCCGCCCCCGCGTCCTCGGCCATGTAGAGCGGGTTCTCATAGCGCATGTCGATGACTGCGGTGCCGATTTCGATCTTCTTCGTGCGCGCGCCCACCGCGGCAAGCAACGGGAAGGGCGAAGCGAGCTGGCGAGCGAAGTGGTGCACCCGGAAATAGGCGCCATCCGCACCCAGGTCCTCGGCCGCTACGGCGAGGTCGATGGATTGCAAAAGCGCGTCGGCGGCTGAACGCGTGCCCGATTGCGGAGAGGGCGTCCAATGGCCGAAGGAAAGGAAGCCGATCTTTTTCATGGTTCATTGCCCTTCAATGCGGCCCTGTTGATACCGCCTGCTTGGTCCCATGTAGGAGGGGATCGCCCGCTGCGGCAAGGCCGGCGCGTGGCTGCGGCCGCACAGAACCTGTGCGGCGAAGCCACGACGAACTTGCGGGGCAGGTTACTTCCCGGCATCAAAGGCAGCGAGGAGGGGGCGCTGCCCCCTCGCCCCCTTGCGGGGCTTCACCCCCGGGGTATTTGCGCAAAGAAGAGACAACAGGGAGGAGGACGCAATGGCGATCGAAGGTCGCAACGAAGGCCGCTCGCCGCGGATTCGGCTTGGCATGGTAGGGGGCGGTCGCGATGCGTTCATCGGCGCGGTCCATCGCATCGCAGCCCGGCTCGACGACCAGTACGAGCTGGTCGCAGGTTGCTTTTCCTCGACCCCGGAAAAGGCGCTTGCCTCGGCCGCCGACCTCGGGGTGCCGCGCGCCTATGCAAGCTTCGCCGAGATGGCGGTGAAGGAGGCCCGGCGTAAGGACGGTATCCAGGCTGTGGCGATCGTCACGCCGAACCATATGCACGCGCCGGTGGCCATGCAGTTCCTGCGCCGCGGCATCCATGTGATCTGCGACAAACCGCTGACCGCGAGGCTGCCCGAGGCGAAGAAGCTGGCCAGAGCCGCTGAGGAGTCGGGCGTCGTCTTCGCGCTGACCCACAATTACACCGGCTATCCCATGGTCCGGCAGGCCCGTGCGATGGTCGCGGCGGGCGAGCTTGGCGACATCCGCCTTGTGCAGGTCGAATATGTACAGGACTGGTTGAGCGAGCCGATCGAACAATCGGGCCAGAAACAGGCGGGTTGGCGCACCGACCCCAAACAGACCGGGGCAGGGGGATCGACCGGCGATATCGGCACCCACGCCTTCAATCTCGCCAGTTTCGTCTCGGGGCTGGAACTGGAGTCGCTGGCGGCAGACCTGCAATCCTTCGTGCCGGGCCGCCGGGTGGATGACAACGGCCATGTCCTGCTGCGCTACAGGGGCGGTGCGCGGGGCATGCTGTGGTGCAGTCAGGTCGCCGCCGGCAACGAGAACGCGCTGAAGCTCCGCGTCTTCGGAACCAAGGCCGGCATCGAATGGGCGCAGGAGGATCCGAACTACCTTTGGTTCACGCCCCTCAACGGATCGCGCCAGCGCATCACCCGTGGCGGGGCGGGGGCCGGTCCAGAGGCCGCGCGCGTGACCCGGGTGCCGCCCGGCCATCCCGAAGGCTATTTGGAAGGCTTCGCCAATATCTACACCGAGGCCGCGCGCGCGATCCGCGCCCGGATCGAAGGGACTGCGATAGATCCGGCGGTGACCTTTCCGACGGTCCGCGACGGTGTCACGGGTGTTGCCTTCGTCGATGCCTGCGTCCGCTCCTCGGCACGGAATGCCGCCTGGGTGACCCTCAACCTTTGACCTGCTCCGCCAACCAGTCGGTCAGGCTCGCAAGCGCGGGCCTGGCCGGGCGGTTCTTGGGCCAGACCAGCCAGTAGCTGCCCGAACTGCGCTGCCGTGCGCCCCATGCGATTGTCAGCCGGCCGGAAGCAAGCTCGGGCTCGGCCAGGAAGGTGGGCAGAAGGCCGATTCCAAGGCCGTGGATCGCAGCCTGGCTCATGGTCGAGAACTGATCGAAGACCATGCCACGGGGGATTGTCGCCGACACACCCTCCGCCGCCATCCAGCGATGCCAGGCACCTGGACGGGATTCCAGCAGGAGAAGCGGATAGGCGAGCAGATCTTCCGGCGCCTTTGGCGGTTCCTTCAGGAAGCCGGGGGCACAGACCGGCAACACCTCTTCCTCCATCAGCAGGAGATGCTCGGCCCCCGGCCAGTCGGCGTGGCCGAAATGGATGGCGGCATCGAAGCCCTCGGCGTCGAAGTCGAAGGGCTTCATCCGGGTCGAGAGGTTGACTGTCACCTCCGGATGCAATCGCGCGAACTCGGCCAGCCGCGGTGCGAGCCAGTGGACGCCAAACGCGGGCAGGATCGCGAGGTTCAGCGTACCCCCCGTGGGATTGGCCTTGAGCTTGAGCGAGGCCTGGGCGATCTGCTCCAGCGCCGCCCGCACCTGACGGACATAATCGCGCGCCGCCGGTGTCAGGCGCAGCTGCTTGCGGTCGCGCAAGAGGAGCTGGACGCCCATCTGTCCCTCGAGCGTCTGCAGTTGCCGCGAGATCGCGCTTTGCGTCAGCGACAGCTCCTCGGCCGCCGCCGAGGCGCTGCCGAGCCGATCCAGCGCCTCGAGTGCCAGAAGCGAGGGGATCGAGGGTAGATAGCGGCGCGGCGCGATCATTGCGTTTTACTCATAGGTCATGGAGGACATATCGTTAGTCCTCTCATCTGTTCTGTGCAATATGCGCTTCAGATCCCTTCGCCTTGCATGAGCAAAGCGCGACGAAACTCGAGGAAATGCCATGACCGCGACGCTGAAATCCAAGGACGCCCCCGATCTTTCCAGCTTCAATTGGGAGGACCCCTTCCGCCTTGAGGACCAGCTGACCGAGGAAGAGCGGATGCTGCGCGATGGCGCCCGCGCCTTTGCCCAGGAGAAGCTCCAGCCCCGCGTCATCGCCGCCTATCGCGAGGAAAAGACCGATCCGGCGATCTTTGCCGAGATGGGCGAGATGGGCCTTCTCGGCTCGACCATCCCCGAGGAATATGGCGGGATCGGTGCCTCCTACGTGGCCTACGGCCTGATCGCCCGCGAGGTCGAGCGGGTCGATAGCGGCTATCGCAGCATGATGTCGGTGCAGTCCTCGCTGGTGATGTACCCGATCTATGCCTACGGCACCGAGGCGCAACGGAAGAAATACCTGCCCGGCCTCGCCGCCGGCACACTGATCGGCTGCTTCGGCCTGACCGAACCCGATGCGGGGTCGGACCCGGCGGGCATGAAGACGACGGCGAAGAAGACCGCCAACGGCTACGTGCTGAACGGCGCGAAGATGTGGATCTCGAACGCACCGATCGCCGATGTCTTCGTGGTCTGGGCCAAGTCAGAGGCGCATGGCGGCAAGATCAAGGGCTTCGTGCTTGAGAAGGGCATGAAGGGGCTCTCGGCGCCCAAGGTCGGAGGCAAGCTAAGCCTGCGCGCCTCGATCACCGGCGAGATCGTGATGAAGGATGTCGAGGTCGGCGAAGACGCGTTGCTACCGAATGTCGAGGGGCTCAAGGGCCCGTTCGGCTGCCTCAACCGAGCCCGCTACGGCATCGCCTGGGGCGTGATGGGCTCGGCCGAGTTCTGCTGGCACGCCGCCCGGCAATATGGCCTCGACCGGCATCAGTTCGGCCGCCCGCTCGCCCAGACCCAGCTGTTCCAGCTGAAGCTTGCCGACATGATGACCGAGATCAGCCTGGGTCTTCAGGCGGCGCTCCGCGTCGGCCGGCTGATGGACGAGGCGAAGGCCGCGCCCGAGATGATCAGCCTCATCAAGCGCAACAATTGCGGCAAGGCGCTGGAGATCGCGCGCAAGTCGCGCGACATGCATGGCGGCAACGGCATCCAGGAGGATTTCCAGGTGATCCGCCACATGGTGAACCTCGAGACGGTCAATACCTACGAGGGCACGCATGATGTCCACGCGCTGATCCTCGGCCGGGCGCAGACCGGGCTGCAAGCGTTCTTCTGATCGCAAGCGGGGCCGAACGGCGCCTCCTGATCCGCAGTCAGACCGGCCGGAGGATGGGGGCGTCGGGGGTAAAGGCCACTGCGACCGCGCGGCCGCCGCGTCCGAAGAACCGTCTCAGAATTTCCCAGATCATCGCACCGATCCTGCTCGTTACGTCACTGCCCCAATTCCGCCGCATTTCCGCCCGGTTTCAAACGAAATCGCCTTGCGGCCCTTTGGCGGCATCTGGCCGTGGACGGTCCATTTTCCGAAGCGGGATTGGTGCGGCGGAGGAAATCGTCGAGGCTGGGATCCTGTCCCGAAGCAGATACGATTCGCAGGGTCCCTGACGGCAGGAGCACCTCGCCTGTCGCAGGTTCCACCTTGACGCTACCGAGGAAAGCCCCTAATCCCCGGCTGGCTCCGGCGGGTTGGCGGAGAGGTTACGCAGCGGATTGCAAATCCGTCTGCTATATTATTTTAATACAATGGTTTAGATCGTTTTTCTGCAACAGACATAGCGTGAACGAAGCGTGAAAGTTGACAAAACTGTCCGCTCCGAAATGTCGTAATCTGCGAATTTCTTGGGAAGTCTTGTGCGAAGTTCGTCGGCATGTGCGACGTGGTTTCTCGCAATTCCGCGCGCTAGATCGCGGAAGTTCGAGGCTGCCTTCAGTTCGCGTCGTTGCCGGAGTTGAACGGCAAAGAAATCCTGGTGGCCGATGTCTCCGTTTCGATGTTTTCCTCGCCGCGCAGCCCTTCCAGCACGATCCTGATCTTCTCTTCGGCACATGGGTGCATCTGCGTGCGCAGGCGGATGTCATTCAAAACGACCTCCGCAGTCGCCTTCGATGTTCCGGGTTTCTGTCTCGTCCTCACTCCTAGGCGGTTCCCATGAGCCAGAAACCCTCTATCGCGAAGTCAACTCAGACGCCCCAAGGGCGATGATGCCGGACAGGTCACGCCACCACTTCCGGAGCCAAGCAGCGTTCGCCGACCGTCATCTCATACCTCTAGGCAATCACCGTTCCATTCGCCTAGTGTTGAGAGATAAGCGTTTCAGGGTGCCTCTATGTCTAATGTTCCAAAAGTCGATGTTGAGAATTTGCGCGAGATCAATGCAGCACTACCGTTGCGCAAGATTTCCGACCAGATCGACAGGTTAGCGCTTTCCGCTGATGTAAAATCACTTGTCATGGATCTTGCGCGCGTCACCGTGGCGGTTGGTGACGTGGTCCTGCAGATCGGCCGCAAGATCCTGACGGTCGTGTTCGAAATCTTGGCGCGCTTTCCAAACACGGTGTTCGGCGTCGTGATCTCGGTAGCTGTCGGACTGCTCGTTGCCTCGATCCCATTTATTGGCGCGACCTTGTCTGCTTTCTTGATGCCACTGCTTGTCGCCTTCGGCTTGACACGAGGGGCTATCGCCGATTTTGCCAACGCGAGTTGGACCTCGCGGATCAACGAGCTCGAGGCTCGGCTTGCTCGGGTCGGGGCCTAATGGAAGCGGATGGGGCCGCCCGCCCGGTCGGTTTTGATAGAGTCGCGCGAGTCGTCGCAGATCCACTTCGCTTCAAGGCCAAGCTTGGCATCGGAGAGGATGCTTATCTGAGTTTGACAGCCGGGCGCACTGTCGGCGATCTCTGGCAGGTCGGTTCTGCAGCTGCAGCCGGAGCAGTCGTCGCAGGTTCATCGACTGTCGCTTCCACTTTCTTCGGCACATGGCTCACTGCGATCGGAATAGGCACGGCGGTTACGCCGGTTGGTTGGGTAATTGGGGCGGCCACGATGGCTGGTGCGATCAGCTGGGGTGTCATGAGGGCTTGGCGGAGCTACTCAGGATCCCGGGTCGAAGCCGTGCCCAAATTCATAAACACCCCAATCGATCTTTTGGCCGCTTCACTGTTCGACTTGATTGCGGGGCTATCAGTCCTGATCCAGCGAGAGGCTGGCGCGCTCGATCAAGCCGAACTTGGCGCGATTGCGGAGTACTTCACCAGCGAATGGGGGATAGCGCCCGACTACATCGACGCAGCACTGCCCATCATTGAAGAAAGCATCAGTGGCAGATCAATCACGGAAGCAGCGAAAGCACTGTCTTCATACAAGCGACAGAATCCTGATTGCGACTACGACGCGATGTCGGCCGAGGTCCTCCGCTTTCTGACGGAAATCGCCGAGGTTGACGGCCATGTTAACTCAATCGAAAAAGCCAGCATCGCTGAGGTAGGCCGAGTGTTTGCCGACGAAAATGGGTGGCGGTTTTGGGGTGCGGTTTCCGATGCCGCAGGGGCCGTCGTCGATGCACCAAAGGCGCTCTGGAACGAAGCAAAAGACTGGATCTGGTCCGCCTCGCCCGACGACAGGCCAAGTCCGAAAGCTGTCGGCGAAACGTGCCTTCCGGTGCCAACGCTCTGGTTGCTCGGAAAGACAGGAGCAGGCAAGAGCTCGCTAGTTCAGGCGCTGACCCGCCTAGATGGGGCGGCGATTGGAAATGGGTTCAATCCTTGCACGCGTACGGCGCGGTCCTTTGATTTTCCGCCGAACGAACCCGTGATGCGATTTCTTGACACAAGGGGCCTTGGCGAGATCGACTACGATCCTGCCGCCGATCTTGCCGAGATCCAGACTACAGCGAACGTAGTTTTGGTCGTGATGCGGCTTGACGATCCGGTGCAGGGCGCAATCGTCGAGGCCTTGCGCCGCATTCGCAAGGTGAGCCGCAAGCAGCCGGTCATCGTGATTCACACAGGGGCAGACCTTATTTCCGATGTGTCGGCACGGGGCAGAGCGCAGGCCCACAACCAGAAAGCCATCGAGTCGGTTTTTGGAGCAAACTTGCCAATGGTCACGCTTGACCTCTCCAATCCCGTTAAGGCCGATTTGGAGCCGTTTTCGAAAGAACTTGTCGAGATACTGCCTTCGGTTGTGATGTTCTTGGCGGGCGAGACTTCCTCGGACGAGGAAGGCTCGGAGTTTGGGCGGAACCGGGCGTTGGTGCTAGGTTACGCAGGCAGCGCTACCGCTGCTGGAGCACTCCCTTTGGTCGGCGCGGCGTCTGTACCTACTCTTCAGGTTGCGATGCTGTCGGCATTGGCAGGTCGCTACGGAGTTGAGTGGAGCGCGAGCCGACTGGCACAGCTTGGTGCAGCCCTCGGCGCTGGCGTATTGGGTGGCCAAGCCCTGGCCTTTGCCGCTCGTGAGGGGGCTAAACTGGTGCCGGTAATTGGCCAGACTGTTGCCCCAGTCGCGGGCGCTACTTGGGGTTTCACGTCAACCTGGGCCCTTGGTCGGGTAGCAGCTTGGTGGTTTTATCATCTTCGTGAGGGTAACCCGATTGACGAAGCGGAACTTCGGCGCCGCTTCTCCGATGCAATGCGTGGGGCCGCGCATGACCCCGCATAGGAAGATCCTGTCGCTGTTTCTCAGGGGCCGGGTGTTGCTGGGAATCCTGCTCTATCTCATGCCGCTCGTCGTCTTGGTTGCTCTTGGCTTCCTTTGGTTGGCTGAAAAGGGTTGGCTGCTGCGCTTCGTTCTAGCGACTGTCGCGGTGATCGGCATCTCCCGGCTCGCTCTGTGGGCGATGTCACGCTGGGCTAGGCGCGCCGCTCGCGCGACCCCCGGTAACTCATCGCCTCTGGTCAAGGCAAACCCGGATTGGACGGATCGGGAGCTTGAGGTCTTCCTGCGCCTGAGTTCTGACATCCGGGATCAACTCATCGCACCATTGCCTTGGGGCGACCTGCAAAGGCAGGCGATCGATGTCGTTGGTCGCGCGGCCGGAGAGCTTTCAGGTGGAACACGTACCGCTCTGGATTTCTCGATTCCCGAGGCACTCTTGCTATTCGACCAGGTCGCGACCCGGTTGCGCGGGGACATGCGCAGCTATGTGCCAATGGCCGATACGATACGCATTAGTACTTTGGTCTGGTTCTGGTCCAATCGAATTTGGTTCCGGCGCGGTGCATACATTGCCCAAAATGCATGGCGCATGAAGCGACTTGTCGCCAACCTGCCGGTCGCAATTCTGCAGGAGATACAAAACATTCTCTTGGGTGAGGCAACAGGCGCAATTCAAAATACCGCCGAAACAAGCCTGCAAAGGCTGATCCTTGAGGAAGTCGCCCGCGCTGCAATTGACCTGCACGCAGGCCATCTGCGGTTTTCGGATGCTGAGCTTCTCGAGATTGAACTGGAATCGCATCGCAGAGATCTGGCACGCGAGCCCGAAGTGGATGCGCCGTTGCGGGTTATGGTCGTTGGTCAAGTGAGCGCTGGGAAAACAAGCCTTATCAATGCTTTGTCTGGGTGTGATATGGCGGAAACAGACGTCGTGCCGACCACTCAGGGACTTGTCAGTCATCAGATCGAATTGTCAGGGATCGGATTCACTTTCGTTGACAGCGAGGGGATCGATGGTTCCGACATGGTCGAGGAACGGCTTCTCGAACAGTTAATGCAATGCGATCTGGTCTTATGGGTCGTTCGTGCCAACCGGCCGGCACGGGCTCCCGACCTTGCGCTGCTGTCGCGTTTTCGGGAGAGCTTCGCCAGCGATTTTGCACGCCGCCGACCTCGCGTCATCGTCGCTGTAAATGCAGTGGACAACTTACTTGAAGGTTGGCCCTGGGCCGAACACCTGTTGCCGCCGGAGGCACTAGCGAAGCTAGCCGAAGTGGTGCGGGCCGTTTCGGCAGATCTTGGAGAACCCATCGTCTTGCCTATTTCATGTGAGACGCCAGTCTGGAACATCGGCCAACTCGAGACGCTCATCGCGCAGGAGGCCGGAGAGGCGCTTATGGTCCAGCGCAACCGCCGCAGGCTCGAAGGGAGGTCGGAAGTAAGTGGAGTGCTGGTTGAAGTCGGCCGGGCAGGAGCAGGAGCAAGGCAGCTTGGTCGCCTTCTTTGGCACGGGTGGCGAGACAGGTAGATGATTAGTCGGCCGTGCCCTGCTGAATCGGGTCTATTGGTCAGAGCAGATCATTTTTCTAAGAATGGGTGCCATCTAAACTGCTCGACCATCTACAACTCCTTGTGGTTGTTTCACTTTGCTGATCTTCTAATCACCGAACTGTTCGCGCAAATGTTCGTGGATGAACTGGTTCGGCAATGTTGTTGTGTGGCTTCGCGGCCAGAGAGAAAACAGTGAGAATGGTTGGTCGGAAATACGCAGGGGGGCAGGGCAGTCGCCTGACTTCCAGATCAACGGTTTTCGGCCACCGTCACCGTTTGTTCCGGGAAAAGTCCATTCCTATGTTCTATCCGACGGGAATTGCTGGTTTTCAGGCTGTTTGGTCACGCGTTTAAAGTAGGCTGGTGTGCTGCGTCAATTCGAACAGCGCGTGAGCCGGGCGGAGGTTAGATGACGGTTCTGGAAGACATCAAGAACGGCGCTCAATTGCGCGGTGTCGTTCCCGGCCAGCCAGTCGAGGTCGTTTCTGTTGAATGGATTGGAGATCAAGCGATCAATCTGGTATTCAGAGCGCCGGGTGGTGGTGTTTCTGAAACGACCCTTTATCGCGATGATCAGGCCCGAATTGAACTCGATGCTCATGGACGAGTCTGGTCGTTTGATGCAGACGGCAATCTCTTGCGTCTTGTCACCGAGGCTAATCGCATCAAGCTGGCGCATTATTTCGATCCTTACCTCGCCATTCATACCAGCCTAGTTGATCCGCTTCCGCACCAGATTTCTGCGGTTTATGGTGAAATGCTGCCCCGCCAGCCGTTGCGGTTTCTCTTGGCTGACGATCCGGGTGCCGGGAAAACCATCATGGCGGGCCTGCTGATCAAGGAATTGATCGCCCGGAGTGATCTTGAACGCTGTCTAGTCGTTGCGCCTGGAAGTCTCGTCGAACAGTGGCAGGATGAACTGGGCGAGAAGTTCGGGTTAGAGTTCAACATCCTGACCCGCGACATGATCGAGAACTCAAGGTCGGGTAATCCGTTCAGCGATCACAACCGGTTGATTGCCCGACTGGACGTCCTCGCCCGCAATGAGGAACTGCAGGTCAAGCTGGCGAAAGCGGCTGAGTGGGACCTGATTATCTGTGACGAAGCCCACCGCATGTCCGCGACCTATTTTGGTGGTGAAGCTAAGTACACCAAGCGATACCGCGTTGGTCAGAAGCTCGGCGAAGTGTGCCGTCATCTGCTGCTGATGTCGGCAACGCCCCACAATGGGCATGAACAGGATTTCCAATTGTTCATGGCGCTGCTCGACGGTGACCGTTTCGAGGGTCGGTTCCGCGACGGTGTGCATTATGCTGACACCGCTGACATGATGCGCCGCCTCACCAAAGAAGAGCTCCTGCGGTTTGATGGCCGCCCGCTTTTTCCCGAACGCCGAGCCTATACCGTCAAGTATGATTTGTCGGCAGACGAGGCGGCGCTCTACGCGGCGGTGACCGAATATGTCCGCAACGAAATGAACCGGGTCCAGCGCTTTGCTGCAGAGGATGGCAAGAAGCGGAACAATGTCGGCTTCGCATTGCAGATCCTGCAGCGTCGTCTGGCTTCGTCCCCAGCCGCGATCTACCAGTCCTTGAAGCGGCGCCGCGAACGGTTGGAGGCAGAATTGGCCGAGGCAAGGCTGATGGTTCGCGGCAAGCGCTCTGGTTTCGACGCGCCCGACGTGCCAGACGATGTGTTGCAGAACATCGAGGAATTTGGCCAGGACGAGATCGACGACATTGAGGACCGGATTTCCACGACGGCGACAACGGCTGAGACCGTGGATCAGCTCGCGCTTGAGGTCGAAGCATTGCAAACCCTTGAACGGATGGCGCTCGGGGTGCTCAGTTCCGGGCAGGACACGAAGTGGTCGCAGCTCAACCGGATCCTCGACGACGAACTGATGGTCGATTCCCACGGCAATCGCCGGAAGCTGATCATTTTCACCGAACCCAAAGACACCCTTTATTACCTACATGACCGCGTGCGCTCGAGGCTCGGTCGTGCCGATGCTGTCGAGGTGATCCATGGCGGCGTGTCGCGCGAGGATCGGCGGAAGATCGTCGAGCGGTTCATGCAGGACCGTGACATGCTGGTACTGATCGCGAACGACGCGGCTGGTGAAGGCGTGAACCTTCAGCGTGGCCATCTTATGGTGAACTACGACCTCCCCTGGAACCCGAACAAGATCGAACAGCGGTTTGGCCGTATTCACCGCATCGGTCAGACCGAGGTCTGCCACCTCTGGAACCTTGTCGCGGCCGACACGCGCGAAGGTGAGGTCTATGCCCGGCTCCTAGAAAAGCTGGAGGCCGCGCGCGAGGCGCTGGGTGGGCGAGTCTACGATGTCCTCGGCGAGTTGTTCGACGGGACGGCGCTGAAGGATCTGTTGTTCGAGGCGATCCAGTACGGTGAGCAGCCCGAAGTGAAGGCCCGGCTGTTCCAAGCCGTCGATGGTGCCGTCGATCAGCGGCACCTCCTTGATCTTTTGGCCCGCCGGGCGCTGACCAACGATACGATGCCTGCCGCCAAAGTGCAGGAAATCCGCATCGACATGGAACGCGCCGAGGCTCAGCGCCTCCAGCCGCATCACATCCAGAGTTTCTTCGTCGAGGCGTTTAGGCGCCTCGGCGGCCAGATCAAGCCTCGGGAAGAGGGCCGGTGGGAAATCACCCATGTCCCGGTCAGCATCCGCGAGCGCGACAGGCAGATCGGGACCGGTTCTCCAGTCCAGAAAAAGTACGAGCGCATCTGCTTTGAGAAGGGAAAAGTGAATCAGCAGCCAGTGGCAACGTTCGTCTGTCCTGGCCACCCTTTGTTGGAAGCCGTCATCAGCATCGTGCGCGAACAGTACGACCACCTGATGAAACAGGGCGCGGTCATGGTTGATGAAACCGACCCTGGCCAGGACCTGTCCGCGATCTTCCTGTTGGAGCACAGCGTTCAGGACGGCCGCCCAACCAGCACTGGCAAACCCCACATCATTTCGGAGAAGCTGCAGTTCGCCTCGATCGACAAGACAGGGCAAGCCGCGAATGCGGGGATCGCCCCGCACCTGAACCTGCGCCCCGCTACGGCTGAGGAAATCGTGCTGGTTTCTGACAAGCTGCACGAGGACTGGCTGCGTAATGATCTGGAAAAGGCCGCCATCCGCTTCGCTACGATTGATCTCGCGCAGAGCCACGTGGCCGAGGTGAAGGCGCGGCGTCTGCCGGAGGTGGCGAAGGTCGAGCAGGAGGTAAAGGCTCGCCTGAAGAAGGAGATCAACTTCTGGGACAACCGGGCCGCCGAATTGCGCGAGGATGAGAAGGCCGGAAAAAAGACCCGCCTGAACTGGCAGAACGCAGAACGGCGTGCGGAAGACCTGGCCGATCGACTGAAACGCCGGATGGAACTTCTGGAGAAGGAGCGCTTCATCTCGGCACAGCCGCCGCGGGTGCGCGGGGGCATGGTCGTCGTGCCCAAGGGGCTGCTGTTGGCGAAGGCGGCTGTCGTTGCAGGCACCAAACCCAATGCGTTTGCTGAAGACCCGGAGGCCCGGAGGATCAGCGAGTTGAGGGCCATGGAAGCGGTCATCAAGGCAGAGCGGGCGCTGGGCAATGAGCCGCGCGATGTTTCGGCGCAAAAGGTTGGCTACGACATCGCCTCTTACGATCCTCGCTCTGGGCATCTGCGTTTCATCGAGGTCAAGGGTCGGATCGACGGCGCCGACACGGTGATGCTGACCCGGCAGGAAATCATCACTTCGCTGCATGAACCCGGGAAATACATCCTGGCCATCGTCCAGATCGAGCGTGGCTATGCGCAAGAACCGCGGTATGTGCGCGGTGCGCTGTCGGACCACGAACCGTCGTTCGAACATACGGCGATCCAGTTCAACCTAAAGCGCCTGTTGGAACGAGCTGAGCAACCGAAGTAGAGCAGAAACACAGGACTTAGTGGTCGAAAACATGCGTGATCAGATAATCGCGGCGCTTCAACAGGCCGGAAACCAACGACTTACCCGGAATAGCCTGTGGATGACTATTCCCGGCCTCGATGGCAGTCCAACCGATGCATACTGGGAAGCTGAACAGTCCCTCGTGGACGAGGGTCGAATTGAGCGGAGAAGGGGACGGAACGGTGGGATTCAGCTTCTGCCACCAGCTGAGGTAGCTGTTGAGGTTGTGCCTGCAGCGCAACCGCAACAAGCAGCGGAAGTGATGGAACAGGATCGAGAGATTGACCATTATGAGCCGGTGCTTAGGGAAATCCTGAATAACTGGACAGAGCAGCCCGGGTTCACCCATGTCTTCGGAGCTATCACTGGACAACAAGGTCGTAGACAGACGGGAGGCCGATGGAGTCGGCCAGACATCGTCCTTTGCACCGTTTCGGACTGGTTGTTCTCGTCGCGCCCGGAAGGAGACGTGCGCACGATTGAAGTGAAGCGTTTCGAGGTCACAGATGTCCTCGCCGTCTATGAAGCCTTGTCACACAAGGCGAGATCGCACTACGCGTACCTCTTGATCGTCGGCTTTCCGGCGCAACTTACCGAAGACCAACAGGCAGATTTCGAAAATCTTTTGGGAGTTGCTGGAAAGAACGGCGTCGGAGTGATTACAGCACCCGACAGTGGTGACTGGCGCACGTGGGAGTTCCAGCTTTATCCGACCCGCAGCGATGCGGATCACCAGGCAATCAACCAGCTGCTGTTGGACCAAGTGCCGCCCGGCGTTCGTGATGACTTTCGTGCGGCAATCAGAAGAATCGTTGTTCAAATATGACCCAACCCTACAAGAAGAAACTGATCGAAGTCGCCATCCCGCTTGAGGCCATCAACGCCGCCTCGGCGCGGGAGAAGTCGATCCGGCATGGGCATCCCAGCACGCTGCATCTGTGGTGGGCGCGGCGGCCGTTGGCGGCGTGTCGGGCGGTGCTCTTTGCGCAGCTGGTGGACGATCCCTCGAGTCACCCCGACCAGTTCCCCGCCCATGAGGATCAGGAGCGCGAGCGGCAGCGGCTGTTTGCCATCATCGAAGACCTGGTGAAGTGGGAGAACTCGACCAACGAAGAGGTGCTGGAACGCGCGCGGGCGGAAATCCGGCGGTCGTGCGGTGGAGTGCTGCCGCCGGTCTATGACCCGTTCTCGGGCGGCGGATCGATCCCGCTCGAGGCGCAGCGGCTGGGCCTGCCTGCCTATGGGTCCGACCTGAACCCGGTGGCGGTGATGATCGGTAAGGCGATGATCGAGATCCCGCCGAAGTTCAAGGACATGCCTCCCATCCACCCCGGCATCAAGGAGCGGTCGTTCTACCGCAACGCCGAAGGGCTGGCCGAGGATGTGAAATACTACGGCGAATGGATGCGCGAGAAGGCATGGGAGCGCATCGGGCATCTTTACCCGCAAGTGGACCTGCCGAAGGAGTATGGTGGCGGCAAGGCAACGGTGATCGCCTGGATCTGGGCGCGGACGGTGCCGAGCCCCGACCCGGCCTTTGCGGATGTCCATGTGCCGATTGCGTCGAGCTTCCTTCTGTCGTCCAAAGCCGGGAAAGAGGCATGGATCGAGCCTATCGTTGACCGGCAGGCCAAGACGATCACCTATCGTATCCGGCAGGGTGGGACGAAAGCCGAGCTTGAGGCGGCTAAAGAGGGAACGAAGGCCGGGCGCGGGGCAAACTTCCGCTGCCTGATCTCGGATACCGCGATCACAATGGAACACGTTCGGCGTGTTGCAAAGGATGGCTTGGGAGAGCAACTTATCGCAATTGTTGCAGAAGGTCCGCGAGAGCGGATTTTTGTTGCTCCAATCGCCGAACAGGTCGAAGCCGCCCGCGCTGCGAAGCCCTCATGGCGGCCAGAGATGACGATTTCGCCTGATCGCCGCGCGTTCACTCCTCCAGATTATGGAATGGAGACCTTCGGTGATCTTTTCACCGATCGGCAGCTAGTGGCGTTAAACACCTTCAGCGATCTTGTGCATGAGGCGCGGTCACAGATTGAGGCCAACGCATCCGCGACCCTTTCCGCCGATCCCACCGTGCTGCGCGACGGTGGCAAAGGCGCCAAAGCCTATGCCGAGGCAGTTAGTGTGTATTTGGCGTTTGGCGTCAGCAGATTGACTGACATTCAAAACTCACTTTGCAGATGGGAATCGTCGAAAACACAGGTCCGAAACCTTTTCGGTCGTCAGGCTATTCCCATGATGTGGGACTTTGGCGAAAACAACGTCTTTTGCGATGCTGCGGGAGACTACCGGACTAGTCTTGGAAGCATCGTTAAGGTGATTGAGCGATTTCACCCCAGTGGCGAAGGTATTGAGATCAACCACGACGCTCAAACCGTTGTCTACCCCGAAGGAGCGGTAATTTCTACTGATCCACCATACTATGACAATATAGGCTACGCTGATCTGTCAGATTTCTTCTTTTGTTGGCTAAAGCCAGCCCTCCGATCAGTATATCCTGATATCTTCAGTGTATTGGCTACTCCGAAGGCAGAGGAATTGATTGCTGCGCCCCACCGGCAAGGCGGGAGGGACGCAGCCGAAGTTTTCTTTCTGGACGGGATGCGCAGAGCAATCGCGAACATGGCTCACCAGTCCGCCAATGTTTTTCCTGCGGCGATCTACTATGCTTTCAAACAAAGTGAGGTCGCGAACGAAGGGATTAGTTCAACTGGTTGGGCGACGTTCCTGCAGGGGATTCTAGATGCCGGGTATTCAGTCGTAAGTACTTGGCCGATGCGAACAGAACTTGCGAACCGAATGAGGGGGCAGGAGAGTAACGCCCTCGCAAACTCCGTCGTCCTCGTCTGCCGCAAAAAGGAAGCCTCAGCCGAGGTCATCACCCGGGCCGAGTTCATCCGTGCCCTGAAACGCGAATTGCCACCGGCCATCGCCGAGCTTCAGGCTGCCAACATTGCCCCGGCCGACATGCCGCAATCGGCCATTGGCCCCGGCATGGGCGTCTTCTCGCGCTACAGGGCGGTGCTGGAATCCGATGACAGCCCGATGACGGTGAAGGCCGCGCTGCAGCTGATCAACCGCGAGCTCGACGAATACCTTGGCGGCATCCAGGGCGAGTTCGATGCCGACACCCGCTTTGCCATCACCTGGTTCGAACAGAACGGGCTGAAGGCTGGCGACTATGGCACAGCGAACAACATCGCCACCGCGCGCGGCATCTCGGTCGAAAGCGTGAAGCATGCCGGGATCGTGGAAAGCGCGGCCGGAAAGGTGCGCATCCTGAAGCGCGACGAGATGGATGCCGAGTGGGAGCCGGATGCCGATGGCCACCTGACCGTCTGGGAATGCTGCCAGCATCTGGTGCGTCTGCACGAGAAATACGGGATCGGCTATGAGGCGGCGGTGATGCTGAAGAAGTTCGGCTCCAAGGCGGATGACGTGCGCGACCTGGCCTATGTGCTTTACAACATCTGCGAAAAGCGGGGCGACGCGAAGGAGGCGACCGCCTACAACGCGCTGATCGCGGACTGGACGGACCTGACCCGTGAAGCCGCCACCGCGCCGCTGACGAACCGCAGCGGTCAGATGCGGATGGATGTGTGACATGACGGGAAGCTCGGCGCCAAAGTTCATGACTACTTGCTTCACCTGCGGGCGAGCTTTTCAGTTCGGGCCGCACCTCTATGCCGGCAAACACGTTCCGCGCTATAGCATCACAGTCTGTAGAGACTGCTATGACGCGAACTGGGATGGTTGGGCCCCGCAGTTCGAAGCCAAGATTCTGGCGCATCTCGAGAAGAACAACCTGCCAGCGCCAATACGAAATACTGATGGTTTGTTGCCCCGTGACTGAAGGCCAACTTCAGCAGAAAAGGTAGGATTGATCTGATGGCTAAGTCGACGCGCCAGTATGTGTTCGAGGGTATGGAGTTCATGCGCGACGGCCTGCATGGCTATGTCTTGCGGTCGCTGGAGAATGGCTTGGGGGCAAACTGGCCACAGAGGGTCATTGCCGATTTCCCTCAGTGGCGACCTGAGCAGAATGGCAAGTTCACACTGGATACTCAGAAGCTCTTGCAGATCATGGAGCGGTTCTGGAATGACTGCTTCCGGAACACGCTTGAGCGGACCCATCGATCCATCGTCAACGAGTTGGTCGATGTCCGCAACAAGCTGGCCCATGACGGCACATTCACCTACGACGATGCCGAGCGAGCCTTGGACAGCATGCGGCGGCTTCTGGAGGCCGTGAGTGCCAGTGAGGCGGCTGACAAGATTGCCGCCATGCGAGATACAATTTTACGCACCAAATTCACAGAGTTGCAGCGCAACGAGGAGCGTCGGAAGAGTCAGAAGCTGGACATCTCGGTCGACACAGTGGCCGGACTGTTGCCATGGCGCGAAGTGGTCGAGCCGCATCGTGATGTGGCGACCGGCGAGTTCCAGCAGGCCGAGTTTGCCGCCGACCTGGCCAAGGTCCACAATGGGAGTGCGCCGTCGGAGTATCGCAATCCGACGGAGTTCTTCTCGCGCACCTATCTGACGTCTGGCCTGTCGACCCTGCTGATCGGCGCGGCTAAGCGGCTGTCGGGCATCGGCGGGGATCCTGTTGTAGAGTTGCAGACCAACTTCGGCGGCGGCAAGACCCACTCAATGCTGGCGCTCTACCACATGGCGGGTGGCACGCCGGTCGAGGATCTGCCCGGGTTGGACCAGCTTTTGTCGCGTGAGGGGCTGACCGTTCCGGGCAAGGTCAACCGGGCGGTCCTGGTGGGCACCTCCTATGGGCCCTCGGATTCGGCAAAGCGACAGAAGGACTATGGCCGACCGATCCGCACGACCTGGGGGGAACTGGCGTTCCAGCTTGGCGGCGAAGCGGGTTACGCGCTGGTGGCCGAGAACGACGAGAACGGCATAGCGCCGGGTTCGAACCTGCTGGAAGACCTGTTCCGGCAATGCGCGCCGTCGCTGATCCTGATCGACGAATGGGTCGCCTACCTTCGACAGATCTACAAGGTTGAGGGGCTGCCCTCGGGGTCCTTCGACTCGAACCTGTCCTTCGTGCAGTCGCTGACCGAGGCGGTGAAGGCTAGCCCCGGCACACTGCTGGTGGCATCGCTGCCCGCATCGCAGATTGAAGTCGGCGGGGAAGGGGGCCAGGAGGCGCTGTCACGCCTGAAGCAGACCTTCAGCCGGGTCGAGACCGGCTGGCGCCCGGCCGACCAGGAAGAAAGCTACGAGATCGTCCGTCGGCGCCTGTTCAAGGAAATCCCCGGTGACAAGTTTCACCACAGGGACAACACGTTGAAGCAGTTCGCGAAGATGTATCGGGAGAGTCCTGAGTCATTTCCGCAAAACAGTGACGGCGAGGACTATCGCCGCAAGCTGGAAAAGGCCTATCCGATCCATCCGGAGCTTTTCGATCAGCTCTATACGAGCTGGGGATCGCTCGAGAAATTCCAGCGTACTCGTGGTGTGCTGCGGCTGATGGCGCAAGTGATCCACGAGTTGTGGATGAACAACGACCCGTCGGTGATGATCATGCCGGGCAGCGTCTCCATCAGCTCTGCAAGGGTTGAGCCTGAGCTACTGCATTACCTCGACGTGTCGTGGCAGTCGATCATCGCAGGGGATGTCGATGGGCCGAACTCCACTCCCTACCGGATTGACCAGTCTTCTCCCAACCTCAACCGATACTCGGCCACCAGACGAGTTGCGCGAGCGATCTTCATGGGGACCGCGCCGCTTTACAGCCAGGAGAATAGGGGCCTCGATGATCGCCGGATCAATCTTGGCGTCGTGCAGCCGGGAGAACGTCCCGCCATCTTTGGCGATGCCCTTCGACGGCTAGAGAATAACGCCCGGTTCATGCACGGCGATCTCGGTCGCTATTGGTATTCTATGTCGGCCAGCCTCAATCGCCTCGCGGCGGATCGGGCAGGGCAGATCGAGGAGCCAATGGTTCTGCTAGAAATTGACAAGGCCTTGTCAGTCTACATCAATGGTATTGGTGACCGCGGCTTCTTCGATGCCGTTCAGGTGGCACCAAGCAGCTCAGCCGATGTCCCTGATGAACCAGGCGGCGTGCGTGCGGTTGTGCTCGGCGTAGACCATCCCCACACGGGGCGCGACAGTTCTGACGCCCTGATCGAAGCGAAGAACATACTGCTGCAGCGGGGGGCAACGCCTCGGGTGTATCGGAACATGCTCGTCTTCCTCGCAGCAGAGTCACGACAGTTAGATGGGGTCAAAGAGGCGATGCGCTCGTTCTTGGCCTGGGCCGGTATCGTCAGGGATACAGACCGTTTGAATCTGACGCAGCGCGACAGCTTGCTTGCCAAGTCAAAAGTGGCTGAGGCGGCAGAAACGGTGAAGACGAGACTCAAGGAAGCCTGGTGTTACCTTCTCTATCCTGTGCAAGATGGTGCGCAGGCAGACTTGGAGTGGATCGCTTCGAAAGTGCCGGCGCAGGACGGTCTCTTATCTCGCGCCAGTAAGAAGTTGGCCAGTGACGAGGGCTTGCTCCCAGAGCTCGGACCAGCTCGTCTCGACCGCGAACTTCAGAAGTATATCTGGAATGGCAAGGATCACCTGCTTCTTCGAGATCTTTGGGAGTACTTGAACCGGTATATCTATCTGCCACGGGTCAAGGATCGAAATGTGCTCTTAAAGACAGTGCGGTCGTCGGTGGAGGCAATGGTTCCTGGCCCGTTCTCGTATGCGGAACGGTGGGACGACAAGGGCGGCCGGTACATCGGCTTGGTGCTCCAGAATGCGGCCAACGCACCGATTGTCATAGACGCAGACAGCGTCATCGTTAGGCCTGAGGTTGCAGAAAGGCAGGCCATCGAAACCACAGCAGCCATCGCTGCGTCATCGGAACCGGCACACATACAGTCCAATGCCGCGACCGAACAGAAAGTGCTTCGTTCCGCGGAGGGCGCCGTTCAGGTGGAGAGGGAGCCAACCAGGTTCATCGGGACTGTGTTGATTTCTGCCGATCGTCCTGCCCACGAAATGCGCCAGATCGTGGAAGCGATCATTGAACAGCTTACCGTTCTGCCGGACAGCGAGGTGACGCTAAAACTCGAGATCGATGCGGAAGTGCCGAATGGTCTTGATCGAAGCAAGGTCCGCACTTTGCTTGAGAACGCGAACACGCTGGGTTTCATCGACAAAGTAATCAAGTGAGCCGGAGCGTGACCGACATTTGCCGTCACGCGCTACCCGACGCGAGAAGCCGCAAGGCGGGGCATACTTGAGTACATCAAGTTGCGATACAACCCGCAGTGTAAGCAGAAGAACAACGGCATGGAGTCGCGCGTTGACATCGAAGTCAGGCAGCGGACACTGAATGAGGCGGGCGTCTAGGAAACTCGGGGCACCACAAAGCACCAAATTCTCTGGGTCGCGCTTTTCCTTGCCATTGGAGAATCACAAATGCCATGACACGTTCACGTTGTGATGAGTGTCAGGGAGATTGCTCAATGCGCTTTTTTGCGATTTTGGCGGCTGCATTCTTGGGAGGACAGGCGGAGGCAGCTACGCTGGTGACGGGGACGGCGACAGAGGTTCCATGCGGCCCCGACTATGAGACATATGATGGCAACGCCTATTGCTTGAGCAATGGCGAATACCTCTGGTCAAACAGCATGTCGTATCCGGATGGCTTCACTTATGTGCACGACGACAGCGGGGCCTTTACAACATTCTTGACCAGAAAGGATGGCAGGGCGTTCACCATCACTTCTGCCGAACTGTGGTTCCAGAACTACATCTGGCGAAGTTCAGATGATGCTCAACCGCCCAACGATGACGAAGGTATCGCCCTTAAGACTTGGGCGATGGCATCAAAACCGTACGAAGTTACGCTTAAGGTGCTTGGGTATGACGACTGGGGTGATTTGACGGCCCTTGATGAGGTCTCGAGCAAGGGAGGAATTGTCAACTACACTTTTGGATCGGACTTCAGAGATGTGAATCTGGTGGTATTCATGCTCGATATGCCACTCTTTGATCACTACTTTGACTTTTACGACGCTCTCGAACCTGGCCAAGAGTGGTGTGGAGACTGGTGCGGAGGTGTTATTGTATGGTCTCTAGAAGGAGAAGGTCCCGCCCAGGTTCCACTGCCAGCCAGCTTGCCACTTCTGGCCGGGGCGCTTTGCCTTGGGTTTGCGCTTCGCCGGCGGGACCTTCTCTAGACTGTTGCAGTGTACTCAGGCCAGCCCACAGGGCTGGCCGGCGCGCCAATCGAATCTGAGCGAAATCCGACTGCCGATAGCAAAGATTTTTGCATTGCTGAAGCCACAACACTGGCGGAAGTTGGGGCAAGTGCAATGCTGACCCGCAGTGCAGACTGTTTGAATTTGAAGGTTCAGATGTTCGGATGCTAACGGGCTTATCATTGTTTATCACTCGTGACCGGCCACGGGATTGTTTCTGCACCTGCGACCAGAGCGCGTCCCAAGATGCTGTGAGGCCTAACCTTTGACCGCCAAGGCCCGGAGTTTTCCGGTTCTGATCACGATGACGGGCTGGTTGCGCCGCCGATCGCCTGCGCCTTGAAAACTGGTCGTCCATGTCGTGAGGCTTTCGAGCCATTTGGAAGACGAAGAATTGCCCCAGAAGAAGCGCAAGCCCGAGGGAATCGTCACTAGGTGTTCAGTCCCGGCATCTGGTGGATCGGATCGAGGATGAAACGATCCGGCCCTGATGTCCAGATTTTGGAGATGTATTCGTAGGGCGTGAGGCCGCCGAGGGTCTTTGAGGCGCCTGGCGAAGTTGTGGGCTGCCAGGAAGTCGGCGAGATGAGTACGCAACTGATCGTGGTTTTCGTAGTGGAACCGTTTCACGGTCGCTTCCTTGATCGTCCGGTTCATCCGCTCCACCTGGCCATTGGTCCACGGATGGTTGGGCTTGGTGAGTCTGTGCTCGATGCCGTTCGCCTCGCAGATCATGTCGAAGCGCATTGGCCGGGAGTAGATGGTGTTCCGGTTCCGCAGCTGCTCTGCGAACTGAATGCCATTGTCGGTAAGAACCGTGTGGACTTGGTAGGGTACGGCTTCGAGCATGTGCTGCAGGAACTCCCAGGCTGTCTTTCTGTCCGCTGTCGCAACCAGTTGGGCGACAGCGAACTCGGACGTCCGGTCGATTCCCACAAAGAGAAAGAGCTTTCCTTCGGCGGTCTGCACCTCGGCAATGTCGATGTGGAAGAAGCCGATGGGGTACCGCTTGAACTTCTGCCGCCCGGGCTTGTCACCCTCCACATCCGGCAGACGCGAGATGCCGTGCCGTTGCAGGCACCGATGCAGTGCTCACCGCGTGAGGTGCGGAATCGAGGGCTGCAAAGCATAGAGGCAGTCGTCCAGCGGCAGCAGTGTGTGCCTTCGAAAGGCGACGACCGCTGCCTCCTCTTCCTCGGTCAGCACTGTCGACCGCGGTTCCTTCGGCCCGGTCTTCATGTCCTCGACCGCCGCACGTTTGCGCCACTTCGCTACCGTCTTGGGGTTGATGCCCAGTTCTCGGCTCAGCTGCGCGAGCGAAGCTTGCGATCGCTGTATTGCTGCTCTGACGGCGTGCGTGGTTGAGCTACTCCCCGATCCTTGGACAGATTTCCGGCTGACTTAAGCTACTGCCTGCGCCTGCGGATCGGTTTCGATGGTGTTGAAGTAGACTACGGCGGGCGGCTGTCCACCATGGGCGGTGTGTGGGCGATGGTGGTTGTAGAAGGTGATCCAGCGCCCGATGCCTGCCTTGGCCTGTGTCCCCGTCTCCCTCGCATGCAGGTAGACGCATTCATACTTCAGGGATCGCCAGTGGCGTTCGATGAAGATGTTGTCGAGGGTGAGGCCATCGCCGAACGCCCTTGCCGTCCATCGAGATCCGGGTGCCGATACGCTTTAACCGGTCGGTCCAGGCGAAGGATGTGAACTGGCTGCCCTGATCGGTGTTCATGATCTCGGGCGGGCCAAACTTGTGGACTGCCTCGTTCAGCGCCTCGATGCAGAAGTCGGCCTCAAGCGTGTTCGAGATACGCCAGGCCAGAACCTTGCGGGTGAACCAGTCCATGACGGCGACCAGATAGAGGAAGCCGCGGCGCATGGGCAGGTAGGTGATGTCGGCGCACCAGACCTGGTTGGGCCGCTCCACCCTTAGCCCACCCAGCAGATAGGGGTAGGTCTTGTGCCCATTCGCAGGCCGGCTGGTGTCGGGCTTCTGGTAGATCGGCATCAGGCGCATGAGCCGCATCAGTCGCCGGATGCGCTTGCAGTTCACAGCATGGCCCTCGTTCTGCAAGTGCCACGTCATCTGCCGCACGCCATAGAAAGGGGTTTCCAGGAACTGCTTGTCGATCAGCAGCATGAGGTCGAGGTTCATCACCGTCTCGCCCCGTGGCGCGTAGTAGAACGATGACCGCGAGATCGACAGCAGACGGCATTGCGCCCCGACCGACAGGCTTGGGTGGTTCTTCTCGACCATCCCGCGCATCACTTCCCGATCCAAGGCTTGAGCTTTCTGGACAAAAAATCGTTGGCCACGGCCAGTTCTCCGATCTTGGCGTGCAGGTCGCGGACCGTTTCTTCGGCAACCTCCGCCGCCATAGCGGCCTTACCACCGCGTTCGAAGATGCCTGTGGCACCCGCCAGCAGCGACGCTTCCATTGGTGGATCATCGTCGGATGCACGCCATATTCGGCGCCAGATCCGACACCGTGCGCTCTCCCTTCACGGCCTCCAGCGCCACACGCGCCTTGAATGCTGCGTCGTGGTTCCTGCGCTTCGACATGTCCTGATCTCCTCGTGCTTGGAGACCAGCAGACTTCAGATCGTAGCTTCCGTCACTGTCCGATTTTGGGGGAGTAGCTCACCCGAGCTGGCTAGATGATAGCCGTGTCAGCAAGCGTCAGCGCCAGTTCAGTCGCTTTGCAGCGATAGAGGTCCGTGAGAATTGGGCACTGACGCACAGACGAAGGTGCGGGCGCATTAAGTTCACGATCGAGTTCAGCGATTCATGCGTCGAGGTATTCCAACTGCGCCTTGATTCCCCAGCTCCGGAGACGCTCAGCAATTCCATGATAGAGACCGTCGAGTTTGTGCTGCGCGGTTGATTGCTCCGCCAAAGCCCACTGAGGTTGAATTATGTTCTGCAGAGAAGGTCGAGCGCGGACTATTTCAGAAGGGTTCTAATCCAGAGGGCGAAGTATAAAGCAGCAGATATTGCCTTGAAGTTGTGCAGATTGTGCGCAACGATCTGACAAAGATGAATATTTTACGCGGTGATTTCGTGAACTGTCGAGCATCCGACTTTCTTCTTTTCCAACAGCTGAAACGTGCCGAAGCCCCCCCATTCCTTGGTCTGCTCTCTCTGAGCGAGCAATCACGCGAGGAGGCCCTTTCGCGAGTACGCACCTTTCTGGGTGGCAGGGCACAAGCCATTCCGGGGTTGTTCCACGCGCATGGATACCTAGCGGGGTGGGCAGTGACCCATGCGCTGAATGACAGTTACGGCGGCAATGACCTGCGCATCTACGCGCATCTGGAAGATGTGCTGGGCGTGCGGCTTGGAACGCCAGCGGTGAGGGAGGGCTTGCATCGGAGCTTTCTGGCCCTGTGTGACAGGCTGGGCTTGCCCAGCCGGGGGCTGGAACGGATGGTGGACCTTTATCTTCTGCATGCGGGGGTGCCGCGGGCACATGTGCAGCAGCTTATCGAAGCGTTCCAGCGCCAGCATGACCTGTTCGGTGCGCCGCCGGTGGATTCCTCGACGTTGCTGAACCGATGGGAAGACGATGCGCTGGAGTTCCTGCATCCCACGGTCATCACTCCCCGGCGGTCGATCCTTTGGGATGAAACGGCCTGGCACGCCCGGCTTTATGCGCGGGTTGCGGCAAATCCGACTGGATTTCTGGCAAAAAGCCCGTTCGAAAGTTACTTTGCCGAATGCTTTGACCGGGCCGGAAAAGAGCGTGCCCGCGTTGGGTTGGCCGCGGCCCTTCCGCCCCGTCCGCGGCTGGTCTGGGACGCCGACGGGCTGGCCTTGCGGCTGCCTCGCGCAAACGGGCGGATCGCCGTGCAGATGGATGATGCGGCTCGGCCTCTGCGGCTGAAAGGGGGCGAGGACTGGGCGCTGGAGCAACCCTGGCCCAAGCGTTTGTCGGGGCTGATCGACGGAATGCCCTTTGCGCTGGAGTTTCTGGCCGATGACGGCCACTTTGCTGTGTTCGACCTAACGGTTGGCCAGTTCCTGTGGGAAGGTGCGGCCAATGGCCTCCGCGATCTGATGTTGGATACATCCGAGGCACTTGTTGCAGCGCGGCGCCCCTTTACGCTGGACAATCTGGAGTCGGTGCCCCTTGGCGACGGCTGTTTTCTGCAGCGCGCATTGCTAGACCAGAGGCCGAAGGTTCTGCGGATCGGCGGACAAAGCATGACGCTGGCGACCCGGCCGCGCCGCCGCTTGGGGTTGACCGGCGGAGTGATCGCCATTGGCCGGCAGGGGCGACTGTTCGGACCGCACGCAGTGGTCAGGGTCGAGACCGGGTTGCAGACCAACGAAACTCGGCGCATGCGCATGCGCGTGGCCGGCGTAGAAACGGTGATCGACGTCGCTGTGACAGAGGGCCTTGGTGAATGCGCTTTGGCCGATTTCCTGCCGCCCGGCCTTCCCTCGAGGCCGGCGCGACTACGGTTGGAACTTCTGGCGCCCGACAGGGAAGCGCGGTCAGCCGGCATCACCTTTGGCGCGTTTGTCTGGCCAGGGTTTGAATGTGCGCGGGGGCTGGACCTGATTTGCTCTGCAGCGCCATCCAACTTTCTGCCTTCGCATTCCCAGCATGTCACGTCCTTTGAGGGCGGCCTGCAGCTTGATCCCAAGGGGGGCTACGCTCATGCCACCGCCGCCTTCGGGATCGAGGGGGAGGTCGTGCCGTTCCACCTCGTTTGGCCCGACATCAGTCTGCAGCGCCTGCGGTCGGATGGGGCAGTCAGCCCGGTGCCTTTGGGCGCCCGCATTGGCGTAGGTGCGGAAGATAGGTTCGGCCATGTCTCGATTCGGTGCCCGGATCGCGGGGCGGCCTTGCGGGTTGGGGCGCGGCACGAAGCCCAGCCTTTTGCATTGGGGATGACCCGCAATATCGCGATTTCAGAGCTTGTGGGGCGGAACGCTGCAGTTGTGCTGCGACGGTCGAACGGGGCCGAGGTGGTGCTGTTCGAGGTCGTAGACGCACTTCAGCCCGCGCGGTTTGATCTGCGACTAGTCCGGGTTGGGGTGCAAGCCACCTTTGCCATTAGCACGGCCATTGATGCTGTTGCGGTCGAGGCCGAGGACGAGATGGGCAAGCGAAGCTTTCACGAGATCGCCCTGGGGAGACGGCCCGTACGCCGGGCGGCGTCCGAGTGGCTGCGTGCCGAGCTATCTGGCACTGACGCCCGCGACGTGACGCTCACCATCGCCCAGCAGCCAGCCAATCAAGGACTGATGATCGGGAAGATTTTCGTGCGGCCAGACATCGCTAACCCGGATCTTGGATGGCGTCCCCTACGGAACGGAAGGGGCGATACCTATGCCTTGCCGCTGACAGCTTCGCACAGCCTGTCTGATGCGCCAGTCGATTTCATCCAGACCCGGTTTGAGACACTGTGCCGCTGGCTTTCGGATTGTTATGCGGTGGACTGCTGGCTGGACCATGGTTTGGAACGCAGCCTGCTGCCTCGATGGCGTAAGCTGGGAGCTATGATAGCAGGCCTGCCCCTATCGAGTGGGCTTCTCATGCGGGCGGCGCTTTTGCCGATGCCGGGGGAAACTTCGCCAAGCTGGGTGCCGATGGTGCACCCGGTGGAGATCGATCCCGGGCTGTATTCTGCCCTGCCGGCTGCGTTTGATGCTTTGGCCGATCAGACCGATGATGGGCTGAGAGCAGGTTCCATGCTGAGTGCGTTTTCGCGGGAACGCCTGCGCGAGGGGTTGTTGCATGCGCAGGCGCTGATTGCCTTTGCTAATGCCACCGAAGCTGAACGGAACGCCGAAACGGTGCTGGCGGGCTTTCGGCCTGAACGCTTCTTCAAGCTTTTTGCGCCGCTGGATACCGATGCCGGAGCGGGATGGTTCTGGCATGGCACACCGATCATGGGCCCGGCCCATCTGCGGGCCGCACAGCTACGCATGCTGGAGAGATTCGAGGCGGCCAATGTGTTGTTCGATTCACCGAGCGAGAGCGGCGGCAACAGCCGGCGCGCGGAAGCCTTGTCGACCCTTGCCCTTCACGTGCTGGCTCAGTGTCCGCCCGTATGGCGCCCGCCCATGCCAAAGCGCCGACCCGAAGATGACCGTCCTCATGCGATCGATTTGGCCGTTGCGGCCACCCTTTCCGAGTTCGCCCGCGCCAGCCGGACAGGATCAGCCAGGCAGTTCATCGATACCCTAGCCACTACCCTGAGCTGGCGACCGGGCGATGTATTGGCATCCGTCGGGTTCCTACTGCGACTCGCACCCGAATTGTTCTTCTATTTCCTTCTTGTCTGGCAGCTGGCCAAGGTACGTCCATGACCCACGAACTCGACCCATTACTGTTCAAGGACCGGCTGCGTGAAACGCTTGCCCGCTATACCTCGACTGCCGCGGGGGTTTCGGCGGCCCGGGCGCCGCTTTTGTCGCAGCGCGTGGCGGCAACGATTGCGGCGGCCGATCTGGTGAAGGGCCCATTTGTGGAAAGCCTGCCGGATTTCGAAAAGGGCGCTTCGATCCGCCGGATGGTGCAGGACGGGCGGCTGCACAAGGGCTGGATGGCGCTAGAGGGCAGCGACAGTGGGCGCGCCCTGATGGACCGACCGTTGCATCTGCATCAGGCGGCGACCATCGGGCTGGAAGAAAACTATCTGGTGGCCACGGGAACCGGTTCGGGCAAGACGGAATCCTTCCTGTTTCCGCTGGTCGACAGCTTGCTGCGCGACCCTGATCTGGCGCGCCCCGGGGTTCGGGCCGTTCTGGTCTATCCGCTGAACGCGCTGGCCAATGACCAGATGCACCGCATCTCGCGACTGCTGTTTGCTGATCTGAAGGACCCCGGCATCACGCTGGGCCGATACACCGGTCAAGTCCGGTCGAATGAGATACGCAGCGACGTTGAAAACGACCTGGTGCAAAGCCCGTCGTTCCAAGCGAATTTTCCCGATGCGGCCCGCGTTCCGGCCAGCTGGCTGTTGTCGCGGCAAGAGATGCTGGACACGCCACCGCATATCCTGATTACGAACTATGCCATGCTGGAGCACATCCTGCTTCTGCCGCGCAACCGCCGGCTTCTGGAAGAGGCCGACCTGAAATGGATCGTGCTGGATGAAGTGCACACATATACCGGGGCGCAGGCCATCGAGGTGGCATTTCTGCTGCGCAAGCTGAAAACCCAGCTGGGACTGGCCCCGGGGCGGCTGCGTTGCGTGGGTACCTCGGCCAGCCTTGATCCGGCACGGCGCGATGAACTGGCGCGCTTTGCCGAAAACCTTTTCGGCGAACCCTTTCCCAGCGGGGATGCCGCGGTCATCACGTCAGCGCGGCGGCTGCACCCGCAGCTGATCGAAGGCGATGCAGCCCATGGGTTTGACGCGAAGACCTGGGTGCAGATCGGCGAGGTAATTGCCCAGCTACGCGCCGCGAACCTTTTTTCCGATGAGAATGCCGAACATCAAGTGGGCGAATGGAACGCCGCCATGGAGGCGGCGGGGATCGACGCGCTGCGGCTGGAAGGCCAGCATCTGGGCGAGGCGCTAATTCATGCACTATCTGGATTGGCCGAGGTTAGGCAGGTGGCACGGGCATTAATGTGCCGGTCTCTGCCGTTCGACGGATTGGCGCGAACGATCTTTGGCGACGATTCGGGGCTTGCCCACCAGGCCTTGACCGCGCTGATTGCTGCCGGTGTTCTGGCCAAGCCCGCTATACTAGGCGCCTTTCCGCTTTTGCCGGCGCGCTATCACCTGGCGGCATCGGGCGTGGAGGGCCTTGCACTGACGCTGTCAGCTGAAAATCCCGAGCATTGGGACGGGATGCCAGTCGTGCATCGTGCCGGAACGCATGTGGATGGCGTTCCGGCCTATCCGCTTCTGGTCTGTCGCAACTGTGGCGAGCCCTATGTCGAGGGATGGGATGATGGCCATGCTCTGCATCCCCGGCCCGATTTGGCGCAGCGAGGTACGCGCCGCGTGTTGCGGCTGGTCGGCGCGGGTCAGAGCGCGTTTGAGGACGATGCCGAAGAGGTTGAGGCCGCCGGGGCCGAGGCGGTGGAGCTGTTCTGGTTCGATCCTAAGACCGGCGACCTGATAGACGGGCCCGCGGATGGTCTGCTGGGGCTGCAAGAGGCCGAGATGGTGCAGGACACCGAGGAGCGGCGCAGCTATGTGAAGCGATGCCTATCTTGCGGGCAAAGGGGTGGCCGCTATGCTGAGCCGGTGACGGCGATCAACCCCGGTGACGATGCGCTGGCTGCGGTCGCTGCACAGACGCTGATCGAAGCCCTGCCACCGCCGGCCAACCGCGAGTCGGACGCGCCGATGAAGGGGCGCAACCTGCTGGTTTTTGCCGACAACCGTCAGGATGCGGCATTCTTCGCCCCATTCTTCGAACGCACTGCCCGGGATCAGGCCCTGCGCGCTGCGATGGTCGAGGCGCTGAAGCGGGCCGAGGACGAGAAGCTGGATCTGGAAGGGCTGAAGGAAGGGGTATGGCGGGCCATGCGGCGTGAGGGATTCCGGCTTTACGACCGGCGCAACCCCGATCCCCTGGGCAGCACGGCGGTGAAGGACAGGCTGATGGCGCTGATTGCCGGCGAATTGTGTGACGGCGCCCTGCGGCTTTCGCTGGAAACGCTGGGCCTGATGGAGGTGCAGTATCACGGTGAGGATCAGGTGGTGCGCAGCGTGGCCCAAGCCCTGCCCGAAGGCCGGCGGCACCTTGCCGCGCCACTGGTGCGGTTCCTGCTGGATCAGATCCGCTATTCCCGCGCGATCAACGATCTGGGTGGGGTGATTGACCTGACGGATGAAACCCTTTGGGGCGAGGGCAAGGCCAGCGGTGACATTTCCTGGGCCGAAGTCCGGGTGAAGGCGTCGCGCCGGTTGCACACGCTGATGCCAGCGCCAAACGCGCAGAACCGTATCAGCTGGCTTATGGGCCAGAAGCTGGGTTTTTCGCCCGATCAGATCGGCACCGCGATGCGCGCCTTCTGGCAGGCGGCCACGCGGCCCGGCTCGGGCCTTCTGAAACCGGGAGGTCATGGTCATGTGCTAAACTTGGCGGCATTGCGGTTCGTTCCGGCACCTGCTGGCAGCCTGTATCGCTGCCACAGTTGCGGGGCGGTCGCGCATGTCGATCTGGAAGGCCAGTGCACCGCGTGGCGCTGCGCCGGCGAGGTGGAGAAGGTATCGCGCGAGGCGCGCGCGGTTGCTGAAAGTTCGAACCACTATCTTGAGCGCTATCGCGCGCGACCGCAAAGCGCTATCGCCCGCGAACATACCGCTGCCATCGGCGTATCGGAACGGGCCGAGATCGAAGAGCGATTCCGGCGGGGTGAGGTGAACCTGCTTAGCTGCACCACCACGATGGAAATGGGGGTTGATCTGGGCGATCTTGAGGCCGTGTTCTGCCGCAACGTTCCGCCGGGTATCGCGAATTACCAGCAGCGTGCGGGCCGTGCCGGTCGACGGGCACAAGTCGCGCCGATTGCCCTGATGCTGGCGCGGGGAAGCCGGTATGACCAGTCTAGTTTCCGCAACCTGCAATCCTATCTGGAGGCGCTGCCGGCGCCGCCCTACCTGACCCTAGAAAACCCCGACTTCTTCCGCCGTCACCAGGTGTCCATAATCCTGTCGGGCTGGCTGGAGCATCGCCTTGCTGGTTCCACCAAGACAGGCGCGCCGCAGTTGCGCGACATTCTCGGCGAAAATCTGGACCATGCGCGCGAAGCCGCCATTCTGGCCGATCTGCGATCCTGGCTGGCGTCGGATGCGGGCAAGGCGGCGCTAGCATCTGCCGATGCTCTGGCGGGAACGCTTCCCGGTTCGCTGGCGTCGGTCGCCCTGCGCGGGGCCGATCTGGCGGCGCATTTCCTGCAGAAGGTGGAAGGATTTGTCGCCGTAATCGCCGGGCGCTGGCGCGGGATACACGAGGGCTATGAACAGGCCATGGCTGCGCATCATGCGGCCACGACTGATGCGGAAGCCCAGAAGGCGCTAAGACGGGCAAACGGCCGGATGCGCGACAAGAAGCTGTATCTGGACCGGTTTGTGGTCGAGGCGATGTCGCGCGCAGCCGTGATCCCGACCTATAGCTTCCCAGTTCATTCCATTCATCTGGAAATCGTGACCGATCAACAGTCGCACGGCGATCAGGGCCGAGCGCTGCAACTGGACAGGGATGCCAGCCTTGCCATCGCGGAATATGCTCCTGGGGCTGAGGTGGTGGCGGGGGGCCGCATCTGGACCAGCGAAGGCATCGCCCGCAAGGCTGCGATCGGCGGCGGGGATGCTTGGACCGAAAAGGGCTATTACCGCATCTGCCCTTCCTGCAACCATGTGCAAATTCACGACGACCGCGAGGGCTTCGAGGAAAGTTGCCCGCAATGCGGGGCTGGCCAGCAAGGGCTGAAGGCGCGCTTCATCGAACCCTTCGGATTCCTTACATCCTACACCGGGCGCATGGGCCGTGACCCCGGTTCATCGCGCCTGCGTGTCCGACCGGTGGATGAGGCGCGGTTGCTGACCCGCGCGATGGAAGAGGACTTCCGACCGTCCGACCTGAATGGTGTGATGAGCTTTTTCGCCCCGGCAGTACCACGCAGCAGGGAAAAGCCGGGGCAGATGTTCATCGTGAACCGTGGTCCGCAGGGCAGGGGCTATCTGTGCTGTCCGCGCTGCGAGTTCGCCATGCCCGCCCCGCGTGATCTGGCACATGGGGCCGAGGTGCAGAAGCGCCACAACAATCCACGCAGCGGCGAGACCTGCCAGGTGGACAAGCTGGGCTGGCCCGTCGATCTGGCCCACATCTTCGAAACCGACCTGCGGGCGATCCGCTTTTCGACCCCCTTGCCCGATTTTGGGCGTAAGAAGGAAAGTGAAACCCGCGAGGCACGCGAAGGCTTTGTCCGCACGCTGTCAGAGGCGCTGAGGCTGGCGGCGACCGACCTGTTGGAGACGGACCCGCGCGATATCCGCGCCACGGCCGAGATTCCGTCCGGGCAGCCGTCGGTCATCCTGTCCGACGCCGTGCCGGGCGGGGCTGGCTATTGCCGCCGCCTTCTGGCCGATGATGAGCCACGCTTTTCCGCGCGCGCCGTGATCGGGCGGGCCTTGCAGATCCTGGAATGCCCGAGCGGCGATGCCTGCGAGACAAGTTGCCCGCACTGCCTGAACGATTTTTCCAACCAGCAGCACTGGGACAAGCTGAACCGGCACCCAGTGCGAGCCTGGCTTACGGGCGTGCTGGCCCAGACGCAACCCCGGCCCCCGTTTGCGCCGGCGGATGTGGTGCCGATTGCCAATACCGCGGCCGAAACACTTGGCCTGCGTCTGCAGGGGGCCAGCCTAATCATTCTTGCTGCGCAACAGCTTTGGGGCGCGCAGGGGCATGAACAGGCGGCCGCAAGTCTGCGGGCCTTGCGCCGTTGGCTGGACGATGATCGAACGAGGAAGCTCTATTACCTGCTTCCGGAGACGGCCGATATGGCCGGGGCCGAAGCCACGGGGCTGGACCGGCGCCTGGTGGACGGATTGGTGGAGTATGAGCGCAATGCACAGATCGAGGTTCATCTTACCCGTGCCGATCGGCTTGCCGCAGCACCGCGGCTGACGGTGGTCAAGACCGATGCGGTAGAGGAATTTTGGGCCGAGGCCGATGCAGCCCCTGTGCTGGAAGGGCCATTGGCGGGCGTGTCGCATTTCGGGCGCAGGGCTGTGACGGAAAGCTGGATAGGGTGCAACATCCGTGAGCTTTCGTTGCGAAAGGGCGTGCTGGAGGCCTTCAACGCCCGAATCCGCCGCTTTGACTATCGTCCCGGCACGCAGCGAAATCTTGCTCCCGTTTTCGAGGCGATTTCCGGCCGGCAAGTGGATCTGCACATCGAAGACCCTTGGTGCCTTGCGCGCCCACCGCAGCGCGAACGACTGGAGGCCTTTCTTGACATGCTGAAGAGGCAGGGAGTGCAGGTGAGCCGCCTGACGCTGGTGTGGGAACCTGACAACACACCCGACCTGCCGCTACGCGATCAGATCGCTGAGGCCGAGCGGCTGCTTGGCAGGAAAGGGTTGTTTGCCCAACTGCGCCCCGAGCCCTCAGACCGCAACCGCCGCCGCCATTTCCATGATCGGTTTGTGGAAGCCGCCACAGTGGATGCGCTGGCCCCGCTCAAGGCGCGGTTCGACATCACCGCCGGGATCGACAACCTGATGGCGCTGCAGAAGGAATGCGCTGTCTTCCTTACGCTTGAGCGCCTTTAGTCGTCGGGCAACTTGAACCGCGCCTTGTTTGCCGTAGGGGCCAACTTTTTGGTCGGTTCGAGGGAAATGAGCATGCTCACGGATGGATTTTTCCGTGGAGTGCGCGAACGCGCCGTACAGCTAGTCCGCGACAAAGCGGGTCAGCGTGACCGGCCTCGGCGCTACTCCGGGATCATTCCAGATGTAGGCGATCTGTATCAGGCATGAAGCTCACAAAATCCTGCCGTCACCAGCCAGGGTATTGGTCGCCGAACTCTGCGGCGAACTCGGTACTATCGCGGCGGGCAAAAGCAAGGTCCCGCGCAATCCGAGCGATCAAGTCGGAACATTCGAGCTGTGTGCGGGACGCCTGCGCCTGATCGGGGTAGAGCAGACCCAAAAGGTTTCCGGCGATTGCACCGGTGCTGTCGCTGTCGCCGGAATGGGTGACTGCGATCTGCAGACCATGCCAGAAGTCTCGCCCCGCGAGTGCCGCATAGATGGCAATCGCAAGAGCTTCTTCGGCGACCCAGCCACTGCCAAGGCTCTCAACAGTTTCCGCTCGGCCGTCTCGTGGTGCATTCAGCGCAGCTTCGAGCGCCGCCATGATTGGAGGAGAAAGCCGCACCTTGTCAATCGCGCGTTTCAGAGGGGCGCCGTTGAAGACCTCAAAGAGTATGCGGGCGAAGGCCACAGCCGCCTCGATCCCGAGGGTATGGCCGTGGGTGAGCGCCGAGGTGTCACGGGCAAGCAGTTCGGCCTGTCCAGCGGAATCGGCGATCAAGGCGCAGGGAGATACACGCATGATTGTGCCGCAACCCTTGCTGTCATTGTTGGCGGGGTCGCCGAACTTTTTGGCCGCGGCCAGAGCCGACAGACAGGTATTGCCAGGCGCTCGACGAATCTGAAGACGCACATCGTTGACCAGTCCGACATCGGAAACCTGCATACGCGGTTTTCCACTTTGGGTCAGAAGCCACCGCAGCAGCGCGTGGTGTACTACCGCCTCGGGTGCACATATTCCTCTATCTCCGGCGCGCACAATGGCGCAGATCAGACCCTCTGCAGTGAAGAGCGTCATTTGGGTGTCGTCAGTGATATGTGCGCGGCGGCCGTCATGCCGCGGTAAAGAAGTCAGCCCATCGGGGAAACTCTTGCGGATTCGAGCAAGGTCCCAGAACTCGATCTCGGCGCCAAGTGCATCACCCGCTGCGCCGCCGAATAAACAGCCTCTGATCTTGTTTATAACCGGGTCGATACGCGGGCCAGTGATGAACTGCTGCATGGGGATTCACCATTTTTTGATCTTTGATAGATAACTTGGATGGGTATCAGATTCTCTCGCCGAGATCAGTATGAACTGCGCGACCAGTCGATGCAGAACCAGATATCTCCGAGTATGGCAGAAAGATTCCAGACAATCGTTTCGTCGTCTCCACGGCGCTTACCAGTCGGATGCCAGCAGAAATAAGTGCTGCTCTCGGTCCTCGCAACCGGTTCGCTGCCGATGCGGCGGGCGGCCTCTGCGGCATCCAAAGATTTAGTTTCGAAATATATGTCGAAAATGAAGGAACCGAAGCCGTTGGTCGTATTCATGAAATCCCTCCGTCCTCGAGCGGATGATGTTACCTAAAAAGACAACTAATTAAAATTCGGTGGAAATGACTATAGATGTGATTGGCGCAACGCGTCTCCAAATTCTTTTGTTGCAGATATATCTTAAAGGCGAGGGAAAATCCCAACAATCTGAGAGAAGCAGAGACTTGTGGCGTTGGCAAGTGCCGAAAAGTGCTATGTTTCACATAGATGCATGCCGCAATCTAGAAACCCTTTCAATTCAGATTCATGACATGTGTTGCCGCTAAGGCTGAGTTGGGCGGAGAAGTGGGTTCTGACGGCGAGGTCGGCTTCTCCCGAACTGGATGAGCCGAAGGTGATTGGAAGCAAGGGACACCTCAGATCTCTTTGCCTTCACTTCCACTGAGCAATGCGAAGCTCACGGCTTTAGGGATATCTGAAATTCAGACAGCGGTTGCTCGGGTTCGCTACTTTGTAGTTTGCTCAGCCAAGCTAGAAGATCGTCCTGCCTTGGCTGACCAAAAGCAAGGCGATAGACCGCTACGGACTGCTTGAGCCAGGCAAGTCGCGATACCTCGCGGCTGAAGGGAAATAACAAGGTGTGTCGCTCCACTCTTGTTGAGCCAGGGCAGATCCAATAGGGCTCTAGGTCGGAATTGCTTTGGGCAGAGGCCTTGGCCGCACGAAACATCGAAGCCCAAGGGTCTGGATCGTCGTTGTTGAGCATCATGCAACTCTGAGCAGCCGCTATATTCAGGCGGACAGCATGACTCTTGTAGCGGTGCACACGTCCTTCCCGTTGCTCCAGATCAACAGGATTGGAAGGGAGGTTCCAGTGAATGAGACGGTGGCAGTATGGATGGAAGTCGAGACCCTCCTGGCCTACGGATGTCGACGCAAGCACGAAAGGTCGGAATGGCGAGTTGAATGCCTCGCGCACGAGACCGGTCCGCTGTTCGCCGCTTTCATCTTCACCTCGGGGAGCGAGGCGCATTGCAAAGCGCCCACGCATCCTGAAGGGAGTGTTGACGATCTTTCCTCGGCGGATGCCGAACTGGTCGACATCAATCTGTGCCGGCCGCAGGGAAAGAGCTGCGACCATGGCGTCCGCGAGTTTCGGCACTGCCTTTTCGGACGGATGCCCCTGCAAGCCTTCAGCCTCGAGAAGCACGTGAACATATTCGTCGAGGACTGATTGCAGGTCATGCTCTACACAGAAACGCAGGATCGATTGCCAGTAATAGCCTTCTTCTGAGGCGCGCAGAAGCGCCTGGCTCTCCGGCTGGTTGAACAGCGATCGAAATCCCATGCCGACCTTTGCCGCTGATGTGAGCATTACAGCTGACGAAAGCTCGAGATCGGGAGCAATTCGGGAAAAGGCCCTGAGCGCACAGGTGGCCGGGCTTCCCAGGGCGACATCGGCGAGATGGGACGCCAGATCTGAGAGTTCAACCGAACCGAGGAGACCCTCGACTTGCGCTGCCGCATGCAGCGCTGAGACATGTGCCGGCCATGCTTCCTCGTCGCCGCAGGCTGTCAGGCCATCCGGCGCCTGGATCCAATCCATAAACGACTTGGCTTGGCGGAGGTCAATCCAGGCGAGGGATGCCCAATCCCATGTGACTTCCCGATCGGGCGGGGTTTGTGCGCGATGCAGGTCTCGTGCAAGGGGCTCCAGGGCCGACATAGCAGCGATCCGCTGGTGATGGTGGTCCTGAACCAGCTTGTTCTCGCGAAGAATATGCAGCGGATCGACGGCTGCCGCGAGCGTCGGCGAAGGGCAGACGAGTTGGAGGGCCCGCAACCCGGCCAGCCGCCCCTGGGCTTCCCTGAACTGAATTGGCCGGGAAGTCGGGCGATCGAAATAGCCGTGTCCATCGGCTCCCATTCCCATTTCACGCTCTGCCTCATGTGAAAGCAGGGCCGAAATCGCATCTGGCACCATCGACCAGGCAGAGAACACCAGTGCCTTGGTCGCTTCGATCCTCGCGCCGAAGTAGGGAAGAGAGGGCGGCAACCAAAGACGCCGTGCCAGATCCGCTTCGAAGGCGAGCCGCTTGAGGGCGCGCATCCGGCCGTTGTTCAGCGGGATGGACTGATATTGGTCAATATCCGACCGGTTCAGCTGGAATGGTCGAACAGACTTGAGTGCAGAGCGCAGTTCGACCGTCGGGTTGTTAGCCTGGGAGTCCAGTCGCTCTCGAAGCTTGTAGTCCCGCATGAAACTCATGAGGTAAGGCGCGGACTTCCAGTATTCGAGAGTTCCGGGCGCACGGGCAGCCACGGCCACGGCCGAAACTGCGCGTGCTTCGAGCAGATCAGCGGGCATGACGTCGACCGTTTCTGCCACTTCACGAACCATTGAATCGCGGGCTTCCGTTTCGCCAACGCGTTCGGTTCTGGCGACAACTCGGCGCAGGCGGGATTCGAGATTGACCCTCGCCTCCCTGGCCGCATCGAACCCGGATGGCAAGGCAAGCATGCAGTCGCGGTAGTGCTGAAGCTCCCTCTCCAGATCGGCGACGGTGCTCAATCCGTTTTCTTTCCCAAACAGGAACCTCATCACTTCAAGAAAATCGGTGTAATGGTTCCCTTCTTCCGGACTGTCTCCAGACAGGGTCAACATCCGATAGGGGGTGGCCGACAGCAGGAGTGTGCGGCACTCCTGTCCATTTTCATCAATGTATTCAAAAAGTTGTTGAGCAAGTTCCGCCGCTTCCGAGGTGCCATGAAGTACCTCGTGAAATCTCTGGAACTCGTCGAGGATGATGAGATCCGGTTCGAGCGCGGCAACACATTCCTTCGCCAGAAGTCCACGGAGCCGCGCGATCAGAGGATCGCGCCTGGCTCGCATGGCGCGTTCGATGCCGGATCTGGGCATCCAGATTTTGGCGAGATCGTTGATGTCATCGAGCAGCCCTGGTTCGGAGGCAACTCTGGCGCGGAACCTTGCAGCAATCTCTTCATCTATCGACTGTAATCGAATGTCTGCGAGCGTTACCTGCCAGGTGTCTTCCCGTGAGCCGACCCGAAACAGCGCGAATTTCCCGTCGCCCGGCGTAAGCAGATCGTCAAGTATCCGGACGATCAATGCGCGCTCTCTCGCAGTCCCGGTCGACGATTTCAGATCGAAGGTCGTTCCCGGGGTCAGACTGATGAAATTGATGCGGTTCCGGCGCAGTCCCTTGTCCCCGCCAAGCTGGAGCGGAAGCAATGTGAGCCGAGTAGGCAAGCTATGTGCTCGGTTGCCCAGCACATTGAGCCGGGCGAGGTTCTGCTGCGCGATTGCACCATTGGAGCAGATGTAGACGATATCGATCCTTGGAACGCTGTCTTGCATCAGCTCGATGGCCTTGGCGATCACGCCCCGGGCAACCATAGTCTTGCCCAGCCCGACTTCGTCGGCGACGAGAAACTGCCGTGTTCTATCCGGGTCGGTAAACAGCCGCGCAAAGGCATAGTCGACTGTCCTTCGCTGGAAGGCCTTGAGAGGGGCAAGTGCCGTTTCTGCCGAAAAGCGGAGATCAAGCATGACCGGCTCCCTTCCTGTTTCGTCCCTGCCGCATGGCCTGCCGGAACACTCTCCAGAGGTCGAGGAAGTCAGCCGGAATGACACTCACGCCGTCGGTGCCATGAGATGGACCAAGTCTTTCGATCAACCGGTCGACATCGCCCAAACGGTTCTCGTCCCTCGAAAAGGCGCGCACCAGTTCTTCGAACAGCGGCACCTCCTCGCCAGCGGCTTCTCTCCAGCCTCTTCCTTTTCGCATGGCCGCTGAAAATCCAATGCCCTGTTCGGAGCTGTCGAGAAGCAAGGCCAGGTATTTCAAAAATGCGTCGCGGTTTTCGATGACCGATCGAAGGATTTCCGCGTTTCTGTCCGCGGGCAGTCCTTCGATTTCGGCACCAATCGAAACCAGTTTGTCGATGCCAGCCTCGCGGTCGACAAGCCGGAAGCCAAGCCATCGCGTGACATCCCGAAGAGCGACGGTGCCAAGCTTTACCGGAGCATCCGCAAGACGACCTGCGTCGACCGCGTGGTTCGGCCCGGCGACCAACGGCCAGGCCTGCAGGTCGAGAGCGTCTGGAAGACGCAGATTTTCGGCAGACAAGGTCAGCCTGATGGCGTCGTCATCTCGGCGGCACCGCATCGTCAGCTTACTCGACGATAGCGCCGCCAGTCCGGCTTCGACCCTTTTCTCTGCCGCCTGCACAACTGAATCGAGCCGGGGAGGGCGCGCCTCGTATGGCCGAAGGAATCTTCCCAGCCGAGCAGCGGAAAACTGATCTTCAGTAGATCCGATCTTCTCCGTCGGTCCGGACAGGGTAGCGAACACTTCGACATTGCGCCCGTTGATCAGGGCCGACGTCGTCGCGTTTCCGGATCCGACTGTGACTAGTGTTGTTGCTTTGCGCTCCGTGACGAAAACCTTCGCGTGCAGACCCGTTGCCATACCTATCGCGTCGTCTGAATCGCCATCTTCGCCCTCACCTGCCTCGGCGAAGTCATCAAGAGTATCTATCCTGCCAAAGCGCGATCGCGTGTCTTCCATCAAATTGGCCAACTCGTCTTCCCGCGACAGGAGCCGTGCCTCGGTGGGGGACAATCCCCGGGTCAACTGGATGAGGGCGTCATCGGTGACGAAAGGAGAGATGACACCGAGATTGCGGCCGACTGGCGGCTTCCAGCATTTCTCACTCAGACCGTTCACCGCGAACTTCGCGCGTGCGAACCCCGGCGGAAGGTCCCAGATTGTGCTCTTGAGATCCTGAGCAAGGGTCTCCGAAATCCCGCGGGCCGAAGGCGGAGTTCTTCTGCCCGAGGCCAAATCCGGTAGCCGGGACAACAGCTCAACAATCGGCTGGTTTTCTGGGTTCTCCTCTGGTCCGCGCGCTCCATCAAGGGCCAGGGAGAGATCCCACGAGGCGTCCTTGGTGATGTTGCGCGACAGAAGGGCCAGGCGCAGGCGAGGGGGACGGTTTCCGGCTGTGAATCGAAGCAACCAGATCTTCGGATGGAACGCACCGCCTCTCGGTGCCCTGACTTCGGTGATTGTGTCCTCGAGAAGGGCAGTCAGGCGGCTGACCCCTTTCGGGGTGCCCTGGATCCGGCCCGATTCACAGAAAATGGCGATACGCCGGGCGTTGCGCTCGAGTCCTTCGAGCAGGGCAAGAGGCGTGTCGAGAACCTCGCTTCGACTCTCGGCCGCCTGGAAGGCCAGCGATGCGGGAATGACGAGGGCGGTCTCGAAGTCGAGTGTATAGGTCGTGGCCAAGGCGCAATCAAAACGATAGCCATGTGGCGCCCGCAGGATGTCGGTGTATAGGGCCCGGTTCTGTGGATCGAGTGCCGCTTCATTCTGCATTCGTCAGATCCTTCAGATGCGACGAAACCAGATCCCACCGGAATCCAATAACCTGGGTTCCGGAGGATCCGCTCCAGCGAGACAGCGCTGCGGTGTTGGCGAAGCGCGATTTTGCCCCTTTCAGCGTGCGCTCCCGCCGTTCGATGATGCGCCGCGCATCCGGATCGTCGCAGATGGACGAGCGGGTCTGGCGTGTTGTCTCGAGCCATTCGACTATGAAGCGACGGGTCAAGGGCGTTACACGGTGCGCCGTGGCTCCGACGCGTCGCCACAGGTCCTCGAGACGCCAGTCCTGCAAGGGGAGCTGCTCAAGTTCCCTCTGCCAGTCTTTGATGCGGCTCCGGTAATCGTCGGACCGGTCTTGCCAGGCAGATCCCTCTCCGGCCCTCTCCGACATCAGTTCCGAGAGCATGAGGTTGTAGAGCAGGCTGGCCCCAAGAACCATGCAGGCAAGAAACTCGGCATGCTGGACAAGTATCTGATTGTCCTCAGTCCAGGTCGCCCGCATCGGATGCGTCCAGATCGAGGTGCAGCGAACGGAATCGCCGGAGCCGACAAGCTCCCGAAAGAGGGATTGGGGTGCAACCTGATGCAACCGATCGATCAGGAACCCGGTCTCGTCCCGCGTGAGCCGGAAAGTGGTGGCGTCAAGGAAGCCCAATTGTTCATCGGGCAACCCTGCCGACCAGAGACCGATGTTTTCTTCGGCGCCTGGCTGCAGGTCGAAATAGGCGCTTCTGCTGCCATGGAAGCGACGAATACCCAGCACTCCAAGTCCTGCCCAGTAGACGTCACTCGGGAATCTTTTCAGCGCTCCCTTCGCGACCGATCCGATGACTCCCGTCTTTTCGCCGCCCGCGATCAGGGCTTCGATCAACCTGATTTCGAGCGATCGCGCGACCTCAGCGCGCGCGAGTCCACTCCCCGGGTGGCGATGTGCCTGCCGGTAAATCCACGGCACAAACAGCATGTAGCGTAGGCGGGTCTGGATGGTGCTCGTCCCTGGAAACATCAGGTCCGAGAGTCCGTCGCGCACTGCGCTGACCCCGAGTTCGTCGCGTGCCTCCTCCTCCGCGAACAGGTCCATGATGCGATGGGTCCGCTCGCGGTCGGATTGGTCGAAGTCGATCCAGGCGAGAAAGGACATCAGGCGTCCTCCCGAACTGCGCTGGACCCGGTCAGCTCGCAATGGGTCACCATGCCCTCGTTCATCCAATTGATGAGGACACCCAAAACCGGACGATCGGGCTGTAAGCCTTGCAGAGCCGCCGCATAGCTCATCAGCTGCGCCCGGTAGTCTTCGAACCTCGCCGCGGGATCGGGAGCAGGGCCGGACTTGTGGTCGACAATGAGCATCCCTGCCGGGCCGGAGGCGAGGCAGTCGATGATGCCGTTGATCTCCGATCCGCTCGCATCCTTGACCTGGATCGGCACTTCAAAAGCCAGTTCAGCGAAGCCCTGTCCGCCAAGCCACCCGGTAACCGCCGCGGCCTGGGCAGCGATGGCTTTGATCGTGTTGGCATCGAGGCCAGTTGATGCGGTCAGGCGAGACGCGAGGTCGGGGCGCTGAGACAGAACCCGAAATGCCAGATGCCATGCAGTGCCGCGATCCGTCGCGGTCGAGAAGCCATCCGGTGTCCCTCCGACCCTGCAACCCAGGAAGATCGTGCGCACGGGTGTTGCAGGCGCCTTGGTCGCGAGCGAGGAAGGCGCGACGCGCAGGGGCGTGCGGCCGGTGACAATGGGCGCTCGTCGTTCAGCAAAAAGTGTCGAGCCCGCGGTGGCTGCCCGAGTTTGTCCGTCATCCATTGCTGGCGTCACAGATGGCAGGGCAGTGACCCGTGCCGTGAAGCGCTTTCCTCCCAGCCAGACACCATCCTCCTCGTTCTTCAATCCACATTGGCTTCGAAGGATGGTCGCAAAGTCCGTTCTGGGCTCCCTCGGTTCGGGCGGCAGGGCAATAACAAGGCGGTCGCGGGCGCGCGTCATCGCGACATAGAGCAGGCGGTGTGCCTCGCTTCGGCAGGCGTCCTCACGGGCAGACTTGAAGGCCGCGGTCTGTTCCTTTGCTGCGAAGTGCGGCGTGAACTCCAGCTCTGCATGATCGAGCACGTTGTCGATGTCTTCAAACCCTTCAAATTCGGCCCGAAGAGAGTTGCCGCGTTCGCTCCAGTCGTATTCGAGCTCCGCCACAACGACCACCGGCCATTCCCGGCCCTTTGCTGCGTGCCAGGTGACGATCTCGATTCCGTCGGAGGACCAGCCGTCCGGGTCGGGGCGACGGTTGAAGGCCTTTTCGGACTGGGCATCCAACCAGCCCAGGAATGTCTTGGCGCGTCGTCCGTGGAAGCCTGCCGCCGCCGTGATCTCGGGGGCAAGTTCGTCGAAAGCCTGGGCCTCGGCCAGGAAGCGGCAGAGGTCTGCCCGTGCAGACCGGGGGTCGGGCAGCCCGGCGGCCCAATCCCATAGACCGGCGGCACAAACGGCTTTGATCGCAAGATCGGCCAACGAAAGCAGGTTCGGGTTAATCAAGCGGAGGGGATCCAGTCCGGGATGGACAAGGAGGTCGCCGGAAATGGACTGTCTGAGCGCTTCCTCAATCGGGACATGGGGGGGGCCAAGGGTGAGGAACGCCAGGGCGGCATGGGCATCATGGGGGTCGGCAGCAAAAATAAGCGCATGGCCGGCGACACGCACGGCCAGGCACTCGCGCCAGCCGTCTCCCTGGATCCGCACCGGTAGACCAAGAGACCGCAGGACATCCGCCTGCGCCTGCGCCCGGTCATGCCGGTAGCACAGGATCGCGATGTCATCGGGGCGGACGGGGCGGATTTGCCTGGTCTTGCGGTCGACGACAGGCTCGCCGTCGGCAATCATCGCGGCGACGCGCGCAGCGATGGCATCCTGCGGCTTTCCGGCCTTCGACCTGCTTCCCGGAACTTCGACGACTTCCAGCCAAGGGAGTCCGGGGTCGGACCGGGTGGCAGCGAGGGAAACATAGGCTTCGTCGAAGAGCGACTGGCCCAATGCGTTGACAAGTTCCATCACCGGCGGGGTCGATCGCCAGTTCTCGCGCTGTGGATCAAGGCTCTCCGGCAGCGCGCGGTTCAGGGCTTCCGAAAGACGCGGGTCCGCACCCTGGAAGCCCATGATAGACTGCTTGGTGTCACCGACAATCAGGCAACGTGGTGCATGTCGGGCAAGACGCCACAGCATGGCGAACTGGACCGGGTTGGTATCCTGAAACTCGTCGATCACCACACAGTCGATTTCGCCGATCACTGCGTTCAGGAGATCGGGCTGTTCCCGCAAGATCGCCTCGGTGTCGGAAATCATGTCGGCATAGTCGATCAGTCCTGCCGAGACCTTGGCCTGCGCATAGACGGCCATCACCTCCTGGGCCCCGCACACCAGCGCCCTGAGATGAATGCAGGCATCCTCGAGCGGACCGGGGTGGCTCGGCAAGACCGCCGCAGCCGCCATCACCTCGTCGGCGAGGGCATCATAGCCGTCCGGGGTCGGGCATCCGCGCTTGGACTGGCGCAGATTGCGCAGCTTCTGCCACAACTCCCAATCCTGCGTCAGCAGATCGGGTGAATGCGACGCTTTGCGGAGGCTGTCAAAGTTGGCGCGGAAGTCCCTGTTTGCCGTGACGTTTTTGGGCACCGTCAGACACTTCGGAAAGGCGCACATCAGCGCGTGGACAGCATCCGAAAGTCGTGCGGTCGCCGCCTGAGGGTCAGCTAGGCATGGCCCATACCGCCTGCGCAGTTCAGCCTCGGCATCACGCACGATCTCTGGATCAAGGCCGCGAGGACCGAGGCCGCGAAGCAGGTCGATGGTCGCAATGACCTTGGAGCGGAACTGCTCCTCGGCGCTCCTGCCGGTCTGCCTGTCCCAAGCGTAGGCAAATCGTCCAAGGTTCTCGCGGACAGGTCGCAGCGCCTCGCCATGTCCCATCTCCTGGCGCAGGAGAAGGTCCCGCTCCGCCTCCGAAAGGAGGCGGAGTGAGGGATTGCGACCCGTGGCAAAGGCGTGTTCGGTCAGCAGCCGCAGCCCAAGGCCATGAATGGTTCCGACATAGGCACGGTCAATCGCGAGCGCATCCTCGATGCGACCGGCGGCCATGAGAGATCCGCGCAGCCGCCCCTTCAATTCGTCAGCGGCGCTTTCGGTGAAGGTGACAGCCAGGATGCGCTCGGCCCTGATCACGCCGGACGTCACCAGCGCGGTCAGTTCGGTCTCGATCCGATGGGTCTTGCCCGACCCGGCCCCGGCAGGGACGAGGGTAATTCCTTGTTTCACTCTGCATCCTCCGAGGGTTCATCCGGGACCGGCAAGAGGAAGGCGGACACGAAGGCGTCGTCGAGCGCATAGGCCTTCATTCCCCGCTCCTTGTCGAACCGCTTGGCATCGTCGGCTCGACCGAGGGGAACGAGCCCGGCTCCAAGCTTCGCCGCGAGGCGGACAAGCTCGGCGACAGCCAACTCCGAGATGTCATTCTCGAGATCGTCGATGCCGGGCGCGTCGGCCAATCCATTCGACAGCACATGGTCGTCGAGCAGGCAATTGTAGGCGACGGCTATGGCGGAGAATGTGGGCACTGGCGCAGCGGTTGTTGGTCTTGCCAGCATGGCCCGGTAGAGTTCGACCTGCAGATCCCACCCGTGCTGCATGCGTTTTTCACGGCTGGCCGACCGGGACCGCTTGTGATCGACGATGACGTGGCGACCGTCGGCGATCTGCAGCAGGCAATCGGCTCGGCCGTTCAGCATCAGGCCGTAGCCCTCGCCGGACAGGGAGATTTCATTTGCAAGAACTGTCGCCCCGAGTTGCTCCAGGCGGCGACGCCAAGCGGATGCAATTGCTGTGATTTCCCGGACCAGCCCGCCCCGCTCGGTTTCCCAGCCAGGCTGCGCCAGCCAAGGAGAGATCCGCGCCACGGCGTCTGCGACAAGGTCCGGGCAGCTCGATGCAAGCGCCGCCTCGCTCGGCAGGGCGGCATTGGCGGGAAAGGCATGCTCCAGCACGTCATGGGCCAGCGAGCCGAGTGTCAGCACGTCGAGGCTTTCCGGTTTCCAGGGCACGGCGTGAAGATCGAGTTCGCTCAGTGTCCATGCGAGAGGGCTGACAAGGAGCGTATCGAGCCGGGAGGGGGACTGGGGCTTGGCCCTGCCGTCGTCGGTTCTGCGCAGTGACAGAAGATCGCTTCCCAGGGCAAGCTCGCCAGTCTCGGGCAGGGCGGGCTGGCCATCATCTTCATCGCGCGGAATGGTGCGCGAAAGGGACGGGACCGAACCTTTCGGAACCTTGCTGACGTCGGTGACGAGTTCGGCCGGCGTGGTAATGCCAAGACATCTGGCCATCAGCGCATGGGCCGTCGAGGTCGAAAGCCTTTTCCCGCCGGAATCCAGCGCCGGCACGAGAACGTCAACGGTCTCCGTTGCCGCGCAAAGTTGGCGGCGAAAGAGCTCGATACGCCGCGCCAGCACTTCCCCGCGCGTAGGAAGCCAGAGGTTCGTCAGCCTGCGAATTTCGAGTTTCTCGCGGTCAAGAAAGACCGGATCCGTTGCCGCCGACGTCGGATAGGCGTCGCCGGCAGCACCAAGAACGATCAGTCTCTTGCAGCGCCGCCACGGCAGGGCATCGGCCGTGAAGAGGCTTACGCCCTCGATGAACCGTTCGGCGGGAGCGCGGCTCGGCGCCGTATCGACGACTGCGCGGGCGAGGGTCCAATCCGGGCTCTCAAGCGTGAGCGCTGCCCTCAGCCGGCAAATGAGTTCAGCGAATGTCTCGCGGGCCTGCGGAAAATCTGCAGCAAGGGCTGCCTGAATGTCACCCAGTCGCGCAAATAGCTGGCGGACCGAGATTACAGGGCCACGCAAAAGGTCCAGCATTGGCGCCGATGCCGGGTCGGGGCGGATGTGGCCCCGGTCCATCAAGTGCCGGGCCATCGCGCTTCCGCGCGCGGTAGACCAAGGCATCAGCGGCGACGTGATCGCGGCTGCAAGCGCCATTCTCGCGCCGGGTCCCTGAAGCACGCGCAGCACATTTACCATCAGATCGGCGGCAAGATCGCGAACGGCCGGCCCTTCTCCGCCGGACAGTGGAAGACCTGCGGTCGCGAAGGCCGCGGCGGCGAGTGCAGGATATATGCTCCCGGGTGTCAGGATCGCGACGTCGGCGGGGGAGGCCACAATGCCATCGTCGAGCAGCTTCTGGATCATGCCTGCGGCGAAGGCCGCTTCCTCGGCCGGATCGCGCAGGCCCCAGAACGCGACGCTATGGTCAGGCGGAACTGCCGCTTCCGAAGAAGAAAGTCCTGCCTGGATTTCCCCCAGGGCGCCCGGTGCAAACGGAGCCATGCCCAAGCGCGGGGTGATCCCATCGGTCTGGACTTCGTGGCTGACCGTGCCGTGCTGATGTCTCAACAGGTCTTCCAGCGCGCGTTCGGCCGGGCTGGCGAAGTGGCAGGTCGGACTCTCGACGACGGGAAGTGCCTCGAGGGCGTCGGATGCGGAGGAGGACAGGACATCGCGCCAGATGGCAAGATCGTCCGGAAGGGTCCCGTCCATCCGCTCCCAAAGCTGCTTTATGCCGGTGAGATGGTGCTTTGCTCGACCGTCCGGCAGGGCCTCGGGGCGCAGGGACGACGGAACCATCTCTGGCGTCCCGGTCGCCACGGCGCGGAGAGCCGCCTGCAGCGCCGCTTCGGTTTCCCGGGGCGCGGCCGCGTGGCTCGCGGCCCAGGGATCGTCAGCACGGATGGCTGAGGCAAGGTCCAGCGGTTTTGCCTTCGGGACCAGATAGATCTCGGCCAACAGCGAGGGCGTCAAAGGTCGTATTGCACCGGTTGCCGGATGTCGCGTGAAGAGCGGATCAATCCTCATTTTTTCTGTCAATCCCGTCAAAACTCGCCAACGTTGCACTCATCATCCCGGAATGGTTTGACTAAGGACCTGTCCTTGCCGTCCCCGCCTGAAGCTTCGCGGACCCGGACGCGCCTCTTCTGGGGTTGCCCACGACCGGGTAGAAGGGGCGCCCCCAATCCTCGTCTGGGTTGTCCAGCATCAGGTCGATCATGGCGGGAAGGAAAGTGCCGAGAATGGCCGCTCCGTCGCGCACCTGATCGCGATTGACGTAGGAGCCCCAGGTCGTGCCCCCATGCACCATCTGGCAGCGGAGCACATAAAGCCGGTCGAGAACGATCATCAGGATTCGCGCGACATCATTGTCGATCATCGACTGCCGCGCCTCCATCGCCGAAGAACGGAAGGCGCGTTGGCAGTCGGCGTCGCTTCCCCAATTCACGTTCAGCCAGAAGGGGCGGAAGACATACCTGTTCTCGAGCAGTTTCCTGATCGGCCCCTGAAACCGTTGGGCAACGGCGCCCTGCAGGGTGGCGGAGGTGTCCAACCGCACGATCTGGCGCAGGACGGAGGCGAAGCGCGTCCTTTCCGAGATGGGAGTATCCGCGTCCTGGTCATCAGCGTAGGCCGCGTTGAAGGCGATCCAGTAGAAGAGGAAGGCAGCATCCGGGTCGTCGGGTTCCGATTGCGCCCGGCCGATCCAGGAAATCGCCCGATGCACCTTGACGGCCATAGTTTCTGGGAACCCGTCCCTGAGCAGGCGCTCCTTGGCTTTCAACTGTTCAAATGACAGGGCGCGCTCGGCCAATTGGATCACCTTCCGGTTGTCTTGCGTCAAGCAGCCATTTGATTTTGGCGAAGGTTGGGCGGATCGGGGAAGATTGTTTGGCTCGAGGAAACAGTCAGGGCTCTTCAGCTACCGAGTTCGGTCAAGATCGCTCGCATCCGCCTGACTATAAGAAGTAACATTCCCGACTCAATCATCTGGAGCAGCCGTCCTTCACAGAAGCGGTCCGCTCTGATGTCCGCCGTCGTTATCAGGACCAGTTGTTCCAGAGTGGCCTGCGCAATTTCCTCAGGGTGATCGCGGAAACGCTTTGCCTCCGCTGTTTGACTCCATTTCGGCCACGGCAGATCGCGCCGAACCCATTGCTGCTGGTAGGCCTGTTCTACCAACTCCACGATGGTGCGGTCATAGTGCACAAACGGCATCTGGCGGTGGCCATCGGAGAGCTTGCGATGAACCCAGGTGCCTCCGCGAAACGCCGGGTCCTCCAGTCGTGGCAAGAATGTAGTAATTGCTTCCAGGGCCGCGCGGATGTCTTTGGGCTCGTGCATTGCCATCTTTCCTCGTGACGCACATTTGGCGGGAAATCTTGCGATAAGGTCTGGTGCTGCTCTTCGTCAGTGTTTGACGGGACAGCCGCACGAGGTGGCCTGGCTGCAATCACTCCGCCGCATGAAGCCGGCTGATCCCCGATCCGGCCGCGACGGCGGATTCCCGGTTGCGCAGGGCGGCTTCGCGTTCGCCTATCTCGGCCTCTTCGGGGGGCTGGATGCGGTCGCGCATCAGGGGCTCGGCGCGGAGGCTGACGATGAGCAGGAGGGCGATCAGCGGCAGCATGTCGATTGCGCCGGCGGCGATCCAGGCGTGAAGAGCTGCGCCGAAAGCTTGGGCGCGGACGGCCTCGCCAAGGCTGATCGGGGCGGGGATTGGGACGCTGACCGAGGCATGGTTATCCGACCAGGCCTGCGCCTGCGAGACCCAGCCTTGGGTCGGGGCGTCGAGACCGGCGATGGTCTCCCCGTCGACGCGGACGATCCCGGTCGTCTGCACCACCACACTGGGATCAAGCGACTGCAGGTCGGTCACGGCGGCGGCGACGTCCTGCGCGGCGGTCAGGAAGGCGGCCTGGTCGCCCATCGCCGCGGCGGCGCGCAGGGCTGCGATGGCGTTGAGGCCGCGGGCATGGATTTCACCCGACTTGGCGTCGAGCGCCGTCAGGGTCTGTTGGGCTGTGTCAAAGCCTTCGGCGGCCAGGGTTAGCGTGGCAAAGCGCGGCCCTTCGCCGGATTTGCCAAAGGCGCCCTTGGCTTCCTGACCTGCCATTGCGCGATAGCCCGCGGCGATGGATGCGGCCGAGCCGATCAGGGGGCTCAAATCGGATTGCGCCGATGCCGTGGCCAGGGCGTCGCTGATCGGCTCGACCCGCTCGATCAGCTCCGCCGAAAGCGCGCTCCTGCCGGCCATCGTAACGACAACCGCTTGGGCGCTGGCCCCGATAGCCACGGCGGTCAGGGCAAAGCCCGTGAGAATGATCGCGGTTGTCCCGAGGACCGTCCTGGCCCGGCTCGCCGCGCCGATGGCGATGTGCCAGCTCACGCCGAGCGCGCCGGCAAGCACCAGCCCCCCGGCGGCCGCGACGATCGGATGGCCGCCGGCGGCATAGTAGCCGAGCGCGGTCCCGAGGGCCGCGAAGGCGGAGCAGCCAATGGCCGCGGACTGGGCCAGGCGCGTGCCGCGCTCGTAATGGGTGGGGAGGTCTTTGGTCGTCATCTCAGGGTCCTTTCTGGCAAGCAGTCTCGGGGTCGCCGAGCGTCATCGGGGAATGCAGTAGGCCGGCATCAGGCCGGTGTAGGGGCCCGCGTCCTGTTGCGGGACGCGGTAGAATCCGTCGGGGTCGTAGCGGGCGCAGCGCCCCGCGAGGCGCGCCGCAATCAGCTTGATGCCGAGGTCCTCGCCATCAATGGAGCAGCGGCCGACCTGACGGTCATGCGTGGTTTCGCCGGTCAGGGCGCAGGTCACGACTTCTCCACGCACCATGTCGCGAATGAACGCTGCGGCTGCTTCGCCTCGGGCTGTTCCCAGCTCATCGGCGGTCACGCCCGACAGACGGACGGGAACCCCGGAGACCACAATCGTGTCCCCGTCCCGCACATGGGTGACGACACCTTCGAGCATCAGCCCTGAACCCTGCATGGGATTCGACGTGAGGAGGATAAGTGCAGCAGCAAACAGAGATGTCTGGGCAGGGATCCGGCCAGGGGACTGGGTGGCTACGGGGGCAGGGGGTGTGACCATCGGGATACTCTTCACCTTGAGTTACTCGTGAACCGAAGGAATCGCCCCGACGGCCACAGAAACGTTAATAAGAGGTGAAGGTGTCAGATCCTGTCAGGGAGGCTGCGCGAGCCTGTACTCACCCGCCTTCCGGATGCAGTATGGAATTTCAGGACCAAGGCCCGCCAAAGTGATGACACGTTCCGAAAGGACGATCGCGGCAACGGCTGGCGGAAATGGCCGAAGGGATGACTGGACGGCGCAGTGCCAGTGTGATCGCTTGTTTTTGTTGAATATTTCTTCGGCGGCAGCGGTTCTGCTGGACCTTGCTCGTGCGCAGAGGTGTGGGGTGGAGGACAAATGTCCCTGAGCAAGGCTAAAGATCTTCTTCGGCTGGCCGAAATGGCCGCGGCGCGTCATGCCGGTGTGTCCCTTGCCGACATCGTTGAGGAGTTCGACGCCGATCATCGCACGGCACAGCGCATGACCAAGGCGCTGGAAGACGCCTTTCCCGGTGTCGAGATCCGCACGGATGCAGATCGCCGCCGCCGCTGGAAGCTGCGGGACACGAGCCTTCTGCGGATGCAGGGGATCCGCGACAGCGAGCTTGCCGCGCTTGAAATGAGCATCCGCCGCGCCGAGCGCGAAGGAGCTATCCACGAGGTCCGGACACTGACCTCGCTCAGGGATCGGCTGCTCGCCACGATGCCGAGTTCCCATGCGCGACGTGCGGAGGCCGATGCCGAGGCGGTGCTGGAAGCCTATGGCTACGCCTCACGGCCTGGCCCGCGAGTGAAGAGCGAGCCTTTGGTTCTCGAAACGATTGCCCAGGCGCTGAAGGGGCCCTTCCGGCTCGTCGTGAGCTACGCAGGCCCCAAGGAAAAGAATCCCCGCGAACGCATCCTCGAGCCCTATGGTCTGCTGATCGGTGTACGTAGGTATCTCGTCGCCCGGGAGGTCGGCAAATCGGGCGGGTTCCAGCACTACCGGCTGGACCGGATGCGCCACGCGCGCCTCGACATCCAGACCTTCGCCCGCGATGCCGAGTTCGACCTGTCAACCCATGCCGCGAGAGCCTTCGGGTCCTTCCATGCCGACAAGGAATTTGGCGAAGTCGTCTGGAGGTTCCGGCCCGAGGCAGCCGCCATTGCGAGGGAGTTCGAGTTTCATCCGGATCAGGAGGTTGCGGAGGAAGAGGATGGGTCTCTGGTTGTCCGCTTTCAGGCCAGCGGCTGGCTCGAGATGGCGTGGCACCTTTATCAGTGGGGCGACAAGGTCGAGGTCGTGACCCCCGTTGGTCTACGAAAGATGGTCGAGAACTACGGTCGCTCGGATTTCCCGGCGATGCCGTAACCTTGTATCAATTGAGCGTTGATCAGAGGTTGCTTCCGGCATTCGCATAGTTCGAGCGACTATCCGCGTTTTGGTCCTGCACGTTTAAGTGGTGGGGGCAGCCGATGCTGGAGAGCAGCTTTGCAGGTTCCAATATTCGGCACCAAGCGGGGAGCGGTAAGTGTCAGTGCGCAGCGACAACTGACATCGTCGCACAGTAAGCATTTTCGTCAGCTTCCGGAAGTTGAACTCGGCAGGTCCGCCCACCTGACCCTGAGATAACGCCCCCTTTGCGTCGGAAGGGACCTGCGATCAACCATTCGGCCACATACCTGAAATGCCTCGTTAATCTTGACGACAAGCAGCTTGCTGAAGTTGCCTGACAGGTCGACCAAGACCTCGTCCTTCTTCTTGAAGGGAGTAATTGTCTTGATCTCGACATGGTCGTTGCCAAGCCTTCCATCCGCACCTTGGGCGTAGGTTCGGTTCAATTTGATCCCGTATGTGATGGCGCCGAAGAGTTCACCGATGTCGCCGTAGGCGTTCAGGTGGAGTCCAGTTTCGAGATGGTAGCTTTCAGCAAGCGAGATCAGTGACTCGAAGTAGGGGATCATGGTTTGAACAGCGTTTGGATACTTGGCGCGCCATTCCTTGTGTCGCAACTGTTCATTGATTTCCGACCAGGTCACCCACTCGTCATCATCGAAAAATGCGCGGTCATCCCAGTCGATAGAGTCCATTCGAAGAAAGTCCTGATTGATGCTCATGAGCCAGAACAGCATCGCAATCAGGCTGATCTGTGGCAGATGGGACAATGACGCCGAAAAGCCTGACGTGCCGGGATGGTACTTTCCATTCTTTGGCCGTGATCTTCGTTCATGGTTGATGTCTGGCTTGTCCGAGAGACAAGCTGACCAGATGCGATCCCGAGGCTCAGCGCATTGATTCGACTGCAACAACGACCTCTGTTTGGTTTCCTTGCTGATCCCCTAGGCCGATTTGCTCGTGCGATTGAGTTGGACGGGAATAGCATCCGGATCACGCGACGCGGCCGGGTTGATGACTTGCCGTTGCGGTTGATGGTGGCCGCACCTTCCATTCGGAAGGGAATGCTCGGGACCTCACTAACCATCCGCTCGGGCGAAACTGACGTTGTCACGCTGAAGGGCGCGGGCAACCACGAGGCCCATGATTTCTCAGCACAGGTTGCGGCAGCGTGGACCAGCTTCAATCTCGGAGCCCTCGAGAGAGAAGCGGCGCAACTGGACAGGACCCTTGCCGAGGTGCTCGATTTGGCTGCACCGTCCCGATACCCCGCGGCGTGCCAGATCTCACCTGCACTGGATGACGCTCGACGACTGGAGGCGTCGCTGCTGTCGAAGCTGAATATCGATGCCATTGGTCCCGAGGCCGCCGCCCGTATTGCGCCCGTCAGGAAGTTTGCCGCTGACCCGCGCACGATGCGTGCGGATGGCATTGCCGCTTTCCTCTCCGCCGAACTGGAACGCTGGAAGGACTTCTTCGATACTATTGAGAGCAAGCCGCTGACGCCGGAACAGCGTCTTTCGGTTGTCGTCGATGAGGATGCGACGCTCGTTCTTGCCGGAGCGGGATCGGGCAAGACCAGCGTCATTACTGCAAAGGCCGCCTATCTGGTCAAGGCGGGCATCCGCCAGCCGCAAGAGATCCTGCTCTTAGCATTCGCGAAGAACGCGGCAGAAGAGATGTCGGAACGGGTCGAGGCCCGATCCGGGGTGCCCGTCGTCGCGCGGACGTTCCACGCAATTGCCTACGACATCATCGGGATCGTCGAAGGGTCGAAGCCAGCCTTGGCCGACCACGCCACGGACGACATGGCCTTCACCAACCTGATCAAGCAGATCCTGAAGGACCTTGTCCACAAGCTCTCGGACGTGTCGAACGCCATCATCCGGTTTTTTTCGCATTTCCTGGTCGAGCCGAAGACCGAATGGGACTTCAAGACCAAACACGACTTCTACACCCACATGGAAGCGCAAGACCTGCGGACACTGCAGGGAGAAAAGGTCAAAAGCTACGAAGAGCTGCAGATCGCCAACTGGCTCTATGAGAACGGCATCGAATACGAGTACGAGCCCATCTACGAGCACAAGATCGCGGAAACGGGCAGGCGAGATTACCAGCCGGACTTTCGGCTGACCGAAAGTGGCATCTACATCGAGCATTTCGGGGTGCGACGCCAGAAGATGGCCGATGGCAGCGAACGGCTATTTACGGCCCCTTTTGTGAACCGCGACCAATACTTGGCCAGCATGGACTGGAAGCGCCAGGTCCACGCCGAGCATCAAACCACCTTGATCGAGACCTACAGCTATGAACGGCAGGAGGGTCGCCTGCTGACCGGCCTCGCCGAGAAACTGGCGCCGCATGTCACCCAGAAACCCCGACCGGTCAACACGATCTATGACCGGATCGTCGAGTTGAACCAGGTCGATGACTTTTCGAAGCTGCTCGGAACCTTCCTGCGCAAGTTCAAGAGCGGTGGTTACAGCCTGCAGGACTGCGAGACCAAATCCGAGCGGATCAAGTTGGGTCAGCGAGCACGTGCGTTTCTCGATGTCTTTACGCCGGTCTTCGAGGAGTACCAGAAGCGCCTCAGCGGTCGCATCGACTTCGAGGACATGATCCTGCGCGCTGCAGGCTATGTAGAGACGAGGCGCTACATCAGTCCGTTCCGCCACATCCTGGTTGACGAGTTCCAGGACATTTCGCAAAGCCGGGCCCGGTTGGTGAAGGCGCTGAAAGCCCAGCATCCTGACGTGCGTGTTTTCGCCGTGGGCGACGACTGGCAGTCGATCTTCCGCTTCGCGGGGTCCGACATACACCTGATGCGTCACTTCGGGACAGAGTTCGGTGGCAGCTTCGATGGTGAGACAGGAGTGCACCGAACCGTCGATCTGGGTCGCACCTTCCGTTCGGTCGATCAGATTGCCTTCGCAGCCAGAACCTTCGTTTTGCAGAACCCGGCGCAGATCCAGAAACAGATCATCCCGGCCGGAACAGCGACCGAACCTGCGATCCGGATCATGACCGTCTCCAAGGGAGAGGATGAGGGGAAACTGTCCGAGGTTCTTGCCGCCATGTCAGCCGCTGTGGCGCCTGATGCAAAACCCGCGACGGTACTTCTCCTTGGCCGATACCGATTTATCGAGCCGGACATGCAGGAACTTAGGCGCCGCTACTCTCGGCTGAAGATAAGCTTCAAGACGATCCATGCCTCCAAAGGGCTGGAGGCCGACCACGTCATCCTGCTGAACGCCGACAGTGGGCGCATGGGGTTCCCGTCAGAGATCGTCGACGACCCGCTCCTGTCTCTGGTGTCGCCGGAGGAGGAAGCCTACCAGAACGCAGAAGAGCGTCGTGTCATGTATGTCGCGATGACCCGGGCACGGCACACCTTGACGATCCTTGCCTCGAACGCGCGGCCATCGTCTTTCGTCACCGAGCTTCGGAAAGATCCTGCTTATGGGATCTCGGCGGCCCCCGGAGCTGAGCCGGAGGCCCACGTCTGCGGCGAATGCGGTGGGCGTTTGCTGGGCGTCACTGGGCAGGACGGACGGCTGTGGTATCGTTGTGAGCATGTACAACATTGCGGAAACCTACTACCTGCCTGTCCATCCTGCGGAAGCGCACTGCCACGCCGTGTCAATGGGACGACCGAAGTTCGATGTAGCTGCGGTGCCAGCTATCCCACTTGCCCGGAATGCGATGATGGCTGGCTGGTCGAACGGAGCGGCAGCTATGGCAAGTTCCTTGGCTGCGTTCGCTATCCGACCTGTGTCGGGAAGGCGAAGATCTCGAGCGGCGAGCTGCCCACCGCCACGAAGCTGCGACGCAGGAGACGTACCTGATGTCGGGTGTGGAGTCGTCTCGGCTTCTACCGTCACGCCTGCGCCTACTCGCGCAAGACGACATATTCGCCCAGCTTCCGGACTAAGAAACGCCTCTATGCAGCGCCGTCAGTGCAGGCCTAAACAGCCCGGACATTTTCCTTTTTTCCAATTTCTTAGCATATTTCACCGCTGCCGCTTTTCAGTGATTGGCGTAATTCGTGCCTTGAATGGGGATTGGGATCACTTCGCGCCAGAAGACGCCGATGCGCTGGCCCTCAGGATAGCGGATGCTGGTCCATGTGACACCATACGACCCGGCCGCGCGGCGTCCGGTTCCTAAGACCTGTCATGCGCGATAGTTGTCAGGGTCGATCCGATCGGGGCGGCTAGTCGCGCCCACGCGTCCATGCGCGCGCCGCCACAACTATACATAGCTACGGATCTGTTTGGCTCATGTTTGGCTCAAGCGGTGGCTTATTCAAATCATTGTCTTCATGTGGATTTGATCCATTTTGGCGATGTTTATCTTGATATGAATGCAAACTTTCGAGCGCATTTTCTGCGCGAAAGTCGGAGATAATCCAGTTTTCGAGCTTGATCTTGCTGACCTGCGTCCGTGTCTGCCTCATCCAGAGCTGAGTCTTGTTTGGGTTTGGCCCTTCACTGACCGGTTGAGCACCTCTACCAGGCAAGTCTGGAGAGGCTCGTTGGCGGGTCAGGGTGGTTGTGATCGGAGTGTGACCATTTGGATTGGTCCTGCACTCGTGTACAATTCCACTCGTCTCTGGCTTGGGGTGAGGAAATGAAACGTGATCTTCCGGCCTTCTGTTATTGGAAGCGTCGCGGAAACTATAGCTATGTCTGGTTCATTCGCCGCGGCGAGCCGCCCAGGAGGATCAAGGCGGAACCAGGCACAGCGGACTTCCAGCGGGAATATGCCAGTGCACTCGATGGCGCCCGCATCACCGTTGCGGACAAGCGCACCTTCTCCGCCCTGATCGACCTCTACGTGTCCAATCCCGCCTTCACCGAGCTCGCGCCACGGACCAAAGCCGATTACAGGAAGATCCTCGACTTCCTGCGATCGACGATTGGCAAGATCCGCGTCTCTGCCATGCAAAAGAAGGATGTCGTGGCCCTTCGCGATGCCAATGCCGACCGGGTCAGGCAGGCCAACTACATCGTCCAGGTCATCCGACCGCTCTTGAAATTCGCTCATGAGAAGGGTTGGCGCGTGGATAACCCGGCAGTCGGGGTCAGCCTGCTCAAGACGCCCAAGGCGAAGCAGAAGCCGCATGTCCCATGGACGGATGAGGCTGTTGCGAAATGGCGCGAGGAATCGACCGGCCTGCCGCGGCTCTGCATGGAGCTCGGGATTGGCACCGTCCAGCGCCCGGACGACCTCACCCGCTTCCGCTGGCGCGACTATGACGGCGCCACGATCAAGGTGATGCAGGGAAAGACGGGCGTGGAGCTGATCCTCCCCTGCACCGAAGCCCTCAAGGCGGTGCTCGATGCCGAGCGCGCCCGCCTGACCCCGCATCCGAACCGCCACATCCTGACCAATCGGGACGGCTTGAGACTGACCTATCGGCGCATGGCCGAGATCATGCTGGCCGAGCGCAAGCGCCTCGGGACCGAAGAGCACGACCTCCATGCGATGCGCTACCGGGGCATCATGGAGCTGGCTTGGGCCGGCTGCAGCGACGACGAGATCGCCTCATACAGCGGCCATGTGACCATGGCGATGATCCGGAAATATGCCGGAATCGCGCGACAGATCATGCGGGCTAGACAGGCGAGCGCGAAACGGAAATAACGTGTTCCGAACGAATCGCGGACGAACCGTGAATGTTGACGAACTTGTTGCAGAAAACCTCACGGCGACAAGTTCTGAGTGAAAATACTGATTTAAATCAGTATGTTGGCGGGTTGGCGGAGAGGTTACGCAGCGGATTGCAAATCCGTGAAGACCGGTTCGATTCCGGTACCCGCCTCCAGCTTCTCCTTCGCATGACGGGAAAGTCCAGGCAGACCGCCTTCGTTTCTTCTTTGCGGAAATACCCCGGGGGTGAGCCCCGCAAGGGGCGAGGGGGCAGCGCCCCCTCCGGGGCCATCAGATCCCGAGCATCCGCCGGTTCGCCGCCTCGTCGGTCCCCGCGTCTGCGAAGTCGTCGAAGGCCTTCTCGGTCACCCGGATGATATGGGCCCGAACGAAGTCCGAACCTTCGCGCGCGCCATTCTCGGGGTGCTTCAGGCAGCATTCCCATTCGACCACCGCCCAGCCGTCGAAGCCGTACTGGGTCAGCTTCGAGAAGATGCCGCCAAAATCCACCTGACCGTCGCCGAGCGAGCGGAACCGGCCGGCGCGGTTCACCCAGGACTGGTAGCCGCCATAGACGCCCTGCCGCCCTGTAGGGTTCAACTCGGCATCCTTGACGTGGAACATGCGGATGCGGTCGTGGTAAATGTCGATATGTTCCAGGTAATCAAGGTGTTGCAGGACATAGTGCGACGGGTCGTAGAGCATGTTCGCCCGTGCGTGGTTGCCCGTCCGCTCCAGGAACATCTCGTAGCTGATCCCGTCATGCAGGTCTTCGCCCGGATGGATCTCGTAGCACACGTCCACGCCGCAGTCCTCGGCATGGTTCAGGATCGGCAGCCAGCGTCTCGCAAGTTCGTCGAAGGCAGTCTCGACCAGCCCCGCCGGGCGCTGCGGCCAAGGATAGACGAAAGGCCAGGCGAGTGCGCCCGAGAAAGTCGCGTGGGCATTCAGGCCGAGGTTCTTCGAGGCAGTCAGCGCCTTCTTCACCTGGTCGGCGGCCCATTCCTGACGGGCCTTCGGGTTGCCCCGGACCGACGGGGCGGCAAATCCGTCAAAGGCTTCGTCATAGGCAGGGTGGACCGCGACGAGCTGCCCTTGCAGGTGGGTCGACAACTCGGTGATCTCGAGGCCCGCCTCCTTCGCAACGCCCGTGATCTCGTCGCAATAGGTCTTTGATGTCGCAGCCTTTTCCAGGTCGAACAGCCGACCATCCCAGCTTGGAATCTGCACCCCCACATAGCCGCATTCGGCGGCCCACCGGGTGATGGAGGCCCAGCTGTTGAATGGCGCGTCATCGCCGGCAAACTGAGCCAGGAACAGGGCCGGCCCCTTGATCGTCTTCATCGTATCCCTCCCTCCGTTGGCGCTGACGCCAAGCCCACGCAAAGAGGCCTTGGTGATCCCACCCTGTCAAGCGGCAGCGACGAGCGACTTGATGAGGTCACGGCAGGTCGCGGCCACCGGAGACAGGCGCCGCTCGCGAAGCGTGACCAGCGAATAGGGGGCCAGAAGGACGGGATCGCGCATCGGCAAGATGACAAGATCGCTGCGGCCCCCGGACAGAAGCAGCGCGACCTCCTGGCTGACGGCCGTCACCACCTCGGGGTCGCGCAACAGCGCGAGCGTCATAAGAAGCGACGCGGTATTGGTCACGTTGCGGGGCAAAGGCAGGCCCTGCGACAGGAAGGCCTCCTCGATGGCGCGGCGGATCGGGGCGCCGGGTCCCTGCATGACCCATTCCTGTTCGACAAGATCGGTCAGGACGACCGGACCCCGTCCGGCAGCAGGGTTGTCCTTGCGCGCCACCAGATGCACCCTTTCTCCGGCTGCGCGGTGCAGGGCCAGGCCTCCCGCCGGTGTTCCGGGCGGGATGCGGGCCATGACCATGTCATGCCGCTGCGCCAGCAGGCCGCCGATGAGTTCCTCGCTCGTCGAGACCTCGACATGCACTTCGGCGTCCGGGGCAACGCGCTTCAACTGGCGGATCGCCGGGACGACGTAGCCCACGGCCGCACCGGTGACCGCGCCGATGCGCACAACGCCGCCACGACCGCTGCGCAGAAGCTCGACCTCCTCGGTCGCATCGGCAATCTCTCTCAACACGTTCCGCGCCCGACGGGCCATCGCCTCGCCGATGGCGGTCAGGACCATGCCGCGCGCATTCCGTTCGAACAGGGGGGCGCCCACCTGTGCCTCGGCTTCGGCCAGCATGCGCGAGGCGGCCGGTTGCGTCATTCCAAGCGCCTGAGCCGCGATGGTGATCTGAGCATGCTCGGCGACCGCAACGATCAACCGCAGATGCTTTATCATTAGTCTGCTGGCCAAATGCGCGGTCATGTCAATTCCGGTATGTCTTGCGTCAGATTCAGAATTTGAATGGTATGAAGGCGACTGTCTAGAGTGCGCTTCGGATCAGCACGATCCTACCAACGAGGGGCCAGGGCGCTGTCGCACCGTGCGGAAGCCGTGGCAGGGAGGAGAACCCATGAAGACTTTCACGTCACTTCTGGCGTCTGTTGCGGTTGGCGCGGCGCTTTTTGCGGCTCCGGCCATCGCGCAGGAAAAGGGCACCGTCGGCATTGCAATGCCGACCAAATCGTCGGCTCGCTGGATCTCGGACGGCAACTCGATGGTCGAGCAGTTCACGGCAGCCGGCTATGCCACCGATCTGCAGTACGCCGAGGATGACATCCCGAACCAGCTCGCACAGATCGAGAACATGATCACCAAAGGCGTGAACGTTCTCGTGATCGCCGCGATCGACGGCACGACCCTGTCGAACGCACTGGAAAACGCCCAGGCTTCCGGCATCAAGGTCATCGCCTATGACCGTCTGATCCGTGACAGCGGCGCGGTCGACTACTATGCGACCTTCGATAACTTCAAGGTCGGCGTGCAGCAGGCCGAGTCGCTGGTCCAGTGCCTGAAATCCCGCTTCCCGGACACCAAGCCGTGGAACGTCGAACTCTTCGGCGGCTCGCCCGACGACAACAACGCCTTCTTCTTCTACGACGGCGCCATGTCGGTCCTTCAGCCGATGATCGACTCGGGCGAGATCGCCGTCCCGTCGGGTCAGATGGGCATGGACAAGGTCGGTACGCTGCGTTGGGACGGTGCTGTTGCGCAGGCCCGCATGGACAACCTGCTGTCGGCAAACTACGGCGACAAGACCCTGAACGGCGCGCTGTCGCCCTATGACGGGCTGTCGATCGGTATCCTGTCGTCGGTCAAGGGCGTGGGCTACGGCTCGGGCGACCTGAAGATGCCCTGCGTCACCGGCCAGGACGCCGAAGTGCCGTCGGTCAAGTCGATCCTTGCAGACGAGCAATACTCGACGATCTTCAAGGACACCCGCAACCTTGCCGGCGTGACCGTGAAGATGGTCGATGCGATCCTTTCGGGCAAAGAGCCCGAGATCAACGACACCTCGACCTACAACAACGGCGTGAAGGTCGTGCCGTCCTACCTGCTGGCCTCGCAGCCGGTGGACAAGTCGAACTGGGAAGAGATCCTGATCGGTTCCGGCTACTACACCAAGGACCAGATCGAATAATCCCGTCCTGACGGCGACCTGACAACGGCCCGCCGCCGATTCAGCGGCGGGCCTCACCGAATACCTTGCAGGACGGCGGGCATGGGCACGATTCTGGAAATGCGGGCGATCACCAAGACTTTCCCGGGGGTCCGCGCGCTCGATCATGTCAATCTCTCCGTACAGGAAGGCGAGATCCACGCCCTCGTCGGCGAGAACGGGGCGGGCAAGTCCACGCTGATGAAGGTGCTGTCCGGCGTCTACCCGCACGGCAGCTACGAAGGCGAGATCCACTACGCCGGGTCGCTTGCCCAGTTCTCGGGCATCCACGACAGCGAAGCGAAGGGGATCATCATCATTCACCAGGAGCTGGCACTGGTCCCGCTCCTGTCGATCGCCGAGAACCTGTTCCTCGGTAACGAGGTGGCCCAGGGCGGGGTCATCAACTGGCAGGAAACCTACAGGCGCACCGAAAAGCTCCTCGCCAAGGTCGGCCTGCACGAGCCGCCGACCGCGACGGTCGATACGCTCGGTGTCGGCAAGCAGCAATTGATCGAGATCGCCAAGGCTCTTGCCAAGGATGTGCGCCTGCTCATCCTCGACGAACCGACGGCGGCGCTGCAGGAAAACGACAGCCAGAAGCTCTTGGACCTGCTACTGGAACTCAAGGCGCAAGGCATCACCTCGATCCTCATCAGCCACAAGCTGAACGAAGTCAGCCGCGTCGCCGACAATATTACCGTCATCCGCGACGGCACCAGCGTATCGACCATTCCGCGAGCCGAGATCACCGAAGACCGCATCATCCGCGACATGGTCGGCCGCGACATGGCCCACCGCTATCCCGAGCGTGACCGCCGCCCGGGCGAGGTGATCATGGAGGTGAAGAACTGGAACGCCTTCCACCCCGAACACCGCGAGCGCCAGGTCATCAAGAATGTCAGTTTCAACGTCCGCAAGGGCGAGATCGTCGGCATCGCCGGGCTGATGGGATCGGGCCGCACCGAGCTTGCCATGAGCCTGTTCGGTCGCAGCTATGGGCGCAACATCTCTGGCGAGGTCCGCATCAACGGCCAGGCCGTTGATTGTTCGTCGGTGGTCAAGGCGGTGGACTCGGGCCTTGCCTATGTGACCGAGGACCGCAAGGCGCTCGGGCTGGTGCTGGAGGAACCGATCCAGTGGAATATCTCTCTTGCGAACCTTGCCGGGATCGCGGTCAACGGCGTGATCAACCGCCACCGCGAACAAGACGTGGCCGAGGGCTACCGCAAGGCCATGAACATCCGCACGCCCTCGGTTTTCCAGAAGGTGGTAAACCTGTCCGGCGGCAACCAGCAGAAGGTCGTGCTGTCGAAATGGCTCTTCACCGAGCCGAAGGTGCTGATCCTCGACGAGCCGACGCGCGGCATCGACGTGGGCGCGAAGTTCGAGATCTACGGCCTGATGAACCGGCTGGCCGATGAGGGCCGCGCGGTGGTGATGATCTCGTCAGAGATGCCCGAGCTTCTGGGCATGTGCGACCGGATCTACGTGATGAACGAAGGCGAGCTGGTGGGCGAACTCACCTCCGCCGAAGCGAGCCAGGAACGCATCATGTCCCTGATCGTGACGCATTGAAGGGGAGGGGCAGGCAATGACCGACCAGACCGCAGGAGCGGCCGGCAAGAAGTCCGGGATGAATGTGAACCTGCGCGAGAACGGGATGCTGATGGCGCTTGTGGCCATCGTCGTCTTCTTCGTCGTGATCGTGCGGGCGATGCTCGGGGTCGACTTCCTGTCGGCCCAGAACATCACCAACCTGTTCCTTCAGAACAGCTACGTCATCATCATGGCGCTTGGCATGCTGCTGGTGATCGTGGCCGGCCACATCGACCTTTCGGTCGGCTCGGTTGCTGCCTTTACCGGCGCGGTCTCGGCGGTGCTGGTGCTGAACCTCGGCTGGCCGACATTCGCGGTCATTCCGACGGTCCTGATCATCGGCGGTTTGATCGGCGCGGCGCAAGGATACTGGATCGCCTACTGGCGCATTCCGTCCTTCATCGTGACGCTGGCGGGGATGCTGGTCTTCCGCGGCCTGACGCTGTGGCTGCTGGGCGGCCAGAACGTCGGGCCCTTCCCGAAAAGCTTCCAGCTTCTGTCAACCGGCTTCGTCCCGGACATGTTCGGCGTCGGCAAGCCGAACCTGACCGCGCTTCTGGTCGTGGCGATCGCGGCTGCGATCCTGATCTGGATCGGCTGGCGCGCCCGCAAGCGCAACGAGGCCTATGGTCTGGCGCAAGAGCCGGACAGCCTGTTCTGGATCCGCAACCTGATCGTGACTGCCGCGCTGATCTTCGTCGGCTACAAGCTCGCCAGCTTCCGCGGCCTGCCGAACGTGCTTGTGGTCATGGCGGTCCTGATCGTGCTCTACGCCTTCTTCACCGAAGCGACGACGACCGGCAGGCGTATCTATGCGATCGGCGGAAACCTGAAGGCCGCGAAACTTTCGGGCATCAATACCGAGCGGCTGACCTTCCTGACCTTCGTCAACATGGGGGTGCTGGCAGCGCTCGCCGGCATGATCGTGACCGCCCGGCTGAACTCGGCCACTCCGAAGGCCGGCGTCGGCTTCGAACTGGACGTGATCGCGGCCGTCTTCATCGGCGGAGCGTCGATGTCGGGCGGATCGGGCAAGATCGTTGGGGTCGTCGTTGGCGCTTTCATCATGGGTGTGATGAACAACGGCATGTCGATTCTCGGCATCGGCATCGACTACCAGCAAGTCATCAAGGGCCTCGTGCTGCTCGCCGCGGTCATCTTCGACGTCTACAACAAATCCAAGTCCTGAGGCGGCCCAATGCATCTTTCCCAACTCATCGGCGGCGGCGTTGTCGTCCGCTCTGGCAAGGACGCCCGGTTGATCCCCGGCGCGGGCAGCGTCCTTGAACTGGCGCAGGCCGCGATTGCCTCCGGCAAGCCGCTGTCCGAAGTCGTCGCCGGTCTGGGGCAGGGCGAGGCCGTCGATCTGCCCGACCTGCTGGCGGCGGGTCGTCTCGACTGCCCCGTTCGTCATCCCGATCCGGCGCATATGCATGTGACCGGTACCGGTCTGACCCATCTCGGATCAGCCTCGGCGCGCGACGCGATGCACTCGCAGGCCGATCCGTCCAAGATGACCGACAGCATGAAGATGTTCCGGATGGGCATCGAGGGTGGCAAACCCGCCGCGGGCGAGACCGGCGTGCAGCCGGAATGGTTCTACAAGGGCACCGGCGTGTTCGCAGTCGGCCCGGGCCAGCCGCTCACGTCGCCGGCCTTCGCTCTGGACGGCGGCGAGGAACCCGAGATTGCCGCCTATTACCTGATCGGCCCCGATGGCACGCCGAACCGCATCGGCTTTTCGCTCGCCAATGAATTCTCGGACCACGTGACCGAGCGGATCAACTACCTCTATCTCGCCCATTCCAAGCTTCGCCCTGCCTCCTTCGGCCCCGAACTGCTGGTTGGTGAACTGCCACAGGACATCCGCGGCACAAGCCGCATCCGCCGGGATGGCAAGGTGATCTGGGAAAAGCCGTTCCTGTCGGGCGAGACGAACATGTCGCACACCATCGCCAACCTCGAGCATCACCATTTCAAGTATGACCTCTTCCGCGTGCCGGGGGATCTGCACGTCCACATGTTCGGCACGGCAACGCTCAGCTTCGCCGATGGCGTCCGGACCATGCCTGGCGATGTCTTCGAGATCGAAGCACCCGAATTCGGCCTGCCGCTCGCCAATCCGCTTGCGGTTGCGGCTGAAACCCCTTCAACCGTCCGCGTTCTGTAAGGATTCCCTGAAATGACCTTCAAACCCGCCCCCTGGCCCCGCAAGCTGCGCTCGCAGGAGTGGTTCGGCGGCACGACGAAGGACGCGATCTATCACCGCTCCTGGATGAAGAATCAGGGCCTGCCGGCCGACCTGTTCGATGGCCGCCCGGTGATCGGCATCTGCAACACCTGGAGTCAGCTGACCCCCTGCAACGCCCATCTCCGCGACCTCGCCGAAAGGGTGGCGCACGGCATCTACGAGGCAGGCGGCCTGCCGATGGAATTCCCGGTCATGTCGCCGTCGGAATCCGCCTTCCGCCCGACCGCGATGATGTTCCGCAACCTCTGCGCCATGGATGTCGAGGAATGCCTGCGCGGCCAGCCGATCGACGGCGTCGTGCTGCTCGCCGGTTGCGATAAGACCACACCGGCCCTTCTGATGGGCGCGGCCAGCGTCGACATTCCCGCGATCCTGGTGTCGGGCGGCCCGATGCTGAACGGCTATTTCCGGGGCGAGACGGTCGGCTCGGGCACCCATCTGTGGAAATTCTCCGAGGCCGTGAAGGCGGGCGAGATGACGGCCGAGGAATTCGTCGAGGCCGAAGCCTCGATGTCGCGCTCGGCCGGGGCCTGCAACACGATGGGCACGGCTAGCACCATGGCCAGCATGGCCGAGGCGCTTGGCATGACCCTGTCGGGGAACGCCGCGATCCCGGCGGTCGACAGCCGCCGCCGCGTCATGGCCCATGTCACCGGACGGCGGATCGTGCAGATGGTCAAGGACGACCTGAAGCCCTCGGACATCCTGACCCGCAAGGCGTTCGAGAACGCGATGCGCGTCAACGGCGCCATCGGCGGTTCGACAAACGCAGTCATCCACCTTCTCGCCGTCGCGGGCCGCGTCGGCCTCGATCTGACGCTTGAGGACTGGGACAAGCAGGGGCGCGACATCCCGACCATCGTCAACCTGATGCCTTCGGGCAAGTACCTGATGGAGGAGTTCTTCTACGCCGGCGGCCTGCCCGTGGTCATCAAGGCGCTCGGCGAGGGCGGCAAGCTGCACAAGGATGCACTGACCGTGTCGGGCGGCCCGATCTGGGACGAGGTCAAGGACGTCCGCAACTGGAACGAGGACGTCATCCGCCCGGTGACCAATCCTCTGACCTCGCATGGCGGCATCGCCGTCCTGCGCGGCAACCTTGCCCCGAATGGCGCCGTGCTGAAACCCTCGGCGGCCTCGGCGCATCTGATGAAGCATCGCGGCCGCGCCGTCGTCTTCGAGACCATCGAGGACTACAAGGCCAAGATCGAGGACGAGAGCCTCGACATCGACGAGACCTGCGTGATGGTGCTGAAGAACTGCGGCCCGCGCGGCTATCCGGGCATGGCTGAGGTCGGCAACATGGGCCTGCCGCCCAAGGTGCTGCGCAAGGGCATTACCGACATGGTCCGCATCTCGGACGCGCGCATGTCCGGCACCGCCTATGGCACGGTTGTCCTGCATGTCAGCCCGGAAGCGGCGCGCGGCGGTCCGCTCGCCATCGTGCGCAACGGCGACATGATCGAGCTCGATGTCGAGGCGCGGCGGGTCCATCTTGACATTTCGGATGCGGAACTGGCGAAACGCCTTGCCGAGTGGAAATCCGGCATCGAACGCCCCTCGGGTGGCTGGGCGCAGCTTTACCACGACCATGTGCAGGGCCCGGAAACCGGCGCCGACATGGACTTCCTCGTCGGCTGCCGCGGCAACGCGGTGGCGCGTGAGGCGCACTGATCATGGGCGGTCCCATCCCCGTCGCCGTGGTCGGCGTGGGCAAGATCGCCCGCGACCAGCACCTGCCGGCCATCGCCGCGAACCCCGACTTCCTGTTGGCGGCGGCGGTGTCTCGCCACGGCAAAGTCGAGGGCGTGCCGAACTTCACCGACTTCGAAAGCTTCCTTCGCGACGGCCCGCTCGCGGCGGTCTCGCTCTGCACCCCGCCCGACGTGCGGGTCGAAATGAGCCTTGCCGCGATCGAGGCGGGCCGCGATCTGATGATCGAGAAACCGCCTTCCGCCACGCTCGGCGAGATCGAGACGATCATCTCGGCCGCAAAGGCGAAGGGGGTCACCCTCTTTGCAACCTGGCATTCGCGGTTCGCCCCCGGGGTCGAGCCCGCGCGCGCCTGGATGGCCAGCCGCGAGATCACCTCGGTCGACATCGTCTGGCGCGAGGATGTTCGGCGCTGGCATCCCGGACAGGCCTGGATCTGGCAACCGGGCGGCTTCGGCGTGTTCGATCCCGGCATCAACGCCCTTTCGATCCTGACCCATATCCTGCCGGGTCCGATCCACGTTCAGTCTGCCGATCTGGAAGTGCCGTCGAACGCCTTCACCCCGATCGCCGCCCGCCTGACGATGCAGGCGCGCGGGCAGGTGCCGCTCAGCGCGGATTTCGACTGGCGGCAGGAAGGCCCGCAGACCTGGTCGATCTTCGTGCAAGCCGGGGAGGAACGGCTGGAGCTTCACATGGGCGGGGCGGAACTGGTGATCGACGGTCGCCGGGTGGACGTTGGCCCCGAACAGGAATATCCGACGATCTATCGCCGCTTCGCGGAGCTGGTCTCGGCCCGCAAGAGCGACACCGACATTTCTCCGCTGCGGATCGTCGCGGATGCCTGCCTCAAGGGCCGGCAGGTGCAGACGGACGCATTCCACGACTGACGGGCGCAAGGCCCGAACTGAAGGACACCAGACCATGCTGACCGGCAAGCACCTGATCGCAGGCGAATGGGTGGCGGGCGACGCCACGTTCCTGTCCTCGCCCGCCACGGGCGAGGCACTCGCCTATGCCGTGGGCACCCCGGCCCATGTCGACCGCGCCGTGCAGGCTGCCGAAGCCGCCTTCGAGACCTATTCGCAGACCACCCGGGAGCAGCGGGCTGTTTTTCTCGAGAAGATCGCCGACGAGATCGAGGCACGGGGTGCCGAGGTGACCGCCATCGGCACTTCGGAGACCGGCCTGCTTGCGGCGCGCCTCGAAGGCGAGCGTGGCCGCACCACCGGACAGCTCCGGCTCTTCGCTTCCCATATCCGCAAGGGCGACTATCTCGACCGCCGCCACGACGCGGCGCTGCCCGACCGCAAGCCGCTGCCGCGCCCGGAGCTGAGGCTGATGCAGCTGCCGGTCGGCCCGGTCGCGGTGTTCGGCGCCTCGAACTTCCCGCTCGCCTTCTCGACCGCGGGCGGCGACACCGCCTCGGCGCTTGCTGCCGGCTGCCCGGTGGTGGTGAAGGGCCACTCCGCCCATCCCGGCACCGGCGAGATCATCTCCCAGGCTGTCCTCGCCGCCATCGAGGCGACGGGGATGCACAAGGGCGTGTTCAGCCTGATCCAGGGCGGCCGCCGCGACGTGGGCGAAAGCCTTGTCCAGCATCCGCTGATCCGCGCCGTGGGCTTTACCGGCTCGCTGATCGGGGGCAGGGCGCTCTTCGACCTCTGCGCCCGCCGCCCCGACCCCATCCCGTTCTTCGGTGAATTGGGCTCGGTCAACCCGAACTTCCTCCTGCCTGCCGCGCTCGCCGCCCGCGGCGACCAGATCGCCGCCCAGTGGGTCGCCTCGCTGACCATGGGCGCGGGCCAATTCTGCACCAATCCCGGCTTGATGATCGCCCTCGACGGTCCGGCGACCGATGCCTTCGAACGCGCCGCCTCCGCCGCGCTTTCGGCGGTTGCCGAGCAAACGATGCTGACCGACGGCATCGCCGCCGCCTACCGCGACGGCCAGGCGCGCATCGCGGGCGCCGAAGGCGTCGAGGCGCTGGTCGAGACCACCAGCGAGGGCCGCATCGCCCGCCCGAACCTTTACAAGGTCACCTCGGATGCCTTCCGCAAGTCGCATGGACTGGATGAGGAAGTCTTCGGCCCGCTCGGCCTTGTCGTCCGCGCGAAGAACGAGGAGGACATGCTCGACCTCGCCCGCGGGGTGGAGGGCCAGCTGACCTGCACGCTTCATCTCGATGCCGGCGACACGGCCCTTGCGCAGCGCCTGATGCCGATCCTGGAACGCAAGGCTGGCCGGATCCTCGCCAACGGCTTCGCGACCGGCGTCGAGGTCGCGGATTCGATGGTGCATGGCGGGCCCTATCCGGCCTCGACCAACTTCGGCGCGACCTCTGTCGGCACCATGTCGATCCGCCGCTGGCTGCGCCCGGTCTGCTTCCAGAACATCCCCGAGGCGCTGCTGCCGCCAGACCTGCGCTGAGGGGATTTCCTTCCCGGCTTCTTCTTGGCCCAAATACCCTGCGGGGGTCCGGGGGTGCAAAACCCCCGGCGCCCGCCGCTGCGCCGAAGGCCGGGCGAGGCGCGCAATGCCATACGGATGCCAGACGGAAACCCGAAAGGAAACTGACGGGTCGCGAAACGCTTCCTGCTTGCCATTCCGCCCGTCCCGACGCCAGATGGCCGCCAGAGGGAGGACCACCATGACCCAGCAAGGGATCGTCATCACCGGCGCCGGTTCCGGCATCGGCCGCGCCACGGCGCGGGCCTTTCTCGACGCCGGTTGGCGCGTTGCCCTGATTGGCCGGCGCGAGGAGGCCCTGCGTGAAACGGCTGACGAGTATCCCGCACTGGTTCTGCCCTGTGACGTCTCAGACCCAGCCGGGGTCGACGCCGCCTTTGCCCGGATCGTCAGCGACTGGGGCCGGATCGACGTGCTGTTCAACAACGCGGGCATCTCGCTGCCAGGTAACCCCATCGATGAGATCCCCGTCGACGACTGGCTGCGGCTGTGCAACGTCAACATCACCGGCATGTTCCTGTGCGCCCGCGCCGCCTTCGGTATCATGCGACGCCAGCAGCCCGCGGGTGGCCGGATCATCAACAACGGCTCGATCTCGGCCCATGCCCCGCGTCCCGGCTCGGTGCCCTATACGATGTCGAAGCATGCCGTGACGGGACTGACCAAGACCCTGTCGCTCGACGGCCGCCCCTGGAACATCGCCTGCGGCCAGATCGATATCGGCAACGCCCTGACTGACATGGCCGCCCGATTCACCAAGGGAGTGCCGCAAGCCGATGGCTCCATCCGCACCGAGCCGGTGATGCCGGTCCAGAACGTGGCCGAGGCAGTGTTGATGATGGCCCGTCAGCCCTTGGACGTGAACATCCCGTTCCTGACGATCATGGCCAATTCGATGCCGTTTATTGGCCGCGGCTGACGCCGTCGACATTGCAGAACATGTCGTAGACCAGGTTGATCGTGCGTCTGACGCGTTCATCGCCGATCGAGTAGTAGATCGCCTTGCCATCGCGCCGGGTGCTGACCAGCCCCTCGATCCGCAGTCGGGCCAGTTGCTGGCTGACGGCCGCCTGCCGCGATCCCAGAAGCTGTTCCAGCTCCGATACGGATTTCTCTCCGTTGGCGAGATAGCAGAGGATCATCAGCCGGCCCTCATGCGAGAGCGCCTTGAGGAATGCTGCGGCTTCCTGGGCGTGTTCGACCATCTCGTCAGTCGCGGTCTGCACGACCGGATCAGATGATTTCGGACTCAGTTCAACCCTCGACACCTTTGCCGCTCCTCAGAAAGACCGGGGCAGTTCCCGGAAACCAATAACCCTGTTCGGACCCCTCTCGGCCCAAAAGAACTTCCCGGCACCGAGAAGGATGCCGCATTGATTGGCGAACTTCCCTGCACAAAAATAGTTTTTGACGCATCGCAAAGCCTCAGTCCAGCCCCAAGGTGAAGCCGCCATAGCTTCCCTGACTGAAGACCAGAGGCGTACCGGCCCGTGCTGAGGCACGCAGCACTTCCCCGATCAGGATCAGGTGATCGCCGCCGTCATGCGAGGCGCGGTGCGCGCAGTCGAACCGGGCGAGCGTCCCCTCGATCACCGGGATGCCTTCGGGGTTCAGGCTGTACGGCAGGCCGTCGAATCCGGCCCCCCCACGGGCAAAGCGCCTGCAAAGGTCCATCTGTTCAGACCCGAGCACATGGATGACGTAATGGCGGGCAGCCGCGAAATACGGAAACCGCATCGAGGCACGGGACGGCGCCCACAGGACCAGCGGCGGATCCAGCGAAACCGATGCGAAGCTGTTTGCGGTAAAGCCCATTGGGCCTTCCAGCGTCGGAATCGTCACCACCGTGACGCCTGTCGCGAACCTGCCGAGTGCATCGCGGAAGGCGCGCTGGTTTGCGCCGATTGGAGAGAAGGTCTCGTCGGTCATCGCCGTCAGCCGCATATCTGTCCGGTCTGGATCGGCAACGCCTTCAGGGTCGATCTGTTTGTCGTGATATGCGCCATCGCCCTGTCGTTCCCACGCCCGTCGTTCTGGACATAGGGCCGATCACTGGTAGCGACAAGCAGAGAGGAGAGATCGCTCAGGCTTCTTCGCCGGTATCGATCAGCCAGCCGCCGGGGCCAGCGATCCGATCGGGCAGAACTACAACCATGGTCTGACGGAGTGCGATGCAGACCATCAGGCTGCACATGACGTTGTCGAAAGAAACTTGGCTCAGAAGCGTCATTTACCAAACTCCAGTACCCGTTGACCGTTCAATCGCCGCGAATCGGGGCATAACAATGGCCAATTCGCGGAATTTGCTGCACCTGCGGCGAATTCCCCGCGATCTTGCCGCAGACCAAGCTGCGGCGCGTCATGGCCGCGTCATGGGGCTGTTGCACATCAGGGGTTGGAGGATCGGTCGAGCCGCGCTAGGCAGCGGCGGAAGGAACAGACAATCGGTGTCCGCCATGCTGTTTGCCTATCGCGAAGACCAGGGCCGTCTCGATCGCCTGACGCCTGACGCGCCTCTTGAAGGAAGCGTCTGGATCGACCTCTATCGCCCGCTCAAGGTCCAGGTCGATGCGGTGACGGCGCTTGGCGTCGACGTGCCGACGCTTGAGGACATGGAAGAGATCGAAATCTCGAACCGTCTCTACCGCGAGAACGGCATGGACTACATGACGGTCGTTCTGCCCGGTCTGTCGGAGACCAAGGCGCCGATCTCGGGTCCAGTGACCTTCATCCTGACGCACGACCGGCTGGTGACGGTGCGCCACCATGCCCCCCGCCCGTTCGAGACCTATCCGACGCGGGCCAACAAGGTCGGCCCCGGCTGCAGCCGGCCTGAGACGATCTTTCTCGGTCTGACCGAGGAGATCATCGGTCGCCTGGCCGACCTGATGGAGAACGCCGGCAAGGCGCTCGATCAGGTGATGCGCGAGGTCTTCGCCCCCAGCAAAGGCGACCGGTCCGATCTTCTGGAGGATGCCTTGCAGCGGATCGGGCGCGAGGGCGACCTGGTCGGGCGCGTGCGGCTCTCGCTCCTGACGCTTGAGCGTGCGATCAGCTTCTTCGGGCAAAGCGAGATCCATCTCGGCGCCAAGGACGAGCTGCGTCCGGTGGTGAAGGGGATCATGCGCGACATCCAGGCGCTTGAGGTCCATGCCGATTTCCTGTCGTCTCGCGTCGCGCTGGCGGTCGATGCGACGCTTGGCATGATCGGTCTGTCGCAAAGCCAGACGATCAAGATCTTCTCGGTTCTGGCCGTGGTCTTTCTGCCGCCGACGGTGATCGCCTCGGCCTATGGCATGAACTTCGACGTGATGCCGGAACTGCACTGGGACTGGGGCTATCCGATGGCCCTGGGGCTGATGCTGGCCTCGGCGGTCGGCACCTACATCTTTTTCAAGTGGAAGCACTGGTTCTGAAGGCTGCGCCGGTTACCCCGTCAGCGCGTAGCGTTCGATCAGCCGGAACCGCCCGTCGTCCGCCTGGCCGAACAGGCACAGGCTGTCGACGCTGAAGGGGCGGGGCAGGAGAGGCGCGACCGCCGGGGCCAGCGCAGAGACCAACGCCTCGGCCTCGGCCGCGGGCAGGTCGCCGGACAGCGTCAGGTGAAAGCGGAACTCGTCCATGACGTAAGGATAGCCCCACCGCGCCAGATGCTCGCGCTGGCGCTCGCTCAGCCGCTCGGGCCGTCGCCGGGCGATCTCGGCGGCATCGGGCGGAAGGCGAAAGCGGTCAAGCGCCCCGACTACCCGTGCTGCGAGCCCTGCGAGCGCGGTCTGGTCGCCCTCGGGTGTCAAGGCCACGAAGCCGCCGATCCGATGTAGCGCCAACCCCGGCAGCGCAACCGGTGCCAGGTCTGCGCAAAGCGCGCGCGCGGTCTGGTCGAGTTCGGCGGCGTCCAGCCCATCGGCCAGGCGGAAAGGTGGCTTGACCGTGCCGTGGAAGCCGTATTTGCGCGGCGTGGCGGTGATCTCTGTCACCGGCCGGGGCAGTCCGGGCAGGTCGGGGTGGGACGGTTCGGTTCCGCCAACCGGATCCCAGCCGAGCCAGCCCGCCGCCCAATCGGCAAGCGGCCCCGGCTCCGGGGCCCAATAGATCGCGTAACGGGCGAAACCGCCGATTGCCATCCGCTGCTCCTTTTGTCACATGCGCGGGGTAGGGTCCGCCGCCGGACCTGGAGATGCCCATGACTGACCTTACCCTCGCCAATGCCACGCTTGTGCTTCCGAAGGAAGTCATCCGCGGCCGCATCACCTTCTCCGGTGGCCGTATCGCCGATGTGACAGAGGGTGAGGCCGTTCCGCCGGGCGCCGAGGATTGCGAGGGCGATCTGGTAATGCCCGGTCTGATCGAGCTGCACACCGACAATCTTGAACGGCACATCCAGCCCAGGCCCAAGGTGGATTGGCCCCATGCGGCAGCAATCCTGGCCCATGATGCGGAACTGGCGAGCGTGGGCGTCACCACGGTCTTCGATGCGCTCAGGGTCGGTTCGCTGCCCACGCGCTCCAAGGGCAACTACGGCGAATACGCGCGCGGTCTGGCCAACGAGATCATCGCGCTGCGCGCCGAGGACGCCCTGCGCATCAACCACCTGTTGCACCTGCGGGCCGAGATCTGCTCGGAAACCCTGCCCGAAGAACTCGACGCCTTTGGGCCCGAGGATGGCATCGGCATCGTCAGCCTGATGGATCACACCCCGGGCGAGCGGCAGTTCCGCGACCTCACGCAGCTGCGCAACTACCTGATGGGCAAATACGGCTTCAGCGAAGCCGAGTTCGACGCCCATGTCGTCGATCGGCGCGAGCTTGGCCTGCGGGTCTGTGCTGCGCATGAAGCGGCAGCAGTCGATGCGGCGCGCCGCTATGGCGCGGTGCTGGCCAGCCATGACGACACCGAGCCCGCGCACGTTGTCCGCTCGCGCCACAACGGCGTGCATTTCGCCGAGTTCCCTACGACGGTCGAAGCCGCCGCCGCCTGCCACGAGCACGGCATCGCGGTGATGATGGGTGCCCCGAACCTGATCCGGGGCGGATCGCATTCGGGCAACGTCGCCGCACGTACATTGGCCGATGCCGGGCTGCTCGACATAGTTTCGTCCGACTACGTGCCGGCGGCTTTGCTGACGGCGGGGCTGATGCTGGGTGATATCTGGAACGACCTGCCGCGCGGCATCGCCACCGTCACCACCGCTCCGGCGCAAGCAACGGGCCTTGCCGATCGCGGCGCGCTGAAGCCGGGGCTCAGGGCGGATGTGATCCGGGTTCGCCGGCTCGGCACGGCAGCGATGGTGCGCGGCGTCTGGGTCGGAGGGGCTCGGGTCGGCTGACACTGGACTGTCATGGCGGCCCGGTTAAGCTGGCCGCCACTGCGTCGCGAGGATTCCATGACCAGCCTGTCCGCCTTCACCGCCCCCGGCCGTTTCTGGCGCGGGAACCTGCACACCCATTCCACCCGTTCCGACGGCGTGCTGTCGCCCGAAGAGGTTTGCCGGCGCTACCGGGACGAGGGCTATGACTTCCTCGCGCTGACCGACCATTTCGTTGGGCGCTACGGCTATCCGATCATCGATACGCGCCCCTTCCGCACCAACAGCTTCACCACGATCCTTGGGGCCGAACTGCATTCCGGTGCCATGGCCAATGGCGAGCTCTGGCACATCCTTGCCGTCGGGCTGCCGGAAACCTTTGCGCCCTCGAACTCGCCCGATTTCCAGCCGGTCCCCGATCAGGAAACGGGCGCCGAGATCGCGCAGCGGGCGGTCGATGCCGGGGCCTTCGTCGCCATCGCCCATCCGCAATGGTCGGGCCTGACGCTGGCAGATGCCCGCACCATCACATCGGCTCACGCGGTCGAGGTCTACAACACCGGTTGCGCCGAGGGGGCCGACCGCCCCGACGGCTTTGCCATCGCGGACCTGCTGCTGTCCGAGGGGCGGAGGCTGACGCTCTGCGCGACCGACGACGCCCATTTCACCGAACCCGACCATTTCGGTGGCTGGGTCATGGTCAAGGCCGAGGCGAACGAACCCGAGGCGCTGCTGGCCGCGCTGAAGGCTGGGCACTACTACTCCAGCCAGGGTCCGGAACTGCGCGACGTGCGGATCACCGCCGATGCTGTCGAGGTCGAGTGCACCGCCGTCCGCTCGGTCATCGTGCAGGGGGCCGGAACGGCGGCCAAGGCGGTGCATGGCACCTCGATGACCCGCGCCAGCATCCCTCTCGACCGCTTCCGCAATTCGCCCTGGGTTAGGGTCAGCGTCATCGAAGCGGGCGGCAAGCGGGCCTGGTCGAACCCTTGGTTCTTCTGAGCGCCGCCGCACCGCTGCCTTCGCAATTCGGATAGCGAGACTCCACGCTGGTGGTCAGTATTCCTCAAAGGAAGCTTCGCATCTGATGGAGGTCCGCATGACAGTCCGTGCCGTCGCTGCTCTAAGTCTGGCCCTTGCTGCATCCATCCCGGTCTTGCCTGCAGTTGCGGATGAGCAGGCAGCGATCGATGGTTGCATCGATCGGCTTCGCGCGGTGGGCGGGCCGGATGCTGCGGGCGGTGGCGAGGTCTTGAGCCACGAATGGTCGCAGGCGGGTACGCTTGTCATGCTCCGCGATGCCGGAGGGTCCGTCTGGCGTTGCATCGGCTACGATGATGGTTCGGTCGGCGAACTTGCCATGTCCGACTCGACCGACGACGGCGGCGGGGCAATGCCAGGCAGTTCCGCAAACATCAGCGATGCAGGCAGTGTGGCGGTAGGCCAAACCTCTACAAAGAATGTGAAATTTGCCAAGGGAACCACCGGCGCCACATATGGGGGCAGGCTGGAACCGGGTGCAAGCATGCGATTTGTCCTGGGGGCCAGGAAGAACCAGTTTCTGTATGTGACGGTTGATGGACAAGCCGACGGCCTTTCCTATCAGATATTCAATCCTGACGGATCGTTCCTGCTCGACATGGTTCAAACTGCCACGCCCTACCGGGGTCAGCTTTGGCAGTCAGGCGACCATGTCGTCGAGGTGATCAATCGCGGCAATGACGCAGCTGGCTATCAGGTCAGCCTTGGCATCGATTAGGCGCTCCGGACTTACCTCGGCGGTTCGCCCGTCGGATGCTTGGTGTCCGTGAGCCAGCCGGTAGTGCGTGCGGTGCCTGCCGCCCCTGATTGCAAGGACCTGACATTACCTTGGCCCAGCATCTCATCCGCCGACCAGGCTGGCCGAGATTAGCTGGGGCTCAGCTGTTCCCGCGCCGGGCGAACAGGCCTGCATCCTCGGCCGCGCGGCGAAGCGCGCTCGACTTGTTGACCGTTTCTTGCCACTCGGCCTCGGGGTCGCTGTCATACACCACGCCACCCCCGGCCTGGATGTAGAGCGTCTCGTCCTTCAGGACCGCCGTCCGCAGCGCGATGCACATGTCCATCTCGCCATTGGCGGCGAAATAGCCGACGCCGCCGCCATAGACGCCGCGTTTTTCCGGCTCCAGTTCGTCGATGATCTCCATCGCCCGCACCTTGGGCGCGCCCGAGACGGTGCCGGCAGGAAGCCCCGCCAGCAGCGCGGAAAGTGCATCCTCTCCGTCGGCAATCTCGCCCACCACATTCGAGACGATATGCATGACGTGGCTGTAGCGCTCGATGATGAACTTCTCGGTCGGCCTCACGGTGCCGATCTTGGCGACGCGCCCAACGTCGTTGCGGCCGAGGTCGAGCAGCATCAGATGTTCCGCCAGTTCCTTCTGGTCCGCCAGAAGGTCGGCCTCGAGCGCGCGATCCTCCTCGGGTGTCGCGCCGCGCTTGCGGGTGCCGGCGATCGGGCGGATCGTGACCTCGCCGTCGCGCAGCCGTACGAGAATCTCGGGGCTGGCGCCGATGACCTGGAAGCCGCCGAAGTTGAAGAAGAACATGAAGGGCGAGGGGTTCGTCCTTCGCAGGGAACGATAAAGCGCGAAAGGCGGCAGCGTGAAGCTCTGCGACCAGCGCTGCGACGGCACCACCTGGAAGATGTCACCGGCGCGGATATAGTCCTTGGCCTTTTCGACGGCGGCCTTGTAGGCCTCCTTGCTGAAATTCGACTTCGCCGCCCCAAGCGGGGCCGTTTCGCCGAGGTCGCGCATGGCGGGGGGCGAGCGGTCGAGGTCGCGCAGCGCGTCCATCACCCGTTCGGCTGCCTGGGCATAGGCGGCGCGTGCCGAAAGCCCCGGCGTAACCCAGGCGGGCGCGACGACCGTTACCTCGCCCTTGACGCCATCCAGCACGGCCACCACCGAGGGGCGCATCATCACCGCGTCGGGCAGCCCGAGCGTATCTGGCGGCACATCCGGCAGATGCTCGACCAGGCGGATCATGTCATAGCCGAGATAGCCGAACAGGCCCGCGCCGACCGCGGGCAGGTCGGCAGGCATCTCGATCCGGCTTTCGGCGATCAGCGCGCGCAGGGTGTCGAGCGGAGCGCCGTCAAGCGGGCGGAACGACATGCGGTCATATCGCGCTTCGCGATTGATCGACGCCCTGTGGCCCTCGCAGCGCCAGATCAGGTCGGGTTTCATGCCGACGATCGAATACCGCCCCCGCACCTCGCCGCCGGTCACGGATTCCAGCATGAAACTGTCGGTCCCGGCCTCGGTCAGTTTCAGCATCAGCGAAACCGGCGTGTCGAGATCGGCCGCCAGCCGTGCGTAGACGACCTGATTGCGGCCGGCGGTCCAGCCACGCTCGAACTCTTCGAAACTCGGGATCAGCGCCAAGGGTCAGGTCTTTCAGTTCATCTGGGCGTTGACGGCATTGATCGCCGCCTCGTCCAGCGTCACGCCCGTTTGGGCGATCAGGGCATTGGTGAACAGCGCGAAAGCGTCCTGCGACAGGACCTGTCCGATCTGGCCACCCAGCTGGGCTCTGACCCGCTGCGCATCCGGGCCGTCGGCCGCCGCAGGCTGGATCGTGTCGAGCTTCAGCACTGCGACGATATCCTTGTCCGAGATCGTCTGCAGGTCGCCCTCGGCCATCTTGAACGCCGTCGTCATCGTCGTCTCTGGAGCTTTCTCGAGATAGCCGTCGCGGGTCGTCGAGACGGTCACATCGACGATGCCATAAGCACCGAGCGAGGCACCGCCCTTGACCGCGGCAACGATCTCGTCGGCGCGGGCAAGCAGTGCCTTGTGCAGGGCGTCGATCCGCCAGGCGTCCTCGACCTCGGTCTTCACGCTGTCAAAAGGCTTCAGCGTCGGAGGAACGATGCTATCGAGCTGGATCGCGACAATCCCGCCATCCTCAAGCTGGATGATCTCGGGCATGTCGTCCTCGGTCACCTTGTCGGCTGCCTTGCGGAAGGCCTCATATCCTTCGATCGGATCCTCGCCGGTCGTGCCGGTGACATAATCGACCGTGCCGAGTTTCATCCCGGCTTCCTTCTGCAAGTCCTCCAGCGTCGCGCCGCCTGCCAGCAGGTCGTCGATCTTTTCGGTCCGATCCGCGATCTCGCGCGCGGCGGCATCGGTGGACTGTTCCGAGGCGAGGGTTGCCCGCGCCTCTTCGAAGGGGATTTCCTGGGCCTGCAGGATGCCGTTCATGCGATAGAGAGCCGGACCCAGGTCCGAGGGAAGCGGACCGACAGCACCCGGTGCGGTCAAGGCAAAGACCGCTTCGCCCGCAGCGCCGAGATCGGCCTTCGACTGTTCACCCATGTCGACATCGGGAAGCGTCAGGCCCCGTGCCTCGACCAGAGCCTCGAAGGTGGTGGCGCCGGAGTCCAGCTGCGCCTTGGCGGCCTCGGCGGCAGCCTGATCCGGGAAGACAAGGCGTTCGACCAGACGCCGCTCTGGCTGTACGAATTCGCCGATGCGCTCCTGATAGGCGTCCTTCAGGGCCTGTTCGTCGAGTTTGACCGTATCCTTCAGCATCTCGGGCAGAAGCGCGGCATAGGTGATGCGCTTGGCTTCGGGCGCGGTGAACTGGTCTGGATGCCCGTCGTAGAAGGCTTTCAGATCGGCCTCGGTCGGCGCGGGAATGGGCGCGGCGAGATCCGCCTCGGTCAGGGTTAGCAGGCTGAAGCCGCGCCGTTCCGCGGCCCATGAAGCGATCGTCGCCAGCATCTGCTCGGGCGCGACGAAGCCCGAGGTCACCGCCCCCTGCAGCACCGATCGCGAGATATCGGAACGGATCTGGGATTCGAAGTCGCTTTCGGTGAAGCCGTTGCGGTCCAGCGTCTGGCGATAGGCCTCGCGGTCGAACTTGCCGTTCACGCCCTGGAAGGCCCGGATATCCATGACTTCCTTGGCCACACGTTCGTCGCCGACCGAGATGCCGATCCGATCCGCTTCGTTGTCGAGCGCGGCCATGGTCACCAGCCGCTCGCGCACGCGCGCATCGAGCCCGAACTGCTTGGCCATCTCCCAGGTGACCGGCTGGCCGATCTGGGCCTGGAAGGCCTGCATTTCCTGCCGCAGCGCCCTGGCATAATCCTGCACGTCCACGGTCTGGTTTCCGACAGTGGCCACCGCGGTCAGCTGGCCGCCGAAATTTGTCAGGCCGAAGCCGCCGAGGCCGGTCACGACCATCGCGAGAAGTACCCAGGCCATCACATGATGGTTCTTGCGCTTCTTCGGGCGGTCCTCGTCGTCGGTCTTCTGGGCGATCTTCTTGGCCATGTCTTGCCGATGCTCCCACAGGGTTTGCGCCTGTCTAAGCGGTTGGGGGCAGGGGGGCAAGATGGGCGTGGCGCGGGCCTGTTGGGGCGGAAGCGGGGGCTTCACGCCCCCCGCACCCCCGTGGGATGTTTGTGAGCAGAAAATGCTGCCGGGCTCAGAGCGCCGCCAGCCGTCGGAACATCTCGGCGATGCCGGTCGTGTCGATATTGGCGAAGGCGATGCGCAACTGGCGCTTGCCTTCGGGGTGCGTCGCTGGCTGGAACATCGTGCCGGGCAGCATCAGGATCGCCGCATCATGGACCATCCGCTTGGCCAGGGCGTCGGAGGCTTCCGGGAAGGGGTGTTCGACATAGGCGAAATAGGCGCCACAACCGAGGAGCTTCCAGTCGGGCAGCGCCGAGAAGCCCGAGATCATGGCGGCACGGCGGGCGAGGATCTCGTCCCGCTCTCCCGCCACCCATTGGCGCAGGTTGCGCATGCCCCAGAGCGCCCCGATCTGGCCAAGCTGTCCGGGGCAGATCGCGACGGTGTCGAGGAACTTCTCGACCTCGGCCAGCTGCGCCTCGGCGGCGACGATCGCCCCGACGCGATGGCCCGTCAGGCGGTAGGCCTTTGAGAAGGAATAGAGATGGATGAGCGTGCCCGCCCAGTCGGGATCGGCGAAAAGGTCGTGCGGCGCGCCCGGGCGGCTGTCGAAGTCGCGGTAGGTCTCGTCCACGATCAGGGCGAGACCGCGCGACCGGGCGAGGTCGAAGAAGGCGCGGAGCGTCTCTGCGGGATACTCCACGCCGCCTGGGTTGTTCGGGCTGACCAGCACGATGGCGCGGGTCCGGGGGGTGATGAGGGTCGCGGCGCGCTCGGCCTCGGGGATCAGGCCCGGACCGGCGGGCAGGGGCACGGCGGTGACGCCGGCCATGTCGAGCCACATCTTGTGATTGAAGTACCACGGCGTCGGCAGGATCACCTCGTCGCCCGCGCCGGCCAGCGTCGCCAGCACGGCGCAGAACGCCTGGTTGCAGCCCTGGGTGATAGCGACCTGGGTTGGCCGGATCGTGCCGCCATAGCTCGCCGACCACTGGCTGGCGATTTCCTCGCGGAGCGCGGGCAGGCCCAGGACCGGCCCGTAGAGATGCGCTGCCGGATCATTCAGCGCTGCCTCGGCGATGGCTTGGCGCAGGGCGAGCGGCGGCGGATCGACCGGGGCCGCCTGGCTGACATTGATGAGCGGGCGGTCGGCCGAAAAGCGTGCCTCGGCGATCCAGCGGCGGGCCTCCATCACCGGGGGCGGTTCGGTCGCGGCCATCGCCGGGTTCAGGGGCAGGGTCATGGGGCACCTCGTTTTCGCTCGGGCCAGACCCTAACAAGGCAGGCTGCGGGCCGGAAGGGGCGGCCGCAGATTTCACGCCGCCAGGCGCGTTGTCTTCAGGGTTCGATACTCACGCCAGACCAGGTAGATCATGAAGGCATCAAAGGCGGTCAGGACAAGCAGGGCGGGCGAATGGGTGTGGGTCCAGTGGTTCATCTGGTAAAGGATGAAACCCGTCAGCATCGCCATCGCCGCCGGATAGGCCCAGAGGATTCGGCGGGCCAGCAGCAGCACCATCGCGAGTTTCAGTGCACCGTGGGTCAACAGGTAGATGGCGAAGAAATGCTGCGTCTCGATCGAAAAGGCGGCCATGGTGTGCTGGGTCCAGGTCGCCATCGGATCGGTCGGGTCCTGCGTCAGCTCGTGCGAGGTCAGCCAGGCCACGAAGCGCAGGATCAGGTTGTTCGAGGTGAGCAGAAGCCCTAGCCCCGCCAGAGCCTCGCTGCCGGCGAGCAGGCCCTTGATGACAAGGCTGGCCTCGAACAGCTCGTGCCAAAGCCATGCCAGTCCACGTTTCTGGGCTGGCGCTGTCATGGTGTTTAGTCCGCCCCGCGGAACGGCTGGACGTATTGCAGCGCCATGTCCCAGGGGAAGAAGATCCAGGTATCCTGGCTGACCTCGGTGATGTAGCTGTCGACCATCGGCTTGCCCGAGGGCTTGGCATAGACAGTGGCGAAATGCGCCTTGGGATAAAGCGCGCGCACCAGTTCCAGTGTCTTGCCGCTGTCCACGAGGTCATCGACGATCAGGATGCCGGTGCCGTCGCCCATCAGCTCGGCCTGCGGCGACTTGGTCACCACCGCCTCGCTGCGCTGGTCCGCGGCCCCGCCGCCCATGTGATAGGACTTGACCGAGATCGTGTCGACCACGCGGATGTCTAGCTCGCGACTGACGATCATCGCCGGGACAAGACCGCCCCGGGTGATGCCGACGACGGCGCGCCAAGACCCGCCCTCGCCGGGCCCCTTGCCGTCCAGCCGCCAGGCCAGCGCCCGGGCGTCGCGGTGAATCTGGTCCCAGGAGACGTGGAAGCCTTTCTCGTGCGGCAGGCGGTCGGTCATGGCAATGTCCTCAGGTGGCGGCGATCTTGATCCCGAGCAGGCCGAGCATCACGCCGAAGGTCCGGTCGATCCGGGATTTCAGTCGCAGATAGGCGCGTCGAGCGGCGGGCAGCGAAAACAGCCGCGCGACGAGTATGTTGCACCCGGCCTCGTTCAGGAAGACGGCGACAAGCAGCGCACCGATCACCCAAAGCGGCGTTCCCGAGGGCACCGTGCCCAGGAAGACCGCCCCGAAGAACACAGCCGGTTTCGGGTTGGCCAGCTGCGTCGAGATGCCCAGACGCAGCGCCGACAGAGCCGAACGCGGGGTCGCTGTCGTGTCGCCCTCGACCATCGGCGCGTCGGCGTGACGCCAGAGGCCGATCGCGATCCAGACGAGATACAGTCCGCCCAGGATCTTCAGCGTCCAGAGCAGGGCAGGCGCGGCGCGGAACAGTAGCGACAGGCCGAAAAGGGCTGCCGTCGCCCAGAAGACCGCGCCGATCCCGATGCCCACGGCAAGCCAGATCCCGGTGCGCAGACCTTCGGTTACCCCCACGCGCGCCGTCATCAGCACCGCCGGGCCCGGCGAAGCCGCGGCCATCAGGCTCAGTGCCCAGGCGGCGAAGAAGGCGGCAAGCGTCACTGGCCGCCGTCCTTGCGGCCGGTGACCACGTCGATGTCCGGCGCGTCGACAGCCTTCATGCCGACGACGTGGTAGCCCGCATCGACATGAAGAACCTCGCCTGTCGTGCCCGAGCCGAGATCCGACAGCAGATACAGCGAGGCCTTGCCGACCTCTTCCTGCGTCACGTTGCGCCGCAGGGGCGAGTTCAGCTCGTTCCACTTCATGATGTAGCGGAAATCGCCAATGCCGCTGGCTGCCAGCGTCTTGATCGGGCCGGCAGAGATCGCATTGACCCGGATGTTGTCCTTACCGAGATCCTCGGCGATGTACTTCACTGAAGTCTCGAGCGCCGCCTTGGCCAGACCCATGACATTGTAATGCGGCATGACCTTCTCGGCGCCGTAGTAGGTCAGGGTCAGCAGGCTACCCCCGTTCGGCATCATCCCCGCGGCGTGGCGGCAGACGGCGGTGAAGGAATAGACCGAGATATCCATCGTCATGCGGAAATTCGCAGACGTCGTGTCGACATAGCGGCCACGCAGCTCGCTCTTGTCCGAGAAGCCGATCGCATGCACGACGAAGTCGAGCGTGCCCCAGACCTCGCGCAGTCGGGCGAACAGCGCGTCGAGCGAGGCTTCGTCGGACACATCGCATTCGACGAGCTCTGTTGCGCCGATAGAGGCGGCAAGCGGTTCGACCCGCTTCTTCAGCGCTTCGCCCTGGTAGGAAAACGCCATCTCGGCGCCAGCATCGGCGCAGGCCTTGGCGATGCCCCAGGCGATGGACTTGTCATTCGCCAGCCCCATGATGAGGCCGCGTTTTCCCTTCATTAGTCCGGTTGACATTCGGCGTCCCTCGCCCACTCATTCTGATTGAGCCCGAGGTTTAGGCGATCCGCCGAGCCGCATCAAGGGCGGGGCTGGGCGCGCAAGAGCGCCGGTAATGAGGTAAACTAGTGGACAGGACTGGTATCTTTGCGGGCGATGACCCGTTTGCCTTGGCGCGTAGTTGGCTGACCGAGGCCGAGAAGACGGAACCGAACGATCCGAACGCCATCGCGCTGTCGACGGTTGATCCCCAGGGTATGCCGAATGCACGGATGGTGCTCCTGAAGGAGATCGAGGCTGATGCCTTTGTCTTCTATACGAATTATGGCAGCACGAAGGGGCAGGAGATCGAGGCTTCCGGCAAGGCGGCCTTCGTGATGCACTGGAAATCGCTACGGCGGCAGATCCGGGTGCGGGGCATCACCAGCCGCGAGGAAGGCCCTCAGGCCGACGACTATTACAGTTCGCGCTCGCTCAAGAGCCGCCTCGGTGCATGGGCCTCGCGCCAGTCGCAACCATTGTCATCTCGTGCGGCTCTGATGGCCGAAGTGGCGAAGGTGACGATGGAGCATGGGCCGAATCCGAAACGTCCGCCGTATTGGGGCGGAATCCGCATCCATCCGGTTGAAATCGAGTTCTGGGCGGATGGTGCCTTCCGGTTGCATGACCGGTTTCGATGGTCGCGCGACGGGGTAGGGCTGGCCTGGAGCGTTGAACGGCTGAATCCCTAGACATGCTCTTTTGGACAGATTTCCGCTTATATTCAGTTTTTCGCTTGAAACGCCAAAGGAGTTAACAGAAAGACTCGATAGAAAAAACCGACAGGCAGGGGAAGTTACGCTGAATAATCCGGAAGACACCGGCGCGACGCAGGTCATGCGCGGCCATGTGAAGTGGTTCGATCCCGTCAAGGGCTTTGGCTTCATCGTGAGCGAGGATTGCCCGACGGACATCTTGCTTCACGCTAACGTATTGCGAAACTTCGGGCAGGGATCGGTCGCAGACGGGGCCGGGATCACGGTTCGGGTCCAGCGGACACATCGCGGCGCCCAGGCGACCGAGGTGCTCGAGATCGAACCTCCGGCGACGGGCGGACATCTGCTTGACGAGGAAGAGGACGTCCTTAGCCAAAGCGAACTGGCGAAGCTTCCGCTCGAGCCGGCGCGCGTGAAATGGTTCGACAAGGGCAAGGGTTTCGGCTTTGCAAATGTCTTCGGTCGAGCGGAAGATGTGTTCATCCACGTCGAGGTGCTGCGCCGGTCAGGATTCGCCGATCTGCAACCGGGCGAAGCCGTCGCCCTGCGCATCGTCGACGGGAAACGTGGGCGTATGGCGGTTCAGGTGGTTTCATGGGAAGTCGCGTCACGTCAGGGGTCCTGAGCGGCGCCCTCCTTGTTCTGTCGGCAATCACGGCCTGGGGCGGCGAATGTCAGCCTGACGTTCTGGAATGGCGTGGCGGCGGGGGCAGTGCCCGTTTCAATGTGGAGATTGCCGATACGTCCGAGGCCCGCAGCCGCGGCCTGATGTATCGCGAGAGTCTGCCGCGTTCGGCGGGGATGCTCTTCGTCTATCCCGAACCGCAGCATGCCAGTTTCTGGATGAGAAACACGCTGATCCCGCTCGACATGATCTTTGCCGACGCGACCGGCCGGGTGACCGTGGTTCATTCCAATGCTGTTCCGGGAGATGAAACCCCGATCGATGGCGGCGAGGGCGTCCAGTTCGTTCTCGAAATCAATGGCGGTCTTGCAGCTCGCATGGGCATCGTCCCGGGCGGCGAGCTGCGCCATCCTTCGATCGATCAGGCGCTCGCCGCGTGGCCTTGCGCCGAATAGCGGCTTTTCAAATGCGGCGGTCCCGGCTAGGAAGGCCGCGTCGGGGCGTAGCGCAGTCTGGTAGCGCGACGGTTTTGGGTACCGTAGGTCGGAAGTTCGAATCTTCTCGCCCCGACCACTTCCAGCATTCAGGTCTTGTGGCTTTCCTTCTCCGGAGGAATGGCCGGTCTAGCCGGTCCGTCCGATCAGCGAATCCATGCCTGGGTTGGTTCTGGGGCCATGATTGGCCCCAGACTTGCGACAACAATCCTCACGGATAGCAGGGAAGATAGGGGTAATGCCCGCAATTGGGCGGATAGGCAAAGCCTGGGTAGGTTGCAGCCGCTGCTGCGTCCGCGGTCGCCGCGCCCACAGCCGCAGCCGTTCCTGCAACGGCGGCACCCGCCACTGCCGCCCTGGCCACAGGCGCACCATACCAGGCTCCGTGCACGACCGGCGCATGCCAGTATGCCCCCTCATGGGCAACCGTCACTCCATCGACGCCACCGAAATGGGCCACGCCGCCATAGGCGTCCCTCGCGGCGAACCAGTCGATGAACAGGGCAGCGGGGCCGCTGTTGCCGATCTCGCCCTGCAGTACCTTAACCTGGAAGCTGAGCGTATCCCCCTTGAGTTCCGGCTTGGTAAGTTCAACGACGGCATCGTCAACGTCGCCGGGCGTGTCGCTGAGCACCGAGATGGTGGCGTTGGGCGGGTCGACGGCGAAGCTGTCCTTGCCCTCGTCCCATTGCTGGATGAACTGAGTCGTCATGACATGGCCCGCTGCCCGCACTGGACGGTCAGCGAAGACGATGGTGGTTTTGCCGACCCCGCTCAGGGTCAGCCGCCCGTCCGTGAGGGTCGCCCCGTCAGAATTCAGGACGGCGAGCGAAGGGACCGGGCCGGTCGCGGTGACCTGGCCAATGTTCTTTTCCAGCGGCACATGTGCCGGCTTCTCCTGTGCCTGGGCCACCCCAGTTGCAAGGACTGCTAATGCAACAGCCGCAATTACTGCAGTTTGTGCGCTACCTTTCATTTGGACCTCCTGCATGGGCCGGTTGAGAGTTGCGAAACGCATTTTCGATGCTGTCCGCCAAAGGTCAAAGCGTTGCTTTGGCGGCCGCCAGGACTTCCGTCGTGTTCTGGCGCAGAAAGACAAGATTTGTTACGGAACGGGCTATAAATGGGCCCGACAACCGTCCTTGCCGGATTGTGCCCGGCGGGAAACCATCGAGGAAAGCGCATGACCATGACCAATGACAAACCCGCCAACCGGAAGGGCCTCGGCCGCCGCGACCTTCTGGCCGGTGCCACCGCCCTTGCCTCTGGCATCGCCCTTGCAAGCGCGGTGCGCGCTGAAGACACGGCCAAAAGCGCGGATTTCCTTTTTGTGCAGACAGCGCTCGGGATGACCTACGATCCTGCGACCAAGCGGATGACCCTGACCGACACAAACCCGATCACGCTGTTTTTCGCGGACCGTCCGGACCGGATCGCGGGCAACATGACGACCGAGCGCTTCCTGAAGCTTTGGGGAGAAGGCAAGGACAGCTTCCTGTCCGATCCTCCGAACGCCGATGTCAGCATGATCATCGACGGGATGCTGCATCAGACGGTGGTCGTCCTGAAGGACCCGCAGCTTGACGGCTCGACCCTGTCCTATGCGGTCGAAGGTGTCGACAACGACATCCCGACCAGCGGCGGCCAGGTTTCGGTGTTCATCGACGTGATCGGCATGCCCCTGACGCCGGTTTCCTATGCGGGCGTGGCGCGCCGCTCGTTCCGCCGCGCTGCGATCTACTGAAGGTTTCGGCACTCCACAGGAAGGGCGCGGTTCCTTGGGGGGATCGCGCCCTTTTGATTGTCTGGATGTGCCCATCCGTCCCCGGTTCGCAAACCACCAGCCGTATGCAGGAAGGGAACAATCGGAACCGTTCATTTCCGACATAGGGCTTTCTTGGTGCGCCCATTCGCGTAAACTGAAAGCTGGGACTTTCTGCTTTGCTACAGCTCTTGCCGATCCCGCAATTTGCTCAAAGGACTGGACCATGAAGATATCGGCCGGTCACGATCAGGCTGTCTACCCAGATTGGGTATCCTATGATCCCGATCTGGTGCCGTCTCCGACGCTTATGGGACGTGAAGGCATCATCAATCTTGAAGAATGGTTTCGGTGGGCCGAGGAGTGGTCGATGCTCCTGCGGGTCTACGGGCGGATGAGTGTCCGGGCGTCTGTTCTCGAGATAGGCTGTGGTCAGGGGCGCATCGCCTTTGCACTCCGCTTCATCCTGCAGCAGGGGCGCTACCTCGGCTTCGACATATCCTCTGGCAATATCAGCAGGTTGCAGGCCGGATTTCAGGCCCGCTATCCGAATTTCCAGTTCGTCTACGAAGATCTGTACAACACGCACTACAACCCGACTGGGAAGGTCGCACCGGCGGAGTTCAGGTTTCCTGCCGAGGATTCGAGCACCGATCTCGTCTATGCGGCCTCGATCTTCACCCACATGCTGCCGCCGACTGTCGCGCACTACTTCAAGGAATCCGCGCGTGTGCTTAGGCCGGGCGGGCGCTGCGTCTTCAGCTTCTTCCTCTTCGATCACTATCGGAAAGGTCAACGCCGGCCCCTGGGTTTTGCCAGACCGGACTTCAACTTCGACCATTCCCATGGTCCATATGGCTCTGACTACGCCATCGTCGATCCATTCGACGTCGAGCGCATGACGGCCTTTTCCAGTGCACTGGTCTACCGCATGGCGGAAGAGGCCGGATTGAAGGTGGCGATGGAGCCTGTCCCCGGTCTCTGGTCCGGAAGCCATGACGCGCCCGTGGGCGCGCAGGACATCGTGGTGCTCGAGAAGCCCTAAGCTGTTGTTTGGGCCTCGGCCATCAGACCGTATGCAGGTAGAGGTCGAAATCGACCTCGGACACGGTCCGCGCCACCCGCCCATACTCAGCCGACAGGATAGCGGTGAAGGTGCGGTGCATGTCCGGGCCAAGGGCGTCCTTCAGGAATTCTGACCGCTTCGCCGCCTCGATGGCCGAGCGCCAGTCGACGGGGATGTCAAACTGCTCGGTCGTCTCGGCATAGGCGTTGCCGGTGGTTTCCGGGCCGGGATCGATCCTGTTCTTCAGCCCGTGGCGGATGCCCGCCAGCACCGTCGCCGCGACGAGGTAGGGGTTCGCGTCCACGCCCGAGGGGCGGTGCTCGATCCGCCGCGCGCGGATGTCGCCGGCCGGGATGCGCAGCGCCACCGAGCGGTTGTTGACACCCCAGCTCGGCGACACCGGCGCATAGCTCTGCGAGGCGAAGCGTCGCCAACTGTTGGCATGGGGTGCGAAGACCAGCATCGACTCGCCCATGGTCGCCTTGAGCCCGCCGATCGCATGGCGGATCGTGTCGTTCCACTGGCCCTCGACCGCCTCGACAAACACGTTGGTGCCGGCATCGTCCATCAGCGAGACGTGGAAATGCATGCCCGAGCCGGCATAGTCCTCGTTCGGCTTGGCCATGAAGCAGGCGGTGACCCCATGCAGCCTGGCATGCATCCGCACCAGCCGCTTCAGCCGCATCAGGTCATCGGCCGCCTGCAGCACGTCGGTGCGGTAATGCAGGGTCAGCTCGTACTGACCGGGCGCGAATTCCGAGATCAGCGTTTCCGCCTTGATCCCCGCAGCCTTGGCGCCCGCATAGATGTCGTTGAACAGGGGCAGCATCCCGTGCAACTGATCGACCGAATAGACATCGGTCTTGGAGTTCCGCCGCCGGTCCAGCACGTCGCGCGCCGGGACCATCTTGCCGTTCGCGTCGCGCTCGTTCTCGAGCAGGAAGAACTCAAGCTCGAAGGCGCCTGCCGGATGCAGGCCCTCGGCCGCCAGCGCATCGACCTGCCGCTTCAGTGCATGGCGCGGGTCCGACGTCATCGGAGTTCCGTCGAGGTTGTAAAGGCTCATCAGCACCTCGCCGCGCGGCGGGGTGGTCCCGGCCAGCGGCACCAGGGTGCCGGGGATCGGCCAGGCGCGGCGGTCGCCGTCGCCCTGGTCCCAGATCAGCCCGGTCTCGTGGACGTCCTCGCCGCAGATGTCGAGGCCGAGGATCGAAATCGGCATGTGCCGGCCCGACTTGTAGATCGACAGAAGTTCATGGCGGCGGATGATCTTGCCGCGCCCGATGCCGTTGGCGTCGTGCAGCACGATGTCGAAGGCCTCGATTTCGGGATGGGCGTCGAGAAAGGCTTCCGCCTCGGCAACGGTGGAACCGGAGGGGCTGTGGATATCGGTCATGTCACGCATCTTGGAACAGCTCGGTGAGGATTTCGTCGAAAGCAGCGATCAGGCGGTCGATCTGCCGCTTCTTCGTGGCGGGGCTCACCAGCATCATGTTGTGGAAGGGGGCGATCAGGCAGCCACGGTTCAGAAGGGCGGTATGGACCGCCGCCTCGACCTCGGGCTGGTGGGCGTGCGCCGCCTCGGAGCCGTTCTTGAGCGGGCCGGGGGCGCAGATGAACTCGACACGCGCGCCGACGCGAACGACATGCCACGGCGCCTTGTGCCTGGCGATCACTTTGGCCAGCCCCTCGGACAGGCGGCGCGCACCATTTTCCATATGGGCGTAGTTCTTCGCGGTCATCACATCGGACAGGTTCGCGCGCAGGCAGGCGAACTGCATCGGGTTGGCCGACAGGGTCGTGCCCATCCCGCTGTGGCCGGATTTGCGTTTCGCGTTGGCCTCGATGTAGCGATCGGCGACCTCGGGGGTCATGCCCCAGACCGAGGTCGGCATACCGCCGGCCACGCATTTGCCCACCACGAACATGTCGGGCGACAGCGAATGGACCCGGGTATATCCGCCGAGGCCGGACGAGATCGTATGCGTCTCGTCGATGATGAGCAGTGCGCCGTAGCGCCGCGACAGGGTGCGCAGCGCATCATGGAATCCGGCGTCGGGCAGAACCATGCAGGAGTTGGTCATCACCGGCTCGGTCAGGATCGCGGCGATCTCGCCGGTCTTCAGCGCGGCCTCGACTCCGGCAACGTCATTGAACTCGACACAGGTTGCGAGCTGCGTCAGGTCCGCGACCTGTCCCAACAGACCGGGGCGGGTGATGGTCTTGCCGTCCTTCAGCTCCACCATCGCATCGTCGATTGTGCCGTGGTAGCAGCCGTTGAATACCAGGATCTTGGGCTTGCCGGTCACCGCACGGGCGACGCGGACGGCAAAGCGGTTGGCATCGGTCGCCGTGGTGGCGATCTGCCATTTGAAGTTGCCGAAGCGTTCGGTCAGCCGCCGCCCGGCCTCGAGCGCATCTTCGGTCGGCAGCATGTAGGTCAGGCCGCGACGCGCCTGCTTGCGGATAGCCTTCGCGACCGGTGCCGGCGAATGGCCGAACATCGACCCAGTGTCGCCCAGGCAGAAGTCGTCGATGCCGTAGCCGTCGAGATCGGTGATGTGGGCGCCCTTCGCTTCCTCGACCAGCATCGGGAAAGGCATCGGCCAGTCCTTCATCCAGTGCAGCGGCACGCCGTCGAGATAGGTGTCCGCACCGGCCACCAGCGCGGCGTGAGTCTTCGGCCTGCTTTGCGCGAAACGGCTCTGCTCCCGTTTGGCAAGAGCCTCGAGGCGGTCGCGGCGGACGCCAGCGACGAGTTTCGATCTGGAGGCGGGTTTCTTCGACATGACGGCACCTGAATTCTGGCTGCGCCGTTATGACCAAAAATTTGATCAAATGTAAATGGGTCTGGGGAGGTCGGACCAACTTCCCCCCGGAATGTCGGGCCTGTTCACTGCGACCCAAAACCTTTGAAAGGCTCTTGGCGAATTCCTTCGAAGGAAACTGCGCGGCCCCGGCGCGGCGTCCGGGGCCCGCAGGGGTCACTGGCTGACGCGGATCTCGATCAGTCGCGGGCCGGACGAAGGCCGGGCGAGCGCCTCGCGCACCGCTTCGGCATCATCGGAAACCGAGGCGAAGGGCAGGTCGCAGGCGGCGGCGAAGGCGTCAAGCTTCAGCGGCGAGGGGTCGCAGCCGATGACCTCGGCGCCCACGTCGCGGAAAGCATTGGCGATCTCTCGGTAGCCGGAATTGTTCCAGACTAGGAAGGTCACGGGCAGGTTTTCGTCCCGCGCCACGCGAAGCTCGGCGGGCGAGAACTGCAACCCGCCGTCCCCTATCAGACAGACGACCTGCGCCTCCGGGCAGGCAATGGCCGCGCCGATCGCGGCGCCGGGGCCGTAGCCGAGCGCGCCGTAGCCGGTCGCAGCGTTGAACCAGCCGCCGGGGCGGTCATGGTCGTAGTAGAGGTTTCCGGCATAGACGGGCTGGGTGCTGTCGCCGACGATGAGGGCATTCGGCATTGCGGCCCGGATCGCCTCGACCACTGCCAGTTGCGGCTGCATGTACTCTGGCAGTTCGGCGCGGGCGGCGCTGCGGGTTGCGGCCGCACGGGCGGCACCATCTGCGGCCTTCTGCCGGATATGGGACATCAGTGCCCGCGCGACGGCGCCAGCATCGGCGCAGATGGCAAGCGCGGCTGGCTGGCGCGCCAGCTGCGCTGCGTCGACATCGACCCGGATCATGCCCGACATCTCGGGCAGGCCGCCGCGCACATACATGTCATAGTCCGTCTGCCCGAACTCGGTGCCAAGCGCGAGCAGCCTGTCGGACGCGGCCATCAGCGCGCGTGGCGCGTCTAGACTGGGCGAGGCCGGCACAAGCAGGGGATGGCCATGTATCAGCCCGCGGGCATTGGTCGTCGTGATGACCGGTGCATCCAGAGCCTCTGCCAGCGCGCGTAGCGCGGCCTCGGCCTTGCGCATTCCGCCACCCGCAAGGATCACCGGCCGTTTGGCGTCGTTCAGCAGCGCGGCGGCCCGATCGATCTCGGCACTGTCGGCCTGTGGCGGCAGCGCCGGCAGGGGCGCCTTGTCCGGAGCCGGCGGTGCCTGCAGCGGCATCACGTCAAGCGGCACCTCGATATGGAAGGGGCCGGGACGTTCGCTGCTGAAATGCGCGAAGGCACGGGTCAGCGCCGGCTCGATCTGGTCGGGCGCCTCGATGCGGATCGAGGGGCAGAGGGTCGCGATCATACCCCGCTGATCGGGCAATTCATGCAGATGGCCAAGGCCGCGCCCGAGGCTGTCGCGATGGTTGACGCCCGAGATCACCAGCATCGGCACCGAGTCCTCCCGCGCCTGCGCCATCGCGGTGATCGCATTGGTCAGTCCCGGCCCGGTGATGACGAAAGCGACCCCCGGCTTGCCGGAGGCCCGCGCATAGCCGTCGGCCATGAAGCCTGCGCTCTGTTCGTGACGAGGGATCACATGGCGGATCGCGCCACCAGCCAGGCCTCGGTAGAGCTGGATCGTATGGACCCCCGGAATGCCGAAGACGACTTCGACGCCGCGCAGTCTCAGACCGGCAACCAGCGCCTGCCCGACGGTGGGCGCATTCAATGCGATTTCGCGGGCCATCAGCGCAACCTTCCGCATTCCTGAGAAGCTAATGAATTGTCGCAGAAAATTCGGGGTATCATGCCGCTTCCCCTTGCAGGCGGCCGACATGCGCGGCGATCCGGTCGCAGGCAGCCGCGATCAGTTCGTCCGGCTGGGTCAGGCCAACCCGCAGCCAGCCGCCAAGAGCCTCGCCGAAGCTTTCGCCCGGCATCAGCGCCACGCCACCGCGCTCCAGAAGGTCCAGTGCGAAGTCACGGCCGGTCATGCCTGACGCGCGGGCGTCGAGCAGGGCGAACATTCCCGCCTCGGGGCGTTGGACGCGCAGGCCCGCAACACCATCCAGCCGGTCGTGGATCAACGAAGCGCGGCGCTGGAACCGCTCGACCATACCGGCGGCAACGGGCGAAGGCTTCGACACCGCCTCGGCGGTCATGTCGGCAATGAAGGGCTGATTGCCGAACAGCATGGTCTCTGACAGGGGCAGGAGCTTGGCGCAGAACTCTGCCGGGCCGACGCACCAGCCTGAGCGGAAGCCGGGCGCGGCATGGGACTTGGAGATCGAGGAGGCAACGATCACCCGCTCGGCCAGATCGGGGAAATCCAGCGGCGAGGTGAACTTCGTGCCGGGGAAAACCAGATCCTCGTAGACCTCGTCGCAGAGGATCCAGAGGTCGTGCTTTTTCGCGACTTCGCCAAGGGCAAGGATTTCGGCGGGTGTCAGGACTGCGCCGGTCGGGTTGTGGGGCGAGTTCAGGAACAGAAGCCGTGTCCGTGGCGTGACGCGCGCCTCGACATCCGCGGCCTGCATCCGGAAGCCATGCTCGGGCCGCAGCGGCACCGGCACGAGCGTCGCCCCGGTCGCGGCGACGAGGCCTTCGTAGGTCGCGTACATCGGGTCGCCCATCAGCACCTCGTCGCCTTGTTCGACAAGGGCGTGCAGCACAGCGAACAGGGTCGTCTGCGTGCCGGGGAAGCACATGATCTGGTCGGTCCCGATCTTGCGGCCGCGACGGGCGGTGTAGCGGTCGGACAGGGCCTTCAGAAGCGCGGGTTCACCGCGGCCATTTGAATAGCCGGTGCGGCCCACGCGCATGGACGTGCCGGCGATCTCCATCAGCTCGGGCGGCGTCGGGACGTCAGGCTCGCCGATGGTCAATTCGATGATGTCGCGGCCTTGCGTCTTGAGCTTGCGGGCCAGGGCGTGAACCTCCCACTTTGCCCCTCCGAGCCCGGCCAGACGTTCGGTGATGGTGGTGTATCTCATGCTGCGGCCTCCGGCAGGTAGGGGATAAGGTCCAAGCCGACGATCGCGCCGACCGAGGTCAGCCCGATGGTCAGGATTTCATTCGGGCCGAACGCCTCGGGCAGGGCCGAGCCTTCCAGCCAAAGTCCGTCGATCACCGCGTTGCAGGCGATGGCACGGGCACGGAGCGTGTGCTGCGGCGTTCCCGGGGGCAGGGCGGCTGCGATCAGCGCCTGCAACCTGTCGCGGAAGGCGAGGTAGCGCGTCTCGTGCACCGTCCGCATCTCGGGGTCGGCGCGCAGGCGGTGCAGGAAGGCCGCCCAGAGCACCAGTTCCTCGGTATCCATGACCGGCGGGCGGAGCGAGGCCGAGACGAAGCTGGCCAACCGGGCCGCGGGCTCGGCCGGAGCCTCGGCCAGAAGTGCATCCGAGGTGCGGATCATCCTATCCATCAGGGCGGCATAGGCAGCCCGGGTCAGGTCTTCCTTGCTGTGGAAGTAATGCCGAATCAGACCCTGTGTGACACCCGCCTGTTCGGCGATCGCCCGCACCGTCAGAGCTTCGGCGCCACCTTTTGACGCAAGGGAAAGCGACGCGGCAATCAATGCCTCGCGCCGCGCTTCCTCGCCTTCGCGCCTGAATTTCCTGCGTTCGCCAGTCATTTGAGCGCGAGAGCCTGCCGATTCCGTATTATACGCTTGCATAATTGCAATCGGGTTGCCTTACTGCAAGTCAGAATCGGCATGAAGACCGATCCCCATATGCGCTTCAGGGAGCGAAGCACGAATGACGGTGACGGCCCGAGAGGGCAAGGCGTCCGGCCCGCGTCCAGAGCGGATCAGGATCGAGAACCTGCATAAATCCTTCGGTGAGATCGAAGTCCTCAAAGGCGTGTCCCTGACCGCCTGCGAGGGGGATGTCGTGGCGGTGATCGGCGGCTCCGGTTCGGGCAAGTCGACGATGCTGCGCTGCATCAACTTCCTCGAGACCCCGACCTCGGGCAAGATCATCATCGGCGGCGAAGAGATCCGGATGCGTCCGGACGGCTCGCCCGCCGACCGACGCCAGATCGAGCACGCACGCCAGCATCTAGGGATGGTGTTCCAGTCCTTCAATCTCTGGTCGCACATGACGATCCTGCAGAACCTCATCGAGGTTCCGGTCCATGTGCTAAAGGTCCCGAAGGACCAGGCAGTCGCGATCGCCGAACGGCTGCTGGACCGCGTCGGGCTTCTGGCAAAGAAGGACGCCTATCCGGCCTATCTGTCGGGTGGTCAGCAGCAGCGGGCGGCCATCGCCCGGGCGCTAGCGATCGAACCGCGCGCCATGCTGTTCGACGAGCCCACTTCGGCTCTCGACCCCGAACTGGTGGGCGAGGTCCTGAGCGTGATCCGCGATCTGGCCGCCGAGGGGCGGACAATGATTCTGGTCACGCACGAGATGAAGTTCGCCCGCGAGGTGTCGAACCACGTCATGTATCTGTACAACGGCCTCGTCGAAGAGCAGGGACCGCCCGAACAGGTGTTCGGCGCGCCCCGGTCCGAACGGCTGCAAAAGTTCCTGAAAAGCCTGGGCTGAGAACCCGGCATCACAACACGGAGAGTAAACTGAAATGAAGAAACTTGCCCTGACCCTCGTGGCTACCCTGCTGATGGGTACTGCCGCGCTGGCAAACCCGGTGAAGGTCGGTGTCGCCGCCGAGCCCTATCCGCCCTTCACATCGCCCGATGCGAGCGGCAACTGGGTCGGCTGGGAGGTCGATTTCATGAATGCGCTCTGCGCCAAGGCCGAGATCGAATGCGTCCTCACGCCGACTGCCTGGGACGGCATCATCCCCGCGCTGACCTCGGGCCAGATCGACATGATCATGTCGTCGATGTCGATCACCGACGAGCGGAAGCAGACCATCGACTTCACCGACAAGTACTACAACACCCCGGCTATCGTCATGGCGGCCAAGGGGTCGGGCATCACGCCGACCGCGGAAGGTCTTGCCGGCAAGATCATCGGTGTGCAGGTCTCGACCATCCACGAGAACTACGTGAACAAGTATTTCGGCCCGACCGCTGCCGAAGTGAAGTCCTACCAGACCCAGGATGAGGCCAACCAGGACCTCGCCGCCGGCCGCATCGATGCCGTGATGGCGGACTCGATCGCGCTCCAGGCCTTCCTCGAAAGCGATGCGGGCAAGGCCTGCTGCGAGAACGTGGGCGCCGTGGCCGATGACCCGACGATCCTGGGGGCTGGCGTTGGCGCCGGCCTGCGTAAGGGCGACCCGCTGCTGCCCAAGCTGAACGCCGCCATCGCCGCGCTGCGCGAGGACGGGACCTACGCGACCATCACCGCGAAGTACTTCCCGTTCGACATCTACGGCGCGTCGAACTGAGGACGCTCCGGCCATGATGCCCCTTGCGGCCATGGCCGCATCGCCCTTCGAACTCCTGGCGCTGTCCCCTCCCGGCTGGGGGGGGACACTGCTGCTCGGCCTCGCCAACACGATGGTCATTGCGGTCGGGGCCTATGCGCTCGGGCTGGCGATTGGCATCATGGGCGCCTTCGGCAAGCTCTATGGTGGGCCGATCACCCGCGACCTGCTGGCCGTCTACACGACCATCGTCCGGGCGGTTCCCGAACTCGTCCTGATCCTGATCCTGTTCTATGCCGTGCCGGGTCTCATCAATGAAATCCTGATCGGGCTGGGGCATGAACGCATCGTGCTGCCGCCGCTCATAACCGGTATAGCCGTCCTGGGCGTGGTGCAGGGCGCCTATTCGACCGAAGTGCTGCGCGGGGCCATCCAGGCCGTGCCGCACGGCCAGATCGAGGCTGCCCGCGCCATGGGCATGACGCCCATGCTGACCGCCCGGCGCATCACCCTTCCATTGATGACCTCGAACGCCATTCCGGGCCTTGCGAACCTCTGGCTGAACGCCACCAAGGATACCGCGCTTCTGGCCGTGATCGGCTTTTCCGAGCTCACCAAGGCCACCTATCAGGCTGCGGCGACGACCAAGGCCTTCTTCACCTTCTATTTGGCCGCCATGGCGCTGTATCTCGCCATCTCGCTGCTCTCGACCGTGCTGTTCGGCCGGATCGAGAAATGGGCGCGCCGCGGGCAGAGGGTCATGAGCAGATGACGGATTTCCTTAAGCCCCATCGCATCGTGATGATCGCAATCGCGGTCGCTCTGGTGCTGGCCTGCATATTCCTGCTCAACTGGTCCTGGCTCGAGAATCCCAAGTACCAGACGCTGATCCTGCAAGGCATCTGGCGCACGATCTGGATCACCATCGTCACGATGGTGATCGGGATGCTGCTGGCGATCCCCATCGGTCTGGCCCAGGCCGCCGGTCCCTGGTACCTCGCCGTCCCCGCACGGGTGTTCTGCACCGTCATCCGCGGCACGCCGCTGCTGATGCAACTCTGGCTTCTCTACTACGGCCTCGGCTCGCTTTTCCCCTCGATCCCCTGGATCCGCGAGTCCGATCTCTGGCCGCTGTTGCGGCAGGCCTGGCCCTATGCGGTGGTGGCGCTGTCGCTGTCGGTGGCAGGCTATGAGGGCGAGGTGATGCGAGGCGCCTTCAAGGGCGTGCCGCATGGTCAGCTCGAAGCCGCCAGGGCGATGGGCATGCCGCGCTTCACGGCCCTGCGCCGCATCTGGCTGCCACAGGCAATCCACCGCGTCCTGCCGACGATCGGCGGCGAGACGGTGCTTCAGCTGAAGGCGACGCCGCTGGTCTCGACCATCACGGTCATGGAGATCTATGCGGTGGTCGGCCGGATCCGGCAGGACACCTTCATCATCTACGAACCGCTCCTGTTCCTCGCCGCTGTTTACATGTGCCTGACAGGGCTGATCGTGCTCCTTTACCGCTGGTTCGAAGGCCGGATGCCCAAGCGGGTCGCCTGACGTGGCGATCGGCCCTCACGCTGCGTTGCATTGACGGTGCTGCCAGCCGGTGGCAGGTTCCGCGCCATCGAGCACAACAAGAATGGTGACCCCATGTCAGTCCTCCCCGTTGCCGGCCGCGTTCTTGGCCGTCTTTTCGGAGTAGCTTGCGCCCTTGGTGTGGCGCAGGCCGCCGCCCAGGATGCGCCGCGACCGAACATCGTCTACATCGTCGCCGACGACCTTGGCTATGCCGATACGGGCTACCAGGGCTCGTCGATTCCGACGCCAACGCTCGATGAACTTGCCAAGACCGGCGCGGAACTGACCAATTTCTACGTCCAGCCGATGTGCACGCCCACGCGGGCCGCGCTGATGACCGGCCGCTATCCGCTGCGCTATGGCCTGCAGATCGGCGTGATCCCCGGTGCTGGCACCTATGGCGTACCGCTGGACGAATACATGCTGCCGCAGATGCTCAAGGATGCCGGCTACCACACCGCGATGGTGGGCAAGTGGCACCTCGGCCATGCTGACGCCAACATGTGGCCGATGCAGCGGGGCTTTGAAAGCTTTTACGGCGCGACCGTGGGCGAGATCGACCATTTCACCCATGAATCGCATGGCGTTCCGGACTGGTATCGCGGCAACGAGCCGGTGGTGGAGGCCGGCTACGACAACATCCTGTTCGGTGACGAGGCGGTGAAGGTGATCAAGGAACAGGATGGCAAGGAGCCGTTCTTCCTCTACCTCGCCTTCACGGCCCCCCACACGCCCTATCAGGCGCCCAAGGAGTATCTGGACCGCTTCCCCGACATCAAGGACCCGAACAAGCAGGCCTATGCCGCGATGGTGGCCGTCGTCGATGACCAGGTCGGTCGCGTCGTCAAGGCGCTCGATGAGAAGGGGATGCGGGACAACACGCTGATCGTCTTCCACAGCGACAATGGCGGCGTGGTCAACTCGCTTTTTGCCGGAGATACCAAGGTCGAGGGCGGGCTTCCCGCCTCGAACGCGCCGCTGCGCGACGGCAAGGGCACGATCTACGAGGGCGGGACCAAGGTCGCGGCGCTGGCCAACTGGCCCGACCATGTGAAGCCAGGGAAGCATGACGGGCTGATGCATGTCGTCGACATGTTCCCGACGCTGGCCGATCTGGCCGGCGGCAGCACGGCAAAATCCAAGCCGCTCGACGGGATGGACATGTGGCCAGTCATCGCCGATGGCGCGACGTCGCCGCGCACCGAGATTGTCTACAACGTCGATCCGCTGATGGGCGCGGTCCGCGAAGGCGACTGGAAGCTCGTCTGGAAAGCGTCGCTGCCCCCCGCGATCGAGCTGTTCAACCTCAAGGACGATCCGGCGGAGGCGACCAATCTTGCAGCCGAAATGCCGTCCGAGGTTGCTGACCTGCAGGCCCGGATCATCGAGCTTTCAACCCAGATGGCACCGCCCCAACTCATCATGGAAGCAATCCGTCTGACCTTCTATGCCCCACCCGTGTCGGGTGATCCGTCGGTGCTGCTCAATCAGGGCGACTGACCGTCAGGCGATGGCCCGCCGCTGATCGAGCGGGCTTATCCCGAAGCGGCGACGGAAGGCCCGCGAAAAGGCCGAGGGCGAGGAAAAGCCTGTCCGCAGCGCCACCTCCTGCACGGGGTGGCGCGTATCCACCAGCATCCGCCGCGCTGCCTGAAGGCGCAGGTCGAGCGCGTGCTGCCCCGGCGTGGTGCCGAGCGTGTCGCGGAACAGCCCCTCCAGCCTCCGCGTCGAGATGCCGATGGCGCGGGCGGTGCGGGCGGCCGGTTCCGGCGCGTCGATCCGCGCCTCCATCCGGGCGATGGCGGCCGCCACCCGCGGGTCGAGATGCGGATCTGGCGTCGGCGGGCTCGTCTGCGGCTCCGATCCGTCGCGCGCGGTGGTGATGAAACTTGCGGCGACCTGCAGGGCGAGGGCGGCGCCATAGCGCGCGCGGATCAGGTGCAGCATGAGATCGGCGGCGGGGGCTGCCCCTCCGGCCGTGAAGCGGGCGCCGGAGATGACGAAGCGGTCCGGCACCACATCCACCTGCGGATGGGCGGCGGCGAAATCCTCCAGATCCTCCCAATGCACCGTCGCACGATGGCCGTCGAGCAGACCGGCGCGGGCCAGAACCCACGACCCGGCATCGATCCCGCCGATCGCCCGGAACCGCGGCGCGATCCGGCGGATGTCACGGATCAGCGGACCTGTCGCCACCTCCGCCTGACGAAAACCAGCGATGACGACCAGCGCATCGGCCCCCTCGGCCGAGGCGAGCGGCCCGCTTGAGGGCAGCTTGATCCCGCAGGTCAGCGGCACCGACACCCCGTCGGGCGAGATCACCCGCCAGCGAAACCGCTCCTCGCCCAGATGCCGGTTCGCCGACCTCAGCGGGTCCAGCGTCGAGGCCACTTCCAGGATCGAGGCATGCGGCAGAACCAGAACGGCAAGCGAAAGCGGCTCGCGCGAGGGTGAGAAGATGTTTGCGCTTTTTGTCATGTCGATTGCGTAAATCGCACGGCACGGCGGCGCAAGCCCGCATAACGTGACGTGAAACAGGAGGAACCCATGCCGCTGACCATGAACCGCGAGGTCTTCATCACCTGTGCCGTGACCGGATCGGGTGGCACGCAGGACCGCAGCCCGCATGTGCCGCGCAGCCCCGCCCAGATCGCCGAAAGCGCCATCGCCGCTGCCAAGGCGGGTGCGGCTGTCGTGCATTGCCACGTGCGCGACCCCGAAACCGGCAAGCCCGCCCGCGACCCCGCGCTCTACCGCGAAGTGACCGAACGCATCCGCGACTCGGCGACCGACGTGGTTCTGAACCTGACAGCCGGGATGGGCGGCGACCTGATGTTCGACGGCACCGAGGCGATGAACCGCATGTCGCAGAAATCCGACATGGCCGGCGCGACCGAACGGGTCGCCCATGTCGTCGAATGCCAGCCCGAGATCTGCACGCTCGACTGCGGCACGATGAACTTCAACGAAGCCGACTACGTGATGGTCAACACGCCTGGGCTTCTGCGCGACATGGCCAAGCGCATGGTTGCCTCGGGCACGCGGATCGAGATCGAGGCTTTCGACACCGGCCATCTGTGGCTGGCCAAGCAACTGGCCGAAGAGGGGATCATTCCTGACCCGGTTCTGGTGCAGCTGTGCATGGGCGTTCCGTGGGGCGCGCCGGACGACCTGAACACCTTCCTCGCAATGGTCAACAACGTGCCGAAATACTGGCACTGGTCGGCCTTCGCTCTTGGCCGCCACCAGATGCCCTATGTCGCGGCGGCGGTTCTGGCGGGCGGCAACGTGCGGGTCGGTCTGGAAGACAACTTGTGGCTCGACAAAGGGGTGCTGGCGACCAATGCTCAACTGGTCGAGCGCGCCGTCACCATCATCGAGAATCTCGGCGCCCGGGTGATCGGGCCGGAAGAGGTGCGGGCGCGGCTCAAGCTGAGCAAACGTGGAGTCCGAACCTCATGAAACTGACCGTCGCCGTCTTGACCCTGGCCCTGACCGCCACGACCGCTTGCGCACCCTTCTGGCCCTCGAACCGCTGGGCGGGCAAGCCGATGTTTACTGTCTCGAACCTTCAGCCGGGGCAGCTGGCAGGGACCTGGTATCAGGTGGCGAGCTTCCCGCAGGAGTTCCAGCGCGGCTGCGGCCTGACGACGGCGACCTATACGCCGCGCGAAGACGGAACGGTCGGCGTGCTGAACCAGTGTGAGGTGAAGGGTCAGCCCGGTCATGTCTGGCAGATCGCCGGCACGGCGCGACTGGTCGGCCCTGGCCAGTTCAAGGTCCGTCTGGACGGGGTGCCAGTTCCTGCAGGCTACTGGGTCCTCGACATCTCGCGGGACGGGCGCACGATCATTGTCGGCAACCCGAACCGCCTTGGCGGCTGGGTGCTGAGCCGCGACCGGTCATTCTCGCCCCAGCAGTGGGATCGTGCGGTCGAGGTCTTTGCTCGCAACGGTTATGACGTGGCGGCGCTGCAGCGCAGCCCGCTGAAATAAAGACAGACGGGGAGGGGGCATGGAGACATATCGCGCCGCCGGCTTGCCCGGCACCCGACCCCGCTCTCGCCTGCGCCAGACTGGCCTTTCGAGCCACCCGAACCCCCGCCGCCGCAGCCCGACCGCCGGGGCGGCCAATCCTCGCTTGACCTTACGAAGAGCAACCAAATGACCAAGAACCGGAAGGCCGCGATCATCGGCGGCGGCGTCATCGGCGGCGGCTGGGCCGCGCGCTTCCTGCTGAACGGCTGGGACGTGGCGGTGTTCGACCCCGATCCCCAGGCCGAGCGCAAGATCAACGAGGTCCTCGCGAACGCCCGCGCCGCGCTGCCCGCGCTGTTCGATGTGCCGATGCCCAAGGAAGGCAAGCTGTCCTTCGCATCGACCATGAGCGAAGCCGTGGAAGGTGCTGAATATGTGCAGGAATCCGTCAGCGAGCGAATCGAGCTGAAGCACAAGGTCTATGCCCAGCTCCAGCAGGCCAATCCCGGCGTGCTGATCGGCTCCTCGACCAGCGGATTCAAGGCGTCGGACCTTCAGAAGGGCTCGCCGGCGCCGGAAAACATCATCGTCGCCCACCCATTCAACCCCGTCTACCTGCTGCCCCTGTCCGAGGTTTCCGGCTCGGACAAGAACTCGCCCGAAACCGTCGCCAAGACCGTGCAGATCATGAAGGACATCGGGATGTTCCCGCTGGTGATCCGCAAGGAGATCGACGCCTTCCTCGGCAACCGCTTCCTCGAAGCGGTCTGGCGTGAGGCGCTGTGGATGCTCAAGGACGGTGTCGCCACGACCGAGGAAATCGACGAGGCGATCCGCATGGGTTTCGGCCTCCGTTGGGGCCAGATGGGCCTGTTTGAAACCTACCGCATCGCCGGCGGCGAAGCGGGGATGCGCCACTTCATGGCCCAGTTCGGCCCGGCGCTGAAATGGCCCTGGACCAAGCTCATGGACGTGCCGGAGTTCAACGAGGAACTCGTGGACCTGGTGGCGAACCAGTCCGACGCGCAGTCGGGTGCATATGGCATCCGCGAACTCGAACGCATCCGCGACAGCAACCTCGTCGGCTTCATGCGGGCGCTCAAGGACCGCGACTGGGGCGCTGGACGAGTGCTGAAGGAGCATGATGCGCGTCTGGCCGAGCAGTTGCGGGCAGCCCCGACCGCCTTCGGTGCGCCGCTCGTGATGGCGCAGATGCAGGTCCTGCCGGGCTGGATCGACTACAACGGCCACATGACCGAAAGCCGCTACCTCTACGCGGCCTCCGAGACCTGCGACAACTTCCTGCGCCTGATCGGCGCCGACATGGACTATGTTGCCGGAGGCCACAGCTACTACACCGCCGAAAGCCACATCCTGCACAAGGGCGAGGCCAAGCTCGGCGACCGGCTGACGGGCACGCTGCAGGTGCTGCACGCCGACGAGAAGCGGCTGCACCACTACATCACCATCCGGCGCGGCGAGGACGTCGTGGCCACGGTCGAGCAGATGTGTCTGCATGTCGACATGAAGGCCGGCAAAACCTGCCCGGCAGTCCCCGAGGTGTTGGCCAAGCTCCTGCCGATCTTCGAGGCGCACAAGGCGCTGCCCAGACCGGCCGATGCCGGTCGCGCAATCGGCATGAAACGCTGACATGGCACAGCGGGTCGTCATCACCGCCGGAGCGGCGGGGATCGGTCTGGCGATGGCGAAGGCTTTCGCCGGGATCGGCGCCCGCGTTCGGGTGACCGATGTCGACGCGGGAGCTCTTGCCGACCTGCCGGAGGGGATCGAGGGCCGCCAGGTCGATGCCGCGAATGAAGAGCAGATGGAAGCCTTCTTCGCCGAGATTGCCCGCGACTGGGGCGGCGTTGACGTCGTCTGCGCCAATGCCGGGATCAAGGGGCCGACCGCCGCGGTGGCCGACATGGATCTGGGCGAGTGGCACCAGTGCCTGTCGGTCAACCTTGATGGCGCACTGCTCGCGGCGAAACACGCCGCGCGGCTGATGGTGCCGCAGAAATCGGGCGTGGTCATCTTCACCTCCTCCACTTCAGGCCTCTACGGCACGCCCTTCCGCGCGCCTTACGTCGCGGCGAAGTGGGGAGTCATCGGCCTGATGAAGACCGTGGCGATGGAGCTTGGCCCCCATGGCATCCGCGCCAATGCCATCTGCCCCGGCAGCGTCAACGGCCCCCGGATCGACCGGGTGATCGAGGCCGAAGCCGCCGCCAAGGGCATGACCCCGGACGCCGTGCGCGAAGGCTATGCCTCGGGCACCGCCTTGAAACGGCTGTCCGACCCCGAGGATGTGGCGGCGATGGCGCTGTTCCTCGCCTCCGACGCGGCGCGCATGGTCTCGGGCCAAGCGCTGGCGGTGGACGGCATGACCTACAACGTTGACCCCTGAGGTGACCAAATGGATTTCGGCCTGACCGAAGAGCAGAAGATGATCGTCGAGACGACGCGGAGCTTCGTCGAGACCGAGCTTTACCCGCACGAGATCGAGGTGGAGCGTAGCGGCAAGCTGCCGATAGAGCTCATCAAGGAGCTGCAGAAGAAGGCGATGGAGGCGGGCCTCTACGCCGCCAACATGCCGGCCGAGGTCGGCGGCGCGGGCCTCGATACCTTGTCCTGGCTGCTTTACGAAAAGGAACTCGGCCGGGCGAACTATGCGCTGCACTGGACCTGCGTAGCGCGGCCCTCGAACATCCTGCTCGCCGGCACGCCAGAGCAGCGCGAAAAATACCTGATGCCCTGCATTCGGGGCGAAACCTGGGACTGCCTCGCCATGACCGAACCCGGCGCCGGGTCGGACCTGCGCGGCATGAAGGCCTCGGCCCGGCAGGACGGCGAAGACTGGATCCTGAACGGCACCAAGCACTTCATCAGCCATGCCGATATCGCGGGCTTCGCCATCTGCTTCATGGCGAGCGGAGAAGAGGACACGCCGCGCGGCAAGAAGAAGCTCATCACCGCCTTCTTCGTCGACAAGGGCACCCCGGGCTTCACCGTCCGCGAGGGGTACCGCAACGTCAGCCACCGCGGCTACACCAACGCCGTTCTTGAATTCGACGACGTGCGCATCCCCAAGGATCAGGTGCTGGGCGAGGTCCACAAGGGCTTCGAGGTGGCAAACACCTGGCTCGGCGCGACGCGCCTGCAGGTCGCCTCGACCTGCCTCGGCCGCGCCGACCGTGCGCTCGGCCATGCCCTCTCCTATGCCGCCGAGCGCAAGCAGTTCGGCCAGCAGATCGGCAAGTTCCAGGGGATATCCTTCAAGCTCGCCGACATGGCACTGGCGCTGAAGGCCGCGAACCTGCTGACCTGGGAGGCCGCCTGGAAGTTCGACCAGGGTACGGTGACCGAGGCCGACATGTCGATGGCCAAGCTCAAAGCGACCGAGGCGCTGGCCTTCATCGCCGACGAGGCGATCCAGATCCATGGCGGTATGGGCCTGATGGATGAACTGCCACTGGAGCGCATCTGGCGCGATGCGCGGGTCGAGCGGATCTGGGAAGGCACGTCAGAGATCCAGCGCCACATCATCAGCCGCGAACTCCTCCGCCCGCTCGGAGCCTGACCGATGGCGGCGCCCGCGATCACCATCAGCTACTGCGTCCAATGCAACTGGCTCCTCCGTGCGGGCTGGATGGCGCAGGAATTGCTGTCGAGCTTCGGCCCCGATCTCGGCTCGGTCTCGCTGGTGCCCGGCACCGGCGGGATCTTCGAGATCCGGATCGATGGCGCGGTGATCTGGGACCGCAAGCGCGATGGCGGTTTCCCCGATGCGGCCGAGTTGAAGCGCCGCGTGCGCGATGTGCTCTGGCCCGAGCGCGATCTGGGCCATCTGGATGGCCATGGCAAGGCGCCGCCGCGCCCTTGACCGGCCGCGAGCGGAGGCTGTCTGCCCCGTAGCCGATGGTTCTTGAACCGATGGCGAACCATCGACTACCCCCGAGGATATTTGTGAGCAGAAAATGCACGACGTGAACCGTAACCAATCCTTAAGCAGAATCGGACGAACTGACTGGGCGGTACAGGCGGGGACGCCGATGACCGCAGCGGGAAATGGCGTCCTGCCTCTTCGGGGGCAGGACGTTCCCCGTGGCTCCTTCCGCTCCATTTTCTGCTTTCAAATATCCTCGGGGGGTGAGCCCCGCAGGGGCGAGGGGGGCAGACGGCCCTCCTGCGACATCTCCGCTGAAGGAGGACGGGCATGACACGCGATCTCTCCCGCCTGCTCCGCCCAAGGTCCATTGCAGTTCTCGGCTCGAGCTGGGCGAAGAACGTCGTCGAGCAATGCCAGAAGATGGGCTTCGACGGCCCGGTCTGGCCCGTCCACCCGACTCGGGACGAGATTGGCGGCGTGAAGTGCTACCGCTCGCTTGGTGACCTGCCGGGCGTGCCCGACGCAACCTTCATCGGGGTGAACCGTCATGCGACGCTCGATGTGGTGGCGGAACTCGCGGCCATGGGGGCGGGCGGGGCGACCTGTTTCGCCAGCGGCTGGGAGGAGGCGGGCGAGGCCGACCTGCAGGCCAAACTCGTGGCGGCGGCGGGCGACATGCCGATCCTTGGCCCCAACTGTTATGGCGTCATCAACTACCTCGACGGTGCGCTTCTTTGGCCCGACCAGCATGGCGGCAAGCGGGTCGAGCGGGGCGTGGCTCTGCTCAGCCAGTCCTCGAATATCGTCATCAACCTGACCATGCAGAAGCGCGGCCTGCCGGTCGCCTATGTCGCCTGTCTGGGGAATGCCGCGCAGGTGGGTCTGTCGGAGCTTGCAGGTGCGCTGCTTGCAGACGAGCGGGTGACGGCGCTTGGCCTCTATATCGAGGGGATCGCCGATGCGCCCGCCTTTGCCGGACTGGTCGAGGCGGCGCGCAAGGCGGGCAAGGGCATCGTCGCGATCAAGTCGGGCAAGACCGAGCTGAGCCGCACTGCCGCCGCATCGCATACCGCGTCGCTGGCCGGGGGCGGGGCCGCATCGTCGGCCTTCCTGCGCCAGGCCGGCGTGGCCGAGGTCAACACGCTGTCCGAACTCCTCGAGACGCTGAAGATCTACCATGGCTATGGGCCGGGCCTTGGGACGCGGCTCTGCTCGTTGTCTTGCTCGGGCGGCGAGGCGGGGCTGGTGGCGGACTTGGCCGAGCCGGCCGGGATCGACTTTCCGCCGCCCTCCGACGCGCAGCGGCAGCGGCTGGGCGAGATCCTCGGGCCGATCGTCGCGATCGCCAACCCGCTTGACTACCACACCTTCATCTGGGGCGACGGGCCACGGACGACCGATGTCTTCACCACCATGCTCGCGGGCTATGACGCGGGCATCTACATCATCGACCCGCCGCGCCCCGACCGCTGCGACCCGGCTTGGTACCAGCCGGCGATGGACGCGATCGTGTCGGCGCACAAGACCACCGGCAAGCCGGCCTTCCCGGTGGCCTCGATTCCCGAGAACTTCGAGGAGGATCGGGCCGAGTGCATGATGGCGGACGGTGTGGTCACGCTGATGGGGCTGGAAAGCGCACTCGGCGCGATCAAGGCGGCGCAGACGCCCGCCGGACGTGCGGGCTGGAGGCCTTGGCCCGCTCCGCCGGAGGCGGCGAATGCGCAGCTGATGCCTGAGGGCGAGGCGAAGCTGAAGCTTGCGGCGGCTGGGGTGACGGTGCCCAAGGGCGTCTCGGCCCCCACGCTGGACGCGCTGAAGACCAAGGTCGGCGAGATCGCCGCGCCCTTCGCGCTGAAGGGCATGGGCTTTGCCCACAAGACCGAGGCCGGGGCGGTGCGCCTGGGGCTGGCCTCGCTTGACGGTCAGGCCGAGATGGCAGGCGCGACCGGCTACCTCGCCGAGGAGATGGTGACGGGGGCCGTGGGCGAGGTGCTGCTCGGCCTGCGCCGCGATCCGGTCTATGGCATGACCATCACCATCGGCATGGGCGGCGTTACCGCCGAGGTGCTGGCCGATACGGTCACTCTGGTTGCGCCGGTTACCGAGGATGAAGTTGCGGCGGCGCTGAAACGTCTGCGTCTCTGGCCGCTTCTGGACGGCTATCGCGGGCGCAAGCGCGCCGATGTGGCGGCCATCGTCCAGGCGGCGGTCCGGCTGCAGGAACTGATGGCGGTCGAACCGCATCTGAAGGAAATCGAGATCAACCCGCTGATGGTCCGCGAAAGCGGTGCCGTGGCGGTGGACGCAGTCATCTGGGAGGACCAGCCGTGAACGACCTCTTCTTTCCGACCGAAGGCCCAATCAAGACCCGGCGCGAGGGTGCGATCCTCGAGGTCACGCTCGACCGGCCCAAGGCCAACGCGATCGACCTCAAGACCAGCCGGATCATGGGGCAGGTGTTCCGGTCCTTCCGCGACGATGACAGCCTGCGCGTCGCGATCATCCGGGCCGAGGGCGAGAAATTCTTCTGCCCCGGCTGGGATCTGAAGGCTGCGGCCGATGGCGATGCCGTCGATGGCGATTATGGCGTGGGCGGTTTTGGGGGCCTGCAGGAACTGCCGAACCTCAACAAGCCGGTGATCGCGGCGGTGAACGGCATCTGCTGCGGCGGCGGTCTGGAGCTGGCGATCTCGGCCGACCTGATCCTGTGCTCGTCGAACGCGACCTTCGCGCTGCCGGAAATCCGGTCCGGCACGGTCGCCGATGCCGCTTCGATCAAGCTGCCGAAACGCATGCCCTACCATGTGGCGATGGACCTTCTGCTGACCGGGCGCTGGTTCGATGCGGAAGAGGCGCTGCGATGGGGGATCGTGAAGGAGATCACCGCGCCTGAGGACCTGCTGCCCAAGGCCTGGGAACTCGCGCGTCTTCTCGAAAGCGGGCCGCCGCTCGTTTACGCCGCGATCAAGGAAGTGGTGCGTGAGGCCGAGAACATGCGCTTCCAGGATGCCTTGAACCGCATCACCAAGCGGCAGATGCCGACGGTCGACAAGCTCTATTCGAGCGAAGACCAACTCGAAGGGGCGCGCGCCTTTGCCGAGAAGCGCGATCCGGTCTGGAAGGGGCGGTGATCCTATGACTTCGGCGTTTCCGGACGCAACGGTCGCGCCCGGAAACGAAGGAGCTCCTCGAACGATTGCCTTGGGAACAGTCCGCGTCTTTCCCTGTCGTCGCGGCTGGCAGGAGGAGGTCTTTGACTTCCTCCTCTTTTTTGTTGTGCTTGGTTCCGGATGGTTACCTCACCAGGGACAACCATGGCGATCGAGCGCTTTACCGTGGCACAGGACCGCATCTGGCCTGCGCCGCTGAATGAGCTTCGGGCAGGGCGGAAGGCGACCCACTGGATGTGGTTCGTCTTTCCGCAATTGGCGAGCCTTGGGCGCTCTGCCACCGCAAAGTTCTATGGCATCCGCGATCTGGCGGAAGCAGCGGAGTATCTCGACCATCCCATTCTTGGCGTGCGCCTTCTGGAGGCCACCGCGGCAATCCTGACGCATAAGGGGCGGACAGCCGAGGACATACTTGGCTTGGTTGATGCGATGAAGCTACGGTCCTGCATGACCCTGTTCGCTGCTCTGCCTGGAGCGCCTGAGGCTTTTGCGGCGGTGCTGAAGGGGTTTTACTCCGGTCAACCCTGTGAGCTCACCCTCGCGGAATTGGAAGCAGGCCGGTAGCGCCAGATTTGTCGTCTGGTCATGCGAGTTCCGCGACATTCTCTGTCGCTTTCCGCAAGGATTGCGAGCTTCCAGCCGCTAGTGTCACGGGCAACATGGCCAAGGGGCAATCAGGTGGACGGCGCGGATTACATCATCGTGGGTTCGGGATCGTCCGGCTCGGTCCTGGCTGAGCGGCTCAGCGCAGATGGCCGGACCAAGGTGCTGGTGATCGAGGCGGGCGGGACCGACCTGCGCTTTTTCGTCCATATGCCGCTTGGCTATGGCAAGCTCTTCTACGACCCGGCGGTGAACTGGCTCTACAAGACCGAACCCGATCCTGGCCTTGCCGGGAACCGGGATCACTGGCCGAGGGGGAAGATCCTCGGCGGGTCGTCCTCGATCAACGCAATGGTCTATATCCGCGGCCACCAGAGCGATTACGACGACTGGGAAGCCATCGCCGGCCCGGACTGGGGCTGGGAGCAGGTCCTGCCGGCCTACAAGGCGATGGAAGATACCGAGGCCGGCGGTGACGCCTGGCGGGGGAAGGGCGGGCCGCTGTTCATCTCGGCCAACCGGCGCGGCCTGCATCCGCTGGTCGAGCCCTATATCGCGGCCACCGAGGCGGCCGGTCTGCCCCGGGTCGAGGATTTCAACGGGCCAGAGCAGGAAGGCGTCGGCACCTATCAACTGACGGTCAAGGGCGGGCGGCGCAATTCGGCGGCGCGAGCCTTCCTGCGGCCCGCGATGAAACGGCCGAATGTCGAGGTGATGACCGGGACGCTGGTGACGCGCGTCGTGGTCGAGCAAGGCCGGGCGGTCGGGGTCGAAGTGGTTCGGGGTGGCGAGCGGAAGGTGATCCGCACGGCCGGCGAGGTGATCCTTGCCGGGGGCGCGATCAACTCGCCGCAACTGCTGCAACTGTCGGGGATCGGGCCGGGGGCGCTCTTACAAGGGCTGGGCATCCCGGTGCTGCGCGACAATCCCAATGTCGGCGCCAACCTGAACGACCACCAGGGGCTGAACTACACCTACCGGATGAAGGTGCCGACCTTGAACGACGAGTTGCGTCCGTGGTGGGGCAAGCTGAAGGTCGGGCTGCAATACCTGCTGACCGGCACGGGGCCGCTCTCGATGTCGATCAACCAGGGGGGCGGGTTCTTCCGCACCGATCCGTCGCAGCCGCGTCCGAACATGCAGCTTTATTTCCAGGCTTTCTCGACGCTGCTGCCGCGGGTGGGCGAACGGCCGATCCTGTCGCCCGACCCCTTCTCTGGCATGTCGATCGGCCTGTCGAACTGCCGCCCGACCAGCCGGGGCCATATCCGCATTCGCTCGCGCGATCCCGACCAGCATCCCGAAATCGTGGCGAATGCCTACTCTACCAATACCGACGTCGAGGAGATGCTGGCGGCGGTGAAGTTCATTCGCAAGATCGCCGCGCAGAAGCCGCTCGCCGACCTGATCGCCGAGGAACTGCGACCAGGTCCTGATTGCCGGACCGATGAGCAGCTGATCGCCGATTTCCGCGCCCGGTCCGGCACCGTCTACCATCCCTCCTGCACCTGCCGCATGGGGCGGGACCAGGCGACAGCGGTGGTTGATCCGGCGCTGCGGGTCTTCGGGGTCGAGGCGCTGCGGGTCTGCGATGCCTCGGCCTTCCCGACGCTGATCGGCGGCAATACCAACGCACCAGCAATGCTCATGGGATGGCGTGGGGCCGACGTGATCCGGGCAGGGCGCCACTAGAGTTTGCGCAACGCGGACAATCATTCAACCTTTACGCGATTGTTTCCCCGACTTCGCCACAATCTGGGCCAATTCCCCCATTTCACTGGCCGGGAATGACCTATTTCATCCAAGTTTCAGCCACCCTCACCGTTTAGGACTGTTGCTAATGCCGACGGGAATCGGCAGCGGAGCAATTTCATGCGGGCTATTCGTCATCAGGATCAGGACGGCGCGGGGCTGGTTGGCCTCGGTGCGCGCGTGCTGCTCCTGGCGCCCGCTGAGAATGAGGCCCTGTTTCGCCGCATTGCCGGTCTTGGCGGACGCGTCGATCACGAGGTTGAGCTTTACTCTGCGCTGGACGCGGTGATCAGCGATCCAGCGGACTGGGACTTGTTCGTTATGGATTGCGACGCCTTCGGTGGAATTGAGGCGGGGCGGCGCGCCTTTGCTATGCTGGGGATGGTGGCGGAACGGATGCCGATGATCCTGACCTCGGCCAGCTGCCAGACGCAGGAGTTTCCTGCCGATCGTCGCGCACCGATCCTGCTGCGCGCGCCTGCGACGGTGACGTCGCTGCGCGTGGGCATGGAACACGCCCTGCACAGCCGGCTGAACTTCCGGTTCTGAGTGCCGGAAATGAAAAAGCGGGCCGAAGCCCGCTTCTCGTGGAAACCTCGTGCAAAGGCTCAGGCGAGCGAGAGGTTCGTCGCCGATTCGCGACCGTCACGGCCGGCTTCGATGTCGAAGGTCACGGCTTGGCCGTCCTTCAGGCCACGCAGGCCGGCACGCTCGAGCGCGGTGATGTGAACGAACACGTCCTTCTTGCCGCCTTCCGGGGCAATGAAGCCGTAGCCTTTGGTTTCATTGAACCATTTCACGGTGCCCTTGGCCATCGTGAAGTCTCCTCTGGTCATGCCGCCCGCGGGACTGCGGCGGCCCGGCTAGTCAGTGCACGATCGAATGACTGCAGCCTGAACAGGAAGACAGTGGTCGATAGGATAACGTCGCGCAGCGAAAATGAGCAAAGACGGCCCCAAAGGCAAGCAAATTCGCGACAACGCGCCGCGCCAGAGCGATCAGAGACCGACGAGCCGGCGTGATTTCGCGGCTCGTCGACTGTCCTGCCGGCCAGTTCAGCCCATCTGGTAGCCGGGTGTCGAGCGCATCAGCGCGATCTCCTCTTCGTCCATCTCGGCCTCGATACCATCGAAAAGCGGCGTCGAAAGATACCGCTCGCCGGTGTCGGGCAACATGGCGAGGATGACCGATCCGGGCGCTGCCTTCTCGGCGATCTGCATGGCGATGGCAAAGGTTGACCCGCCTGAGATCCCGGTGAAGATGCCTTCCTTCTGTGCCAGCGCCTTGGCCCATTTGATGCCTTCGGGGCCGGGGACGGGGATCAACTCGTCATAGTATTTGCCGTCGATCGCCTCCTGAAGCACCCAGGGGATGAAATCGGGTGTCCAGCCCTGGATCGGATGCGGCTGGAACGACGGATGACTGGCCGCCGGCGCGTTCATCTTGCCCCGCGGCTGCCGCGTGCCGGACGAGACGAGCGCGGCATTGGCCGGTTCCGACAGCACGATCTTCACCTCGGGCCGCTCCTTGCGGAGGACGCGCGCCACCCCCGTCACCGTGCCGCCGGTGCCGTAGCCGGTCACGAAGTAATCGAGCTGCTTTCCTTTGAAATCATTGACGATCTCTCGTCCGGTCGTCGCCTCGTGAATGTCGGCATTGGCCGAGGTCTCGAACTGGCGGGCAAGGAACCAGCCGTTCTTTTCGGCAAGCTCAACCGCCTTGTTGTACATGCCCGTGCCCTTTTCGGCGCGGGGAGTAAGCACGACCTTGGCTCCGAGCATCCGCATCAGTTTTCGGCGTTCGATCGAAAAACTTTCGGCCATGGTCACGACCAGCGGATAGCCCTTTTGCGCGCAGACCAACGCAAGGCCAATCCCGGTATTGCCGCTCGTGGCCTCGACCACGGTCTGGCCGGGTTTCAGCGCGCCGCTGCGTTCGGCTTCCTCGATGATGTTCAGAGCCAGCCGGTCCTTGACCGAGGCGCCCGGATTGAAGAACTCGGCCTTGACGTAGACCGTAACCCCTTCGGGGGCGAGGTTGTTGATCCGGACGACCGGCGTATCGCCGACCGTGTCGAGAATGCTGTCGAACAGCCGCCCGCGCCCCTTTGTGGTCCTTGGTCCGCTCATGCTTGCCTCCCTTGGCGCTTCAGGCAGACGCGCCCTGCGCGTCGCCGGTCAGCGAATAGATCTCCCGGCCCAGTCGCCGGATTTCGTTCACCAGCAGGTCAAGATCGTCGCGCCGTGTGCGATGGTTGACGATGGCGACACGCAGGCAGTGACGGCCATGCACCGTGGTGTCTGACGGCACGGCAATTCCCTGTTCCTGAAGCCGCAGCATGATCTCGATATTCAGCGCGCGCAACTCCGCCTCGCTTGCTTGACCCGGATTGAATCGTAAGGTGACGATGTTGATGATCGTCGGCGCAATACGCTCCATGAGGGGCTCACGGTCGATCAGGGCAGAGAGATACTGCGCCAGATCGATGGACTGGTCGATAAGCCGTCCGAACCGGGCTGCGCCATGTTCCTTGATCGCCATCCAGACCTTGAGAGCTCGGAAGCCGCGCGACAGTTGCAGGCCGTAGTCGGCAAGAAACTCGCCCGAGGCGACACCGCGCGGGCGCTCTTCCAGATATTCGCCATGATGGACGAAGGTGGTGCGGTGCAGCGCACCATCGCGCACGAGGATGCAGCCGACGTCGAACGGGGCCTGAAGCCATTTGTGTGGATCGAGTGCGATCGAATCCGCCAGTTCAATCCCCAGGACCAGGTCGCGGTGCTCTGGCGCCATCGCAATCAGTGCGCCGATGCAGCCGTCGACATGCATCCACAGACCCTCGCGGTCGCAAAGCGCCCTGACTGCGCGCAGATCGTCCATCGAGCCGGTGTTGACCGTCCCGGCGGTTGCGATGACGCAGGCCGGTTGCAACCCTGCCGCCCGGTCCTCGGCGATCGCCAGCTCCAGCGCGGCAATGTCCAGCCGCAGGTCGGGGCCCGTCGCTATCTTGCGCAGGGCGCGCTCGCCCAGGCCAAGCACACCCATCGCCTTGTCAGAGGCGTGATGAACCTGGTCAGAAGCGTAGTAGCGCAGCGGCCGTTGGATCGCCGCAACGCCATCCAGACGCACATCGACGCCGGCCATGACATTCCGTGCGACTGTCAGACCGATCAGGTTGGCGACCGAACCGCCACTTGTGAGCGTGCCGCTTGATCCCTCCGGCAGGTTGATGATCTGGCGAAACCAGTCGATCACCTGAGTTTCAACGAGGTTCGCTGCCGTATCGCCGCCACCGAGATTTGATGCGTCGATCGCGGCAAGGAAATCCGCAAGCGCGCCGGTGAAGTTCGACCCGCCCATGTACCAAGCCAGGAAGCGCGGATGCTTGTTGCCCATCGCATAGGGCAGAACCTGAGCGAGGAATTGATCGTAGACCTCTTCGAGTGGTTGCCCGTCAACGGGGACCCCGCCCTTGAAAGCGGCACGCACTGCGTCTGGCATCGGTTGCCAGACCGGCGCTTCGCGCAGGCTGGCCAAATGGTGGGTGGCGTCGTCGATCATCCGGCGGCCCAGGGCGCGCGCCTGCGCCCAATCGTCGGGATCCAGCGACTGTTCCGATGTCGGCAGAGCAGAATCGGGCATCGTTCCCCCCCTCGGTCCGGTATGTGGCACGGGCTTCGACTGGAACAGAACGGGCGTCACGTCAGCATCAACGGGCGGGACCGTGGCGTCCTGTAGCCAACCCTAGCACAGTCTGGGGAAGATTCGATGGTTCGCTTTGGCGAGGGAGGCGATGCCCGAACGGCCTGCCTGCGGGGAGCGTGTCTTCTTCCAAGGTTTAGTGAAGTAAATCAGTTTGTTACAGGTTTTCGGCCTGCGGCATGCCAAGGACATGGAACCCGCCATCGACATGCACGACCTCGCCCGTAGTGAAGGCACCGTAATCCGAAGCCAGCCAGACGGCCGTGCCGCCCACTGCTTCGAGCGTCGCGTTCGAACGAAGCGGCGCATTCGACTCGGTGTGGCGGAAGGTCGCCCGCGCGCCGCCAATGGCGGCACCGGCGAGTGTCTTCATCGGACCCGGAGAAATCGCGTTGACGCGGATCTTTTGCGGGCCGAGGTCATTGGCCAGATAGCGTACCGAGCTTTCAAGGGCGGCCTTCGCCACACCCATCACGTTGTAGTTCGGCGTCACACGGTTTGAGCCCTGGAAGGTCAGAGTCAAGAGCGTGCCGCCCTCGGGCATCAGCTCTGCCGCACGTCGGGAAACGTCGATGAAGCTGTAGCAGGAGATGCTGAGCGAGTTGCGGAAGTTCTCGCGGCTGGTGTTGATGAAACGCCCCGTCAATTCGTTCTTGTCCGAATAGGCGATGGCATGGACGAGAAAGTCGATCGTGCCCCACCGCTCCTTGAGCGCGGCAAAGCAGGCGTCGAGCGAGGCGTCATTCATCACATCGACATCGACAAGGAAATCCGACCCGACCGAAGCTGCGAGCGGTTCCACCCGCTTGCCGAAGGCCTCGCCCTGATATGAAAAGGCCAGTTCCGCCCCCTCGGCCGCAAGGGCACTGGCGATGCCCCAGGCGATAGAGCGGTCGTTCGCGACGCCCATGACGAGCCCGCGCTTGCCTTTCATCAGGTCAGCCATTCCGTCCGTCCCCCTCTGACCCGGTTCAGCCCAGGTACTTGCTCATCACCAGCGTGGCGTTCGTGCCACCGAAGCCGAAGCTGTTCGACAGCACACTGTCGATGTTCACACCCTCGCGCAGCTCGGTCACGATCTCGCCCGGGTCAAGCGCGGGGTCGAGCGTCGTGACGTTGGCCGAGGCTGCGATGAAACCCTTGTTCATCATGATGAGCGAATAGATCGCTTCATGGACGCCGGTTGCGCCAAGCGAGTGGCCCGTCAGCGACTTGGTGGAGGCGATGGGTGGCGTCTTGCCGCGACCAAAAACGCGGCGGATCGCCTCGACCTCGGTCACGTCGCCCGCGGGGGTCGAGGTGCCATGGCTGTTGATATAGTCGATCTTGCGGTCCGTAGGCAGGGTGGACAGCGCCAGCTTCATTGACCGCTCGCCGCCTTCGCCCGAGGGGGCGACCATGTCGTGGCCGTCCGAGGTCGCACCGTAGCCTGTCACCTCGCCATAGATCTTCGCGCCGCGGGCGAGGGCGTGCGACAGCTCCTCCAGCACCACGACCCCGCCGCCGCCGGCGATGACGAATCCGTCGCGGGTGGCATCATAGGTGCGGGAGGCCGTCGTCGGCGCGTCATTGTACTTCGACGACATGGCGCCCATCGCGTCGAACAGGCAGGACAGGGTCCAGTCCAACTCCTCGCCGCCGCCGGCAAAGACGATGTCCTGCTTGCCCATCTGGATCAGTTCGGCGCCATTGCCGATGCAATGCGCCGAGGTCGAGCAGGCCGAGGTGATCGAATAGTTCACGCCCTTGATCTTGAACGGCGTGGCAAGGCATGCGGAGTTGGTCGAGGACATCCCCTTGGTCACGCCGAACGGCCCGATCCGCTTGGGGCTGCCGCTTTCGCGCACGATGTTGTGGGCCCGGTAGAAGGACTTGGTCGATGGGCCGCCCGAGCCGACGATGATGCCGGTGCGCTCGTTCGAGATGTCCTTCTCTTCCAGACCGCTGTCGGCGATCGCATCGCGCATGGCGATGAAGTTGTAGGCCGCGCCATCGCCCATGAAGCGCAGGTCGCGCTTGTCGATCTGTTCTTCCAGATTGATGTTGGGCTGGCCCTTCACCTGACTGCGGAAGCCGTGTTCGGCATAGTCCTCGGCAAAGATGATCCCGGACTTTCCGGCGCGAAGGTTTGCTTCGACCTCGGCCGGAGAGTTGCCGATGGGCGAGACGATGCCGATCCCGGTGATGACGACGCGACGCATAGGCGTACTCCTTGCGGTAAGATCAGCTGGCGGACAGCGCGACCTTCATGTCCTTGACAAGATAAATCACTTCGCCGTCCGCTTCGACGCGACCGTCAGCCACGCCCATGGTCAGGCGGCGGGTCTGGATGGCTTTGGTGAAATCGACGTAGTAGCGCAGAAGCTTGCGGTCAGGGCGGACCATCCCGGTCAGCTTGACCTCGCCCACGCCAAGCGCATAGCCGCGCCCTTCCCAGCCGCGCCAGCCCAGGTTGAAGCCGGTCAGCTGCCACAGGCCGTCAAGGCCGAGGCAGCCGGGCATGATCGGGTTGCCGGGGAAGTGGCAGGCGAAGAACCACAGGTCGGGATGGATGTCGAACTCGGCCACGACATGGCCTTTGCCATGCTCGCCGCCGTCCTCGCTGATTTCGGTGATGCGGTCCATCATCAGCATCGGCGGCTCAGGCAATTGGGCATTGCCCGGCCCGAACAGCTCACCCCGCGCGCATTTCAGCAGCTCGTCCCGGTCGAAGGAATTGGGGTAGGGGGACATGCGCCGATCTCTCCTTGGCTTCGCTGGCGGTCACGCCGTGTTTCGGCATGTTTCAGCCTCTCCGTAGCATCGGCACGGAAGCTGTTGCAAGGGCGCCCGCCGGGGGGCGACGATCCGGCATGGGGCTTCGTCGGATCAATTCGTTTGGATTCCGCGCGTCAGGAGCCCTATATATCAGCAAAGAATGTGCACCGGACGGGCATCGAATGAACGACATGAGCATCGACAGAAGCGCCAACTGGCTGATGCGCGGGGGGCTGCGGCCCACGCGCCAGCGGATGGCCCTCGCTCAGTTGTTGGTTGGCGATGGTGAGGACCGGCATGTCACGGCCGAAGGCCTCTATGCGGCAAGCCTCGAGGCGGGCGAGCGCGTAAGCCTTGCCACCGTCTACAACACGCTGCGCGCGTTCTGCGACGCGGGGCTGATGCAGGAAGTAACGGTGGACGGCCATCGCAGCTATTTCGACACGCGGGTCGACGACCATCCACATTTCTATTGGGAAGAGCGGGGCGAACTGACTGACGCCCCCGCTGAACAACTCAAGATCGTGGGCCTGCCCTCCGCTCCGGAGGGCATGGAAGTGGCGCGGGTCGACGTGGTGATCCGCCTGCGCCGCGCCTGAGGCGCGCCCTAGAAGGGGTGGCGCGGGGCCGCCGGGATCGACGTGTCGGCCATCCGGTCAAGCACGTCGGCTTCCATACCCAGATCGCGCAGCATGTGCCGGTCCATTCGGGCCAGCGCCCGGATCGAGCGGCGCTCCTGGCGGGCCCGCGCCGCGTCGATCAGCAACTCGATGACGAATGTCGCGATCGAAAACCGATGTGGGGGAAGGCGGAAGATCAGGCTGTCCGGCCGGTTGGCGGGCGCATAGGTCGAAAATGTCATGTCTGGTCTCATGTATTCGGCAGGCGGCGCTGCCTTGGATGGAAAAAGGGGCCCGGGGGTCCGTTCCTTTCGGGATCGGACCCCCGTCACGGCAATGTGCGGACCGCCTGGGGAAAGTGCGGTGGTCCGGCCGTCTCGTCTTGCCTCCGCCGCCATTTGGGACGGTCGGCAATGTGTGTTAGAAAGGGCTTCCTGAAAAATCCTGGACCGAATAGCCGTTACGGTGCTTTCACGTTCAGGCTGTGCGACAGGCTCTGGTACGATTGCGCCGCCAGGGTCCCAGCCGTTACGAAGGCCATCACGAAGAAGGCGCCGACAGCGACCGAGGCGATATCCCACCGCATCCGCTGACGGCCGCGCCGGGCGCCGCGAGCGGCGGCTGCAGCGATGCGGTGTCGGGTCCGCGCCGAGGCTTCGCTGGCCGGGCCGAACTGCTTTTCAAGCGCGGTGAGGTGATAGCTGACAGACATCCTGTCCTGCATCGTCGGCGTCATGGGCTTACTCTTCTTTCGTCACATCTTACGTAAGGTCAGGTTTACCTTGGGGCGGTGGACTTGTCCGTTGCATCGCCCGGTGCGCGGTTGCACCGCCGGTCACCCTGTTGCATTCTGTTGCACGAGCCCGGGGAAAGACGGCACTGGTGCCGTGGGCGGAGCCTAAAATGGACGTACCCAGTGATTTCGCGGGGCGGCTGAAGCTTGCCCTCAAGGTGGTGAACCTTTCGCCCGCCGCGCTTGGTGCCGCAGTCGGGGTTGACAAGTCGGTGGTGTCACGCTGGCTTTCAGGGCGCGTCGCCCCGAGCGGGCACAATCTCAGCCGGATCGGGGCCGAGATCGCCCGCCTACGGCCGGGCTTCTCGACCCTGAGCTTCGAAGCGCCGCCCGCTGCCTTTCTTGCCGTGCTGGGCGTGGGTGCCCTTTCCGCGGCACCAGCCGCGAATTCGTCGACACCGGGGGGGATTGTCCTGCCGTTCAACGCGATTGAGGATGCCCGCAACGAAACCGCGCGGCGGGGGGTCGAGTATTTCGGCCACTACAGCATGTACTACTGGTCCTTCACCCAGCCGGGGCGGGTCGTGCGCATGGCGCTGATGCTGCGGCCGAAGGACGGGCTGATCGAGGCGCGCTACGGCGCCAACGGATTCGAATTCGGCGGCTGGGCGCTTCTGCTGATGAACCGCCTCTACATCCAGTTCGCCGAGCAGCGCTATCAGGCGATGGTGTTCATGGTCACCAATCCCGGCCAGCAGCCGGCGGCACGGCGGATCACCGGCCTCCTGATGGGCCCTTCGGACGGGATGATGGTGCCGACCGTCTCGCCCTTCGTGATGGACCGGGTCGGGCCGGTGACCGGCGACGAAGCGCAGGACGTTGCCGATTTCAACCGCGCGCAGGACTTCGATCCCTTCGCGGACGGCGCCGAGGTGCCCGCCGATGTCCGCGAGGCGTTGGTGCGTCAGGTCACCGTGACGAATACCCCACAGGAGGGGCAGATGTCGCTTCTGCGGATGAATCCCGCCTGACCGGCTAGAACCACTGGCCCGGTTCCATCAGGCCAAGATCCATCAACTGCCGGGATTGCCATTCGAAGGGGATCGAGTTCCGCCAGAGAAAGGTCGGGATGTCATATCGGGAACTCGGGTTGGCCTTGAGCGCCTTGGCGGTGCGGAACGAACAGATGGCCGTGGTCACGTTGTGATGCCACTGGCACTGGTAGGTGTTGTATTCTTCGTCGGTGAAGGTGAAGTCGGGCCGAAGCCGCAAGTCGGGCGCGGCCCTGAACAGCGCGATCCTGTCGATCTTGCGCTTCGTCCAGGGCACATGTTCCTCGAAGCGCCAGCGCAGACCGCCGTAGAAGTCCATCTGCCGGTCCTTGGCCGCCCAGCCCGCCGCTTCGTCCTTGCGCTGGAGGGCGTAGTAGCCCGTCCGGTCCAGCATCGCCTCTTCCAGCGACACGGCATTCGGGAATTGCGCCAGATCGCCGGCGTAAAGGTCGATCACGAAACTGACGAAGGCATTGCGCCGCTCTTCGAAATTGAAAGCGATCAGTTCGCGGACATTGCGGGTCTCGCAGAACGGATAGAAGAGGTATTCGGCATTGTAGCCGTAGTAGAGCCACGCCCCCGCCACCGCGGGGATCATCAGGTTGACCGCCGCGACAAGCGCATCCTCGGCATAGACGTCGAAATCGACGCGCGAGACCTGCGCCTCGACCGTCGGATCAACCAGCAGGTCGGGGTGGGCGAGCAGAACGACTTCCCTGAAGCCGGCCGCCAGATGATGGCGCAACGTCGTCCCCACCTCGACGGCGTCTTCAGCCAGGATCAGCGCCGTCGGTCCGCGTGACAGGGCCGCACCGGCCTGCGCAAGGTAACGCTCGAGCGATGCATGCCTGCCCCTGTTCACGATCGAATTCCTGCCCCCTGCCGTCAGTTTGCGGCAGATTCGGTGAAGGCTTTGGTCAATGCAACCCCGCATGGTTGCGAAGGAGGCTGCGCGTCGTGTAGAAGCCTCTGCTTGAACCAGGGGATCGCCGGGCCATGACCGAGGTCAAGAAGCTCTTCATCAAGACCTATGGCTGTCAGATGAACGTCTATGACAGCGAGCGCATGGCCGAGGCCCTCGGCGCCGAGGGCTATGTCACCACGGAGATCGCCGAAGAGGCGGATATGGTGCTGCTCAACACCTGCCATATCCGAGAGAAGGCGGCGGAAAAGGTCTATTCCGACCTCGGCCGCCTGAAGCCGCTCAAGGCCGCCAAGCCGGACCTCAAGATCGGCGTCGCCGGCTGTGTCGCACAGGCCGAGGGCGAGGAGATCCTGCGCCGGATGCCGCTGGTCGATCTGGTCGTCGGCCCGCAGGCCTATCATCGCCTGCCGCAGATGATGGAAAAGCTGGGCGAGGGGCAGCGCGCCGTCGACACCGACTTTCCGCCCGAGGACAAGTTCGACCACCTGCCGCAGCGCAAGGGCAGGGCGGCGCCGACCGCCTTTCTGACCGTGCAGGAGGGCTGCGACAAGTTCTGCGCCTTCTGCGTGGTGCCCTATACACGCGGCGCCGAAGTCAGCCGCGACCCCGCCCGCCTGATGGCGGAGGCCCGCGCCCTGGTCGAGCGCGGCGTGCGCGAGATCACCCTCCTTGGCCAGAACGTCAATGCCTATCACGGTCAGGACTGGACGCTGGCCCGGCTGGTGCGGGAGCTTGCCGCGATCGACGGTCTCGACCGCATCCGCTACACCACCTCGCATCCGAACGATATGTCGGACGACCTGATCGCCGCGCATGGCGATGTGGAAAAACTCATGCCTTACCTGCACTTGCCGGTGCAATCGGGCTCCGACCGCATCCTGAAGGCGATGAACCGCAAGCACACGGCCGAGGCCTATCTTCGGCTGGTGGAGCGCATCCGCGCGGCTCGGCCCGACATCCTGTTGTCGTCTGACTTCATCGTGGGGTTCCCCGGTGAGACGGATGCGGATTTCGACGCGACGATGGATCTGATCCGCGCGGTCGGCTTCGGTGCAGCCTTCAGTTTCAAGTACTCGGCCCGCCCCGGCACGCCCGCCGCTGAAAAGACCCCGATCGATGGCGAACTGGCCGACGCGCGGCTACAGGCGCTGCAGGCGCTCATCACAGACCAGCAGCGCGCGGCGCAGGCCGCGATGGTCGGACGCGAGGTCGGCGTGCTGTACGAGAAGCCCGGTCGCCTGCCAGGCCAGATGGTCGGCAAGTCGGACCATCTGCATGCCGTGCACGTCGCCGACCCCGAGGCGAAGGTGGGCGAACTGGTGCGGGTACGAATCACCGCCTCTGCCCCGAACTCGCTGGCCGGAGCGCGCCTCTGATGGGTCTGTTTCCGGCTCGGCAATGATTCAAGCCGGCACGCCGCATTGATCCGCGAACGCGTATCGATTGGGGCAGGAATGTGGCCGCAATCCGGTATTTTCTGGACACGCGCTGCTGCGTTAACCAATCCTAACGACCGGGGGCTCTGTACAAGTAATTTGAAGGAGAGTTGTTGCAGTGGAAAAGCATTTTTCCATCGCACGCTTGTGCTTTGTGGCCCTTTTTTCGGCCATGGTGCTTGTGCAGGGGATCTCCTCCCCTGCACAAGCCACCCCGTACTCGCCTGCAGAAGCCGCCGCCGCACGCGGCAAACCCGTCGCCCGCATCGATTGGGGCATCTGGGTTGATCCCGATGGCTGCATGCACTGGTGGGCCGATGGCGGCCTCGAAGGCTACATGATCGACCGAGTGAACCCCAAGACGGGTAAGCCTGTCTGCCTGAAGCAGAACACCTGCTTTGTCGAAAATACCGACACCCTGTTCGAGACAGACAGCGCCAAGCTGACCCCTGCCGCGCGTCAACGGCTCAACCGCTTCTTCCAGTCGGTCGACGTGTTCGGCGTCGCGGTCTATGGCCATACCGATTCTCGCGCCACCTACTCCTACAACCAGAAACTTTCGGAGCGCCGCGCTGCCTCGGTGGCAGCGGTGGCAAAGGCCAACGGTGTGGTGGTCGAGCGACAGATCGGCTTTGGCGAAACGGCACCGGTTGCCACCAACTCGACGGCTGCGGGAATGCAACAGAACCGCCGTGTCGAAGTGATCTGCTACAGGTGGTGACGATGCATATCCGTGTTCTTGCCCTTCTCACTCTCGGACCCGTCCTTTCCGCCTGCGCGCCTACCGTCGACGTGACCGGAACCGAACCACTGCCGCTGCTCGCGCAGGGCCGCGACACCTGGATCATCGACCGTAAGCCATTGACTCAGAAGCAGGCCGCCGTTGCGGTCGATCCCGACGGCTGCCAGGCCTGGATCATCGACGACGGCGCCGAAGGTTATGCAGGTCGGCGCCACGATCCGGTCTCGGGCTTGCCGGTCTGTCATGGCAAGCCGGGCTATGTCTATGGCGATCCCCGCGCAAACAGCTTCCCCGACATATTGCCGAACTGACCCATAGCGGGTTCCGACAGCATGCTACCAGCATTGGGGGCGCTCGGCAGGTGCGCCCCATTTTGTAGCGTGACAATTCTGCCCGTTTGAGAGGCAGCTGCCGCAGAACTGTCATCTTTCTCGGCCATTTTTCTTGCCAGCGGGTCCAGAGACTCGCACACTTCAGGTGACAGCCCTCGAAACAGAAGGAGTCGTCCTTGGGCCTAAGCGCTCTGACCCCCCCGACAGCCGCGGAAGACATCATCGAAACTCTTCTGGAATTCCCCGACAATCGTTTGTTGATCGAGCTGTGCGGCGAGTTTGACCGCAACCTCGCCCAGATCGAGCACCAGACCGGGGTTCACATTCTCAGACGCGGAAACAGGCTGGCGGTCATCGGGGACAAGGGCGCGAGGGAGCAGGCGGCGGCAGTGCTGCGGTCGCTTTATGCCCGGCTCGAAGGTGGCAAGTCGGTCGTCGCAGGCGACGTGGATGGCGCCCTGCGGATCGGGCGCGCCATGCGCGAGGCGCAAGGGACCGAGCTGGAACAGATGGAGATGTTCACCGGCGGCAAATACGAACTGCGGACCCGGCGGAAGTCGGTCGAGCCGCGCACCGAAGCGCAGAAGGCTTATGTGGCGAACCTGTTCGACCACGAGCTGGCCTTTGGCATCGGTCCGGCCGGCACCGGCAAGACCTATCTCGCCGTCGCCGTCGGCGTGACGCTGTTCATCGGCGGGCATGTGGACAAGATCATCCTCAGCCGCCCCGCCGTCGAGGCGGGCGAGCGTCTGGGCTTCCTGCCCGGCGACATGAAGGAAAAGGTCGATCCCTACATGCAGCCGCTCTACGACGCGCTGAACGACTTCCTGCCGCAGAAGCAGGTCCAGAAGCTGATGGAGGAAAAGCGGATCGAGATCGCGCCTCTGGCCTTCATGCGTGGCCGGACGCTGTCGAACGCCTTCGTCGTGCTCGACGAGGCTCAGAACGCCACGACCATGCAGATGAAGATGTTCCTGACCCGTCTGGGCGAGGGCAGCCGCATGGTCATCACCGGCGACCGCACCCAGATCGACCTGCCGCGCGGCACGGCGAGTGGCCTGGCCGATGCGGAGCGGCTGCTGAAGGGCGTGACGGGGGTGAGCTTCAACTACTTCACCGCCAAGGACGTGGTGCGCCATCCGCTTGTCGCCCGGATCATCGAGGCGTATGAGCGCGACGATGGAGCCTCTGGTTGACACCGTAATCGAAGACCCGCGTTGGGAGGCGATCGACCTTCCAGCGCGGGCCGAAGCCGCCGCCCGCGCCGCCTTCGCCGAACTGGGCCTTCGCCCCGAGGGCTTCACCCTCTGCGTGATGGGCTGCGATGACGCGCGCATAGCCGAGTTGAACGGAGAATTCCGCCAGAAGGGCAAGCCGACCAACGTGCTGTCCTGGCCGTCAGAGGAACGAGGTGCCGATGAACCTGGTCTGCGCCCAGACGTTCCCGACCCGGGCGAGCCAGACGACCCAGAGGAACTGGGCGACATCGCCATAGCCTGGGAAACCTGCGAACGGGAAGCGGTCGAGCAGGGAAAGCCGATGGCGGCCCATGTGACTCATCTTGTGGTTCATGCGGTACTGCATCTTCTGGGCTATGATCATATCGACGAGGCCGATGCGGAGTTGATGGAGGCGACGGAAATCGCCGCACTTGCCAGACTCGGGGTCGCCGACCCATATTGACGGGCTCAATCTTACCGGCGGGGCAGGGTGCCCTGGCTGACAGTCAGGAAAGGACAGATGGGCAGTAGCAACGACGGGTTATCCGAGGCGCAGGGCGCCGAAGACCCGAGTGAGGGACAGGAGGGACCGCAGCGCGGCCTTCTGGGACGGATCCTCAGTGCCTTCGGGGCCAGTGAAGGCGCGGCCCCTTCCGATCAGGACAGTGCGCTTCCGGCGGTCACCACCGCGCCTGTACCAGGCTTGAGCAATCTTCGCCGCCTGCGGGTCGATGACGTGATGATCCCCAAGGTCGAGATCACCGCCGTTCCCGTGGATATCGGCAAGGATGAACTGGTCGAGGTCTTCCGCGAACACGGCTTCTCGCGTCTGCCGGTCTACAAGGAGACGCTCGACAAGCCGCTTGGCTTCGTGCTGCTCAAGGACCTTGCCCTGCAATACGGCTTCGGAGCTGGAAACGGGCGGTTCAGCCTGCGCAAGATGCTTCGCCCCGTGCTGTATGTGCCGCCGTCGATGCCGGCTGCCGTGCTTCTGCAGAAGATGCAGAAGGAACGCATCCACATGGCGCTGGTCATCGACGAATATGGCGGTGTCGATGGCCTTGTCACCATCGAGGACCTGATCGAGACGGTCATCGGCGAGATCGACGACGAGCATGATGAAGCGGATGCAAAGCTCTGGGTGATGGAAAAGCCTGGCGTCTATCTCGCTCAGGCCCGCGCGCCGCTCGAGGAACTGGAAGAGGCGACCGGTCTGCGCCTGCGCACAGACGAGGATGACGAAGATATCGACACACTCGGCGGGCTGGTTTTCTTGCGGACCGGCCGCGTTCCAGCGCGGGGCGAGATCGTGCCGCACGAAAGCGGAGCGGCCTTCGAGGTGATCGACGCCGATCCCCGCCGCATCAAGCGCCTTCGCATCCGCCTGCCAGGGGCGCAGTCCACGCCTGCTGCACTGCCCGCCCCGGAAAAAGCCTGACATGCGGCTTGGCTGGCCCGGACGCTCCCCTGTCGGGGCGGCCTTCGGGCTGGGCGCGGTCATGGCGACCGGGCAGGCGCCGCTCGATTTCTGGTGGCTGACGCTCCCCGCGCTCCTGGCGCTGACCGCGCTGGTCTGCCGCCAGCCGGATTGGCGATCCGCAGGCTGGGTCGGATGGTTCGGTGGTGCGGGATACTTCGCTCTCGCGATGAGCTGGATCACCCAGCCCTTCCTGATCGACATTGCAACCTACGGCTGGATGTCGCCCTTCGCCCTAGTGCTCATGGCGTTTGGGCTCGCCCTTTTCTGGGCGGGTGCCGGTGCGCTGGCAGGGCTGGTTCGGACCCGCCGTCGCCCCATTGCATTCGCAGCCGCTCTGGCACTGGCGGAATTTGCCCGCGGTCATGTCCTGACCGGTTTGCCCTGGGCCTTGATCGGCCATGTCTGGATAACTTCATGGCCGGGTCAGACGGCTGCGCTGCTTGGCTCACTCGGGCTGACGCTCATGACGACAGTGGCGGCGGCGCTGCCGCTTTGGCGACCGGTGGCAGGATCTGTTGCAGCAACGCTCCTGTTGGGCGGTGCCGCGGCGTTCGGTTTCCTTCGGTTGGCAGAACCTGATCCGGTTTCCACCGGCGTGCAGGTGCGGCTGATCCAGCCCAATGCCACACAGGAGTCGAAATGGGACCCGGAAAAGGCGATCGCGCATTTCCAGCAGATGCTCGACTACACGGTGGAAGGGCCGGTTCCCGATCTGGTCATCTGGCCCGAGACGGCCGTTCCCTTCCTTCTTGACCAGAACCCGGAAGTGACCGGCGTGATCGCGGATGCGGCTCGGGGAGCGACCGTGGCCTTCGGCATCCAGCGCACCGATGGACCGGTGGCGTTCAACAGCCTCGTCTTTGCCCGTGAGGACGGCCAGCCGTTTGCGATCTACGACAAGCACCACCTCGTGCCGTTTGGCGAATACATCCCCTATGGCAACTTCTTCTATGACAACTTCGGCATCAGCGCCTTCGCCGCGCGTCTGGGCAACGGCTATTCGCCGGGGCCGGGGCCTCAGGTAGTCGATCTGGGGCCGCGTCTGGGGAAAGTGCTGCCCCTGATCTGCTATGAGGCCGTCTTCCCGCAGGATCTTGTCGTCGCGGAGAGGCCGGGCTGGCTGTTGCAGGTCACGAACGACGCCTGGTTCGGCCATCTCTCGGGGCCGCAGCAACATTTCGCGCAAGGTCGCCTTCGCGCGATCGAGCAGGGGCTGCCAATGGTTCGCGTCGCCAATACCGGCATTTCCGGCATCATCGACGCGAAGGGCCGTGTCGTTGCAACCATCCCCCTCGATACCGCGGGCTGGAAGGACGTGGTGCTGCCCGGCGCCCTGGCGCCCACGCCCTATGTCCGGCAGGGGGACTGGCCCGCGCTTCTGTTGCTCTTTGGTGTAGCGCTCTGGGGCTTCTGGCCGCGGGGGCGGGCATTGGCTTGACCCCGCCCATCTGCCCGCGCTACGCCTTCACCTCGAACCGCCACAACGGCTTCCTGGCGTGGCGGGGATATACAATGGAGCGGACCTCATGCCACGGCAGAACTACATCTTCACCTCCGAGTCGGTCTCGGAGGGTCATCCCGACAAGTTGTGCGACCGGATTTCGGACTCGGTGCTCGACGCCTTCCTGACCGAGGAGCCCAATGCGCGGGTGGCCTGCGAGACCTTCGCGACTTCGGGCATGGTGGTGATCGGCGGCGAGGTCGGCCTGTCGAACCATGACCGGCTAAAGACCTTCATGGGCTCGATCAGCCAGATCGCCCGCGATGCGATCCGGGACATTGGCTACGAGCAGGAGCAGTTCCATTGGAACACCTGCCGCGTGCTGAACTTCCTGCACGAGCAATCCGCCCATATAGCCCAAGGGGTGGACCGGGACGGGGCCGGCGACCAGGGGATCATGTTCGGCTATGCCGTGCGCGAGACCCCGGAACTGATGCCGGCGCCGATCCAGTATGCCCATGCGATCCTCCGCCGCCTCTCCGAGGCACGCAAGGCCGGCCACGAGCCGACGCTGCGCCCCGACGCGAAATCGCAGCTGTCGATCCGCTACGAAGGCGGGAAGCCGGTCGAGGTGACCTCGATCGTGCTGTCGACCCAGCACGCGCATGAACACCAGTCATCCGCCGACATCCGCGCCATCGTGGAACCCTATATCCGCGAAGTCCTGCCCTCGGGCTGGATCACCGAAAAGACCGAATGGTGGGTGAACCCGACCGGCACCTTCGTGATCGGCGGGCCGGACGGCGACGCGGGCCTGACAGGGCGCAAGATCATCGTCGACACTTATGGCGGCGCAGCCCCGCATGGCGGTGGCGCCTTCTCCGGCAAGGACCCGACCAAGGTCGACCGCTCGGCCGCCTATGCCGCGCGTTACCTTGCCAAGAACGTGGTGGCCGCCGGTCTGGCTGACCGCTGCACGCTGCAGGTCAGCTACGCGATCGGGGTGGCCAAGCCGCTCTCGATCTATGTCGATACCCATGGCACCGGCGTTGTGCCCGAGGAGCAGATTGAAAAGGCCGTGGCCCAGGTGATGGACCTTACTCCCCGCGGCATCCGCACCCATCTGGGGCTGAACAGGCCGATCTACGCCCGCACCTCGGCCTATGGCCATTTCGGCCGCGCGCCCGAAGCGGATGGTGGCTTCAGTTGGGAAAAGACCGATCTGGTCGAGGCGCTGAAGAAAGCCATATGATGAGAAAGGCGCGGCCGGATCCGGCCGCGCCCTCATCCGGGGAGGAGAGACTCGCATGTCATCCGAAACCCTGCGCTATGCGCTCATCATGCTCTTGGCCGGGATCGGTATCCCGCTCCTCGCAGCACTGAACAGCCGACTAGGTGCCAGCATCGGCGCACCGTTCGCCGCCGCGAGCGTGCTGTTCGTCGTGGCATTCGCGGTCGCGACGACGGCCATGATCCTCAGTGGGCAGGCCCGAGCTCTCGCCGTCCTGCCGGAACAGCCATGGTATTTGTTCCTCGGTGGTCTCTTCGTTGCCTTCTACGTGCTGTCGGTGACCGTGGTGGCGCCGCGCTTCGGCGTTGGCAATGCTGTTTTCTGCGTACTGCTCGGCCAGATGATCGCTGCGGCAACGATCGACCAATTCGGCCTTTTCGGGGCTGTGGTGCGACAGGTTACCCTCATCCGTGCGGTCGGACTGGGCACCATGGCGCTGGGACTTGCGCTGATCCAGCTTGGCTGAAGGGCCCCTCACTGACCTTTTCGGCGGAAAGGAAACCATCCATGACACGAACCGATGTCTCGGGCCTGACGCAGCTTGGCGCCAAGACTGATCTTCCAGCCTCGCCGGATGCAGCTGTGCTCGAACGGGTTCCCTACGGCCACCCGGGCAGCCTTGCGAATGTGCGCTTCACCGCGCCCGAATTCACCTCGCTCTGCCCGATGACCGGTCAGCCGGACTTTGCCCACATCGTCATCGACTACATTCCCCGCGACTGGCTGGTGGAATCGAAGTCGCTCAAGCTCTACCTCCACAGCTTCCGCAATCATGGCGCCTTCCACGAGGATTGCACGCTCGACATTGCCAAGCGGTTGATCGGGCTGCTTCATCCGGTCTGGCTGAGGATCGGAGCCTACTGGTATCCGCGCGGCGGCATCCCGATCGACGTGTTCTGGCAGACCGGCGCCCCGCCCGAGGCCGCCTGGGTGCCCGAACAGGGCGTTCCTCCCTATCGCGGCCGAGGATGAGGCCCGCAGGGGGGATCCTCCGATGTGGTTTGCTCCGGCCTTGGTGCATTTTCGGCGGAGATCGGCTGGGAGAAATCCCGGCCACACCGGTTCGGTAACCAGAGCCCGAGCTTGACGCCCGAAACCGCCACGGATAAGGCGCGCGCCATGACCGGCAGCACCCCTCCGAACGGCGCCCGCGAATGGCGCAACTTCTACGGCCGCACGCATGGCAAGACCCTGCGCGCCAGCCAGAAGACCTATCTGGAAGAAGACCTCGGCCGTCTCAGCCTGCCTGGGGTGGACCATGCGGGGAACCCGACGCGGCTACCGCTCGATCTGGCTGCCCAGTTCGGTCGCGAGGCGCCGGTCTGGCTTGAGGTGGGTTTCGGCGGCGGCGAGCACCTTATCCATATGGCCGCGCGTTATCCCGACATCTCGCTGATCGGCTGCGAGCCTTTCGTGAACGGCATCGCCATGCTGTTGGGCAAGATCCGGACCGAAGGCGTCGAAAACCTGCGCCTTCATCCCGGCGATGTGCGCGATCTCTTCGATGTGCTGCCGGAGCGGAGCCTGTCAAAGGTCTTCCTTAACTATCCCGATCCTTGGCCCAAGGCGCGCCATCACCGCAGGCGCTTCGTGACTCAGGATTATCTGCAACCTCTGGCCCGCGCGATGCAGCCCGGCGCCGAGTTCCGCGTCGCGACCGACATCCCCGACTATGTGCGCCAGACGCTGGAAGAGGTGCCGCAGGCCGGGTTCGATCTGGTGGCAGAGGGGGTAGAACCCTGGGACGACTGGCTTTCTACCCGCTACGAGCAGAAGGCCCTTCGCGAAGGGCGCGCGCCCCATTACCTGACCTTCCGTCGGCGCTGACTGGTTTCTGACGCGACCGCGCGACGCTTGAGTGCCGCGCCGCAGCGCGCTAAGGCGGGGCGACTGGAGGGAATGCCATGCCCGTTTTCCTGAATACCGCCGACTCCGGCTTTGAAGCCGCCTTTGCCGCTCTTCTTTCGGCCAAGCGGGAAGAGGCCGAAGATGTCGATGCCGCCGTCGCCGCGATCATCGCGGATGTGCGAGCCCGCGGGGATGCGGCGGTCCTGGAGCTGACGGCCCGCTTCGACCGACTGGAACTGACGGCCGGTCACATGGCATTTTCCGAAGCCGAGATCGCGGCAGAGATCGCCCGTGTCACCCCCGAGGACCGCGCCGCTCTGGAACTCGCCGCAGATCGTATCCGCGCCTATCATGAACGCCAGGTTCCGCCCGACGCGCGCTGGACCGACGCCACGGGCGCAAGCCTCGGGTGGCGCTGGACGCCGGTCTCGGCAGCGGGGCTCTATGTGCCGGGCGGGCTCGCCTCCTATCCGTCCTCTGTGCTGATGAACGCCATCCCGGCCAAGGTGGCCGGGGTCGAGCGCCTGGTGATCTGCTGCCCGACGCCAGGCGGTGTGATCAATCCGCTGGTCCTTCTGGCGGCACAACTGGCCGGGGTGGACCGGGTCTTTCGCATCGGCGGGGCGCAGGCGGTTGCCGCGCTCGCCTATGGCACAGAGACGATCGAGGCGGTCGACAAGATCACCGGTCCGGGCAACGCCTATGTCGCCGCGGCCAAGCGGCGGGTCTTCGGGCGCGTCGGCATCGACATGATCGCCGGGCCGTCCGAGATCCTGATCATCGCCGACCGCGACAACGATCCCGACTGGCTGGCGCTCGATCTGCTGAGCCAGGCCGAGCATGACGAAAGCGCGCAGGCGATCCTTGTGACCGATGACGCTGCATTTGGCCGGGCTGTCGCCGCGGCTGTCGAGAAGCGGCTCGAGACGCTGGAACGTCGCGCGATCGCCGGGGCGAGCTGGGCACAGAACGGGGCGGTGATCGTGACCCGCGACCTCTCCGAAGCTGCCCGCCTGTCGAACCGCGTGGCACCAGAGCATCTGGAGCTCTGCACCGCCGACCCCGAGGCGCTGGCGGAGGAGATCACCCATGCCGGGGCGATCTTTCTTGGCGCATGGACACCGGAAGCGATCGGCGATTATGTGGGCGGGCCGAACCATGTGCTGCCCACGGCGCGCTCGGCACGGTTTTCGAGCGGACTGTCGGTCATGGATTTTCTGAAGCGCACGACCCTTGCCCGGATGACACCCGAAGCCCTGGCCGCGATTGGCCCGGCGGCGGAGCGGCTGGCGATCTCCGAAAGCCTTCAGGCCCACGGACTGTCGGTCCGGGCACGCCTTGACCGGCTGAACGGCGGAGGCACGGCATGACCAACCGCATCTGCCATATTGACATCGACGAAAAGGGGCTTGTTCCACCCACGCCCGAGATCGAGCAGGAACGCCGTGTCGCGATCTTCGATCTGCTCGAAGAAAACAGCTTCGGCTTGCCCGAGCGGCCCGACCGCCCGGTTCCCCCTGGGCCTTACCGGCTGGGGCTTGCGATCCGCGAAGGGCGGCTTGTCTTCGGCATTTCGACCGAGGCCGACGAAAAGGTGGGCGAGTTCCACCTGTCGCTCGGGCCGTTCCGGCAAGTCGTGAAGGACTATTTCCAGATCTGCGAAAGCTATTTCGAGGCGGTCAAACGCCTGCCACCCAGTCAGATCGAGGCGATCGACATGGCCAGGCGCGGCATCCACAACGAAGGGGCGCGGGTTCTGCAGGAACGGCTTGAAGGCAAGGCCAAGGTCGATACCGACACGGCGCGACGCCTGTTCACCCTGATCTGCGTGCTGCACTGGGGCTGATATTGGCCGAGAACTTTCCCAGTTCCGTGCTGTTCTGCTGCGACCACAACGCCGTGCGTTCGCCCATGGCCGAAGGGCTGATGAAGCAGTTCTACGGCCAGCGCGCCTATGTACAGTCGGCCGGCGTCAAGAACGACATGGAGATCGACGGCTTCTCGGTCGCGGTCTGCAAGGAACTGGGGGTCGAACTCAGCCGCCATCGCTCACGCTCCTTCGATGAGATGAAGGAGTGGGGGGATGACCTGTCGCAATTCGACCTGATCGTCGCCCTGTCGCCTGCGAGCCAGAGAACGGCGCTGGAGCTTACCCGCTATCACCATCTGGACGTAGAATACTGGCCGATCCTTGACCCGACCGGTCTGGGCGAGACCCGGGAAGCCAAGCTGGCCGCCTATCGTCAGGCCCGCGACCAGATCCGCGACCGGATGATCGCCCGTTTCGGTCCGCCGACAAACCTGCCAGACGAGGAGACTAGAGCATGACCGCCGCTTCCGACGCCGCCCGCGCCCTCATCAAGCGCTATTACGACGCCTTCAATGCCGGGAATGCGCAGGGCATGCTCGACTGCCTGTCAGAGGATGTCGAGCATCGCGTCAACGAAGGCGGCATCCGGCGCGGCAAGGCCAAGTTCGCCGAGTTCTGCTCGCATATGGGCGTTTCCTATCGCGAAGAGCTGAAGGATATCGAGATCTTCGCCAATGACACGGGGACGCGTGGCGCTGCGGAATTCGTCGTGCACGGAACCTATCTCAAGACCGATCCCGGTCTGCCGGACGCCAGGGGGCAGACCTATGTCCTGCCTGCAGGCGGCTTCTTCGAGATCAGCGGCGGCAAGATCGTGCGGGTCACAACCTTCTACAACCTCAAGGATTGGGTCGATCAGGTCGCCGCATGAGCGTCGAGACGCGGGTCCTTCGGGGAGCGGAGGTCGAGGCGGCGCTGGACGACGTGGCACGGCTGCGGATCGCGGTATTCCGTGACTGGCCGTATCTCTATGACGGCGACCTCGACTACGAACGGCGCTATCTGCAGGTCTATCGCGACAGTCCGGGCACGGTTCTTGTCGGAGCCTTCGACGGCGACCGCCTGATCGGCGCCTCGACGGGCACGCCAATGGAAGATCACGCCGACGATTTTGCCGCTGCCTTTGCGGGCACAGGCCTGGCGCTGCAGCGGGTCTTTTATTGCGCCGAGTCGGTTCTTCTGCCGGAATATCGGGGGCAGGGGATCGGGCACCGCTTCTTCGATCTGCGCGAGGATCATGCCCGCGCGCTTGGCCGGTCGCATGTCGCCTTCTGCTCGGTCAGACGTCCTGATGACCACCCGCTAAGACCGGTGGGCGCGCGCAGCAACGATGACTTCTGGCGCAAGCGCGGCTATTCGCCCATGCGAGGCGTCCTGGCCGAATTCTCATGGAAAGACATCGGTCTGGACGCGGAAACGAAGAAACCGCTGCAATTCTGGATCAGGGCGATCTGACGCAGAGCGTGGAAGAGGGTGCGGAAGACCGTGATCCCATCCGCAGCAATGCCTTCATCACGAAGGTGACGACGACGAGCATCACAAGGGAGATGACCAGCGTAAGCGTTGCGACCATCGCAGCGTCCTTTGGCAATTGCGGCATGGGTGGGTCTAGCAGCAGGACAAATGTGCCGAATGCGGCGATCGTCAGGAAGGTCGAGATCATCGTGTAGCCGCCGGCGACACCCCAGGCGAATTCTGGCGACATCGGCCGTCGTGCCCGCCGGCCATAGTAGCTGCCGGTCAGGAAGCAGACGGCGATCGTAACGATCAATGATCCGGCATTCACGAAAAGGAGTCCGTTCCCGCCCTGACGCATGATGATGAACATCCCCACCCCAAGGAACGCACCGCCGATGATGTTCAAGAGGAACATTCGACCGATCATGGCAAGAACGCCCGGACCGGGCAGCGGCTCGGCAAAGCCAGGATAACTCGAGGGTTGGGGATGGGCATAGCCGTGTGGGGAATGGTAGATTTCGAGCGGAGTTTCGTGCACCTCGATCCGGGGCCGTGCGTTGACATGCAGCCGTTGACCGGCCCGCGCGCCGAAGATCAGGCCGAAACGCCCAAGGATGGCAGTTGCGGCGAAGAAGATCGCCCCGCCCAGCAGCAGGCTGTCGCGCATCTCTGGATCGTCGAACCCTGGCAACCCGTCGATCCTGCCCGCGGACTGGGCCTGGATCAACAGGACCAGAAGCGAGATGAGCGCCGTGGCACTGGTCAGGATCGCCGTGCGCAGGATGAAGAGCTCGCCCGGCACCTCGCCGGTCGTTTGCCCGATCAGCTTTCCGGCGCTGATCGAACCGGCAAGCTGGGCTAGGCCAAGAATGGCAAGGAAGGGCAACAGGCCGCTGACGTTCGCATGCAGGAACCCGATGGCCAGCGCCATTCCGAAGAATGCCAAAATCAGGGTCACGGCAAAAACGCCGAAGAAACGCAGAACAATCGAACCGATCGACGGCATGGTCGACCTCCTTCGGTCAATCCGGAACTTCAATTGGTTAATACTTGCAGGCCCATCGGGCAGGGATAAGGCCGCAACCTGTCAGGAATTCGTCGGTGCGTCGCTATTAGGGCTCTGCCGCCTGCGACAGCCACAGGCTGAGGGTATCGGCGTCGCTCAGGCCGAATTCGATGTCGCCGATCTGGACGCCGCCTGCGCCATCGGGAACAAGGATCAGACGGTCGCGCCATGCGCCCTCTGCCGATCCCAGAGGCCGGTATTCGATGGTCACGCTGCTTTCGTCGATCGCTTCCGGCAGGCAGCTTTCCGGCACGTCGGGGAAGGCCGACAGGCGCAGGCCGTCACCGAGCGGCGGCTTCTCGTCGGGATGGTTGGCGGCGAACTGGTCGTTCGCCCGCCTGGCGGCGGCAACGGCCTCTTGCAGGGCTGGCGCCATCATCGCAACGGCTGCTGTCTCATCCGATTTCTGGACGGCCACGCAGTAGTCGGCGACGAGCATTTCAGACGTCCGGGCGGCGGCCCCGACGGGCCAGAGCAGAAGCAGGGCGAGAAGGGGCGGGCGCATGAGGGCTCCGGTCGCAACTGACAGAGACTACGCAGAGGCCGGGCGGACGGGCAAGCGATCAGTGTCCTCCGCGACCCTTGCCACCCTTCGCAAAGCGGCGAATGGAGCGTGCCTTGCGGGGACGTTGGCGAAGGTCGGGTGAGCATTTGGTCCCGGCGCAAGGAAAACTGAGGCTGATCCGACCGAAATTCCGCTTGAAAATGCCCGTTTTCGGGCGCATGTAGCCCGACATTCCCGCCCACTCGAGGCGGGTCTATGCATTTGGAGTGACCATGGCCAAGGAAGACACGCTCGAATTCCCCGGTGTCGTGAAGGAACTCCTGCCGAACGCGACATTCAGGGTCGAGCTGGACAACGGCCATGAACTCATCGCGACGATGGCAGGCAAGATGCGGAAGAACCGCATCCGCGTTCTGGCGGGCGACAAGGTGCAGGTCGAGATGACCCCCTACGACCTGTCGAAGGGCCGCATCAACTACCGCTTCAAGTAAGTGCGCCTGATCCTCGGATCGGGCAGCCCGCGGCGGAAGGAACTTCTGGCGCAACTTGGGGTCGTGCCTGACGCGATCCTGCCCCCCGATATCGACGAAGACCCCCGCAAGGGCGAGTTGCCTCGCCCCTATTGCGAGCGGCTGGCCCGCGAAAAGGCCGCCGCTGTAGAAGCAGGTCCCGACGACATCGTTCTTTGTGCCGACACGACAGTCGCCCTCGGTCGCCGGATTCTTGGGAAGCCTGCCGATGCGGGCGAGGCGGCGGCGTTTCTGACGCTTCTCGGCGGACGTCGGCACGAGGTCATCACCGCGATCGCGGTTCGCCGCGGCGCCAGGGTCTGGCAGCGCACCAGCCTGAGCGCGGTCAAGATGAAACGGCTGTCGGATGCCGAGCTGAACGCCTATCTCTCCAGCGGCGAATGGCAGGGCAAGGCGGGCGGCTATGCCATTCAGGGCGCGGCCGGGGCCTTCATTCCCTGGATCTCGGGCAGCTTCACCGGCATCGTTGGCCTGCCTTTGTCCGAGACGGCCGCGCTTCTGGCTGCTGCAGGTTACCCCTTGTGGAGGATCGCATGAAGGGCCGCGTTGTCGCCATCGACACGCTTCGGGGTCGCGCCGCCGCCGCGCTGATCGTCGACGGGCAGCTTGAGGACTTGCTGATTGATGCCGACGATCCGGGCTTTGCCCCCGGCGCGATCCTGCGCGGCATCGTCGACCGGCCGATGAAGGGGCAGGGCGGCGTCTTCGTCAAACTGCCCGAGGGCACGTCCGGTTTCCTGCGGCAGGTCTCGGGGCTGGCTCCTGGGCAGGCGGTGCTGGTCCAGGTCACCGGTCCTGCCGAGCCGGGCAAGGCGCTTCCGGTGACGACGCGCCTTCTCTTCAAAAGCCGCTATGCCATCCTGACCCCCGATGCGCCCGGCCTGAACATCTCGCGACGCATCCACGACGACGACCTGCGCGACAGCCTCGCCGCCTTGGCCCAGGCTGGCATGGAGGGCGCTGCGCCATCGCTCGGCCTGATCCTGCGCTCGGCAGCGGCGCTGGCCGATGACGAAGAGATTGCCGGGGACATCGCCGCGATGCGCGACCTGGCCGAGGCGGTGCTGGCTGATCTAACCGGTCCGCCGGAACTTCTGGTGGATGCGCCGGATGCCGCCGAGGCGGCGTGGCGTGACTGGGCCGATCCGCCGCCCGACGAGGTGGCCGACGGCCATGGCAGCTTTGCCGCCCATGGGGTCGAGGATCTTGTTTCCGGTCTGCTTGCCCCGCGCGTGGCTCTGTCCGGCGGCGGGCATATGGTCATCGAGCCCACCCGCGCGCTGATCTCGGTGGATGTGAATACCGGCCCCGATACCTCGCCCGCGGCGAGCCTCAAGGCCAATATTGCCGCCGCACGCGACTTGCCGCGCCAGCTGCGGCTGCGGGGGCTTGGTGGGCAGGTGGTGATCGATTTCGCGCCGATGCCGAAGAAGGACCGCGCGACGCTGGAACAGGTCCTGCGCGCCGCCTTCAAGGGCGAGGCGGCAGAGACGAGCCTTGCCGGCTGGACCACGCTCGGCCTCTACGAACTGGTGCGCAAGCGCGACCGCCAGCCGCTGTCCGAGGTGCTGGCATGACCTGTCCGATCTGCAGCAAGGCCAGCGATCCGAAGTATCGCCCCTTCTGCTCGCGCCGCTGCGCCGATATCGACCTCGGCCGCTGGCTCAAGGGGTCCTATGTCATCCCCGGCGAGGCGTTGGAGGAAGAGGACACCGCACCCTCCCGACCGCAGGATCCCGCTGACCGGGACTGATTGCGAGATTCTTGCACTCCCCCTCTGGACAGCCCCGCCCGCCTCGCATAATACCCGCCACACCCGGACGGGATACCGTCCAGATGGGGCCCAGATAGCTCAGTTGGTAGAGCAGCGGATTGAAAATCCGCGTGTCGCTGGTTCGATTCCGGCTCTGGGCACCACCGCTCTCCCCATGAGCTCCTGCTCGTCCGTCAATCGTTTGCCTTTCAGCGTGACGACCTGCGGCAGATGCGATCGGTCGGGGCCAACTGGCGTGTTGCTTCGTGCGGCGGTCGTGTGCCAGAGTGAAGAGGGGAAGGCGCGGTCGGCGCATCCGTATGAACGGGGGCAGCACCGTTGGGATCGTCTCACGACCAGGCTGGATTGGCGCAACCGGAAGGCAAGGGCCTGAAGGATCACGCGATTGCCGAGATTTGCGCAGCTCAAGGCGACGATCCACACCGGATGATGGACATCCTGCGCGCCGTTCAGGACCGCAATCGCTGGATCTCCCCCGAAAGCCTTGAAGTGATTGCCGAACGCACCGGGCTTACCCGCATCCAGGTCGAAGGAGTGGCGAGCTTCTATTCCTTTTTCTCGCTCACGCCCAAGGGCAGGGTGACGATCCGCCTCTGTGACGACATCATCGACCGGTTCGCCGGCATGGAGGAAGTCGCGGCGGCACTTGAAGAGGCTCTTGGCATCCGAATGGGCGAGACGTCGCGCGATGGCGCCTTTTCGCTCGACCGTACTCCCTGCATCGGGCTGTGCGATCAGGCGCCGGCAGCGATGATCAACGATGTCGTGGTGACCAATCTGACGCCGGATCGCGCGCGCAGCATCGCCGCTGCCTTGCGCGCGGGGACGCCGCCTGAGGAGGTCGCGCTTCCCGGTTGCGGGGGGCTCACTCCCGCCGAACGCGTTCAGCGGATGGTCGCGGGCAACGTCCGCCATGCAGGGGCAAGCCTGCTCGGCCCGGTTCCTGCCGAGGCGGGGCTGCGCAAGGCGCTGGAGATGACGCCCGCCCAGATCATCGACACCGTTGAGGCAAGTGGCTTGCGTGGCTGTGGCGGGGCGGGCTTCGTCACCGGCCGGAAATGGCGGTTCGCTGCCGCCGAGCCCGCAGATCGGCGCTTTGTGATCTGCAATGCGGATGAGGGCGAGCCGGGCACCTTCAAGGACCGTGTCCTGCTTGTCGAACGCCCGCATCTCCTGATTGAGGGCATGACCATCGCCGCACGAGCGGTCGGTGCGGCTGAAGGAATCCTCTACCTGCGCGGTGAATATGCGTTCCTGCGCGATCACCTGCAGGTCGTGATCGACGACCGGCGCGCGAAGGGCCAGCTGGGGCAGGGGATCGGGGGCGTTCCGGGCTTCGATTTCGACCTGCGCATCCAGATGGGGGCAGGCGCCTATATCTGCGGCGAGGAGGGGGCGCTCATCTCCTCCTGCGAAGGTCTGCCGGGCGAGCCGAAGACCCGCCCGCCTTTCCCCGTCAACCGTGGTTACCTCGGCTTCCCGACGGTCGTGAACAACGTCGAGACTTTCTGCCATGCCGCGCGCATCCTCGATCGTGGGGCGGCGTGGTTCCATGCCATGGGAACCGAGGGCAGCCATGGCACCAAGCTTTTCAGCGTCTCGGGCGATTGCCTCAATCCGGGCGTCTATGAACTGCCCTACGGGCTGGAACTGGCCGAACTCTTGCGCCTTGTCGGTGGCGAGGACGCGGCGGCGGTGCTGGTGGGCGGGCCTTCGGGAACGATGGTGGACCGCGCGAATTTCCACCGACGGCTGACCTTCGACGACCTCGCCACGGGCGGGGCGGTGATCGTGTTTTCGCCGCGGCGGAATCTGCTTGAGATCGTCGAGTATTACCTGTCGTTCTTCGTGCATGAAAGCTGCGGATACTGCACCCCCTGCCGGGTCGGGAACGTCTTTCTCCAGCAGGCGATCGGCAAGTTCCGCCGAGGCCTCGCCAACCCGGAGGACGTGGAGTATCTGCGCGACCTGTCGCAGACGATCATCGAGACCAGCCGCTGCGGCCTCGGCCAGACCTCGCCCCGGCCGGTCCTGACGACGCTGGACAATTTCCCGCTCATCTATTCGGCGGTAATCAAGCCGTCCTCCGACCGGGTCCGAGCTTCCTTCGACGTCCAGTCCGCCATCGACACCGCGCGAAAGCTCGCCAAGCGGCGATCCTACATCTTCGACAGGGATTTCGGCGAATGAGCGAGCCTGCCTTCCACATCACCATTGATGGGGTCCAGATCGCGGCCCGTCCGGGCCAGACGATCATGGAGGCGGCGGACGAGGCAGGCATCTACATCCCCCGGCTCTGCGATCACGAAGGCCTGCGCCATCAGGGCAGTTGCCGGGTCTGCACCGTCAAGGCCGGGGGGCGCAGCGTCTCGGCCTGCACCCAGCCGGCCGCCCCCGGCCTGGTGGTCGAGAATGAAACCCCGCACATGGTCAAGCTGCGCCGCGACCTCGTGGAGATGCTGTTCCACGAGGGCAACCACCTTTGCCCGATCTGCGAGGCAAGCGGCAATTGCGAGTTGCAGGCGATGGCCTATCGCCTCGGCCTGACCGCGCCGTCGCGCTTTCCCTTCCTGCAGCCGACCCGGCCGCTCGATGCCAGCCATCCCGACATCGCGCTGGACACCAACCGCTGCATCACCTGCGGCCGCTGCATCCGCGCGTCGCAGGATGTCGATCACAAGGGAGTCTTCGGCTATGTCGGCCGCGGCATCCACCGCCGCGTTGCGGTCAACGGCCCGGACCTTGCCCATACCGATGCGGCGATCACCGACCACGCTATTTCGGCCGAGGTCTGCCCGGTCGGCTGTATCATCCGCAAGCGCGTGGGCTTCCGCATCCCGATCGGCGAAAGGGAATTCGACGCAGCGCTGATCGGCGAGGAGATAGAGGAGCACCGCGATGATTGAGGATCGTAAGCCCCGGATCGCCACCGTCTCTCTCGCCGGCTGTTTTGGCTGCCACATGGCGCTGCTCGATATCGACGAACGCCTGATGGCGCTGATGAAGTTGGTGGAGTTCGACCGCTCGCCCCTGACCGACATCAAGACCTTCACCCGCCGCTGCGACATCGGCATCATCGAGGGCGGCTGCTGCAACGAGGAGAATGTCGAGGTCCTGCGCGAGTTCCGCCGCCACTGCGATGTGCTGGTGGCGATCGGCCAATGCGCAATCATGGGCGGGCTGCCCGCCATGCGGAACGCGATCATGCATTCGGACGCGGCGCTGCGGGAATGTCTGGAAGAGGCCTACATCACCGGCCCCTATATCCGGAACACCGGCCATGCGATCCCAAACGATCCGGCGTTGCCGCTGCTCCTGGACAAGGTCTATCCCTGTTCCGACGTGGTCGAGATCGACCACCAGATTCCCGGATGTGCGCCTTCGGGCGACATCATCTTTGCCGCGCTGACCGGGCTCCTGTCCGGCAAGTTCCGCGGCTTCGATCCGCATCTCATCAGGTTCGACTAGGAGAGGCGCATGGGCGAGCCACGGCTGATCGAGATTTCCCCCGTCACCCGCGTCGAAGGGCATGGCAAGGTCACGATCCATCTCAACGACCGCAACGAGGTTGACGAGGCGCGGCTGCATATCGTCGAGTTCCGCGGCTTCGAGCGGTTCATCCGCGGCCGGCTTCTGTGGGAAGTGCCGGTGATCGTGCAGCGGCTCTGCGGCATCTGCCCGGTCAGCCACCACCTGGCCGCCGCCAAGGCGATGGACATGATCGTGGGCGTCGATGTGCTGCCGCCGACCGCCGAGAAGATGCGCCGGCTCATGCATTACGGGCAGGTGATGCAAAGCCATGTGCTGCATTTCTTTCATCTCGCCGCGCCCGACCTGCTGTTCGGCTTCGGCGCCCCGGCCGAGCGGCGCAACATCTTCGAGGTGATCCGCGAGAACCCCGAGCTTGGCCGGCGTGCCGTGGCCATGCGCCGCTTCGGGCAGGAGATCATCGAGGCGACCGCCGGCAAGAAGATCCACGGCACCGGGGCGGTGCCGGGCGGGATCAACCGCAATCTCGACATCGCCACCCGCGACCGGCTGCTGGCCCAGGTCGAGGAGATGCTGCTCTGGGCGCAGGACGCGCTGGCGCTGGCGCGCGGCTACACGCTGGACCATGCCGATCTCGTGGCGAATTTCGCGGCTTTCCCATCGAACCACATGGCACTGGCCCGGGCCGGAGATGGGGCGCTTGATCTTTACCATGGCCAGTTGCGGGCCATCGATGCCGGGGGCGGAACGATCTTCGAAGGCGTAGACTACCGCCGGTATCACGACCTTCTGGTCGAGGACGTGCGGCCCTGGTCCTACATGAAGTTCCCCTTCATCCGCGATCTCGGCCCCGAGGCGGGATGGTACCGGGTCGGGCCGCTGGCGCGGATGAATGTTGCGGCCTTCATCGACACGCCGCTGGCCGATGCCGCGCACCGGGATATGAAGGCGGCGACGGGCGGGCGGCCCAACAACACCGCGCTGGCCAATCACTGGGCCCGGATGATCGAGGTCCTGCATTGCGTCGAGAAGATCCGAGATCTTCTGCATGACACTGACCTGCAGGGCACTGACCTGATCGCCACGGGCGAGAGGCGGCGGGAAGGGATCGGCGTCATTGAGGCGCCGCGGGGCAACCTCATCCATCACTACGAAGTAGATGAACATGACCAGGTCACGTTCTGCAATCTCATCGTCTCGACCACCCATAACAACGAGGGTATGAACCGCGCCGTCAAGGACGTAGCGGTGCGTTATCTGGGCGGGCAGGAGCGGATCAGCGAGGGGATGCTGAACCATGTTGAGGTCGCGATCCGCGCCTTCGACCCCTGCCTGTCCTGCGCGACCCACGCCCTTGGGCAGATGCCGCTTCAGGTGGAGTTGATCGATGCCGGGGGCCGCGTGATCGACAGTCGGACGCGGAATGGCTGAGCCCGGCGAATTGCTGGTGATCGGATACGGCAATCCGGGGCGGGGCGATGACGGCCTCGGGCCGGAGTTCGCCCGCCGCCTTGCCGACCAGGCGGTGCCCGGGGTCCGGGTCGAGATCGACTACCAGCTGACCGTCGATCACGCGCTTGCGGTAGCCGAGGCCGGGCGCGTCCTGTTTGTCGACGCGGCGATGGGGTTGGACAAGCCTTGCAAGCTGGCGAGACTTTCCCCCGATCACGGCGCCGCCCTGGACAGCCACAGCCTTTCGCCGGAAGCAGTCCTGGCACTGGCCGAATTGCTTTATGGCCAGCGCCCAGAGGGCAGTCTGCTCGCCATCGGGGGCGAGCGGTTCGGTGAGGTCAGCGAGGGGCTGAGTCCGGCAGCCGAGCGCAACCTTGACCTCGGACAGGCGATGTTTCGCGCGTGGCTGGCCGATAACCCCGCCGCGCCCCCGCGCATCTAGGCAGGACGGGCATCACAAGCGCCCATGACCACAAAGCCGAATCGATTCGCAAATCAGCGAATCGGGTTGGACAGTCCAGATGGGCTGGGGCGGGCGCGCAGCTTCGAATTCATGGAAGACAAAGCTGCGTCGCAGCATCGTTTTCCCGTTACTTGATAAGAAGTTGCCAACGAGGCCCATACCTGCGAGCTGCTCTAAGGGCCAAGGCTTAGACCATGCGGTCTAAGCCATTTTGCATAGGCCATTAGCACGAGAGGCTATGCCATTTGCATGGCTTTTCGGAAGGCGGAATCCGGCTCACGCTTGCAAACAAATAGAGATTTGTCCTTGACACCCGCCTTCGTCAGCCGGGGCCGGTGCAGGGTTTGATAATTGCAGCCAGCCCGTCAGCCGGGTCAGCCAGATGGAGAGTGTTATGGTCAAATACAATCGCGCCGATCTCGATTTCATCCTCGACCAGATCAAGATATCCGAAGACCATACCGCCGCGATCAATGCGGGCGGCGATCCGCAGGCCTCTCTCGTGGCGCTTGTCGGCGACACCCAGCAGATGCTGGGAATTCGCACTATCTCGGGGATCTACAACAACCTGCTGCCCGGTAACGAGACCTACGGAGCAGTCGATCAGCCGTTCCCCAATCTGGTCAATACACCCTCGCAGCTCAGCTACGCACCGGGTGCCAGCGTCGTCGACAGCTCGCCCCGCACCATCTCGAACCTGATTTCCGACCAGACCAGCCTCAACCCTGCGGCGACCGAGGCCTACAACAGCGTCTCGAATCAACCGGGGGCCGGTTCCGTGCAGGCTACGACGATCCTGCAGGATGCGGACGGAAAGTTCGTGCGCGGACCGGACGGCAAGTTCGTCCAGGTTCCACAGGTCGACGATGAAGGAAACCCTGTCCAGCTTTACACCATCCCGAACGTCTCGACCCAGGCGGCAACGGTTCCTCCGATCAACACGATGATGACGCTGTTCGGCCAGTTCTTCGATCATGGTCTGGACTCGATCAACAAGGGGGGCGCAGGGACCGTCACCATCACGCTGGATCCGAGCGACGACCTCTACAACAATTCGCCGACTGCGGCGAACGTCATCACTCTGACCCGTGCCTCGCTTGACGCCGATGGCAATACCACCAACTCCACCACGCCCTTCATTGACCAGAACCAGACCTATGGCTCGATCGAGTCGCAGCACGCCTTCCTGCGGGAATATGTGCGTGATGCCAGCGGGGTGCATGCTACGGGGGCCCTGCTGAAAGGGGCGGATGGCGGGCTGGCGACCTGGGCCGACATCAAGGCCCAGGCGCTCAACGTGCTCGGCATCGAACTGGACGACATGGATGTGCTCGACATCCCGACCCTGGCGACCGACCTTTACGGTAACCTCGTCCTGAGCGGGGGCAATGCGCAGATCGTCCTTGCCGATGGCACGCTTGCAGTGGGCACACCGGGCAGCCCGGTCGATGCGACGCTGGCGAAAGATTCCGGCCACCCGTTTCTGCTCGACATCGCCCATGGCGCCGATCCGTCGAAGGCCGGTTACAACGCCGCGCTGCTCGACCAACACTTCATCGCGGGCGACGGGCGTGCGAACGAGAACATCGGCCTGACCGCCATCCACTCGGTCTTCCATTCCGAACACAACCGACTGCTTGAATCGACCAAGGCGCTGATCATCGAGCAGGGACAGGGCGGCGACATCGCCTTCCTGAACGAATGGATCACCAATGATTTCGCGCTGGACCATGTTCTGACGGCAAGTGACATCGCCAACCTGGAATGGGATGGCAACCGGCTGTTCCACGCGGCGAAATTCGGCACCGAGATGCAGTACCAGCACCTCGTCTTCGAAGAGTTCGCGCGCAAGCTGGAGCCGGCCATCGGTGAATTCCCCGGATACGACGCTACGATCGACCCCGCGATCACGGCAGAGTTTGCCAACGTGGTCTATCGGTTCGGCCATTCCATGCTGACCGAAAGCATCGACCGTTACTCTGCGGACGGGACGAAGTCCGATCTTTACCTGATCGATGCCTTCCTGAACCCCGGCGCCTTCTACCGGACCGACATCACCAGCGCGGCCGGCGACCTGACGATTGACGAAGCGATCGGCAACATCATCCGTGGCGCGGCGACCCAGGCCAGCAACGAGATCGACGAATTCGTCACCGATGCGCTGCGCGACAACCTGGTCGGCGTGCCACTGGACCTCGCGGCGCTGAACATCGCCCGTGGGCGCGATACCCAAGCGCCCTCGCTGAACCAGGCGCGCGAGGCCTTCTTCGCCGCCTCGGGGGACACGCGGCTTACCCCTTATGCGAACTGGACCGAGTTCGGCGCCAACCTCAAGCATCCCGCATCGTTGGTCAACTTCATTGCGGCATACGGCACCCACGCCTCGATCCTGGCCGCGACGACCGATGCCGAGCGCCGCGCAGCCGCCACTGCGCTGCTCTCGGACAGCGCCTTCATGAACGGAGCAGCGGCCGATACAGGGCTGGACAACGTCGACTTCTGGATCGGCGGCCTGGCCGAGCGGACCGAACCGTTCGGCGGGATGCTGGGATCGACCTTCGCCTATGTGTTCAACAACCAGCTTCAGTCGCTGCAGAACCATGACCGGTTCTATTACCTCGGACGTCTGGGCGGCACGCATCTTCTGCAAGAGATCGAGACGAGTTCCTTCGCCCAGATGATCGTGCGCAACTCGAACACCACCCATATCGCGCTCGACAACTTCTCGACCCCGGCCTTCACGCTGGAAGTCGATCAAACCAAGCAGTGGAACAACATCTCCGGAACATGGACCAATGCCGATCCGACCGGGGTGGTGCGCGGCGCCAACTTCATCGACTACACCGGCTCCGAGCATCTCGTGATCGGCGGCACCGATGGCAACGACACGATCTATGGCGGCGATGGCATCGACCACATCTGGGGCGATGGCGGCAATGACCGGATCGACGGTGGCCGCGATGGCGACAACGTCCAAGCGGGCGGTGGCGATGACATCATCACCGACATCTTCGGCGACGACATCATCCGGGGAGGTGACGGCAATGACGTCATCCAGTCTGGCCTCGGCCTCGACATCGTCAACGGCGACGACGGAAACGATGCGATCATCGCGATCGCCAATGCGACGCCCGATGCCTTTGGCGGGCAAGGCAACGACTTCTTCCTTGGCACGCAATCGGTCAGGGGCGCCCAACAGGGCAACGAAGGCGATGACTGGTTCCAGGGTGGCGGTGGCGGCACCGGTGACAACGGTGGAGCCCCGGTCCTGGCGCTGCAGGACGGCGTGAAGGGGAACGACGTCTTCGTCGGCGACGGCAATGACGACATTTATGTCGGCGAGGGCGGCGATGACATCTTCGTCGGCTCGGGCGGTATCAACCGGATGCAGGGCGACTCTGGCTTCGACTGGGCGACCTACAAGGACAATACCTCGGTCGTGGCAGACCTGACGTCTCCGGCGCTTCTGCCAGTGCCAAACACGGTGCGGGAACGCTTCCTGTTCGTCGAGGGTCTGGCCGGCTCGCAGGGCAACGACGTCCTGCTCGGTACGGATTCGACGGCAGCAACCATCGTCAACGAAGGCGTACAGGGCAGCGTGCTCGATCAGGCGGGCATCGCCCGCATCGAAGGGTTGCAGGCGCTGCTCGACAACGCGCTAGGCGGGCCGGTGACCTCTTTCGACGCGGGCAACATCATCATCGGCGGTGGCGGGAACGACACCATCACCGGCCGCGATGGCGATGACATCATCGATGGCGACAAGTGGCTCGACGTCCTGATCCGGAATGACAAGGGGAATGACAACCCACTTGATGACAGCTTCCACAAGAGTGCGGAAGAACTGCGCGCAGGTTTGCTCAACGGCACGATAAATCCCGGAAACCTGAGCATCGTACGCCGCATCGTCGACGCCCCGGCAAACGGCACGGCGGATCAGGCTGTCTATCAGGGCAACCGGAGCCAGTACATCATCACAACGATCGCGGGGGTGACCACGATCCAGGACACGGTTGCCAACCGGGATGGCACTGACCGGCTGACGAACATCGAGTTCCTGCAATTCGCCGACCAGACGATCGCCGTGCCCGGACCGGCACCGGAGAACAATCCGGCGACCGGCAGCCCCACGATCAGCGACACCACGCCGACGCAGGGCTTCGCGGTCACCGCGAACCTGGCCGGCATCGCCGACATTGACGGGTTCAACCCGGCGACGGCGAGCTTCCAGTGGCAAGCGCTCGTCGCCGGCATCTGGACGTCGATCGTGGACGCGACCGCCATCTCGTTTACGCCGACTGCGGCGGAGGCCGGGCAACAGCTGCGCGTCGTGGTCAGTTTCAACGATGCGCTCGGCAATCCCGAAAGCGTGGTGTCGGACGCAACGACGATTGTCGGGAACAACTTCGTCGGCAACGGCAACGCCAACAGCTTCACCGGCAATGATGGCGACGATGTCGCCGCGGGCAATGGCGGCAACGATACGCTGAGCGGGCTGGGCGGAAACGACACGCTCTCCGGCGGGTCGGGGAATGACTCGCTCAACGGTGGAACCGGCGACGACTCCACGACCGGTGGGTCCGGCAACGACGTCTTCGTTGTCGACAGCACAGGCGACATCGTTGTGGAAACAGCGGGCAACGGCACCGACCGTGTGAACACCACGCTGAACAGCTTCAACCTTGGTACCAGCGCGGCCAATGTCGAGAACCTCACATTCATCGGCTCGGGCGACTTCAGCGCCATCGGGAGCACCTCGGCGAACACCATCATCGGCGGGGGCGGAAACGACTCGATCTCCGGCATCAACGGCAACGATTCCCTGACCGGGAATGGCGGCAACGACACGATCGATGGCGGAACCGGCGCCGACACGATGGTCGGCGGTTCTGGCAATGACACTTACTATGTCAACTCGACCTCGGACGTCGTCACCGAGGTTGCAGGCAACGGCACGGACACGATCATCTCGACCGTGACCCGCACGGCCTCGACCAGCATCGAGAACATCATCCTCGACGGCACGGCCGACATCAGCGCCACCGGCACACAGTTCAGCAACACGCTGACCGGAAACATCGGCAACAACAGCCTGAACGGCCTAGACGGGAATGACCGGCTCCTGGGTGGCGCAGGCAACGATACGCTGAACGGGGGCAACGGCAACGACACTCTGACAGGCGGCGCGGGTGATGACTCGCTGGTCGGCGGTGCAAACGTGGACAGCTTCGTCTTCAATGAAACGGGCTTCGGCAACGACCGCATCTCCGGCTTCGGGGCTACGGCGGGGGCGAACCACGAGATCATCAATCTTGCCGGGTTGGGCCTCAGCGGCTTTGGCGATCTGACCGTCTCGTCGACTGCCACTGGGGCGCTGATCGACGTTGCGGGCCATGGCACCATCCTGGTTGAGGGCGTGGTCGCGGCCAACATTACCGCCGACGACTTCCTGTTCGTCTGACACCCGCCGTCAGGCCGTTCCCGGCCCCGATCCAGGGGCCGGGCAGCGTATCTGGCGCGAGCCAGATCGGATTGCTCCCGGAGGTCCCGTTTCATGAATTCCGGTCTTGACGAGTTGCGCCGCGCCCGGCGGGAAAGCCTCGGGCTTTTCTGGGCGGCTTTCGCCTTCAGTGTCGTGGTGAACATCCTGATGCTGACCGGGCCGCTTTACATGCTTCAGGTCTATGACCGTGTGCTGGGCAGTCGGTCGCGCGAGACACTTCTGGCACTTTCGATCCTTGTGGCTGGCTTGTTTCTGGGCATGGGCATACTCGATCACGCCCGGGCGCGGGTGATGACGCTCATCGGTGCCCGCTTCCAGGACCGCCTGGACCGCCGGGTCTTTGCAGCCGCGCTCAAGCGCTCGGCGGTCGCGCCGACCGATCCCGCGGCACTGGCCGCACAGCGCGATCTCGAGGCAATCCAGCGCCTGCTAGCATCGCCGGTCCTGATCGCCCTTTTCGACGTTCCCTGGACGCCGATGTTCATCGCGGCCATTTTCGTCCTTCATCCCTGGCTTGGCTGGGTGGCGGTCGGGGGCGGCCTGTTCCTCATTCTGGTGACGCTCCTCAACCAATGGGCGACCCGGACGCCGCAGAGGCTGGCGACGGGAGCGAGCCTGAGGTCTGAACGTCTGTCGGAACAGCTCAAGTCCGAGGCTGAACTCCTTCAGGCGCTCGGCATGACCGAGGCCGGTTTCGACCGCTGGAGCGTCGCCCGGCGCGAGACCCTCCGCCAGGCGATCCGCGCCTCGGGTCTGGGCGGGCTGTTCGGAGCCGTTTCCAAGACCTTCCGGATGTTCTTGCAATCGGCGGTTCTCGGTGTCGGCGCCCTGCTTGTTCTGCAAGGCGAGATGACCGGTGGCGCGATGATCGCCGGATCCATCCTCATGGGGCGCGCGCTGGCCCCGATCGAAGTGGCGGTTGGCCAGTGGGCGGTTGTTCAGCGGGCGGCGGAAGGCTGGAAACGGCTGGCGGAGCTGCTTGGCAAGGTGCCGGAGCCGAGCCCGACGATCAGGCTTCCCCGGCCCAAGGGGCATCTCCATGTCGAACAACTTACGGTCGTGCCTCCGGGCGAATCCGTCGCGACCTTGAGGCTCCTGAACTTCAGCGTCGAGCCTGGTCAGGCGGTGGGTGTGATCGGTCCTTCGGGCGCCGGCAAGACCTGCCTTGCCCGGGCTCTGTCCGGGGTCTGGAAGCCTTCGGGCGGGGTCATCCGGCTGGACGGGGCGACGCTCGATCAATACGACCCGACCATCCTGGGCCGCATGATCGGGTATCTGCCGCAGCGCGTTACCCTGTTCGAGGGCACAATTGCCGAGAACATCGCCCGGCTGGACCGGAATGCGGACAGCGACAAGATCGTCGAAGCGGCGCGGAAAGCAGCGGCGCATGACATGATCGTGCGTCTGCCCGAGGGATACGAGACGAGGATCTCGGGCATCGGTGGCCGCCTGTCCGGTGGCCAGTTGCAGAGGATCGGCCTTGCCCGCGCGCTTTATGGCGATCCGGTGGTGGTCATCCTCGATGAACCCAACTCCAATCTCGACAATGATGGCTCGCTTGCCCTGAACCTGGCGATCCGGGAGCTCAAGGCCCAGGGAAAATGCGTGTTCATCATGGCGCACCGACCAGCTGCCATCCAGGAATGCGATCTCTTGCTGGTGATCGAGGACGGCATCCGCAAGGCCTTCGGCCCGCGCGATGCGGTGCTGCGCGAGGTCGTGCGCAACCACACCGACATCATCAGGACAGCCAATGCGGGAGGCGTCGCATGACCGGCCATGACAACCACTGGTCCGTCCGCGGTCCGCTGGTGACGGGGTTCTTCACTCTGGCCCTCATCGTGGGCGGGCTTGGCGGCTGGGCGACGCTGACCACGCTTGCCGGGGCGGTGATCGCCCCCGGGCAGGTCGAGGTCGAACAGAACCGGCAGGTCATCCAGCATCCCGATGGCGGGGTTGTGGAGACGATCGCAGTCGAGGAAGGATCGACCGTCAAGGCCGGCGACCTTCTGGTGCGTCTGGACGGCACCCTGCTGCGATCGGAACAGGCGATCGTGGAGAACCAGCTTTTCGAACTCCGCGCCCGCGGTGCCCGTCTGATGGCCGAACGCGACGACGCGCACGAGGTCACCTTCCCGGCCGATCTGCTTGCGGTTGCGGCCGGCCGCGGGGACATTGACGAGGTCGTGCAGGGCCAGAGGAAGCTGTTCGACGCCCGCCTTGAGACGCTCGAACAGCAGATCGAACAGATCGGCAAGCGCACCGGCCAGATCGAAAGCCAGATCGAGGGCATCAATGCGCAGCGCAACGCGCTGGATCAGCAACTCTCCTTCCTCAACCGGGAACTCGACAACCAGCAGATGCTTCTCGACAAGGGCCTCGCGCAGGCTGGCAGGGTCATGGAGCTGTCGCGCGAGAGGGCGCGCATCCTGGGTGAGATCGGCCAGCTCTCCTCGGACCGGGCCCAGGCCGAGGGCCGCATCACCGAGCTGCAGATCGAGCGGCTGACGCTTGCCGCCAAGCGCCGCGAGGACGCGACGACCGAGTTGCGCGATGTCGCTACCAAGGAACTGGAGCTCGCGGAACGGGCAAGGGCGGTCGGCGAGCGGATCGCAAGGCTGGACATCCGCGCGCCTGTCTCGGGCGTAGTTCTGGGACTGCAGACGACATCGCCAAGATCAGTGCTGCAACCCGCTGCGCCCGTGCTTTACCTCGTTCCGCAGGATCGGCCGTTGATCATTGCGGCCAAGATCCCCACCATCCATATCGACCAGGTCGTTGTGGGTCAGGAGGCGAGGCTTCATTTCTCGACCTTTTCTTCCCGGACGACGCCGGAACTCGCCGGTCGGGTGACCGTTGTTTCGGCCGACTCGATCAAGGACGAGCGCTCGGATGCCACCTACTATCGGGTCGAGATCGTGCTGGAACCGGGGCAGGAGCAGAAGCTCGACGGCAAAATTCTCCTGCCGGGGATGCCGGTCGAGGCCTTCCTGCGGACCGAGGATCGCACGCCGCTAGCCTATCTGGTCAGGCCATTTCAGGACTTCCTCGACCGCGCTTTTCGGGAAAGCTGACCGGCGCATAACCGGTCAGATGATGAAATCGGTAAAGCCGACGCTGAGGAACATCAGCAGGGAACTGCCTAGTTTCTGGAACTCGTACTGGGCAAGCTTGGCGATCGCCTGAACCCGGTTGTTGACGTTCAACTGCTTGAAGACATTGTTCACATGAACCTTCACTGTGCCTTCGGCCAAGGAAAGCTCGCGTGCGATGGCCTTGTTCGTCATGCCGCGGGCCATCAGGACCATGACGGATCTTTGGCGGCCCGACAGGGGGCGGTTCTGTGGCAGGTCGATCCCACCGCCAAGACTGCCCGGGTGGGTCTCGCTGACGAAGGTTGGACTTTCGAGCGGATCCTCGACGCGGCGCGTGGCCGGGGTCGCCCTAGCCGAACTCGCAGCCGAACTGCCGACGACCGAGTTCGGTAGGTAGACCTGCCCTTCGGACACGCGCCGGATGGCATCCACAAGTTCGGCTGCGGTCTGTCGGCGCAAGACGCAGCCCTGCGCACCCATGGCAAGGTATCCGATCAGGTCGTTCAGCGAATGACTGTCACTGACTGCGAGGATCCGAGTGGAAGGAGTCCGCATCCCGTCCTGCGCCAGAAGGCGCTCAAGAGACACTGCGGCGGTATCGACAATGACGATGGTATCTGCCTCGGCAGAAATCAGACAATCAGAAGGATTTACTTCCTGAATGTCGGCGTCCGGATAGGCGCCCTTCAGGATCGCTCGAATTCCATCAAAAAACAGGTCTCTTCGACCCACTAAACGAAATACTGATACCACTTTTGAGATCCCCCGACCCTGATAAAAGGGTAATCTACAGTTCATGATCTGGCAACTGGCAGAAATCGAACAAAAATTCGCGTCTCGGTTGCGAACCGCTAAAAATCGACAATTGAGCCGGGATCAATTGCCAGAACAATCCGCTCGGAAACCCGGCTTTCAACATTTCCTGTCTTATGGGAAGCCGAGAAAGCGCCTCCTGGCGTCACATTGGCGCAGCGAACGGGGCGAGGAATTGACACCGCCTGCGCCCGGGGAACGATCAAGAATTCGAAATAAGGGTTTTCAAGGGCTTGGCGCCTGCTACCCTAGAGGCCAGACCGCTGTCCGGGACTGCCGAAGGGGCACCTTGGAGGGCAAGGGAGTATTCGATGCGCCTCTGGCTGCAGATTGTCGTGACACTGGTGCTTCTGGTGGCTGCCGTGCCGATGGTCATCCTCTACATGCCGGCGTCACATGCCTGGCTCGACCGGGCCGGGTTGCTCGCCCCGATGTCCAGGCTTGGTCTGGTTCCAGAAGCTGGGGAAGAGGCCGCACAGCCTAGCCGGAGGCGGCAAGGCGGCGCTCCCTATCTTGTTGTGGCGCGCCCATTGGAGGAACGCGCCCTGAACGAGGAAGTCGCCGCCATCGGCTCGGCACGGGGGGTGCGTGCGGTTTCGGTGGCGTCAGAGGTCACGGGCCGTATCGATAAGTTCGTCCTTGCAGCGGGCGAGCGGGTCGAGCAGGGACAGGTGATCGCGGAGCTCGACAGTCGGGCGGCCCGGTTTGCGCTCGAAAAGGCCGATCTGCTGCTGCAGGATGCCAAGGCCGCGCTGGACCGCGCGAAGCAGCTTTCAGCCAGCGGCGCCGGTTCGGCCCTGCAAATGCAGGAGGCGGAACTGAATGTGCGCACGGCCGAGTTGTCGCTGCATCAGGCCGAATACGATCTGAGCCAGCATACCATCGTCGCGCCCATATCCGGCTGGGTCGGGCTGATTTCCGTGGAAGCGGGCAGCCTTGTTTATCCTGGCACCGACATCACCCGGATCGAGGATCGCAGTTCGCTGATCGTTGACTTTCGCGTGCCCGAACGCGTGGTCAGTCGCCTGCAGGCCGGGGATTCCCTGCAGGCCTCGCCGCTGGCCGACCCGACGGTTGTCCTGCCGGGACGCATCCTTGCGCTTGACAACCGGGTAGACGAGGCGAGCCGGACCCTGCGCGTTCAGGCCTCGATCGAAAACCGAGATGACCGGCTTCGGGCCGGCATGGCGTTCCGCATCTCCATCGCCTTCACCGGCGAGCCCCACCTGGCTGTCGATCCGCTTGCGATCCAGTGGGGGGCTGGTGGAGCCTATGTCTGGGCGGTGCGCGACGCAAAGGCCAAGTACCTGCCGGTCCGCATCCTTCAGCGCAATGCCGAGACGGTCCTGATCGAGGCCGAGACCGAGCCCGGAGATCTGATCGTGACCGAGGGCGTCCAGTCGCTGCGCGAAGGCGCGGAGGTCACGCTGGCCGACGCCCCGACATGAGGCGGATGCCATGACCAACCTGCCCACCAATCTGCCTGCCGAGATCGACGAGAAGGAGCTGACGAGGTCTGGAACGGCGCTGTTCATCCGCCGCCCGATCCTGGCCTTCGTTCTGAATGCGCTGATCGTGCTGGCCGGGGTCGCGGCACTTTCGGGTGTCGAGGTCCGTGAACTTCCCGATGTGGACAACCCGGTCGTCACCATCACCACCGATCTCGATGGGGCCGCGCCTGAAACCATCGACCGCGAGGTCACCGCCGAGATCGAGGGAGCCGCCAGTCGGGTGGCGGGGGTCAAATCCATCTCTTCGTCATCGCGCTTCGGGACCAGCCGGGTGACGGTCGAATTCCGCGACAGCGTCACGCTGGACGTTGCGGCGACCGACCTGCGCGACGCTGTGGCCCGCATCCAGAACCGACTTCCCGATGGGGCAGGCGTTCCCCGCGTGGTGAAGGCCGACGCGAATTCCGATCCGGTCATGCGCATTGCCGTCACATCGCGCGAACGTACTCCGCAAGACCTGACCCAGATCATGCGCGACCAGATCGAGGACCGCTTGCTTGCGGCGCCGGGAGTGGCCGACGTGCAGACCTTTGGCGCGCGCGATCTGGTGTTTCGTGTCGATATCGACCAGATGCAGTTGGCCAGTCGTGGCCTGACCCTCGCCGACCTTCAGAACAGCCTGCGCAATGTCAGCTTCGATTCCCCGTCTGGCGCGCTCAGTTCCGACACGCAGAGCCTTGTCGTGCGCACCACGGCCTCGGTGACGACAGCCGACCAGATGGAGGCACTCGAGATCGCGCCGAACGTTCGCCTTGGCGATGTGGCACGGGTCACGCTTGGCCCCGCCCCGGGCTCCTCGATCCTGCGCGCCAACGGCGAGACCGGCATCGGGCTTGGCATCATCCGCCAGGCGCAGGCCAACACGCTGGAAATCTCCAAGGCGGTCCGCGAGGTGATCGACCGGCTCCGCCCAAACCTGCCACCGGATGTCAGTATCTTCGTCACCTCCGACAGCGCCCGGTTCATCGACGGGGCGATCCACGAGGTCGAACTGGCGTTGATCCTTTCCATCGTGATCGTCACGCTGACGATGTATGTGTTCCTGCGCGACCTGCGGGCGACGATGATCCCTCTGCTGGCCATCCCCGTGTCGCTGGTTGGCACGATCGCGGCGATCTGGATCGTCGGCTTTTCGGTCAACATACTGACACTCCTGGCGTTGGTGCTGGCAACGGGCATGGTCGTCGATGACGCGATCGTGGTGCTGGAAAACATCGTGCGGCGCCGAGCAGAGGGCATGGGGCCGCGCGCGGCAGCGGTATTGGGCACACGTCAGGTCTTCTTCGCCGTTCTCGCCACCACCACCACCCTGGCGGCCGTTTTCATCCCGCTGTCCTTCCTGCCGGGCCAGACCGGGCGATTGTTCCGCGAGTTCGGCTTCACTCTCGCGATCTCGATTGCCCTCTCTGCTGTGGCGGCCCTGACGCTTTGCCCGGTGCTGGCAAGCCGGCTCCTGCGAAGGGGGGAGGCAGAGCCGCCGAAGGCCGGCCTGCTGGGCTGGCTGGGTGGCTGGCTGGCCGCCTTCTATGCCCGCACCCTGCGCGCGACGCTCGCGGCACCGCTGGTCGCCGTTGCCGTTGCCGGTCTTTTCGCCGCCGGTGCGGCGCTGCTTTTCCCGACCCTGAGACAAGAGCTGACCCCCTCCGAGGACCGAGGGACGATCCTTCTTTCGATCAGCGCCCCACAAGGCGTCTCGCTCGACTATACCGACGGCAAGATGCGCGACATCGAGGCCATCCTTCAGACCTATCGCGATAGTGGCGAGGTCCGCAGCGTCAATGCCATCGTTGGGACGGGTGGCGACAATCAGGGCTTCGCTGTCGTGACGCTGGCCGACTGGGCCGAGCGCGCCCGCAGCCAGCAGGAGATAACTGCAGAGCTGAACGAAAAGCTGGACAGTGTCGTGGGCATTTCCGCCTACGCGATGCAGACCAATTCGCTCGGCATCCGCGGCGCGGGGCAGGGGCTGAAGTTTGCCATCCTCGGCAGTGACTATGGCCAGCTGGCCGAGGTCGGCGATCGGCTGGTTGACGAGATGGAAAAGGATCCCCGCTTTGGCAGGGTGAGCCTCGACTACGGCACAACCCAACCGCAGCTTTTCGTCGAGGTCGATCGCGACCGCGCCGCGGATCTGGGCGTGAACATCGAAGGTATGGGGCAGGCACTTCAGGCCGTGCTCGACGGGCGCACCGTTTCGACGGTCTATCTCGCCGACAAGAGCTTTGACATCAAACTGCTCTCCTCGGCCGAGCCGGTGAATGATCCGGGTGATCTGGAGAAGATATTCGTCAAGGCAGGGGACGGGCAGATGATCCCGATCTCAACCTTCGTAAGTCTCACGGAACGCGCCGTTGCACCCGAACTGCGCCGCGAGGGGCAGATGCGCGCCGTAACGGTCACTGCTGGCCTCAGCGGCGGCATGTCCCTCGGCACCGCCCTGACCGAGGCTAGGGAGCTGGCGTCTGGCATCCTCGCGCCAGAGAACCGGATCGAACCGCTGTCCGAAGCTGCGACGCTGGACGAAACCTCGTCGGGAATGCGCCTGACCTTCGGCCTGGCGATCATCGTCGTTCTTCTGGTGCTTGCCGCCCAATTTGAAAGCTTTGTCTCGGCCGTGGTGGTCATGGCCACGGTGCCGCTCGGGCTGGCCTGCGCGGTCTATGCCCTCGTGCTGACCGGAGGCAGCCTGAACGTCTACAGCCAGATCGGGCTTGTGCTGCTAGTGGGTATCATGGCCAAGAACGGCATCCTGATCGTGGAATTTGCCAACCAGCTGCGCGATCAGGGCCAGACGGTGCGAGAGGCCATCACCAACGCCTCGATCATCCGGCTCAGGCCGGTGATGATGACCATGGTTGCAACGGTGCTTGGTGGGCTGCCGCTGGTCTTCGCTTTCGGTGCGGGGGCCGAGGCGCGGTCGGTGCTGGGCTGGATCATCGTCGGCGGGCTGGGGCTTGCCACGCTGGCGACGCTTTACATGACGCCGGTTGCCTATCTGCTGCTGGCCGGCTTCTCGAAGCCCCGCGTGGCCGAGCAGGAGCGGCTGCAGGACGAACTGCGCGCGGCGGCGGCCGACCGGATGGCGCCGGGCTGAGGGATCAGAACTCGACCTCGAGTTCAACGATCTCGTCAGGCTCGGCCACGGCGCCCTCCGTCCATTCCCGCAGCAGCGACCAGTCGCGGATATGGTCAGAATAGGCTTGGGACTGCGGATCGAGCGGCACGCTGTAGGTGTGGAACCGGGTGCAGACCGGGGCATACATCGCATCTGCGACCGTCGGCTTGCCGAACAGGAAGGGACCGCCATAGGCATCGAGGCATTCGCGCCAGATGGTCTTGATCCGCTCGATATCGGCGCGCGCACCCGAGAAGACCTTGAAGCGTTCGTGCTTGGCCTTGAGGTTCATCGGCAGTGCCGAACGCAGGTTGTAGAAGCCCGAGTGCATCTCGCCCGAGATCGCCCGACAATGGGCCCGCAGCGCACGATCGGCGGGGTAAAGACGGGCATCGGGGGCGATCTCGTGAAGGTATTCGGCGATCGCCAGAGTGTCCCAGACCTCGACGTTGCCATGGGTCAGGCGCGGCACCAGGACCGACGGCGACAGCAGCAGCAGTTCCTGCCGCGCATCTGCCGTCTGCGGATCGACCATCTTTTCGCTGAAGTCGAGTCCCGCCATCCGGCACAGAAGCCAGCCACGAAGTGACCAGGAAGAGTAGTTCCTTGATGAAATTGTAAGCGTCGCCTTGCCCAAGCCGCCTTCCTCCCCGCCGGAACCGCACGTTCATACCGCTTTTTGTCACACGGCCCGCCGCGCACGGCTAGCGTTGGACTGTGGGAAGGCACGGAAGAACGACATGCTCTATGCAGGTTACCAGTCTGTTGATGATTTTTTCGGCCCCGTGCGAACGGCGGCGCTCTGGGGACTGAGTTTCCTGCCGCAGGGACGGGGGCCACTCGGTCGGATGTCGCGCCAGGCGGCGGCCGGACTCGAGATGACATCGCGGTTTCGGCTGACGCATGAACGCCCGGAATTCGGAATCTGGAGCGTGCTCTCCGGCAACCATGAGGTTCCGGTGACGGAAGAGAACGTGCTCGATCTGCCGTTCGGGCGGCTGGTGCACTTCGCCCGGCCTACCGAGACGGCGCTGCCCAAGGTGCTGGTCACCGCGCCGCTGTCGGGTCATTTCGCCACGCTCCTCGCCGGAACGGTCCGAACCCTTCTGCGCGATCACGATGTCTATATCACCGACTGGAAGAACGCCCGCGACGTGCCCCGGTCCGATGGCGAATTCGGTGTCGAGGATTACGTCGCCTACCTGATCCGGTTTCTCGAAGAACTCGGCCCGGGCGCACATCTGCTCGCGGTCTGTCAGCCCTGCGTGCAGGCCCTCGCGGCGGTGGCCGTCATGTCCGAAGACCACAATCCGGCAACCCCGCGCACGCTGACGCTGATGGCCGGCCCCGTCGATGTGCGCGAAAGCCCGACGGTGGTGAACGATCTGGCCAACGAAAAGCCGATAAGCTGGTTCCGGCGGAACGTCATTTCCAGCGTGCCGAACCGGTTTCCCGGTGCAGGGCGGCGGGTCTATCCGGGCTTTGTCCAGCTGACGGCCTTCATGCAGATGAACATTGACCGTCACAAGGCGCAGCACCGCAAGCTCTATAACCATCTCGTGGCCGGCGAGCTCGCCGAGGCCGAGAGGATCAAGGAATTCTACGACGAATACTTTGCGGTTCTCGACCTGACCGAGGAATTCTATCTCGAGACGATCGATCGGGTCTTCCAGCGCGCCGAGTTGGCCGCCGGCGATTTCACCTATCGTGGCCGCAAGGTGAATCCCGGCGCCATCCGCAAGACCGCGCTGCTGACGGTCGAGGGGGGGCGGGATGACATCTGCGGCATGGGCCAGACAGCCGCCGCGCACGAGCTTTGCGCCTCGCTCCGCCCGCATCTGAAGCGCCATCACCTTCAGGCGAATGTCGGGCATTACGGCGTCTTCAACGGCCGGAAGTGGGAAACCGAAATCTATCCAGTCGTCCGCAACATGATCGCGGCGCTGGAGTAACGCCCTCTGCGACAGCGTGTGGCGCGTGAGGGCAAGAGCCGCTCGCGCTTGGCGTTACCATGACTCGTGTAATCATTGAATGGAGTAACGAATGAACCTCCAGTCCCGCGATCCCGAGCAATGGATCGGAACGGTCCGCAGATTGATGCGCGATCTCCTCGATCAGGGCGAGGTGACGATCACCGTCCTTGCTGGGGCGATGAAGACAAGCACCCGCTCGCTTCAGCGCCATCTCGCGGCGCACGGAACGGGCTTTGCCGAGCAACTGGAATTGGTCCGCAAGGAAATCGCCCTCGATGCGCTGAAGGAGGGGAAGGTCAGCATGGCCGAGCTTTCCCGCAGGCTCGGCTACCGGCGGCAATCTGCGCTGACCCGCGCGGTACGGCGCTGGACTGGCCTCGCGCCGACCCAGTTCCGTCGCAACGGCCAGTGACGACTTGGCGTTGACTTCGCCCGCGCGGCCCCCGACTCTCGCCGTGCTGGCCGCGCGAAGGCCAGAACAGCAAGGAATCACGGCGTGCGTTTCGCCCGACCCAGCCTCATCGCGCTGATCACCCTGATCTGCCTTTTGCCGATGCGTCTTTTGGCCGAGGATGCTGCCGCGCCCAGCTATGTTGGCTCCGCCAGCTGCGCCACCTGCCATGAGAAGGCGACGGCAGACTGGGCCACGTCCGACCACGCCCATGCCTGGATGGAGCCGTCGGAAACCTCGGTTCTCGGCGATTTCAACGACGTGACCTTCGACCATGGTGGCCAGATCAGCCGCTTCTTCCGTCAGGGCGCTGACTACATGATCGAGACGGAAGGCGCCGATGGTCAGCGACGGGCTTACAAGGTAGTGGGCGTGGCCGGGATTCGCCCGCTTCAGCAGTACCTCCTGTCGCCGGAACAGGGGAGGACCCAGGCCTATGACATCGCCTGGGATGTCGAGCGCAAACGTTGGTATCCCGTCTTTGCCGACCAGAACCCGCCGCCCGGCGACGGTTTTCACTGGACCGGCCCCTACAAGAGTTGGGAGGCACGCTGCGCCGAATGTCACGCGACGAAGTACAGCCGGAACTACGACGATGCGACCCGCACCTATGCGCCGAAGATGTCCGAGATCGGCGTCGGCTGCGAGGCCTGCCATGGCCCCGGATCGACCCATATCGCCTGGGCCGAGAAGCCAGACGCGACCCAACTCGCCAAGGACCTGACCGCGCTTGGCCTCACAGTCGATCTGACCAGCCAGAAGGCAGAGGTCGGCCAGTGCATGGCCTGCCATTCGCGGCGCGAGGCGATGATCGACGGCAACATGCTGCCCGGCACCGATTACCACGACGTCTATACGCTGTCGCTTCTGCGCCCCGGCACCTACTTCCCGGATGGCCAGATCCTTGATGAGGTGTACGAGGGCGGATCCTTCCTGCAGTCGAAAATGTTCGCCAAGGGCGTGCGCTGCACCGATTGCCACGACCCCCATACGATGGCGCTGAAGGTCGAAGGCAATGGCGTCTGCACACAGTGCCATTCCGCCGCCGGAAACCCGCGCTTCCCGACACTCCCGCTCAAGGTTTTCGACGGGCCGGAACATACCCATCACCCGGAAGGCAGCGCGGGCGCGCAATGCGTTTCCTGCCATATGATCGAGCGCACCTACATGGGCATAGACACGCGCCGCGATCACAGCTTCCGCATCCCGCGCCCTGATCTTTCGACCCAGACCGGCGCGCCCGACACCTGCACTGCCTGCCATACCGACAAGGACGCGGCTTGGGCGGCCGAGCAGATCGCCGCCTGGTTCCCCGACAGCACGCATCGCGGGCCGCATTACGGCACCACCCTCGCCGCCGCACAGACCGATCCGACGAGGCAGGTGCAGGCGCTGCTGGCGCTCGCCGAATGGCCGGACGGTCCCGGCATCGTCCGCGCCTCGGCGATCGAGCTTCTGGGGCAGGCGGGGCACGCCGCCTCTGCTTCCCGGGTCGAGGCACTCCTGACCGATCCCGATCCGCTGGTCCGGGCGGCTGCGGCGGGCGCGCTTGGCGTCCTGCCTCCCGATCAACGCCTGAATGTGCTCGCGCCGGTTCTGTCTGATCCGTCGCGCTCGGTCCGCGAAGCGGCGGCCAAGGCACTCCTTGACGCCCAACCCGCTCCCGGATCGCCGCAAGCCGAGGCTCTTGGGAAGGCTATTGCGGAATGGCAGCAGGCGCTTCGCACCCGCACCGACTTCCCGGAAACCCATCTGCAGATCGGCGGAGCTGCATTGCAGATGCGCAACTATCCGCTAGCCGTGCAGGCATTCCAGACGGCGGCCAGCCTCGATCCGCAACTGGTCGATGCCTGGTCGATGGTGATCCGCATTCAGGCGGCGCTCGGCGATCAGGCGGGGGCGCAGCAGTCCCTGCAGCAGGCGCTGGCTGCCAATCCCGGCAATCCGCAACTCATGGCGCTTGGCGGGCAATAGTCCTCAGGCCGCGGCAAGCGGGGCTCTCAGCCCCGCTCCGCCACCTTCTTCAGATAGGCGCCGTAATCGTTCTTGCGGTAAGCCTCGGCCATTTCCAGAAGATGCGCCTTGCTGATCCAGCCCATCTGGAAAGCGATCTCTTCGGGGCATCCCGATTGCAGACCCTGCCGGTCCTCCAGCGTGCGCACGAAATTCCCGGCATCAAGAAGGCTGGCATGGGTCCCGGTATCGAGCCAGGCATAGCCGCGCCCCATCCGCTGCACTGACAGCTGGCCATCGGCCAGATACATCTCCAGAAGCGTGGTGATCTCGAGTTCGCCCCTTTCGGAGGGCTTGACCGTCTTCGCCCGCTCCGGCGCCGAACCGTCGAGGAAATAAAGCCCGGTCACGGCAAAGTTCGACGGCGGAACCTTCGGCTTTTCGATGATCGAGGTCACCTGCCCATCCGCGCCGAAGGCAACCACGCCATAGCGTTCCGGGTCGGCGACCTGATAGCCGAACACCGTCCCGCCGGTGGTCTGCTTGTCGGCAGCGGCCAGCAATTCAGGCAGGCCGTGGCCGTAAAAGATGTTGTCTCCCAGCACCATGGCCGACGGGGCGCCCGCCAGGAAATCCTCGGCCAGCAAATAGGCCTGCGCCAGCCCGTCGGGCGAGGGCTGCTGGATGAAGGTAAAGCTCAGACCCCATTGGCTGCCGTCGCCAAGAGCGCGCTTGAACTGATCGGCATCCTGCGGCGTGGTGATGATCGCGATCTCGCGGATGCCCGCCAGCATCAGCACCGAGAGCGGATAATAGATCATCGGCTTGTCGTAGATTGGCAGCAGCTGCTTCGAAACCGCCACCGTGATCGGGTAAAGCCGTGTGCCGGACCCGCCGGCCAGAATGATGCCCTTGCGCGCAGTCACGTCAGATCTCTCCAATTTCCTTAAGAATGCGATGCAGGCTCGCCCGCCAGTCCGGCCGCGTGATCCCGAACATGAGTTCCGTCGTGCGGCAGTCGAGTCGCGAATTGTGCGGGCGTTTCGCGGGGGTCGGGTAGGCTTCGGTCGGGATGTCGGTGACGTTCACCGCTTTCCCCGCCTGGCGAAAGATTTCGCGCGCGAAGTCGGCCCAGGACACGTCCGGCGCGCCGGAATAGTGATAGGTTCCCGGTGCCCCGTCGCCCCGGTGCAGAAGCCGCGCCATGTCAAGCAGCGTCGCCGCGATGTCGACCGCCGCTGTCGGCCCGCCGAGCTGATCCGAGACCACCGTAAGCGTGTCGCGCGACTGCGCCAGCCGCAGCATGTTCTTCACGAAGTTCGTCCCATGCGCCGAAAACACCCAGGAGGTGCGCAGGATCACGAACCGCCCACCAGCCGCGTGAACTTCCCGCTCGCCTGCCAGTTTGGACCGGCCATAGGCGCCAAGCGGCCCGGTCGGATCATCCGGATGCCAGGGCCGCGTCCCCGATCCGTCAAAGACGTAATCGGTCGAGACATGCAGGAACGGCACGCCCTTCTTCGCCGCCGCCCGCGCCATCGCCCCCGGCGCATCGCAGTTCACGATCCGCGCCGCCGCTTCCTCGGCCTCGGCCTTGTCCACCGCAGTCCAGGCCGCCGCGTTGATCACTGCCTCGGCATCCGAAGCCGCGATCGCAGCCCCGCAGGCCGTGGGATCCGTCAGATCGGCCTCGGCGCGCGAAAGATAGGTCGCGTCCGGCTCAAGCCGCTGCAGCTCCCGCGCCACCTGGCCCGTCGCACCGAACACAAGAAGTTTCATGTACCGCCCTTCTCGAATACGTCCGCAGGCCTTCGCTCCAGAATGCGATGCCGGTCAGGCAATTGTTGGGCAAAGCTTTGCAATCCCGCAACTGTTACGGGCTCAGGCCTTCACTCCCAGCCGCTGCCCGACGCCCTTGCGCTCCAGCAGCGGCCGCCACCAGTCCTCGTTGTCGAGATACCACTGCACCGTCCGCTCCAGCCCTTCCTCGACCGTGACAGACGGGCGCCATCCAAGTTCTTCGCGGATGCGCGTCGGGTCGATCGCATAGCGCAGGTCGTGGCCGGGGCGGTCCGCAACAAAGGTGATCTGGTCGGCATAAGGCGCGGCCTTGGGCCGCTTCGCATCTAGGATGTCGCAGATCGTCCGCACCAGCGCGATGTTCGTGCGCTCGTTCTCGCCGCCGATATTGTAGGTCCGCCCGACCTCGCCCTTCTCGACCACGGTCAGCAGCGCATCGGCATGGTCCTCGACATAGAGCCAGTCGCGCACGTTCTCGCCCTTGCCGTAGACCGGGATCGGTTCTCCGGCCAGCGCCTTCAGGATCACCACCGGGATCAGCTTTTCGGGGAAATGATAGGGCCCGTAGTTGTTCGAGCAGTTCGTCACCAGGACCGGCAGACCATAGGTCTCGTGCCAGGCCCGCACCAGGTGGTCGCTCGCCGCCTTCGAGGCAGAGTAGGGCGAGTTCGGCGCGTAAGGCGTTTCCTCGGTGAACTGGCCCGTCTCTCCCAAAGTGCCATACACCTCGTCGGTCGAGATGTGGTGAAACCGGAAGTCCTCTGGTTTGCCCTTGCGCACCCAGTATGCGCGGGCGGCTTCAAGCATGTTGAACGTGCCGGTGATGTTCGTCTCGATGAAATCGCCCGGCCCATCGATCGACCGGTCGACATGGCTCTCGGCGGCCAGGTGCATCACCGCATCGGGTTGATATTCTGCAAAGAGCCGGTCCAATTCGGCCCGGTCCCGAATGTCAACCTGTTCGAAAATGTAAAGCGGGCTGTTGGCCACCGGGGCCACATTCGCCAGGTTTGCGGCATAGGTCAGCGCATCGACATTGATGACGGAATGTCCGGCGCGCACGGCATGGCGCACGACGGCCGAGCCAATGAACCCGGCCCCGCCGGTCACGAGAATCTTCATCGGTCTATCCTTCAAAAACGAACGGGCTGCCGATTTCCGCAAGCAGTGGCGCATTCATATCCTTGGCGCTCAGCACCGCCTCGCCGGTCAGGCCCCAGTCGATCCCGATCGCCGGATCGTCATAGCGCACCGCGCCGTCACAATCCGGCGCATAATAGTCGGTGCACTTGTAGATGATTTCCGTATCCGGCTCTCGCGTGGCAAAGCCATGCAGAAAGCCGGCGGGGATCAGCAGTTGCCGGCCGTTCTCGGCGCTCAACTCGACACCGAGCCATTTGCCATAGGTCGGGCTGCCTTTGCGGATATCCACCGCCACGTCGAACAGCCGCCCCCGGCCGCACCTGACCAGCTTGGCTTGAGCATGGGGTGGGCGCTGGAAATGCAGCCCCCGAACCGTGCCGACCTGGGCAGAGAGCGAATGGTTGTCCTGAACGAAGTCATAGGTCAGCCCGTGCTGGGCATGCGTCAGCTTGTTCCAGCTTTCGCTGAAGTAGCCTCTCTGGTCACCGAACCGGCGCGGCGTCAGGATCAGGACGCCCGGAAGGCTCGTCTGTTCGATCTCCACGAAGGCTCCTTTCTCTAGAACCTTCGCGGAGATAGCAATTCAGCATGGCAGTGTCACGACGGCATTTGGGCAATCCGCGATCAGAACCAGCGGCCGATCGCCAATGCCCGGATTGACAGCGCCGTTGACTTTGAGACGGCGGAAACCGCCCGAAAACCCATCTGCGTCAGCGTCGGCGTGCCTCCCACCGCCCAGGCATCGCTATCATCGACTTCGCCTTTCACAACCGGCAGCGCGCTAAAAGAGGCCGGGTAGCTCCAGAAGACGCTGCCCGAACGGTAGAGCGCACCTGTCGCCGTCGAGGCGTTCGAAACCGACAGTCCCGCGATCGTGCAGATCTGGGTGCCGTCGGCAAAGCGCGTATACTCGCCGTTGGCGTTGCTGCCGCGCTCGATCGCCGCGCCGGTCGGAAGACCTCCGCTCTGGCTTACCGTCCCCACCATCGTTGACTGTGTCATGACCAGCGACCAGCCAGTCCAGGTGCCGCCGGAGGATCGTCGCAGCCAGGTCCGCATCGCGGCATCGGCGGAGGTCGCGGTCCAGCGCTGCTGGACGCTGTCCCCGCCCGCGCCGTGGAACACCTCGAGCAAACCCGACGCCGCCGAGATCGGCAGGTTCGCCGTCGCTATGTCTGTCCGATAGAACCCAGAGACCGTCACCGCCGCCGCATCCGCAACCGCCGCCCCGAGCGACTGCCCCTGCGCCACGCCAAGGCCGAAGATCCCGCCCGCTGCAAACACCCGAGCGACGCGCCCCGCTGTCGCATCATGGCTGCCCGAGCTTACCGCAGTCCCAGCCAAAGGCACGTCCAGTTGCAGGGCAGACCCCGACAGAAGCGCCCGCTGCACGCCCCCGGCGACCAGTCCGATCTGATCCACCCCGGGCCGAGCCAGGCCGGTATCAACATCGGCGGCAAAGCGTAGCCCCGGCAATGCCGCCGTGCCATCGGGCAAGAGCGCCCCGCCGGGCAGGCTCACGGCGCCGCCTGCGCCCACCCGCAGGCCCTCGGCAAAGGCCGTTCCATTCGACGAAACCTTGATCGAGAAGTCGTCATTGCCGGCCAGGCCCATCTCGGCCCGGCCTGAGAACCCGGTCTGGAACAAGAGGCTTGCCGTATCCGTAACGGTCGCCTTGTTGACTTTCAGCTGGTGCCCGGCGCCTTCATGGGTGAGAAGCGTCGCGGCAGAGGCAACGGCAAACCGGTTCGTGCCATCCGGACTGGTATTGATGCCCAGCCGATCGACCGACAGCGGCACGCCGCGCGTTGTCCAGGCGCTGCCGTCGAACACGGCGCTGGCCCCATCGTCCAGAACCTCGGCCCGCCAGCCGGGCAGCGGGGCGAAGAACACCCAGCCCTCGATATCGAAGACGGCGATCTTCCCGTCCTGTCCGGCCCAGGCTCCGGTTGCCGCCTCTCCAACGATGTGGCGCTCTCCGGGGGCCGGCTCCGCCGGTGGGGCCGTCAGGCTGCGGCTCAGAACGGCCAGCTGGACGATGACGTCGAGCACCCGCAGCGCCTCGTTATGAGTCACATGCTTCTGCGCCTGGGCGGGCTGGATATAGGGCAGGGCAAGAACCGCCGAGACCTCGGACATGGGGCTTCCTCCGACTTCGAATGCCCCGATCCTGCGTCGTGAGGGTTAAGATGCGCCAACCCGACCGAGCGCCGTCGGCCTGAGTCCAGGTTCACGCTATTAATACATGGCATCAGGTGGATATGATGACTTCCTCACAAATGGTGAGAGGATTTCTTACCCAAACCTTCCTCTTCTGTTTCCAAATATCCTCGGGGGTGCGGGGGCAGACAGCCCCCGCTCCAGCGCTTGCCCGCGGGCGCCGCCTTCAGCCGTGCTTGACCATCACATGCCGGACGAAGGTGTAGTCCTCCAGCGCATAGGCGCTCATGTCCTTGCCATAGCCAGATTGCTTGATCCCGCCATGCGGCATCTCGTTGACCAGCATGAAATGGGTGTTGATCCAGGTGCAGCCATAGCGCAGCCGCGCCGCGGTCGCCATCGCCCGGCCCACGTCCCTCGTCCAGACGCTCGATGCAAGCCCATAGTCGCTGTCATTGGCCCAGTCGACCGCCTGATCCACATCCGAGAAGGGAGTGATAGAGACGACCGGCCCGAAAACCTCGCGCCGGACGATCTCATCGTCCTGCCGGGCTCCGGCGATGACCGTGGGTCTGTAGTAGAACCCCTCGTCCATCCGCGTGCCGCCCGCCGTCACCTCGACATGTGGCAGTTCCCGCGCCCGTTCGACGAAGCTCGCCACCCGGTCGCGCTGGCGGAGCGAGATCAGCGGCCCGATCTCGTTCTCGGTGTCATCCTCGCGTCCAAGCACGATCGAGGACACGGCCGAGGACAGGTCGGCCACCAGCTTGTCGTAGACCTTCTTGCCGGCATAGATCCGGCAGGCCGCGGTGCAGTCCTGCCCGGCATTGTAATAGCCGAAGGCGCGCAGCCCCTCTACCACCTCGCCGACATCTGCATCGTCGAACACCACGACCGGGGCCTTGCCTCCCAGTTCCAGATGGGTGCGCTTTACCGTCTTGGCGGCGGCGTCGAGCATCTTCTTGCCGGTGGCCACGTCGCCCGTCAGGCTGATCATGTCCACGCCCGGATGGTTGATGAGGTAGCTGCCCACCGTCTGGCCGCGCCCGGCGATGACCGAGACCACGCCCTCGGGGAGTTCCTCGGCCAGGATGCGCGCCATCTTGATCGCGGTCAGCGGCGTCTGCTCGCTTGGCTTGAACACCACGCAGTTGCCGCCGCCGATGGCCGGGGCGAGTTTCCAGGCCATCATCATCAGCGGATAGTTCCACGGCGCGATGGAGGCGACCACGCCGATCGGGTCGCGCCGGATCATGCTGGTATGACCCGCAAGGTATTCGCCCGCGACCGCCCCGTGCTGGCAGCGCACCGCCCCCGCGAAGAAACGATAGCAATCCACGATCGCCGGGATCTCGTCATTGCGGGCCGCATTGATCGGCTTGCCACAGTTCAGCGCCTCGAGTGCGGCAAATCCGGTCGTCTCGGCCTCGACCCGGTCGGCAATCCGCAGAAGCGCGGCCGAGCGTTCGGCTGGGGTAGTCCGCGACCAGCTCTCGAAGGCCTTGCGGGCGGCGGCGACGGCGCGGTCGACCTGGGCGGTCGACGCCTCGGCCAGTTCCAGGATCAGCCCGCCGGTCCGGGGGTTGAGGATCGGCTCGAGTGCCTCCTGGCCCGGCTCGAAGCGGCCGCCGACCAGAAGCGCGGTATCGATGGTGTCAGCTTTGGTGTCCATTTGGACTTCTCCCTTCATTTTCCCCCGCCGGCCGTCTCATGGCCTTCGCGGGTCAGGTAGTAGGCGATCAGGATCGGCAAGAAGGTCGCGGCGAAGACCACGATGGCGACCACGTTCGTCACCGGGCGCTGGCGCGGGCGGATCAGTTCCTGAAGCATCCAGATCGGCAGCGTGGATTGCTGCCCCGCGGTGAAAGTGGTGACGATCACCTCGTCGAAGGACAGGGCGAAGGCCAGCATGCCGCCCGCCAGCAGCGCGGAGCCGAGGTTCGGCAGGATCACATGGCGGAAAGTCTGGAAACCGTTCGCGCCAAGGTCGGTCGAGGCCTCGACGATGGATCCCGACAATCGGCGGAACCGGGCGACGGCGTTGTTGTAGACGATGACGATGCAGAAGGTCGCGTGGCCCAGGACGATCGTCCAGGTCGAGAAGGGAATGTCCATGACCGCGAAGGCGGAACGCAGCGACATGCCGGTGATGATGCCGGGCAGGGCGATCGGCAGCAGGACCAGAAGCGTGATCTGGTCGCGGCCGAAGAACCTCGTGCGGGTCATCGCTGCGGCGCAGAGCGTGCCAAGGATCAAAGCCAGCGCCGTTGCGATGGCGGCGACCTTCAGCGACAGGTAGAGCGGCGGCCAGATATCGGCCCGCTCCCAGGCAACCCCGAACCATTTCAGCGTCAGCCCCGGTGGCGGGAACTGATAGCTCTTCTCCTCGGTGGTGAAGGCGTAAAGGAAGATCAGCGCGATCGGCAGGTGCAGGAACAGAAGGCCCAGGATCGCGCCCAGGCGCAGGCCGAACGAAGCGCGGGCATCAGAGTGCATCGAAGGCCCCCATGCGCTTGGCGATCGCCAGATAGACCAGCATCACCGCGATCGGCACCACCGCGAAGGCGGCAGCCAGCGGGATGTTCCCGGCCGTGCCCTGCAAGGTGTAGACCGCCTGCCCGATGAAGAGCCGCGATGATCCGACGATCTGCGGGATGATGTAGTCGCCCAAGGTCAGCGAGAAGGTGAAGATCGACCCGGCGACGACGCCCGGCAGGGCCAGCGGCAGGATCACCGTCCGCAGGGTCTGCCCCGACGAGGCACCGAGATCGCTCGACGCCTCGATCATCGACGTCGGCACCCGCTCCAGCGCCGCCTGCATCGGCAGGATCATGTAGGGGATCCAGACATAGACGAAGACGATCCAGGTCCCGATATAGGAGGTGGACAGCGAATTCCCCCCGATCACCGGCAGTGACAGCAGCGCGTTGAGGATGCCCGATGTGTGGGTGCCCTCGGCGGCCCAGGTGACGATGCCTTCCTTGGCGAGGATCAGCTTCCAGGCATAGACCTTGACCAGATAGCTCGACCACAGGGGCAGCATGACGCCAAGGTAGAACGCCGCTTTCCAGCGCCCCCGCGCATAGCGGGCGGCGTAATAGGCGATGGGAAAGGCGATGACGATGCAGCCCGCCGTGACCGCCGCCGCCATCATTACCGTCCGCAAGATGATGTCGAAATTCGATGGCCGGATCAGCTCGGCATAGGTCTTGAGCGTGAACTCCGGCACGACCAGACCCGAGAATTCGTCGATCGAGTAAAAGCTCTGCAACAGCAGCGCGAAGAGCGAGCCCAGATAGACCACGCCCAGCCACAGAAGCGGCGGCCCGATCAGCAGGGCCAGCAGCAGCCGGGGCCGGCGCCAGAACAGGTCCGACAGCCGGTCGCCGGGCCCACGGACGGGAAGGGTGGCGGGACGGGTCGTCATTTCTCGCCCGCCATCACATGCAGCGCCCCGGACATCGGCTGGAGCGCGACTGTCGTTCCCGGAGCGGGCACCGCCTGACCCGGAGGCAGGACAACGCTGATTTCCATGTCCTCGCTGCGGCCCAGGTGCACGGAGAGCTTTGTCCCGGCACCCAGATAGCGTGCCGATCCGGCGGTGCCAGTGACCTGCCCCGCACCTTCGACCACCCGGATCGCCTCGGGCCGGAGGCTGCACCAGGCGTCCGGGCCACCGAACTGGCGGCTGAGCGCGGGCGGCAGAACATTGGACGAGCCGACGAAATCGGCCACGAACTTGGTGGCGGGACGCTCGTAGATGTCGGTCGGGCTGCCCACCTGCGCGACCTTGCCATTGGCAAAGACCGCGACCTGGTCGGCCATGCTCAAGGCCTCGCCCTGATCATGCGTGACGAAGACGAAGGTGATGCCCAGCCGCTGCTGCAGCGCCTTGAGTTCGTCCTGCATCGATTCGCGCAGCTTCAGGTCCAGCGCGCCGAGCGGTTCATCAAGAAGCAGCACGCGTGGCTCGTTCACAAGCGCCCGCGCCAGTGCCACCCGCTGCCTCTGGCCACCCGACAATTGCCCCGGCTTGCGGTCGCCATAGCCGGCGAGCTTCACCAGCGACAGCATCTCTTCCGCCTTGTTGCGCCGCGTGGCCTTGTCGACGCCACGCACCATCAGCCCGTAGGCGACGTTGTCGCGCACGGTCATGTGCGGAAACAGCGCGTAGTCCTGGAATACGGTGTTCACGTTGCGGCGGTTCGGGGGAACGTGCCCCGAATCCTCGCCGAAAATGCGGATCTCGCCGCTGGTTGGGGCGTCAAAGCCCGAGATAAGCCGTAGGCATGTCGTCTTCCCCGAACCGGACGGGCCGAGCATCGCGAAGAACGATCCTTCGGCGATGGTCAGGTCCACCCCGTCCACGGCGCGGACCGGGCCGAAATGGCGGGTGACATTGCGAAATTCGACAGCTGCCGTCATGGATCTATCCTTGCCCGCCCGGTGAGGGCAGGAGAGAGGCCCCGGACAAGCCGGGGCGCGAGGTTGTTGTTCAGTTGTGCGGGCGGTCCGGCGGTGGGGCCGTCGGCCGCCCGTTCTTGGTGGTCCCGGCTCAGCGACCGCCGATCACGCCGATATAGTCGGACACCCAACGATAGTAGGGCACGCAGGCGCCTTCCCCTTGCGCGCAGTTCGCGGTCGGCGTGGTCCAGAAGTGGATCTTCTCGAAATCGTCGAAGCCGTTGGTGTGGCAGCCTTCCTTGGTCTGCATTCCACGCCCGTCGGTGCAGGCGGCGGGCACGGCGGGGTTCGAGCCGAACCAGACCGAAAGGTCGGATTGCAGGTTCGAGGACAGCGAATGCTCCATGAACTTGTAGGCGCAGTTCGGGTTCGCCGAGTCGGCATGCAACATCAGCGTGTCGGCCCAGCCCGTCGCGCCTTCTTCCGGAATGGTCGAGGCGATCGGCAGCTTCTCGGCCTGGAGCAGGTTCACCTGGAACGGCCAGGATCCCGAGGCGACGACACCTTCGTTCTTGAAGTCGTCGATCTGGATGAAGGCGTCATGCCAATAGCGGCCGACAAGCTCGCGCTGCTGTCGCAGCAGATCGAGCGCCGCCTTGTACTGGTCCTCGTTCAGCTCGTAGGGCGAGGTGATGCCTAGCTCCGGCTTGTGCTTCATCAGGTACAGAGCGGCATCGGCGATATAGATCGGGCCGTCATAGGCCTGCACGCGCCCCTTGTTCGACTGGCCGTCGGGCAGGGTCTGTTCCTCGAACACCACGTTCCAGGACTTGGGCGCTTCACCCTTGAACGCGTCGGTGTTGTACATCAGCACGTTCGGGCCCCACTGGTAGGGAACGCCGTAATGCACGCCGCCCACCGTGTGCCAGGGGGCGTCCTTCAGCCGGTCGTCGACCGTGCTCCAGGACTTGATGAGGTCGATGTTGATCGGTTGGACCTTCTTGCCGGCGATCAGGCGCAGCGAAGCATCGCCCGATGCTGTTACGAGGTCGAAGCCGCCTTCGTTCATCAGGGCCACCATCTCGTCCGAGGTGGCGGCGGTCTTGACGTTGACCTTGCAGCCGGTGTCAGCCTCGAACTTGGTGACCCAGTCATACGCCTTGTCGGTCTCGCCGCGTTCGATGTAGCCCGCCCAGGCCACGATGTTGACCGCGCCTTCGCCCTCTCCGACTTCAGTCATCTGTGCCAGCGCCGGCGTCACGGCCATAACGACGGACAGCGCCGTCGAACCCCAGAGGGTCAGTTTCTTCATCGGTAGTCTCCCTGCTGCATCCGGCCGATGGAGTCGGCCTGTCTTGGTGCAACAAGAAGAGATTGCCCGGCGACCTTTCGCAATAACAAAACGTGGAAAGGTAATATCGGTTTCTCCGATGGGTCAGCGGTCCGGCAGCGAACTCGCCGTCACCGCGCTCTGCGCCGCGCGGACGAAGTTCAGGGCCGGGGACGAAAGCGGCGCGCCGCGGCGCCACGCCAGGCCCACCTGGATGGTCGGCAGGTCGCCCGATACGTCGCGGATTTCAATTCGATCGCCTTCCAGCGACCAGGGGCGGTACATGAGCCCGGGCAGGATCGCGATTCCCGCTCCGGTCGCGACGAGGCTGCGCACCGCCTCGACTGACCTTGTGCGGAAGGCGATCTGCGGACGCACCTTCAGGGCGCCCATCAGCTCGCGCATCGATTCCTCGATCTCGTCCACCATCAGCTGGATCATCGGCTCGCCCCCAAGCTGGTCGAGGGCGATCGATTCCGCCGCGGTCAGCGCATGGCCAAGCGGCAGCCACAGGCGATAGGGCGAGACGACCAGTGTCTCGACCTGCATTGCCATCCGGTCACGGATCGAAGAGGTCAAAAGCACGGCCACGTCCAGCTCGCCCCCGATCAGCAGGTGCTGGAGGTATTCGCCCGAGTCCTCGATCACATTCAACTCGACCTGCGGATGGGCGCGGCGATAGCGGCTGAGGATGTCGGACAGGACGTAGCCTGCCACGAGACTGGTCACACCAAGCGAGAGTCGCCCCGTGCCCCCGCCTTCCTCTTCGGCGAATGCCATGCGGGCAGTCGCGACATCGCCCAGGATCTGCCGGGCATGGCGCAGGAACAGGCTGCCCTTGTGGGTGAGGCCAAGCCCGCGCGCCTGCCTGTCGAACAGGATCACCCCAAGATCGTCCTCCAGGGCCCGGATCGCCTCGGTCACCGACGACTGGCTGATCGAAAGCGCCCGCGCCGCGCCAGACACGCTGCCTTGCTCGGCAGCCGCCACGAAAAACTGGAGTTGACGGAAGGTGAAGGCCAAGGGGCACCCCAAGGTTTGCAGGCAATGGTGTCGCGCTGAGGGACGGTCGGCGTCAAGTCCCGCCAGCGGTCAGTCTTTCCTCGGCGGCGGGAACGGGCTATCAGCGGGCGATCCCCGTTCCGGATGGTTCCATGGCCAAGAGACAGATCGTCGTCACCCTCACCAGCATACCGCCGCGCTATGCGAACCTGCCGCGCAAGCTGGCCTCGATCGGAAACCAGACGGTCAGGCCGGACCGCGTGGAACTGCATGTTCCGAAGGAATACCGCCGTTTCCCCGGTGCCCGACCGGCACTGCCGTCGCTCCCCGACTGGGTGGAGGTGGTCGAGGACGATGTCGATTACGGCCCCGCCAGCAAGGTGCTGCCAGCTGCCGCCCGCTGGAAGGGGACGGAGACCGACCTTCTCCTGTGCGACGACGACCGCATCCAGGACCGTGGCTGGGTCGCACGCTTCGTCGCAGGGCGGAAGGAACGGCCGGACGACATCGTCTGCGAACGCGGCTGGAACATCACCGACCGCTTCGGCATCACGCGGACGGCCGCAGAGCAGCCGCGGGCCGAACTGGCGCCGGATCGGGGACGGACGCTCGGCTATCGTCTGCGCCGGATCGCGTCGCTGAATTTCTGGCACCCGCCGCGGAAGATCTATGCCAGCTCGGGCTATGCCGACGTCTTTGAAGGCTTCCTCGGCGCTCTCATCCCGGTCGATGCCTTTCCCGCCGCCACCTGGGATATTCCGCCGGTGGTCTGGACGGTGGACGATGTCTGGCTGTCGGGCATGGCTTACTCGAACGGTTTCAAGGTCTGGGTCAATGGCTTGCCGCGCCCGGTCTATGCCAACAGCTATTTCGACAAGGTCGCCGCCCTGACCCACCACGTCGAGGACGGCGTCGGGCGTGAGGCTGCCGATCGCCTTGCCGTCGAATACCTGCGCGACACCTGGGGGGCATGGCCGTGAGGGGACAGGACCGCGTCATCCTCTGCATGAAATGGGGCACCCTCTACCCCGCGGATTACGTGAATGTCCTGTATTCCGCTTGCCGGAATAACCTGACGGGCGACTTCAGGTTCGTCTGCCTTACCGATGATTCAAAAGGGCTTTTCGACGGGATCGAGACCTTCCCCATCCCCGAGCTCAAGCTGTCAGAGGGGATGGAGCGCAGCGGTCAGTGGAAGAAGGTCGTGATCTATGCCGCCGACCTGTACGGGCTGACCGGACGCGCGCTGTTCATCGACCTCGACATGGTGATCTGCGGCAATCTCGATGCCTTCTTCGACTATCCGTCAGCTTTCGTGACCACCGACATGGGCGACGATTGGCGGCCGAACCCCACGGGCAAGGCCAAGCCCGCCCCCGGCACCTGCCTGTTCGCCTTCAACCTCGGGCAGGAGGCGCAGATCCTCGACCGCTTCCTTGCCGCCCCGCAGAAGGCGGCGGATGAGTACGTGATCGAACAGGAATGGGTCGGCGCAACGGCCTCGTCGATGGACTACTGGCCTGCGGGCTGGGTCATCAGCTTCAAGCGCCACCTGCGCCAGCCGATCGGGCTGGACCTGTTCCTGCCGCCGAAGCTGCCGCCGAAGGACGCAAAGGTTCTGGCCTTCCACGGCGAGCCACGCCCCGCCGACCTGCTGAACCCCAAGGCCGGCTTCTGGGACCGCTTTCCGCATATGGGCCACGGCCAGGTGAAGTGGATCGCCGATTACTGGGTCGAGAACGGCGGACGGCTGCCCGGCTGAAGGGCCGTGCGGCGAGGGAAAAGCCGCCCCTTGCGCAAAAGCCAGAACAGCTTGCCGAACTGGTTGCGCCAACGCGTGCCATACATCGGCAGGCGCCGGTACCAGGGGAATTTCTTCACCGCCGCAAAGCTGGTTCCGGTGATCGTGCTTTCGTTGCCGTCATCGACATGGCTAGGGAACGGTTCCAGCCCGAAATGGCGGAAGTCATGGGCGGCAATGCGGTCCAGTTCGTGGTCGATCGGCCGGGTGATCGGCAGCATCGCGGGCAAGAGCCTTACCGCCAGGCTTCGCCGGATGAGATAGGCGCCAAGCCCGGTCGCCGGGCCAAGATAGGCGTTGAGCTGCCATTGCCCGATCGTGCCTTGGGCTATCGGCTGCTTGGCGCGGATCTTGTTCAGCTTCAGGAAATCCCAGTCGCCCCGGATCGACAGCGCCGCATCAAGCGCCGCGCGAAAGTCGGGATGGAAGACCACGTCATCCTCCATCACCAGCGCCACCTCGGCACCCGAGGCGACAAAGGCCCGCCAGACATTCAGATGGGCGTGATAGGCCCCGATCTCGCCCGGCAGCACCGGGCGGCCTACATGGGCGACAAAGGCCGCTTCGTCGAGATCGCCCTTCAGTCGGTCCCACTCGGCCCGGCCATCGACACCGGGGATCAGTGTGTAGGGCAGGCCAAGACCGGCCAGTTGTGTCTCCATCCGCTCCCGACGGTCGGACGAGCGAGGCAGGTTGATGAGGTAGCTGGCAAGGACGGTTCCCATGTCCGACCTATGCCATGCCGGGACGCTGCGCGCCACTCACCCCTTCGCCCCCTGACCGCGGGCATAGACGTCGTCGTAGCGGATGATGTCATCCTCGCCGAGGTAAGTGCCGGTCTGCACCTCGATCAGGACCATCGGCACCTTGCCGGGGTTTTCCATCCGGTGCTTGGCGCCGAGCGGGATGTAGACCGACTGGTTCTCCGACAGGAGTTTCACCTCGTCATTCACGGTTACCCGTGCAGTGCCGGAGACGACGATCCAGTGCTCGGACCGATGCATGTGGCTTTGCAGCGATAGCGCCGCGCCTGGATGGACGGTGATGCGCTTGACCTGAAAGCGGTCTGACAGCGCCAGCGTCTCGAACCAGCCCCAGGGGCGGTGGTCGCGGGGCAGGGTCTCGGCCTGCTTGACGCCCTTTGCCTTGAGGACCGCGACCGCCTCCTTCACGTCCTGCGCGCGGGAGCGGTCGGCCACCAGCACCGCATCGGGCATGGCGATGACGACGAGATCCTTCAGGCCGATGCCTACGAGTTCCTGCGCTTCGGATTGCGCGCGCAACAGCGTGCCTTCGCAGCCCATGACGGTAACGGGGCCATGCGTGCCGTTGCCTGCCGCGTCCTGTTCGCCCTCGCGCCAGACCGAGGCCCAGTCGCCGAGATCGGACCATTCGCCGCCGAAGGGCACGACCTGCAGGTTCGCCGCGCGCTCCATGATCGCGTAGTCGATCGAAATTTCCTCGGCCTCAGACCATGGATCTGCCGCCAGCCGAAGGAAACCGAGATCGGATTTCGCCTCCTCCACCGCTCGCCGGACCGGGGGCAACATCGATGGGGCATGGGCCTCGAAAGCCGCGAGCGCCGCCTTCACCGACATGAGGAAGATGCCGGCGTTCCACAAGTAGCGGCCATCGGCCAGCATCTGCTCGGCCGCGGCGGCTTTCGGCTTTTCGACGAAGCGTTTCAGCGGGATCGGCCGGGGTGTTCCCCCTTCGGGCAGGTGCGACAGCTCAAGCCAGCCATAGCCGGTTTCGGCGCGGGTCGGGCGGATGCCGAAGGTCACGATCGCGCCGGCTTCCGCCGCGGCCATGCCCGCCCGGACGGCCGCGTTGAAGGCATCGCTGTCGGGAATGACATGGTCCGAAGGCATCACGAGGAACAGCGCCTCGGGGTCACGCTCGGCAAGGTAGAGGATCGCCGACAGGATCGCCGGTGCGGTGTTGCGTGGTGCGGGCTCGATCAGGATCGGACCGGGATCGACCCCGGCCTCGGCCAGTTGTTCGGTCACGATGAAGCGGAAATCGGCGTTGGTGATGACCATCGGCGCGGCGACACCCGGCCCTGACAACCGCCGCGCCGCCGACTGGAACAGCGTCTCTTCGCCGGTCAGGCGCACGAACTGCTTGGGGAAGGACTTGCGCGACAGGGGCCAGAGCCGGGTGCCGGAGCCACCGCACAGCAGGACCGGATAGAGATTTGGCATGTCGTCACTTTCCATCGAGCGGATCACGCGCGATTTTCGCCGCAGCCTGCGTCGATGACAAGCCGCCTTGACCGCACCGCCGATCCATGGTCACCGCTTGAAAAATCCCGTCTGCGACCGGAGCCGTCGATGACCACTCTCACCTGCTTCAAGGCCTATGACATCCGCGGGCGGCTCGGTTCCGAGTTGAACGAGGATATCGCCCGTCGCATCGGCCGCGCCTTCGCCGAGGGGCTGGGGGCAGAGCGGGTCGTAATCGGCCGTGACTGCCGCGCCTCGTCCGAGTCCCTGATGGCCGCTTGTGTCGAGGGGCTGGTGGCGGGTGGAGTCGAGGTGCTGGACCTCGGCCTGTGCGGCACGGAGGAGATGTATTTCGCCGTGACTCATTTCGGCGCGGATGGCGGGATCGAGGTGACGGCCTCGCACAATCCGATGGATTACAACGGCATGAAGCTGGTGCGAAAAGGATCGGCGCCGCTCGACACCGCCACGGGCCTCGCCGCGATAAAGGCTTTGGCAGAAGGGCCTGAGCTGCCGTCGCACGCGGGCGGCCGCGTCGTTCCCGCCGAGGGCGCGCGCGCGGCCTATGTCGAGCGGGTCCTGTCCTTTGTCGATATCGCAGCGCTGCGGCCGCTGACCATCCTGGTCAATGCCGGCAACGGCGCGGCCGGGCCGACCTTCGACGCGATCGCCGCCGCGCTGCAAGCCCGGAATGCACCGCTAACCTTTGTGCGCCTCCATCACGAGCCCGACGGCAGTTTCCCGAACGGTATCCCGAACCCGCTTCTGCCGGAAAACCAGCCCGTGACGGCCGAGGCCGTGGTGGCAGCTGGCGCAGATATGGGCGTTGCCTGGGATGGCGACTTCGACCGCTGCTTCCTGTTCGACCATACGGGCCGCTTCATCCCGGGCGAGTACATCGTGGGCCTGCTGGCCGAGGTCTTTCTCGCCAAGGAACCGGGTGCGACGATCATCCATGACCCCCGCGTGATCTGGAACACCCGCGATGTGGTCGCGCGGGGAGGGGGTATCGCCGTGCAGGCGCGGACGGGCCATGCCTTTCTCAAGCAGGCCCTGCGCGACACCGGCGCGGTCTATGGCGGCGAGATGTCGGCGCATCATTACTTCCGCGATTTCATGTCCTGCGACTCCGGCATGATCCCGTGGCTGCTCGTAGCGGAACTCATGGGCCGCACAGGGCGCAGCCTGTCGGACCTGGTCGCTGACCGCATGACAGCCTTCCCCTCGTCCGGCGAGATCAACTTCCGCCTCGACGATCCCGGCGCGGCGATCGCGCGTGTCGAGGCCGCACTGGCTCCGTTACGGCCCGAGCGGGACGAAATGGATGGGCTGTCGCTGGCCTTTAGTGAATGGCGGCTGAACCTGCGTCGGTCGAACACAGAGCCGCTGCTGCGGCTGAACGTCGAGGCGAGGGCCGGCGTCGATCTCGCGATGCTGACCACAAAGGTCAGCAAGCTCATCGACGCACTAGAGGACTGAGCGTGAGCCAATCTCAGGACCCCCGTTGCCACCAATGGGGGCTTGTGCGAAGAGGTTTTTGTTCGGGAGCCAAGGTGGAGTAGCGCGATGCCCGGTTTGGAAACCAGAATAACCTTCTTTCGTGGTTGCCAGCTCGTCGATATCCCGAAGATCACGGATCCTCGAGGAAACCTGAGCTTCATCGAGGCCAACAGCCACATCGATTTCGATATCGAGCGGGTGTACTACCTTTACGATGTTCCTGCCGGTGCGGAGCGAGGCGGACATGCCCACAAGGCTCTCAGTCAACTCCTGATCGCGATTTCCGGCAGCTTCGATGTGCGTCTTGACGATGGGCTCAGCGAAGTCCGCGTCACGCTGAACCGGCCATTCCAAGGGCTAATTATCCGCCCAATGGTCTGGCGGGAACTCGACAATTTCTCTTCCGGCGCGGTTTGCCTTGTGCTCGCGTCGCACCACTATGACGAGAGCGACTACTATCGCGACTATGACATCTTCCAGAAGGCGGGAGCACAATTGAGATGATCGTTCCATTTCTGGATGTCCGTGCCAGCTATGCGAGCCTCAAGCCGGAAATCGACGCTGCGGTTCTTCGTGTGCTTGACTCCGGCTGGTATATCCTCGGGGCGGAAGTTGAGGCTTTCGAGGCAGAGTTCGCGGCCTATTGCGAGGCCCGCCATTGCGTCGGCGTTGCGAGCGGTCTTGATGCGCTTGTCCTGTCGCTGCGTGCCTCGGGTATTGGTCCAGGTGATGAAGTGATCGTGCCATCGAACACCTTCATCGCAACCTGGCTCGCCGTGTCGCAGGTCGGGGCAACGATTGTTCCTGTCGAGCCAGATCCAAAAACTCACACGATCGATCCTCGTCGCGTAGAAGATGCCCTGACCAGCAAGACCCGTGCCATCATCCCGGTACATCTGTACGGAGTTCCGGCGGATCTGGATCCTTTGCTTGAAATCGCAAAGCGCCACGGCTTGCGGGTGATCGAGGACGCGGCGCAGGCTCATGGCGCTCGCTATGGTGGCCGGCGCATCGGCGCCCATGGCGATATCGTGTGCTGGAGTTTCTATCCAGGCAAGAACCTTGGCGCATTTGGCGATGGGGGCGCGATCACGACTGACGACGCAGACCTTGCCGCGCAGGTCCGCCTCCTTGGCAACTACGGATCCCGGCAGAAGTACAAGAACGAGGTGCAAGGCTACAATAGCCGTCTTGACCCAATTCATGCCGCGGCTTTGCGCGTGAAACTGACGCATCTGGATGCCTGGAACGACCGACGGCGCGCCATTCAGGCGCGTTACACAGCGGAGCTTCCGGCGGACTTGATGAAGGTCCAGAGGGTTTCGCAGGTCATGGAGCCGGTTTGGCACCTGAGTGTGGTCCGCTGTGCGCACCGGGAGAAAGTGCAGGCCGCCCTCACCGCGCGAGGGATCGCAACCTTGATCCATTACCCAATCCCCCCGCATCGTCAGGATGCCTATGCGATGTTGGCAAAGGAGGAAGGCTCCTATCCTATAGCGGAGGAACTGGCGCGGCAGGTACTGAGTCTGCCCATGGGACCGGCTATGTCGGACGAGATGCAGGATGCCGTCATAGCCGCAGTCAATGAGATAGCCGCCGCGGGTCTGTGAGTTTTCCTTTCGCCCGTCTTCGCGATCAGATGGTTGTCACGCGGTCGCGCTCTGGAGTACGGCTTGAGCGAGGGAGCGTGCTACCATCATGACGGCCACCTTTGTGCTTCTGGCCTACAATCAGCAGGCTTTTGTCGAAGGAGCCGTGAGGGCAGTTCTTGCGCAGGTTGGAGAGCCGCTCGAGATTCTGATTTCCGACGATGCCTCTACGGATGGTACATTTGCTCGGATCGAAGCCGCCGTAGCGGGATATGCTGGTCCTCACCGTGTATCGATCAATCGCAACTCCGCAAACCTCGGGATTTGCGCACATATCAACCGTGTAATGGAGTTGACCTCGGGGGATCCCGTAATCATTGCCGCGGCCGACGACTTATCGTTTCCTCATCGTGCCCAGACGCTATGCGAGGTGTTCGCGCGAACCGGTGCGTTACTGGCACATTCCGACGTGGTGCCGATCGGCGATGCGGCTGACACCGAGACCTTCGACCGCGCCATCCGGCCCGGTATTCTCTTAATCAGAGACTGGACGTTGTCGGGCAGTTCCCTCTCCATGAGTCTGTACATTGGAGCAACAGGAGCATGGCGACGCGCTCTTTTTGACACTTTCGGTCCGCTGCCCATTCGCGATTGCTATGAAGACCTGATCCTCGGATTTCGTGCGGCGCTCTTGAATAGAGTAGCTTTCGTCCCCGAGGCACTGGTTAGGTATCGCGTGGGGATGGGCCTCAGCACCTTCGATGCTGCCCATGTCGATTTTGACAGTTACCGTCTTGCCCGTATCAGAAGCCTGATTCGTGAACGCGCAACGTTGACACAACGCATCGCGGATGCACGGCGCGTGGAGGTGGCGAATGCAGAAGGCCTCGTCGCCGAAATGGAGAAGCAATTGGCTGCCGTGGTGACGGATCATGATGCCCTGTCCTGTTCCTTCGCTGTGTTCGCGAGACACCTGCGCCGCAACCCGATCACCGCCTATCTGAAGTACAGGCGCATTAACCGCAGGTTCAGAAGAGGTTATCGCGAACTGCGGACTGCCGACCTCGGCCGCGTTCAATGAAAAAAGGCGATTGTCGGTCGACCCTTCTTTGGACCTAACTCCATAGGATGGAAGACAACGCCGATGGATGCGATGGCGACGTCGGCATGGCTTGGAGTAGAATGCGCGCAGCCAAAGACCATCTTGGCTTCTGTGCAGATTACCCGACATACCCGATAATCGGGGGGGATGCGCGCTTGACAAATACCCTCAAACCCAGCATCGGAGGCCGCGATCAGAGGCCGCAGAAAACCTGCCCCTCGTCCCCTTGATGATTTCTCTGGGGATTAAGCAAAGTCCTGAGGTAACAATGACATCCGTGAGCCCGCTCGTTTCGGTCATCATTCCCGCATTCAACGAAGAGTTGCATATTTCCGGAGCGATCGAGTCCGTTCTGCTGCAAAAGGTCGACTTTCCGATCGAAGTGATTGTTGTCGATGACCGTTCGTCGGATGCCACTTTTGAAGTCGCTTGCAGCTACGCGCAAAACGATGCCCGGCTTACCGTGCTTCAGAATGATGTGAACAGGGGTAAGGGGTTTTCTGTCCGGCGAGCGTATAACGCCGCCAGAGGAATATATGTTCACATCCTTGACGCGGATGACGTGTTCTCAAACTGGGATAAACTGCAGCGCCAAGTCGACATACTGCAAGCCCGCAGCGACTGCTTCGCAGTCGGTCACAACACGCTGTTTCTGCAGCCAGACAACCAAGTACGGGTCACTCCGGGCATCTCGGCCGACGTCGTGTATGACTACGCAGGGTGCTATCGTGGACGGTTCTATTGCCATACGTCAAGTTATCTGTTCCGCCGACTTCCAGATGGCCTGCCGGAGTACTTCGAGCGCGACACGATGCGCGGCGATACGGCCTTCTTTTTCTACCATGCCTTCCGCTGGCGGAAGTCGGTCTATGTGCTGAAGCAAGTGATGAGTGTTTACAACATTCACGGCGAGGGGATTTGGTCTAGTCTGCAACCACTTGCCCGGGCGGAACTGAATATTGCGATCCTGCGCGACCTTCAGGACTTGGTTGTCATCGATCCAGAGCGTCCTGAGGCCAAGGCATTGACTACCAGGATAGAGTGGAACGAAAGCCTGGCGCGGCTGCACGTCGAGTCCGGAGCCGCACCTCAGACAAGCTACATCCCGTTGGAGACGCTCGCTCAGTCCTGTGAGAAGACCGCGGCCAAGATCTTCAGGCCTGATATCCGCGCCGTCGCCTTTCAAGGCACGTATTCGTTGCCGGATGTCGATGCTACCATGGAGACCATCGGTCAGGCGCTGCTTCAGAGGAAAGGATTCCGCGTAAAGGATCGACAGTACGACGCGAACCGTGCGGTCCTGCTGGTATCAGGCTTCGTTCCGAACGGAGGCGGCATCTTCCGCGAGATAAAGGAAATCGTTCGGGGCTTGCTTGATTGCGGGATGAAGGTCGACATCATAAGCACTGGCCGGATCGCAACCGACCAGGAGATCGTCCTTACCCATTTCGGCGATCCGGAGATTACTTACAGGCAGCTTGACATCTCAAAAGGAACTGTCGAGCGCATAGCAGATGCGATCGACATTGTTGAGCAACTGGCACCGGACCGCCTTTATCCGTTTATCACCCATCATGACGTCGTGGGCCTTGCAGCTATGCAACGTGGGCTTGCACGTCGACTCGTGTTCGACTTTGTCTATGACCACGGTCTTTCCCTCGGGGTCCATTCCAGCAGTATCGATACGATTGTTACGAAGACCAACAGTCAGGCGTCCGGGCTTGCACCGGTAATTCCTGCATCCCGACTTGCGCTGCTTGCCCCTTTCTTCACGGACCGGCTGGCGACCAACCCGTACGTCCCCTTGCGAAACGGAATCCTGACCACCGCCTCGGCGGCTGCGAGGGCCTATAAGATCGAGTCGGACTACCGGTATTCCTACTTTGATCTGGTGGCGGAGGCGCTTGAGGCTCTTGATCTGCGTCATATCCATTACGGGCCTCTGTCGGACGATGCGAAGGCGACTTTCGTCGAACGGCTCGCTCACGCAGGAGTTCCCGAAGATCGGTTCGTCCACATTCCTTGGGCCGCGGATTTTGGGCATAGCCTTGTTGAAGAGGGGGTGGACGTCTTCATTGCGCCCTTCCCGATATGTTCGGCGCGGATAGGTATCGAGGTGATGAGTTGTGGCATTCCCAGCCTTAATCATCGGTCCAGCCTGCCCGGTTTGCCGGAGGCGGGTGACTTCTCCGACCCCAACCAGCCGAACTGGTATACGCCAGGGGACTTCCTTGCCGCGCTTTCTGCGATGGATGCCTCCAGGCTTTCCGATCTCTCGCGCTCTGCGCGGGAATATTTCGAAACTCACAATGACTCGAAGGTTTCGCTTCGGCGCTTCGCGGATATGGACTTTGATACTCCAACGCTGGATCCCTATCCACGCTTTCGCTTGAATGACTTGGCCCTGGAACCGTTCTTCGAGGAACCAAAAGCCCCTGCTCCCACGGAGAAAGCCCCTGCTCCAGCGGAGGAGGAAAGGCCAGAGGTCGTGCCCGAGCTTGGTCCGGCGCAAGTTCGTTTCTGGCGGCGGACGCCAGGCCGTCGGCGGTTGCGCGCATTCTTTTACCGCATGAAGGGCGTGTCAGTAGACATCTGACCTTCAAACCGCGATATCGGCGCTTGGTTGAAAGGCATGAGGACAAACCGAATGACGCAAAGCTTGGGCAAACCGGCTTTCATCCATCCTTCAGCAGATGTTGCCACGGCGGTTGTCGGAGAAGGCACCCGGATCTGGCAGTTTGTTGTTGTTCTTGCCGGCGCAAGGATTGGGGCGGGGGTCAACGTCTGTTCGCACTGCTTCATTGAGAACGACGTCATTATCGGCAATCGGGTGACGATCAAGTGCGGGGTTCAACTCTGGGACGGTATCGTCATAGAAGACGATGTGTTCATCGGTCCGAACGTCACGTTCAGCAATGATCGCTATCCCCGCAGCAAGGACTACTCCCGACCATTCGAGAAGACTGTCGTTCAGGAAGGTGCATCCATCGGCGCAGGTGCGGTCCTTCTACCAGGAATTACGATCGGGCGAGGTGCCATGATCGGTGCTGGATCAGTCGTTACGCGCGACGTCCCGCCGGGAGTGACTGTCAAGGGAAACCCGGCGCGTCCGTGATATCGTTTGTATGCATAAGCCATCTGCGCCCGTAGCACTCCGATCCATGTTCTTCCTTGAGACGCCGTGATCACGCCATTCTCGACTAAAGACGAAAGAAAACACTGGATTGAGTCCATCTTGGCGCAAGGCGCGTTCTGCCTCTGCGCCATTGGTTTCAGCGGACTTGACAACTGTTGGTCAGCGTCACACGTGCAAGCGGGTACGGCGAGTTGGGTCGCGGCATGGCTGTATTCTTGATGTAAGGCTAAGGGTCGATTTTGACGGACAACTGGATCGTAAGAAAGTACAAAAAAAAGGCCGCAAAGTTAGCCCGCAAACGGGATAGGCTGGCCGAGCAACTATTTCTTTACTTGTCCAAACGCGGGAATGCGAAGTCTGTCGTCCGCAAGGCGCCCGTGCTGCTCAATCGATTGGCCTCGGGCCGAATGTTCCTGCCACTAGAGTCGTACGAGTCGGTTGGCCAACATGTCGCTATTCTGGCTTCGGCTACGCCTTATGTTTCTGTCGCGCCGGATGCTGACACCGACACTAGCTCAATGTACCAAGGGACTTTGCCGGATATCTGCGCTCGACGTGTCCACAACGCGACTGTTTGCGGGATAAGTTCTGCGATAATGGCCGACAACAGGCTTGCTGTCCCGCCGCTCTATACGGAACACGCACATATGCAGGTTAGCGACAATCGCTTCCTGCTTCGCCACGCCGCTGGTCTGGCGGAGGTTCTGGAGTCGCGTACGGAAGCCGTCCATTCCGGCATCGGAGTATTCGGTGCAGGGGCAACCAACTGGTACCATTGGCTTATCGAGATCCTTCCAGCAGCGTTCCTTGCTGAGAGTCTTCCGAAGCAATACCTCGGTTTCCCTCTGCTTGTTCCAGAACACGTGCGCAGCATTACGACTTTTGGCGATGCACTCCAGTTGTTTGCTGGTGACCGTAGCGTTGTGCTGCTGAGCAACGAAACTCTAACCAGAGTTGATAATCTGGTGTTCATCGATCCGCCCGTTCGCGGGCCGATGAACATGCAGGCCGGCTACTGGCCCTCGCCAAAGGACTACAGTCAACATGACGTCGTCCTTCGAGCGTTCCGCAAGGCAATGATCGATCGTCTTGGCCTCGCAGAGACCAAACCGACGCGCCGGCTCTTTTTGGCAAGGTCCAACGCGCTGCGCAGTTACAATCAGGACGATCTAATTGCCATCGCGGCGGATCGTGGATTCGAGGTCGTCTTTCCGGAGACGATGACGTTCAGGGAACAGGTCGAGACATACTTGCAGTCCGAGTTTCTGATTGGGCCTTCTGGGGCGGCATTCGCGAATACACTGTTCTGCCAGCCGGGAACCCGGGCGCTCACCTGGATTCTGCCGCAGTACAGCGGATTTTGCGCATACTCTAACCTGGCGCGGGTGGTCGGGATCGACCTGCGCTATCTGTTCGTCAGCCCGACATCGACCATCGGAAGTACCCACGACGCCTACAAGGCTTCCTACAACCTCGACGCTGGTGCTTTCGGGGCAAGAGTCGATCTGATGTTGGGTCACTAAACAGTGCCGCCAAAACCTCTAAGGGTGCGACCGAAAGTCGTCAGGCGCGGACTCTGCGCGGAGGAAAAGCAGGTCTGAAGAAGACATCGAGCGACAGGTTGGTCGAGTAGTAGGGGTCGGTTGTGAAAAGCTCCGGGTAGATCGCGATCGCACGCCGGCATTCATCCTGTTCGCGTTTCAGTTTCTCTGGGGTTGTATTCGACCCGCGCGTCTTGCTTTCTAGATGCAGGAACAGTGGCTCGGCGAGGTAGATGTTCCGGTATCCTGCCGCCAGCAGATCGCAGCAAAGAACGACATCATTGAATGCAACCTCGAAGCTTTCATTCAGGCCACCGACACACTCGAAAACCTCACGCCGGATGGCGAGGCAGGCTGCCGTGACGGCACTGACCTCTCTCGTCGCCAAGGCCAGGCCTTGATACCCGCCTTCGTCTTCGGCAAGGCCTACGAACTCGTGCACAGCGCCACCATGCATGCCCAGAACGACACCGGCATGCTGGACCGTGCGGTCTTCGTACAAGAGCTTCGGTCCCACTGCGCCGACACCATCCTGCAGGGCAAGTTTCGCCATGGCTTTCAGCCAGTCCGGGCGTAGGGCCTCGGTGTCGTTATTGAGAAGAACCAGGATTTCTCCGCGCGCTTGGCGGGCGGCGATATTGTTGATCCGGGAATAGTTGAATTTCTCGTCATGGCGGATCAGGCGGATCCGTCCCGCAGATTCTCGCGTCTTCAGGCCCTCAAGACAGTCGAGGTCGGTCGAGCCGTTATCGACGACGATGATTTCCAGACGGTCCTGTGGCCAGTCTGTCTGGTCGAGCGAGGCGAGGCAGCGCGACAGAAGCGGCCAGGCATTCCGTGTGGGAATGATGATCGAGACCAGCGGCAAGGGCTCCGGCAAGGGGAAGCTCGGCAGGGCGAGAAGGGGCGCCGCGGGGCGGGTGTTGACAAGGCAAAGTCTGGGAACGTGGCTTACCTGCTCGTCATGCAAGGCGAACGCGAGTTCGGCGAGAATGCGCCGCCGGTCGGCCGTCGGAGCAAGCAGGTCGCGAGCTAACTCCTGTCGGTTCGGCACACGACCGAGATCGACCGCAACCATCCGGCCCAACAGGTTGCCTTGGCGTGCCAGAAGCGGCGAGTGCCGGGGCGGCTTGAACCAATGCTCGGACTCCGTCCCATCCCGCAGCAATGAGGCCTCGTCACCGTATGCGAGCGCGGACCCGTTGCGGTGGAGCGCGGAAAGGAGGTGAAACGGGCCGTAGGCGCGCGGTAGAGCCCCCTTCAAGAGGATGACCAGTCTGTCAGGCAACGCCCCGATTTCGAGTGGAGCAAGCGCCTGCGATCCGAATGCGTCCAGCAATCTCCGATGCTCGGTTTCAGTGACGGGCCGATCTGGCAACAACCGGACTGCAGGTTGCCACTTTCCGGAACGCGCCAGTGCCTCCGACAGGGCAGTGGGATCGGCGATCGTTTCATCGTCCAATTCAACCAGCAGCGTGCCCGGTTCCTTGAGCCCGACAGACGTGGCGATGGCCTCGATCTCGTCAGGCCGAGGGCTGTCGAACTCATTGATCCACCGGGTCAGGAGGGCGGACTCGAGAAAATCGCGTGTTTGTTGGTCGAGGTAGCGCCGGGGCAATCCATTCTTGCGGAAGATCGTTCTTAAGAACGGAATGCGGGGGAGCGCGTCAGACCGGAACACGATCAGGCGAGAGAAAGCGCGCGGGGCTCCATCCGCTCGCAGGAGAGCTTTTCGCAGAACGACGCGGACGAGTTGATGTCTGATAGACAGGGTCTGGTCGCTCATTCCGTCCGTCGCATTCTCTCGATAGGCTATTCTTCCGGTCGCGTGCATAGCTACCATGGACCCGCGCTGATAATCCATCTGCCTTCGGTCACGGGTTGATCCGGTCAGATGATCGCCAAGGCTCTGGCCTCCGTCATCCGACCGGATATAACCACCCTCCCGACGACAGGAGCCGTACCCATGACCATCGACCCCGCCCGCCGCATTACCCTGACCATCGCGTCCGAGATCGGCGCGCGGCCGGATCAGGTTGGGCAGGCGGTGGCGCTGCTGGACGAGGGCGCGACGGTGCCGTTCATCGCGCGCTACCGGAAAGAGGCGACTGGGGGGCTGGACGATACCCAGCTCCGCACCCTGGCCGAGCGGCTGGACTACCTGCGCGAGCGCGAGGCGCGGCGGGCGGCTATTCTCGCTTCGATTTCCGAGCAGGGTAAGCTGACGGCAGAGCTGGAGGCGGCGATTGCCAAGGCCGAGACCAAGGCAGAGCTCGAGGACATCTACCTTCCTTACAAGCCGAAGCGCCGCACCAAGGCGATGATAGCGCGCGAGAACGGACTCGGGCCGCTCGCCGAGGCGATCCTGGTCGACCGCGCCGCCGATCCGCAGGCGCTGGCGGCGGGCTATCTCTCCGAGGTGGTGCCGGATGTGAAGTCCGCACTGGAAGGCGCACGCGACATCATCGCCGAGGGGCTTGCCGAGAACGCCGATCTGCTGGGTCGGCTCCGCGCGCACATGAAGAAGGAGGCGCGGCTGACTGCGACCGTGGTCGAGGGGAAGGAGGCAGAGGGAGCCAAGTTCTCGGACTACTTCGCGCATTCGGAACCCTGGGCGACCGCGCCCTCGCATCGGGTGCTCGCCATGCTGCGCGGACGGAACGAGGGGGTCCTGTCGCTCGACCTTGCCATCGACCCTGACGCGCCGCGCGGCGAAAGCCCGGCTGAGCGGATGGCGAGCGCCGCCCTGCAGGCGACGGGGCGGGGGGCGGCCGACCTCTGGCTGAAAGATTCAGCGGCCTGGACCTGGCGGGTGAAGCTCCGCACCTCGCTGACGCTCGACCTGATGGCCGAGATGCGCGAGCGGGCCGAGGAAGAGGCGATCCGCGTCTTTGCCAGAAACCTCAAGGACTTGCTCCTGGCGGCACCCGCCGGCGGCAAGGCGACGATGGGCCTCGATCCCGGCATCCGCACCGGCGTGAAGGTCGCGGTGATCGACGCGACGGGCAAGCTGCTCGACACCGCGACGGTCTATCCGTTCCAGCCGAAGAACGACTTGAGGGGCGCGCAAGTGGAACTGGCGCAGCTGATCCGCAAGCATGGGGTGGAGCTGATCGCCATCGGCAACGGCACGGCCAGTCGCGAGACCGAGAAGATGGTGGCGGACCTGCTCGGTGTCCTGCCCGGGACAGGCAAGAAGCCGGTCAAGGTGATCGTGAGCGAGGCGGGGGCCTCGGTCTATTCGGCCTCGCCGCTCGCCGCGGCCGAGTTCCCGGGGCTCGACGTGTCCTTGCGCGGCGCAGTCTCGATCGCCCGCCGCCTGCAGGACCCGCTGGCGGAGCTGGTGAAGATCGAACCGAAGTCGATCGGCGTCGGACAATATCAGCACGACGTGGATCAGCACCGGCTGGGGAAATCTCTGGAAGCGGTCGTCGAGGATGCGGTGAACGCCGTGGGGGTGGACCTCAACACTGCCTCCGCGCCGCTGCTGGCGCGCGTGTCGGGGGTGGGGCAGGGGCTGGCCGACGCGATTGTCGGCTGGCGCGATGCGAACGGGGCCTTCGCCACCCGGCGCGACCTTCTGAAGGTCCCGCGTCTGGGGCCCAAGGCCTTCGAGCAGGCAGCGGGCTTTCTGCGCATTCCCGGCGGCAAGGAGCCGCTCGATGCCTCCGCAGTCCACCCCGAAGCCTATGACGTGGCCCGCAAGATCGTCGCCGCCTGTGGCCGCGATCTGAGGAGCCTGATGGCCGACCCCGCACCGTTGCGGCGGCTGGAGCCGAAGAGTTTCACCGACGACCGCTTCGGACTGCCGACGGTCAAGGACATCCTGGCCGAACTGGAGAAACCGGGCCGCGACCCGCGCCCGTCCCTCAAGACCGCAACATTTGCTGACGGGGTCGAGGACATAAAGGACCTGAAGCCCGGCATGATGCTCGAGGGCACCGTCACCAACGTGGCCGCCTTCGGCGCCTTCGTCGATATCGGTGTCCATCAGGACGGGCTGGTGCATGTCAGCCAGCTGGCCGACCGTTTCGTCAAGGACCCACATGACGTGGTGAAGGCCGGTGACGTGGTCAAGGTACGGGTGGTCGAGGTCGACGTGCCGCGCAAGCGCATCGGCCTGACGATGCGCACGGATGGGGCAGGGCGCGAGGCGGCGAAGGACAGGGCGTCCGAGCCCCGCGACGCGCCGCGCCCGAAAGAGGCAAAGCCGCTGCCCACTTCGTCGGCCCCAACCGGCGGCGGGTCGGGCAACGCCTTCGCGGACGCGCTGAAGGGCAAGTTCAGCCGTTAAGCGGCCCACCTGGCAGCCCACCCGGTCACGTCTCGGCAATTTGTCGGTCGTGCAGGATCAGACACGTGTATAGCTGTCGCCAGTGCAGGGGAGGGACGCCATGGCACAGACGGCAAATGACGGACAGGCGGATTTCTGGAACGCGGATCCTGGGCGCAACTGGGTGCTCTTCCAACCTGACATGGATCTGATTTTGGCCGAGGTCGCCGCCGAGGTCTTTCGGCAGGCGGCGCCGGCCCCAGGCGAGCGGGTCATCGACATCGGCTGCGGCGCGGGAACGACGACATTGGAGGCGGCCCGGCGGGTTGGCGCTGCGGGCCGGGCCCTGGGTCTGGACATTTCCCACCCCTTGCTGGAACGGGCCGAGGAGCGGAGACGCGATGCCGGCCTCGCCAATCTTGCGTTCCTCCATGGCGATGCGCAGGTCCATCCCTTTGAACCGGCGGGCACCGACCTGATCCTGTCGCGCTTCGGGGTAATGTTCTTTGCCGACCCGGTTGCGGCCTTCCGGAACATGGCCTCGGCCCTGCGTCCGGGCGGGCGCATGGTCTTCGCGGTCTGGTCCAACGGTCAGGTCAATCCGTTCTTCTCCACCCCGGGACGGATTGCTGCCGAGCGCCTCGGGCCACCGGAGGTAGTCGATCCCGATGGTCCGGGTCCAATGGCGCTGCGCGACCCTGCGCGCGTGCTTCACCTGTTCAACGAGTCGGGGATGGTCGAGGCCGAGGTTCGGAAGGTGCCGCTCGACCTGCACCATCCGGGCGGCGTCGATCGCGTGGTGACCATGCTTGGCCGGCTAGGCGGCATTCCTGGCATCCTGCGCGAAAAGGGCGGGACGGCCGAGGATCTGGCGGCGATCCTGGCCGGAGTACGGGAGGCCTTTGCCGGTTACGCGACCCCGGACGGCATCCGCATCCCGGCCGAGATCAACCTCTGCACGGCGGTGAAGTCCTGACCTAGCAAAAGAAGGTGGAAGTTCCTCGTCTGCCGCTTCAGGCCGCGCTGCCACCGACGGTAAGCCCACCAATCAGCAGCGTCGGCTGGCCGACACCCACCGGCACCCATTGCCCGGCCTTGCCGCAATTGCCGATACCGGGGTCAAGTGCCATGTCGTTGCCGATCGCCCGGATCTGCTTGAGTGCGGTTGCGCCGTCCCCAATCAGCGTCGCGCCCTTGACCGGCGCGCCGATCTTGCCGTTCTTGACCCGATAGGCTTCGGTGCAGGAGAAGACGAACTTGCCGTTGGTGATGTCGACCTGACCGCCGCCGAAGCCCACGGCATAGATTCCATCCTTTACCTCGCCCACGATTGCCCCGGGGTCGGCAGAGCCGGACAGCATGTAGGTGTTGGTCATGCGCGGCATCGGGATATGCGCGAAGCTTTCCCGCCGGCCGTTGCCGGTGGGCTTCACCCCCATGAGCCGGGCATTCTGGCGGTCCTGCATGTAGCCGACAAGGATGCCGTCCTCAATCAGCACGTTCTTGCCCGAGGGTGTCCCCTCGTCATCGACGCTGATCGAACCGCGCCGATCGGGGATCGTGCCGTCGTCCAGCACGGTCACACCCGGGGCGGCAACCCGTTGACCGAGCAGCCCGGCGAAGGCAGAGGTCTTCTTGCGGTTGAAGTCGCCTTCCAGGCCGTGGCCGACCGCCTCGTGCAAAAGAATCCCCGGCCAGCCCGCGCCAAGGGCTACATCCATCGTGCCTGCCGGGGCAGCCTCGGCGCGCAGGTTGACCAGCGCGATGCGCAGCGCCTCCCTGGCAACCCCTTGCCAATGGTCGCGCTCCAGCACTCGGGCAAGGCCATAGCGGCCGCCGCCGCCCATGCCGCCCGACTCACGCCGGCCATTCTCCTCGACGATGACCGAGATGTTCAGACGCGCCATCGGGCGGATGTCAGTAAAGCGCAGTCCTTCGGGACGCAGGATTTCGACCTCCTGCAACCCGGCCGAGATGGTAGCCGAAACCTGCACCACCCGCGGATCGAGATCGCGGGCAAAGGCGTCGATCTCGCGGAGGGTCTCGATCTTGACCGGGAATGTCGCATCCGCCATCGGGTCGGCGTCGCCGTAAAGCCTGAGATTGGTGCCGGTTGGTGCGGTTGCCAGGACGCCGCCGCCATCGCCGACCGCGAGACGCGCCGTTTCGCTGGCCCGCTTCAGGGCGCGCTCCGAGATTTCGGTCGAATGGGCATAGCCGGCGACCTCGCCCCGGACGGCGCGCAGGCCGAAGCCCTGCGACGCGTCGTAGCTCGCCTGGCGGATGCGGCCATCGTCCAGCACGATCGCCTCGGACCGCGAACGCTCGAGGAAAAGCTCGCCATCCTCGGCTCCTGCCGTGGTCTCGCGCAGGATGCGAAGCGCCGTCGCCTCGTCCAGATGGGTCTCGAAGGGGCGGAACGGGGTCTCGGTCATAGGTGCTGTCCTTGATTCAGGTCAAACGAGGGCAAGTTGCCGCATCGTTTCGCTTGTCGATCACCCTCCAATATGGTTTCAAAGGGCCACCATACAACGGGATTCCAGCCACAGATCCGGCAAGGGGGCCCGAGAAGCGGCGGCAAGCCGCAAAAGAACGGGATAGAGACATGGGACTGAACAGACTTTCCGGTTTCGTTGCCGGGATCGGTGCCTCTGCCGGGGCGCTCGTTTCGACGATGGCCTGGGCGCAGGACACGCTGCCGGTGATCGGCAAGCCCGTTGACGGGGCGATGGGCTTCCAGCCTGCGGCCACATCTCTGGCGTCCGACCTTCAGGGTCTGGATCACATGATCCTCTACATCATCACTGCGATCGTGATCTTCGTCACCGCGCTGCTGGTCATAGTGATCTTCCGTTTCAGCCGGCGTGCGAACCCCAATCCGCGCAGCTTCACCCACAACACTCCGCTTGAGGTGGCATGGACGCTGGTTCCGATTCTGATCCTGGTCTTCATCGGCGTGTTCTCGCTGCCCGTGTTGTTCAAGCAGCAGGAAATCCCGGAAGCTGACATCACCATCAAGGTGACTGGCAACCAATGGTACTGGGACTATGCCTATGTCGATGATGGTGTGACCCCGCCTCCCGCCGCGGGCGAGGACGCCCCCGAGCCGCTGTCGTTCTCGAGCATCATGCTGACGAAAGACGAGCTTGCCGCGAAGGGCTACGAGCAAAGCGACTATCTGCTTGCGGTCGACAACCCCGTGGTCATCCCGATCGGCAAGATCATCGTGATGGAAGTGACGGGGTCGGACGTGATCCATTCTTGGAAGATCCCCGCCTTCGGCGTGATGCAGGACGCCGTTCCGGGCCGCATCGCCCATCTGTGGTTCAAGGCCGAGAAGGAAGGCATCTATTACGGCCAGTGCTCGGAACTGTGTGGCAAAGATCATGCCTACATGCCGATCGAGGTGCGCGTCGTCAGCGAAGAGGCCTACAAGCAATGGCTGGCCCAGCAGGCCACTGCCTCGCTTGGCAACACGGCCCCGGTGAAATTCGCCGCAGCTGACTGACGGCTGAAGAAGGCAGGGCGGCGCGTTGCGGGTCTGATCCGCGCCGCGCCGCTTCACCCATCCGGAGCAGGACATGAGCGATATCCGCGCCTACGAACTTGACAGCCCGACGACGGGCGAAGCCGGCTTCGGCGATTTCATCGCGCTTCTGAAGCCGCGGGTGATGTCGCTGGTCGTCTTCACCGCGCTGGTCGGACTTCTGGTGGCGCCTTCTCCGGTTCATCCCTTCGTCGCTTTTGCCTCTGTGCTCTTCATTTCGCTTGGGGCAGGGGCGTCTGGTGCGCTGAACATGTGGTGGGATGCCGATATCGACGCGGTGATGCGTCGTACGGCGAAGCGGCCGATCCCGGCCGGCAGGGTTGCCCCGGGCGAGGCGCTTGGCCTCGGACTGGCATTGTCGGGCATCTCGGTCGTGATGCTGGGTCTTGCCGCGAACCTGTTTGCGGCCGGGCTTCTGGCCTTCACCATCTTCTTCTATGCCGTCATCTACTCGATGTGGCTCAAGCGCTCGACGCCGCAGAACATCGTGATCGGCGGCGCAGCCGGCGCTTTCCCTCCGATGATCGGCTGGGCCTGCGCCACGGGCGGCGTCAGCATCGAGAGCATCCTGATGTTCGCCCTTATCTTCATGTGGACGCCGCCGCATTTCTGGTCGCTGGCGCTGTTCATGAAGGATGATTACTCCAACGCCGACGTTCCGATGCTGACCGTCACCCATGGTCGCAAGGCAACGCGAGCACATATCCTTGTTTACACGATCGCGCTGGTTCCAGTGGCGTTGGCCACTGGCTTCACTTCGATCGGCGGGCCGGTCTATCTGGCTGTCTCTGCCGTGCTGAATGCTGGATTCCTCGTGGGGGCCTGGGCGATCTGGCGGCGCGACGAAGAGACGGCACAGGCAGACAAGTACGCGGTCGAGAAGAAGGTCTTCCGCTTCTCGCTCTACTATCTGTTCCTCCATTTCGCGGCCCTGCTGATCGAAGCCGTGCTGCACGCCAACGGCTTCGGGGGCTGGTAAGATGTCGTTCCGTCCCGACCACGAACTGCACCGCCGCCGCCTGGGCCGCAACGTTGGGCTTGGCGTCGTGCTGGCGGCCTTCGTGGCTCTGGTCTTTGGTCTGACCGTGGTGAAGATCACAGATGGCGGCCAGATGCAGGGCTACGACCATGTCGTGCAACCCGCGCTGGTGCCGCAGGGAGAGGGGCAATGAGACGGCTTTTCCCGAACCTCCAGGGCCCGAACCGTACTGCCGCCAAGCTGTCGCTCGTGGCACTGACGATGGTGTCGCTGTCCTTCGCCGCGGTGCCCTTCTACAGCTGGTTCTGCAAGGTGACGGGCTATGGCGGCACGACTGCAACGGCTGCCTCCGCCCCGGAGCAAATTCTCGACCAGACGATCAAGGTCCAGTTCGACGCGTCGAAGGAACGCGGAATGCCTTGGGAGTTCAAGGCATTGCAGCGCGAGATGACCCTGCGCATCGGCGAGACCGGCCTTGCCTTCTACGAGGCCTACAACCCGACCGACCGCGCCGTCGCCGGGCAGGCAAGCTATAACGTCGCGCCCGATGCCGCCGGCGGTTTCTTCACCAAGATCGCCTGCTTCTGCTTCAACGAGCAGGTCCTGCAGCCGGGCGAACGGGTGACGATGCCCGTGACCTTCTATGTCGATCCTGCCATCGTGCAGGACGAAGAGGGCAAGTTCGTTCGCGAGATCGTGCTGTCCTACACCTTCCACGAATTGCCGGTTCCCGAGTCGCAGGCGGCGCTAGCCCCCGCGGCAGTGGAACCGGTCAACTGAGGCAATAAGACCGGACCGCAAGGAACCGGAAGAAGAACAGAGGGAACGCCGCTCATGGCTCACGCGAAGAACCACGATTACCACGTTCTGCCACCGTCGATCTGGCCATTCATCGGCGCGGTCTCGGCGGTCACGATGCTTGTCGGCTTTGTGCTGATGGTCTCGCCGCAGATCGAAGCGGACAGCCGGCAGCCCTGGATGTTCCTCATCGGCTTGGTCGGCGTCCTCTTCACAATGTTCTGCTGGTGGGCCGACGTTATCGGGGAAAGCCGTGCGGGCGATCATACCAAGGTCGTGCAAATCGGCCTTCGCTATGGCTTTATGCTGTTCATCATGTCCGAGGTGATGTTCTTCGTCGCCTGGTTCTGGGCCTTCTTCAAGAGCGCGCTCTACCCGATGTCGGCAAATTACCCGACCGTCGATGGCGTCTGGCCGCCGGCCGGGATCGAGACCTTCGATCCCTGGCACCTGCCGCTCATCAACACGCTTATCCTGTTGTGCTCGGGCGCAGCCGCGACCTGGGCGCACCATGCCTTGGTGCATGAGAACAATCGCGAAGACATGAAGAAAGGCCTCGCGCTGGCGATCTTCCTTGGCGTTTGCTTCACCATTCTCCAGGCCTTCGAATACTCGCATGCCGCCTTCGGCTTTGCCGGCAACATCTACGGCGCGACCTTCTTCATGGCGACCGGCTTCCACGGCGCGCACGTGATCATCGGCACGATCTTCCTGACCGTCTGCCTGATCCGCGTCTACCGCGGCCACTTCACCCCCGAAAAGCATGTCGGCTTCGAGGCTGCGGCCTGGTACTGGCACTTCGTCGACGTGGTCTGGCTGTTCCTTTTTGCGGTGATCTATATCTGGGGTCAGTAAGACCCTCCGCGGCGAACGAAGCTACGAAAAGGGGCGCGGGCCGGCTACGGTTCGCGCCCTTTCATTCGAGGAACATCCATCATGTCAAAACGCCTGATCGCACCGCTCGTGATCGGACTTGTCGGCGCCGCGATCCTCGTTTCGCTCGGGGTCTGGCAGATCAAGCGTCTGGCCTGGAAAGAGGCGCTGCTGGCGGGGATCGAGGCGCGCCTCCACGATGCGCCGATGGCGCTGCCTGCTGCGCCCGATCCCGCCCGCGACCGCTACGCGCCAGTCTGGGCCGAGGGAAGCTTCACCGGACCCGAATTGCATGTGCTGTCAGCCGACCGCGAGTCAGGGCCGGGCTATCGCATCATCGCGGCCTTTCGCACGACAGACGGGCGGATGATCCTGATCGACCGGGGATTCGTCCCGGAGGATCAGCGCGACGCGGCCCGCGTGGCCACGGCAGCGCGGGTGGCCGGGACGCTGTTCTGGCCTGACGAGACGGACAGCTTCACGCCAGTCCCAGACCTGGCCGCAAACATCTGGTTTGCCCGCGATGTTCCGGCGATGGCGGCAGCGCTTGACACGGAACCGACATTTATTGTCGCGCGTGAGCCGACCGGTGACGGGATCAAGCCAGTTCCGGTGGATACGGCAGGGATACCAAATGACCATCGCAACTACGCGATCACATGGTTTTCCCTCGCTTTCGTCTGGCTGGGGATGACAGTTCTCTGGCTCTGGCGTATCAGGCGCCAATTGGAGTAAGCGAGGCCCCGATGTTCTATATCTCCACCCGTGGCTCCGCGCCGACCCTGCGCTTCGACGAGGCGATGATGACGGGTCTTGCGCGGGATGGCGGGCTCTACGTGCCCGAAACGGTCCCGGACCTGAGCAGGGGCGAGATCGCGGCGCTGGCTGGCCTGCGCTACGAGGAGATCGCCTTTCGTGTGATGCGACCCTATATCGGCGGCACCTTCACCGATGCCGAGTTCATGGGTCTGATCGAGGCGGCCTATGCCGGTTTCGGCCACACCGCCCGCGCGCCGCTGGTGCAGCTTGGCCCGAACCATTTCCTGCTGGAGCTGTTCCACGGGCCGACGCTGGCGTTCAAGGACTTCGCCATGCAGCTGATTGGCCAGCTGTTCCAGGCGGCGCTGGCGAAAAGCGGCAAGCGGATCACCATCGTCGGCGCGACGAGCGGCGATACCGGCTCTGCCGCGATCGAGGCGTTCAGGGGGCTTTCGAACGTCGATGTCTTCATCCTCTTCCCGCATGGTCGGGTGTCGGACGTGCAGCGCCGGCAGATGACGACGCCATCGGAGGATAACGTCCACGCACTTGCGCTGGACGGCGATTTCGACGATTGCCAGGCCCGCGTGAAGGACATGTTCAACGACTTCGCCTTCCGCGACGCGGTTGGGCTGGCGGGTGTGAACTCGATCAACTGGGCACGGGTGCTGGCGCAGGTCGTCTATTACTTCTCGTCCGCCGTCTCGCTCGGCGCCCCGCACCGGGCTGTGAGCTTCACTGTGCCCACCGGCAATTTCGGCGACATCTTCGCGGGCTATATCGCCCGGCGGATGGGTCTTCCGATCGAGAAGCTGGTCGTCGCCACGAACCAGAACGACATCCTGCATCGGGCGCTCAGCTCGGGCGGCTACATCACAGATGGGGTCAAGCCCTCGATCAGCCCGTCGATGGATATACAGGTCTCCTCGAACTTCGAGCGGGCCCTGTTTGATGCCTATGGCCGCGACGGCGCGGCAGTGGCGGCGCTGATGGACGAACTGAAGTCCGGCGGTTTCCGCATCAGCCCCAACGCGCTGAAGACCCTGCGCGAAACCTTCGCTTCGGGCCGCTGCTCGGAAGAGGAAACGCTCGCCGCCATCGCCCGGCTTCATGCGACCACGGGCGAGGTTTTGTGCCCGCATTCCGCCGTCGGTGTGAAGGTGGCCGAGGAGCATCTGGGCGCGACCCCGATGATCACGCTCGCCACCGCCCATCCTGCAAAATTCCCGGATGCCGTGGAACGCGCCACTGGCATCCGGCCCGACTTGCCCGCGCGCATGGCCGATCTGTTCCAGCGGTCCGAGCGCGTGACCCGCGTGCCGAACGATCTGGCCGCGCTTGAAACCCTGATCCGCGAAAGGACCGGTCATTGACCATCCAGACGACCACGCTTCCCAACGGCTTCCGCATCATCACCGACACCATGCCGGGGCTGAAATCCGCCTCGGTCGGGATATGGGTCACCGCTGGCGGGCGGCATGAGCGGGCCGAGCAGAACGGGATCGCGCATTTCCTTGAACACATGGCGTTCAAGGGCACCACGACCCGTTCGGCCCTGCAGATCGCCGAGCAGATCGAGGATGTCGGCGGCTACATCAACGCCTATACCTCGCGCGAGATGACGGCCTATTACGCCCGGGTGCTGGACGGCGATGTGCCGCTGGCGATCGACGTCGTCTCGGACATCGTGCTGAACCCGGTCTTCGACCAGCGCGAGATCGAGGTCGAACGCCATGTGATCCTGCAGGAGATCGGGCAAGCGCTCGACACGCCCGACGATGTGATCTTCGACTGGTTGCAAGAGGTCAGCTACCCCGACCAGCCCTTCGGCCGCACCATTCTGGGACCTGCCGAACGCGTGTCGGCCTTCACCCGGGACGACCTTACCCGCTTCGTGGGCGAGCATTACGGGCCGGACCAGATGATCCTGTCGGCGGCGGGCGGCGTGGACCATGACGCGATTGTGGCCCAGGCGACCGCAATCTTCGGGGGGCTGAATAAAGTCGGCGCCACCGTGATCCAGCCGGCTGCCTTCCGAGGTGGCGAGCGGCGCGAGGTCAAGGACCTGGAACAGGTCCATTTCGCCATGGCCTTCGAGGCGCCGGGTTATCGCGCGCCCGAGGTCTATACCGCACAGGTCTATGCGATGGCTCTTGGCGGGGGCATGTCCTCGCGCCTGTTCCAGAAGATCCGCGAGGAGCGGGGCCTGTGCTATTCGATCTTCGCCCAATCGGGTGCCTACGAGGATACCGGGCAGATCACGCTTTATGCCGGCACCTCGGAAGAGGAGATCGGCGAACTGACGCGCCTGACGCTGGACGAACTGAAACGCTCGGCCGAGGACATGACAACCGCAGAAGTCGCCCGTGCCCGCGCGCAACTGAAGGCCGGGCTGCTGATGGGGCTGGAAAGCCCGTCCTCGCGGGCGGAGCGCGCAGCAAGGCTTCTGGCGATGTGGGGGCGTGTGCCCGCGATCGAAGAGGCGGTCGCGAAGATAGACGCGGTGACAACCGAAGGCGTTCGCGCCTATGCGGGCAGCATGATGCGTGCTCCGTCCGCGCTGGCGCTTTATGGTCCGGTTGGGGCTGCGCCCGGACTTGATACCATTCGCGAGGGGCTCGCCGCCTGATGCTGGGGCGTGCGCGGCGCGTCCGGATCGAGACCGAGCGCATGACCCTGCGCCTCCCGCAGCATGCCGATTTCCGCCAATGGGCGGCCCTGCGCGAACAGAGCGCCGCCTTCCTGACCCCGTGGGAGCCGACATGGTCGGCCGACCATCTGGCCCGCCGCGCCTTCACCAATCGCGTCTACTGGGCGAATCGTGCTGTCGCGCAGGGCACCGCACTGCCTTTGTTCCTGATCCGCCGCACCGATCAGGCCTTGCTTGGCGCCATCACGCTCGACAACATTCGCCGTGGCCCGGCACAGGCCGGAACGGTCGGTTACTGGATCGGCGCGCCCTTTGCCCGGCAAGGCTTCATGCGCGAGGCGCTGCTGTCGCTGGTCCACCACGCCTTCACGGTGATGGACCTGAGCCGGATCGAGGCCGCGTGCCTGCCTGAAAACGCCGCGTCACGCGGCGTGCTGGAGAAATCGGGCTTCAAGTATGAAGGTGTCGCGCAGAGCTATCTTCAGATCGCCGGGCGCTGGAGGAACCATGTGCTTTACGCGAGCCTTCGCGCGGACCGGCGCGGGCGTACGGATGTGGGGCTCGCCTGAGCCATGAGACCCTGGGTGATCCTGCTGCGCGGCGTGAATGTCGGCGGGGCGGGAAAGCTGCCGATGGCCGAGTGGCGCGCGCTTCTGGCAGAGCAGGGGTTCGAGCGGCCAGAGACCTATATCCAGAGTGGCAACGCGATCATCGGGTCTGATGCGGACCGCAGATCTGTCGAACAACTGGTGGCAGAGGGGATCGCCGGGCGCTTTGGCTTCCGGCCCATGGTTCTTGCCCGAACGAGCGAAGAGATGCAGGTTCTCTGCGAGGGGCATCCGTTCAAGTCGCAGGACCCGAGCCGGGTCCATGCTTTTCTCTTGTCGGCCGCGGGGCAGGTGGACGCGGCTCTGGTGGATGCGGCGAAAGCCGCCGACGAGGATTGGGTCCTGACGGATGGGGCCTTCTACCTGTCCTGTCCCTCGGGCATCGGGCGCTCGGTCCTTGCCCAGAAGATAGACCGACTCTTGCCTGTGCCGAAAACCGCACGCAACCTGCGGACCCTGTCGGCACTGCGGGACATCGTCGCGCGCCGGTAACCCTTTCGTGAGCGCTGCGGATGTGCGCGAAACCCGCCCTACTTGCGAAAAAAGGAGGTGCCCGCCATGATCCGTGCCGCCATCTGCCTGAACCTTGCCTTGACGCTTCCGGCCTTCGCGCAGGACCGGATCCCCTCGCACTGCATCGCGCTTGCCCATGCCGGACCCGAGCGCGTCATGACGGCGGCCTTCGGCGATCCGCTGGCCGATGACCGGGTGCGTCTGACCTATGTTGGACATTCGACCTTTGTGATCGAGACGCCGGGCGGACTTGTGGCTGCCACCGACTTTACAGGCAGGCTCGGCCCGATCTCGACCACGCCTGACGTCGTGACCATGAACAATGCCCATGGTTCGCATTGGACGGCGGCACCCGATCCGGCGATCCCGCATGTCCTGCCGGGCTGGTGGCAGAACGGCGCGCCCGCCGATCATTCGCTGGATCTGGGCGAGATGCTGGTGCGCAACGTCACCACCGACCAGCGCAATCGCAGCGGTGGCTTCATACCCAACGGCAACTCGATCTTCATCTTCGAGGTCGCGGGGCTTTGCATCGGGCATCTCGGACACCTCCACCAGATCCCTAGCCCCGAACAATATGCGATGATCGGACGGCTCGACGTGGTGATGGTGCCGGTCGATGGCGGTTACACCATGAGCACGGAGGCGATGGCCGAGGTGGTCAAGCGGCTTCGGTCGTCGGTCGTGATCCCGATGCACTGGTTCTCCGGCGTATCGCTCGAGCAGTTCCTTGTCGACATGGATGGCGCCTTCGACGTGGTCCGACCGGAACAGTCGAGCCTCGAGGTCGCCCTGACCGACCTGCCGACGCGCCCGACCATCATGGTGCTTGAACCGGGGCGTTGAGCTTTTCTCTGTCGGGCAGGGCGGCTATTCAGGGGCGGAAGGAGAAGCCGATGCTCAATCCCGCCGATACAGGCTTCCGTGCCACGCTGGCTGCGCGCCTGCCCGAGGGCAGCTTGTCCGACGCAGATCCCGCCCACCTGACCGAGCCGCGCGGGCGCTGGACTGGTCACGGCCTGCTGGCGCGGCCCCATAGCACGGATGAGGTGGCGACGATCGTGCGCACCTGTGCCGAGGCGCGGGTCGGCATCGTCCCCTGGGGTGGCGGAACCGGATTGGTCGGGGGGCAGGTGATGCCTGATGGTCCGGCCCCGGTAATCCTGTCACTGGAGCGGATGGCCGCGCTGCGTGCGGTCTACCCCGAGGAAAACGCCATGGTTGTCGAGGCGGGGATGGTTCTCGCCGATGTACACGCCAATGCCCAGGCTGTGGGGCGGCTCTTTCCGCTGACGCTCGCCTCGGAAGGCTCGGCGCGGATCGGCGGCAACCTCGCCACCAATGCCGGAGGGGTGCATGTCCTTCGCTATGGCAATGCGCGCGACCTGTGCCTTGGCGTCGAGGCTGTGCTGCCGGATGGTTCGGTACTGAACGGCCTCAAGCGGCTGAGGAAGGACAATACCGGCTATGACCTGAAGAACTTGCTGATCGGCTCCGAGGGGTCGCTTGGCATCATCACCGCAGCCAGCCTGAAACTCGTTCCCATCCCGGCCGCCGAGGGCACGGCGCTGCTGGTCGTCGATGGGCCGCAAGCGGCGCTGCGGCTTCTCGCCCTTGCCCAGGCGCGGCTTGGTGGGCTGATTTCGGCCTTCGAGCTGATCGGTCGTGCGGGGCTCGACTTCCTCACGGAAACCCTGCCCGAGATCCGTCAGCCCTTTCCGACGCCACCCGACTGGATGGTGCTGGTCGAGTTGGGCCTGCCCGAGGGGCTGGACCCGGGAGCGGCGCTGGAAGGGCTTTTCGAGGAGGGCGTCGCGGAGGGTCTGGTCCTTGACGGGATCATCGCCGCGTCGGAAGCGCAGCGGCAGGAGTTCTGGCGGATCCGCGAAATGATCCCGGAGGCCAACCGCCGCATCGGCGCGGTATCAAGCCACGACATCTCGCTGCCTCTTGGCGAGGTGGCGGGCTTCATCGCCGGCTGCGGCCCGGAGATCGCGGCACTCGGGCCGTTCCGGATCAATTGCTTCGGCCATCTGGGCGACGGCAACCTGCATTACAACGTCTTTCCCCCGAAGGGTGGGAAGCGGGCAGACTGGGATGCGCAGCGCGACGCGATCAAGACGCTGGTCCATGACCGGGTCCACGCGCTTGGCGGATCTGTCAGCGCCGAACATGGCATCGGGCGGCTGAAGGTCGGCGATCTGGAACGGTATGGCGATCCTTCGAAACTTGCCGCGATGCGTGCGATCAAGACCGCGCTTGATCCGATTGGCATCCTCAACCCCGGAGCCGTGCTGCGCGCCCTTTAGGGTTTGCCCCGCCGGGCTGAAACGGCGGGGGCTTCTTGGGGGGTGATGTGGGGTCAGTGGGGTGATGCCGCGCGGGTGGCGCGACGGTCACAGCTTTCGCCTGGAACAGTTAGCGGCGGATTAACGCAATCGATCCATCGCGCATTCCGTGGTTTGATTGGCAGGGCCGCGCGAAGGAGGTGAGACGATGACCATGTCCCGTCTGGCAAAGATCGTGATGGTGCTGGGGCTGGCGCTTTTCGCCGCGCTCGTCACCTTCTCCAATATTTCCGACTATGACTCGAACTTCGAATTCGTGAAGCATGTCCTCAGCATGGACACGACCTTTCCCGGCAACAAGGCGATGTACCGGGCGGTCACTTCGCCCACACTCTGGACCCTCGGTTACTGGAGCATCATCGCGGGCGAAGGGCTGACGGCGCTCCTGTTCCTGATCGGGGGCTGGCGGATGATCCTTGCCGCCGACGCCCCGGCGGAAGAATTCGATCGCGCCAAGTCTTTCGTCATCGCGGGCGCGACGGTCGGCTTCCTGGTCTGGTTCGTGGGCTTCATGGCTGTCGGCGGGGAATGGTTCCTGATGTGGCAGTCCTCGACCTGGAACGGGCAGGAGGCGGCCTTCCGCTTCTACGTCACCATTCTTGCCGTGCTGATCTTCGTGAACCAGCCAGAGCGCGACTAAAGCCCCTCGAACTCGCACAGCGCATGGACTTCCATGCCCATCGCCTCGAGCTTCCGGCGGCCCCCCAGCTCCGGCAGGTCAACCACAAATGCACATCCGACGAGGACGCCGCCCAGTCGTTCCACAAGCTTGATCCCGGCTTCGGCGGTGCCGCCGGTGGCCAGCAGGTCATCGACCAGCAGCACCTTCTCGCCCGGCTGGATCGCGTCGTCATGCACCTCGACCACCGCCTCGCCATATTCCAGCGTATAGGCTTGGGCGATCGTCTGACCCGGCAGCTTGCCCTTCTTGCGGATCGGCACGAAGCCGGTTGAAAGCTGATGCGCGACCGCGCCCCCCAGAATGAAACCCCGCGCCTCGAGCCCCACGACCTTGTCGATCCGCGTGCCGGCATAGGGGTGCAGGAGCTGGTCGATTGCCATGCGGAAGCCGCGCGCATCGGCAAAAAGCGTGGTCACGTCGCGGAAGAGGATTCCTTCATGCGGGAAGTCGACGATGGTGCGGATGTAATCCTTGACGGTCTTGGCCATGAGATCCTCTTCGGGGTCAGTCGGTCGGCGGGTAGTGCAGCCGCAGCACCGCGGCATCCTGCCCGGTCAGGACCGTAACCGCATTGGTTTCCTGCGAAAAGATCGAACGGCGGCGATACTCGGGATCCGAGATGTCATAGGGCAGGCCCATGCCTTGCGTCAGCTCCTCGAGGAGGATCGAACGCACCTCGGACAGCCCGACCCCGGAGTTGATGAAGATGTTGACGCGGTCGATCTCGCCTGCGTCGCTCATCGCGAAGACCACCATCCCGCCCGGCAGATCGCGGTGATGCTTCTCTCCGGTCAGGATGGTCAGGCTGCGCGGACTGCGCACCGAGACATGGACCCGGGCGGGGCGGTTGTCCGGCAGGCGGTAAAGCTGCAATCGCGCGCCCGCCCCGTTGATCTGGGAGATTGCCTGATCGATCGCCAGATCGACCTGCGCCGAGAGCGCCGAGGAGACCGGATCGACGTCCTGAAGCCGCGAGACCGAGACATCCAGCGCCACGTCACGCGGCCACGCCCGCGGCTCGATGGCGCAGCGGCCGTAGACAGGGGCGCCGCAGGAGACGATGCGGTGAAACTCCTTGTCCGACAGCAGTCCGCGCGCGGGAATGAAGTCCTGGGCCGCCGCCGGGGCTGCGAGGAGCAGCGCGAGGGCGGCGGCGAGCCTCACCCCAGCACGCGGCCCGCCACCGCGTCGAGCTTCATCACCAGAGCGGCGTCGCGTTTGTCAGGAGCGGTCATTATGGCGAAGTCCAGCGCCCGGTCGCAGCCATGCGGGCAGGGCGCGCGATCAGCGCCAAGCAGGCCGGGCAGGCGCGCGACCATGCCACGCGCGTTCGCGGCGTTGCCGGTCAGAACGGCAATCACCTGCGCCACATCCACGGCGCCATGGCTTTCGTGCCAGCAGTCATAGTCTGTCACCATCGCCACGGAAGCATAGCAAAGCTCTGCCTCGCGGGCGAGCTTGGCTTCGGGCATGTTGGTCATCCCGATTACGTCGCAGCCCCAACTGCGGTAAAGTCGGCTTTCGGCCAGTGTCGAGAATTGCGGACCCTCCATGCACAGGTAGGTTCCGCCGACATGCACAGTAATCCCCTCGGCGCGAGCAGCCTCGGCCACGTGGCCGGACAGGCGCGGGCAGGTCGGATGCGCCAGACTCACATGCGCGACGCAACCCGTTCCGAAGAAGGACTTTTCCCGCGCAAAGGTCCGGTCGATGAACTGGTCGACGATCACGAAGTCGCCCGGCGCATAGTCTTCGCGGAACGATCCGCAGGCCGAGACCGAGATCAGGTCGGTCACGCCCAGCCGTTTCATCGCGTCGATATTGGCGCGGTAGGGCACTTCGGTTGGCGAATGGACATGCCCGCGTCCGTGCCGGGGCAGAAAGGCCATCGGCACACCGTCCAGCCGTCCGACCAGCACCTCATCCGAGGGGGCGCCCCACGGCGTCTTGACCTTGACCCAGGAGGCCCCTTCAAGCCCGTCGATCTGGTAAAGGCCCGATCCCCCGATGACGCCGATCATGGTCTGCATGTGAATCTCCCGCAGGTTGCGGCTGCGAGGTTACGGGAGCGGTAGAGGCGGGGGAAGGGAGGTCATGCCCACCTGGCGCGACCACCCTTGGGAAGGTCAGGGTCGAGGCACCATCATCTCTATCAGGGGCCCCGATGGCTCAAGTTTCAGGCAGCCGGCTGCAGACGAAGATCGGTCAGCACATCCGCGGCGATCTCGAAACTGCGCAAGCGTGCGGAATGGTCGTGGATCATGCCCGTGATCATGAGCTCGTCCGGCCGATGCCGGTCGATCAGCATCGCCAGCTCGCGCCGGATCGTCGCGGCCGAGCCTGTGGCGGAGACCGAGAGCGCCTCGGACACCTGCGCCATCACTGGAGGAGGGATCTCGGCCGACAGATCATGCGCCGGGGCCGGTAGCTTGCCGGGCCGGCCCGAGCGCAGACGGGCGAAGGCGAGCACTTGAGAGGAGCGCAAATACTGCGCCTGTTGGTCGGTCTCGGCGGCAAAGACCCCGGCTGCCATCATCGCATAGGGCTGCGCGAGCCATTTCGACGGTCGGAAGGTCTGCCGATAGGTGGCCAGCGCCTCGGACAGCTGCGCGGGCGCGAAATGGCTGGCGAAGGCATAGGGCAGGCCGAGCCAGGCAGCGAGCTGCGCGCCGTACAGGCTGGAGCCGAGGATCCAGACTGGAACATGGGTGCCTTCGCCGGGAAAGGCACGCACGGCAGCGCCTTCGACCGGATCGTCAAGATACTGGAGCAACTCCACGACGTCGTTTGGAAATTCCGACTCGCCGGTCATGTAGCGCCGGAGCGCCCGCGCGGTCGCCATATCGGTTCCCGGTGCCCGGCCAAGGCCAAGGTCGATCCTACCCGGAAACAGGGTGGCCAGCGTTCCGAACTGTTCTGCCACGACCAGCGGTGCATGGTTGGGCAACATGATCCCGCCCGCGCCGACGCGGATCGTCGAGGTTGCCTGAGCGACCTGCCCGATGACGACCGCCGTTGCGGCACTGGCGATGCCGGGCATGTTGTGATGCTCGGCCAGCCAGTAGCGATGATATCCCCATCGCTCCGCATGGCGGGCCAGATCCACCGTGTTGCGCAGGGCGTCCGCTGCGGTCTGGCCTTCGGGGACTGGCGACAAGTCGAGGAGGGAGAAATGATGCATGGTGGCTGCTCCGATCAGTTCATAGCTAGGCATGCACGCCGCTTTGGCCAAGGGGCAGAAAGAACGCCGGTCAGGCCTTGCCGCGTGCCCGCCGGATCGCGGAGTCAAGTGGAACGACCGTGCGCTGTGCCAAACGTTCGAACAGGCCAAAGTCGAGATGCAAATGCACCTTGTTCAGATAGGCCGCAGCGATAGTGCGGCACAGCCGATCCTCGTTCTGCCGGTCGAGGAACCGTGAGATGAAGCGCTTGCCATTCTGCGCGATTTCTTCGCAGGCCGGGAGATTGGCAAGGCACCAGTCATAGACCTCGCGGATGTCGGACAGATCGTCCTTCACGGGAACATAGTGTTCGTAGGGAACCAGTTCGCCCTCACAGGCCCAAGTCTCGCAGGTGGGGCGTGGCATGACGACGGTCGAGTTGGAATACAGCATCCATTTCAGCCCCGTCGCGACATCGTTGCCCTCGAGGGAAAGCAGGAACTTCGAGCGGAGCTGTTGTTCGATCGAAAGGGATGGGCGCAGCTTCGGCCGCAGCGCCTCAACGGGGAGATCCGAGGTTTCCGGGCTTATTTGGACAATTTCGCTATAGCCGATATCCAGATTGGGGTCATCGGACAGGCTGGCGACGTAGAAGCGGCTTGCGTAGGGCATGCCGGCATACCATGGCTTGAACGCACCCGTAGTCGCGCCCCGCCAGACCAAACGGTTGTCCTTTTCCCCTAACGGTACATCCATCGCCGCGATCCGCGGCAGGTCACCCCAGTGGCGGCGCTGATCAAGCGGCAGAAGCACACACCCTGAATCGCGGTCCCGGACCATGCGGGATTTCACCAGTGTCGGAAACGCGAAGCGGCTTCGGCTGTCTTCGGGATAGATCGCGAAGACCGAATAAGGGGCGGCCCTGCGAAACAGGTCCTGCGCCTGTCGGATATAGGCCTTGTAGGGCCATTTGAGGCTGTTTCCGGGGTAGATCGTTCCGTAGCGGTGTCTGAGACTGTTCTTCGTCTCGGAGGTGCCGCAGACGAGCACACGAGGTTCCGGGCCTCTCGCGAGCGTGGCCTCATCGCAGTCACGCAGTCCGCCCAGGCATACGGCGAGCCGCCGTTCGTCGAAGTCCGAAAACGCCATTTCGCCTGTTCACCCACAACTGTCCTCCGTCCTGATAGCGCAGGAGGTGTCGGATGTCAGCGTCCGCGCTCGTTCGGTCGTGCAAGCTCGACGACGTCCCGCACGATCGCGTAGTCGCGGTAGCCCATGCGGGCCACGGGGTGAAATCGAGTCGGGTCGAACCGGCCGTTCACCAGACAGTCGTCGCGCAGATGGATGCCCGTCACCTCGCCGATCACGAGGATGTTGTCCCGCCCGAGCAACTGCACTTCCTGCACCACCCGGCATTCGAGCGTCGCGGGCGCTCCAGCCAGGCGCGGGCAGTCGATCGTCTCGCAGGGGGCTTTCGGCAGGCCGTTGAGCAGGAATTCGTCCTGGCCACGGGGAAGGAGTGCCGAGGTCTCGCTCATTGCGTTCAGCATTGCTTCCTCGACGATGTTCACCGCAAAGACACCGGTCTCGCGGATGTTGGTCAGAGAATCCTTTATGCCGGTCGAGGCGAAGATCACCTGCGGCGGCACATAGGCGACGGCATTGAAGAAGGAATGGGGTGCGATGTTGTCGCCGAGCGTACCTGTTGTCGAGATCCAGCCGATCGGGCGCGGCGTCACGATCGCATTGAAGGGATTGTGCGGCAGGCCGTGGCCATCGGCGGGTCGGTAAAACATGGCGGAGTCCGGACGGGTTCGGTTTGAATGTGACCTTAGCGCGTGATAGGGCCGCATCCAGCGGAAAAGGCGGGGGATTCCGGTGTACCGGCTGGAAGAGGAGACGGCGGAGGACTGGTGGGAGGTCGAGGCTCTGCTCGACCTTTGCTTCGCGCCGGGCCGCACGGCCCTGTCCTCCTACCGCCTGAGGGAGGATGTCCCTGCGGTAAAGACCCTCTGCCATGTACTGCGCGACGATGACGGCGTGCTGGCTGCCGCGATCCGCTACTGGCCGGTGCGGGTCGGGGGCCGGGATGTGCTTCTGCTCGGTCCCGTTGCCGTTCACCCGACGCGGCAGGGCGAGGGGCTTGGCGGGCTTCTCATCCACGAAACGCTGGCCGAGGCGCGCCGTCTCGGCTGGAGCCGGGTGATGCTGGTCGGCGACGCGCCCTATTACTCGCGCTTCGGCTTCCGCAAGCTCGAAGGCGTGTACATGCCGCCGCCCACCAACCCCGACCGGGTGCTTGGCCTGGAGCTGTCGCCGGGCGCCTGGCATGGCGTCGGTGGCACGGTCGAGAAGGCCGAATAAGCGCGCCATTGCGGGAAGGGGCCTCGCGCCCTACCTTCTGGCGCATGGATGCCACCCAACCCCAGTTGCCCGCTGTCCTTGACGACCCCGCCACCGAGATTGCGCGGCTGGCGCTGCGCTTCCACCGCGCCAACGGGCCGGTGATGAAGCTGATGAACCGTCTGGGCGGCCGCGCGGAAGAAGCCTTCGCTGCCTTGCCGCAAGACATCCGCAGCCGCATCGAGACCGTGACCAGGAAAGCCTTGGAGCAGGGCTACCGCGTAGCCGCGACGGGACGCCATGCCCCCGATCTTGGCCCGCGAGGGCCGATGGCGCTCGCGGCGCTTACGGGGGCGGCCGGCGGCGCCGGGGGCCTTGCCACCTCGATCGCCGAACTGCCAGTGACCATCACCGTGATGCTGCATGCCATCCGTCGCGCTGCCGCCGAGGAAGGGTTCGATCCCGATGACGAGGCGGTCCGGATCGAAGCGATCCGCGTCTTTGCCGCGGGCAGCCCCTTGGCGGCAGATGACGGTGTGAATACCGGGTTCATGGGCGCGCGGCTGACCGTTACCGGACCGGCCCTGCAGAAGGTCATCGCCACCGCCGTGCCAAAGCTTGTCTCCACTCTCGGGCCCAAGCTCATGGCGCAGTCAATCCCCGTGCTGGGGGCACTTTCGGGTGCGGCGCTCAACACCGCCTTCATCGGCTACTACCGCGAGATTGCGCACGTCCGCTTCGGGCTTCTGAAGCTGGCCGAGCGGCATGGGGCCGAACCGGTCCTTTCCGCTTTCGCCAAGGCCGTCGACCACCCGAAGCTTGGCCGCGCCTGACCGCCGCGCCTATTCCGGCTGCGTCGCAAGCCACTCCATCAGTGCCGGACGTGCCGAGACCGCGCCATCCGTGATCGCCTTGTCGATCACCGCGCGCACTTCGCGGAGGTCCACGCGGCGGATGAGCGCCTTGACCGGGCCGATCGAGGCGGGGCGCATCGACAGCATGCGGAAGCCCATGGCGGCCAGCGCCAGCGCCTCGATGGGCCGACCTGCGTCTTCGCCGCAGAAGGAAAGCGGCGTGTCCGAATCCGCGCAGCGGTGGACCACATGGCACAGGAATTGCAGGAAGGCGGTATTCAGCGTGTCGTATCGCCGGCGAACCAGTTCGTTCTCGCGGTCGGCGGCGAAGAAGAACTGCTTCAGGTCGTTTCCGCCGATCGAGATGAAGTCCACCAGGTCGAAGAATTCCTTCGGCGCGTAGGCGAGCGACGGAGTCTCGAGCATCGCGCCGATCTCGATCTTCTCGGGTACGGGATGGCCAAGCGAGCGTTCGCGATGAATCTCGCGCAGGAGATGGCTGCGGGCCTGCGTGAATTCATCGAGTTGCGCGACGAAGGGGAACATCACTGTCAGAGGCCGCTTTCCGGCGGCACGGAGCAGCGCCTGAAGCTGCATGCGCAGGATGCCTGGCTTGTCGAGGCCGACCCGGATCGCGCGCCAGCCCATGGCGGGGTTCGGCTCGTCCTGCGGCTTCATGTAGGGCAGGACCTTGTCAGACCCGATATCGAGCGTGCGGAAGGCGACGCGGCGGCCCTTGGCGGCGTCCATGACCCGCGAATAGATCGCCACAAGCTCTGCCCGCCGGGGCATCTGGCTGCGGATCAGGAACTGCAGCTCGGTGCGGAACAGGCCAACCCCTTCGGCGCCCGAGCCCTCCAGGCTTGGAAGGTCGGCCATCAGGCCCGCGTTCATGTGCAGCTGGATGATCGTGCCACATTTCGATTGCGCCGGCAGTCCGCGCAGCGAGGCATAACGCTTCTGCGCCTCGGCCTGCATGGCGATCTTGTCGCGGAAGGCACGGGTGATCGTCTCTTCGGGGCGCAGGTGGACCACGCCCTGATCACCGTCAACCAGGATCGGATCGCCGTTCAGCGCCTCGGACTTGATGCGTTCGGCATGGATGACCAGCGGGATCGCCAGCGCGCGTGCCACCACGGCGGCATGGCTGCCGACCGAGCCTTCCTCGAGCACCACTCCGCGCAGCTTGCGGCCGTATTCAAGAAGCTCGCCCGGGCCGATGTTGCGGGCGACGAGGATCGGGTTCTCCGGCATTGCGGCGCCGGTATCCTTGCCCTGACCGGTCAAGATGCGCAGCAGCCGGTTCGAGATGTCGTCAAGGTCGGACAGGCGTTCGCGCAGGTAGGCGTCCGCGACCTGCTCCATCCGCGAGCGGGTCAGCGACTGTTCCTTTTCGACGGCGGCCTCGGCCGAGAGGCCCGCCTCGATATCCTCCTCCATCCGCTTGGACCAGCCGCGCGAATTGGCGAACATCCGATAGGCCTCGAGAACCGCCTTCTGGTCCTTGTCGAGATGTTCGACCGACAGAAGATCGTCGATGGAGACGCGCAGCTGCTGCACGGCGGCACGAAGCCGCTCGATCTCGGCGACCGGATCGTCGGCGACGGGGTTGGTGACCACCACCCGCGGTTCGTGCAGCCAGACCCTGCCTTCGGCCGCGCCCTCCTGTCCGGTGGCGCCGCGATAGATGACGGGGCGGCGGTGCAGGGCGGTCATCCCGTCGCCGTCGCCGGTAAAGGCGCCAAGCTCGGTCATTTCGGCCAGCACCATGGCCACGACCTCGAGCGCATAGACCTCGTCTTCCGAGAACTCGCGCGCGATCTTCGACTGCACGACAAGGACGCCCAGCCGCTCGCCCACCCTCTGGATCGGCACGCCAAGGAAGGAGGAATAGATCTCTTCCCCCGTCTCCGGCATGAAGCGGAAGCCCTTTTCACCCGGAGCGTTGCCGGTATTGACCGGCGAGGCGGTGCGGGCCACGCGGCCGACTAGGCCCTCGCCCAGCTTCATCCGCGTCTTGTGGACTGCCTCGCGCTTCAGCCCCTCGGTCGCGCAGAGTTCAAGCGTTTCTTCGTCGCGGAACAGGTAGATCGAGCACACTTCAGTGCCCATGGAATCCGCGATCAGATGGGTGATCCGGTCAAGCCGTTCCTGCCCCTGGCCAGGCTCGGCGAGGGAATCGCGCAGTCGGCGCAGCAGCTTGCGGCTTTCGGTATCGCTGCGGTCGGCCATCGATCCTTCAGTTCCTCGGCCCGGCGCAATTTCCGGGGCGCTTGGAGCAGCTTAGAGCACATCGTCTCGAAAGTGGAAACGGCATTCACGGTCTGGCCGGCAGAACTTCGCGCGCCGGTTGCATGGCCGGGCGGCCCAAAAGCCTTCGAAGAGATTCGCGCGCGAGCCTGGCCTCAGGCCTTTTCCAGCTGGAAGGCGTCGTGCAGTGCCTGCACAGCCAATTCCATGTACTTCCGGTCAACGAGGACCGAGATCTTGATCTCGGAGGTGGTGATGACCTTGATGTTGATGTTCTCGGCGGCAAGTGCCTTGAACATCGTTGCTGCGACGCCCGCATGGCTGCGCATGCCGATGCCGACGACTGAGATCTTGGCGACATCTGTATCGACGACCAGATCGGCATAGTTCACCGCGCCCGAAGCGCGGGCATCCTCCATCGCCTTCTGGGCGCGCATCACCTGGTTGGTGGGGCAGGAGAAGGTCATGTCGGTATAGGCGCCGCCATCGGCCAGTTCCGAGATGTTCTGCACGATCATGTCGACGTTGACGCCCGCCTCGGCCAGCGGCCCGAAGATCGCGGCGGCGATGCCGGGGCGGTCCTGGACCTTGACGAGGGTCATCTTTGCTTCGTCGCGCGAATAGGCGACGCCCGAGACGGCTTTCGATTCCATGATTTCATCCTCGTCGCAGACCAGGGTTCCAGAGTTCTCGTCGGTATCCTCGAACGAGGACAGCACACGCAGCCGCACCTTGTAGCGCATGGCCAGCTCGACCGAGCGGGTCTGCAGCACCTTGGCGCCGAGGCTTGCCAGTTCCAGCATTTCCTCGAAGGCGATCTTCTCGAGCTTGCGGGCCTTGGAGGTGATGCGCGGGTCGGTGGTGTAGACCCCGTCCACATCGGTGTAGATGTCGCAGCGCTCCGCGGCGAAGGCGGCGGCGAAGGCGACGGCGGTGGTGTCCGACCCGCCGCGGCCAAGCGTGGTGATCCGGCCCTCGGCGCTGACACCCTGGAAGCCGGCCACGACCGCGACCTTGAAGCCCTCGGCAAATTTCGCGTCGATGTTCTCGCGCGGGATGTCGATGAATCGGGCGGCGGAATGGGCGGAGGTTGTCAGGATCGGCACCTGCCAGCCCTGCCAGCTGCGCGCGGGGATATCCATCTCCTGCAGCGTCAGTGCCATCAGGCCGGCCGTCACGTTCTCGCCCGAGGACACGACGGCATCGTATTCGCGGGCGTCGAACAGGGGCGAGGTCTGCTCGACCCAGCCCACGAGTTCGTTGGTCTTGCCCGACATGGCCGAGACGATGACGATCACGTCATAGCCGCGCTCGACCTCGCGTTTGACCTTCAGGGCGGCGTTCTTGATGCGGCCGAGATCGGCCACCGAGGTTCCCCCGAATTTCATCACCAGAAGCGGCATGAACGCCCTCCGTGCCCGCCTTGAAAATCGACCGCTTCTTATGCGGGCAGGGCAGGGGGTGCAAGGGGAAGTGGGGTCGGGTCTGCGGCCGTGCCCCTTTCATTGTCATGGGGCTGTCACTATGGCCGGTGATAGGGTCCGTGCGCCGGACCTGCAGGGAGAACCGACTGTGACGGACATGACATTCGAGGCGGCGTCGGCGCTGACCCTCCGGCGGGAGCAGGCCCGCGAGCTTCTGGCGGACCTGCGGCGGATGCGTAAGGCGCTGGTGGCCGACTCTGATCGTCGCATGGCCCAGTGGGGGCCCGGTATCCGCCGCGAGGCATTCCGGTCCTCGGCGCTAAACCTTGCCGACTGGCTGGCACTGCGCCGGATGGACCTGACGGCGCTGCAGCCGCGTCTGACCGAGTTCGGGCTGTCGACGCTCGGCCGTCTCGACGGTCATGTCCGTCCCTCGGTCGATGCGGTGATCGCCGCGCTTGCAGCGATCGCGGGGGAAGCAGAGCCGGTCTTTCCGCTGCCCGAGGCGATCAGCGGCGAGCGCGCCCTGTTGGATGCGCGTCGGGACGAGCTTTTCGGAAGCGGGACCGACGGGCCGCAGACGCGGGTCATGGTGACGCTGCCGTCAGAAGCAGCCGAGGATCCCGACCTGATCCGCGACCTCGTCCTGGCGGGAATGGACTGTGCGCGCATCAACTGCGCGCATGACGGCCCCGACATCTGGAGAAGGATGATCGGCAAGGTTCGTCTGGCGGCCGGTCTGGCGGGGCGCCGTGTTCCGGTCTCGATGGATCTGGGCGGGCCGAAGTTCCGCATCGAAACCGTGTCGAAGGATCACAAGCACCGGTTCCTGCCCGGCGATCGCTTCGCCATCGCCGCTGCGCTGTCGGACGGGCCGCACAAGACCGTCTGCACGACCCTCAGCCATCCGGCACTGCTCGAGGCTCTCGAGGTCGGCTCGGAGATTTCGATTGATGACGGCAAGCTCTGGGCAAAGGTTGTGGAACGGCCAGAGAGCCACGCGCTCCTCGAGGTCACCCATTCGCCGGCAAAGGGGATGCGGATCAAGCCCGAGAAAGGCGTCAACCTGCCGGGATCCGACCTTCGGGTTTCCGCGCTGACCGAAGACGATATCGCCGCGCTTGATGTGGTCGTGACGCAGGCTGACATGGTCTCTTATTCCTTCGTCCAGACGGTCGGAGACATCCGCGCGCTGATCGAAGAGATGGAGAAGCGCGCCGATGACGGGCGGATGCCCGCGATCATCCTCAAGATCGAGACGCCCCTGGGTTTGCGCAACCTGCCGGACCTGATCGTCGAGGCCGGCGGCCGCTTGCCGGTCGGCGTGATGATCGCCCGCGGCGATCTGGCGGTGGAGATCGGCTTCGAGCGCCTGTCGGAGGTTCAGGAGGAAATCCTTTGGCTGTGCGAGGCGGCCCAGGTGCCGGTGATCTGGGCTACGCAGGTGCTCGAGGGAATGGTGCGCGACGGTCAGGCCAGCCGGGCCGAAGTCACCGATGCGGCCATGGGCCAGCGGGCGGAATGCGTGATGCTGAACAAGGGGCCGCATGTGGTCGAGGCGGTGCGCTTTCTGCGCGGCATCCTCGGGCGCATGGACCGTCACCAGATGAAGAAATCCGCCCGCCTCGTGCAGCTGAAGGCCTGGGGCGACGGCAGCTAATCCAGCCGGAAATCGACCGGAGCCAGCGGCGCGGGCGCAGGACGACCGAGATGAGGGGCGAGGCTGATCTCGACCGTGCGGCAGATCGCGTCGAGCGGCAGCGCGTTCGGTGTCTTGCCGAAGGGGTGGGCCAATTCCTCGGTCACCTCCGCCAGGCCGAAGAACACGTAGGCGACTATGCCGACGAAGATCGGGGCCAGCCAGCCCGCCGGTTCGATCATCGCCAGCGGCACCAGCATGCAATAAAGCCAGACGGTGCGGTAGATCAGCAGCGAATAGACGTATGGGAGGGGGGTGGTGGCAATGCGCTCGCAGCCCGCCTGATTGAGGGCAATGCTTCCAAGGCGCGCCGAAAGCGCCCGCGCGCCGAAACCGTCGATCTGGCCATCGCGATGCAGCACGGCAAGTTCGGCGCTCATGCGGTCGAGCGCGGCGCAGGGCGGATGGGGCGCAGACGTGAGGTCGAGCCTCGCGGCATGGATGGCGGCCTCGGCGTCACTGTCGGGCTTGGTCCGACGCAGGTTCAGCCGGTGGAGATGCAGGAAGGCCAGACACAGTTCAAGCTGGCGGTGCCTGGCCGCAGCGTCGGGCAGGAACAGCTCCAGTTCGCGCGCCAAGCTCCGCAGGTCGGCCACCAGTCCGCCCCAGAGCTTGCGCGCCTCCCACCAACGATCATAGGCGGCATTGTTGCGGAAGCCGAGGAACAGCGACAGCGCGATGCCGAAGGTCGCGAAAGGCGTGGCCGACAGGTGGGGTAGCGGATGGACCAGACCGTCGAACACGACCAGCGCCGCCGAGAATGCCATCACCACAAGAAGTTCCGTCGCGATATGCGGCAGGACCGATCCGCGGATCGCGGTGAGAAGCTCGATCGGGCCGGGCTTCTCGCGCAGGATCACGGCAGCGCCCGCCAGCCGATGTCGCGCCGACAGAACCCGCCCGGCCAGTCGATGCGGTCGACCATCGCATAGGCTTCTGCCTGCGCCTCGGCCAGGGTCATTCCACGCGCCGTCACGTTCAGCACGCGCCCGCCAGTAGCGATGATCTGGCCGTCGCGGGCGGCAGTTCCGGCATGGAATACCATGTGGCGGCTATCCTCGGGCAGCTCCTCGAGGCCGCGGATCTGGCTGCCCTTGGCGTAGTCGCCGGGATAGCCCTGTGCCGCCATGACCACGGTCAGGGCATGATCGTCCGCCCAGTTGACCTTCGCTTCCCTGAGCCGCCCTTCAGCGCAGGCGAGCATCAGGTCCAGCGCCTGCGCGCCCAGGCGCATCATCAGCACCTGGCATTCGGGGTCGCCGAAGCGGACGTTGTATTCGACAAGCCGCGCGCGGCCGTTCTCGATCATCAGCCCGGCATAGAGCACACCTTGATAAGGCGTTCCGCGCCGCGCCATCTCGCGCACAGTCGGAAGGACGATCTCGTCCAGCGCTTGTTTGGCAATGGCGTCGGTCAGGACTGGGGCAGGGGAATAGGCTCCCATGCCGCCGGTATTCGGCCCGGTATCGCCGTCGCCAACACGCTTGTGGTCCTGTGCGCTGCCGACAGGAAGGCAGGCCTCGCCATCGGTCAGCACGAAGAAGCTGGCCTCCTCACCCGCCATGAATTCCTCGATCACCACCTCGGCCCCCGCCGCGCCGAAGCTTCCGCCGAACATCTCGTCGATCGCGGCCAGCGCCTCGGCCTCGGTCATCGCGACGATCACGCCCTTGCCGGCGGCGAGGCCATCGGCCTTGACCACGATCGGCGCGCCTTTCTCGCGGATGTAGGTCTTTGCCGGCTCGGCTTCGGTGAAGCGTGCCCAGGCGGCGGTGGGCGCGCCGCAGGCATCGCAGATTTCCTTGGTGAAGCCCTTCGATGCCTCCAGCCGCGCTGCCGCCGCAGAGGGGCCGAAGGTCAGGATGCCGGACTCCCGTAGCGCGTCCGCCACTCCGGCGGCCAGCGGTGCCTCGGGCCCGACGATGACGAAGTCGATCGCCTGTTCCTCGCAGAAAGCCACCACCGCTGCGCCATCGAGAATGTCGAGCGTCGCGCATTCCGCCACCTGCGCGATCCCGGCATTGCCCGGCGCGACGATCAGCTTGTCGGTCTTGGGGTTCTGGCTGACTGCCCAAGCCAGCGCATGTTCCCGCCCGCCCGATCCGAGGATGAGGATGTTCATGCGCTTGCTCCCGGCTGTCGTCCACTCTACTGGCGCATAGCCGTCCCCCGCCCCGGAGACAATATCCAGTCGGATCGAAGCATGGTATGCTTCATGGGTCGGTCCGCGCAGAGAGAAGAATGCCGCTTTCTGATCCTGAGCTATGGGAATGGGTGCAGCGACGCCCCATGCCGGCGGTCTCCGCGCCGCCGCGCTTCGGGCCAGGCCGGCCAAGGGATCGCGGCTTTGCCACATGGATCGGGGACCGGCTGACTCTCTTTCCCGAAAATGCGGCGGGTGCGGTTGCAGAGTATCGGCGGTTTCTCTATCTCGACCTGCTCGATGAGATGCCGGCCGTTCCGTCAAAGATCATTTCCGAGATCAGGGGACTGCATCGTCACTTTTGGCCCGACGATTTCGCGGAAACATACTGCGGCACCGGCAGACGGCCCGACCGCGCCGGCATGACCGGCGAGGTACGCGCGAACCCGGATGCCTACGCGCGCTTTCTTGCGCGCTACGCTCAGGAATTCGACCAGCCGGCGCCAGAAGCATTCTGGCCCACTGACCATACGGTGCGGCGCGCTCGCTGGGCATGGCGGGCCTTCGCGGTGGGATTGGTCATCAGCGTCGTTGCCAGCCTGCTGACCGGATTGCTGTTTCACCAGATCGACGCCACTGCCTACCGCTTCAATTGGGGGGTCTTCCTGCTCGGGCTGGCAATAAGCTCCAGCCTGGGCGCCCGCGCGCCCCGTGTCGTCAATTCCGGTGAGGCGTCGGACGAATAGCAGACATCAATTCCGGGGAGGATGGCCGGAGGACTGGCCGGGGAGGCTCAGAAAACTGCTCTTGCCGACTTCGCAAGGTGCATCCGACTTGCTATCCAGAGGCCATGGACCTGTTCGAAGACCCCGTGCCCCAAGGCAACGCCCCGGAATTCACCGTCTCGGAACTGTCCGGCGCGGTGAAGCGCGTGATCGAGGGGGAGTTCGGCCTCGTGCGCGTCCGCGGCGAGATCGGGCGGGTCTCGCGGCCCGCCTCGGGGCATCTCTACTTCGACCTCAAGGATGACCGCGCCGTGCTTGCTGCGATCTGCTGGAAGGGGCAGGCGGGGCGGCTGTCGGTCAGGCCCGAGGAGGGGCTCGAGGTTGTTGCGACCGGACGGCTGACGACGTTCCCCGGACAGTCCAAATACCAGATGATCGTTGAGGACATGGCCCCGGCGGGCGCCGGCGCGCTGATGGCGATGCTGGAGAAGCGGCGGCAGGCGCTGGCCGCGGAGGGACTTTTCGACGAAGGGCGGAAAAAGCCGATCCCCTGGCTGCCCGAGGTGATCGGCGTTGTGACCTCGCCCTCGGGCGCGGTGATCCGCGACATCCTGCACCGGCTGCGCGACCGCTTCCCGCGCCATGTGCTGATCTGGCCAGTGGCGGTGCAGGGCGAGAAATGCGCGCCCGAGGTGGCGGCGGCGATCCGGGGTTTCAATGCGATTGCGCCCGGCGGGCCGATCCCGCGCCCCGACCTGCTGATCGTGGCGCGGGGCGGAGGCAGTCTGGAAGACCTCTGGGGTTTCAACGAAGAGATCGTGGTGCGCGCGGCGGCGGAAAGCCGCATCCCTCTGATCTCGGCCGTCGGGCACGAAACGGACACCACGCTGATCGACTACGCCGCCGACCGCCGTGCCCCCACCCCGACCGCTGCCGCCGAAATGGCGGTGCCGGTGCGGCTGGAGTTGCAGGCCACGGTTGACGCGCAGGCGGCGCGGCTGTCGCGGGCGGTGGCGCAGGGGGTGACTCAGCGCAGCCAGCGCGTGCGCGATCTGTCCCGCGCGCTGCCGCGGCTTGATACATTGACCAGCGCCGCCTCGCAACGGCTGGACCTGTGGACGGGGCGGCTCGGCGGGGCGCTCGGACTTGCGGCGGCGGCCAAGCGGACCGGATTCGAGCGGGTGGCCGGGAGGTTGCGCTCCGAGATGCTGCTCGCACTGGCGATGCAGAAGCGCCAGAAGCTCGACAACGAGACCCGCATCCTCGGTGCTGCCCGCGACCGCCGGATCGCGCAGGAGCGACGGAGCTTCGACATTCTGTCGTCCCGGCTGGCCCCCGCGCTTGCCCGCCTGATCGGCGATGCGGACCGTCGGGCGCGCGAGGGCCGCGCCAGGCTCGACGGGCTTGCAGCGCGGCTTGAAGCGACACCGAAGCAGCGGCTCAAGACCTTCGCCGACAGGCTTGAGGCGCTGGACCGCACGCGCCAGACGCTCGGTTATCGCGAAACTCTGGCGCGCGGTTACGCTGTCGTGCGTGGCGACGGTCACGTCGTCACAACCAAGGCAGGGGCCGAGAGCGCGCAGTTGCTCGAGATCGAATTCCGCGACGGCCGCCTCTCGCTCGGGACGAAACCCGGGAAAAAGGGTGGCAAAGCGCCGGACGGGCAGGGATCGCTGTTCTGATCCGTCAGACCCCGAGATCAGGCCCGGCGCAGGAAAGGGGCTGCGTGCTTTCATCGACGGCAGACAATTCAGTTCCCTCCGGATCACCGATGAAATGGGCTTTCAGCCCGTCGGCGCGCTGGAAGAAGAGCCAGCACTGCGGGTCTGGGTTGTCTTCGTAGATAAAGCAGATTGCTGGGCCTTGCTCGTACCAGGTGCCCTTGCGGCATTCCTCGCCGCTGAAGGCCCAGACCACCTGGCGTCCTGGCAGGTATTGCTCGATCCCATAGACCTGGCCGGCTTCTGCATAGGTCATGGTCTTGCCGGTCAGTTGTGCCTCGAACTCGGCCCCGGTCATGGGGGATTCGGCCAGGGCGAGCGCTGGCAGAGAGATCAGGGCGAGGACAAGCAGGCGCAACATGTGCGAAAACCTGCCAGAGGACCGATCACGGCGCCAGACCCGTGCCATCGCTTTCGCGTGAGGCGAGCCGCGCGAGCCGGCGGTCCATGACCCGGAACCACAGGGGCGGGATCAGAGCCAGCGCGCCCATCAGCGGCAGCCCGCGCGGCAGCATGGGTGCGTCACCGGGCAGGCGAAGGCCCGGATAGGGGCGCGAAGGGTGGGCATGGTGATCGGAATGGCGCGGCGCATGCAGCATCATCTTGCCGCTGAACCACTGCGGCGCATTCCAGGAATGGCGGTCGCCGACGGGCTCCAGTCGACCGTCACGACGCACCGCCCGGCGTAGCCCGTAATGCTGGACATAGTCCGAGATCAGGAGTTGCGAGGTCACATGCAGCGCCAAAGCCAGATGCACCGCGAGGCCGATCCATCCGGCAACGACCGCCGACAGGATCAGGCTCAGCCCGGACAGGCCGAGATAGATCGCGTAAGGGTGCAGGCCGCGCCCCCGCCGCAGGCGCACTTCGGCGGCGTAGCCGGCGCGGAAGGACCCGATCCATGCCCGGGGCAGGAATTGCCAGACCGTTTCGCCTCGGTAGGCGGAATTCGGATCGCCATCGCTCGCGACATGTACATGGTGCACAAGCCGGTGCGCCGAGGCGTGATGGGCAAACAGCATCGAGGCATAGACCGCTACCCCCAGCCAGAAGAGCCGACGGTCGCTGCGATGGATCAGTTCATGCGCGACCGGATTCGAGATCTGGCCAAAGGTCAGCCCGAAGGCAAAGAAGGCCAGGATGCCGCCGGCCGGACCGAACCCCGTCCGCCCCGCGATCACCGCGACCGCCACCGGCCAGAGCGTCAGATGGGCAAGTGCCAGGACAACCAGCAACGCGTCCGAGCCGGGGAACTCGGCCCCCTCCGGCGCCTCTAGCAGAAGGTGCGGCAGTATCCGGTCGAGCAGCGCCGCGAATCCGCCGACATAAAGGAGCGCGGCCAGAAACCAGCCCCAGCCGCCAGACAGCCCCGCTGCCAGAAGCGCCATTGGCGCAAGGCTCGCGGCGGCGAAGACCAGCATCAGGGATCGGGTGGGAAAGCGCGTCATCGGCACACAGGATAGCGGCGGCGCGACTGTCCGGACAGGGTGAAAGCCGCAGGGACTTCCGCTTTCGTGCCGAAACGACTACGTGGAATGGGCAGACTAGGAGGTGGCGGCGCATGTCCTTCTTCAAGAAACTCCGCGACCGAATGTTCAAGTCGTCGGACAAGATCGGCCAGGGACTGGATGAGATCGTTTCCGAGGCTCCGGTCGAGGAAGCGCCAAAGCCTGCCGACGCGCCATCCGAACCGCCAGCCGACCTCGCACCGGCCGCTGCCTCTCGCCCGGAGCCGGAACCGACGACGGTGGCTGCGGCGAAACCTGGCCTTCTGGGCCGGTTGCTGGGTGGCGGGCGCGAAGACGAGCCGCGCAGGGTGCTGGATGACTCGATGCTCGAAAGCCTCGAGGAATTGCTGATCCAGGCCGATATGGGCGTAGACACTGCCTTGCGGGTCACGGCCAACCTTGCCGAAGGCCGCATGGGCCGCCGTGTGTCTGCCACCGAGATCAAGCAGGCGCTTGCCACCGAGATCGCCCGGATCATGGAGCCGGTCGCGCGCCCGATGCCCCTTTACCCGAAGAAGCCGCAGGTGGTTCTGGTGGTCGGCGTGAACGGCTCTGGCAAGACAACGACGATCGGCAAGCTTGCCAGCCAGTTCCGCGCCGCCGGCAAGACGGTGGTGATCGCTGCAGGCGACACCTTCCGAGCCGCTGCGGTCGAGCAACTCCAGATCTGGGGCGAGCGCGCGGGTGTGCCGGTGATGACCGCGCCGGAAGGGTCCGACCCTGCCAGCCTTGCCTTCGATGCGATGACCCGTGCCGAGGCGGAAGGGGCCGACCTCCTTCTCATCGACACGGCCGGCCGTCTTCAGAACCGTGCCGACCTGATGGAAGAGCTTGCAAAGATCGTCCGTGTTATCCGCAAGAAGGACCCGTCCGCCCCCCACAACACGCTTCTGGTTCTGGATGCAACCACGGGGCAGAACGCTGTCCTTCAGGTCGACATCTTCCGCAAGATCGCCGATGTCTCTGGCCTCGTCATGACCAAGCTGGATGGCACGGCAAAGGGTGGCGTCCTCGTGGCCTTGGCAGACAAGTTCGGCTTGCCAATCCACGCGATCGGTGTGGGCGAGCAGATCGACGACCTGTCGCCCTTCGACCCCGAGGATTTCGCCCGCGCACTGGTGGGGCTCGACGCCTGACAGCCCGCTGCAGTCTGCGCTTGGCCGAAGACCCTGAACGGCGCTAGCTTGTCCGCCGTAACTTCTGAGCGAACGCTTGGAGTCGTGGGATGGTGTCGCCTAGCGCCGTGCATTGGGTCTTTGCGATTTTTGTTTGCGGCCTTCTCGAGTCCGGTCCTGCCCTGTCAGAGACCGCCACGAGGGACGTCTCTTCTGTTGCGCCGGCGCCCCAGGTGGTGCAAGCCCCGGCGGAGACCGCAGCGCGCGACTACACGCGATTGCTCGACTATTCCGAAAAATGCCCGGTCGGCCTTCCGGATTGGGCGACCGAAGGCGAGAGGTTCGCATGGCGGATGATCTGTGCCGGACGCATTGCCGACATGGGCCAGTTTACTCCGGCCGTCCAGACCTCGCTCGACCAGCCCCTTGCCCTTGGCCCGGCGTCCACGCCCCAAACCTCTGCAGACGGATTTGGGTGCCGGGCGCTTCCGAAAGAAAACGAAAAGAAACAGATCTGGCCGGACAGTCGACGGCTTTCCGCGCGGTTCATCAAGCTTGTCGCGACCCGTAAGCCCTATGTCGAGGTGCCTGCCGTCCCGACCATCATCATTCGCTGCGCGCGGATAGACGACCAGATCTATCTTTACCACGAGGACCTCCCGCGGCAGCTCGTCCTTCAGGACAGCAGGATCATGGGCGGAATGTACGTTCAGGGCGCGCGATTCGACTCTGATCTGGTGCTGGATGGCAGCGATCTGGGAGGGTCCTACTTCTATGGCGATGGACTGGAGGCAGAAAACCTGAGTTTTCGGTCTGGTCGGGCCGGCATTGTCGGGCTCACCTCGGCAAATGTCCGTGGCAACGTTGACCTGAGCGGCACGTTGATCGGCATGCTTCCCGATCCGAAAACCCCCGATGAAAGAGGTGGCCTTATCGCTTCCGGGCTTCAGGTCGAACGGAACCTCATGCTTGATCCGTCTGACAATATCCAGGCCGACCTTCAAAAGGTCGATCTGCGCTCGGTCCGGATCGGCGGCGATCTGCGCGCCGACTCTGCCAGGGTCCGGACGAAAATGAACCTCAACGGCGCCGATATCGGCGGCGCATTCTTCATGCGCTACGGCGCCGAGGCGCGCGAAATAGACCTGATCTCGGCCAGGATGGCGAAGGGACTGGAACTCACTGGCCTGCGGGTTCTGAAGCCTGCTGACAATGCGACGATCCCGGTGAATGACGGGACTGTCGACAGCGGCATCTGGGCACAGACAGGCTCGATCTGGGCCGCGCGGCTGGTGGTGAACGACAGCGCCTTCTTCAACTGGCTCCAGGTCGAAGGCAAGCTCGTCCTGGACGAAGCCTCGATTTCCGGGCCGCTCTATCTTGGGGGCTCGCGGATAGTCGATCAGCTCTCGGCGAACGGGCTCCATGTCGAAGGTCCGATTTCCATGGGGTGGAACGCTGACATGACGGCCGTCAGCTTTCGCGGGGCGTTCGTGGAAGGGGCGGTGCAGCTGTTCGCATCCAGGTTTGACGGCCCTTTCGATCTGCGCAACGCGCATCTCGGCGCGCTCGAACTTTGGGAGAATGGCGAGGATGTCTCCTGGGGCCCGAAGGCGTCTCTCGATCTGCGCAATGCCGATATCGGGGTACTCCAGGCACGGTTTCCGCAGAACTGGGAACTCTCGGACCTGCATGACCAGCAAGGCGCGCCGTTGCGCCTGCCCGTCGAACTCGAGAATCTTCGCTATGACCGCCTGGGTTCCGCCACCCCGCCCCAGTCATCGCTTCCGCCCGAACTCGACATCGACAACCTGATCCAATGGGTCTCGGACTCGCTGCCGAAAAGCGATCAGGGCCAAGCGGCCGGTTTCATCCCCCAACCGTTTCGGCAGTTGGAGGAGACCTTGCGATCAATGGGGGCGGACTCCGAGGCTGACGAAGTTCAGGTCGCGGGGCATGTCCACCAGATAAAGGCCTATTCCACCGATCTTTCCGGTTGGCTCAAGACCCTTGCGGGCGTGATCTGGTGGGCGCTCGTTGGCTTTGGCGCCTATCCGTTCCGCGTGTTGTGGTGGTTCGCGACGCTGGTCGGACTCGGCGTGCTCGTGAGCCGGTGGAGCCCCATACTCCGTGACAAGGGCTGGACCGACTGCTTCTGGTACTCGCTGGAAAACGCCTTTCCCCTGCTGCAGCCGTCGAGCGAGCACCAGAAGGTCATCCATGACCATCCGTTCCTGCAGAATTTCTTCCATTTCCAGAAGGTCGCTGGATTTGTCCTTGCCACTATCCTAGTTGGAGCCCTGACGCTGCTCGGAGGATAGGACGTGGCTGCCAAGAAGATAAATCCCTGGCTGAAGCTGGGGCTCGAACTCGGGCCGGTTCTTCTCTTCTTCGTCGGTTTCAGCCGGTTCAAGGACAGCACCGTCGTGTTCGGTGGGCAGGCGTATCACGGCTTCATCCTTATGACGGCGCTGTTCATCCCGCTGATGATCGTGACGACCGCCATCCTGTGGAAGCTGACGGGCCAGCTCTCGAAGATGCAGGTGGTCACTCTTGTCCTGGTGATCGTGTTCGGCGGGCTCTCGGTCTGGCTGAACGACGAGCGGTTCTTCAAGATGAAGCCGACGATGATCTACGCGCTCTTTGCCGCGATCCTCGGCTGGGGGTTGATGCGGGGCAAGTCCTACATGCAGCTCGTCATGGAAGAGGCCCTGCCAATGCGGCACGAGGGCTGGATGATCCTGACCAGGCGGGTCGCCCTGTTCTTCGCCGGTCTCGCCATCGCCAACGAGGTCGTCTGGCGCACGATGAGCACAGAAACCTGGGTCAGCTTCAAGACCTTCGTCCTGACCGGGGCGCTGTTCGCCTTCTTCATGACCCAGGGCAAGCTGTTCGAGACCTACGGGATCGACAAACCCGAAGAATAGGCCCGGCCCTAGAAACCTTCGATTTTCCTGCGAAAAATCCGGACGCCTTTGATTTTTCGCAGAAAAATCGTGGCCCAGCCTCCGCCCGGACTTGCGGCAGGAGCACCACGTGCCGGCGCCGCTCTCCACCCGGGGCCGCGCGGGGTCAGGCCGTCTCGCCGGGCAGGGACAGCCCCGCCCCGCCCGCCGGTGGCAGGAAGCGTGAGCCGGTTTCGAGCCGTGTTGCTGTCAGAGCTGTCCTCAACAGGGGCAGGGGCAGGCGCCGCTCGAGCAGGGCACGGTACAGCCGAAACAGACCGGGGCGGAGGAAGGGCGACCAATGACAGATCTGCGCCTGGGTGCCGCCGAGGCGGAAGCCAAGGCTGCGAAGCGCGGCGACGGCAGCCGGATCGTCGGCGCGCAGGTCCGTCCAACCGGGGTGAGGCTTGGACAAACCGGACGAAACAGAGGCATGGGTGCCCCCGGACAGCAGGGCTTCCAGCAGGAAATCGAACATCCGGTTGGCCTGCGTCGTCACGTTCAGCACTTGTGCGGCGCGTCCCGCCTCGGTTGCCATTGCGGCTTCCGCCGGTCCGCGGAACTCGGCTGCCGACAGCAGGATCGCCAGCCCGACGGCACCCGGTTCGATCTGTGGGAGCGCCGCAAGCGCAACACGTGCGCCAAGCGAATGACCTATCACGTCGACCTGCCGCTCGGGCGCGATGCGGCGGACAAGGGCGACCAGCTCGGCCAGGGCGCGGCCTGCCTGCGGCGCCCGGGCATGGACCGCCCAGAGCGTCCCACGCGAATGCCATCCGAAAGCCAGGCCCAGCCCGCCGTCGGGACGCCCGAAGCCCAGATGGCGTGGCCAACTGATCGCCTTGCGGTCCGGATGTTCGGGATGCAGCGCGAGGATATGTTCATGCGGACATTGGCCTGGCAGGTCGGGCTGGAAGCGGAAGCCGTGTACCATCGCGACGACGGGCGCGCGCGGCGCGAGCCTGTCGAGCGCGGCGCGCAAGGCGGCCTCGTCTAGGTGAAGTCCCTCGCTATCCGCATTTACCTTGATGACTGCCATGCGACGCCGAGTTCTGTTGGTTAGACAAAATCTGGTGGATTGCTTCTGAACAGTACCCAATTGCTGCAACAGCTGCGTGACTGCTGCGTTGCAGCAGCATGACGGTTCGCCCGCCTTGCAAGCGGCGATCCCTGTGCAAAGGGCCGTTGACCTGCGGCAGGCAGGAGCGTATTCCACCCGCGTGGCGATTTGTTACCGGATTGCGGGCCACGTAAAACAAGCCGCTAAAGAGGTGAGGGACGCGACCCGCGACCCCCGTTGCCTCTTTCAGGCCGGGGGTTTTTTCTTGCGCAGCGCACTGGGATGGGCGCGGGAAGGGAATGACGATGACTAAGGATTGGAACCGCCGCACGAAGCTGGTGCACGAGGGCAGCCGCCGCAGCCAGTATGGCGAGATGGCCGAAGCGATCTTCCTGACGCAAGGGTTTGCCTATGACAGCGCCGAACAGGCCGAGGCCCGCTTCATCAAGGCGGGCGAGGACGAGTTCATCTACGCCCGCTACGGCAACCCCACGACCCGCATGTTCGAGGAGCGGATCGCCGCGATCGAAGGCACCGAAGATGCCTTCGCCACCGCCAGCGGCATGGCGGCAGTCAATGGCGCGCTGACCTCGCTCCTGCGGGCGGGCGACCATGTGGTCTCGAGCCGGGCGCTCTTCGGCTCGTGTCTTTACATCCTTGAAGAGGTGCTGGTGCGCTACGGCGTGAAGGTGACCTTCGTCGACGGCACCGACCTCGACCAGTGGCGCGCGGCTGTGACGCCGGGGACGAAAGCGGTGTTCTTCGAGTCGATGTCGAACCCGACCCTCGAGATCATCGACATCGCTGCGGTGTCGGAGATCGCCCATGCCCAAGGCGCATTGGTGATCGTCGACAACGTCTTTGCCACGCCGGTGTTCAGCCGTGCGGTAGAGCAGGGGGCGGATGTCATCGTCTATTCGACCACCAAGCATATCGACGGGCAGGGCCGTGCGCTCGGTGGGGTGATCTGCGGCACGACCGAGTTCATCCGCAAGACCGTCGAGCCCTACATGAAGCACACCGGCGGCTCGATGAGCCCGTTCACCGCCTGGATCATGCTGAACGGCATGGTCACGCTTGACTTGCGCTGCCGGGCGATGGCCGAGGGCGCCGCGAAGATCGCGGCAGCGCTCGAAGGGCACCCCAAACTTTCGAAGGTCATCTATCCGGGCCTTGCCAGCCATCCGCAGGCGGATCTGGCCGAACGGCAGATGGGCTCAGGCGGCACGCTTGTAGCTTTCGACATCGCGGCGGGAAAAGAGGCGGCGTTCCGCTTCATGAATGCACTCGAAATCGCCAAGATATCGAACAACCTCGGCGATGCCAAGACGATCGCCACCCATCCTGCCACCACGACTCACCAGCGGCTGCCTGCCGACCAGAAGGAAAAGCTCGGGATCACCCCCGGTCTGATCCGGCTTTCGGTCGGACTCGAGGATGCCGACGACCTGATCGCCGACCTCATGCAGGCCCTGGACCGGGCCTGATTGAAGACCATACCGGAGGCGCGACGGTGATCCGATGTCGCCTCCGGGTCGTATTCGTTCGGTAAGGGTGGACGGAAGGCTTGTGGGACCCCACATAATGCAGCCTTGCCACCACGGGACCGAGAAGGGGGCACTGCCATGAACATCCTGACGCCATTCACCGAGCGCAAGCCGAGCCGGGAAGAGGCTGAGGCCGCATTGGCTCTGCTGCGCCAGTGGGCCGGCCGGTCATCGGATTCCGAGATCGCGACGCTGGATTCTTCGGTTGCCATGCTTATCCCAGGCAACGGCTATCCCGCACTGAGTCGGGAGTATCCGGTCGGTTTCGAGGTTGACGACGCCTACAAGGCGACGCTGCCTGACCTGCAGAATGGTCCGGCAAGCCTCATCAAGGGGGCGCGGACGCAGATCCAGCATGTCGGCATCTCGAATTTTCGCCTGCCGATCCGCTATCGGACGCGGGACAACGGCGATCTTCTGCTTGAGACCAGCGTGACCGGCACGGTCAGCCTCGAGGCCGAGAAGAAGGGCATCAACATGAGCCGTATCATGCGGTCCTTCTATGCCCATGCCGAGCGCGCTTTCAGCTTCGAGGTGATCGAGCACGCGCTCGACGACTACAAACGTGACCTCGAAAGCTTCGATGCCCGGATCCAGATGCGCTTCTCTTTCCCGGTGAAAGTGAAGTCCCTGCGCTCGGGGCTCAGCGGCTGGCAGTATTACGACATCGCGCTGGAACTGGTCGACCGCGCCGGGGTGCGCAAGAAGATCATGCACCTCGACTATGTGTATTCCTCGACCTGCCCCTGCTCGCTGGAGCTGTCCGAACATGCCCGGCGCGAGCGCGGGCAGCTTGCAACGCCGCATTCGCAGCGGTCGGTTGCGCGCATCTCGGTTGAGGTGGTGGGCAAGCAGTGCCTGTGGTTCGAGGACCTGATCGAGATCGCCCGTTCGGGGGTGCCGACGGAGACCCAGGTCATGGTCAAGCGCGAGGACGAGCAGGCCTTTGCCGAGCTGAACGCGGCCAACCCGATCTTCGTCGAGGATGCCGCCCGCAGCTTCTGCGAAGCGCTGGAGCGTGACCCGCGCATCGGCGATTTCCGCGTGATGGCGAGCCATCAGGAAAGCCTGCACAGCCATGACGCGGTCAGCCTGCTGACCCAAGGCGAGACCTTCGCTGCAGAAAGCCTCGATCCCCGGCTGTTCGCCTCGCTGATCCACGGCGGCTGACAGTTCCAGACCCGTCTTGACAGGCGCCATGCGCCTGTCCATGGCTTCTGCCATGATCGACCTGCGCCCGGTGGGCTATATCCTTGCGGTAATGATCGTCGTTCTCGGCGTTCTTATGTTCATTCCTGCGACGGTCGACTGGATGGCAGCCTCGGGGAATGAGACCGCCTTTCTGACCTGCGGGGTGATTTCCATCGCAGGGGGGCTGTTTCTGGCGCTCGCCACACGGAACTCGCTTGGGCCGGCCATGACGATCCGTCAGGCCTTCCTCCTGACCGCAGCGATCTGGATCACCGTGCCCTTGGTTGGCTCGATCCCGTTCATGGCGGGTGCCCCGTCGGCTCCCTTCATCGATGCCTATTTCGAGGCCGTTTCGGGCATCACCACCACGGGATCGACCGTTTTCGTCGGTCTCGACAATATGCCGCCGGGCATGAACCTGTGGCGGGGAATGCTGAACTGGCTCGGCGGTCTCGGCATCGCCTTCATCGCCATGATCTTCCTGCCGGTGATGCGCGTGGGCGGCATGCAGTTCTTCCGTACCGAGGGCTTCGACACATTCGGCAAGGTCGCCCCGCGCGCCACCGATATCGCGAAATCGCTGCTCTGGGTCTATTTCGCGCTGACTGTGGCCTGCGCGCTGACCTATCTCGCCATCGGGATGACGCCGCTCGATGCGACGGTGAATGCGATGGCCTCGATCGCGACGGGGGGCTTTTCGCCCACCGACATCTCCTTCTCCAAGTATCAGGGGGCGGGGGAATATGCCGGCGCGCTGTTCATGGTGCTCGGCAGCCTTCCCTACATCCGCTATGTCCAGATGACGACCGGCAGTCCGGTCTCGATGTGGCGCGACAAGCAGGCACGGGCCTATCTTCTCTGGCTTATGATGGCGGTCCTTGTCGTGACGGCCTGGCGGGTCGTCGTTCATGGCGGATCGGTGGAACCCATCTTCCGCGAAGCGCTGTTCAACCTGACCTCGATCATGAGCGGAACCGGCTTCTTCTCGGGCTCTTTCGCGGCTTGGGGCAGCTTTTCGCTGGTCGTCGCCTTTGCCCTGGGGCTGATCGGCGGCTGCTCGTCGTCCAGTTCCGGGGCGCTGACCGTGTTCCGCGTGCAGGTCTCGCTATCAGCGATCAAGGCGCAGTTGCGTCTGATCGCCTCGCCCAGCCAGATCATCCCGGTCAAGTATGACGGGCGGACGGTGGATGACGAGACGATGAACGGCATCGTCATGTATGTCTGCGCCTATATCCTGACCATCGGCGTGATGAGCGTCGCCGTGACATTGATGGGCGTCGATACCGAGTCGGCGCTGATGGCCGTTTGGACTTCGATCGGCAATATCGGCTACGGCTATGGCCCGCTGGTGGCACGGACCGGCACTTTCGTCGATTTCCCCGATACCGCCAAGGCGCTGCTGATTGTCACGATGCTTATGGGGCGGCTCGCACTGCTGGCGATTTTCGTCGTGGTCTTGCCCCGCTTCTGGATGCGCTGAGACCTCTGTCGCGCCTTGACGGCGGCAGGGTCGGTTCGACACCGCCGCGGCGGTTACATCTGTGCGAAGGACCTGGGCCTCAGTCCATGCGGCGGAACACCAGCGCCGCGTTGACACCGCCGAAGCCGAAGGCGTTCGACAGCACATGACGGACAGTTGTGCGCCGCGGCCCGCCGGCCAGCAGGTCGAAATCCCCCGCCCCCTCCATCGGCGTCTCGATGTTCAGTCCAGCCGGCAGTATCTGGTCGCGCAGGGCCAGAACCGAAAACACCGCCTCGATGGCGCCGGCTGCACCCAGCATGTGGCCGGTCGCCGACTTGGTTGAACTGACCGGCACGCCTCCGCCCCCCAAGCCGAAAACCCGCGTCAGTGCGGCAAGCTCAGCCGCGTCGCCGACCGGGGTCGAAGTCGCGTGGGCATTGACATAGCTGACCTCGGCCGGGGCGATCCCAGCCATGGCTAGCGCCATCTCCATCGCCCGTGCCGCCTCGCGGCCATCGGCCCAGCCGGCGGTGACATGATGCGCATCGGTGGTCGTGCCATAGCCTGCCACGACGGCAAGCGGGCAGGCCCCCCGCGCCTCGGCATGGCTGAGGCGTTCGATTACCAGCATGGCCGCGCCTTCGGACAGCACGAAGCCCTCATGCGCGGCGTCGAAGGGGCGGGACGCGCGCCGGGGATCGTCGTTGAAGCCGAAGGCAAGGGCGCGCGCCGCGGTGAAGCCGCCGATGGCCACCGGGTCGACGCAGGCCTCGGTTCCGCCGCAGAGGGCGATGTCGGCCTCGCCGGAGCGAATAAGGCGCATCGCATCGCCGATCGCCTGGGCTGAGGCCGCGCAGGCAGTGACGGGCGCGCCCGAAGGGCCGAAGAACCCGTTGCGGATCGAAATCTGGCCGGTCGCCAGATTGGGAAGGAAGGACGGCACGACAAAGGGCGACAGACGGCGAACACCCTCGCCGTTGATAGTCTCGGCGGCCGCCGTGATGGCGGGAACCCCGCCGACCCCGGTTCCGATCACTGTCGCGGTCCGCCGGCCCTGCGTGCCATCTCCGGGATGCCAGCCGGCCTGGTCCAGCGCCTCGCTGGCTGCGGCCATGGCATAGTGGATGAACAGATCGGTCCTGCGCAGCTCTTGCGCGGACATCGCCGCCTCCGGGTCGAAACCGTCCGTCCGGTCCAACCGCGAAGGAACGAGCCCGGCGATCTGGCATTTCCAGCCGGTGGCATCAAAGCGGGTATTGCGGGTGATGCCGCTTTCGCCGGCAAGAAGCCGCCTCCAGCTTGGCTCCACTCCGGCTGCCAGCGGGGTGACGGCCCCAAGGCCGGTGACTACGATCGGGTCCTGCATGGCTACCTCTATGTGTATTTGCACTGTGCATATACATCAAGCTAGGTCTGCGCAAGAGCGGCTGGTGGCGATCCTCAGTCTCTGGAAAAGCGACGGGCGAGGCGAAGGTAGATGTTGGCCTCGGTCTCGCCGATCCCGTCCAGAAGCTCGGCCTGCGCCAACTGCCATTCCCCGAGCAGACTGTCGAGCAGGGCATCCCCCGCCGGGGTCAATGCGCAGATCCGGGAATTGCCGGTATTGGCGATCCGCGTCACCAGGCCGCGCTCTTCGATCCGGTCGAGGTTCCGCGACAGGCTTGTGCGGTCCAGCGCGATCTTCGGCGCCAGGTTTGTCACCGGATCGCCCGGATTGAAGCGGATCGCGGCGAGAAGCGAGAACTGCTGCACCGTGACGCCATAGGGCTTGAGCTTGGCGTCATAGCGGCGCAGCAGTGTGCGTGCGGCAGCAACGGTGTTCAGCACCAGGCAGCGGGACAGATCCTCGGGCATCGTCATGGTGCGATGATGCGGGGCAGGGGAAGGGCGGTCAAGCGCCCCTCCGCCGGTCATTTCCAGCAGGAGACCAGCACCGTCATCGCCAGCGCCTGTTTGGTCAGATCCTCGGGCGGCAGCGCGCCGACGGCGGTCGAGGCAGTCAGCTCGATCCCTGCGGCCTTCAGCCGGTCCTCTATCGCGGCGGCGGTGGCCGCAAAGGCCACCTCGGCGGGAAGCACCTGCTTGGCGTCAGTCTCGCGCGGAAGCAGCATTCCGACCACGGCGCCGGTGCCATCCAGAACCGGCCCGCCGGCATCGCCCACCCGCGTGGCGAGGGCCAGCCGCTTGAGGCCCGGTTCACCGTTCAGACCCGTCTGGGCCTCGACCGTGCCGAAGGTCAGCGTTGGGGCGGGCAGGGCGTCCTCGTAGGGGTAGCTTGCCAGCGCGACCTGCGCGCCCACTCGTTCCGACATCGACTGGAAGCGGCCGAAGGCGCGCGGGGAAAGCTTTCCCTTCGGGGCCAGCACAGCAAATCCGCTTGCCGCATCGTTCAGGGCAACCTCCATCTCGGTGCCGCCGTCGATGGTGACCCGGCTGCAGGATTGCAGGGCATCGGTCGTGGTCAGGACATGGCCCGCCCCGTCGATGAAGAAGCCGGAACGCGAATAGTCGGGGCGGCGCAGATCAAGACCCGCGACCATGCCCTGCTTCTGTGCATCGCTCATTGGCGCAAGGCCGGGGTCGAGCGCACGGTCGCCCACCGCGCGGAAGCTCGATTTCATCGCTGCAAGCGCCGGGGCAATGTCTTCCGATTTTGCGACCGGCCAGACCAGCGTGAAGCCCTTCACAAGTCCGCCGGCCAGTTCGACATGCGTGAAACTTTCGATCTCGGCGTTCTTGCCGGAGATTTCGAAGCCCCGCTCGTTGCGCTCGCGCGGCCCGTCGAGCGGCACGATCTCCAGCGACTGCATCATGTCGTAGAGACCATAAAGCGTGGTCAGATCGCCGGGTTCGCTGATGAGAAGGGCGCGGACGCCGCTGCCGTTCTTTTCGCGGTATTGCACGAAGGGGGGCGCATAGCCGTCGAATTCCACCATGGCGAGCGGCAGGATGATGTCGATACCCGCTTCCGGCTCGCTGACCGGGGTCAGTCCGAGCTTCGCCATCGCGCCGCGATAGGCGGTGAGCAGGGTGTTGCGCTGTGCCGAGGTCAGAATTCCCGTCACCTCAGCCGCATTGGCCTGCTGCCAGGCTTCCATCGCCGCACGCGTGCCCGAGCCAAACGCGCCGTCGATTGCCGCGTCGTAATGGCCGAACCAGCCGAGCGCCGCCTGCAATTCCTTGCGTTCTTCCATCGTGAGAGCAGCTTCCGAGGCTTTCGCCTGTTCCGGCGTCTCGTCCTCGGCGACCGGTTGCGGCGCCGGATCGACCGGGATCACGTCCGTATCCTGCGTCGGGGCCGGATCTGTCTGGATCGCCGGATCGGGTTGGGTCAGGACAGGCGGAGCGGTCTCTCCGGCGGCGGGCCAGAACTGCTTGCGGAACTTCCGGCCGTCATTGATGAAGCTGTCTCCGGGGATCAGCCGCTCGCGCTTGAGTTCGCGCAGCTTGCCGTCAGCCTCGGCCGCCTCGTAGGGGCCGAGCAGGATCGCAAACCAGCCCGAGGGCAGCGCATAGCCCGAGACATCGGGGAAGGCCCCGGCATAGGCGCGGGCGCGCAGGCTGCCTTCCTCGACAGTCGGTTGCGCTTCGATCTGGATCCAGACCTGTTGCGCCAAGGCGGGGGTTCCGATCAACAGGGTGAACAGAAGGGCCAAACGAACCGCAATTGCCTTTAGTCTCACGCCAACCTCGCCGTGCGTCGTGCTTGTCAAATCGAGGCGTATCTAGCAGAGCGCCCGGCGGATGCACGTCAAATCCGCGACAGATCATGGTCGTCACATTGACCCTGTGACACGCCTTGCCTATGGAGGGGGCGCTTTCCCTCAGGAGACCCGCGATGACCGGCAGCCCCCGCACGCCCAAGAGCTTTCAGGAAATCCTGATGCGGCTTCAGGCCTATTGGGCCGCCCAAGGCTGCGCCGTGCTTCAGCCCTATGACATGGAGGTGGGCGCTGGCACCTTCCACCCAGGCACCACGCTCCGTTCGCTCGGCTCGAAACCCTGGGCTGCTGCCTATGTCCAGCCCTCGCGCCGTCCGACCGACGGGCGATATGGCGAGAACCCGAACCGCCTTCAGCACTACTACCAGTATCAGGTCCTGATCAAACCCTCGCCGCCTGACCTGCAGGCCCTGTATCTCGGTAGCCTCGAAGCCATCGGCATCGACATGGACCTGCATGACATCCGCTTCGTCGAGGACGACTGGGAAAGCCCGACGCTCGGCGCCTGGGGTCTGGGATGGGAAGTCTGGTGCGACGGGATGGAAGTCAGCCAGTTCACCTATTTCCAGCAGGTCGGCGGACACGACTGCAAGCCAGTATCGGGCGAGCTGACCTACGGGCTCGAGCGTCTGGCGATGTACGTGCTCGGCATCGACCATGTGATGGACATGCCCTTCAACGACCCGCAATCGCCGATCCCGCTGACCTATGGCGACATCTTCCGCCAGACAGAGCAGGAATATTCGCGCTGGAACTTCGACCAGGCCGATACCGAGATGCTGTTCCAGCATTTCCGCGACGCCGAAACCGAGTGCGAGCGCATCCTTGCCGCTCCGGTGCGTGACAAGGCGGGTCGCGCCATCATCATGGCGCATCCAGCCTATGATCAGTGCATCAAGGCCAGCCATCTCTTCAACCTGCTCGATGCGCGCGGCGTGATCTCGGTGACCGAGCGGCAAGCCTATATCGGCCGTGTCCGGGCGCTGGCCAAGAAATGCGCCGATGCCTTCGTGCAGACCGAAGCGGGCGGCGGCAATCCTGTGGAGGCGGCGTGAGCGCCGGGAAGCTTGTGGCGGGGGGCATTGTGCTGACAGGATTGGCAGCCGGAATCGCCATGTGGTGGCTGCAGGTCTACGCCTATTACGCGCCGGCGGTCTTCGTTCCGGGGCAGGAAATCACGCTCATGCCGATCGAAGGCAACACACCCGAGGCGATCGTGGTGGCGAACCTGCAGGGGATCGACGCGAGTTCGTCGCCGCTGCGGTTCCGGGCCTGCTTCACCACGCCGCTGTCTCAGGCGACGCTGACCGAAACCTACCGGCTGTACGACCATCCGGAGCCACTGAACGCGCCTTCGTGGTTCGACTGCTTCGACGCGAAGGCCATCGGCGCGGCGCTGGAACGTGGCGAGGCGCTGGCATTCCTGTCGATCCCCGATGTCGAGTCGAAGGCCGATCCGCAGACCGGCGCGGTCCGCCCTTCGGGGGTCGACCGGGTCGTGGCAGTCTTCCCTGACGGGCGCGCCTATGCCTGGCACCAGCTGAGTCCCTCTGAGCAGGAGCAGAGCCAATGACCGGAACGCCCGTCACGGTGCCTGCTTTCGAGACCGCGACGCTTGGCTTCCTCGTCTACCTTGTCGGGGTGCAGATCACCCAACGTGTCCGGTTCCTGCGCGATTTCAACATTCCCGAGCCGGTAACCGGCGGCATCCTTGCCGCGCTGGTGACGCTTGCCTTCTACCTCGCCTTCGGCCGGTCGGTGGAATTCGACCTGACCGTGCGGGACTACCTCTTGATCCTGTTCTTCTCTGGCATCGGCCTGAATGCCCGGCTTGGCGATCTGGCCGCCGGGGGCAGGCCGCTCTTGCTCTTGCTCGGGCTGACGGTCGGGCTGATCTTCATGCAGAACCTTGCGGGTCTGGCCACCGCGCTTGCCTTCGGCCTGCCCCCCCAGCTTGGGGTTCTGCTCGGCTCGGCCAGCTTGATCGGTGGCCACGGCACCACGATTGCCTGGGCGCCCGCCATCGCCGAAGAGACCGGCTTTGCCGGCGCACTAGAGCTTGGTGTCGCCAGCGCGACGCTTGGGCTGATCGTTGCGGCGCTGCTCGGCGGGCCGGTCGCACATTTCCTGATCGAGCGGAACAAGCTGCATCCGGCTGCAACCGATCCGGCGACCGCCATCGGCATCGAGTTCGAGAACGTGGCCCGGACGGTCCTGACGCCGACCGACCTGATGCGGGCGATGATGACCCTGCATGTGGTGATGATCATCGGCCTGGCCCTAGCCGACGTGATCAAGCTGACCGGCGTCAAGCTGCCCAGTTTCGTGCCCTGCATGCTGGTGGCGATTGCCTATGCCAATCTCATGCCGCGCCTCCTGCCGCGTTTGCCCCGCGTGGCGGGCACCCCGGCGCTGGCGCTGGTGACCGATTTTGCGCTTGGCGCCTTCCTCGCCATGTCGCTGATGGCGATGCAGCTCTGGACACTGAAGGGGCTTGGACTGTTGATGGCGGTGTCGATCGCGCTGCAGACGGTGATCGCTGTGGCCTTCGTGCTGTTCCTGCTGTTCCGCCTGATGGGGCGGCAATACCTGGCGGCGGTTCTTTCGGCCGGGTTCCTTGGCTTTGGCCTAGGGGCGACGCCGACAGCCATTGCCAACATGAACGCCGTGACCAAGCGCTATGGCCCCGCGCCTTTGGCCTTCGTCATCCTGCCCCTCGTGTCGGCCTTCTTCGTCGACCTGGCCAATGCGGCGGTGATGCAGCTGTTTCTGGCCCTCTAGTCGCCTTAACCTTCTATTGCTTTGCCTAGCCGGCGCCTGCGCTGCTATGACAGTGAAAAAAAGAGCAGGTGCATGATGGGCAAGAAAAGCGACAAGGCCGCGCAACCCGGCGTGTTCAAGCGCACGGTTGCCGCCGCCGAGGCTATCGCGGGTGGCGAGATGGAACGCGGGGACGATTTCGCGCTGTACAGGTATCCCGATTACGAAACCTACCGCGCCGTCCAGACCAAGGGCAACAAGGCCAAGCTCAAACGGCAGTTCGTCAAGGAATCCCATATAGAGCTGCTGGCGAAATTCCTTAACCAGACGCTTGGCGCAACGACCTTCGGTCTGTGCCACGGCACGCGCCGAGGGGCCGAGCAGGCCTGGTTCACGAAACATCTTGCCGGCGCGCCCGAGGTGATCGGCACCGAGATCTCGGACACCGCCGACCAGTTTCCCAACACGGTGCAATGGGACTTCCATGAGACGCGCGACAACTGGGTCGGCCGCGCCGATTTCGTCTATTCGAATTCCTGGGACCACGCCTTCGATCCCGTCCGGGCCTTTTCGGCCTGGATCGGCCAGCTGCGGCCGGGCGGTGTTCTTCTGCTGGACCACACCCGCGGCCAGATGCCCGATGCCTCGAATGCGCTGGACCCGTTCGGTGTAAGCTTCGAGCGGCTGCAAGAGATGCTGGCCGCGAATTTCTTGGCCCAAGGCGGGTTTCTTCCGGTCATCGATGCGCGCAAATCCAATCCCGACTATCGGGCACGCGTTGTGGTCTTCCGCAAGAACGGCTAGGACACCGCCGAACGACTTCCGGTGGACCAATGCCCGATCTTCTGCTTGAGCTTTTCTCCGAGGAAATCCCTGCACGCATGCAGGCCAAGGCGCGCGAGGACCTGAAATCGCTCGTGACGAATGGTCTGGTCGAGGCCGGTCTGACCTATGCCTCGGCGGGCGCCTTCTCGACCCCGCGGCGGCTCGTCCTGTCGGTCGAGGGGCTGTCGGCCCAGTCGCCCGCGCTGAAAGAGGAACGGAAAGGTCCCCGCTCCGACGCACCCGACGCAGCGCTCGAGGGGTTCCTGCGCTCGACCGGGCTGACCCGCGACCAGCTGGAACTGCGCGACGAGAAGAAGGGCCAGGTCTGGTTCGCCGTGATCGAGAAGCCCGGCCGCGCCGCGCCCGAGATCGTGGCCGAGGTGGTGGAGCAGGTCATCCGCAGTTTCCCCTGGCCCAAATCGATGCGGTGGGGGGCGGGCTCGCTCCGGTGGGTGCGCCCGCTCCATTCGATCCTCTGCCTTCTGACCGACGAAACAGGCGCGGAGATCGTGCCGCTGACCGTCGACGGGATCGCTGCCGGCAACACCACCGAGGGCCACCGCTTCATGTCCAAGGGCCGCTTCGCCGTGTCGTCCTTCGACGACTGCCGCGCGAAGCTCCTCAAGGCCCATGTCGTCCTCGACAGTGCCGAGCGCGAGGCGCGGATCTGGCATGACGCCACCACCGCGGCCTTCGCGCAGGGGCTGGAAGTGGCCGAGGACAAGGGCCTGCTGGCTGAGGTCGCGGGTCTGGTCGAATGGCCGGTGATGCTGATGGGCGCGATCCCCGAACGCTTCCTCGACCTGCCGCCCGAGGTGCTGCAGACCTCGATGAAGGAGCATCAGAAGTTCTTCTCGGTGAAGAACCCGCGCACGGGGCGCATCGAGAAATTCGTCACGGTGGCCAACCGCGAGACCGCCGACCACGGCGAGACCGTGCTGAAGGGCAACCTCAAGGTGCTGTCGGCCCGCCTGTCGGACGCCAAGTTCTTCTGGGAGAACGACCTGCGCACGGTCAAGACCGTGGGGATGGAAGGCATGGCCGCCGGCCTTGCCAACGTCACCTTCCACAACAAGCTCGGCAGCCAGGCCGACCGCATCGCCCGCATCGAGGCGCTGGCGCGCGAGATCGCGCCGCTGGTCGGCGCCCCGCCCGACCTCGCCGCCGAGGCCGCCCGCGTGGCCAAGGCCGACCTGCAATCGGCGATGGTCGGCGAATTCCCCGAACTGCAGGGCACCATGGGCGGCTATTACGCCCGCGCCGCCGGCCTTCCCGAGGCGGTCGCCGCCGCCTGCAAGGCCCACTACTCGCCGCTCGGGCCGTCTGATGACGTACCGACAGAGCCGGTCTCGGTCGCCGTGGCGCTGGCCGACAAGATCGACACGCTGACGGGGTTTTGGGCGATTGATGAGAAGCCGACGGGGTCGAAAGACCCGTTTGCGCTGAGAAGGGCGGCACTTGGGGTGATCCGGTTGCTGCTCGGAAGTGGAGTTCGGACGGGCCTTATCGGTACAAATGCTCCGATCGGGAAGGCGCGCGATCTTCATGGTATACACGAGACGGCTTCCGGACCGTCTGGGGCAGACGTCAATGAACTCCTCACCTTCTTCCACGACCGCCTGAAGGTCTTTCTCCGCGACCAAGGCATCCGCCATGATATCATTGATGCCGTCCTCGCCATGCCCGGCAATGACGACCTGACGCTGCTCGTCAAGCGCGCCGAGGCGCTGTCGGCCGCGCTCAAGACCGAGGATGGCGCGAACCTGATCCAGGGCTTCAAACGGGCGAACAACATCCTGACCCAGGCCGAGGAAAAGGACGGCGTCGAATACTCCTTCGGCGCTGATGAGAAATTCGCCGAAGGCCCGGAGGAAAAAGCGCTCTTCGCCGCCCTCGACCGCGCCGAAGCCGCCATCGTCCCGGCGATGAAGGCCGAGGATTTCACCGCCGCGATGTCGGCCATGGCCGCGCTTCGCGCCCCCATCGACGCCTTCTTCACCGCCGTGCAGATCAACAGCGACAATCCAGTGATCCGCCGCAACCGCCTGAACCTGCTGCACCGCATCCGCGCCACCTGCGCCCAAGTCGCCGACCTGACCAAGATCGAGGGGTGAGGCGCGCCCGGAGGATCGTCCAGTGGACGGTCCTCGGCGCCGAACGCCCGAGCCGCAAGGATCGGGCCGGAGGGGGCGCGGCCATTGTCCTTCTTCTGTTTCCAAATATCCTCGGGGGTGCGGGGGCAGACAGCCCCCGCTCTGACCGTCCCGCTTGCGTGACGCCCCAACAGGCGTATGCTGCGCCTGAACAGGAGCGCCGCAGTGCAGAAACACGACCCCATCCTCGATTTCAGCGAGATCACGCCGGTGGCGCGCATCGCCACGGTCACGCATGGCTGGCGTGCGAAATGCCTGCAGCGGCTGGTCCGCCTTGACCTGCCTGTGCCGAAATCGGTGGCCCTGTCAGCCTCCGCCGTGCGGGCCATTGCCGCTGGCGTGCCTGTCGATGGCGCCGGCATCCTGCGTCTCTTCGGTCCCGACCCTCTGATCTCGGTACGCCCAAGCCCGGAGAACCCCGATTGGGGCGGCCCGGCTACGGTTCTGAACATCGGAATGAACGCGGCGCGCCACGCCCTGCTCGTGCAAAGTCACGGTCAGGCAGCGGCTGATGCGCTCTACCTGCGGTTCATCCAGTCTTTCGCCACCCATGTCGCGCGTCTCGATCCCGACATGTTCGATAGCGCCAAGCCATCCGAGGTCGCCATTGCCGCCGCGCTGAAGGTCTACGACTCCGAGATGGACGAACCCTTCCCCGAGGACCCGGCCCGGCAACTGGCCGAGGCGCTGCGCTCGATGGCGCGGGCCTGGGAGGGCACCTCGGCGCGGCTTCTGCGCATGGCCAAGGGGGCGCCCGAAGACGGCGGCCTGGGACTGGTCGTGCAAGAGATGGCGCAGGGCATCGGGCAGGGCATCTCCGGCTCGGGCGTGATCCAGTTCGTTGATCCTGTCACGGGTACGCCTCAGATCACCGGCCGCTACCTTGGCCAGAGCCAGGGTCGCGACGCGCTGCGCCAGCAGGGGGCGATCTACCTGACCAAGGACAAGCGCGGCGCGTCGCTCGAGGATATTGCGCCTGACCTTTTCGCCGAGTTGATCCGGTATGGCGCCATCTGCCGCCAGCGCCTGCGCGAGGAAATGCAGATCGAGTTCACCATCGACAATGGCCAGCTGGCCGTGCTCGACGCGGTGAAGGTCGCCCGCAGCAGCCGCGCGGGGCTTCATATCGCCGTGGCGCTGGCCGAGGACGGGATCATCACCGAGGAAGAGGCGGTGTTGCGGGTCGAACCCCGGGCGCTCTCCGAGCTTCTTCACCCGCAGGTCGATCCGCGGGGGGAGCGGGATGTCTTCGTGCGTGGGATCGCCGCCTCGCCGGGCGCCGCGACGGGGCGATTGGTGTTTTCCGCCGACGCCGCACAGGCCAGCGCCGCGCGGGGCGAGCCGTGCATTCTTGTCCGCCGTGAAACCGCGCCCGAGGACATCCGCGGCATGCATTCCGCCGCTGCCGTCCTGACCGAGCGCGGGGGCATGACCAGCCACGCCGCCGTGATCGCCCGGGGGATCGGTCTGCCCTGCGTCGTGGGGGCGTCTGACCTGCGGCTCGACAGCAAGGACAAGAAGCTGACCGCCCCGGATGGCCGGATCTTCCGCGAGGGCGACATCGTCACCATCGACGGGACCAAGGGTGAGGCTCTTGCCGGGCAGGCCGAAATGTTGCCGCCCGCGCTCGACGACAGTTTCCGCACGCTTCTCGCCTGGGCCGACGAATTCCGCGACATCGGCGTGCGCGCAAATGCCGACACACCCGCCGATGCCGAGACCGCGCGCGCATTCCAGGCACAAGGGATCGGGTTGTGCCGGACCGAGCACATGTTCTTCGAGGATGACCGGCTGGTCGTGATGCGCGAGATGATCTTCGCCGATACGGCGAAGGACCGCGCGGCGGCGCTGGCCCGCCTTCTGCCGATGCAGCGCGAGGATTTCATCCAGCTTTTCGACATCATGCAGGGGCTGCCCGTATGCATCCGGCTTTTCGACCCGCCGCTGCACGAGTTCCTGCCCCACACCCGGGAGGGCCTGCGCGAACTGGCCGAGGCGCTGGACCGCCCGCTGTCGGAGGTCACGCGGCGGGCCGATGCGCTGTCCGAGGTCAACCCCATGCTCGGGATGCGGGGGGTGCGCCTGGGTGTCGTCCTGCCCGAGATCTATGACATGCAGGCGCAGGCGATCTTCGAAGCAACGGTCGAGGTCGGCAAGCGCGGCGCAGCCGTGGTGCCCGAGATCATGATCCCGCTGGTTTCGGCCAAGCGCGAGGTCGAACTGGTGAAGGCGCGTGTCGATGCCGTGGCCGCCGCGGTCCGTGCCCGAACCGGCACCGATTTCGCCTACAAGCTTGGCGTGATGGTCGAAACCCCGCGTGCCGCACTCCGCGCAGGCGAGATAGCCCAGCATGCGGCCTTCCTGTCCTTTGGCACCAACGACCTGACACAAATGACCTATGGCCTGTCGCGTGATGATGCCGGCCGGTTCATGAACACCTACGTCCAGCAGGGAGTTTTCGCCGAAGATCCATTCCACAGGCTGGATGTCGAAGGCGTGGGCGAATTGCTTCTGATCGGTGCGCAAAGGGGTAGAAGAACGCGGACCGACTTGACTCTGTCGATCTGCGGCGAACACGGAGGCGACCCCGAATCAATAGCCTTCTGTCGGCGCGCCGGCTTCGACTATGTCTCGTGCTCGCCCTTCCGGGTTCCGATGGCTCGTCTGGCGGCGGCCCATCTTGCGTTGCAGGATCGCAACAGATTGCCTCAAGCCTGAGGTTTCCCTGCGTCAAGTGGGCGGCTTTCCGCGCGCAAACTCTGCAATCCTAAAGCGAGTTCGGCGGAACTTGGCGCAAGTAACTGATTCAATTGTTGTATTTCGGCAACGGTGGGTTTACGCGACCGGAGTGATCGCGTAAGTCCCGCTGCTGTTGCCTGCGGGTGGGGGAAACCCGGGTCAGGCGCTGCCAGGAAGTACAACCGGGAACAAAGCAAAATGCGCGTGCGAAAGCATTGGATTGGCGGCCTTGCCGGGCTGCTCGTCCTGAACGGCGCGGCTTGGGCCGATGTGACTGACCGTCAGATCAACGACCCGACCGACGCCTTCGGCCAAAGCCCCGCCGGCCCATTCGGGCAGGGCCTTTACAACCAGACGGGTTCGCTCCCTGTGCCGTTCGAGACGATGGCGCGGCTGGCGGAACCCGGAACACCGGCACTCGTGAAGCCGGCAGAGCCGGAATACTCGGCAGTCTGGCTTGCCGGACTGCCCGCGGCGACCGGCGACAAGGAGTGGGAATGCCTTGCGAAGGCGATCTACTTCGAGGCCCGGGGCGAGTCGATCAACGGGCAGTTCGCGATCGCGGAAGTGATCCTGAACCGTGTCGATTCTCCCTTGTATCCCAATTCGATATGTCGCGTTGTTAAACAAGGCGGGCAGGGCGGTTGCCAGTTCTCCTTCGTCTGCGACGGGCGGTCCGACGCGATCCGTGAGAAGGCAGCCTACGAGACAGCCGGCAAGATTGCCCGGCTGATGCTGGACGGCATGCCTCGGGCGCTGACGCATGGCGCCACGCATTTCCACGCCGCGGGCGTGAGGCCGGGCTGGGCGCGCCGCTATGCCGAGACGGCAGAGATTGGATCGCACAGGTTCTACCGCGCGACGGTCAGGCAATGACGAGCGGGCGACACGGCATGTCGCCTTTCTTGCTTTCCGTGCCGCCCTTGGGGTAAGGCCAGCGCGCCGGCAGTTTATGCTTCGGCGCGACGGAATTGCCGGCGGGGACCGGATCATGACCAGCGACATCAGTCTTGCCTTCGCGCATCCCGAGGAGCGCGCCGAAGCCTCTGCGGGGGCAGATCCGCGCGACCGGATCAGCCTGCGTGACCATGTCGTCGAGGTGGAGATCGGCGCCTTTCAGCAGGAACGCGGCACCCGCCAGCGTGTCCGCTTCGACGTTGTGGTCGAGGTTCGCCCGCATCCTGCGCCGATCGAGGACGACGTTGATCGGATCCTGTCTTATGACCGGATCGCCGAGTCGATCGCAGCCGAACTCGCCTCTGAACGGCTCAACTTGTTGGAAACGCTTGCGGAACGCATCGCCGAGCGCATTCTGGCCGAGCCTCAGGCTATGCGTGTTTTCGTCCGCATCGAAAAGCTCGATCGTGGACCGGGTGCCCTCGGGGTTGAAATCGTGCGCTCGCGCGCCGAAGTGCCGACCCGCTCTGTCGATGCCGAAGGGGCGGAGACGGCGCTGCATCCGGTGGTCGTGTTCTTCGACAATCCGGGGATACTGGCCGGTGATCTGGCCGAGCGGTTGGACCGCCTGCAGGCGACCGGCAAGCCGGTGATCCTGACGGTCGGTCTGCCCGATCTGCCGCGGCCGGAGACCGGCCATCGCCCGACGCAGCGCCGTATCGATCTTCTGGCGATCGAACAGAATGCCTGGGTGCTGGCTGCCCGCGACCCGCGCTGCGTCGTTGTTGCCACCCGGACCGAGATCGACTGGGCGATGAAGCATGGCCGGATGATCGTCTGGGCGCCGTCGAAACTGGTGCTCGATGCGGTCGATGGGCCGCAATCGCGCGAACCGGTGGCGCTGGCCCTGTGGCTGGCCGAGACGCTGGCAGCAGAGCGGCTGGTCCTTCACGGGACTGCAACAGTTCCGGCAGGAAGCCGCGTGCCGGTCGAGCAGGCCTGAGCGCGACGCTTGCCAAGCGGGTCAGGCCGAGGCACAGACTTGCCATGACCTATTTTCGTCCGATCCCGATGACCGATCCTGCCCGCCCCGATGGCGGGTTCTATCTTGCCGGCGGCTGGTGCTGGTTCGACCGCGTCGAGGTGCTGGAGCGTGGGCGCGCCTCGCAGTTGGTCCCGGCCCGCGACATCCCGCGCGAGGCGAGGGCCCGACTGACCGATCCCAGGCCCGATTTCGCCGGGTTGAAGATGGATCGGCCACGGCTCATGGGCATCCTGAATGTGACGCCCGACAGCTTTTCCGATGGGGGCCTTTTCCTTGCGCCCGAAGCCGCGCAGATGCAGGCCCGCACCATGGCTGGGGCGGGTGCCGACATCATCGACATCGGTGGAGAAAGCACGCGCCCCGGTGCGGCGGAAGTTCCCGAGGAAGACGAGATCCTTCGCACCGCTCCGGTGATCGAGGCGCTGATCGAAGGTGGGCTGCGCGCGCCCATCTCGATTGACACGCGCAAGGGGGCGGTGGCAGCGGCGGCGCTGGCCGCCGGCGCGGCGATCGTCAACGATGTTTCGGCCTTCACTTTCGATCCGGCGCTGGTCGGTGTTGTGGCAAAGGCAAGGGTACCGGTGATCCTGATGCATGCCAAGGGCACGCCGCAGACGATGCAGGACGACCCGACCTATGACGACGTGCTGCTGGATGTCTATGATTTCCTGTCCGAAAAGGTGATGGAGGCCGAGGCCGCCGGCATCCCGCGCACGAAGATCATGGTCGATCCCGGCATCGGCTTCGGCAAGACCGCCGAGCACAACCTGACGCTTCTGCGCAACCTGTCGCTGTTCCACGGGCTGGGCTGCCCGGTGCTGCTCGGGGCTTCGCGCAAGCGCTTCATCGGTTCGATCGGGGGCGAGGCGCAGGCGGACCGGCGGGTGCCGGGGTCGCTCGCGGTGGCGCTGGCGGGGCTGGCGCAGGGTATCCAGGTGCTGCGCGTGCATGACGTGGGCGAGACGCGCCAGGCGCTGGCGCTCTGGCAGGCAATCTATTCGGGAGGCACGGCATGAGCCGCAGGCTTTTCGGCACCGACGGAGTTCGGGGCACCGCGAACATCCATCCGATGACTGCCGAGATGGCATTGAAGCTCGGCGCCGCCGCAGGCCGCTACTTCCGCCGTGACGGACAGGGGGCGCATCGGGTGGTGATCGGCAAGGACACGCGCCTGTCCGGCTATATGCTGGAAAACGCGCTGACCGCCGGGCTGACCTCGACCGGCATGAGCGTCCTGCTCCTTGGTCCGGTTCCGACCCCCGCCGTGGGCTTCCTGACGCGGTCGATGCGCGCCGATCTGGGCGTGATGATTTCGGCCAGCCACAACCCGCACGAGGACAACGGCATCAAGTTCTTCGGCCCCGACGGCTTCAAGCTGTCCGACGAGGCAGAGATGGAGATCGAGGCGATGGTCGCCTCGGACATCGAACTGGTTCCTGCGGCCGAGATCGGACGGGCCAAGCGCATCGAGGACGCGCGCGGTCGCTACCAGGAATACGCCAAGACCACCTTTCCGGCGGGTTTGCGGCTTGACGGGCTGAAGGTGGTGATCGACTGCGCCAATGGCGCTGCCTACCGCACCGCGCCCGAGGTGCTGTGGGAACTCGGGGCCGATGTGGTTCCGGTCGGCGTCAGCCCGAACGGCACCAACATCAACCTCAAATGCGGCTCGACCCATCCCGACACGGCGGCCGAGGCGGTTGTCGCGCATGGCGCTGACGTGGGCATCTGCCTCGATGGCGATGCCGACCGGGTGATCCTGATCGACGAGGCCGGGCAGGTGGCCGACGGCGACCAGATCATGGCGCTGTTCGCGGCGCGGTGGGCCGAGGAGGGGCGGCTGAACCACGGGGCGCTGGTCGCCTCGGTGATGTCGAACCTCGGGCTTGAGCGGTTTCTGGCGGGTCGCGGGTTGCGGCTGGAGCGCGCGCCGGTCGGTGATCGCTACGTCGTCGAGGCGATGCGCAAGGGCGGCTACAACCTTGGTGGCGAACAGTCGGGCCATATCGTGATGACCGATTTCGCCACGACCGGCGATGGCCTGATCGCGGCGCTGCAATTCCTTGCCGAGATGGCGCGGACCGGGCGCAAGGCCAGCGAGTTGGTCCGCAACTTCGAGACGGTGCCGCAGCTCTTGAAGAACGTCCGCTACGGGGCGGGGGCCGAGCCGCTGAAGGCACCGTCCGTCCAGGCGGTGATCGCCGGAGCCGAGGCGCGCCTGAACGGTCGCGGCCGACTGCTGATCCGCAAGTCGGGCACCGAGCCGCTGATCCGGGTGATGGCCGAATGCGAGGATGAAACCACGCTGATCTCGGTCGTTGATGAGATCGTCGAGGCGGTGAAGGCGGCGGTCTGAAGCGGCGCTTGGTTCAGGCGGCCACCGGCTTTCCGCCTGCGGCCTGCAGCCTTGCATGCCCCCAGGCTGCGGCGAACAGCGGCAATGGCGACAGCAGGATTGCGATGTTCGCGGCGAGGCGCCCCGGCTCGGCGTTCAGGAAGTAAAGCTCCAGCGCATAGACGCACAGGATATGTGCCGAGAAGACGTGCAATGAATGCTGGCCGAGGAAGACCAACGGCTTCCAGGTGAAGATCGTCGTCATGACCCTTGCCCCGAGTGCAATTCCCGGCAGCGACGATTGCGGACCCGCGACCAGCAGCCAGACGATCGCGAACAGGTCGAGGAAGAAGGCGACGGCATAGATCGTGCTGAGATTGCCTCGGTCCGTCATGTCAAGCACGTGGTCTGAGTAGCTGTGCGAGATCCAGAAGTCGAAGACAATACGGTCATAGAGGCCAAGAAGAAGAATCGCGCAGGCCGCAACCGCGAAGGCCCGCGCCACACCGGGCCGGTGCAGCCAACCTAGATCGAGTTCACCCGCCGCCCTCAGGTAACCGGTGCAGAGCCCGGCGAAGAAGATCAGTTGCCAACCCGCGACGTTGAAGAAGATGCCGAGATGGAGCCGGTAGCCATAGTCGTTGAGCGTGGACTCGACGTTGTCGACGGCCGTGTCGCTGAGTCCCGTCTGTGCGAAGAGCCACAGACAGAGACTGCCCGTCACGATCGCCGGCAGGTAGCCGAGCCGCAGCCAGCTCAACACGAAGGGGGTGAACAGCAGAAACAGGATATACATGGGCAGGATGCCCATATGTGCCGAGCCAGTCACCAGCCCGAGTGAGGCAAGCGTGAATGCGGCCGGGGCGTTTGCGTAGGGGGCGAGATAGCCAAGTTTCAGACCCAGGGCGGTGGCTGCCATTGCGGCAATCGCGAGGATGAGAATCAAACCGGCCTGATGCAGGTAGATGGTTTTCATCCGCCGCCAGATGGCCTTTTCCATCGCAGGTTGGCCCTTGCGGATCAGGATGCCGCCATAGACGAGGCCGACAACGAGCCCCGACAGAAAGACGAAGCCCTGCGCATCCTCCACCCAGCCGAAATAGTGGTGGTTCAGTTTCCCGATGGTGGTCTTCAGGAATTCGTTGGCATGGACCACCATCATGAAGATGAGGAAAAAACCGCGAAATCCGTCGATGATTGAAATGCGCATCACCACTACCCCCTCAACTCGCCAGTGTCAGAAGGGTATCACGCTCTCGTGACGCGGGAATGAAATGGCAGGGGCTCGGCCCGCAATTGCGCAGCCATCAGCCGCCGTTTGCCGTGACTTGCAGCCGGGTGCCCACGAAATACGCAGGGCTGGAGCGATTGCCCCGGCCCTTCTGCCTCGATGTGGCGGGATCAGTTTCGGGCCTTGTCGACCATCGTGTTCTTGGTGATCCACGGCATCATGGCGCAACGAGCACTTCGTTCCGGGATGCAATGGGGAAGGATGCGCTCAACGGGTAGGCCATTCGGCGGTGTCGTGATCGGGATGCTGGCGGCTGGAGAGGCGGATCTTCTCGAAACGCTCGGGCGTGTCGCCAACACCGTTGTCTCCCTCGCCTGTGACCGTCTCGGGCAGGAACGGCAGATCGGAAAACCAGGGCTCGCGCGCCTCAATCCCGAATTGGGCCTGCGGCCTCACCTCTGAATGGCGATCGAGCGAACCGATCGAAACGCCGATGCGATGGCCTGTCATGAAGCTGTAGAACAGCGGAGTGCCGCAATCCCGGCAGAAACCGCGCATGGCCTCGTCCGAGCTTTGGAACCAGCCCGGCGCGCCGCGAGTGATCCGGAAATTGTCGGGGTGAACATCGGCAAAGGCGCCGAAGAAGCTGCCGAACTGCTTCTGGCACATGCGGCAGTGGCAGATGCAGGCGTTTTCCGGTTTTTCCAGCAGTGCATAGCGCACCGCGCCGCATTGGCATCCGCCGGTCCAAGTTTCGCTTTCCATCACGGCCCTCCGCAAGGCGTTGAGGGAAGTCACTGCCGTCTGGACATCTTCTCGTGGTGCGTGTGGGCGCCCGCTTGTCTTGGGCGCCCACACTGAAGCATATCAGTTCCGCGCCTTGTCCACCATCTTGCCCTTGGCAATCCAGGGCATCATCGCGCGCAGCTTTTCACCGACCTTCTCGATCTGGTGCTCGTCATTGATGCGGCGGGTGGCCTTGAAGAAGGGCTGGCCGACGGCGTTTTCCTGCATGAAGTCGCGCACGAACTTGCCGGTCTGGATGTCGGTCAGGACGGCCTTCATCCGGGCCTTGGTCTCGTCATAGGGCAGGATGCGCGGGCCCGAGACATACTCGCCATACTCGGCGGTGTTCGAGATCGAGTAGTTCATGTTGGCGATGCCGCCTTCGTAGATCAGGTCCACGATCAGCTTCACCTCGTGCAGGCATTCGAAATAGGCCATCTCGGGCTCGTAGCCCGCTTCGACCAGCGTTTCGAAGCCCATGCGGATCAGCTCGACCAGACCGCCGCAGAGCACGGCCTGCTCGCCGAACAGGTCGGTTTCGCATTCCTGGCGGAAGTTGGTCTCGATGATGCCCGAACGGCCGCCGCCGATGGCCGAGCAGTAGCTGAGGCCGATTTCCATTGCCTTGCCGGTCGCGTCCTGATGGACGGCCACGAGGCAGGGCACGCCGCCGCCCTTGACATATTCGCCACGCACGGTGTGGCCCGGGCCCTTCGGCGCCATCATGATGACGTCGACGCCCTTCTTCGGCTCGATCAGGCCGAAATGGACGTTCAGGCCGTGTGCGAAGGCGATCGCCGCGCCTTCGCGCAGGTTGTCGTGCACGTATTTCTTGTAGGTCGCGGCCTGCAGCTCGTCGGGCATGGTGAACATGATGAGGTCACACCACGCTGCGGCCTCGGCGATGCCCATGACTTTCAGGCCTTCGGCTTCGGCTTTCTTGGCCGAGGGCGAGCCTTCGCGCAGCGCAACGACAAGGTTCTTTGCGCCCGAGTCGCGCAGGTTCAGCGCATGGGCATGGCCCTGGCTGCCATAGCCGAGGATGGCGACCTTCTTGTCCTTGATGAGGTTGATGTCGCAGTCGCGATCGTAATAGACGCGCATGGGTGTCTCTCCTTTTTATGCCGTTCTGGCGGGCATCATAGGGACAGGCACGTAAATCGTCGTGCAAAGTTTGACGATTCTTCCATGATCTGCGAAAGATCATGCGTAACATCGGCAATAAACGAAGTTTCCATGCTTGACGATACCGACCGGCGCCTGCTGCGTCATCTTCTGGCCGAGCCCGCGCTTGGCACCGGAGAACTGGCCGAGCGCACGGGGTTGACCACCGCGACCTGCTGGCGCCGGCTGGAAAAGCTACAGGCGGCCGGGGTGATCCAAGGCCGCGAAGCGGTGATCGACTGGCGGAAGCTCGGCTATGCCGTGGAGGTGTCCCTGCGCTTCACGCTCGACAAGACCGATCCGCGCGCCTTCGACGACTTCATCGCGGCGGCGCGCGAGGTGCCGGAGGTGGTGGCGATCGAGACCTTCCTTGGCCGCGTGGATGTACGGCTGAACGTCATCGCCCGCGACATGGGGCATTACCAGGACCTTTATCGCAGCCGCATCCTGACGCTGCCGCATATCGCCGAGCTGGATGCGCTGATGCTGATCTCGACCATCAAGGATGACGGGGGGCTGCCGGTTTGATCGACCTTGATGACCACGACCGGGCGATCCTGCGTATCCTGACCGCAGACGCCACCGTCAGCGCCGGCGAGCTTGGCCGGCGTCTGGGCCTGAGCCAGCCCGCCGCCTGGCGCCGGGTGAAGCGGCTGGAGGAGGCGGGCGTGCTGGCCGGGACGCGCGTGGTGGTGGACCGCGAGGCGATCGGCTTTGGCGTGACGGTGTTCCTGGGCATCAAGCTGGCCACGCGGGGGCGCGTTGCCCTCGAGGACTTCGAACGGGCGGTGACGGCAATCCCCGAGGTGCAGGTGGTGCAGCACGTGCTGGGCCTGTTCGACTACCGCCTGCGGGTCGTGGCCCGCGACATTGCCGATTTCGAGCGGGTGCTGCGCCGGCGGATCATGACCCTGCCGGGCGTAGGGCAGGTCGAGGCCAACGTCCTACTGAGCGAGGAGCGGCGGCCGGGGCCGATCGGGTAAAGGCAGGGCGGTGCCGACCCATGCCCGCCGTGCAGGAGGGGGCCGTCTGCCCCCTCCTGCACCTCCCCCGAGGATATTTGCGAACAGAAGAAGTGCAGGGGGTGGCGCGGGCGCGCGGCGCCTGTATCTTTACCGGTGCAAAGAGGAGGATTGGCCCATGCCCGGATTGCTGCCCGAAATCGACCCAGAGGGGCTCCAGGAATTCTCGGTGGTTTTCACCGACCGGTCGCTGAACCACATGTCGGCGAAGTTCCAGAAGGTGATGCGTGACATTTCGGAGATGCTATGCGAGGTCTACAGCGCCTCTGGCGTGGCGGTCGTGCCGGGCGGCGGCACCTTTGCGATGGAAGCGGTCGCCCGCCAGTTCGCCCGCGACCGCCACGCGCTGATCGTGCGGAACGGCTGGTTCTCCTACCGCTGGACGCAGATCTTCGAGGCGGGCGGGTTCGCGGCGGAAACGACCGTCTGCATGGCGCGGACCGGTGGGAATGGGCCGAAAGCGCCTTACGCGCCGCCGCCGGTGGACGAGGTCGTGGCGAAGATCCGCGAGGTGAGGCCGGATGTTGTCTTTGCCCCGCATGTCGAGACCAGCGCCGGGATCATCCTGCCGGACAGCTACATCACTGCCATCGCGGCGGCGGCGCATGAGATCGGCGCGCTGATGGTGCTCGACTGCATCGCAAGCGGAGCGGTCTGGGTGGACATGGGCGCGACGGGTGTCGACGTGCTGATTTCTGCCCCGCAGAAGGGCTGGTCCTCCTCGCCCGCAGCCGGCCTGGTGATGCTGTCCGAGCGGGCGGAGAAGCGGCTGGCCGAAACCACATCGGACAGCTTCGCGCTCGACCTAAAGAAGTGGCGGGCGATCATGTCGGCCTATGAGAATGGCGGCCATGCCTATCACGCCACCATGCCGACCGAGGCGCTCGTCCGTTTCCGCGACGCGATGCAGGAGACGAAGACCTACGGCTTCCAGCGGCTTAAAGAGGCGCAGTGGAAGCTGGGCGAAGGCGTTCGGGCGATGATGAAGGCCAAGGGCGTGCCCTCGGTCGCCGCCGATGGCTTCGGAGCGCCGGGGGTGGTTGTCAGCTTCACTGACGACCCGGACATCCAGAACGGCAAGAAATTCGTGGCCGAGGGTCTGCAGATCGCGGCGGGCGTGCCGCTTCAGGTGGGCGAGGGGACCGAGTTCCGGACGTTCCGACTGGGGCTGTTCGGGCTGGACAAGCTTTACGACGTGCCGGGCACGCTCGCGCGGCTGCAGGCGGCGGTCGACAAGGTTCTCTAGTCTTCAGCGCACCCCGAGACCGGCCTTCATCAGGGTCCGGCGCACCGGGGCGATGGAATAGAACGCATTGAGGGCGCCTGCGCGCAGATCGCGCAGGAAAGGCTCGCCCATCATCGAGGCGCGGTTCAGCGCGTCGATGCCTGTGACCCGCGCCATGACCTCGGTGTGGCGCGCCTTGTGATAGGCGTCGAGCATCGCGGCATCGCCAAGGCGGTCCGGCGCTTTCGCCGCAAGGTCCAGGAGGACCCGCAGGTCGGCGAGGCTCATGTTCAGCCCCTGAGCCCCGATTGGCGGGACGACATGCGCGGCCTCGGCGATCAGCGCCGCACGTTCGCCCGCCATGCGGTCGGCGATCTGGCTGATGATCGGCCAGACGGTGCGGCGGCTGACCAGCTTCAGCGGCCCGAGGATGCCGCAGGAGCGTTCGGTCATCGCCGCCTCGAACTCCGCCTGGGGCAGGGCCGCGAGGCGCAGTGCTTCGGGGCCGCGCTCCATCCAGACGATGGCCGAGGAATGGGCGCCGTCGCGGTCGGGCAGGGGCACCAACGTAAAGGGGCCGCCCGAGCGATGGATCTCGGTCGAGACGTTGTTGTGCGGTTCGGGATGGGTGACCGCGAAGGCCAGCGCCTTCTGTCCATAGCGCAGCGTCTTGACCGGGATGCCGAGCGCCTGCCGGACGGTGGAGTTGCGCCCATCGGCGGCGACCACCAGCCGGGCAGAGACACCCGTGCCGTCAGACAGCGTCACCAAGGCCTCGCCCTCGCGGGTGATGAGCCGAGCCGTGGCGGTGCCGGGGCGGAACGAGACATTCGGCAGCTCGGCCAGCCGCGCCACCATCTCGCGCCGCAGCAGCCAGTTCGGGAGGTTCCAGCCAAAGGGCTGGTCCGAGATGTCCGAGGCGTCGAAATCCTTGATGATGCGCGGCTCGGGCTTCTCGCCGCCGGCATCGATGATCCGCATGATCTGCAGCGGCGCCGCATGGGGCTCGAGCCGTGACCAGAGGCCTGCAGCTTCCAGCACCGGAATTGAGGGTTGGAGGAAGGCTGTCGTGCGCTGGTCGGACCCTGCGGCATCGCGTTCGGTGACCGGAGGCTCGGGATCGACGCAGATCACGCGAAACCCGGCACAGCCGAAGGCTGCAGCCGCAGTCAGGCCCGCAACGCCGCCCCCAGAAACCAGGATATCCGTGCTCTGCCTAGCCATGACGCGCCCTTTCCGTTCGGCCCACAGATAGGCCGGTCCGGGGGGCGCGTCCAAGCGACATTTTCGCCCTGGGCGTCAGCCCCGGGTGATCATGATGAGAAGCACGAACATCACCGGCACCATTGCCAGCGCCGTCATGGCCAGCGCGACCAGACCCCAGGTCTTGACGGCCAGCGCGAGGGCCGTCAGCAGGATGACCAGCGCATACCAGACGTTGTTGATGTCGCGGGAAATGTCACGGGCGATCCAGCCGAAAAAAGGGATGGCGTAGAAGCCGCGGGCAAACGTGGCAGAGGTCATCGATGAATCTCCTGTTCAGCATTTACCCACATAATGTCTGGTGCAGTCGGGGCAAATGGACAGGATGCCGCAGTGCGGCGTCAGTCGATCAGTCGGCCGAGGAACTCGCTCAGATCCTCGGCATGGTGGTGGATGTGCTCGGCAGGTTCGGGCTCGGGCGCGATATGAACGGTGCGCATCCCCATCTCGTGCGGTGCAGCCAGGTTGCGCGGATCATCCTCGAACATCGCTGCCCGGGCCGGGTCGAGCCCATCGCTGGCAAAGACCGTCTCGAACGCCCGACGCTCGGGTTTTGGGCGGAAGCCCGCATGTTCGACGCCGTACACGGCATCGAAGAGCCCGGACAGGCCGCGCGCCGCGATGACCCGCTCGGCGTAAGGCGCGCAGCCGTTGGTGTAGACGATCCTGCGACCGGGCAGGGCCGCGATCCGGCGCGCCAGCACGGCATCCGCCACGAGGCTGTCGAACGAGATGTCATGCACATGGGTCAGATAGGGCGCGGGATCGACCCCGTGCTCCGCCATCAGCCCCGCCAGCGTGGTGCCATAGGTCATCCAGTAGTGGCGCCGCAGCCGGTCGGCTTCGGGCCGGTCGACGCGCAGCGCCTCCATCACCCAATCGATCATCCGCACCTCGATCTGGTCGAAGAGCCGTGCCGAGGGCGGGTAGAGCGTGTTGTCCAGGTCGAAGACCCAGGTCGTGACATGGTGGAAATTCGTGCGGACCATGCGACATAGGTAGTGATGCTGCGCCCGGCGATCAATCCGATTGATCCCGGGCAAGGGGCGTGTCTATTTCGGGGCGGGGGGACGGGTCGAAGATGAAAGAACCGAAAGACGTGCAGAAGGATGCCTATTCGCTGATCCTCGAGGCGATCGACGCAGGCGTTTACCGTCCGGGCGACCGGCTGGTGGAATCGGAGCTGGCCGAGCGGCTGGGCGTGTCGCGCACGCCGGTCCGCGAGGCGCTGCAGCGGCTGGAGACCCAGTCAATGCTCACGCGCGACGGGCGCAGCCTGATCGTCGCATCGCTGGATCATTCGCAGCTTTCCGATCTTTACGCCGTGCGGTCGGAACTCGAGGGACTTGCCGCGCGGCTTGCGGCGCGCCATGCCTCGGATGAGGAGATCCGGGTGCTCCATGGGATGGTTCTGGAGGATCACAAGCTGCTGGGGGGCGATCCACGGGCGCTGAGCAGGGCCAACAAGCGGTTCCATCGCCAGATTCACCTGGCGTCTCACAACCGCTTCCTGATCCAGCAGCTCGATCTGGTGAACCGGGCCATGGCGCTGATGGCAACGACCAGCTTCGCGGCCGAGGGTCGCGACGAGATTGCCTTGCAGGAACATGCCGCGATCGTGGCCGCCATCGAGGCTCGGGATGGGGAGGCAGCCTATCAGGCGCTGAAGACCCATATCTCGAAGGCCTTCGAGACCCGCCTTCGGGTGGATGCCGGCGAGCTGAAGACCCGCTGAGGCGCTCGTGGGATCGGTCGGCAAAGGGGGCTGTCAGCCCCCTCTGGGCCTCTGGCCCATTCACCCCCGAGGATATTTGCAAACAGAAGAAGGTGCCTTTGTGTTGGCTCTTACCCGCCAGCTCGGTCGAAGCGGCCGTGGCGTGTCTTGTCCCAGTAGAAGGGTTTGAGGACCATCTCCCAAAGCGCCTTGTAGGCGGCAAGGGAGGCCAGCGGGTGGTAGACCGACAGGGTCAGGAGCCAGATCGGATTGAGCACCTCGCGCCGGCGGCGCAGACCGATCAGACCGATGGCCAGGTTCAGCGCCTCGCAAAGCAGGAACAGCCCAATCATCGCTCGGAAGGCCGCAGGCGGCAGGACCGAGATCACCGGATGCCAAAGGCCAAGACTGGCGGCCCAGAAGCTGAGCAGTAGCGGCGCGAGCAGGGCGTGCAGGATCGATCCTAGGAAAAGGACCTGCACCGCGAGGAAACCCCTCACCCCGAGTTGCCGGCAGAGGAGGGCAGGCTCGCGCATGTGGACGCGCCAGGTCATCATGTAGCCCTTGATCCAGCGCGAGCGCTGGCGGATCCACGGCAGCAGCAGGCAGTTCGCCTCTTCCCCTGTTTCAGTCTCGATCAGTTCGGTCCGGTAGCCGTGGCGGGCCAGCCGCAGGCCGAGATCGGCGTCCTCGGTGACGTTATGCGCATCCCAGGCCCCGAGGGATTCAAGGGCATCGCGGCGGAAGAACAGGGTCGTGCCGCCAAGCGGCACCGGCAGGCCCAGTCGCGCGAGGCCGGGCAGGATCACCCTGAACCACGCGGCATACTCCATCGTGAAGCAGCGGGCCATCCAGTTGGTCTGCGGGTTGTAGAAGTCGAGCACGCCCTGCAGGCAGGCCACCTCTGGCCCGCGTTGGTGGAAGCGGTCGACAACCCTGCGGATCTGGCAGCCCTCGGGCGCGTCTTCCGCATCGTAGATGCCGATGAAGATGCCGCGGCAGAAGTCGAGCGCATAGTTCAGCGCGCGCGGCTTGGTCTTCAGGCTGCCTTTCGGCACCGGCACGATCCGCATCCAGCCGGGCAGCCCGGCGCGTGCCAGGGCATGGCGGGTGAGTTCGTCTTCCTCTTCGACGACAAGCACGATGTCGAGCAGTTCGCGCGGATAGTCGATCCGCCCCAGCCGGCGGACAAGGCGGGGCGCAATCTCGGCTTCCTTGTAGAGCGCGACCATGACCGATACCACTGGCAACCGGGCGATCAGGGGCGGCGGATCGGCGGGGGGCGGGCGGCGCAGGGCAGCAAGAAGCGCAGCGCCCTTGAGCACCATGCTGGCGGTCATCGCCAAGAGGGCAATCAGCGTCAGAAGGCCCAGGGTCATGGCAAGCGGGAAGAGGCCCAGAAGCACACCGAGGACAAGAAGCACCGGGTGCAGCAGCCGGGGCCGTGCCGGCAGAGACCGGCAGCTTTCGCTGGCCTCGGTGCGGCTTTCGGCGCGCCGAAGCAGGGGATCGCGGCTGAGTTCGGCAACGACGGCCTGAAGCGCCTCGCGCGGGGCGAGGGCAAGTGTCACCGGCCCAAGCGCGGCTTCGACCGTGCCGCGATGCCGGCGAAGCGTGTCGGGATGATCCGCCAGAACGACCGTGGCCGCGCCGATCCGGCGCCAGGGCAGAAGGCCAAGGCGCAGACAGTCAACCGCCCCCAGCCGGTCGATCTGGCGCGGATCGGGCGCTGACTCGCGCGGATCGACGAAGCGCAGCCCAAGATATGCTGCGCGCGCACGGGTCAGGGCCGGATCGCGCGCCAGCCCCTCTGTCAGCAGGAGCGTGCCGAGATCGCCGCCCCTTTCGCGCTGCAAGGCCAGTCCACGCACGAGCGCAGCCGGCCCGACCACCCCCGCGTTCAGCAGGTGGAGGCCGAGCGCGCCCGCCTCGTCGCGAGGCCGGACCTCGCCGGGCCGCAAGAGCGGCAGGGCGAGTTGCGAGGGCGTAACAAGCTGAAGGGCAGGGGCGGGCATGGCGGCCTTTCTGTCAGGCCGTGCCAGCTTCGTTCCCCCTTGGTTAACAGGGGGTTAACAGGAGGAGGGCCCTGGCTGCCCGGTCAGGCCGAACGGCGGGCGCGCATTGCCTCGGCGAAGCGGTCGAACAGGTAATAGCTGTCCTGCGGGCCGGGGCTTGCCTCCGGGTGATACTGCACCGAGAAGACAGGGCGGTCGGTCATGCGGATACCGCAGTTCGATCCGTCGAAGAGGCTGACATGAGTCTCGATCACGCCTTTCGGCAGCGTCTGGCTGTCGACCGTGAAGCCGTGGTTCATCGAGGTGATCTCGACCTTGCCGGTTTCGACATCCTTCACGGGATGGTTCGCGCCGTGGTGACCGTGGTTCATCTTGACCGTGCGGGCGCCAAGCGCCAGCGCCAGCATCTGGTGGCCAAGGCAGATCCCGAACAAGGGCAGGTCCCTTTCCAGAACGCCCCGGATCATCGGAACGGCATATTCGCCCGTCGCCGCCGGGTCGCCGGGGCCGTTCGACAGGAACACGCCTTCTGGGTTCAGGGCCAGGACGTCCTCGGCCGTGGCCGTGGCCGGCAGCACCGTGACCTCGCAGCCCGAAGAGGCGAGGCAGCGCAGGATGTTGCGTTTTGCGCCGTAGTCGATGGCGACGACGCGCAGCCCCGGACCTTCGCGGCGCTTGTAGCCCTCGGGCCAGGCCCACCGCATCTCGTCCCAACGATAGGACTGGGTGCAGCTCACGTCCTTGGCAAGGTCGAGCCCGACCAGGCCGCGCCAGGCGCGCGCCTTGGCGACCAGCGCGCCGATGTCGAACTTGCCTTCGGGATCGTGGGCCAGCGCCACATGCGGGGCGCCCTGCTGGCGGATCGCGCGGGTCAGGCGGCGTGTATCGACCCCGCCCATGCCGATCCGGCCCTTGACCTTGAGCCAGTCGACCAGATCGCCGGTAGAACGCCAGTTCGACGGTTCGGTCGGGTCCCACTTCACCACAAGGCCGGCCGCCACCGGATCGGCGGTTTCATCGTCTTCGGTGTTCACGCCGACATTGCCGATATGCGGGAAGGTGAAGGTCACGACCTGCCCGGCATAGGAGGGGTCGGTCATGATTTCCTGATAGCCGGTCATCGCGGTGTTGAAGACCAGCTCCGCAACCGTCTCGCCGGTGGCGCCAAAGCCGTGGCCATAAAAGATCGTGCCATCCGCCAGCGCAAGGCAGGCTGTCGGGCGGGAGGCGGGCTGTTGGCTGGTGGCGGACATGGCGCGACTCCCGGGTCTGGATAAACGGCTGGAACCTATGCCCGCGCTCCGGCGGGGTCAAGGGTGCGCGGGAAATGTCTTTTCTTTTCAGAACAATAACTTGACGCAAGGGCGCCTGTTGTCTTGCACCTGCCCCCCCTGTATTGTGGTCGCCCGGACACCCAGGGGGATGGATGAACCGATGAACATGCGCGACCGTCTGCAGACCGCGTTGAAAGAGGCGATGAAGGCTCGGGAAGCCGAACGGCTTTCGGCCCTCCGGCTCATCAACGCTGCGATCAAGGACCGTGACATCGCCGCGCGCGGTGAAGGGCATGAAGACGGAATCTCGGATGCCGAGATCCTGGCCGTGCTGGGCAAGATGGTGAAGCAACGCCAGGAAAGCGCCCGCATCTACGAAGAAGGCGGGCGGATCGAACTCGCCGAGAAGGAACTGAACGAGATCAAGGTGATCGAGGAATTCCTGCCGCGCCAGCTGACCGCCGCAGAGGTCGAGACAGCCATCGCGACGGCGATTTCGGAATCCGGCGCCACGAGCATCCGCGACATGGGGAAAGTCATGGCCGTGCTGAAGGCCAAGTATACCGGTCAGATGGATTTCGGTGCAGTCGGGGCGAGTCTGAAGCAAAGGCTGGCCTGACAGGCTCTTTGCCCGTCAGGCGGCCAAGTCGGTCTGCGCGAAAGGGCTGCATCCGGACTGCCGGATGCAGCCCCACTCATCAGCTGGGTGCCGCGTATTTTGAAGCCAAAGCACCGGCCTTCTTTTGTGCGGTCACGAACTCGGCCGAGGTGAAGGCCTGGACCGTCTTTAGGTTCGCGACGGCCCCCGACGCGCCGGCCACCATGAGCGCCGCGATAAGCCCGGTCGAGTCGTCGGATTCGGTCACCATCAGGAAATCGTTGTCGCCGGTGGTCAGCAGATAGGTCAGCATCTTGCCGCCCGACGCTTCGACAAGCGCGCGGGTCGCCGCTTCCCGATCGCTTGGATGGGCAATCATGCCCCGCATTCCCGCCGACGTGTAGCTGCCGGTGATGATATAGCGTGCCATTTGTCGTGTTCCCCCCGTCGTGGCATCCGGCTCCCCCGGGGCCTGATGCGCCGGGCCGGTGCACGACCACAGGATAGCACGGATCGACGCCGCACAGAGATTCCTGCAAAAAGTTTCAGAACGGCGCGGGTGGCCGGTCCGAACTTGTCCGTGACGTTGCCGGAGAGGTCGATGTTGTCTGGATCGAGAACCCGGACGGGCGCACCCGCTGACTGGGCCATCTGCGCAAGATCGGACCATGTGACCTTCGCGACGTTGGTCAGTTTGAAGTCACAGCACCCGACAGGAAGCGGGTGCAGGCCATCGTCTCAACCGCCGAGATGGTCGCAACCGACGCGACATATCCGGCAATGAGACAGCCGCGAAGCAGTTCCGTACCTCCTCCAGATCGACAGGATTCTGAATATGGCAGAGCCCTGGACGGTGAAATGCCGCGCCCAATGCTGTCGGTGATTGTCCGTCAGAGGCCCGGGCTAAGCGCGACACGCAGGTCGTGGATCAGCGCGAGTCGTTCTTCTTCTGCCAGGAAAGACCCGATCTCGACCTCTCGGCCATTGCCGCGGAGGGTCAGGTAGTTCGGCACCGGCCCCCCCGTTTCATGCAGGGTCACCCGCACCCAGTGCGGGTTGGCCTGCCATTCCTGCCGCTGCCCGCGCGGTCCGTGGCGCACCAGCGTCACGCGGTCGCGCCAGATCGTCAGATCCTCGACCACCTCGCCGTCGCGGTAGTTGCGCTGAAGCGCGAACCACAGGCCCCAGACCGCCAACAGCAGGAAGGGCAGCAGCCCCCACAGGATCGGCGTTCCCATCACCGGCCAGAGCGGCAGCGAGATCAGCGCCGCCGTCGCCGCGATCAGCCAGACGAATCCACGCTTGGGAAGCGACCGGAAAGGCCACAGATGCAGGCGCGCCAGCGGGGCATCCTCAGTGAAAGAGGCCCCGGATTGCTCCGGGGCCTTTTGGGGATCGATCAGCCATTCGTAAGGCATGGCCGAAGGTCAGTGGGCGTGGCCCTTGTCCCAGTCGGAGCGCTTCGGAAGGATCTCGAAGGTATGCTCCGGCGGCGGGCAGGGCAGGGTCCATTCCAGCGTATCCGCGTGCTCGTTCCAGTAGTTGTTCACCGTGATGCGCTGGCCGGCGCGGATCGTGTAGAACATGATCCCGATGAAGAACAGGAACGAGGCGAAGGACAGGAACGCGCCGAGCGACGAGATGTAGTTCCAGTAGGCGAAGGCCTCCGGATAGTCGATGTAGCGGCGCGGCATGCCCTGGCGGCCCAGGAAGTGCTGCGGGAAGAAGGTCAGGTTCGCACCGATGAACATGGCCCAGAAGTGCAGCTTGCCCGCCCATTCCGGATATTGCCGGCCCGACATCTTGCCGATCCAGAAGTACATGCCCGCAAAGATCGCGAAGACCGCGCCAAGCGACATGACGTAGTGGAAGTGCGCCACGACATAGTAGGTGTCGTGATAGGCGCGGTCGATCGGCGCCTGGCTCAGCACGATGCCGGTCACGCCGCCAACGGTGAACAGGAAGATGAAGCCGATGGCGAAGAGCATCGGAGTCTTGAACTCGATCGAGCCGCCCCACATCGTTGCGATCCACGAGAAGATCTTGATGCCGGTCGGCACCGCGATCACCATCGTGGCCAGCATGAAGTAGGACTGCTGGGTCAGCGACATGCCGGTGGTGTACATGTGGTGCGCCCAGACGACGAAGCCCAGCACGCCGATCGCCACCATCGCATAGACCATCGGCAGGTAGCCGAAGATCGGCTTGCGCGAGAAGGTCGCGATGACCTGGCTGACGATGCCGAAGCCCGGCAGGATCACGATGTACACTTCCGGATGGCCGAAGAACCAAAGGATGTGCTGGTAAAGCACCGGGTCACCGCCACCGGCCGGCTGGAAGAAGGTCGTGCCGAAGTTGCGGTCGGTCAGAAGCATGGTGATCGCGCCGGCCAGAACGGGCAGCGACAGAAGGATCAGCCACGCAGTGACGAAGATCGACCAGGCAAAGAGCGGCACCTTGTGCAGCGTCATGCCCGGCGCGCGCATGTTCAGGAAGGTGGTGATGATGTTGATCGCACCGAGGATCGACGAGGCGCCCGACAGGTGGACCGCGAAGATCGCAAGGTCCATGGCGATGCCGGTCTCGCTGGTCGAAAGAGGCGGATACAGGACCCAACCAACGCCCGCGCCCGACTGGCTGTTACCGCCCGGCGCGAAGACCGAGATCACTGCCAGGGTGCCACCGGCGGCGAACATCCAGAAGGAGAGGTTGTTCATCCGCGGGAAGGCCATGTCCGGCGCGCCGATCTGCAGCGGCATGAAGTAGTTGCCGAAGCCCCCGAACATGCCCGGAATCACGACGAAGAACATCATCAGAACGCCGTGGCCAGTGATGAACACGTTCCACAGGTGTCCGTTCGGCGTGCAGGTGTCGGCTGCAGTCGCGGCCGTCAGGCGCGCGCCCTCAAGACACATGTATTGCACGCCGGGGTGCATAAGTTCCATGCGCATGTAGACGGTGAACGTCACCGACAGCAGGCCGAGGAAGCCCGCAAAGAACAGATAAAGGATGCCGATGTCCTTGTGGTTCGTCGACATGAACCAGCGCGTGAAGAAGCCGCGATGGTCTTCGTGGCCGTGAATGGCTGCGTCCGCCATACTCGCCTCCAGTAATCCCGTAGTTGCTTTTTTTCGTGGGAAGTGGAGTGACTCCCCCCTTGCGACCCGTTCTAGAGGGGGCGGTCGTTGGCGGCAACGCCAGACTTTGATCCAGATCAAGAAATATGGTGCGGGAATTGGGGTTGCCTGCGGCAATGCGCCGCAGGCGGACGCAAAAGGGCCGGGCCAAGCCGGCCCGGCCCCGTCTGATGCGGGTTTGCCTGAAGGGTGTGAGGCTTACTTCGCGACCGAGGCGAGGTAGGCTGCAACATCCTCGCCGCCTTTCGGCAGCTTGAAGCTCATCTTCGACTTGGCCTTGGGATCGCCGGTCTGCTCTTCAAGCCATTTGGTCGGATCCGCGACATAGGCCGCGATCATCGCCTCGTCCCAGACAAGACCCTTGCCCGCGGCTTCCTTGATGCCGTCGCCGTAGGCAAAGCCCTCGACCGAGGCGAGCGGCCGGCCAACCACGCCGTAAAGGTTCGGGCCGACCTTGCCGCCCTTCACGATGTCAGTCCCGTCGGGCGCGGTGATCGCATGGCAGGCCTTGCATTTCTTGAACTCGTTTTCGCCCTTGGCCGCGTCGCCCTCCGCAAAGACGGGGGCGGCGACAAGCGTCAGGCTGGCAATGAGCGGCAGAAACTTCATGGGGTGTCCTCTCTCTGGTGCTGGCTGGCAGCGGGGGTGAGTCGCTGCCCTGCCCCTGACAGAACGCCTCCCCCGCATGGCGATCAATATGTGCATTCGTCGCGGGTGTCGCTGTCCATCGCGGCGGCGAAGGTCCGACGAAGCGCAGCATCGAGATCGGCCATCGTGACCGGCAGGCCCAGATCAACAAGACTCGTGACACCATGGTCGCGGATTCCGCAGGGCACGATGCCGTCAAAATGGCTCAGGTCCGGTTCGACATTGATGCTTATGCCATGGAAGCTGACCCATTTGCGCAGCTTGACCCCGATCGCGGCGATCTTGTCCTCCGCGGGGCTGCCATCGGGCGAGGGCGGCCGGTCCGGCCGCACCACCCAGACACCGACGCGGCCCGCGCGACGTTCACCCTTGACGCCGAATTCGGCCAGTGTCGCGATCACCCAGTCTTCGAGCCTGCAGACGAACTTGCGCACATCGCGGCCGCGGGTATTGAGATCGAGCATCACATAGACCACGCGCTGCCCCGGCCCGTGATAGGTGTATTGCCCGCCGCGCCCTGCCTTGAACACGGGAAAGCGGTCGGGATCGGTCAGGTCCTCGGCCCTGGCCGAGGTGCCGGCGGTGTAGAGCGGCGGATGCTCCAGCAGCCAGATCATCTCTCCGGCCCGGCCTTCGGAGATGGCCGCCACCCGTTCCTCCATCGTTGAGAGCGCTTCGTCATAGGGCACGAGTCCCTCGGAGAGTCTCCATTCGACCATGAAATGCTCCTGCCGCCGGTTTCACCCGAGATGCGTCGGGATTGCGGGAAATGCAACCTTCGGAACTCGCCGTGCAAAACCGTTCGGGCGGTGCAGAATCCCCCTTTCCTTCCCCGGGGCGCTTCGCTAAAAGCCCGCCATCCGAGCCGGGGCATCCCGGAAACGGGCGGTTGTGGCGGAATTGGTAGACGCGCAGCGTTGAGGTCGCTGTGGGGTAACTCCCGTGGAAGTTCGAGTCTTCTCAACCGCACCATTTCTCGACAAAGCCCCGCAATTGCGGGGCTTTTTGTTTCCTGTCATCCTGACTGTACCCTACCGGCGCCCCAGTTGCCGCTCGACGATCTGCAAGAGCCGTCGGTGCATCGCCGATGTCCGGTGGCGCAGGTGCATGGCCGCAAAGACCGGCTGGGTGATCGCAGGCACGTCGGCGACCGGGCGGAACCCCTGGGCGGCAAGGGCCTGAACCGTGTCTGCCAGCACGAAGCCCGCGCCGCCGAGCGATTGCAGCAGGCCCGCAACGGCGGCGTTCTGACCGGCCGCGAGGGCGGCCGCACCCATTTCCGGCAGAAGCGCCCGATGCGCCACCTCGAAGGCGGGGGAGTAGTTCGCCCGGATGTATCGTTCCGGTCGCAGGTCGGCCCGCCGGTCGCCATCGGACGAGATCAGCCGGTAGGCGATCTGGCCGACGCTGGCGAAATGCAGGTCGGGCTCGGCGCGGGGGCTGAAGAGCACGGCGAAATCAAGGGCGCCCGCCACGAGGTCGCTGCACATCTGCGCCGAATAGTCGGGCTCGATGTAGAAGCCGGTCTGGGGCAAGGCGCGGCGAAAGCCCGAGACCCAGTCGCCGATATGGCCCGCGGCGAGGTCGTTCTGGATGCCGATCCGCAGCGCCACTGCCTGTGCTCCCGTCGGCTCCACCGCGCGCCGCGCCTCAGCCCAGCCATGGCGCAGCGCGCGGGCATGGGGTTCGAACTTCAGCCCCTCGGTGGTGAGTTGTGTTCCCGACCGCGAGCGTTGGAACAGCCGCGTGCCAAGCGTCGTCTCCAGCGCCTGCACCCGGGCCGAGATCGTGGACTGGGTCAGCCCCAGACGCTCGGCCGAGCGGTGGAAGCTGCGGGTCTCGACGAGGTCGAGGAAAGTGTCGAGGAGTTCAGGGGTCATCAGAGCGTCACGCCCGGCGGCGGAGCGCCATTCAGCGACCGCAGCGCGACACAGGTGGCAAGGTCGCGGGCCCATTCGTAGTAAAGGCCCTTGGTATTGGTCAGGATAATGCCCTCGCCCTGCATCCGGGCAAGGCCCGCCGCATGGTTGTCGCCGGGGCTGCCGGTCGCATCGGTCACCACCGCCACGGTGAAGCCTGCGTCCTTGAGCCCAAGTGCCGAGTGGCAGATGCAGACATCTGTCTCTAGCCCGACCAGTACGGCTTGCGGGCGGTTCAGGGCGCGCGCGGCGGTCAGCAGATCGGGCTGACCGGCCAGTCCGAAAACCCGCTTGTCGTGGATGGGCAGGCCGGGCGGCAGTGCCTCGAGGATCGCCGGCACCGGCGGGCCCTCTGAGGGCAGGTCCTCGGCCAATGCCAGCATCGGAATGTCGAGCGCCCTCGCGACGCGGATGATCCAGGCGATCCGCGCGACCAGAGGGTCGCGCTCGGCGAGCGCCAGCTTGTCCAGAAAGGCAGGCTGCACGTCGATCAAGGCAAGGAAGCTGCGGCTGCGGTCGATGAGCGGCATGGCTCTCTCCTGATCGGATTTATCGATCAATAAGCCGGGTCATGCCGAATTGAAAGCCATCGCGCGCCCGCAGATAATCCCGCGCAAGACAAGACAGGGAGAAGCAAGTGTCCGATCTGCCGAAAAGCGCGCGCGTGGTCATCATCGGGGGCGGGGCGGTCGGTGCCTCGGCGCTCTATCACCTGGCCAAGGCGGGCTGGACGGATTGCGTCCTGCTGGAGAAGAACGAGTTGACCGCCGGGTCCACCTGGCACGCGGCGGGCAACGTGCCGACCTTCTCCTCCTCCTGGTCGATCATGAACATGCAGCGCTATTCGGCCGAGCTCTATCGCGGGCTGGGGCAGGCGGTCGGCTATCCGATGAACTATCACGTCACTGGTTCGGTCCGCCTTGGCCACACGAAGGAGCGCCTGCGCGAGTTCCAGCGCGTCGTCGGCATGGGCCGCTATCAGGGCATGGACCTCGACATCCTGTCGCCGGACGAGATCCGCAGCCGCTATCCCTTCCTCGAGACGCATGACCTGACCGGCGCGCTTTACGACCCCTATGACGGCGACATCGACCCGGCGCAGCTGACGCAGGCGCTAGCGACCGGCGCGCGCCAGATGGGGGCGAAGATCGAGCGCTTCTGCCCCGTCACCGCCGTCCGCCGCGAGAACGACGAATGGGTGCTAACCACGCCCAAGGGCGAGATCCGCTGCGAGATCGTCGTCAACGCCGGCGGATATTACGCCGCCGAGGTCGGCAAGATGTTCGGCCGCCGCGTGCCGATGATGGTAATGAGCCACCAGTATCTGCTGTTCGACACCATCCCAGAACTGGAATCGTGGTCGAAAGAGGTGGGTCACAAGCTGCCGCTGCTGCGTGATGTGGACAGCTCCTATTACCTGCGGCAGGAGAAATACGGCTTCAACCTCGGCCCCTACGAGAACCCCTGTCGCGCCCATTGGGCGACGCCGGACGATCCCTTCCCCGAGGATTTCAGTTTCCAGCTGTTCCCCGACGATCTGGAGCGGCTGGAATGGCACATCGCCGATGCGATGGCGCGCGTGCCCCTTCTGGAAAAGGCCAACCTCACCAAGGTCATCAACGGCCCGATCCCCTATGCCCCCGACGGCAACCCGCTGATCGGCCCGATGCCGGGCGTGCCGAACGCCTTCGAGGCCTGTGTCTTCACCTTCGGCATCTGCCAGGCGGGTGGCGCGGGCAAGGTGCTGGCCGAATGGGTGACAGAAGGCGCGACGGAATGGGACATGTGGTCCTGCGACCCGCGCCGCTTCACCGGCTGGGAGGATCACGACTACTGTGTCGCCAAGGGGATGGAGGTCTATGGCCACGAATACGCCATCCACTTCCCCCACCACGCCTGGCCCGCCGGCCGGATGAAGCGCCTGTCGGCCGTGCATGACCGAACCGCCGCCCTCGGCGCACAGTTCGGGCCCTACAACGGCTGGGAGCGGGCGCTGTGGTATGCCCGCCCGGGCGATGACACCTCCGAGGCAGGCACCGAGACCTGGTCGCGCGAAGGCTCCTGGTATGGCGCAATGCGCGAGGAATGCCTCGCCGTGCGCGACGCCGCCGGCATCCTCGACCTGCCGGGCTTCTCGCGCTTCCGCCTGTCGGGCCCCGGCGCGATCGACTGGCTGACGCGGCAGATCACCGGCAAGGTGCCGAAGGTCGGCCGCCTGGGCCTCGGCTATTTCGCCGATGACAAGGGCCGCATCGTCACCGAGATGTCGATTGCCCGCATCGCCGAGGACGAGGCGCTGCTCATCACCGCCGCGACGGCGCACACTCACGACCGTGACTGGCTGGTGAAGCATCTGGACCCTGGCCTGACGCTGACCGACGAGACCGAGAACTGGTCCTGCCAGATCCTGACCGGGCCGAAATCCCGCGCCATCCTGTCGGAAGTCACCAAGGCCGACCTGTCGCTGCCCTGGCTCACCTGGCAGAAGGCGACCATCGGCGGGGCGGAGGTCTTCCTGATGCGCGTCTCCTTCGCGGGCGAGCTTGGCTGGGAAATCCATTCCCGCGTCGAGGATACCCCGGCGATCTGGGACATCGTGATGCGGGCGGGCAAGTTCCATGGGCTGAAGCCGTTCGGCATGTTCGCGCTGAACTCGCTCCGCATCGAGAAGGGCTACCGGGCGTGGAAGGGCGACCTCTCGACCGACTACACGGTGCTTCAAGGTGGGCTCGAACGCTTCGTCGACTGGGCCAAGCCCGAGTTCCGAGGCAAGGCGGCGCTCGCAGCGGAAAAGCAGCGCGGCGTCACCAAGCGGTTCACCGTGCTCAAGGCCGACGTGGGGGATTGCGACCCGCCCTACATGTCGACGCTCTGGCATGACGGCAAAGTCGTGGGCGAGACGACCAGCGCCTATTGGGGCCACCGCGTCGATGCCTGCCTCGCGCTCGGAATGCTGCGCTCCGACCTGACCGCGCCGGGCACGAAACTGGAGATCGAGGTCTTCGGCACCCGCTATCCGGCCGAGGTCATGGGCGACGGCGCGGTCTGGGACCCGCAGAACGAACGGATCCGCGCATGACGCATGCTCCCACCATGTCCGGCGTGCAGCTGGTCCGCCACGGCGGGCCGGAGGCGCTGGTCTGGCGGGAGGATATCCCGGTGCCGCATCCCGGCCCAGGCGAGGTGCTGGTGCGCGTTCTGGCCGCGGGGGTGAATGCGACCGACATCAACACCCGCGTCGGCTGGTACGGCAAGGGCGAAGAGGCCGGCTGGTCCGGCGCGATTGCCTTTCCGCGCATCCAGGGGTCGGACCTGTGCGGGCGAGTCGTGGCGCTCGGCGAGGGCGTCGAGGGGATCGCCATGGGCGCAAGGGTGATCTGCCCGACCAACCAGTCGGAACCGACAGTAGAGAACCCGGTGCATTTCGTCGCCATCGGCTCGGAATATGACGGCGCCTTCGCGCAATTCTGCGTGGTCCCGGCGCGGCACCTGCATGACGTGACCGCCTCGCCCCTGTCGGATGTCGAGATCGGCGCGATGCCCTGCGCCTATGGCACGGCGAACAACCTGCTGCACCGGGCCGGAGTGCAGGCGGGCGAGCGGGTTCTGGTGACCGGCGCGTCGGGCGGCGTCGGACTGGCGGCAGTTCAACTCGCGGTGCTGCGTGGGGCCGAAGTGGTGGGCCAGTGCTCGCCCGCCAAGGCCGGGGCGGTGCGACAGGCGGGGGCCGAGGTGCTGGACCGCGATGCCAAACCGTCGCCTCGCAGCTTCCATGCGGTGATCGACCTCGTCGGCGGTCCGGGCTGGGCGGACCGGCTCGACGCTCTGAAGCCGGGCGGGCGCTATGCTACCTCGGGCGCGGTTGGCGGTCCACTCGTCACGGGCGATCTGCGCACGATCTACCTCAACGACCTGACGATCTTCGGGGCCACCAACCAGCCCCGTGACGTCTTTGCCCGGCTCGTCGAACTCATCAATGGCGCGCGCGTCCGGCCGGTCGTGTCGCGGACCTATCCGCTGCGGGATATCGCCGGGGCGCAGGCCGATCTGGCCGCGAACCGCTATCCCGGAAAGCTGGTTCTCATTCCACCGGAGACACTTGAATGATCACCCTTCTTGATGGCGGCATGGGCCAGGAGCTCATCAATCGCTCGGGCGATCCGCCGACGCCGCTCTGGGCGACGCAGGTGATGATCGACCATCCCGGCCTCGTGCAGGCGATCCATGCCGATTACTACGCGGCAGGCTCGACTGTGGCCACGACCAACACTTACGCGATCCATCACGACCGTCTGCGCGATTTCGGCCTCGATGATCGCTTTGCGGCCCTCCACGGCCAGGCGCTGGCCGAGGCGCAGGCAGCGCGCAAGGCGGCAGGGGGCGGGCGCATCGCCGGGTCCATCGGGCCGCTCGGCGCGTCCTACCGCGCGGATGTCGGCCCGGAATACGACACGGCGGTTCGCCTCTATGGCGAGGTCGCGGCGATCCTGGCCCCGCAGGTCGATGTCATTCTGGGCGAAACCATCGCCACGCTGGCCCAGGCGCGGGCGCTGCTTGATGGCGCTGTGAAGACGGGCAAGCCGGTCTGGCTGTCGGTCACGGTCGAGGATCGCGACGGAACGAAGCTCCGTTCGGGCGAGCCGGTCGCGGAACTGGCGGCGATTGCGAAGGACGGTGCGGCGGCGGTGCTGGCCAACTGCTCGGCCCCCGAGGCGATGGCGGCCGCGCTCGAGGCGCTGTCGGCCGCCGGTCTGCCGTTCGGCTGCTATGCCAACGGCTTCAAGCAGATCACCGAGGATTTCCTCAAGGACAGGCCGACAGTCGATGTGCTGGAGGCACGGCCCGACCTCACCGCCGAGCTTTACGCCGATTTCGCCGAGCACTGGGTGGGACAGGGCGCCACCATCATCGGCGGTTGCTGCGAAACCACGCCTGCCCATATCGCCGCGATCCGGCGCCGCCTGACCGACAAAGGATACCAGCTGACATGAACGCCGTTCCAAGCAAAGCCCGTGCGGTCGTCATCGGGGGTGGCGTGTCCGGCTGTTCGGTCGCCTATCACCTCGCCAAGGCCGGCTGGACCGATGTCGTCCTGCTGGAACGCCGCAAGCTGACCTCGGGCACGACATGGCACGCGGCGGGGCTGATCGGGCAGCTGCGCGGCAGCGCCAACATGACGCGCCTCGCGAAATACTCCCGCGACCTCTACATCCGGCTCGAGGCCGAAACCGGCGTCGCGACGGGCATGCGGCAGGTGGGGTCGATCTCGGTCGCACTGACGGCCGAGCGGCACGAGGAACTGCTGCGCAACGCGACCATCGCGCGGATCTTCGGCGTCGACGTGGCCGAAATCTCGCCCGCCGAGGCCAAGGCGATGTATCCGCACCTGAACATCGGTGACGTGGTGGGGGCGGTGCATCTGCCCGGCGACGGGCAATGCGACCCGGCCAACATCGCCATGGCGCTGGCCAAGGGCGCCCGGATGCAGGGCGTTAAGATCTTCGAGATGACGAAGGTCACCCGCGTCACCACCGCCGGGGGCCGCGTCACCGGCGTCGACTGGGAAACCGCCGAGGGTGCGGGCCACATCGAGGCCGACGTCATCGTCAACTGCGGCGGCATGTGGGGCCGCGAGTTGGCGGCGCAGAACGGGGTCACGCTGCCACTCCACGCCTGCGAGCATTTCTACCTCGTCACCGAGCCTGTGGCGGGGATCGCATCAAGCCTGCCGGTCCTGCGCGTTCCGGACGAATGCGCCTATTACAAGCAAGACGCCGGCAAGATGATGCTCGGCGCCTTCGAGCCCAAGGCGAAACCCTGGGGCATGGACGGGATCCGTCCCGATTTCGAATTCGATACCCTTCCCGAGGATTGGGACCATTTCATGCCCATCCTCGAGAAGGCGATGAACCGGATGCCGCTGTTCCAGACGGCGGGCATCCACACCTTCTTCAACGGGCCGGAAAGCTTCACCCCCGACGACCGCTATTACCTGGGCGAAGCGCCAGAGGTAAAAGGCTACTGGATCGCCGCCGGCTACAACTCGATCGGCATCGTCTCGTCCGGCGGGGCGGGACAGGCGCTGGCCGAATGGATCACCCATGGCGAGCCGCCCTTCGACCTGTGGGAGGTTGACATCCGCCGCGCCCAGCCCTTCCAGCGCAACCGCCGCTACCTGAAGGAGCGGGTGACCGAGACGCTCGGCCTCCTGTACGCCGACCACTTCCCCTACCGTCAGGTCGTGACCGCCCGCGGCGTCCGCCGCTCGCCGATCCACGAGCATCTGAGGGCGCGCGGCGCGGTTTTTGGTGAAGTCGCGGGTTGGGAGCGGGCCAACTGGTTCGCCAATCCGGGGCAGGAGCGGGAATACCACTACAGCTGGAAGCGGCAGAACTGGTTCGAGAACCAGAAGGCCGAGCATCTGGCTGTGCGCAATGGCGTGGGCCTGTTCGACATGACCTCCTTCGGGAAGATCCGGGTCGAGGGGCGCGATGCCTGCAAATTCCTCAACCGCATCTGCTCGGCCGAGGTCGATGTCGAGCCCGGCCGGATCGTCTATACGATGTTCCTGAACGAGCGCGGCGGGATCGAGGCCGACCTGACGGTGACGCGCCTCAGCGAGACCGCCTATCTGCTCGTCGTGCCCGGCGCGACCTTCCAGCGCAATCTCGACTGGCTGCGCCGCACGGTTGGCGATGACTTCGCGGTCATCACCGATGTCACGGCGGCGGAGTCGGTTCTCTGCGTCATGGGACCGAAGGCGCGCGATCTGATGACGCGTGTCTCGCCAAACGACTTCAGCAATGCCGCGCATCCTTTTGGTACAGCACGGGAAATCGAGATTGGCATGGGACTGGCCCGCGCGCATCGGGTGACCTATGTGGGCGAGCTTGGCTGGGAGCTTTATGTCTCAGCCGACCAGACCGCCCATGTCTTCGAGACGCTGGACGAGGCGGGGGTCGATCTTGGGCTGAAGCTCTGCGGGCTTCACACGCTCGACAGCTGCCGGATCGAGAAGGCCTATCGCCACTGGGGCCATGACATCACCGACGAGGACCATGTGCTGGAAGCGGGCCTTGGCTTCTCGGTGCGCACGAAGAAAGCGGGCTTCATCGGCCGCGACGCAGTGCTGCGGAAGAAGGACGAGGGGCTTACCCGCCGGATGGTGCAGTTCCGGCTGGAGAACCCCGAGCCGCTCCTCTTCCATAACGAGGCGGTGGTGCGGGACGGCAAGATCGTCGGCCCGGTGACCAGCGGCAACTACGGCCATTTCCTCGGCGGCGCCATCGGCATGGGCTACGTCCCCTGCAAGGGCGAGAGCGAGGAAGAGGTGCTGGCCTCCTCCTACGAGATCGAGGTGGCGGGGGTGCGGCACAAGGCAGTGGCCTCACTGGCGCCGATGTACGACCCGAAATCCGAGCGGGTGCGCATGTGACGAGCGCCGGGAGGGCTGTCTGCCCTACCGGACCCACCCGGGGATATTTGGGGACAGAAGAAGGACTAAGTTCGGGCATGAGACTGGCGGAGCGGCACGAAGCCTTTGCGGTGCTGCATCAGGGCGGCTGCTTCGTCATCCCCAACCCCTGGGATGCCGGATCGGCGCGGATGATGGCGGCGCTCGGGGCGAAGGCTCTGGCGACGTCCTCCGCGGCCCATGCCTTTACCCTCGGGCGGGCGGATATGGGCGGGGTGAGCCGCGACGAGGCGCTGGCCCATGCCGCCGATCTGCTGGCGGCGACCGATCTGCCGGTTTCGGGCGATTTCGAGAACGGTTTTGGCGACACGCCGGCGGATGTGGCCGAGACGGTGCGACTGGCGGGCGAGGTGGGGCTGTCGGGATGCTCTGTCGAGGATACGGTGATGGTCGGCGGAACCCCAGCCTACGAGTTCGACCTCGCGGTGGAGCGTATCCGGGCCGGGGCGGCGGCGGCACGAGCACTCGGGCGGCCCTTCGTCTTCTGCGCCCGGGCCGACGGGGTGATGAACGGCGCCTATGACCTGGCCGAAGGGATCCGGCGGCTGAAGGCCTTCGAGGCGGCGGGTGCGGACCTGCTCTATCTGCCGGTGCCGCCGGGCAAGGCGGAATTGGCACAAGTGCTGGCGGCGGTGTCGAAGCCGGTCAATGCGCTCGCCGCGGGGCCGATCAAGGCGATGACGGTTGCGGAACTGGCCGCCATGGGCGTTCGGCGGATTTCGACGGGCAGCCAGATTGCCCGGCTGACCCATGCGGCGATCCGCGATGCAGTGACGGCGATGCTGGACGAGGGGTCTTTCGCGCCCCTTTCGGGTGTGGCGTCGGGTGACGATATCGATGCGCTTCTTCGCAGGGGCGCGGCAACGGACTGACAGCGGGGGCGGACCCCCGGGAGGGATGACATGACCGAGATTGGCGAGATTTGCGAACCGGCCCGCGCGCGGCGGTCGGGCGGACGTGCGGCGCGGGTAGCGGTGCGGGCGGCGCCCCTCGCTGAAAACCTGCGACCGGTGCGGCCGGGCCTTCCGGGCGGGCAGTACAAGCCGCTGACCGAGGCGGGGGTCGAGCAGATCCACCAGTCGGCGCTCGAGGCGCTGGAGGTCATCGGCCTTGCCAATGCGCCAAAGTCGGGGGTCGAGATCCTGACCGGGGCAGGGGCGATCCTGGGCGATGACGGGCGCATCCGCTTCCCGCGCGCGCTGGTCGAGGACATGCTGGCGGTGGCCGCGCGCGGCATCACCCTCCATGCCCGCGATCCGAAATTCGACCTGCATCTGCAGGGCACCAACGTCCATTACGGCACCGCCGGTGCGGCGGTGCATATCGTCGATCCGGTGACGCTCGACTACCGCGAGTCCACCGCGCAGGACCTCTACGACGCGGCGCGGCTGGTCGAGAACCTCGACAACATCCATTTCTACCAGCGCACGATGGTCTGCCGCGACGTGGTGGACAACAGGGAGATGGACCTCAACACGCTCTATGGCTGCCTGTCGGGCACCCGCAAGCATGTGGGGACCTCGTTCAGCGATCCGTCCCATGTCGCCGACTGCTTCGACATGATCTACATGGTCGCGGGCGGCGAGGAGAAATGGCTTGAGCGGCCGTTTGTCAGCAATTCCAACTGCTTCGTCGTTCCGCCGATGAAATTCGCCGAGGAAAGCTGCATCACGATGGAGGACTGCATCCGTCGGGGCATGCCGATGCTGCTGCTGTCGGCGGGGCAGGCGGGAGCGACCGCTCCGGCACCGATTGCGCTGGCGATCGTGCAGGCGGTTGCGGAGTGCCTGGCCGGCGTCGTCTATGTCAACGCGATCAAGAAGGGCGCGCCCGCGATCTTCGGGACCTGGCCCTTCGTGAGCGACCTGCGCACCGGGGCGATGTCTGGAGGCAGTGCCGAGCAGGCGCTGCTCACGGCGGGCTGCGCGCAGATGCACCGCTTCTACGACCTGCCGGGCGGCGCGGCTTCGGGCATCTCGGACTCGAAGCTGCCGGACATGCAGGCAGGCTGGGAGCAGGGGATCACCAACTCTCTCGCCGGTCTGGCGGGACTGAACATGTGCTATGAGGCGGTCGGCATGCATGCCTCGCTTCTGGGCTTCTGCCTCGAAAGCCTGGTGCTGGGCGACGACCTCCTGGGTCAGGCCATGCGGCTGGTGCGCGGCATCGACGTGACGCCGGATTCGACCTCGATCGAGGCGATGAAGGAAGTCTGCCTTGGCGGACCGGGCCACTACCTTGGCTCCGAGCAGACGCTTGGCCTCATGCAGACGGAATACATCTATCCGGCCGTCGGCAACCGCATGAGCCCGAAGGAATGGAACGAGGCGGGAAAACCGCTGCTTCTGGACGCCGCTATTGCCCGCAAGAATGAAATTCTGGCAAAAGCGGGATCGGTGATCGATCCCCAGATCGACGCGGCCATCCGCGCAAAATACAACATCTATTTCCGGTGAGAGCCATGATCTCGAAAAACCTGCAGAAATTCTACATCAACGGCGAATGGGTCGAGCCAATCTCGAAGCAGCGCCTGGGCGTCGAAAACCCGGCGACCGAAGAAATCGTGGGCGAGATCGCGCTCGGCTCGACCGCCGATGCCGACAAGGCCATCCTCGCCGCCCGTGCGGCCTTCGATGCCTGGACGGTCGTTCCGGTCAAGGACCGGATCGCGGTCGTGAAGCGCATCCTCGAGGTCTACAATTCCCGCGCCGAAGAGTTCGCGGTCGCCATGTCGACCGAAATGGGCGCGCCGATCACCTGGGCGCGCGAGGCGCAATTCTGGGCCGGTCAGGTGCATATCGAAAGCACCATCAAGGCCGCCGAAGAGTTCGAATGGGAATACATGCGCGGCACCACGCGCATCGTCCATGAGGGGATCGGGGTCTGCGCACTGATCACGCCGTGGAACTGGCCGATGAACCAGATCGCCTGCAAGGTCGCCCCGGCATTGGTCGCGGGCTGCACCATGGTGCTGAAGCCGTCGGAAATCGCCCCGCTGTCGGGTATCCTCTTCGCCGAGGTCTGCCACGAGGCGGGCGTGCCGAAGGGCGTGTTCAACCTCGTGAACGGCACGGGTCCGGAGGTGGGCGCCCATATCAGTGCCCATCCGCAGGTCGATATGGTCTCCTTCACCGGTTCGACCCGTGCGGGCACGGCGGTGGCGGCCGCGGCGGCACCGACGGTCAAGCGCGTGGCGCAGGAACTGGGCGGCAAGTCGGCCAACATTATCTTGCCGACCGCCGATCTGGCGGCGGCGGTGAAAGGCGGGGTCGAGGGCTGCTTCGGCAATACGGGGCAAAGCTGCGACGCGCCGACCCGGATGTTCGTGCCGCGTGACCGCCACGACGAGGCGCTGGTCCATGCCAAGGCGGCGGCCGATGCGGTCGTCGTCGGCGATCCGCGCGACGAAGCCACCACCATGGGGCCGCTGGTGTCGAAGCTCCAGTTCGACAAGGTACAGCGGCTGATCCAGGCCGGTATCGACGAAGGCGCGACGCTGGTGACTGGCGGCATCGGGCGCCCGGTTGGCGTGAACCGCGGCTGGTTCGTGCGCCCGACGATCTTCGGCAATGTCACCAACGGCATGACCATCTCGAAGGAAGAGATCTTTGGTCCGGTGCTGTCGATCCTGCCCTATGACACGGTCGACGAGGCGATCGAGATGGCCAACGACACGGTCTATGGTCTGGCCGCCTATATCGCCGGTCCAGTGAAGGATGCCCAGCCCGTCGCCCGCCGCCTGCGTGCCGGCACGGTCAATCTGAACTACCCGGCCTGGGACACCTTCGCGCCCTTCGGCGGCTACAAGCAGTCGGGCAACGGTCGCGAATATGCCGACTGGGGCATCCATGACTTCTGCGAGGTCAAGGGCATCGTCGGCTGGGGCGCCTGAGTCAACTGATCGGCGAGGGCGGCGATTTCGCCGCCCTCATCATGTCTGGGGAGCGACATGCATTACGGCTATATCGGACTTGGCAACCTCGGCGCGGCCTGCGCGGGTTGCCTCCTAAAGGCGGGTTTCAAGGTCACGGTCTTTGACCTGAACCCTGCGCTGGCGGACCCGCTGGTGGAAAAAGGCGCGGTTCTGGCAAAGAGTGCCGAGGATCTGGCCGCATCGGTCGACCATGTCATCACCTGCCTGCCGTCGCCTGCGGTGTCGGAGCGTGTACTGCGCCAGATCCTGCCGCATATGAAGAAGGGCGCGAGCTGGATCGAGATGTCCACTCTTGGCCGCGACGATGTGCTGGCGCTCGCCAAGGTCGCGGACGCGGCGGGGGTGCGGATGTTGGAACTCCCGGTCACGGGCGGGGTGCATCTGGCCTATCGCGGCGAAATCACCATGCTGCCGGGCGGCGACAAGGACCTCGTGGACCTGCACTGGAAGGCCTTCGAGGCCATGGGCAACCGAATCTTCCACATGGGACCCCTGGGATCGTCCTCGATCATCAAGGTCATCACCAACATGCTGGCCTTCATCCATCTCAAGGCCTGCGGCGAGGCCTTGATGCTGGCAAAGCGCGGCGGTCTAGACCTGGGTCAGGCCTGGCACGCGATTCAGGCCTCGTCCGGGAATTCCTTCGTCCATGAAACCGAAGGCGCCCTGATCCTGAACGGCTCCTACGACATTGCCTTTTCGATCGACCTTGCATTGAAGGACCTGGGTTTTGCGCTCGGGTTCGGCAAGGAATTCGGCGTGCCGCTGGACCTCGCCTCGGCAACGAACCAAACCTACATCGCTGCCAAGGCCGCCTATGGCGGGGAGGCGCAGTCGCCGATGATCGCGAAGCTTCTGGAAGACCTGCTGCACACCGATCTTCGCGCCCCTGGCTTTCCGGCCCGGCTCGAATAAGCGCAGTTGATCGCCGAACTGGCACAGCCCGGGGATGGGCTACATTCCCCGGGCTGCGCTTTACTCATCACACTCTCTTGACGGTCGGCTACGTCTGTAGAGAAGCGGCACTCATTAACAAGTTCAGCATGGCTGATTCCCCATTCGCCTTCTGTAATCTGGATCACAGTTCGGAAAGGCAGGCGGATATTTCTTGCATCACGCCTGACCTGCCGAAGCCGCGGGCCGGGTCTCGGCGCGCCAGATCAGGACCATGGCGGTGATGACGCCGGCGCAACCGACGAGTTCCATCGGGCGCAGGAACTCGCCAAGAAGCGCGGCGGCCAGAGCGGCGGCGATGGCGGGCTCGATCATGCTGGCGACAAGACCGCTGGTCGAGGAGCGGCAGAGACGGATGCCCACCGCAAAGGCAAGATAGGCGCCTCCAGTCGCGAAGAGCCCGAGGTAGAGCAGGATCGCGAGGTCGCGCCGTTCAAGCGTTGCGACTTGCGCCATGTCCAGACTGCCGCCGATCAGGGCATGTCCGGCAAGAAGGACGGTGCAGATCGCCAGTCCGAGACCGGTTCCGAACAGCGGCGGGACCACCCCTGACAGGCGGCGCGCCGAAGCGGCAACACCGGCAAAGGCGAAGGATGCGGTCAGAAGCAGGATCCATCCCCCGGCATTGACGGGGCGCAGGAGGTGCGCCTCGGACCCAGGCAGCAGGATCGCCGCGACACCGGCCCCCGCAACCACGAGTGCAGTCGTGACCAAGGCGCAGGGCAGGCGGCGGGCAAACATGGCATCGGCGACTGCCAGGATCAGCGGTGGCAGGCAGACCGTGACCGTCACTGTGATCGTCACGCCGACTTCGCGGAAGGCGCGGAACAGGCAGACCTGAAAGATGGCGGCGCCGATGCCAAACACCAGGAGAGGCAGGGCCGGCAGCCGCATGCCGCGCGGGACGCCGCCGGTTGCGACCGCCGCTGCCAAAAGGACTGCGGCCCCGATCAGCGTCCGAACGAACCCGAGCGTATCCGCGCCAAGGCGGTGGCTGTCCATCATGCCGACCGCGACCCCGACCGTCGCCCAGAGCGCCGCGGCGAGCATGACCAGAAGCAGGCCGGCGAAGGGCAGAAGGGCAGGGAACCTCGGGCCTTTCAGGTTGGGGAATGCAGGGAGAAGGACGTTCGTCATCGGTGTTTCTCCACGCGGTTCGGAGCCATCGGGCTGCCAGGTCCGCGCGGGACGACTCCATCGCCATGCGCGGTTGCCATGCTGGGAGAAACCATGCGGCCAGAACGCCGCGGGGTCTGTGAACGGGGTTACAATCGGATCCGAAGGTGCAGCCGGCACAGCGCGTGCGCGCCGCGCCTGCCCTTGCGATCAGAGAAGGTCGGCGAGCCGCCTGGCCTCGTCATGGGTCGGAGTCAGGCGCGCGCGGTCTTCGCCGGGGAAGAAGCGGGCGCGAGTGGCGGTGGGCATGGGCTTCGGCGTGACGATTTCGACGCGCGGACCGGTCCGTGCCGTCTCTGCCTGCCAGCTGCGCGCCAGAGCGATCTGGGCGGCCTTTGTGGAACCGTAGGCGGCAAAGAACTTCTCGCCCGCGCGCGGGTCGTCGAAGAACAACGCTGTGCCGCTTTCCGAGGCGCGCAGCAGTGGCTCGACCATCGGGATCAGGATGCCCGTCGCGCGGACATTCGTGGCGATCGACTTGTCGAGGTCCTTGGCGTCGACATGCCCTGCGGGGGAGAGGGGGGCGGCATGGATGGCCGCATGAACCCAGAGATCGACCTTGCCCCACCGTTCGTAGATCGAGAGGCAGAGATGCCGCATGGCGTCGTCATTGGTGATGTCCATTGGCGCCAGCGTCACCTCGCCGCCGCCGGGCTGCCGTCTGGACTTGATCCGGTCATCGAGCTCTTCAAGCCCACCCACGGTCCGCGCCACGGCAACGACATGCCAACCACGTGCGGTCAAGACCTCGGCCATGGCGCCGCCAAGGCCGCGCGATGCGCCGGTGATGAGGGCAATGTTCTGGCTCATTCTGTCGGACTCCCGTTCTCTGTCCGCGGGATAGGGGCGCGAGGCGCGAATGGCAAGCGGAGGTCAGGACTTGCGGCCATAACCCGCAGCCAGTTCCGCCTGCCGCCTGCGCACGATCTTCTCCAGAAGCGCGTCTGGCAGTGGATGGTCCGGGGTGAACAGGACACCGCTTTTCGAGGTCTTGAACCCGGCACAGTCGGCGGCGAGGGCCGGAATGACGCTGCCCGAATGAGGATAAAGGCCGAGATGCCGGGCGAAGGCGGCGTAGCCGGCGACCATCTTGCCTTTGCTGCCCGGCTCGCGGAATCCGGGCATCGCATAGGACATGCATTCGACATGGTCCGGCAGAAGGCGCGCCAGACGCAGGCGCAAGTCGCTCAGGGCGTCGCGCTGGTCGGGGGGCAGGGCGGTGAGATAGGCGTCGACCTCGGCTGAGCCGGTCACTCGGCCGCCTTCATCTGGAAGCCTTCCTCGATCTTGTCGGAAGGCGCGACCGGATACTGGCCGCTGAAGCAGGCGTCGCAATACTGTGGTGCATTCGGGTTGCGCCCTGCCGCCTCGCCCGCGGCGCGGTAAAGACCGTCGAGCGAGATGAATTTGAGGCTGTCCACGCCGATCCAGTCGCGCATCTCGTCTTCCGACATGTTGGCCGCCAGAAGCTTCGAGCGTTCCGGCGTGTCCACGCCGTAGAAGCAGGGCCAAGCCGTCGGCGGCGAGGCGATGCGGAAATGGACCTCTGCCGCGCCGGCATCCAGGATCATGTCCTTGATCTTGCGGCTGGTGGTGCCGCGGACGACCGAGTCATCGACCAGGATCACCCGCTTGCCTTTGATGAGCGCGCGGTTGACGTTCAGCTTCAGCCGCACGCCCATGTTGCGGATCTGCTCGGTCGGCTCGATGAAGGTCCGGCCCATGTACTGGTTGCGGATGATCCCCATGGCATAGGGGATACCGCTTTCCTGGCTGTAGCCGATTGCCGCCGGGGTGCCGCTGTCGGGCACGGGGCAGACGAGATCGGCTTCGACCGGGGCCTCGCGCGCCAGTTCCACGCCGATCTGGCGGCGCGTCTCGTAGACCGAGCGGCCGCCGAGGATCGAGTCGGGGCGCGAGAAATAGACATGCTCGAAGATGCAGAAGCGAGAGGCCTTGCGCTCGAACGGGTAAGAGCTTTCGACCCTGCCGTTCTCGATCACCACCATCTCGCCGGGCTCGATCTCGCGGACGAATTCGGCGCCGATGATGTCGAGGCCGCAGGTTTCCGATGACAGCACCCAGGCATCATCGCCGATCCGGCCAAGGACGAGCGGGCGTACGCCAAGGGCATCGCGCACGCCGATCAGCTTGGTGCGGGTCATGGCGACGACGCTGAACGCGCCTTCGACCCGACGCAGCGCATCCTTGATCCGTTCCGAGATGTTCTTCTGGATCGACCGCGCCATCAGGTGGATGATGCATTCGCTGTCCGAAGAGGACTGGAAGATCGAGCCGCGCTCGATCAGTTCCCGGCGCAGAGCGGCGGCGTTGGTCAGGTTGCCGTTATGCGCGATTGCTGCGCCGCCCATCGAGAATTCGCCGAAGAAGGGCTGCACGTCGCGGATGGCGGTGGCGCCCTTGGACCCGGCAGTAGAATAGCGGACATGGCCGATGGCCAGCGATCCTGGCAGGCCTTCCATGACCGAGGCGTTTGTGAAGTTGTCGCGCACATAGCCGAAGCGGCGGGCCGAGTTGAAGCCGTGCTCGGGATCGTAGGCGACGATGCCCCCTGCCTCCTGCCCGCGATGCTGAAGCGCGTGCATCCCGAGAGCCACGAAATTGGCGGCGTCCGAAACGCCGATCACGCCGAAGACGCCGCATTCCTCCTTGAGCTTGTCGTCATCGAAGGGGTGGGCGAGATAGGGCTGCATCGGCGGGGTCTCCGAATCCGGTGGCTGCGGACGCCCTTCATGTAGTGCGTCCGCAGCGAATAGTCACGGGGGCTTGTCGCAGTGGCGGGCTCAGCCGCCCGATGACGTGGTTCCGCCGGCAGCGGGTGCCTGTTCCGCAGGCGCTGCTCCGCTTCCGTCTGCCGGCGCCGGGGCGGGAGCGACCGGCGCCGCAGCCGGGCCGCAGGTCGAGACCAGCTTTTCATACTGGGTCACGATCCAGCCGGGCGCATCCTGGGGGATCGACTGGTTGATGCCGTCCTGGAACGAGGCGAAGATCTTGGCCGAACGGGAATTGTCCACCATCGGCACGGTGTCCGCAGCCACGGCACGGTCGTAGACCACGAATGCCACGGCAACGAGCACCATGCCCCGTAGCGCGCCGAACAGGAAGCCAAGACCCTGGTCGATGCCCCCAAGCACCGAGCGCTGCACGGCGGAGGAGAAGAACGGCGTGAAGAGCGAGATCACTATCAGGCACAGCGCGAAGACGCCAGCGAAAGCCGCGATGATCGACAATTCGCAGCTGTCGGCGAGGAAAGTGCCGACGACGGGAAGCTCCTTCACCAGTGGTTCGACCTGCGGGGCGAACATGTAGGCGAGGATCGCCGCGCCGACCCAGCCGACAATCGCCAGCCCCTCGCGGACGATGCCGCGCGAATAGGCGAGTATCGCCGACAGCACGATGACGGCCGCAACAACGCCGTCGATGATGGTGAAGCCCTGCATTTCCCGCTCCTGCCAGGTCGGGAAACCGCCCGGCTGTCTGTCCCTTGAAGGGAAGGCTCAGCCCGCCCCTTTACTTCGCTTCTCTGGGGGCCTGCCTAGCCTGCCCCGAAGATATCGCCCACGAAGGCCGTCAGGTCGGGTATCTGGTGCACCCGCATCCCCTCGGCCGTCCCGATCTTCGACCGGGCCGGAAGCGTCGCCTGTGAAAAACCAAGTTTCGAAGCTTCTTTCAACCGGTTTTCGGTCTGGCCGACGGGCCGCAGGGCGCCCGACAGGCTGATTTCGCCGAAAAGCACCATGTCTGGCGGAATTGCCACATCCTCGCGCGCCGACAGGAGCGCGCCTGCCACGGCAAGGTCCGCCGCCGGCTCGGAAATCTTCATCCCCCCTGCCACGTTCAGAAAGACGTCCAGCCCGGCGAATGGTATGCCGCAGCGCGCCTCGAGGACGGCCAGAATGGTCGAGAGCCGCCCGCTGTCGAGCCCGACGACCGTCCGGCGCGGTGTGCCGAGGGTCGATGGCGCGACCAGCGCCTGAATCTCGGTCAGGACCGGACGCGTGCCCTCGACCCCCGCAAAGACTGCCGATCCAGGTACGGCCTGACCTCGATCCGACAGGAACAGGGCAGAGGGATTCGACACTTCCGACAGACCTCCGCCCGTCATCTCGAAGACGCCGATCTCGTCGGCGGGGCCGAAGCGGTTCTTCACCGCGCGAAGGATGCGGAACTGGTGGCCGCGCTCACCCTCGAAGTAGAGCACCGTATCGACCATATGCTCGACCACGCGCGGCCCCGCGATCTGGCCATCCTTGGTGACATGGCCCACCAGGATCACCGCCACGCCGCGCTTCTTGGCGAAGCTCACAAGCTCATGGGCCGCCGCCCGCACCTGGCTGACAGAGCCTGGGGCGCTTTCCACCGTGTCGAGCCACATCGTCTGGATCGAGTCGATGATCGCCAGCGCCGGGCGTTCGGCATCGAGCGTCGTCAGGATGTCGCGCAGGTTTGTTTCGGCCCCGAGCGCCACCGGCGCATCGGTCAGACCCAGCCGTTGCGCCCGCATCCGCACCTGCGCCGAGGCCTCTTCCCCAGACAGATAGAGGCATTTCAGCCCCTGCCGCGCGATGCTTGCGGCCGCCTGCAAAAGAAGCGTCGACTTGCCGATGCCGGGATCGCCGCCCACGAGAACAGCCGAGGCTGGGACGAGCCCTCCACCCAGCACCCGGTCCAGTTCGGCAATTCCAAAGGCGGCGCGGGGGGGCGGTGCTTCCTCGGTCGCAAGGTCGGTCAAGGCGACCGCCCGCCCCTTGGCGCCAAGCGACTTTGGGCCAGAGGACAGCGGCGCTTCCTCGATGATGGTGTTCCAGGCGCCGCAGGCATCGCAGCGACCGGCCCACTTGCGATGGACGGCGCCGCAGGCCGTGCAGGTGAAAGTCGGGGAAGCCTTGCTCATGCGCCCTTAGTGACGCGTTCGCGCAGGCTGTGCAATGCGGGTCTGGAGCAGGTCAGGGGTAGGTGCGACGGCGCACGCGCATCAGGAACGCCATCGCCAGCGCGCCCCAAAGGCACAGCCAGGACAGGACAAGCCCGATTGCGTGCAGGCGGCTCAGGCCGTCATCGAGACCGTGCAGCTCCGGCGGATTGAACAGGATCAGCGCCGTATTGAAGACCAGGATCGCGCCGCTGACATACATGGCCGCGCGCAGCACCGACCGGCGCTCGTCGGAGGCCGAGGAAAGGCGACGTGCGGACATGATCAGCGCCACCGCCGGCGGCAGGCACAGCGACAGAATTGAAATGCCGATCAGCAGGACGAGCGCAATTGCAGCGGTCATGTCGGTTCCCATTCAACAATGGCCGGATAACGGCAGCTTTAGAAAGCATAGCGCAAAAGTATGGGGAATCCGACCCCCTGCCAAGATGCCGCGGTGCAGCATCGCGAAATCGTGCTCAGCGAACGGCCTCAATAGGCCCTTCGGCACGACCATGGATGAATTGTTGAACAAACGGATCGGCGGTTGCATCCATTTCGCTCACCGGGCCGGTCCACTGGATCACCCCGTCATGCAGCATAGCGACCCGATCCGCGATGGCGCGGACCGAGGTCATGTCATGGGTGATGGTCATCGCGGTCGCGCCCATCTCGGTCACGATCTCGCGGATGAGGTCGTTGATGACCCCGGCCATGATCGGATCGAGGCCGGTCGTCGGCTCGTCGAAGAAGATGATCTCGGGTTCGGCCGCAATGGCGCGGGCGAGGCCCACGCGCTTCTGCATGCCCCCCGAAAGCTCGGCGGGATAAAGGTCGGCGGTCTCGGGCTTCAGCCCGACGCGCCGCAGCTTCTCGATGGCGATGGCGCGCGCCTCGGCCTTGGGTTTCTTCAGAGCGCCGTGGCGCAGCCGGAACGCCACATTCTCCCAGACCCGGAGCGAATCGAAGAGCGCGGCGCCCTGGAACAGCATTCCGAAGCGGGCGAGGAAGGCGTCGCGGTCGACCTTGGTCACGTCCTGTCCATTGAGCAGGATACGGCCCGCATCGGGTGTGACAAGGCCAAGGATGCATTTCAGCAGCACCGACTTGCCGGTGCCCGATCCACCGATGATGACCATGCTCTGCCCGCTTGGAATGGTCAGGTTCACCCCGCGCAGCACGTGGTTCCGGCCGAAACTCTTCTTGATGTCCTGCAGGTCGATCATGAGGTGAAGAACAGCTCGGTCAGGAGATAGTTCGCGGCAAAGATGAGGACAGAGGCGGAAACCACGGCCCATTTCGTTGCCTGGCCCACACCCTGCGCCCCGCGCCCCGAATGCAGGCCGTGATAGCAGCCCATCAGCGCGACAATGAAGCCGAAGGCCGCACCCTTGATGAGGCCCGAGGTCACGTCCCATGCCTCGAGGAAGTCAGCGGTGTTCTGCAGGTAGGTGGCCGAGTTGAACCCAAGCCGCTGCACCCCCACGGCCCAGCCGCCCATGATGCCGATGGAATCCCCGACCGCGACCAGAACCGGCACGGTCAGGAGCGCAGCCAGCACCCGCGGTACCGCGAGATAGCGCAGAGGATCGGTCGAAAGGGTCACCAGCGCATCGACCTGTTCGGTCACCTTCATCGTCCCGATCTCGGCCGCAATCGACGAGGCGACACGCGCCGCCACCATCAGCCCGCCAAGGACCGGGCCAAGCTCGCGGGCCATGCCGATCGCGACGATCGACGGCACCACGGCTTCGGCGTTGAAGCGCGAGCCGCCCGCATAGATCTGCAGCGCCAGTGCCCCGCCGGTGAACAATGCGGTCAGTCCGACGACAGGCAGGCTGAACCAGCCGATCTGCAGGACCGCGATCAGGAACTCGCGCGGATAGAAGGGCGGTCGGAAGAAGCGACTGACCACCGCGATGGCAAATAGCGTGATCCGCCCCACCAGGGCGAGGCCTGCGAAACTGGCGCGGCCGAGCCGGGCAACGGGCGCGAGCAGGTTCATGCGCCGCTTCCGCTGTAGCGGCGGACATAGCGCTGAGACAGGCCCGTCAGCATCTCGTAGCCGATGGTCCCGGCGCTGCCGGCAAGGTCGTCGATCGTCTGGTTCGGCCCGAGGATGTCGAGCGTCTGCGGAGTTTCGTCCAGATGGGAAATGTCCACCGTGACGAAATCCATCGACACCCGGCCAACCAGCGGGCAGGGGATGTCGCCATGCCAGAGGACGGCCGTGTTCGACAGGGTCCGGTGCAGCCCGTCGGCATAGCCGCCGACGACGGTGGCCGTGCGCGCTGGAGCCTCGGCGGTCCAGGTCGCGCTGTAGCCAACGGTCTCGCCGGGTTCGAGTTCGTGCACCTGAACCACCGGCAGGGACAGCGTCACCACCCGCGCCGCGCCGTCGAAGGGCTGGCCCCCGTACAGGCCGACGCCCGGGCGTGTCAGGTCGAAGTGATAGTCGGGGCCAAGCATGATCCCACCGGTCGCCGAGAACGAGCGTGGCACGCCGGTGCCGTCGGTCAGGGCATGGAAGGCCGCAAGCTGGGCCGCGTTCATCGGGTGGCCGTCCTCGTCGGCGCAGGCGAGATGGCTCATCAAGAGTTCGGGGCCGGCCTCGAGCAGGAAGGGCGCCACGGCCTGCCATTCGACGGCCTTCATGCCGAGCCGGTTCATCCCGGTGTCGATCTGCACGCCGAAGGGATGGCCCGGCAGCGCCTCGAGATGGCGGGTGACCTGATCGATGGAATTGAGCATTGGCGTCAGGTCGAGATCGCCGATCATCTCGGTATCGCCTGCGATATGGCCGGACAACACGCAGATCTGCGGACCGGGGCCTAGCGCCTGGCGTACGACGGCGCCTTCCTCGGCCAGCGCCACGAAGAAACGGCGTGCCCCCGCCTGGGCCAGCGCCCGCGAGATGCGGGCGGCACCAAGGCCATAGGCGTCGGCCTTGACCACCGCGGCTGTCTGGGTATCGGGCCCCGACAGCCGATCCAGCGCGCGCCAGTTGGCGGCGATCGCGTCGAGGTCGATGGTAAGGGTCGCGCTGGCCATGCGCGGTGTTTTGACCGCGAGAGGGGAGAGGTCAAGCGGAAACGGCGCAAGGGCGGGCCGTCCTCGGGGGCATCGAGCCCCCTCGGCCGGCGCTGCCGCGGAAACGGGCAGAGCCTCGGGAGGGATGGAAAGGGCAGGAGCGCTCCGCGCGGGGGTATTTAAGCCAAGAAGAAGCCGGGGTGTCAGAAGCCCTCGGAGCCGTTCTGCCAGGGCTTGGCCAGATTGCCGAAGCGGGTGAAGCGGCCCTCGAAGGCCAGTTCCACTGTGCCGATCGGCCCGTGGCGCTGCTTGCCGATGATGACCTCGGCCTTGCCATGGACCTGCTCCATGATCTGCTGCCATTTGGCCATGGCTTCCAGATCGTGATCGCCGGGCTTTTCCCGCTCGCGGTAGTATTCCTCGCGGAAGACGAACATGACCACGTCGGCATCCTGTTCGATCGAGCCGGATTCACGCAGGTCGCTGAGCTGCGGGCGCTTGTCGTCCCGGCTTTCTACGGCCCGCGACAACTGGCTTAGCGCGATGACCGGGATGTTCAGTTCCTTGGCGATGGCCTTCAGGCCTTGCGTGATCTCGGAGACCTCCTGCACGCGGTTCTCCTTGGACGAACCCTTGAGGAGCTGGAGGTAGTCGATGATGAGCAGGTCGAGGCCATGGGTGCGCTTCAGCCGGCGCGCGCGGGCGGCGACCTGGCTGATCGGCAGGGCCGGCGTGTCGTCGATATAGAGCGGGCAGGATTCGAGCGCCTTGGCGGCCTCGACGAAGCGGCGGAACTCGGCCTCGGTCATGTCGCCGCGACGGATCTGCTCCGAGGGCACCTCGGCCGCTTCGGAGAGGATCCGGGCAGCCAGTTGCTCGGCGGACATCTCGAGCGAGAAGAAGCCGACGACGCCCCCTTCGACCGCGCCTTCGCCGCCATCGGGCAGGCGGCCGCGGCGGTAGGCCTTGGCGATGTTGAAGGCGACGTTGGTGGCAAGCGAGGTCTTGCCCATCGACGGGCGACCGGCGAGGATCAGCAGGTCCGAAGGGTGCAACCCGCCAAGCTTCTTGTCGAGATCGATCAGGCCGGTCGAGATGCCGGCGAGGCCGCCGTCGCGCTGATAGGCGGCGTTCGCCACGTTAACAGCATCGGTTACCGCCTTCAGAAAGCTCTGGAAACCGCGTTCGGCGACGCCCTGTTCGCCCAGCTTGTAAAGCCGCTGTTCGGCCTCGATGATCTGGTCTCGGGGTTCCGAGGCGACCTCGACCTTCGCGGCTTTGGACGAGATGTCGCGGCCGAGCGCGATGAGTTCGCGGCGCACGGCGAGGTCATAGATCATCTGGGCATAGTCGCGCGCGGCATAGGCCGAGATCGCTGCCCCGGCGAGGCGGGCGAGATAGGCAGGGCCGCCCAGTTCCTTCAGGCCCGGATCATCCTCGAGAAAGGCCTTGAGCGTGACCGGCGAGGCGAGCGCGTTCTTCTGGATGCGGGCCGCGGCGATTTCGAAGATTCGCGCATGGACGGGATCGAAGAAATGCTCGGCGCGAACCAGCGAGGCGATCCGGTCATAGACCTCGTTCGCGGTCAGGATCACGCCGAGAAGTTGCTGCTCGGCTTCGATATTGTGCGGCAGTGCATCTTCCCCTGGGGCCGCAACAGCCGGCACCACGGAACGCAGCGTCGCAATTTCGGTCATCTTGCCCCCCGGCCGTTCGCCTGTTCTTCGCATTCCTGCGTCTGTGCCCCGCCGTCTGCCTGGCGCTGGTCGCGGCGGGTTTGGGTCTGATGCCCGTTCCGCGCGCTTCAGGCAATCCCTGATAACTCGGTGTGGAACCCGGTGGAGAACCCTGTGGATCATTTGGGGTCCAATGTCAGTCTAGCGTATATGGTCCGGTCGATCCACTACATCTGGGAGGGGTGCGTGACGCGCTCCCCTTGCTGTCCGATGTGAACGGTGAGTCAGGTATGAGTCGTCCACAGACCGTCGCTGCGGGATAGGCGGGTTTCAGCCAATGCAGCGTCCAACCTATCCTTTTGCGCGTCAGCCCTTGGTTCGGGCCGCCTGCCAGGCCCGCGGATCGTTCAGGAAGGCTTCGACTTCCGTAAGGGTCGCCGCATCAAAGGCCCCGCTGGCCCTTGCTTCCGCAAGCACGTCCCACCAGGTGCAGAGGTAGTGCAGCGCCACGCCGTGTTCCGCGAGCTTTGGCACCGTCTCGGGGAAGATCCCGTAGTAGAAGATCACCGCCGTATGGGCGCAGGTGGCGCCCGTCTCGCGGATCGCATCGACGAAGGACAGCTTCGAGCCGCCATCGGTGGTCAGGTCCTCGATCAGCAGCACCCGGTCGCCCTCGGCCATGACACCTTCGATCCGGGCGTTGCGGCCATAGCCCTTCGGCTTCTTGCGGACATAGGTCATCGGCAGGGCCAGCCGCTCGGCCACAAGCGCCGCAAAGGGGATGCCTGCCGTCTCGCCGCCCGCGACATTGTCGAAGGCTTCGAACCCCGCGTCGCGCATCACGGTGACGGCAAGGAAGTCCATCAGCGTCGAGCGGATGCGGGGAAAGCTGATGAGCTTGCGGCAGTCGATATAGGTGGGCGATGGCAGGCCCGAGGCCAGAGTGAAGGGCGTCTCGGCATTGAAATGGACGGCCTTGATCTCGAGCAGCATCCGCGCGGTGAGGCGGGCGATTTCTTCTTTCGGGGGGAAGCTCGACGGGATCATGGGCGGTCCTTTCGCAAGGGTCAGGTCTCTACGTGCCAGTGCACGGGAAAGCCGGGGTCGAACACGGTCACCGGGCCGGCGCCGGTCAGGATCTTTGCGGGCCATTCGGCCGGGCCGGCCTTGGTGAGGGTGATGGTGCCCTCGTTCGGCAGCAGCCGGTAGAACGCGGCGCCGTTCAGGCTGACATAGGCCTCGAGCCGGTCGAGCGCGCCTTCCTCCTCAAACACATGGGCCAGAAGCGCCATCGTGTTCGTCGCGGTGAAGCAGCCGGCGCAGCCGCAGGCATGTTCCTTAAGCGCATCCACATGCGGGGCGGAATCCGTGCCGAGGAAGAACCGCGCCTCGCCGCTGGTTGCCGCCGCGCGCAGGGCCAGACGATGCTTCTCGCGCTTGGCGACCGGCAGGCAATAGTAGTGCGGCCGGATACCCCCGGCGAGGATGTGGTTGCGGTTGATGATGAGGTGATGCGTGGTGATCGTCGCGCCAAGATCGTCGCCCCCCGAGCGGGCATAGGCGACGCCCTCCTCGGTGGTGATGTGTTCCATCACCACGCGCAGGCCGGGGGTTGCGCGGCGGATCGGGTCGAGTACCCGGTCGATGAACACCGCCTCGCGGTCGAAGATGTCGACCGCCGGGTCTGTGACCTCGCCGTGCACGCAGAGCGGCAGGCCGATCTCGGCCATCTTTTCCAGTACGCCCCGCACCTTGTCGAAATCGCGCACGCCCGAATGGGAGTTGGTCGTCGCCCCCGCCGGGTAGAGCTTCACCGCCTTCACAAGCCCGCTCGCATGGGCGGCGGCAATATCGGCGGGATCGGTGCCCTCGGTCAGGTAGAGCGTCATCAAGGGCTCGAACCGGGCGCCCTCGGGCAGGGCGGCCAGGATGCGGTCGCGGTAGGCGGCCGCGTCCTTCGCCGTCACGACCGGCGGGACGAGGTTCGGCATGATGATCGCCCGGGCGAAGTGGCGGGCGGTTTCCGGCAGCACGCCCTGCAGCATCGCGCCATCGCGCAGGTGCAGGTGGAAATCGTCAGGGCGGCGGATCGTCAGGCTCTGGGTCATGGCCTGCGGGGTAGCGCATCCCCGGACAGCTTTCCAGAGTGGAATCCCTCGAAACGCGGGCTGCAGCGATTCAGGTATGCCCAAATAATGGGCGGCAATGGCGCGGAATTGGGCGGGCGCTAAGCGGAGTGTGGTCGCGATGCCTGGCGCACCAGCCTCGGCATGGCTCGCGACCCGGGCTCATCCTAGCGTGACCACCGTAACTGGAGAACGAAATGCCCGAGGACGGCGGACTTGCCCTTGTGGATGCGCCGCGTTTGCAGCGCGCGGCCGGGCTTGCTCGCGTTGGGCTCGGGCAGCGGGATGGTCAGGCCGTCCTGGCCGATCTGCACCAGTCGGGATGTGCGAAGGCGTTTCTTCCGCGCATCCATGGCCCTGTCCCAGAAGTCGTTTTCCTGAACACCGCGGGCGGGTTGACGGGCGGAGACCGGGTTGGTTTTTCGCTTTCAGTGGCGGCAGGGACGCGCGCCGTCGGCACGACCCAGACCGCCGAACGGGCCTACGCCTCGGCCGGTGGTGTCGCACGGATGAGCGTCGATCTGGCGGTCGGGCAGGGGGCAGCGCTCGACTGGCTGCCGCAGGAGACGATCCTGTTCGATCGCGCGGCTCTCGAGCGGCGGACGACAGTGGCGCTCGCCAGCGAGGCCCGGCTGGTGATGTGCGAGATGATCGGGCTTGGCCGGGCTGCCATGGGCGAGACGGTGCGCCGCCTTTGGCTCAACGACCGGCGCGAGGTGCGGCGCGACGGAAAGCAGGTCTTGGTCGAGCCATTGCGGCTGGCGGACCAGACCCTGGCGGCAGGTCCGGCCGCTTTGGGCGAGGCGCGCGCCTTTGCCACAGTGGCGATGGTTGCGCGCGGGGCCGAAGACGCCGTCGATCCGCTTCGGCGGCTTGCGCCCGAGGGTGTTGATTGGGCTGTTTCGGGCTGGGACGGGAAATGTCTGGTCCGGGTGATGGGGCCGGATCTGCGGCCGGTCAAGCGGGCGGTGGCGCAAGTGCTCGAGCGGCTGCGGGGCAAGGCGCTGCCCCGGGTCTGGCAGATGTGAGGAAAAGGACGAGATGAACCTGACGCCACGCGAGAAGGACAAGCTGCTCATCAGCCTTGCGGCGATGGTCGCCCGCAACCGGCTGGCCAGGGGGGTCAAGCTCAACCACCCCGAGGCGGTGGCGCTCATCACCGATTTCGTGGTCGAAGGCGCGCGCGATGGCCGGTCGGTGGCCGACCTGATGGCGGCGGGCGCGCATGTGATCACCCGCGAGCAATGCATGGAGGGGATCGCCGAAATGATCCACGACGTGCAGGTCGAAGCGACCTTTCCCGACGGGACAAAGCTCGTCACCGTCCATCACCCGATCCGATAGGAGCTGGCCATGATCCCCGGAGAGATTTTCCCTGCCGAAGGCGAGATCGAGATCAACGCCGGCCAGCCCGTCGTAACGATGCTTGTCGCCAATACCGGCGACCGCCCCGTGCAGGTCGGCAGCCACTACCACTTTGCCGAGGTCAATCCGCTGCTTGCCTTCGACCGTACGGAGGCGGATGGTCTGCGGCTCGACCTGCCCGCGGGCACGGCGATGCGGTTCGAGCCGGGGCAGATGCGCGAAGTGCGCCTTGTGCCCTATCGCGGATTGCGGCGCGTGTTCGGCTTTAATCAGAAGGTCATGGGCGATCTCTAGGGTCGAGGCACCCCCTTGCAAAGGACTTCACCAATGGCCCGCAAAACCCTGACGCCCCTCGACTTTATCCAGCCGACCATCCTCATGTCCCAGCTCATGGTCGAGGCCAACATGGTCATCGCCATGCGGCTTTGGGGCATGGCGGGCGGCTGGAAGATGTCCCAGGGCGAGCATTCGCGCATGGTTCATGAAAAGGCACGCGCCGTGCAGGAATCGGGGCTGGCGGTGGCCCGTGCCGTGGGCGCGGGTCACGGTCCCGGCGAGGTTGCCATGGCCGCGATGAAGCCGGTGCGCCGCCGGACCAAGGCGAATGTCCGCCGCCTGTCCCGTGCCGTGACGGGGGCCAAGGGATGAGAACGCTCGCCTTGCTTCTTGCCTTTCCCGCCACGGCCATGGCGCAAGAGCCGGACTGCACGGCGCCCCAAACACAGGCTGACATGACCCAATGCGCCGGCATTGCGTTCAAGATGGCAGACGAGGATCTCAACCTCGCCTACCGCTTGGCGTTGAAGACCTATGGCGATTTCGAGACGGACGAACCCGAAGCGGGCAAGGGCGGGGTCGAGGCGCTGAAGCAGGCGCAACGCGCGTGGATCACCTTCCGTGACGCGGCCTGCGCGGTCGAAGCCTGGCCCTATCGAGGCGGGTCGATCGAGCCGATGGTCGTCGCCAATTGCATGGAGCGCCTGACGCGGGTGCGCACCGAAGACCTGCGGCTGATTGGCGAGACCAATTGAGGAAAGGAGTTTGCCGATGACCCCGATCGATTTCTGGCGCAACTGGTGGAGTTCGTGGTTTTCGCTGTGCCAGCACCAGTTCGCCCTGCAGGAACAGATCATGAGCGCCCTTGTGCCGGGCGCCATGTCGATTGCGTCGAGCGGCTCGCCCCTGTGCGGTGTTGCCCCGACACCAGCCAGCCGACGCGCCCGAACAGCCTGACCCCGAGGAGCCCGCCATGCCCGCATATATCCCCCGCGCCACCTATGCCGACATGTACGGACCGACCACGGGTGACCGGGTGCGGTTGGGCGACACCGATCTTATCATCGAAGTTGAGAAAGACCTCACAACCTACGGGGAAGAGGTCAAGTTTGGCGGCGGCAAGGTCATCCGCGACGGGATGGGTCAAAGCCAGATCCCCCGCGCGGGCGGGGCGGCGGACACGGTCATTACCAACGCGCTGATCCTTGATCATTCCGGCATCTACAAGGCCGATGTCGGCCTGCGTGACGGGCGCATCCTGAAGATCGGCAAGGCCGGCAACCCCGACACCCAGCCCGGTGTCGACATCATCATCGGGCCGGGAACCGAGATCATCGCGGGCGAGGGGCGCATCCTGACGGCGGGCGGCATGGACAGCCACATCCATTTCATCGCGCCGCAACAGATCGAGGATGCGCTGCATTCGGGGCTGACGACCATGCTGGGCGGCGGCACGGGGCCGGCGCATGGCACGCTCGCCACCACCTGCACGCCCGGGCCGTGGCATATCATGCGGATGATGCAGGCGGCGGACGCCTTTCCGATGAACCTCGCCTTCGCTGGCAAGGGCAACGCCTCGCTGCCCGAGGGACTGGTGGAGCAGGTCAAGGCCGGTGCCTGTTCGCTGAAGCTGCACGAGGACTGGGGCACGACCCCCGGCGCCATCGACTGCTGCCTGTCGGTGGCCGACGACATGGACGTTCAGGTGATGATCCACACCGACACGCTGAACGAGAGCGGTTTCGTCGAGAACACCCTTGCCGCCATCAAGGGCCGCACCATCCACGCCTTCCATACCGAGGGCGCGGGCGGCGGCCATGCGCCGGATATCATCAAGGTCGTGGCGAGCCAGAACGTCATCCCGTCCTCGACCAACCCGACGATGCCCTACACCGTGAACACGCTCGAGGAACATCTCGACATGCTCATGGTCTGCCACCACCTCGACAAGTCGATCCCCGAGGACGTGGCCTTTGCCGAAAGCCGCATCCGCAAGGAAACGATCGCGGCCGAGGACATCCTGCACGACATGGGGGCCTTCTCGATCCTGTCCTCGGACAGCCAGGCCATGGGCCGGGTGGGCGAGGTCATCACCCGCACCTGGCAGACCGCGCACAAGATGAAGGTCCAGCGCGGACGGCTGGCCGAAGAGACGGGCGCGAACGACAACGTGCGCGTCAAGCGCTATGTCGCGAAATACACGATCAACCCGGCCATCGCGCATGGCATTTCCCAGCACATCGGCAGCGTGACTGAAGGCAAGCGGGCGGACCTTGTCCTGTGGTCGCCCGCCTTCTTCGGCGCCAAGCCCGACATGGTGCTGATCGGCGGCACCATCGTCGTGGCGCAGATGGGCGACCCGAACGCTTCGATCCCCACGCCGCAACCGGTCTACACCCGGCCGATGTTCGGCGCTTTTGGCCGTTCCGTCGAGAATTCCGCCGTGGTCTTTGTCAGCGAGGCGGCGCAGGCAGACGGAGTGCGGGGCAAGTACGGCCTCGCCAAGCAGACGCTGTCGGTGAAGGGCACGCGCGGCATCGGCAAGTCGGACATGGTCCACAATGCGGCGACGCCGACCATCGAGGTGAACCCGGAAACTTACGAGGTGCGGGCCGACGGGGTGCTGCTGACTTGCGAGCCGGCGAAGGAGTTGCCGCTGGCGCAACGGTATTTCCTGTTCTGAGGCGAACTGACCACTTGCCGGGCAGGGGGCCATCGCGGCAGATTGCCCCTGATTTCAGCGGGCTGCCGCCCTTTGCGAAGGTGTTTTTCATGCGTCTTACCCTGATTGCCGCCTGTCTTGTCTTGCCCGTTGCGGCGCAGGCGGATTGCGTGACCCTGTACGACATGACCCATATGCCCGGCGCGACGCTCACGACCCAGCAAGGCTCGGTCGAGATCGGGCGGTGGGGTACCACCGATCACACGATGCGCGAAGGCAAGGCCATCTATCAGGACAAGGCCGGCAAGACCGATCACTGGCGGGTGTTCCGGGGGGGCGTCTTCGAGACCGAGGAATACTGGAATTACGAGGATCCCAAGACCGGCGCGCTTATGCTTGTCGATCTCCAGCGGAAATTCTCGGGCCGCCTGCCGAAGATCGAGCCGGGCAAGAGCTGGGAGACGATGGCGACCGATCGCATCAGCGTCCACAACAAGCTGACCGGCGAGGACACCAAGACGACCGAGAAGCTGACCGTGACCTACAGCTTCCTTCCCGCGAAACAGGTCAAGATCTCGGGCTGCAGCTATGAGACGATTCCGGTCGAAGCCACGCTTGCCGGCGACCAGACCCGCCTGACCCGGCGCTTCATCTACTTTCCGGCGCTGGAGGCCGGAATCGTCACCCGCGAACAGGATCATGTGAAGGGAACCGAGGTGAAGAACGGCATCACCGGCATGGCCAGCTGGAAGGAGCTGCACCCATGAACCGCGCCCTGCGCATCGTCGCCGTCGCGCTGGCCAACCTCTGCGCGGGCCCTGCCGCGGCCGAGTGCGTCACCGCCGAGAACCTGACCGGTCGCGGCATCCTGTTCACCATGGCCGACGGAAAGGTCTGGCTGGCCCGTGACGCCGGCAAGAAGGGTGTGCGGCTTGACCAGGCGAACGGCAAGCCCGCGGATGACGCCTATATCGAGGGGCCTTACGGCATCTACGAAGTCGTCCATGGCCATCGCGTCTATCCGAAGAGGGATTTCTGGGGCTACATCAAGCGCGACTTCCGCAAGCGTCCGCCCCAGCCCGTCGCAGGCGAAAGATGGTCCTCGAAACTGGAGGAGGATCAGGGCAGCTTCTTCGCCCAGAGCCGTGGGTCGGATTTCAAGGGTGAGGTGAGTTACCGCTTCCTGCCGGAGAAGACCGTGAAGATCAGCGGGTGTGCCTATCAGATCGTTCCGGTCGAAGCGACCTTCACCGGCAAGGACACGATCTGGGACGATCCGGTGCTCGACAGGAATGACCGCTGGATCTACTTCCCGGCGCTTGGCGTCGGGGTCCATACGATGAGCCGCGACGGCTATCGCCAGCAGGAGTGGAAGGCAGGGATCACCGGCATTTCGGTCGCCAAGTGAAAATTGCGCTGCGCTGCAGCGAAAGATTGGACAGTCCGGCGATCCTGGCCTATCCTTCTTTGGGAGGGAGGAACTCACCCACGCCGAAGGAGGCGATGCGATGACGTTCCGAGCCGCAAATTCCCCGCTCTCACCTGAAGCCGCCGCCGATCTGGACATGTTCTTTGCCATAGAAGCCTCCGGCTGCAACTCTTGGCCGATGCGCCAGCGGCGCGAGGCGGAATTCGCTCGACTGCATGCGCTGCCCGATGCCGCACTTGCCGCAATGGGGCTGTCGCGCGATCGCTTGGCGCGCTACGTTTTCCGCGAGATGTTTTCCCGCTGAGGAGCGCCCCCATGACCGACCTGCCGCCCGCCCGCACGCTCCACCGTCGCGGAGAATGGACGAATGCCTACGATCTGGTCGTGCTGGACTACGAGGCGCGCTTCCTGCGGCGCAAGCGCCTGAGCACGGCCCATGGCGAGCATTTTCTCGTCGACCTCCCCGAAACCGTCAGCCTCGACCACGGTGATGCGCTTGCCCTGGAGGATGGCCGTCTGATCGAGGTGATCGCGGCAGAAGAACCCGTGGTGGTGGTCACCGGCGACCTGCCGCGGCTTGCCTGGCATATCGGCAACCGCCACACGCCCTGCCAGATAGAATCCGGCCGGCTTCTGATCCGCCGCGACCACGTTCTTGAGGCGATGCTGGCGCAGCTTGGCGCTTCGGTTGCCTATTCCGATGAACCGTTTACCCCCGAAGGCGGCGCCTATGGCATGGGACGGACGATGGGGCATGACCACGGGCCGGGCCACGATCATGCACACGACCATGAACATGACCATGATCACGACCATGCGCCTGGCCACAGCCACCGCCATGTCCACCATCATGGCGCCCATCACCATCCGAACGACGACGACGACATTCCGGTGGATGTCGACTGATGTCGGAAGCCGGGCTTCTGACACTGGTCCAGTGGCTTTCGCCGGCCTTTCCGGTGGGGGGCTATGCCTATTCGCACGGGCTGGAGGCGGCAATCGCCTCAGGGCAAGTGCGCAACGCGGCGGCGCTGGAAGGCTGGATCGCCACGATCCTCGCCGAGGGAGCCGGTCGCAACGATGCGATCCTGCTTGCCGAGGCTCTGAAACCCCGCGCCGACCTGCCTGCGCTGGCGAGTTTGGCCGAAGCGATGGCCGCAAGCCGTGAACGACTGGTCGAGACGATGGAGCAGGGGCGGGCGCTTCTCGCTACAACCAATGCGCTGAAGGGCGACGATCATCCGCCAATGCCCTACCCAGTGGCGCTTGGCGCGGCGGCGGCGCCGCTTGGCCTGCCTGCAGGGCAGGTGCTGGGGCTCTACCTGCACGCCTTCGGCTCGAACCTTGTGCAGGTCGGGGTGCGGTTCATACCGCTTGGCCAGACCGATGGGCAGAAGGTGCTTGCCGCTCTGCACCCGGTGATCCAGCGCGTCGCGCGCGAGGCGGCAAAGGCAGGGCTCGAAGGTCTCGGCGGCGGGGCCTTGCGGGGAGACCTCGCGGCGATGCAGCATGAAACTATGGATGTAAGGATCTTCCGCACATGACTTCCCCCAACGGACCCTTGCGCGTGGGCATCGGCGGCCCCGTCGGTGCCGGAAAGACCACGCTGACCGAACAGCTGTGCCGCGCGCTCCGCGACGAGTACTCGGTCGCGGCCATCACAAATGACATCTATACCCGGGAGGATGCCGAATACCTGATGCGGGCGCAGGCCCTGCCGATCGAGCGCATCCGCGGGGTCGAGACCGGGGGCTGCCCGCATACTGCGATCCGCGAGGATGCCTCGATCAACCTCGCCGCCGTGGCCGACCTGAGCCGGGCCTTTCCCGATCTCGACATCGTCCTGATCGAGTCGGGCGGCGACAATCTGGCGGCGACCTTCAGCCCGGAACTGGCTGACATCACCATCTATGTCATCGACACCGCCGCCGGACAGGACATCCCGCGCAAGCGGGGACCGGGAGTGACCCGCTCGGACCTTCTGGTCATCAACAAGGTCGATCTGGCCCCTTACGTCGAGGTCGATCCGGCGCTGCTGGAAAGCGATGCGCGCGCGGCGCGCGGCTCGAAGCCGTTCGTGATGGCAAGCCTGAAGAAGGGCCGAGGCGTCGACGATATCGTCGCTTTCATCAGGGCCGAGGGCGGGCTTTAGTCCTTCGCTGGCTTGACCTGCCGCATCTCCATCTCGGCCAGATGCTTGCGCAGTTTCGGGGCATCGACGCGCTTGAGCGCGCAGCGCGCGGCGCGGATCGCCAGTGCCGACCGACCAAGCTGGTCCAGGATGGTGACCAGCCGGCGCAGATAGGGGGCATTGTCACGCCGTGCCCGGAAGGCCTTGGCGAAAAGCCCGGGCGTCAGCTGACCTTCGCCAGCTGCATCAATAAGTTGCGGCAGGATGTTCATCTGCTCAAGAGCCTTCTCGACATCGGGGCCGACATGGCGGGCGCGCAACATGGTGACGAAGGGCTTGGTGAAAAGCGCCGCATGCATCGCGTCATATGGCTGATGCGGGTCGAACAGGACGAAGACCTGTCCCGCCCCTTCGACCATGTCAGGCGCATAGCCGTAGCGATCGGTGAAGTTCATCCGCCGTGCGGCACGACGGCGGCGGTCCCAGCCGGTGACGCCGGGGTCGAGCGTGGCCAGTGGCTGGATGGCGACAACCGTCGCGCCGGGGGCGGTCACCGAGTAGGCGCAGGCGGCATAGGCGCCCATGCCGGTGCCGTAGAAGACGACGCGATCGAAATCCTCGAAGAAGGCATCGTCCACCAGCCGGTCAAAATAGCGATAGACTGCGGGGTCGCGATACCAGGTCTCGCCATCGGCGATGATGCAGAGATGCGACCAGCCCTTGGCGCGGGCCAGCGCATGGCCTTTCGGCAGCTGGTCCGGTTCGGCCATGATCGCCGCGACCGTCTCGAAGGTGACGAGCAGGGTCGGGCTTTCGTCGATGAAGTAGGCCCAGTGCCTGTCGCCAAGCGGCTGGAAATAGCCTGAGTCTTCGCCGACCTCTTCGATCCTGGCAAGCCACGCGGCCTTGTCTGCCGGTTCGGGTCCGGCAGCGGGGGCATCTTGAAGAAGACCGGGATCGTCCATTGAAACTCGGAGAATGATTACGGCAGGTCGGGCAGAACCTTTGATCGCAAGGTCACATGGCGCCTTTGGGCGGTCATTGCGGCAATGCTGCGAAAGAATGAACCAGTCTGAAAACAGTAGGGCAGGACTGTTTCCCGCTCAAGCTCCGTCACTGGTTTTGCGCAAGACGCCAGATGGTTCTGGCCTGTTCTTCATCCAAGGGTTGTGATGGTCCGGAGAGAAGCAACCTGCCATAGAGCGCCCTCATCGCCTCGTCCTTCATCAGCACAGCGAAGCGCGACCGCCGCCATTGGATCGCAGCCCGGTTGAGCGGCCCCAGCACGGGGTCTGCCAGAAGCTCGGCCCGGAGGGGGGCAGAAAGAGGCGCGGTGCGCAGGACCGACCGATCCTCATCCGAGGAGAAATTCCGCTCGATCCAGTAGCCGGCATCGGCCGCGCTCGCTTCCCGGTTGGCCCGGCCCCTGTCGCCCTTGAGGATGAAGTCCTGTGCCGAGCCGAGCGCATAGTGGTTCAATTGCGCTAGCCGGTAATTGTCGCGCCCATAATCGGCGTAAAGTCGGTTGGTGCGGAAGCCCTCGCCCAACTCGCGCCCCGATCCGTCGAACCAGCGCGATCCCGCCAGCCGCTTGGGGTCCGGATCGCGCGGGCGGTGAACGCCGAGCCGAGCATAGGTGCCGTCGTTGCGGAAGAGCGTCTTGAAAAGCGCGGCACGCCAGGGCCACCACAGCACAGACGGCGCCGCGCGGGTGAAGCGTTCGGTCACCAGCCGGTCGGCAATCTCGACCTCGCCTGCATTCCCGAACAGTCGCCATGCCAGTGGAATTGCGGTCGCCTCGGGAAGGGCTGCGTGGAGGGCCGCCAAGGTTCCGTCGCCGGCCCGGATGTTCACGAACTCGTCGATGTCGAGCACCATGATCCAGTCGGCGGATCGGCGAAGCGCATGGTCTTCAGCCAACTTCAGGGCAGACCATTGGGGCCCACGCTGGCCGGGCCGGTCGTTGCGGATATGGGTCAAATGCCCGAGCGCCTGCAGGCGATCGAGCAAAGCGTCAGTGCCGTCCTGACAATCGTTGGAAAAGACCATGAAATCGGTGAAGCCGATGGCATGGTGATGGGCCAGCCATTCGATCAGGAACGCTGCCTCGTTCCGGACGCAGAGAATGGCGAGATGGCGCATCTGAGCCTTTCAATTGCGGAAGCGAGAGCCTCCGGCGACATTAGGCAGGGGCGCGCGGGCTGTCCACAGGCCGGGGCAGGGAAGCAGGCGCGGCAATCAGGCAACGCCCCACCGCTGCGGTTGAGAAGCCTGATGACACCTGTTTTGAGCCCCGGTAGCATCTCGCGGACCGGACGAAGATCCGGACTGCGCATGAGGCGGGCATGGAACAGATGGGAACGGCAGAGCCGCCTCAGGTTGTGGCGACGTTTCATGGCGTGACGATTCCTGCGGCTCCGCATCTGACCCCGCGCATGATCCGGTCGATGGACGAAGGCCGTTACGAACGCCCCGAGGTGATGTCCGCGCTGGCGACGATCACGACCGAGGATCGGGTGCTGGAGTTCGGCGCCGGATCGGGCGCAGTGGGCGCGGCGATTGCACTGAACTGCCAGCCCAAGGCCTTGCTGTCCTTCGAGGCCAACCCCGATCTGGTGCCGCATGCGCGCAGCCTGCATCAGCTGAACGGCCTGTCGGACCGGATGGAACTGCGTCACGGCGTTGTGCTCAGCGACCCGGATGCTCCGTCCGGGATCGAATTCCTCGTGCGCGGCAATTTCCTGGGCTCTGGTCTTGAACTTGCCCGTGGCGTCGAGAAGGCCCGTCGCGTTCCGGTACCGGTCTGGCGCTATGCCGATGTGAAGCGCGAATTCCCGCACGAGGTCATCGTGATGGACATCGAGGGAGGGGAACTGGCCTTCCTGCGACACGCCGACCTGACGGGTGTTCGGCTTGTCCTGCTTGAGTTGCATCCCGGCCTTTACGGCGAGGTGGGGATGCGTGGCTGCCGCCGGGCCTTGCGCCGTGCCGGATTCGAGGCGGATCGCGAGTTGTCCCGGCGGATGGTCTTCGTCTATCGGCGCAAGGTTGCTTGATGAACGAGGCCCGCCCCCGCCCTCCGCCCCGCCACCCGGTCCCCGCCCCCCCCTTCGTCGCCACGGCGGACGAGGCCGCACGCCTCGATGCGTTTCGCCTTGCCGGCGGGCTTTGCGACGCCTGGTTCGAGCGCGGCTCGGACGTGTTGTTCGTGACCTTCGATAACCTGCTATCCTTCGGGGAATACGACCCGCCGCAGCCTTGGCTGCGGATGCGGGTCCGACGGCAGGGCTTTTCGGTGCTCGGCATCCTAGCATCGCGCAAGGACTGGTATCGCAACCCCGACGCCCCGGCTTTGATCATCGCGCTTCGGGAGGCCGGGCTGTTCGAGCCGTTTCGCCGCATCGTCTTCGCCGGGTCGTCGATGGGAGGATTCGCGGCGCTGACGCTATCCTCGCTTTTGCCGGGCAGCACGGTTCTGGCCTTCAGTCCGCAAACGACCCTTTCACGAACCATCGCTCCGTTCGAGCGACGCTATCCCCGCCCGTATCGCAAGTTCGACTGGACCACGCCCGCCTTCCTCGATGCCCGGGTCGATGCAACTGTCGCGTCGCGGATCTGGTTGCTCTACGACCCGTTCGAGCGCGAGGACGCGGCCCATGCCGCGCGCCTGGCCGACCTGGAGCAGGTCCGGGCGATGCGCTTTTCCTTCTTCGGCCACGGGCTGGTCTGGTCGCTGCGTCACTGCGGCATGTTGGATGCCGTCATCGGCGGCGTCGGGCGCGGTGACCTTGATGAACTCGCCTTGAGGCGGGCCCTGCGCAATCGACGAGAAAAACGGCGATGGCAGGTAACGCTGTTCAAAGCGGCAGAACAGCGTGGGCATACCAAGCTGCTCAGAATGGCAAAGCGCCGGGCGCGGAGGCTCGCCAACGCGGCGAAACTGTCGGCGGAAGCGGGGGAAGACCGGGATGAGCGAGCAGGGCCTGCAGGACCGCATCACGACCGTTGAACCGGCGCTGATCCTGCCTGAACGCGAAACCGACGCTAAACTTGCCACCGGGGTTCTGGATGGCGAGGGACGCTTCGTCGAGGACTCTCGCACCTGGATCCGCGCCGGCAAGGCGACGGGCGTACCACAGCTTTCCCCGGGAGAACCGGTGAAAGCCCTGTCGGGACGCTGGTTGTTCGGGGGGCATTTCCGCGGCCATTTCGGCCATTTCCTGGTGGAAAGCACAGCGCGGCTCTGGGCTCTCGACCGGCTGAAAGGGCAGGTCGATGGCATCCTTTACCTGCCATTCCGCGCGCGCCCGCGCCAGACGCGCCAGCAGATCCGCGACTATGAGGCGTTCTTTCGTCAGCTTGGCGTGGATGTGCCGATCGAGGTTTGCGACGGGGCGATGCGCGCGGACCGCCTATACGTGCCGGAATTGGGTTTTGGCTGGCTGGAGCGCTATGCTGGCTCACCGGCCTATCGCGCCTTGATGCGCGAGCGGTTCGCTCACGATGTCGCGCCCGACGGACCCGAGAAGCTGTATGTCTCACGCTCGAGGCTGGCGGTCGCGCGGGGCGGAGTGCTGGGTGAAACCGTCATCGAGGAGAACCTCGCCAGACAGGGGTTCGAGATCTTCCATCCGGAGAAGCACCCGTTTGAGGTGCAGATTGCCCGCTACAAGGCGGCGCGTCAGATCGTGGGCCTTGATGGATCGGCGCTGCACCTCGCCGGTTTTGTTGCCGCACCGGAGACTCGTGTCGCGATCATCCTGCGCCGGAGCAAGGCCAATGTCGGCGACTACCAGCGTCAGTTCCGAAGCTTCTGCGGCATCGAACTAGATGTTCTGGACATGATCAGCCGCGACTGGGTCTCGATTGAGGTTAAGCGTTCCGACTATCGCTCGATCGGTGAGCTTGATTTTGCCCGTCTGTTCATGCGGCTAGCCGAGCTGGGTTACGTCGCCGCCGATTTCCGCCCTGATCTGCCCGAGGCGGCAGAAATCCTGCGCCTTCTCGACATCTTCTCGAAAGGCCGGGGCGAGACCTTCACTGCCCTGGGCTAGGTCTTCCGGGCGGTTCCCGGCCGCTGAAAGGCGACCGTCAGGGCTATGTCCAGCGGATTGTGCTCGGTCAGGCCGATCGCGGCAAAGGCGGGCGGGCAGGCCTCGAAGTCGAGCCGGTGAACCGCGAGGTTCCGGTTGCTCAGCAGGACAAGGTCGGGAGTCTGACCGCTCGCCGCGATGGCGTCGGCAAGCTCCGGCCCGGTGATTTCGGGATCGCCCAGAATGATCGAGCGCGGCTTAAGATCGGCCAATAGCGCGGGCAGGCTGTCCCAGTCGGGCAACAGGCGCAGGCCTTCGCCTTCGACGACGCCGTTCCTCTGCCAGATGCGGCGCAGGGCCTCGCGCAGGTTCGGGTTCCGCTCCAGCAGCGTCTGGCGGATATCGGGCCGCTGGTGGTTGAGCACTGCGGCAACATATCCAGGGCCGCAGCCGATCTCGAGCAGGCGCGAACCGCGCGGCAGGGTCTTGCACAGGCTGCGGCAGAGATGCCGCTCGAACTTGCCGGCCTGAAGCGGAACTAGGCCGCCGGGCGTGAACAGGCGTGGATCGGCGGGCAGGTCGATCCCCTGGTTGCTGACCCATGTCATCGGCACGTCCTCGGTCATCGCCGGGGGATTGCGCACGTAAAGCCCGGTCACGCCGGGCCGCCTTTCAGGCGGCGTCGCCGCTTTCTCGGCCTTGCGGCCGGCCGCGCGGGTCTTTTCCACTTCGGACATGAGGGCCGCGATCTTTTCGGGGTCGCGGGCCTGCGGCGGTTTCGCCTCGACATCCGAGATCGGGATACGGCTGGCGTCCTTCAGGCGGCCCACCAGCTCTTCATAGGCCGGAGTGCCCTTGAATTCGGCCAGCCGCGCCTCGGCACGTTCGAGTGCGGCGAAATGGAGCTGGTTCAGGACCGGGTCGGTCAGGAGCGCGTCGAAGACACGCTTCCGCTCGGTCGCATAGCGCAGCATCGTGTCGTCGCGCACCTCGTTGCGGTCCTGCAGCGCCCAGTAATCGGCGTTGTACTTGTCCTTCTTGAAGTTCACGTTGCCGCGGAACTTGCGGATCGCGTAGCTGTCGATCGACTTGACCGCGTAGTGGTTCATCTGGACCCAGTCATAGCCCACGGTCCGCACGATCGACCGCCAGCCGCGGAACTTGAAATAGTCTTCCATTGGCAAGCCGGAGCCGTTCAGCCAATGCACCTGGTCGGGGAAATCGGTCTTGAGCCATTTTGACTTGATCTTGGGCCGATGGATGCCGAGCTTCCAGTGATCGGGATCGAAGCGGAACAGCGTCTTGACCCCCCAGCCCTTGTTCCACATCGGCGGCGCTGCGTAGAGGTACTGCTCGGTCACCGGGGCGCGCGACCAGTCCTGCACTCCGCCTGAACCGAAGATGCGCCAGGTGACGATGATGCCATTCGCCCCGCGCGCCTCGATTGCCGCGATCAGGCTGTCGAGCGTGCCGTCTCCGAACCGCACCTGGAGGAATTCATCGGCATCGAAGACCATCACCCAGTCGCTCTCGCCGACCAAGGGCTCGTCCTGCGCATGGTTGAGCGCCGATGGTTGAGGCCGCTGCCCTTCCGGGATGACGTTGGCGCGGTGATGGGCCAAGCCCAGCTCCTCGAGCCGCATCAGCATCCGGTCGGTGCCGTCCGAGCAGTCGTTGGTATAGACAATGAGCCGGGTGAAGCCGACGACGAGGTGATGGGCCACCCACTCAAGGACGAAGGGGCCTTCGTCCTTCATCATCGAGACGGCCGTGACCATGCCATGCGGACCAGTGCGGGGCAGGGGCAGGCCGTTCGCACCGATCTCTATCAGGCGGGCGACCGGCTGGGGCGGGGCGGGATCATCCATACCGGACCTGCTCTGCGGCGGGCATCGCCCTTCCTCCGGTTGCCCGGCTCCTGCGGCCGGGTCGTTTCTGCTCGGGACCGAGGCTTGTCCGTGCCCGATCCTGCTGTCAAGCGGGGCCGCCGCGCAAGGCTGGTTTCGCCGGACTTCCACCGACGATTTTTCTGCGAAAAATCAAGGGCAGCGGGGAATTTCCGTAGAAAGTTCGTTGAACAGGGCGTTGCAGGCGGGACCCAGACCGCCAACCGAGCTTCCGGCAGACTGGACAGGGCAGGGATTGCCGTGCACGATCGGACCCAAAGAGCGGCCGCCAGATGCCGCCATCCCGGCTTGGAGCAGATCATGGCCACCAGACGACCCGTCGCCTCCCTCTGGATCGGCACGCGGCTGCATTACCTCAACCAGCTTTGCCTGCTCAGCCATGTGCGGCAGGGGCATCCGACGACGCTTTACTGCACCGACACGGTCGAGAACCTGCCCGAGGGGGTCGAGGTGAGGCCGGCCTCTGAGATCATGCAGCTTGACCGCGAGATCATCGCCCAGACCAGCGCCAGTTTCCTGTCGAATGTCTTCCGCTACAAGATGATCCAGAAGACCGACGCGATCTGGATCGACTGCGACGCATTCTGCTACCGGCCCTTTCCGGACGGGATGGAAAACATCTATGCCGGCCACGGCTTCCGCGGCGCATTGAACTGCGGCGTGGTCTACATCCCACCCAGGGGCGAGCTGATCGCCCGGCTTCTCGACTACTACGACAACCTTCCCGAAGCGCCGCCTTGGTTCAACAAGCAGCAGCGCAAGAAGCTCGACCGGCAGGACCCGTCCTTGGCCCATCCGGTGCGCATCTACATGGCCGAGCGCACCGCCTTTGGCCCGCAGGCCTTCACCTATTTCGCCCAGCAGACCGGCGACTACGACAAGGCCTTGACGCCCGACTACCTGTATCCGGTGCCGTTCCAGCTGAACGACGTGTTCTATGACCCGTATGGCCGTGTCGAGGGGCATTTCACCGACAACACCCTGTCGGTCCATCTCTACACTAACGGCACCCGGCCCTGGTGGCGCAAGCATGTGCCGTTGCCCGGCTCCTATGCCTACCGGATGTGCCAGGAGATCGGCGTCGATCCGGCTGCGGCACTCGAAGAGTGACAGAGGCGGACATGAGCGACCGGCCCGAACTGACCTTCGCCTATATCGCCGAGCCGCCGGATTATCAGTTCATGGGCTGCATGCTGCTCGCCTCGATCCGGCAGCAGTTTCCGTCCAGCGTGAAGGCCATCGGCTATTGCCCCGAGCACCGGATGGGCGAACTGCACCCGGCGGTGATCCGCGCGCACGAGATCATGGGCGGAGAGATCCGCCCGATGCGGACCGAGGGGATGTGGGATACGCCCTATCCCCATGGCAACAAGATCATCGCGGCAATGCAGCCGCGCGACAGCCGGTACTCGGCTTTCGTTGACAGCGACGTGCTGTTCCTGCGCCCGAACGACCCGGCGAACCTGTGCCGGGAAGGCCATGTCTCCTGCTCGGTGGCGGCGTCGATGGTCTGGGCGGAACAGTCGATCTGGGACACGATCTATGGCGCCTTCGACATGCCCGTGCCGACTGAGCGCATCCGGCTGATGCGCCGCTCGGGCAAGCAGGTCGTTCCCTATTTCAGCGCAGGTCTCGTGGTGTTTCCCGAAGACGCCGGGCCGGGCGGGCGCTTTCCCGATGTCTGGTACGAGACCGCCCGCCGGATCGACCGGATCGAGGCGCTCGACAAGCGCCGCCCCTATCTGGACCAGATGTCGCTGCCGGTGGCGATCCGGCGGGCAGGGCTGCAGTGGAACATGCTTCCAGAAGAACAGCATTACATCCTCGGCGGACGCATCCGCGGCAAGCCGCTGCCCAAGGATCACGAGATCTTCACCGTGCACTACCGCGACAGCGAGATCCTTCGCGAGGTGGGCTTGATGAAGGCGGCGCGCCGCTTCCTTCAGGCGCAAACCGGCGAGAAGTTCATTCGGCGCCTCGCCCCAGGCGGGGAAGCCGATGGTGAGGCGGACGACTTGGTGTCGCCGCAGGGCGAACGGCTGGAATAGCAATGGGCATCTTTCTGGCGCCTGGCTTGTTCCTCGCTCGGCAGGCAAAGACCGCCGGCGGCCAACCCGGATCATCTCGATCGCAGGTCCGACGGGCTAGCTGCGTTGAGCTAAACGCCCGGTCGAGGGGCCGCACATGATCCTGTATGCAGCGCGGAAGCTGATGGAGCAGCAGGCCTTGGTGCCGCTCATCCGGGGTCGTTATGTCTGAGGAACCCGCCATGCCAAAGAACGCGACAGCCAGCATTGCCAATGAGCCAGCCACGTCCGAGGCCGAACTGCGGGCGGAAAAGCTGATCCGTCGGCAGAAGCGAAACCTGCGAAAGGCGTCTGCCGAAGGCTTCCTGGCGGGGGTGGCGGCTATGTTGCGTCCCGGAGATCTGGCAATCGACTGCGGCGCGAATGTCGGGGTCGTGACAGCCGTTCTCGCCGAGACGGGGGCCGATGTGATCGCTTACGAGCCGGACCCCTTCGCCTTTGGCCAATTGTCCGAGCGGTTCTCGGGCCATCCGCGCGTGACGTTGATAAATGCTGCCGTCGGGACCAGTTCCGGTACCGTGCGGCTGATGCGTGCCGGAAACTTCGATCAGAATCCCAAGGGAGCGTCTGTCAAGAGCACGATCCTTCCGGGAGGCCGTGCCATCGACGAGGCAGGCGGCGTCAACGTGCCGCTTCTGGACTTTCCGGAGTTTCTGAAGGGACTGTTCGCCGAGGGCAGGGAGGTTGCATTCCTGAAGATGGATATCGAGGGCGCCGAACTCGATCTGCTCGAGGCGCTCGACAGGGACGGATTGCTCGAACGGGTTCGGGTTCTGGTGGCCGAGACGCACGAACGGAAGTTTCCCGATCAGCGGGGACGCTACCGCGCGCTGCGCGCGGCGATTGCCTCCCGCTATCCGGCAGGCCGGTTCAACCTCGACTGGATTTGAAGGCGTGCCGCTTGAATTGACCCGACCCTGCAACCACTTGCAGCGGATGGGGCAGGGATGTAACGGTGGAAGCCAGCCTTCTGGAACAAATTCGCTTCGGCTATGGGCCGCGCACTGGAACCGAGCCAGCGGCGGGGGGCGTCGATCCCTCACGCGTGCTGGCGCAGCTTGATGCCGCCGATCCGGCTTCGATCATGACGGATCGCCCCTCTCTCGATCAGCGCCTTGCCATGGTCGCCGAGGCACAGCGGGAGGCCAAGCAGTTCAAGGCCGGTCAGATTGCGGAACTCACGGTTCTGCCACGCTTGAAACAAGCTACCCGCGACGATGCCACGGCGTGGATCCTTACGCCTGTCGCATCCGAAGCCGGGTTTCGCGAGCGGCTCGTCAATTTCTGGGCCAACCGCCTGACGGTCGGTCTGCGCCGTCTCGGGTCACTACCCTATCTGTCCGGCGGCTATCCCGATGACGTTGCGCGCCCGTATCTGAACGGGCGGTTTTCGGACATGTTGCGCGCTTCGGCCTGGCATCCGGCGATGCTGCTCTATCTTGACCAGGCGAAATCGGTCGGGCCGGACTCGCGGATCGGGCGCAAGAAGGACAGCGGCTTGAACGAGAACTATGCCCGCGAACTTCTGGAACTTCACACGATGGGCTCCGGCTACAGCCAGGCCGACGTGACTGAGACAGCGCGGCTTCTGACCGGGATGTCGGTGGGGCCTGCGGGCAGCACGTTCGAACCGGCCCGGGCCGAGCCCGGCCGCAAGACCATCCTCGGGCAGACATACGGCGAGGGCCCCGAAGAGATCGACCGCTTCCTGAATGACATCGCGCTTCGCCCCGAAACCGCGCAGAGCGTCAGTCTGGCGCTGGCGCGGTCGTTCCTGGCCGATCAGCCATCAGAGGCCACGGTCGCGCGGATGGCGGCTGCTTATCTCGAATCAGGATCAGAGCTGAGGTCGGTCTATGCAGCAATGCTGGCCGATCCCGCCGCCACGTCGAACGAACTGGTCAAGATCCGCTCGCCGCAGGAATTCGTTGCGGCGACCCTCAGGGCCGTGGACTGGCCGGTCGAGGGGCTGGATGGCAAGGTCAGGTTGCCGGGCAAAGTCAATCAGGCGTTGGCCGCAATGGGGCAGCCGCCTTTCCGCCCGCGCGGTCCCGACGGCTGGCCCGATACGGCGGCAGGCTGGGTCTCGGCGCCGATGCTGGCCGCCCGGATCGATTGGGCCGAGACGGTAGCGCAGGCCGTGTCGCGCGCGACGAAGGACCGCGCAGAGCCGGTGCCTCTGGCCCGGTCGGCCTTGGGTGATCTGGGAAATCCCGATACGATCCGCGCCGCCGGCCAGGCCGAGCAGCGCTGGGAGGGCATAGCCGTGCTGCTCGGCTCGCCCGATTTCATGCGGAGGTAATGGATGGCCCGCGAATTGCTTCTGTCCCGGCGCGGGTTTCTGGTCGGCTGTTCGCTGGCGGCAAGCCCGTTGCTGACGCCAGTCACCTTCGCGGCTGCCCCGGGCCAGAACCGGCTGGTGGTGATCGTGCTGCGTGGCGCACTGGACGGGCTCGATCTGGTTCGGCCCGTGGGTGATCCTGCCTATGGCGCCTTGCGGCCGTCGCTGCTGAAGGGCGAGGGCGGGATCGCGCTCGATTCCGCCGGTTTCTTCCAGCTGCATCCAGGCGCTGCGGCTCTGATGCCGCTTTGGCAGGCGGGCGAGCTGGGCTTCGTTCATGCCGTTGCCACACCCTATCGCAGCCGCAGCCATTTTGTCGGGCAGGACGTGCTCGAGAATGGCAGTGCGTCGGATCAGGGAACGCTGACGCCGGGCGGAGATGGTTGGCTGAACCGCGCGCTGGTGCCGCTCGGCGCGCGGCAGGATCTGGCGGTGACCGTCGGCCAGGAGCCGATGCTCATTCTCGAAGGCGATGTGCCGGTTGCGCATTGGTCGCCCATCGACGACAGCTCGCTGTCAGCACAGGGCGAGGCGCTGCTGGCCCGACTTTACGCCGAGGACCCGCTTCTGGCCTCGGCCTACCCTGGGGCGACGGACCTGCGGCACGATGGCGGGGCGGGGGCGGATGTGCAGCCGGTGGAGCTTGGGGCCTATGTCGCCGAGCGTCTGCGGGGCGAGGCACGGATCGCTGCTTTCTCCTATGGTGGCTGGGATACGCATCAGAACCAGTCAAAGGTGCTGGCCAAGCGGCTCGGCGAACTCTCCGAGACGATCCTGGCGCTGAAGCAGGGGCTTGGGCCAGACTGGGCGACGACGCTGGTTGTCGCGATTACCGAATTCGGTCGGACCGCGCGCGAGAACGGCACGGTCGGCACCGATCACGGCACGGGTGGTGCCATGATCTTCGCCGGGGGCGCGGCAAAGGGCGGGCGCGTGCTGGGCGACTGGCCCGGCCTTGGCGATAGCGCGCTGCTGGAAGACCGCGACCTGATGCCGACCCGCGATGTGCGCGCCTATGCGGCCTGGGCGCTGCGCAGCCAGTTCGGGCTTGGCGTCTCTGATCTCGAAGGGGTGGTCTTCCCCGGTCTGGATCTGGGCGCCGATCCGGGCCTCGTGCTGTAGCCTGAAGCCGAAGAGGCACCCGATGCACATTCAACATCTGCGCGTCCTCGAGCCTGCACCGGGGATCTTTGCCTATTGCGACGGGCGCGTTCCGGGTCAGCGCTTCATGACGGCGCCGAACTGGGTCGATGAGGGGGCTCTTTCGCTTGGCATTGCCGCTTATGCTCTGGTCCGCGGTGAAGAGGCGCTCGTCTACGATCCCCATGTCAGCACCGACCATGCCCGGGCGATGCGCGCTCATCTGGCAGGGCTGGGTGTGCAGCGCTTTACGCTGGTTCTCAGCCATCACCACCTTGACCATATTGCCGGGACCGAGGCTTTCGCGGATTGCGAGATCATCGCCAATGCCCGAACGCTGGCGCATCTCGAGCGGGACGGGGCTGCGATCGAGTCGGGAACGCTCGGCGGCCCGCCGGCCATTGCGCCGCTGGTCCTGCCGAACCGCATCTTCTCGGGCAAGATGACGCTGATCCTGGGGGGAGAGCCGGTCGAACTGATCGAGACCGAGATCCATTCCGATGACGCGACCGTCGTATGGCTGCCGTCGCGGCGGATCCTTCTGGCGGGCGATACGCTGGAGGATTGCGTCACCTATGTCGTCGACCCTCATCGCCTGTCATGCCATATCGAGGAGATCGGGCGGTTGCGCGGCCTTGGCGCAGTTTCGATCCTGCCCAATCACGGCGATCCAGGGGTGATTGCATCGGGTGGCTACAGCCCCGCGTTCCTTGATGCGACCGAGGACTACATCCGCTGGCTCATCGCCCTTCCGAACAGTCCGGGGCGTGCCACGGAACCGCTTCAAGAGGTCATCGGCCGCTGGCTTGACGATGGGGCGCTGAGGTGGTTCGACGGCTATCTCGCCGTCCATGCACAGAATATGGAGCGGGTGCTGAGCGGGGCCGATCACGAAACCTAGTGCAACCGGTCATTGCTGGCGCGACATGCAAAACTGCGATGAAAAAAGGATGGGTCTGCGGCCGCCAGTTGCGCTAGATCGTCCTCGCACTTTGGAGGGCGTTCATGGACTCGGTCGTCCAGCATCTGTCGGAAGCGATCACTCACGCCGCCGCGCCGGCCTTCTTCCTTGGCGCGGTGACGGGTTTGCTGTCGGTCGTCCTGACGCGCCTGAGCGGCGTTATGGCCGAATTCGCCGATGTGAGCCGCAAGGGCAAGGCCGCGACGCCGAGGGGCCGGCGACTGCTGCGCCGCGCCCGCCTGCTGCATTCGGCCGTGTCCTTCGCCGTTGCGGCTGGCATTTCGACCACGACGCTTCTGGCGGTGACCTTCCTGGCCGCATTTGTCCATATGCCGCATCTCTATGTTGCGGGTTTGCTGTTCGTTGGGGCAACCACGCTGACCGGTTTCGCATTGGTCCGCTTCTACCAGGAGGTGCGGTTCGAACTTCTTGTCGTGAAAGAGGAAATCGACCGGAGCGGCGGGCCGATCGACGCCGAGCCAACCGAGGATGAGGCTCCGACAAAGGCACACACCCAGCCGTGATGAGCGAAAAAGGGGGCCCGTGGCCCCCTTCACGTCTGGTCGGGTGTCAGACTTACTTCGGGGCGATCATCATCACCATCTGCCGGCCTTCCAGCTTCGGCATGCTTTCGATCTTGCCGGCCTCCGCGCCACCGACATCGGCGGCAACCCGGTTCAGAAGCTCGAGGCCCAGTTCCTGGTGCGCCATCTCGCGGCCACGGAAGCGCAGGGTGACCTTCACCTTGTCGCCTTCCTCTAGGAACTTCAACACCGAGCGCATCTTGACGTCATAGTCATGCTTGTCGGTACCGGGGCGGAACTTGATTTCCTTGATCTCGATGATCTTCTGCTTCTTGCGCGCTTCGGCCTCGCGCTTCTGCGTCTCGTACTTGAACTTGCCGAAGTCCATGATCTTGCAGACCGGGGGCTCGGCGTTCGGCGAGATTTCCACGAGATCAAGACCAACCTCGGCCGCCAGTGCCATTGCCCGAGCCGGGGTTACAACCCCGACATTCTCGCCATCCGCGCCGATCAGGCGGATTTCGGGGGCGCGAATGCGGTCGTTGATCCGGGGACCGGTTTCGCGTTGCGGCGGGGCATTGTGCGGACGGCGGGCTATGGTGGCGATCCTTGTGTGATTTCGCTTTGGCTGCGCAAGATAATGGTGCGCCAGTGGGCTTTCAACCCGGTTTCGCCGGAGGAGTCGAGGAGATTCCGCGATGCCCATTTCCCGGGCAGGCGTGCATTTTCTCCTTTGGACGCCGCCCCCGTGCCGGCCTAGAATAGGATCGTCGCGCTGCTGATGCGCGTTAGAGGAGAACATCGATGAAACGAGTCATTCTTGTTATTGTGGCGCTGCTGCTCGCCGTCGGCGCCTATTACCAATTCAGCTACCTGCCGTCGCAGCGCGCCACGCAGGCGGCCGAAGACGCAGCCAAGGCGACGGAAGACGCCGCGAAAGCGGCCGAGGATGCGACGAAAGCTGCGACCGACGCCACTCAGGACGCTGCCAGCGCCGCCTCGGATGCCGCCAGCACCGCCGTCGATGCCACCAAAGATGCTGCCGCAGCAGCGGTCGACGCGACCAAGGACGCCGCCGCGGCTGCCGTTGATGCGACCAAGGATGCCGCCGCCGCCACTGCCGGTGCCGCAACCGAAGCCGCGACTGCCGCTGGTCAGGCTGCCACCGATGCCGCCGCCGCCGCGGGCGAGGCAGCGACCTCTGCCGCGACTGCGGCCTCGAATGCCGCTGCCATGGTCTGGGATGCGACCAAGCTGTCCGGACAGGATATCCTTGACCGGATCAATGCCGCGAACATTCCGCAGGCGACCAAGGACACGCTGCTGGCCACCTACAACCAGGTGAAGGACAACCCCTCGGCAGTCCAGAACCTGCTCGATCAGCTGAAGCAGGCGATGGGTCTCTGATCCCGGCTTTCGAAACGACCGGAAAAGCAGCCCCCCGGGGCTGCTTTCTCATTCCGCGGGCTCGGCGCCGTGCGGTCTTGCGCACTGGCCGTGGTCGCCAAGGACCTCGATCACCCGGCAACCTGCGATGGTGCCATGGGCGCATTGTGCCACCATCCGCTCCAGTTCATCCTCCAGCGCCCTCAATCGCGCGATCCTGGCACGCACTGCGGAAAGCTGCCGCCGGGCAATCGCATCCGCCGCCGTGCAGGACTGGTCGGGATGGTCGGACAGGCTCAGCAATTCGCGGATCGCCTCGAGCGGAAAGCCAAGCTCGCGGGCATGGCGGATGAAGGCCAGCCGGTTCATGTCGGAGGCGCCGTAAAGCCGCTGGTTTCCGCTGCTGCGATCAGGCTGCCCAAGCAGGCCGATCTGTTCGTAATAACGGATGGTCGGGACCTTCACCCCCGCCGCCGCCCCGAGTTTTCCGATTGTCAGCATCGAAACCCCCTTGAACCTATAGTTGCTAGAGACATTAGATTTCCGATTCGATGAGAACAAGACCCGCCCCGAGGCGAAGTCGCAGGGCGGCAGGAGCAGAAATGGACACGAAGCAGACGCGGCGCGAATGGACAGTCACGGGGATGGATTGCGCCGCCTGCACGCTCAAGGTGACGCGTGCAGTCGAGAAGATGCCGGGCGTCAGCGATGTGAAGGTCGCCTTGATGACCGAACGGCTGTCACTCGAGCTGGAACCCGGAACGACCGAGTCCGGCACCATCGAGGACGTGGTCCGCAAGCTCGGCTACGGGATCGCCCCACGCGGGCAGGAGGCGCCGCGGAAGCGCGGGTTCGTTTTGCCGGATGACATGCCCGTCAAGCCTGCTCTGTCGGCAGATGGGGAACAGCTGGGCCGGGACAAAGCCGTCGGAGCGCGGGACGATCACGGGCATCACCACGACCACGGGCATGACGATGCCGAAGATCGCGGCAGGCGCTGGTATGAGACGGACAAGGGGCGGCTGGTGATCGTCACCGGCGCGCTTCTGGCCTTCGCCTGGATCGCCGAGCTGCTGAGTCCGGCAGGGGCGGGCAAATGGGCCTTCGTCCTCGCCTGCCTGATCGGGATCGCGCCCGTCGCGCGACGGGCGTTCGGGGCGCTGAGGCTCGGCCAGCCCTTCACCATCGAAAGCCTGATGACCATTGCCGCTTTGGGCGCGCTGGTCATCGGGGCACAGGAGGAGGCGGCGCTGGTCGTATTCCTGTTTGCGGTTGGCGAGGTGCTGGAGGGAGTTGCAGCCAACCGGGCGCGCGATGGAATCCGGGCGCTCGCGACTCTCGTCCCGAAGACGGCGCTGGTGGAAATCGCCGGGCAGATTCAGGAGGTGCCTGCCGCCTCGCTTGTCATCGGACAGACGGTGATGATCCGCCCCGGCGACCGTGTGCCCGCCGATGGCGAGGTGCTCGAAGGGGTGTCAGGCATCGACGAAAGCCCGGTGACCGGGGAAAGCGTACCCGTCGCCAAGGGGCCCGGTGATGCGGTGTTTGCCGGGTCGATCAACACCGAGGCAGTCCTGAAAGTGAAGGTCACGAAGACTGCCGCCGACAACACGATCGCCCGTATCATTCGCCTGGTCGAGGAGGCGGAAGAGGCGCGCGCGCCGACCGAACGCTTCATCGACCGCTTCAGCCGCTGGTACATGCCTGCCATCGTGGCTCTTGCGGCGCTTGTGATCGTGGTGCCGCCGCTGGCCATTGGCCAACCGTGGGACATCTGGATCTATCGAGGCTTGGCACTTCTGCTCATCGGCTGCCCATGTGCACTGGTCATCAGCGTGCCTGCCTCAATCGCCTCGGCCCTGTCAACCGGGGCCCGCCGCGGGCTTCTGATGAAGGGCGGCGCGGTGATCGAGGCGGCGGCGACTGTATCGCGTGTGGCCTTCGACAAGACCGGCACGCTGACCCTTGGCCGGCCGGTGGTGACCGACCTTGTCCCGGCCCAGGGTGTAACCGAGTCCGAGTTGCTGGCCGTCGCGGGCGGGGTCGAAAGCGGGTCGAGCCATCCGCTGGCCCGCGCCATCCTTGACCGGCTGACAGAAGCCGGCTTGTCAGTCCTGCCCTCGCGCGAGGCGAAGGCGCTGCCGGGCAAGGGCGTCGAGGCGATCGTGGGGGAAAGCCGGGCCTGGGTCTCGGCGCCGCGCCACGCGGCAGAGGATGGCGCGATCGATGACCGGACGCTCGACCAGGCCGCAAGGCTGGAAGAGGAGGGCAAGACCGTCGTCGCAGTCTACCGGGAACTCGCGCCGCTTGGCCTGATCGCCATGCGCGACGAGGCGAGGAGCGACGGGGCCGAGGCGATCCGACAGCTGAAGGCGCTAGGCGTCGAGGGCGTGATGCTGACCGGCGACAACGCCCGCCCCGCCGCGGCGATTGCCGCAAACCTTGGCCTGACGTTCCGCGCCGGGATGATGCCCGAGGACAAGCTGGATGCCATCCGCGACCTGCGGTCGGGCGGAGGGGTGATGATGATCGGTGACGGCATCAACGATGCCCCGGCGTTGAAGCAGGCAACGGTCGGCGTCGCCATGGGCTCGGGCACCGACGTGGCGCTGGAAACCGCCGATGCGGCGATCCTGCGAGACCGGGTGACCGACGTTCCGGCGCTGATCCGGCTGGCGCGTGCTGCCATGGCCAATATCCGCCAGAACGTGGCGCTGGCGCTTGGGTTGAAGGCGGTGTTCCTCGTGACCTCTATCCTCGGGATCACCGGGCTCTGGATGGCGATCATGGCCGACACAGGGGCAACCGTTCTGGTGACGCTGAACGCGCTGCGCCTTCTGCGCTATGACCCGAGCAAGACCTGACCGCGCAGAAGAAGGCCCGCCCCATTGCGCTGGCGGGCCCTTTGACTTCGATCGGCGAGCAAGTCAGATTCCGTCGCCGACAAAGGCCTTCTCAACCACGTATTCCATCGGTTCGGAATTCGCCCCTTCCTGAAGGCCGAATTTCTCCAGAACCGCCTTGACGTCATGGTTGAAGGCAAGGCTGCCGCAGACCATGGCGCGGTCATCCTCGGGGTCGATTGGGTCGATGCCGAGATCGGCAAAGACCTTGCCGCTGGTCAGGTTGTCGGTGATGCGCCCCATATGCGGGCTCTCTTCCCGGGTCGTCGTGGGATAGTAGAGCAGCTTGCCCTCGACCATCTCGCCGATCAGCGGGTCGTCCTTCAGGCTTTCCACCAGCTGCCGGCCATATTCAAGCTCTGCCACCTCGCGGCAGGTATGCATCATGATGACCTGATCGTATTTCTCGTAGGTCTCGGGGTCGCGCATCAGGCTTGCAAAGGGAGCGATGCCGGTGCCGGTCGCGAGGAACCAGATCCGCTTGCCGGGCAGCAGCGCGTCATGCACCAGCGTGCCTACGGGTTTCGGGCGAAGGATGATCTCGTCGCCGACCTGGATATGCTGGAGACGCGAGGTCAGCGGCCCGTCCGGAACCTTGATCGAGTAGAACTCCAGCTCTTCGTCCCATGAAGGCGAAGCGATCGAATAGGCGCGCAGGAGCGGCTTGCCGTTGTCGCCGAGCAGGCCGATCATCACGAATTCACCCGAGCGGAAGCGCAGGGATTTCGGCCGGGTCACCCGAAACGAGAACAGCCGGTCCGTCCAGTGAGTGACGGCGGTGACGGTCTGGGCGTCGGGCAGGTGCGGTTTTGCAGCGGCAATCGGGGGGGCGGGGACGTCGGTCACGGCACTCGCTTCGGTCATTTGATCATGCTTTCGGAATACGTCACTCGGCAGCGCCGGGAAACCCGTAAATCAGGCCCTGAGCCGCGACTGATAGTCATGGGCCTGCCAGTTCGCACGGAAGCGCCACTGGTCTTCCGGCTGGCGGGCGGCCAGGTCATCGGGAATCTCGATCTCGTCGAAGCCCACGCGGCGCGCCATCGCATATTGGTCGGCGACGATCGGGCCATGGGCGCGCAGCCGCCCGGTGTAGCCCATCATCCGCAGGCGGCGCGCAACGGTGAAGCCGCGCCCGTCATTGAAGGCGGGAAAGGTGATGCGGATGAGCTCGATCCCGCCCAGCAGGTTCGACAGCGGCGTCGGGTCGTCGGTCCCGGCCAGATCGACAGCCTTGGCTGTCGGCAGGGCATCGACCTCGGCCAGAGCCACGAAGCCGCCTGTCCAGTCCTCGGCCGCGAAGCCCTTGTCGGTGACGATCACGGTCATGCCAGTTCTCCCATTCGAAATTTCTGCGAAATTTCTGAATTTTCGTAGAAAATTCGCCCGGTCATGCGGCGTTCTCCGTCGTGACCGGGCCGCGCACGGCCTTGCCATTGATGAAGTGGATGCCGCATTCAGTCTTCGCCGTGCCGCGCCAGCGCCCTGCGCGTTCATCCTCGCCCGGCTTCACCGGGCTCGTGCAGGGCGCGCAGCCGATCGACGGATAGCCCTTGGCCACCAGAGGATGCCGGGGCAGCTTGTTGTTGATCATGTAGTCCTGGATGTCCTCCTTGCCCCAATGGGCAAGCGGGTTCACCTTGATGCGATAGTCGCCCTCGGCCTCGAAGAACTCGACCGCCGCACGGCTGGTGCCCTGGTACCGTTTGCGGCCCGTGATCCAGCCATCGAAGGTCGAGAGAGCACGTTCGAGCGGTTCAACCTTGCGGACATTGCAGCAGGCGTCGGTGCTGAACTGGTGCAGCGTTCCATCGGGATCCTCGAAGGACACGCGTGGCTGCGACGCGCGGATCGTGCGGATGTCGCAGAGGTGCAGCATCTCGGCTACCTGACGCTGATACTCCAGCGTCTCGGGGAAGAGCATCCGCGTATCGACAAAAAGAACCGGCGTTTCCGGCGCTACGACCGAGACGAGGTGCAGCAGAACCACCGACTCCGCCCCAAAAGAGGAAACCAGTGCAACGCGGCCCAGGTCTGCGTCCTTCAGCGCATGCTCCAGCACCGCGGTCGCCCCGTGGTGCTTGTAGCGCGAATTGAGGAGGGCGACCCGCTCGGCGACTTCGCCCTGATGCAGGTCACGCGGCATCCCGGTCGCCTTCCGCGTCATAGAGGGCCGCCTTGAACGGGGCCATGCCGAGGCGACGATAGGCCATGAGGAAGGTCTCTTCCGGCCCTTCGCGATGCTCCAGATAGGCGCCGACGATGCGCTCGATGGCTGGCACGATCTCGTCATAGGCAAAGCCGGGGCCGGTCTTTTCCCCGATCGCCGCCGTCTCGGTGCCATCGCCGCCAAGGGTGATCTGGTAGTTCTCCACCCCCGCCCGGTCGAGGCCGAGGATGCCAATATGGCCGACATGGTGATGGCCGCAGGCGTTGATGCAGCCCGAAATCTTGATCTTGAGCGGTCCGATGTCGTGCTCGAGCTTCAGCGCGTCGAAGCGGGTGGCGATTTCCTGTGCGACCGGGATCGAGCGGGCCGTGGCCAGCGCGCAATAGTCCATGCCCGGGCAGGCGATGATGTCCGAGATCAGCCCGACATTGGCCGTGCCGAGCCCGGCCTTGTGGAGCGCGGCATGGACCGCCGGCAGGTCGCCCTTGTGGACATGCGGCAGGATCACGTTCTGCTCGTGGCTGATCCGCAGTTCCGAATGGCCATAGGTCTCGGCCAGATCGGCGAGCACGCGCATCTGTTCTGCCGTCGCATCGCCCGGCGTTGCGCCATGGGCCTTCAGGCTGACGGTGACGATGGCGTATTGGGCGTTGCGATGCGCGGTCAGGTTGGTGTCGGCCCAGGCGCGGAACACCGGGTCAGCCTTGTAGAAGGCATCGTAGGCTTCGGTCGACGTCACCTTGAAGGCGGGCGGCGCGAAGGCTTCCTCGATCTCCGCCAGCAGCTTCTGGTCATTGCCGCCGAACAGCGGACGCAGCTCGGCGAAGCGATCCTCGATCATGCGGGAGATCTCTTCGACGCCCGTCTCATGCACGGTGATCTTGATGCGCGCCTTGTACTTGTTGTCGCGCCGGCCGAGCGTGTTGTAGACACTCAGCACCGCCTCGACGTAGGGCAGAAGGTCCGCCTTCGGCAGGAAGTCCCGCACGGTATGGCCGATCATCGGCGTCCGGCCGAGGCCGCCGCCCACGATCACCTCGAAGCCCGGCTCGCCGGCCGAATTGCGGACCATGCGCAGGCCGATATCGTGGGCCTTGGTCACGGCGCGGTCATTCGGGCTGCCTGTGATGGCGATCTTGAACTTGCGCGGCAGGAACTGGAATTCCGGGTGGTCGGTCGACCATTGGCGCAAAAGCTCGGCCACCGGGCGCGGATCCTCGATCTCGTCGGCTGCAGCGCCGGCGAAATGGTCCGAGGTCACGTTCCGCACGCAGTTCCCGCTGGTCTGGATGGCATGCATCTCGACATCTGCCAGGGCGGACAGGATCGCGGGCACGTCCTCGAGCTTCGGCCAGTTGAACTGGATGTTCTGGCGGGTGGTGAAATGGCCATAGCCCTTGTCCCAGGTCTCGGCAATATAGGCGAGCTGGCGCATCTGGCTGGGGTTCAGCGTGCCGTAGGGGATCGCCACCCGCAGCATGTAGGCGTGCAACTGCAGGTAAAGCCCGTTCATCAGGCGCAGCGGGCGGAACTCATCCTCGGAGAGCGAGCCGTCAAGGCGCCGTTCGACCTGCTGGCTGAACTGGGCGACGCGCTCGCGCACGAAGGCTTCGTCGAAGTCGGAGTAGGAATACATCTGGCTGGCTCCGGTCTCAGTTCAGCTCGGCCTGCTTGCCGTGGGGATAGTTCGAGGGGCCGCGGGTGCGGAACTCCTCGCGGAAATGGGTGGGCTCGGGGCCGTTCGGCCCGGCCTTCGCATCGGCGAGATAGGCGCCGACGACAGTCAGCTTCTGGGCGGCAGCGTGGATGAGGCGCAGTTGGGCATGCGCCTCGTCCTCGATCAGCTCGGCTTCGTGGTGATGGCGGCTCCAACGGTCATTGGCGGTCAGATAGACCACGTCGCCGAGGCGCAGGTCGTTGGCGGTGACGACTTTCGGGGTGAAACGGCCCTTCATGCGAAAGCCTCCTTCAACTGGGGCAGGGTGGCCGCCGCCCGGCGCGGGGCGAGGCCATAGAGGATGACGGCGGGGCCTTCAACCCCGGCGATGGTCTCGGGCAGATCGGCCAGAACCGTGCCGAGGATGCGCTGGTCGGGGCGCGAAACGTTTTCGACGATGGTCACGTCGGTGGCCGGATCAGCGCCGTGCATCATCAGCCGGCCCTGGACGAAACGGGCCGATTTCTTGCCCATGTAGATCGCCGCGACTTCGCCCGTGCGGGCCATGCCGCGCCAGTCCTGCTCGGCGAAGCCGGCCACGTCATGGCCGGTCACGATGCGGAGGCTGGCATTGCGGCCACGCCGGGTGAGGCTCTGCCCGATTTCGGCGGCGGCAACGGTGGCCGAGGTCAGGCCCGGCACGATGGTCCAGCCGAGCCCGCGCGCCTCGAGCGCCTCGATCTCCTCGTCGAGCCGGCCGAAGATCCCGACATCGCCGCCCTTGAGGCGGACAACCCGCGATCCGGCGGCGGCGTGGACAACGATCAGGGTGTTGATGTCGGCTTGCGCGGTCGAGGGGCCGAAGCCTTCCTTGCCGGCGTCGATCAGAAGCGCTGCCGGATTGGCCAGCGCCAGGACTGATGCGCCGACCAGACGGTCGTGGATGATGACCTCGGCCTCTGCCAGCGCGCGGGCGGCGCGCAGCGTCAGATGGTCGGCGTCGCTTGGCCCGGCGCCGACGAAGGTGACGGAGCCGGGTGAGGTGACCATGGGACGAGGCGAAACAGCATCGGGCATGACAGGACCGGTTAGCGGGAAAATCCTCGCCTAGATTAGGACATTTTTCCGGTTTTCCGCCAGAGGCCCTTGCAGATAAGGAAATCTGTTCTCACTATTGCGCCGCGCGGAACATGGTTCTGCAAAACGGAGGAAAGCGCGAATGGTGGCCCGGCTGGATGAAATGGACCGGAAAATCCTTGTTCTGCTGCAGGAGGATGCGAGCCTGTCGCTGGACGAGATCGCCCGCCGCGTAGGCTCTTCCAAGACCCCGGTCTGGAACCGGATCCGGCGGATGCGCGAGCAGGGCGTGATCCTGAAGCAGACCGCGATCCTCGACCCAGAAGCGCTTGGACTCGAGGCCTGCTTCTTCGTGCTGATCCGCACGAGCGAGCACGAAGCGGAGTGGCAGAGGAGGTTCCTTCAGGTCCTGCGCGACCGCCCGGAAGTGCTGGAGGCGCATCGGCTGGCCGGCGATATCGACTATATCCTCAAGGTGCGGGTGCCGAATGCGCGCGCCTATGACACCTTCTACCAAGCGCTGATTTCCGAGGTGAAGATCTACAACGTCACCGCACTTCTCAGCATGGAGGAGATCAAGGCGACGACGGTGCTGCCGCTTTAGCTCTTCACGCCAAGCCGTCAAATTTTCTGCGAAAATTCTTGCGTCAGATTTTGGCTCCTGCTCGGGTCGAGAGGTTGGAAGCGGGGGCCGTCTGCCCCCGCACCCCCGAGGATGTTTCCGCAAAAGAGACGGGGCGGGCCTTCAGTTGCAGGCGACCATCAGCCGCTTCAAGCCGTGGAAGTGATAGACATCGGCGTAGCGCGGCGTTTCTGCGAGGCGCAGGGTCGGACAGCGCTCGAACAGGATCGGAAGCGCGATCTGCAGTTCGAGACGGGCAAGGGGAGCGCCGACGCAGAAATGCAGGCCGCCGCCAAAGGCGACGTTGGTCTTTTCCGGGCGGGCGGGATTGAAGTGATCCGGCCGGTCCCAAACCCCCGGATCGCGGTTGGCGGCGGCGAGCAGCAGCCCCACTTCCTCGCCCCGGCGGAAGGTGCGGCCCATCACCTCGACCTCGTCATAGGCGTGGCGGGTGAAGAGATGGAGCGGCGGGTCGTAACGCAGGATCTCCTCGACGGTGGCTGCGGCCTTGTCGGGGGCGAAGGCGGCGACGGGCGTGCGGGTCTCGAGCAGCGTCTTCACGCCGTTGCCGATCGAATGCACCGTCGCCTCGTGGCCTGCGTTGAGCAGCAGGATGCAGGTTGTGATGAGTTCGTCTGTCGTCAGCTTCTCGCCCGCCTCCTCGGCAGAGATGAGCGAGGTGATGAGATCGTCGGCGGGGCGCCTGCGCCGCTCCTCGACATAAGAGCGCATGAAGGAGACGAAGGCCTCGGTCGCGGAGACGGCGCGATCCTCGGTCTCGCGGGTGCGGCCTGCCATGTACATGCCGACCATTGCGTTCGACCAGCGCAGCAGGTCGTCCGACATCTCCTCCGGCACGCCGAGAAGGCGGGCGATGATGATGACGGGGATCTTCTGGGCGAAAGCCGGCAGCAGGTCGAAGGGACCGTGGGGGAAGGCGTCGATCAGCTCGTGGGACAGGGCGCGGATCTCGGGATCGAGCGCCCCGATCCGCCGCGAGGTGAAGGCGCGCAGGACGAGGCCGCGCAGCCGCGTGTGGCGGGGCGGTTCAAGTTCCAGCATGGAATGCGCCTCGACCGCGTAGAAGGGGGCAAGGTGGTCCGGGGCGAGACGGCGCTTCTCCTCTGGCACCTCACGGCCGAAGCGGCGGTCACGGAGGATGGCATTCACCGCCGCTGCCGAGCCGGTGCAGGTAAGGTCGTAATCCTGCCAGTGGAAGAAAGGGCCCGCCGCCCGGGCGCGGTTGTAGAACGGGTAGGGGTTCTGGACGAAGGCGGAATCGGTCGGGGATTGGGAGAGCGTCTGCATGTCAGATCCGGCGCGGGGTGAGCATTCCTTGCGCGACAAGGACGCCGATCACCACGATGGCCGCCCCGATCGCCTGCGCCCAGTTCCACGCCCCACCCAGGGCGAAGGTGATGAGCATGACATAGAAGGGCACGGCATTCATGTGCAGGCTGGAAATGCCGATGCCGAGCTGGCCGACCGAGATGATCCACAGCGTCTGGCTGAGCGCGATCGAGCCGACCGATGCCGCGACGAGGGCTGCGATCTCTTTCCAGCCGATGCCGCTCCAGGTGATCGTCGGGCCACCGGAGTGCGAGATGATGACCGCCAGGATCGACATGCCAAACCCCGCGCCCGCCACGGTTATGGCGGTGCGGCCGAGCGGCGAGAGGGCGGGAAAGGCCGAAACGGTCGCGCGCGACCCCCAGGTGAAGGCCAGCACCGAGACGAAGGCGGCAAGCGCGCCCCAGCCAAGGGATGGCCGCGCGCCGGTCAGGTCAAGTGCGACGAGGCCGCCAAGCAGCGACAGAAGAAGCCCGATCCACAGTGCCGGGGTCATCTTCCGACCGTCCAGGATGACTTCGAGGCCGATGCCGACGAGCGGCATCAGCGCGGTGATGATCGCCACTGTCACCGGATCGGTCAGCTGCAGCGCGACTGCGACCAGCACGGCGCCGAGGCCCATCACCACGAGCCCCACACCGATACCGCGCCCCCAGGGCGCCCGCAGGACGGTCGAGGGGCCTTCCACCAGCAACCAGGCCAAAACCAGAACGATCCCGGCCAATCCGACCCGGAAGGCGGTGAGGCTGAAGGGCGGGATGAACTGCACCAGGTATCCGAGCGCCGGCAGGCCGAGCGCCCAGGTCAGCATCGATAGCAGGCATATGCCATTGGCGGCCAGCGCCGACCGGGCCGTGGGGATCGTTGCGGTCATGGGGTTGATGTCCTCGCTCGCCCCAGCATGGCATGGCCTCTGACGGTGCGGATCGCTTGTCTGCGACGCGCCCGTGTCGTCAGGCGGCGGAAAGCGCCGCCACGATCGCCCCGAAATCGCTGGCTTTGAGGCTTGCCCCGCCGACGAGCGCGCCATCCACGTTCGGCAGCGCGAAGATCTCCGCGGCGTTCGACTGCCTGACCGAACCGCCGTAGAGCAGCCGGAACCCGGCGGCGTCCGCGCCGAAGCGCGCGGTCAGCCGGGCGCGGATATCGGCATGGACCTCGGCGATCTCGGGCAGTGTGGGCGTGCGGCCGGTGCCGATTGCCCAGACCGGCTCGTAGGCGATGACGGTATTGGCCGAAGACGCGCCATCGGGCACCGAGCCTGCGAGTTGCGTCCCGATCACGGCCAGCGTCTTGCCCGCGTCGCGTTCGGCTTCGGTCTCGCCCACGCAGATGATCGCGATGAGGCCCGCGACCCAGGCCGCCTCGGCCTTGGCGCGCACCAGGGCATCGCCTTCGCCATGGTCGGCGCGGCGTTCGGAATGGCCGAGGATGACATAGCTCGCGCCGGCATCCTTGAGCATCGCCGCCGAGATGTCGCCGGTATGGGCGCCCGAGGCCTTCGGGTGACAATCCTGTCCGCCGACAGCGATCCGGCCAGCGGCCGTTGACGCCATCGCGGCCACGAGGGTCGAGGGCGGGCAGAGGAGCACATCGCAGGAGGGCGAAGGATGGGCGGCGATCAGCGCCGTCACCTCTGGCAACTGGGCGGTCAGCCCGTTCATCTTCCAGTTCCCCGCCGCAAGCTTGCGCATAATCCGACCTCCGCATGACTGACTGGGGCAGACTTACGCGAAGGCAGGGCGGGACGGAAGGGTGTCAGGCTTGCGGGGCGGCGCTATCGGATGCCGACCCTACCGGGTCCTTGAACTTGATCGACTCGCCGCAGCCGCAGGCCTCGGCGACATTGGGGTTGTTGAACTTGAACCCGGATTCCAGGAGCGACGTCTGAAAGTCGATTTCCGTGCCGAACAGGAACATCTGTGCCATAGGGGCGATCATCACCCGCGCGCCGTCCTGTTCCACCACCTCATCCATCGGGTTGACAGTCTCGGCGAAGTCCATGGTGTATTCCATGCCCGCGCAGCCGCCCTTCTTCACCCCGATGCGGAGACCCGCCGATCCCTGACGGTCCATCAGGCGACGAATCTGGCCCGCTGCGGCGGGGGTTAGGGTGATGGCCTGCTTGCCGGGGATGCCGAACATGAGGAAGTACTTTCTCTGACTGTCCGAAATGTATTTCCCGAGACGGGTGTATTCAAGTGGCGGGCGGGTCTGCAGACCTCAGCGCATGATCCTCGCCGGATTGCCCGAGGCCGTCGCGCCCGGCGGGACGTCGCTGACGACGACAGCTGCCGCGCCGATGATCGCATCCTCGCCGATTGTCACGCCGGGATGGATCGTCGCGCCGGCCCCGACCCAGACGTTTCGCCCGATCGTTACCGGCCCACGCCGATTTTCGACATCGAGCACCGTGAGGATGCGCACGTCTCGCGCAAGCTGGGTGAAGGACCCGATGCGCACAGGATAGGTGTCATCGATGGAGCAGCCTTCGTTGACGAAGCAGGCCTCGTCGAAATGCAGGTTGGATCCGTTGGTGACCTGGAAGGGGGCCTTCACCACCGCCCCGTTCCAGGTGCCGATCAGCTTCTGCAGGATCTGGCTGCGCTTTCGTTCTTCCCGGGCGCCAAGCGAGTTGAATGTTTCCAGCAACTGGGCTGCGGTAATGCGCAGGCCGTCCGTGGCGGCGGATTTTCCGCGGCTGGGATGCTGCGTCACGCTGCCCTCCTCTCGTGCCGGGGCAATCCGGTTCATCACATGAAGCCGAGTTCGAGCCGTGCTTCGTCCGACATCATGTCCATACCCCAAGGCGGGTCGAACGTCATCTGTACGTTCACTTGTTTCACACCGGGCAAAGGCTCGACCGCATCGGCCACCCAGCCCGGCATTTCCCCGGCGACCGGACAGCCGGGTGCGGTAAGGCTCATGACGATATCGACCTCGTTTTCATCATTGATCGCAATGGTATAGATCAGGCCGAGGTCGAAGATGTTCACCGGAATCTCCGGATCGAACACCGTACGGCAAGCATTCACGACATCATCGTAAAGCGGATGATCGGTGGTGGAGGGCCGAATCAAGGGCTGCCCCCCGATCCGCTCCGCTAGTTGGCTGGTCATGAGCGCCTCGTCGTTTGTTGAGCATTTATATAGGGAAAGGACGGGGCAGGTCCAGTGCCCGCCAAGGCAAGGGGGCTTTCCGCCCCCCTCTGGCCCCTTGCGGGGCCATTCACCCCCCGAGGGTATTTGTGCCAAGAAGAAACGCGGAGGTCGGGTCTTGGCTTTCGCGCCCCGCTGCCCGAGAAGCGGCGGCGGACGGAACCGGCAAGGGCGGTGGAGAGGCGGCAGATGGGGCAGGCATTCGAATTCGGGATCGGCGCGCGGGACGGCAAGGCGCGGACCGGCGTGATCCACACCCCGAGAGGCGAGATCCGCACGCCGGCCTTCATGCCGGTCGGTACGGCGGCGACGGTGAAGGCCATGCTGCCCGAAAGCGTGCGGGCGACCGGGGCCGATATCCTTTTGGGCAACACCTATCACCTGATGCTGCGTCCGACAGCCGAGCGGATCGCGCGGCTGGGCGGCCTGCACCGCTTCATGAACTGGGAGCGGCCGATCCTGACCGACAGCGGCGGCTTTCAGGTGATGAGCCTTGGGCCCCTGCGCAAGCTCACCGAGGAAGGCGTGGTCTTCTCGTCGCATATCGACGGCTCCAAGCACATGCTCTCGCCCGAGCGCAGCATGGAAATCCAGAAGCTTCTCGGGTCGGACATCGTCATGTGTTTCGACGAATGCCCGGCATTGCCCGCCGATGACGCGACGGTGGCGAAGTCGATGCGCATGTCGATGCGGTGGGCACAGCGCTCGCGTGATGCCTTCGGCGACCGGCCCGGTCACGCGCTGTTCGGCATCCAGCAGGGCGGCGTGACCGAAGAATTGCGCGGCGAAAGCGCCGAGGCGCTGAAGGCGATCGGCTTTGACGGCTACGCGGTCGGCGGACTGGCCGTGGGCGAGGGGCAGGAGGCGATGTTCGGCGTGCTCGACTATGCGCCCGGAATGCTGCCCGACGACAAGCCGCGCTACCTGATGGGCGTGGGCAAGCCCGACGACATCGTCGGCGCCGTCCAGCGCGGGATCGACATGATGGATTGCGTGCTTCCCTCGCGCTCGGGCCGGACGGGCCAGGCCTGGACGCGGCGCGGTCAGGTGAACATCAAGAATGCCCGTCACATGGACGACCCGCGGCCGCTGGACGAGCACTGCACTTGTCCCGCCTGTCGCAGCTATTCGCGGGCCTATCTGCACCACGTCTTCCGTGCGCAGGAGATCATCAGCTCGATGCTGCTGACGTGGCACAACCTGCACTACTTCCAGGAGTTGATGCAGGGCCTGCGCGAGGCCATCGCTGCGGGTCGCCTCGAGGGCTTCGTGGCGGAGTTCCACGCGCAGCGCTCGGAAGGGGATATTGAGCCGCTTTAGCTCATTTTCTAACTCATTGCGGACTCGGCCCAGGCCGGCTCATCCTGCGGATAGAGATTCTGCGACGGATAGCGCAGGCCGCGCGGCTGGACGAAGACGTCGAAGTCGCTCATGCCGAGCGCTTCGGCCAGATGCCCGGTGATCGCATCGGTGTCGAGGCTGTTCTGGCAGGTATAGATGTCGAGTGTCACGAAACCGCGCGCCGGAAAGGTGTGCAGGCTGAAATGGCTTTCCGCGATCATCACGAAACCCGAGAGGCCGCCAGGGTCTTTGCGGTTCATCGGGCCGACATTCACGAGAACGGGCGTGCAGATGCGATGCATCCCCAGCCGGTCTGGCAGACTGACCAGAAGGCCCTCGAGCAGCGGCGCATCGGCAAGACGCTCCGGGTCGGCATCGTAGCCGTCGATCATGAGATGCAGTCCGAACTGTTCCGTCGGCGTGGTGTGTAGGGTCATTCGATCTCCTCCGGGGATGACAGCCTGGCCGTGCGCACGGGGCGCAGCCGGTCATAAGTCCAGTGAAACATGTAGGCGTAGAGCGTGTAGATCAGGGTCAGGCCCAGATCGGCGACGAGCGCCTCGAACAGGCCGAGGCCGCCGAAACCCATCAGGATCGGCAGGGTGACCACCAGCGCGGTCGCCTCGTGGGACAGGGCGTGGATCAGGCGCAGCCGGTGCGGCCTGTCGCTGGCCAGCCGCCCGGCGCATCGCCATTCGACCCAGTCGAACAGCGTGTTGTGGATGGGCGACCACAGCATCACCGCCAGCGACAGCAAAAGCAGCAGCAGGGCGGACTCTTGTGCCCCGGTGCCAAAGGCGAGGGCAAAGAGCGGTGTCGCCACGGCAAGGCCGCCCAGCTCGTAGGCCAGTGTCTGGAGCAGACGCTCGCGTGGCGATCTTAGGGTCAATGCCGGTCCTCCGCAACAAGTCGGTCGGTTTGACCATGCGTCAGTCATCGCAAGCGGCGCGTCAGGCGCGCGTCACCGCAGCGTCAATACCGCGCGACCTCCAGCACAGCAGAGCGAATGGCGCTGTCGTCTGACTGCAGGATGACGGAGCGGGATCTGAACCGAACGGTTCGAACCGTTGCGTCGGGCGCATGTCGGACATGATGGGGGAAGGTGGTTGAAGATCAGCACTTCAAGTTTACTTGAAACTTCCCGAAAGAAGGAACCACCCATGACCGACAAGCTTTTCACGCCTCTCGATGCCGGTGCCATCCACATGAAGAACCGCATCGTGATGGCCCCGCTGACCCGCAACCGCGCCAAGAACGATACACCCGGCGTCCTTCAGGCCACCTATTACGCGCAGCGCGCCGGCGCCGGCCTGATCGTCAGTGAGGGCACGCCGATTTCGCCCACCGCCAAGGGCTATGCCGATACTCCGGGCATCTGGAGCGACGAACAGGTTGCCCAGTGGCAAGAAGTCACGAAGGCGGTCCATGACAAGGGCGGCAAGATCGTCGTCCAGATCTGGCATGTCGGCCGCGTGAGCCATGAAAGCCTGATCGGCGGGCCGCCGGTCGCGCCTTCAGCCATCACTGCCCAGTCGCGCACCTTCGTCGGCGGCGAGTTCCTGCCGACCTCGGAACCGCGGGCGCTTGAGACCGCGGAGATTGCCGGCATCCTCGAGGATTATGCCCGCGCCGCCCGCAATGCGATCCGAGCCGGTTTCGACGGCGTCGAGATCCACGCCGCCAACGGCTATCTGATCGACCAGTTCCTGCGTGACACCAGCAACAAGCGGACCGACGGCTATGGTGGCCCGATCGCCAACCGCGTGCGCTTCCTGCGCGAGGTGGTGGCGGCCGTGACCGGCGCCATCGGTGCCGATCGCACCGGCATCCGCCTGTCGCCCTGGTCGAATGCCAACGATGTCGGAATCGACAGTGACACGCCCGCGCTTTTTGCCGCCGTCATCGACGTGCTTAACGAGGCGGGTCTTGCCTTCCTTCACGTTGTCGAAGGCCAGACCGGTGGCCCGCGCGAGTGGCCGCAAGGCGGGATCGAGGCGCTGCGCGACCGCTTCAAGGGGGTCTGGATAGCCAACAACGGCTACAGCCGCGAAAGCGCGATCGAGGCAGTCGACAGTGGCGCCGCCGATGCGGTCGCCTTCGGCAAGCTCTACATCTCGAACCCAGACCTGGCCGAGCGTCTGGAGGCCGACTTGCCGCTTAGCCCGCTGCCGACGCAGGGTCTTTATGGCGGCGGTGCCGAGTTCTACACCGACTACCCCGCCAGGGCGGCCTGACCCCCGGGCGGACATGCGCCGCCCCCTGTCACCCATTGCGGACAGGGGGCGAACGCAGATTGCTGCCTGCCGAGACAATGCGGCCCGATCTGCCCTTGCCCTCGGCCGATCACAAGATCATGCTGCACTGCAAGACAGACCCAAGGACCTGTTGAAAGACGGCGGCGGGTCACCCAGATATGGATGCCGAACAGGGGAGAGCCGCAGGCTGCCGATACCCGGGGCAAGGCTCTCCTGCCGGAGGAAGGAAACGCGAATGACCACTCTATCTCACAGCTACGCCGTGCTGCCGCTGCGCGACATCGTGGTGTTCCCGCACATGATCGTGCCGCTCTTCGTGGGGCGCGAGAAATCGGTGCGGGCGCTTGAAGACGTGATGGCGGAGGACAAGCAAATCCTCCTGTCCAGCCAGATCGATCCGTCGGTTGATGATCCGACAGCCGAGGGCATCTACCGCACCGGCGTGTTGGCCAATGTTCTCCAGCTTCTTAAGCTGCCCGATGGCACCGTGAAGGTGCTCGTCGAGGGGAAGACCCGTGTGCGCATCACCGACTTCGTGTCGAACGACCGCTTCTTTGAGGCCCATGCCGAGGAACTGACCGAAGTGCCCGGCGACCGCACATCGGTCGAGGCGCTTCTGCGTGGCGTCGGCGAGGAATTCGAGAAATACGCCAAGATCAAGAAGAACATCCCCGAAGAGGCGCTGGCCGCCGTTTCGGAAACCCGCGAGCCGAACAAGCTGGCCGACCTTGTCGCCGGTCATCTCGGCATCGAGGTGGGACAGAAGCAGGATCTGCTTGAGACGCTCGACGTGGCCGAGCGGCTGGAGAAGGTCTATGGCCTGATGCAGGGCGAGATGTCGGTGCTGCAGGTCGAGAAGAAGATCAAGTCCCGCGTCAAGACGCAGATGGAGCGCACGCAACGCGAGTACTACCTGAATGAGCAGATGAAGGCCATTCAGAAGGAACTCGGCGACGGCGAGGACGGCCAGAACGAGATCGCCGAACTCGAAGAGCGCATCAAGAAGACCAAGTTCTCGAAGGAAGCCCGTGAAAAGGCGGACGCCGAGCTGAAGAAGCTCAAGGCCATGTCGCCGATGTCGGCCGAAGCGACGGTGGTGCGCAACTACCTTGACTGGCTCCTGGGCGTTCCGTGGGGAACCAAGAGCCGCGTCAAGAAGGACCTGAACAAGGCCCAGGAGGTGCTCGACGCCGATCACTATGGGCTGGAAAAGGTCAAGGAGCGGATCGTCGAATACCTTGCCGTGCAGGCGCGGTCCGACAAGCTGAAAGGTCCGATCCTCTGCCTCGTCGGCCCTCCCGGCGTGGGCAAGACCTCGCTTGGCCGGTCTGTGGCGAAAGCGACGGGGCGCGAATTCATCCGCATCTCGCTTGGCGGGGTGAGGGATGAGGCCGAGCTTCGCGGTCATCGCCGGACCTATATCGGCTCGATGCCCGGCAAGATCATCCAGGCGCTGAAGAAGGCCAAGACCACGAACCCGCTGATCCTGCTCGATGAAATCGACAAGATGGGCCAGGATTTCCGTGGCGACCCGGCTTCGGCCATGCTCGAGGTGCTGGACCCCGAACAGAACTCGACCTTCGTCGACCACTATCTCGAGGTCGAATATGACCTGTCCAACGTGATGTTCATCACCACGGCGAACTCCTACAACATGCCGGGCCCGCTTCTGGACCGGATGGAGATAATTTCGCTCGCTGGCTACACCGAGGACGAGAAGCGCGAGATCGCGAAGGGCCACCTGATCGAGAAGCAGGTCAAGGCCCACGGCCTGAAGAAGGGCGAGTTCGAGATCACCGACGCGGCGCTGACCGAGATGATCCGCACCTATACCCGCGAGGCGGGCGTGCGGAACCTGGAACGCGAGATCGCCAAGCTGGCCCGCAAGGCCATCACGGAGATCGTCAAGAAGAAGGGCAAGGCGGTCACCGTCACGCCCGAGAAGCTTGAGGAATACCTGGGCGTGAAACGCTTCCGCTACGGCCTGGCCGAGAAGGAGGATCAGGTGGGTGTCGTGACGGGGCTGGCCTGGACCAGCGTCGGCGGCGACCTCCTGTCGATCGAGGCGCTGAAGCTGCCCGGCAAGGGGCGGATGAAGACGACCGGGAAACTGGGCGACGTGATGAAGGAGTCGATCGAGGCCGCGTCGAGCTATGTCCGCTCGATCAGCCCCGAGCTTGGCATCAAGCCGCCGAAGTTCGAGGCGATCGACATCCACGTCCACGTGCCGGAAGGGGCGACCCCGAAGGACGGTCCGAGCGCTGGTATCGCCATGGTCACCTCGATCGTCTCGGTGCTGACGGGCATCCCGATCCGCAAGGACATCGCCATGACCGGCGAGGTAACATTGCGCGGGAACGTGCTGCCGATCGGCGGGCTGAAGGAAAAGCTCCTGGCGGCGCTTCGCGGCGGCATCAAGACGGTGCTGATCCCTGAGGAGAACGCCAAGGACCTGACCGAGATCCCCGACAGCGTTAAGTCGGGCCTCGAGATCATCCCGGTCAGCCACGTCCGCGAGGTTCTGCCCCGTGCCCTCGTGCGGATGCCGGAACCGGTGGAATGGGATGAGGATGCCGAGGCGGCAGCGGCGCTGGTGAAGCCGGTGGAAACACCGGCAGCGCCGATCGCGCACTGACATCAGGCCAAATCCAGGCATGGGGCGCGGGAAACCGCGCCCCATGTGTTTTTGGTTCCCGATCCTGCGGAAGAATGTTCCCTGCTGCGCGGGGCTCGGCTAGTCTGCCGCCAGCGAATTGCAGTCTGCAGCAACAATAACAGGGAGACAGGCCATCATGACCACCGAAGCACCCGCCGCACCGAAGCGCGCCGCCAAGGCAGCAGCGGCCAAGCCTGCATCTGCCAAGCCCACTGCGGCAAAGCCTGTGGCGGCCAAACCTGCTGCGGCCAAAGCCGCCGCAGCCAAGACCGCGTCCCCGAAGAAGCCTGCTGCCGCCAAGGCACCAGCCGCCCGGAAAGCGCCGGCAAAGCCTGCCGCCGCCAAAGCTGCATCCCCGCGCAAGCCGGCCGCTCGCAAGCCTGCACCTGTCGTGGTTCCTCCGCCCACCTTCGGCGAAGAGATGAAGGCGATCGCCACCGAAGGCGCGGCCCTCGCCTCGACCGCTGCGGCGGTCGTGACAAAGACGCTTGCCCTGAAGAAGAAGGAGCTGGTCGATCGGGTGGCGGCCCTGTCGGGCGGCAAGAAGAAGTCGGTCCGGGACGTAGTAGAGGCCACTCTTTCGGTGTTGGGCGAGGCGCTGGAGAAGGGCGAAGAGTTGATCCTGCCGCCCTTCGGCAAGGCCAAGGTCAACCGCTCCAAGGACGGCGCCGCGGGCAGCAAACTCCTGACCGTCAAGCTGCGCCGGGGCGAGTCGAGAGCATCGAAACAGCCCCTTGCAGAGGACGAGGAGTGAGTCTAATACCCCCGCCATCGGGCGATTAGCTCAGCGGTAGAGCGCTTCGTTCACATCGAAGATGTCAGCGGTTCAAATCCGTTATCGCCCACCATCGTTTTCCCGAAAGGCGCTGCAACACCGGTTGCGGCGCCTTTTGTATTCGGTGCTCCGGCCTCATTTCCACGGCGGCAGGACTTGAGGCTCCATCGCCTTTGCGGCGGCGAGGATCGGTCGCCAGTCGGGCAGGGGCGCATTCAGGTCCAGTTGTTGTCCCATCTCCAACTCAAAGCTTAGCGGATCGAAGCTTTCGTATCCGGCGAGGGGGCTGAAGGTCAGTTCGCTTACGAAGAACTGGTCTTGGCCAAGCAGGATATCCACCCGGCAAAGCGCGAAGGGACGGGCGAGCGCCTCGGCAGTCTCGCGGATGCGGTTGAAATCACGCGGAGGCGTGACTTCCCCTTGGGCGGTCGGGCGGCGGAGGCGACTGACCGCCAGGGGACGGCAGTCGCGGTCGACGAGGATACCCTTCTGTTCGGCAAGGATGGCGCCGGGCTTGAAGGTCACCGCAAAGCGCGCAATGCCGTTCAGGCAGTAGATGTTGATCTCGCCCATATCCAGGGCGCTCTGGTCGACCAATTCTTCGACGATCACCGCAGGCGGAATGTCCAGATACTGCCGTTCGCGGTGATCCCAATAGAAGCTCCGATTGAGACTCGCCGCAAGCTTGCGGCGGATATGCGGCCAGTCGGCCGCCGCGGTGTCGGGCAGGACGAAGGCCAGTTGCGAGGCATGGTTCGGCTTGATGACGCAGGACCGCACAGGGATCGATTCCGCGGACAGCATCTGCGGATCGGTGGTGCGGAAATAGCGCGGTGTCGTCAGGCCCGGACCGGCAATCGAGGCAACATAGGCCGCAGCGGTGATCTTGTCGGCGCAGTAGCTGTGAAGGGGCGTCAAGCCGCGGAGCCTGAGCCAGCATATCTTTTCGTGAAATCCCTTGGGATTGGCCAGATCGAGTGGCCGCCCGACGCGCCGCCGGTAATCGCGCCGCACAACGAACTCGTCTGGAAGGAGGCGCGATAGTCGCTCTCCAATGCTCGATAAGTTCATTATGTCCCTCTCTCCCGCAGCCACGATACGCGGCAGACCGAGGTTCCGGCAATCGCGACGACGGCACGTTGCAATCGCCGGGGGCAGGGGGCAAGAAGGGCACACTGCCCGAACCGCCGGAGACTCCCATGAAAATCGCCCACCGAGAGATCGGACCCGCCCATCCCCCGCTCGTCATCGCCGAGATCGGGATCAACCATGGCGGCAGTCTCGACGTGGCGAAGGAGATGGTCCGGCTGGCGCATCTGGCGGGCTGCGAATGCATCAAGCACCAGACCCATTTCCTTGACGATGAGATGACGGACGAGGCGAAGTCGATCTTCCCGCCCAATGCCGATGTCTCGATCTGGGAGGTGATGGCGCGCTGTGCGCTCTCGGCCGAGGACGAGGTGAAGCTGAAGGACTACACCGAGTCCCTCGGGCTCATCTACATCTCGACCCCGTTCAGCCGGAAAGCCTCGGATTTCCTTGAGGAAATCGGTGTGCCGGCCTTCAAGATCGGCTCGGGCGAGGCGGACAACCTCCCGCTGATCCGCCACATCGCCCGCAAGGGCAAGCCGGTGATCCTGTCGACCGGCATGCAGACGATCGAGACGATCCGCGAGTCGGTTGCGATCCTTGATGCCTCGGGCGTGGACTATGCGCTTCTGGAATGCACGAACCTCTACCCGTCGCCGCCCGAGATCGTCAGCCTGCAGGGCGTGACCGACCTCAAGGCGGCGTTCCCGAAGGCCGTGGTCGGCTTCTCGGACCATTCGATCGGGCCGGAAATGGCGCTTGCCTCGGTCGCGCTCGGGGCCTGCATTCTGGAGCGGCATTATACCGACACCCGTTACCGGATCGGTCCGGACATCATCAACTCGATGGATCCGGCCGAACTGCGCTTCCTGATCGACCGTTCGCGCGAGATCTGGATTGCCGCGAACAATCCCAAGCAGCGGACCCAGGCCGAAGAGCCAGTCTATCGCTTTGCCCGCGCCAGTGTCGTTGCCGACCGCGACCTGCCAGAGGGCCATATGATTGCCGAGGCCGACATCTGGGCGCGCCGCCCCGGTTCGGGCGAGATCGCGGGTTACGACTTCGATCTGGTGGTGGGGCAGCGCCTGACCCGTGCGGTCACGCGGAACACCCAGTTGAAATGGTCGGATATCGGCCTGAAGGGGCGTCCAGCGACAGCATCGAAGCGGGGCTGAGGCCCCGCTGGCGCATCGCTTGAACATCGCCTCTCAAGCAATTGAACTTGCCGTAATTTCGGGGAGGTCGCCTGGCAGCCCGTAGGGGAGTCGAACCCCTCTTCCCAGGTTGAAAACCTGGTGTCCTAACCGATAGACGAACGGGCCGCGCTTGGCGTGGAGCGGTGTCTAGGCGACAGCCCGACGACTCGCAAGAGGGAAAATCGCGGCTCAGCGATCGATCTGCGCCGCCATGATGGCGATCGCCTGTTGGTAGACCGAAGCCGCGTTCCACTGCTTGATGACTTCGAAGTTCGGTTCGCCCGGCTGATAGCCCTTGCCGGGTTTCCATCCCTTCTGCGCGAAGAAATTCGCCGTCGAGGTCAGAGCATCGGCCAAGTCGGCGAAGTCGATCTGCCCGTCGCCGTCGCCGTCCACGCCGTAGGCGAGCGCGTTGCCGGGCAGGAACTGGGTGTGACCCAACTCACCATGCCGTGCGCCTATCGTCGAGGAGGTGATTTCTCCCCGGTCCACCAGCACCAGCGCCGCCAGAAGATGCGGCTCGAAGAACTCCGACCGGCGGCAGTCATAGGTCAGCGTCGCGATGGCAGAAACCACCTGCGTGTCTCCCATCACCGCGCCGAAGCCCGTCTCCATGCCGTGGATCGCAAGGATCACCCCGGCCGGTACGCCATATTGCCGTTCCAGCGAAGCGTAGAAATCGGGGTTCTTGGCCTTGCGCTTGCGGCCCTGCGCCACGATCACATCCGCGCCCCGGACCTGCATGAACTTCTCGAGCGAGTACTTGAAGCTCTTCTGCCCGCGATCGGCGCTGATCGTCTTGGTCGAATAGCTGGCGCCCTTCAGTGCCGCGATCCCCTTCTTTCCGACGCCCGCTGACTTGGCGACCGGGACGAAATCAACCTTCCACGCCTCGAACCCGGACGAGGTGTTGCCGCATTCCTGGGCAAACGCCGGCGCGCAAAGGAAGGTGGCGACGGCGGCGGCTAGGGCAAGGGACGTGCGCAATCTCGATCTCCAAATAGGTTTTGCGCAGTTTATGGGGGAGTTGCGCGGCGGCAAGAGGCAAGCGGCGGAAAAGTCGTAGCTCCGGCCAAGGAAGGGACTCCACGCGCACGGGAATCGGCGCTAGCATCGCTCCAAATTCGGGGATCGGACTCGGGGCAGGCGAAACCGCCGGCCGGGGTCCGGATGGCGGGTTCGGGGGGGCTTCAGCCATGCGGGACATGCAGGGAGACCAGACGCCGGTCGAGGCCGGTCATCAGGCCGTCTCCGAGCCGGTGGAAAGCGATCACGCGGCGATCATCCGCCTGCTGAATTCCGAGACCTGGACCCGTCGCCTCGAAGAGGCGCGCCAGTCACGCAAAAAGATACTGGCCCAGAAGCAGCGCCCGGTCTCGGCCCCGGTCTTCCGTCCCGCGGCGGCGCAGCGCGTCAGCCGGCAGGACCGTCTCCCGCCGCTCGAGCCGGCAGTGCCAGTCGTCACCCGTCCTGCCGAACCTTCGCCCGAACGGGGGGTCGTCGTTCAGTTTCAGCCGCCGGGAGCGGTGTTCCGGCAGATGCCGGACCAGACCGAACCCACGGATCTGACGTCTGAGGAGGCCGGTCGCGATATGCTGCGTCTTGGCCAGATCGCGGTCGCCTTTGTTGCCGGGATCGGCCTTGGCCTCGTGTTGAGCGCCCTCTTCTGATCCAGGCCGACTGACCTGGATCAAGGTTATCCTGCGGTGGAAGCTGCAGGATCCGTATCAGTTAGTGACGCCTCGCCGACAGGATCAAGGAGGATGCAATGAGCATTCCGACCGCCAAAGACATGGCCGATTACGCCGTGGATGCCGCGCAGCGCAATATTCTGTTCCTTGACGTGCTGCGTCAGCGGGCCGACCAGTATCTTGCCCATGCGGCGGAGAAACTGCCGACGGTTCTGGACTATGACCACGACCTTGTGCTGGACGGCCGCGATCTGAAGCGCCCCTGCAACTATTTCCTGTTGCGGATCAGGCCGCCGGAAGGCGTTGCCGTCGACCCTCTGAAATGTCCCTTCGTGATCGTCGATCCGCGGGCTGGGCATGGCCCCGGCATCGGTGGCTTCAAGGCCGACAGCGAGATCGGCGTGGCGCTGAAGGCCGGGCATCCCTGCTATTTCATCGGGTTCCGTCCGAAGCCCGAGCCCGGACAGACCATTCTCGACATTCTCGATGCCTGGGCGGCGTTCCTCGAGACCGTGATCGCCAGCCATCCGCGGGCCGAGGGCAAGCCTTGCGTGATCGGGAACTGCCAGGCTGGCTGGTCGGTGATGATGCTGGCCTCGCTTCGCCCGGAGCTTTTCGGGCCGGTCATTCTGGCCGGCACCCCGTTGTCCTATTGGGGCGGCGTGCGCGGACGCTATCCAATGCGCTATTCGGGCGGGCTGTTGGGCGGGTCTTGGCTGACCGCGCTGACCGGCGATCTGGGCGGCGGCATCTTCGACGGCGCCTGGCTTGTGCAGAACTTCGAGAACCAGAACCCGGCCAACACGCTCTGGTCCAAGCAGTACAATCTCTGGGCCAACGTCGATACCGAGGCCGACCGCTATCTCGGGTTCGAGAAGTGGTGGGGCGGCCACGTAACGCTGAACGCAGAAGAGATGCAGTTCATCGTCGACGAACTGTTCGTCGGCAATCACCTCGCCGCAGGAGAGATCCGCGGCAGGGACGGGACCGAGATAGATCTGCGCAACATCGCCTCGCCCATCGTCTGCTTCTGCTCGCGGGGGGACAACATCACCCCGCCGCAGCAGGCGCTGGACTGGATCCTCGACCTCTATGACAGCGTTGATGACATCCGGGCGAACGGCCAGACCATCGTCTATGCCATCCATGACACGATCGGGCATCTGGGTATCTTCGTCTCAGCCGGCGTTGCCCGGAAGGAGCATGACGAATTCGCCTCGAACATCGATCTGATCGACGTGCTGCCCCCCGGCCTGTACGAAGCCGTCTTCACGCCGCGCGCCGAGGCGGGCGAGGACGAGTTCATCCATGGCGACTGGGTGATGCGCGTCGAGGCGCGCACGCTTGATGACATCCGCGCCCTGGGCGGCAACACGCTGGAGGACGAAAAGCGGTTCGAGGCGGCGGCAAAGGTGTCGGAGATGAACCTTGCCCTGTACCGTACCTTCGCCCAGCCCTGGGTAAAGGCTATCTCCAATCCGCAGATGGCCGAGGCGATGCGCAAGCTGCACCCGCTGCGGCTGGGCTACGAACTGTTTGCCTCGCAGAACCCGTTCATGGCCTGGGTGCAGCCCGCAGCCGAGAAGCTGCGCGAGAACCGCCATGAGGCAGAGGAAGGCAATCCGCTGCTCGACTGGCAGAAAGCCGCCTCGGAAAAGATCGTCGAGGGGCTGGAGGCCTGGCGCGAGGCGGTCGAGAAGCTGTCAGAAGACACCTTCCTTGCCGTCTACGGCAACGAGATGCTGCAGAAGGCGGTCGGCGTCGATCCGGAAAGCCCGGTCGAGCCACGTCACGCCCCGAAGCGTCTGCTCCACCGGCAACTGGTCGAGCGGCGGATCGGCGAACTGCGCGCTGCCTTCGGCAAGGGCGGACTGCGCGAGGCGACCCTTCGGGCTCTGATCTACGCCGGACGGAGCCGGGGTGGCGTGGACGAACGGGGGTTCGAGGCGATCCGCCGTTTCCGCCGGACCGAAACGGGCAAGTCGACACTGTCACTGGCCGAGTTCAAGCAGCTTGTCCGCGAGCAATACCTGATGCTGCTGATCGACGAAGACGCTGCAATGGCGGCGCTGCCGGACCTTCTGGCCGTGGACGAGCCGGCGCGGGCGATGGCGGTATCGGCAATCCGGACGGTCCTTGGCGCCTCCGGCCCCATCGAGCCCGAGGTCGAAGCGCGCCTGCAGACCGTCGAACGCATGTTCCACCTGCCAGAGGCCCCCGTTTCCCTGCAGTCAGCCCCGAAGCGGCGCAGTGGCCGGGCGCCATCCTGACGATCCGCTGCACACCCATGTCAAATCAAAGGAGATGAAGATGACCGAGCCCGCCAACAGCATCACTGCCGAAGACCTCCGGATGAAGATCCTCCAGAAGGAGATGGAGGAGATGTCGAGGCAGGAGGCCGCAAAGGCCGACAAGGAAAAGCAGCTGCATGACTTCACCGACAGCTTCCTGCACGATCACATTTCGGATGATGAGCGGGCGATGATCCGCAAGCTGGTGCTGAGTGCCGTCAACAACGGCAAGTTCGAGGCGCTGGTCTATTCCTTCCCTTCGGACCTTTGCACCGATAGCGGACGGGCCATCAACAACCGCCAGCCGCACTGGCCCGAGACGCTGCAGGGCAAGGCGAAGGAACTCTACGACGCCTATGAAAAAGTCGCGAAGCCGCAGGGTTTCAAGCTCAAGGCCGCGATCATCAACTTCCCGGGCGGCATGCCGGGAGATGTCGGTCTGTTCCTGGACTGGGCGCCGGAGAAGGCCTGATTTTTAGGAGTTTCGCGGGTCCGCCTTTGCGGCGGACCTGGCAGCCCGTAGGGGAGTCGAACCCCTCTTCCCAGGTTGAAAACCTGGTGTCCTAACCGATAGACGAACGGGCCACGCGGTCTGGCGGGGTATTTAGGCGAGGCGAGGGGGCCGCGCAAGCCGAATCTTCAGGCGCGCGCGGCATCCTCGAGCCGAAGCTGGACCTTGCTCTGGCCGCGCCAGTGGTTCATCTCGAGCCGGCCTGCCAGATGGAAGCGGTTCGCGCCCGGATTTTCCAGCGCCGGGCCAAGCGGGCCGTCGAAGGCACCGAAGGCCACAGCCTCCAGCCGCCCCCCATCCTCGATGCCGAAGCTCAGGCGCAGGTGGCTTTCGCCCATCCGCCGGGCGCTGACCGCCTGCGCGGCGAAGGCGAAACGCGGAGCAGGGGCCGCGGCCCCAAAGGGGCCGGCCGCTTCCACCTGCTCGACGAATTGCGGGGTCGCCGCTCCGGGCATCAGGAGGCCGTCGAGCTTCAGGTCCGCCGGGCCGGATGCACCTGCCCCTTGGCGGGCAAGAAGCTCTCCCAGCCGCTCCATCGCCGCTTCGATCCGGTCGTGGGCCACGGTCAGACCCGCAGCCATCTTGTGACCACCGCCCTTGATGAGAAGCCCCTCCGCCGCCACCCGCTGGATCGACGCGCCAAGGTCGACGCCCGAGATCGACCGGCCCGACCCCTTGCCCTCGGCCCCGTCGATGCCGATCACGATTGCGGGCCGGTTCGTCGCCTCTTTCAGCCGCGCGGCGACGATGCCGACCACGCCCGGATGCCAGCCCGGTGCCGCGGCCCAGACGAGCGGGCCGTCAAGACCGCGCGCCTCGGCCTGTGCCATCGCCTCGTCCCGAACGCGCATCTCGATCTCGCGCCGTTCGGTGTTGAGCTGGTCAAGCCGCGCCGCGAGGCTCGCGGCTTCCTGCGCGTCTTCGGTGCTCAGCAGCCGCGCACCCAGATCCGCGCGGCCGATCCGCCCGCCGGCATTGACGCGTGGACCCAGCAGGAAGCCGAGCGCATAGCTGTTCGGCGCCTGGTCCATCCGGGCGATATCGGCCAGCGCCACCAGGCCGGGCCGTTCGCGCCGCGCCATCACCTTCAGTCCCTGCCGCACCAGCGCCCGGTTGACCCCGATCAGCGGCGCGACATCGGCCACCGTCGCCAGCGCCACAAGGTCGAGCATCGCCATCAGATCCGGCCCCTGAACCCCCTCGGCGCGGAGCCTGCGGTTGACCTCGACCAGCAGCAGGAACACGACCGAGGCCGCGCAGAGATGCCCGAGCGCGCCATCCTCGTCCTGACGGTTCGGGTTCACGACCGCAAGCGCCGGGGGCAGCGTCTCTGCCCCGAGGTGATGGTCCAGCACCACCACATCTGCCCCCTTCGCCGCCGCGATCGGTTCGTGGCTGAGCGTGCCGCAATCGACGCAGAGGATCAGGTCATGCTCGTGCGCCAGGCCCGCCATGGCCGGCACGTTCGGGCCATAGCCTTCGTCGATGCGGTCGGGGATGTAGAGCGTCGCATCCCGCCCCATCGCCCGCAGCCAGGTGAGAAGCAGCGCCGAGGCCGAACCTCCATCGACGTCATAATCGCCGAAGACCGCGATCCGCTGGCGATCCTTCACCGCCCGGATCAGGCGTTCGGCGGCGATCCCCATGTCACGCAGCGACAGCGGGTCGGGCAGGAGATCACGCAGTTGCGGCGCAAGAAAGCGCTCGGCTTCCTCAGCCGTCACGCCGCGCCTGACAAGCGTGCGGCAGAGAGGCAGGGGCAGGCGGGTATGCTGGGCCATCGCCTCGGCCAGCCGATCCTCCTCTGCGGAAGGTCCGATCCAGCGCCGGCCGGTCAGCGAGTGTTCGACATTCAGGAATGCAGCCATGCGCCGGTTCTGTCTGCTCAGGCCGGGCTTGGCAAGCAAAAGGGCAGGCCATCGCCCGCCCTTTCCCGGTCCTGTCAGCGTCAGGCGGCCTGCTGGGCCTCGAGCACGAAGCGCAGATGGAACCGGGCGGCGATCCGGTCGATCTCCGCCGGCGTCACCGGGCGCTCGGCGGCTACGGCGGGGAAGAAGCCCTCGAACCCGCCCGGGGTCATCACGACCATCAGCCGCCCCTCGTCGCTGCCGATGTTCTGGAACCGGTGGACCGATCCGCGCGGGACGCAGATCGTTCCGTCTGTCTCGAGTTCGACGTAGTCGTCGTTGCACCAGAACCCGAAGGTACCCGACAGCACCCGGAAGAATTCGTCCTCGGCCTCGTGGATATGGGGCGGCGGGCCTTCGCCGGCGGGGACAGCAGCCTCGAAGCAGCCGAGACGGCCCCCGGTTTGTTCTGCGGTAATGCGGATGATGTGGCGACCGAAGGCTTCGGTTATGGCGCCGGCGTTTGCGTGGGAATAGGCCGCCTTGTCGAATGTTGTCATCTTTTGCTCCATTCAGGGGAAGGGATTTGAAGTGGCGCCGCTATAGCCTCTCGACATCAGGACGATAATCCGGTCGGATCTGACAGGATTGTCAGAATGGTTTGACGAATGAAGAGCGTTGATCCGATGCTGGGCCTCTCGGCCTTCCTTGCCGTCGCCGAACAGCAAAGCTTCACCGGCGCTGCCGGGCGGCTCGGCCTCACCCGCGCGACCGTCAGCGCGCAGGTGGCCGACCTCGAGGACCGGCTGGGCGTGCGGCTCCTGCACCGATCCACCCGTGTGGTTCGGTTGACCCCCGCAGGGCAGGCCTTCCGAGACCGGTTGGCGGATTTGCCTGAACGGGTCAACGTGGCCGAACGGGCGGCGCGGGCCGAGCAGACGGCGCCGGAAGGCAGGTTGCGCGTGACCGCGCCACCGGATCTGTGCCAGCGCTTTCTCGTGCCCTGGGTGGCGGAATTCCTGGCGCTGCATCCGGCGATCAGCATCGAGCTGGACCTGTCGAACCAGGCCAAGAACCTGATCGAACAACGCCTTGATCTTGCGATCCGAGGAACGCTGGCCGTGGAGCCGAACCTCGTCACCCGGCAGATCGGGCTTTCGCCGCTCTGGACGGTGGCGCGCCCCGATTACCTGGAAAGGCGCGGCACACCGCAGGATCCGATGGAGATGGTCGGCCATGACCTGCTGCACTTCGGCCACCTGCGTAAAGGTCGCATCTGGACGATGACCCGCGGGGCCGAGTTGGTCGAGGTACCGATCGCGCCTCGGCTGGAGTTGAACGACGGCTGGGCGCTGCGGCTGGCGGCGCTGGAAGGGGCAGGCATCTGCCAACTGCCCGGCTTCGTCGTGGGCGACGACATCGCAAAGGGCCGTCTGGTGCCGATCCTGACCGACTGGTCGCCGGGCAAGGTGCCGCTGCACGCGGTCTATCCCGACAACCGTCTGATCGCGCAGCGGGTGAAGGCCTTCGTTGCCTTCCTGGCCAGAAAGGCCCGGTCGGAACCGGACCTTTCTGCGTCGTGAGACTTACTTAACCGGCGCGCGGTATTCGATGCGGCGGACCGAGCCGGTCTTGGACCGCATCAGGATCGTCTCCATCGTCACCCAGCCCGGCTCGCGGCGGATGCCGTGCAGGAGCGAGCCGCTGGTGACGCCGGTCGCGGCGAAGATCACGTCGGCGCGCACGAGGTCGTCGCGGGTATAAACCCGATCGAAATTGGAGATGCCGGCCTTTCGGGCCCGCGCCTTTTCGTCTTCATTGCGGAAGAGGAGCTTGCCGAAGAACTGCCCGCCCATGCATTTGAGCGCGGCGGCCGCCAGCACCCCCTCGGGCGCGCCGCCCGAGCCCATGTACATGTCGATCCCGGTCTTTTCCGGTTCGGCGCAGTGCATGACGCCGGCAACATCGCCATCGGTGATGAGGCGGATCGAGGCACCGGTGGAGCGGATCTCCTTGATGAGATCCTCGTGCCGCGGCCGTTCCAGCACGCAAACAGTGATGTTCTCGGTCGAGACACCCTTGGCCGCAGCCAGTGCCGAGACCCGCTCCGACGGCGACATGGTCATCGTCACGGTGCCGGGCTTGAAGCCGGGACCGATGGCGAGCTTGTCCATGTAGACGTCGGGCGCATGCAGGAGCGTCCCACGCGGGGCCATGGCGATCACGGTCAGGGCGTTCGGCATGTCCTTGGCGGTCAGCGTCGTACCTTCCAGCGGGTCAAGCGCGATGTCCACCGCCGGTCCTTTGCCGGTGCCGACCTCTTCCCCGATGTAGAGCATCGGCGCCTCGTCGCGTTCGCCTTCGCCGATCACCACGACGCCCGCAATGTCGAGCAGGTTGAGCTGGTCGCGCATGGCGTTGACGGCGGCCTGGTCGGCGGCCTTCTCGTCGCCGCGCCCGATCAGGCTGGCCGAGGCAAGGGCCGCCGCCTCTGAGACCCGCGCGAGGCCGAGCGAAAGCATTCGGTCATGAAATTCAGTGGCGTCGGCCATGCGATCATCCCTTGGAACCTGTTTTCCCGATTGGGTTAACCCAGGGTCGTGAAACCGGCAAGCACGGTGGCGCTAACGGTCTGCGTGGGACGCAAAGCCTCCGGTCCTGATGAGCATTTGCAACAGCAGGCCGACGACCAAAGCATTCAGGAGGTGCCAGAGGAAATGCGTCCCCTGCGGAAAACTTGCGCAGATGTCCCGGTCAAGCGTGCGGAACCCGAGCGACGCCGCGAAAACGAGCACAGCCAGGGTGATCCACGGGGCGGAAGGATGCCGGCGGCGATACGCGATGGCCGCGAAAACCAACAGCGCCAGCAGGGCGGGGGCATACTGGTAGGATCCGTTCGCCCAGTCGGTGCCGGACGGACCTTCGCCGGTCGCAAGAAAGGCGACCAGTCCTGCGCCCGCCATCACGCCGGCCCCGGCAAGCATGATCCCCGGCGCGCTGATGCCGGACAGGAAACGCAGGGCGGCCACGATGAACAAGCCGACGAATCCCCAGATCGGAACGGTATCAACCAGCTCTGACCAGCGGGTCGCGTAGCTATGGAAAAGAAACGAACCGATGCCTATCAGACCCGCGAGAATGATGAGCGCCCAGACGATCGGGTCGCGGATGCTCCTCTGGAGCGCCGTCGCGGCAGCCCATGCCGCCGCGAGGGGAAAAGCCAGGTTCGTCAGGGCATTGACAGGTTCCGCCCAGAAACCAGGCCCGATCCGCTCGCAGTAGATGTCTACGGCGGCGGTCCAGTCCAACTTTCAGATCTCCTCGATCCTCAGGGCCACGGGCTCTCCCACCAGCACGCCGGTCGCGGCGAAGCGGCTCAGCGCATGGGCGATGTCCTGCGGTGCAGCGCGGTGGGTCACGATGAGCACCGGTGCGTGGGCGTCGGAATGGCCGTATTGGTGCATCCGGTCGATCGAGATTCCCGCCTCGCCAATCACGGTGGCGATCTTGGCCAGAGCGCCGGGCTTGTCGAGCAGCGTCATGCGCAGGTAATGCGCGGCCGGCGTCGCCGAGGCGGCCGGCGTCGCCTCTGCCAGCGTCGCGGCCGGCTGGCCGAAGGTCGGGATGCGGCTGCCACGCGCGAGGTCGATCACGTCGGACATCACCGCGCTCGCGGTCGGACCCTGGCCGGCGCCGGGGCCACGCAGAACGATCTGGCCGACGCTGTCGCCTTCCAGCACGACCATGTTCGTTCCGCCCTGCAACTGGCCGAGCGGGCTGTCGGCGGGCACGAGGCAGGGCGTCATCCGCTGCTCCAGCCCCCGGCCGGTCATCTGCGCGACGCCAAGCAGCTTGATGCGATAGCCCATGTCGGCGGCAAGGCGGATGTCCTCGATCGAGATCTTGCCAATGCCTTCAAGCTCTACCGCGTCGAAGCTCACCTTGGTGCCGAAGGCGATGGCGGCCAGAAGGCTCAGCTTGTGGCCTGCGTCGATCCCCCCGACATCGAGGTTCGGATCGGCCTCGAGATAGCCGAGCTGGCGGGCCTCTTCGAAGACCGTCTCATAGGGAAGCCCTGCGCTTTCCATCCGGGTCAGGATGTAGTTGCAGGTGCCGTTCATCACCCCCATGACCCGCTTCATGCGGTTGCCTGCAAGCCCTTCGGTCAGGGCCTTGATCGCCGGTATGCCGCCGGCCACCGCGGCCTCGAAGCGGATGATGCGGCCCGCCTGTTCGGCGGCCAGCGCAAGTGCTTGGCCGTGATGCGCAAGAAGGGCCTTGTTGGCGGTGACCACATCCTTGCCCGTGGCCAGCGCCGCTTCGGTCGCGTCCTTGGCCGCGCCGTCATGACCGCCCATCACCTCGACGAAGACGTCGATGTCGCTGCGACGGGCAAGGGCGACGGGATCGCTTTCCCAGGCATATCCCGACAGGTCAGCATCGCGGTTGCGCGAGCGGTCCCGGGCCGAGACGGCAACGATCTCGATCGGTCGGCCGGTGCGGGCGGCAAGGAGCGCTGCATGGGTCTGGACGATCTTCACCACGCCGATGCCAACCGTGCCGAGACCGGCAAGACCAAGGCGCAGGGGGGCAGGCATGGGACACTCCGTTCTTAGCTCTCGCGCCCTGTTAGCGGCTTGGACGGCGGCTTGCAACGCGGCCCTCTTACGGGATTCGCGTCAATCGCCCCCGGCGGCCTGCAGCAGCCGGGCGCGTTCGGCCTCATCCGTGGTCTCAAGCGCGAGCGCGCCAGTCCGCGCCCTGAGCTGTTCGGCACGCGCCTGAAGCGCCGCAGGATCCTCGGGCTCGATTGTCGGGGCGCTGCCAACAGCCAGAACCTCCTGCAAGGGGGCAATCTGGGGTGCGGGATCTGCGGTGGGTGTCCGATGCTCGCCGGGGAAATGCGGCGCCTCGCAGCCGGGCAGGGCGGCGGCGAGGAGCAGCATCAGGGCTGTCGGTCTTTCGAACGAGGGCATGGTGGAAGAATAGGCGGGCCAGCAGAAACCCGCAACCCGAGCGGTCCGATGGACTTACCGTGCCCGAGCGGCTCTTACCAAGCGTCGATATCGTCGGTCTGGACGTCGATCACGCCGTTAGAGTCATCAGCCAAGCCGCCGACCCTGCAATCCGTGCACTCGATTTTGCCTGCCGACAAGCGGGGGCGGGTCACAATGAACTGCCGATAGAAGAAATCGGGCACACCGACGTCGATTGAAGGGACATACTCGATGCGCGATTGCACGAGAATGACCGAGTCGCCGTCTGACATGATTGGAAGACGGTCAGCAATTTGTGCGACGCGCGTCGTATTCAGCGCGAGCATCCCTTCGCCGTAGGCTTCCGACCACAGGACTTCGTAACGGTTGTCGGTCTTGTCCCAGACAATGCTCGAAACGACCATCGCCGTTTCGACGCTGTTGTTCATCAGATAGTCGAAGACATCGTGAAGTCCGGACAGGTAGGCCGTATCGACCTCGTCGTTGCGGCTGACCATGTCGGCGAGGGTATAGCTCGCCTTCACGGCCGTGGTTTCCGAGCGATACGCATCCCAGTAGATGAACATCGCAAGATAGGCCCAAAGGAGCAAAGGAAGCATGATGACCGCCTCGGCGATCATGGATCCACTTTCTTCCGACGTGAAGCGCTTAAGGCGTGGTTTCAAATGGATACGCATGATCAACTCTGCGGTTCGTTGACGAAAGCAGATGCGGCGACGAGAGCATAGCCACCGCCCTGTTGGCTACGGTTCAGCCGCAGACCGAGACCGGTGGTAGGGAACAGCGGATCGAAGATCGCACAGACCCTGATCAGCATCAGTTCGTTCTGCTGGCCAGGGTCAATCACGGTTTCGTCGGTTACAGGCTGGACCGTTGCCGAGCGATTGACGCATGGCGCCTCAGAGCTGGGAAGGTTCCAGGCGGACTGATCGACGGGGATCAGCTCTAGTATCATTGAGGTGTTGCAATCAGGATAGATGACTGTGTTTGCGCAGATCGCTGCCTTGAGCGTCCCGTGAGTTGGGGCGACGAAGTTGCCCAGACGCAGGTCGCGCACAGTGATGTCGAGTGCCCTTTCGACCATGACGTACCGCGTCATGAGCAGACCGGACTCGAAAGACCCCATGAAGATCGTCATGAAGGCCGGGATCATGAAGACGAATTCCAGCGAGGCTGTGCCGTCTTCGCCTTTGCGATAGCTGCGCAGTTTGTGACGCAGGCCGTGGAATATGTGCGCGATCATTGGGTAAGCCTCAGATGGCTGATCTGGCTCGCAATCGACAGGAAAGCTTGCGAGATCTGTATCCCGGTTACGTCGTAGTAGTGCCCGGCGGACGAGGCGCAGGCCAGAAGTTGGGCCTTGCCGTTGGTCGGCGCTTCGAAGCCGATCGTGAAGATGGTGAAACCCTTGTTCTTGGCGGCCGTGCAGATCGACTGGAGCCGCGTGTTCTTGGTAGTGTCAGCCGTCGTCGATCGGAAGATGCCCTGCCATTTCGACGAGGAGTAGCCAAGTGGCGAGGCCGGTGCATAGAGCGAGGCCGCCACATAGTTGATGCTCGCGGTATTCCACACTTCGGGCCAAGTCAGCTGGGTCCAGCCGGTCGAGCTGTTGAACGGCTTGGTCTGCCAGCGGGTCGAGGACGAGTTGTCGGGCATGTAGTAGTCCGAGGTCGTTCCCGAGCGGTCGAAGTAGACCGCAAGCTTGCCCGAACTGGTCTGGCGATAGATGTTCGAGGTGCCGGTGCGGTAGGGATCCAGCAGCGTGTACTGGGTCGTGTTCTCACCGTCGGACATGACCACCATGATCTTCAGCACATCGGTCGTGGTCGCGTCGAGCGGGCGGTTGTTGTAGTCGGACTTAACCGCTCCGGCGCTGACGAGGTTCTGAACGATGCCGTTTGACCCCGGATCGAGGAAGAGGGCACCCCATTTCACGCCGATGTCGATCGAGGTGTTGCCGTCGGCGACAAGCGCGTCGATACGGTTCTTGAGATAGGTCTTGTCGTCGTTCACTGGCGTGATGGTGTTTCCCGTCTGTGGCGGGCAAAAGATCGTGCTCGGCGTGCGGCTGTTGGTGAAGGGGTCGAAGCTGCCGGCATGGGGGATCGACGTCGTTGTCGACTGGGTCGTGCTGTTGAATGCGCTGCTCGGCAGATCGACACAAGATGAGTAGGTGTGGTTCCGCGTCACGTTGAACTGTGACATCAGGGTTGTGCCCAGGTTCACCTGGCCGCTGTAGGGAACGATCGTGATCGTCGTATGCCCGGCGGCGGCGGCCCCCGACGTGTTTGTCGGGTACATCGCGTCGATGAATTCCTTGGCCGCCTTCTTGAGGTTCGTGATCCGGCTGTAGGAGTTCATCGAGCCGGAGATATCGAGCACGAGAGAAACTTCGACATCCGAGATGCGCTCGATCGCCATGCTGTTGGCCGGGGCCTGCAAGTCTGTCACGCCCATCATGTGCATGAAGAACGGCTGCAGGTCGGATCGGGCATCGACCTCGACCGATTTCGAGTTGAACCCTTCGATCACGTCCACATCGACCAGTTTGTCGATCAGGCCGGCCTTCGTGAAATAGTCGCGGACGACTGCTTCGGCATCCAAGTCTTGGTTCAGGGCGGCTGCCGCTAGCGCAGCCCGGTCGGTGGTCTGCTGCAACTCGGTGCGCCGTACTTCGTAGCGCATCAGGTCGACCGCCATGCCGCCCATCATGAGCATGAGAACAAGAAAGTTGAGGCCGAGCACAATTATGTTGCCGTCTTCCTGCTGGAGGAAGCGCTTGAGCGATTCACCTTTTGCGGGAAGTCTGAGTTTTCCGCGCATGAACTCTGTCCTCTATCCTCGGAAGCGCTGCAGGGGGTCTCCGCAGGGCAGCCGAAATAATAACCAATGCCCCAATATCCCCTGAGATAAGGCAAAAATGAGGCACGAATTGCGGCCTGAGGGCGTTATCCGGCTACCGCGGAAACGGTCGCGAGCCGAACTTCGCGACTGTTCATCATGGCCCCACAATTAACGAACCGGGACTCGCCACTGAGTTGTGTGGTCCAGTCGCGCGCCCGAACTACGGGTAAAGGGGTGCGGGTCTCGGAGATCCGATTCGAATCGGCCGGTTCCGCTTCGCAATCTGCCCAAAGATTGTGCATGGAATCCTTTACAAAGGGAGCCTAGGCTTAGCGCGCACCTCCCGCGGAAGGGTGGGGTGTGCCGTCCAGAGGAGGAAATTCATGGCTGTCGCAGGCGAACCGAGCTTTCGGGAATCCGTCGATCTGATGTTCAACCGGGCGGTCGCGCTCATGGACCTGAGCCCGGGGCTGGAGCAGAAGATCCGGGTCTGCAACTCGACCTACACCGTGCGCTTCGGCGTGCGGCTGCGGGGCAAGATCGAAACGTTCGTGGGCTACCGCTCGGTCCATTCCGAGCATATGGAGCCGGTCAAGGGCGGCATCCGCTATGCGATGAGCGTGAACCAGGACGAGGTCGAGGCGCTGGCGGCGCTGATGACCTACAAGTGCGCGCTGGTGGAAACGCCCTTCGGCGGATCAAAAGGGGGGCTCTGCATCGATCCCCGCGCCTGGGAACCGCATGAGCTGGAACAGATCACCCGCCGCTTCGCCTACGAACTCATCAAGCGCGACCTCATCAACCCGGCGCAGAACGTGCCCGCCCCCGACATGGGCACCGGCGAGCGCGAGATGGCCTGGATCGCCGACCAGTATGCGCGGATGAACACCACCGACATCAACGCCAAGGCCTGCGTCACCGGCAAGCCGCCCCATGCCGGCGGCATCCAGGGCCGGGTCGAGGCGACGGGCCGGGGCGTGCAATATGCCCTGCGTGAGTTCTTCCGCTATCCGGAGGATGTGGCGAAGGCGCATCTGACGGGCGATCTCGACGGCAAGCGGGTCGTGGTGCAGGGCCTTGGCAATGTGGGCTATCACGCTGCCAAGTTCATCTCGGAAGAGGACGGGGCAAAGATCATCGCCATCATCGAGCGTGACGGCGCATTGCATAACGAGGACGGTCTCCACGTCGAGACCGTGAAGCAATGGATCGCCAAGCACGGTACGATCAAGGGCTACCCGGACGCGAACTTCGTCGACGATGGGGCGAAGCTTCTGGAGCTTGACTGCGACATCCTGATCCCGGCGGCGATGGAGGGTGTCATCCACATGGGCAACGCCGCGCAGATCAAGGCGCCGCTCATCATCGAAGCCGCGAACGGTCCGATCACCTTCGGCGCCGACGAAATCCTTCGCCAGAAGGGGACGGTCATCATTCCCGACATGTATGCCAATGCCGGCGGGGTGACCGTCAGCTACTTTGAATGGGTCAAGAACCTCAGCCATATCCGCTTCGGCCGGATGCAGAGGCGCGCGGAAGAGGCCCGGCATATCCTGCTGGTGGACGAGCTGGAGCGCCTTGCGGCGGACAAGGGACTGGACTGGACCCTGTCACCGGGCTTCAAGGAGCAATACCTGAAGGGGGCGGGCGAGCTGGAACTGGTACGCTCTGGTCTGGACGACACGATGCGGGGCGCTTACCAGGCGATGCGCGCCATCTGGCACGGTCGCGACGATGTCGAGGATCTGCGCGTCGCGGCCTATATCGTCTCGATCAGCCGCGTCGCTGCGACCTATGTGTCGAAAGGCCTGTAGGATTGTTTCCCTGCCCGGGCGGAATGGACACCAAGTCGCCCGGGCGTCGTCACAATCCTGCCTCAAGTCCTAGCAATCTTTGTCCGAATAAGGGTGAATCCGGGCCGTATCTGCGGCGGCCCGACGCTCAAGGGGTGAAGACATGGCTGGGTTTGACGCATTCGTAAGGGCAATCCGCGGTTTCCTGCGCTCGTCCGATGGCTCGGCCTCGGTCGAAGTGGTGATCTGGACCCCGCTGTTCATGTTCATCTTCTTCCTGATTGCCGACACGGCGATCATCTTCAGCGATCAGGCGCAGGTCCTGCGCATCGTCCAGGACGCCAACCGCGCCATGTCGATCGGGCAGACCGACGAAACCGCAACCGAAGATCGCATCAAGGCTGCGATTGCGTCCATCAGCCCGAACGCGGCGGTGGATACGACAGTTGACACCTCGACGGGAATTATCCGCACCGATGTCGTGATGCCGATCAGCGATCTCGAAGCGACCGGAATGGTCGGCGCTTTCGACAACCTGTCCGTCACCGTTACCGCCCAGCACTTGTCGGAGGCCTGAAGATGCCAGTGTTTCCTTCGAAGCTCTTGACCTTTGCCAGAGACGAAAAAGGCTCGGTAACGGCCTTCAGCCTGTTCATGACGGTCGCCTGCCTTGCTCTTGCCGGCTATGCAATCGACATCGGCAATCTCGTCACCGCAAGAACCCGGCTGCAGGTCGCTGCCGACGCGACCGCGCATGCGGCCCTGCTGCAGCGCGAATTGCACACCGAGGCCGACGCGAAGACCAAGGCTCTGGAAGTCGCGGCCCTCAACATGCCGGAGTCGGTCTATGGCAAGGTGTTGACGGCCGACGATATCGACTTCGGCACCTGGGATCCCGACACCCGCACCTTTACACCCAAATCCGGATCGCGCAGCGCAGTGCAGGTCAGCACACAGCGCAACCACGCCTACGAAAACCAGATCCCGACCTATTTTCTGAAACTCGTCGGGCTGGATGACTGGGACGTGGTCACGTCCTCGGTCTTCGTGACCTATTATCCGACCTGCCTGCGCGAAGGCTTCGTGGCGCAGGACTATGTCGATCTCCAAAGCAACAACAGCTACTCGAACGGCTTCTGCATCCATTCGAACAACTACGTCTCGCTGAACAGCAACAACTACTTCGAACCGGGCACGGTCGTGTCGATGCCCGACCTTGATGATCTGGAACTGCCGAACTCCGGCTACAAGACCAACGTCGGCCTCGAGGCGGCGCTGCGCGAGGGGTCGTGGAATATCCGGATCGTGCAGCGGATCAACGCGATCATCACCGGGATCAAGAACCGCGATCCGATGTACCTGCCGAGCTACATCACCAATGCCACGACGAAGACCTTCACCAAGAACACGGTCTACCAGACCGACGTGACGTCAGGCACGCTTTACACTTATACCTGCAACAAGGGGAACAACACGCTGACCATCAAGAACAGCGTCAAGCTGTCGAAGGTTGCGATCATCACCAGTTGCGATGTGAAATTCGAGCAGGGCGTGATCCTGGAAGACGTGGTCATCGGCACCACCAGCACGACCAAGAACACCTCCATCACCAGTGCGTCGGGCGTCCAGATCGGCAAGGACGACCATTGCGCGGCCGGCGGCGGTGCCCAGCTTCTGACCATGGGTGACATCAGCTTCCCCTCTGACCTGAAGATGTTCGGTGGCCAGCTGCTCGCCAAGGGCAACATCGAGTTCGCCGCCAACGCCAACGGGATTGAGGGGGCGGCGATGGTTGCGGGAGGCTCGATCTCTGGCACCAGCAACATGAACATGGCCTTCTGCGGAACCGGAATGGAAGCCAACTACGAGGCCGAATACTTCAAGCTTGCTCTCTGAAAAGCATGGTCGGGCGCAGTGGGCGGGGGCATCGCACCCCGCCCTATTCCTGTTCGGACCCGAAAACCGCAAGAAGTCCTCTGCTGACGGAAACTGGCAGCAAGGCTGGCTCATGCTGACCCTGTAGCCAAGAATGGGGGCCTCATGCGGTTCTGGATAGCGGTCGCCTCGGCCAATCACGTTGCCATCGGGCGGGCCGAGGGATTCATGCAGGTCAACCACGGCAAGGCGTCACCGCTCAGGCGGATACGTCCGGGGGATCTTGTGGCCTATTACTCACCGGTCGAGGTCTTTGGCACGCGAACGCCATTGCAGAGTTTCACTGCCCTTGGCCGCGTGCGCGCGGGCGAGGTTTACCAAGGGGTGATGGGCGGTGGCTTCACGCCCTGGCGGCGGGATGTCGACTGGTTCGCGGCGGAACCGGCATCGATCCATCCGCTGCTGCCGCTTCTGTCCTTCACCGCCGGGCGCCAGAACTGGGGATACATGCTGCGTTTCGGACTGTTCGAGGTCCCCGCATCAGACATGGACCTGATCGGTCGGGCCATGCAGGCGGGGGAGATCGGCGCGGCCGGGGCAGCCTAGCCCACGCCTCTGCCGCCAGGCGGGGTGAGGACCACCCGTTCCCGCAGCACGGCCGTCTCGCCGCCGAACATCTCCTGTGCCGCGCGGTGTCCGTCATGGACGGCATGGGCGATGAGGCCGGGTGCGGCCGCGTCGCCGATGCGCAGAAGGGTCTTCAGCCCCTTCTCCTGCAAGTCCGACCAGAGCGCATCCTGCGGCTCGCGTGACGTGACCGGAACGAAGCCCTCGCAGGGGATGCGCTGGCTTCTGCCGGTATAGATGCAGTCGAGCCGTGCTTCCCCCGGTTCCAACGCCGCCACGGTATGGCCCGTGAGGATGGTCACGCCGCGCTCAAGCAGGCGGCGGTGCAGGCCTGCCTGCTCCACGGTGTAGCCCGCCCATTCGGCCACCCGGCCCTCGGTGGTCACATAGGTCACCGCCATCCCCTCTGACGCGAGAAGATCCGCAAGCCCCGCCGCAACGTGGTAGTTGTCGTCGTCGAAGATCACGACCGGCCCCGCAGGCCGCGCGCCCGACAGCACAGCCTCCGGCGAAAGGGTCCGCGGATCGGTGTAGCTGGCCATGCCTCCGGGGAAGGAGCGTCCCCGGCCATCCACCCGCCAGCGGCTGCCGGTCGCGCAGATCACATGCGGCGCACCGGTTGCCAGCACATCGTCCACCGTCATCCGGCTGGCCGGGAAGACTTCGACATTCGCAAGCTTGCCGATCTGGTGCAGCCGCCAGTCGCGCACCCGTGCCCATTCCGACAGGCCGGGCAGGCGGCTTTCCAGCGTCACCCGCCCGCCGAGCGTCTCTTCCGCCTCGGCCAGCATCACCGGCACCCCACGGCGGCCCAGAGTCAGGGCCGACTCGAGCCCAGCCGGACCGCCGCCGATGACCAGAACCGGCTCGACCCGGCCCGTCACCGCCGGAACCCGCTCCGGATGCCAGCCGCGCCGCCACTCTTCGCCCATGGCAGGGTTCTGGGTGCAGCGGATTGGCGCCCCGAGGCCGTCATGTGCATAACAGATGTTGCAGCCGATGCATTCGCGGATGTCGTCGAACCGGCCCGTGCGGATCTTCTCGGGCAGGAAGGGGTCCGCGATCGAGGGACGGGCGGCACCGATGAAATCGAGCCGCCCCTGCCGGATCTCGGCCAGCATCGTCTCGGGGCTGGTGAAACGGCCCACCGCCACCACGGGTTTGCCTGTCGCCGCTTTCACATGGGCGACGTGATCCCGAAGCGCCGCCTCGCGGACGAAGCGCGAGGGGCCCATCTCAACCGCGTAGTCCGGGATTGTCACGTCGAAGACATCGACCATCGGTGCGATCGAGGCGAGGAACTCCGCCCGCGCCTCGGCCCCGCCGCCATCTTCATCGGTCACCTCGATGCGGATGGCGATGGCGGCACTGTCGCCGGCCGTCTCGCGGGCCTCGGCAATCAGGTCTGCGACGATCCGCCCCCGTTCCAGCAGCGACGCGCCGCCTTCGGGGTTCAGCGCAGGGTCAAGGAACTGCGACAGGAGGTAAGTATGGGCGGCATAGACATAGATGACGTCGAACCCGGCCCGCACCGCGCGGTCAACCGCCAGGCGGTGCCAATCACGCAGGTCGGCCCTGTCCTGCCGGTCCATCCGCCGGGCTTGCCAGGGCGCCCCCTCCGCCGGCAGGCTGACCGGCGCGAGCGAGCCAGCGCGGCTCAGGACATTCTTCGAGCGCAGACCGCCGTGCCACAGTTCCACCCCAGCCAGCGCCCCATGGGCATGAACGGCCTCGGTCATCGCCGCCATGTTCGCCACGTCGCCCTCGTCCCAGAGCGACGCATAGGGCGCAGGGGTGTCGTCCGAGCTTGGATGGATCGAGCAGTATTCGGTGTTCACCACACCCCAGCCGCCCTCGGCCTTGATGCCGCGCATCGTCGCCAGCGTGCGGGGATAGAGATTGCCCATGCCCGTGCAATGCGGCACCTGCCAGAAGCGGTTCGGCGCAGTGACCGGGCCGATCTTCAGCGGCTGGAACAGGATGTCAAAGCGCGGGTCGCGGGTGTCGGTCATGTCACTCTCCTGGGTTCTGCGACAGACTGCCGCTCTGACCTGACACCCGTCAATGGCAGTGCCGATGGCATATGCGACACGTCGTGTCGCGCGCGGACAAGGAATTGACCGCCAGCCATTGAATATTGCAGCGCGGCATGGTCCGCCTTTCCCTGCCGCGATGGGAGTTCTGCAATGCGCTATTCGGGTCTGAAGGTCTTTACGGAGGGCCTTTTCGGCAACAAGGGCTGGACCCCCGCTTGGCGCGACCCGCAGCCGAAAGCCGAATATGACGTCATCATCATCGGTGGCGGTGGCCACGGCCTGTCGACGGCCTATTACCTGGCCAAGAACCACGGCATCACCAATGTCGCAGTACTGGAGAAGGGCTATCTCGGATCGGGCAATATCGGGCGCAACACAACCATCGTGCGCGCGAACTACTTCCTGCAGGGCAACAGCGAATTCTACAGCCATTCCCTGAAGTTGTGGGAAGGTCTTGAGTCCGAGCTGAACTACAACGTCATGCATTCGCAGCGCGGCCTCATCAACCTGTTCCACTCCGACGGCCAGCGCGACGCCTTCGCCCGGCGCGGCAACATGATGCTGAGCCAGGGCGACGACGCGATCCTGCTCGACCGCGAGGGCGTGCGCGAACATCTGCCCTATCTCGATTTCGAGCAGACCCGTTTCCCGATCTATGGCGGCCTCTATCACCCGCGCGGCGGCTCGGCCCGACACGACGCGGTCGCCTGGGGCTATGCCCGCGGCGCCGACCGGCGTGGCGTCGACCTGATCCAGAACTGCGAAGTGACGGGGATCGACATCGAGAATGGCGTGGTGAAGGGCGTGCAGACCACGCGCGGTGCGATCCGGGCGAAGAAGGTCGGCATCGTCGTTGCCGGACGCTCGGGGCAGGTGGCGGCGATGGCGGGCATGCGCCTGCCGATCGAGAGCCACATCCTGCAGGCCTTCGTCAGCGAGGGGCTGAAGCCGGTCATCGACCATGTCATCAGCTTCGGCATGGGCCACTTCTACATCAGCCAGTCCGACAAGGGTGGGCTCGTCTTCGGCGGCGACCTCGACTTCTACGCGAGCTACGCGGCGCGGGGGAACCTGCCGATGGTCGAGCATGTGATGGAGGCGGGCATGACGCTGATGCCAATGATCGGCCGCGCCAAGGTGCTGCGCTCCTGGGGCGGGATCATGGACATGTCGCCCGATGGCTCGCCCATCATCGACAAGACCCATGTCGACGGCCTGTTCATCGACTGCGGCTGGAACTACGGCGGCTTCAAGGCCGTGCCGGCATCGGGCTGGTGCATGGCGCACCTCATGGCCACCGGCCAGCCGCACGAGGTTGCCCGCCGCTTCCGCCTCGACCGCTTCGCCACCGGCCACCTCCTCGACGAGGAAGGCACCGGCTCCCAGCACAACCTGCACTGATGCGTGCGCTCCTGATCCTTGCCCTGATGACGACCCCCGCGATGGCCCAGATGAACCCGGTCAAGAACCCCTGCGCAGGCGCGGGCGGAGGGGACATCTGCGCCGCTGCAAAGGGCACGGCTGATGCACTGGCGAAAAGCCTGCCGCGTGAGATCGCGCCCGGCATCCGGGTCATGGGTGCGTCGCAGGGCGGCCCACAGGTGCAGCTTGACCTTATGGTCGCGGCCGACCTCCGACTGCCCGACGGGGACGGCTTTGCCCGCTTGGCCTGCGGCGAGCCGCCCCTGTCCGCTCTCATCATGCGAGGCGGGCAGGTGGCCTATTTGCTGAACGGCAAGACCCTTGCCACCATCACGTCCTGCGAAGAGGTGAACTGATGCGCATCCCATGCCCGCTCTGCGGCCTGCGCGACCGGCGCGAGTTCTATTACTACGGGTCCGACGACTATCTGCATCGCCCCGGTGAGGGCGCCGCGCCAGAGGCCTGGGACGCCTATCTGCACCTGCGCGACAACCCGGCGGGCGTGACGCGCGACCTGTGGTATCATGAGACCGGCTGCACTTCCTGGCTGGTCGTGACCCGCAATACCGTGACCCATGAAATCCTCGGCGCCGAACTCGTCGCCGGGGAAGGGCAGGGCAAACCTGCCCCGAAAGGCCGGAGGAAAGCATCGTGAGAATCCCCGGCAAGGGCCTGATCGACCGAACCAAGGCGCTGACCTTCCGCTTCGATGGCAGCGAGTATTCCGGCCATCCCGGCGACACGGTCGCCTCGGCGCTGATGGCGAACGGGGTGAAGCTTGTCGGCCGCAGCTTCAAGTATCACCGTCCGCGCGGGGTGCTGACCGCCGGATCGGAAGAGCCGAACGCGCTGATCGAGGTGCTGGAAGACGGCCAACAGACCCCGAACGTCCGCGCCACGGTGCAGGAGGTGTATGAGGGTCTGGCGGTGCAAAGCCAGAACCGCGCACCTTCGCTGAAGTTCGACCTGCTGGCGGTGAACGACCTCGCCGCGCCCTTCTTCGGGGCGGGCTTCTACTACAAGACCTTCATGTGGCCGCGCGCCTTCTGGGAGCGGCTTTATGAACCGGCCATTCGCCGGGCCGCCGGTCTTGGCCGCCTTTCTGGCCGGCATGACGAGGCGACCTACGAAAAGGCCTGGGCCTATTGCGACCTTCTGGTGATCGGGGCAGGGCCGACCGGCCTGATGGCGGCGCTGACCGCCGCGCGGGCCGGGGCAGATGTCATCCTCGCCGATGAGGGTGCACGCATGGGCGGGGCGCTTCTGTCCGATATGGGCCAGATCGGCGGGCAGGGGTCGGCGGACTGGGCGGCTTCGGTGCTGACCGAGCTTGCCTCGATGCCCAATGTCCGGCTGATGACGCGGACGACCGTCACAGGGGCCTATGACGATGGCACATACGGCGCGCTCGAGCGGGTGGGCCTGCATGTCGCGCCGAAGGCCGACCTGCCGCGCGAATGCTTCTGGCGGATCGTGACGAAACGCGCGGTTTTGGCAGCGGGCGCGCTGGAACGCCCGATCGCCTTCCAGAACAACGACCGGCCCGGCATCATGCTTGCCTCGGCACTCCGGACCTATCTCAACCGCTACGGCGTCGTTCCCGGTCAGCGGATCGCGCTCTTTGCCAACAACGACAGCGCCCGTACGACGGCCCGCGACCTGCATGCGGCGGGCGTCCGTATCGCCGCGCTGATCGACAGCCGCGAGGGCGCCTCGACCGACGAGCCTTTCCCGGTTCATGCCGGGGCCGTCGTTAGCGACACCGCCGGCCGCCACGGTCTGACATCGGTCACCGTCCGGCAAGGCAGCCGCGAGTTCAAGGTCGAGGCGGATGCGCTCGGGCTTTCGGGCGGCTGGAACCCGACGGTCCATCTGACCTGCCACCTGAACGGCCGCCCGGTATGGGACGACGCCATCGCCGCCTTCGTTCCGGCCGAGAATGCCGTGCCCGGCCTGATCGCCGCCGGATCGGCAAAGGGCACATTCTCGACCGCCGCCTGCCTTGCCGAAGGCGCCGCCGCTGCGGCGGTCGCGATCGAGGCGCTTGGCCTCAAGGCCCCGATAGCCGACATTCCCGCCGCCGCCGACGAGAACCCGGCGACCGAGGCCCTCTGGCATATCCCGACCAAGCCCGGTCTGTGGAACCGCGCCTGGCTCGATTTCGCCAATGACGTGACGACCAAGGACGTGAAGCTGTCTGCGCAGGAGGGCTTCCGGTCGGTCGAGCACATGAAGCGCTATACGACGCAGGGCATGGCGCCGGATCAGGGCAAGAACTCCAACGTCGCCGCGCTGGCGCTTCTGGCCGATGTGACCGGCCGCGCCATCCCCGAGACCGGCACGACCACGTTCCGCCCACCCTTTACCCCTGTGTCCATTGCCGCCATGGGCGCCGGGGGCCGCGCTGCAGGGTTTGCGCCGCAACGCTTCCTGACCTCGGACCAGGCCAGCCGCGACCGCGGCGCGCCGATGATCGAAGCGGGCCTGTGGTACCGCCCGAGCTATTTCCCGAAACCGGGCGAGACGACCTGGAAAGAGGCCTGCGACCGCGAGGTCAACATGGTGCGCTCGACCGTCGGCGTGGCCGATGTCTCGACCCTCGGCAAGATCGACATCCAGGGGAAGGACGCCGCGCGCTTCCTCGATCTCGTCTACACCAACACCTTCTCGACCCTGCCCGTGGGCCGCACCCGCTATGGCCTAATGCTGCGCGAGGATGGGATGGTGCTGGATGACGGCACCTCGGCGCGCCTCGCTGAGGACCGTTTCCTGATGACGACAACGACCGCAGCAGCCGGCCTCGTCATGCGCCATCTCGACTTCGTCCAGCAGGCCTTCTGCGCCGGTTGGGATGTGCGCACCATCTCGGTCACCGAAAGCTGGGCGCAATTCGCCGTTGCCGGCCCGCTGGCGCGGCAACTTCTGTCGAGCTATCTCGGCACAGAGATCGACCTACCCTTCATGGGCGTCGCGCCGGTCCGGATCGGGAATGTGCAGGGGCGTTTGTTCCGCATCTCCTTCTCGGGCGAAGAGGGCTACGAGATCGCCGTGCCGACCCGCTATGGCGAGGCGCTGTTCCGCGACCTGCTCGCCCGCGCCGAACTTCTCGGCGGCGGCCCGTACGGGATGGAGGCGCTGAACGTCCTGCGTATCGAGAAGGGCTTCATCACCCATGCCGAGATCCACGGCCGGGTGACTGCCTTCGACATCGGCATGGAAAAGATGGTGAGCGGCAAGAAGGATTGCATCGGCAAGGGCGCGTCGCAACGCCCCGGTCTCTCTGGCCCCGAGCGCGAGCAGATGGTGGGCCTGACTCCCGTGGGCGAAGGCGTCCTGACGTCGGGCGCGCATCTCTATGCCAAGGGCGCCGAGGCGACGCGGGTCAACGATCAGGGCTATGTCACCTCGGTCGGCTGGTCGCCGACGCTCAACCGCTGGCTGGGCCTCGGCTTCCTGAAGAACGGTCGTGCCCGGCATGGCGAGGTGATCCGCATGGTCGATGGATTGCGCGGCCATGACGTGCTCTGCACGGTCTCCGATCCGGTGTTCCACGACAAGGAAGGGGCAAAGCTCCGTGGCTGACCTCATCGCCAAATCCGCCCTGGCCGGACATGCCCCGCTGACACTCGCCGGCGTGACACTGTCCGAAATCGCGCTCGATCCGATCACCTCGATCGCGCCCTTCAGCGGTCAGGACGCCGCCGTGGCCAAGGCGCTCGGCCTCGTGCTGCCCGCGCCGAACCGCTTTGCCGAGGCCAAGGGCGCCCGCCTCGTCTGGACGGGGCGCGGGCAATACTTCCTGATCGGCTCGCCGACGCCTAAGGGACTGGCCGGGATCGCCGCCCTGACCGACCAATCCGACGGCTGGGCTGCGCTTCGCCTCGATGGCCCCGGCACCGAGGCGGCGCTGGCCCGGATCGTGCCCGTGGATATCCGCCTCGCCGCCTTCCCGGAAGGCGCCGCGCTCCGCACCGCCTTCAATCACATGAACGCGGTCCTGATGCGGACGGGCGCGCAGACGGTCGATATCCTCGTCTTCCGCTCGATGGCCCGCACGGCCTGGCATGAGGTGGAAGCCGCGATGACGGCCCTCGCGGCGCGTCAACGACTGACCTGACCCGCCCCATTTCCTGCTCCCAAATATTCCGGGGGTGCGGGGGCTGGCCCCCGCTTCCGACCTCGCCACTGGACGAACGCCCCCCTAGCGCCGATATTGAACGGCATGAGTCTTCCCCCCGGTTTCCTCGACGAACTCCGCACCCGGATCTCGCTGTCCCAGGTCGTGGGCCGCAAGGTCACCTGGGACCTGCGCAAGTCGAACCAGGGCAAGGGCGACATGTGGGCGCCGTGCCCCTTCCATCAGGAAAAGTCGGCAAGCTTCCATGTCGATGACCGCAAGGGCTTCTATTACTGCTTCGGCTGCCACGCGAAGGGCGATGCGCTGACCTTCGTGAAGGAGACCGAAAACGTCTCCTTCATCGAAGCCGTGGAAATCCTCGCCCGCGAGGCCGGGATGCCGATGCCCGCCCGCGACCCGCAGGCCGCGCAGAAGGCCGACCGGCGCACGCAGCTGGCCGAGGTGATGGAAGAGGCGGTGAAGTGGTTCCGCCTGCAACTGCGCACCTCCGCCGCCGCCCCGGCGCGTGACTATCTCGACCGCCGCCGCATGTCACCGGAGGCGCAGGACCGGTGGGAGATCGGCTTTGCCCCCGACCAGCGGCAGGGCTTGTTCCATGCGCTGAACCAGAAGGGCATCGCGCCCGACATGATCGTGGCCGCGGGCCTCTGCGCGAAACCCGATGATGGCGGTCCGCCCTATGACCGCTTCCGGGGCCGGATCATCTTCCCGATCCGCGATGCGCGCGGCCGGGCGATCAGCCTTGGCGGGCGGGCGATGGACCCGAATGCGCGCGCCAAATACCTCAACGGTCCCGAGACCGAGCTGTTTGACAAGGGCCGGAACCTCTACAACATCGGCCCGGCGCGCGAGGCGGCCGGCAAGGGACAGCCGCTGATCGTGGCCGAAGGCTACATGGACGTGATCGCGCTCTCCGAGGCCGGGTTCAAGGCGGTGGTCGCCCCCCTCGGCACGGCGGTGACCGAGGACCAGTTGCGGCTCCTCTGGCGCATCCTCCCCGAGCCGATCATCTCGCTCGACGGCGACAAGGCCGGGTTCAACGCCGCGCTCCGGGTGATCGACCTCGCGCTGCCGATGCTCGAGGCGGGGCAGGGTCTGCGCTTCGCCCTTCTGCCGCAGGGGCTTGATCCCGACGACCTCATCAAGGCGCAGGGTGCGCCGGCGATGCAGAAGGTCCTCGACGAGGCCCAGCCGATGGTCAACCTGCTCTGGCGGCGGGAGACGGAAGGTCGCGTCTTTGACAGTCCCGAGCGGAAGGCCGCGCTCGACAAGACTCTCCGCGCCGCGCTGATGCGGATCAAGGACCCGTCGATCCGCGGTCATTATGGCGAAGAGGTCAAGCGGCTCCGGCAGGACCTGTTCACACCCGCCAGGCCGGAGGCTTTCCGCCCGGGCAAGCGGCCCGGTCGCTTTCCGCCGCCCCCGATGGCGCCTTTGCCATCGACCAAGACCTCGGCCCTGGCGGCCAGCGGGCCGACCCCGGTCGAGGAACAAGTGCTCGAAGCCGTGGTTCTGGCAACGCTCGCCACCCACCCGTCACTCATCACCCGCTTCGAAAGCGATCTGGAAATGCTCGACCTGACGCTCGAGGAGCATGATCGCATCCGCCGGGCGCTCCTTCACGCGGCCCATGCCGAACCGGAAGCAAGGGCGGAAAAAATCACGGGCGCGGCGGGCGATCTTCTTGAAACGCTCTTCGCGCGCAGCCATGTCCGCTCGGCGCCGCCGGTACAGAACCGCGAGGATGACGAATTGGCCGTGATGTGCGTTGCCGAGGGGCTCGCCAAGCTGGACGCCCGACGGGGCGCTCGTCGCGAGGTTGAGGAGGCGATCCACGACCTGACGGGGCTGGTGGACGAGGGGCTGACATGGCGCCTGTCGAAGGCGGCCGAGGCCGTGAACAGTGCCGGACGCGGCCATCTCGAGGGTGCAACTGAAATGGGCGAAGATCGCGCGGCGCTGTCGGCGCATCTTCAAAGCCTCATCGACAGCCAGATCTGGGTCAAGAAAAGAGGTTGATCCGCCTTCCCCCTGCCGTGATTCGCGCTATTGATTCGTGACGCGGCCAAATGATTCGGCCAGCCTGCGCTGATGACCGACCGAGGAGCATACATGGCACTCAAGGATACCGACGACGCGAAGCCGGAAGAGCAGGAGGCCGAAGTCTCGCTCGACATGAGCCAGGCAGCCGTCAAGAAGATGATCGCCGACGCACGCGAGCGCGGCTACATCACCTACGACCAGCTCAACACGGTTCTGCCGCCGGATCAGGTCGGCTCCGAGCAGATCGAGGACGTGATGTCGATGCTCTCGGAAATGGGCATCAACGTCATCGAGGATGACGAGGTCGAAGAGGGCGAACCTGCGGGCGAACTGGTCGAGACCTCGACCTCGCGCGAGATCGCCGTCGCCGGCACCCAGTCCGAGACGCTGGACCGCACCGACGACCCGGTGCGCATGTACCTGCGCGAGATGGGATCGGTCGAACTCCTCAGCCGCGAGGGCGAGATCGCCATCGCCAAGCGCATCGAGGCCGGCCGCAACACCATGATCGCGGGCCTCTGCGAAAGCCCGCTGACCTTCCAGGCCATCACGATCTGGCGCGACGAACTTCTGAACGAAGACATCCTGCTGCGCGACGTGATCGACCTCGAGGCCACCTTCGGCCGGTCGCTCGACGGGGATGGCGAAATGGACGGTCCGGGGCTGGACGAGGTTGACATGCCTGCCGCTGCTCCGCGCCGCTCGGGCGGTGATGATAGCGAGCCGGAGCTTGACGCGGACGGCAATCCGATCCTGCGCGCCGACGAGGATGACGAGGATGACGAAGCCTCGAACATGTCGCTGGCCGCCATGGAATCCGCGCTGAAGCCGAAGGTCCTGGAAACGCTCGACATCATCGCGCGCGACTATTCCACGCTTGCAGCGATGCAGGACCAGCGGATGCATGCGACGCTGAACGATACCACGCGCTATTCGGCTGCGGATGAGGCCGCCTATCAGAAATTGCGCAGTGAAATCGTTCTGTTGGTGAACGAACTTCACCTGCACAACAACCGGATCGAAGCGCTGATCGACCAGCTCTACGGCATCAACCGCAAGATCATGTCGATCAACTCGGGCATGGTGAAGCTGGCCGATGCGGCCCGTATCAACCGCCGTGAATTCATCGACGAATACCAGGGCTATGAACTCGACCCGACCTGGCTTGACCGCATGGCCGCCAAGTCTGGCCGGGGCTGGCAGGCGCTGATGGAGCGCAGCCGCGACAAGGTCGAGGAATTGCGCGCCGAGATGGCGCAGGTCGGCCAGTATGTCGGCGTCGACATCAGCGAATTCCGCCGGATCGTGAACCAGGTCCAGAAGGGCGAAAAGGAAGCGCGGCAGGCCAAGAAGGAAATGGTCGAGGCCAACCTGCGCCTCGTGATTTCCATTGCCAAGAAATACACGAACCGCGGGTTGCAATTCCTTGATCTCATTCAGGAAGGCAACATCGGCCTGATGAAGGCCGTGGACAAGTTCGAGTATCGCCGCGGCTACAAGTTCTCGACCTACGCGACCTGGTGGATCCGTCAGGCGATCACCCGCTCGATCGCCGACCAGGCCCGCACGATCCGCATCCCGGTCCACATGATCGAGACGATCAACAAGCTCGTCCGCACCGGCCGCCAGATGCTCCACGAGATCGGCCGCGAGCCCACGCCCGAGGAATTGGCCGAAAAGCTGCAGATGCCGCTCGAGAAGGTTCGCAAGGTGATGAAGATCGCCAAGGAGCCGATCAGCCTTGAAACCCCGATCGGTGACGAGGAGGACAGCCAGCTTGGCGATTTCATCGAGGACAAGAACGCGATCCTGCCGCTCGACAGCGCCATTCAGGAAAACCTGAAAGAGACGACGACCCGCGTCCTCGCCTCGCTGACCCCGCGCGAGGAACGCGTCCTGCGCATGCGCTTCGGCATCGGCATGAACACCGACCACACACTGGAAGAGGTCGGCCAGCAATTCAGCGTCACCCGCGAACGGATCCGCCAGATCGAGGCGAAGGCGCTGCGGAAACTGAAGCATCCAAGCCGGTCAAGGAAGCTGCGGAGCTTCCTCGATCAGTGAACTCGTTGCGCACCTGTGCGGATTTGGAGGCCCTGGGGTTCCAGGGCTTTCACACAGTTGCAGACCTGATCGAAGATCGCTCCGCCATTCCTGAAGATCCTGGGGTCTACGCGGTCCTTTGGACCGCGTCAGAAATCCCTGACTTCGTCGAAGCGGGCACAGGCGGCTGGTACAATGGTCGTGATCCCAACGTAGGTCGCCAAACTCTGAGTGCCAATTGGGTGCCGACATCCGATGTCGTCTATCTTGGCAAGGCGGCGGGCGGGGTAAGTGGGCGACGAGGCTTGCGCAAGCGGCTTTCGGAGTTCCTGCTGTTTGGACAGGGAAGGCCAACCGCTCATAGAGGCGGACGCTACATTTTGCAGATCCGCCAAAGTGCTGAGTTGGTTTTCTGCTGGATGGATGTTCCCGACGGATGCGAGGCGGTTGAATCCAGATTGCTGGCGGAATTTGTGGCGCAGCATGGACGCCTGCCTTTCGCAAACCTTCGACATTAGCGATGGAATAGGTGAGGATTTCACGAGACGAAGGAGCATCCGATCAGCGTAATGTCGAACCCCAGCCCTGCCCGCGAACCCGAATCCCGCCCGAGGGGCGTTGCCCGGGTTTTGTGGGTGGGGCTGGCCGCCGTCTTCTTCCTTGGTGCGATCCCGATCGCGGTGAAGAAGTTCCACGTCGACTTCCTTCCGAGCGAGGCCTGGATCACGCAGACCGAAGGCTTCGCCTCGACCTTCTGCTTCGGTGCGGCGGTGCTGGCGACGATCCTGTTCGCGGTCGACATGGTGCAACGCGGCGAGCGGATCGGGACGCTTGGCAATATCGGGATGATCCTGTTCCTCCCAGTGTTTTTCTGGTTTCTCGGTAGCGCATTGATCTCGATGGGATATCCGATGCTGCGCACCATCTGGGCGGGGCAGCCGACCTCGATGGTCTTTCACGTCGACACTGCCCGAAAAAGCTACAGCACGCTCTGCCGCAACAAGATCGAGCTGCAGCGATTGCCCTTCATCATCAACTCGGTCTGCGGAACCGAGGATAACATCGTGGACGCCCTCGCACCCGGCTCCGCCGTTACGATCAAGGGCTACGGGACCGATCTGGGTCTGTTCGTCCAGGAGGTGCGCCCGGGCGGGCGCTAGCTCAACTCTTCTGGCCCGAAAGCGGCATATCCCAGTTCTCGCCCATAGCCACGATGCAGGACTGGCCGTTCGCATGGCTTTGAACCAGCGTCCAGCGGCCCTGGGGAGACGTCCAGACCTCCAGCACCGTCTCGGGGTCGCGCAGGCCGGTTGCTGCGCGCGAAGAACCGAAGTGAATGGCCAGACGTTGATCCATCTCGGCTTTGGGGGCGCAGACCACCTCGGCAATAGGGCTGTCCGCCAGGGAGGGAAGCGGTGAGAGCAGGGCGAGGCACAGGATGAGTCGGGCTGTCATGCAGGAAACTGTAACACGACGATGACGAAATGCACGCCTCTGTCGCGGCTCTTTGTGCAGCCGCGCCACAGGTGATTCCCCAACATCTTGAGACCGACCTTTCCGCTACCCAAACTGTTGCGGCCCGCCTATAGTCATCGCGGAAGGCCCGACAGAGGCAACGAGGGGGAGGGGCGATGCGCTGCCCGTTTTGCGGAAACATCGACACGCAGGTGAAGGATTCCCGTCCGGCCGAGGATCATGTCTCGATCCGGCGGCGGCGGTTCTGCCCGGCCTGCGGCGGTCGTTTCACAACCTATGAACGGGTACAGCTGCGCGACCTCGTCGTCATCAAGTCCAGCGGGAAACGCGAGGATTTCGACCGCTCGAAGCTGGAACGCTCGATCCGCATCGCCATGCAGAAGCGCCCGATCGAGCCCGAACGCATCGACCAGATGATCTCGGGCATCGTGCGGCGTCTGGAAAGCCTGGGCGAAACCGACATCCCCTCGAAGGTCATCGGCGAGATCGTGATGGAGACGCTGGCGAGGATCGACACCGTCGCCTACGTGCGGTTTGCCAGCGTTTACAAGAACTTCCAGGCGGCGGACGATTTCGACAAGTTCGTCTCCGAACTCCGCCCGCATCCCACCGCCGACGAGTGAGCGCCGAGGACGACCGCCGCCACATGCGCCACGCGCTGGCTCTGGCGCAGCGGGGGCTGGGCAATGTCTGGCCGAACCCGGCCGTCGGTTGTGTGATCCTCAAGGATCGCCGGATCGTCGGGCGGGGCTGGACCCAGCCGGGCGGTCGGCCCCATGCCGAGGTCGTGGCACTGGCGCAGGCCGGCCTGGCTGCGCGCGGGGCTACGGCCTATGTCACGCTCGAACCCTGCGCCCATCACGGCAAGACGCCGCCCTGTGCCGAGGCGCTGGTGGCGGCGGGCGTGGCGCGGGTCGTCAGCGCGCTGATGGACCCTGACCCGCGGGTGGCGGGGCGTGGGCACGAAATCCTGCGAGCGGCGGGGATCGAAGTGGTCGAGGGGGTCGAGGCCGCGGGGGCGCGGGAGCTGAATGCCGGGTTTCTCCGCCGGGTGACGCGTGGCCTGCCGATGGTCACGCTGAAACTTGCCGCGACACTGGATGGGCGTATCGCGACGGCATCAGGGGAAAGCCGCTGGATCACCGGTCCGGCGGCGCGACGCATGGTCCACGCGCTGCGACTGTCGCATGATGCGGTGCTGGTCGGGTCGGGGACAGCCCGCGCCGATGACCCTGACCTGACGGTGCGCGATCTTGGCGCGGTGCGGCAGCCGGTCCGTGTCGTCTTCGACAGCCGCCTCTCCCTGTCGCCGGACAGCCGACTGGGGCGCAGCGCGCGCGACGTGCCGGTCTGGATTTGTCATGGCCCCTCGGCCAACGAGACTGCGCGCAGGGCCTGGCAGGCGACTGGTGCAAGGCTGATCCCCTGCGCGGAAACGGAAGGGCATCTCGACCCCGTCGCTGCCTTGTCGGCGCTTGCCGGCGAAGGGCTGACGCGGGTCTTCTGCGAGGGCGGAGGGCAGTTGGCGGCGGCCTTGCTGGCGGCCGATCTGGTGACCGACCTGGTCGCCTTCACTGCGGGAAAGGTCATCGGTGGCGAAGGCGTGCCGGCGGTAGGGACCATGGCCGTCGGGCATCTGGCCGAGGCCAAAAGCTTCGATCTTGTGGAAACCGCCACAGTTGGCGGTGATGTGGTCACACGCTGGCAAAGCCGCCGGAAGGATTGAATGCTGAAAGGTGTGGGCGGAAATGGCACAAACCATGCCAGAGAATTGTTCGAAATCGGCAAGCCTGACCGGGCTGTCTCAGCGCCAGAGATGCGACTGGCCGGCCAGCAGACCCTGAAGGCGGGATAAAAGGCCGAGGCCAAGCCCGCCGCTTCCGGTGTAGCCCTCGATCAGGCGGTCCACGATCACCTCGGGCGGGCAGGGCCGCCCCGTCACCGGATCGAGATAGCGCGGATAGGCGATCAGCGCCGCATGGGCCAGTGCCATAAGGGTGGGCCGTCCCCGCCGCCACCGCGGTGCGGGAAAGACGTCGCGGGTCAAGCCCCAGCCCGCATAGAACGGCAGGCCAAGGCAGGTGACCGGTACCCCACGCAAGAGAGCCTCGAACCCCAGAAGCGAGGTCATTGTCCAGACCTCCTGCACAAGGGGCAGCAACGCGGCCGGGTCGCTGTTCGGCAGGACCGCATCGGCAAGGCCATCGATCTCGGCATCCACAACCCGGCCAGGGCGCAGACCTGCTTCCACGTCCGGATGCGGCTTGTACAGGATCACCGCACCCGGATTTTCGGCGCGGACATGGCGCAGAAGGTCGAGGTTGGTGCGGATGCCCGGCGCGCCGAAGCGGATCGAAGCATCGTCTTCCACCTGTCCCGGGACGAGAATGCGATGGCCTTCCGGCAGATCGGACAGGGCCTGTCCGAGATTGTATTTCGATAGCCCGCTGCCCACGATCCGCTCGACCAGCCTCGCCGCGCGCGCCTCGCCGCCTGCGATCGCCGGGCTTGAGATCAGCCGGTCAAGGCGGCTTTCCCGGCTCGGGTCGTAGTAGAGGCCGAGGTCGTCGGCCACGAGTGACAGGGGCGGCACCAAGCTTGCGCCCAGTCCACGCGAGCGCAGGAAGCCATCCTCGATCCGTCGGACGGGCAGGGGGAACCCTTCGGGCGCAGTCATGCCCCAGGCGATCACGCCACGCCCCTCGCGAACGGCAAGTGCGGCCGCCTTCGCCGGATCATTGGCAAAGCGCAACGGCCGCCTGCGCCCGAAGAAGTGCTGGAGCGTCCGGCGCTTCCACAGCCGCATGCCCATCGCCACATGGCCTTGGACGTCCTCGCGGAAGGGGCGAAGCTCTGCCTCAAGCTGATCGACCACCTCTTCGAAACTGGCCAGACGATCGCGGCAAGGATCGTACCATGTGGGCGCGAGCAGCATCGCTCCGGCGAAGAGTTGCACCTTGGTCAGCTTGCGGCGGCGGCGGGGAAACGCCGCCTCATCCTCGCTGAGGCCCCAGCCCGCGTAGAAGGGCTGGCCGAAGACATGCGGGCGGTGGCCTGCAAGGATCGCCTCGAACCCAAGTTGCGACGAGCCGACATAGACCGCGATCGCGCCCTCGAGCAGCCTCCAGGGCGATACATTTTCCGTCAGCAGCGTGACCCGCTCCGAGGCATCGGCGGGGCCGTAATGGCCGGGGCGCAGGCCAAGGACGGTTTCGGGATGCAGCTTGACCACCACGCGCCGGCCAGGATGCTCTTCCTGCGCGCGCACCAGCATCTCGCGAAAGCTCTGGGGTGTCAGGCCGCCGTGGCGGACCGAGGCATCGCCCTGCAACTGGTCGACGACCAGCACATAGCCGGGCTGGGGCAGGGCGGCATTCGGAGCGTATCCGCTGTATTTCGAGATGTCGAGCGCCTGAAGGCGAGCAATGCCGTCGCGGGCGCGGGCGATCAGCGAGTGATCCTCGAACCGGTCGGTTGAGAGGATATGTTCCAGATCGCTTGGCGCAGAGGCGTCGAAATGCACCCCGCGCCGGTCGAGGATCAGGCCCATCGTCGCATCGCCGCTGCGCCCCGGTCGGAGCGAACGCAGGAACGCGTCCTCGATCCGCAGAAGCGCCGCACCGCTGCGGGCCGCCATCGCCTCGCCTCGTGCGGCATAGGGGCTGCGGCCCCAGACGGCGATCAGGTCGTCGGGTCCCGGGCGGCCCAGATGCGGCGGCAGGCCCGCGAGTGTCAGGATGCGCCGCGCTCGGCCGGGCTTCAGGAGGCCGGCGTTGAAGGCGTAAAGCCGCGACTGGCGCTGCTCGCCGGACGTGTCGGTCAGAGTCACGCTGGCCCGAGTGTCACGGCCCGCCCGCGAGGTTCGCCGTCGAGTCGACCGCCGTCGCCGTGCCGTTGAAGGCTGCCAGCGTCTTGGTCCACTGCACGAAGGGCGCCTCGGTCACATAGATCGTGTCGCCGTCGCGGATGACGAAATCGCGGGCCAGGAACACGCCGTTCGGTTCGGTCAGGTTCAGGACATAGGCGAAACGCTGCGTCCCCCGCAGGTCGTTGCGGCCCAGAACGGCATTGGCGATTTCCTGCGGCTCGTTGCGGAACACGAAGATACCCGTCGGATCGGCCAGCGCGGTGTTCAGGCCGCCGACCTGGGCCAGCGCTTCGATCGCCGAGACGGTCTGGGTGTCGAACGGGATGCGGCTTTGCGATCCGGTGGCGCCGAGTGCTACGAAAGACCGGCGGTCGCGCTCGACCACGATGCGGTCGCCGGGGCGGAGCGCGATGTCGAGCCTTGGATTGTCGTAGAGATCCTGCAACCAGACCTTGCCGGTCTTGCCGTTTCGGGTCACCGTCACCAGTGCCGCCTGCGGTTCGATGGTCACGCCGCCGGCCTTTGCCAGCATCGCCATCAGCGTCCGGGTCGGGCGCTCGATCGGGAAGACGCCCTGACCGGCGACGCTGCCCGAGACCGAGACAGTCGAGCCGTCGCCCGCAGCGCGGGTCACGCTGATCTGCGGGTCGGGGGTCTGCTGGTCGAGCTTCGAAGTGATGAGGTCACGCAGCCCTTCGGGTGTCATGCCCGCCGCCTTGAGACGTCCGGCATAGGGCACGAAGATGAAGCCCTCGCCATCGACCTGTACATCGGTCAGGGGTGTCACGCGCTGACCGGTATTGCCAAGAAGCGGGTCGTCCTTGACGTTTTCAAAGACAGTGATCGACAGAAGGTCACCCGGTGCGATCAGGTCCGAGGCGAGCACGGCCTGCTTCTCGAAGCCCGGACCGAAGCCGTAGGAGGGCACAACTGACGTGGCGCGGGTCACGCGGTCGTTGACGGTGACGATGAAGGCGTCGCCCTGCTTTTCCACCGATCCGGCGAAGATTTCCGATTTGGTCGGACCCGTGCGCGGCAAGCCGCAGGACGCGGTTGCGGCGACAACGGCAAGAAGGACCAGTTTTCTGGCCCCCCGGAATTTTCTTGACGGCACTGCTCGGGCTCCTCTGTCGGAAGCTTGCGTGTATTTTGGTGCCAAAACTACAGAAACGCCGGTGAAATAGCCAGCTTGACGGCAATTGCTCAGGTAACGAGCCGCAACTGTTGCCGTGGAGTCGCTGTTCCCATCGTCAGCGCATCATAGGGATCTTCCGCTGCCAGCATCATGTCGACGACCTGCCGCAGCAGGGCGCGGCGGCCGCGCGTCGAGTAGAAACCGCCCGGAACCTGGCTGGTTTCCAGCAGGTAGCGGCGGAAATCGCGGTAGGCGCGGCTGTCAGGCCGTGTCGGTCGCGCGAAGAATTCGGCGATCGGCTGGGACGACACGAACTCGGGCTTTCCATAGACGGCCCGGCCAAAGATCTTCAGCGGCAATCCGCGCCACAGAACCTGCTGTGCAGCGGTTGAGTTCACCGTCACGGCGCCACGCGCATCGTTGAGAAGCCTGGCGAGCTTGCCGCCGCGGACGAAATGCACGCGATCTGCGATGCCGGATTCCTGCGCCAGACGACGGATCTCTCGGGCCAGCGGCGTGCGGCCATCCTCGAGCGGGTGGGCCTTGAACACCAGATGGTGGTGCGGCGGCGCGCCCTTGGCGAAGCCCTCAATGCAAAGCGCGGCAAAGTCCACCTGGCTGGCGAAGGGCCCGTGGCTGCGGAAGCTGGCGTCATGTTCCAGCTGCAGCAGAGCGAGGAAATAGGGAAAACCGCCGCGGCGGATGCGCCCGGTGGCGATCATCCGCTCCAGCCGGTGCCAGGGCATCAGCGCCAGCCGCCGCAGGTACAGTCGGAACTCGGCCCAGCCCGAAACATCGCGGTGCGAACGGAAGGCCGGGTAACGCCCGCCGCCAGCCAGAACGAGGCCGTGGTAGAGCGCGCCGTAGAAGACATGCTCGCGCATGTCGCCCCATCGCGCCGGGGCGTCGGGCAGTTCGGCGTCACGGTCAGCCAGCGCCCGCGTCATCTCGGGAAGGGTCAGTTCCGTCAGGCGCGAATGGCCATTCGATCCGCCCCGTTCGTAGGTGATCCAGTGCGGGCGCAGATAGCCTTCCTCAAAGACATGGACAGTGATCCCGGCCTTGCGCGCCTGCTCCACGGCAATCGCGTGGACGGGTCGAGTATCGCCATAGAGCACGATGTCGGTCACGCGTTTCTCGGCAAATATCCGCGCGAGCTCTGCGGGCCACGCCTCGACCGCGCCATGCCAGGGGATGTAGCGGCTGGTGTCGGGCCAGAAGAATTCGTCGCCAAGGTTGAACCCGACGCGCCAGACCTCGGCGCCTGAACGCCCGATCATCCTGCCCAAAAGCTTGAACCAGGGCCCGTGCGGACCCTGTAGGAAGAGAAAGACCTTGCCCTTGCCTGTAATGGTCATGCTCGATCCGAAGCGACTGTTCTTCCGTTCTGGCGCGGAAATGCTGATCCTCGGTAAATGGTTATTCTTCAGCTTGGCGAAATTACAGCAGCTTCACGCCAAATCACGGGCTTGAACGGGCGGATTTGGGGGGCTACGTCGGTTCATCGGCCTTTGGACAGGAGGGGATCTGTGTTCACCGGGATCATCAGCGACGTCGGGCATGTCCTTTCGGTTGATCAGCGTGGCGATCTGCGCGTCAGGATTGCAACCCGCTACGATGTCGAGAGAATCGATCTTGGCGCCTCGATCGCCTGCGACGGTGTCTGCCTGACGGTGGTCGCCCTGGGCTCTGAGCCGCAGAACTGGTTCGATGTCGACGTATCGGCCGAAACCCTCTCGAAGACCACGCTCGGCAGTTGGGTCGCCGGGCATCGCGTGAACCTCGAGCGCGCGCTGAAGGTTGGCGATGAGCTGGGCGGCCATATCGTATCAGGCCATGTCGATGGCATGGCCCAGGTCATCTCTGTCATGCCCGAGGGGGATAGCCTGCGCGTGACCTTCCGCGCGCCGCTGCAGCTTGCGGGCTTCATTGCTCAAAAGGGATCGATTGCCCTGAACGGCACCTCGTTGACGGTGAACGAAGTCAACGGCGCGGATTTCGGCGTGAACTTCATTCCCCATACGCAAACCCACACCACATGGGGTGCGGTGCACGAGGGGCAGGTCGTCAACCTCGAGGTCGATACGATGGCGCGCTATGTCGCCCGCCTGCGCGAGTGGAATGCGTGAGCAGGCCGGGGCATAACGGCGGCCCGACGATGGAGGGCGGCGAAGGCTGGCGGCGGCATTGCTGGCGCCAGGCGCGGGAAAACCTGTTGCCGCATCTGCCGGTCGAGGTCGTGCGCCTGCGGGTCAGGCGGGCGGCCGAGCTGGGCCTTGACTACCGCACCTATGCCTCGGTCCGCGCCGCCAGTGGGCATGACGTCGTGGCCTTCCTGTTTTCCTCGAACGCGCTTCGGCTGCTGCCTCCCGTTCCCGCCTTGCCCGAGGATCGGCAGGCCCGGCTGGCATCGCTCAGCGGCTGCGGACGCATCGCGCTGGTCCAGGGCCAGCTTGCCCCCGAGGCGGCGATGCAAGCGGGGCAGGGAGTGATCGACCGGGCCCATCCGGCACCCTATCCCCTTGCGCCGTTTCCCGCCCTGCGCGAGGCAATCGCCGCCGCCCATCAGGGTTTTCCCCGCGATGGCGTCGTTCTGATCGGAGACATGTCGCTGGAGCGCGACTGGAGCGTCGCAGGCAGGCTCGCGGGGTATCTGCCGGCCGAGCGTTATTTCTCCTCGCTTTCGGCGGCGCGCTGAACAGGCCCTGTGCAGGTCTGCACCCGGTTGCTCTGGCCTTTGGCGCAACGCCGCGATATTCGGACGCCCAAATTCTGGGGGAAACCATGACGGCCAAGGCTGATAGCGAATTTTCCGGAGCGATCTCCTCCATCGAGGAAATCATCGAGGACGCCCGCAACGGCAAGATGTACATCCTTGTCGACCACGAGGATCGCGAGAACGAGGGCGATATCATCATTCCGGCGCAGATGTGCACGCCGGCGGATATCAACTTCATGGCGACCCATGGCCGTGGCCTGATCTGCCTTGCCCTGCCGGGCGAGCGGATCGACGCGCTTGGCCTGCCGCTGATGAGCCCCAAGAACTCCAGCCGGCATGAGACGGCCTTCACCCTGTCGATCGAGGCACGCGAAGGCGTGTCGACTGGCATCTCTGCCGCCGACCGCGCCCGCACGGTCGCTGTTGCCATCGACCCGACCAAGGGCCCGGCCGATATCGCCTCGCCCGGCCATGTCTTCCCGCTTCGCGCGCGCGACGGTGGCGTGCTGATGCGGGCGGGGCATACCGAGGCTGCGGTCGACGTGTCACGCCTGGCTGGGCTGAACCCCTCGGGCGTGATCTGCGAGGTGATGAACGACGACGGCACCATGGCTCGGCTACCCGACCTGATCGCCTTCGGCCAGAAGCACAACATCAAGATCGGTACGATTTCCGACCTGATCGCCTACCGTCGCCGCCATGACAATCTCGTGGCCGAAACCAACGTCAAGTCGGTCCGGTCGGCGCATGGCGGTGACTGGCTGATGCGGGTCTTCAGCGACCAGATCCAAGGCGCCGAGCACATCGTTCTGACAAAGGGCGACATCACCACCTCGGCCCCTGTGCTGGTGCGGATGCATGCGCTCAATCCGCTGGAAGACGTGCTCGGCATCGGCAACACCTCGGCCCATGACCTGCACGGTGCGATGCGCGTCATCGCGGATGAGGGCCGCGGCGTGGTCGTTCTGCTGCGCGACGTGACCATGAAGCTGGTGGCCGATGGCGAGGCGTCGCCGCAGACGCTGCGCCAATACGGGGTCGGCGCGCAGATCCTGACCTCGCTTGGGCTGACCGATATCACGCTGGTCACCAATTCACAGGCGCCCAAGGTTATCGGGCTGGAAGGCTACGGCCTCAACATCACGGGCACGCGCCCGATTCCGGAGGCCTGAGACATGGCGGGCAACGAAAGCCATTACACCCTGCCGCTGCCGAGCTTCGACAAGCCGGTAAAGCTGCTGATCGTGGTCGCGCCTTACTACCGCGACATCGCCGATAATCTGATCGCAGGCGCGCGCGCCACGGCGGCCAAGGCGGGGGCTGAGGTCGATTTGATCGAAGTGCCGGGCGCGCTCGAGGTGCCGACAGCGGTCGCAATGGCCGAACGGCTGGCCAAGTATGACGGCTATGTCGCCCTCGGTTGCGTGATCCGTGGCGAGACGACCCATTACGACACCGTGTGCAACGACAGCTCGCGCGCCCTGTCCCTGCTGGGACTGCAGGGCGCCTGCATCGGCAACGGCATCCTGACGGTCGAGACCCGCGCCCAGGCCGAGGTTCGCGCCGACCCGAACGGTCAGGACAAGGGCGGTGGTGCCGCGGCGGCTGCCTTGCACCTGATCGCGCTGGCCCGGAAATGGACGGGCTCGACGAAAGGGATCGGTTTCCGTCCCGCGGGGGCCGCCCAATGACCAAGCCCGACCGCCGCCAGATGAAATCCGCCGCCCGGCTTTACGCCGTGCAGGCGCTTTTCCAGATGGAATCCTCGGGCCAGACGGTCGAGTCGGTGACCCGCGAGTTCGAGACCCATCGCTTTGGTGCCGTGTATGACGAGGACGAGATGGTTGAGGGCGATGTCGACCATTTCCGCAAGCTGGTCGACCAGGCCGTGAACTGGCAGGCGAAGATCGACCAGATGACCGACCGGGCGCTGGTGGCGAAATGGCCGATCGACCGGATCGATCCTGTGCTGCGCGCCCTGTTCCGCGCTGCAGGGGGCGAGATGCTGGCCGAAGGCACACCGCCCAAGGTCGTCATCACCGAGTTTGTCGACATCGCCAAAGCCTTCTTTCCCGATGGCAAAGAGTCGAAATTCGTTAACGCCGTACTCGACCATATGGCCCGAGAGGCGCGGCCCGAGGCCTTCTGACCGTCCTTCGCCTGAAGAATCTGCATCAGGATGCGCCGCAGCGAAAAAATTCTGCGGCGCGGTCGTCTTGCGCTGATTGCAGATGTGTCGATATGTCATTGAAATCACGAATTTTATTTGTCAGGGTAATGAAATGTCGTGAGTATGTTGCCCAACATGCGACAAATTGTGATGCTCTTTGCTCTGGTAACATGCAGAAGCAAGAGTATGTTTGTTGCGACGAGAGGAGCCGCCCGAATGCCGAAGCTGATCCGCCTGTACATCGTGAACGTCGCCATCGGCTTTGCCTTGGCCTTGGGGTTCGTGGCGGCGCTTGTATGGTTCAACGTGGCGAATATCGGTCATCTTGTGCTCGAAACGGAAATGGGCTGGCTGGCTTTCCTGATGCTGGTCGTTTCGAACGGGATCGTCTTTGCCGGCGCCCAGTTCGCTATCGCCGTGATGCAGATGGCCGAGACTGGCGATGGCCCCCGCGGCGGAACACCAATGCGGTCGATGGTTCCGGTACCGGTCAAGGTCGAGGCAAAATCGGCCCGTACGATGCTGATGCGCAAGCGCTGAGGTCTTCTGACTGCAGACGATATGCTTCGGGCCCGCCTAGGCGGGCCTTTTCATTTGTGGCGGCGGAAAGTGGCGGGAACCGCGGCAGCCGTGGAGACGTGTGTTTTCCCGAGAGCCTGGTTGACCAGGTGGGCGCCAGATACCAGGACCAGGATCCTGGCAGAGCCAGCTCCCTCGGAAGTGCTTATCGGCCACTGGAAAATGTGCCTCACACGAGAGGGGCAGAACCCGCCGCCTCAAGACATAGGTCGCCCCCCGGGTTCGCGCAAGTCTTGCGCGATGTTCATCTTTCGTTCATATCTGGCGGCATGACACTCGTGTCCGACCTCGCCCCGCGCCTGATGCCCGGCCAGTTGCTGGCCCGGGGCGTGTGCCGCCATCTGCTCAGCCATGATTTCGTGACGCTGGAAGAGGTTGTGCCAACGCCCGGCCTTAGGGTCGATGTCATGGCGCTTGGACCGAAGGGCGAGGTCTGGGTGATCGAGTGCAAGTCAAGCCGGACGGATTTCATGACCGACCGGAAATGGCAGGGCTATCTCGACTGGTGCGACCGCTTCTTCTGGGCGGTCGATGCCGATTTCCCGACCGAGCTGCTGCCTGATGGCACGGGCCTGATCCTAGCCGACAGCTATGACGCCGAAATCCTGCGCATGGGGCCGGAAACCCCGCTTGCAGGCGCCCGGCGCAAGATGCTGGTACAGAAGTTCGCCCGTCACGCCGCCCTGCGCCTCCAGGCGTTGCGCGACCCCGGCCTCAGCCCTTCCGGCCTTTCGGGCCTTTAGGCTTGCCGCCCTGCGCCGGCTGGCCCATCGCCCGCGCCCGTTCGGCCGCGGCGAGCAGTTCCTCGGCGATCTCCTCGGCCTCTTCAGGATCGAAGTCGAGCGGCAGTTCGACGCCCTCGGCCTCGATATAGATGCGCACCATTCCCAGGCTGGTCGGACCGATCTGAAGGTTCGCCGCGATGTCGCTTTGCTTGTCGATGCTCATGTCTGCCCTCCGACCCTGATGATTTCTGCGCCTAGACTTTTGCTGCGCCTGACGCAAGCGCGGAACACTTGACGGAATCAAGTAAATCGGGAACCGTCCGTTGAAGGGGGACCATCATGGACGAGATTGACCGCATCCGCGCCTTCAGCCGGACCTATACGGGGCAGCTTGGGCTTCTGTCGCGCAGCTATCTCGGATCAGGCCTGGGGATGACCGAGGTGCGCATCCTGCACGACCTCGACGGCCCCGAAGCGGTCACCGCGCGCCAGATCGCGCAACTTCTCGGCATTGACGAAGGCTATCTGAGCCGGGTTCTGGGCGGATTCGCCCGTCGTGGTTGGATCGAGCGGGGGCGCAGCAAAGCCGATGCGCGCGAGCGGCCCATTGCCCTGACCGATGCGGGGAGGAAGGAGCTCGACTCGCTCCGGCAGGCGTCGCGGGCCGCGGTCGGCGACCGTCTGGCCGCGCTCTCTCCTGCGCAGCGGCAGGACCTCGCAGAGGCGCTCGATCGGGCCCGGCGCCTCTTGCAGCCGGAAGCGGCAGAACCGCGGCTGCGCGATCTGCAACCGGGCGATGCCGGTTGGATCATAAGCCGCCATGGCGCGCTCTATGCCCGGGACGAGGGGTTCGACAGCAGTTTCGAGGCCCTCGTCGCCGAGATTGTCGCGGGCTTCCTGCGCCGCCACGACCCGGCGCGCGAACGCGGCTGGATCGCCGAGGGGCAGGAGGGGGAGCGGCTGGGCAGCATCTTCTGCGTGGGCGAGGACCCCGCCCGCCCCGAAGTGGCCAAGCTGCGACTGTTCCTGGTCGAGCCCGAGGCGCGGGGCACCGGGCTGGCGACGACGATGCTCCAGGCCTGCCTGGCCTTCGCCCGCGCTGCCGGCTATCGCCACATGCGGCTCTGGACCCATGAAAGCCACCGCGCGGCGGGCCGGCTCTATGCCCGCAACGGCTTCCGGCTGAGCGACAGCAGGCCCGCCCGGTCCTTCGGTCAGGACGTGGTTGAGCAGACCTGGGAGCGGCCGCTGACATGACGGCGAAGAGATGAAACCAAGTCTTGCATTCCCCGCGCGCCGGAGCTAAATCGCCGGCCAGTGCAGCCTTAGCTCAGTTGGTTAGAGCACCAGATTGTGGATCTGGGGGTCCCCCGTTCGAGCCGGGGAGGCTGTACCACTGATACCTCCCAAAAGCCTTAGCATCCTTTCTTCTGCATTCTGCGGTGCTTGACCCATGCCCGAGCAATGCGTAAGCCGGAGCCGAGCTTCGGGCCTGTAGCTCAATGGTTAGAGCAGGGCGCTCATAACGCCTTGGTTGGGGGTTCGAGTCCCTCCGGGCCTACCAATCTCCCCGATCCGTAGAGTCGTTGTCCGACTGGCCGCTTCCCGCGATCTTGCGTGCGGTGCATGCGTTGCGCCGGGCGGCCTGATCGTCTATGCGGGCGGCGGCAAATCGGCAACGGGGGTGGGCCATGACGACTTCGGGCAAGGGGCTGACCTATGCGCAGGCGGGGGTCGATATCGACGCCGGCAATACGCTGGTCGAGCGGATCAAGCCGGCTGCAAAGCGCACCGAACGGCCCGGCACCATGGCGGGCCTCGGCGGCTTTGGCGCGCTCTTCGACCTGAAGGCGGCGGGCTACACGGACCCGATCCTTGTCGCGGCAACCGATGGCGTCGGCACCAAGCTGAAGATCGCGATCGATACCGGGCTCGTGGACACGATCGGGATCGACCTTGTCGCCATGTGCGTCAACGACCTCGTCTGCCAGGGGGCGGAGCCGCTGTTCTTCCTCGACTATTTCGCCACCGGCAAGCTCGATGTCGATCAGGGCGTGCGCATCATCGACGGCATCGCCCGGGCCTGCGCGGCGACCGGCTGTGCGCTGGTTGGCGGCGAGACTGCCGAGATGCCGGGGATGTATCACGGCGGCGACTTCGATCTGGCCGGCTTCTCGGTCGGCGCGATGGAACGTGGCGCAGACCTGCCGCGCGGCGTGGTCGCGGGCGATGTGCTGCTGGGCCTCGCCTCGGACGGGGTCCATTCCAACGGTTATTCCTTTGTGCGCAAGGTGGTCGAGCTGTCGGGCCTTGGCTGGGATGCGGCTTCGCCCTTCTCGACGGGCTCTCTCGGCGCGGCGCTGCTCGCGCCCACCCGGCTTTACGTCAAGCCCGCACTGGCCGCGATCCGCGCGGGCGGCGTCCATGCGCTCGCCCATATCACCGGCGGTGGCCTGACCGAGAACCTGCCGCGCGTCCTGCCCGAAGGGATGGGCGCCGGGATCGACCTGTCGGCCTGGGACCTGCCGCCGGTCTTCCGCTGGCTTGCCGGGCAATCGGGGATCAGCGAGCCGGAACTGCTCAAGACCTTCAACTGCGGCATCGGCATGATCGCGGTTGTCGCCGCCGACCGGGCCGAGGCGCTGGCCGGACTGTTGCGCCAGGCGGGCGAGACGGTGGCGGTCCTCGGCCATGTCCAGCCCGGGCAGGGAGTCACCTACACGGGCAAGCTCCTGTGAAGCGCGTTGCCATCCTGATTTCCGGGGGTGGCTCGAACATGCTGGCGCTGGTGCGGGACATGGCCCAGCCGGGGCATGCAGCGATGCCGGTCCTTGTCCTGTCGAACGATCCCAAGGCGGCTGGGCTGGAACGGGCCTCCGCCCTTGGCGTGCCGGTCGCAGCGGTGGATCACCGGCCCTTTGCCAAGGACCGCGAGGCCTTCGAGGCAGAGTTGCTGCGCCCGATACTGGCCTCCGGGGCCGACATCCTCTGCCTTGCCGGCTTCATGCGGGTGCTGACGCCGGGCTTCGTGCATCGCTTTTCGGGGCGGATGCTGAACATCCATCCCTCGCTCCTGCCGAAGTATCCCGGCCTGCACACCCATCAGCGGGCGCTCGACGCGGGCGATGCCGAAGCGGGCTGCACGGTGCACGAGGTGACGCCGGTTCTGGATGACGGCCCGATCCTGGGCCAGGCGCGGGTTCCGGTCGAACCCGGCGACACCGCCGAGACGCTGGCTGCCCGCGTCCTGCGAGAGGAACACCGGCTTTACCCCGCGGTCCTGCGGCGCTACGCGGCAGGAGACCGGACGCCGGTGTGGCTTCCCTGAACCGCTCTGCCCACAATTGGTGCGGCACACTTTCTTTTTACCGGACCGCAATCTATAGGGGTCAGACGGGATGCCCCCGTGACCCCTAGTAGCGACGCCATGAGAACCATAACAACGACCGACGCGCTTGCCGCCTTTTGCGCGGAAGCCAAGTCCGGCCCCTACGTCACCATCGACACGGAATTCCTGCGCGAGCGGACCTACTGGTCCAAGCTCTGCCTGATCCAGATGGCGCTTCCGGGCAAAACCGGCGAAGCTGTCCTCGTCGACCCGATCGAGGGTGAGGACATGTCGCTGGAACCGCTCTACGACCTGTTCCGCCACGAGGCGACGGTCAAGGTGTTCCACGCCGCCCGGCAGGATCTCGAGATCTTCTTCGTCGAGGGCCATGTCTTTCCCAACCCGCTGTTCGACACCCAGGTCGCGGCGATGGTCTGCGGCTTTGGCGAACAGGTGGGCTACGAGACGCTGGTCAAGAAGATCGCGCGCGAGCCGCTGGACAAGACCTCGCGCTTTACCGACTGGTCCCGCCGGCCGCTGAGCGATGCGCAGAATGAGTATGCGCTGGCCGATGTCACCCACCTGCGGGTGATCTACGAATTCCTGTCGGCCCAGATCGCCAAGACCGGGCGGCAGAAATGGGTGGAAGAGGAACTGGCGATCCTGACCGATCCGGCCACCTATACCGTTCATCCCGAAGAGGCCTGGGAACGGGTAAAGACCCGCACCACCTCGGGCCGCTTCCTGGCGATGGTCAAGGAACTGGCGCGTTTCCGCGAGGAGTACGCGCAAAGCCACAACGTGCCGCGCAGCCGGGTGTTCAAGGACGACGCTCTGCTTGAACTCGCTTCGACCCGGCCGACCAACCACGAGGAACTTGGCCGGTCGCGGCTATTGCTGCGCGAGGGGCGCCGGGGCGATATCGCCGACGGTATCCTGGCCGCGGTCAAGGCCGGAATGGAGATGCCGAACGACCAGTTGCCGAAGGCCGATCAGGAGCGAGATCAGCTTCAGGTCAATCCGGCGCTGGCGGACCTTCTGCGCGTTCTGCTGAAGGCAAAGGCCGAGGAACTGGGCGTCGCGGCCAAGCTCATCGCCTCGGCTGCGGACCTCGACGCCATCGCCGCCGGCGAGCGCGATCTGGATGCGCTCAAGGGTTGGCGCCGTGAAGCCTTCGGCGAGGATGCGCTGCGGCTCTGCCGCGGCGAGATCGCCCTGTCAGCCAAGGGCAGCGCCGTCAAGGTCATCAAGATCTGAACCGGCCCAGTCTCGGGGCTAGTCTCGGGGCCGGGATTTCTCAACGGCGCGAAGAGCGGGCGTTGTTTGCACCCTGCACGATAATCTCGCGCACATCCTGAAGTTCGATATTGCCGATGAAGGCGCCGACGGTGACCTCGCGCGACCGCTCGGTCGAAACCCGCTTGGGTTCGGGTGGCGGAACCAGGACGAAACGGTAGGTGAGCTTGCCGTCGATCGGGCCGTCGGTCAGAAGCGCGCCGTCCCAGTAGCCCTGCGTCGCCGGCAGGCCGGTCGCCCGCACGATCACGCCCTCAGTGGTGGACTCGACGGCCATGGAGGTTACCTGAGCCACGAGTGGGCGGGGATCGTCCGCGGCCGATGGCAAGGCGGAGTACGAGCCCGCAACCTCCTCCGAGTTGCCCCACCAACTGAACGGATTATACCAGCGGGCCTGAGAAGAGCCGCAGGCCGAAACGGCCAGGATCAGCGCAAGGGGGATAAGACGGGCACGGATCATCGGGGCTTCCTTCCAGTTTCCTCTCGGTTACCGCAGGCCGGGGCGTTTGAAAAGCGCCGCCGCTCTGGACCTTTGATCCGGGCAGGCTTACCTCGAGGGCGTTGCACAGGAGCACGCCATGGCCACCCCCGCCTTTGAAGAGATCGCCGACACCTTCGAGTTTCTCGACGATTGGGAGGATCGGTATCGCCATGTGATCGAACTTGGGCGGGCCATGCCGGAACTGGACGAGTCGTTGCGGGTGCCCGCGACAAAGGTGCAGGGCTGTGCAAGCCAAGTCTGGATCGTGCCCAGGATCGAAGGGCAGGGAGCCCAGGCGCGCTTCGATTTCCAGGGCGACAGTGACGCGATGATCGTCCGTGGCCTGATCGCCGTGCTGCATGCGCTTTATGCGGGGCTGACGGTCGAGGAGGTTGGCCAGGTCGATGCGCCGTCGGAACTGGCGCGTCTGGGACTTGACCAGCACCTGTCCTCACAGCGCTCGAACGGGGTCAGGGCAATGGTCGGCCGCATACGGGCGACGGCGGCGGACGCTGCTGCCTGAACGATTTTCCACGAAGACTCAGAAGGTCCCGGGCGGTTTCGCAGAACGCTCGCCTAGCGCGGCCTTCGCAAGGGCGGGTTCAAGATCGCCGTAGCCGGTCAGACGCCGTTCGTAGGACAGACCGAGGCGCTCGGCACAGTCGCGCGCCTTTGCATCCAGCGCGGCATCGTCGAGCTGCGCCTGATAGACGAGCTTGCTGTAGTTGCCAAAGAGCATGTCCCTCAGCTCGGGATGGCGGTCGAGGCCCATTGGCCGCCAGACGAAGGCATCAAACTGGCGAACCAGAAAATCGGTCAGGTAGAAGGCGTCGAACTCGGTATCTGCTCGATCAAGAAAGGCCGTGACCCCTTCGAAGAAGGCATAGCAATGGGGACCTTCGACCATCTCCACCCCAAGCGTGTCGCAGCGGGCCTTCAGGAGCCCCCCTGTCCCGCAATCGGCATAGACGACGAAAATCGAATCGTACTGGTCGCGGTGTTCGTGGACTGCCGCCTCGACCGCATCGGGAATCCGGTCCGGCCAGAGATGAAGATTCGCGGGAAGGCATTGCAGATCAATATGTTGCCAGCCATTCTTGCGATTCAGGGCGAGGATCTCATGCGCCAGGGCGCCGCAGGCGATCAGCAGCACCCGTCCGGCCGCTTCCGGTGCCAGGCCTTCCTCGGCGAGAATCCGGTCCTCGGGAAGCGTTGCGGTCATGCGCGCAGCCTCATGCGCAGGCCGAGGGCGGCGGCAATGGCGACCAGTGAGAGGATGGCAAGGGGCAGGTTGACCATCTGCGCGACCAGAATGGTCAGGCCGGCTGCGGCGATGACGGCGGCCAGGATCGCGGCAAAGAGGCGGAATGGCATGCTCGGTCCTCCTTCTGGGCAAATGGGGACGCGATAGGGCCCCGGCAAGTCAGAGCCGAAACGCAAAAGCCCCGGACCTTGCCCGGGGCTTCGTCGCAGGCAAGGTCCTGACCGTGTCAGCCGTTCAACTGGTTATGCTTGCGAGCGACGAACTGCTTCGCTGTCTCAACCGCCACGGCGGCGTCACGGCAATAGGCGTCGGCGCCGATCGCCCGGCCGAATTCCTCGTTCAGCGGCGCGCCGCCGACCAGAACGATGTAGTCATCGCGCAGGCCCTTTTCCTTCATCGTGTCGATCACGACCTTCATGTAGGGCATGGTCGTGGTCAGAAGGGCCGACATGCCGAGGATGTCGGGCTGCTCTTTTTCCAGCGCCTCAAGGTATTTCTCGACCGAGTTGTTGATGCCGAGGTCCAGCACCTCGAATCCGGCGCCTTCCATCATCATCGCGACAAGGTTCTTGCCGATGTCGTGGATGTCGCCCTTCACCGTGCCGATCACCATCTTGCCCATGCGCGGCGCACCGGTTTCGGCGAGAAGCGGCTTCAGGATCGCCATGCCCGCCTTCATCGCGTTTGCGGCCAGCAGCACTTCCGGCACGAACAGGATGCCGTCACGGAAGTCGGCGCCGACGATGGTCATGCCGGCGACGAGCGCCTTGGTCAGCACGTCATAGGGGGCCCATCCGCGCTCGAGCAGGATGTTGACGCCCTCTTCGATCTCTTCTTTGAGACCGTCGTACAGGTCGTCGTGCATCTGCAGGACGAGTTCGTCGTCGGAAAGCTCGGAAAGGATGATGTCGTCTTCGTCGGCCATGACTGCCCTCGTCTGCTCGCGCGCCCCATCGAGGCTATGGTGCCTGAATGCGACCAAAGGGCAAGGCCGACTTTCCGGATTGCGACATGGGCCAAGCGAAAGCCGACAGGGCGGGGTCGGAGCGTTGGTTGAACGGGAAGTGGGTTGGCAAATGTTCATGTAATGTTCTATTCTCGCCGGCATGACACAGGGCGAGGGACTTCTTCCGGGACAAAGACTTCGAGCGCGCGGGGCAGGCTCGAACCGCGCCGGGAGGTTCGAGCCGCACGGCCGCGAGGCCGTGGACGACGGTTGGGATCTCGACGAAGAGGAGCGACTTGTCCGGACCGAGGTGCGGCTTGAGGAGCCGCGTTCGGCGTTGACCTACAACCGGTCGCCCGATCTGCCCTTCGACCGGTCCGTCAATCCCTATCGCGGCTGCGAACATGGCTGCATCTACTGCTTCGCCCGCCCGACCCATGCCTTCTTGAACCTCTCGCCGGGGCTCGACTTCGAGACGAGGCTGATCGCACGGCCGGGGATCGGTGCGGTGCTTGCGGGGGAGCTTGCAGCGCGGAGATACAAAGTCGCCACCATTGCCCTTGGCACCAATACCGACCCCTATCAGCCGATCGAGGCCGAGTACCGGGTGATGCGCGAGGTGCTCGAGGTACTGGCGGCGCATCGTCATCCTGTCGGCATCGTCACCAAGGGCACGCTGATCGAACGCGACCTCGACCTCCTGGCGCCAATGGCGGCCGATGGGTTGGTACGGGTCGGGATCTCGGTCACCACGCTCGACCCCGACCTGTCCCGGCGGATGGAACCCCGCGCTCCGCTTCCCGCCCGAAGGCTGGGAACCATTCGCCGCTTATCGCAAGCCGGTATTCCGGTGCGGGTGATGATGGCGCCGGTGGTGCCCGGCCTGACCGACCCCGAGATCGACCCGATCCTTGAAGCCGCGAAGGAGGCGGGCGCGGTCGCCGCGAACTGGATCATGCTGCGTCTGCCGGGCGAAGTCGCGCCGCTGTTCAAGGAATGGCTCGAAGCGCGGTTGCCGGCCCCACGCGCCGCCAAGGTTCTGGCGCGGGTGCGCGAGACCCATGGCGGCAAGGATTACGATCCGGCCTGGGGCAGACGGATGCGCGGCGAAGGGCTGTGGTCGAACCTGATCGGGCGGCGGTTCGAAATCGCGGTAAAGCGGCTGGGGCTGGATGCGGAATTGCCGCCGATGCGGACCGACCTGTTCCGCTTGCCGCCGAAGCCCGGGGATCAGTTGAGTCTGTTCTGAGTCTTTTCGGGCTTTTTCTTTGCGAAAACACCCTGCAGGGGGTGCGGGGGACGTAAAGTCCCCCGCTTCCGCATTCTGCCAGGCTCGCCTCAGCCGCGGCGGCCGCGCCGTTCGCGCCTTGGCTCGCCCGAGGTATCGCCGGTGCCATCAGACGCCGAGGAAAACCCGCCTAGCGCCGCCGCGATGGTCTCGAGCGAGGGGCGGGGGCCTTTCGGGCGGGTCTCTAGCGCCTCGTGCATCGACTTCAGATGCTCCGGCATCGTCCCGCAGCAGCCGCCGATGATCCGCACGCCGGCATCGCGGGCTAGCACGGCATATTCGGCCATGAGCTCGGGCGTGCCGTCATAGTGGATGTGTCCGTCATGGTATTTCGGGATTCCGGCATTGCCCTTGGCGATGATCGGGCGCTCGGTGCCATGCGCCACAAAGCCCAGGACGGTGCGCAAGAGGTCGGCCGCGCCCACGCCGCAATTGGCGCCGAAGGCGATCGGCGGGTTCGGCAGCTTCTCGACGAGGTCGGCGAACTGGGCCGAGGTGACGCCCATCATCGTGCGGCCTGCCGTGTCGAAGCTCATCGTGCCGCACCAGGGCATGTTCGCCCGCTGCGCCGCCTCCGCTGCCGCCTTGAACTCCTCAGGCGCCGAGATCGTCTCGACCCAGAGCACGTCTACGCCGCCCTCTTTCAGCCCTTCGGCCTGCTCGTGGAAGATCTCCACGGCCAGCGCATGGGTCATGGTTCCCATCGGCTCGAAGATGTCGCCGGTCGGCCCGACCGAACCGGCCACCACAATCGGGCGGCCGGCGACATCCGCGACATCCCGGCCGATCGCGGCGGCGATGCGGTTCAGCTCGCGCACCTGCCCCTGTGCGCCATGCAGTTTCAGCCGACTCGCATTTCCGCCGAATGAGTTGGTCAGGAAGATGTCGGAGCCGGCGCCGACGGCACCGGAATACAGGGTCTTGATGCGGTCAGGATGGTCGATGTTCCACATCTCGGGCGGCTCGCCCGAGGCGAGGCCCATGTTGAACAGGTTGGTTCCTGTCGCGCCATCGGCCATTAGCCAGTCGCGGGTGGAAAGAAGCCGGGAAAGTGCATCGGTCATGAGGGTCTTCCTGACGGTCGGCCGGTCAGTCCGGCCCTTGGAAAGAAGCTCTGCCATGGCCGCAGCCGACAGGCAAAGCCAATTCTGTTCATGATCTTCATGCGGCCTGATGGAGGCCGCAAGCAAAAGGGCCGCCCTTGACGGAGCGGCCCCTGAACATTTGCGGCGAAACGCCGGGTCTGCGGATCAGGTGCCGCTCATCAGCTGCTGCTTGGCCTTCTGCATGAAGTCGACCAGCTTCGAGCGAATCTCCTGCTCGGACACCTTGCCGACCAGGTCGCCCGCGACCTTGCGCACCACGTCGTCGCTGCCGGCTTCTTCGAAGTCGGACTTGACCACGCTCAGCGCATATTCCTCAGCCTCTGCTCCGGACTTGCCCAGAAGGCCCGCCGCCCAGATGCCGAGCATGTGGTTGCGCCGTGCCTCGGCCCGGAACTGAAGCTCGGAGTCCTTGGCGAACTTCGCTTCGAAGCCCCGTTCCCGATCGTCGAAAGTCGTCATGGCAGATCCCTCGCGTTGCATGCGCTTGTCCTCCATATGCCCATAGTGTGCGCAAGCCGCAAGACCCGGCCAGCCTTGCGAGGCGCGGCAGCTTGCCGTATAGGCTGCGCAACTTCGGGACGGGGCGGGATCGGATGGTTCCGGCCCCGGTTCCCGTTGACCAGACCGGAGGCCTTTTCGGTGAGGCCGCCGTCCCCGATCGGAGCACGCATGGCACGCCGCAAGAAGATCTACGAAGGCAAGGCGAAGATCCTCTACGAAGGCCCGGAACCGGGCACGCTGGTGCAGTACTTCAAGGATGACGGTGTCGCGGTCGTAACGCCCCAGGAGGGGCTTGGCGTCGAAGGCAAGGGTGTCCTGAACAACCGCCTGTCGGAATTCTTCATGTCGGGTCTGAACTCGATCGGCGTGCCCACGCATTTCATCCGCCGGCTCAACATGCGCGAACAGCTGGTGCGCATGGCAGAAATCATCCCGATCGAGGTCGTGGTGCGCAATTTCGCCGCGGGCCCGATCTCCGAACGCCTTGGCATTCCCGAAGGCACGCCGCTGCCGCGCCCGATCGTCGAATACTACTACAAGGACGACAAGCTCGCGAACCCGATGGTGGCCGAAGAGCACATCATCGCCTTCGGCTGGGCCAGCCAGCAGGACCTAGACGACATGGTGGCGCTGGCGCTGCGGGTGAACGACTTCCTGTCGGGTGTGATGATGGGTGTCGGCATCCGTCTTGCCGATTTCCGGCTCGAGATTGGCCGGATCTGGGAGGGCGACTTCATGCGCCTGATCGTGGCTGACGAGATCAGCCCCGACAGCTGTCGCCTGTGGGACATGCGCCAGGTCGAACGCCCCGATGCGCCGCCGGCAGAAATGACCGATGTGTATACCGAACTCGCGCGGCGACTGGGGGTCATGCCCTCGAATGTCACGCATACGACCAAGCCCACGCTCATCAACTGAAAGGCCCCGCCGATGCCCGCTCCCCTCAAGGCCCGCGTCCATGTCATGCTCAAGGACGGCGTCCTCGATCCGCAGGGCGAGGCGGTGCGCCACGCCCTTGGCACGCTTGGCTTTACCGGGGTCGAGGCGGTCCGGCAGGGCAAGGTGATCGAGCTGGATCTGGCCGCGACCGACAAGGCCAGCGCCGAGGCCGAGGTCAAGGCGATGTGCGAGAAGCTGCTCGCCAATACCGTGATCGAGAAATACTCGGTCGAAATCGCCTGACATCACGAAATTGCGGGCGCCGCCGAGGCGGCTAGGGCGTCTTTGCCTTTGGCGCATGGACCCTTCGGTATTCCACGGCGGTCGGCCGGCAAATCTGCCGCGCGCGGCGGGCCTTGAAGGCCGGCGGGCCGGGCCCTAGTCTCCGCCCGCGAAACAGGAGCGGGTCATGGCCGGCAAGCGCAGCATCTTCGAAGAGGTCGCCACCACAGAGAAAGTGGCGTCCCCCCAGCCGGGTCTGATCGACCGGGGCAGCCGTGGCGCGCGCAGCGCGATGCGCCTGTGGCTGGTCCAGCTGTTCCTGCTCGTCGTCCTGATGATAACCGTCGGTGGCCTTACCCGCCTGACCGACAGCGGCTTGTCGATCACCGAATGGCGCCCGGTGACCGGGGCTATCCCGCCGATGGACGAGGCAAGCTGGGCCGCCGAATTCGCCAAGTATCAGGCGAGCCCGCAATACCAGCTGATGAACCAGGGCATGACGGTTGAGGAATTTAAATCGATCTACTGGTGGGAATGGGGCCATCGCCAGCTTGGCCGGGTCATCGGCCTTGTCTGGGCGGTCGGGTTCCTCGGCTTTCTGCTGGCGCGGAAAATCCCCACGGGCTGGACGCAGCGCCTGCTGCTGATCGGGGTCCTCGGCGGCGTGCAGGGCGCGATCGGGTGGTGGATGGTCTCCTCGGGGCTCGAGGCCGGGATGGTTTCGGTCGCCTCCTATCGATTGGCCGTGCATCTGGGCATCGCCTTTGCCATCCTCGGCTTCATCGCCTGGTATGTGTTCCTGCTTGGGCGGAGCGAGACCGACCTTCTCCAGGCGCGGCGCGGACGCGAGGAGCGGCTGAACGGTCTTGCGACCGGCGTGTTGCATCTGGCCTTTCTGCAGATCGTCCTTGGCGCGCTTGTGGCTGGCATCGACGCCGGTCGCGGTTTTCCGACCTGGCCCGACATGAACGGGCAGTTCTTCCCTGCTGACGCCTTCTATGTGCCGGGGCGGCCGGCTTGGGCGGCGTTCTTCGAAAACCCGGGGCTCGTCCAGTTCATTCACCGCATGGTTGGTTACCTCCTGTTCGTCTTCGGCCTGTTCACCTGGTGGCGGTCGCGATCGTCGGCCTATCTGGTGACGCGGCGCGCCTTCGACTGGATGGCGGTGATGCTGTTCGGGCAGGTCGTCCTGGGCATCGTCACGGCCTTGAGCGCTGCCTCGCCGCACGTCGCCATCACCCATCAACTGGGCGCCGTCATCCTCTGGGTGCTGATCCTGCGCGCCCGCTACCTGAGCCAATACCCCGTTGCGGGGTCGATCCGGAAGGGAACTGCATGACCGCTTACGACAAGCTGATGGCCTTTCAGCGCCAGACCGAGGCGCTGGCTCAAGTGGCCGGACGGCTGGGATGGGATCAGGAAACAGTGATGCCCCGCGGCGCGGCCGAGCAGCGGTCGGAAGAGATGGCAGCGATGGAGGGCATCCTTCACGCCCGCCGGACCGATCCGAAGATTGCCGACTGGCTGGCCGCGGCCGAGCCGCAGGATGAAGAGGCAGAGGCGCAGATCCGCCAGATCCGCCGCAGCCACGAACGCATGGTCAAGGTGCCGGGCGACCTCGCGCAGGAGATCGCCCGCGTCACCTCGATGGCGCAGGGCATCTGGGCCGAGGCGCGGGCCAATGACGATGTCGCGGCCTTCCTGCCGGTACTGTCGCAGGTCATCCGCCTGCGCCAGGACGAGGCGACCTGCCTTGCGCAGGGCGGCGACCTATATGATGCGCTGATGGACGACTACGAGCCGGGCGCAAATGCCGCGACCATCGGCGCGATGTTCGACCGGATGCGCCCGCGCCTTGTGGCGCTGCGCGAGGCGGTCCTGGGTGCGTCACATCAGCCGCCGGCGCTGCAGGGCCATTTCGGCACCGACGGCCAACTGCGGCTGGCACGCGATCTTGCCACCGCCTTCGGCTATGACTGGACGCGGGGACGGCTGGATCTGGCCGTGCATCCTTTCTCCTCCGGGTCGGGATCCGATGCGCGGATCACCACGCGCGTGGTCGAGACCGAGCCCTTCAACTGCATCTATTCGACGATCCACGAGGTCGGCCACGCCTGCTACGAACTTGGCATCGACCCGGACTATGCGCTGACGCCGCTAGGGCAGGGCGTGTCGATGGGAGTCCATGAAAGCCAGAGCCGGATCTACGAGAACCAGCTTGGGCGCAGCCGCGCCTTCACCGGCTGGCTGTTCGGGCAGATGCGCGACCGCTTCGGCGCCTTCGGGATCGAGGATGGCGAGACCTTTTACGGCACGGTCAACCGGGTCCAGTCAGGCTTCATCCGCACCGAGGCCGACGAGGTGCATTACAACCTGCACATCATGATGCGCTTCGATCTGGAGCGGGCGCTGATCCGTGGCGATCTGGCAGTCAAGGATCTGGAAGCCGCCTGGAACGACCGCTTCAAGGCCGATTTCGGCGTGCCGGTCGACCGTCCGGCCCACGGGATGCTGCAGGATGTGCATTGGTCGGTCGGCCTGTTCGGCTATTTCCCGACCTACTCGCTCGGCAACGTCTATGCCGGATGCCTGCACAAGGCCATGCGCGCCGATCTGCCCGATCTCGACGCCGCACTGGCGGCGGGCAACACCGCCCCGGCGACCGGCTGGCTGCGCGAGAAGGTCCAGCGCCACGGCGGCCTTTACCGCCCGCGCGAGGTGATCGCGCAGGCCTGCGGGTTCGAGCCCGACGAGGGGCCGCTGCTGGACTATCTCGAGGCGAAATTCCGGGATCTCTACCGGATCTGAAGCAGGAGGCCCGGGAGATGTCCGTGTCCCGGGCCGTCTGGATGCTCGCCTTGGGCCAGACCTTGGCCTATGCCTGCATTTTCTACATCTTCGCGGCATTGATCGTCCGCTGGCGGGCCGAGCTTGGCTGGTCTGACTCGGTCTTCGCCCTTGGCCCGACCCTCGCGATCCTTGTCTCTGCGGCCTGTGCGCCTTTTGCCGGCCGCGCCGTGGATCGCGGGTTCGGAACCTGGATGATGACAGGCGGCGCGCTTCTTGGTGCGCTCTTCCTGGCTGTTCTTGCCACGACCCGCTCGCCCCAGAGCTATCTTCTGGCCTGGCTGGGGCTTGGTGTCGCACAGGCGATGTCGCTTTACGAGACCTGCTTTGCCGTGCTGATCCGGCGCTTCGGGCCCGAGTCCCGCGCCGCAATCACGCGTGTGACGCTGGTCGCCGGGCTTGCCTCGACGCTCGCCTTCCCGGCAGCCGCGGTGCTTTCCGCCAGTTTCGGCTGGCGCGGAGCGGTCTGGGTGGCCGCGGGGACAATGCTGCTTGTCGTCGCCCCCCTTCATCTGATCGGGGCGCGGACGCTGGATGGGGATCGTATGGCATTGCAAGCCTCCGCGGGCCGTCGCATCGGTGCTCTTTCCCGGCTGCGAGACGGTCGGTTCTGGCAACTGGCGCTGCTCTTTTCCCTGCTGAACCTGAACCACTGGATGCTGGTCAGCTTTCTTATCCCCGTCCTGCACGAGAAGGGCGTGGGCGAGACCCTGGCCGTCGCCGTGGCGTCCTGCATCGGTCCGGCCCAGGTCGCGGGCCGGTTTGCGCTGATGCGGGCCGAGGCGCGCATCGGCACCCGACCGGCGGCCCTGCTGACCCTGGCCTCGGTGGTGGTGGCGTCGCTGATGCTGTTAGCCGCCGGTCTGGCTGCGCCGATCGCCTTTGCCTTCGCCCTGACACAAGGGGCGGCGATGGGGACGATGACCATCCTGCGCCCGGTGATCGTGTCGTCTACCCTTGGCATGGAAGGCTACGGCGCGACGGCTGGCCTGATGTCGATCCCGACGCTGCTCGCCTCGGCTGCCGCGCCGGTTCTGGGCGCCTTCCTGCTGTCGCAGGGCGGTGCGGTGCTGCTGGTTGCCGCCACGACGGCGCTGGCCGCTGCCGCGCTGGCGCTGGCGGTACGACTACCGCGCGGGGCGGTCTAGGAACCTATACCTGCCAGTCCGGGCTGCGCTTTTCGAGGAAGGCACTGATCCCTTCGTCGGTGTCACGCAGGAGCATGTTCTCGACCATGACGGCGCCGGCATGGGCGTAGGCCTCGGCCAGACTCAGGCCAAGCTGATCGTAAAAGGCCCGCTTGCCAATGCGGATCGCGGGATTGAGCTTGGCAGCGACGGTGCGGGCCAGTTCCGCCGTCTCGGCCTCGAGTTCCTCCATATCGGCGATGCGGTTCACCAGCCCGAGCGACTGCGCCTCGTCCGCTTCGATCAGCCGGCCCGTCGTGAGAAGCTCGAAGGCGGCCTTGGGCGCGACATTGCGGGTCAGCGCGACCATCGGGGTCGCGCAGAAGAGACCGATGTTGACCCCGTTCACCCCGAACCGCGCTGTCGAGGCTGCAACCGCCATGTCGCAGGAGGCGACGAGCTGGCAGCCGGCGGCGACCGCCACACCATGGACCTGGGCAATCACCGGCTGCGGCAGGGCAGGGATCGCCTGCATGACGGCGGCGCAGCGGTTGAAGAGATCGGTGAAATAGGCCTTGCCCTTGTCGGGGGCGGCGCGGCCTGCCTGCATCTCCTTCAGGTCGTGACCCGCACAGAAGCAGCGCCCGGCGCCGCGAAGCACAACCACACGAACCGTCCTGTCGCTTGCCAGACGCGCGAACTCGGCGGACAGCGCCGCCAGCATCGCATCGGACAGTGCATTAAGGCGCGCCGGGTCGTTCAACGTCAGGGTTGCGATGCCTTTGTCATCCTCGCGCAGCAGGATCGCCTCGGTCATCTTGTCATCTCCCCTGTTTGAGCAGAACTCTACGCCCGTGACCGCGAGGGGGGAAGCTATGACGGAAATGACGCCCGAGGCCCTGCAACATTTCTTCGAGACCGAGTTCCCCCAGGCCGCAGCCGACTTCCGTATCGAGGGCCACGATGGCCTCGACTTCGTGTTGCGCCTGCCCGTGACCGAGCGTCACCTGCGCCCGGGTGGCACTGTTTCAGGGCCGACAATCTTTGGTCTGGCGGATGTGGCGATCTATCTGGCGATCCTGTCGCGGATCGGGCCGGTGGCGCTGGCGGTGACCACGGGCGCAAGCATCGACTTCCTTCGCAAGCCAGAGCCGGGTCGCGATCTGTTGGCCCGGGTGCGCATTCTCAAGCTTGGTCGCGCCCTGGCCGTTGCCGATGCGCTGGTCTTTTCGGACGGGCGGGACGAGCCGGTTGCGCGTGCCTCGATGACTTATTCGATCCCGCCGTCGCGCTGACGCGCTTCAGCGGCTGGCGTGGGTGAAGCGACCGTCGATCTGGGCGCCGCTTTCGATCACGAGCGCTTCGTAGTTCACTTCGGCCACCACGATGGCCGAGCTGCGTAGGGTGAAGGTCAGGCAGCTGACCTTGCCGTCGAGATGGCCGCGGACCTCGACCACATCGGCCGAGACAGTCCCCTTCAGGTGGCCTTCCGCGCCGACGATCAGGGTATGGGCGGTGACGTCGCCCTTCACCTCGCCCAGGATTTCGACCGTACCGGTCGAGGTCAGGTCGCCCGAGAGGCGGATGTCGGCGGCAAGCACCGTGCGGCCGCCCGAGGGCGTGCGGGCCGGGGTGCGGGCGGCGGGTTCGGCTGTGGTCGTGGTCATTTTCGAGTCCTCCACCCGCGCGCGGGCCATATGCAAACTGTCAGCGCGATAGACGCCGAATGGCCCTGCAAGGTCAAGTCCGCCCGCGACGACAGAGGTTCGTTCGGCGCCGCTTTGCTGTCGCGGACGGGCGTGACTCTCACTGGGGCGGATGGTCTGATGCAGCCGGGAATCAGGAGGACGGCAATGACGAGGGGTTTCTTCACACCGGTGTCTGGCGTGGACCTGCCACGTTTCGCGGGCATCCCGACCTTCATGCGTCTGCCGCATGTGTCGGTGGACGACCCGCGCATTGCCGAAGTGCAGGTCGGGCTGATCGGTGCGCCCTGGGATGGTGGCACCACCAACCGTCCAGGTCCGCGTCACGGGCCGCGGCAAATGCGCGACCTCTCTACGATGATCCGGGCGCAGAACGGGGTGACGAAGGTGCGTCCGTTCGACCTCGTGAACTGCGCCGATCTTGGCGATGTGGGGCCGAACCCCGGCGACCTGATGGATTCGCTGAAGCGGATGGAGACCTTCTACTCCCGGGTGCGTGCGGCCGGGATCGTACCGCTGACCGCCGGGGGCGACCACCTCTGCACGCTGCCGATCCTGCGGGCGCTGGCCAAGGACCGGCCCTTGGGGATGATCCATTTCGACAGTCATACGGACCTGTTCCACAGCTATTTCGACGGCACGATGTACACGCATGGCACGCCGTTCCGCCGGGCGGTCGAGGAGGGGCTGCTCGACCCCAAGCGGGTGACGATGATCGGAATCCGCGGCCCGGCCTATGATTTCGAGGACCGCGATTTTGCGGTTTCGGTCGGCATCAAGGTGATCCCGATCGAGGAGTTCTTTGCCCGCGGTGTCGAGGACGTCATGGCAGAGGCGCGCGACCGCGCCGGGTCAGGCGACACCTATGTGAGCTATGACATCGACTTCGTCGATCCGGCCTTTGCGCCGGGGACGGGGACGCCGGAGGTGGGCGGGCCGAACAGCTATCAGGCCTTGGAGGTCGCGCGTGGCCTGCGCGGGGTGAAGGTGGTGGGGGCCGATCTGGTCGAGGTTTCGCCGCCTTTCGACCCGGCCGGGGCGACGGCGTTCCTTGGCGTGACGCTGATGTTCGAGATGCTCTGCGTCATCGCGGAGAGCCTGGCGGGGTAGGGGGCGCTGCCCCCTCGGCGCCTCCGGCGCCTCACCCCCGGGGTATTTGGATCCAAGAAGAAGAATGGAAGAAATGAAAGCCGATCTGATCGTGACCAATGCGCGTGTCCTGACCATGGACGAGGCGAAACCGAGGGCCGAGGCCGTGGCGCTGGCCGGAGGGAAGATTCTCGCCGTCGGAAGCCGGGCCGAGATCGAGGCGCTGGCGGGCGAGGGGACGCGGGTGATTGACGGCAAGGGGCGGACGCTGCTGCCCGGGTTTGTCGAGAGCCACCTGCATCTGGTCATGGGCGGGGCGGAACTGGCGCATCTTCAGCTGTCCGGTGTCTATGGCGCCGAGGCGCTGTCCCATGCCTTCCGCAGTTATGCGGCCAAGCACCCGGACCAACCGCTGCTCATGGCGCAAGGGGCCGATTACGGGATGTTCGGCGGGCGGCCGATCACGCGCCATGACCTGGATGCGGTGATCGCCGATCGCCCGATCGCGATGACCGCCTATGACCACCATACCGTCTGGGCCAACACGGCCGCGCTGGAGGCGGCGGGTCTGCTGCATGGTCGGGACTTGCCAGAGGGACATGTCGTGGTGATGGGTCCGGATGGGCTGGCCACGGGGGAATTGCAGGAGTTCGAGGCCTTCGCCCCGGTTCAGGATCTTGGCGGCGAATTGCGGCTCTATCTGGCGATCGCCAAGGGGGCCGAGCCCGATCCCTGGCCGAGTGCGGCCGAACGCGCCATCGACAAGGCCAAGATCGCCAATGGGCTCGCGCATTGCGCGGCGCAGGGCATCACCTCGATGGTGAACATGGACGGCAACCGCTACACGCTCGAGCTTCTGCGCGAGATGCGGGACGAAGGGCGGCTGACGGCCCGGGTCAAGGTGCCGTTCCACTTCAAGCCGGAGATGGATCTGTCCGAGCTTGACCGTGCCGAGGCGATGACCCGCGACTTCGACGACGAATGGCTGCAATCGGGTTTCGTGAAGATGTTCATGGACGGGGTGATGGATTCCGGTACCGCCTGGCGGCTGGACGACTATCCCGGCCAGCCCGGTCATCGCTCAGTGCCGTTGTTCGAGCCGGAGCGGTTCAAGGACATCGCGACCGAGATCGACCGTCGGGGCCTGCAGATCGCGGTCCATGCCATTGGTGACGCGGCCGTCCGCTCGACCATCGACGGCTATGAGGCTGCGCAGCTTCGCAATGGCCGCAGCGACCGGCGCAACCGGATCGAGCATATCGAGCTGATCGACCGGGCCGACGTGCCGCGGCTGGGGCAGCTTGGCATCGTCGCCTCGCTTCAGCCCTCGCATCCGGCAGGGGCGATGGATTTCCCGCTGGAGCCGTCGATCCACAAGGTCGGCCGCAGCCGCTGGAAGGACAGCTTCCTCGTGAAGTCGCTGGTCGAGGCGGGTGCGCCACTCGCCTACGCCTCGGATTGGCCGGTGACCGATGTCTCGGTGCTGCGCAACCTGAAGGCCGCATTGACGCGCAAGCCCTATGAAGGGGCGGATGACGAGAGGGTGGACCTGATGACGGCGCTGCGCGCCTATACCGCTGGCGGGGCATGGGCCGCGCATCGCGAGCATGTGACGGGTCGGCTCGTGCCGGGGCTGGCGGGCGATCTGGTGCTTCTGGGCGGCAATATCGAGGCGGTGGCGCCTGACGAGATCGACCGGCTCGGAATCGCGCTGACCGTATGCGGCGGGCGGATCACCCATGAGGCGCTGGCGGCGTAAGGGCGGGAATCGCGTGATTCCATCGGCTTGGCCGCGCAACCTGGGCGCGGCCAAGCCGAGTGGTAGAGGTGACGCAGGGTCACCGAACTCGAAAAACCCCTGCAAACATTGGGCGAAATCGGGCCCCTCGCAGATTTCCACAGAATTCGTGTTTTTTCCTCTTGCGGGCCCCGACTCCACTCCGTAAATAGCCCCTCACCGACGCGGCAGACGCTGCAACGGTGGCCGGGACGAAGCGCGCAAGCGCAGAAATCGGCGGGAAATTCTGGAGCGAAGTT
>NZ_JAKENF010000001.1 GCF_021491355.1 Alitabrizicola rongguiensis | reverse complement strand
AACTTCGCTCCAGAATTTCCCGCCGATTTCTGCGCTTGCGCGCTTCGTCCCGGCCACCGTTGCAGCGTCTGCCGCGTCGGTGAGGGGCTATTTACGGAGCGACGCCGCAGGCCGCAAGAGGAAAAAAACAGAAAGATGACATTTTTTTCCCGCCGCACATTGCTTGCGCAAAATCTAGGGGGTCGCGCAGCTTCCGACACAATGAGGCAAGGTGCGCTGCATCATCGTTGCTGCATCGCGGTCATCGAGCCGCGCCACCTGCTGCAAAGCGGCGAATCCAGAGCGCACGGAGTCCCACCAATCCAACTGCTGCGGCCAGGTAGAGGATCGGCTCCCATGGCCAGGCTTTCACCACCATCAGGAAATGCAGCGCCGCAAGCGGCACGAGGACATAGACGAGCTGGTGGAGCCGCCGCCAGCCTGGCGTCCCCATCCACCGCAGAGATGCGTCGTTCGACGTCAGCGCCAGAGGCACCATTAGCACGAAGGCCACCATGCCAACGACAATATAGGGCCTGCGTGTCAGGTCCGAGCCGATCTCGGCCCAACGGAACTGCAGATCAAGCGCCAGCCAGACCGCAAGATGAAGCACGGCATAGAGAAAGGCGATCAGGCCGATCGCCCGGCGATAGCGGATCAGGTTTATGCCTGCCAGACGGCGCAACGGTGTGATGCACAGCCCGGCAATCAGGAACTGCAGTGCCAGCAGTCCAAGGCGGTGCTCCAACGTCTTCACCGGGTCGACCCCAAGATCGCCGGAAATCGCGCGCCAGACCAGCCAGCCGAGGGGAAGAAGACCCAAGGCATAGGCAGCACCCGGTGGAAGCCGCTTTAGCCCACGATTGATCGTCTCAGCGAGCGGCATCAGTAGAACTTCGCCAGGTCCATGCCCTTGTAGAGCCCGGCAACCTCATCGGCATAGCCATTGAAAAGCACCGTCTCCTGGCGGCTGGAAAACAGCCCCGCACCGATCCGACGTTCGGAGGCCTGACTCCAGCGGGGATGATCAACGCCCGGATTCACGTTTGCATAGAACCCGTATTCGCCCGGAGCCATCATGTTCCAGGTCGTCTCTGGCTGCTCGGCGACAAGACTGATCCTCACGATGCTCTTGATCGACTTGAAGCCATATTTCCAAGGAACGACCAGGCGGATCGGCGCACCGTTCTGCTTTGGCATCTCTTCCCCGTAAAGCCCGGTGGCGAGAATCGTCAGCGGATGCATCGCCTCGTCCAACCTCAGCCCCTCTCGGTAGGGCCAGTCGAGGATAGAACTGCGTTGTCCCGGCATTTCTTCGGGGCGCAGCAGAGTTTCGAAGGCCACGTATTTCGCCCCGGACTGGATGCCGACGCGATCGAGCACCGTGGCCAGAGGGAAACCGATCCAGGGAATGACCATCCCCCACGCCTCGACACAGCGGAAGCGATAGATGCGCTCTTCCAAAGTCACGCCCTTGAGAATGTCGTCCAGCGGATAGGTGCCAGGCCGATCGACCAGCCCATCAATCTGGATCGACCACGGATCGACCGTCAGCGCGCTTGCATATGCGGCGGGATCCTCCTTCCCCAGGCCGAATTCGTAGAAGTTGTTGTAGCTGGTGATTTCCTCGAGCGTGTTCGGCTTTTCCTGGGTCGAAAGGGAACTCGGGACCGCGCTGATCCCGGCGGCCGCCGGGCCGGCGAGACCGATCGCCGCCGCACCCGCGATCAGTTGGCGACGGTTCAGCCAAACGGATTTGTCGGTCACATCGGACCAGCTCAGATCACTCCCGTTCTGATGGCGCATCTCGCTCTCCTGGCTGCCGACAACCGGTTTCTGTCCCTATTCAATACGGATCAGAAAGGATTGAGTTTACGCCAAAGCGCAATTTTTCCCGTCACGATTGGTAAAGACCGTTCACGGAAAGCGGAGCGGTGCCTTAACCGCCACAATCGTTGGTCAACCCGGAGGCGTCGCGTGGAGGCGGGTCTGGGTAATGCGGCTTTCGATCTCAGCGATCATGGCCGCGTAGGCGTCGGAATTGATGTCACCGTAGATCGACCTGAACTCCTTGTCGGGGATGGGCTTTGGCAAGCCATCGTAGGAGGCAAGGAAGTCCTCCTCCGATCCCAATCGCCCGATGAGAGCGGGCCAGGCCGCGAGTGGAGCCGACATGAAGAGGTCCGATAGGCGGATACCGGAGTTGTCGGCGGCAATATCGGTGAAGTCGAAGCTGCTGCCACCCTTGCGCTGATCGAAAAGCTCCTTGAACTCTCCCATCGACACGGCAAGACCGCGGTTGCCAGCCGCCTTGATCGCCGCCGCCGTGATGAAATGGAGGCGCGAGTCGACACGACCCGCAAGGGTGACCCGGTTGCAGTTGCGTTTCCACGACCCGAAGTCGTCCAGACTGCCATCAGCAAGGCGGCCGACGATCACCGCGAAATCACGCGCCCCGCAGGCCTTTGTCAGCCCAAAGATCGCCGCCGTGAATTCGTCAGCGGCGGTCTTGTCCGTTGCATTGGCCTGCGCCGCTTCAAGCGTGAAACGCAAATGAGGCAGAAAACTCCCGCTCACGGGCAGGGTACCGTCATCCATTGCCTGCCGGATCTTGCGGTAATAGCCGTCGATCTGGTCTGCCGGCGGCATTTCACCCTGCCGAAGGGCGCCGAAGACGTTGCCAATCACCTCGCCCCGTCCTTCGCGATCCAGCCTCAGGGCGAAGACCATCTTGCTGCCCTCGATCTGCATCGACTGGGCGCTATCGAGGATCTGCCCACCCGTCTTGCCGCCCAGGATCAGGTTCGCGGCCAGACGTCCGATCGTCAGTGCCGTAGCCGGAGGCAGGTTTCGTCCCCCAACGGTGACGGAGGAGACGGTGAGGGCGCCGTCGAAAGGCGGGATAACCGCACGCATGTTCAGCCAGCGCTGACCAGTGATCCACGGCAAGGGAATCGAGGCCGTCGCGACGACACCATCTTCCTCGACCTGCGCGCTTGCCCTGAGACCGGGCATCACCCGGGCCCCCAGCCGCATTGCCGATTCAAGCTCGGCAGTCGAGATCGATACGGGTTTGTCTGTTGGTGTCTTGGCCTCGGTTGCAGCCCGTATCCGATGGACAACCTTGCGTGCCGCCGTGACATCGGCAGGACCCGGCGCGGCCATCGCGGGAAGAAGGGGCTCTTTCTGAAGGAATGCGGTGCCCAGACCGAGCAGGACTATCCCCGCCATGGCGACGAGAAACATGAGCACTGAGAAAATGCGGCGCATCCGGGGATCCTGTCGAAGGGCGTCAGAGGCTGGCACGAGGCGGAAAGCCTGTCCAGCCGGGTTGAGACGGGGGCAAGCGGAAGTCCTGCAAATTTTTCGGCAGCGCAGCGTAATGGCGGTCTTGCGAGGGTGAGCCCGGCCTCCCACATCCACACCGAGGCCGGGCGGGCCGTGCCTATGAAGGGCGGACCGCGATCCGGCGCTGAGAAAGGGAGACTTGCCGATGAACCTCGAAAAGTTCACGGAACGGTCGCGCGGGTTCCTTCAGGCCGCGCAGACGATTGCGATGCGGGAGAGCCACCAGCGGCTCGCGCCAGAGCATCTTTTGAAGGCATTGATGGATGACGATCAGGGGCTTGCGTCCAATCTGATCAAACGCGCCGGCGGCGAGCCGCTGCGCGTGGCGGAAGCGGTCAATCTGGCGCTGTCCAAATTGCCGAAGGTGTCGGGCGATGCCCAGCCTTTCATGGACCCCGCACTGGCGCGGGTTCTGGACGAGGCCGAAAAGGTCGCGACCAAGGCAGGCGACAGCTTTGTGCCGGTCGAACGCATCCTCATGGCCCTGTGCATGGTGCCGTCGAAGGCGAAGGACGCCCTCGATGCGGGTGCCGTGTCGGCCCAGAAGCTGAACACCGCGATCAACGAGATCCGCAAGGGTCGCACCGCCGACACCGCGTCGGCCGAGGAAGGCTATGACGCGCTGAAGAAATACGCCCGCGATCTGACCGAGGCCGCCGAACAGGGCAAGATCGACCCGATCATCGGTCGCGACGAGGAAATCCGTCGCGCGATGCAGGTCCTTTCGCGCCGCACCAAGAACAACCCTGTGCTGATCGGCGAACCTGGCGTTGGTAAGACCGCGATCGCCGAGGGCCTCGCCCTGCGGATCGTCGATGGCGACGTGCCGGAATCTCTCCGCAACAAGCGGCTGATGGCGCTCGACATGGGCGCCCTGATCGCCGGCGCGAAATATCGCGGCGAGTTTGAAGAACGTCTGAAAGCCATCCTCAAGGAAATCGAGGCGGCGTCGGGCGAGATCATCCTGTTCATCGACGAGATGCACACGCTGGTTGGCGCGGGCAAATCGGATGGCGCGATGGATGCGGCCAACCTGATCAAGCCGGCACTGGCCCGGGGTGAGCTGCACTGCATCGGCGCGACCACGCTCGACGAGTACCGCAAGTATGTCGAGAAGGACGCGGCCTTGGCCCGCCGGTTCCAGCCGGTGATGGTCAACGAGCCGACGGTCGAGGACACGATCAGCATCTTGCGCGGCATCAAGGAGAAGTACGAGCTGCACCACGGTGTGCGGATCTCGGACTCTGCTCTTGTCGCTGCGGCGACGTTGAGCCACCGCTACATCACCGACCGCTTCCTGCCCGACAAGGCCATCGACCTGATGGACGAGGCGGCCAGCCGTCTGCGGATGGAAGTCGACAGCAAGCCCGAAGAGCTTGACGCGCTGGATCGCCAGATCCTGCAGCTGCAGATCGAGGGCGAGGCGCTGAAGAAGGAAGACGACACCGCGTCGAAGGACCGTCTCGAAAAGCTCGAGAAGGAGCTATCCGACCTGATGGAGCGCTCGGCCGAAATGACGGCCAAGTGGCAGGCTGAGCGTGACCAGCTGGAAGCAAGCCGGGTTCTGAAAGAACAACTCGACAAGGCTCGCGCCGAACTGGATCAGGCCAAGCGGGAAGGCAACCTCGCCAAGGCCGGGGAGCTGTCCTACGGCATCATTCCGGGGCTTGAGCGCAAGCTGGCCGAAGCGGAAGCCCGCGAAGGCGACATGCTGGTGGAAGAGGCCGTGCGGCCGGAGCAGATCGCCGAGGTGGTGGAGCGCTGGACCGGCATCCCGACCTCGAAGATGCTGGAAGGCGAGCGCGAGAAACTGCTCCGCATGGAAGAGGAACTGGGCAAGCGCGTCATCGGTCAGCGTCAGGCGGTCACCGCCGTTGCGAATGCCGTGCGCCGTGCCCGGGCTGGACTGAACGACGAGAACCGTCCTCTGGGCAGCTTCCTGTTCCTCGGCCCTACCGGCGTCGGCAAGACCGAACTGACCAAGGCCGTGGCCGAGTACCTGTTCGACGACGAGAACGCCATGGTGCGGATCGACATGTCGGAGTTCATGGAGAAGCACTCGGTCGCGCGTCTGATCGGCGCACCTCCGGGCTATGTCGGCTATGATGAAGGCGGTGTACTGACCGAAGCCGTGCGGCGCCGGCCCTATCAGGTCGTGCTGTTCGACGAGGTCGAGAAGGCGCATCCGGACGTGTTCAACGTCCTCCTGCAGGTGTTGGATGACGGCATCCTGACGGATGGTCAGGGCCGGACGGTCGACTTCAAGCAGACGCTGATCGTGCTGACCTCGAACCTTGGCGCCTATGCGCTGAGCCAGCTGCCAGACGGGGCCGACCCGACGGCGGCGCGGCGCGAGGTGATGGAAGCGGTGCGGGCCCATTTCCGCCCCGAATTCCTGAACCGTCTGGACGAGACCATCATCTTCGACCGGCTGGGCCGGGCGGATATGAGCGGGATCGTTGATATCCAGCTCAAGCGGCTGGAGAAGCGTCTGGTGAACCGCAAGGTCACGCTGGAAATCGACGACGCAGCGAAGGCCTGGCTGGCAGAGGAAGGCTACGATCCGGTGTTTGGCGCACGTCCGCTGAAGCGCGTGATCCAGCGCCACCTGCAGGACCAGCTGGCCGAGATGATCCTTGCAGGCGACGTCATGGATGGCTCGACCGTCCATGTCAGCGCCGGGGCCGATGGCCTGATCATCGGCGACCGCGTGTCGTCCTCGCGGCGCGAACGACCGCAGGATGCGGTCGTTCACTGATCGCCGGCCGATCCACGTGACAGGGGGAAGGGCTTAGGCCCTTCCCCTTTTTCATGCCTGGTGCGTTAGGCGACCTGCCCGACCGGTCCTGCGAGTGTCCCGAGGACGATGATTTCCGGCCGGTCCGATCCGAGCGGCCCGCCTTGCCAGTCGCCGAACCAATCCACCGCGGTCAGACCCGTCTCTGCCATCAGCCGCACCAGCTCCTCGCGGTAGGGAAAGGCGATCCGCGACTGCGCGGACAAAACGGCGCCTCCGGAGCTGGGCTCATAGAAGGTGCCGTAAGTAACGACCTGGGTCTCTTCGTCTTGCTCGACATCGTTCCAGGCCCGGACCTGCCCGAGCGTGGGATGGTCGATCACGCGCTGCGATTGGGCTGGCGTCCATTCCCGCCATTCCTCGACCGCCGGATTGCGAGTGTCGAAGATGAAACGGCCATTGGGGGCAAGATGGGCCTGGATTGTCTGCAGCACGGCGCGCCGGTCGGCTTCGGTCAGAAAGACCTGAAAGGCATGACCCGTCAACACGATCAGGTCGAACTTCTGCCCGAGCCGAACAGACTGGGCGGAGGCTTCGACCCAGTTGACCCTGTCTCCGCCAGCCCTGCTTCGCGCGACCTCGAGCATGGCCCGCGCGGGATCTACACCCGTCACTCGCGCCGTCCCACACACAGCCATCCTGGCAGCGAACAGGCCGGTCCCGCATCCAAGATCAAGAAGCGAGTCTGCATGCTGGCAAAGCGATGCGCAGAACTCGACGTCCGGGCCCCAGCCGTTCTCCAGGTCGTAAAACTGGACAAGGTCCGCGTCGGTGTACAGTCGATCTTCCAAAGCGGCCTCACCCAATGGCGACATACCGGCGGGGCCGAGCCGTTGATCGCACCAGACAGGGCGGGACCGTGCCTCGAAGTGCTGGGCCAGCGCTTTCCCTCCGAGCGGGGATATGGCGATAGCCTTGGAAGAACAAGTATCGCCGATCATGCCTGTGATCCAACACCCACAGATTGGGGGGCAGACCGCCCGCACCGCTCGGCGGCGCGGACGGTCCCGGTTATCAGTTCGGAAGCAAGACGCGGTCGATCCGGTGGATGACACCGTTCGAGGCGATGATGTCGGCCTGGGTCACGGTCGCGTTGTTCACACGCACGGAGGATCCAGTGGCGTTGATATGCACGTCGCTGCCTTCCACGGTCGCAACATTCATCCGCTTTCCGGCAAGCTGGTCCGAGGTCACGGCGCCGGGAACGACATGATAGGTCAGGATCTTGACCAGTTGATCCTTGTTCTCGGGCTTCAGCAGGTTCTCTACCGTGCCGGCCGGCAGAGCGGCAAAGGCGGCGTCGGTCGGTGCGAACAGGGTAAACGGTCCGTCACCTTTCAGCGTGTCTGCCAGGCCGGCGGCCTGGACCGCGGCGACGAGCGTGCTGAACTGGTTGTTGGAGGCCGCGACGCCAACGATGTCAGGGCGGGTTGAAACAGGGGTACACGCTGCGACGACGGCCGAGACAGCAAGTGCTCCTGCCAAGCCGAAGAAACGACGCTTGTTGATCATCTTCTCTCTCCCTCAGGTCTGGTTCGGGTGGTGCAGGGGTGCGCCGGGAGCGGGCCGTGCCACGCTCCCGGCGCTAGCCATCACATCGGAGGCAGGATCACCGCGTCGATGACATGGATGACACCGTTCGAGGCGGCGATATCGGGGGTCGAGATCGCGGCGCCGTTCACCTTCGGACCGCCGTCAAGGGTGATGGTCACGTCGCTGCCCTGGACCGTCTTGGCCTTCATGCCTTCGGTCAGGTCAGTCGACATGACCTTGCCCGGGACCACATGATAGGTCAGCACAGCGACCAGCTTATCCTTGTTTTCGGGCTTCAGCAGATCGTCCACAGTTCCGGCGGGAAGGGCGGCAAAGGCCGCATCGGTCGGTGCGAAGACAGTGAACGGCCCTGCCCCCTTCAGCGTGTCGACAAGGCCTGCGGCTTGCACGGCCGCTACAAGCGTCGTGAAGTTGCCGGCCCCGACAGCGGTATCGACGATGTCTTTCTCCTGGGCATGGGCAGGCACGGCCAGGAAGGCAGCAGCGGTCAGCGAAAGAAAGGTACGACGGATCATTGGTCTCTCCCGTTTTGGTGCACCAAGTTGCTTTGGTGTTCTTGCTACGGGGTATACTGCGGGCTGGATGCGGCACTGCTGCGGAGGTCCGGGCCTTGCCAGAATGGAAGGCCGCCCTAAGCTCTGGCCGCTCTTTTTTTCCAGTCAAAAACCTGTGATGCAGATTTATCGTTTGTGATCGCACTGGTCGTGGATCCCGTGCCGTTTCGAAGCCTGAATGAGCGTGCTGAGCCTAAGGGTCGACCGGGGCGTAGCGCATATAGGCGAATGCGGAACCGTCTGGCGCCCAGCTGGGCGTGTTGATCGTGCCCTGTCCGCCGATGAATGACGCAACCGTCCTCCGATCACGGCCATCAGCGCTGATCAGCTTCAGTTCGACGGGCAGATCACGTGGATGCCCCTCCGTGCCGGGTGGGTAGGCCAGATACAGGACATGGCGGCCATCCGGCGACGGATGTGGAAACCAATTGACGAACGCGTCGTCAAAGACCTGCTCATGGCCGGTCGCATCACGCTTCACCCGCCAGATCTGCGCGTGTCCGCTGCGGTCGGAATTGTACCAGATCCACTCGCCGTCCGCGCTGAAGTCCGGCCCATCGCTATGGCCTTCACCGAAGGTCAGCCTTACCTCATCGCCGCCCTCGGCTGGGCAGAGACAGATATCGACTATCCGGCTCTCGCGTGCCGCTGCATAGGTGATCCATCGCCCGTCCCGCGATATGCCATGCCACCAGGATGGCGCCTTGTCGGTCACCCGAACCGGGTCCCCCCCGGCCGCCGGCATCCGGTAGATCTCGGATCCGCGGTCTGTATGCGATGAGAAATAGATCTGTCGCCCATCCGGCGAGAAACCGTGATCATTGTTGCAGCGCAAGGCCGAACCAGTGTCGATCGGGATAAGGTCCGGACTTTCGAGCGGCACGCGGAACAGCCTGCGGTCACAATTGACAAGCAGCCATCCGTCCGGATGCCAGTTCGGCGCCTCGATCAGCCGCTCGGTCGCCAGAACAAGGCGCGTCCGCCCGGTCGCAACGTCGTGGATCTCGAGGAAACTCCTCACTCCCTCTCCTTGCGCTTGAGAAGCTTCGGCGGCCGGATGGACTCGGCTGCCTTGAACAGGCTGAAGGTCTGGTTGACGTAGTTCACCACGCCGCCGATCTTGTCCATGTACTCCTTCAGCTCCGGCGTCCGTTCAGCCTCAACCAGCTGGATGGCGCGATCCGGCCCTTCCGCCTCGAACTGGACATAGAACAGCGGCTCCCCCCGACGCAGGACGATGTCCTTCGAGGTATCGTGCCATTCGAACGCCCACATCAGTGGCCGGGGCCAGACATTGATGGGGAAGCGGCCGCCGAAGATCGTGCCTGGCAGAGGATCGGGTCGGTAGTGGGCAAAGCAGCCGATCTGGGTGATCCACAGCGGCTCATCAGCAATGAAGCAATAGGGCAGCGCCAGCTGTATCGTCGGGCGATCCGCAAAGCGCCATTCGACCTCGGGCACGAGGGTCAGGAGCGGCCCGAGTTTCGATGCCCGCACCGCACCCGCCGCCCCGGCCCGGTTCACCAATTGCGGCTTGCCCTTGTCGTCGCGCTGGAAGCCCAGATGCAGGTCGTAGGGGCAATTCACCACGAAATACCGGCTTTCCATCTGGATCACGGCGGGGCAGCGCGAGGCGGACTTGGCGTGGTTTCTCTGCACCCCGCGCGAGACCAGTCGTTCGGGTGCATCGAACAGCACCGCGCCCTTGTCCTCGGTCAGGAACCAGCCGACCGTAACCGGGCCGGAACGAGGCCCCTCTTCCGGGCGGTCGAGCGTGATGGTGATCTGCATGAGACCCTCCGTTCTGCAGGGCTCAAGTCAACTCGAATGCCTGCCCAAGTCAACCAGCGCCGCCTTGAGCGCCCGCACCCGCGCGACCGTCGTTACCCGCGCCGCGCCGAAGCCCAAGGGCGCCGTCGGCCCGAGAACGGAGCAAGAGGCATGAACCTCGGTCAGCGGCAGGCTGGACAGAGCAGCCACGGACCTGTCGGTTATGCCTGCTGCGGGCAGAATGCCGATACGTCCGTCTGCATGGCCGAACAGTCGGCCAAGCAGGGCTGCCCCCTCCATCGCCGTCACCGCCTGCCCCGAAGTAAGGATCCGGTCGAGCCCTATGGCGACCGATTGGTCGAGCGCGGCGAAGGGATCGGCGCAAAGATCGAAGGCCCTGTGCAGCGTGCAAGACATTGGTCCGGCGGCTGCCTTCAGCCGCATCAGCGTTTCAAGGTCCAGAACACCGCCCCGCAGCGCGCCGATCACCACACCCGCGAGCCCAGCCTCCCGCGCAGCGCGGATGTCCTCGACCATCTGGCCCAGCTCGTCGGCGTCAAACTCGAAGCCGCCCGATCTTGGCCGGATCAGAGCATGGACCTGCACCGGCATGGTGCCGGCCAGCCGCATGAAGCCCAGCGAGGGCGTCAGTCCGCCGATCTCCAGCGCCGAGCACAACTCAATCCTGTCTGCGCCGCCCGCAATCGCGGCCCGCAGACTTTCGGGGCAATCGACGCAAACCTCGAGCAGGATCCTAGTCATGGCCAAACTCCGCATGACCCGCCAGAGAGGCGCCGACAAGTCCCGGCTCCTCGGCCGCCTCGGCGACCTTCAGGATCTGCCCGGTGTCGGGACGAAGAACCCTTCCCCGAACAGCAATGTCCAGCGCCGCGATCAGGTCAGGTGCCGTCGACAATCCCCCGCCAACCGGAACGACGCTCGATCCGACCGTGTTCAGCACCATGGCCAGGGGTCCGGCAACCAGGTCACGCCAGACTGCAATGGTGCGGATCGCCGCCGCATCACCCGACCGCCAGTCCTCGACGATCTGGCGGGAGCTGGCGTCAACCCCATTCAGATGCCTGTGCAGGCGCTCGATCCCGCGCGCCCCGCCCACCGTATCGATACAACCGGTCAGACCGCAGCCACAGGCCAGCCGTGGCACCATCCAGCCCGCCGCCGTGGTTCCCGCCGCCGGCCCGTGACCCCACTCGCCGACATAACCACCAGCGCCGGAGATCAGCCGTCCGTCGATCACGAGCCCACCGCCGACGCCCGTGCCAAGGATCACTCCGAAAACATTGCGATGGCCACGCCCTGCCCCCCGTGCCGCCTCTGCCAGCGTAAAGCAATCGGCGTCGTTGCCAACCCAGACCGGCTTTCCAAGCGCGGCGCGCAAATCCTCGGCCAGGCATGTTCCATTGAGGCCTGGGATGTTTGCCACCCGGATCCGCCCCGTCTCGGGGGCGACTACGCCTGTGATCGAGATGGCAATGGCGGCAGAATTCCCGACAAACCGCCGCAACGCTTCTGCAAAAGCCCTGGCATCGTCACGAGGCGTCGGCACTTCCCCCAAGGGTTCGACAATGCCCGGTGCAGGTGACCGGGCTGCCTTGATCCGTGATCCGCCAATGTCGAAACAGACCAGCACGCCCGATCCTCCCTTGCCGCCAGCCTTACCATCCTGTCCGGCTCTTGACAGCCCCGCGCTTGGGCCGCATGACGCCCCCGCCCAGAGGCCGGAGGACACCATGCCTGCAGATGACCGCCTGATCGTCGCTCTCGACGTTCCGAACGTGGTTCAGGCTCTGGATCTGGTCGACCGGATCGGGGATGCAGCAAGCTTCTACAAGATCGGCCTCGGGATGCTGACTGGCGGCGGCCTGGCGCTTGCCAACGAGCTGAAGCAGGAACGTGGCCTGCGGGTCTTCCTCGACATGAAATTCTTCGACATCGGCGCGACGGTGGAGGCAGCCGTGCGCGGCATTGCCCGCTACGACCTTGATTTCCTGACCGTCCACGGCGATCCGCAGGTCGTTCGCGCCGCGGCCGAAGGCCGCAAGGGAAGCGCTACGAAGATCCTAGCGGTGACCGTTCTGACATCGCTTGATCGGGCCGACCTTGACGCCAACCTGATTCAGCCGGGCGACCTGTCCCAGATCACGGTCGAACGCGCGGCCCGTGCCTTCGCTGCTGGCGCCGACGGCGTGATCACCAGCCCGCGCGAAGCTGCCGCCATCCGCGCCATGCCTGAATCCGCAGGCAAGCTGATCGTGACGCCCGGGATCCGACCCGCGGGGGCAGAGAAGGGCGACCAGAAGCGCATTGCTACCCCGGCCAGCGCCATTGCCGACGGCGCGGATCACATCGTTGTCGGCCGCCCGATCTGGCAGGCAGCGGATCCACGGACTGCGGCCCAGGCTGTCATCGCCGAACTCCCCGCCCGGCGCTGATCACTGCGTTACTGAAGCCTCATAGGCACTGCTGCGCAGATGCGCGGCGCGCGAGCAGGCATCGAGATCGCCGTTGTCGCAAGCGATCGCCAGTTGTTCTGGCGTTGCGTCCGGGCCGAGGGGCTTGTCGCAGGCAGCAAGGCAAAGTGCCCCGACAGCCGCGAGACATCCAAACCTCAGGATACCGCTCATCCGTTGATGTCCTTGTCCCACCGCTTCACCTCGCCAGTGTTTTTGCCAAAGACCACCCGCATGATGGCCCAGCCGCCGAGCGAGAGAACGGCAAAGACAACCAGCGCCGCAGGCAGGCTGCCACCGAGCAGGCCCAGCCAGGTCATCCCGCCGGTCAGTACGGCCCCAACGGCAAATCCCGCGAAGATGTAACCGGGCAGGACCACCTCCAGGATTGCCAGGACCAGACCGGCAACCACCCAGACCCACCATTCGGTCCACATCACGAACGTCCTCTCAGCATCTTGAAGGCATCGCCGAACGCGTCGAGTGCCTGCGCCGGAACAATGATCGTCTGCTTGCCGTCTCCCTGACCAACCGCCGTCAGCGCCTCGACCTGCTTCAGCGCGACTTGATACTGTGCCGCCTCGATACCGTTGTCCTTGATCGCTCCCGCGATCACACCGGTCGCATAGGCTTCGGCATCCGCCAGCACCCGGCGAGCCTTGGCGCTCTGCTCGGCCGCATAAAGCTCGGCATCTGCATTAAGTTCGACGGCGCGCTTCTTGCCTTCCGCCTCTGTCACCTGTGCCCGCCGGGCGCGCTCGGCATTGAGTTGCTGCAGCATCGCGGCGCGCGTCGCATCGTCGAGGTTCACATCCAGGATCTCGGCCCGCGTCACCTCGATCCCCCAGTCATCGACCATGGCGCGCACATGTTCGCGGATATGGCTGGTAAGTTCGTTGCGGTTCGACTGGACCTGGTCCAGCTCCATCTTGCCGATCTCGCTGCGCACGATGCCGGCAACAGTTGTGGCGATCGCGGCATCCACATCGCGGATGCGATAGACGGTCTTTTCCGGCTCGGTAATGCGGTAAAACACGCTCGTCTCGACCTTGACCAGCACGTTGTCGGCGGTGATCGCGTCCTGATGCGCTGTCGGCAGCTGTCGCTCGAGGATCGAAACCCGATGTGCCACCCTGTCGAGGAAGGGCACAACGAAGTTGATCCCGGGCCCGAGGACCTTGTTCAGCCGACCGAACCGCTCGACGACGAATTTCTGGCTTTGCGGCACGATCTTCACGCCCAGCCATATCGACAGGATCAGGAAGGCCGCGATGGCCAGTAGGACGGCGTTCGCGCCTACGAAGTCGGTCTGCTGCACGGAATTGCTCCCCTGAAATGCCTTTGCGTCAGCATGGCTTCTGCCGCGCCTTGACGCAACAGCCGCGCATCATCACCCGGTCATGACCGCCCTTCGGCAATGGCGCGCGACAGGCGCGCGGTCGTCTCTGCCAGCTTTACCCGCAGGTCGCTGGCAATGCTCTGCTCGATCGTGGCGGCAAGATCGGGGTTGCGCGCGAGATGGGCGGAGAGTGCGCCGCGGTCCACAAGATAAAGTCTGGACGGCTCCGCCACGATGACATTTGCGGTCGCCGGCGCACCTGTGGCGAAGGTCATCTCTCCCACCAGTGCCCCCGGACCAAGCCGGGCAACGGGCACGCCACCCCGGTCCACACCGCAGGCCCCTGCAAGGACGAATGCAAGATCCCGCACCGGATGCCCCTCGGTTGCGACGACCTCGCCGGGCAAGGCGTCCACAAAGCGGCCCAGACGGATCAACTGCCGCGCCCGGTCCTTCTTGACGCCGGGCAGAAGTCTGTTTGCCACCACCGCTTCGTCAGGCGTCAGACGGATATGATGATGCACGAAATAGAGTCTGGTAAGGCCGACGATGCTGATGAGCGACCAGGACGTCTCGATCGCCACCGAGTAGGGGTTGAAGTTTGCCGTCAGGCTCGCAAGCACCGACAGCGATGCCGTGAGGTTCAAGGCCGGATAGGCAAAACCGTCTCCCTTCAGCAATCCAAGTTGCAGGCAGAGATAGGCGCCGACATAGATCAGAACGCCCGTCACACCCAGCAGGTCGAGCAAGGTGGCGGTCTCAAACCAGTTCCTCAGCCCCGACAGGCTTTCCATCGGTTCCCACTCCCCTTGCTCCACAGTGCCCTTCCCGCCGTAGACGGTGATCGCCGGTCATCCTCGCGTCAACTCGCATCGCGTGGAACGAAACGCGATGCCCAAGCACGAAGAAGGCAGGTCCGGCGGTTCGGCCTCTTGCCACAGGCTGCATCCCCTGGTTTCCGGTGCGAATGCCGGCTGCTAATGTCGGCCCATGCCCAGCCTGTGCCGAGATTGCCTGAACCCGTTCGACGCCGGATCGCGCTGTCCGGCCTGCCGGTCGCCGCGCATCCTGACACACCCCGAATTGGACAGCCTGTCGATCGCACACATGGATTGCGATGCCTTCTATGCCAGCGTCGAGAAGCGCGACAATCCGGAGCTGCGCGACAAGCCGGTGATCGTCGGCGGCGGAACGCGCGGTGTCGTCTCGACCTGCTGCTACATCGCGCGAATCTCTGGCGTCCGGTCGGCGATGCCAATGTTCCAGGCGCTGAAACTCTGTCCCGAGGCAGTCGTGGTAAGGCCGCGGATGCAGGTCTATGTCGAGGTTTCCCGCCAGGTGCGCGCCATGATGGAGGTGCTGACACCCGCGATCCAGCCCCTGTCGCTGGACGAGGCCTTTCTCGACCTCTCCGGTACGGCCCGCCTGCACGGCGCCCCCCCCGCGGTGATGCTCGTGCGGCTTCTCAAGCGGATGGAGGATGAGCTTGGCATCACAGGATCCGTCGGCCTGTCGCACAACAAGTTCCTCGCCAAGATCGCTTCGGACCTCGACAAGCCACGTGGCTTTTCGGTGATCGGGCGGGCCGAGACGGTCCAGTTCCTGCAAAACAAGCCCGTTCGCATCATCTGGGGCGTGGGCGAGGCCGGGCAGACGGCGCTGGCCCAGGCGGGCATCCGCACCATCGCGGACCTTTTGCGGTGGGATCGCCGCGATCTTCAGGCCCGGTTCGGCAGTCTCGGCGACCGGCTGTGGAGCCTTGCGCGGGGCGAGGACAATCGGCCGGTCAATCGCGACGAGAAGATGAAGTCGATCTCGTCCGAGACGACCTTCGACGAGGATACCGGCGATCCCGATATCCTCGACGGGCATCTCTGGCGGCTGTCTGAGAAGGTTTCAGACCGCGCAAAGGCGAAGGATCTGGCTGGGCGCACGGTGACGATCAAGCTCAAGCGCGCGAACTTCACCCTTGTCACCCGGCGCCACAGCCTTGGCGAACCGACGCAATCGGCCGACCGGCTGTATCACGAGGCGCGAGCGCTGTTCGACACGGCGCGCGAACCGGGGCCATTCCGGCTGATCGGGGTCGGCTTGTCGGATCTTTGCCCGGCTGACGAGGCGGACCGGATGACAGACCTCCTCGACCCTGGCGCAGCCCGGCGGCGAAAGGCCGAGGCGGCGACGGATGCCATCCGCGCCCGCTTCGGCCGCGATGCGATCATCAAGGGCCGTGCGCTGCGCTGATCGAAGCTACTCGGCCGCAAGCGGCCGGTTTTGTGCCCTGCCACCGGCGATCGTGGCGATCACATCGGTTATAAGTCGATGAAAGTCCGCGAAATCCGCGCGCGGCTGGATGGTCGCTTCGTCCATGTAAAGCGCGCGATCGATCTCGATCTGAACGACATGCTGATTGCGCGACGGCCGGCCATAGGCCTGGGTGATATAGGCCCCGGCGAAGGGAGCGTTGCGGGCCACGCGCAGCCCCACCTGCTCGAAGGCGGCCTCGACCTCGTCAACGACGATGCGCGACGCGGCAGCGCCGAATCGATCGCCCAGCACCACATCGGGGCGCGGCTGGTTCGAGCGCGCATGCGTCTCGATCGCCTCGTGCGGCATGGAATGGCAATCGATCAGAATCGCCTCGCCGAACAGGTTCAGGCTTTCGTCCAAGAGCGTGCGCAGCGCATCGTGGTAAGGGTGCCAGACCTGTTCAAGACGATCATGGACCTCGCGGAGGGGCAGCTTGCCACGATAGATCGGCCGGCCATTGGCGACGACGCGCGGGATGACTCCCAAGCCCGAACTGACCCGCGGATTATGGGGCGCGCGCAGGATCCCCTCGATCAGCGCGGGATCAAGCTCGTCGGCAGAGCGGTTGAGGTCGATGAAGGCGCGCGGCACCCGAGCGGCAAGCAAGGGCGCCCCAAGCTGCGGCGCCTGCGAGAACAGGACATCGACATAGGCGTCTTCGGACGAGCGTATGCTGCGTTCGTCCAGCGTGCTGCGTGACAGGAGCGACAGAGGATAGTCCTTGCCACTGTGCGGCGAGGAAAACACCACCGGCGTATCGCGGCGGTCGGGCAGATAGAGGTCAAAGGCGGGCTGTGCAATCATGATGTTCACGACAAGATATAGCGGGTTTCCCGGCTTTGCCAAAACCTCTTGAACACCCTCACGACTCCTTTTATAGACCCACCGACCGACGCGGACCCGCCCGCGTCCTTTTCATTCCGGGGCCATGCGTTGGGTCCGTCTTGAAGGGAACCGTGCGGCGGGACGATCGGAGTGGGCGGTTAGCTCAGCGGTAGAGCACTACGTTGACATCGTAGTGGCCACTGGTTCGATCCCAGTACCGCCCACCATTCACCGCCCCGGGGCATCCTCCGGGGCACGTTGTTTTCAAGGCGCGGACGCGCCGCGAAGAAGGAGAAGTGCGATGAAGGTTGCGAACTCGCTCCGCTCGCTGAAGACGCGTCACCGCGATTGCCAGATCGTGCGCCGCAAAGGCCGGGTCTATGTGATCAACAAGACGCAAAAGCGCTACAAGGCCCGTCAGGGCTGATCGCTTTCAGCGAACCGGATCCAGGGGCCGTGGCGGAACACCGCTGCGGCCCTTTTCCATTTGGCCCGTGAGGTCCCATGCATCCCAATCCCGCCTTCCGCAAGTCCGGCACCGAGCGCAATCTGGATTTCGCCCGCAGACGGGGATTCGGCATCCTGACGATCAATGGTGCCGACGGACCGCTGGCCGCCCATGTGCCCTTCCTTGTGGCCGAGGATGGCCAATCTCTAAGCCTTCATCTTGCCCGCTCGAATCCCATCGCGCGGGCAGATCTGCCCGCGGCTGCACTTCTCGCCGTCTCCGGACCGGATTCCTATGTGTCGCCCGACTGGTATGGGCTGGAGGATCAGGTGCCGACGTGGAACTACGTGGCGGTCCATCTGCGCGGAAGGCTGGAGCCGTTGGACGCCGAAGCTCTGCGGGGTCAAGTCGATGACCTGTCGGCTCGATTCGAGGCGGGACTTCTGCCGAAAAGGCCCTGGACCAGCGCCAAGATGTCCGAAGGGACCATGGAACGGATGATGCGCATGATTTTGCCGTTCCGAATGTTGATCGACAAAGTGGACGGAACCTGGAAGCTGAACCAGAACAAGCCCGAAGCCGCCCGCCATGCGGCCGCCGCTGCGATTGCCGAGCTTGCAGGGCAATCCCCGCTGGATGAGTTGGCGGCACTCATGCGTGAGGTGCAGCCTGATGTCGGCTGAGAGCATGGACAGCACGGGGCGCGCGACCTAGCATCCCGTCATCCGTTCGGAGGGATCGCCATGCTTCTTACCCCCATCGCCCGGCTCGCAATTGGCGCGGGTCTTGCCACTGCCGCGCTCTGGACCGCCCGCCGTGCCATCCGGACCGGTCGTGTCGATCAACGGGCAGAAGACGCGCTTGACGATACCGACGAGGGGCTTGCGATTCATCAGGCGCGCGGTCGAGACCAGACGAATGCCGCGGCCCGCTTCCGCCGAACTGTCCATTTTGGCGAACATGGGTTCGAAGTCGACGCCGCGGCCCTTGCACGCCTGCGAATTCGGCGGGTGTAAGCGATGCGCCTGTTCCACTCGCCGACATCGCCCTATGTCCGCAAGGTCATGGTCCTGCTGCATGAAACCGGTCAACGGGGCGAAATCGAACTTGTCCCTGCCGCGGGGACCCCAGTCGATTCGGGAACGATGCCGATCGACCGGAACCCATTGGGGAAGATCCCCGCGTTGGAACGTGACGATGGCCCCTCCCTTTATGACAGCAGGGTGATCTGCCGGTACCTCGATACACAGGCGGGAGGTCGGCTTTACCCGGCGGCCCCCACCCTGTGGGATACGCTGACCGTTGAAGCCACTGCAGACGGCATTCTCGATGCCGCGGTGCTTATGGTCTACGAAGTGAGGGTGCGACCCGAGGAGAAGCGCTTTCCCGACTGGGTCGAAGGACAATGGGCAAAGATCGCAAGGGCGCTCGACGCACTTGAAACGCGCTGGATTGCCCATCTGAGCGGTCCTCTCGACATCGGTCAGATCGCGGTGGGCTGCGCGCTTGGCTATCTCGACTTTCGTCATGACAGCCGTAACTGGCGTGCAGGACGGCCCGCGCTGGCCGCGTGGGAGGCAGGATTCTCGACCCGACCGTCGATGCAGGCGACCCGGCCACCAGCCGCCTGATCCCGCCGAAACCCGCACACCCAAGGCCTTCTCGAGGCGCGCCGCGGCGGGCGGTCACTATCTGTGGCAATCCGGCCATGAACGCCGAACGGCTTAAAGAATCACGGAGATGCGGCGATGTGTGCCGCAATGTGCGCTGGACGATCGCCTTTCGACCTTCTAGAAAAACCGCCACAAGGCAGCGGGAAACCGCCGCCCAAACGGCGCATGGGCCAATCGTTCGGCCCGGAATTGGAGATGTTCTCGTGTCCCACGCAGAAGACAACGCAGGCACCCGCAGGGATTTCCTGTACTATGCCACGGCTGGGGCTGGGGCTGTGGCCACCGGTGCAGCAGTCTGGCCCCTGATCAACCAGATGAACCCGTCGGCCGATGTGCGCGGCCTGTCGTCGATCTTCGTCGACGTGAGCGCAGTCGAAGTCGGCACGCAGTTGACCGTCAAATGGCGTGGCAAGCCGGTGTTCATCCGCCGCCGTACCCCCGAAGAGATCGAGGCGGGACGCGCCGTTCCGATCGCCGAACTCGTTGATACGAATGCCGAAAACGCGAACCTGCCGCCTACCGCCGATGCCGCCGACCAGAACCGCACGCTCGACGAAGCGGGCGAATGGCTGGTGATGATGGGGGTCTGCACCCATCTTGGTTGCGTGCCGCTCGGAAATGCCGGCGATTTCGGCGGGTGGTTCTGCCCCTGCCACGGCTCGCACTACGACATGGCCGGCCGCATTCGCAAAGGCCCGGCCCCGCGCAACCTGCCGGTGCCGGTTGCCCAATTCACCGACGCCACCACGATCAAGCTCGGGTAAGGACCGCATCATGGCCGGAATTCCGCACGACCATTACGAACCCACAACGGGCGCCGAGAAGTGGCTGAACCGCCGACTTCCGATCATCGGACTGCTCTATGACACGCTGATGATCCCGACGCCGAAGAACCTCAACTGGATGTGGATCTGGGGCATCGTCCTGACCTTCTGCCTTGTGTTGCAGATTGCGACAGGTGTCGTCCTTGCGATGCACTACACCCCGCATGTCTCGCTTGCCTTCGCGTCGGTCGAGCACATCATGCGCGACGTAAATGGCGGCTTCATGCTGCGCTACGTCCATGCCAATGGCGCGTCGCTGTTCTTCTTTGCCGTCTACATGCACATCTTCCGCGGCCTCTATTACGGAAGCTACAAGACCCCGCGGGAAGTGACCTGGATCGTCGGCATGCTGATCTACCTGCTGATGATGGGCACGGCCTTCATGGGTTACGTGCTTCCCTGGGGTCAGATGTCGTTCTGGGGTGCAACCGTGATCACCGGCCTGTTCGGCGCGATCCCGGGAATCGGCGAGCCGATCCAGACCTGGCTGCTGGGCGGCCCGGCGGTGGACAACGCCACGCTGAACCGCTTCTTCTCCCTCCACTACCTGCTGCCGTTCGTCATCGCGGCGCTGGTTGCGGTCCACATCTGGGCCTTCCACACCACGGGCAACAACAACCCGACCGGCGTGGAAGTCCGCCGCACGTCCAAGCAGGAAGCCGAGAAGGACACTGTTCCGTTCTGGCCCTACTACGTGATCAAGGATCTGTTCGCGCTGGCGCTGATCCTGGCCGTCTTCTTCGCCATCGTCGGCTTCATGCCGAACTACCTGGGCCACCCCGACAACTATATCGAGGCCAACCCGCTGGCGACGCCGGCCCATATCGTGCCCGAATGGTACTTCCTGCCGTTCTACGCCATCCTGCGCGCCTTCACCGGTGACGTCTGGATCGTGCAGCTCGTGCAGTTCGTGACCTTCGGCATCGTTGACGCCAAGTTCTTTGGCGTGCTTGCGATGTTCGGTGCGATCGCGGTCATGGCGCTGGCCCCCTGGCTCGACACCTCTTCGGTGCGGTCGGGCAAGTACCGGCCCATGTTCAAGTGGTGGTTCTGGCTTCTGGCGATCGACTTCGTCGTGCTGATGTGGGTCGGCGCTCAGCCGGCAGAGGGGATCTATACCTGGATCTCGCTCATCGCCGCGACTTACTGGTTCGTGTACTTCCTCGTCATCCTGCCGCTCCTCGGCGTGATCGAGAAGCCGCTCGTGCAGCCGGCGACCATCGAAGACGACTTCAAAGCGCACTACGGCACGCCGGCCGAGTGAGAAAGGAACTGAACAAGATGCTCAGGAAAATCGCACTCGGCGCCGCCCTGCTGATGGCCATCGCGGCAAGTCCCGCGCTGGCCGCCGGTGAGGCGGGCCATACCGAGGATGTGTCCTTCAACTTTGAAGGCCCCTTCGGCACGTACGACCGTCACCAACTTCAGCGGGGCCTGCAGGTCTGGACCGAGGTTTGCTCTGCCTGCCACGGCATGAAGTTCGTGCCGATCCGCAGCCTGGCGGATGAAGGCGGCCCGCAACTGCCGGAAGATCAGGTTCGTGCCTATGCGGCGCAGTTCGACATCTTCGATCCGGCGCTGGATGACACGCGCGCGCGCACCCCGAACGACATGTTCCCGTCGTCGAGCATGCCGAACGCGCCGGACCTCAGCCTGATGGCCAAGGCTCGCGCGGGCTTCCATGGCCCCTATGGCACTGGCCTGAGCCAGCTGTTCAACGGGATCGGCGGACCCGAGCACATCCATGCGATCCTCACCGGCTATACCGGCGAGACCAAGGATGAGGCGGGCAACACCTTCTATGAGAACCACGCCTTCTCGACCGGCTGGATCGCCATGCCGCCGCCGCTGTCAGACGGTCAGGTCGAGTTCGCCGATGGCAGCCCGAATGACCTCGACCACATGGCCATGGATGTCGCTGCTTTCCTGATGTGGGCCGCCGAACCGCATATGATGGCACGCAAGCAGGCGGGCTTTGTCGCGGTGATCTTCCTGGGCGTGTTCTCGGTGCTGCTCTACCTGACGAACAAGCGCCTTTGGGCCGGCGTCAAAGGCAAGAAGAAACACGCCTGATCCGCAGGCATGAAGACAGGGAGAGGCCCCGCTTTTGCGGGGCCTTTTCGTTTCAGGCTCGGAACCTGCCAAGATATTCGGCCAGCGCCGGCGGCGGGTTGCGCATCAGATCGGCCGTATCGGCAGGAGGTGATGCGATCCCACCGGCCACGACGGCTGTCCGCGGCGCGAAGGCGACCGCATCGGCAGGATCGTGGGTGACCATAAGGACCGTCGCCCCCGTTTCGCCCGCGATTTCCGAGACGAGGCCCAGCATGTCGGCCTTGAGTGCTGGCCCGAGCGCTGCAAAAGGCTCATCCAGAAGCAGGATGGGCCGCGCCCGCAGGAGTGCCCGCGCCAACGCAGCCCGACCCTGCTGGCCACCCGAAAGCTCGCCCGGACGGCGCCCGCCAAGGCCCCCTAGCCCGACGCGGATCAACGCCTCTTCCATTCGTGCACGATCGACCGGGGCAAGTCGCAGCGCGGGCGACACCCCAAGGCCAAGGTTCTGGGCGACGGTCAAATGCGGAAACAGGTTCTGGTCCTGAAACAGGGTGCTGACCGGGCGATCCCCGGGCGCCACCTGAAGCAGACTTCTGCCTTCCCAAAGGATGTCTCCCCGCTCGGGCGCAATGAATCCCGCGATTGCCATCAGCAGGGTCGATTTCCCCGCGCCAGACGGCCCGATCACTGCGACACGTTCGCCCGCCGCAACCTGCCAGTCGGCGTTCAGGCGAAAGTCGCCCTGCCGGATCTCCAGCCTGTCAAGACGCAGCATGGCGCCGTCCTCCCCTGTCGCAGATCCAGAACAGCGCGAAACTCAGCCCCACCAGCAAGAGCGAGGCGCCCGCGGCCGCCGGCATCCGATAAGCGCCCATAAGTTGCTGCACCACCAGCGGCAGGGTTGCCTGACTTTCATTCGCGAACAGAGCAATCACGCCCAGATCGCCCATCGAGAGCGCGGCCACCACCCCGGAGGCGAATCCGATCACCGGACGCAGCCGCGGCAGGATCAGCCATCGCAGGCGGGCAAGGCCAGTCAGCGCCAGCGAGTCGGAGAGACGCCCAAACGCTGCTTCGACCTCGCGGTGCGCGGGCAGGATCAGGCGAAGGGCATAGGGCATGGCCATGGCGGCATTGACCAGTGCCGTGACCGGCAGCGCCAGCCTTTCCGGCGAGGCAAAGGGATGGACAAGGATGAAAAGACCCGTCCCGAGCACCAGCGACGATGCCGCAAGCGGGAGCATCCCTGCCGTCTCGATCCAGCGCGCGGCGGGGCCAGCCGAAATGGCGGCGCACAGCGTGACGGTCGCAGCCATGCAAAGCGCGGTGGACACCAATGCGACCAGCACCGATCGCAGCGCCGCCGGCCAGACAGAGGCGGGCATTTCGGGCAGCCCCTCGACTCCGCGCAAGGCGATCATCGCCAAAGGCAGCATCAGGAATCCGCAGCTCAGCATCAGGACAACGCTGTCCTGCAAGCGCAGGACCCAGCCCCTGGTGTCCCAACGCTCGACCTGTCGGTCGAGCCCCGCTCCGAACCGCGTCGGCAGTGCCAGGCGCGCGGCCAGGCCGACAGCAACCGCACATAGCGCGAATTGCGCGGCCGCCAGCAGCGCGGCTCGGCCCAGATCGTAGTCAAAGCGCAGCGCCTGATAGATGCCAAGCTCAAGCGTCGTGGCCCGCGGCCCACCGCCAAGCGTCAGGGGAATGGCAAAGCTGGTCAGGCAAACGAGGAAGATCGCGACAAAGGCACCGGGCAACGTCTGGCGCAGCATCGGCAGCTCAAGGTGACGGAAGACGGCGTCAGGCCCGAAACCCAAGGCCGCAGCCAGCCGCAGCCGCTCTGCCGGTATCGCCTGCCAGCCGGACAGCACCATGCGCACTGCAAGCGGGAAGTTGAAGAAGACGAGACCCAGAATCACACCATGGGGACCATAGATCGAGACCGGAGACAGCCCGAGCACCTCGAATGTGCGATTGATCAGCCCCGATCGCCCGAAGACGGCCAGCAGCCCAAGAACTGCAACGACGACCGGCAGAAGGAACGGGGCACCCATCAGCGTGATGACCAGACCCCGCCCCGGAAAGCGCCGGCGTGTGAGCGCACGCGACGCAGGAACGGCCAGCCCAACCGAAAGGGTCGCCGCCGTCAGAGCCGCAAGCACGGTGAATCGCAGGGCAGACCAGTCGGCTGGGCCGAAACTGGCGGTCTCTGCCCGCAGCAGGACCGCCAGCAGCGTGCCGAGCGTCAGAGCCGCAACGCCGAGCGCGACAGCCCGGCCCGCGCGCGTTACCGGGCCAGCGCGGCGCGCCATTCTTCGATACTCGGCGCCCGCAGCGCCTGCGCCTCATTGGCAGGGAGAAGCAGCGACTTCGACGGGATCACCAGAGTTTCAAAGCCCTTGGGCAGGCCGTCTTTCGGGGTGACAGCGGGATACATCCAGTTCGTCTCGGGGATGGCACCCTGGAAGCTCTCGGTCAGCATGAAGGCCAGAAACTTGTCGGCCAGCTCCTGATGCGGACTCGAAGCGAGTTTTCCTGCAACCTCGATCTGCAGGTAGTTGCCTTCGTCAAAGGCCGCCGCTGCCTTGCTGTCATCCTTTTCCGCGATCAGATGATATGCTGGTGACGTGGTGTAGCTCAGCACCATGTCCGCTTCACCATTCAGGAACAGGCCATAGGCCTCGGACCAGCCAGGCGTGACCGTCACGATGTTGTCGGCAAGTGCCGCCCAGATTTCGGGCGCGCGGTCGCCATAGGCAGCCTTCACCCACATCAGTAGTCCCAGGCCGGGAGTCGAGGACCGGGGATCCTCGATCACGATCTTCAGGCTCGACGCCGCAAGGTCCTCGAAGGACTTCGGGGGAGTGGGCACCTTTGCCTTGTCATAGACAAAGGCGAACCAGCCCCAGTCAAAGGGCAGGAAAAGCGGGTCGTTGAAGGCGACCGGCAGATTCGTCGCCACCGTCTGGCCATGCGGCGCAAAGAGACCCGTCGCCGCTGCATCCGCGGTCAGGTTGGTATCGAGGCCAAGCACGACGTCGGCATCCGACCGCGTGCCTTCCAGCTTGAGCCGGGCAAGAACTGCGGCCCCATCGCCAGCGGTGACAAATTTCAGGTCGCAGCCGCATTCGGCCTCGAAGGCCTTCTCGATCGCAGGGCCGGGGCCCCATTCGGCGGTGAAGCTGTCATAGGTCAGAACAGTCAGGACAGGGGTTTCCGCCATCGCCATCGTGGCAATGGTCAGGATCCCCGCAGCCAGAATCGAAGCGTTCATGTCTTCCTCCAGTTGCGACGGGACAGGTCGGGCAGGAGGAGTTCCATGCACCTTCCCTCCGCCGGTATGAGCCGGTTCAGGTTCAACGGGTTCGCAAATGCGTCTCAGCCCTGTGAGGGACACCCCGAGGTAAGCCCGAACATAGCGCGGGGCACGCCGTGCGCAAGGGCCTGCATCCGGGCGGAACTTTGCGCAGAAAAGTCGTTTCGTTCCGCCGCGCTTTCGCCTATTCCGGCCCTGACCACGAGGATCGGACCATGAGCTTCAACACCTTCGGACATGTCTTCCGCGTCACCACCTGGGGTGAAAGCCACGGGCCGGCGCTTGGCGCGACGGTGGATGGCTGCCCGCCGGGCGTGCCCCTGACCGAGGCCGACATTCAGCCCTGGCTCGACAAGCGCAAGCCCGGCACGTCGAAATTCACCACACAGCGGCGCGAGGAAGATGCGGTGCGCATCCTGTCGGGCACGTTCGAGGGGGTCACGACCGGCACGCCGATCCAGTTGATGATCGAGAATACCGACCAGCGGTCGAAGGACTACGGCGACATCGCCCAGAGCTTTCGGCCCGGCCATGCCGACATCACCTATCATCAAAAGTATGGGGTGAGGGACTATCGCGGCGGCGGGCGGTCGAGCGCGCGCGAAACGGCGGCTCGGGTCGCCGCAGGGGGCGTGGCCCGCGCTGTGCTGGCACAGCAGGCGCCCGACCTGTCCATCACCGGCTACATGGTGCAGATGGGGCCGCGCGGCATCGAGCGCTCGCGCTTCGATGCAGGCCAGATTCCGCAGAATCCCTTCTGGTGCCCGGACCCGGTCGCGGCGGCCGACTGGGCGGTCTATCTCGACGAGCTGCGCCTGTCGCACAACTCGGTCGGCGCGGTGATCGAGGTGGTTGCCGACGGCGTGCCGCCGGGCCTTGGCGCACCGCTCTACGCCAAGCTCGACAGCGAGCTGGCCAGCGCGATGATGTCGATCAACGCGGTAAAGGGTGTGGAGATCGGTGAGGGCATGGCGGCGGCAGCGCTGACAGGTGTCGAGAATGCCGACGAGATCCGCATGGGCGAGGACGGGCCGGAATACCTGTCAAACCACGCAGGCGGCATCCTTGGCGGGATTTCCACAGGTCAGCCGGTCGTGGTGCGTTTCGCGGTGAAGCCGACGTCGTCGATCCTGACCCCCCGCCAGACGATCACCTCCGGCGGCGCAGAGATCGATCTTGTGACGAAAGGCCGGCACGACCCCTGCGTGGGAATCCGTGCCGTTCCTGTGGGCGAAGCGATGATGGCTTGCGTGCTGCTCGACCAGATGCTGCTGGATCGCGCGCAGACCGGCGGTCGGCGCGGCCGGATCGGCTGAACGTCAGCGCGGCTTGCGAGCGACGGGCTTGGCGGGTCTTGCCGCGGCCTTGGAAATGGTACGGATCTTCGGCATCGAAAGGCTGACCGTCTGGGTCAGAAGCTTGAAATCGGTTCTAGTCATGGTCGCCCCCCTCGGGCTCCAGCGGAGGCGGCATGCCCCCATGCCGTCACACTGACGCAGAGGAAGCGTTCTGTCACTCCAAGCTTCTGTGAGGAATTGTTACAACCTATGTGCGAACGGGTGCCTGTTCGCCTCTGAGCTGCCGTATGAAGGCGCGCAGCATAGGCACACGGCGGGGGCGGAAACTGTCGTCGGTCGAGTGCGCTTCAGCGATACGCGACAGGTGGAAGCGGCGGAAATCCTGCCGCAGGTTGCACCAGGCAAGCAGGAGCAGGGTCTTGTCGAGAAACACGATGGCTAGCGGCAGGATCCTGCGGCGAGTCTCGGTGCCATCCTGATCGCGATAGGCGATGTCCATCGCGCGCTCATCCCAGATCGCCTGACGGATCTGCGCCATATGCGGCGGAGGCGGCGGGCGCCGTTCGAAGCGGTAGGCCATGAGCGCCGCGTGGATCGCCTGCCGCTGGACACGCTCAGGCAAGGTGGCCGTGATCTTGGCCATCGCGCCTTCGGCGGCGCGGGCCAATTCGGGATCGCCCAGAAGCCGCACCTCGGCCAGCCCCAGCACCAGCGCCTCGACCTCCAGCCGGTCGAACATCTGCGGCGGCAGGGCGGGATCCTCAGTCAGCGTATAGCCCAACCCTGCCTCGCCATCGATCAGCGCCCCGCCCGCCCGAAGCGTGTCGATGTCGCGATAGAGCGTGCGCAGGCAGACGCTGGTTTCCTCGGCAAGCCGCGCAGCCGTGACCGGCTGCGGCAGGCGGCGGAGCGTGTCGAGCAGACGAAAAAGGCGATCGGAGCGGGACATGGCCTCCTGCCGGAAACTGTCAGCAGAGGTGCAGCATAAAGAGGGCATCGGAAACCGCCAGAGCAAAGGAACCCCGGCGATGATGACCCTGTACCACGCCCCGCAAAGCCGTTCGTCGCGCGTCCTGTCCCTGATCGAGGAACTGGGTAACCCACCGGAGATCAAGATCGTCGAGGTGGACATTCCACGGATGATGAGCGGAACAGGCAAGCGCGACCCCAACAACCCGCATCCCGAGGGGAAGGTTCCGCTTCTGGTTCATGACGGGGTCGAGATCTGGGAGACTGCGGCGATCCTGCTCTATCTGACCGGGCTTTATCCGCAGTGCGGCCTTGGTGTGGCGCAAGGCGATCCGCAGCGCGGGCGCTACCTGAGTTGGATGTTCTGGTACGCGGGCGTGGTCGAGCCGGTGATAATCGCCCATCTCTGCGGCCTTTCGCATCCGGGCTTCGAGGCCAGCTTGCGCGGCCTGCCAGAGGTCTTTGCCCGCCTCGAGACGGCGCTTGCAAAGGGGCCATGGCTGATGGGGGACCGGTTCACGACGGTGGACCTGCTCCTGCACTCGCCCTTCATCTGGGCACCGCAGATCACGCCGGACAGCGCGGCGATCCGCGACTGGGTCGAGCGCTGCAAATCCCGTCCCGCTGCCGAAAGGGCGCGTGCGCGCGATGCTGCGGCGATGGCGCGGTGGGCGGCCTGAGCCACCGTCCGGTGCCTGTCAACCTCCATAAGGAAAGGGTCGCCGAAAGGCGACCCTGACCTGGTTCCACGTCGCGCAAGCGGCGGGGCTGGATCAGCCGTTGACGCTGTCCTTCAGCGCCTTGGCGATCGAGAACTTCACCTGCTTGTCAGCCGGCTTGGTGATGGTCTCGCCGGTGGCCGGGTTGCGGACCTGACGCTCGGGGCGCGACTTGCAGGCGACCTTGCCGAGGCCCGGCAGGGTCACGGTGCCGCCAGCGGCGACTTCGCGGGACACGAGGGCCGCAATGGCGTCAAGCGCGGCCGAGGCGGTTTTCTTGTCGGATCCCATTTCTTCAGCCAGCGCGGCGACCAGTTGCGTCTTGGTCATTGGTTTCGACATTTCCTGTCTCCTTGTTCTTGCCCCGATGCACGGGGTCATCCTAGCCCCGCGGTCGGGGCGATGCCGCCCGTTCGACAGGGTTTTGACGCGCAAATCAAGCGATTTCGCCTTGAAACGCCGCCTTTCTCCTTCGGAAAGTCGGGAACGGTCCTAAAGGAAGGCCGTCTCCTCGAAACTGCGCAGTTTACGGCTGTGCAGCTTTTCGATCGGCGTGTTGCGGAGAAGCTCCATCGCCCGCACCCCGATCTGCAGGTGGCTAGCCACCTGGGTGCGGTAGAACTCGCTGGCCATCCCCGGCAGTTTCAGCTCGCCATGGAGCGGCTTGTCGCTGACGCAGAGAAGCGTGCCGTAGGGCACACGGAAGCGAAACCCGTTCGCGGCGATAGTTGCGCTTTCCATGTCCAGCGCGATGGCGCGGCTCTGGCTGAGGCGGGCGACCGGGCCGGACTGGTCGCGCAGCTCCCAGTTGCGGTTGTCGATGGTGGCAACCGTGCCCGTGCGCATGATGCGCTTGAGCTCGTATCCGTCGAGCTGCGTCACGTCGGCGACCGCCTGCTGCAACGCGATCTGGATCTCGGCCAGTGCCGGGATCGGCACCCAGACCGGCAGATCGTCGTCAAGAACGTGATCCTCGCGGACATAGGCATGTGCCAGGACAAAATCGCCCAAGCTTTGGCTGTTCCTGAGGCCAGCGCAATGGCCGACCATCAGCCAGGCATGGGGGCGCAGAACGGCGATATGGTCGGTCGCGGTCTTGGCGTTCGAGGGGCCGACACCGATGTTGACCAGCGTGATCCCCTGCCCGTCGAGGCGCTTGAGGTGGTAGGTGGGCATCTGCGGCAGCTTGGTCAGCAGCGCGATGTCCGCATCGGGGCTGGTGATCTCCTGGTTCCCCGGCGCCACGAAGGAGGTGTAGCCGCTCGACGGATCGCCAAGTGCGGCGCGGGCGAAGGCTTCGAACTCGTCGACATAGAACTGGTAGTTGGTGAACAGGACGTGGTTCTGGAAATGCACAGGGTCCGTGGCAGTGTAATGCGTGAGCCGCGCCAGAGAGTAATCCACCCGCTGCGCCGTGAAGGGTGCAAGCGGGAAAGAACCGTCCGCGTTCTCCAGCTGCCGGCCATTGACGATATCGTCATTGGTGGTGGCCAGGTCGGGCACGTCGAAGACATCGCGCAGACTGAAGTCCAGCACGCCTTCATGCGGCACTGTCACGCCCTTTTCGCCCGCGACGGCAAAGTGGACGGGGATCGGGGTCTCGGAAGGACCGATGATCACCGGCACGCCGTGATTGTGGATGAGAAGGCCAAGTTGCTGGACCAGGTAGTTCCGGAACAGTTCGGGCTGCGTGACGGTCGTGGCATAGGTGCCGGGCGACGAGACATGGCCAAAACTCAGGCGGCTGTCGACCTTGACATAGGTGCCGACCGTCAGACGGATCTCGGGGTAGAAGGCGCGCACCCTCGCTTGTGGCCGGCCGCTTCTGACTGCCTTGCTGAACTGCTCGACGAGAAAGGCCGTCGCGTCTCTATAGATTCTCTCCAGCCGTTCCACGGCGGCTGCGGCATCGGTGAAAGCCTCGTGCGGCAGCGCAGGCGGGGTCAGGATCGGCAGGGTCTGATCGTCTTTCATCTCGGGGTCCCGAAGTTTGATCCGGCATCTAACACGAAACCGGGTCGCTGGTGCAAGTGCTCCTCCCTGCCGCAATCCGGTGTCGGGACGATGACAGGCTTGCACCTTGGCGCCGCGCCGCCGATAACCGGCGCATGCAACCCGTCCTTCTTTCGCTCGGCCACGGCTATTCTGCCCGCGCGCTTGCCCGCCGGCTGATCCCGCAAGGCTGGCGGGTCATCGGCACGACGCGGAGCGCCAACCATGTGGCAGAGATTGCGGCAGAAGGCGTGGAGCCGTTGATCTGGGGCGAGGACGCGGGCCCGGCGATCGCCGAAGCGACGCATCTTCTCAGTTCGATCGCACCCGATACCGCGGGCGATCCGGCCTTGCGCCAGCTTGGCCCGCTGATCGCGGCACACAAATGGAACTGGGTCGGATATCTCTCGACCACTGGCGTCTATGGCGATCATCAGGGCGGCTGGGTCGACGAAACCACGCCCCTGACCCCCGGCACCGAGCGCGGGCGCCAGCGGGTAGCGGCCGAGGCAGAGTGGCGGGCCCTCGATCTGCCGCTCCACATCTTCCGTCTGGCGGGGATCTATGGGCCCAGTCGCGGGCCGTTCGAAAAGGTGCGTGACGGAACGGCGCGGCTGATCATCAAGCCGGGGCAGGTGTTCAGCCGCATCCATGTCGAGGATATAGCACAGGTGCTGGAGGCTTCGATCCACGCCCCCGATCCGGGCGCGATCTACAATGTCTGCGACGACGATCCGGCCCCGCCCGAGGACGTGCTGATCCATGCCGCGGAACTCCTCGGCCTGCCGCGCCCGCCATCCATCGCCTATGATGAGGCGGACATGACGCCGATGGCCCGCAGCTTCTACGCCGAAAGCAAGCGGGTCAGGAATGACCGGATCAAGGAGCGGCTCGGCGTCAGGCTGCTTTATCCGACCTATCGGGAAGGGCTTCGTTCGCTTCTCGATAGGGAGTGACGATCCGCCAGCGCGGGCTGCGCCGGGCATCCCACAGGGTCAGACCATAGACAACCATCCCTGCCGCGGTGAGCGCCGCCCCCACATAACCCGATGACTGCAAGCCGTAGCCTGCCGCAATCGCCATCGAGGCGAAGAGCGGGCCAAGGGCATTAGCCACGTTGAATGCGGAATGGTTCATCGCAGCCGCCATCGTCTGGGCCTCGCCCGCAACATCCATGAGCCGGGTCTGCAGAACCGTGCCAAACCCCCCGGATAGCCCGATCCCGAACAGGACCAGCGCCATCAGCCAGACATTCCCTGTGGTCGATGGGTAGACCAGCATCAGAAGGAACGAGGCCCCGAGGATCGTCCAGGCGGTCACGACCGGGTTACGGTCGGCGCCCCAGCCCGCAAGCAGCGTGCCAAGCGTCATGCCGATCCCCATCAGAGCAAGCACCGGCGGAACGGCGGACTCGCCGGCGCCTGTCACGTCGATCAGCGTCGAGGCGACATAGGTATAGACGGCAAAGAACCCGCCGAAACCGATGGCCGCAGTTGCCAGGGTCAGAAGAACCTGCCGATTGGCCAGGGCGCCCAGTTCCGAAAGCGTATTGATGCCATGCCTGGGGGCATCCTTGGGCGCCTTGAAGAACACGGCCGTCGCCGTCAGGCAGGCGAGGATCGCCACAAGGCCGAAGCCCCATCGCCAACCGATGCTTTGACCGAGCAAGTTGGCGAAAGGCACACCCAGCACCGTCGCCACCGTCAGACCGATCATCACCCGCGCGACTGCCTTGTTGCGCTCTTTCGGTCCGACAACACTTGCGGCCACCAGCGCCGCGACTCCGAAAAAGGCGCCATGCGGCAGTCCCGCCAGAAACCGCGCGGCCAGCATCTGCCCATAGCTTGCGGCGAAGGCTGTCAGCAGGTTGGCCACTGCATAGGCCAGCATCAGTGCGATGAGCAGACGCCGCCTCGACATGCGCGCACCCAGCACAGCAAGCACCGGCGCACCTACGACAACGCCAAGCGCATAGGCACTGATGACGTGGCTCGCGACCACCTCATCTATCTGCAGGTCCGGCGCAAAATAGGGCAGCAGGCTCATGGCGGCGAATTCCGACGTGCCGATGGCAAAGCCACCCATCGCCAGTGCGAGGTGAACAAGGAAGGGGTTCGCACGAACGGGGACCATGCGCCCGGTAGGCACGCAATCGATGCTGGACAAGGGAGAGGCTCCGGCAGGGCGACGGCATGCCGCCAAAGGAAAGATCAGACTTCGCGCTTCATTTGACGCGCGGAAACATTCGTCGGCAAGGGCAGAGTGGCTTCGCCGGTTGCATGGCCGGGATGTGCCTGGGGAATGGCTGGCGCATCAGACCGCACACAGCTTTCGTGTTTAGGATTGCGCTGAACTGGGGTTCAGGCCCTTTTTCCCACCACCGCCACGCCCAGTGTCTCGAGCACCTTCGCCTCGATCTGCGGAGCGTTCATGCCAGCGGTGGCATACATCGCCTCGGGGCTGGCTTGATCGATGAAGGTATCAGGCAGGACCATCGAGCGGAACTTGAGCCCTTTGTCGAAGACGCCCTCCTCGGCCAGAAGCTGCGCGACATGGCTGGCAAAGCCGCCAACCGCGCCCTCTTCGATGGTAATGAGCGCCTCGTGCTCACGCGCCAGGCGCAGGATCAGGTCGCGGTCAAGCGGCTTGGCAAAGCGGGCGTCGACGACGGTCGGGCCAATGCCGCGCTGTGCCAGCGCCTCGGCCGCCAGAAGAACTTCGCGCAGCCGCGTCCCGAAGGAGAGGAGTGCGACGCGCGCGCCTTCTCGGATGACCCGTCCCCTTCCGATCTCGAGCGGAATGCCCCGCGCCGGCATGTCGACCCCCACCCCCTCGCCGCGGGGATAGCGGAAGGCAATCGGGCCGGCATCATGCGCTGCCGCGGTGGCGACCATGTGAACCAGTTCAGCCTCGTCGGCTGCAGCCATGACCACCATGCCCGGCAGATTGGCGAGGAACGCCACGTCGAAGGCGCCGGCATGGGTCGCGCCGTCGGCGCCGACGAGCCCGGCCCGGTCGATGGCGAAACGGACGGGCAGACGCTGGATCGCCACGTCGTGCACGACCTGGTCGTAGCCGCGCTGCAGGAAGGTCGAGTAGATGGCGCAGAAGGGCTTCAGCCCCGCCGCAGCCATCCCGGCGCTGAAGGTCACCGCGTGTTGCTCGGCGATGCCCACGTCGAAGCAGCGGCGCGGAAAGCGCTCGGCGAAGAGATCGAGCCCGGTGCCATCAGGCATGGCAGCAGTCACCGCGACGATCTTCTCGTCGGTCTCGGCTGCGCGGATCAGGCTTTGCGCGAAGACCTTCGTGTAGGAGGGCGCATTCGGCGTCGACTTGGCCTGCGCCCCGGTCAGCACGTCGAACTTTCCGGTGGCATGGCCGCGGTCACGCGCCGCCTCGGCCGGGGCATAGCCTTTGCCCTTCTTCGTCAGCACATGGATCAGGACCGGCCCTTGCGCCCGCGCCTTGACGGTGCGCAGGACGGGCAGAAGCTGGTCGAGGTCGTGCCCGTCGATCGGGCCGATGTAGGAAAAGCCCAGCTCCTCGAACAATGTTCCGCCGACGGCCATGCCCTTGAGCATTTCCTTCGCGCGCCGCGCGCCTTCCTGGAAGGGCGGCGGCAACAGGCTGACCGCGCCCTTGGCGGCGGCCTTCAGCTCCTGGAACGGACCCTCGGCGTAAAGACGGGTCAGGTAGGATGACAGCGCACCGACCGGTGGGGCGATCGACATTTCATTGTCGTTCAGGATAACGATCAGCCGCTTCTTCAGATGACCGGCGTTGTTCATCGCCTCGAAGGCCATGCCGGCGCTCATCGAGCCGTCGCCGATGACCGCGATCGCATCGCCGCCATCGCAGCCAAGGTCACGCGCCACGGCAAAGCCCAGTGCGGCACTGATCGAAGTCGAGGAATGCGCGGCGCCGAAGGGGTCATAGGGGCTTTCGGCGCGCTTGGTGAAGCCGCTGAGCCCATCCTCCTGACGCAGGGTGCGGATACGGTCGCGGCGCCCGGTCAGGATCTTGTGCGGATAGCATTGGTGGCCGACATCCCAGATGATCTTGTCGCGCGGCGCATCGAAGACGGCGTGCAGCGCCACAGTCAGTTCGACCACGCCCAGCCCGGCGCCAAGATGCCCGCCCGTCACCGACACGGCGCTGATGGTCTCGGCGCGCAGTTCGTCGGCCAGCTGGTGAAGCTCGCGATCCGACAGCGCCTTGAGGTCGGCGGGCAGCGTCACACGGTCGAGCATCGGGGTCATCGGTCGGTCGGTCATGCCTGCCTTCTCGCGCCCCAGCGGCGCCGCATCAGTTCTCGCGCGCAATAACGAAGCGCGCGGCATCGATCAAGGTCGCGGCCCTGTCGCCATAGGGGCCCAGCGCCGCCTCGGCCTCTGCCACCAGCGCCCGGGCCCGCGTTTTGGCGCCATCCAGCCCAAGCAGCGAGACGAAAGTCGCCTTCCCGGCCTCGGCATCCTTGCGCAGGCGCTTGCCGGTCTTCGCCGCATCGCCTTCCACGTCAAGGATGTCGTCCGCGATCTGGAAGGCAAGGCCCAGGGCCGCGGCATAGCGGCCGAGCGGAGCGGGATCGGCACCGGCAATCACCGCGCCGGCCTCGGCCGACCAACGGATCAGGGCACCGGTCTTGCCAGCCTGAAGTGTGGTGATCTCGGGCAGCGTCAGCGGTCGGCCTGCCGTCTCGGCAGCAATGTCGAGCGCTTGGCCCAGCACCATCCCCTCGGAACCCGAAGCCTTCGCAAGACCAGCGACCAATGCCACCCGGACATCGCCACTTCCCAGAGCAGGATCGGTCAGGAGCTCGAAGGCAAGCGTCTGCAGGGCGTCCCCGGCCAGAACCGCCGTCGCTTCGTCCCATTTGACGTGGACCGTCGGCTGTCCCCGGCGCAAGTCGTCGTCATCCATGCAGGGCAGGTCATCATGGACAAGCGAATAGGCATGTAGCGCCTCGACGGCTGCAGCAGCGCTGACCGCCACCTCGGCCTTCACGCCGAACAGCGCAGCGCTTTCCAGAACGAGGAAGCCGCGCATCCCCTTTCCCCCCTGCAAGGCGTAGCGCATCGCATGGACAAGGGGCAGGTCAGCACGGCCATCAAGCGCCTTGCCAAGCCGCGCCAGAACTGTCTCTGACGCTGCGTTCAGCGCGGTCTGAAAGGTCACAGCCCCTCCGCCGGGGTGGTGCCCACGGCACGGCCTTCCTGCGCGCGGATCAGTTCGACCTTCTCTTCGGCCTGACGCAACTTCTCGGCGCAATGAGCCTTGAGCGCCGCCCCGCGCTCGTAAAGCGCGATCGACTGCTCGAGGGCCACATCCCCCTTTTCCAGCTGGGTCACGACCTTTTCCAGTTCGGCCATCGCCTCTTCAAAACTCATCGCGGACAGATCGGCCGTCATGCGCCCCGCTCCCTCAAGACATCCACATGCGCCGCGACACTCGCTGCCAGCGCGTCCAGATCATAGCCGCCCTCAAGCGCCGAGACCACCCGCCCCCCGGCATAGGTTTCGGCAAGGTCGCAGATGCGCCCGGTCAGCCAGGCAAAGTCCCTTTCGCGCCACTCGAGCGCGGCCAAAGGATCGTCTGCATGGGCGTCGAACCCGGCCGAAACCAGGATCAGTTCCGGCTCGAAGGCGGCGATGCGGGGCAAAACGACCGTCTCGTAGGCGCGCCGCATCTCGGCTCCGCCCGATCCCGGCTTGAGCGGCACGTTCAGGATCTGCCCATGCGCACCGCGTTCGCCCGCCGCTCCGGTGCCGGGCCAGAGCGGCATCTGGTGGGACGAGATGAACAACACTCGCTCTTCGTCCCAAAGCAGGTCCTGCGTGCCGTTGCCATGATGCACATCGAAGTCGACGACCGCGACCCGAAGAAGCCCGTGGTGGTCGAGCGCCCGCTTTGCACCGATTGCCACATTGCCGAACAGGCAGAAGCCCATGGGCGTCTCGCGTTCGGCATGATGGCCCGGGGGGCGGCAGCCTACAAACGCATTCGCGGCGCTTCCGTCCAGAACAAGGTCGACCGCCGCCGTCACCCCGCCGACCGCATGCAGCGCCGCGTCCAGCGACTTTGGCCCCATCCAGGTGTCCGGGTCCAACTGCACCAAACCGACATGCGGGGCAGCGCCGCGGATCCGGTCGAGATAGCGCTGCGGGTGGCATCGGAGGAGATCGGCCTCTTGCGCCAGAGGCGCCTCGCGTCGGTCAAGTTCCTTGGAGGCAAGCGCACGTTCGACCACCTCGATCCGGGCGCTGCGCTCGGGATGACCCTCCGGCGTGCGGTGCGCGGCATAGCTCGGGTGGTGGAAGTAAGCTGTGGTCAACTGTGCCCCCGACTCGATTGTGTGTCTTCCGTCTGGAGATATCCCACGGGTGTGAAGAGCGTCAAAAGAATGCTCCTGTCCAGCAGTCCAGGGAGGAATGCCCGAGCTTTGGCCGGCGTGGAGACGCGAAACCTCGCCTCGGCGCCTGCCACACTCAATCCGGCGCCAGCATGTAGCCTTCGCCCCGTACCGTCTGCAGATAGCGCGGCTGCTTCGGATCGGCCTCGATCTTGCGGCGCAGACGGGTGATCTGCACGTCCACCGCCCGCTCCTGCGCTTGTCCTTCGTCGCGACCCAGATCGCCAACCAGCTTCTCGCGGGTCACCGCCTCGCCGGGCTGGGCTGCGAAGATCCGCATCAGGGCGGCCTCGGTCGCCGTCAGACGCACAAGGTCGGTGCCGTTCCACAATTCGCCGCGGTCCACGTCATAGCGCACCTGCCCCAGATGCAGCACCTTAGGCACGGTTTCCGCGGCGCGCATCTGCGGTACGCGGCGCAGGATGGCATTGATCCGCAAGAGAAGCTCCTTCGGCTCGAAGGGCTTCACAAGATAGTCGTCCGCGCCGGCTTCCAAACCTTCGATGCGGTTCTGGGTTTCGCCCTTGGCCGTCAGCAAGAGGATCGGCGTCATCAGATGCTGCCGGAGCGACTGGGTGAGGCTGATGCCATCCTCGCCGGGCATCATGACGTCCAGGACGATCAGGTCGAATTCCAGCCCGGCAAGCAGCCGCCGGGCATGCGCCGCATCCCGCGCGCCGCTGACAAGAAAGCCGCTGCGCATCAGGAACTTCTGCAGAAGACCCCGGATGCGTTCATCGTCGTCGACGATCAGAAGATGCGGCTGAGGGTCGGCAGTCATGGCCCACTCTCCTTAAGGCCCTGATACTGCCGGCGCTGGTCGGGATCCATCATCGCCTCGAGCACAGTGCGGAACCCCTTCACCGCCTCCGGCCCCGCGGCGCGATATGCCGCGCGCATGCGCGCACGTTGCGCATCCGACAGCTCCCGCTCCAGCGCCGCACCTTTCTCTGTCAGGTAAAGATGCCGCTCGCGCTTGTCCTGCCGACCGACGCGACTGTCCACCAGACCGTCCTCGATCAGGGTTCGCAGCACCCGGTTCAGGCTTTGCTTGGTCACGCCCAGGATCGACAGGAGGTTGTTCACCGTCGTCCCCGGGCTGCGATGGATGAAATGGATGGCCCGGTGATGCGCCCGGCCATAGTCCATGCCTTCTAGAATGCGGTCCGGATCAGCCGTAAAGCCGCGATAGGCAAAGAACATCGCCTCGATGCCCTTGCGCAGCTGCTCGTCCGTAAGGAAGAGCAGGCTTTCGCCCCCGCCTTGCGCCGACTTGCCGTCCGCCATGCTGCCCCCGCGTCTGCTCTTGGCCGTTCCGGCCCTTGAACCTCAAGTATCCGACGGCTCAGCCTCAAGGTCCAGCCCGAAGGCAAGCCGCGACGACCTGTCAGGGGGTATAGGCGCTCGGCAGTTCATCGCAATTGGGTGTCGAGGGCTTTCCGGCAAAGCGCTCGGCGATCCATGACAGTGCTGTCGGTGCCCCAAGCACCATTGCGCCGTCATGGTCCGCGCCATCGACGACACGATACTCAAGGTCGTTGCCCCGGCTGCACAACTGACGCGTAAGCATATCTGTGGCCTGAGGAAAGACGGTGACATCCTTGTTGCCCTGAAGGATCAGCGTCGGCACCGGGATCGTCTGCTCGCCGGGTTCGTTCAGGGCGGCCGCTTCGTAAAGGGGGTCGAAGTCGGGTGCAGGCAGGAACTGCTCGCTGGCAATGGCGGTCGACCAGTAGCCTTGCGTCAGGGCATGGGTCATGCACTGGACATAAAGCTGGGGAAGCGCCTCGATCGCCTGTTCCGTGAGAATGCGCGACAGGTCTATTTCAGGGTAGGTCCGCGCATAGGACGTCATCACATACATTGTGTAGGGCAGCGACAGTTCGACGTTGCCCGACTTGCGGACCATCTCGATACGGTCGGCAATCTGCGATCCCGGCGCCATCGCGATGTTGCCGACGAGGTCATAACCCGACCCGAGGTAATCCCGCGCCTCAGCCGAGGTGAAGAGGTCGGCATGACCCCCTTGGGAATGGCCCATGACTGCAAAGCGTGTCCCGATGCCGGGTTCCAGAACCCGCGCCGCGCGCAGCATGTCGAGGGCATTCTTTCCGTTGGGCACGCCCTGAAGGAAGGGATGGAAGTCACCGGTTCCCAAGCCCTGATAGTCGGTCGCGACGATGGCATATCCCTGCGCCACGAACTGGTCGAGCAGCCCACGGATCACCTCGATGTATCCGTGCTCCGGTCCATCGGCATCGTCCCGCGAGGGGCCACAGACATTGGCCAGACCGGTCGTGCCGTGGGTCCAGACAATGACAGGCCAGCCGCCCTCGGGCGGAACGCCCTTGGGAACGGACACGGTTCCCGTGACCGCCACGGGCGCATCGAACGGGTCCTGCGACCGGTACATCACCAGGGTCGTGCGCCCTGCATCCGGCAAGGCCATGGTCATGGTCGGATCAAGGGGGCGGGCCTGCAGGACATCGCCTGCCTTGCCATTGGCCGGGAGCGTGGGCGCATCGTAGAAAGCCAGCCCCTGCGGGCCGACCGTTACCCCCTCGGCCAGGGCGGGCCCAGTTGCCACCGTCAGCGCGACGGCAAAGGAAAAGGCATTTGAAAGTGACATGCTGCGGCTCCGGTTCCGGCATTTGACGCGGACTCCGCCGCGCGTCAGGTCTGCCCGTAAGACGGGCGGGGCGCAATACGGGCTTTCCCGCCAACGGCATCGCGCGACGCGGGATTTACGTCAGCTTTATTGACTTTCCGGGAATCAACTGATAGCTCGACGGTGATTTCGCGCAACTTTATGTCTCGTTTGGACTTGGTTGGCGCAAGATTTGCAAAACGCTACCGAGGTAGGAGCTTGAAATGGCAGGATATGACGATCGCGATGGCTGGATCTGGTTTGATGGCGCGCTGGTGCCGTGGCGCGATGCCAAGGTGCATATCCTGACCCACGCAATGCACTACGCCTCGTCGGTTTTCGAAGGCGAGCGCTGCTACAACGGCAAGATCTTCAAGGGCGTCGAGCATTCGAAGCGACTGTTGAAGTCTGGTGAGCTTCTCGACATGCCGATCCCCTACACGGTCGAGCAGATCGAAGAGGCGAAATATGCCATGCTGAAGGCCAACGGCTGGACCGATGCCTATGTCCGCGCCCTCGCCTTCCGCGGGGCAGGTCCCGACATGGGCGTTTCCGCCGCGAAAAACCCCGTGCGGCTAGCCATCGCCGGCTGGGAATGGGGCGCCTATTACGGCGATGCTAAGATGAAGGGTGCAAAGCTCGACATCTCGAAATGGAAACGCCCCTCGCCCGAGACCATCCCGTCGGCCGCCAAGGCCGCCGGCCTTTACATGATCTGCACCATGTCCAAGCACGCAGCCGAGGCCAAGGGCTGCTCGGACGCCATGATGATGGACTATCGCGGCTATGTGGCCGAGGCGACCGGCGCCAACATCTTCTTCGTCAAGGACGGCGAAGTGCACACGCCGCTGCCCGACTGCTTCCTGAACGGCCTGACCCGCCAGACGGTGATCGGGATGCTGAAGGACATGCAGATCAAGGTCCACGAGCGGCACATCATGCCGGAGGAACTGGAAGGCTTCGAGCAGTGCTGGCTGACCGGAACGGCCGCAGAGGTTACGCCCGTCGGCCAGATCGGCGACTATAACTTCGAGGTCGGCGAACTGGTCCGGCGCGTGGCGCTGGACTACGAGAAACTCGTGCGGGCCTGACACGAGATCAGCGGTAAAGCTGCGACCAAGAACTACGAAGCGGCCCGGATCACATGATCCGGGCCGCTTCGCTTCACAGGATCGGCTTCAGCCCTCGATCACGGATTTGGCCAACTCAGCGTCGCTCGTGCCCAGGCGCAGACCATCCGATGCAGGCTGTTCGGCAGATCTTTGACAGCGCGTCCGTCCGGCGACCGGGCGGACGCGATCGGCTTGTGCGGGGCCTTTACAGACTGTCGCGCCGCAGCGGTGTCGTTGAACAGTGCAGGCCACCGCCGTTCTTGTGGACTGCCGCATAGGGCACGGTCACCCAGCTGACACCCGCCGCCGCCAGCCTATCCAGAGTGCGGTTCGTTGCACCTTCCGGCATCAAGACCTTGCCTGGCGCAACGGCAAGCGAGTTGACGATCCACGGATCGTCGCCCGGATCGGTCTCGATATAGCGGATGCCGCGTTCGGTCAGCGCCTCAAGGAAGGAATAGGGCAGGCCCTGAGGATTGAGCAGCGCCAGGTCGCGGTCGATCATCAGGAAGCTCACGTCAATGTGGATGTCATAGCCCGCCAGATCGACGACCAGCAGTTCCACCCCTTGCCGCGCCAGCACCTCGCCCACCTGCGCTGCGCCTTCGCGGTTCACCCGAACGCCGGCGCCGATCGCGCAGGTCTTCTCGTTCAGCCAGGTGAAGCTGCCACCTTCCATGATCCCGGCGCCATTGATCGTTCTGAGGATCGGAATGCCAAGCTTCGCCAGTGTCCGCGTCACCGCCAGCTCCTCGCCCCGGCGGATGCGCGCGCCCATGCGGCAAACGATTGCGCCGCCCTTGACCATGATCACCGGGTCGCGCGTGTAGATCTGCTTCAGGCGATTGCCCGCCTCACCCTCCATGAAGTGGACGTTGATCCCCTCGGCCCGCAGCGCAGCGACAAAGCCGTCATGTTGGGCCTGCATCAGCGGGATGTCGGGCGGCGTGTCCGACTGGAAATACCAGCCGACCGCCGGATCGCCGAAGGAGCCGATTTCGGCGATGCGCTTCGACGGATCGACGACGGCCATCTCGGGGCCAGGCCGATGCATCAGGATATCGCGGATTCGCCCGACATCATTGTCGATGCCCCAGACGCGGCCCCAGGTCGAGGCGAGTTCGCCCTCGTCTTCGAAAGCCGGGGTCGCGCCTGCGGCGAAGGTCTTGATGGTCTGGGTGTAGATCCAATGCGGGTTTGTCATGATGGTCCTTCCGGTTCGGTCCGCGCAGATTACTCAGCGCCGAAGCCGCCCGCCACCACCATTCAGGCCGCACCCGCACAGGGCCGGCCCAAAGTCAGACCAGCATGGTTTCCACCGGAAGACCCGCCTTGAAGGCACTCGAATACAGGCAGCGGCGGAGCGTTCCGTCTGATGCTCAGACCGTCCGACCGCGCTCAATCTCGGTGAATTCGCGAATCCGCTGGCCGGCAAGCCGGGTGGCCTCGCGCGAATGAAGCGCCTTGGTCGCGGGATGTGAACCCTCCTCGCCATCCTGGCGAGCAATTTCGAGGTAGCGGCTCAGGCGGGCGCCCTCGTTGGTCCGTTTGCGATCAGCCAGATGCTTTGTCATGGTCGGTCCTCCTGCCGGTTGCAGAAGTAGATCACGAATCCCCCATCGCAAAAAGCCCCGGGCAAGATAACAGGCCGTTTCCAGCCACCGGATCCAAGGGAATCGGCCAGCTTTCGCTAACCGCCGATCTTGACGCTTGGTGCGGCATCGCTTCCTGGCCCGAAACGGCGTGGCAGGACCCTGTCGGGTTCGTTCTGCTCCTCTTCACCGACGGCCGCGGCGAGCGCCTGCGACTTCAAAGCCATCACCTGCTCGGTGATCCGGTCCACAGGCAGGGACAGCGCAGCCAGCCCCAGCACCTGAACGGCCGCGATGCCATTCAGTCCCAGAGCAAAGGCCCGGCCCCGGCCGCCGTGTCGGAACACAACGCGGGCAAAGAGCCCCGCCGGCCAACCGCCCATGACGGCAAGGATCAGCAGGGTTCGCGACGGCATTGGAGCCAGTCCCTGCGCCGTGCGACGACTGTCCAGCCAGAAGGCAAGTAAAGTGAGACCGTTCGCCAGAAGAAGATAAGCCACAAGACCGAGCACAAACATACGCTCGTCGCCGACGGCCGGCAGATACTGGTCAAGGTCTTGGGTCATCATTTCCGTCCGAAAGGGTTGCCTCCCCTTGTACTGCCCTGGCATCACGGCAGAATTCGGGACAGACCCGGGCAGTCGCGCGACAGGTTTCCCTTTCCCCTACGAACGCAGGGCGCACTGGCTCAGGCGCGCGGCAGCCCAACGTGCCGCATCGGCGACGGCAGGATCGTTGTCATGCGTGAGACAGAGCGCGACGTCGCGCAGGGTGGGATCGGCCGAGTTTCCGACCGCGTAAAGGACATTGCGCACGAACCGGTCACGCCCGATCCGCTTGATCGGCGAACCGGCAAAACGCGCCCGGAAGGCAGGGTCATCGAGGGCCGCGAGCTCCGCCAGCGGAGGGGCCCCGACGCGGGCGGCATAACCCGCGTCGCGCGCCAAGACGGCAAACTTGTTCCATGGACAGACGGCAAGGCAATCGTCGCAGCCATAGATGCGGTTGCCCATCAGCGGCCGCAGTTCCTCATCGACAGGACCGCGATGCTCGATCGTCAGATAGGAGATGCAACGCCGCGCATCGAGTTGGTACGGCTCGGGAAAAGCCTGCGTCGGACAGATGTCGAGGCAAGCTGTACAGCTGCCGCAATGGCTGACCTCCGGCGCATCAGGCGGCAAGTCCAGGGTGGTGAAGATCGCGCCAAGGAACACCCAGTTGCCGATCTCGCGCCCGAGCAGGTTCGTATGTTTGCCTTGCCAGCCCAGCCCCGCCGCCTGCGCCAACGGCTTTTCCATCACGGGCGCCGTATCGACAAAGACCTTGATCTCGCAGGCAAGGCCGGACCTGGCCGCCTCATCGATCAGCCAGCGACCAACACGCTTCAGCCGCCTTTTGACGAGGTCGTGGTAGTCCTTTCCTTGGGCATAGACGCTGATGGCCCCGAGGTCGCGCTTTTCGAGCACGGCCAAGGGATCGATTGCGGGCGTATAGCTCTCGGCCAGCATCACCACCGACCGTGCTTCGGGCCAGAGCGCTGCGGCACTGCCGCGCCATTCGGCGCGCTCGGCCATCCAGCCCATCTGCCCTTGCCGCCCTTTTTCCAGCCACTCGGCAAGACGCTGCCTCGCCTCGGGCACGGCATCGGGCCGGCACACCCCCATGTGGACGAACCCTTCGGACTCCGCCTTGGCCGCAAGTCGCGCCTTCAGATCGGCGGACATGAGTCATCCCGACTTCTTCTTTGCGAAAACACCCTCGGGGATGAATTGGCCACAGGCCAAGAGGGGGCTGAAAGCCCCCGTCTGCCGCCCAAATCAGAAGTCCAGGTCGGCATAATGGGCGGGCGGCGGAAAGCCCGGCACCTGATCGGCCAAGAGCGGTCGGAACGAGGGGCGCGACTTGATCTTGGCGTACCAGTCCTTGACTGTCGCCGAGCGGTTCCAGTCGACGTCCGAGATGTAGTCGAGGCAACTCAGATGCGCCGCGGCGGTGAAATCGGCCAGCGTCATCTGATCGCCTGCAAGCCATCGCCGCTGGTCCAGCAGCCAGCCCAGATAGTCGAGATGGTACTTTATCTTGCCTGCGCCCATCTTGACGTTCTTCGAGTCCGGGTAGCCCAGCCCCATCATCTTCTTGTTGACGCGCTCATAGAGCAGCTTCGACGTCACCTCGTCGTGGAACTTGTCGTCGAACCAGGCGCAAAGGCGGCGTACCTCGTAACGCCCCTCGGGGTCGCGCGGCATCAGGGCGGGTGTCGGCACCGTCTCTTCCAGGTATTCGCAGATCGCCTGGCTTTCCGACATCACCCGGCCCTCGATCCGCAGGACGGGCACCTTCCCGGCAGGGTTGCGGCGCAGGAAGTCGGGGCTCGGCTCCCAATAGCGTTCCTCGATCAACTCCACCTCGATCTTCTTCTCGGCCAGCGTCAGGCGAACCTTGCGGCAGAACGGAGAGAGGGGAGAGTGGAACAGGCGGTTCATGGAGATGCTCGTTTTCGGGCTGTGCCGGTTCATGCCGTGACAGGCCGCGGATTTCAATCCTTCGACGCCGCTTTCGGCTCAAAACAGCTTGCCCGCCCGTCGACTTGAATGGTGGCAGCGCCATCCACGATCGAATTGGCACGGCGACGAAGGTAGCTGGTGGGCTTGGCGGGATCCCAGCGCTTCGGGTCGGGAAGCACGGCCGCAAGTCGCGCCGCCTGTACCGGCGACAGCTCGGCGGCACTGACCCCGAAATAGTGCTGGGCCGCCGCCTCGATCCCGAAGACACCTTCGCCGAATTCGGCGATGTTCAGATAGACTACAAGGATGCGGCGCTTGGTCCAGACCAGCTCGACGACCGGGGTGATCGCAGCCTCGAGTGCCTTCCTGACCCAGGAGCGCCCGTGCCAGAGAAAGACGTTCTTCACCGTCTGCTGGCTGAGCGTCGATGCGCCACGGTTCGCGCCACGGTCCACCGCATCCCGGATCGCGGCCATGTCGAAGCCCCAGTGCAGACAAAAGTTCGCATCCTCCGCGGCAACGACGGACCGGAACATCACGGGTGCGATCTCGTCGCCACCAACCCAGTCGCGCTCGATCCCGCCAAGTCGGATCCGCTCACCGATCATGTAAAGGGTGGTCGGTACGGGGACGAAAGCATAGATCAGCGTCAGCGCCAGGATAAGGCCAGCGAAGCCGGCCAAGACCCGCTTGGTCCAGAACCACAGTCGCCGCCGCCACCCCTGCTCGGGTTCCGCGGCAACAGATTTGGCCGGGCCCGCCTTCGCGGATCCGGCCTTGGACGTTGTCGATTTCTTGGGCGAGCTTGCCATTGCGGCAGAATGACCATGCCGCCAGAGGCAAGGTCAAGCCCGCAACACGACCTCAGGCGCTGGGCGCTGCTGCATCCGTGCCGACGAAAGCCTTGAGCTTGTCTTCCTGTTCCTTCGACAGCGAGGTCTGCACCACTCGACCCTTGTGCTTGAAGGCTTCGAGACCAGCGAGAACTTTGTCGCCCGTGACCTTCCGAACCAGGACGCAAACAGCCGAGCCGCCATTCGGCAGGCTCGAGCCGATTTCCTTCATGACGTTGTCGTTGATGCCGATATCGGTCAGATAGCCCGAAAGCGCACCTGCGCCCGCCCCTGCGGCCGCGCCGAGAAGCGGGTTCAGGAACAGAAGACCGATCAGCGTTCCCCAAAGCGCGCCGCCTGCAGCGCCGGTCGCGGTCAGGTTCACCGCTTGGTGCAGGACAACCTTGCCGTCGGTGCCTTTCGTCACGACGACGACGTCTTCCATCTCCAGCAGGTATTCCTTCTGCAGTTTCACCAGCGCGTCCCGCAGGTCAAAGCCGGTTTTCTCGTCATCGAATGCCACGACAATCAGGTCAGACATGGGTGCCCTCCAAGAGCCAATTTAAAATCCCGCGCCAGCTTAGGCGCGGGATTGATACGGCAACAAGACGTATTCGGTCAAAACCACGTCAGACGGGATGACGCAGGCGGTCGCCCGCCTGCACCGGAATGCCTTACTCGGCCGGAACTGCCTGCACCTCGTCGCTCAGCGGCGCGGGCAGGTGGATGAGCATTTCCTTGGGGCAGACCTGCAGGAAATTCGCCCGCTCTGTCGCCCAGTCCGCAAGGATCTCGGCAGCCTTGCGGCTACCGGTCTCGGCGACATGGCGTTCGATCAGCTCCTTCAGCTGGGCCTCCCAATGCGGGTGCCCAATGCCACAGGTCACGACCGACTCAAGGTTCATCATGTCCTCGGCCGTGCCCTTCGGGTCATAGACATAGGCCATGCCCCCGGTCATGCCCGCGGCGAAGTTCGCGCCGATCCGGCCAAGGATCACCGCGACACCACCCGTCATGTATTCGCAGCCGTTCGAGCCACAGCCCTCGACCACCACCTTCGCGCCCGAGTTCCGCACCGCGAACCGCTCGCCCGCACGGCCGGCGGCGAACAGATAGCCCGCCGTAGCCCCGTAGAGCACCGTGTTGCCGATGATCGTGTTCTCCGATGCCACCAGCGGCGAGGCCATCTGCGGGCGCACCACGATCACCCCGCCCGACAGGCCCTTGCCGACATAGTCGTTGGCATCGCCCATCACCTCGATCTTGAGCCCCGGCGCGGCAAAGGCACCAAGCGACTGGCCTGCGTTGCCGGTCAGCTTCACCGTCAGATGATCGGGCTGCAGGTTGTTCCGCATCCCGAACTTCCGCACGATGTGGCTCGACGCCCGCGTGCCGATGGTGCGGTGCGTGTTCCGCACCGCGTAGGACAGCTGCATCTTCTCGCCATCCTCGAAGAAACGCGCCCCGTCGCGGATGATCTCGGCATCGAGCGTGTCCGGCACGGCATTGCGCGGCTTCGAGCGGTCGTAGGTGATCTTCTGCGCCCCATCCACCGTGATGAGCAGCGGGTTGAGGTCCAGATCGTCAAGATGCGCCGCTCCCCGGCTGACCTGGGTCAAGAGGTCGGCCCGGCCGATGATTTCGTCGATCGAGCGCGCGCCAATGCTGGCGAGGATCTCCCTCACCTCCTGAGCGTAGAACGTGATGAGGTTCACCACCTTGTCCGCCGTGCCAGTGAACTTCTGCCGCAGGGCTTCGTTCTGGGTGCAGACGCCGACCGGGCAGGTGTTCGACTGGCACTGGCGCACCATGATGCACCCCATGGCGATCAGCGCGGCAGTGCCGATGCCGTATTCCTCGGCCCCCATCATCGCCGCCATGACGATGTCGCGGCCCGTCCGCAGACCGCCATCGGTGCGCAGCGTCACCCGCTCGCGCAGGTTGTTCATCGCCAGAACCTGATGCGCCTCGGTCAGACCCATCTCCCAGGGCAGGCCGGCGAACTTGATCGAGGTCGCAGGCGAGGCCCCGGTGCCACCGTTATGGCCCGAAATCAGGATCACGTCGGCCTTGGCCTTTGCCACGCCCGCCGCGATCGTGCCGACGCCCGAGGAGGAGACGAGCTTCACCGTCACCTTGGCGCGCGGGTTGATCTGCTTGAGGTCATAGATCAACTGCGCCAGGTCCTCGATCGAGTAGATGTCGTGGTGCGGCGGGGGCGAGATCAGCGTCACGCCCGGCGTCGAATGGCGCAGCCGCGCGATCAGCGCTGTCACCTTCATGCCGGGAAGCTGTCCGCCCTCGCCGGGCTTGGCGCCCTGCGCCACCTTGATCTCCAGTTCCTCGCAGGCGTTCAGATATTCGGCGGTCACACCGAAGCGGCCCGAGGCCACCTGCTTGATCTTCGCGCTCGGGTTGTCGCCGTTCGGCTCGGGCAGGAAATGCGCCGGGTCCTCGCCGCCTTCGCCCGAGTCGGACTTGGCGCCGATACGGTTCATGGCGACGTTGAGTGTCTTGTGCGCCTCGGGGCTCAGCGCGCCAAGACTCATGCCCGGCGTCACGAAGCGCTTGCGGATCGAGGTGATCGACTCGACCTCTTCGATCGGCACCGGCTTGCCGAGCGGCTTGATGTCCAGAAGGTCGCGGACATGGATCGGCGGGTTCGCCCGCATCGCGGCGGAATACTGCTTCCACAGGTCATAGCTCGCCCGGTCGCAGGCCGATTGCAGCATGTGCATCGTCTGCGCTTCCCAAGCGTGCTTCTCGCCCGAGCGGCGCGCCTTGTAGAAGCCGCCGATCGGAAGCACGTCGGTACCCGCGCGCCAGCCCTTGGCATGGACCTCTTCCAGCTTCTGCTCGATGCCGGAAACACCGATGCCCGAAATGCGGCTGTTCATGCCGGGGAAGTATTCGGCCACCATCGCGCGGGACAGGCCCACCGCCTCGAAGTTAAGGCCCCCTCGATAGCTGGAGATCACGCTGATCCCCATTTTCGACATGATCTTGAGCAGGCCCGCATCGATCGCATCGCGATAGCGGCGCATCGCGTCGGTCAGATTGCCGTCGATAAGGCCGCGGCTGATGCGGTCGGCGATCGAATCCTGCGCAAGATAGGGGTTCACCGTCGTCGCGCCACAGCCAATCAACACCGCGAAGTAATGCGGGTCGATGCATTCCGCCGCCCGCACGTTGATCGAGCAGAAGGTCCGCAGGCCCTTGCGCGTGAGCCAGCTATGCACCGCGCTTGTGGCCAGAATCATCGGCATCCCGACCTTGTCCGGCCCCTGATGCTGATCGCTCAGCACAAGATGACCGGCACCCGAGCGCACCGCATCCTCGGCCTCGGCGCGGATACGCTCCAGCCCCTGATGCAGGTCATCAAGGCTCGGCCCGACGGGGAAGGTGCAGTCGATGAACGCCACCTGCGGCCCGAACTGCTTCACCATCACATCGAATTCGGCATTGGCGATGAAGGGGCTTTCCAGAACGAGTATCTCGGTCTGGCTGGAGTTCTCCTCGAGCACGTTCTTGAGGTTGCCGAACCGCGTCTTGAGGCTCATGACCCGGCTTTCGCGCAGACTGTCGATCGGCGGGTTCGTCACCTGGCTGAAGTTCTGGCGGAAGTAGTGGCTCAGCGGGCGATAGACGCTCGACAGCACGGCGGGCGGCGTGTCGTCGCCCATGCTCGCCACCATCTCCTTGCCGTCCTCGGCCATCGGCGCCAAAACCTGTTCAAGATCCTCGAGCGTGTAGCCAGCGGCGATCTGGCGCTTGCGTAGATCCGCCCCGGTGAACAGCGTCTGCTCGGGCACGTCGCGCAGCAGCGCGTTCAGGTCGATGACTTTCTCGATCCACTCGCCATAGGGCTGGCTCGCCGCCAGACGGTCCTTGAGCGCGTGGTCGTGGTAGAGCTTGCCCTCACCCATATCAACGCCGATCATCTGGCCCGGCCCGAGCGCGCCCTTCTCACGGATAGTCGTTTCATCGACCGGCACCATGCCGGCTTCGGACCCCGCGATCAGCAGACCATCGCCGGTCACGACATAGCGCATTGGACGCAAGCCGTTGCGGTCAAGGCCGCCGCAGACCCAACGGCCATCGGTCATCGCCAGCGCAGCAGGCCCGTCCCACGGCTCCATGACCGAGTTGCAATAGGCATACATGTCGGCCCAGGCCTTGGGCATCTCGCCGGTCATCTTCGACCAGGCCTCGGGCACCAGCATGGTCTTCGCCATCGGCGCCGAGCGGCCCGAGCGCACCATCACCTCGAACACCGCATCGAGCGCACCCGAGTCCGACGTCCCCGAGGGGATGATCGGCTTGATGTCCTCCGCCGCGTCGCCAAAGGCCGAAGAGGCCATGCGGATCTCGTGGCTCTTCATCCAGTTGACGTTGCCCTTCAGCGTGTTGATCTCGCCGTTATGGGCCAGCATGCGGAAGGGCTGCGCGAGCCACCACTGTGGGAAAGTGTTGGTGGAATAACGCTGATGATAGATCGCGAAGGCGCTTTCGAAGCGTTCGTCCAGAAGGTCGGGATAGAAGACCGAAACCTGCTCGGCCAGCATCATGCCCTTGTAGATGATCGACCGGCAGGAGAGTGAGCAGAGGTACAGCCCCTGGATCTGCGCGGCGATGGCCGCCTTCTCGATCCGGCGGCGGATGATGTATAGCTCGCGCTCGAAGGTTTCCTCGTCGATGCCCTTCTCGCAGCGGATCAGGATCTGCTCGATCTCGGGCCGGGTCGCGTTGGCCTTCTCGCCCAGCACCTCGGTGTTCACCGGGACGTGCCGCCAGCCATAGATGTAATGGCCCATCCGCAGCACTTCGGTCTCGACGATCGTGCGGCAGCGTTCCTGCGCGCCGAAATCGGTGCGCGGCAGGAAGACCTGGCCGACCGCGATCAGCTTGTGCATGTCGGGCTCGTGGCCCGTGCGGCGGACCTGGTCGTAGAAGAACTTGACCGGGATCTGCACGTGGATGCCCGCGCCGTCGCCGGTCTTGCCGTCAGCATCGACTGCGCCCCGGTGCCAGACCGCCTTCAGCGCGTCGATCCCGTTCTGCACGACCTTGCGACTGGGCTTGCCGTTGATCGACACCACAAGACCGACGCCGCAGGACGAATGCTCATCCTCGGTCTTGTAAAGCGAATGCTCGTTCATGTAGGCGCGCTTGGCCTCTTCGGCGGCAACCCAGGCGGCATCATAGGTCATGGCGCATCTCCCTTCACAAAGAGGTTCTTCTGTTCGTATTCAGCCTGCGTCGCCCGGCGGTGATCGCCCTTGAGCTGGACCGAGGCCATCGCCCGATCGGAGTAGACTTCCGACCGCAGCGGCACCGTCAGTTCTCCGTCGAACAGTCCCGGCATCAATTCGTAGCTGGTGTTTCCGACGTTCGTATTGCGCATCCACAGATGGCTTCCGCAGACGCTGCAGAAGGCCCGCTCGGCGAATGCAGACGAGGCATAGCGGGTCACGGGCCCCTCGACCTTTACCCCCTCAGCCTCTGCGTTGAAGCACAGGAACAACCCGCCCGACCAGCGCTGGCACATCCGGCAATGGCAGGCGCCCGGGCGCGGATCATGCGGGCCGGCGACCGAAATGACCACGGCGCCGCACAGGCAATGCCCAACCATCGGCGCGCTCATTTCCGCACCGACACGGGCTGGATCGACGCCGCGCCTTCCGCGCGCGACAGGACAGCGTCACAGTCAAACAGCGGCTCGGTCGTGCGGAAGCCCGGTTCACCGGGAAAGATGAACTGGAGAGGACTGCCATCGACAGGCAGGCTTCCCTCTTCCGTCATCCATTCCGACGGGCCTGAGAAGAACATCCGCCAGTCGGCCTTGATGTATTCGTTGCCCTTGGCGCTGCGCAGTACCGTGCCGTCCTCTGCAGTTTCGCTGAAGCTGAACTCCGTTTCCTGCAGATCGATACCGTCGATCGTTACCTTCTCGCCTGTCAGGCGGTCGAACCCGGTAACGTGGCTGCGGCTGCCATCGTCCTTCGTCAGGTTGAAGTCGAAGCTGTCGACGCCCTTGGAAAGAAGCTCGCTGTACGATGCCGCATCGACCGGATTGGGGTCGAGGGATTGGCGGACAAGAGGAAAGAACTCGTAGCTCTCGATCCACTGGGTCTCGTAATCCGTATGGCTGACGAAGAAGAGACCTTCCTGGTCGAAATCCGCCCGCCACTGGTCACCCGCCGGATCTGCGTCGCAACGATAATGGTTTGCCACCCGGCATCCGCGTGACTGCACGGTCATGAACACGCTGCAGCCCTCGGGCGGGTCGAACAGGGCGCCGTCAGGCGTCGCGGCGGGGGACTGGGCGAGCGCGGGCGTACCTGCGGCAAGCGCGGCAGCAAGGCTGACGCATTTGGCGGATCGCCAAACACCCGAATGCTCCTGTCGACATACGATTGCCATATCGAAACCCGACGCTTTCCAGATCACTCCGCAGCGACCTGCGCAGATTGCGCGATGTAGTCGAGGATTGCGTCAGCAGCCTCGCGACCGTCACGGATCGCCCAGACGACAAGGCTTGCCCCGCGCACGATGTCGCCCGCGGCAAATACGCCGGGAAGGCTGGTCTGGTGGCTGCGGAAATCGGCCTTGATCGTTCCCCAACGGGTGACTGCCAGGTCCGGCACACCCCAGAGCGTAGGCAATTCCTCGGGTTCGAAGCCCAGCGCCATTACCGCTAGATCGGCGGGTTCAACATAGTCTGCGCCTTCGATGACCTCGGGCATCTGGCGGCCGCTCGCATCGGGGGCACCCAGGCGCATGCGCTGAACCATGACACCATCCACCAGTTCGCCACCGGTGAAGCCGCGCGGCGCGGTCAGCCAAACAAATTCCACGCCTTCCTCTTCGGCATTCTGTACCTCGCGCTGCGAGCCCGGCATGTTGGCCCGGTCGCGGCGGTAAAGGCATTTGACGCTGAGCGCGCCTTGACGGATCGCCGTGCGCACGCAGTCCATCGCCGTATCTCCGCCGCCGATCACGACCACCCTCTTGCCGCGTGCGTCGAGGTCGCCGGTGTCGAACGCTGGCACCTCGTCGCCGAAGCTCTTGCGGTTCGAGGCCGTCAGATAGTCCAGCGCCGCAACGATCCCCTTGGCCCCTACCCCCGGCGCCTGGATGTCGCGCGCCTTGTAGACGCCAGTGGCGATCAGCACGGCGTCATGCTGGCCGCGGATCGCGTCAAAGGTGATGTCCGTGCCGACATCGCAGTTCAGAACGAAGGAGACACCGCTGCGCTCCAGCTGTTCTATCCGCTGCATGACCACTGGTTTCTCCAGCTTGAAACCGGGGATCCCGTAGGTCAGCAGCCCACCAGCACGGTCGTAGCGATCATAGACCGTGACCTGAACGCCAGCGCGGCGCAGCCGGTCGGCAGCGGCAAGCCCGCCCGGTCCTGCACCTATGATACCTACGCTTTCCGCCCGCTCCACTGCAGGTCGGATCGGCACGACCCAGCCGTTTTCCCAGGCGGTGTCGGTGATGTATTTCTCGACGGAACCGATCGTGACCGTGCCATGGCCTGATTGCTCGATAACGCAGTTGCCTTCGCACAGGCGGTCCTGCGGGCAGATGCGGCCGCAGATCTCGGGGAAGGTGTTGGTGGCCTGGCTGATCTCATACGCCTCCTTGAGGCGGCCCTCGGCGGTCATGCGCAGCCAGTCGGGAATGTTGTTGTGCAGCGGGCAATGGCTTTGGCAATAAGGCACGCCGCACTGGCTGCAGCGCCCGGCCTGCTCTTCCGCCTTCGCGGTCGCATAGTCGCGATAGATCTCGTGGAAATCCTGCGCACGCAGATTTGGCGGACGCTTTTCGGGCATCTCCTTCGCGACGGTCACGAACTGGAGCATGCGTTGCTTGGCCATGGCTGCGCCTCCCAATGATCTGCGGGTGCGCCTTCATACGGCAGGGCAATCAGGAATAAAAGTCAATTATACTGACCTAATTCCTGCTTTTCTGCGCTGGTTTCGAGTTTTTCGCGGGAAACTTCCGAAATTTAGGTCAGATTTGATTACCTAAGTACTCATCTGCCCATCAGAAGCCCAATCAAGGCTAGAGAGCCAACGATGATTCGCCACCAGCCAAACAGGGCGTAGCCATGCCTGCTCACGTAACCGAGCAGCCATTTGACCACGAAAAGGGCAGTTATGAAGGCCATGATGAAACCGACAGCGATGTCTGACACAGCTGCGAAATCCAGCGCATGGCGGTTCTTGAATAGGTCAAGCGCGACTGCGGCGATCATCGTCGGCATCGACAGGAAGAACGAGAATTCGGCGGCGGCGCGCTTGCTGGCCCCCAGCCAAAGCGCGCCGACAATGGTCGCACCCGACCGTGAAACGCCCGGGATCATCGCGAGGCATTGGAACAGACCGATCTTGAACGCCATGCCGAAGCGGAATTTCATCGCGTCATCGACTTTGGGTTCTCCAGCCAGACGATCGACGAACAACAAGACCATTCCGCCCACGATCAACATCACCGCGATCAGGACCGGTGTCTCGAACAGGACCTTCTTGATGAAGTCATGGGCCGCCAGCCCGATCACGACAGCCGGCAGAAAGGCGACGAGGACCGCGACAATGAAGCGTTGGGCGTCGGCATCGTGGGGTGCCCTGCGGAACAGGTCGAACAGCTTATGGGCATAGACACTGAGAAGCGCCAGGATCGCGCCCAACTGGATGACGACCTCGAACGTGTCGCCCGAACTCTTGAAACCAAGGAAATGCGCCGCAAGCAGCAGATGTCCGGTCGAAGAGACTGGAATGAACTCGGTCAGCCCTTCGAGCATCCCGAGAAGGGCGGCGACCAGCGTGGTCGACTCCGGCATGGTCACCTCGTCTTGTCAGGACCGTCTCAGACCTTGCGAAGGTTCTTCGCAGAGTCCTTGATCGCGGCATACTGCCCCGACGGCCGATAGCGCCACAGGTATTCGGGCGCGATTGCGTTAAATGACGAAGCCGTGATCCCAAGGTCCGCGAGACCTTTCTCTTTCGGATCAACCACGTTGTCATGTGCCAGATTTCTGACCTGATCGAGGGTCAGTGTCCTGTTCTTCACCAGGCCAAGCGTAACGAACTGCAGGGCATCGAGCGCAAAGCCCACGATGCGCCCCACGAAGAACGGCAGGTTCAGGATCAGACGCCGGCGCTGAACAACGTCGAGCATCTGCTTCATGTGCTCGCGGAAGGTCGCAGCCTCGGGTCCGCCAAGCTCGTAGACGCCGGGAGCCGCAGAGCCGAGAACGCCTTTCACAGCTGCCTGCGCAACATCGTCGACATAGACCGGCTGGAACTTCGTATTGCCGCCGACGATCGGCAGGATCGGGCTGAGAACCGTCATGCCGGCGAAACGATTGAAGAACTGATCTTCGGGGCCGAAGACCACCGAGGGGCGCAGGATCACGGCATTCGGGAAGGCCGACAGAACCGCTGCCTCTCCCTCTGCCTTGGTCCGGGCATACGAGCTGTTCGAATCCGCATCGGCCCCGATGGCCGAGACATGGACCAGCTTTTCAACGCCAAGCTCGGCCGCGATCCGGGCAATGCGGCCCGCGCCTTCGGCTTGCACGGCATCGAAGCGGTTGGCTCCGGCTTCCGCGAGAATTCCCACGCAATTCACCACGGCATCCGCGCCAAGCATCACTGCCCGAACCGAGGCATCGTCGCGGACATTGCAGAAGATCGGTTCGACCTGGCCCACGACGCCGTAAGTCTTTACGAACAAGGCATCGTTCGGGCGGCGGCAGGCGACGCGCACGCGCCAGCCCTCAAGCGCCATCCGCCGCGCGATGTAGCGTCCGATGAAACCAGAACCGCCATAGATCGTGACGAGCTTGCTCATCTGCCGCGCCCTCTTGGAATTGCTGCAAACCTGCCCCCGGGAATAGCTTTTCACTCTGGCAGGAACAAGCCGCAATTGGCGCGACGTTTTTTCACCTCGCCCCGTTGACACCGACATTCGGCATGGATACATCGCCCGTCACGACACCTGCCCAGGTGGCGGAATTGGTAGACGCGCTGGTTTCAGGTACCAGTGTTGCAAGACGTGGAGGTTCGAGTCCTCTCCTGGGCACCAAGTCTACGAAAGGCCTCGCGCAAGCGGGGCCTTTGTCTTTTCAGCCCCTTGCAGACAATCCGCAAAGACAAAGGCCGCCCCATTCGGGACGGCCTCAACAGATCGCGCCAGGCAGCTCTCAGCTCTTCTTGCTATCCCAGAAACCCTTGACCTTCGAGAAGAAGGACGACCCTTCCGGGTTGTTCTCGCGGCTGAGCGACTCGAACTCGCGCAGCAACTCTTTCTGCCGCGATGTCAGCTTGACAGGCGTCTCGACAGAAAGCTCGATCAGCATGTCTCCCGATCCGCCGCCGCGGAGCGCGGGCATACCCTTGCCGCGCAGTCGCATCTGCTTGCCGGTCTGGCTGCCTTCCGGAACCTTGACCCGGCTCATCCCGCCATCGATCGTCGGGACCTCGACCTCGCCGCCAAGCGCGGCAGTGGTGATGCTGATCGGCACATGGCAGTAAAGAGTCGTTCCGTCACGTTGGAACAAGGCATGATCCTTCACCTCGATGAAGATGTATAGATCTCCAGAAGGCCCGCCGCGCAGACCTGCCTCCCCCTCGCCTGCCAGGCGGATCCGCGTGCCCGTCTCGACCCCGGCCGGGATATTCACCGACAGCGAGCGCTCCTTCTCGACCCGGCCCGCGCCTCCACAAACCTTGCACGGGTTCTTGACGATCTGGCCCATGCCGCCGCAGGTCGGGCAGGTGCGCTCGACCGTGAAGAAGCCCTGCTGCGCCCGAACCTTTCCCATGCCCGAACAGGTCGGGCAGGTGACCGGCTCTGCTCCGCCTTCCGCACCGCTGCCGTGGCAGGCCTCGCATGTGACCGAGGCGGGAACATTGATCGTCTTCTGGATGCCGGAATAGGCTTCCTCGAGCGAGATGCGCATGTTGTAGCGCAGGTCAGACCCGCGCTGCGCCCGTGACCGGGCCTGCCCGCCGCCACGACCGCCCATGAAATCGCCAAACAGGTCCTCGAACACATCCGAGAAGGCCGAAGCGAAATCGCCCTGCCCGAAGCCACCGCGTTGACCACCGCCGCCACCCATGCCGCCTTCGAAGGCCGCATGCCCAAAGCGGTCATACGCCGCCTTCTTGTCGGCGTCCTTCAGCACATCGTAGGCCTCGTTCACTTCCTTGAACTGGGCCTCGGCCTGCGGATTGTCAGAGTTTCGGTCTGGGTGAAGCTCTTTGGCCTTGGTCCGGTAGGCCTTCTTCAGCTCTTCCGCCGATGCCCCCTTGGAGACCCCGAGCACTTCGTAATAGTCGCGCTTTGCCATGGCAAAACTCCCTGACTGAACCGGAGAAGGGCGGCCCGTTGCCGGACCGCCCCTCTGTGGTTCTGCGCGGTCTTACTTCCGCTTGTTGTCCCCGAGATCCTCGAAATCTGCGTCGACGATCTCGTCATCCACGTCGCGCGGACCTTCCTCGCTACCCTCCGACTCGGCCTGACTGGCTTTGTAGATGGCTTCGCCCAGCTTCATCGCAGCTTCGGTCAGGTTCTGGATGCCGCCGCGGATCTTGCCGGCGTCCTCCGACTTCAAGGCCTCTTCCAGCGCACCCATCGCAAGCTCGATCGCTTCGACCGTCGAGGGGTCAACCTTGTCACCATGCTCCTCGAGCGATTTCTTCGTCGAGTGCAGCAGGCTTTCGCCCTGGTTCTTGGTTTCGACCAGCTCGCGCCGCATCTTGTCGGATTCGGCGTTGGCCTCGGCGTCCTTGACCATCTTCTCGATCTCGTCATCCGACAGACCGCCGGACGCCTGGATCGTGATCTGCTGCGTGCGGCCCGTGCCCTTGTCCTTGGCGTTCACCGACACGATGCCGTTGGCGTCGATGTCGAAGGTCACCTCGATCTGCGGCACGCCGCGCGGCGCCGGCGGGATCTGTTCCAGGTTGAACTGGCCCAGCATCTTGTTGTCGGCCGCCATCTCGCGCTCGCCCTGGAAGACGCGGATCGTCACGGCATTCTGGTTGTCTTCGGCCGTGGAGAAGATCTGCGACTTCTTGGTCGGGATCGTGGTGTTGCGGTCGATCAGGCGGGTAAACACGCCACCGAGGGTCTCGATGCCGAGCGACAGCGGGGTCACGTCGAGCAGGACGACATCCTTGACGTCACCTTGCAGCACGCCGGCCTGGATCGCCGCGCCAAGCGCCACGACTTCGTCCGGGTTCACGCCCTTGTGCGGCTCTTTCCCGAAGAACTTGGTCACCTCTTCGATGACTTTCGGCATCCGGGTCATACCGCCGACCAGAACCACCTCGTCGATGTCGCCCACGGTCAGGCCAGCATCTTTCAGCGCGGCCTGGCAAGGTTTGATCGAGGCCTTGATGAGGTCGCCGACCAGGCTTTCCAGCTTGGCGCGGGTCATCTTGACCACCAGGTGCAAAGGCTGCCCGGTGTTCTTGTCCATGCTGATGAACGGCTGGTTGATCTCGGTCTGCTGACTGGAAGACAGCTCGATCTTGGCCTTTTCCGCCGCTTCCTTAAGGCGCTGGAGCGCCATCTTGTCGAGCGTGAGGTCGACGCCGTGTTCCTTTTTGAACTCGTCGGCCAGGTAGGTCACGATGCGCATGTCGAAGTCTTCGCCACCGAGGAAGGTGTCCCCGTTGGTCGACTTCACTTCGAACAGGCCGTCGTCGATCTCGAGAATGGTGATGTCGAATGTACCGCCACCAAGGTCATAGACCGCGATCGTTTTCGTCTCTTTCTTGTCGAGACCGTAGGCAAGCGCCGCCGCCGTCGGTTCGTTGATGATGCGCAGCACTTCAAGACCGGCGATCTTGCCGGCGTCTTTCGTCGCCTGACGCTGAGCGTCGTTGAAATAGGCGGGAACCGTGATGACGGCCTGCGTCACCGGCTCACCCAGATACGACTCCGCCGTTTCCTTCATCTTCTGAAGGATGAAGGCGGAAATCTGGCTGGGCGAGTATTTCTCGCCGCGCACTTCGACCCAAGCGTCGCCATTACCACCGTTCACGACGTGGTACGGCAGGTTCTTCTTGTCCTTCGCGATCATCGGGTCGTCGACCCGGCGCCCGATCAGGCGCTTGACGGCAAAGACGGTGTTCGTGGGGTTGGTGACCGCCTGGCGTTTTGCCGGCTGGCCGACCAGACGTTCGGTTTCAGTGAAACCGACGATGGAGGGGGTGGTGCGGGCGCCTTCCGAGTTTTCGATGACCCGCGGTTGAGCGCCATCCATGATGGCAACGCAGGAGTTCGTGGTCCCGAGGTCGATCCCGATGACTTTGGCCATATTCTGCTACCTCTTCTTTCGGCGATGTTGTGGGGGCAAGAGCCGATTGCGGCCTCCCGTCCCCGATCCCATTTCGATCCGGGTCAGGCGGCCGCCCGCCCCGGCTTCGAGGGGTATATAAGAGGGGGTCATGGGGCCTGCAAGCGTCACGGTCCCGTGATTCTGAGGGAATCTGTTCAGGAAGGTCGAGATGCGAGTCAGGGTGGAACCAGAGCTCAGGATCGGCGGGTTCGAGGTCTATCCCGGCCTTCTGTCTCCCAGCGAGCAGGTGGCGCTTGTCGAAGACTTGCGTCAGGTGGTTGCCGCCGCTCCCTTCGTTTCGCCAGTGACGCCAGGGGGCCGCCCGATGAGCGTGCGCATGACCGCCGCTGGCCGGCTGGGCTGGATAACCGATCGCCATGGCTATCGCTATTCCCCTGTCCATCCGCAGGGGATGGCCTGGCCCCCGATCCCGCCCCGGGTTCTCTCCTTATGGGACAAGGTGACGGGTCTCGACCGACGTCCGGATTGCTGCCTTGTGAACTTCTATGGCGAAGGCGCGCGGATGGGCCTGCACCAGGACCGGGACGAGGGCGACTTCACCTTTCCGGTCGTGTCGATCTCTCTCGGTGACAGCGCGCTGTTCCGGATGGGCGGGACCGACCGAAAGGACCCGACGCGCAGCCTGTGGCTTTCCTCTGGCGACGTTGTCGTACTGGGGGGCGCGGCTCGGCTGGCCTGGCACGGGATCGACCGGGTGCGACATGGCTCGTCAAGCCTGCTCCCGCAGGCGGGCCGGATCAACCTGACACTGCGCGTTGTGGACCTGGGCGATTAGTTCGTGGCGTTCCAGCTGGCCGATGCATGCCGGCGCGTGAAGTTTTCGAGCAGCAGTCCCACCATGAAACAGGCCAGAGTCACCTTCAGCGGATAGGTCAGCGACGTGAATCGCGGCGAATAGTTGAGAAACACGTAGCCACGGCTCTGGTCGATGATATGGAAAAGGGGGTTCCACCAGAACATCGCCAGCATCGTCGTGGACAGAGTATTGGCCAGGAACATCTTGCCCGAGAAAAGCAGGTTCAGCCGCTGAAAGATCGTCGCCGCCAGCCCGAACAGGTTCGGCGACCAAGGCCTTGCAGCTAGAAAGACCATGCCTACCGACATGCCCCAGATCCACGCCATGAGGAGCGTCATCAGGGCACCGACGGGCTCATCTATGGTGATCGGATTGAAAACCACGTCATAGAAGAAAAGGATCACCCCCGCCGAGAGGATCTGGATATAGAGCGACGATAGCGCCGCCGCGCCTATCGAGACGAAGGTGTTCATCGGCGCATGCTTCATCATCTGCGAAGTTGAATTCTCGGCCCCCGCAACCGCGCCCATCGTCTTGCTGAAGGTCATGAACATGAAGACGCCAGTCATGGTGTAGAGCATGAAATCGCCCCGCACTGCCGTCCGCCGCATGCCGAGAAGGTCGAAAACCAGGTAGAGCAGAACCACGAACAGTACCGACTGGGCGATGTTCATCATAAGGCCGAAGGCCGCGTTGCGGTGCGACTTGCGCACCCGGCGCACCGCGGCATGAAACGTCACCTCCATCATCGCGAAAGCGGAGCGCAGGCGTGACGGGTTCGTCGGGGTGCGGAACATGCCTGTCTGCTTCCTCGGGGGCGAAGAGGGGTCTCGCCGCAATCTGCACAGGGAAATCTTGCCGTTCCCTTTGCGCCACATCATAAGAACATGCCGCAATTATTCAACTGCGGCGACTGGACAAGGCTGGAGACCACATATGGATCACGATCGCTTGCTGACAGTGATGCGCCGACTGGCGCTCGAGGCTGGCGACCGGATCATGGCAATCTACAGCGGCCCGGATTTCCAGGTGAAGGCAAAGTCCGACACCAGCCCGGTTACCGAAGCCGACGAAGCCGCAGATGCGTTGATCTCTGCCGGGCTGCGCGCAGCCTTTCCCGATCTGCCGCTGATCACCGAAGAGCAAGCGGCCTCGCATGGTCAGACCGCCTCGACCTTCCTGATCGTCGATCCGTTGGACGGCACCAAAGAGTTCGTCCAGCGGCGCGGCGATTTCACCGTTAACATCGCCTATGTCGAAGACGGTGTGCCAACGCGCGGCGTGGTCTACGCCCCGGCAAAATCGAGGCTCTTCTACACTCTGGCCGACGGCCGCTCGGTCGAGGAGGTTGGCCCGCACGATCGCGACCGCCCCGGCAAACAGACCGAACTGCGGGTGTCGCGCCCCGACAATGCCGCGCTGATGGTCGTCGCCTCGAAATCTCACCGTGATCAGGCGACGGACGACTACATTGCGAAATATGCCGTGCGCGACATGACCAGCGCAGGATCATCGCTGAAGTTCTGCCTTGTCGCGACTGGTGAGGCCGATCTTTACCCCCGTCTTGGGCGGACGATGGAGTGGGACACCGCCGCCGGCGATGCCGTCCTGCGCGGCGCCGGCGGGAAAGTGGTGCGCTATGACACACATGACCCGCTGACCTACGGAAAGCCGGGCTGGGACAATCCCTTCTTCATCGCTTTCGCGCCAGGTGTGGACCTGAAGCAATGAGCGTGCTGATCGCAATTCCAGCTCGCTACGCCTCAACCCGCTATCCGGGCAAGCCGCTGGTCGAGCTCAAGGGACCGGATGGCGTCTCGAAGAGCCTGATCCGTCGTAGCTGGGAGGCAGCTCGCAGCGTTCGCGTGGCAGATCGTGTGGTCGTGGCCACCGACGATACCCGGATCCGGGACCACGCCGAGGCCTTTGGTGCGGAGGTGATCATGACCTCCTCCGACTGGCTGAACGGCACAGAGCGCTGCGCCGAGGTTGCGGCGCGCCTTCCGGGCTACGAGATCGTGGTGAACCTTCAAGGCGATGCGCCCCTGACCCCGCCCTGGTTCGTCGAAGACCTTGTGGCTGGACTTCGCGCAGCCCCCGGGGCCGATGTTGCGACCCCCGTCCTGCGTGCGGATGGCCGGGCGCTGAACGGGTTCCTGGCCGATCGCCGGGCCGGTCGTGTCGGCGGCACGACTGCGGTCTTCGGCGCGGGCGGGCGGGCGCTCTACTTCTCGAAAGAGGTCATTCCCTATACCGGGCAGATCTATGGCGATCACGAAGCGACGCCCGTATTCCATCATGTCGGAGTCTATGCGTATCGCCCTGCCGCGCTTCAAGCCTATGCCGACTGGGAACAAGGACCGCTTGAGCGTCTGGAAGGCCTTGAGCAACTGCGCTTCCTTGAAAACGGGCGCAACGTCCTTTGCGTCGAGGTTCAGGCGCGCGGCAGGCTGTTCTGGGAGCTGAACAACCCCGAGGACGTCGCCCGGATCGAGACGATGCTGGCCGAGATGGGAGGCGCATGACCGACACGCCGGTCAGCGTCATTGTCGTCAGCCGTCATCGGACGGAGCTTCTTCTTCGATGCCTCGCCGCGCTGCGTCTGCAGGACCATCCCCTGATGGAGGTCATCGTCGTTGCTGATCCAGCCGCGGCCCAGGACGTGACGAAGCTTGGATTGCCGCTGAAACTGGCGGTCTTCGACGAGGCGAACATCGCTGCTGCACGAAACGTCGGCCTTGCAATGGCCGCAGGCGATGTCGTCGCCTTCATCGATGACGACGCGGTGGCAGAGCCGACCTGGCTGCGCTTGCTGACCGCCCCGTTCAAGGATCCCTTGGTCGGCCAGGCCGGCGGATTTGTCCGGGGGCGTAACGGCATTTCCTGGCAGTGGCGCGCACTGGAAGTGGATAGCGACGGCCAGGATCATCCGTTGGATGTTCCGGATGCGGTCAGCCTGCATCGCGGCACAGGCCGGGGCGCCGTTAAGACCCAAGGAACCAATTGCGCGTTTCGCCGACAGACGTTGCTGGCGGCAGGCGGGTTCGATCCAGCCTTTCGCTACTTCCTGGATGATGCTGATGTGAACCTGCGCCTGGCCGAAAGCGGAGGCCTTGCGGCCGTGGTGCCCTTGGCCATCGTGCAGCATGGCTTTGCGGCAAGCGAACGGCGCCGCGCGGATCGAACGCCGCGTGACCTGCACGAGATCGGGGCCAGCGCCGCCGTCTTCGCGCGTCGCCATGCGCCGACACGGGTTGAACAGGTTGTCGACCGGCTGCGGCGGGGGCAGCGCGACCGCCTGATCCGGCTGATGATCGACGGTGCGATCGAACCTGGCGACATCGCAAAGCTCGAGGCCACGCTGGAGACAGGCATTGCCGATGGAATGAGCCGGGCGCTTCGCGCGCTTCAGCCGGTCCAGTCGCAAGAAAGCCCATTCTGCCTGATGCCAGGGACCGGGCCGCGCGATGCGGTCTTGCTGTCAGGCTGGATCTGGACTCGCCGCCGGCTGCGTGAGGAGGCAGAGCATCACGCCAGCGACGGGCGCATCGTGTCGGTCGTGGAGTTCACGCCGGGCCTGCTGCGCCATCGTGAGCGATTCGTGAGCGGAATATGGTGGCAGACAGGAGGAATCCTGGGCAGATCCGACCGGACGAGCCCGGTTCTCGCCGATCGCGACCCGCGCAAAAGGTTGGCGCGAGAGGCGAAAAGATTCCGATTTGTGCGAGGGTTGAGCAAATCGCCGTGAGAGTGGCCGTGATCGGCGATGTTTCGCCGGAAACAACGAATATCCGGCAACGTCACGCTTCTTTGCCTTTATGCCAGAATCCTGTCAGATTTCTATGTGACTAGTCGGCCTTGCCCGGATATGAGGGCGCGCGCAGCGACCTATTGAGAGCTGAATTAGAGAAGAGAAATGACAAAATACAAGGTGACTAAAGCCGTCTTCCCGGTTGCAGGTCTTGGAACCCGTTTTCTTCCCGCGACCAAGTCGATCCCAAAAGAGATCATGACGCTCGTCGACCGGCCCCTGATCCAGTACGCGATCGACGAGGCGCGCGCGGCAGGCATCACCGAATTCATCTTCGTCACGTCTCGCGGCAAGAGCGCGCTCGAGGACTACTTCGATCACGCGCCCATCATCGAGGCCGAGCTCAAAGCCAAGAACAAGAAGGATCTGCTTGAGGTCCTCAAGGCTACCGACATGGAGTCGGGTGCCATCGCCTATGTGCGGCAGCAGAAGGCACTTGGCCTAGGTCATGCCGTCTGGTGCGCCCGCCGTCTGGTTGGCGACGAGCCCTTCGCGGTGCTGCTGCCCGATGACGTGATCGCTGCTGAAAAGCCCTGTCTGCAGCAGATGGTCGAGACTTACGAGGAAACCGGTGGCAACATGGTTGCCGCGATGGAGGTTTCACCGGCCAAGGCTTCGTCCTACGGCGTGCTCGACATCAAGGATGACATGGGTACGCTCGTCTCGGTCAAGGGCATGGTCGAAAAGCCGAAGGCCGAAGAAGCGCCGTCGAACCTTGCCGTCATTGGCCGCTACATCCTGTCGCCTACGGTTCTGGACAACCTTAACCGCATGAAGCAGGGCGCAGGCGGAGAAATCCAGCTGACCGACGCAATCGCCGACGAGATCACGGCGGGCAACCCGGTCTATGGCTTCCGCTTCCGCGGTCAGCGCTACGATTGCGGCTCCAAGGCCGGCTTCCTTCAGGCCACAGTGGCTTTCGGCCTGGCGCGGAGCGATCTGGCCGAAGAGTTCTCGGACTATCTGCACCACATGATCGCGCAGCAGAAGGCGGCGCAATAGCAGGTGGTTGCCCCTCGGGCGCGGATTCTCGACCTGACCCGACTCCTGTCACGGATCGGGTCAGGACCGCCGACCGGGGTTGATCGCGTCGAGCTTGCATATCTCGACAGGTTCCTGAATGACACGGTCCCCGTCTTCGGCCTGGCCAGGGCCGGGCGGGGTTTCTACTTGCTTGATCGCCCGGGCATGGAGCGCTTGCGGCTTGCGTTGCACGCCGCTGCGCCTCCGGCAAAGCGAGGTCGAGGCCTGCTTGCGCCGCTCGCAATTGCGAGCGGGCCGATTGCAGCCCTCCCGCTTCGCCGGCATGTGCCCGCCGGCGCCGAATACTACAATGTCGGTCACGCCAACCTGTCTCGCTGGCGGCTGAGGGCCTTTCGGAAGTTCGCTCGCTGCCGCATCACCGTGCTGATCCATGATGTGATCCCACTCCAGCACCCAGAATTCACCCGGCCCGGCACGCAAGCCAGCTTCAGGCGCAAGATGAAGGCGGTCGCCCGGGAAGCGGACCGTATCATCTGCACCTGCAACACCACGGGGGCAGACGTCCGCGCTGCGCTGAAAGACCTTGGTCGCGTTCCGCCGATCGTTGTCGCGCCACTGGGGATCGACCAGGTAGATGCCGCTCCAGACCGTCAGGTTGTCGACCTGCTGGCAGGACGGCCCTACTTCCTGGCCATCGGTACGATCGAACCGCGCAAGGGTTACGATTTCCTGCTCGACCTTTGGGAGGAGATGCACAGAACCCGTCCCTTGGCCGAAATCCCCTGCCTTGTCATCGCCGGTCGCCGGGGATGGCGCAATGACGCCGTCTTCAGCCGCCTCGACAGGCTGCCCATGATCGGACAAACGGTGTTCGAATGCGCCAACCTGTCCGACGGCGCAATTGCCTCGCTGATGGTGGGCGCCGAAGCCCTGCTCTTCCCATCAAGGGCGGAGGGCTTCGGACTCCCACCCATCGAGGCTGCGGCGCGGGGATGCCCCGTGCTTTGCTTGCCGCTCCCCGTGTTCGAAGAAATGCTCGGCGACTATCCGGTTTACCTGAAGGAGGGCGATGGCTATTCTTGGTTGGAGACGATGGACGGGCTGATGAAGACAGGCCGGCAGCGCGACAGGATGGAACGACGGAGACATACAATCCGCCGACCACCTGAATGGGGAAGCCATTTCAACCGCGTTTTAAGCCAGCCGCTATAGGTCGACCCAAGAGGCAGGGCATCGGGGGCAGGGCGCGGATTGAACTTGTTCAGAAGTTATAGGTTGCGGCTGATCCGCCGACGCTGGCGGTTCCGCGCCTGGCGCAAGGGCAGGGAATTGCGCCCGCTCATGAGCCGGGTGCAAAGCATTCGGCACCATGACATCCTGGCATTCGCTGTCCTGCGCAACGAACGCATCAGGCTGCCTTATTTCCTGGACTACTATCGCAAGCTGGGCGTCAATCATTTCCTGATCGTGGACAATGACTCCACGGACGGTTCACGCGAATGGCTTGCCCAACAGCCTGACGTCTCACTTTGGCATACCGAGGCAAGCTACAAGAGGGCCCGGTTCGGGATGGACTGGCTGAATGGGCTATTGCGCCGCTATGGCCACGGGCATTGGACGCTGACAGTCGATCCTGACGAGTTCTTCGTCTATCCGTTCTGCGATACCCGCCCGCTTCGGGCGCTGACCGACTGGCTGGACAGTTCGGCGATCCGTTCCTTCTCGGCCATGCTGCTCGACATGTACCCGAAAGGTCCGATCGACGGAGAAGCCTATCGCGAAGGTCAGGATCCGTTCGAGATCGCGAGTTGGTTCGACTCCGGAAACTATCAGATCGCGCGAGACAAGATCTACGGCAACCTGTGGATACAAGGTGGCCCGCGAGCGCGGCATTTCTTTCAGGACGCCCCGGCGCGGGCTCCGGCGCTGAACAAGATCCCGCTGGTAAAATGGCACCGGAACTACGTCTTTGCCAGTTCCACCCACATGCTCCTGCCGCGAGGCCTGAACCTTGTCTATGACGAACAGGGTGGGGAAAAGGCATCGGGATGCCTGCTGCATGCCAAGTTTCTCGACACCTTCCCGGCCAAAGCCGAGGAGGAGATGGATCGCAGGCAACACTATGCCGCCAGTCACGAGTACCGCGCATATCGTGAAGGACTGTCCCGCCAGCCCGAGCTTTGGTGCAAGTGGTCAGAGAAATACATCAACTGGCGCCAGCTCGAGATCCTCGGACTGATGTCCAAGGGCAACTGGGCATGAGGGCGAGCACTGGATGACCGTCGGGTTCATCATGCTGTGTCATACGGCGCTGGATCGCGCGGCTCAGGTTGCCCGCCATCTGGCGGAACGCGGCTGTCCCGTCGTCATCCACGTCGATCGCCGCACCAGACGACGCCCGGTCCATCGGCTGCACGAAATGCTGAAGGGCGTCCCGGACATTCGATTCTGCCGGCGGCATCACTGCGAATGGGGTGGTTGGGGCCTTGTTGCTGCCACGCAGACCGCCGCCGAACTGATGCTGAAGGAGTTTCCGCAGGTCCGCCACGTCATGCTGGCGTCAGGCTCATGCCTGCCGCTGCGGCCGGTCGCCGAACTCGTCGACTATCTGGATGCCCGACCGCACACCGACTTCATCGAAAGTGTGACGACAACCGATGTCGGCTGGACGGTCGGCGGGCTGGACGAGGAACGCTTCACGCTGAGGTTCCCGTTCTCGTGGCGCAAACAGCGCCGGTTGTTCGATGTCTACGTGAAACTTCAGCGCCACCTGGGATTCCACCGGAACATACCCGACGGAGTCATCCCGCATCTTGGCAGCCAATGGTGGTGCCTGACCCGCCGGACACTTTCCGCCATTCTCGAAAGCCCCAGCCGGCCCGAGCATGACCGCTATTTCCGCAAAGTCTGGATCCCAGATGAAAGCTACTTCCAGACACTGGTGCGACTCTATTCGGATCAGGTCGAAAGCCGGTCGTTGACCCTTTCGAAGTTCGACTTCCAGGGCAAGCCGCACATTTTCTATGACGACCATCTGCAACTTCTGCGCCGGTCGGACTGCTTCATAGCGCGCAAGATCTGGCCACATGCCGAGCGGCTTTACGCGACCTTCCTGTCTGATGACATCGGCGGTCAGCCTCGGGCGGAACCCAATCCCGGCAAGATCGACAGGCTGTTCGCCAAGGCCGTCGAACGCCGGACACGAGGGCGCCCGGGTCTTTACATGCAAAGCCGCTTTCCAGGGTCTGGTTGGGAACCGAGCCGCACCTGTTCGGCCTACTCGGTGTTCGAAGGCTTTGCCGATGTCTTCGAGAACTTTGACACCTGGCTTGGGCGCGCAGCAGGCATGCGGGTCCATGGCCACCTCTTCGCGGCCGACAGGGCGCATTTCGCGGGCGGAGAAACGGTTTACAGCGGTGCGCTAAGTGACGGTGCCGGCCTGCGCGACCGCAATCCCGCGGCATTCCTCAGCAGCCTGATCTGGAACACGCGCGGGGAACGCCAGTGTTTCCTGTTCGGACCACGCGATGTACAGACGGTATCCGAGATTGTCGCGGCCGACGTGAATGCGCACGTCTCGGTTATTTCCGGCGCCTGGTCGATTCCGCTGTTCAAGGCCAACCTCAATTTCGCCGAGATCCGCCGCGAGGCAGCCCGACTGCAGAAGATTGAGCTGGCTCATCTGGACATGCTGCGCCGTCCGCAGTCGAAGGCGCGGGTCCGGGTCTGGACGCTGGCAGAGTTCATCGAGAACCCGATGGAGCCGCTGCAGACGATCGTCGACGAAATCAGCCCCCGGTCGCTGCGTCGCCTGACCGAAGTCCCGCGAATGACGGATCTCACCGGCTTTGGCCAGTTCCTCCAGAACCTGCGCAACCAGGGCATGCAGCCTGTCCTAATGGGCGATTTCCCTGTTGGCGCCGATGGCCAGCCCGGCGACAGCCGACGTGGCCGCCCCTATCTGGTCCGCTAGAGCATGAGTCGGTTCACCAGTTTCGTGCTGCTCGGAGGGATGAGGACGGGGTCCAACTTTCTAGAGGCAAACCTGAACGCGCTTCCCGGGGTCCACTGCTTGGGCGAGCTGTTCAACCCGCATTTCATCGGCAAGAAGGATCAGACCGAAGCCTTCGGCTTTGACCTTGCAGCACGCGACCGCGATCCGCTGGCGGTCCTTGCGCGGGTCAGATCGGCGCAGGATGGCCTGACCGGCTTTCGTCTGTTTCACGATCACGATGTCAGGGTCCTGGATAGTGTTCTGGCCGATGCCAGCTGCGCCAAGATCGTGCTGACTCGAAATCCGCTGGACAGCTACGTCTCGCTGAAGATCGCACAGGAAACCGGCCAGTGGATGCTGCGCAATCCAAAGAACCTGAAGACCGCCAAGGTCAGGTTCGATGGCGAGGAATTCGCAGCCCATGTCGCCGCCCAGCAGGAATTTCAACTGTCGATCCTGCACGCATTGCAGATCAGCGGCCAGACCGCCTTCTATCTTGACTACGAGGATATCGGCGATGTCGCGGTGCTGTCCGGCCTGGCCCGCTTTCTCGGGGTGGACGCGGCGATCGAGGCGCCGGATTCGACCCTGAAAAAGCAGAACCCGGAAGAGATCGAGACAAAGGTCTCCAATCCTGCCGCCATCGCGACGGCGCTGCAGCGACTGGATCGGTTCAACCTGTCGCGCACCCCGAACTTCGAACCCCGACGAGGGCCTGCCGTTCCGGCGATGATCGTGGCCCGAGACGCGTCGCTGCTGTTCTTGCCGATCAAGGGCGGCCCAGAGGCAGAGGTGGCTGCCTGGCTGGCGGCAGTCGGGGGCGGAACGGATAGTGGCCTCAGCCAAAAGGATTTGCGGCAATGGAAGCGGGCTCGGCCCGGCCATCGCAGCTTCACAGTCCTGCGCCATCCGGTGGAGCGCGCTTATGTAGCCTTCGTTGAGCGGGTCGTGACTGGACCGGCCAGCGACGTTCGGCGCGCCCTGCAACGGCAACACGGCTTGGATCTGCCCGCCATCGGGGAAACGGTTGCGCAAGAGCAGCGTCGATCGGCCTTCCTGGGCTTCCTTCGATTTGTGCGGATGAACCTTTCAGGCCAGACCGCCATGAAGGTTGATGCCCATTGGGCAACGCAGGCCGCGATCATCCAGGGATTTGCCCAGATCGTGCCGCCTGATGCCATCCTGCGCGAGACGGATGCGACCGAAACCCTGGCAGAACTCTGCGGGCAGGTGGGTTGCCCCGTGCATGTCTATACCGGGGCGACAGCGCCGGAAGACCTGGCGACCATCTACGACGACGGGATCGAGCGTGCCGCGCAGGAGGCATTCCAGCGCGATTACGTCACCTTCGGATTCGCGCGCTGGCGTTAGGCTCAGGCGGCTTGGGTGGTGCGGGCTTCGGTAAGAATGGCGTAAAGCTTTGCCGGATCGGTATTCGCCCGGAGCTTGGCACAGACAGTAGGATCCCGCATCGTGCGGCTGACCAGTGCCAGAGCTTTCAGATGATCGACGCCGGAATCCTTCGGCGCAAAAAGCGCGAAGACGAGATCGACCGGCTGGCGGTCGACCGAGTCGAAATCGAGCGGCTTTTCGAGCCGCAGGAAGATGCCGACAATCCCGGGCAGCTCCTCGAGCCGGGCATGAGGCAGGGCGATTCCATGGCCGACGCCGGTCGGGCCGAGGCTCTCGCGCTCTTGAAGGCCATCGACAGCCACGGCTGCGTTCAGTCCATAGGCTTGGGCGCCTATGTCACCCAATTCCTGGAATAGGCGTTTCTTGCTGGTTAGGGTGCCAAGAACCCGCACGGCACCCGGTTTCAGCAGCTTGGAAAGTTCCATGTTTTGATCAGATCCCGCGCCTAGGAGCGCTATTTGCTGTTGCGCGGGTCGATCCAACCGATGTTTCCGTCATCGCGCCTGTAGACGACATTGACCCCGCCGTGTCCTTCGTTGCGGAAGACCAGCATTCGGTGCCCGGCGAGCTCCAGCTGCATCACGGCCTCGCCGACGGTGATCGAAGGAATCTTCGTCTCCATCTCGGCGATCACGATGGGCTGGAGCGTATCAAGCTCCGCATCCTCGGTCTCCTCGGATGGGGCGAGGATATAGGAGGAGCCGGGGTCGAATTCAACCGGTGCCGTACGGTCACGGTGATGGCTGCGCAAACGGCGCTTGTAGCGGCGAAGCTGCTTGTCCAGCTTTTCGCGGCAACTTTCAAAAGCTGCATAGATTTCAGAGGCATGACCCTTTGCCTGCGCGGTGAGCCCTGTCGACAGGTGGATGACGCTTTCGCAAAAGAACTCATGGCCGACCCGGCTGAAGACCACGATGCATTCGGTCGGACGCTGGGCGTATTTCTCGATAACCTCACCCAGTTCCGCTTTCACATGGGTCTGCAGCGCTTCCCCAATGTCGATCTGCTTGCCGCTGATCTGGTACCGCATGGTTGCTCCTTCAGATGGTCGCTCGGCCAGAAAGACGCGCGAGTGCCACGACCCGGCCACCTGCGCGTCCTGAATTCTCGGAAAACCCATGTCCTGCGCGGACGCCCTCACAGGGGGCAGAAATCCTGCCTGTGCTGGGGGAGTCGAAAAGGGCGACTTGCGCGTGCATCCACTTCATTTGGCGGCAGATCAGCGTTCAAAGTCAACTGGATCGTCACGGGATTGTCATCGACCCATGCGCCGAACTCAGCCGATGCGGAAATCCCGACCCAGATAGACGCGGCGAACATTCTCATCCCGCACCACTTCGTCCGTCGTCCCGCTCATCAAGACGGCGCCATCATTCAAGATATAGGCGCGATCGACGATTTCCAGAGTCTCGCGGACGTTGTGGTCGGTGATTAGGACGCCAAGCCCGCGCTCCTTCAGGTCATGAACGAGCTGACGAATATCGCCGACCGCGATTGGATCCACCCCGGCAAAGGGCTCGTCGAGAAGCAGGTATTTGGGCTCGGCAGCCAGGCAGCGCGCAATCTCCACCCGCCTGCGCTCGCCACCGGAAAGAGCCAGCGCAGGAGCCCGGCGAATGTGGGTGATCGAGAAATCCGACAGCAACTCTTCCAGGCGTTCGCGCCGGCGACGCTGATCCGGTTCGCGAATCTCCAGAACGGCAAGGATGTTGTCCTCGACAGAGAGCCCGCGAAAGATCGAGACCTCCTGCGGCAGATAGCCGATGCCAAGCCGCGCGCGGCGATACATCGGCAGGCCCGTCACGTCGCGCCCGTCGATGATAATCTGTCCGCCTTCGGGCGAAACCAGCCCGGCGATCGAATAGAAACAGGTGGTCTTGCCCGATCCGTTCGGACCAAGGAGTGCCACGACCTCGCCCCGCTGCAGATGCAGGCTCATGTCGCGGATTACCGGACGCCGCTTGTAGCTCTTGCGCAGGTGCCGCACATGCAGCCCGGCCGAGCCTTCGGACACGGTCAGGACAGGATCAGGGCTCACGGCTGCTCGCCTGACGTCTGGCCGGGGACAAAAACCGTCTGTACCCGACCCTCCATCAGACCCGTGCCTGTCACCAGATCGACGTTGAGGCGCTGGCCCGAGATCGCGCTGCTACCCTGAGTCAGAAGTACGTTGCCCGTCATGAGGACATGGCCATCATCGACCGTATAGACGGCCTCCTGCGATTCCGCCGACTCGCCGCCATTCACCAGCGTGACACCGCCCGTCGCGTGCATCCGCGTGATCTTCTTCGTGGTTTCGGCATATTCGACGGTGACCGACGGCGCGGTCAGCCGCATTTCACCCTGAACGACGAGCACGTTGCCAGTGAAGATCGCCGTTCCATCGGCTTGATTGACGGTAAGCTGGTCAGACGTCACCTCAACGGGCTTGGTCGGATCGCCCTTCATGCTGCCGAATGCAACATTTGCACCCTGCGCCTGAGCCCACACCAGGTCCGACGCCGGCATCAGAAGAAGGCTCAGGCAGATGGCGCGCAGTATGAATGGCATCCGGTCTCGCAAATCGGCAATTTTCATTGTTTCGGATCGTATATCAGCCGAACTCGACCGTTGAAAACCAGAACGTATTGCCCAGGCGCATTCGGGTCAGGGCGGATGTGCATGGTATCCGAGGTCAGCGGCCCCATCGGGGCCTGGCCTGCAACGCCGCCAGTGGCGTCGATCAATGTCTCGGCCGTCGATCCGGTGACCACGGGCGCAGCGATACGATAGCCGGCGGAGTTCGTCAGCGTCACATTGCCCTGCATGGCATAGGTCTGTTTCGCCGTGTCGACCTGTCCGGCCTCTGCCGTCAACTCGGTTACTTCGCCATCCGGCGTTTTCATGGTTCCGACCATCTGCGACGCCTTTCCCCGCCCGGGATCGGCAAGATCCGGTCGGGCTTCCGCCGCGTCGATGGTGATGAGCGCGCCGTCACTGGTCATGCCAGAGTACTTCGGCTGGGTCAGACGCGGTTCGCGCGCACGGTCATCCAGCTCTGCCCGGCTGTAGGGCAGCGCCTCCGTCGGGTCGATCTTGCGCGAAAACAGAAAGATCGACGACATCAAGGCCAGCGCGACCAGGGGCAGCACGATCTTCAGCCAGCGGATAAGCCGGGAATAGGCGTTGTCCGCCTGCGCCATCATTCAGACCACACCAGCCCGAAGGCAGTCATGGATATGCAGAATCCCGACTGCCTTGCGGCTGCCTTCAGGGTCCACAACGAAGAGGCAGGTGATCTTGCGTTCGTTCATTACGGCAACGGCCTTTTCCGCCAGCGCGTCCGGGCCAATAGTCCGGGGATTGGGTGTCATCACTTCCGCGGCGGTGCGCGACAGAAGTCCGTCCATATGCCGCCGGAGGTCGCCATCGGTGACCACGCCCGCCAGATAACCATCGGCATCGGTTACACCAACCACGCCAAAGCCTTTTCGGCTGATTTCCAGCAGCACCTCGCTCATCGGAGCCTGCTCCAGGACCAGAGGCATGCCGTCGTGCATCAGATCCCGGACACGCATCAGCCGGGCGCCCAACCGTCCACCGGGATGGAACACGCGGAACTGCTCGGGCGTAAACTGCCGATGTTCCATCAGCGCGATCGCCAGCGCGTCGCCCAAGGCAAGCGTCATCGTGGTCGAGGTCGTGGGGACAATTCCCGTATCACAGGCTTCCGGTGCAGCAGGCAGGATCAGCGCCACGTCACATTGGCGGATCAGAGTCGAATCCTGACGCGAGGCAACCCCGATCAAAGGAATGCCGAACCGGCGTGAATGCGCAATCATATCCGCCAGTTCCGGCGTCTCTCCTGAATTCGACAGCATGAGAAGCACGTCGCCACGCATGACCATGCCGAGGTCTCCGTGACTAGCCTCCGCCGGATGAACGAACTGCGCAGGGGTTCCGGTAGACGCGAAGGTGGCGGCGATCTTGCGCCCGACATGGCCCGACTTGCCCATGCCAGAGACGATGACGCGCCCCGTCGAATCCAGGATCAGGCGAACCGCCTGATCGAAGGCGCCGTCGAGGCTTGCCGACAACAGGGCGAGCGCTTCAGCCTCGCGGTCGATGACTCGGCGGGCCGTGTCCAGGAAGCTGTCAGTGGTGGAAGAGGTCATTCGGCTCGTCCCAGCCCAGAAGGTCCAACTCGGCCCGCGTCGGCAGGAAGTCGAAACAGCGCTGCGCCAGATCAAGCCGCCCTTCGCGGACAAGCCGCGCCTCCAGTTCTTCCTTCAGGCGGTGCAGATACAGGACATCCGATGCCGCATAGTCCTTTTGCGCCTCGGTCAGTTCTGCTGCGCCCCAGTCCGATGTCTGCTGCTGCTTCGACACATCCACGCCGACAAGATCCGCCAGAAGGTATTTCAACCCGTGACGGTCGGTGAAGGTCCGCACCAGTTTCGAGGCGATCTTGGTGCACCAGACTGGGGCGGTGGTGACGCCGAATGCGCGCTTGAGCGCCGCGATGTCGAAACGGCCGAAATGGAACAGCTTCAGCACGCCCGGATCGGTCAAGAGCCGCTCGAGGTTTGGGGCGGAGGTCTGGCCGATGGCGATCTGCACCAGATGGGCATTCCCGTCCCCTGAGGAGAGTTGCACGACGCATAGCCGGTCGCGACGGGGATCAAGACCCATCGTTTCGGTGTCGATCGCAACGACTGGCCCAAGGGCGAGGTTGTCGGGCAGGTCGTTCTGGTACAGATAAACGGTCAAGATCGATCCTTGCATGGTCGGGCGGCCGATTGCCGACCGTGGGTTGCAGTATCCGGGCTGGGTCCAAGGCGTCAATGGCGGCAGGTCATCCCGGGTCAAGGCAGGCGGATTTCGCCATGAATGTGACGTCTTTGGATGATTGAAACCCCGATGGGGAACAGATTTTCCGACAAGACGAGCGCTTCTCGGATGCACTGGCCAGCAGGATCGGCGACTTCGTTCGGCATGGGCGCCATGTCCTTCGGACTTTCGCCTTGCGCGAGATGCTTTCAGCTTCGACCAAGCGGTCGGACGGCTTGTGGGCGGCAAATTCCGTTTGGTCTCTAGGCGGCTGCCGACCCCGGGCGGCGTTGCCAATCGATCGGCTATCGCTACCTTGCGGACGAACGCGAACTGCTCACAGAAGCCATCTCGCCTGCCCATCGCTTTTCCCCGGCCATCGTCGACGACGTCGGGCTTTGGGCGCCGCCAACTCATCTTGTCAGCGAGCCGGTCGAAAACCCGGTTCCGGGCAAGCTGCACCTCATTTCGCAGTTGCTGCGGTTTCGCGGCGCGAAAGCTCGCGGATAGGGCGGCAGTCCGATACACGGTCTCTGGCCTGTCCGCAGCAAAAAAGGTGACCTTGACACGGCGCGGATCCTAATGGGCATCGCTGGCCGGGCTACGCCCAAGGGCTCTGGATCGCACAGAAATCCGGCGTCGCAAATCGAGCCGAGGCCCGCAAGCCAACGCATGAGGTTACGGCTGGCGTAGTCTGCGGTGAGCCTGTGCCCGCAGAACTGGCGCTATCATCTACGGCTGGGATCGCTCTAAGCCACAGCGGGCAATCTCGATGGCGCGATCGCCCATTTCACGATGGCTGCGGGTCTTGCGCCCCACTCTCCCGAACCGACGCAAGCCCTGGTCGGCCTTCTGAATGCGGCCGGCCGGCCAAGGGAGGCTCAGGTCTTGGTTGAACAAGCGATCCTGCTCGCCCCAAGGGTATCGGCTTTGCGGCTTGCTGCGGCTCGAATAGCCATGTCGCTCAGCGATGGCCAACTTGCCCTGCTCCATGCAGAGCTTGCCATTGCAACCAGCCCTGCCGATCCGGTCGCTCACGACCTCTTGGCAGAAGTGCATGACAGCGAGAATCGGCCGAGCCTGGCACAGCGCCGGATGGCGATGGCCAGCGATTTACGCAAATTTGATGCTGCCTTGGCGTCTTCCGAGCGTCCGTCGGGCTGAATCTGAGTTCGGCCACCTTTACAACCCTGCCTTCTCCGTCGAAAGCTCTCGCGCGGAATTATGCAGTTAGTTTGTTTGGGGGCGTTTCTTGGTTTCCAGCAGTATTCCACTGATCCGGACTGGCTCCATCCGGCCGGTTACCGCATGGATCGAAGCCAATGGCGGTTCTGCCGATCGCTATCTGTCGGGAGTTGGGCTTGGGCGGGTCGATCTTGACCAAACAGAGCGGCCAGTGGCGATGCTCGCCGCTTTGTCGTTTCTGCATCGGGTAGCGCGTGCGGAAGGGGCATCGGACCTTGGGCTGCGCGTGATCAGTAGCGACAGCTTCTGGGAACTTGGCAGGCTCGGACAGCTCGCGGTTGCCGCAAAGACACCACGCGACCTGCTAACCTTGGTGTCGCTCGCCTCACCGCGATTCTGTACGCATCAACGGATCAGCATCGACTCGCACCCCGATGCGCCAACCGTCCGGTTCCGTTTGCCAGAGTCCTTTGACAAAGACGCGGCGCATCTTACGCATCAGTATAACCTCGGAATGGTCGCAAGCATTTGCCGGGCGACCGGCTTTCCCGGGCGCCACATTGCCAGAATCAGGGTGCCAACCGACGCAAGGGGCAGCGTGGATGCCATCCGGCCATGGTTCGACTGCCCGATCGAGATTGCCACGAGTTCGACTCTTGACGTGAAGATCGAGCCCGGCATTGCCGACTGTTTGCTTCTGCGCCATCCCTCAATGGCGCAGGAACGGGGGGTATGGCTGCCGCTTCGGGAAGAGCTTGATTTCCGGTCCTCTGCCATGCTGCTCATCGGAGATATGCTGGCGGACGAAACCCCGACCGTCGGCCGGCTCGCCGAAATGTCCGGGATGAGCCAGCGCACAATGCAGCGGCGGCTCGAAGCCAGCGGAACAAGCTTTTCCGCGCTTCTCGACGAAGTTCGTCGCAACGCGGCGATTTCCGCCCTGGCCAGCGGCGATGGCAGCCTGTCGGACCTTGCTGCCGGCCTTGGTTATGCCGGCCAATCCTGCCTGACCCGGGCGGTCCGGCGCTGGATGGGTGCGCCTCCGCGCGAGCTGCGCGAACGACTGGCAAGCTGATCCACGTCACCTGAAATGTTCGTTGAGCCCGCACTGGTGCGGCTTTGGCCAATCACGCCTTGGTCAGAACCATATGTTTCCCGCCAGAAAAAACAGGCTTGCGATGCTGCGCTCCAGTTAGTAGGACTTTTTCCGATTCTTTTTGTCGGGATATGGGCGCCATGCTATCCGCGTTTCTTGTCATGCTTCGCGAAGGGCTTGAGGCTGCGCTGATCGTCGGGATCATTGCCAGCTACCTTGCCCGGACGGGCCGGTCTGACTGGCTTCCCGCGGTGTGGATCGGGGTGCTTCTTGCAATCGCAATTTCGCTCTTTGCCGGGGCAGCGGTGCTGGTGGTCGGAGCGCAGTTTCCGCAACGCACCCAGGAACTCTTCGAGGCGATAGTCGGTGCTGCCGCGGTGGTCATCCTGATCTCGATGATCTTCTGGATGCGCAAGGCCGCGCGTTCGATCCGCAAGACAATGGAACACGACATTGACAAGGCGCTGGCCGATGCGCGTGGACCGGCATGGGCACTGATCGGCCTGAGTTTCTTCGCGGTGGCGCGCGAAGGTCTGGAATCAGTGTTCTTCCTTGTTGCGCTGTTCCAGCAAAGCCCTGGGCCGGAGGCCCTGATCGGGGCACTTCTAGGTCTGGCCGTAGCGGCAGCGCTTGGTGTCGCGATCTTCCGCGGCGGGCTTCGGCTGGATCTGCGGCTCTTCTTCCGCTGGACCGGCGTGGTGATCATCCTTGTGGCCGCCGGTCTTGCCTCTGGCGTGCTGCGGAGCCTGCACGAGGCCGGCGTCTGGAACCTGCTGCAACAACCGGTCTGGGACCTGACCCGCACCCTGCCGATCACCTCTGTGACCGGAACGATCCTGAGCGGGCTGTTCGGCTATCACGATGCGCCCGTCCTGGGTGAAGTTCTGGTCTGGGTGTTGACCTTTGGCGTGACGCTCTGGTTCTTCCTTCAACCCGTATCGCCCCGGGCCGCCGGGCAGGAGGCGCGGTCATGACCGCCAGCGAATCCCAGACCCCGCCGCTTTCACGCCGTGCCGCACGGCTGGCGCTCATCGGGTCTGCCGCGCTCGTTGTCCTCGGGGCAGGGGCTGTCTGGTGGGCGGCCAGCCACGCTGTGCCGGAAAGCATCGAAGGCGAGATCACTGTGACGATCACGGACGCAGCCTGCGATCCAATGACCCTGACGGTGCCTGCCGGCAAGTCGACCTTCCGGATCCAGAACGCCTCGAACCGTGTTCTCGAATGGGAGATCCTTGATGGCGTATTGGTTGTTGCAGAACGCGAGAACATCGCGCCCGGCCTGAACTCGACCCTTACGGAACGGCTGAAGCCCGGGACCTACGACATCACCTGCGGATTGCTTTCGAACCCCCGCGGAACGCTGACCGTCACACCGACCGCGGAGTCTGAGGCGGCCATTACCGCGCCGGAACTGCGCGCGTTCGTCGGGCCACTCGCCGAGTATCGGGTCTATCTCAGCCGCAGGGCGTCCAGCCTGGTTAAGGCGACCGCTTCCCTGTCCGACCGAATCGCCGCAAACGATCTTGACGGTGCGCGGGCGGCGTGGATCGAGGCGCGGGAACCGTGGAGGCAGATGGCACCGGTTGCTGGCCGCATGGGCGACCTTGTCAACCGGATGGACCCACTTGCGATCTATCTGCAAGGACAGGAGTCGGACCCTGCCTTTACCGGCTTCCACCGGATCGAATATGGCCTTTGGTCGCAGAACTCGACCGACGGCCTTGCGCCAGTGGCGCTAGCGCTGGCAGCAGACGCAGTTGACCTGCAGGCGCGGATCAAGGCGCTGGAGGTTTCTCCGGCCGACCTTTCGGCCAATGCGGCCGATCTGGCGCGACGCGTCGCGGATCAGGCCGCGGGCGGGCAGACCCCCTACAGCCAGACCGACCTTGCCGAATTCGCGGCCGATCTCGATGGCATCACGAAGTCCGCGATGCTGGTCGATCCATTCGTCGCGGCAGCCGACCCCGTGACCTCTGCGGCACTTCATCAGGCGATCGAGGCAACACAGGCCACGCTGGCAAGCTTTGCGGTCGGCGGTGCCTATCCCTCATTCACCGAGGTGGATTCAAGCGGTCGCAAGGCCATTTCCGCCAGTTTCGAGACGCTTTCAACAGCCATTGCAGCCCTCAACCCAGCAATCGGCCTGGAGTAGCAGGATGACCAACGATCACCTTCGCACGTCGCGCCGCGGCCTGTTCCTTGGCGCTGCCGCGCTTGCAACCGCGCCACGCCTCGTCTTTGCCTCGACCGAGGCCGAAACGCGCCATGCGGCCGACGCTCCGATCGAGGATGCCGCCCGGCTCTCCGACCGGATACAGCCTTACGGTCCGCATCAGGCAGGCATCACCACTCCTCGCCCTGCCAACGGCATGATCGCCTCATTCCACGTGCTGGCCGACAACCCTGCCGATCTCGAACGGCTGTTCCGTCGGCTGACCGATCGGATCATCGTGCTGACGAAAGGCGGCCCGGTGCCCGAACTGGACCCAAAACTCCCGCCGAGCGATAGCGGCATTCTGGGCCCCGTGCTGACCCCCGATGCGCTGACGGTCACTGTCGGCCTTGGGGCGTCGCTTTTCGAGGATCGGCCCTGGCTGCAGCCGGCCAAGCCTCGGGCGCTGGTCCGAATGGCACAATTCCGCAACGACGCACTGATCGCCGATCTTTGCCACGGCGATCTGGTCATACAGCTCTGCGCCAACACGCAGGACACGGTGATCCACGCCCTGCGGGACATCGTGAAGTCGATCCCCGACCAACTGGTTCTGAAATGGGCCCAGGCGGGCAACGTGCCCGTCATCTCGCCACCGCCCGGCGCCCCACCGGAAAGCGCGCGCAATCTCCTCGGATTTCGCGATGGCTCTGCCAACCCGGACAGCGCAGATGCATCGCTGATGGACACGGTGGTGTGGGTCGGGCCTGCAAATGATGAACCCGATTGGGCGACGGGCGGCAGCTACATGGCCGTCCGCATCATCCGCAACAATGTGGAGCGATGGGATCGCACGCCCCTTCTGGAGCAGGAGCGAATCTTCGGTCGTACCAAGATCACCGGGGCGCCGCTCGATCATCCTCATGGCACGGAAGCCATGGCGCCTGACTTTGCCGCCGACCCGCACGGCAAGGTTACACCGCTCGATAGCCATATCCGCATGGCCAATCCGCGCACTCCTGCCTCGAAGGCGAACCTGATCCTGAGACGGCCGTTCAACTATGTGAACGGCGTGCTGAAGAACGGCCAGCTTGACCAGGGGCTTCTGTTCATCTGCTGGCAGGCCGACATCGAGAAGGGATTCATCACCGTCCAGCGCCGCCTCGATGGCGAGCCGCTGGAGGAGTACATCAAGCCAGTCGGCGGTGGCTATTTCTTTGCCCTGCCGGGCTTTGCCGAGGGCGGAGATGATTTTCTCGGCCGGACGCTGATCGCCGCACTTTCCCCGACAAGCCAGGACTCCAGCCAGTCGGGCCTTTCCACCAGCCAGGCCCAGAACTAGGGCCGCGAAATCTCAGGAGTCTTCATGCGCATGTTTGCCCTTACGGCAGTTGCCGGCCTTCTTGCCGCAACTGGATCCCAAGCAGCCGAAACGCTCGACCTTGTCGGACCAGTCAGCGAATACAAGCTTTTCGTCTCGGAGCAGACTGACCTGCTCGTCGAGGACACCGAGGCCTTCGTCGCCGCCGTCAATTCAGGCGACGTGGAAAAGGCCAAGGCGCTATTCGCTCCCACCCGACAGCACTACGAGATGATCGAACCGATTGCAGAGCTGTTTTCCGACCTTGACGTCGCGATCGACAGCCGCGCGGATGACTACGAGAAGGCAGAGGCAGACCCCGACTTCCCCGGCTTTCACCGGATCGAATACGGTCTGTGGGAGCATAACTCGACTGAAGGGCTGACCCCTGTTGCCGATCAGCTTCTGGCCAATGTGCAGGACCTGCAGGGCCGGATCGAGAGCCTGCCCTTCCCGCCCGAAGTTGTGGTGGGCGGTGCCGCCGTACTGATGGAAGAGGTGGCGGCCACCAAGATCTCCGGCGAGGAAGATCGCTACAGCCACACGGACCTGTGGGATTTCAAGGGCAACTTTGACGGCTCGCAGAAGATCGTCGAACTCGTCAAGCCGCTTATCGCCGATCAGGATCCCGCCTTTGTCCGGCAGGTCGACGCCAATTTCGCCGTCATCGACACGACATTGGCGAAGTATGAAGAAGGCGAAGGTTACGTCACTTACGACAAGCTGACCGAACAGGACCGCGTCAAGCTGGCTGCCGCCGTCAATGCCCTGGCCGAGGACCTCTCTACCCTGCGCGGGAAGCTCGGACTCGACTGAAGCCTTGCAAGGTCACGACGCCGCGCGGCCAGCCGGGCTGCGCGGCTTTCTTTGTTCGCAAGACCAATTGTTGCCTGAGCAACGCACCGCTTCCGGTTGGGGCCGCTTGATTGGTCGTTGTGAGAATTCAGGGCGCAAAAAGGGGGATCAACCAAAAAGAACCCCCCGCAACCCATTAGGATTGCGGGGGTTCTTTTTTGGATAGTGGTGCCGGTGAAGGGACTCGAACTATTGTCTACCCGTATCCAACTTTGTCCGTTTTATTTGATAAGTAGCAATAGTATATCTATGACTTGTCCGTAGTTGTCCGATGAAATCCGTGGTAATCCAGTGCCAATTGTGGGGCTGGATGTGGGGCTGGTGCATGGTTCGTGGCAAGAACAAGCTGACGGCGATGCAGCTCAGATCGGCAGCTGAGGGGGTGGTGCAAGACGGCGGTGGCCTCTTTCTCGACAAGAGGGCGGACGGTGGCAAATGGACCTATCGCTACTCGATCGCGGGCCGTCGCAGGGACATGGGGCTGGGGTCCTTCCCACAAGTGTCGCTGGCGGCCGCGCGCCAGGAACGCGACAAATGGGCTGCGGTACTGCAGGGCGGCCTTGATCCCATTACCGAACGGCAGCGCCGCGTTGAAGCTGAGGCGGCGGCGGCGCTCGACAAAGGGCCGACGGTTGAAGAACTGGTCAATATGGCCTTCGAGAGCCTGAGACCCACTTTGCGCGACGAGGGAAAGCGCGGGCGCTGGCTATCGCCACTTCGCGTCCACATCCTGCCGAAGATCGGCAAACGAAGAGTCGGAAGCCTGGATCAGGCCGACATCCGCGATGTGCTGGCGCCGATCTGGTTCGCGAAGCCCGAGACAGCGCGCAAGGCCTCGACCCGGTTGCGCATGGCCTTTGAGTTGGGGCGCCTCGCCCGCTATCCGATCGACCCGTTCATCGTCGACATTGCCCGGCAACTGCTTGGCAAGCGGCCGAAGCGGAAGCACAAGCATATCGCGTCAACCGCGTGGCAGGACGTCCCCGACCTCTACGCCCGTCTGTGTGAATCCCACACCGCCTCACATCTCTGTCTGCGTCTCATCATCCTGACTGCCGTGCGGGGTGATGCCGCCCGCGGCGCCCGGGTCGAAGAGATCGAAGGCGACGTCTGGACCGTGCCCGCCGATCGGATCAAGGGCCGCGAAGGCCATGTTAGCGACTTCCGGGTGCCGCTAAGCACTGCGGCTCTTGAGGTGATCGAGATGGCCAAGGCGGTGGCTGTGGACGGCTTTCTGTTTCCGGCAAGGAAGCGGACCGACAAGTGGGGTGGTATCACCGCCAATGCGCTTGAGAAGGCCCTGACCACCCTTGGTGAACCCGGTCGGCCGCACGGGTTCCGCACCTCGTTCCGGACCTGGGTGCAAGACCAACAGACCGCCAGCTACGATGTTGCCGAAACAGCACTGGGCCATATCGTCGGCAGTGAGGTCGAGCGCAGCTATGCCCGGTCCGATCTGCTCGACCAGCGCCGCCTTCTGATGATCCGTTGGGCAAACTTCGTGACCGGGTCCGAGTCAAAGGTGATCGAACTCAGACGCGTCTAGGGCACGAGATGCGGTAGCGGTTGGATGCAGATGCCAACCGAAGCGGCCTCTCGCCCCCTCGCCCGCGATTGCCTCAGCCCAAGGCCCGGATCAGTTCGGCCTGTCGGTCGTTCGACACCGGGCAATAGGCGCTGATCGTGGTGACGACGCTTTCATGCCCGAGGTTCTGCGACCAGGCCTTGAACTGCTCGCGGGTCTTGCAGATCTGGTCGCCATGCTTGACCAGCGTCTTGCGAAAGCTGTGCGGCGCGAAGGCCGGCAAGCCGGCATTGACGAAGGCCCCCTTGATGACCTCGCGGATCGCCGAGGCATCGCTGTAGGTCTCGCGCGACAGGCCTACGACGGCGAAGGCGCCGTCCTTCTGCTTGAGCAGCGGCTTGGGGAACAGCGCGTCTTCGTTGCCGAACAGCAGGTCACGGCGCAGGTGGCCGACCCAGTCGGCGAAGCAGTCGACATAGTCCTGCCCGACCGGGAAGAACCAGGTGGTGAAGGTCTTGGACGCCTTGGTCTTCACATCGCGGGCATCCTGGTAGACGCAGGCCTGGTCGAGGTCGATGCGCTTGAGCCGCAGCGAGGCGATGGCCCCGTCCCGCGCCCCGGTCAGCATGAGGAAAGCGAAGATGGCTTTGTTCCGCCGCTCGATCTCGGTCGTCACCGGCATCAGGTTGAAGGCATGGCGGCACTGTTCGATCGTCGGATAGGGCACGTCCCGCTCGGTATGGGCGATCCGGGCGTCCTTGGCGTTGAGGTTGAAATACTCGGCATCGGCATAGGAGATGCGCGACTTGTATCCGGGCTGGCCGGCCAGCCAGAGGAAGAACGCCTTCACCGCCCGCAGCGTGCCGTCGATCGTCGCCTTCGCCAGCGGCTTGCCGGTGCGGCTGTTGGTATCGGCTTCCAGGCGGCGTTTGAAGCTGACCGCCTGCTCGATGTGGAACTTCTTGAACGGCTTAACACCGGTGCTGCATTCGAACCGCCGGATTGCCTCGGCGGCCTTGTCGACGGTCTTCGTGTCGCTGCGCTTGGCCTCCCGCAGGAAGTGCAGGTAGTGGCGCTTGATCCGCTCGTTTTCTTCGTTGTGTTTGCGGGCCATCGTGTTTGCCTTTCGAAGTGTCGGTTTGAGAGGAGGTCGGGGGTATCCCTTAGGCCTGCGACCCGACCTTGCCCGCGACGTCGAAGATCTGGCCGATCCGCGCGAGATCGCGGCGGCTGACCATCTTGTTGCAAGGGGTGCCGCAGACCTCGCAGAGCCCCACGAGGCGGGCGGTCTTTGCCGATTGCAGGTGCAGATCGACCAGCATCCCGAAAGGCTTTCGCGGCAGTTTGCAACGGAGGCAGAAGAACTCATCCTCGGAGAGGTCGATCCTCGACCTCGCCCGCCGATTCTGGAGGAAAGCCTGAAGATCGCTGCCCACAATCAGGACCGGTCGGCGCCCGACGAACGCGGGCAACCCTGTGCGGATCCACCCGCGCACCGTCCCGATCGAAACACCGATGGCGTCGGCGGCTTCCTGCAAAGTATAGGACCGGGCGGCTCGAACGGAGCGGGGGTTCGGTCGCTTAGCCATGGGCGGGACCCTCGAACAGGGCTCGGATTTCCTCTGCTTTCCAGACGGTAGTGCGCGGGCCGAGTTTCTGCGGTTTGGGGAATCGGCCATCCTTGACGCCCTGCCACCAGGTCGAGCGGCACACCGGGATCGGACCGGCCGGGGCAAGGATGGAAGAAAGCCGGACAAAGCCGGTGCGGGGGAAGTTCTGGTCGTCCAATGCGATTCACCTCGGAGCGAGTACGTTCGAGGTGATCCTGTCAGAGCCAAATCCGGATGAGGCAGATCTGCAATCCTGCCTATCCGATCAGAAATAACCTACGGGAAACATGAGAAAATCGAAAAGATAATCGTTATACGATTATCTCTCTGGTCAGAGATCGAGCGGCTCCCACCCCTCTGGCAACTGCGACGCCCCCAGTCTGAGATACTTCAGGATGGTTTCTCGAGTCAGTTCAAGACCGAGCCTGGCCGCCATGTCTTCGAACTCTTTCGGGATAGGGCTGCGCGCCTGGTTCGGCTGGTAGCCATGGTCCGTGATCGCCAATGCAACGAGAAGCATGGAGAGCGATCGCTTCTCCCGGTCATCGAACTTGCTTGATCCTTCAACTGCGGCCTGCCCAGGCGGCGGTTCGACCGCGATGTCCTTAGACCGGGCAACCATGTCCGCCAGCATCGCGGCGAAGCCAGGGTGCACATCAAGCTCTACTTCTTGGACCCACGCCAAGAGCTCCGTTGGAGAAACGCGGTGGTCGTAGCCATCGGGATTGAACCTTCGTCGGATTAGCTCAGCTCGGCGCAGGGCATACTGATCAATCAGATCCGTACTGTCTTTCTTGACTATTGAAAGCTTCCGACCTTCATAGATGCCTGCGGGTTCCAAACCGAATGACAACCACAGGGCTTCACTCAACTCGAAATAGGCCGACCTTCCCCAATGTTCGAAGTCTGCCATCAACCGCGGCGCACCAAGTGCGGCAGCCATGGCCGGATGAAGACTACGGACAAGGTCGGTTGCCCTCTGTTTATCTCCCCGTTGCCATTGCTCGGCGGCGGGTTCTGTCGCAACACCACGGCGATCAAATGATTTCGCGAGCTGTTCGCCGCCTTGGGCTACTATCCATTCGCGGATGCGCCTTCGACCGGAAGCAATGACCTCGTCAACGCGCATCATCAATGCGTCGAAGTCGGGACCAATTGCCGGTCCCTGTTCCGGTGGTGTCCACTGAAGGAGCGGCTTCGCAGTCATAACGTACACGCGCTCCGCGAGCGTTGAGCTCTCGGTCCTTGGGACGGTCAACTTGGATCTCCTAGGCGGTAACACGGACTAGGATTTTGGCTTCACAGACGGCGGAAATCTAGCAGGCGGCTCGCATTTGTCTGTTGAGCTCGGATCTGTTGTAACCTTTCGGGTGGATTGTCGCGCCTGCTAGGTCGGTGAACTCGGCTCCGCGATCGGGCGAAACGCGACGCGCGAATGCCTTGACAGACTCTGCCAATCTCTGGCCAGGAACGAAGAGAAGGCCGGAAATCAGGACCGACACCGCAAAACCAATCATACCGAGTCCGATCCCTGCAACCTTGGCTGCAATGTTGCCTGAGGCCGCCATGAATTGCGGCCCGAAACGTTTTGCTGCTGCCTCAAGATTGACAGAAGCCAAAGTCCAGGCCGCATGGACCTTCTCGCCGATGAATGGCCATTCCTTCACGGAGTCAGGTGGCCGAGGTACATTGATCGTGTGTTCCTGGAATCGAACTACGAGATCCGCTGTGGTATCGGTCAGGCTAAGAGTCGCAGCTCCCAAAGGGCCAAGAACGATCAGCAGACCAAGAACGGTGATAAGGGTTGCTGCAAGACCCCCACGGCCGCCAAGGCGCAGGCGCAATGCCTCGAATGCCGGATACAGGGCCACTGCAAGCACCACCGCCCAGATCGTCACAATGGCAAAGGGCGCCAGTAAGTGAGCGAGAAGTAGGCGAAAAAGCCGACGATTATGAGCTTAATCAGCAGGTCGGTGAACTTTGTATCGAAGGATTGATCCAATTTGCCGAACTCGGTCGCGTGCGATGATCCGTCATCCTGCATCATGCCGATCTCCTTGAGACGCGCCGGGTTTGACCGCCTGCAACGCAACGGGGCCTGACCCTCATTGTCTAAACCAGCAAAACGGATCGCTCCGGTTAATCCAGAGATAGACTTTTTCAAAGTTTTTCTCGTGATGCTCCCCTCTTTCGAGAGATGTCGAGCGTTTTGCAAACCTGACGGAGTTCATAGAGTTCTTGACCGAAGGTCGACCGACTGCCCCGAAGCCGAGAGCATTAAGCGTCCTGTGGCTCCTTACTGAAATACTCTAGGGCTGTCCTTGTCTTCATTGAGTCCACGGCGACGATCGGAATGCCGCAACTCTTTATGAAGGCCCGAAACTCCGCAGCGGCCTGAAAGGCTTCTCTTGGCTGAGCCTTGGTCGAAATCTCGAATATCCTCGAGCCGTCGGGATAGAGCCACAGCTCGACTGTCACGCGTCGGTCGTATTTCTTTGGCTGCTCCTTAACGCGCAGCAGGAATGTCGGACCGAGCGGGACAAGAGAGTCGAGGTCAATGCCTTCCGGCGCATGTTCCGCGAAGAAGGCACGCTGATCTTTGGAGAAGAGTGTCGACAGCAGCGCCGATCCCTCAGCGACCGAACGCACGTCTTCCCCGCTGCATACCCCTTTGAAAGAAGCCGAACAGACATGCCCGCCGGGCATCGCATCGAGTTCGATCTTGAAGGCCGGTGAGCGGCGCAGCTCTGGATCGACCGCCGCTGGATCAACCGGGCGCAGCTTGATCGCCGAGTCTCCAGCGCCCCCCTGGATTCGTCGCGCCCTGACTACCAGCCCCGCACGCTGCAAATCCAAATCCTTAGTGTCAAAGAAATAACACTGGCGCGGTTCAGCTTCGACAGGATCAAAACCCAAGCGCTGGATCGCCGGCCGGATGTTGGTATCGGGAAGCGTAAGCTTGAGCTCGACGCTGGTCGAGCCCTTCAGCAGATCGAGCATCTTCATGACGTCCGCTTCCGACGCTACGGGCGCGTCCGCCGCAGGTGGGGATTTTCTGTTTGTCGACTTCATCGCTTCCTCCCGTTCAGGCTCATTTCGTATGCCAGATTGACTGCACCCAACTTGTAGCGGACCGACGGACCGTCAGCCGAAGCGGTCCTGCAAGACGCCGTGGCGTAGCCCACGATCGCTGACGACAAGCCTCTCACAGGATAGCGTCTCCATTACCGACTTCACGATGCAGGCCCCGGCAAGGATCACTTCCGCGCGCGCCGGTTGCAAACCGGGCACCGAGCGCCGCTGCGATGCGTCTAGACGGCTGAAGAGATCGACCTGCCGATCGACTTCGGCAAGGTCAAGGACCGTTCCCTGCACCTTTTCGGGATCGTAGCTCGTCAGGCCGAGATGGACGGCCGTCATATTGGTGATCGCTCCGCCCATGCCGATGAGGTGGTCCGGAGCCGGCCTGTCACCGAGGCGCGCCAGATCGGCGGCGATCGCTGCCAGGGCTGCCTTCAGTTGTTCCGCATCGACGTGACCATCCAGTCCAAAAGCCTCGGTGTATCGCGCGGCCCCGACATTCAGGCTGAACCGCTCATCCACGATCGACCCGTGCCCGAAGGTGAATTGCGAACTACCGCCGCCAGTGTCGAAGACCACGGTTCTCCCCGTCGCCTTTGCCAGGCCGGAGGTTGCGGCGAGGAAGGCCAACCGGGCTTCCTGCTCGCCCGAGATGACCTCCACGGCAATGCCTGTCTGGTCCCTGATGGCTTCCACGGCAGTCCCGGCGTTCGATGCCTGACGCAGGCCGGCGGTTCCGACGGAAAAGATCGCCTTTGCCCCGTGGCGTCTGGCTTCCTTCGCCATGCCGCCAATTGCCGCGATCGTGCGCTCCAGCGGCGCTTCGCCAATGCAACCGCTCTGAGCGAGGCCTTCGCCGAGGCGGGTCACCTCCGCCCTATCGACGATAGAGCGCCAGCGACCCGTGGCGTCCTGCGTGCCGATATGGAACTTGACCGAGTTCGTTCCGACGTCGATCACCGCCCAAGTTTCTGGCGCGCCGGAAGCCAAGGCAGCAAGCCATCGGGGGTAGCTGATGTTCTCGTAGCCCGCGAGGCCGAGCCAAGCCACACCCCTTAGGACCGCGTCCGCATCCGTGGATTCGACGGCGATGGTGCGAGTGGAGCGTCCGTCTGCAACGACATCGGACAACTCCGCCATGCACCCCTCGACAGAGTAGCGAACACGCCGTTTGTGGACGCTTACGACCCTCACCTTGCCGGTTTGCGACTGTAGCACCGACAGGAGGCCGTCAAGAGACAATCGGTCTTGCTCGGGAAGAGTTACCCTTGGCCCTAGGGCCGCACTCAAGACATCCAGGGCAGACGCATCAAGCGGAAATGTAGCCTTCAGAACGGGGCTCCATTGCTCGAGCCCGTGCGCATCAACCTGCCGGAGTACCTTGATGTCTAGCAACTCGTCCCGGATCTTCACATTCCCGCCGGCTTCGGACCAGATGTAGATTTCGTCGCTGACATGCACCGGGCTCTTGGCCAGCGTCGCCAGTTTCCGGTCTGCCTCGTCAAAACGATCTCCGAAACTGCGCCACTCCCAACGTGATGGCTGACCTGTCATTTCGGCCTCCCCGGGGTCCTAAGCGACACCACTTCTGGCTAATTGAATACACCGCGAATTTCGTTGATATGGATCATGTTTCTGTCCTCCTGAATTTCGCAGATAGTATCATCGATGGTGTGTCGCCTGACATCCGGTCCGAGGCTGACTGCCATTTGACCGAAGGAGCCGGCAGATGAAGGCAATCCATGGATCGGGCCCCACTGTAAATGCTGCTGGCGCAAAAGCCGATTTGATTGCCGGACTGACCGCGGCGGCGGTGGTGCTACCAAAGTCGATGGCCTATGCGACTGTGGCGGGCCTTCCGGTCAGCGTGGGTCTCTATACGGCTTTTGTTCCGATGATCGTCTATGCGTTGATCGGCTCGTCGCGTGTCCTGAGCTTCAGTTCGACGACCACTCTGGCCATCCTGACCGCGACCCAGCTTGGCCTTGCGGTCCCAGATGGCGACCTTGCCCGTCTGACGACAGCTACCGCGACACTGACCGCCCTGACGGGGTTGATACTCGTGATGGCTTCGATGCTGCGTCTCGGCTTTGTCGCCAACCTGATTTCCGCGCCGGTCCTGACCGGCTTCAAGGCCGGAATCGGCCTAGTCATTGTTCTCGACCAGATTCCAAAGATTCTCGGCATTCATTTCGAGAAAGAAGGTTTCTTCCGGGATATCGTCAGCCTTGTGCAGCACCTTCCCGCGATCTCGGTCGTGACTGTCGTGATCGGCGCCGGCGCTTTGAGCCTGCTGGCGCTCGCCGAGCGGATCAGGCCCCATTCGCCGGCCGCCTTGGCCGTCATCGCCGGCGCCATAGCCGCCGTCTGGCTGTTCGGCCTCGATGCGCGGGGCCTGTCGATTATTGGGCATATTCCGCCCGGCCTGCCGCCGCTGACCTTGCCCGACAGCCATCTGGTCGCACAACTGTTGCCCGGTGCAGCGGGCATCGCGCTGATGAGTTTCACGGAGTCCATCGCCGCAGGCCGTGCCTTTATCGCACCGGAAGACCCTCCGATCCGTCCTAATCGGGAATTGCTTGCGACGGGGGCCGCGAACCTTTCCGGCGCCATTCTGGGCGCGATGCCAGCTGGTGGTGGGACGTCGCAGACAGCCGTCGTGCGCGCTGTCGGCGGACGGTCGCAAAGGGCCTCGCTTGTGACGGCCATGATCTCGACCGCGACGATGTTGCTTCTCTCGCCGCTTCTCGGCTTGTTGCCGAATGCCGTGCTGGCCGCCGTGGTGATCGTGTATTCCGTCGGTCTCATTCAGCCGGCCGACTTCGCCGCCATCCTGCGGGTGCGGCGTATGGAATACATCTGGGCATTGGCCGCCTTCCTCGGCGTCCTGGTGTTCGGGACGCTGCAAGGCATTGTCATCGCAATCATGCTGTCGATGGTGGGCCTCGCAAGCCAGGCCGCAAATCCGTCGGTGCTGGTCATTGCGCGAAAGCAGGGCGAAGATCTGTTCGGTCCGGTCGGACAGGATGGTGAAGTGGACGAGCCCATCGAGGGGCTGCTCATCCTAAGGCCGGTCGGCAGGCTGTTCTTCGCAAACGCGCAAGGCGTCGCGGACCGCATCCGGACGCTCGTCGGCACCCACAGGCCCGCCGTGCTCCTCCTTGATCTCAGCCGTGTCTTCGACATCGAGTTCTCGGCGCTCCAGTCGCTCGACGTCGAAGAACAGCGCTTCGCCAGGGAAGGCGTTGCCGTCTGGATTTCGGGCATGAACCCCGGCGTGGCTGGCGAAGCGGCGGCTTATGGCATACCTGGTCGGCTTGGCAAGGACCGCGTCTTTCCCGACCTGCGCTCCGCTGTCCGGCAGTTCAGCAACCAATCTTTGAAAGACACGGGATAGCCGGAGGCGAGCGCTCTGGATGTTCTTTGACCCGCAGGGCTTCGAGGGGGCAGCATGGAGTTCGCGTTCAAACTGGCTGTCATCCTTTTCATGGCGGGCTCGCTTCTGCAACTCGGCCTCGTGGTTACCCTCGCCGACGCTGTCACCAGTTTGCGCGATTGGCGTTTCCTCGGCGTCGCCTTCGCCTTCGCGTTTCTCGTCGGTCCGGCGCTGGCGTGGGGCATCACGAGAATGTTGCCGATGGCGGAATCCTACGCCGAGGGGCTGATCCTCCTTGGTCTCACGCCCTGTGCGCCTTTCCTTCCCCCGTTGGTCCGACGCGCGGGCGGAGACATGACCCGGGTGCCGGCGATCATGGTGCTCAGCGCGGTCGGAACGGTCGTCGTCCTGCCCGTAGCGCTTCCCTTCATCCTTCCGGAACTGGCGGTGTCGGCAATCGCCATTGCGCGTCCGGTCATTGGCTTCCTGCTCTTTCCCTGCATGGTGGGTATGGCTCTCCTCTGGGCCTACCCGGCAACGGCCAAGGCGATCCTGATACCGGTGGAGCGCGGCACGCACCTCGCAGCAATTGGAGCACTTGGCCTGTGTATCATCCTGTATGGCAACAACTTCGTCGATAGCCTCGGACAGCTGGCCATTCTCGCACAAGTCAGTTTTCTGGTTGCCCTGACCAGCCTCGCTTATGCCGGATCATACGCTCTCAACCGGGAAAAACGCGCCGTCATCGCCCTGGCCCTGTCAACGCGGAACGTCGGGGCGGCACTCGCGCCCCTTCTACCTGTTGCAGGATCCGATCAGCGCGCAATCGTAATGGTCATTCTTGGCATTCCGGTTCAGATGGTCATTGCCGCCGTGGTGTCAGCGGTGATGGCAAGACATGCGCGTCCAGACGGCTAATTGAAGAACGCAAGCGAGGCGATCAGCCTGTTGCCCTCGATCGAACTATAGCTTGCGCGGATGTCGATCGAAGCGTGGTCGCCCAAGTCTTTGGTAACGCCAATATCGGCAGCAACGGAATCCTCAGAGAAGTCATTGGTGCCGAAATCGGACCCGACACCTCCTGACACAGTCAGGTCCCACGGCAAGTCGGAGTAGCTGCCCCCGACGTATAGCCAGTCCTTGTTGGCATAGACCTCATGATAGTACTGCGCTTTCAGCGTTACCTGATCATTCAACGCGTATTTGCCGAACAGATATGCTTCGCCATAATCTGCGTCGTCCTTTTGATAGAAGTATTGGACAAAGCCCAAATCGAAAGACCACTTCCCGAACCCAGGCCGTATTCCGATGCTGACGTCCAGTTCGTTGTCATAAACTCCGCCGAAACTGGCGTTGGATGCCCACAATCCCACATAGCCGATCCCATATCCCAGTTCCACGTAAGGCTGCATGGCAGGTTGGTTGTCGGTCTGGGTCAGGCCCTTGGAAATGTAGTTCGTGGTCAGACCCACGCCATAACTGAGCTGAAATTTAGCCCCCTCAGTCGCCGGTGCTGGGACGCCCGGCAGCGCCTCGCCCGTGGTGGGGTTCGTCTCCTGCGCGCGGGCGCCGGCGGCGGGCAGGAGCATCGCAAGGGCAAGGCCATGAGTAAGCCTTCTGAACCCTTTCAATTCTGATTTCGAGGCTTTCATGGTAGCTCCTCCTGACGTCAACTCCTGCATCCGCATTTGGCGGTTTAGTGAAAGGCCATCTCTCCGACGTCCAGAGCGATGGTCGTGCCCTTCTCGCCCCGCACCGCCTGCGGCACGTCGGCCAGCGCGCAAATGATCGCCCGTCTGCCGGTGGCTCGGACAAAATCCTGGGCGGCCTCGACTTTCGGCCCCATAGACCCGGCGGGGAAATGGTAGCGGTCCAACGCATCGGGCGTCGCGGATCGTATCGCGCGCTGAGCCGGCTTTCCCCAGTCGAGGAACACCGCGTCGGCGTCGGTCGCTATGACAAAGAAATCTGCCCCAACTTCCCTCGCTAGCAAGGCAGAGGCCCGGTCCTTGTCTATTACGCATTCAACGCCGATCAGATGTCTGTCCTTGCCTGGTTCATACATCGTCGGGATGCCGCCGCCGCCGGCCGCGATCACAGTCACGCCCTTTTCGAGTAACCATTGGATCGGCCGTAGCTGGAACACGCGCTTGGGCTGCGGTGAAGGCACGACCCGACGCCAGTATTTGCCGTCCGGCTTCACCGTCCAGCCCTTGGCGGCGGCTTCGGCCTTGGCTTCGGCCTCGGTGTAGACCTTGCCGATGAACTTTGTCGGATCGGCAAAGGCTGGGTCGGCGGGGTCCACCTCGACCATGGTCAGGATCGTCGCAATCGGATGCTCGAAGGGCAGGATGTTGCCAAGTTCCTGTTCGATCATGTAGCCGATCATGCCCTCTGTCTCGGCGCCCAGAACGTCGAGTGGGTAGTCTTCTACTTCCTCGAAGGCAATTTCCTGCAAGGCCAGCATGCCGACCTGTGGCCCATTGCCATGGGTGATGACCGTATCATGGTCGAGGCACAGGGGGGCCAGCGCCTCAGCCGCGATCCGGGCGTTCCGGCGCTGGTTGTCGGCGGTCATCTCCTGCCCGCGCTTGAGAAGCGCATTGCCTCCCAACGCCACCACCACGCGGCCCATGTCAGGCCCCCAGCGTGGCGACAAGGATCGCCTTGATCGTGTGCATCCGGTTTTCGGCCTGCTCGAAGGCAATGTTCATCGGGCTTTCAAACACTTCGTCCGTCACCTCCATCTCGGTGATGCCGAACTTCTCGTGGATGTCCTGACCGACTTTGGTCTCGGTATTATGGAAGGCCGGCAGGCAGTGCATGAACTTGGCGTTCGGATTGCCGGTGGCCTTCATCACGTCCATGTTGACCTGATAGCGGCTGAGCAGCTTGATCCGCTCTGCCCAGACTTCCTTCGGTTCACCCATCGACACCCACACATCCGTGTGGACGAAATCGGCCCCCTTGACCCCTTTCCCCACATCGTCAGTAATGATGATCCGGGCGCCGGTCTGTTCGGCGCGCCGGCGGGCCATGTTCTGAACGTCATCATGGGGCTGGTTGGCTTTCGGTGCTACCATGCGCACGTCGCAGCCCATGATCGCCCCCAGCATGAGAAGCGAGTTACCCATGTTGTTCCGCGCGTCACCAAGGAAGGCATAGGCGATCTGGCTGCGCGGCTTGTCACAGTTTTCTACCATGGTCAGCATGTCGGCCAGCATCTGCGTAGGATGCCAGTCATCGGTCAGACCATTGTAGACCGGCACCCCCGCGTATTTTGACAGTTCCTCGACAAGCTCCTGCCCGGCTCCACGATATTCGATGGCGTCGAACATGCGCCCCAGCACGCGGGCGGTGTCTTTCATGGATTCCTTGTGGCCGATCTGGCTGCCGGCGGGATCAAGATACGTGACATGGGCCCCCTGATCATGCGCGGCCACCTCGAAGGCGCAGCGGGTGCGGGTCGAGGTCTTTTCGAAGATGAGGCAGATGTTCTTGTCGACCAGCGCCTTCTGCTCGGACCGGGCATATTTCGCGCGCTTCAGGTCGCGCGCGAGGTCCAGCAAATACAACATTTCGCGCTGCGTGAAGTCCGTGATCTTGAGGTAGCTGCGGCCTTTGAGATTGAATGCCATAGGACTGTCTCCCTTAAACCAGTGGATCAGTAGGCCGGGTCGCGCAGGACCGGACAGGTCATGCAATGACCGCCGCCGCGTCCGCGCCCCAGTTCCTGACCGTTGATGGTGATCACCTCGATCCCTGCCTTGCGCATCAGCGTGTTGGTGTGGGTGTTGCGCTCGTAGCCCACGACCACACCGGGCTCGAGCGCCACGACGTTGTTCCCGTCGTCCCACTGTTCGCGTTCCTGCTGGAACTCGTTGCCGCCAGTGCCGATGACCTGCAGGCTGCCAAGGCCGAGCGCCTCTTTGTAGACGTCGAAGAGATGCCCTTTCTCCTTGCGAATGTCAGGCAATCCGCCTGTGCCCGGACGCAACGAGTAGCAGACGATATCGTCCACCACCTCGTGGAAGGCCGTTACCTTTTCATGGTCAAGGCAGGTAAAGACCGTGTCCAGGTGCATGGCCGCACGCGATTTGGGCATGGCGCAGGCGATCACCCGTTCCGCCGCGCCTTTCTCGAACAGCCGGTTGGCGACCTGATTGACTGCCTGCCGGGTGGAACGTTCGCCCATGCCGATCAGCACGACTCCCTTCCCGATCGGCATCACGTCGCCGCCCTCCAAGGAGGTCATGCCCCAGTCTATATCGTCGTCGTCACCCCACCAGATGTCGAAGTCGTTTGCGGTGAAAAGCGGATGGAACTTGTAAACCGTGCGCTGGAACAGCGTCTCCGGCTTGCGTGCGGGCCAGAACATCGGGTTGCAGGTAACGCCGCCATAAATCCAGCAGGACGGGTCGCGCTGGAACAAGGCATTGGGCACGGGCCGGACGATGAACTCGCTCGACGCAAGCACTGCCGTCAGCAACGGCGAAACGAGGTCCTTTGGCAGATCCTCGCGGACGATGCCGCCAAGCATGTGCCGGGCCAGCATCGCGCCGCTGAGGGATTCAAGCCATGGCCGCAGGATGCGCGCCAAGGCGGGGCCGACGTAGTTGTCGTTGATGCGCCGGTCCAGCACGAAAGCACGGGCTTCTGTGGATGTCTCGAAAACCTCGGCCAGCAGATCCTGGATGTCGTAGACCTCGACCCCCCGCCCCTTCATCTTCAGCACAAAATCGGCGTGGTCCGACCGCGCCCTGTCAACCCAGACGACATCGTCGAACAACAGATCGTGGCAATTGCCGGGTGTCAGCCGTTCGTGGGCCAGCGATGGCCGAGAAACCAGCACCTTCCGCAACTTGCCGATTTCCGAATGAACGCCCAGTTGCATCTCGTTCCTCCCGTTGATGAATCCCACCCGAGCGGTGGATCGGCGGCCGTCAGGTGCGCTAATCCGGCAGGACGGTCTGCTTGTAGAACAAGACAAGATCGCCATCCGGCGGGCCGAACCACCGCATGAACAGGTCGCGGAATCCGTCACTGCGGTAGGTCTTGCTCAAGGCGCGATCCACTAGAAGCCGAAAGTCCTCGTCATTGCGGGCCAGCGCAAATCCAAGCGGCTCGAAAGTGAATTGCCGGTTGAGCACCGCGAGCGAACCAACCTGGGCATTGCGCAGCGCTGCGTCGAGTAGGACCGGCAACGGCCCGAAGAACACGTCGGCCTGCCCGTCCAGGACATTCTGGATGCCTTCATCGACAGAGTTCACGGGCAGAAGCTTCGAGGAAAGCTGAAGCGTCAGCATCCGCTCCTTGACCCATCCCTCGCTGACCGTGCCGGGCAAGACCGCGAAGGTCTTCTGCTGCAAGAAGGTCCGGGCCGGGGCGCCGCGCCAGATCGGCCGGGCCGTCAACTGGTCCTGGGACAGGATTTCCCGAAGTGCCGCAGGCGCGTCCGCGCGCATCATTGCCCCGGTCCCGCTTGGAAACACCGGGAGAGAGAACGAAACCTCGGCGCGTCGGGTCAGGGTGATGCTGTCGGCACCGCACAGCAGGTCGATAGCGCCATCGCGGACCGCATCCAACCTGGTGTCGAACTGGACCGGCTTCCATTCCACGCCAAGATCGGACAAGCCAAGCTGCGCCTTTACCTCGTCGACCACCTTGCCGCAAAGCGCGATCGCGAAACCATTCGGTTGCCCGGCGTCGTCGGCATAGGAGAACGGGCTCGCGTTGGCCTCGAAGCCCAGCACGATCTTGCCGGCGGACTGGATACGCTCAAGCGTCTGCGCCGAAGCAAGCGCGGGAAGCCCTGCAGCAAACACCAACGCTGCGAAAGAGCTGAGAAGCCGACCTGACGTCGGAGAGAGCATCATTTGCTTTCCTTTCGACATGGCGGAGCGGATTGACGCGAAAGTCATGCTGTTCATTCCGTTTCCCCCCCTGCCTGAGCGAAGCTGACGAAGCGCGGCGAGATGAAGGCCCAGATGAAGAAGGCCGCGACCATGGAGATCATCCCGCCGAAGACGGCTTCCATGCCTGCCGAATAGACGGCGTAGCCGCTGTAGAGCATACCGATGGTCGAGATAAAGAGGTTCAGACGATACTTCCTCTCGGGCACTTCGGCCTTCTGCATCATCACCGCCAGCGCTGAGAGGGCGAGGATGTAAGGCAGGACGTTGGTCACCACCGACAGGTTCACCAGCGCAGAAAACTGCTCGGCCAAAGTGGGCGAGATGGTCGAAAAGGCGAACAGGGTCTGGATGCCACAAAGGATGATCATGCCCTGGACCGGCGCGCCCATGCCGTTCAGCTTCGAGAACACGCCCGGAAACATGGCATCGTCCGAAGCGGTTTTCGCCGTCGTCCCCATGGTGAATTGCCAGCCCAGAAGCGAACCGATGCAGGCGATCACGGCAAGGGCCATGACAAGCTTGCCGATGAACGGATTGAACATCTGCGCGAAGACCAGTCCGAACGGACCGGTAGATTGCGCCAGATCCATGTTGGGCACGATGCCCTGAATGACCGTGGTGGAGAGGATGTAGATGACCGCGGCGCCAAGCGTTCCGAACATGCAGGCTAGGGGCACGTCGCGCTTGGGATTCTCCACGGCATCCGAGTTCTGCGCCGCCGACTCCATTCCGAGGAAGGCCCAGAGGGTCAGCGAGATGGTCGAGACCATTCCTTCTACCAATCCCAGCCCGTGCGGGTTCCAGGCAGCAGCGAAGGTTTCCTTATTGAACCAGAACCAGCCGATAATCGAAAGAGCCCCGACCGGGATAATGACGCCCCAGACCGTGAACGAGCCGATCTTGCCGGTAATGCTCGGGCCGCCGAAATTGGCGATCGTCGTGAGCCAGAGCAGGGCCACGACGCCGACGAAGGTCGCGATCGGCGAGGAACTCACCCAAGGGATGAAGGCCGACAGGTAGCCGACGGCCGAAATCGCGATGGCGACGTTGGCGATCAGCAGTGACACGAAATACAGGAAGAATGTGACGAAATACCCGGACTTGCCGTAGGCGTCTTCGGCATAGGCGGCAAGACCGCCACCGCGTTGGTTGAACAGCCCCGCCTGCGCGAAGCCATAGGCGATGGCCATGGAGCCCACAGCCGTGATGATCCACGAAAGCAGTGAGATTGCCCCGACCTGCGCCATGTTCGCGGGCAGCATGATGATACCGGACCCCATCATGTTCACCGCGACGATGAAGGTAAGCTGGATCAGGTTCATCTTCTTCTTTGCAGCTTGCTCTGCCATGACGCCGGCTCCCTCTGCTCAGTTGTTTTCGCGAACGACGTAGGTGTGGAACCTGATGCGGCCCCCAATCCTCTCCTGGAACACGCCCTGAACCTCGTAGTTGAAGCCGGGGAAACGATTGAAGGAGTCCTCGAAGGCCAGGAAGTAGTCCCGCATCGGCCGCGCGCGCTTGTCCCAGCGTTCGCCGGGAACGATCACGCCGATGCCGGGCGGGTAGATCAGCGCGAGAGTGGCCGAGATCCGGCCTTCGATCTGGTCGAACGGGATGTAGTCTACATCGTTGCCCACCAGCGCCTCGTAGGCGGCTTTCGGGGCCATGGCGGGTTCGGGAAAGCTCTCGGCGCGGAAGCAGAGGCGCTGCAGATCCTTCACCCGGGCCTGCCGGTAGAAATCATGCATCTCCTTGCAGATGCGCCGGATCGTGTAGCCCGCGTAACGCTCGCGGTTGGCGGCATGGACCGTCGGCAGCACCTCTTCCAGCGCGGCGTCCCGATCCCAAAGCTCCTTGAAACGGACAAGCTTGGACAGCAGCGTGTTGAGCTTACCTTCATCCTCGGCGGGGGTCATCAGGAACAGGATGCTGTTCAGGTCGCACTTCTCGGGCACGACCCGCTCCTCGCGCAGGAAATTCGCCACCACAGTCGCGGGCACCCCGAAATCGAGATACTCGCCCGTGGCGCGGTCAATTCCCGGGGTCAGCAGCGTAAGCTTGTTCGGATCGACCATCGCATAGCCGTCGGCGTAACCCTGGTAGCCGTGCCATTTGGCATCGGCCCCGAAGTTCCAGCATTGCTGCTCCTGCTTGATCACCCCGGTCGGAAGGGATTCCCACGGGACGTTCGTCGCATCCGTGGTGAAGGGAGAGTTCCTGAGGGTGACGACATCCGGCACGAAGGGATCGAAGAACCACTGCTCCTCCGGTCCCTTGCCGGTCTGCTCATAGTGCCGCGAGAACTCGCGGAATTTCTTGCGGACCTCGATACCAAGCTCGATGCAGCGGTCCCATAGCATCATGCCCGCCCTGCCCTCGTGGATCTTGGCGTTGACATCGAGCGAAGCGAACAGCGGATAGAAGGGCGAGGTCGAGGCGTGCGCCAGAAAGGCCTCGTTGAAGCGCTTGTGTTCGATGTAGCGGCGCTGGCCCTTCACATGCGCGTCACGCTTGTGAATCTGCGATGCCTGTGAAAACCCTGCCCCCTGCTTGTGCACCGACTGGGTCGAAAACAGGCCGGGCATTTCAGGCCTAAGGTCGGTCAGCCGCATCGGGCTGTGATCGGAAAACAGCGGATGGAAGGCGTTGTAGCCGATCCAGGCCTCGTCCCAGAGCACGTAGTCGCACAGATGCCCGATCTTCTCGAGCACCTTGCGGACGTTGTAGATCGTCCCGTCATAGGTCGCGAGCTGGATGCAGGCGAGGCGAAACGGCCGCTCGGCCTTGTATCGTTCGGGATCGGCCACCAGCGGATGCCGCCGGATCTGGTCGCGCAGGTAATCCTCATCCCAGGCGGCCCAATCCACGGCACCGATCATGCCGAACGCATTGCGCGCCGTCGGCAGATAGATCGGGATCGCCCCCGCCTGAACAAGCGCGCCCTGATGCAAGGACTTATGGTTGTTCCGGTCGAACAAGACCAGATCGCCGCGCCTTAGCGTTGCCTGCGTGACGACCTTGTTCGAGGTACTGGTGCCATTCAGCACAAAATAGGTCTTGTCGGCGCCGAACACCCGCGCAGCGTGTCTTTGCGCCTCGACCGCAGGGCCTTCGTGGATCAGCAGGTCGCCAAGGTCAACATCGGCGTTGCAAAGATCGTTGCGAAAGATGCTTTCGCCGAAGAACTTGAAGAATAACTGGCCGGCGGGCGACTTGGCGTAGAACTGGCCGCCCTGATGGCCCGGACAGTCAAAGGCGATGTTCGCCTCGCCGTCATAGGCCATGAGCCCGCCGAAGAAGGGCGGCAGCAGTTCCCTGCCATAGCGCACTAGGCTGGCCACGATCTGCTTGGCGTAGAAGGCCGGCGTCTGCTGCCCGAGATAGACGTAACCCTCGACCTCGCCCACCTGACCCCGCACCGCCATGTCGGTGATGCCGCGCCGGTTCGACAGCGCCCAGAGCGGCGTCTGGAAACCGATTTCCCGCACCGCAACCGCCAGCGCGCGCGCAGACTCCAGCCGATCACCGTCCACCATCGCGACATAGGCGCCGACATCGGCATCTTCGGCCACGTCGCGGTCCAGCCGATCGGTAACTTCAACCTGATACCCTTCCGCCGTGATCAGGGCGAGCAATTCCCGGATTTCGGGATCGGCGCCATCTACCAGCGCCACGACCTTGAGCAGCTTGTTGAACGGGATTGCGACTGTGGGTGCCTTGACGTCGCGCGGGATCATTCCCCCTGTCCCTCTGTCAGGCAATCCACCAGATAGCGTCGGTCAGCGCCCGTCCCATCAAACCGCAGGCCGTGAATGTCGGTCTCGAATCCGGGGAAGCGGCGGTCGAACCCACGCGCATAGACCAGATAGTCGCGGATGGATGCGGTGGCCGTCGTGATCCTTTCGCCCGGCATGATCAGCGGGATGCCCGGCGGGTATGGCACGATCATCACCGCAAGCGTGCGTCCGATCAGGTGATCGACCTCGACGCTTTCGACTCGTCCCTTCACCAGCCGGTCATAGGCATCGGCCGGACGCAGGGCCATTTCGGGCAGCGTCGTGTACATCTCCTGCTGGGCGCGCGGCAGGTTGTCCTTGCGATACGCCTTGTGGATCAGGTCGCAGAGATCCTTCAGTCCCATGCCGCCATAGGCCTCGGGATGGGCCGAAACGAGATCAGGCAGCACATGGTCGAGCGGCCTGTTCGCGTCGTAGAGCTCCTTGAAGTTCAGAAGCTCGGTGATCAGGGTGCTCCACTTGCCCTTGGTGATGCCCATCGAGAACAGGACGAGGAAGGAATAGAGCCCAGTCTTCTCGATCTCGATCCGCCGCGACGACAGGAACTTCACCACGACGACCGCCGGAATGCCCTCGGCCTGCATGGTGCCGTCGGCCGTCATCCCCGGAGTCAGGATCGTCACCTTGATCGGATCGACCATCACATGATCGACCGCCAGGCCTTCAAAACCGTGCCACTTGTCGCCGGGGTTCAGCGACCAACTGGCGCGATCGGACGCGGGCTTGGACAAGAGTCCGTCCGGTTGCCAGACATCGAACCACCAGCTTCCGCCGATCTGCCCGCGCACGCTTTGCATCGCATGGCGGAAGGCCAGCGCTTCGTCGTGCGTCTCCTGCACAAGCGATTGGCCGGCGGGCTGTTCCATCATCGCCGCAGCCACGTCGAGAGAGGCGATGATGCCGTATTGCGGCGAGGTCGAGGTGTGCATCATGAAGGCATCGTTGAACCGGGTCATGTCCAGCGCCTTCGTCTCAGCATTCTGCACATGAATCATCGAAGCCTGGGAAAACGCTGCGAGAAGCTTGTGCGTGGACTGCGTCGCAAAGGTGATCGCGTGCGCCGACCGCGCGGACTGACTGGAAGAAATGGCGTGATATCCGTCGTAGAACGGATGAAAATTCGCATAGGCATACCAGGCTTCGTCGAAATGCAGCACCTCGACCGCGTCGCCGAGCGATGCCTTGATGCCGTCTGCATTGTAGCAAAGCCCATCATAGGTCGAGTTCGTGACCACCATCAGTCGGACCTTGCCGCTGGTCTCCTGCGCAAACGGGCTGGCGGCGATCTTGGCCGCGATGGCGTCGGGTGTGAACTGGTCCTTCGAGATCGGACCGATGATCCCAAGCCCGTTTCGCGACGGGATCAGGTAGATCGGGGTCGCCCCCGTCATGATCAGCGAATGCAGGATCGACTTGTGGCAGTTGCGGTCGCACAGCACGAGGTCACCGCGCCCCACCATGCCGTGCCAGACGATCTTGTTGGCGGTCGATGTTCCGCCTACAACGAACAGCGTCTCGTCCGTGCCGAAGATCCGCGCCGCATTGCGCTCTCCGGCGGCGATCGGGCCGGTGTGGTCCAGCAGCGAGCCGATCTTGCCGACCGACACAGAAATGTCCGAACGTAGGGTATTCTCGCCGAAGAACTCGTAGAACATCTGGCCGACCGGACTTTTCCGAAAGGCCACGCCGCCCCCATGGCCCGGCGTGTGCCATGAATAGGAAGCCTTCAGCGTGTAATCCATCAGCGCCTTGAACATCGGTGGCGCCAGTCCGTCGAGATAGTGCTGTGCCGCCTCGGCGATGACTCGGGCCAGAAATTCGGGAGAGTCTTCAAACAGCCGCAGGAAGGCGTTGGCGTGGCGGAGGACCGACACCGGCACCATGTCCGCCGTCGTCGTATTGCCGAACAGGAAGATGGGTAGGCGCTGGTTGCGGCTGCGCTTGGTGGACAGGATTTCTTCGAGCACTTGCCAGCGGGTTGTTGGATCTTCCACGCCATCCACCGAGACGATCCAGCAGGACTCGCTGTTGAAAATTCCTGCGATCTGGCGCGCGTCCGCATAACTGATACCGCTGACGACCCGAAACCCTTCGCGTTCAATCTCGGTCGCAAGCTGCTTCATGCCGATACCGACGGCTTGTCGGCTTCCGAAATCCTCATCGATGATTGCAATCGGGAATGCCTGGGTAAATTCCATCGTCAACCGCTCCTGCCCTGTGCCCCAAGAAGAACTTGCGGATTGCTATCCCGCCGCAAAAATTAGGCACGGATGACCCCAGCGATCCTGCCGACGAGCCTCTCAACGGCAGCATAAGCAGCACTAAATTTCCCAATCAACCGCGCTATGAGTTTTACAGTTACACACTTGACTTCTCTTTCCCCTATCCAATGCTCATTCTTCGAATGTCTGAGCTACTCCCCGATCCTTGGCCAGATTTCGGGGTGACTTAAGCTACAGCCTGCACCTGCTGGTCGGTTTCGATGGTGTTGAAGTAGACCACGGCGGGCGGTTGACCGCCATGGGCAGTGTGTGGGCGGTGGTGGTTGTAGAAGGTGATCCAGCGACCGATGCCAGCCCGGGCTTGCGAACCGGTCTCCCAGGCGTGCAGGTAGACGCATTCATACTTCAGGGACCGCCAGAGGCGCTCGATGAAGATGTTGTCGAGGGTGAGGCCATCGCCGAACGCCCTTGCCGTCCATCGAGATCCGGGTGCCGATACGCTTTAACCGGTCGGTCCAGGCGAAGGATGTGAACTGGCTGCCCTGATCGGTGTTCATGATCTCGGGCGGGCCAAACTTGTGGACTGCCTCGTTCAGCGCCTCGATGCAGAAGTCGGCCTCAAGCGTGTTCGAGATACGCCAGGCCAGAACCTTGCGGGTGAACCAGTCCATGACGGCTTCCAGATAGAGGAAGCCGCGGCGCATGGGCAGGTAGGTGATGTCGGCGCACCAGACCTGGTTGGGCCGCTCCACCCTTAGCCCACCCAGCAGATAGGGGTAGGTCTTGTGCCCCTTCGCAGGCCGGCTGGTGTCGGGCTTCTGGTAGATCGGCATCAGGCGCATGAGCCGCATCAGTCGCCGGATGCGCTTGCAGTTCACAGCATGGCCCTCGTTCTGCAAGTGCCACGTCATCTGCCGCACGCCATAGAAAGGGGTTTCCAGGAACTGCTTGTCGATCAGCTGCATGAGGTCGAGGTTCATCGCCGTTTCACCCTGCGGCGCGTAGTAGAACGATGACCGCGAGATCGACAGCAGACGGCATTGCGCCCCGACCGACAGGCTTGGGTGGTTCTTCTCGACCATCCCGCGCCTCACTTCCCGATCCAAGGCTTGAGCTTTCTGGACAAAAAATCGTTGGCCACGGCCAGTTCTCCGATCTTGGCGTGCAGGTCGCGGACCGTTTCTTCGGCAACCTCCGCCGCCACAGCGGCCTTACCACCGCGTTCGAAGATGCCTGCGGCACCCTCCAGCAGCGACCGCTTCCATTGGTGGATCATCGTCGGATGCACGCCATATTCGGCGGCCAGATCCGACACCGTGCGCTCTCCCTTCACGGCCTCCAGCGCCACCCGCGCCTTGAATGCTGCGTCGTGGTTCCTGCGCTTCGACATGTCCTGATCTCCTCGTGCTTGGAGACCAGCAGACTTCAGATCGTAGCTTCCGTCACTGTCCGATTTTCGGGGAGGAGCTCATAGCTCAAGGATCGCTATTATACATTAGCGTGATCGAAGCTTTTCGATCCCCGCCAGCACCTCTTCGATCAGCGTCGGGTGCAGATTCCTCTCGCGCAGATCGTCCCTGACAAATCCCAGATAACCGGGCTTGATCCGTTCGAGTTGATCCAACGCCTCGCGACCGGTCTGCTGATCGCCAAGCTCCCCGGACACTGCCGCCATTGCAAGCGCCCCGTGGGGAACGGGCAGATCGCGTATTTTCAATGCCGCTGCACGAGCCAGATCAAATCTGCGATGATGAAAATGATAAAGGAACAAGCCCACCTGGTTTGACTGTGGCAGGGAGGGCGATGCGGTGTAGGCGGCATTGAGCATCGGCACTGCCCGATCCCAATCCATCCGCATAGCGTACCGATGCCCAAGTTCAGCAAGAAGCATCATGTCGTTCGGATTCAGGGCCACGGCATGGTCAAGCGAGCTCAAGGCCCCCGCAATATCACCTTGGAACCAGTACGAGAGGCCAAGCGCATAATAGCCCCAGCTGCCGCATGGCGCGAGTTCGAGCGCCTCGGCAGCAAGTTCCATCGCTCGATGCAACTCGGCCCGCGACTGGAGTGAGGGAATAAGCCGAAATCGTGCCCTATTGGTGTGTAGAAGCGAAAGACAGGCACGCACTTCAGCGTTGTTTGGCTCGAGCGACATCGCCCCTTCCAGCGCCGCTTCAGATGCATTCATCCCCAGTTCGTCCAACGACCGCCAATAGTCAAGAAAGAGATGGACGGCAGAATACGAGGAAGGTGCGTCCCGCAAATCAGCAGAGGGTGTGTCAGCTTGGACAGAGAAGATCACACCATAGGCCTGTGCCAGCGTTCGGGCGACGCTTGCAGAAACATTCATTTCCGACCAGAATCCTTCTTCGCGCCGCGCCACCTCAAAGCGATCCGCCCACAAAACCCGCTGATCCGCAGCGCGCAGAAGGTGCAGACAAACGTTAATGTGCGTCGGGCGCTCGCTGGCATTGCTCCTCAGGACGTAGTCCACACTGTGACTTTCCTCGGCTGCACTGAAGACGGCCAGGCTTGGGAATCGGCTGAGATCGACAATCAGATCGTGAACGAAGGCCTCGCTGAATTTTCTAGCCTCGATAGAATCTTCGTCGCAGACCAACGGCGTGACCAGAAGTCGTGGAACGTGTGTATCATTGGGAGAGACAGCCCGCGCGGCTGGCTCAAGGATCGGGATATAGCGACCCTTAGGTATATTCAGGCGCAGGCCTCCGGAGGGCCCCTCGAGAAGGTAGAATCGATCCAGAGATCGGCGCAACCGCATTGCCTCGATCCGAACGATGGGATCAAGGAGAGGATCAAACTCCGGCGGGCGATCAAATACCTCAAGAGCGATGGCATAGGCCTTGATCCGCTCACCCCGTCCGGCCCCTGTTTCGTCTACGATGTAACGAAGGAAGCGGCGATTGCGCTCTGACGCGTCGAATGAGGGCGACGAAAGTAGCCGCTGCATTTCCGATTGCAGAGATGGAGCGCGCGGGTCTCGACTGTCCATTAAGTTTTGTCCGCAAGTAGCTTATGTTCGGTTGCGCCCGAGTCCTCGCCTTCAGCGACGCGTAGTCTTCCAAGGCTGGTGGTCCGGTCGACCCTTGGGCTTCTCAAAACCAGACTTGGACGAAGCGAACCCGATGACCCGAGGATATGTTGTTACTGTAACAACGCAAGTTAAACAGCGTAGAGCGCCAGATAGACAAGCGCTAAAGTATTAAAATAGTTGTGGAACTTTCCCGTCTACGAAAAGTGAGGCCTTTGCCGAAGGTGGGGCTCCGGGTTCCGTATTGTCTTGGGGAGATAGGCCAGTTCGTCCCATCCAGAATGGCGGCAGACGGTCAAGGAGGAGCGATGAGCGAACAACCAGTCGTAAGCGCAAGCGATCTGCGCATGGCTATCCTGAAAAAGGAAATGGCTGAGATCGAAGGGGCGGAAAAGGCCAAGGCCGAGCAGGAGAAGCAGCTTCGAGACTTTACCGAAAATTTCCTGCATGAACATGTAACCGACGAAGAACGTGGGATGATCCAGAAGCTGGTGATGAGTGCCGCGAACAACGGGAAGTTCGAGGCGCTGGTCTATTCCTTTCCGTCCGACCTTTGCACGGATTCCGGTCGGGCCATCAACAATCGGCTTCCTCACTGGCCCGAAACCCTTCAGGGCAAGGCGAAAGAACTCTACGAGCGCTACACCGAGGTGGCGAAGCCGCAGGGCTTCAAGCTCAAAGCCGCAGTAATCAACTTTCCGGGCGGAATGCCCGGCGACATTGGCTTTTTCCTGAATTGGGCGCCGGAAGCCGTGTGAAGGACCGAACGTCTAAGAAGCTGCCGGAACGTGATGATCCCGAAAGTGTCCGCCATGAGCAAGAAGCGTAAGAAGCACGACAAATCTGAAGAACTCGCGATGCGCGACGAACCGGCCGCAAGTGCAATTGTCGAGCCCAAAGCCGCCCGAAAGCTGGCCAAGAAGCACTACGAAAAAGAACTGGAGCGGCTGCAGATCGAGTTGGCGTATCTGCAGGACTGGGTGAAGAGAACTGGCGCCCGGATCATCGTGGTCTTCGAGGGTCGCGACGCTGCGGGAAAAGGTGGTGTCATCAAGACACTGACAGCCCGCGTCAGTCCGCGTGTCTTCCGTGTCACCGCCTTGCCCGCCCCGTCGGACCGCGAAAAGACGCAGCTCTTCTTCCAGCGCTACATGGAACATTTCCCGGCCGCTGGCGAAATCGTCATCTTTGACCGGAGTTGGTACAACCGGGCTGGCGTGGACCGGGTAATGGGATTTGCCTCACCCGAGAAAGTCGAACATTTCTTGCGGCTTGCGGGACCGATCGAGAAAACGATCGTCGATGGTGGGATCGCTCTCATCAAGTACTTCCTCGATGTGGACATGGACGAACAGGACAAGCGGTTCCGCGAACGGATCGACAACCCTATGAAGCAATGGAAGTTGTCGCCCATGGACATCGAAAGCTACAGGAAGTGGTGGGACTACTCCAAAGCCTACGACGAGATGATCTCACGCACGGACAGCGAATGGGCGCCTTGGTGGGTCGTCCCGTCGAATGACAAGCGGAGAGCCCGGATCAACTGCATTTCCCATTTCCTTTCGCAGATCCCCTACGAAAAGCTGCCGTTTGACAAACCAAAGCTCGGCAAGCGTGACAAGCGGCCGAGCGGATACAAGGAAAGCGGCATGGCACGGAATATCGTGCCCGATGTGTTCTAGACTGTGATGCTCTAGCGGCATCGCGAGGTGGTGCTTCGTATTCCCGCCAGTTTCACGAGGCGGATACGTTCTGGGATTGGCTCAGACGACTCTTGGTTCGTCTGGCCAGACACTTGTCCGAGCGAGGATGGCATGAACCGTTTGCGAACCCTTGGATTTCTTGCGGCCATGATCGGGACAACCGCACTGACAGCGTCGTATTCGCGCGCAGAAGATGCCGCATCAACTCCCCAGACGGTGGCACCCTCTGCCACCCAGACAACGGGTGCAGACGAGGCGGTCGATGACGGTCTGCTCAGCGCAGATGAACTCGACGAACTGTTCGCGCCTGTCGCGCTTTACCCTGATGCTTTGCTCGCGCAGGTCCTTCTGGCCGCGACCTATCCCTTGGATGTGGTCAAGGCGAACCTGTTCCTCGAGCGGAACAAGGGGAAATCCCCAAAGGAACTCTCGGACCTGGTTTCGGCGCAGATCTGGCCGGAACCTGTAAAGGCTCTCGCCGCCGGCTTCCCTGACCTGATCGGACGAATGATCGAGCATATCGACTGGACCGAGATGGCAGGTAATGCGTTGATCGCACAGACCGACGACAGCCTGGCTTCCATACAGCGTCTCCGGGCTCAAGCAAAGCTCAACGGTTACCTTGAGGACAATCAGGCAATGAACGTGGAGGAAGATCCAGACTCCGGCAACCTCACGATTTCATCGGCGAGCCCCGACATAGTGTATGTGCCGCAATACACTGAAACGGTCTACACGACGCCTGCGCCAGCCAACCCGGTCTACGTTACCGACGGAAGCAATTGGGATGACTGGCTGATGACCGGAGCCATCGTCTGGGGTGGAGCTATCCTGATCGACGAAATTTTCGATGACGATCACTGGGACGAGGATTGGGGCGATTACTGGCATGGCGGCGGCGGCAACGGCAATCACATTGACTGGGATGGCGACATTAACATCGATAACGGCATCGACATCGGAAACATTGGCAACGGCGATCGTCTGGCAAACATCGGTGACAGAAATCCGGGCGGCAGCAACCTCGGCGACGGCAATCTAGGAGGCGCCATAGCCGGCGGCATCGCGGGCGGCGTGGCCGGGGGCGCCCTAAAACGCCCATCGACCCTGCCTGCGATCGACAAGGGACGCCTGGGTGATGTCAGCACGGACCGGCTCGATGGGGCCAAGGACGGAAACTTCCGCCCCACCGACGCCAGCCGGGACGCCGCGCGCGAAAAGATCAAGACCCACAAGGCCACGGGTGGGAACGTTGCCGCTCTCCCGGCCGCCCGGGGCAGGGGGGATACGGCTGGACTTCCCCAGGCCAGGCCTTCGGACAACAAGGCCAAACTCACTAAGCCTTCGGCGAAGCCAAAAGCCAGCCGTCCCTCGGCTTCGGCTCCGAAAGTGAACAAGCCCAAGGTCTCATCGCGTCCAAGCGCTTCGAGTCCAAGAGCCTCCGTCAGCCGATCCCCCTCGTTCAAGCCATCGAGCGGGTCGCGAGCGCAAGCTGCATCGTCACGCGGGCGGACCAGCCGCGGTGGGAGGCGCTGAGATGAGGAGTCCATTCATGTTCAGAAGCAGCCTGTTTGTCACGCTTCTCTGGGTATTGCCAGCTCATGCCGAGCCGGCCGTATATCCGACGCCCGAGGCGGCGGTCGAAGCTTTTGTCGATGCCCTGAACGCCCAAGACCACGCTGCCTTGCTAACTGTATTCGGGACGGAGTCGGATGACCTCATTTCCTCCGGCGACCCCAAGCAAGATGCGGAAGCTCGGCGCGAGTTCTTGGCCGCATACCAGAGCTTCGCGGAAATCGTCGATGACGGCGAAGGTCGCAAGGCGCTTCAGGTTGGACGAACCCGCTGGGCGTTCCCCGTATCGCTCGTAGCCGGAAGTGGAGGGTGGCACTTCGACCCCGACGCCGCCCGGGAAGAGATCCTTGATCGTAGGATCGGCCAGAACGAACTTGATGTGATTGAGATCCTTCATCGCGCAGTCGAGGTTCAAGCCAACTACCGCAAGATCGACTATGACGGCGACGGTGTACTGGAATTTGCCGATGCCATCTTGTCAGAACCCGGAAAGCGTGACGGGCTCTACTGGCCCGACGAAGCCGGCGCCCCGAAGAGCCCAATTGGAGCCTTCATCGCGCAAGCAGCAGCTGACGGCGTGTCGATCGATGGTGTGGACCAGGCACCGGTGCCGTATTCCGGGTATTATTTCCGCATTCTCACCCGCCAGGGACCGGCAGCCCCGGGTGGCGAACTCGATTACATCGTCAACACCAACATGCTCGCCGGACATGCCTTGCTGGCCTTCCCGGCCATCCCCGGACAGACGGGGGTGATGTCCTTCATGGTTGGGGAGAGCGGGATCGTTTACGAGGCGGATCTGGGAGCCAACACCCTCGACGTCGCCGGAGCAATCGACAGCTTCGATCCGGGAGAGGGCTGGCGTCCCGTCTTGGGGCCGTAGCTATCACATGCTGTCGTCATCGCTTCGCCAGTCGGGTCGGGCGAGCCATCCTGGAACGCAAGTCCTTCGGAGAATGTCGAAGATTTCGGAGCATTTCTCCGAGGGGCGGTGGTGGCCGTCGGGGTAAGGACCCAGTCACCTGAAATTCGGAGAATCTATCAATGACCACCGAGATCCATCCGCTGGCGCCGCATGTTCTTCCGTTTTTCATCACGGCTCCGGGAGAGTCGGATGGGCTGATGACCTTTGCGATCCTGTTCATGATCGCGGCGGTGCTGAGCGTGGGTCTTCTGTATCTGCATCTGCACTCGATCCCCGAGCGGATGATGCACCAGAAGGCGAACAAGGCGCAGTTCGAGATCGTGGCGGTTCTCGCGCTTCTGGCGCTGTTCACGCATATCAACATCTTCTGGGTTGCGGCGCTGCTGCTGGCGATGGTGACCGTCCCTGATTTCTCGACCCCGATCCAGTCGATCGCGGAGTCCCTCGCGCGGATGGCCCGGCGCGAGGGTGTCCCGCCCCCGGCCGGGCAGGTGGCCGAACCGGACGGCGTCCCCCCGGCGTCCGGCGAAGCCGTCGCAGGCAAGGAGGCCTGAGCCATGCTGGAGCTTCTCTTCTGCTCGGCCCTGACGATCCTGCCGGATTTCCTGTTCCGCCGCTACCGGCAGGGCAAGCGCATCGGCTACGAGATCACGCTCTACTCGGTCTGGTACGAGCTGCGCTACGGCATCGTCGCCTGCGTGTTCCTGACCGTCAGCCTCATCACCACGATCTTCTATTTCCACCCGGCCACGTCGGCGGCGGTCGCCATGTACCGCACGGTTCCGATCGTGCCCGAGGGCATCGGTCGGGTCGCCGAGGTCTATGTCTCGCTCAACGAGAAGGTCGAGGCCGGGCAGCCGCTGTTCCGGCTGGATGACAGCGAGCAGAAGGCGGCGGTGGCGACGGCACAGGCGAAGGTGGATGAGGTGACGGCGGCGCTGACGGTGGCCGAGACGCAGCTTGCCACGGCGGATGCGCGCATCATCGAGGCGCGGAGTGCGCTGAAGCAGGCCGAGGACGAGCGCGACACCAAGGCCGAGATCCGCCGGCGCAACCCCGACGCGGTTGCAGCACGCGAGATCGAGCGGTTGCAGAACATCGTCGATGGCCGGGCCGGGGGCTTGAAGGCTGCCGAGGCCGAGAAGGTGACCCTGACGGCCGAGATCGAGACGCAGCTTCCGGCGGAACTACGCACCGCCGAGGCGGCGCTGGTGCAGGCGCAGGCTGATCTCGACAAGACCCTGATCCGGGCCGGCGTCGCCGGCGAGGTCCAGCAGTTCACGCTCCGGGTTGGTGATCTGGTGAACCCGATGATGCGCCCCGCCGGGGTTCTTGTGCCTGCGGAAGCGGGACGCGAGGCGATCCAGGCCGGGTTCGGCCAGATCGAGGCGGGCGTGATGTATCCCGGCATGGCGGCGGAGATCGCCTGCATCGCCAGACCCTTCACGATCATCCCGATGGTTGTGACGCAGGTGCAGTCGACCGTGTCGAGCGGTCAGGTGCGGGCAAGCGACCAGCTTGTCGATCCGGTGCAGGCGGCGCAGACCCCCGGCACGATCGTGGCCTATCTCGAACCGATGTTCGCGGGTGGACTGGACGGCATTCCGCCCGGCAGCGTCTGCACCGCCAACGCCTATACGAGCTATCACGAGCAGCTGAAGGACCCCAATCTCGGAACCTTCCAGCGCATCGGGATGCATGTCGTCGACACGGTCGGCCTCGTCCATGCGCTGATCCTGCGGATGCAGACCGTCATCGCGCCCGTGAAAGTGCTCGTCTTCACCGGCGGACATTAAAGGAGACCGTCGTGAGCGGCGGCGATCGTTCGGTACCGACTTCGCAGCCGATGCTGGTGCGGATTATGCAGTTCACTAAATGATGTCTCCTTCGACCGTTCAGAAGCTCCAGAGAGCGGCCGTTCCTGTTCGCCGTTTCGCCGACCACAGCAAATGGGCACCTTCATTCTCGCATGATGGGGAGAGCCGCAAAGCCGTTGGGATCGCCTTCTTTCGGCTCATTCACGTGACCCGCTCTCTACGCGCCGCACCCCATGATCCACAGTGTCAGGTGGACTCGGTCTTGCCGGCGGATTCCGCGGAATCTGCACCAATCTGGGCTCTTGAGACGTGTCAGTGGCCGATAGGAACTAGGCGATGTTCTCGCCTGATTTGTGCTCCATCTGAAGTGCTTATTTCAACTGCAGGAACACCTCAGGCACATCAGTCAGTTAGTAGGTGCTTGCGTAGGCTTCAGGAGGTTGTGGGGCCAATTGTGGGGCTGAATGAGCTGAAAAACCAAAAAGCCCTGCAATTGCAGGGCCTCAGGTCTGGTAAGTGGTGCCGGTGAAGGGACTCGAACCCCCGACCCCATCATTACGAATGACGTGCTCTACCAGCTGAGCTACACCGGCAACTTCTCATGGCGGACCTGATCCGGCCACGCGCGCCGCTCCTTAGCATCGTCGTGGCGGAGTGGGTAGCCCCAATTTTCATGTCTTCGCAGGTGGTTCCGTTTCGTCCTCCGCAAGGTCAATGCGTCCAGGCGATGCCTCTCCGACCAGCAGGGGCAGCAGTTCGGATTGCGTGGCGCTTGGGCCCGTCGTTTCATTCGGCTCGCGCCAGGACAGCGTATCGAAGCCGCCGCAATTGTTGCAGATGGGGGTCCAGTTCGAATGGATGCTGTTGCACTTGTCGCAGACCCATTGCGGGCCGCGCGGCGCTGTGAGCGTCCGAGCCAGCCAGCCACGCACCACCGCTTCGTCGGCGCCCTCGCCCCGCTCGATCGCAGCCATGATGGCCAAGCTCCTGCGGGTCGGATGGCGAGTCGGAAGATCACCCAGCGCGCGGCGGGCACCGGGAAAATCCTCGGCCGCGAGATTGAGTTCGGCCAGAAGCATCCGCGTTTCGTCATTGTCGGGGTTCTGCGAGGTCAGCGTGCCAAACCGCTTCAACCGCTGCGCCGGGGTTTCCTCGGGTGCAATCTCGGCAAAGGCCGCAGCGAGGTCGGGGTGGGGTTGTGAGGCCCAGGCCTTTTTCAGCACCCGGGTCGCGTTCTTGCTGTCACCGCGCGCGATGTAGCTGCGTGCGGCCATTGCAGCGGCAGGCACAAGATCGGGTGACATGCGGTTCGCCTGGATTGCTGCCTCCTGCGCCTCAACCGAAGACTCTGAATCGAGGATCGTCTTCGCCTCCTGCAAGGCAAGAACGGCATCCCGGCGGCGGTGAACATCGCGCGGGATGGCCCCGCTTTGATACTTGGCGCCAAGCGTCGTCCGGGCACCCGACCAGTCGCTGCTTTCGGCTTGAAGCGCCAGAAGCAGATCCTGCGTCTCCTGATGGCGTGGCTTCAGTTCGAAGGCCTTCTGTGCCAGCTTCAGCGCCGTTTCCTTGTCGCCTTCATCGAGCTTCTGCTTGATGAGACCCCTGATGCCGATAAAGCGCGATTCCGGATTGGCCAACAGAGCCTTGTACGCTTCGGTCGCCTTGCGCCGATCGCCGGCGGCCTCGGCGGCCTGGGCTGTAAGCAGTGTCGTCAGCTCGGGCTTCTTCAGATAGCGCTCGGCCTTTGCCGCCCGACTGAGCGCAAGCTTCGGCTCTCCGGCGGCGAGGGCCGACATGCCTTCGGAAAAGGCCTGATAGCCCTTCTCGATGCGGTTGCGGTCGAAGTAGCGGGTGATCGCGGTCTCGTCGCCATTGATGAAGCGCAGGATCGCCACCGCAAACCCGACAACGCGCAGGATCAGCCAGATGACACCCGTCGCAAGCAGCGCAAGAATGACCGCCTGCAGCGGACCAAACGTGAATTCATAGCCTGCCGCGGCAATTCGAATGCCGCCGCCAGTATCGAGAAGCCATCCCGCGCCAAGCGCCAGAAGCGCTATGATGAGAACAAAGAGAACAACCTTGGTGGCCGACCAGATCATGGCGTTCCCCTATTTGGTGGCGAGGCTGGCGCTCAGCGCTGCAAGCGCATCAACCGCCGCCTGCCGCTTTGTCGCCTCTGCAACCCAACCGGACATCGCAGCCTGAGCTGCTTCGGGCAGGCTGGCAATGCCTGCCAAGACGGCGGCAAGATCACCGTCTGCCAGCGAGGCTTCAGCCCTCGACAGGACTGCGTCGGGATCGTCGCCCTCGCGCGGGGTAAGCGAGCGGATGCCCGCCTGCGTCCGGAGGAATGCACCCACGCGCTCGCTCCAGGTCGACCCGGCATCTGCGCGCAGCGCGGCGGCAAGAGCCTCGCGCGCCGCATCGGGAAAGCTTCGTTGCAGGTCCACGAGCGTAGGCACACCGCCCGCCGCGTCGGCGGAAAGTGCGTCGGGAATGGTCACTCCAGCCGTGCGCAAGTCGTCCAGAGCTCCTGAAAAGCTGCCGCCAGCCTCCAGGGCAGACGAGACCCGGCCGATCGCCAGATCGTTCCGGGCTGCCTGGGCCAAAGCCTCGGCATCAGCTGCAACCTTCTTTGCTTCCTCGGCGGCCGAGGCCAGCTGTGCCTTGGCGTCCGTCATCGCCGTTTGCAGGTCGGCCGTCATCGCCGATCCGACGCTGCCCTGCGCCTCGATCTGCTGGCGCAGCGTCTGCAACTCTCGTTCAAAAGCCGCAACGGCAGTTGAGGATGCCGCGCCCGCTTCGCCTGCTGGCTGCTTTTCAAGCGTCGCAAGCCGGTCGTTCAGCGCTGCCAGGCTTGACTGCAACGCGCTCACGTCTGCCGATTCGTCTTGAGCAGGGGGCGGCAGCGCCGCCAGCTTTGCTGCGAACTCGGTCCGCAGCGCATCGAGATCGGCAGAGATGTCGGAAGTTGCGGGGGCCGGAAGGTTGGCCAATTCTTGCTGCAATTCGGCAATCGTCGATTTTTGGGCGGCGATCTCGGCCTGAAGGGCCGCAATGTCGGGCATCGGCCAGCCGTTCGGAAGATAGCGCGCCAGTCCGAAGCCGATTGCCGCAGCTGCTACCCCGCCCAGAAGCAGGCCAATGAAAGCGCCTGCGCTGCTGCGCCTCCTCGGCGCTTCTGATGGCAGTTCGATCCGGGGGGCGGCGGTTTCCTCGACGATCTCGGCTTCGGCCGGCTCTTCAGCCTGGGTGTCCTGTTTCGCCATACGCCGAATCCTCCCGCCTTGTTTGGAAGCCGTCCTTCCGCGCAAAGCTTAAGCCGCGGGGTGGTGGGGCATCAAGGCTATGAGACTGTGGCAAGTAGCCCCGCGACCGCGTCGAGCATGGCGTCGCCATCCGGACGCGTGGCGACCACTAGATGCTGTGGCGCGAAGGTCAGGGAACGCGCGGTAGCACGGCTGATAGCGGCGACCAGGAGGGGGGCGGTGGGCGGAATCGCCTCCACCTCATGGGACAGCAACCGTGCAGTCCGTGGCGAATAGACGGGAGCAATTACTGGCCCGTCCTCGGCCAAGAGGGCTCGCGCCTCCGCGGAAAGGTGCACGGTCTCCTGCCGATAGACGATGGCTTCATGCGTCTCTATTCCGGCGGATTGGAGGATTTCGGCGAGCTGCCCCGAAACCTCATCCCCTCGCGCGTGGAGCAGAGGGCCATGCGCACCCGACCGGAGGACGAGGTCGGCGAGATCCCGCGCATCCCCACCGGCAGACTGCGCCCGATACCCGGCCGCCGCGGCCGCCCGCGCCGTCGCATCGCCCACGCACCAGGCCTGACGGCCCGGCGCCATAGAAAGCCGCCGCGCACCCTCCACGCCATTGCCCGAAGTAAAGAGCACCCCGGCCCAGTCGCGCTGCGGCAGGTCGGGCGCTAGAAAGATGGGCTCGATCAGCGGTGAAATGACAATCCGCAGATCGGGACCAAAACGCGCGCGGAAATCGTCTGCCAGCCGGGCGGCTTGAGCCTTGGGCCGGGTAAGCAGGAAGACGGGCGCGCCGTGACGGGATTGTCTGGCCATGCTTGCGGTGTTACCTGCCCCATATCCTTCTGACAATCGGCGGTCATGGACGGGACGCTTACCTTTCTCGGGCTGGAAAGCAGTTGCGACGATACCGCCGCAGCCGTCGTCCGGCATGTGCCAGGTCAGACACCTCTCATCCTGTCCTCGGTCGTGTCCGGTCAGACCGACCTGCATGCAGCCTTCGGCGGGGTCGTGCCGGAAATCGCCGCCCGCGCCCATGCTGAGCGGCTCGACCTCTGCATCGAGCAGGCACTGCAGCAAGCCGGGATTGAACTGCACGAACTGGATGGGCTGGCGGTGACCTCTGGGCCGGGGCTGATCGGCGGTGTCCTGTCGGGCGTGATGACGGCCAAGGGCATTGCTGCGGGTGCGGGGCTACCCCTTGTGGGCGTGAACCATCTGGCCGGGCATGCGCTGACACCGCGTCTGACCGACGGCCTGGCCTTCCCTTACCTTTTGCTGCTGGTCTCGGGCGGGCACTGCCAGTTCCTGCTGGTCGATGGCGTGGAACACTTCCAGCGGCTGGGAGGCACAATCGACGATGCGCCAGGTGAAGCCTTTGACAAGACTGCGAAGCTTCTCGGCCTGCCTCAGCCTGGAGGCCCTTCGGTCGAGGCAGAAGCCCGGCAGGGTGGTCCGAAGCGATTCAACTTTCCCAGACCGCTTCTGGATCGGCCGGGTTGCGACCTTTCGTTCTCCGGGCTGAAGACAGCGCTCCTGCGGGCTCGCGACAGCCTGATTGCAGAGAAGGGCGGGATCACCGTGCAGGACCGCCGCGATCTGTGCGCCGGATTTCAGGCCGCGGTTGCCGAAGTCCTGGCAGAGAAGACTCGGCGTGCACTGGCGGTCTATCTGGAGCGGAGGCCGGCTGAACCCGCACTGGCCGTCGCTGGAGGAGTGGCGGCCAACGAAGCGATCCGTTCGTCACTGGAACAACTCTGTGCAGCGGCCCAGGTCCGCTTCTTTGCGCCGCCGCTTCGCCTCTGCACCGACAATGCGGCCATGATCGCCTGGGCCGGGATCGAACGGACCCGCAGCGGCCATCCGCAACAGAGCGATCTTGTCGCACGGCCGCGCTGGCCGCTGGACCAGTCGGCGCCCGCGCTGATCGGGTCCGGCAAGAAAGGGGCCAAGGCATGATCGGGATCATCGGCGCCGGGGCTTTTGGCAGCGCGCTGGCCGTAACCCTGGGCCGTGAAGGCCGGGATGTGTGGCTTTGGGCCCGCGATGCCCGCGACCTCGAAGGACAGATCAGCCGAAAGCTTCCAGGCGTGGAACTGCCGGAAAGCGTCTCTATCACAGCCGATCTTGAGGATTTTTCTCGCGCCGACACCGTGCTGCTCGCGCTTCCGACGCAGGTGCTGGGTGGATTCCTGACCGAGAATTCCGCCACGCTGGATAGCAAGGCGCTTGTTGCCTGCTGCAAGGGTGTCGACCTTGCGACGCTCCGCGGCCCCACGGCCCTGATCGCCGAGGCCTGTCCCGCCGCGCGCGCCGCAATCCTCACCGGACCGAGTTTTGCCACCGACATAGCCCGTGGCCTGCCGACCGCCCTGACGCTCGCCTGTGCGGACGAGGCCGTGGGTCACTTGCTTCAGCATCAGCTGTCGACGGCGGTGCTTCGCCTGTACCGAACGACCGATGTGACCGGGGCCGAGCTTGGCGGTGCACTCAAGAATGTCATCGCCATTGCGGCTGGCGTCGTTATCGGTGCGGGCCTGGGCGACTCCGCTCGCGCCGCCCTGATGACGCGCGGCTATGCCGAGATGGTTCGACTGGCCCGGGCGCTCGGAGCGCAGGGCGAAACGCTTGCCGGGCTGTCGGGCTTTGGCGATCTTGTTCTCACCTGTACGTCGCTTCAATCACGAAACTTCCGTTTCGGGCATGCGCTTGGCGCACGTGAGACGTTTGATCCATCAACGACCGTCGAGGGCGTTGCCACGTCAAAGGCTGTGACAGCACTTGCTGCGCGGACTGGGGTCGACATGCCGGTCGCGGCCATGGTTGCTGCCCTTGTCGACGGCAGAATTTCCCTGACACAGGCTGTGCAAAGCTTGCTGTCCCGCCCTCTCAAACAGGAGTGAAGAATGCTCGTAGCCTTCATCGGCCGTGACAAGCCTGGCCATCTGCAGACCCGCGTCGACAACCGTCCCGCCCATGTCGAATACCTCAAGACCTGCGGCATCGTGGCAATGGCAGGCCCGTTCCTTGACGATTCGGGTCAGATGTGCGGATCGCTGGTGGTGCTGAATGTCGACAATATGGACCAGGCGCGCGACTGGGCGGAGGCTGATCCCTATGCGAAAGCCGGTCTGTTCGAGAAGACAGAGTTGATCCAGTGGAACAAGGTGATCGGCTGATGAACTACTGGCTGTTCAAGTCGGAACCCGACGTCTGGGGCTGGGATCATCAGGTCGCCAAGGGAGACGAGGGCGAGGAGTGGCATGGCGTGCGCAACTATCAGGCGCGCAACAACATGCGGGCGATGAAGGTCGGCGACCGCGGGTTCTTCTATCACTCGAACATCGGGAAAGAAATCGTCGGCATCGTCGAGGTCGTCCGCGAAAGCACACCGGACAGCACCACCGACGATCCGCGGTGGGACTGCGTGTGGATCAAGGCGATCGAGCCGCTGAAGCGTCCTGTGACACTGGAGGACTGCAAGGTTCAGCCGGGACTGGAATCCATGGTTCTCGTCAACAACACCCGGCTGTCCGTTCAGCCTGTCACGGAAGCTGAGTGGAAGATCATCCGCCAGATGGGCGGACTGGACGGCTAAGTCCCGCTGCCGCATGATCCGGCCTGCAAACTGTTGGGGAATTGAACATGCAGTTTCTGGCCGTGATCATTGCCGCCGCTGCGGCCTATGCCTTTGGGGCGGTCTGGTACATGAGCCTGTCCCGAGCCTGGATGACTTCGGCAGGGATTGCGATGGGGCCAGATGGCAAACCGGCCCAACGCAGCGCCGCGCCTTTCGTGATCGGGGCTATCCTGCTTGTAGTCGTGGCCGGGATGATGCGGCACATCTTCAAGATGGCGGGACTGGATACGCTTGTCGAAGGCGTCATGGGGGGCTTCGGGCTTGGCGCCTTCGTCGTGCTGCCCTGGGTGGCGATGAACCACGTCTATGCCGGTCGCCCGCGCGCCCTGACCTTGATCGACGGCGGCTATGCCGTCATTGGCTGCACAATCATGGGCATCGTCTTGAGCGTTATGTAGGGAACACGGAGGGCCCCGACCCCGGACGGGACCCTCCTGCCACCCCACGCGCACCTGCCAGTGCCCCGTGATCTGAAAAGGGTCCGGGCGTCCTGCCCCGATGGATCATTCCTAAATCAAACGACGCTCTCGGACAAATGCCAAGAGCGTCGCATTCATTTCAAATCCTAGGGTCTGGCGATCAGCCGTAGACCTTCTCTTTGCCGAAATGCTTGACCAGCAGATAGTAGACGACGGCGCGATACTTGTTGCGCTCGGACTTTCCGTAGGTGTCCATGACGGCAGCCAGGGCTTCGTCGAGCTTGGGGCTGTCCGCGAGGCCCAGTTTCTTTTTCAGGAAGTTGGTCTTGATGGTCTCAAGCTCCGACTGGTCCGTACCGGCGACGGTCGAACTGTCATTGTTGTAGATGGCCGGGCCGCAGCCGATGGTCACCTTCGTCAGGAGCGCCATGTCCGGCTCGACCTTGCACTTGCCCCGCAAATCGTCTGCATATTTTGCAATCAGTTCGTCGCGCTTGCTCATTCCGCATAATCTCCAACTGGCGCGCCCTGTTGCATACGCGCATGTCCCCCCGCCCGCAAACATCGGACGCAGGGTGGCAGGTTAGGGAAACGGCGTCATTGCTCAAGCAAAATGTTGACGCTGCGGCAGAATGCAGACGGTCATGCAAAATGGAAACGGCCCCGCAGGGGTTGCAGGGCCGTTTGGTTCCTGGATTGCGTTTCATTCCCGGAAGGAAAGATCAGTAACGGTAGTGGTCCGACTTGAATGGCCCTTCGACGCTGACACCGATATAGGCCGCTTGCTCTGGCCGAAGCGCCGTCAGCTTCACGCCAATTTTCTTGAGATGCAGACGTGCGACCTTCTCGTCCAGGTGCTTCGGCAGGATGTAGACGCCCGGCGCATATTCCTTGCCCCGCGTCCAAAGCTCGATCTGGGCGAGCACCTGATTGGTGAAGCTGGCAGACATCACGAAGCTTGGGTGGCCGGTCGCATTTCCAAGGTTCAACAGCCGCCCTTCCGACAGAAGGATGATCCGATTGCCCGAAGGCATCTCGATCATGTCGACCTGGTCCTTGATGTTAGTCCATTTGTGGTTGCGCAGCGCGGCAACCTGGATCTCGTTGTCGAAATGGCCGATGTTTCCAACGATTGCCATGTCCTTCATCTGGCGGATATGCTCGATGCGGATCACGTCCTTGTTGCCGGTCGTCGTGATGAAGATGTCGGCCGTGGCGACTTCATCTTCCAGCAGTGTCACTTCATATCCGTCCATCGCTGCCTGTAGCGCGCAGATCGGATCGACCTCGGTGACCTTTACCCGCGCCCCCGCGCCGCGAAGCGAGGCGGCCGAGCCCTTGCCCACATCGCCATAGCCACAGACCACGGCGACCTTGCCCGCCATCATCGTGTCTGTCGCCCGACGGATGCCGTCGACAAGCGATTCCTTGCAGCCGTACTTGTTGTCGAACTTCGACTTGGTCACAGAGTCATTGACGTTGATTGCCGGGAAGGGCAGCAGGCCCTTCTTGTGCAGATCGTAGAGGCGATGCACGCCGGTGGTGGTTTCCTCCGACACGCCGCGGATCGCATCGCGCTGCTTGGTGAACCACCCGGGAGACAGCGCGAGGCGGGTCTTGATCTGGTTGAACAGGCAGACTTCTTCCTCGCTCGTGGGCACGGCGATCAGATCAGGTTCGCCGTTCTCGACCCGTGCGCCGAGAAGGATGTACAGCGTCGCATCCCCGCCATCGTCGAGGATCATGTTGCAGGTGCCTTCCTTGAACTGGAAGATCTGGTCGGTGAACTTCCAGTAGTCCTCGAGCGTCTCGCCTTTGTGGGCGAAGACCGGAACGCCGGCGGCAGCGATGGCCGCGGCGGCGTGGTCCTGGGTCGAGAAGATGTTGCACGAGGCCCAACGCACCTCTGCCCCAAGCTCCACCAGCGTTTCGATCAGAACGCCGGTCTGGATGGTCATGTGGAGCGACCCGGCGATCCGGGCGCCCTTGAGCGGTTTGGACGTGCCGAATTCCTCGCGCAGGGCCATCAGCCCCGGCATCTCTGTCTCGGCGATGGTCAGTTCCTTGCGGCCGAAGTCGGCCAGTCCGATGTCCTTGACGTGATAGTCCTTCACGGCCGTCTCCCTCGGGAATTCCTGGATCTGGCGGATCACATAGCAGCGAACCGGCAGAACGGCAACGCGAGGGCGGAGCGTTGTCGGGCCAGATGCCTTGCGCAAGCACTTGTCTGGGCCTTGCAACCCGCCTTGACGGTCATCCTGTTTGCCCATCAGTGTTCGGGCCCAAAGATCGAAGGGAGATCCGGGATTGAGGGAAGTGTCGGCAAAGGTATCAGGGGGTGCGGTGTGCCTGTGCTGCGACAGTAACTTCCTGCCGATTGCGCTGTTTCTGGCTGATCAGATCGACAGGGCGGTTCCTGACCGAGACTACGATATCTGCATCTGCTCGGCCGAACCGCTCAGATTGCCGGATGGCTTCGCCGACAGGCGCTTTCGTGTCGTGCAGATCGATCCTGATCCTGAATATCTGAGTTTCGCGGTTGGTTCAGTGTCTCATGCGACATACCTGCGTCTATGGATCACGGACGCATTGGCGGACGACTATTCCCGAATCCTGTATCTCGACAGCGACATGTTCCTTGAGGCCGGGGATCCGGGAGAGTTGCTGGGCATCGATCTGGGCGGACGCCCCATCGGCGCCGTCCGCGACATGCAGCAATGGAGAAAACCTGACAAGCTGGTGTCAGAGTTTGCCGCCCTCGGCCTTGGGCCCCTGCCGTACTTCAATGCTGGCCTGATGCTGATCGATACAGCACTGTACCAATCAGAAAAGATCACCGAGCGGGCACTTGCGCTGGCTCAGTCCAACCCGGGCATAACCCACCACCTAGACCAATCGCTGCTGAACGGCGTGTTGCGTGGCGGGTTTGCGCAGATCAGCCCTGTCTGGAACTGGCAATGGGTCGGCAGCCGCCCCTTCCTGGGCAATCTGGTTCCCCTGCGGATCGTTCATTTTGTCGGCCACGACAAACCATGGAATGACCGCAAGGGGACGATGCCGTTGCGGTACCGGGTGCAGTACGAGCGCTTCCTTTCGCGGCATTTCCCCGATTGCCCGTTGTGGAAACCAGCTATGGCGCCCACGACGCGGAAACTGGCGCAGATGGTCTATCAGAGCGTCAGATCCTATCCAGCTCTGCGTCGGCTGATTGCCCAGTTTCCGGATCCCCTGCGGACCATACAATGACCAAGAAACCGACCCGGGCGTGGCAGCGGATGCTGTCGGGGCGACGGCTCGATCTGCTGGATCCTACGCCCGTCGACATCGAGATCGAGGACATCGCACATGGCTTGGCCTTCGTTGCGCGCTGGAACGGCCAGACCTATGGCGACTGGCCCTATTCGGTTGCCGAGCACTCGCTGCTGGTCGAGGCGCTCTTCGGGCGCATGTTTCCCGAGATGGCGCCCCGCTGGCGCCTTGCAGCCTTGCTTCATGATGCTCCGGAATATGTCATCGGCGACATGATCAGCCCGGTAAAGGCTGCTGTAGGTCCGTCCTACGGTGAACTTGACCTGCGCCTTACCGCTGCGGTGCATCTGCGGTTTGGATTGCCCGCAATGCTGCCTGCCGAAATCAAAAAGGCCATCAAGCGGGCCGACCGGGTTTCGGCCTGGATGGAGGCGGTCCAGATCGCAGGGTTTGGGCGCGACGAGGCAGATCGCCTGTTCGGAAAGCCGGACCCCCAACTGCTTGTCGGCCTGGGGATCCGTCTGCGGCCGCCCAAGGAGGTGCGCGATGCCTTCCTGTTGCGCCACAAAAGCTTGCTCGAGTCATATCAGTCCTGACGGTGGGATCCGTCGCGCTGGATCCAGCGGTGTCGGCCTCCATCAGCGATCACGGGTCGATCTTCGAGGCGGGGCCCGGTTTTGCGGAAAGGCTTTTGACCCATGGCGACCAACAGGGATTCTGCGATCAGCTCTAACATATCCTGTCTCCTTATCTCTAATTCATGCCAAGACTATATGGATAATGTGACTAACAAGTGAGTCAGGAAATTCTCTTATGTGTAAATCAGGCTAACATATGGACTGGCGAAAGATGCCATCGCTGGCCTCGCTCCGCGCCTTTGAGGCGGCGGCGCGACTGTCCGGGTTCAGTCCGGCCGCACGCGAACTGAACGTAACCCATGCGGCCGTCTCCCAGCAGGTGCGCGCACTCGAGGCAGAGCTCGGTCTGTCGCTTATCATTCGCAGCGGGCGCGGAATCGAGCTGACGGCTGATGGCCGCGCCTTGGCGGCGGCTGTTGGCGACGGCTTTCAGACGATCCAGACAACGATCGCGGCCTTCGCGAACCGGGATGAAAACCGGCCGGTTCGGGTGACTTCGACAGCAGCCTTCACGTCGGAATGGCTGATGCCAAGGCTGCGCGGTTTCTGGACGCTTCATCCTGACATAGCCATCAGCCTTCATCCCGATTCCCGCCCGTTGGACCTCAGGCGGGAAGGAATGGACCTTGGCGTTCGCTATGGTCGCGGGAACTGGCCGGGTGTCGAGACCCGCCTTCTCACATCGGCCCGAATGGTCGTGGCCGCCGATCCCTCGCTGGTGGACGGGTCGGGACGGCTACCGATCGAGCGCCTTCAGGAATTGCCTTGGGTCTTGATGAGCGATTGGCCCGAACAGCGCGCCTGGCTTGAAAGCATCGGTCTCGACATCGACCGGCTGCATGTGACGCTCGTGCTGACCGAGGAACTCGCCATGACAGCGGCGCGGCAGGGGATGGGTCTGGTTGTGCAGGACAAGGCCCTGCTTGAACAGGATCTGGCCAGCGGCCGTCTGATCCTGATTCATGACAGGGAAGACTCGCTGCCTGCCTATTTCCTTGTGACCGCACCGGGGCCATTGCGGCGCCCGGCACAGATCTTTCGCGACTGGTTGCTCAATCAGGTCTGACCAGTATCAGATCGCCAGATCCTCGGGCGACTGGCCGGAGGCAAGCGCAGCTTCAAACCAGCGAGGTTTGCGACCACGACCCGACCAGGTTTCGCTCTTGTCGGCAGGATTGGCATATTTTGCCACGGCCGGAGCCCGCTTTCGCGGGGCAGAGCCGCCGGTCAGTTCGGCAAGCGTGAAACCGAGAGCGCGCGCCTTCTCTTCAAGTTCGGCGAGTGCAACCTTTTTCTTGCGATCCTCGAAGGTCGCGATTGCCTTTGCAACTTGAGAATGTAACTCTTTAAGCTCTTTCAACGACAGTACATTAAGATCGATGTTCATTCCAAAATCCCCTGTCGGACAAGGCCCTCTTAAAGAGTCACAATCGGAAATTCAACAATTGGATCGACATCTTTAGCAACATCGGCAAGAACCCGGTTGCCTAGCGCGGACTGCGCTTCGCTAATATCCTTTGCAATGTACGACGATGCATATTCAGGCGCCGCGCGGTCTCTGAAACATTGCGCTCGCAGAGTTCATAGACCCGCTGGATATGCTCCCAACGCACGCGATCAGCCGACATGGGATTTTCCGGCGGCGGCGGCAGAGCTTCGCCCCGCGACAGCAGCGCGTTGGTGATGTCGTTGGCATCCGCTGGCTTGGAAAGATAGTCGATTGCACCGATCTTTACCGCAGCGACGGCCGTCGCAATGGCCCCATAGCCCGTAAGCACTACGATGCGGCAATCCCGCCGCCTTTCGCGGAGGGCCTCGACCACATCAAGCCCATTGCCATCTTCGAGCCGCAGGTCAACCACCGCATAGGCCGGGGGACGGGATGCCGCAACGGCTTTTCCGGCAGCGACACTTTCAACTGTCTCCGGCACAAAACCGCGCTTTTCCATCGCTTTCGCCAAGCGCTTTACGAAGGGTTCGTCATCGTCAACCAGAAGAAGAGAACGGTCGGGACCGAGCTCCGAAAATTCAGGATCCGACATATGTTCCTCCGGCGGTCAAATTCGAATTCTGTTTTATGTCTTCTGCCTGGCTGGGTCAAACCCAACTCAGGACCGGTCAGTGAAGCAGGCAACGCGCTCTGCCATCTCTTCGGACGTAGTTTCACGTCGGAAGAAATCCACAAATCCGGTTCCCGGAAGGACGAGATAGGTGAAGGTCGAATGGTCGACCAGATAGAATTCGCCCCCGTCGTCCTGCTTGCGGTAGAAAACGCGATAGGCCTGCGCCGCCTGCCTTACCTGGTCTGCACTGCCAGTCAGGCCAATCATCTTGGGGTGCATGTTCTTGGCATAGTCAGCCATTACCTGTGCCGTATCCCGATCGGGGTCGATCGAAATGAACAGCGGCGTCGCCGAAATTCCCCGCTCTTCCAGGATATCGACTGCTTCCGAATTGCGCAGATTGTCCAGTGGGCAAACATCCGGGCAAGATGTGTAGCCAAAGTAGACCAAGGTCGGCTCGGTTATCACGTCCTTGTCCGTTACCGTGCGCCCCTGACCGTCAATCAATGTGAAGGGCCCGCCGATCGCGCCGGCGCCACCGGCGATCTGGCCATTGCGGCACGAGGCAAAAGGATCCGGGTCGGGACCGTAGACCTGATAGGCCTGCCAGCCGATAAAGCCCACAGCCGCGACAAGCGCAGCACCAGCTACAAGCCGCCTCATCTTCTCAGCCATCCCAAGTGCCCCCACCGGATTGATCGCCCTGTCCTGCCGGACTAGGAAGCAATAGTCCATGGTTTCCAAGGGGTCCACCGCCATGCCCGCAGCCAGCCTCGACCTTCTCGGACGGGATACGCGAAGCTACTGGGTGAAGCTGCGCACCTTGATCCTGTTGCGCTGGCTGGCAATTGTCGGCCAGGTCGCCGCGATCATAACTGCGACGGTCGTCTTCGATCTCGTCCTGCCGATGGGCCTTTGTGCCTTGGTCATTGGCGCCGCCGTGATCGCCAACATGACTGCCGGTTTCATCTTCCCCGAAAACAAGCGGCTGACTGAAGCAGAGGCTATGACGACGCTGCTGTTCGACATATCGCAACTGGCTCTGCTCCTTGGCCTGACGGGGGGCCTGCACAACCCCTTCGCGCTTCTTATCCTGGCACCTGTCACGATCTCGGCCAGCGCTCTTGAACTGCAGACGACCATCATTCTCGGGATCGTTGCGATTTTCCTCGTCACAGTCATCACCTTCACCAACCTGCCGTTGCGATTTGCCGACGGATCAGTCCTGTCGGTACCTGGGATCTTCGAGTTCGGCTTCTGGCTGGCCATCGTCATCGGGATCGTCTTTCTTGCCGTTTACAGCCGCCGAGTCGCGACCGAGATCCGGTCGATGTCAGACGGGCTACTTGCAGCCCAGATGGCCCTCGCGCGTGAGCAGAAGCTGACCGATCTGGGCGGCGTGGTCGCCGCTGCCGCCCACGAACTTGGCACGCCGCTTGCGACGATAAAGCTGGTCAGCAGCGAGCTGTTCGAAGAGTTGGCAGAATGGCCTGAACTTCAGGAGGACGCGGGCCTTATCCGGAGCCAAGCCGACCGATGCCGCGACATTCTGCAATCGATGGGCCGGGCGGGAAAAGACGACCTGCATCTTCATCAGGCCCCGATTGCCGCGGTTCTGCGCGAAGCGGCGGAGCCTCACATAAAGCGCAAGAAAGAGATTTCTTTCTCGCTCGGATCCGGCGGTCTGGGCGATGCGAGACAGCCCACCATCCTGCGAAGCCCCGAGATCATCCATGGTATCCGCAACCTGATTCAGAACGCCGTCGACTTTGCGGAAAGCCGGGTCTGGGTGGATGCCCTCTGGGACGACCGGCAGATCACGCTCCGCATTTCAGACGATGGTCCCGGCTATCCGCCCAATGTCATAGGACGGATCGGTGATCCCTTTGTCCGGAACCGCCGCGATGAGCATCACGACGCGAAGCGGCCCGAATACGAAGGAATGGGCCTTGGCCTGTTCATTGCCAAGACGCTGTTGGAACGGTCGGGTGCAAAGTTGACCTTCGCGAACGGCACTGACCCGTTTCTGAGCAGCGAGGAGAATCCCGAACGCTCCGGCGCCATCGTCGAGGTTGTCTGGCCAATCGACAGGATCCGCGCTTCGGATGCAGTGACCGGAGAAAACCAGCTAATCCTGCCTTAGGCTTCGCGTTTACCTTCCCTTAAGCATCTCAAGCCCACGGTTGATCCGACATTAACCGGGGGCGCGCTTGGCAGACTTGTACTCAATCGTTTCGTTGTTCCTCGTGTCGGTAGTGGCAGCGCTGACAGGTCTTGGTTTGCTCGTCGTTCTTCCGCGCCGGGCAGACGACCGGCTTATGCCGCTGCTCGATGCGGCGACGTCCGACACGATCTTCCTGTTCGATGGGGAAACGCTGGTAGACGCTTCTCCGACGGCGCGCGCCCTGATTGCCGGCTCGAGTTTGCGGGGGCCGCCATGGCAACGTCTGTTGGCGTTTCTGGTTCGGCATTTTCCGGACATCGAAACCCGCCTTACCGCACTTCCCGACGAAGGCAGGCTTGTCCTTGAATCGGGTCAGGGCGGTGCGCTGACGCCGCTCGCCCTCGTGGCGGAACTGCGATCCGGGCTGGTACAAATCAGGCTGACGGATCCCGATGCGGACCGCAGCGCTGTCGTCGATCCGCTCACGCTGCGCGCAACGGGCGAAGAATTGGAACTGCTTCGCTCGACGGTCGGGCTGACCCCGCATCCCGTTTGGGTGCAGAACGGCGCGCAAGAGGTGATCTGGTCCAACGGTTCCTACCTAAAGCTGGCCGTTCAGAGTGGTGAGGAACTGTCCTGGCCGCTGCCAAGGGTATTTCGGCTGGCCTCCCAGCGCCTGCAGCGCATCCGCATCGTGCCGCCGGGCAAGGCGCCGATGTGGTTCGAGGTGGTGACGGCCCCATTCGCCGACGGCGTCATGGCATTCGCCCAGCCCATCGACGCCCTCGTTCAAGCCGAGGGCACCTTGCGTGAATTCACGCAGACCCTGACCAAGACCTTTGCTAGCCTGCCCATTGGTCTGGCGATTTTCGATCGGCAGCGAAAGCTTGCGCTGTTCAACCCGGCCTTGGCCGACCTGACTACGCTCGCGCCCGAATTCCTGATCGGCAACCCGACACTGTTCGACTTTCTCAACCAGTTGCGCGACCGTCAGATGATTCCGGAACCGAAGGACTTCTCCAATTGGCGCAAGCGTCTGACCGATCTAGAAAAAGCCTCGGCGATCGGACAGTTCGAAGAGCATTGGAACCTTCCGGGCGGGCAGACCTTCCGCGTGATCGGCCGACCTCATCCCGAAGGCGCCCTCGCACTATTGTTCGAGGATGTCACCCTTCAGATGAGCCAGACCCGACGCGACCGGGCGAATGTCGAGCTTGGGCAGGCCATCGTCGATTCCGTGTCGGATGCTGTAGCCGTGTTCGGGCAGGGCGGAGATCTTGTCTTGGCCAATGCCGCCTATACGGCCATGTGGAACCACGATCCGATGGAGGTTTTTCAGGGCGGCTGTCACGACATTGGCGAACTCGCGTCTTATTGGCGGAATCTGTCGTCCTCAACCCCGGCCTGGGCCGAAATTGAGACCGTAGTCCGGGGAGCAGCCGTGGCACCGGCTGCAGGTTGGCCGATCCGGCTGCAAGACGGCCGCGCCCTGCTGTGCCGGGTCGTTTCGCTGACTGGCGGGGCCACGATGGTGGAATTCAGCGCATTCCCCCAGGCGGAGCTTTCCCCGGTCGAGGATTTCGGAACGCCCCTGCCCTTCGTGTCGCAGCGCCGCACCGGGCTCGGCTGACGGTCCCGACAGGGCAAAGCGCTTGCGGTCGCCCTGCCGGTCGATAGATTCGGGCCATGGCCACGCCCGATAGACAGATCACCCTTCCGCTGCCGACCCCCGAAGCGACCGACCAGTTGGCCATTGTGCTGGCAAAGGTCGCAAGGCCGGGCGACATCATTCTTCTGGAAGGTCCGATCGGCGCGGGAAAATCGCATTTCGCCCGCGCCTATATCCGGGCCCGTCTGGGGCGGGACGAAGACGTTCCCTCTCCGACCTTCACTCTGGTTCAGGAGTATGACGGCCATCCGCCCATCTGGCACGCCGATCTGTACCGGCTGAGCCATCCCGACGACCTGCTCGAACTTGGCCTGGAAGAGGCCTTTGGCCGAGACATCTGTCTTGTTGAATGGCCTGAACGCTTTGGAACGGCGCGCCCCGGCGATGCATTGACCTTGGTGCTGCGCGCTGAAGGCGAAGGACGAATTGCGACGCTGACCGGCGGCGCCTCCTGGCTGGACCGGCTGGACAAGCTCGGGGCACTTCTCCGTGACTGACCGGGCCGCATCGATCACCGCTTTCCTGAGCGGCTGTGGCTGGGGCAACGCCGCGCGGAGTTTTCTGGCCGGCGATGCCTCGGCCCGACGATACGAGAGGCTGACGCTGGATGGGAAAAGTGCCGTCCTGATGGATGCTCCACCCGAGGAGGGGGAGGATACCGAGAGCTTCGTTCGGATTGCCGACCATCTCCTTTCGATCGGCTTGTCTGCGCCACGAATCCTCGCGCAAGACATCGCTAGCGGCCTCTTGCTGATCGAGGATCTGGGCGACGGCATCTATGCCCGGCTGATCGAACGCCGGCCCGAACTCGAGGAGCCGCTCTACAAGGCGGCGGTCGAGGTTCTGGCGCAGATCGAGCGCAACGATCCGCCCCCCGCACTATCCAACCTTACCGCGGCCGATTGGGCCGGAGCCGCTGCATTTGCGCTGGACTGGTACCGCTTTGCGATCACCGGAGACCGGATGGACACGTCTCCGTTCCGAAAGGTTCTGACAGAAACACTGCAGCACCATGCGGATGCTCCTCGGGTGATGATCCTGCGCGACTATCATGCCGAGAACCTGCTGTGGCTTCCGGACAGGCGGGGAGTCGCTCGGGTCGGGGTGCTCGACTTCCAGCTCGCCCAGCTTGGCCAGCCGGGCTACGACCTTGTTTCGCTTCTGCAGGATGCGCGGCGCGACACTGGGCAGGGGATCGAACAGACAATGATCCGGTACTATCTGTCACTCACCGGCCGCGCCGAGGGAGGGTTCGGCCCGGCTTATGCGGCGCTCGGCGCGCAGCGGGCGCTGCGGATTCTGGGGATCTTTGCCCGGCTGTCGCTGGTTGGTGGCAAACCGGGCTATGTCGACAAGATTCCGCGGGTCTGGTCACAATTGCAGCGCAACCTCGAGCAGCCTGAACTGGCGGCGCTGGCCGCGATTTGCAGGGAGACCCTGCCCGCGCCGACACCGGAACGACTGGAAAGGATCCGTGCCAAATGCGGCCACCACGCGCCCTGATGCTGTTCGCCGCCGGTTTCGGCACCCGAATGGGGCCGCTGACCGCCGACCGCCCGAAACCGCTGATCCCAGTCGCGGGGCGGCCGCTGATCGACCACGCCCTGGATATCGCCGAAGCCGCCGGCGTCGCGCCAATCGTTGTGAACCTGCATTACCGTGGAGAGCAGCTTGCCGATCACCTCTTCGGTCGCGACCTTCGCCTTTCCTGGGAGAGGGAGGAAATCCTCGAAACCGGGGGTGGGCTGAAACAGGCTTTGCCTCTGCTTGGCGACGGCCCGGTGCTGACGCTGAATACCGATGCGGTCTGGACGGGTGCGAATCCGCTTTCCGAACTCATTTCCCGCTGGTCGGATGACATGGACGGCCTTTTGCTGTTGTTGCCGGTCGAACAAGCAACCGGTCATGCGCCGAAGCCGGACTTCACGCTTGCCGATGACGGCCGCATACAGCATCCGCCTGTCGCCGGACGGCCCGGTTACGTCTATCTCGGCGCACAGATTCTGCGGACAGAGCAACTGTTGGAAATTTCCGAACGATCGTTCTCTATCTGGCTGCTTTGGCGCGGAATGGTGGAGGCGGGCAGGTTGTTCGGAATGGTCCATGACGGCGGCTGGTGCGATGTTGGCCATCCGGACGGGATCGTCGACGCAGAGGCGCTTCTTGCGGCATCCGGACATGTTTGAAGCCGGCTCGCCACGCCTGTTCACGCTGCCCCCCGGCGCAGATTTCGCCGCGGCCCTCGTTGCCGGGCTGAAGGAACGTGTGGCAGGGGATCCGCCCGAGGCGATGGCTAGCGTCGAGCTGTACGTGAACTCCGGCCGGATGCTGAAGGCGGTGCGGGAATGCTTCCTGGCAAGCGGCGCGGGATACCTGCCCCGCCTGCGGCTTGTCACAGATCCTTTCCTGCCGCCGGACGAGGCGATGCCGGCGGCAATCCCGCCCTTGCGGCGGCGGTTAGAGTTGACCCAGCTCATTGCCGGCTTGCTGAATGCCCAGCCCGACCTCGCGCCGCGAGCCGCCATCTATGATCTGGCCGATAGCCTGGCCAATCTGATCGATGAGATGCAGGGCGAAGGTGTTCCGCCGGAAGCACTTTCGGCACTGGACGTGTCCGATCACTCTGCCCACTGGAAGCGCGCACAAGATTTCCTGTCGATCGTCACACCCTTCTTCACCGGGGAATCACCCCCCGACGCCGAAGCGCGGCGGCGGATGGCGGTCAAGGCGCTTGCGCGCCGCTGGCAATCCTCACCACCCAGCCATCCGGTACTGATCGCAGGGTCGACGGGATCGCGGGGGACGACGGCCCTCCTGATGCAGGCAGTCGCCGCATTGCCGCAAGGGGCGATCATCCTGCCGGGGGTCGATGGCGACATGCCACAATCCGCATGGGCCGAACTGGACGATGCGCTCACGTCCGAAGATCACCCGCAGTTCCGTTTCCGCCGCTTGATGGAGTTGTGCGGCCAGAGCCCTGCCGATCTTCGCCCCTGGATCCCCTGCTCCCCGCCCGCACCCGAACGCAACCGCCTGATCTCGCTCTCGCTGCGGCCCGCACCGGTTACCGACCGCTGGCTGACCGAGGGACAACACTTGCCGGACCTCGTGCTCGCCGCGCAAGGAATGACCCTGATCGAGGCTCCTTCTCCACGGGCCGAGGCCCTGGCAATCGCTCTCGTCCTACGCGAGGCTGCCGAGACCGACCGCGAGGTTGCGCTGGTCACCGCCGACCGCCTGCTGGCCCGTCAGGTCGTCGCGGCGCTCGACCGGTGGGGCATCACGCCGGACGACAGCGCCGGACAGCCACTTGGCGTCTCGGCTCCCGGACGGTTCCTGCGCCATGTCGCGGCGCTGTTCGGCGAAAAGCTGACGGTGGAGACCCTGCTTGTGCTGCTGAAGCACCCCATCACCTCGTCAGCCGAGGGGCGCGGGCCGCATCTCTTGTTCACCCGCGCGCTGGAATTGCACCTGCGCCGCCATGGGCCGCTGTTTCCGACCGTCGATGCACTTTCGGCTTGGGCCGCCGGCCACAAGGATCCGTCGGCCCAAGTTTGGGCGAAGTGGATCGGCGATGCCGTCTGCGGCCTTGATCTTGGGCGGTCCCGGCAGCTTGCGGATCACGTCGCCCGGCACCGCGCACTGGCCGAAGCGCTCGCGCGGGGTCCATGGTCCGAGGCCACTGGAGCCCTTTGGGAACGGGAGGCCGGACAGGCCGCCTCGGCCGTGATCGAGGATCTGGCGCGCGAGGCGGAAAACGGCGGCGCGATGACTGCAGCCGAGTACCGGGACCTTTTCACATCGCTGACGAACCAGACCGAAGTGCGCCAGTCGATTTCGGTGCATCCGCGGATCCGCATCATCGGCACACGCGAGGCCCGCGAATGCCGGGCCGATCTGGTCATCCTCGGCGGGCTGAACGACGGGGTCTGGCCACGGCTTCCCTCGCCAGACCCTTGGCTGAACCGCCAGATGCGCAAGGCAGCGGGGCTGCTGCTGCCCGAGCGACAGATCGGCCTTTCCGCACATGACTACCAGCAGGCGGTCGCGGCGCGCGAGGTAATCCTGACCCGGGCGCTCCGCGATGCCGAGGCGGAAACGGTGCCATCGCGATGGATCAACCGGCTGACCAACCTAATGGCCGGCCTGCCGGATCGAAACGGGCCCGATGCGCTGACGGCCATGCGTGATCGGGGCCAGCGGTGGCTTGATCTCGCGCGGGTACTGGAGAGGCCCGACGCACCAAGTCCGCCCGCGCCCAGACCCGCCCCCAGACCGCCCGTTGCCTTGCGCCCCAGAAAGCTGCCGGTCACCGGCATCTCCCGGCTGATCCGCGATCCCTACGCGATCTATGCACGCTACATCCTGAGGCTCTATCCGCTCGACCCGCTGCGGCCCGCGCCGGACGCACTGGCGCGCGGATCGATCCTGCATCTGATCCTCGAACGTTTCATGCGCGAGCAGGTCGAGGAGACAGCCGAAATGGCACGACTGCGTCTGCTGTCGATTGCCGATGACGTTCTTGCGAAAGAGGCGCCCTGGCCCGCAGCTCGCGCCCTGTGGCGGGCGCGGCTGGAGCGTGTCGCCCCCGCCTTTGTCGCCCGTGAAAGGGCAGCCGAAGGCACGCCCCTTATCCTGGAAGAGCGCGGGGCGATCCGGCTGCCGGACCTTGATTTCACGCTGACCGCCCGGCCCGATCGGATCGATGAACAACCGGACGGACTGCTGCATATTCTCGACTACAAGACGGGCGCTCCACCCACGAAGAAGCAGCAAGAAAAATTCGACAAACAGTTGCTGCTCGAGGCGGCGATGGCCGAGCGGGGCGGGTTCGCGGCGCTTGGACCAAGGCAGGTGGCACGAGTGACCTATGTCGGCCTTGGGGCCGGGGCCAAGATCGAGTCAACCGAGATTGCTGCCGATCTGCTGGACAGGGTCTGGAACGAGCTTTTGGCCCTGATCCGCCAGTATGGCCGCCAGGATCAGGGCTATGCCTCGCGTCGCGCGATGTTCGGCGAAAGGCAAGCGGGCGACTATGACCATTTGGCGCGGTTCGGTGAGTGGGACATGTCCGACCCTCCTTCAGCCTTTACCCTGACCGCGGAGAGCGCCGAATGACGCGCGACTTGGCCAGCATCAGGCAGGTCGAGGCGGCCGATCCGGGCACGTCAACCTGGCTTTCGGCCAATGCCGGGTCTGGCAAGACCCGCGTCCTGACCGACAGGGTGGCACGGCTTCTGCTGAACGGGGTTGAGCCCCAGCGTATCCTCTGCCTCACCTACACGAAGGCGGCGGCTTCCGAGATGCAGAACCGTCTGTTCCGTCGCCTTGGCGAATGGGCGATGCAGGACGCGGACGCCTTGCGCGCCTCGCTGGCCGGACTCGGTGCCGAAGGACCGGCAGACGAAGGCGTGCTGGCGAGCGCCAGGCGGCTGTTTGCCCGCGCGATCGAAACACCTGGCGGGTTGCGCATCCAGACGATCCACTCCTTCTGCGCCTCGCTTCTGCGCAGGTTTCCCCTTGAGGCAGGCGTCTCCCCACAGTTCGTCGAACTCGACGATCGCGCCGCAAGGCTTATCCGCAATGAGATCGTCGAGGAGATGGCCGAGTCGTTGGCCCCTGAAGCCGTGGCCGCCATCGCTCGCCATTTCACCGGCGACAGCCTGGATGACCTTGCCGAAAACGTCGCGCGAAACCGGTCGCATTTCCCCGGTTGTTTCGACCGGGCGGCGGCCCTTCGGCAGTTTGGCCTGCCCGAAGACGCCAAGTTAGAGACCGTTCTCGCGTCAGTGCTTCTTGGCGGTGAGGAGGCCTGGCTGCCAAAGGTGGTGGATATCCTGGCTGGCGGCGGCACGAATGACAGCAAGGCGGCGGCGCGGCTCTCTGCCTTCTCCTTTGCCGAGCCGGATCTGGAGATACTCGAGGATGTCTTCCTGACAGGAGCCTCGGCACAGCAGCCCTACTCGGCCAAGATCGGCTCGTTCCCGACCAAGGCGACCCGCGCTGCGCTTGGGCCGCTTTTGGCGCCGCTTGAGGCGCTGATGTTGCGGGTCGAGGCGGCACGGGCGGACCGCATCGCCTTGCGTGCGGCCGAGCGGACGCTTGCACTTCATCGCCTTGCGGACGCCTTCCTTCCGGAATATGCGGCGCGGAAGGCCGCCGGCGGCAAGCTCGACTTCGACGACCTCATCGCCAAAGCCCGCCAGTTGCTGACCGATCCGTCGGTTGCGCAATGGGTTCTGTTCAGGCTTGACGGCGGCATCGACCATATTCTTGTCGACGAGGCGCAGGACACCAGCCCGGAGCAATGGCGGGTGATCGAGCTTCTGGCTCAGGAATTCACCACGGGCCGGGGCGCCCGGGATGTCGAGCGCACGATCTTCGTGGTGGGCGACAAGAAGCAGTCGATCTATTCGTTCCAGGGCGCCGATCTCCAGGCCTTCGACCGGATGAAGGCCGAATTCCGGGCGCGGCTGGCGCAGGTCGACATGCGGCTTGCCGACTTGACGCTGGACCATTCGTTCCGCTCGTCCCGCGCGATCCTCGATCTGGTCGACCGAACCTTCGACCCAGAGACAGGGCGTGCGCTTGGGACCGAGGTTCGCCATATAGCCTTCCATGAAGACTTGCCGGGCCGCGTCGATCTGTGGCCCGCGATCGCCAAGGTCGAGGACCCGGAACCTGGCGATTGGTTCGACCCGGTCGATCTGGTCACCGATGAGCACCACAACGCTCGCCTGGCCAGACGGATTGCCGACCAGATTACCGGTTGGCTGGCAGACGGTGTGCAAATACCTCTGTCGAACGGGCGGTGCCGGCCGATGACGGCGGGGGATGTGCTGATCCTGGTTCAGCGGCGATCCGGACTTTTCGGAGAGATCATCCGGGCCTGCAAGGCGGCGGGGCTGCCCATCGCGGGGGCCGACCGGCTAAAGCTTGGGGGCGAGATCGCCGTGCGCGACCTGACGGCGCTTCTGTCATTCCTGGCAACCGATGATGACGAGCTGTCACTGGCCGCAGTGCTGCGTTCACCTCTGTTCGGCTGGTCCGAGCAGGACCTGTTTTCGCTGGCACAGGGTCGAAAGGGCGGTTTGTGGGAGGCGCTGCGCGGCGCGGCGGATCGACGCGCCGAAACCGTCGCCGTCCTGCGCGACTTGCGCGATCAGTCCGACTTCCTGAGGCCCTATGACCTGATCGAACGGGCCCTGACCCGGCATGACGGGCGGCGGCGTCTGATCGCCCGATTGGGCGAAGAGGCCGAGGACGGAATTGACGAGTTGCTGACTCAGGCACTTGCCTATGAGCGCAGCGAGGTGCCAAGCCTGACCGGATTTCTGGGCTGGCTGACTACCGAAGAGATCGAGGTGAAGCGCCAGATGGAAAGCGCTGGTGGCCGCATCCGGGTGATGACGGTCCATGGCGCCAAGGGGCTGGAAGCGCCGGTGGTCATCCTGCCAGAGACGCAGGACCGCAGAGCCCCGTCCGGGGATGACATTGTCCCGATTGCTCAAGGTGGCGCGGCATGGCGAATGCGGGCAGAGGACAGCCCTCCGCCGCTGGCGGCAGCGCAGTCCCAAAGACAGGCTGCAGCGGCCCAAGAAAGTCTGCGGCTTCTCTATGTCGCGATGACCCGCGCTCAATGCTGGCTGATCGTCGCGGCGGCGGGGTCAGTGGAAAATCCCGACTGCTGGTATCAGATCGTTGCGCAGGGCATGATTTCCGCCGGTGCAGAGCCGCTTTCCGACGGAATGCTCCGACTGGCCTGCGGCAATTGGCCCCTGCCGAGCCCTGGTGCAGAAGAGGCGGCGGGGGTCGAGCCTGCGCTGCCAGACTGGGCGCGTCGTCCTGCGCCTGAAGGGGTTCGCCCGCCTGCAATCCTGTCGCCGTCGGACCTTGGCGGAGCCAAGGCGCTTGCCGGTGACTCGGACCCATCCTTGCAAGAGCTTGCCAAGCGCCGGGGAACCTCCCTGCACCTTCTGCTGGAACTGCTGCCCGGTCTGCCGCCTGCCGCTTGGCCGTCCGCAGCGGATCGATTGCTGGCCGACATCGATCCGCAGGATCGCGCTCTGGAGCTCGACCGTGCCACAAGCGTGCTGACCCATCCGGCCTTCGGGGCATTGTTTGGCAGCGGATCACTGGCCGAGGTGGAGGTGGCCGGCCGGGTCGGCGGTCAGATGATGGCTGGATCGATCGACCGGCTGATCATTGCGCCCGACCGGGTGACGGCGATCGACTTCAAGTCGAATCGCGTTGTGCCCGACCGGGCTGAGGACGTGCCGGAAGGCATCCTGCGCCAGATGGCCGCCTACGGCGCCCTTCTGGAACAGCTCCATCCAAACAAGCAAGTCGACCTGGCAATCTTGTGGACCGAGGGGCCGAGCCTGATGCCGCTGCCCCGCGATCTGGTCATGGCGGCCTTGCAAAGGATCACCGTCCCTTGACGGCCCCGACCCCTGTCCATAGGTTCAGGTCCGACCTATTCCCCATCAGCTTGTGCCTGGGAGACCCCATCATGGCCACCAATACCGTCGCCGTCACCGATGCTACCTTCGACGCCGAAGTCCGCAAGTCGGACGTTCCGGTCGTCGTCGATTTCTGGGCCGAATGGTGCGGCCCCTGCCGCCAGATCGGCCCGGCCCTGGAAGAACTGGCCGCTGAATATGCCGGCAAGGTGAAGATCGTCAAAGTCAACGTGGACGAAAACCCCGACAGCCCGGCGGTTCTTGGCGTTCGTGGCATCCCCGCGCTGTTCCTGTTCAAGAACGGCGAGGTCGTCTCGAACAAGATCGGCGCAGCGCCCAAGGCTGCGTTGGCCAACTGGATCAATTCGGCGATCTGATCCGCCGTTCAATAAAGCTTTTGAGGGGCGCCTTCGGGCGCCCTTTTGCTTGGCGGGTTGTGCTGCCTTGGTGCCGCAGCCATATTCCGCCGAAGTCAAAGGAGGCGGTTATGGCCGAAGACAAGTTTCCCGGATGGCATGGCACGACCATCCTTGCTGTGCGGCGGGGCGGCGAGGTTGTCGTCGCGGGCGACGGCCAGGTCAGCCTTGGGCAAACAGTCATCAAGGGCACGGCCCGCAAGGTTCGCCGCCTGTCGCCGGGCGGACGCGACATTGTAGCGGGGTTCGCCGGATCCACCGCCGATGCCTTCACACTGCTGGAGCGGCTGGAGAAGAAGCTCGAAGCGCTGCCGGGCCAACTGGCACGAGCCTGCGTTGAGCTTGCGAAGGACTGGCGCATGGACAAGTACTTGCGCAATCTCGAGGCGATGCTGATCGTTACCGACGGACGCGATCTGTTCGTCATCACCGGGGCGGGCGACGTGCTGGAACCCGAGAATGACGTGGCGGCGATCGGATCTGGCGGCAACTTCGCTCTGGCCGCGGCGCGGGGCCTGATGTCGACCGATCTCCAGGCGGAAGATATCGCGCGGCGGGCCATGGCAATCGCTGCCGAGATTTGCGTCTATACCAACGGCAATCTCACCGTTGAACGGATCCGAGCCTGAGATGGCGCAGGACAGCCTGACCCGCGACGACCTTCGGGCGGCCGTGGCTTCGGGCGTGCTGACCGAGGCACAGGCGGCGCGCCTGCTGACAATCAGCGAGGAGCGTCTGGGCTATCGCAAGACGCTCGGCCCCGAAGACGAGCCGTTCGAGCTGTTTCGTGGGTTTGCCGAGATCTTTGTGTCGGTCGGTCTGGTATTGTTGATATCGGGTATCCTTGCAGTCGGGCAGATCTTTGGGGGCGCGATCCTGCCCTTCTTGGCCGCCGGCCTGTGCTGGGTTTTTGCCCGCTATTTCACCCTTAAGCGCCGCATGGCGCTGCCCAGCATAGTTCTGGTGGTCGGCTTTGCATTAGGGATCGCCATCGGAGCGGCACTCATCCTTTCCGCCGTCTTCGGGCCCGAGTCGCATCCGCGACTGGTGGCGCTCATCTATTCCCTGATCTGCCTTGCGGCGCTTGCCCTGCATTTCCGCGTGTTCAAGGTGCCTTTCACGGCGCTGCCCATGGGCCTGGCCGCGAGTCTGCCGGTCTTTATCGCAGTCGACCTTATCTTCCCCTTCGGCGACATGGCCTTCGACTGGACGGCGCTATTTGATCTGGCTGCGGGAAGCGGTTTGCCCGTTGCGACGCTGATCTTTGGGCTTGTGATGCTGGTCGCGGGCCTATGGTGCGACATGAAGGACCCGTACCGGCTTGGCCGATGGTCCGCGACCGGCTTCTGGTGCCATATCCTCGCCGCGCCGGCGCTGGTCAACACTGTGGCGCTGACCGCCTATAGCCAGGGTGACACGGCAGGAAACCTGCTGCTGGCTCTGGCATTGGTGGCGATCGGCCTTCTGGCGCTTGTCATCGACCGCCGCAGCTTCCTGACCGCTGGCATCGGCTATCTGGGCCTGCTTATCGCCTGGGTTCTGCGGTACGGAGACAGCAATCTTTCGCTGGCGCTGCTGCTTCTGATCCTTGGCGCCTTCCTGACCGCTATCGGCACCTACTGGACGCAGATCCGCGCTGGCTTGATGAGGGCGCTTCCCGATTTCCCCGGAAAGGATCGCCTTCCGCCCTATGCGGATAACGGCTGACCAGCCGCCAGACTGCATTGCCCGCGCGACGGTCCTGCATATATGACAACGCAAACTCCGAGGAGAGAGCGATGACCAACCTTACCCCGCGCGAGATCGTCTCGGAGCTCGACCGTTTCATCATCGGCCAGACCGAAGCCAAACGCGCCGTTGCCGTCGCAATGCGCAATCGGTGGCGTCGCAAGCAGCTGGGCGACGATCTGCGGGACGAGGTTTACCCCAAGAACATCCTGATGATCGGGCCGACCGGCGTCGGCAAGACAGAGATCAGCCGCCGTCTTGCCAAGCTGGCTAAGGCGCCCTTTCTTAAGGTGGAGGCGACAAAATTCACCGAGGTCGGCTATGTCGGACGCGACGTGGACAGCATCATCCGCGATCTGGTCGATGCCGCCATCGTCGAGACACGGGCGCGGATGCGCGAGGATGTGCGCGCCAAGGCCCATCGCGCCGCCGAAGACCGGGTGATCGAGGCACTTGCCGGCAAGGATGCCCGCGATCAGACCCGCGATATGTTCCGCCAGAAGCTGAAACGCGGCGAGCTCGACAATACCGTCATCGAGATCGAAGTGACTGATGCAGCCCCGGCGTTCCCGGGGATGGCCATGCCGGGCATGGAAGCGCAGATGAATGGGTTGCAGGATCTGTTCAAGGCATTCGGCCAGCGGCGAAACCGCAAGAAGATGACAGTCGCCCAGAGCTACGACATTCTCATCGGGGAAGAGGCCGACAAGCTGCTGGATGACGAGGCCGTCCAGAAGGCCGCGCTGGAAGCCGTCCAGCAGGACGGAATCGTGTTCATCGACGAAATCGACAAGGTTGCGGCCCGTGCTGAAACGCGCGGGGCTGATGTCAGCCGGGAAGGTGTGCAGCGCGACTTGCTGCCGCTGATAGAGGGCACGACCGTTTCGACCAAGTACGGTCCGGTCAAGACCGACCATATCCTGTTCATCGCCTCGGGTGCCTTTCACATCGCCAAGCCATCGGATCTGCTGCCCGAGCTGCAGGGGCGTCTTCCAATCCGGGTCGAGTTGCGCGCTCTGACCGAGGGCGACTTCGTGCGGATCCTGACCGAGACCGACAACGCCCTGACCCGGCAGTATTCGGCACTGATGGCGACCGAGGAAGTCGGCGTTACCTTCACCGATGATGGGATCGCCGCGCTGGCGCGGATCGCGGCCGAGGTAAATGCCAGCGTCGAGAATATCGGGGCGCGGCGCCTCTACACGGTGATGGAGCGGGTGTTCGAAGAACTGTCCTTCTCCGCCCCCGACCGCAGCGGTGAGGCGATCGCCGTCGATGCAGAATTCGTCGAAGCGAATCTGGGCGCCCTGTCGAGATCTGCCGATCTGAGCAGGTATGTGCTCTGAGGGGCCGGGCCTTGGCTTGACGCCAAATTGACCTGCTGCGCATTCTCTCGCCGAGACATCCGATAGGTCGCCGTGGAGATCTGAGGCAATGATGCGTTCGCAAGTTCTAGTCGTTGCCCTTCTGGTCGTCCTTGCCGCCTGTGGCTCCCGTGGCGCGATAACCATTGACCCTGCGGCTCGGGGCGTCGGAAAGATCGAGACCGTTTTTGTCGGCACGACCCGCGAGTATGATCCAGCCATCGGAGAGTTCGGTACTGGCCGGTCGTCCAAAGTGTCGCTGGCCAAGTACGATATCTCGGTCCCGCCCGATCGTACCCCCGGCGAGATTCGCTGGCCCAAGCGCGGCCGGGCTCCTGATCCGCAAACCGAGTTCGTGACAACCGGCGCCGTTATCTATCCAGATGCCAAGACCTTCGAGCGCGACTTGCACCGCGCGATCCTAACGAAGCCAGCCTCTGAACGAACCGTGGTGATCTTCGTTCACGGCTTCAACAATACGTTCGCGGAAGGGCTCTACCGGATGGCCCAGTTGGTCCACGATCTGGAGATGCCGGGTGTTGCGGTTCACTATTCGTGGCCATCGACGGCGAAGCCCCTCGGTTACGTCCATGACAGGGACTCTGCCCTTTATGCACGTGATGGGTTCGAGAAACTCTTCAATGATGTCATCGCGGCAGGTGCGGACAAGGTCATTGTCGTCGGGCACTCCATGGGGTCGCAGCTCCTTGTCGAATCGCTGCGCCAGATGGACATCCGCAATCCCGCCCAACTGAAGCGGCACCTTGGGGGAGTTGTGCTGCTTTCGCCGGATATCGATGTCGAGCTTTTCCGTTCGCAGGCTGCGACCTTCACCAACCTTCCGGAGCCGTTCTTTATCTTCACATCGAACAAGGACAAGGCGCTGCGGTTGTCATCCTTCATCACGATGGAGCCGAACCGGCTTGGCAACATGCCCGATGGCAGCCAGCTTGCCGGTCTGGATATCCAGGTCATTGATACGACTGCATTCTCGACCGGCTCAGGGCACTTCAACGTTGCAACCTCGCCCGAGCTGATCGCGCTTCTCGGCAAGATGGACGCCGTCCAGGCGGCCTTCAACCAGGACCAGGCCGGCCGGCCCGGCATTCTTACCGGACTGGTGCTGACGGCGCGGGGGGCGACGAACATCGTACTGAAGCCGGTTGAAGGACTGAACGACGCGCTTCAGCAGTAGGTCGCGGCTTCACCGCGACCGCCGCAGGTAGACGTAGTAGGCGCCGCTGCCCCCGTGTTTCAGATGCGCCTCCGCGACCTGCAGGATCGCCGGTGCCAAAGGGGGCAAGCGCAGCCATTGAGGCACGCTGTGCTTCAGGACCCCGACCCGCTGCGGAATGGGCCCGCTGTCCTCCATCCGCTTGCCTTTGCCAGTAATGACAAGAACCAGCCGAAGACCCTGCGACTGGGCATTCAGCACAAACCGGATGAGTTCAGGATGCGCTTCGGCCAACGTCATGCCGTGAAGGTCGATGCGCGCCTCAGGCGAGAGCTTGCCGCGCGACATCTGGGCAAAAGCCTTCGCATCCATCCTAAGGGGCGCCCGCGTCATGCTGTCTGAAATCGACGGGCTCAGGTCATGCCCGAGAACCGTCTGCGCCCGCTCCCCAACCCGGAAGGTCCGGATCGGTTCTGGTTGCTCTGCCTTTTGTGAGGACTCGGTCGGCAGAGGTGAGCGCAGCTGGTCCAGAGACGGAGATTTCTGTGGATGAAGCGGTTGCGCCGTTCGCGCGACGCTCTGCCAGAGGTCTTCTTCCTCCGGTCGAAGGGTCCGACGCCGCGCCATGATCAGCCGTTTGAGGCCATCGCAAAGGCAAGGTCGATCGGCATCAGCACGATCAGCCGGCCAGGATCCTTGATGCGTCCGGCATCCAGCCCGGCCTTGCGACCAGTGCCAAAGAAGATGTCCGCGCGTTGAGCTCCCTTTATGGCGCCGCCGGTATCCTGCGCGATCATCAGCCGCCGCATTGGTTCGGTACCATCCTTTTCGATCCAGACCGGCGCTCCCAGCGGAACATGTGCGGGGTCGATCGCTACACTGCGCCCCGCCATGATCGGGCGGCCCATGGCGCCAATCGGCCCCTCGTTCGGAGCCAGATCGGCGATCTTGCGGAAGAAGACGAATGAGGGGTTCGTGTTCATCAACGACTGACCCGCGCCCGGATTTTGCCGCACCCAGTTCTGGATCACATCTGCCGAAACTTCGCTTGCATCGAAGATCCCGCGCCGGACGAGTTCCTGTCCGATCGACCGATAAGGCTGGTTGTTCTTGCCGGCATAACCAACGCGGATGACGTGGCCATCGGGCATCCGAATCCGGCCCGATCCCTGCACCTGCAAGAAATAGACATCGACCGGATCCTCGAGCCACGCGATCTCGAGCCCGCGTCCGCGCAACACTCCGGCGCCATCGATGTCGGCGCGCGAATACCACGGCGCGCCATCGACCAGGTCGGGCGGGCGACGATAGATCGGATAGGCGAAACGCGGCGTCCTGACCGGGGAACCGTCAAGCTCCGGCTCGAAATAGCCCGTGAACAGGGCCGGGGGCGAACCCGTGAACGTCGGGCGGAAGAAAAGCTCGAAGAACGCTTTGGCTGCGTCGGGCCGCGTGTCTCGAGCCAAGCCGCAGATAGGCCGCCAGACCGGATCGTCGAGCTGGTCGCAGGTCTGGACAAAAACCTTCAGGGCCTGGGCGTGATCGTCGCTTTCCCAGCCGTCGAGCTGGTCGAACGAAAGAACCTGGGCCTGCAGTGGTCCGCTGGTCATCGCCAGGACCGAAAGGGCGATGGCGTACAACAGAACCCGCATCGCCCTGCCATCATTCTCCGGTTGCGACCAGTTGCCAGTTCGGATCGTCGGCACCCATCTTGCGGGCAAAAGTCCATATATCGCGCTGACGCTTTGCTGCAGTCGGGCTTCCCTCGACAACCTCGCCGGCGCGGTTGCGAACAACCGAAGTCAACTCGCCCACGAAGCGGACGGTGACTTCAGCCTCACGCGTGACGGGATCGAACGTGGCATTCTGAAGTGCAAGTTCACGCAGACCGACGAAATGGCTTTCGATTGTCAGTCCCTCGCGCTCCCGCGCCTCGACAACCTCGGCGAACGAGGCGTTAACGTCGTCAGACAGGAATGGCTTGATTGAAGCGAGATCGCCTTTCTCGAACGCCATGAGGATCATCTCGTAGGCTCCGCGCGCCCCCGACAGAAAATCCACCACCGAAAAACCTGGCTCGATGGATTTCATTGCCGCAAGTGCCTTGGCGGCAGGGCTGCCGTCGGGGACATTGTCGATGATGTCACGATCCGCCCCGCCTTCGATCACCTCGAAATTCCGCGGCGTCGGACGAACGGGGACACTGTCCTCAAGTGGCAGGGGCGGCTTCTCGAACCCTTCGCGCGTCCCAAGGACGCTGCGCAGCTTAAGGATCAGGAACACCGCGACTGCGGCGAGAACGAGAAGCTGGATCAGCGGCGAACTCATGGATACCTCGAATTGGACAGCCCGGAGTTGTTTAGCCGTCCTGTTGCGCCTTATGTAAGTGAGGGGTGGGCCCAAGTCCACCGCCCGGCCCGATCGAGAGGGAAACTATGTCGTTTTTGGCGCTGATCGTCGTCTTGTCGCTTGTGGAAATAGCGCTCTTTGTCACCGTGGGTGGCTGGATTGGCCTGTGGTGGACCATGGCGATTATCCTTGGAACCGCACTGGCCGGCATTCTGCTGATCCGCGCGCAGGGAACGCGGGCGCGCGATCAGTTGCGCCTTGCCATGATGTCCCGCGACGATCCGTCGCCGGTTCTTGCCAATGGCGCCTTTGCGGTCGTTTCGGGCATCCTGCTTGTCCTGCCCGGCTTTCTTGCAGATGCCCTTGGCCTACTATTGCTTTTGCCGCCGGTGCGGCAACTGGTCCTTGACCGCCTGTCGCGCGGCGCATCCCGGAAAATGGCGCAGATTTCGGAAGACGGCGCCTTCATCGTCACATATGGTGGGACGCCGCGCGGCGCGGGCCGTCGTGGCGATGTGATCGATGGCACCTGGGAAGAGCTTCCCGATGATGAAACGCGCCCGCCTTCTGGCTGGACGCGGCATTGAGACCGCGCGGGCGACCTGCTAGAGAATGCCCCCAACGGCCATTTTGGCCTGACAAGATTGGGAGATTGAGATGGCGGAAGCCAACGGAAACGCCACGGGCGAAGCGCCGCAAATCCGGATGCAGGTCCTGGCTCAGTTCATTCGCGACATGTCCTTCGAGAACGCCGTCGCACAGAAGGGGCTGCAAGGTACTGAGATCAACCCGGATGTGACCGTTCAGGTCAGCCTCGACGCGCGGAAGCGCCCGGTCGACCATCAGTACGAGGTCATCAACAAGTTCCGCGTCACGTCGAAAAACAAGGCGAACGGTGAGTCGCTGTTCCTTCTGGAGCTCGAATATGGCGGGATCTTCCATGTCGAGGGCGTTCCGGAAGATCAGTTGCACCCGTTCCTGCTGATCGAATGCCCGCGCCTGCTGTTCCCCTTCGTTCGCCGCATCATTTCGGATGTGACCCGCGACGGCGGCTTTCCGGCGCTCAATATCGACACCGTGGACTATCTTGCGCTGTACCGGCAGGAACTCGCCCGCCGCGCGGAAAGCCAGAAGGCCGCCGGTCAGCCGCTTTCCTAAGACCCTGCACCAGCCCGTTTCTTCCAGATCGCCGCGTCTCCAAGCGCGGCGACAAAGGCTGAGTGGGCCTTCTCCTCGGCTTCGGTGAGACGCTGCGCAAGCGGCTGCGGTCGCGGCCGCGGTCGCCAGACGGGTGTCGATGGCGAAAGGCTGCCTTGGCTAGACTCCGGCGCAAGAACCAGATCGGGCTGACGACCGCCAATCAGTTCCAGATAGACTTCAGCCAGAATCTCGCTGTCGAGCAGCGCCCCGTGCTTTTCCCTTGCCGAGTTGTCGACGCCGAAGCGACGGCAAAGCGCGTCGAGCGAGGCGGGGGCACCCGGAAAGCGCTGCCGTGCCATCAGAAGCGTGTCGATTGCGCGGTCGAATGAAATCTGCGGCAGCCCAACCCATTCGAGTTCCGCATTCAGGAACCGGATATCGAAGGCGGCGTTGTGGATGACAAGGCGCGCGTCGCCGACGAAATCCAGAAAGTCCTGGGCAATCGACCTGAAGACGGGCTTGTCGCGCAGGAAGTCGTCGCCCAACCCGTGAACCTCGAACGCCTCTTTCGGCATCATCCGCTGCGGGTTGATGTACTGGTGGTAGGTCCGACCGGTGGGCAGGTGGTTGAATAGCTCGACCGCACCGATTTCGACGATGCGATGCCCTTCCGAGGGTTCGAAGCCCGTGGTCTCGGTGTCGAGTACGATCTCACGCATCGCGCCTGCTCCTGATGTAGTCGACCAATGCTTCGACCCCCGCGCGGACCGAAGATATGGACAGAGTCTCGATGATATGGGTGGCGCGGCGGCGCTTCTCAGGGTCAGGCATCTGGCGCGACAGGATCAGATCGAACTGCTGTTGTGTCATCCCGGGGCGAGCGAGAACCCGGGCCCGCTGCAGTTCGGGTGGTGCGGTGACAAGCAGGGTTGCATCGAGCGTCGTTTCGGCGCCGGTTTCGAAGAGAAGCGGGATGTCGAGAACCACGATGTCGCCAGGTGTGCCCTTGATGAACTCTGCCCGGTCGGCGGCGACAAGCGGGTGAACGGTGGTTTCGAGCTGCCGAAGGGCAGTGGGATCGGCGGCGATCCATACCTTGAGCGCCGCACGGTCTATGCCGCCGTCAATCAGCGCCGGCGGGTGGAGCTGAGACAGCGGCTTAACGGCTGCACCACCGGAGGCATAAAGCCGATGAACCGCTGCATCGGCATCCCAGACGGGAAGCCCGAGCTCCGCGAACATCGCTGCCGTGGTGGATTTGCCCATGCCGATCGACCCGGTCAGGCCCAACCGGTAGGCGGTCATGCGGCCAGCACCGCGGCGCGGGTCTCGGCATCCACCTCGGGCCGGACGCCGAACCAGCGCTCGAAGCCGGGGGCGGCCTGATGGAGCAGCATCCCAAGGCCATCGACAGTGGTACAGCCCTGCATTGCCGCCTGTTGAAGAAACGTCGTCTGCAGAGGGGTATAGACCAGATCGGTGACCAAAGCCGACGACGGAAGTCTGTCAAGTGGGACCACGAGATCGGGTTTGCCCGTCATGCCGAGCGCCGTCGTATTCACCACGGTCGCGGCATCATCCAGGATATTGCCGACCTGAACCCATTCCTCGACCACGAGCTTGGCACCGAAGTCGGAGCGGAGCGCCTCGGCCCGGGCGCGCGTGCGGTTTGCGATGCGGATTTCAGGGACACCAACCTCGATCAGCGCCGCCACGACTGCACGCGCCGCACCACCGGCCCCGAGTACAACCGCGGGGCCTGCCGAAGGGGCCCAATGCGGGGCTTCCTGCCGGAGGTTTGCGATGAAGCCCGATCCGTCGGTGTTGTCGGCGAAGACCTTTCCGTCCTTGCGGAAGATCAGTGTATTGGCTGCACCGATCAGAGCTGCCCGATCGGTGACGATATCGGCAAGCGCGAGCACGGTTTCCTTGTGCGGGATCGTCACGTTCAGCCCGACGAAGCCGACCCGTGGCAGGAACTGCAAGGCTTCCTTCAGATCGGCCTGGCCGATATCCATGGGGATGTAGTGGCCCTTGATCCCGTAGCGCTTCAGCCAATAGCCATGCAACGCCGGCGAGCGGCTGTGGGCAATTGGGGAGCCGATCACGCCGGCAAGGGGGATACGCGGCAGTTCCGTCATGCGGGGATGAAACCTCTCTTCCCGAGATAACCGAGCAACGGCATCAACGGAAGCCCGAGAACCGAGAAATAGTCGCCTTCGACCGTCTCGAAGAGTCGGATCCCTTCTGCCTCCAGCATGTAGCAGCCGACGCTGTGCCGGGCTGTTTCCCAGTTCCGCGCGAGATAGTCGTCAAGGAAAGTGTCGGAGAAATCCCGCATCTTCAGCCGCACCGTCGCAACGTGCCGCCAGATGGGTTCACCTGCATCATAGAGAACGACGGCTGAATGGAGCCTGTGGGTCTGGCCCCTGAGCCGCACGAGTTGGTCGCGTGCCACGTCAGGGTCCTCTGGCTTGCCCCAGACCTCTCCCTGAAAATCGAGCGTCTGGTCGCATCCGATGACCAGAGCCTGCGGGTAGCGGTCGGAAATCTTTCGAGCCTTCAATTCAGCCAGCGTATCCGCGATGTCGCGGGGTTTGGCCTCTTCGGCGATAAGCGCCTGAGTGATCGACCGTTCATCAACCCTCGCCGCTACGCAGATGGCTCTTACCCCTGCGGCGTCAAGCAGCCTTTTCCGCACTTCGGATTGCGATGCCAGGATGATCTCTTTGTTCGTCGAGGGCATAGGGCTGTGGATAATCCTGATATGTTCCTGCGGCCCATTCCGGGAACGATCGCGCCTGTTCCGGCAAAGCTTGGTCGACCCCCACGCCTTGTCAAGTCTGCCTCGGAGTTGTCCACGATGGGAGAAGTTCTGTCTGATCTTGTGGGCAAAGATATCAGCGGACAGAAGAGGGTTTCGATCCACAGGCGCTCTAGGGTTCTGGCCTATATATCTCATTGAAATAGAATTATTTTATTGGTCATTGGCTCTGTCTCGCGAAGTTCTGCGCAAGTTTCCCACAGGCTTTGCCTTGTGGATGTCTACCGGGAAAAGAAGAGAAATCCCGTTGTCCAGAGGACCAACAGCATCATTCCTTTAAAGACTCTTATCTGATTAGAAGAGAGGGCAAGGAAGAGGGAACCATGAGCGACTTTCTGGCCGAGTACTATTCCTGGACCAAGGCTTTTCACATCATGTCGGTGATCGCCTGGATGGCGGGCCTTTTCTATTTGCCTCGGCTTTTCGTCTATCACGCCGAGGCTGTCGAAGCGGGAAGCGAAACCGACCAACTGTTCCAGACAATGGAACGGAAGCTTCTGAGGCTGATCATGAACCCGTCCATGATCGCGACATGGATATTCGGTCTGGCGCTTGTCTTCACCCCCGGGATCGTGGACTGGAGCATGGTCTGGCCCTGGACAAAGGCTGCAGCTGTTTTGGCCATGACATGGTTCCATCATTGGCTCGGCCTTCGACGCAAGGATTTCGCTGCGGGTCAGAACCTCCGGACCGGTAGGCAATACCGGATGATGAATGAACTGCCGACGATTCTGATGCTTGTGGTCGTGCTCTCCGTGGTTGTGAAGTTCTGAGCGGTTGACTTGTGCCGGCGGCGGACGTATTCAACCGCTTGCTGAGCCGTCCGGCCCAGATCTTTCCCGTGCCATATTCCTGACCGCTCCCGTATACGGGACAGCTGTCATTGCTTCGCGAGCCGCCTCCCATGACCAGAGAACGTCTGAACCTGTCCGACCTGAAGGCCAAGACCCCGGCCGATCTTCTGGCGATGGCAGAAGAGTGGGAGATCGAGAACGCTCCTTCGATGCGCAAGGGCGAGATGATGTTCTCGATCCTGAAGGAGCATGCCGAAGAAGGGTTCGAGATCGGCGGCGATGGCGTTCTTGAGGTGCTGCAGGATGGTTTCGGCTTTCTCCGCTCGCCAGAGGCAAACTATCTGCCGGGCCCTGATGACATCTATGTTTCGCCCGAGATCCTTCGGCAGTTCTCGCTGCGCACCGGGGACACGATCGAAGGCGTGATCCAGGCGCCACGGGACGCGGAGCGCTACTTTTCGCTGACCAAAGTGACTCGGATCAATTTTGACGATCCGGAAAAGGCGCGGCACAAGGTCCATTTCGATAACCTGACGCCGCTTTATCCCGACGAGCGGTTGAAGATGGAAATCGACGATCCGACGATCAAGGATCGTTCGGCCCGGATCATCGATCTTGTCGCGCCGATCGGGAAGGGGCAGCGAGCGCTGATCGTGGCTCCGCCGCGGACGGGCAAGACCGTGCTTTTGCAGAATATCGCGCATTCGATCGCGACCAATCATCCGGAATGCTATCTGATCGTTCTGTTGATCGACGAGCGGCCCGAGGAAGTTACGGACATGCAGCGGAGCGTGAAGGGCGAGGTGGTCTCCTCAACCTTTGACGAACCGGCAACGCGTCACGTCGCCGTGGCCGAGATGGTGATCGAGAAGGCCAAGCGACTGGTCGAGCATAAACGTGATGTGGTGATCCTGCTCGATTCGATCACGCGCCTTGGTCGTGCGTTCAATACTGTCGTTCCATCTTCCGGCAAGGTGCTGACCGGTGGTGTCGATGCGAATGCGCTTCAACGGCCCAAGCGGTTCTTCGGTGCGGCCCGCAACATCGAGGAAGGGGGTTCGCTGACGATCATCGCGACAGCCCTGATCGATACGGGCAGCCGTATGGACGAGGTGATCTTCGAAGAATTCAAGGGCACCGGCAACTCGGAGATCGTGCTGGACCGCAAGGTTGCGGACAAACGCGTTTTCCCGGCCATGGACATCCTGAAATCCGGAACGCGGAAAGAGGATCTTCTGGTCGACAAGGGCGATCTGCAGAAGACCTATGTACTGCGGCGCATCCTGAACCCGATGGGAACGACCGATGCCATCGAGTTCCTGATTTCGAAGCTGAAGCAGACGAAGAGCAACGCCGAATTCTTCGAGTCGATGAATACCTGACGCGGTATTTCCTGTTCGGATTTCGCCTTTATGGACACGATCTATGCCTTGGCCTCGGCTCGGGGAAAAGCCGGGCTTTCCGTTGTCCGGATCTCCGGGCCGCAGTCGCATGAGGTCGTGCGTCGGCTGACAGGCAGCGTGCCTGCAGTTCGTCGGGCCAGCCTCCGGCAACTGGGATGGAACGGCGACATCCTTGACGATGCACTGGTCCTTGTCTTCGATGAGCGCGCCAGCTTCACGGGCGAGCGTGTTGCCGAACTTCACCTTCATGGAAGCCTTGCTACTGTCTCGGCTGTTCTTTCGGCGCTTTCGGAACAGCCCGGGTTGCGCATAGCCGAACCGGGGGAATTCACGCGACGCGCGCTGGAGAATGGTCGGCTTGACCTTGCGCAGGTCGAAGGCTTGTCCGATCTGATCGAGGCGGAAACCGAGGCGCAAAGAAAGCAGGCCCTGGAGGTCTTTTCGGGCGCTGTCGGCACCCGGGTGGGGGCCTGGCGCGAGATGATCGTTCGTGCCGCGGCTCTGCTTGAAGCGACGATCGACTTTGCGGATGAGGATGTTCCTGTCGACGTGACGCCGGAAGTCACAGATCTGCTTGTTCGATTGCTGATGGAGCTTCGTGATGAGGCTTCCGTGTCCGTCGCAAGAGAGAGGGTTCGCGAGGGGTTCGAGGTGGCGATACTTGGTGCACCAAACGCTGGAAAATCTACCCTTCTCAATATGTTAGCTCGTCGGGATGTTGCGATCACGTCTCATGTTGCTGGAACGACGCGCGATGTGCTCGAAGTTCGGATGGACGTGAAGGGTCTGCCGGTGACGTTTCTTGACACGGCCGGACTGCGGGAAACGCAGGATCCGATTGAAACGGCAGGAATCGACCGAGCGCGGCGCAGGGCGGCGGCGGCGGATCTTCGCGTGCTTCTGCTGGATGAAGGGGCGGATCTTCCATCAATCGAGCTTGGGCCGGATGACCTGATCGTGATTGGAAAGGCGGATCAACACCCTGGCCCTGGCCCTGGCCTTCGCGTCTCGGGCGAGACGGGTGCCGGTGTGACAGATCTGATCGATGAGATTCACGCCCGACTCTTGAAGAAGGTCCCCTCCGGCGGGATTCTTATCCGTGAGCGTCAACGCATGGCGGTGTTGCGTGCGATCGGCTTTGCGGAATCGGCGCTGGATGAGATAAGGAATGGGTTCGGTCGTCTGGAGTTGGCGGCCGAGGAGCTCCGGCTGGCGGCCCGGGCCTTGGATTCCGTCGTTGGGCGGGTGGATGTCGAGGATCTCCTGGGAGAGATCTTTGCCCGGTTCTGCATCGGGAAGTGAGGGAGTGTTTCACGTGAAGCATTTCGATGTCGTTGTCATCGGTGGTGGGCACGCCGGTGCTGAAGCGGCGCATGCGGCGGCCCGGGCGGGTGCGGCGACCGCGCTGATTACGCTATCGCGTGGAGGCATCGGGGTGATGTCCTGCAACCCCGCGATTGGTGGGTTGGGCAAGGGGCACCTTGTTCGCGAAATCGATGCGTTGGATGGTGTGATGGGTCGGGTCGCGGACCAGGCCGGAATACAGTTCAGGATGCTTAACCGTCGCAAGGGGCCGGCGGTTCGCGGACCGCGCGCCCAGGCAGACCGACGCATCTATCGCGAACGAATGCTCGAGGCGACACATAGACAAGAGCGCCTGACAATTGTTGAGGGTGAGGTTGTCGACATCGCCATGACCGGCGAGAGGACCACGGGCGTTGTCTTGGCAAGCGGCGAAGCCATCTCATGCCGGGCGGTAGTACTTACGACGGGAACATTCTTGCGGGGCGTCATTCATATAGGCGATAGAAGCCACGCCGGCGGTCGGATGGGCGACAAGCCGTCGATCCGCTTGGCGGAGCGCCTGGACGAGATAGCCTTTGGGCGCGGCCGGCTGAAGACCGGGACTCCGCCGCGATTGGATGGCAAGACGATCCGCTGGGATATTCTTGAGCGTCAGTACGGCGATGATGAGCCGGTCATGTTTTCATTTCTGAATCGTAAGCCGTTTGCCAGGCAGGTCTGGTGTGGCGTGACCGCGACGAATGAAACGACACACGACGTAGTGCGGAGCAATCTTTCTCGCTCGGCAATGTATGGAGGGCATATCGAAGGTATCGGTCCGCGATATTGCCCCTCACTCGAGGATAAGGTTGTCCGGTTTGCCGACAAGACGTCGCATCAGATCTACCTCGAGCCTGAGGGTCTGGCCGACGATACGATTTACCCGAACGGGATTTCAACCTCGCTTCCTGCCGACGTGCAGGAAGATTATGTGCATACGATCAAGGGCTTGGAGGACGCCAGGATCCTGCAACCAGGCTATGCGATCGAGTACGATTACTTCGACCCTCGGGCACTCAAGCCGACCCTGGAGCATGGGGAAATCGCCGGCCTTTTCTTTGCGGGGCAGATTAACGGCACAACGGGATATGAAGAGGCTGCAGCTCAGGGTCTGGTGGCCGGCCTCAATGCGGCAAGGCTGATCGCCGAGAAAGCAACCGTCGTGTTCAGTCGCAGCCAAAGCTATATTGGCGTTCTGATCGACGATCTGGTGACGCGTGGCGTCAGCGAGCCCTATCGTATGTTCACGTCAAGGGCAGAGTATCGGCTGACGCTTCGTGCGGATAATGCCGACCAAAGATTGACCCCCCTCGGAATTGAACTGGGTTTGGTAAATCAGGATCGCGCTTCCGAATTTGAGGCGAAGATGGTTCGCTTGAACGGGGCGATCGAAGAACTCTCGGCAATCAGGCTGACCCCCGGCGAGGCAGAGCAGATTGGTGTCAAGGTAAGCAGGGATGGGGCGAGACGCTCTGCATTCTCGCTATTGGCGTTTCCCGAAAGCGATTTGGCGCGCTTTGCGGGACTCTCCGCGCGAATGGACGCCTTGCCTGATGACATCAAGGAACAGGTCCAGATCGAAGCTCTTTACGCTCAGTACGCTGACCGGCAAGAGGCGGATGTCGCCGCGCTACGGCGGGATGAAGCCGTTCCGATTCCGGAAGACTTCGATTACTCGGCCATGTCGGGTCTCTCCAACGAGCTGAAGGCAAAGCTGGTTCGGGTCCGGCCTGCAAGTTTGGCGCAGGCCGCTCGTATTGACGGGATGACGCCCTCGGCGTTGACGTTGATATTGGCCAGGCTTCGGCAAGCAGGACAGCGCCGTGCATCCTGAGGCCGGTCCCGCGCCGGTTGGTCTCGGACACGATCCCGACTTGCAGCATCGCCTTGGCACGTTCGTGGGGCTGGTCGAAAAGTGGAACCCTTCCATCAACCTTGTTTCTCGAGACAGCCTTCCGCTCATCTGGTCGAGGCACATCGAGGATAGCCTGCAGCTTCTGGATGTACTTGCCTGTGAGCCTCGGCTTTGGTTGGATATGGGGAGTGGTGGCGGTTTTCCCGGAGCCGTCGTTGCGATCGCCGCGCGTACGCGCGGATTGAAGACAAGTTTCGTGCTCGCGGAGTCGGATCAGCGGAAGGCGGCTTTCCTGCGAACTGTTTCACGTGAAACAGGCGCCGGGTTTGAAGTTTTGGCCAGTAGGATCGAGGACTTGGCCCCGCAAGACGCGGATGTGGTATCGGCGCGGGCTCTTGCCCCACTGACCGTTCTATGTGGCTATGCAAACCGGCACCTGTCGGACGATGGCGTCGCTATCTTTCCGAAAGGCCAGAACGCGGAGCGGGAAGTTGCAGAGGCCCGAAATGTCTGGCAGTTCGATCTTACCATTGAGCCAAGCCGAACTGATCCAAACGCGAAACTTCTGGTGTTGAGGGGTCTGCGACGTGCCTGATAGACCAAGCCTACGACAATCACGCATCCTTGCCGTTGCCAACCAGAAGGGCGGGGTAGGCAAGACGACTTCGGCAATCAACCTGGCTGCTGCGCTTGCCGAGCTTGGAGCTCGTGTCGCAATCGTTGATCTCGACCCGCAAGGAAATGCTTCAACAGGCCTTGGCATCGATCCGGATTGCCGAAAATTCACGAGCTACGACCTGCTGCTGGAGGACGCGTCGCCGCAACAGGTGTTTCAAGAGACGAAGGCCAACCGGCTGTGGATCTGCCCGGCAACATCTGATCTCTCTTCAACAGACATGGAGCTTGTTTCAAACGAGCGTCGGAGCTTTCTTCTGCGGGACGCTCTGCGGCAGCCCGCAATGGCGCCGTTTGGGTTCGACTTCGTTCTCATCGACTGCCCTCCGTCGCTGAATCTCTTGACGATCAATGCCATGGTCGCTGCTGATGCTGTCCTTGTTCCTCTGCAGGCAGAGTTCTTTGCGCTGGAAGGGCTGTCTCAGCTCATGCTGACCCTGCGCGAGGTTCGTCAATCGGCGAACCCGGAATTGCGCATCGAGGGCGTTCTCCTGACCATGTATGACACGCGCAACAACTTGTCGCTGCAGGTCGAGCAGGACGCGAGAGAGACGCTTGGCGACTTGGTTTTTCCAATTGTCATCCCTCGAAACGTTCGGCTGAGCGAGGCCCCCTCTTTCGCCCAGTCGGTTTTGGAATACGATCCTGGATCGAAGGGTGCAGAAGCCTATCGCGCGCTTGCCCGGATCCTGGCTACGCGGCACGGACTGCAGGCGAAGGGTGAAGAGGTGGCGAGATGAACGACAAGCGGACGGAACGGCGAGGGCTGGGCCGCGGCCTTTCGGCGCTGATGGCAGATGTGAATCTTTATGCGCAGTCGAATGCCACGGAGGCCCGGGCCCAACGGCCCGAACAGTTTGTGCCCATAGAACTGCTTATTCCAAATCCGGATCAGCCACGGCGAACATTTGGCCCTGAGGCGCTCGAAGACCTGGCCGCATCGATACGGTCAAAGGGTGTGATCCAGCCATTGATTGTTCGGCCGGCCGGCAATGGCACCTACGAAATTGTCGCAGGAGAAAGAAGGTGGCGGGCCGCTCAGATGGCCCAGTTGCACGAGCTTCCCGTTCTTGTGCGTGACCTCAGCGATTCCGAAGTTCTGGAAGTCGCGATCATCGAGAACATTCAGCGTGCGGATCTGAATGCGATCGAAGAGGCCATGGCTTATCGACAGTTGATGGATCGCTTCGGTCACACCCAGGAGAAGCTCGCCGAAGCGCTGGCCAAGAGCCGAAGCCATATCGCCAATTTGCTGAGGCTACTGAATCTTCCTGAGGAGGTGCAGGCCCTCGTCAAGGACGGAAAGCTCTCGGCAGGCCATGCGCGGGCGCTCGTCGCGACCCCGAATCCCGCTGAGCTTGCGCGAACGATCATCTCTCGCGGCCTGTCTGTTCGTCAGGCCGAGGAACTGGCACAAGCCGCACAGCAAAAGGCAGGGGTGAAGCGCCAGCGAAAAGACAGTCCGCAGGCCAAGGATGCTGACACCCTAGCGCTTGAGGGGGATCTGTCGGCCAACTTGAAGATGGCGGTCCGCATCGAGCATGAGGCCGGCACTGGTCGGGGCAGGTTGATCGTCGTTTACAACAACCTAGACGATCTCGATCTGCTTTGCCGGGCGCTTTCGCAATTGCCGCGGGATGGTTCTGTCTGACGTCAGACCAGAAGTTCGCGCAGAACGGCGTTCAAGACGAGCCTGCCTTCTTCTGTCGCGGCCAGCCTGCCATCCGAGATCTGGAGCTTGCCCATCTCGATCAAATCGTGGATCTGGCGTTGAGGCAGGTCTTCTCCGCGAAGTCTGGCCGCACGGTCAAGGTCGATCCCGCCCCGCAGTCGTAGCCCCATCATCATCAACTCTGCAAAGCGGTCCTCGGCCGAAAGCGGCTCTCGCGTTCGCTGGCCGGTTCCCGCTGCCCTTACGGCCTGGAGCCAGGCAGCAGGATTGCTCCATTGAGCGGTCGCGTATCTTGTGCCGTCGAGTGTGAGTCGGCCATGTGCGCCGGGCCCGACGCCGCCATAGTCTCCACCCTGCCAATAGACCAGATTGTGCCGCGACTCCTGGCCGGGCCTCGCGTGGTTCGAAAGCTCGTATGCGGGAAGTCCGGCCGCCTCACAAAGATCTTGGGTAGCAGAAAACAGGTCCACTGCCAGATCCTCATCGGGCAATCCGCGAAGCTGCCCTTTGTGGTACCGCTCTGCGAAGACGGTCCCTTCCTCAATCGTAAGCTGATAAAGCGACAGGTGGTCTGGAGAAAGGTCCAGCGCCTGCGATAATTCACCACGCCAATCGGCTAGAGACTGGCCCTGCCGTGCATAGATCAAGTCAAAACTTACCCGGTCAAAAATGGAGCGCGCGGTTTCATAGGCCGCCAGAGCTTCTTTCGCAGTGTGCATCCGGCCTAGCTTGCGGAGATCCTGATCGTTTAGGGCCTGAATGCCCATTGAAACTCGGTTGACGCCGGCATCGCGATACCCCTGCAACCGACCCGCTTCGACCGAAGTTGGATTGGCCTCGAGTGTGATCTCGATATCATTTGCTGCAGGCCAGGCCCGACGGATTCCATCCAGAACTCCCTCCACTGTCTCGGGCAACATAAGTGAAGGCGTCCCGCCACCGAAATAGACCGACTGAACTGATCTGCTTGGTGTCTCCGCCGCAAGGTTGTCGATTTCCAGCCGATAGGCGTCCAACCACTCTTTCTGATCTATCTGGCTGGAGACATGGCTGTTGAAGTCGCAGTAAGGACATTTCGAAAGGCAGAAAGGCCAATGGACATAGATCGCAAAGCCGCCAACCTGCCAGTCCTCAACCTCGCCCAGATCAACCTTGGCGTCGGTACATGTCTTCGCAAGTCGGGCACGACGTTTCACGTGAAACAGCCGTCGATAAGTGCGCGAAACGCTGCGGCCCGGTGGCTGATGCGGTTCTTCTCCCAGCGATCCATTTCCCCGAAGGTTTGGTCAAATCCGTTCGGGCGAAAGACCGGATCAAATCCATGGCCCTGATCCCCGCGCATGGGCCAAACAATCTGACCTTCTATTTTTCCTTCAAAAACAACATCATAGCCATCTGGCCAGGCAAGAACCAGAGTGCATAGAAACCTTGCAGTCCAAGGTTTAGGCGCCTCTCGTGAAAGAAGTTCTTCGTGCACACGATTCATGGCCATGACGAAGTCACGCCCGCTTGGTGCCTCCGCCCAATCTGCTGTCCATACACCAGGTGCGCGCCCTAGGGCGTCGACCTCCAGACCACTGTCGTCGGCCAGCGCGGGGAGGCCAGTGGCCCGCGCTGCTGCATGGGCCTTGATCCGGGCGTTGCCGACAAATGTCGTTTCGGTCTCGGCAGGCTCTGGCAAGCCCAGTTCGCCGGCGGAGCTGACGCTGACCGAGAATGGCTCCAGAAGCTTGGCGATCTCTTCCAGCTTCCCCTTGTTGTGAGTCGCGATCACCAGCCTATCGCAGGAAAACCGCCTCACCACCGACGATGTCATGCCAGCGCCGCCTTTTGGGCCGCAACGAGGGATGCCGCTCCTGTTTCGGCCAGATCCAGAAGCTGCATCATCTCGTCGCGCGAGAAGGTTGCCCCCTCCGCCGACATCTGTACCTCGATCAGCCGGCCCCGACCGGTGACCACAAAATTGCCGTCGGTCCCGGCGGTGCTGTCCTCGGCATAGTCCAGATCGGCCACGGCCTGACCGGCATAGATGCCGCACGACAGGGCAACGACGTGGTCCATGATCGGATCGGAAGTCAGCATGCCGCTCGCAAGCATGCGATTGATCGCAAGTCGTAGCGCGACCCATCCGCCCGTGATCGAGGCACAGCGCGTCCCGCCATCCGCCTGAATGACGTCGCAGTCGACGACGATTTGCCGTTCACCAAGGGCGACACGGTCAATGCCCGCGCGCAGCGACCGGCCAATCAACCGCTGGATCTCCTGTGTACGGCCCGATTGTTTGCCCGCTGCGGCCTCGCGCCGGTTGCGCGTGTTGGTCGCGCGCGGCAGCATCCCGTATTCTGCGGTTACCCAGCCCAGACCGGTATTTTTCAGGAATGGGGGAGCCTTCTCTTCAAGCGAAGCCGTGCACAGAACGTGGGTATCGCCAACCTTGATAAGGCAACTGCCTTCCGCGTGCTTCACAACGCCGGTTTCGATCGACACCGGGCGAAGTTCGTTCAGCTTTCTGCCAGAGGGCCGCATGATGGGATCCTTGTGAAATGACGGGGCCAATATCCGCGCCACCCACGGCGATGCAACCCCGATTGACGCCATACATTGCCTCTTTCTAACTTCACTGCGAATGGCCAGATTAATGTGATGAACGACAGTCCTCGCATCCTTGCCGAAATGAGCGATCGCTCGCGCGAAGTTTTTCGGCGCGTGGTCGAAGGCTATCTTGCATCCGGCGATCCGGTCGGGTCGCGAACCCTGACCCGCATCATGAACGAGAAAGTCAGCGCGGCAACGATCCGCAACGTGATGCAGGATCTCGAATTCCTCGGCCTTCTCGATAGTCCGCATGTCTCGGCGGGCCGGGTGCCGACCCAGCTTGGATTGAGGATGTTCGTTGACGGGCTGCTCGAGGTCGGAGAGGTGGCACCGGAAGACCGCGAGCGCATCGACTCATCGCTTGGCAGCAACAGTACGGATGTCGCGTCGATCCTCGATCGGGTCGGGGCCGCCCTTTCCGGCATCACGCGTGGGGCAAGCCTCGTCCTTGCCCCGAAGCGCGAGGCGCCGATCCGCCATATCGAATTCGTGAGTCTGGCTCCGGATCGCGCTCTCGTCGTTCTGGTCTTTGCGGATGGAACTGTCGAGAACCGCGTCTTTGCGCCGCCTCCCGGCCATACGCCCTCATCCATGCGCGAGGCCGCCAACTTCCTTAACGCGCTGGCGGGTGGCAGGACCTTTGCCGATATCCGCGACTCTGTCGGCCAGGAAATCGAACGCCGCCGGCAAGAGATTGACGCGCTTGCGCAGCAACTGGTCCAAAGCGGCCTCGCCATGTGGGAAAACAGCGGAGACCGGCACGAGCGGTTGATCGTTCGGGGCAGTTCGAATCTGCTGGGCACCCCCGGGGCCGAAGCAGACGTGGATCGCATTCGCAGCCTCTTCGACGACCTGGAACGCAAGCGCGACATTGCCGAGTTCCTCGAACTTGCAGAAGAGGGCGAGGGTGTGCGCATTTTTATCGGCTCGGAGAACAAGCTTTTCTCACTTTCGGGTTCCAGTCTGGTCGTCTCTCCCTATATGAACGCTGACCGTAAGATCGTGGGTGCCGTCGGTGTGATCGGGCCGACCCGGCTTAATTATGGGCGGATCGTTCCGATCGTCGATTACACGGCGCAACTGGTGGGAAAGCTCGTTTCCGACCGGGGTTGAAGGATGAAGGACGATGACTGAACAGAAAGCAGCCGCCGAACAGGCTCTGGCGGAAGACCTTGTTGATGAGGGCATCGATACCGCTGCGGCTGGTATCGAGTCTGAACTGGAAAAGGCGATTGCCGAGCGAGACGAATTCAGGGACCGCTTCATGCGCGCCCTTGCCGATGCCGAAAACTCTCGAAAACGCGGCGAGCGTGATCGGCGCGAAGCCGAACAGTATGGGGCGTCACGTCTCGCGCGCGACCTTCTGCCTGTCTATGACAACCTTCGGCGGGCACTCGATGCCGCAACCGAGGACCATCGGGCCCAAGCCTCCGCCCTCATCGAGGGAGTCGAACTGACGCTTCGCGAACTGACCAATGTCATGCAGAAGCATGGTATCACCCCGATATCGCCCGCCAATGGCGATCAGTTCGACCCCCAATTGCATCAGGCCATGTTCGAAGCCCCCGTTCCGGGGACAAGGGCCGGCCAGATCATCCAGGTGATGACAGAGGGCTTTCTGCTCCACGATCGCCTGCTGCGCCCGGCACAGGTCGGCGTTTCGTCGATGCCTGCGTCCTGACGCCCTGGCGACCCCAACAGAGCCTTTCAACGCAACACGTCTCCGCCTTTGGGCGGAGACGTGTTGGAAAGCGTGGCGGACGCCCGACCGCCCTGCGATTTCGCCCGATCACTCTCGCAGCAGAGCCTTCAAGTCATAGACCGTACGAAGCGCATCCATAGGGGTCATTTCGTCTGGATGCAGCGCCCGAAGCCGCGCCTCCACCTCTGACGAGGCGGCGTGTCTCGCGGGAGCGACTGGTGTCTGAGGCGCGACCCGGAACAGGGGTAGATCGTCGATCAGCGCCTGCGGCCGGGCACCACCCTGTCGCTCGCCCGACTCGAGCGCTTCAAGCACCACTCTGGCCCGCTCTACCACGCTGGCCGGCAGGCCCGCCAGCCGCGCCACCTGAACGCCGTAGCTGCGATCTGCCGCCCCCTTCTTCACCTCGTGAAGGAAGATGACGTCACCTTCCCACTCTTTCACGGTAACTGTTGCGTTCTCGACCCCCTCAAGCTTCCCGGCCAGCGCCGTCATCTCGTGGTAGTGCGTGGCAAACAGGGCCCGGCAATTGTTGACCCCCTGCAGGTGTTCCAGTGTTGCCCAGGCGATCGAAAGGCCATCGTAGGTCGCCGTGCCGCGACCGATCTCGTCCAGGATGACAAGCGACCGATCGTCTGCCTGATTCAGGATGGCGGCCGTCTCGACCATCTCGACCATGAAGGTCGATCGCCCGCGCGCCAGATCGTCTGCGGCGCCGACCCGGCTGAAAAGCTGGCTGACCAGGCCTATTCGGGCCGCGCGCGCTGGAACGAAACTTCCTGCCTGAGCCAGCAGCGCAATCAGGGCGTTCTGGCGCAGGAAAGTCGATTTGCCTGCCATGTTTGGCCCGGTCAGAAGCCAGATGGCCGGAACGCCGCCATCGGTCAGGGCGCAGTCATTGGCGACAAAGCTTGCGCCGCCCTGCCGCCTGAGCGCCCGCTCCACCACCGGATGCCGGCCCGCCTCGACGATGAAGGCCCGGCTCTCGTCGACATGCGGCTCTGCCCAATCCTCTGCTGCGGCGAGATCCGCGAAGGCTGCGGCAAGATCGATCTCGGCCAAGGCACGAGCCGCCGCGAAAACTGCGACTGAGGTTTCCAGGACAGCGCCTTTCAGGCTTTCATAGAGACGTTTTTCGATCTCCAGTGCGTGGTTCCCGGCATTCAGGATCCTTGTTTCAAGCTCGGAAAGCTCGACCGTGGTAAAGCGAACCTGGTTGGCCGTCGTCTGCCGATGGATGAAACGCTCCGACAATGGTGGCGAAAGCATCCGGGCCGCATGGGTATCCGTTGTCTCTATGAAATAGCCCAGCACGTTGTTGTGCCTGATCTTCAGGCTCGGCACTCCCGCGAGCGTGGCGTACTCTGCCTGCATCCCCGCGATCACGCCGCGCCCTTCGTCGCGCAGCTTCCGTGTCTCGTCCAGTTCGCTGTCATAGCCGGAGGCGATAAAGCCGCCATCCCGCGCCAGAAGGGGCGGTTCGGCGACCAGCGCTGCTTCGAGGAGGCCGACAACGGCTTCGTGACCAACAAGGTCGCGCGCGGCTCCGGCCAACAGGGGCGGGGCCTCGACGAGCAACTGCGCGATCTCGTCCGCCCTCTCGAAGCCTGCGCGGATGGCCGCCAGATCCCGAGGGCCACCGCGATCCAACGCCAGCCGGGACAGGGCACGGTCGATGTCTGGTACGCGCCGCAGCGCCTCACGCAGATCGGCGCGCAAACGGTCCTGCTCGAGCAGAAACCGCACCGATTCGAGCCTGGAGTGGATCACGTCGAGCTCGCAGGAAGGGCTCGAAAGCCGCCGCTCCAGCAGTCGGGCACCCGCGGCCGTCACTGTCCGGTCAATGGCGGCCAGAAGCGATCCCTCCCGGCCCCCGGACAGCGCCGAGGTGATCTCGAGGTTTCGGCGGGTCGCTGCGTCAAGCTGCATCGCCCCACTGGCCAGTTCTCGCACCGGCGGGCGCAGCAGCGGCAGTCTGCCGCGCTGTGTCAGGTCCAGATAGTCGACGATTGCCCCAAGCGCGGCCAATTCCGCCCTGTCGAACCGCCCGAAGGCGTCGAGCGTCCCGACGCCATAGAGCGCACAGAGCCGCCGCTCGGCCGCGGTGCTGTCGAACCCCGCCCGCGGCCTCACGGTCAGCGCGGCGCCGGCCTCGGCGATCAGGCTGCTCCAGTCTTGTTCCCGTGCTTCGCTGACAAGCACCTCCCGCGGCGCAAGACGTGCCAGTTCCGGCGCCAGTCGCACGGCTGGGCAGGGCATCACGCGCAACTCGCCTGTCGATATATCGACCCAGGCCAGCGCCGACTCGTCCCTGACCTCGCAGAAAGCCGCAAGGAAGTTGTGCCGCCGCGCCTCAAGCAGGCTGTCCTCGGTGAGCGTTCCCGGGGTGACCAGCCGGACGACGTCGCGCTTCACGACCGCTTTGTAGCCTCGCTTCTTCGCCTCGGCCGGATCTTCCAGCTGTTCGGCAATCGCAACGCGAAAGCCCTTGCGGATCAGCGTCAGCAGGTAGCCTTCTGCCGAATGGACGGGCACACCGCACATGGCGATATCTTCGCCCAGATGCTTACCGCGCTTGGTCAGGGCGATGTCGAGCGCCTCGCTGGCCGCGACGGCATCGTCAAAGAACATCTCGTAGAAGTCGCCCATCCGGTAGAACAAGAGCGCGCCCGGGTTCTGCGCCTTGATCTCCAGATACTGCGCCATCATCGGCGTGACGCCGTCGTCGCTCACCGATCTTCCCCCGGGCTTTCTCGTGACCGGGGCCGACCCTAGCGAACCCTTCGGGCGGCTGAAAGCGGCAATTCAGGCTTTGCCCCAGAGCGGCAGGCCGGGTAAATCCCGGACACGGGAAGCTAGGGAGGCAAACGCGATGGCGGTGTGGAATCTGGGGTCGATCAACATCGACCATGTCTATCAAGTGCCGCGCCTGCCTGCCCCCGGCGAAACGCTGGGTGCCTTGGACTATTCAAGCGGGCTTGGCGGCAAGGGTGGCAACCAGTCGGTCGCCTCCGCCCGTGCCGGCGCGCCTACCCGCCATGTCGGAGCCGTCGGGCCCGAGGGGCGCTGGGCGCGCGATCTTCTGTCCGACTACGGGGTCGATGTTACCCATGTGCGCATCGCCGATGTCGCTTCGGGCCACGCGATTATCTATGTTGATCCTGCCGCCGAGAACGTGATCGTCACCTTTGCTGGCGCAAACCACACCGCAGATGCCGCGAACGTCGCCGCCGCGTTGCAGACGGCGCAAGCCGGCGACACGCTGCTGCTTCAGAACGAAACGACAGCTCAGGTCGAGGCCGCGCGCTTTGCGCGCAGTCGCGACCTGCGCGTGATCTACTCTGCCGCCCCGTTCCAGGTCGAGGCGGTGCGGGCGATCCTGCCGCATGTCTCGCTGCTGGTGATGAACGCCGGGGAGGCCGCCGAGCTTCGCACAGCCTTCGGTGAATTGCCGGACCGAGAAATGATCGTCACGCTCGGTTCGAAAGGCGCGGAATGGCATGTGCCCGGGTCCGATCCGCTGTTCATGCCTGCCTTCAAGGTGACGCCGGTTGATACGACCGGTGCGGGCGACTGCTTCATCGGAACCCTCGCCGCCGCGCTGGACCTCGGGCTGGATCGGCCCACGGCGATGCGTCGCGCCGCGGCGGCTGCCGCGATTCAGGTTACGCGGGCCGGTGCGGCGCAGGCTATGCCCGCGCAGGCGGAAGTGGATGCCTTCCTGTCCGACCATCCCTGATAGGGCGCATCATTTGACGAATGCGGCGTCGGTCCCCCAAAGGGCCTGCACTCTGGCGTCTCTGCCACAGGCAGAGCGATAGAACTTGTACGCGCTTGCCTACCGCTTCGGTCCGGCCCGAGTCAGGATGATGTTTCGCCCCTTGTAGTAGTCCTGATGGTAGTCTTCCGCCGGCCAGAAGGTTGAAGCCTTCCGGATCGGCGTGACGACCTTCTGCCCCAGTTCGGCCTGCGCCTCGCGCTTTGCCGCTTCTGCCGTGGCGCGTTCCTCCGGTGTCGCGACGAAGATCGCCGTGCGATAGCTGTCGCCCCGGTCGCAGAACTGCCCATCGGCATCGGTAGGGTCGATCGAGCGGAAGAAAAGCTGCATCAGCTCGGCATACGAGATGCGATCGCTGTCGTAGACGATCTGAACCGCCTCGTAATGACCTGTCCCGCCGGCACTGACATCCTCGTAGGTTGGTTCCGGTAGCGTGCCGCCGGTATAACCCGAGATCACCTCGCGCACACCCGGAACGGATTCGAAATCCGCCTCCACACACCAGAAGCATCCGCCGGCCACGACCGCCGTTCGGGTTTCCGCAAGCGCAGGCGCAGAGGCCAGCAGGCCAAGCAGGCCCAATCCCATCGATATCCGCATGATGTACCTCCCGCTTCTTCGTTCTGGTCGTCATGCAGGTCGTTTCAAGTCAAGGCTGCGTTACAGCGGTGGCCTCCCGCCATCGGATCCCGCGTTGATGCGGAAGTCAGGCTCGCCCTGCCAACGACGACTGCGGATTGAATGCGGCACCAACTGGGCGGATAGTGCGCTCGGCAGGCACCCAGAAACCTCGGTGCCAGGCGGCGGCGGGCCCATGAATCGGACAACAGTCGAAACGAGCTGCTTCTTCATTGCCCTGGCCCTTGTCTCTGGGGCGCTTGTCTGGATTCTGCTGCCCTTCTACGGTGCGATCCTCTGGGCGCTGATCCTCGCAATCCTTTTTCGACCGCTTTATCTTTCGCTGCTCAGACGAACCGGGCAACGCCGCAACCTCGCGGCTGCAATGTCCCTCCTGGCCTGTGTCGTGATCGTCATCGTTCCCGGTGCGATCGTTCTGGACTCGATGATCGAGGAAAGCCAAAGGCTCTATTCACGCGCCGGCGTGATCGAGATCGACATCGCCTCGACCATTCGGAACCTCTGGACTCATCTACCAGACTTTGTGATCCGGCTCTTTGCCTGGGTGGGGCTGACTGGCCCTGACGAATTTCACACGTTGATCACCGACTTCATTGGTCAGGTGGCACAGTCGGCAGCCGATCTTGCCGTCAGGCTCGGGCAAAGCACGGTCCAGCTCGCGATCAGTCTCGGCATCATGCTTTACACGCTGTTCTTCCTGTTTCGCGATGGACCGGCGCTGATCACCACCTTCCGCCGCGCAAGCCCCCTTAGTCAGGGGCATACGGACAAGGTTCTTGCCAAGCTTGCCTCGGCGGTCAGGGCAACCATCAAGGGCAACGTGATCATCGCGATACTGCAGGGGGCGCTTGGCGGAGTGATCTTCTGGCTTCTCGGGATTCAGGCTGCATTGCTCTGGGCGGCCCTGATGAGCCTTCTGGCCCTGTTGCCGGTGGTTGGCGCGGCGCTTGTCTGGGTTCCCTTCGCGATCTACCTGCTTATTGCCGGCCAGACCGCAAAAGGGGTGACCCTGCTCGTCTTCGGGGCTCTGGTTATCAGTCTTGTCGACAACCTTTTGCGCCCGGCGCTTGTGGGCCGTGACCTACGGCTTCCCGACTTCGTCGTGCTGGTCACGACGGTTGGGGGAATCGCGCTGATCGGTCCGAACGGCTTTGTCATAGGCCCCATGATCGCCGCGCTGTTCGTTGCGATCTGGTCATCCTTCGCCGAAGAAAAGGCGAAGGGGAAGGTCTCCTCTCCCCACGATCCTGCTTGACGCCATGCGCTGACAGGACTTGCAGAGGGTGGCGTAGCCCCTTCACCTTGTCGCGCCAGCGTTCTAGCCTCGCTTCACCACGCGAGGAGGCGTCATGACCACGGAACACGTCAGCACTCATCAGGCCGAGGAGGATGCCCGCAACGAGGCGATCCTGATCTATGTGAACGGCCGGATCGTTCCAAAGGCCGAAGCCTTGGTCAGCGTCTACGATGCGGGCTTCATGTTGGGTGATGGGGTCTGGGAAGGAATTCGTCTCTACAACGGCACATGGGCCTTTCTCGACGAGCATCTCGACCGGCTGTTCGAGGCCGCGAAGGCCATCGATCTCGACATCGGGATGGACCGGGCCGGCGTCGCAAAGGCCCTTCTCGATACGCAAAAGGCCAATGGCATGAATACCGATGCCCATGCCCGTCTGATGGTGACGCGTGGAGTCAAGACACGACCGTTTCAGCACCCGAAGCTCAGCCAGAGAGGGCCGACGATCGCGATCATCATGGAGCATTCTCGCCCGAAACTGCCGCGCCCGATCCGGCTCGCGACCGTTCCACATATGCGCGGCCTGCCGATGACGCAGGACCCCAAGCTGAACAGCCATTCCAAGCTCAACTGTATCTTGGCCTGCATCGCCGCCGAGAAGGCTGGCGCGGACGAAGCCCTGATGCTCGACGTGCATGGCTTCGTGAACACCACCAACGCCTGCAACTTCTTCATCGTCCGCAAGGGCGAGGTTTGGACCTCGACAGGCGACTACTGCATGAACGGCATAACCCGCGGCAAAGTGATCGCGCTCTGCCGCGCTAACGGCATCCCGGCCTACGAGCGGAACTTCTCGCTGGTTGATACCTACTCGGCCGACGAGGCCTTCCTGACCGGTACCTTCGGTGCGCAGACCCCGGTCGGGATGATCGATGGCCGAGTGATCGGAACCGGGCAGATGGGCCCGATGACCGAGCGGCTGCGTGGACTTTACAAGCAACTCGTCGGCGCCTGACGGCTGTACGGTTGCCAGTTGCTTTCCTGACGGAATCCAGACGCGGAGAATTTGATGAAGATCGCCATGTGGTCCGGGCCACGGAACCTTTCGACCGCGATGATGTATTCCTTCGCTGCCAGGGGCGATTGCGCCGTTTGGGACGAGCCCTTCTACGCTGCCTATCTAAGGGCAACCGGCCTGACGCATCCGATGGGCACCGAAGTAATCGCTGCCGGAGAGCTGGATCCGGCTCGGGTTGGCGCCGCCTGCGCGGGGCCAAATCCGCAAGGGCAGAGCCTGTTTTATCAGAAACACATGACCCACCATATGATCCCAGACTTCGACCGGGGCTGGATGAGATCGGTGGCGAACGTCTTTCTGATCCGCCACCCGGCCCGCGTTGTCGCCAGCTATCAGCAGAAGCGCGAAGAGCCGACGCTTGCCGATCTGGGTTTTGTCCAGCAGGCCGAACTTTTCGATCAGGTCGCTGCATGGCTGGGCCGCGCGCCCGTTGTGATCGACAGCGCTGACATCCGCGATAACCCGCAGGTGATGCTGGAAAGTCTTTGCAGCGCACTTGGCATTCCCTTCACCGAGAAGATGCTGCACTGGCCGGCTGGCCCGAAGCCCTATGACGGCGCCTGGGCGCCGCATTGGTACAATGCCGTCCACCGCTCGACCGGGTTCGAAAGCGCCGAAGGTCCGCTGCCCGAACTGCCGATGACCTATGCAAGGCTGGTCGACCTTGCCCTGCCACATTACGCGCGGCTCAGGGCCCATGCCCTTTGACCGGAGGTCTTCTCCGGTTGCTGTCCTCTGGCATCAGGCCTTTCGGGGTCAGGTGTCGGGCGGAAGAAGCACATTGGTGCCCCATTCCGCGCAACGCGCCAGCAAGTCGCCCGCCAGAGGCCGGTCGGTGAAGAACGCGTCCAACTCGGCAAGCGAGGCAAGCCGCACGGGAGCGGTTCGCGAGAATTTGGTGTAGTCGGCGACAAGAAAGCGCCGCCGCGCCTGCCGCAGGATCGCTTTCGACACGCGCACTTCGGCCAGGTCGAAGTCGAGCAAGTCGCCGTCAGGATCGATGGCCGAAACACCGATCACCGCATAGTCGACCTTGAACTGCTCGAAAAACTGCGTGGTCAACTCGCCGACAAGACCACCATCGCTGCGGCGCAGGGCGCCGCCGGCCACGATCACCTCGCACGAGGGGTTGGCAACCAGCGTGTTCGCCACATTCATGTTGTTGGTGATGACGGTGATGTTGCGGTGCGACATGAGTTCGCGCGCAACTGCTTCCGTCGTGGTGCCAAGGTTCAGGATAAGGGACGAGTTGTGCGGGATCGCCGCGGCACAGGCACGCGCCAGTGCCATCTTGCCCGCCTCGTTCGTGCGGCGTCGTTCCTCGTAGCCGATGTTCGAAACCCCGGTGCGCAGAATCGCTCCGCCATGCACGCGGTCTAGAAGGCCTGCATCAGACAGTTCGGTCAGGTCGCGCCGTATGGTCTGAAGCGTAACGTCAAAGCGCCGCGCGAGATCCTCGACGACAACGCGCCCCTCGACACGCGCGAGGTCAAGGATCTCGGACTGGCGAAAGCTCAGGGCCACGAGTCGTTCCTTATTATGCGTTTGCCGCTCAGGGACGCGCGAATTTGCGCCACATGCGAATGGCAATCAGCGCCTATCACCTTGTTATTGGCATGTGGTCCGAACTCTGTCCACGTTTCGATCATATTCGCGCACGGAATTCCTAGCTGCACCGCAATATCTGCGTTCTGCACCGCAGAATGTTCGTTTTAAGGAAAATCGCGCGCAAACGAAAATTCCTGTTGCTTCGTTTCCCTATCTGCGAGACATCTGTCGCGGGAAGAGGAAACGGGGCGGACCGGCGCGTGGGCGAGGCGGATCTTTTCATCATAGGTGGCGGCATCAACGGCTGCGGCATTGCCCGCGACGCCGTCGGCCGCGGCTTGTCGGTGATCTTGGCCGAGCAGGCCGATCTGGCTCAGGGTACCTCATCCGCTTCGACCAAGCTGTTCCATGGCGGGCTGCGCTATCTTGAGTATTTCGAGTTCCGGCTGGTCCGGGAGGCGCTGGAAGAGCGCGAGACTCTACTTGTCGCGATGCCGCACATCTCCTGGCCGATGCGCTTCGTGCTGCCATTGCATCAAGACATGCGCTTTGACTCGGATACGCCGACGTCACGGCTGCTTGGCACGGTCATGCCCTGGATGAAGGGGCGGCGGCCAGCCTGGCTTATCCGGTTGGGGCTCTTCCTGTATGACCACCTCGGCGGTCGCAAGATCCTGCCGCCCACGCGGGCGATCGATCTGGCCAAGGATCCGGTTGGTCGACCGCTGAAGGCCGGCTTTGCAAAGGCCTATGAATACTCCGACTGCTGGGTCCAGGATGCCCGACTGGTGGTGCTCAATGCGCGGGATGCGCAAGCCCGCGGTGCACGCATCCAGACGCGGACCCGTGTGGTCTCGGCACAGCGCGAAGGCAATCTCTGGCGGGTCGAGACTGAAGGCGCGTCGGGTCGCAGCACGCACTACGCCCGTGCACTGATCAACGCCGGCGGTCCCTGGGTCGAGGATGTGATCCGCAACGTAGCCCGCATCAATTCCAGCGAGGGTGTGCGCCTGGTGCGAGGCAGCCATATCGTCACGCGCCGCCTGTTCGACCATGACCGCTGCTATTTCTTCCAGGGCAGCGACGGCCGGATCATTTTTGCCATTCCCTACGAACAGGATTTCACCCTGATCGGCACGACCGACAAGGATCATCGGGGATCTCCTTCGGAAGCGCAGTGCACGGACGAAGAGCGGGACTATCTTTGCGCCTTTGCCAGCCAGTATTTCGCAAAGCCGGTTACGCCAGCCGATGTGGTCTGGACCTATTCGGGTGTGCGACCGCTTTATAACGACGGGGCGAAATCGGCCACGGCTGCGACACGCGACTATGTGCTGAGCCTGGATACCGCCGGGGCGCCGATGCTGAACGTTTTCGGCGGCAAGATCACCACCTACCGCCGGCTTGCAGAACATGCGCTGGACAAGCTGGCCCCGGTTCTGGGTGTGACTGCAAAAGGCTGGACCGCCCGCGTTCCCTTGCCGGGGGGCGATTTTCCGGTGGATGGCGTCGCAGACCTGATCGAAGGGCTGAAACGCGACTACCCGTTTCTTGATACGCTCTGGGCCGAGCGGCTTGTCCGTGCCTACGGCACCGAAACGCGTGCAATCCTGGGGGATGCCCGGACGGTCGCCGACCTGGGTCGCAGCTTCGGAGCGACGCTGACCGAGGCCGAGCTGCGCTGGCTCATCACACGAGAATATGCCGTTTCCGCCGAAGACGTTGTCTGGCGGCGGTCGAAGCTGGGGCTGCGCCTGTCGAAAGACGAGATCGCAGCCATCGACGACTTCATGGCAGCAGAACGAAAGGCCGTGGCCGCCGAGTAGGGCGGTCCGAGGGAGGAAAGACATGGCGCTGGAACTGGACGGGGTGGCAAAGGTCGTTGGCGGCCGCACCCATATCCACCCCACGCATCTTACGCTGGAGCGCGGCACGATGAACGTGCTGCTTGGTCCGACGCTGTCCGGCAAGACATCACTGATGCGGCTGATGGCAGGACTTGATGTGCCCACATCCGGACGTATCCGCTGGAACGGGCAGGATGTGACTGGATTGCGGGTGCAGGACCGCAAGGTGGCAATGGTCTACCAGCAGTTCATCAACTACCCATCCATGTCGGTCTACGACAACATCGCTTCGCCGCTGCGGCTGATGGGGAAATCGGCTGCTGACATTGATCGAGCCGTCAAGAAGACAGCGGATATGCTGAAGCTAACGCCGCTTCTGCAACGCAAGCCATTGGAGCTGTCGGGCGGCCAGCAGCAGCGCTGTGCGCTGGCGCGGGCGCTGGTAAAGGAAGCAGGTCTTGTCCTGCTGGACGAACCGCTAGCGAACCTCGACTACAAGCTGCGGGAAGAATTGCGCGCAGAGATTCCCCGGATTTTCGCCGAGTCAGGGTCGATTTTTGTCTATGCAACGACCGAGCCCGAAGAGGCCCTGCTCTTGGGCGGCAACACGGCGACGCTCTGGGAGGGCCGAGTGACGCAATTCGGCCCGACGCCGCAGGTCTATCGCGAACCGCAGGACGCGACGACCGCGCGCGTGTTCAGCGATCCGCCGATGAACTTCGTGCAGGTCTCGCGAACCGGCAACCGAGTGATGTTCGGCGATGGTCAGTCCGTCGAGGCGACCGGCGCCTTTGCCTCGCTGCGTGATGGCCGCTACGTTGCCGGCTTCCGCGCCAACCATCTCGAAATCAGCCGTCCGTCGGGACCGGCTCTGGAATTCCTTGCGACTGTCTCGGTGGTCGAGATCACCGGATCGGAATCCTTCCTTCACCTGACCCACGGACCGGATCGCTGGGTAGGACTGGTCCAGGGGGTTCATGACCGCGACCCGGGCAGCAAGCTGCAGGTCTGGCTGGAACCGCAGCATGTCTATGTCTTTGCCGAAGATGGCGCCCTTGTCGCCTCGGCGGCCTATGCGGCCGCAGCCTGAGGGGAGGGACACATGGCACGAATTACACTGTCGCACCTGGCACATAGCTACATGGCGAATCCCCGCGGGGAACAGGACTTTGCCCTGAAGGAGATGGACCACGTTTGGGATGACGGTGGCGCCTATGCGCTGCTTGGGGCCTCCGGCTGTGGCAAGACCACGCTCCTGAACATCATTTCTGGTCTGCTCAGGCCGAGTCAGGGCAGGGTCCTGTTCGGCGAGCGAGATGTCACCGACGCCGCGACTGCGGAACGCAACATCGCCCAGGTGTTCCAGTTCCCGGTCGTCTACGACACTATGACTGTGCGCGATAACCTCGCCTTCCCATTGCGCAACCGCGGGCTGGGCGCCGCATATGTCGCACAGCGGGTCCAAACCATAGCCCGCATGATCGGGATGGAGGCCGAGCTTGGCCGCAAGGCCCGCGGTTTGACCGCCGATGCCAAGCAGAAGATCAGCCTTGGGCGCGGCATGGTACGCGAGGATGTCAACGCCATCCTTTTCGATGAGCCGCTGACCGTGATCGACCCTCACATGAAGTGGGAGCTGAGGACGCAGCTCAAGGCTCTGCACCGGCAGTTTGGGCATACGATGATCTATGTCACCCACGACCAGACCGAAGCGCTGACATTCGCCGACAAGGTCGTGGTGATGCACGAGGGCCGCGTCGTCCAGACCGGGACGCCCGAGGAACTGTTCGAGCGTCCGAGCCATACCTTCGTGGGTTATTTCATCGGCTCACCGGGCATGAACCTGCTCGACGCGAAGGTCGAAGGTTCGCAGGCTGTGGTCGAGGGTGTACCGGTCCAGCTCGGTGCCCAGTACGGCCGTCCAGAAGGTCGCGTGCAGATCGGTGTGCGGCCGGAATTCGTGCGCCTGACACGTGACGAGGGACTGCCGGTGCGCATCACCCGGATCGAGGATGTAGGCCGGCACCGCATTGCGAGGGCGGAGTTCTTTGGCCGTGAGATCAACGCGATCCTGGCGGAAGACGCCCATGTACCCGCAGATGCGTCGCGTCTGGCCTTCGATCCCAATCACACGCTGGTCTATGCAAACGACTGGCGGGTCCAGCCGCATCCCGGCACCGAGGGGAGGGCAGCCTGATGGAAAAGACCGTCAACCACAAGGCATGGTTCCTTGTGCTGCCCGTTCTCGTTCTGGTCGCCTTTTCGGCCGTGATCCCGCTGATGACCGTGGTGAACTACTCGGTCAACGATACCTTCGGGAACAACGAATTCTTCTGGAACGGGCTCGACTGGTTCGACGAAATGATCCACTCGGACCGGCTCTGGGCCGCGTTCTGGCGGCAGGTGATGTTCTCGGCGATCATCCTGGTGATCGAAGTTCCGCTTGGCATCTTCATCGCGTTGAACATGCCGAAGAAGGGGATCTGGGCCTCGGTCTGCCTTGTGCTGATGGCACTGCCGCTGCTGATCCCGTTCAACGTCGTCGGAACGATCTGGCAGATCTTCGGACGGGTCGACATCGGCCTGCTCGGACATACGCTGCAAGCGCTTGGGATTGACTACAACTATGTGAACGACCCGATCGACGCCTGGGCGACGATCATCATCATGGATGTCTGGCACTGGACAAGCCTTGTGGCGCTTCTGTGCTATGCCGGGCTGCAGTCGATCCCGCAGGCTTATTACCAGGCCGCGAAGATCGACCAGGCGAGCCGGTGGAAGGTGTTCCGCTACATTGAGCTGCCCAAGATGAAGGGCGTGCTGCTGATCGCGGTGCTGCTGCGGTTCATGGACAGCTTCATGATCTATACCGAACCCTTCGTCGTGACCGGCGGAGGTCCCGGCAACTCGACCACGTTCCTATCGATCGACCTTGTGAAGATGGCCGTGGGGCAGTTCGACCTCGGCCCCGCCGCGGCCTTCTCGATCATGTACTTCCTCGTGATCATGCTGATCTCCTGGGTCTTCTACACCGTCATGACCAGCTTCGATCGGGAGGATGCTCAGAAATGACCACCGCCGCCGTTTCCGCCACCGCCCGCCAAGACCGTGCCATGCCGCGTGTCCGGGCATCTGCCGTGGTGATGTTTCTCTACATCGTGTTCCTTCTGCTGCCGATCTACTGGCTCCTGAATATGAGCCTGAAGACCAACACCGAGATTCTCTCGACCTTCACGCTCTGGCCACGGAATCTGACCTTCGCCAACTACCACACGATTCTGACCGATCCGGCCTGGTACATGGGTTATGTCAACTCGATCATCTACGTGGTGATGAACACGGTTATCTCGATCACCGTGGCTTTGCCGGCGGCCTATGCATTCAGTCGCTATACCTTTATGGGCGACAAGCACCTGTTCTTCTGGTTGCTGACCAACCGTATGGCGCCCGCAGCGGTGTTCGCCTTGCCGTTCTTCCAGCTCTATTCGTCGGTCGGGCTGTTCGACACGCATATTGCGGTGGCTCTTGCGCACTGCCTGTTCAACGTGCCTCTGGCGGTCTGGATCCTGGAAGGGTTCATGCGCGGCGTTCCGAAAGAAATCGACGAGACCGCCTATATCGACGGCTATTCCTTCGGGCGGTTCTTCATCCGTATCTTCATGCCGCTGATCGCCAGCGGCATCGGGGTCGCGGCCTTCTTCTGCTTCATGTTCAGCTGGGTCGAGCTCCTGCTCAGCCGCACGCTTACCTCGGTCAATGCCAAGCCGATCGCCGCGACGATGACGCGGACGGTTTCGGCCAGCGGCATGGACTGGGGCGTTCTTGCGGCGGCGGGGGTGCTGACCATCGTCCCGGGGGCCATCGTGATCTGGTTCGTTCGCAACTACATCGCCAAGGGCTTTGCCCTGGGGAGGGTGTAATGGTGTCTCGTCGCTGGCCGATGGTCTACGGCGTCACGGGCGCCGTGCTGCTCGCGATCCTGGCGCTTCTCTTCGCGGTGGCGCCGCGGAGCGAGGAGGGCGCAATTGCTTGGTTCGATCCGATGATCCCGGGCGGCTGGATGGCCTGGACCCTGCCGATCGCGCTTTTCTTCTATGTGATCGGCTGCCTTCTGGTGATATTCACCATCCTGGCAATCCGCTTCCCGGAAACGCCGCGCATCGGCGTGCTGCGCATCGAGACGACGCGTGGCGACCGCTTGTTCATTTCGCTTCTGGGGTCAGCCTTCATTTGTCTTGGCTGGCTCGCCGTCTTTGGCGCACCCCTCTGGGGGGCGCTGATCCTGTGCCTCGTCTACGCCGCAGCCGTATTCCGGTGGGTCTAGACGGGTCAGACTGCCCAGCCGGGGGGAGGCCCGGCCAATGACTGTACTCACGGGAGGAGACAGACTGATGAAGTTACGTCACACGTCAACAGCGATGGCGCTTGCGCTGCTCGCCTATGGCGCGCCCGCCTGGGCCGACATGGATGCAGCAAAGAAATTCCTGGACACCGAGATTGGTGACCTGTCGGTGCTGTCGCGCGCCGATCAGGAAAAGGAAATGCAGTGGTTCATCGATGCTGCCAAGCCCTATGCCGGCATGGAAATCAAGGTCGTCTCCGAGACGATTACGACGCATGAGTACGAATCCAAGGTCCTGGCACCTGCCTTCGAGGCGATCACCGGCATCAAGATCACCCATGACCTGATTGGTGAAGGCGACGTCGTCGAAAAGCTTCAGACGCAGATGCAGACCGGCGAGAACATCTACGACGCCTATGTGAACGACTCGGACCTGATCGGCACGCACTGGCGCTACCAGCAGGTGCGCAACCTGACCGACTGGATGGCTGGCGAAGGCAAGGACGTGACCTCGCCCACGCTCGACCTGGCGGACTTCATCGGGACCAAGTTCACGACCGCGCCCGACGGCAAGCTCTACCAGCTGCCCGACCAGCAGTTCGCGAACCTTTACTGGTTCCGCTACGACTGGTTCTCGGACCAGAAGACCAAGGACGACTTCAAAGCCAAGTATGGCTATGACCTGGGCGTTCCGCTGAACTGGTCGGCCTACGAGGACATCGCCGAGTTCTTCACCGGGCGTGACATGTCCTACATGGGTGGGCCCGCCACCGGTGTCTATGGCAACATGGACTACGGCAAGAAGGACCCCTCGCTTGGCTGGCGCTACACCGACGCCTGGATGTCGATGGCCGGCATGGGCGACAAGGGCGAGCCGAACGGCCTGCCGGTCGACGAATGGGGTGTGCGCGTGGACGAGAATTCGCGTCCCGTCGGCTCCTGCGTCGCGCGCGGCGGTGCGACTAACGACGCGGCGGCGGTCTATGCCGTGACCAAGGCGATCGAGTGGCTCCAGAAGTACTCGCCGCCGGAAGCCCAGGGCATGACCTTCGGCGAAGCCGGGCCGGTGCCTGCCCAGGGCAACATCGCCCAGCAGATGTTCTGGTACACTGCCTTCACCGCGGCCTCGGTCGCTCCGGGAACGCCCGTGATGAACGAGGACGGCACGCCGAAATGGCGGATGGCGCCCTCGCCGCATGGTGCCTACTGGTCGGAAGGCACGAAGATCGGTTACCAGGACGTGGGGTCCTGGACGCTGATGAAGTCCACGCCAGTGGATCGTGCCCAGGCGGCCTGGCTCTATGCCCAGTTCGTCACCTCGAAGACCGTGGACCTGAAGAAGTCCGACGTCGGGCTGACCTTCATCCGCGAAAGCACGATCGACAGCCAGCACTTCACCGATCGTGCCCCGAAGCTCGGCGGCCTGATCGAGTTCTACCGCTCGCCCGCCCGCGTTGCGTGGTCGCCCACCGGCACCAACATCCCGGACTATCCGAAGATGGCGCAACTCTGGTGGCAGAACATCGGCGATGCCATGTCGGGGGACAAGACCCCGCAGGAAGCGCTGGATGCCCTCTGCGCCGAGCAGGAGAAGGTGCTGGCCCGGATCGAGAAGTCCGGCGTGCAAGGCGATATCGGCCCGAAGCTGAACGAGGAGCAGGACCCGCAGGTCTGGCTTGACGCGCCCGGCGCCCCGGTCGCGAAGCTCGAGAACGAGAAGCCGCAGGGCGAAACGATCGGCTATGACGAGCTGATCAAGTCCTGGCAGAACTAAGGATCTGGGCCGGGCGGGGTTTTCCTCGCCCGGCTTTCCCTTGCCGCGCAGATCGGTTGCGGCATGATTTCTGCGCGCCCCGAGGCATCCGGGGCCGCCGCATGTGAACCGGAGTGCCGCCGCCATGTCCCACATCCTTGCCATCGATCAGGGCACCACCTCGACGCGTGCCATCCTGTTCGACGGAAACTTGCGGCTTGTGGCGACGTCTCAGCTGGAGTTTCCACAGCACTTCCCGCAGTCGGGCTGGGTCGAACATGATCCCGCCGATCTGTGGTCAACCACGGCCGCCGTCTCACGGGGTGTCATCGAGCAAGCCGGGCTGACTGGAGCCGACATCGCCGCAATCGGCATCACCAACCAGCGCGAAACGACCTTGGTCTGGGACCGCCAGACCGGCGACCCGATCCATCGCGCGATTGTCTGGCAGGACCGCCGCACCGCCGATACCTGCGCACGGCTCAAGGCCGAGGGGCTGGAGCCGAAGGTGACCGAGCGGACGGGCCTGCTGCTGGACCCCTACTTTTCGGCGACGAAGATCGCGTGGATCCTTGACCAGGTGCCCGGGGCGCGCGGTCGGGCCGAGCGTGGCGAGCTTGCGTTCGGAACGGTCGATACCTGGCTCATCTGGAAACTGACCGATGGCAAGGTCCATGCCACTGATGCAACGAATGCCGCTCGGACCCTTCTGTACGATATCGGTCGTGGCGCGTGGGATGATGAGCTTTGCACCATCTTCCGCGTGCCCCGCGCCGTCCTGCCCGAAGTGCGCGACTGTGCCGCCGATTTCGGCATGACCCGCGCCGACCTGTTCGGCCGCCCGATCCCGATCCGGGGCGTTGCGGGCGACCAGCAGGCGGCAACCGTGGGCCAGGCCTGCTTTGCACCGGGCATGATGAAATCGACCTATGGCACGGGATGCTTCGCGCTGTTGAATACTGGCCGGGACAGGGTGGCATCGAAGAACCGGTTGTTGACCACCATTGCCTATCAGCTGGACGGCAAGCCCACCTATGCATTGGAAGGGTCGATCTTTATCGCCGGTGCGGTGGTGCAATGGCTGCGGGACGGTCTGAAGATCATCCGCGAAGCAGGTGAAACCCATGCGCTGGCCGATGCAGCTGATCCCGGGCAGGACGTCATCCTTGTGCCGGCCTTCACGGGGCTTGGCGCGCCGTACTGGCAGCCGGAATGCCGTGGTGCCGTGTTCGGTCTGACGCGCAATTCGGGCCCCGCCGAGTTTGCCAGAGCCGCGCTTGAAAGCGTGGGCTACCAAACCCGGGACCTGCTCGAGGCGATGCGAGCTGACTGGGGTAGCCGCAGCGAGGGGATTTTGCGGGTGGATGGCGGCATGACGGCCAGCGACTGGGCCATGCAGTTCCTGTCCGACATCATCGGCGCGCCGGTGGACCGGCCGGTTGTTCGCGAGACGACCGCTCTCGGGGCCGCCTATCTCGCCGGGCTGGAATCCGGCCTTTGCCCCAGCCCCGAGGCCTTCGGGCAAAGATGGTCACTGGACCGGCGCTTCTCGCCCGGCCTGAGTGCCGCGCGGCGCGACGAAAAATACGCGCGCTGGCAGGCTGCTGTCGACGCCACCATCCGCTTTGCTGGTGGCGACCGGTCTTCCTGAGCGGCGGCGGCACTCCGTTCATCCTTCGAAAGCAGTCACGTCATGAAGCGCCAGAACAACGCGGCCTGGCTGTTCCTGATCCCCTCGGCCGTGATCCTGGCATTCGTTGGTGTCGTGCCGCTTGTCGCGGTCTTCAACTATTCCTTCCATGACATTTTCAGCCTCGATCAGGCCTACTGGATCGGGTCGCAGTGGTATGAGGAAATCGCCGGTTCACAGAGGTTCCGGGCAAGTCTGGCGCGCAGCCTGTCGTTTTCGGCGCTGGTCATCTCGGTCCAGTTCTCGCTTGGCATCTGGATTGCGCTGCTGCTCTCCCGCGCGCCTCGCTACCGGACCCCGGTCCTGATGCTCATGGCCGTTCCGCTTGTCGTTCCCTGGAACATGATCCCGATCATGTGGTTGAACCTCATCAACCCCGAGACTGGTCTGGTCGGCCGCGTGTTCGAGGCGCTTGGGATCGGGTTCGACTACAAGTTCACAGCCCTGCATACCTGGATCCTGCTGATTGTCATGGACACGTGGCATTGGCTCGGACTCGTGGTGATCCTTGTCTATGCCGGCCTTTCCGGCATCCCGCCCGCCTATTACCAGGCCGCGGCGATCGACGGCGCCTCGCGCCTTCAGGTGTTCCGGCACGTCCAGCTTCCCCGGCTGGCGGGCGTCCTGTCGATGGCGCTGGTCCTGCGCTTTGTCGACAGCTTCATGATCTATACCGAGGCCTTCCGCATCAACGCTGGCGGTCCAAGCGGAGCCACCACGTTCCTGGCGCTGGATCTGGGCGAGAACATCAATGGCTTCAGCTATGGCATCGCCGCGGCGCGATCGGTGATCTACTTCCTGATGGTGTTGGCGGTCGCCTGGGTGTTCCGGCTTGTCACGCAAGCGCGTGAAGGAGCCGGACAATGAGGACGGCGCGCTCGATCATGGGGTTTCTGGGCTTTGCCCTTCTGGCCGGGTTCATCCTTCTGCCGCTGGCACAGACCCTGTTTTTGAGCTTCCTGTCCACGATCCCGCGCGAGGGCATCCCGGAAGGGCAGGCCACGCTCCTGAACTATCGCAACATCGTCGCGATGCCCGCGCTGCGGGAGGCGGTCCTGAATTCGATCATCTACGCGCTTCTGAACGTGCTGCTCTGCCTCGCCGTGGGTCTGCCCGCTGCCTATGCGTTTTCACGCTACCGCTTCGTGGGGGACCGGCACTTCTTCTTCCTGCTGCTTGCCTTTCGGGTGACGCCGCCGGTCGTTCTGTCGCTGCCGGTGTTCATCCTTTTTGCAAAGGTTGGTCTGGTGAACTCGCCGGTCGGGATCGCGCTTGCGCATTGCCTGTTCAACATCCCGATCACGATCTGGATCCTCGAAAGCTTCATCTCGGGCATCCCGCGTGAGTTTGACGAGACGGCCTTTCTCGATGGTCACAACCTGCCCGGCTTTTTCGTGAAGCACCTTATCCCCGCCATCGCGCCGGGCATCGGTGTCGCCGCCTTCTTCTGCTTCATCTTTTCCTGGGTGGAAGTGGTGATCGCCCGCATCCTGACCGTGACGGCCGGCAAGCCGATCACGATGGCGATCAACGCGCTTTTCGGATTTCAAACGGATATCGGCCTAGTCATGGCGATGACCGTCGTCTCGCTGATCCCCGGCGTGGCGATGATCTGGTTCGTGCGCAACCACATCTCTCGCGGATTCGTGGTCAGGGTCTGAACTTCAAAGAAAAAGGCCGCAAGCGACCTGGGCTTGCGGCCGTTCATTACGGGGTTGTCTCCGCTTAGCCCTTCTTCGCCACCCGCGCGTTCCGCGTGGCGATCAGCTTCAGGCGCAGCGCATTCAGGCGGATGAACCCCTCGGCGTCCTTCTGGTCGTAGGCGCCTGCATCTTCCTCGAAGGTCACGTGCTTTTCGGAGTAGAGCGAGTGGTCCGACCACCGCGCCACGGTGCGCGCCACGCCCTTGTAGAGTTTGAGGCGCACCGTGCCCGAGACATGCTCCTGGCTCTTGTCGATCAGGGCCTGCAGCATCTCGCGTTCGGGGCTGAACCAGAAACCGTTGTAGATCAGCTCGGCATAGCGCGGCATGATCGAGTCCTTCAGGTGGCCTGCGCCGGAATCGAGCGTAATCTGCTCGATCCCGCGATGTGCTTCCAGCAGGATCGTGCCGCCGGGGGTCTCGTAGACGCCGCGCGACTTCATCCCGACGAAGCGGTTCTCCACCAGATCGAGAAGGCCGATCCCGTGCTTGCCGCCGATCTCGTTCAGTCGGGTCAGGATCGTCGCGGGCGACAGACGCTCGCCGTTGATCGCGACGGCGTCGCCCTTATCGAAGGCGATCTCGATGAACTCGGCCTTGTCGGGGGCCTGCTCGACCGGGACGATACGCTGATAGACGAAATCGGGCGCTTCCTCGGCCGGGTTCTCCAGCACCTTGCCTTCGGACGAGGTGTGCAGAAGGTTCGCGTCCACGCTGAAGGGCGCCTCGCCACGCTTGTCCTTGGCGATCGGGATCTGGTTAGCCTCGGCGAATTCCAGAAGTTTCGTCCGGCTGGTCAGGTCCCACAGCCGCCAGGGCGCGATCACCCGCAGGGCCGGGTCAAGCGCCGCCACCGATAGCTCGAACCGGACCTGGTCGTTGCCCTTGCCGGTCGCGCCATGCGCCACAGCATCCGCGCCCGTCTCGTGCGCGATGCGCACCAGTTCCTTGGCGATCAGCGGCCGGGCGATCGAGGTGCCGAGCAGGTACAGGCCCTCATAAAGCGCATTGGCGCGGAACATCGGGAAGACGAAGTCGCGCACGAATTCCTCGCGCACATCCTCGATGAAGATGTTCTCGGGCTTGATCCCCAGCATGACCGCCTTGGCGCGCGCCGGTTCAAGCTCCTCCCCCTGACCGAGATCGGCGGTGAAGGTAACAACCTCGCAGCCATATTCGGTCTGGAGCCATTTGAGGATGATCGATGTATCCAGCCCGCCGGAATAGGCAAGCACGACTTTCTTCGGCGCAGACATTCAGGGCCTCATCGGAAGGAACTTCGCTTTGGCCCTGCGTCTATTGCGTTTTGTCTGGCCCAGCAAGGGCAGCGGTCAGGGGGTGTCGACCCCGATCTTCTCGCGGAAGTAGGCAATCGCCTCGTCCGACAGGACGCGACCATCGGTCGCCGCCATAAGGGCCTCTTCCTCGGTCTGGGCGGCGGTGTCCTTTACCGCTTCTGCCTCGGCAAGCTCGACCTCGCTATTGGTCAGATTCACCTCGGCGGCTGCCAGATTGCCTTCGAGTTCGGATTTCTGTGTTTCGTACTCGGCGGTCGAGGGTCGTTCGGCCTCCAGCGCTGCGACCTGATCGGCGTAATCGTCAGCGTCTGGATCAAGTCCTGCGATCTTTTCGTCGATCTCAGCGTTTTTCGCTGCGTAGTCGGCTGAGAGATCATCGATCTCCTGTTGGATTCCGTCGCGAATATCCTTGTTCTCGGCGACGGTTGCGGCTGCCTCTTCGGCGAGGCGCCCGCTTTCAGTCGTCGCCAGAGCGGCATCGCGATAGGCAGAGATTCGGCCTACACGGCTGTTCGGGCTAGCATTTTCCCACGCGTGGGCGCTGGCATGATAGGCGTTGAGCCCCTTGAGTTCGGACGCGAACTTACCCGGATCATCGACCGAGAAGGCGACTTCGACCTCTTTCTCCGCGGGGGACTTCCGAGTTTTTGCGGATTTGGCCGGGGCGCTGGCCTTCGTCACCTTGCTGCTCGAGGCCTTGGCTGCCTGCGCCTTTCCGTTGGCGGAGTACGATTTGCCCGAACCGCCAGACGATCCAGCCTTTCCGGTGCCATTGCCGGATTTCTCTGACTTGCCGCCGCCATCCTTGCCTCCGCGGTTGCCTCCACCGCCGTTTCCGCCGCCTCCACCGTGGTCACCAGACTTCTCGTTCTTCGCATGTGCAGCGGTTGCGAAAGAGAACGGCGAGTCCGGCGCGATGCCTCCGAAAGTGATCGCCAGGATTCCCATGGCATAAATCGGGGTCAGACGGTTGAACATGATTGGCAGCTCCCTTTCCTGACCTTGGCCGACTAAGCCATAATAGCGGCGCAGATGAGGCGATTTGTGGCAAAGATTCGATCAGACCGGCGCTGACCCGATCGCATTGCCTCATCTGGCTGGGGGCAAATCCGGTTCCTTGGGCGCCGAAAAAGGGGAGTCGAAAGCTTTGCCCCAACTCGAAATGTCGGAATGCGATCTTCGAGCCCCGCACCTCGGCGGCATAACCTATCTGCCCGTGGGAAAGTCGCACGAAACGCTCATCCTTGCCGATGCTACTCCGACACTGCGGCCCGCCAGGGACTGGGGACCCATCGCACAGTGAAACGCTGGAGCGTCGGCGGTCCGAATATTCGGCCAAGACGGTCAGGAGTTGTGCCGGGGGTTTCAGGAGTTCCGGCACCAGATCATGCTGGGCGGTCCCTTGGCTGACCGCATTCGGACAGCGGTGAGTACATCCGGGGTCGGGCGTTGTCAGGGTCTCGGCGCGGGGATAAACGGGAGGAATGATCTCATTCGCCGATGCCGCCCGCAACGCAACGCTTGCCCTGCGCGATCTGTTCCCCGAGACGCCGCTGCAGCGCAACGATCACCTGAGCCAGCGCTACGATGCCGATATCTGGCTCAAGCGTGAGGATCTGACACCCGTGCGCAGCTACAAGCTGCGCGGCGCCTTCACGGCCATGCGCCGCCTGCTGGCCGCAAGGCCGGACCAAAGCCATTTCGTCTGCGCCAGCGCGGGAAACCATGCCCAAGGCGTGGCCTATGCCTGCCGTCATTTCGGAGTTAAGGGCACGATCTTCATGCCGGTCACGACGCCGCAGCAAAAGATCGACAAGACACGGACCTTTGGCGGCAACTCGATCGAGATCGTGCTGACAGGAGACTACTTCGACCAGACTCTCGCCGCGGCGCAGAGTTTCTGCGCCGAGAAAGCCGCACATTTCCTTTCTCCCTTCGATGATGATGACGTGATACTCGGCCAGGCGAGTGTCGGGGTCGAATTGCTCGATCAACTGGGCCGCGCACCTGATCTTGTGATCCTTCCGGTTGGCGGCGGCGGCCTCGCTTCGGGGGTAACGTGTTTCCTCCGCGAGGCGGCGCCTCAAACCGAGTTCATCTTTGTCGAGCCACAGGGCGGTGCAAGTCTGACGGCCGCGCTGAAGCATCATGGCCCTGCAACGCTCCCGCGGGTGAACAGCTTTGTCGATGGCGCCGCAGTGGCGCGAATCGGCGAGCGGAACTATGCCGCGCTGTCCTGGGCACGGCCAAAACAGGTCCTCCTTGCGCCTGAAGACCGCATCTGTGTCACGATGCTCCAATTCCTCAACGTAGAGGGGATCGTTCTGGAGCCAGCCGGCGCTCTCTCGGTCGATGTCTTGCCCGATCTTGCTGATAGCATCCGGGGCAAGACGGTGGTCTGCATCACGTCCGGCGGCAATTTTGACTTCGAGCGACTGCCCGAGGTCAAGGAGCGGGCGCAGCGCTACTCAGGCGTCAAGAAGTACTTCATCCTGCGGATGCCTCAGCGGCCGGGCGCCCTGCGCGAGTTCCTCACCATGCTGGGCCCCGAAGACGACATTGCGCGGTTCGAGTACCTCAAGAAGTCGGCGCGAAACTTCGGTTCGGTCCTGATCGGCATCGAAACCGGCAAGCCGTCGAACTTTGCTGAACTCTTTGCAAAGATGGAGGCGGCGGGTTTTTCCTATCGAGATATCACCCAAGACGAAACGCTGGCCGAATTCCTGATCTGAGATCCCGGATGCTACCGTGGATCAGGCTGCAAACTTGCTGGCCAATCCGGCCAGCAAGGCCGCGCGAGAAGCAGTGTAGCCGCTGACGATCGCGGATATGTCCGCCGCGACCCCGCACCGCGCCGCCCGTTCGCCCTCGCTGCAGAGGTTGGCAAGATCGGACAGGCCAAGGTTGAGCGCCGCACCCTTTAGGGCATGAAGCTCTGCCTCGTAGGAGGCCTCATTCGTGCCGGACCTCAGACGCCGAATGACATCATCCGCCTCGGCAAGGAACATTTCCAGCACCTCGGAAAAGTCCGCAGCGCCAATTTCCATGCGCAGCGACGCCACGCGGCCCCAGTCCACCATCGCAACCTCCTTCAACCCGACAAGCCACTCCCACCTCGCCTTTCTTGGGCTGGTGCGGTTAACGCCTGGTAAGGCGGTCTGGGCGTATTCGCGCGAATTTTACGCTTCACCCTGCATTAATCCCGGACGAGTCACGACTGTGCCAGATGGTTCAAGAAGGTCTCCGACGTGTCAGCCCATGGTCAACTCGACAATCCGGCGCCCGGGCCAAAGCCGCGGCGCGTGCTGGTCGTAGATGACAGTGCGGCTCAACGCCGGGTGTTGACGCTGGCGCTGCGGCAATCGGGCTACGCCGTCAGCGAGGCCGGTTCTGGGGCGGAAGCATGGAACCTCTGTCAGAACGGCAATTTCGACATCATCCTCAGCGACTGGGTGATGCCCGGCATGACCGGACCCGAGCTTTGCAGTCGTGTGCGCGGGCTGCCGCGGGATGCTTATGGATACTTCATCCTGCTGACCTCGAAGTCGGACAAGGCGGAAGTCGCGGACGGACTGAACGGCGGTGCGGATGACTTCCTGTCGAAGCCTATCAGTCCGGCCGAGCTGCGCGCGAGGATGCGCGCAGGCGAGCGTATCCTGTCGATGCACGACCAGCTGGTCGAAAAGAACCGGATGATCGGCAGCACACTCGACAAGCTCCAGGCCGTTTACGATTCCCTTGATCGGGACCTGATCGAGGCGAGGAAGCTGCAACAGACCCTGTTTCGTGACCGGCAGCGCGACTTCGGTCAGGGAAGGGTGACCATCCTCATGCGCCAGTCGGGCCATGTGGGCGGTGATCTGGTCGGCTGCTTTTCTCCGTCGCCAAGGCATCTGTCCTTCTATTCGATCGATGTGGCCGGGCACGGCGTGACCTCGGCGATGATGACGGCTCGGCTGGCCGGGTTTCTGGCGGGTGTCTCGACCGAGGTCGCCGGCCTGACGTCTGGGCAGCGTGACCGTTGGCCGCCCGAGGTATTTGCTGCCCGGCTGAACCGCATGATGATCGACGACATGAGGGTCGATTCCTATTTCACGCTGGCACTTGCTGAGGTTGACCTTCAAACGGGTAAGGTCCTGCTGGTCCAGGCCGGACATCCGCATCCTGCCATTCTGCGGTCGAACGGGCGTGTGGATTTCCTGGGGTCGGGTGGATTGCCGATCGGCCTTATTCCCGATGCCCGCTTTGATCGGGTGGAGACGCATCTTGAGCCCGGCGACCGAATGCTTCTTTTCTCGGATGGCGTGACCGAATGCGTGGATCCTGCGGGCAGGGAGTTCGGTGAAGCGGGTCTGGCAGACAGCCTTAGCCGATCTGCGGGCCTTCATGGTGAAGCGCTGCTGGACGTGCTGATAGACGACCTGAAGGTCTTCTCTGGTGTTGCGCAGTTCCGCGATGACGTTTCCGGTGTCCTGTTTGACTACCGCGGACCAGCCAGCAATTCCGCGAGCATCGCACGATCACCGGCATTGCCCAGACGCAACGCCGCTTCGGCCGCAGGCAACCAGACAGCCGTGTGACCAGGCTCGGTCGGCGGCCCGAGGCGCAGGATGGGCTGCGCCAGATAGATGGTGCACAGCTTTTCGGCCCAGAGATCGTATTCAGGCATGTAGGCGAACCGCCGGAACGCGCCCAGCCGGCGGGTCACCTCAATCTTCCAGCCGGTTTCCTCGATCACTTCGCGGTGCAGGGCCGCTACCGGCTGTTCGCCCCGGTCGATCCCGCCTCCGGGCAGCTGGAACTCGGGCGTCGGCTCCATCTGGAAAGTGGTCAGGACGCTGTCGCCCTGCATCAGGATGGCATAGACACCGTGCCGCAGACGGTAGCGCTGCCCTGACTTCACCGGCTCTCCAAATCTGCGGATCATCTGCTGCCCTTGGTGCTGAGGTTGTCGTGCCTATATAGTCGCGGTATGCCAAGGCTGGCCTGCCAAGGAAACCCCAAGATGCTCGGTTCTCAACTCGCCTGGGACGATACCGTCCTGCCCTTTCAGCTTGACCGTTCGGATATCCGCGGCCGCGTGGCGCGGCTGGACGGGGTGCTCGACCGCGTCCTGTCGCAACATGCCTATCCGCCGCAGATCGAGGCACTGGTGGCCGAGGCCGCCCTGCTGACCGCCCTGATCGGCCAGACGATCAAGCTCCGCTGGCGGCTTTCGCTGCAAATTCGCGGCACGGGAGCGGTCAAGCTGATCGCGACCGATTACTACGGCCCGAGCGAGAACGGGGAAACCGCCCGGATCCGCGCGTATGCCAGTTTCGACGAAGATCAGATGGTTCCCGGAGTGGACCCGTTCAGCCTGATCGGCGAAGGGTATTTCGTTATCCTGATCGATCAGGGGCAGGGCATGGTCCCCTATCAGGGCATCACACCGTTGACCGGCGGATCGCTTTCGGCCTGTGCAGAGACTTATTTCGCCCAGTCAGAGCAGCTGCCGACGCGGTTTGCCGTAACCTACGGGCAGTCTCAGTTGCCCGGCGAGGCTTCGCATTGGCGGGCAGGTGGCGTGATGATTCAGCACATGCCGAAGGCTTCGCCTTCGGTTGCGGCCGAACAGGGGTCGGGCGAAGGAGGTTTGCTGTCGCATGTCGATATCCTTGACGGCGAGGAAGGTGAGAACTGGGGACGAGTGAACCTGCTGCTCGACACGGTCGAGGAACTGGAACTGATCGGCCCCAATGTGCAGCCAACCGAACTTCTGGTCCGGCTGTTCCATGAAGAGGGGCCAAGGGTCTTCGACGCCCAGCCAGTGCGTTTCGGATGTTCCTGCTCGGCCGAGAAGGTTCGCATGTCGCTGTCGATCTATTCGGCGAAGGAGATCGGACACATGCTGACGCCAGAAGGGGTCCTGACCGCCGACTGCCAGTTCTGCGGTGCGCATTATGAGTTCGACCCCAAGACGCTCGGCCGCGAGGCCGAGGAGGCTCAGGGTGACCGTCATTGATCCTGAGCGCCTTAAGCAGCTTCTGGCCCGGCCAACTGGCGCGTCTTCGGATTTCGACCTGAATCCGGGAATCGTGCTGCCGCCGGGCCGGATCCTGCGACCGGCTGGTGTGCTGGTGCCGATCTGGGACAGAGGAGAAGGCGCGGAAGTCATCCTCACCATGCGGTCGTCGCGGTTGAAGCATCATCCCGGTCAGATCGCCTTTCCGGGTGGCAAGGTCGATGCCGGGGACGACGGCCCCATTGGCGCCGCCCTGCGCGAGGCCGAGGAAGAAATCGCGCTGCCACGGTCGCGGGTCGAGGTGATCGGCACCTTGCCTACGCATGAAACGGTGACCTCCTTCGTCGTCACGCCGGTGGTCGGGCTGATCTGGGGCGAGTTCATACCCCAACCCGAGGCCGGGGAGGTGCAGGAAGTGTTCTCTGTCCCGCTGCGTCATGTGACCGATCCGACCCGGTTCAGCATCGAGCGGCGCCGCTGGCGTGGCGAGTGGCGCAGCTACTACACGGTCCCCTGGGGCCCCCATTATATCTGGGGCGCGACGGCACGCATCCTTCGCGGGCTGGCGGAAAGGTTCGCGGCATGAGGATAACAGGCGACTGGCTGGAGCGGCCCGAGACACAGGCGGTTTGCCGGGCGTTGACGGATGCCGGATACCGGGCGCTCTTCGTCGGTGGTTGTGTTCGCAATGCCCTGTTGGGCCAGCCGGTTGCGGATGTCGACCTTTCAACCGACGCCCATCCCGAAACAGTCTCTACGCTTGCGCAAAAGGCCGGTCTCAAGCCTGTTCCGACCGGGATCGCCCATGGCACGATCACCGTTGTGTCGGGGGGCATCCCGCATGAAGTGACCACCTTTCGGCATGATGTCGAAACCTTTGGCCGTCATGCCCGCGTCGCCTTTGCCAAGACGGTCGAGGATGACGCGGCACGCCGCGATTTCACCATGAACGCGCTCTATGCCACGCCCGAGGGAAAGGTCGTCGACCCCCTGGGCGGCCTTGCCGATCTCGAAGCGAGACTTGTGCGGTTCGTTGGCGATCCGTCAGAGCGGATCGCCGAGGACTATCTGCGCATCCTGCGTTTTTTCCGGTTCCATGCCTTGTATGGCGATCCCGCGCGCGGGCTGGATGCCGATGGGCTTTCCGCTTGTGCAGCAGGTGCCGGGGGCCTCGAGGCGCTTTCGAAAGAGCGCATCGGCCACGAAATGCGCCGCCTCCTCGCTGCACCTGATCCTTCACCCTCGGTCGCTGCGATGGCGCAGGCAGGCATCCTGGGGCTCATCCTTCCCGGTGCCGATCCGCGCAGTTTGCCGGTACTGGTTCATCTCGAAGGAGACATGCCAGCGGACTGGATTCGGCGCCTTGCATGCCTGGGCGGCGAGGATCCGTCCGAGCATTTGCGGCTTAGCCGCGCCGAAACCGAAAGGCTGGGTCGGATTCGCGCAGCTGCCTTGGCCGAGGCGGTTCCAGCCGTGGTCGGCTATCGGCTTGGCTCAACCGAAGGTGCTGATGCTGTTCTGCTTCATGCCGCCTTCCTTAGCCAGGACTTGCCCGCAAACTGGAGGGGCGAGATCGCACGAGGTGCGGCGGCACGCTTTCCGGTCAAGGCCGCCGATCTGATGCCGGAGCTTGCTGGGCCCGCACTTGGTGCGCGGCTTTCGGAATTGGAAGCCCGATGGATCGGATCAGATTTCCGGCTCTCTCGCGCCGATCTTCTGGGCTGAACCAAGACCCGTTTCCCTTTCCGCGAAGAGGCTCTATATCCAGAGCCATGGAGTTCTGAGGTTCCCCCGTGTTTCGCTTTTTCGAGGGCCTCGTCGATCCTTACCTCGCCTATGAGGAGACCGACACGCCGCCCCGGCGGCTCTGGCCGTTCCTGATGCAGTTCGCGCGCCCCTTCCGGGGGGTGTTTCTGGTCACGGGCGGTTTTTCTGTCGCTGCGGCCGCCGTTGATGTTGCACTCATCTGGTATGTCGGGCGCGTGGTCGACTATCTAGGTCAGGGCGCTCCGGTCGAGGTCATGCAGCGGCATGGCCTTGAGATGGCGCTTGTCGCCCTGGGCATCCTGTTCCTTCGCCCTATCCTTGTCGTCGGCAACGTCGCCCTTCTGCACAACACGATCCTGCCGAACTTCGCCACGATGGTTCGCTGGCGCGCGCATTCCCACTTGTTGCGCCAGCCTGTCGGCTGGTTCGAAAGCGACTTTGCCGGACGTATCGCAAACCGGGTGATGCAGACCCCCACAGCCGCGGGCGATGCGGTTTTCCAGGTCTTCGATATGGCGGCATTCGCCATCGTGACGGTGATTGGCTCGCTGATCATGCTTGCGGGAGCTGATATCCGCCTGACCATCCCACTGCTGATCTGGTTCGTTCTTTATCTGCTTCTGGTCCGCTGGACGCTGAAGCGGATCGGGCCGGCGGCCCAGGCTTCCTCGGATGCGCGATCTGCGGTGACGGGGCGGATCGTCGATTCGTACACGAACATTCATTCGGTAAAGCTCTTCCCGCATAACGACCACGAGCGCGTCTATGCGAAAGAGTCGATCGAAGAGGCGCGGCAGACCTTCATGCGTGAGATGCGGATCATCACCAGGATGGATCTGACGCTCACCGGGTTGAATGGCGGCCTGATTGTTGCGGCAAGCGGCTGGGCGATCCTTCTGTGGTATCAGGGGCAAGCAACGATTGGAGTCGTGGCGGCAACAACCGCACTTGTCCTGCGGCTGAACAACATGACCTACTGGATCATGTGGGCGACGACCAACCTGATGCAGTCGCTCGGCGTTGTGCAGGAAGGGATGGAGACGATCACTGCGCCGGTTTCGCTGACCGATCGCCAGGGTGCCCGACCGTTGCGCCTTTCGGCAGGCAAGATTGAACTGCGGGGGATTTCGCATCATTACGGGCGTGGTTCGGGCGGGCTGCAGAGCGTTGATCTGACCATCCGGCCCGGCGAGCGGATCGGTCTGGTCGGCCAGTCGGGATCGGGCAAGTCGACGCTGGTGAAGCTGATCCTGCGTTTCTACGATTGCGAAGGCGGTCGGGTGCTGATCGACGGTCAGGATATCTCCGAGGTCACGCAGGACAGCCTGCGCAAGATGATCGGAGTCGTTCAGCAGGAGTCGAGCCTTCTCCATCGCTCGGTCCGTGACAACATCCTTTACGGGCGGCCCGATGCCACGGAGGCGGAGATGGTCCTCGCGGCAAAGCGCGCCGAAGCGCATGATTTTGTCCTGCGGCTTGAAGACCCAAAGGGTCGGCGGGGATACGACGCGCATGTGGGTGAACGCGGGGTGAAGCTTTCGGGGGGGCAGCGCCAGCGTATCGCCATCGCCAGGGTCATCCTGAAGGATGCCCCGATCCTTATTCTGGACGAAGCTACCTCTGCGCTGGACAGCGAGGCCGAGGCGGCGATTCAGGACACTCTCTATGGGGTAATGGAGGGCAAGACTGTGATCGCCATTGCCCACCGGCTTTCGACCATCGCGGCGATGGATCGCATCGTCGTGCTGGAGGATGGCAAGATCGCCGAGCAGGGGACGCATGACGACCTGATCGCCCGCAACGGTCTTTACGCACGCTTCTGGTCGCGGCAATCCGGTGGTTTTCTGGGAACTGAGGAGGCCGCGCATTGAGTCGACTGTTACGCCTCGGCAGGCTGATCGATTCCTTCGTTCCTGCCGAAGGACCGCCCCCGCAGAAGCTTGGCGCATTCTTCAAGTGGTGCCTGGCCGGTGCCTGGCCGATGCTCTGGCTGGCTGCCGGTATCTCTGCCCTGGCCGGCGCGACCGAGGTGGTCTCGGCGACGATCCTCGGCTGGGTGATCGACGCTGCGGTACAGAAGGGGCCGGTCGGCTTCATCGCCGAGCACATGGGGCTCGTGCTGGTGTTCCTGCTCTTTTACCTTGTGCTGCGCCCGTTGGCCTTTGGCCTGTCCTCGGCCTCGAACTCGATCATCATCGGCCCGAATGTCATGCCGCTGGTGCTGAGCCGTCTGCATCGCTGGACGCTCGGGCAGGCAGTGACCTTCTTCGACAATGATTTCGCCGGGAGAATTGCCCAGAAGCAGATGCAGGCGGCCCGCGCGGTAACCGACGTCGCAACAGAGATGATCAATACGGTCGCCTTCGCGCTGGCCTCCATCATCGGATCGGTCATCTACCTTGTGGTGATCGACTGGAAGATCGCTTTCGCTCTGGCGGTCTGGCTTGTGGCCTATATTGGCCTCATCAAGTTTTTCCTGCCCAAGGTCCGCGAGAACTCGGCCGCGCGCGCGTCGTCGCGGGCGATGGTGTCGGGGCAGGTTGTGGACACGATCACCAACATCAAGACGGTGAAGCTCTTTGCCCATGCTGCCTTCGAAGACCGAGTCGCCCTCCAGGCGATGGAAGTGTTCCGCGATCGGTCGCTTGAATTCGGTGTCATCTCGACCTGGTTCCGCTATTCGCTGATGACATTGGCGGGAGTGCTACCTGTCTTGCTGATTGGCGGAACGGTCGTGCTCTGGCAGCAGGGCGCGGCGACGGCAGGTGAAATCGCGGCCGCTGGAGCCATCTCGATGCGGATCGCTCAGATGTCGGGCTGGGTCAGCTTCACACTCATCTCGATCTACACCAGCATCGGCGAAGTCGAGGATGGGATGCGGACGCTGTCGGTACCGCATACGCTGGATGACAAGCCCGACGCGACGGAGCTTGCGCGGGTCCAGGGCGAGATCCGGTTCGAAAAAGCCTCGTTCGCCTATGGTCGGCGGAGAGGCGGTGTCAGCGATATCAACCTGACCATCCGGCCGGGCGAAAAGCTGGGCATCGTCGGGGCGTCGGGGGCAGGAAAATCCTCGCTCGTGTCGCTGTTGCTGCGGCTCTATGACACCGAAGACGGTCGGATTCTGGTCGACGGACACGATGTCCGCGACGTGACGCAGGAATCGCTCCGCCGGCAGATTGGCATGGTCACGCAGGAAACGGCGATGTTCAACCGCTCGGCCCGCGACAACATCCTCTATGGACGCCCCGATGCTTCGGAAGCCGATCTGATCGCGGCCGCGAAGGCAGCAGAGGCGCACGATTTCATCAACCACATGGTCGATCATCAGGGCCGCAAGGGCTACGATGCCTATCTGGGCGAGCGTGGGGTAAAACTGTCGGGTGGGCAACGTCAACGCATCGCGCTGGCACGCGCCTTCCTCAAGGATGCGCCGATCCTTGTGCTCGATGAGGCCACCTCCGCGCTCGACAGCGAGGTCGAGGCGAGCATTCAGGATGCGCTTGGGCGGGTCATGCAGGGGAAGACGGTCCTCGCCATTGCCCACCGGCTTTCCACCATCGCGGCGATGGACCGGATCATCGTCATGGACGAGGGCCGCATCGTTGAAGAAGGCACGCATGACCAGCTTCTGGCGCGCGGAGGGCTTTACGCACGTTACTGGAACCGCCAATCCGGCGGCTTCATTGGCACCGAGGAACAGGAAGCCGCCGAGTGAGACTGACCGTCGACCGATTGGGCCATCTTGGCGATGGGATCGCCGCCGGACCTGAAGGTGCCGTGTTCATCCCGCAGGTGCTTCCGGGCGAAGTGGTGGAGGGCGAGCTTTCGGGCGACCGACTTACCGAGGTGCGGATCGTGACGCCGTCGTCCGATCGCGTTCGCCCGCCCTGCGCACATGCCCGGACGTGCGGCGGCTACATGTTGCAACACGCCTCCGACGGCTTCGTTGCCAGTTGGAAGCAGGAGATCGTTAAGGCAGCTCTGGCCGGGCAAGGTCTGTCGGCGCCATTCCGGCCTATTCAGGTTTCGCCTCCGCGTTCGCGGAGGCGGGCGACTCTTGCCGGACGAAAGACCAAGGGCGGTGTTCTTCTGGGGTTTCACGCGCGCGCCTCCGAGATGATCGTCGCGGTCCCGGGCTGCCAATTGCTGCATCCGGACCTTGTGGCGGCCTTTCCGGCGCTCGAAGCTCTGGTCAAGGCGGGAGGATCGCGCACCACCGAGCTGGCGCTGACGATCACCCGATCTGCTGCGGGTGCGGATATCGTGGTGAAGGGCGGCAAGGATCTTGACGCCAATCAGCTACTCGAGCTTGCGCGGATTGCGGAAAGCCATGCAGTTGCAAGGCTTTCGTGGAACGGCGAGGTCGTTGCGTTGCGGGCCGTACCGGTCCAGCGGTTTGACGGGGCAACTGTCACGCCTCCTCCCGGCGCCTTTCTTCAGGCCACGGCCGAGGGCGAGGCCGCGCTATTGGCGGCGGTGAGCGATGCCGTGGCGGGTGCCGGACGGATCGCTGACCTCTTCGCAGGCTGCGGGACTTTCAGCCTGCCGCTCGCGCGCGGGGCAGAGGTTCATTCGGTCGAGGGTGACCGCGAGATGGTGGCTGCTTTGGAAAAAGGATGGCGGCAGGCCGCCGGGCTGAAGCTGGTGACAGCCGAGGCGCGCGATCTGTTCCGACGTCCGATGGAACCCGACGAATTGAACCGCTTCGATGCCGTCGTCGTCGACCCCCCGCGCGCAGGGGCCGAAGCGCAGACCGAGCGATTGGCGCAATCGAAGGTCCCGGTCGTTGCCGCCGTCTCATGCAACCCGGTGACATTTGCCCGCGATGCACGCCTGCTGGTCGAGGCGGGCTATCGGATCGACTGGGTGCAGGTGGTCGACCAGTTCCGCTGGTCCCCCCATGTCGAACTTGCCGCGCGATTCAGCAAATCTACAGCTTGACGGCACGTCTCACGCGCCCGTGAGACGCATGTCTTTGCGCTTCGCGTAAACTTGCGCTATCAGGCGGAAAAAAATGAACTTAGGACTGTCGGGCGATGAAATGGGTACTCCGCTTTGCGTTGATCGCGCTAATTGCGCTTGGCCTTTCGGCTTGCGGCGGTTCAAAGTTCAAGCGCTACAACGGGCCAGAGGTCACGCGGATCGAGGTGCATAAGGGCGATCGCCGCATGTACCTGCTGCACAACTCTGAGATCCTTGAAATATATGATATTTCACTGGGTTTTCAGCCGGTCGGCCACAAGCAGTTCGAAGGTGACGGCAAGACGCCGGAAGGCAGCTATCGCATCAGCTACAAGAACCCGCGCAGCCGCTATCACCTGTCGCTTGGCGTCTCTTATCCCGATGAGAACGACTACAACTACGCCAAGTCGCAGGGAAAAGAGCCGGGCGGGGACATCATGATCCACGGCTACACTGGCTATAAGGGCAAATACAAAGGCGACTGGACCGCAGGCTGCATCGCGGTAACCAACAAGGAGATCGAACGGATCTACTCGATGGTCAAGCCGGGAACGCCGATTCTCATCATGCCCTGACCCAGGGCCGCCCGACCACGGGCGGAATAGGCCTATCCAAGTTGCGATGCGGGCGTGCCGATGTTTGCCGCGGTTCCCGATACAAGGGTCCACCACATCTTGCCGCTCGGTTCCTGAAACCAGGCAAATCCTATTTCCGTCGCGGTCGGATCGAGGATAACCGCACGGGTGTCTGGCTGCGCCATCCAGTCAGACAGCGTTTCCAGTGCGGTTTCGTAGGTTTCCGAGATGTTTTCACCCAGAAGCGTGCCCGAATAGCCCACGCGCCGAACGCGATCCAGCGGCGATGAGCCGTCAGAGCCGAAATGCCAGGGCCGGTTCTGGACCGCCATGTCACGAGAATGGGTGGCAGCCGCTGCGTTGAGCTGGGCATTCAGCTGGACGGGGGCAAGTCCCTTTGCGGTGCGCAGCGAGTTGATCGAATCCAGCACCTGGTACTGCATTTCCGCCGCCTGCTCGGGCGTGATCTGCTTGGCACCCTGACTCGCTCCAGTAGTCGAGACACAGCCTGTCACGGCGAGCGAGGTGCAAAGCAACAGAACGGGAAGCAGTTTCATCGAAGGTCTCCGGCGCATCGGCTGGACGTCGTTTAGCCAAAGCCGCGACCGGGTTCAAACCCCCATGCAATCTGGCATTGGAATGCCGATGCCATGTGTTTGAATTGTTTCGCCCCTCTTTGAAGTGTATCTTGCGCGAAATCAAGGCGAATGCCTGATCATGACGAGCCTAAACTGGAGCAGTATCAATGAATTACGATAGCCCCGACCGGATCCGCCGCCGGGCTTTCCTGCGTGGTGGCGTCGCCGTTCTGGCAGCTGCCGCTGCCGCGCCGGCCTTCGCGCAGCAAACCGGCCTTCAGAATACCACCGAGGCAGATACCACTGTCACGCCGAACAAATCGAACATTTCCAGCTTCCGCATGCCCAAGTGGCAGGACTACTTCGAGAACACCACCAACGGCGTGATCCTGTGTGATCTTACCTCGCGGGCCGTGCATTTCTGGTCGGAAGATCTGAGCGTCTACCGTCTTTATCCGTCGTCGGTGCCACTGAGCGAAGAATTGACCCGTCGTGGCCGGACCGAGGTCGTGCAGAAGGTCGAAAACCCGACCTGGCGCCCGACGCCGACCCAACTCGCCATGCATCCCGACTGGCCGACGGTCGTTCCCGGAGGATCGCCCGAGAACCCTCTTGGCGTTCGCGCCCTGTATCTGTCATGGCCAGCCTACCGCATCCACGGGACCCACGACACGCGCAAGATCGGCCGCCGTTCGTCGAGCGGATGCGTCGGGCTGTACAATGAACATATCCTGGAGCTGTACGGACTGGCCAAAGTCGGCACACAGGTGTTGCTAATTTGACGACACGGGCACTGTCGAAGTGCTATCTCAGCGAAGTCACGTTGCAATCTGTCGCTCAAGCTGCTTATGAAAAGCATACGAGGTACAGCTTGGGTGCGCGTCATCGTCCTCTGAAATATTCGGTGGCGTGCAATATCTGGAGGTTAACATGAAGAAACTCGTTCTCGCCGCTGCGCTGTCGGCTGCTGCTACGTCGGCTTTCGCCGGTGGCGTCGCTGAGCCGGTCATGGAGCCGGTGGTTGTCGAAGAAAAAACCAGCTCGTCGTCGGCTGGCATCGTGATCCCGCTGCTCCTGCTCCTGCTGGTTGCCGCTGCGGTCGCTGCGAACTGATCCTGATCTCAGATCATGGAAAAGACGGCGGGGTTGCCCCGCCGTCTTTTTCATTTTCGGGGTAGCATTGCTCCTGGCCCGATGCGGTGCCAGGCCGGACCGGCCTAGCCGATCCAGCCCGCGAGGTTTGCCTCGATGACGGCCATCAGGGCCGCGATATGTGCATCCTCGTCGTTCAGACAGGGGATATAGGTGAATTGCTTGCCGCCAGCCTCTTCAAAGGCGTGGCGGATCTCGCCGTTGATCTCTTCCAGCGTCTCGATGCAATCGGCCGAGAATGCCGGCGCGATCACGGCGATGTTGGTCTTTCCCTGCCTTGCCAGTTCGGCCACATGCTCGACCGTGTAGGGCCGCAGCCATTCTTCGCGGCCGAAGACCGACTGGAATGACATGTCGATGTCGTCCTTTGCCCAGCCCAGCCGTTCGCGAAGCAGCCGGGTCGTCTTGGCGCACTGGCAGTGATAGGGGTCGCCTTCCATCAGATAGCGTTTCGGCATCCCGTGATAGCTGGCCACAAGCACGTCAGGACGGCTGTCCAACGCGGCATAGGCCCGTTCGACCGACTGGGCGAGGGCGTCGATGTACAGCGGATGGTCGAAATACTCGGCCACGGTTCGCACCGCGGGCTGGCGCTTTTCTTTCGTAAGTGCGCGGAAGAACTCGTCGTTCGCAGTGGCCGAGGTAGCGCCGGCATACTGCGGATAAAGCGGCAGAAACAGGATCTTCTCACACCCCGCCGCCACCATCGCCCGCACCCTGCTTTGCGTCGAGGGGTTGCCATAGCGCATGCAGAAATCAACCATCACGTCAGAGCCGAAACGCTCCGCTGCCGCTTGCGCGATCTTGGCAGTCTGATCCTTGGTGATCGTCATGAGGGGACTTTCGTCCTTTTCCTCGTTCCAGATCAGTTTGTAATTCGCGCCCGAGGTAAAGGGGCGCTTGGTCAGAATGATCAGCTGCAGAAGCGGTTGCCATTTCCACGCAGGGTAATCGATGACGCGGCGATCCGACAGGAACTCGTTCAGATAGCGGCGCATCGACCAGTAATCGTAGTGATCAGGGGTGCCGAGATTGGCCAGAAGGATGCCGATCCGCGCTTTCGCCAAAGGTGGATGATTGGCGGGGGCATTGGCAAGCCGACCCTCGCCTGGCCGCACAGGGATCGGGGCAATCTGGGCGGCTCTGTCGTCCGGCATCTGTTCAATCCTTTTCTTTCCGGGCTTTCCCCGACATAACCCGCCCGTCCCGGCGGTCAACGCCCGATCAGGTTGCAGGGTCGTGCGGAAGCGGCTGTTCCGGCACACGAAGCGCATCGGCGAGCCGTATCTTGGCCGAACCGGGGCGCAAAGGTTTCTGCTGACTCTCGTCGGGAGCCCAACCAGTCAGGTAGATCATCTCGAAGCTGGCGGAAATGCGGCCTCCTTCGGCAGGAAAATGCCGGGCATAGCGGTCTGCGGCTTCGACAAACATATAGCGGCGCGTCGGATGGCGTAGCCGCTGGGCAAGCGCATTGCCTTCTCCCATCGCCCGCAGATCCCTCATCAGCCGGAAGGCATCTGCGTACGTCACCGTCGTTGTCGCCGCATCAGCCACCGGCAGCGCAAAACCGGCACGCTGCAGCAAAGCGCCCAGATCGCGGATTTCGCCCATGGGCAGGATGCGTGGAGACAGGCCGTTGGTCAGGGCAACTTCCGCCTCAGACAGGCATGCCCGCAACTCGGACAGAGTCGAACCGCCGAAGAGCACAGCCATGAACAACCCGTCGTTCCGCAACGCACGCCGGCATTGCACCAGCTGGCCCACGGGGTCGTTGGCCCAATGCAGGCAAAGCGCGTGGATCACGAGGTCATGTGCGCCAGGCTCCAGCGAAAGCACCTCGTCATCCGAGATGATGCGTGCCCCCGGCAGCCGATCGCGCCAGACTTGCGGAAAGGCGGACACGATCGCCGGGGTCGTAAAGGTTCTGTTAACCTCAGCCAGCCTTTCCTGAATCTCATCCGCCGCACGCTCCTGCAGGAACAGGGCGGGATCGCGGTCTGCCCGGCGGCGGTTTCGCAGCAGGGCCGTGCGGTCGGTCAATGGCGGTGGCGATGACATGAGGCGCAGCTAGAATGAAGCCTTGGGGATTTCAAGCCGCGCTGCGCTTTCTCTACCCTCCTCATTGCATGACCTGCGATGCTCCGGTCCAGGCCGAGTTCGCGTTATGTGGACCTTGTTGGAGGGAGACGAGGTTCATCCACGGGCTTGTTTGCGATCTGTGCGGGACGCCACTTCCTGGCGAGGATCCAGGCCATTCGGTCCATTGCGACGATTGCCTGACCATCGCCCGACCGTGGCAGCAGGGGCGCGCGGCCCTCGTGTACGAGGCGAATGGCCGGAAGCTTGTTCTGGCGCTGAAGCATGGCGACCGGTTGGATCTGGCACGGCCATCCGCAGCATGGATGTATCGCGCGGCCAAGGATCTGTTGCGGCCCGATAGCGTGTTGGCGCCAATTCCGCTCCACTGGCTGCGGCTCCTGGACAGGCGGTACAATCAGGCAGCGCTTCTGTCTTCTGCGTTGGCGCGTATGGCGGGCCGTCGGCATATCCCCGACCTGCTTCTGCGCCAGAGGGCGACGCCGTCGCAGGAAGGACGCGACAGGGAGGGGCGCTTTCGCAATCTTGAAGGCGCGTTGCGTATCAACCCACGTCATCGCGCGGGGATCAGCGGCCGTCATGTTGTGCTGGTCGATGACGTAATGACATCCGGCGCAACTCTGGCAGCTGGAACGGAGGTCTGCCTTGCTGCGGGCGCAACGGCGGTATCCGTGGCGGTTCTGGCACGCGTTGCGAAAGGGGCCTAAATACCTATAGTCCTTTGGACTGAAGGGAAATGCCCATGCAGAAAGTGGAAATCTACACGACCCCGACCTGTGGCTACTGCCATGCCGCGAAAAGGCTGCTGACCCAGAAGGGCGTGAAATTTGACGAGATCGACGTCAGCCGCAGCCCGGATCTCCGGGCAGCGATGGTCACCCGCGCCGGTGGCCGGCGGACCGTCCCGCAAATCTTCATCGGTGAGGTGCATCTCGGTGGCTGCGACGATCTTTATGCGCTGGATAGCTCGGGCCAACTCGATCCGATGCTGGCGGCCTGACGATGCGAGCGGGTCTGGTGCAGTTGAATGTCTGCGATGATCCGGCGATCAATCTGCCGGTGACGCTCGACTTGGTGCGCAAGGCCGCTGCCGGAGGCGCGAGTTTTGTCCTTACTCCGGAATGTACGAACGGACTGTCGTCGAACCGCGAGCGGCAGCGGCAGGTCTTCCATCACGAGCAAGACGATCCAACCCTGGCAGCACTTCGGGAAGAGGCGGCCAGGCATGGCATCTGGCTGTTGATCGGATCGCTTGGCCTGCTGACCGCGGATTCCGATGGCCGTTTCGCCAACCGCAGCTTCCTCGTCGGCCCTGACGGCCTAATCGCGACGCGGTATGACAAGATTCACATGTTCGACGTCAACGTGTCGGCATCAGAGGTCTATCGCGAGTCCTCGGGCTATCGGCCGGGCAACAAGGCGGTTCTGGCCGAGACACAGTTTGGCAAGATCGGAATGACCGTCTGCTACGATCTGCGCTTTCCACAGCTCTACCGGCGGCTGGCGCAGGCGGGAGCACAGTTTCTGACCGTTCCTGCCGCTTTCAACCATATCACAGGTGCCGCGCACTGGGATGTGCTGTTGCGGGCCCGCGCGATCGAGACTGGCTGCTTCGTTCTTGCTCCGGCACAGACCGGTTTCCATCCCGAAACTGACGGCAAGGGCCGCAAGACCCATGGCCACAGCCTGGTCATCGCACCCTGGGGCGAAGTTCTGGCCGATGCAGGAAGCGAACCGGGCGTCACCTTTGCCGAAATCGATCCGGCAGAGGTTGAGCGGGCTCGTGCGCGCGTGCCCTCGATCTCCCATGACCGGCCCTTCGAGGGGCCCTGATGGCGGAAAAGATCGAAGACATCGCTATCGCCTTGTTCAGCGAGCTCCTCATCGCAGATCAGCTCGCGCGCAGCCGCTTGGCGAGGGCTTTGCCGAAGGGGATGGAGCTGTCGCAGTTCAGTGTGCTGAACCATCTCGCCGGTGTGGGCGAGGAACGTACGCCGGCCCAGCTTGCGAAGGCATTCCACGTCACGCGGGGGGCGATGACCAACACGCTCAGCAAGCTCGAATGGGCGGGCCATGTGCATATCCGGCCCGACTGGGACGATGCGCGGCGGAAATTCGTCGCGATCAGCCCGGCCGGTCGCGCAGCCCGCGATGCAGCTGTTCAGGCGATCACGCCGGTCATCGCCGATGTGGCACAGACAATCGGCGCGGACCGGCTGCGGACCGTGCTTCCGGTTCTTCGGGAACTGCGAACGCGGCTTGATAGCGAAGACTGAGTCACGGTTAAGCCTTCGGTAAATCGAAGTGCGGATGCTGGCCCAAAGTCGGAGGGCCAGGATGGCGCAATCACATCTGCCGAATGTCCTGATAACCGGTGCGACGGGACGCGTCGGAACGCTGTTGCGCAAGGCCTGGGCAGTTAGTCCACCTGTTGAATTCCGTCCGGTCTGGTCCTCCCGCTCGGTCGAATCTCGGCCCGACTGGATAGTCTGGGACATGGGCAGCGATACCCTTCCCGTTCTTGATCCGCCTCCTCGCGCCATCCTTCATCTCGCGCGCGGCACAGGTCGCGATTGTAGGCAGGTCTCGGACATCCACATGGATGGCCAGGCGCTGCGGCTCGCCCAGCTTCACGTTGCGCCGCTTCTGATTGCATCATCAGTTGCAGTCTACGGCTCTTCCTCCGAGATGATGTCGGAACGGGCAGCTTTGTCCCCCCAAACCCGGAACGGCTGGTCAAAGCTCCGTCAGGAGCGCGAGCTATCCGGAGCCGACAAGGTCTGCTTTCTGAGGCTCGGAAATGTGGTAGGCGCCGATGGCCTGATCGGTGCTTCCAGCGGCAACCTTGTCCTCGACCGGGGAGACGGGTCCGACGGGGGCCCTGTGCGCAGCTGGATCGGGCCCCGGACCCTTGCGACAGTGCTGGCACATCTGCTTGCGCTTTGCGTTTCGGGCCGTTCCCTGCCACAGCGCCTGAACGTCGCTCAGGCGCCGGCATTGGGCATGGCCGAACTGGCCGACGCCGATCAGAGGCGATGGCGTTTCTCTGACCGAATGGCAGATGTAGGCTGTGTTCGGGTCGATTGCAGTCTGCTTCGATCGACGATCGGCAAGGCGATTGCACCGGCCGAAGCAGCCGTGATGGTTGCGGAATGGCGCACGCTGGCAGCGGTTTGCGTATGACGCCAGCCAAGCGGGTGATGGATGTGGTTGTTTCGGTCGCCTTGTTGCTGGTGTTGGCGGCACCGCTGGTGATGCTCCTGTGCCTTGTCCTGCTATGCGATGGGCGGCCGATCTTGCATGTCAGCGAGCGGATGAAGTCACCCGATACCGCCTTTCGGCTGCTGAAACTGCGAACGATGGCGCAGGCGCCGGAAGCCCCGGTCATCTGCGGCGGCGATCAGGTGCATCGGATAACGCCGCTGGGCCGGTTTCTCCGGCGGACCCGGCTCGATGAGGTTCCGCAGCTCTGGAACGTGCTGCGCGGAGATATGAGCCTGGTCGGCCCACGCCCACCGCTTCGGATCTACGTTGAACGCTATCCCGCCCTTTATGCCCAAGTGCTACGCAGTCGGCCGGGGGTCACCGGCCTTGCCTCGCTCGGCTTTCATCGGCACGAGGAGCGGCTGCTTGGCGCCTGCCGAACCGCGCAGGAAACGGATAGGGTCTACGTTCGGCGCTGCATTCCGCGCAAAGCCCGGATCGACCTCATCTATCAGCGGCGCCGGACGGTCCTTCTCGATTTGCTTCTGTTAATGGCGACGGCCTGGTTGCCAGTTTGCCGGCTGATCCGTGTCAAATGAGGGCCCTCCGTCTTGCCGAATATCTATCCGGGATGAGCCGCCGATCGAAGCGGGCGGTGCTCTTGTCCCTGGACCTTCTGGCGTCGCAGACGAGCCTGTTCGGTGTGGCGGGATATCTTCATTCCGGCCTTCGCAATCTGCCGGTCGAGGCTGGCCTTCTCGCCATCGTGGTTCCGGCGACTGCCGCGGCGCTTGGCCTGCACAATGTCAAGTTGGCTGCCTATGATCAGGACGGGCTGCCGCGCAGTGCTGCACTCGTGCTGGCCACAAGTCTTCCTCTATGGCTAATCGGCTTGAGAGAACCGGACGCTCTTGTGGCCTTCATGTTCGGCTTTCTGCTGCTTTCCGTCGGTCTGAGGCTGCTCTTGCTCAGGCTTCTGCTGATGATCTTGCGTTGGGAACAGCCCCGTTGCCCGGTCATCATCTACGGCGCGGGGGAGACCGGGATCCAGCTTGCGCTGGCACTGAAGCGCGACCGCTTGATCCGCCCAGTCGCGCTGATCGACGATCAGGCGGCGCGGATCGGGCAAAGGTTGGCAGGCCTTTGCGTCCGGCCCCCGACCGAACTCGAAAGCCTGCGTCAGCGATGGGATGCGAGGCACATCATCCTTGCCATGCCGTCAGAACCACCTTCCCGGTTGGAGGCGCTGATACACAGGTTGCAGTCATCGGGCCTTATTGTTCGGGTCATTCCCTCCTTTGCCCAGCTTGTCGGCACTGATCGCCAATGCGTGGACCTGACAGCGATACCCGCCGACCTTTATCTTTCCCGCGCGCCAGTCCATCCCGACTTGGCCGACGTGGCACGGCTTGTCGCTGGCAAGACCGTGTTGGTGACCGGGGCAGGCGGCAGCATCGGGTCCGAGTTGTGCCGCAACCTGATTGGCTGCGGCCCGGCGGCGTTGGTGATGCTCGACCACAGCGAGGCCGCTCTCTATTCGATCGATGCCGAGCTTCGGGAAACCAAACCGGCCTGCCGGCTGATCCCGGTTCTGGGGTCGATTGGAGACGCCGCCCTGCTCAGGGAAATACTTGTTCGGCATTCCGTGCATTCGGTGATCCACGCAGCCGCTTACAAGCATGTCCCGATTGCCGAAACCAACCCCGCTGCGACAGTTGCGAACAACGTGTTCGGTACCCGTATCCTGGCCGAATGCAGTGTAAAGGCGGGCGTGCGGCGGTTCGTGCTGATTTCAACGGACAAGGCGGTACGACCTGTTGGCGTGATGGGCGCAAGCAAGCGCCTTGCCGAGATGGTGGTTCAGGACATTGCCAGACGCCATCCCGCAACAGGCTTTTCGATCTTGCGCTTCGGCAATGTCCTTGGTTCATCCGGCTCTGTCGTTCCGCTTTTCCGCCGACAGATCGAGCGGGGCGGCCCCGTGACCGTAACCCATCCCGAAGTGACGCGCTATTTCATGACCCCAGCCGAGGCTGCCCGTCTGGTTCTTGCGGTGCTCGGCTTCCCGTCTGCGACACGAGCCGGGGTCTATGTTCTCGACATGGGGCATCCGGTGCGGATCGCCGACCTTGCGCGGCGGATGATCAGGGAGTCGGGAATGACGGTTCGCGACGATCGTTGCCCAGATGGCGATATCGAGATCCGCATGACCGGCCTCCGGGCCGGCGACAAGCTCCACGAAGAGCTCTTGATCGACGTCGAAACCCAACCGACACAGCATCCCCGCATTCTGCTGGCCAGAGAGATCGGCTTGCCTTCAACCGATATGCGGCAGGCCTTGCGACAATTGCGGTTCGCGATTGCCGAAAACGATACGCCGGCCCTGCGCCGCGTGCTGTTTCGCTGGGTCGAGGCTGGCCCGGTGGGGTGCCTCGGCCCAGATCGGGCCCCAGGGCCGGAAGCAACAGGATTGGAGTCGTTCCGTTTCGGCACACCCGTTGACGTAAAGTTCCGGGCGACAATTGACGCGGCGGCGCAGCATCGCATTTACTGAGGCGGTATCGCCATCAAGGGCTTACGCCCTCCCCACGGCGCCAACAGCGGAAACATGCGGATAATCCATGTCCTCTTGGGTGTTGTCTGGCGGCTCTGGCTCCGCAACGCCGAGGCGAAGCTGGGGCTGACCTCTGCCGGGGTGGCATTCTTCGGCTTCTTGGCGATCTTCCCGGCGATTGCAGCCTTGATCGCGGTCCTGGGCTTCGCCTCGGACCCGCAGGTCATCTACAACCAGATGGTGGCACTCAAGGATCTGCTTCCGAAGGAGTCCTACGAGCTGATCGAATCGCAGGTCCGCGCCCTCGTCGCTGCCAATGGCGGCACCCTTGGCTGGACCACAGTCCTCTCGACCCTGTTCGCCATGTGGTCGGCGCGTGCCGGGGCCGGAGCCCTCATCCAGGGGCTGGACGAAGCCTACGGCCATGTTCATCGCGAGGGTATCTGGCACGTGCTGCAGGCGGTGATGCTGACCTTGGTGCTGATGACGGTGGCGCTGGCCTCGATTCTCGCTGGCGTCATCGTGCCGCTTGCACTGGCCATCCTGCCGCTAGGTGAAACTGCAGCGGTATGGCTGGAGCGGGCAAACGAAGCGCTCGGGCTTTCGGTTGTGATTGTCGGCGTGTGGATCGCCTATCGCTTCGGGCCAAACCACCCCGAGAACGTCCGTCCGCTGATCTGGCCGGGCTTGTTGCTCGCGGGTGTGCTATGGATCGTGACCTCGCGCGGTTTCATGTTCTATCTGGCCCGCTTCGCCGGCTACAACCACATCTATGGCGGCATCGGTGCGGTGGTCGTGCTGCTGATGTGGTTCTGGCTCAGCGTCTACTCTGTTCTTCTTGGCGCAGCGCTCAATTCCGTGCTGCGCCCCGAGGCCGACCCGCCTGCGCCGAAGCCCGGCGCTCAGTAGCTGCGGTCGACAAACATGCCGAGCGAGGTGTCGCCTTCCGAATCGGCCGACCCTCGGATGGTCACACCTCGCCCGAGATCGAGGTTCAGGTTCAGTTCTGTCGTCCCTTTCGAACCGACAGCCACATCGGTGTAGATCCTGTCCGACAAATACCGGCCGATCTTCAGCGATGTCCCGCCAGTACTATCGGAGCCTACATCCAGATCATCCAGACCGAATCCGCGCCGCAGGGACCCTAGGATCCCCTCGCCGCCGCGCCCCGCCAGCGTCGCCACGGCACCTGCCAGCTGTGCCGCCTGAAACGGCGAAAGCGATGTCAGGTCGCGACCGAACAGGAGATGCGCCAGCACCTCTTCCTGCGGCAACTCCGGCGAAGAGGTAAAGGTGACGGTCGGCTCGCTGATCCGGCCTTCGAGCACGACCGAACTCGTGATGCCGTCGCCGGAAGTCGAGGCAACGACCCGCAGCTGGGGATTGAAGTCGCCCTCAAGTGTCAGTTCGGCCTCGGTGAGATCAAGACGACGGCCGAGTATGTCGAACCGCCCCCGGATCAGCCCGATCCTGCCACTGGGTACAAGATTGGCCGTGGTTCCGCCCAGGCGGATTGAACCGCCAAGCTCGGCATCAAGCCCACGTCCGCGAACGAAAACTCGGTTGGGGGCGTCAATCGTCACGTCCATCGCAAAGGGACGCGTGCTGCCCGACCTCCCCCGATCCCCCGGTCCGGCAACCAGACCCGCACGCTCGCGGGTCGCCCGCACGGCAGTAGGTTCGTTGACGTGCTGCAAGTCGGGAATCTCGGCGGTTCCGGCAATGCTGCCATTCGGCACGCGGATCTCGGTTTCCGGCAGGAACAGCCGCCCGGAAATCGATCCGCCGCCGGTCAACGGGCCGGTCACCCGGACATCGCCGTTGACGCGAACCTCGTAAAGTTCTGGGTCGCGCAGCACGGCTTCGCGCAGCGCGATTGCCAGATCCGACTGGAACGGCGGCTCAAGCCCGACAGTGCCGCTGGCGGTTATCTGCCCGCCGGCATTGATGCGACCCGAGGCCTCGATCTTGGCACGGCCACCGGCCAGATCGGCCTGGGCACTGATGCCTTCGACGATGAACCGAAGCAGAGGCGCCGAGACGCGGCCATTCGCGAGGCTGATGCGCCCAGAGAGCGAGCGAAGGGCGAGCGGACCCTTCAGCCGCATGTCGAAGGACAGGGGCCCTGCTACGGTTCGAGGCGTGATGAACGGGTTCGCGAGCGCTGACTGTGCCGTGCCGCGAAGCGCAAGGTCGGCGCGATCGAATCGTTGAGCGACGGTTCCGGTTACACCCGCATCAATCTGGCCGGGGCCTTTTGCGCCAAGATCGACTGCGTAGCCATCGGGCCTTTCCGTGATCGTTCCGCTGACAGTTGCCGGTCCAGGGAACTCCGGCAGAAGCAGGGCAAGGTCCTTCAGCCGCCCGTCGACATTCAGCCGTCGCGGGGTATCGCCTTTGGCCTGTGTGACATTCACTGCAACCTGCGGATTGGAGAGCTTCAAACCATCCAGCCGCGGCGTACCATTCACAGTCCGCATGTCGATGTTCAGGGCCGTCGCACCGGCCAGAACGCGGTCGGCGGTCGGTTCGCCAATGCCAAGATTGCTTGCCTGGGCGGTGAGGGTCGCGCGGCCATTGTCAAGCGTTCCGGTCCAGCGAGCCTGTCCCTTCAGCGCGCCACGATAGGGCGCGCCAAGTGTCCGGAGATCGTCAAAGGCCAGGTCTGCCGTCAGGTCGCTTCCGGAACTCTTGAGTTCCCCGGATGACCGAACGGAAAGGTTAGCGGCAGCAAGATCGAACTGCCGGATGGCCGTGCCCGAACCGTCGCGGGCAACCGAAAAATCGATAGCGGATGTTCCTGCCAGAAGGTTGTCGACCTCGGGAATGCCGATGCGCAGCGCGGTCCCAGACAGCGTTCCGGTGACATCGAAGTTTCCGCCCAACAGGCTGCCATTGCCATCTGCGTGAAGGATCGCCGCCCCGCCAAGCGGCCGCCCGGCCAGACCGGAGAAGCGCGTCAAATCGCGCAGATCGGCCTGCAGAGCCCCATCAAGGCTGATACCGGCATCGAGGCCGCCGATCCGGCCCTGGGTCTTCAGCGTGTAATCCGATCCGGCAAGCGTCAGGTTTGACAGGCGCAGCGGCTGTCCCTCCTGCCAGGCAAGCTTGATCTGGCCGGTGGTTGCTCCGCCAAGTGCCTGGTTTAGGCCTGGATCTTTGGCCTTGATGCCCGATGCGATCAGGCTGAGCGTTGCGCCGACGGTGTTGCCGGCCGGACCTCGCCCGATCCGCCCTGATCCGGTCAGCATCAGCTGGTCGATGGCAATGGCCGGCTGTGCAAATCCGGCGACCGTAGCCTGTCCGCGCCAGCCCTCGTCCACCGCAGGATCGAAGCGAAGCGTCAGGTCAGCCTTGCGCAGCGACGGTGGTGAGCCGCCGCCAACCGGCAGGACCACGATCGAACCGTCGTCATGCGCGATCTGGCCCTGAAGCGAGAAGCGCTCGGGCAACCCGTCGGAGCCCAGTGCCAGATTGCCGTCGATCGTCATTGCCTTGGTGCGCACCGACAGCTGCGAAAGGTCTAGCGCCCCGCTTGTCGCCCGCGTACCGGCCAAGTTGAGGCTGACATCATGTCCGAAGAAATCCGCATATTCCGGCAGGAACAGCGGCACCGGATCTCCACCAAGGCTGGCGGTGAATGCAGAATCACCTCCTTGCGGGCTTTGAAGCGTGATCTTGCCGGTCAGTCGATTGACGCTGTCAGTTGCCAGGCGGATGTCTGCGGCGAAATTGTCGATGCGACCGTCGCCTTTGACAAAAAACTCCGTCGCCGGTGCGCCTGGCAGGCCGAGACGCGTCGCGACCAAGCCTCCAGCCGCTTCCTGGGCATCAAGATCCAGGGAAAGGAGCCTCGTCGAATTGGCATAGCTGGCCTTCAACCTGATGATGGTCTTTGGTCCGGCATCGGTGCGCATCAGCGAGAGGTCCGTCTGCCCCTCACCTCCCGTGAGCTTCATCGAGGCATTCAGCGTCGCCTCGAGCGCAGTTCCAAGCACCGGCTCGTCAAGTTCCAGCCGGGCTACGCCGAGCTTGGCGATGTCGATCGAGACCGGCAGTTCCGGCAGGGAAAACCCCGAAGCTTCTGGCGAGGGCCGACTGGGTTCGCTGACCGGCCGACGGGCAACGACGATCTCTTGCGCGGTCAGTTCGTTGACCGAGATGTTGCCGCGCAGGACGGCAGCGCGGTTCCAGTCAAGCGTCACATCGTTCAGAGTCAGCCAGACGCCCTCGGAATCCGCGATGGTAAGCTGCTGCATCGTCGCGCGTGACGACAATGCCCCTTGAAAACCGGTTATGCGCACCTCGCGTCCGGCGCCGGAGAGCTGGTTTTGCAGAAACCGGGTCAGAATACCCTGGTCATCCTCGGACTGCGCAAGAACCGGCGACGCGAATAGGCAGAGGACCAAGGCAAATACGCGCCGCATCAGAAGGCCTGCCCTATGCCAAGATAGAACTGCACGCCATCGCCGGTATCGCCCGACACTGGATAGCCGATATCGAAGCGGATAGGGCCGATGCTCGTGGCGTAACGAAGGCCGAGTCCGGCGCCTGCCTGCTCGCCGCCTTCGGGGTCGTTGATGAGCTGGGTCACGCCGACGCTTCCGAAATCATAGAAGCCGACAATGCCGATCTTTTCGGTGATCATCGTGCGAAGTTCGATCGAGGCCCCCAGAAACTGGCTGCCGCCCGTCAAAAGGTCAGGCGCGATCGCATAGACCCCGAGCGACTGATAGGGCTGACCGCGCACCGTGCCGGCGCCGCCGGAATAGAACAGGTAATCCCGCGGCGTGTTTTCGATCGCGGCGCCAAGGATCGATCCGATTTGCACGCGACCGGCCAGGACTACGCGGTTTTCTGCGCCGAAGCCCTTGTAGGCGCGGGCATCGACCGTCAGCCGCCCGCCGGAATCCGTGTCGCCGAAACCAAGGAAAGGGCTGATCTGCCCATTCACGAAATAGCCGTCTGTCGGATCGAACTTGCTGTTGCGCCGGTCGTAGGTCGCGCCCAAGGGGGCAGCGAGCACATCGAAGTCATAGTCGCCTGTAATGTCACTGACACGTTCTGCCCGGTACTCCAGCCCCGCCCGGAGAGTGAGAGCATCGCTCCAGAATTGCGTGGCAGCAAAGCCCGTCACGAAGAGGTCGATCGTCTGATCCTCGTCGTTGATGCGCGAGGCGTTGGCGTAAAGGCTGGCGAGCGTGTCGGGCGTGAATGTGGCGGGACGCTCAAGCGTCACGCCGATCATGTAATCCTCGCCGGTATCCTGCGCGCCGACATTGTCGACCTGGAAGTCGAAGCGCAGCCGCTCGGCGCCACCGAACAGGTTGCGGTGCAGCCAGTAACCGGTCACGTCAAGCCCGCTGGAGTTCGACACTTCTGCGCCGAAGCCGAAGCGGCGCAGACGGTCTTCGACCAGCAAGGTGTCGACATCCAGGGTGTTGCCAGGGCCGATCGCGTCGGATTCGGTCAGCGAGACGGATCGGAACACCCCTGCCCGGCGCAGGCGGTCGGCGCTTTTGTTCAGGGCCTCGGGGCTGAAGACCTGGCCTTCGGGGAAACCGGCGATGGCACGGATGCGCTCTTCGCGCATGCGTTGCTGTCCCGTGACATTGAACTTGCCGAACCGCAGTTGCGGCCCCGGGGCCATGCGGATGTCGGCGGCGAGCGTTTCCTGGCGGTGATCGACCGTCAGAGACTGGTCGCCCACCTTTGCCTTGGCGTAGCCGACATCCCGCCAGCCACCCACAGCGGCATCCGCTGCATCGACGATCACGCCTGTTTCTGCGGGCTTGCCCGTGGCAAATGCTTTGGGTAGCGCAGTATTGGGCGCCAAGGGTGCGATCCGGGCCTGACTGAACTCGAACTGCGGTCCGGCGGTAACCGTGACGGCGATGCGGTTGACGCGCGCCGGTGCGTCGAGGGGAGCGATCGACGCCGCCTCGCGTCCGTCGATCCTGACGTTGATGATGGGAGAGTAATAGGCGTGTGCGTACAGCGTTCCGATCAGGCGCGCATACTCGGCCCTGGCCGCGGAAAACAGGTCCTGAGCGGTAGTCGCGCCGTCGCGCTGCGATTGCAGGACGACAGAGGCGGCGCGCAGTTCCTTGGCAAGCTCTGGCGGGGCGCCTGGTGTCTCAAAGGTGATGGTGTCTTGCGCCTGGGCAGCACCGACAAGTGACAGCGCAAGAATTGTCGCGCTGCCCCATGCCAAGGCCAAATCCCTTGCCCGCCGCTGCGTCAAATCAGCCCCCATCCACTCCGATCGACAATTGCATGTCGCCCGGTTCGCGGCAATTGCCAGACGCCAAGATGTGGTAGGCTTGAGCGGAATTCGCCCGCCTATTGTGCCGCGATATCCGATGTCGCTGACAGCAGGCGTTCGGTAACGGTCGAAAGGGCAAGTGCCGCGGCGCCATGCGCCCAGAGCATGTCTCCCCAGGCATGAACCTCGATCCGCGGCAGCGGCCGACCGGTTTCGATGACCATCGCTTCCATCTCGGCGAGCGTATCTGCGGCGTAGAGGTAGTCGAACCTCAGCCTGGCCCCGGCTAGGATGATCAGCGGCGGGTCGAACAGGTTCACGACATTCGCCAGACCGACGGCCAGATAGCGTCCTGCGCGGCGGAAGATCGAGCGCGCCGCATGATTGCCGGCCTTGGCGTGGTCGTAGAGGCTTTCCAGAAGGACGATCATCGATTGCCCGTCCTTGTAAACCCAGTTGAGCGCGGTCGTCGCCTCTCTCGCCAGAGCATAGTCTGCGACATAGGCCTCGAGGCAGCCGCGCTGACCACATCGGCAGAGGGCGCCGTCAAGCTGAGCCTTGGTGTGGCCAAGTTCCATCCCAAGCCCGAGTGCGCCACGATAGAGCCTGTGGTTCAGCACCATGCCCATGCCGAGACCCTGTTCGATGGTGACCACCGCGAAGTCTGGCAGCATCCGCCCTGCCCCGAACCAAAGCTCGGCCATGGCGCAGAGATTGGCATCGTTGTCGATCGTGACCGGCAGGCCCAGGTGCGCCGAAGCCAGTGAAGCCAGCGGCACACCCCGGTCTGACAGGACCGAGGACCAGATCACCCGTCCGGCCGGGCTATCGATATATCCCGGCATCCCGATCCCGACAGCCGACAGGTCACGGCGAGTCATGCCCGCCTTGAGGGTGGCGGCGTCGACAAGACCTACAATTGCATCCAGCACTTCGGCCGACGTCAATGCGACAGGCCTGCGATCGATCCGATGGTCGGCCAAACGATTTCCGGCGAAGTCGACGATCACGGCCGACAAGTCCTGATCCGAGATCTTCAGTCCTACGACATAGTGCGCGGTCGGCCGCACCCCGAGCGCGACCGCCGGACGCCCCCGGCCCTCGCCGCCCTCGCGCGGGGCCGAGACCTCCTGGATCAACCCGACCGCGATGAGTTCGGAGGTGATGGTCGTGACCGATGCCGGACTCACATCCAGATCTTTGGCGAGTTGGACACGGGCGATCGTTCCTGCTGCGCGGATGCGTTCGAAGACCTGCTGGCGGAGCGGACGCAGCCCTTCGGACAGAGGCGGGATGACCGGACCACAGCCCGATCGACCCTCAGTTGCCACCCGCATCCGCGCCTTCATTTATTCGGCCCCCGAAGTAAAGACAGCAGTTTTGACCCAAATTGCGGTTGCGTCATGCCGCAAAGCAGCGAAGGGTTGCTCAATTTGCCAGCATGGTGAGAATTGCTGGCAATTTTTATTTTGACAACTGAAATTATTCGAGCGATTTTCCCCGCGTGCCGACGAATCCGTCGGACCGGCCATTCGCAGGCCACATCCACAGGGAGGATATAAATGCGTAAATCCATTCTTGCTGCCGTGGTCGCCGTTGTCGGCTTCTCGGCTGCAAATGCCGCCATGGCGCTGACGGTCGGCGTGTCTTGGTCGAACTTCCAGGAAGAGCGCTGGAAGACCGACGAGGCCGCCATCAAAGCAGCCCTCGATGCCGCTGGTGCAAGCTATGTTTCGACTGACGCTCAGTCGTCCTCGTCCAAGCAGCTGGCCGACGTTGAGTCGCTGATCTCGCAAGGCGTCAACGCCCTCATCATCCTGGGTCAGGATACCACCGCGATCGGCCCGGCCGTTCAGGAAGCCATCGATGCCGGCATCCCGGTTATCTCGTATGACCGCCTGATCGAGGATCCGCGCGCCTTCTACATCACGTTCGATAACGTCGAGGTTGGCCGGATGCAGGCCCGTGCCGTTCTGGCCGCCGCGCCGAAGGGCAACTACGTGATGATCAAGGGTTCGAACACCGATCCGAACGCCGATTTCCTGCGCGGCGGACAGCAGGAAGTGCTGCAGCAGGCGCTCGATGCCGGCGACATCAAGATCGTGGGCGAAGCCTATACCGATGGCTGGCTGCCGGCGAACGCCCAGAAGAACATGGAACAGATCCTGACGCAGAACGACAACAAGGTTGACGCCGTCGTCGCTTCGAACGACGGGACCGCCGGCGGTGTCGTGGCGGCGCTGACAGCCCAAGGCATGCAGGGCATCCCGGTTTCGGGTCAGGACGGCGACAAGGCCGCTCTGAACCGCGTTGCCGCCGGCACGCAGACCGTTTCGGTCTGGAAGGATGCGCGCGAACTCGGCAAGGAGGCCGCGACCGTTGCGGTGGCGCTTGCCAACAAGACCGATCCGAAGGCCATCCCGAATGTCCAGACCTTCAAGACCCCGGGTGGCAATGAGGTGAACGCGGTGTTCCTGACGCCGATCCCGATCACCAAGGACAATCTGGGTGTCGTGGTTGATGCGGGCTGGATCACCAAGGATGAACTTTGCCAGGGCGTCTCGAACGGCCCGGCCCCCTGCAACTGATCCCCGCGATCTGACTGACGGAACGCCCCGGCCCCCGCTGGCCGGGGCGTTCTTCAACAGCCGTCGCGCGGCCCACGCGAGGCTCCGGTCTTTCGAAAGGCATGGACATGTCCGAAGTGGCAACCCACACTCCCCCACCCCAATCCAGACGGAATCTGTTCGAGACGCTGGGAATCGACACCCGGCTTCTGGGAATGGTGATCGCGTTCATTCTCATCTGCACGGTCTTCTATTTCGTCACTGACGGTCGTTTCCTTTCGCCGAGGAACATCTTCAACCTGACGATCCAGACTGTCAGCGTGGCCATCATGGCGACGGGGATGGTGTTCATCATCGTGATGCGCCACATCGACCTGAGCGTAGGTGCACTCCTGGCGCTGTGCTCGGCTGTCATGGGGCTGATGCAGGTGTGGATCCTGCCGCAGGTCATGGGGCTTCCGCTGGGCAGCGTGGCTATCACGCCGCTGGCCATCATCGCCGGTCTGCTGACCGGCGCCTTGATCGGGGCGTTCAACGGCTGGCTTGTCGGCTACCAGCAGATTCCCGCTTTCATCGTGACCCTCGGCGGTCTGCTGATCTGGCGGAACGTCGGCTGGTACATGACTTCGGGCCAGACGCTTGGTCCGCTGGACCCGACCTTCCTCAAGCTCGGCGGTTCAGAAGGGACGCTCGGCGCCACCCTGTCGTGGATTGTCGGGGGCCTCGGCGCCGTCGCGGCGATCCTGGCCCAGTTCCAGGCCCGCAAGAGCAAGGCCCGCCACGGATTCGCGGTGAAGCCGATTTGGGCAGAAATCACCATGTCGGTGATCTTTGTCGGCGCCATCCTCGGATTCGTCGGGATCCTGAACAGCTACGACATACCGACTGCCCGGCTGCAGCGCATGTTCGAGGCCCGCGGCGAGGTCATGCCCGAAGGCTATACCGAAGGGTTCGGCATGCCGATTTCGGTGCTGATGCTGATCGTGCTGACGATCGTCATGACCGTGGTCGCAAGGAAGACGCGCTTTGGCCGCTACATCTTCGCCGCGGGGGGTAACCCAGATGCTGCGGAGCTTTCCGGCATCAACACGCGCCTTCTGACGGTCAAGGTCTTTGCGCTGATGGGCTTCCTCTGCGCCCTCTCGGCGATCGTGGCGCAGGCCCGCCTGCAGAACCACACCAACGACATCGGCACGCTGGACGAACTGCGCGTCATTGCTGCTGCGGTGATCGGTGGCACGGCACTATCGGGTGGCATCGGCACGATCTATGGCGCGCTGCTCGGTGCGCTCATCATGCAGTCGCTGCAATCCGGCATGGCGATGGTGGGCGTCGACAGCCCGTTCCAGAACATTGTCGTCGGGCTGGTTCTGGTGGTCGCCGTCTGGATCGACATCCAGTACCGCAAGCGCTCTGGAGCATTGAAATGAGAGGGGATGACGCCATGACAAGCAATCGCGGAACCCCCCTGGTCGAGATGCGCGACATCTCGATCGCCTTCGGCGGGATCAAGGCGGTCGACCATGTATCGGTCGACCTCTACCCCGGCGAGGTCGTAGGTCTGCTCGGTCACAACGGTGCCGGCAAATCGACCCTGATCAAGTGCCTTTCGGGCGCCTATCACGCCGACTCGGGAGAAATCCTCATCAACGGGCAGAAGGTCAACATCAGCAATCCGCGCGATGCGCGGGCTCTGAACATCGAGACGATCTACCAGACCCTTGCCCTGGCGGATAACCTCGATGCCGCTTCCAACCTCTTTCTGGGCCGGGAACTGGTGACGCCGCTCGGCTTCGTCGACGATTCCCAGATGGAGGCGGAAACCCGCAAGATCATGGGGCGGCTGAACCCGAACTTCCGCAAGTTCAAGGAGCCGGTCTCGGCGCTGTCCGGCGGGCAGAGGCAGTCGGTCGCCATTGCACGTGCGGTCTACTTCAACGCCAAGATCCTGATCATGGACGAACCTACTGCTGCTCTTGGCCCGCACGAGACGCAGATGGTGTCCGAGCTGATTCAGGAGTTGAAGCGCCAGGGCCTCGGCATCTTCCTGATCGAGCACGACATCCACAACGTGATGAAGCTGTGCGATCGTGCCGTGGTGATGAAGAACGGTCAGCGGGTCGGAACGGTCAATGTCAACGAGGTCACCGATGATGACATCCTCGGCATGATCATCATGGGCAAGAAACCCCCGCAGGCCGTGTGATGTATATCGGTCTTGATCTGGGAACCTCGGGTGTCAAAGGGGTTCTCATTGACGATGCGCAGAAGGTCGTGGCGGAAGCCACGGCCCCTCTGACCGTTTCGCGACCCCATGAAGGGTGGAGCGAACAGTCCCCCGCCGACTGGATCGCCGCGACTGAGTCGGTGATGGACCAGCTCGCGGCACATGGTCTGGGCAAGGTGCGCGGCATCGGGCTGTCGGGCCAGATGCACGGCGCGACCCTCCTGGATGCCGCCGACGAGGTGCTGCGGCCCTGCATCCTTTGGAACGATACGCGCAGCCATGAGGAGGCGGCCGAGCTGGATGGCGATCCGATGTTCCGCCGACTGACGGGAAACATCGTCTTTCCCGGCTTCACCGCACCCAAGCTGCTGTGGGTCGAGCGTCACGAACCGCAGATTCGCGAACGGGTGGCGAAAGTGCTGCTGCCGAAGGACTATCTTCGGCTGTGGCTGACAGGTGAACACGTTGCCGAAATGTCGGATGCCGCCGGGACGAGCTGGCTCGACACCGGCCGTCGCGATTGGTCGGACGAACTGCTTGCAGTTACCGGCCTGGACCGGTCGGCGATGCCGCGGCTTGTCGAGGGATCGCAGGTATCTGGCATCCTGCGGGAACCCCTCGCGGTGCGATGGGGCTTGCCCTCCGACGTGGTCGTTGCAGGCGGTGGCGGTGACAATGCCGCCTCAGGTGTGGGTGTCGGGGTCGTGCGAGCCGGGGATGCCTTCGTCTCGCTCGGGACGTCGGGCGTGCTTTTCGCCGCCAATGACGGCTATCAGCCTGATCCGGCGACTGCGGTGCATACCTTCTGCCATGCGCTGCCCGGAACATGGCACCAGATGGGCGTCATCCTTGCGGCGACGGATGCGCTGAACTGGTTTGCTGGTTTGGTAGGGCAGTCGGCGGCCAGCCTGACGGGAAGCCTGGGAGACCTGAAGGCACCAGGAAAGACCCTGTTCATGCCCTATCTGGGGGGTGAGCGCACACCGCTGAACGATGCGGCGATCCGAGGCGCATTCATCGGGCTGGAGCATGCGACAGACCGGTCCGCGGCGACCCGCGCGGTTCTCGAAGGGGTGACCTTCGCCTTCCGCGATTGCCGCGACGCGCTGGCCGCGACTGGAACCCGCTTTGACCGGCTGCTCGCTGTCGGTGGTGGATCGCGTTCGGATTACTGGCTGAAGGCGATCGCAACGGCACTTGATTGCCCAGTGCAATTGCCGGTCGCGGGGGATTTCGGCGGCGCATTCGGGGCAGCCCGTCTTGGCCTCATGGCCGCGACCGGTGCCGGTGCCGAAATCGCGACACTTCCCGCCATCGCCCGCACGATCGACCCCGATCCTGCGCTGACTTCCACGTTTGACGCGGGACATGCCCGCTACCGCGCCTCCCAATCTGCCATCAAGGGACTGACATGACCAACTTCTTCAAAGACATTCCGGCCATCAGCTATGTCGGACCGGACTCCGACAAGGAATTCGGCTTCAGGCACTACAACAAGGACGAAGTAGTGCTGGGCAAGCGGCTTGAGGATCACCTGCGCTTTGCAATCGCCTGGTGGCACAGCTTTGCCTGGGAAGGGGGCGACCCGTTCGGCGGTCAGACCTTCGAGCGGCCCTGGCATCCGCAGGATTCGATGAAGACCGCTCGGATCAAGGCCGACGTGGCCTTCGAGATGTTCCGCATCCTCGATGTGCCGTTTTACTGCTGGCACGACGCCGACGTTCGCCCCGAGACCGGCAATTTCGCCGACAACCTCAAGACGCTGAACGAGATCACCGACTACATGCTGGAAAAGCAGGTCCAGACAGGCGTCAAGCTGCTCTGGGGCACGGCGAACCTGTTCAGCCACCGCCGCTGGATGGCCGGCGCCTCGACCAACCCCGACCCCGAAGTATTTGCCTTTGCCGCCGCGACGGTGAAGTCCTGCCTTGACGCGACGCACAAGATGGGCGGCGAGAACTATGTGCTCTGGGGTGGGCGTGAGGGTTACGAGACCCTGCTGAACACCGACATGAAGCAGGAGTTGGACCATATGGGCCGCTTCCTGAACATGGTTGTCGATTACAAGCACAAGATCGGCTTCAAGGGCACGATCCTGGTCGAGCCGAAACCGCAGGAGCCGTCGAAGCACCAGTACGACTATGACGCGGCGACCTGCTTTGGCTTCCTGCAGAAGTACGGTCTCGAGAAGGAAGTGAAGCTGAACCTCGAACAGGGGCACGCAATCCTTGCCGGCCACAGCTTCGAGCACGAGATCGCCACAGCCGCCGCTCTGGGCGTGTTCGGGTCGATCGACATGAACCGCAACGACTACCAGTCGGGCTGGGACACGGACCAGTTCCCGAACAACGTGCCCGAAGTGGCGCTTGCCTACTATGAGGTGCTCCGCGCGGGCGGGTTCACCACTGGCGGCACCAACTTCGATGCCAAGATCCGCCGCCAGTCGATCGACCCGGCCGACCTGATCCTTGCGCATATGGGCGCCATGGATGTCTGCGCCCGCGGGCTCAAGGCGGCGGCGGCGCTGCTGGAATCGGGCGAGATGGAAGCGGCAAGGAAAGAGCGTTACGCAGGCTGGGACACTCCGGCGGCAAAGACGATGCTTGGCTCGAGTCTGGATGCCATCGCAGCGGACGTTCTCGCGAAGAACATCCGTCCCGAGCCGCGCTCTGGCCGGCAAGAGCGGCTGGAGAATCTCTGGAACCGCTTCGTCTGATCGCTAGAACAGGAATAACGGGGCGGCGGCCACCCGGCTGCCGCCCGCGCCTTTTTGGGAGAGCCGCATGACCTACATCCCCGCCGCCAACCGCTATGACCGGATGATCTATCGCCGCTGTGGCACATCCGGATTGAAGCTGCCCGCGATCTCTCTGGGACTGTGGCACAACTTCGGCCATGACACGCCGCATGACACCAAGCGCGCGATCTGCCAGGCGGCCTTCGATCATGGCATCACCCATTTTGATCTGGCCAATAACTATGGCCCCCCGCCAGGAAGCGCAGAAGAGGCCTTCGGTGAAATACTAAGGACTGATTTCCGCGGCTTTAGAGACGAACTCATCATCTCGTCGAAGGCCGGCTACCTGATGTGGGACGGGCCCTATGGCGAGTTTGGCAGCCGGAAATACACGATTGCGTCGTGCGACCAGTCCTTGAAGCGCATGGGCGTCGAATACGTCGACATCTTCTATTCCCATCGCTTCGATCCTGACACGCCACTCGAAGAAACGATGATGGCGCTGGACCATATCGTTCGGTCTGGCCGGGCGCTTTATGTGGGGCTGTCGTCCTACAACTCCGAGAAGACTCGCGCGGCGGCCGCGATCCTGAGGGATCTTGGCACCCCGTGCCTGATACACCAGCCGAGCTACAACATCCTCAACCGTTGGGTCGAAACCGACGGGCTCAAGACCACGCTGAAGGAACTTGGCATCGGGTCGATCGCCTTTACCCCACTGGCGCAAGGCATTCTGACCGGCAAGTATCTGAAGGGTGTCCCGCAAGGCAGCCGGGCTTCACAAGGAAAAAGCCTTGATCCGGCGATCATCACGCCCCGTGCGATCGAGTCGGTGCGAAAGCTCGATGAGATCGCCAAGACGCGCGGCCAGACGCTGGCGCAACTGGCGCTGGCCTGGGTCCTGCGTGAGGGCGGCATCACTTCGGCCCTGATCGGCGCATCGAAACCTGAACAGGTCGTGGATTGCGCAGGTGCGATCGCCAATCTCGATTTCACGTCACAGGAACTGGCCCAGATCGACCAGATCGCCGAAGAGAAGGACGTAAACCTCTGGGCGAAATCCTCGCAAACGGAATGACGCAGCAATGGACGGGCGCGATGCTCTGATCTAGCCTTTTCCAGGGGCGGATCACTCGCCCTTGCGAGGTGGTCCAGATTCCTAGTCAGAGCATCGATGCCATTCCGGCCTGGTCCGGCGATTTTCGCCGGATCACTCTGACACAACTGGCTGCCATCACTGGCGTCGCTGCCGTGCTGCACGTCGCGCACGAGGTGTTTCTGCCGCTTGCGATCGCCATGCTGATCGCCTTTGCCCTGAGCCCCGCGGTGGCCTACCTGCGGCGCGCCGGCATGCCACAGCTCTTGACGGTGATCGCCGTCGTGGTCGCGGCCTTTGTCGTGATCTCGCTATTCCTCTTGGTCGTGGTCGGTCAGTTGGGCGAGTTGGCCGCCAACCTGCCGACATTCCAAGCGAATATCATAACCAAGGTGGATGCGATCCGGGACGCAGGAAGCGGGAGCGGCGTCGTATCGCGCCTGACCGACATGCTGTCTGCCATCAACCAGGAAATCGGGGCGGCGGTTCCATCGGCGACAGAACCCTCTGCGCCGCTCACGCATCCCAGGCAGCCTTTGCCAGTCGAGATCATCGAATCCCAGCACCCGCTCGAGCTTCTGTCGAGCCTTGTCCTGCCGCTCATCAGCCCCATCGCGACGATTGGTCTGGTGTTCGTGCTGGTGATATTCATGCTTCTCGAACAGGACGAACTCCGCGACAGGTTCATTCGTCTTGTCGGTTCGAATGACCTGCACCGGACAACCGAGCTTCTGGAAGAGGCGGGCGGGCGGGTCGCAAACTATCTTGTGATGCAGCTTCTGGTGAACACGATCTACGCGCTTCCGATCGGCATCGGATTGTGGGTCATCGGCGTTCCCAATGCGCTGCTCTGGGGCATGCTGACGCTGGTTCTGCGTTTTGTACCCTATATCGGCTCGGTGCTGGCGGCAGTGTTTCCGCTGTTTCTGGCCTTCGCAGTGTCGCCGGGATGGGAGGCCGTGCTTTGGACGGCGGCTCTGTTCGCGGTGGTCGAGCTTGTTACTAGCAACGTGATCGAGCCGTGGCTCTACGGTTCGCGCACCGGGGTCAGCCCGCTCGCCATCATCATCGCCGCGATCTTCTGGACGTTCATCTGGGGGACGCCCGGCCTTGTTCTGTCCACACCGCTCACCGTCTGCCTTGTGGTTCTGGGCCGCCACATTCCGCAGTTCGAGCTGTTCGGCATTCTCTTCGGCGATGACCCGGTTCTGGAGCCGAAGGCACGGCTTTACCAGCGACTGCTCGCCGGCGATGCGGTCGAGGCGACCAGTCGCGCCGAAGAAGAGCTTGAACAGATGCCGCTTGCCGACTTTTACGAAAAGGTTGGCTTGCCAGCGCTGCAGCTGGGGCAGCTCGACCTGGATCGCGGATTGCTCACGGCGGAACAGCAGGATCGGCTTGCCGGCGCGGCGATGGCGATGATCGAGGATCTCGAGGTCGTGGCGACCGAGGAATTCGCAGCGCGCGAACGGTCAGACAGTGCCGGCGTGACCGTCATCTGCATCGGAGGCAGAAGCAGGCTGGACGAGGTTTCTGCGGCGATACTGGCACAGACACTTCGATCCTACGGTATCGACGGGCGAGTTCAATCGCGCCTGGGCCTTACGACCGGGCGCAGCCGACCCTCCGATTTCGCCGGAATGCAATGCGTCATGCTGTGTTTTCTCGACCCCAATCCGTCGCGTGTTTCTCTGATCCATCTGCGCCGGTTGCGGGCCGCAGCTCCGGACCTGCGTATCGGGGTCGTCCTTTGGCAGTTCGAACACGGAGCCGGACCGCAAAGCGCGCCGGAGAAAGAGCGTGAGGCAAAGCAGCTGGGCGCCGATTTCGTGGTAACGGATCGGGCAGGCATCGTCGCCCAGTTCGTTCCGGACGACGCAGAGTCAGCCTGACGCGGATATTCTAGCGTTTGATGCTTGCGGTCACGTAGTTCACCGAAAGGTCACGCGCCGAAAGGTGCCAGCTCCATCCAAGCGGACTGAAGACCATGCCCTTGCGGTCCACCGGATCGAGTCCCGCCTTGCGGATCAGATCGTAAAGCTCGTCTGGTGTAATGAACTTCGACCAGTCATGGGTGCCCTTCGGCAGCCAGCGCATGACCTGCTCGGCCCCGATGATCGCCATCAGATAGCTCTTGGGGTTACGATTCAGCGTCGAACAGATCATCAGCCCGCCGGGCTTCAACAGGGTCTGGCAGGCGGTGAGATAGGCGAGCGGGTCGGCGACGTGCTCGATCACTTCCATGTTCAGGACCACATCGAAACGCTCGCCTGCCTCGGCCAGATCCTCGGCCGTGGTATGGCGGTAATCGATTGAGAGGCCCGACTGTTTGGCGTGCAGTTCCGCGACAGGGATGTTGCGCGCCGCTGCGTCCGCGCCAACGACATCGGCTCCGAGCCTTGCCATGGGTTCGGACAAGAGCCCTCCGCCGCAGCCGATGTCGAGAAGGCGCAGGCCGGCGAAGGGACGTGGGGCGGTCAGATCCCGGTCGAATTCCGCGGCGATCTGGGTGGTGATGTAGTCCAGCCGGCATGGGTTCAGCATGTGGAGCGGCTTGAACTTGCCCGTCGGGTCCCACCAATCAGCCGCCATCGCTTCGAACTTGGCGACTTCGCCTGGGTCAATGGAGCTGACGGACATGGCAATTCCCTGCGTTTGGTTTGTAGCGAGAAGAACTTTCGGCGTTATATAGTGCGAACATGGACCAGAGATCAGGCCAAAAGCGCGCAGTCGAATACCTTTATCCGCCGATCGAGCCCTTCGATCAGCGCGTTATCGACATGGGCGACGGGCACCGGATCTACGTCGAGCAATGCGGCCATCCCGCGGGCAAGCCGGTGATCGTGCTGCATGGTGGTCCGGGCGGCGGCTGCAGCCCGGCGATGCGGCGGTATTTCGACCCTTCGGTCTATCGTGTCGTGTTGTTCGACCAGCGGGGCTGCGGCCGGTCGCGCCCCCATGCCAGCGTCCGCGACAACACTACCTGGCATCTTGTCTCGGACATCGAGACGATCCGCGAAACTCTGGGCATCGATCGCTGGATGGCCTTTGGCGGCAGCTGGGGCGCCACGCTCGCGCTGATCTATGCCATCAGCCATCCTGACCGTGTGGAACATCTGGTTCTGCGTGGGGTCTTCCTGATGACCCTGGCCGAGCTTCGCTGGTTCTATGGCGGAGGGGCGGGGGCCTTTTTTCCCGATCTCTGGACGCGCTTCATCGGGCAGATTCCCGAAGACGAACGCAGCGATCTGATCGGCGCCTATCACCGCCGTCTCTTCTCCGGCAACCTGATGGAAGAGACGCGCTTTGGGCGGTACTGGGCCAATTGGGAAAATGCCCTTGCTTCCGTTCATTTCGAAGCCGGTCTGGGGGAAAGTCCCGCGGAGTATGCCCGCGCTTTTGCAAGGTTGGAGAACCATTACTTCCAGAACGCGGGTTTCCTTGAGCATGACGGCTGGATCCTCGCCAACCGCAGCCGGATCGAACACATCCCAGCCCATATCATCCAAGGCCGCTTCGACATGATCTGCCCACCCCTGGCAGCATGGCAGCTTAGTCAGGGATGGGCGAGGGCCGACCTGCGGCTTGTCCCGCTTTCAGGCCATGCGCTTTCGGAACCTGGCATCAGCTCGGAGCTGGTCCGTGTCATGGATGCGCTCCGCGGCTGAGCTGCCTGTCATCGCCCTGTCACCGTTTCGGGTCTAGACCGCGTCCCGTATGGCGATGCGGAGACAGCAGATGACCCAAGCGGGATACGACCTCGAGGAAGCCTACGAAATCAACGGACCCGAGGATGCCCGCCGTATGTATGGCGACTGGGCCGAAACCTATGACGAAAGCTTCGGTGCCGCCTGGGGTTATGTCGCCCCGCGGGAAATTGCCGCGATCCTGAAAGCTGAGTTCGCCGGTGACGAGCCTGTCCTTGATGCCGGCGCCGGGACCGGACTGGTCGGCGAGCATCTGCAGGGCCTGACGGTCGATGCCTTCGACATCACGCCCGAGATGCTGGAGCAGGCCAAGGCCAAAGGCCTGTATCGGGACTACATTCTTGGCGACCTGACCAAGCCCATCGCCCTTCCGGATTCGGTCTATGGTGCAGTCATTTCGTGCGGAACCTTCACCCATGGCCATGTCGGCCCGGAATGCCTGCCGGAACTGCTGCGGATCACGAGGCCCGGGGCACTGTTCGTCTGCGGAACGATCCCCGCGGTGCTGGACGGTGCGCGCTTCGGCTCTGAACTGGCGAAACTGGTGGCGCAGGGGCGGATTGAGCCGGTCCGGTTCCGTGACATTCCGATTTACGAGGGGGCGAACCATCCGCACCGGGATGATCGCGGGCTGGTGATCGTGTTCCGAAAACGCTGAAAAGATCAGGGCGGAATTCCCCTTGTCGATTCGCCGACAGGGGATTATAACGCCTCCAACAGCTGTTTCGGGGTCCAAACCCGAGACTACCGAAAGTCGCAACGGGCCGCTGTGCCCGTTTTTTCATTTCTGGAACACCGATGACCGATCTCATCGCGAAAACTGCCATCGACCGCCGCCTGGCCGAGATCGTGACCCCCACGATCGAGGATCTGGGTTTTGAACTCGTGCGCATCCGCCTGATGGGCGGCAAGACCCGCACGCTGCAGATCATGGCCGACCGCCCCGAAGGCGGGATTGAGGTCGAGGACTGCGCGAAGATCTCGACGGCCGTCTCGGCGATCCTCGATGTCGAGGATCCGATCGAGGACAACTACATCCTCGAAGTGTCCTCGCCCGGCATCGACCGGCCGCTGACCCGGCTGAAGGATTTCGACATGTGGCGCGACTACGAGGCCCGCGTCGAGACGAGCGAACTGATCGACGGCCGCCGCCGCTTCAAGGGGTTCCTGCGTGGCACCGAAGGCGACGAGATCCTTATCGAGATCGAGGAAGGCGCCGAGACGCTGACCATCGGCCTGAAGTTCGACTGGCTGTCGGATGCCAAGCTGATCCTGACCGACGAACTGATTGCCGAGATGCTGCGCCAGAGAAAGGCCAGCGGCGTGATCGACGAGTCGAAGTACGACGAGATCGAAGAAACCGATGGGGACGACGGCGAGGATGACCTCGACGCGCCCGAGACGAAACACTGAGACCTTCCCGGGAGAACCGACATGGCGATCACCTCTGCCAACCAGCTTGAACTTCTCCAGACCGCCGAGGCCGTCGCGCGCGAGAAGATGATCGACCCCGACCTGGTCATCCAGGCGATGGAAGAAAGCCTCGCCCGGGCCGCCAAGTCGCGCTACGGCAGTGAGCTCGACATCCGCGTGAAGATCGACCGCAAGACCGGCCGCGCCACGTTTGCCCGCATCCGCACCGTCGTCGAGGATGACGCGGTCGAGAACTATCAGGCGCAGCTGACCGTCAAGCAGGCGAAGAACTACCTCGCCGATCCGAAGGTCGGCGACGAGGTGATCGATGAAGTTCCGCCCGTGGATCTTGGCCGCATCGCCGCGCAGTCGGCCAAGCAGGTCATCCTGCAGAAGGTCCGCGAAGCCGAGCGCGACCGCCAGTACGAAGAATTCAAGGACCGCAAGGGCACTATCCTGAACGGCACCGTGAAGCGCGAGGAATACGGCAACATCATCATCGACCTGAACGGTCGCGGCGAGGCCATCCTGCGCCGCAACGAGAAGATCGGCCGTGAAGCCTATCGCATCGGCGACCGCATCCGCGCCTACATCAAGGACGTTCGCCGCGAGGCCCGTGGGCCGCAGATCTTCCTGTCGCGCACCGCGCCGGAGTTCATGGCCGAGCTGTTCAAGATGGAAGTGCCGGAGATCTACGACGGCATCATCGAGATCAAGGCCGTCGCCCGTGACCCCGGTTCGCGCGCGAAAATCGCCGTCATCAGCTATGACAACTCGATCGACCCGGTCGGCGCCTGCGTGGGTATGCGTGGCAGCCGCGTGCAGGCCGTGGTGAACGAGCTTCAGGGCGAGAAGATCGACATCATTCCGTGGAACCAGGACCAGGCGACGTTCCTTGTGAACGCGCTGCAGCCCGCTGAAGTTTCCAAGGTCGTGATCGATGACGACGCCGGCAAGATCGAAGTCGTGGTGCCGGACGAGCAGCTGTCGCTCGCCATCGGCCGTCGCGGCCAGAACGTGCGTCTGGCCAGCCAGCTGACCGGTCTCGACATCGACATCATGACGGAAGCCGACGAATCGGCCCGCCGTCAGGCCGAGTTCACCGAGCGCACCAACCTGTTCATGGAGACGCTGGACGTCGACGAGATGATGGCACAGCTGCTGGTTTCCGAAGGTTTCACCAACCTCGAGGAAGTGGCCTATGTCGATATCGACGAACTTCTGTCGATCGACGGCTTCGACGAGGGCACGGCCGAGGAACTGCAGGCTCGCGCCCGCGACTACCTTGAAGCCGCAAACAAGAAGGCGATGGAGAACGCTATCGCCCTTGGAGTGGACGAGAGCCTAATCAACTTCGAGGGCCTGACGCCCCAGATGCTGGAAGCGCTCGGCAAGGACGGGATCAAGACGCTGGAAGATTTCGCCACCTGCGCCGACTGGGAACTGGCCGGCGGCTGGACCACGGTCAACGGCCAGCGGGTGAAAGATGAGGGCCTGCTCGAGAAGTTCGACATGAGCCTGGAAGAGGCGCAGAACCTCGTGATGACCGCCCGCGTGATGCTGGGCTGGGTCGACCCGACTGAGGCCGAAGATGCCGCGGAAGGCGAAGATGAGGAGGCCGAGGCCTGATTTCAGGCCTCGGAGGTGTACCCCGTGACACGCGGAGGTCGGGAAAAGGATCGTGAGGATGGGCCGGAACGCCGGTGCATCGTCACGGGCGACAGCCAGCCGAAGCCTGGAATGATCCGCTTTGTCACGGGACCGGAGGGGCAGGTCGTCCCCGATCTCCTGGGCCGGCTGCCCGGCCGGGGCTACTATGTCAGCGCCGACCGGGCCGCGCTTGAGAAGGCGGTGAAGAAGGGGCTGTTCAGCCGTGCGGCAAAGACAAGCGTAACCGTTCCGCCCGATCTGGTGGATGAAATCGAGGCGCAGCTTGCGCGGCGTGTTATCGATCTTATCTCTCTTGCTCGAAAGGCTGGATCTGCGGTGACCGGCTTCGAGAAGGTGAAGGACTGGCTGACCAAAGGTGAAGCCAGGATCCTGATCCAGGCCAGTGACGGATCGGAGCGCGGCAAATCCAAGCTCCGCCCGCCTGAAGGCCCCGATACATTCATCGGTTGTCTGACATCCCGGGAATTGGGTTTGTCCTTCGGCCGGGATCATGCCATACACGGCGCGCTTGCGGCTGGCGGACTCACCGAGCGTGTTGTAGAGGAAGCGGCAAAGCTTGCAGGACTACGCAAGCAGACCGACGGTAAGTCCGTCGAAAAGGATACGAAGAACGCATGAGCGATACTGACGGCAAGAAACCTCTTGGCCTTGGCGGCCCCCGTTCAGGTCAGGTGAAGCAGAGCTTCAGCCACGGCCGGACGAAGAGCGTCGTGGTCGAGACCAAGCGCAAGCGCGTGGTTGCCCCGCCCAAGCCCGGCACGGCCGGAACCGGGGCGGCAACCGGTGCTGCGCATCTGGGCGATCCGTCGAAACGGCCGGCCGGCATCTCGGATGCCGAAATGGAACGCCGCCTCGCGGCGCTGCGGAACGCCAAGGCGCGCGAGGCCGGCGAAGCCGCGCAACGTGCTGCCGAGGAAGCTGCGCGCGAAGAGGAACGTCAGCGCAAGCGGGAAGAAATCGAGGCGAAGGAACGCGAAGAGCGCGAACGCGCTGCCGCAGCGCGTGCCAAGGCCGAAGAGGAAGAGCGCGCGCGCCAGCTGGCCGAGATTCGCGCCAGCCGTGCAGCCGAGGAACAGAAACGTCCTGCCAAGACGGAGGCACGTGCGCCGGCTGCGACTCCTGCCGAGGAAGCCCCGGCGCGCGGTGCAGCTGCGCCCGGTTCGGCCAAACCCGGCCTCAGCCCGCGCAAGACCGATCGCGAACGCGATGACCGTGGCGGCGACCGTGATGCCCGCGCCAAGGCGAAGGGCGACAATGATCGCCGCGCCGGCAAGCTGACCCTGACGGCCGCGCTTGATGGCGAAGGCGGGCGGACCCGCAGCCTTGCCGCAATGAAGCGCAAGCAGGAAAAAGCTCGCCAGAAGGCGATGGGTTTTGGCCAAAAGGCCGAGAAGCAGGTGCGCGACGTGCAGCTGCCGGAAACCATCGTCGTGCAGGAACTTGCCAACCGCATGGCCGAACGGGCCGCGGATGTGGTCAAGGCGCTGATGAAGATGGGCATGATGGTCACCATGAACCAGACCATCGACGCCGATACCGCCGAACTGGTGATCGAGGAATTCGGCCACCACGCCGTGCGCGTGACCGATGCAGACGTCGAACAGGCAATCGACAGCGTTGCCGACAAGCCCGAGGACTTGCAACCGCGGCCCCCGATCGTCACGATCATGGGCCATGTCGACCACGGCAAGACGTCGCTGCTTGACGCGCTGCGCAAGACCAACGTCGTCTCGGGCGAGGCTGGCGGGATCACCCAGCATATCGGCGCCTATCAGGTGACGACCGACAAGGGCGCGGTTCTGACCTTCCTCGACACCCCGGGCCACGCTGCCTTTACCTCGATGCGCTCGCGGGGCGCTCAGGTGACGGACATCGTCGTGCTGGTTGTGGCTGCGGATGATGCGGTCATGCCGCAGACGATCGAGGCGATCAACCACGCCAAGGCGGCAAAGGTGCCGATGATCGTGGCGATCAACAAGATCGACAAGCATTCGGCTAACCCGGACAAGGTGCGGACCGACCTGCTGCAGCACGAAGTCATCGTCGAGAAGATGTCGGGCGATGTGCTGGACGTCGAGGTGTCGGCGCTAACCGGGCAAGGCCTGGATGACCTTCTGGATGCCATCGCGCTTCAGGCGGAACTTCTGGACCTGCGGGCCAACCCGCAGCGGCCGGCGCAAGGCGCCGTCATCGAAGCCAAGCTCGATGTCGGTCGCGGCCCCGTCGCCACCGTTCTGGTGCAGAGCGGTACACTGAAGCGCGGCGACATCTTTGTTGTCGGCGAACAGTGGGGCAAGGTGCGCGCGCTCATCAACGATCGAGGCGAGACGGTTGGCGAAGCCGGCCCGTCGGTTCCGGTCGAGGTCCTGGGCCTGAACGGCACGCCGCAAGCCGGTGATACGCTGAACGTGGTCGAAACCGAAGCGCAGGCGCGTGAGATCGCCACCTATCGCGAGAAGGCGGCCAAGGACAAGCGTGCGGCGGCTGGTGCGGCGACAACGCTGGAACAGCTGATGGCCAAGGCCAAGGCGGATGCCAACGTGGCCGAGTTGCCAGTGATCGTGAAGGCCGACGTGCAAGGTTCGGCGGAAGCCATCGTGCAGGCGCTGGAGAAGGTCGGCAACGAAGAGGTGCGCGTGCGCGTGCTCCATTACGGGGTCGGTGCGATCACCGATACCGATGTGGGTCTGGCGGAAGCCTCGAACTGCCCGATCATCGGTTTCAACGTGCGGGCCAATGCCTCGGCCCGGCAGAGCGCGAACCAGAAGGGTGTCGAGATTCGCTACTACAGCGTCATCTATGACCTTGTGGACGATGTGAAAGCCGCCGCGTCGGGTCTGCTCAAGGCCGAGGTGCGCGAGCACTTCATCGGCTATGCCCAGATCAAGGAGGTCTTCAAGGTCTCTGGCGTGGGCAAGGTCGCGGGCTGCCTTGTCACCGAAGGTGTGGCGCGTCGTTCTGCTGGCGTACGCCTGCTGCGCGACAACGTCGTCATCCACGAAGGCACGCTCAAGACGCTCAAGCGCTTCAAGGACGAGGTCAAGGAAGTCATCTCGGGCCAGGAATGCGGCATGGCTTTCGAAAACTACGAAGATATCCGCGAAGGCGACGTCATCGAAATCTTCGAGCGCGAGGAAGTCGAGCGCAAGCTCGCCTGATCGACGCCTGACAGACAATGAAAAAGGCCGGGTCCCAACACCCGGCCTTTTTCATTCTGCTCGTTTGCCGCGAGTTCAGGACTTGCGGATCGTCTGCACCGGAAAGCCGACAAATGTCTTCTCGTCGACCTTAACCACAACCTTCCCATCAGCGAGTTGGTTGACCAGAACACCCTGAACTGAAACGCAGCTCCCCAAAGAAATCGTCCTCAGCATTCCTCTCCCCCTTTTGCCGTCATTCTGGAAACAATCTAGCCAGAGATCGTTCAAGAAATCATCACCAAAATTTCATCTATTAGTAGAAAGTAAGCAAAAAAAGAAGGCGAAGGACCGCCAAACCAATACTTTCGTATCAAAGCCAATCGCGCAGGATCGGTATCAGCGGCAAATCGGCCGGGGGCATGGGGTAATCCCGCAGCGCTTGCGGGCGGACCCAAGCGAGTTTTTGACCCTCTCGCGGAGAAGTGATTCCCTCCCACCGGCGGCAGGCGAAAACCGGCATGAGCAGGTGGAAATCCTCGTAGGAATGGCTGGCGAAGGTCAGAGGCGCGAGGCAGCTTTTCCAGGTGTCGATGCCAAGTTCTTCTTTCAACTCACGGATGAGCGCCGCCTCCGGTGTCTCTCCCGGCTCAACTTTGCCGCCGGGAAATTCCCAAAGACCTGCCAAGGACTTGCCTTCTGGCCGTTGCGCGAGAAGCACTCGCCCCTCGCTGTCGATCAAGGCGACTGCCGAGACAAGGACGACTCTCATCCCAGCCCCTTCAGGACCGGTAATCGGCATTGATGTCGATGTAGCGATGCGTCAGATCGCAAGTCCAGACCGTCTTGGCGCACTTGCCCAGACCGAGGTCCACGGAGATGACCAGTTCAGGCAGTTTCATGTAGGACGCACCGTCTTCCTCATGGTAGCTCGTCGCGCGCCAGCCCTTTTCAGCGACCAGAATGTCGCCAAACCGAATCGACAAACGGTCGCGGTCGGCTTTCGCCCCGGATTTCCCCACTGCGGCAACAATCCGGCCCCAGTTCGGGTCCTGTCCGGCGATCGCGGTCTTGACCAGAGGCGAGTTCGCGATGCTCATCGCGACCTTGTGCGCATCTTCCGCACTGGCCGCACCCGTGACCCGGACCTCTACGAACTTCGTCGCGCCTTCGCCGTCGCGAACCACTTGCTGGGCAAGGTCAAGCATGACCGCCCTCAGCGCCGCTTCGAACGGTTTGGCGACCGCAGAGCGGGCCGTGATCTCGGCTGCTGGGCTGCGGCCGGTTGCGGCAACGATCAGCGCGTCCGAAGTCGAGGTGTCGCTATCCACAGTGATCGCATTGAAGGTGTCGTCCACTTGCCGTGACACCATCTTCTGCAAGAGCGGCGCGGCGATCTTTGCGTCAGTGAAGATGTAGACGAGCATGGTCGCCATGTCGGGCGCGATCATGCCCGAGCCCTTGGCAATTCCTGCGATGCGGATCGTCCCGCCATCACCGGCCACGGTCGCCGAAGCCCCCTTTGGGAAGGTGTCGGTGGTCATGATCGCACGGGCGGCCATCGAGATGCCGCCGGCATCAAGCCCCCCAACCGCCTCGTCGAGGCTTGTAACGATACGGTCATGGGGCAGCGGTTCGCCGATCACGCCGGTCGACGAGGAAAAGACCCGCGAGGCAGGCACGCCAAGAGCCTTGGCAACGGCTCCTGTGACGGCCCTGACCGAGGCGACCCCGGCTTTTCCCGTGAAAGCATTGGCGTTGCCCGAGTTCACCACGATTGCCGCCCCCGAGCGGGGTGGAACCGCCGATGCCAGCTTGTCCTGGCAGTCGAGCACGCAGGCCGCGCGGGTAGAAGAGCGGGTGAAGGCCCCGGCAATCGCGGTACCCGGAGCAAGCCGCACCAGCATCACGTCTGTCCGGTTGGCATAGCGGACTCCTGCGGCGACGGCGGCGAATTCCACTCCGTCGATCACCGGGAGATCGGGAAAACCGCCAGCCGGGGCAAGCGGAGAAACGGGATTGGGTGTCTTGATCTTGGGCAGATCCTGCACCACTTCGCCGACCTTTTCACGAAGCCTGGCCACCTTCTTCTTCAGTGCCTTGGCTTCAGCCTTCCAGTCGGTCTTGCCCATTCCCGTTCCTCCGCGCCGGATCAGTTCGCGATGAGGTTCTGATCGCGCAGCAGCTTGGGGTCAATCCCCTGGACCTTCTCGATCTTCGCTGCGTCGGTGATTTCCTTGACCTTCGCCTCGACCGCCTGGGTCTGAAGTTCGTTGGCCAGTTCGGCCTTCACTTCGTCGAGCGTCGGAACGGGTGCGGGTCTGGTTTCGTCGAGCTTGATGATGTGCCAGCCGAACTGGGTCTGCACCGGGTCGGACACCTGGCCGGGCTGCAGCTTGACCACAGCATCCTCGAACGGCTTGACCATCATGCCAACACCAAACCAGCCCAGATCACCGCCGTTGGCGGCCGAGCCGTCCGAAGAATTGGCCTTGGCAAGCTCTGCAAAGTCAGCGCCGCCATCGATCTGCGCCTTGAGATCCTTTGCCTTTGCCTCGTCAGCGACGAGGATATGGGCGGCGTGATACTCGGTGCCCGGGGTAACCGACGCGTACTTTGCGTCATAGGCCTTCTGCAGCGCTTCGTCCGTCACCGCCGCAGCTGCTGCGGCCTGAATGACGTTGCCGGCGAGATAGCCCGTACGGTTGTTCTCGAGGTTGATCTCGTCCGCCTTGGTCAGCTTGCCGTTGAGCGACTGGGCAAGTGCCGTCTGCTGAACAAGCTGGTCGACGATGCCGTTGAAAAGCGCATCGTCCGGCATGTTCTGGTATTGCTGGGGCAGGCGCTGACCCAGGGCGATGACCTGTCCGAGGGTGATGTTGGTGCCGTTGACCGTGGCCACCACCGTATCGGCGGTTTCGCCTTCGGCCAGAGCAGGGGCGACCGTGCCCGTGGCAAGCGCCGTGCCGAGAACCAGAGCAGCCCCGAAACCTGCAAGTTTCCGCATATTCACCTTCTCCTGAACAGGCCGCTTCCCTAAGCGACGTTGACACTCTGGCCCATGCCCCTTACATCGCCTTGGTCGCGTGAGACGGGGCGCCTGCGCCTTTGTTGGCTCTTCTATGGAAGCCGGTGAGGGCGGGCAAGGCCCGGGCCTCACACGATCTTGTCAGGAACGGCCAGGCGGAGAAGAAATGCTGGGTCTCGGAACGCTCGCGCGGAAGGTCTTTGGCACCCCGAACGACCGCAAGGTCAAGTCGGTGCGCCCTATCGTGGCGAAGATCAACGCGCTCGAGCCGGAGTTCGCCGCGCTGACCGACGAACAGATCATCGCCAAGACGGCTGAGTTCAGGGAACGCATCGCCAAAGGCGAAAGCCTTGACGATCTTCTTCCGGAAGCTTTCGCCAATTGCCGCGAGGCCGCGAAGCGCGCGCTTGGCCTGCGCGCCTTCGACGTCCAACTGATGGGCGGCATCTTCCTGCATCAGGGCAACATCGCCGAGATGAAGACGGGCGAGGGCAAGACCCTTGTCGCGACCTTCCCGGCCTACCTGAACGCGCTGCCCGGCAAGGGCGTGCATGTCGTGACGGTCAACGACTACCTTGCCCGTCGTGACGCCGAATGGATGAGCAAGGTCTATGGCGCACTTGGCCTGACCACCGGTGTCGTGGTGCCGCAGCAGCCCGACGCGGAAAAGCGTGTCGCCTATAAGGCCGACATCACCTATGCGACCAACAACGAACTGGGCTTCGACTACCTTCGCGACAACATGAAGGGGTCGATCGAGGAGATGGCTCAGCGCGGACACTTCTTCGCCATCGTCGACGAGGTCGACTCGATCCTTGTGGATGAAGCCCGCACGCCGCTCATCATCTCGGGCCCGTCGCAGGACCGGTCCGAGCTTTACGTCGCGGTCGACAAGCTCATCCCCAGCCTGAACCCCGAGCATTACAAGGTCGACGAAAAGACCCGCGTCGTGACCTATACCGAAGAGGGCAACGAAGAGATCGAGCAACTGCTGCAGAAGGCCGGTATCCTGCCCGAGAACCAGTCGCTCTACGACCCGGAAAGCACAACCATCGTCCATCACGTGACGCAGGCCCTGCGCGCCCATACGCTGTTCCACAAGGACCAGCAGTACATCGTGCGCAACGACGAGGTCATGCTGATCGACGAATTCACTGGCCGCATGATGGTCGGTCGTCGCCTGTCGGATGGTCTGCATCAGGCCATCGAGGCCAAGGAAGGCGTGAAGATCCAGCCAGAAAACACGACTCTGGCCAGCATCACCTTCCAGAACTACTTCCGCCTCTATGAAAAGCTGTCCGGCATGACCGGTACTGCGGCGACCGAGGCCGAGGAATTCGCCGAGATCTACAACCTTGGTGTCGTCGAGGTCCCGACGAACCGCCCGGTCCAGCGGAAGGACGAACACGACCAGGTCTTCCGAACCGCGCGCGAGAAGTACGAGGGGATCGTCAAGGAGATCAAGGAGGCCCATGCCAAGGGCCAGCCGATCCTTGTGGGCACGACCTCGATCGAAAAATCGGAGATCCTGTCGGACCTGCTGAAGAAAGAGGGCATTCCGCACAATGTGCTGAACGCCCGCCAGCACGAACAGGAAGCCAAGATCGTGGCCGAAGCGGGCCGTCTGGGCGCGGTAACAATCGCGACCAACATGGCGGGCCGTGGGACCGACATCCAGTTGGGCGGCAGCGTCGAGATGAAGGTGCTCGAGGCCATTGCCGCCGATCCGCATCTGCACCCTGACGAGGTGCGCGCCCGCATCGAGGCGGAGCACGCGGAAGAGAAAGACAAGGTCAAGGATGCCGGAGGCCTGTTCGTTCTTGCGACCGAACGGCACGAAAGCCGACGCATCGACAACCAGCTGCGCGGCCGCTCGGGCCGTCAGGGTGACCCGGGCCGGTCGGTCTTCTTCCTGTCGCTGGAAGATGACCTCATGCGCATCTTCGGGTCAGAGCGGCTGGACAAGGTTCTGTCGACGCTCGGGATGAAGGAAGGCGAGTCGATCGTTCATCCTTGGGTGAACAAGTCGCTGGAAAAGGCGCAGGCGAAGGTCGAGGGTAGAAACTTCGACATCCGCAAGCAGCTTCTCAAGTTCGACGACGTGATGAACGACCAGCGCAAGGCGATCTTTGGCCAGCGTCTGGATATCATGCGGGCCGAGGATCTGTCGGAAATCGTAGCGGATATGCGCGATCAGGTGATCGACGATCTGGTCGACTTGCACATGCCGCCAAAGTCCTATGCCGACTCGTGGGATGCGGCCGGTCTTGCGGCTTCGCTGCGCGAGCATCTGAACCTCGATCTGCCGGTCGCCTCCTGGGCCGCCGAAGAAGGCGTCGACCAAGATGTGATCCGCGAGCGCGTCACCGAGGCCGCTGACAAGATGATGGCGGAAAAGCTCGAGGCTTTCGGTCCCGAGACCATGCGCAGCATCGAGAAGCAGTTGTTGCTGCAGACCATCGACGGCAAGTGGCGCGAGCACCTATTGCGGCTCGAGCACCTGCGCTCGGTCGTAGGGTTCCGCGGCTATGCGCAACGTGACCCATTGAACGAATACAAGACCGAAGCCTTCCAGCTGTTCGAAAGCATGCTGAACTCGCTGCGTAGCGAAGTTACCCAGAAGCTGGCGCAGGTGCGTCCGCTGACGGCGGAAGAGCAGCAGCAGATGATGGCGCAACTGATCGCGCAGCAGCAGGCGATGCAACGCGCGCAGGCGCCACAGCCTCAACCTGAACCGGCGATGGCGGGCGATGCCGAGCCGGCGGGAACGCGACTTGCCGGATTTGACGAATCCGACCCCGCGACATGGGGCAATCCGGGGCGCAACGACCCCTGCCCGTGCGGCTCTGGCCAGAAGTTCAAGCATTGCCACGGCAAGCTTGTCTGACGCGCCTCTATTTGACGAAAACGTGACCAGAATCGGGATTCGGCGGGGAAACCTGCCGCATTCCGCGTTTCGATGATGGAATCAAAACGCCCTTAAGCCACGGATCAGCCGGATTCACGCCCTAGCGTCGCAATCTGGGTGGGCCTGGGGTGTCCGATGGAAGACAGGTACAAACGGATCGTTCGCATTGCCGTCGTGATCGGCATTGCAATCGGATCTGGCCATGTGGTGCAAAGCAACACGCCGGCATCGCAGCAAACTGCACGTGACGCAAAGCCGATCCCCAAGGATATCGTCCAACTCTCGGCCGAGTTGCCGAAATCGAACTCGATGGTCGAACCCGGGATCGGTGATGAACTGCCGCTGATCGTGCCCGGGAATACACAGCAGCCCTTGGTCTTGCCGCCAATGGCTCTTCCGGAGCCTGAAGCCCGGTCCGAGTTTTCGTCCCCCGATTGCGAGACTCGTCTTGATGTCGCGGTCGTGGCTGGAGCGATGCTGGACATCTCGTTGTCGTCGCCCTGCCATGCTGATCAGCGTGTCGTCCTGCGCCACGCGGCGCTGACCGTCACCTACCGCACGAATGCCGCCGGAATTCTCGCCGCCTCGCTTCCGGCCATGACAGAATCCGCTGACGTTACGGCCTTGTTCCACGACGGCACCAGCGCGGTCGCAACGGTCAATGTGCCGGAGGCCGATGCCTATCGCCGCTTCGGGGTGCAATGGCTGGGCGCGCAGGCGTTCCAGGTGAACGCGTTCGAGGATGGCGCCGACTTCGGCGATCCCGGTCATATCTCGGCAGCAAATCCGGGCAAGCCGGACAACCGGCTTCTGCCGCGGCACGGATTCCTGTCTGTGCTGGGGAACGATCAGGTTCCAGCACCATTGCTGGCAGAGATCTATACCTTCCCGACGGGAGCATCCGAGGTTCCGGTCCTGGTCGAAGCGGCAGTGACACGAGAAACTTGCAATCGAGATCTCGTGGGCGAACTGCTCGAGGCGGGCCGGGGTGAAGTAACGACCACTGACCTCGCTGTCTCCATGCCCGGCTGCGATGCAATCGGTCAGTATCTTGAGTTGAAAAATCTGCGTCCGGGAACGAAACTCGCTGCGGCGGACTGATACCGCTGGCGGGCATTCGAACCGGGGCAGAGGCAGCACTTCTTGAGAGTTTTCCTGATGCGTTGCGCGGCAATCCTTGCCGCGCTGATCGCCTTTCCTGTTGCTGCTGCGGCCCAAGACATCACGCTGACGTCGCGGGATGGCACTTTGGCGCTGTCAGGCAGTCTGCAGGGATTCGACGGCGAACTTTATCGCATCATGACCCGCTACGGCCTGCTGACTGTCGATGCACAGGGCGTCATCTGCGATGGTCCGGGCTGCCCGGACTTGACGAGCTATGTCGCAGAGTTGCGCGTAACCGGCAGCCCGGACAAGGGCGCGCGGCTGCTGCCCGGTCTGCTGGCTGCCTTTGCCCAGGCACGCGGGTTGGCGCTGCGCACCGAAGTGACGGGTTCAGGAGCTGTCCATACCATCTACGATCCGGACGAAGAGATCGTTCTGGCTCGGTTCAGCTTTACGCCCGCAGCGCCTGGCCCCGCGGTCGAAGCCTTGAGGAGCGCTGCTGCCGATTTCGATCTGGCCGATCTGCCGGAACCCGGATTGATTGCCACGACCCTTGGCGTACAGGCACTCGTCGCCGTGGTATCGCCCAAGAACCCCATTGCGCAACTGGCGACGGCGGACCTTGCGCGCGTCCTGTCTGGCAAGGTCACGAACTGGTCCGAGCTGGGTGGGCCCGACATGCCGGTGGTCGTGCATGCGCTGGCGCCGCAGTCCGGCTTCCGGGCCGCGCTGGAAACGCGACTGGGTCAGCCCCTCATCGTCGGCGAAACTCACGAAGATGCGGCCGCCCTTGCGGCTGCGGTTACGCGCGATCCTTGGGGGATTGCGGTAACTACTTCTGCCGATGCAGGGATGGCACGGGTCATGCCCTTGACGGACAGTTGTGGCTTCCTGCTCGAGCCGTCCGCTCTTTCGGTAAAGGCCGAAGACTATCCCCTGGCTCAACCATTCTACTTGTTGACCGCCAAGCGGCATCTGCCCTTGCTTGGGCGCGAGTTTCTCGAGTTCGTCAATTCGCCCTCGGCGAACGCCGCACTTGCCGAAGGCGGCCTTCTTGGCCGCGGGATGGAGCAGACCGATCTTGTGAGCGACGGTCACCGCCTGGTGAACGTGATCCGCGCTGCTGGTGACGCAGGCCTGGCAGAAGCTCAGCGCCTGACCTCCTCCATGCATGGAGCGGAGAGGATTTCGGCCACCTTCCGGTTCGAGGACGGTACAAGCCGTCTCGACGCTTCGTCACGGGATCACCTGGTTGATCTTGTCCGCTTGATCGAGACCGGTCACTTCAGCGACCGGGAGCTTGTCTTCGTCGGTTTCTCGGACGGATCAGGTGATCCGGCTGCAAACCTTGAACTGTCGCGCGAACGGGCCGAGGTTGTCTTCAACGCAGTCGCCGATGCGGTGCCCGATCTGGGCGACCTGCGGGTCAAGACCTCGATCGACGCATTTGGCGAGGCGCTGCCGATGGCCTGCGACGAGACTGCGATCGGGCGTCAGATCAACCGGCGCGTCGAGGTCTGGCTGCGCGCGCCTAGAGAAAGCCCCGTGCCCGAAAACTGACCTCGCGTGAGCGGCCAACGATCAGATGATCGTGCAGAACGATGCCAAGAACCGCCGCGGCATCCTGCACCTGTGCGGTCATGGCAATGTCGGCTTCGGACGGGGTGGGATCGCCAGAGGGGTGGTTGTGGACGAGGATCAGCGCGCTCGCGTTCAACTCCAGCGCCCGTTTCACCACCTCGCGCGGATAGACTGGCACGTGATCCACCGTGCTCCGTGCCTGTTCCTCGTCGGCGATCAGGACATTCTTTCGGTCGAGGAACAGGATGCGGAACTGTTCGGTCTCTCGGTGTGACATGGCGGTATGGCAATAGTCGAGAAGCGCATCCCAAGAGGACAGAACCGGGCGGTTGATGACGCGCGACCGTGCCATTCGCCGCGCAATCGCCTCGGCCAGCTTGATGCGGACGAGCACTGCATCGCCCACGCCCTCCTGCTGGCGCAGGCGCGCCTCGCTGGCGGTGATGACGCCGTTCAGGTCACCGAAGGCCTCGATCAGGCGATGTGCCAGCGGCTTCATGTCCTTCTTGGCCATTGCATCGAAAAGAAGGAGTTCCAGCAGTTCGTAATCCGGAACGGCATCCGCGCCTCCGGCGATGAACCGCGTACGCAGACGCTCACGGTGACCTGCGACATAGGATGGCAAGCGCTGTGGCAGCGGGGCCGCATCGGCTTCGTCCCCGATGTCGGAGAAGAGCGGCAGTGGTCGATCCGAGAAGGCGCGGCTGCGGGTCATGGCGCAAGCCTCGCGGTGCTTGGTGAAGAAAGCCTTAACGCACGAGCGATGCCTGTCAGGCTGGCTTGCGCGCCTTGAGGTGGGTCGGGCAGTGCTCGCCAGCTTCGAGGACCGGAACCATTCGCTCCCAGATTTCAACATTGTGGGCCACGAAGTCTGCCCCGAGTTCACGGGTGACTTCCGCGCCGAGGGGGCCCCTGAGCCGCTCCAACTCGGCCTTCGCGACGTCGCGATACCAGGTGTTCCGGCTTATGGTCGAGACCTGCTCGAAACCTGCCTTGTGCATCGCATCCGCATAGCGTGCAGGCGACGCCATGCCGAAGTCGAGGCCCTCGGCGGCAATGTAAGCCGCCATTGCCGGGCTGGGCGTCCCGTCGTGGCCGATGAGCCAGTCAGAGGCGATGAACCATCCACCCGGCCTCAGAACGCGGAACACCTCGCGCATCAGGGCGTGCTTGTCGGGAATGTGGACGATCGAATCCTTTGAGAACACGATGTCGAATGTGCCGGGAGGAAAGGGCAGGGGCCCCGGGGCGACTTTCGTCAGTCCGATCCGGTCGGTCAGCCCACGCCGCTCGACCAGACGGCGGGCATGACCGATCACGCCATCCTCGACGTCGATCCCGGTGACGTAGCCAGCGCCATGGGACTCGACCAACGCGATATCGATTCCTCCCGCACCACAACCGATGTCCAGCACGGATTTGCCGATCAGGTCGCAGCCTGCCACCAGCCGGGCGACCTCGTCGCGGCCACCCGGCGAGAGGAAGCCTTCACCCCAGATCGCTGCAAGGATACGGACCAGCTTGTCGCCGTACAGCTCCTCGTCCTGCTCAGCCATCGAACACCTCCGCCCGCCAGACTTCACGCCCCTTGAAGAGCGTGAGCAGCACATTCGTCGCCGAAATCTCGTCTGGCGCGCAAGCGAAGATGTCCTGATCCAGAACGATGAGATCCGCAGAGAAACCGGGCAGCAGTCGCCCGGTGAAGTCGCCGCGCCAGCAGGCCGTGGCCGCATGGGCGGTATAGCCAAGGACCGCCTCTTCGACTGTCAGCCGCTCCCAAGGAAGAAACGGCTCTTTCGGCCCTTCGTCTCGGCGGGCCTGCCGGGTCACAGCGGTTTCGATGATCTCGAAGGGATTGAGCGTTGAAACAGGCCAGTCCGAGGACAGGCACCAGCCGGTGCCTTCGTTCAGCATCCGCCGAAAGGCATAGACCTCACTGCGGCGTGCGGGGCCGATCATGTCCAGCGCGATGTCCGGGATCGTCGGGCTCAGTTGCGCCCAGAGTGTCTGGATGTTTGCCATCGCCCCGACCTTTGCGATTCGGGCAAAGTCGCCAGGATCGACAAGCTGGAGGTGAGTCAGCTGATGGCAGGCCGGCCAACGTCCGTTCGCGGCGACCGCAGCCTCAAGCCCCTCGATTGACGTACGTGCGGCTGCATCGCCGATGACATGGACGTGAATCTGGAACCGCGCGGCATCGAGGGCAACCATCAGCGCCTTGGTCTGTTCGGCCGTGAACATGGTCGGGCAGTTGCCGCCCGGAGGGTCGGCATAGGGTGCCAGCAGAGCGGCCGTGCGGTTTTCGAACACGCCGTCCATGAAGAATTTGGCGGACTGGACCCAGAAATCCGGTCCGGGATGGGCGGCGCGCATGGCCGAAAGCCGCGCGACAGCCTCTTCCGGCGTATCTTGCTCCTTGACCAGTGCGGCACCGCAGACCCGAAGGGTCAGTTCGCCCCGTTCGACCGCCATGCCATAGATGCGGGTTTCAAGCTCGGTCACGCGGGGATCGATCACGCCGGTGATACCATGGCGGTTCGCATGCGCCTGGCCTGCGCGAAGACCATCAAGATAGTCCGCGTCGGTCAGCTGGGGAAGCCGCTCCAGCGCCCATTGGATTGCGTCTTCATGGAGCATGCCGGTCGGCTCGCCAGCTTCGTCCAGAACGAAATGCCCGTTCATCGGGTCAGCGATGCCCTTCGTGATCCCTGCCATCAGCAAAGCCCGAGAGTTGAGGCAGGCATTGTGGAAGGAGCTGTCGTAAAGCACCGCGGGGCGATCAGCGATGACCGCATCGATGACGTGGCGCGTCAGATTGTCGTCGCCGAAATGGCCCGGCTGCCACCCGGAGCCTACGACCAGCTCGAGGTGTGGGACCTTCTGCGCATGGGCGGCCATGGCTGCCTGGAGTTCCGCAATTGTCGAGACCTCATACAGAGGCGCGGCTGTCGCAAGGTCGGTGCCCCCGGACAGAAGATGGATATGCGGGTCCTGGAAGCCCGGCAGGACCAGCCGGCCTCCGGCATCGATTCTGCGCGCATCTGGAGCGGCCAGTGTCGTCACCTCGGCTTCCGTACCGAGGGCAACGATGCGCTCTGCCCGGATGAGCAAGGCATCGGCAGTGGGTCGCGCCGCATCCATCGTCCGGATGCGGGCATTTACGATGAGAAGGTCGGAGGTCATTCGAAGGTTCCGGTGGGTGTGATGCGCAGGGATTCAAGCTGCGGCCAGTCAGTGGCCGGCAGGACAGTAGCGGGTTGCATCACGTCGCGGGTCCACCCGAAGAGGCACAGGAAGGGGACAGGGCCAACCTTGGTCAGATGTGGCGCGAACGGGTCGTTCCAAACCGGCTCATGCGCGGGTTTGATGACAAGCGATGCATCAGGTCCGAAGCGCCAACCGTGGGGGCCTGTGAGAGGTGCGTAAAGCTCTGGTGCAGCATGATTGTGGTCGCGGTAGAGCACGTGCGGCGCGATCAGGAACAGACCGATGTCGAAATCCTCGGCCCGGAAGGGCGCCTCTTCTCCAACGAGGCTCGCAAAGGCGTGCCCCGTTCGGAAACTTTCGCCGATCAACTCCGCCGGGTAGGCGTCATAAGTGACCCATTTCAGCAGCGGGGCCGCCGCCGCGATGGCCAGCGCCAGCGACGGGTGCGTTGCGCGCAATTGGACGAGCGCTTGCTGCAGATGAGCGTCCACCACCGCCGACTTCTGCGGTTTTGGAAGGCTGATCGGCTTGCCACGCGCCATTGCAAGCCCCGCGCGCAACTCACCAGTCCCCGGGCCTGCAAGACCAGACAGATAGACATCCACCTCATCCAGAAGGGCATGAAGCGACTGTTCCGGCGATGATGCGGAGGGAGCGGGCAATTCCCTTGCAAGCCCCCGCTGACCAAGCAGGATCATTGGGTCTTCACCATCGCGAGGCGAGCAGATCCGGAAGACCTCGAGCGCCTCTGGTGAAAGTCGGCCCGCCCGGTTCAGTTGCATCGCTGCGGCGTATCGCAGACGGCCAGAGCCGGGCAGTCCAGGAGGCAGCATCAGTTGTGCGAGAACAGCGTCGTCCATGCCTTACTCGTTTGCGCGATAAGCCAGGCGGATATCTGCATCACGGCGCTTCTCGGCGCGGTTCATGACTATCCCGGCGATAATGACCCCCAAGCCGACGATGCAGACGATGATTGTGGCAAGTGCATTGATGTCAGGCGTTACGCCAAGCTTGACCTTCGACCAGATCAGGAGTGGCAGCGTGGTGTTGCCGGGCCCGGTAGTGAAGTTGGTGATGACCACATCGTCCAGCGAGATGGTGAAGGCCAGAAGCCAACCCGACAGGATCGCGGGGCTGATGATCGGCAGGGTAATGTCCTTCATCACCTGCCAGGGCTTTGAGCCAAGGTCCATCGCCGCCTCTTCGATCGCCTGATCGGCAGCGATCAGGCGCGAACTGACGATCGTCGCAACGAAGGTCATCGAGAAGGTGATATGGGCGATGGTAACCGTGGTAAAGCCGCGGCTCGCCGGCCAGCCGATCCACTGGGCCATCAGGATGAACAGCATCAGCGACGAGATGCCGGTGATGACCTCGGGCATGATAAGCGGCGCGGTGATCAGCCCCGAGAACAGCACGCGTCCACGGAACTTCTTGAACCGCGCCAGGGCGATGCCAGCCATCGTGCCTAGGATCGTGGCGCAGGTGGCGGAAAGGAGCGCGATCTGCAGCGACAGGATCGCTGCACTGATTACCTGCTTGTTGCTGAACAGCGTGGCATACCACTTCGTCGAGAAGCCGCCCCAGACCGTCGCCAGGCGCGAGGCGTTGAAGGAGTAGACAATCATCGACAGGATCGGGATGTAGAAGAACGCGAACCCGAAACACAGCACGGTGATAAGGAAGATGGGGCGGCGGTTCATGGCTCGTCCTTCATCCGTTCCTGGGCCTTGGCGTCGAAATGCGTGTAAAGCATCATCGGCAAGACCAGCAGCAGCAGCAGGGCGACCGCGACAGAGGATGCCATGGGCCAGTCGCGCGCACTGGCGAATTCATCCGAGATCACGCGGCCGATCATCGGTTGCGAGGAATTGCCGACCAGCGAAGGGATGATCAGTTCGCCCGCTGCAGGGATGAAAACGAGCAAGCCGCCGGCGATGATGCCAGGGATCGACAAAGGCAGCGTCACGTCACGAAAGACCTGAAACGGACGCGAACCCAGGTCCATTGCCGCTTCATCCAGCGTCTGGTCCAGCTTTTCCAGATTTGCAAAGAGCGGCAAGATCATGAAGGGCAGGTAGGAATAGACCATGACCAGAACGACCGCGAAGTTCGTGTTCATCATCGGGATTGACCGCAGCGCCCAGTCCGTGGGGACGACCCAGTTCCAGATCGAGGTCAGGCCGCGGTTGAACCAGCTGTTGTTGCTCATCAGACCCATCCATGCATAGACGCGCAGCAGGAATGAGGTCCAGAACGGCAGGATGACCAGCATGAGCAGGATGTTCCGCCATGCCCGCGACACACGCGTCAGACCAAGAGCCATCGGATAGCCGATCAGAAGGCAAAGCGCCGTGGCAATCAGCGCATTGACCACGGAAGTCAGGAAAGCACGAATATAGAGACTGTCCTGGAACAGCCGTTTGTAGCCATCCAGGTTGATCAGCGGATGCTCACCCCCGAAGGAAAACGGAGGTGCGGTCGGCGTCCTTGTCGCAAAGCTCATCGCTACGACGATGATGAAGGACAGGAAAAAGAAGACCAGCAGCCAGATATAGGGCGTGGCGATGATGATGTCGGACCAGCCCCGTCGGTTGAACCAGCTGACCAGACCCTTGCGGTGCGGTGGCACGTCGGACTGTTCTATCGCAGCCATGGCCTAGTTCCGCAGCAGGATTGCAGAAGTCGGATCGAAGCTCAGCCAGACCTGGTCTTCCCAGTCGGCCACACGCTCGTCCTCGCCCACACGGCGGGCGTTGACAGAGTTGACGGTCACGATCTGCCCATCCGGGAGCGCGATGCGATAGAGCGAATCCTTGCCGAGGTAGCCGAGGCCCGAGACCACGCCGCTGAAGGAATTCGGGTCATCGGGTCGCTCGCGGCCGAGCCTGATTTTCTCGGGCCGAAGGGCAAGCGTCACTTTCTCGCCTTCGGTCAGGCCGGGAACGCTACGCCCGATCTTGACCCCGCCCATGGCCGGCACATCCAGTATCGCGTTCTGCCCTTCGATCTTGCGCACGGTCGCTTCAAAGGTCGTGATTGACCCGATGAAGCCGGCAACGAAGCGGCTGTTGGGGTACTCGTAGACATCGTTCGGGGTACCGATCTGGCGCACCTGTCCCTTGTCCATGACCGCGATCCGGTCGGACAGGGTCATGGCTTCCTCCTGGTCGTGGGTGACCACGACGAAGGTAACGCCAGTTTGCGACTGAATGTTCATCAATTCAAACTGCGTGTGTTCACGCAGTTTCTTGTCGAGCGCCGCGAGCGGTTCATCCAGCAGAAGAAGCTTCGGTGCCCTCGCCAGCGCGCGTGCAAGCGCCACTCGCTGCCGCTGTCCACCGGAAATCTGGTGCGGCTTGCGATGCGCGAACTGGGTCAGCTGAACAAGGTCCAGCATCTCGCGCACGCGGTCCTTGCGCTGCGCATCCGTCATCCTTTCGTGCTTCAGCCCATAGGCCACGTTCTTTTCGACGGTCATGTGCGGGAAGAGCGCGTAGGACTGGAACATCATGTTCACGGGGCGCTCGTAAGGCGGGACACCCGTCATGTCCTGTCCGTCCAGCCAGATGCGGCCCGAGGTTGGATCTTCGAATCCCGCGAGCATCCTGAGCAGCGTGGTTTTCCCGCAGCCGGATCCACCAAGAAGTCCAAAGATCTCGCCCTTGTAGATAGAGAGAGACACGTCATCGACGGCGGTGAAGCTGCCGAACCTTTTCGTGACAGCTTCAATACGAACGAAGGGGTCCGCGCCAGCGGTGTTCACTGGCGCGGAGACAGGTTGCGGACTGGGCATTTGCATACTTCACCCGATCATTCGGTCTTGATCGCGGTCCAGGCCCGCGTGATGGCGCGGTCCTGCTCTTCGTTCAGGGGTTTCGGGGCCCAGAGACGCTTGATCGTCTCTTCATCAGGATAGACGGCGGGGTCGGCAAGGATCGCCGGATCGACGAAGGGTTTCGATGCAAGGTTCGCGTTGGCATAGGCGGTGTAGTTCGTGCAGGCCGCGATCACCTCTGGCTGCAAGAGGTAGTCGAGGAAGGCATAGGCATTGTCGACATTGGGTGCGTCAGACGGGATCGACATCACATCGATCCACGCCGGCGCCCCGGTTCTGGGCACGAAATAGGCAAGGTTCATCTCGATGCCGGCTTCGGCGGCGCGCGACTTAGCGACAGCATAGTCGCCAGACCAGTTGTTGATCACGCACAACTCGCCGTTGGGAATTGCGTTCAGATAGTTCTGGTTGTCAAAGGTGCGGATGTCCTGCCGGATCGGCTTGAATGCCTCGACCACCTTGTCGTAATCGGCGACGTTCGTCGTATCTCCGTCGAGGCCGAGGTACCTCAGCACCATCAGCATGATGTCGGTCGGGCTGTCGAGGATCGAGATCCCGCAATCGGCAAGCTTCGCTGCGTTCTCGGGCTTGAACACAAGATCCATGCTTTGGAAGTCGGCATCTGGGATGCGTTCTTTCACCATGTCGACATTGTAGGTGAATCCGACCGAGCCCCACATGTAGGGAATCGAATGGTCCGAGCCGGGATCCTATCCATCGACAATCCGCAGGATTTCCGGATCGAGGTTCTTCCAGTTGGGCAATTTCGACTTGTCGAGCTTGGCATAGACGCCGGCCTGGATCATTTGCGGCTGGCTCATCCCGGCGGTGACGGCAACGTCGTAACCCGTTGCGCCTGCCAGCATCTTGGCCTGCATTTCCTCAGCCGAGGAATAGGTATCGTATACCACGCCGATGCCAGTGGCAGCCTCGAAATCGGCCAGGGTCGTCTCGCCGATGTAGTCGGCCCAGTTGTAGACATTGACCGTTCCAGCCTGCGCCCAGGACGGGCGTACGTAAGGAAGTGCAAGCGCCCCGCCAAGGACGGTCAGCGCCCCCCGTCTGTTTACTCTCATCGCATTTCTCCCCTGTTGAAGTGGCCGACTTCGCCGGTCCTGTTTTCTTAACGAGATGTTAAGCGTCGTGGTTGCCCGCGCCAAGCAATTCTTTGTTAAGGGAAGCAATGCGCTCCTCGGGCATAGGTTCCCGATGGTTCAGGACCGGGAGGATCTTGCGAAGATTTTCGTGGTGATTCCTGACCCCGAATTCCAGATCGGACAGGTGAAAGTCATCGAAGGCGGTGGATTTCATCGATTCGTCCGACCAGATCGAAAGCTGCTGATCCTCTGCCGAGGTTTCACGGTCGATGCGGTAGACGAGATAGCGCGCCAATCGCTGCTGCCGGGATTCATTTTGCCGCCGATAGATTCGGCCGGTGAGGCGCGTCTGACCCGGCGAAATCGGAAGATCATGGTAGAACTGCACGCTTTCCGGCGTGAAGATGAAGACCGCATTCGGGAATACGCCATAGTAGTTCCAGGCCTTTTGCAGGCGCTCTGGCAGCCATTCCTGAACGGGGGACATCTTGATGTAGTTTCTGACGGACCACAGACGGCCGGGCGTGTCTCCGAACGTCGCGTATGAACTCGCGAGGCCGTTTGCGTGGACGATGTCCCGATAGCTCCGGCCATAAAGATCCTGAAGTCCAGGATGCGCCATGGCGACGTGATAGCCCTCGTTGTCGACATCGCGCACGGACTTCCAATTGACCGGAAGGATCGTTTCCCACCCCGCCTGCGCGACCGGGAGAAGTTCTTCTGCACGGAAATCAGAGAAGTCCTGATCGTAGTCGGCGAGGTACTCGGCAACCGAAGGCTGAGGCCCCGGCAGGAAGCGCAGGAAGATGAAACCGTGCCAGATGTCCATCTCGATGGGCTTGAGATTGAACTTCGACCGATCCATGTCGCCAAAGGTCTCGGGCCGCGCCGGACCGCGCAGGGTTCCGTCCAGGTTGTAGACCCAGCCGTGGAACGGGCAGACCAGGGCGCCCTTACAGTGCCCCTGCCCGCCGTCAACGACCCTGGCGCCGCGATGGCGACACAGGTTGTGGAACGACCGCACGATGTTGTCCTTGCCGCGCATCACGATGGCGCGTTCGCCAAGCAGGTCGAACGTGAACCAGTCCCCGGGGGACGGAACGTCGTTCACATGGCCGACAAGCTGCCAGTGGTTCAGAAAGACATGCATACGTTCGAGGTCGAACAGCGCCTGGGAGCTATAAGCCCAGCCGGGCAAGCCACGACGGTCCCAGTCGTTCGGAACGGTCCGAATGTTCATGTTATACCTCCGCCTCGGCCAGTCGGCCCAAGACCCATTTGTGGAAGTTGTGAATGTCGAACTCCTGCGGCATCAGACGGCCTTTGGAGTGGCGCGACGATTTCAGCCCGCGCTGGTTGATCTCGCAGGCCTCACCGTCTTCCAGCACGACGGTCGTCGCGAAATCCGTCACCGAAGCCAGCTCAAAGCCGGGCTGAGCGAGGGTCTCCTTCGGGAAGAACCACTCGATCGTCAGCTTCGTTTCCTCGGGGCTGACCGGTGTCAGGCTGACCGCACGTGCATAGTCTACATGTGCGACGATGAACATCGTCGGATAGAGCGTGACGAAATTGAAGCCATTCGCGCGCTGCTGCGCTGTCAGGTTCGGAAATTCCGGCCCGCACGGCTTGCCGCTGACGGTCCAGCTGCTGGCTCCCTGCTTCAGCACCTGATCCGCGCTTGGCGCCCCGGGCGTCCAGTCGGGTGCTTCCGAGGCAGACATGATCCCTTGTTTGTAGATCGGGACCATGTCGCACAGGCTCGGGTGAACCGATGGGCAATGCAGGCATTCGTTGTAGTTTTCCCAGAAGATCTTCCAGTTGCACGCGAGGTTCTTTTCCAGGCGATGGCCTGTCACGAGATCCGCCATCGGCCAGTTGTCTAGCGCGCTCAGGCCCACGTCCGGCCTCAACTCCGGGGCCTCTTCTGCAAGCGACAGGAACAGGAAGCCGTTCCATTCCTTCACATGCACCGCATACAGGCCATGGTCTTCCTTCCGGAAGTCGGCGGTCGGTGTGGCATGGGCGACAGAAACCAGGCGCCCGTCGGTCGCATAGGCCCAGGCGTGGTACGGACAGGTTATGAGCTTGCCAAGCGGCTTCTCGGCGGCCGAGCAAAGCTCGGCGCCACGATGGCGGCAAGTGTTGTGGAAGGCCGTCACCTTGCCGCTCTGATCACGGCAAAGGATCAGGTTCTCTCCCGCGACGCACACCTTCCGCATCGTGGCGGGTTTCAGGTCGTTCAGGCGGCCGACATAAACCCAGTCCCTCGCCCAGATCGCGCGTCGCTCTCGTTCAAACCAGTCGGCATCGAAGTAGGCGGATGCCGGAAGGGAGTCGGGGCAGTTGTTGAGCAGAGGCGATTGGGTGTGAAACGTCATCTCGGCACCTCAGAATGGACCCGGAGGCGTCGCCCGGCGACGGGGCGGCGCGAAGAACGGCCGCTCGCACATGCGGGCGGGCAGCATCAGCTTGGCATATTGAAGCTCGCGCAGGGCATAGACTTCAACGAACAGGTTTCCGGTCTCGTGATAGGGCCGGCGGATCTGCGCCAGCGCGACGTTGCGCTTGGCCGAGGGTGACCAGCACGCCGCCGTCACCGTGCCCACCTCGGTCTTGCCATTGTGGTAGATGATCGACCCTTCGACCGAGACGTTGCCGTCGATGTCGAGGCCAACCAGAGCCCATTTCGAACTCTTGTTCACCTTTTCCTTCAGAAGGGCGCGGCGACCGGTGAAATGGCCCTTGTCGAAATCAACCATCCATTCGAGCCCAAGCTCGAACGGCGAGCGGGCGCGATCTTCGCGCACGGCCTGATCAACCGGGATAAAATCCATGTTGGTAATGATGAATCCGGCCTCGATCCGCGCAATGTCGAGGGCATGCGTGCCGATCGGACGGATGCCCCATGGGGCGCCTGCCGCAAAGAGATGATCCCAAAGCGCGATGGCATGCGCGGGCGTTGTCCAGAGCTCGTACCCCAGATCGCCGGTGAACCCGGTGCGCGAGATCATCAGTTCGCCCCCGTCGAAGGGGAAAGACCGCATCCGGAACGGTTTGAGGTCCGCCACGTCGAAGCCTGCCGCATTCAGCACCGACCACGCGCAAGGACCCTGCAATGACAGCGCCGCGACATCCTCGGTTTCTTCACGGATATAGACCTCGAAGCCGATCGCGCTGTCCAAGAGCCAGGGCAGGTGCCGCTCCTGGCAGCAGATGCGGTAGTCGGTCTGCCCAAGCCTGAACAAGGTGCCATCGTCGATTACCTTGCCGGCATCGTCGCACCAGATGGTGTAGTGCACGCCGCCAACGGACAGCTTCGAGGCATTCCGCACCGTCAGCCGGTCAAGATAGGCAGCTGCGTCCCTGCCGGTCACTCGATACTTGACCATCGGGCAGAGGTCGTAGACCGAGGCGCCATTGCGGATCGCGCTGTGCTCCATCGCGGTGTCGCCGAAGCTGAGCGCGGTGGTGTAGCCAGCCCACGGCCCCCAGTCGTTCAGACGATTCTCGGCGGCGGTGCGTGGATGGAAGGGCGTCTGCTTCAGCGGCGTCAGGTAATGCAGCCGGGGATCCGAGTTCCTCATGACATTCATGCCCGCGCCTCCCGAATGATGCGTTCCGCGGCGTTCCAGCCGGCTGCGCCGGAAATGCCGCCTCCCGGGTGGCAGCCCGCGCCGGCGAGCCACAGCCCCTCGATCGGCGTCGCGTACTGCGCGATGCCAGCGACTGGGCGCAGGAACAGCATCTGCTCCACCGACAGTTCACCGTGGTGCCAGTTGCCGCCTACCATGCCGTATTGGGCCTCGATGTCATAGGGCATCAGGAGTTCGGCATGGGTGACGAGCGCCCGGATCCCCGGTGCGTGTTCCTCGAGCATCGCGAGCGCATTCTCCAGCATCTCGGCACGGGCGGCGTCTGCCCCGGCCTTGGGCTTGTGCGGCGCGAATTGCACCACTGCAGACAGGACATGGTGCCCGGCCGGGGCAAAGCCGGGTTCATGCGCTGAGGGGATCACGATTTCCATCACCGGTCGCTTTGGTACCTCGCCGTATTTCACGGCGTTGTATGCCAGCTCGACCTGATCGTCGGACGGGGCGATCACAAGGCGCGATTTCAGGTCGGCCCCGCGGAAATCCGGCGCCCCTTTCAGGGCAAGGTGCAGCTTGGCCGCCGCGCCACGCGACTTCTGGTCGCCGATGCGCTTGACGAAACCCGCGTCAAGATGGCGGGGGCCGACCAGTTTCAGGAAGGTAGTTTTCGGGCTCATGGCCGAGACGACGATCTTCGCCCGTACCTCCTCGCCATTTGCCAGCCTTACGCCGGCTGCCCTGTCGTCCTCGATGAGCAGGCTGTCGACGGTCGCGCCGGTCCGCAGATTTACGCCTGACGCTGTCGCCGACTTCACCATCGCGTCGGCCACGGCACCCATGCCGCCCTTCGGCAACGCCAGCGCAGCACGCTGGCCGGCACCCTCGCCCGCCAGCCGGTTCAGAAGCAGGATCAGGGAGTTCGGGGATCGGGGCCCGAGCCACGAGCCAAGGGTGGCATCAAAGGTCAGCAGGCCCTTCAGACGCTTGTCCGTCAGCTCGTCGTTCACCACGTCATAGACATTGATGAGGATCATCCGAAGGAACTCGCGGAAGTCTGCCTTTCCAAGCATCCGCAGGTTCAGGCCGAACCTGGCGAGCTTGCCGTATTCGTTGCCCGCCCTCTTGGCGATGCGCGGCGCGGTGAGTTGCTTGAACGGTGCCAGAACCTCGGCGAAGGACAGAAGCTGCTTGCGCAGGGCTAGCCAGTTCTTGCGGTCGGCGTCCGAAATCGTGCCGCGGATCGTGGCGCCCGCCGAGCCTTCCAGCACGAGGTGGTCGCCGGTCGCGGACAACGCCGTGGAACTCAGTCCCGAGGTTACGAAGCCAAGCCCGTGCCGACCAAGGTCCATGCCCGACATCACCCGGCTGTCGATCTGGTTGGCGATATGGGCAAGGCCCGGCGTGCGAAAGCCGGGCGCGAATTCCCGCGCGACGGCCGCGCCGCCGGCCTGCCCGGCCTGTTCCAGCACCAGAACCTTGCGGCCCGACGTTTGCAGGCGGTGCGCAGCGGCAAGGCCGTTGGTCCCGCCGCCGATCACGATGACATCAAAGGACGGCATAGGCTTCGCTCATGTCTTTGGTGGGCGCACGCAGGTCGCGCAGGATTTCCGAAGCCGCGTTGCGACCCGGTGCGCCCATGACGCCGCCGCCGGGATGGGTGGAAGATCCGCAGATCCACAGGTCCTTGATCGGGCTGCGATATTGCGCGCAACCTGGCACGGGACGGTTGAACAGCAACTGGTCGAAGGTCAGTTCGCCTTGGAAGATGTTGCCTTCGGTCAGGCCGACTTCCTTTTCCAGCTCGCGCGGCGTGCGGACCTCGACATGCAGGATAGAGTTCTTGAAGCCCGGTGCATATTTCTCGATCTGGTCGAGGCAGGCCTTGGCGAAGCCGTCGCGGTCGGCGTCGGTCCAATCCTGCCCCTCGACTTTCGGCGGGGCGTATTGCACGAAGCAGGACATGAAGTGCTTGCCCGGCGGGGTCATCGTCGGGTCGATCATCGTCGGGATCATCATGTCCTGGAACGGGTCGGCGCTGTAATGGCCGGCCTTCCAGTCGTCATAGGCGCGCTCCATCTTCTCGATCGAGTCGGTGAAATGCATGTCGCCCTTCATATGCGGCGAGTTCGGCGGAAGCGCGGTAAAGACCGGCGCCTTGTCGAGCGCGATGTTCAGCTTGCCTGACGAGCCGCGGATCTTGAATGCCTTGACGCGCTTGACGAAGTCACCAGGCAGTTCGCCTTCGTCGACATGCTTCAGGAAGGTGCGCTTGACGTCCATGTTCGAGACGACGCGCTTGCCGTGGACCTCATCGCCGTTCTCCATCGCGACACCGATCGCCCGGCCGTTCTTGATGAGGATCTTCTCGATTCCGTTGCCCGCGCGCACCTCGCCGCCCGCCGCTTCGAGCGAGGCCTTCAGCGCCTTGGTGATCGACCCCATCCCGCCCCGGGCAAAGCCCCAGGCGCCGACATTGCCGTCTACGTCGCCCATCGCGTGATGCAGCAGGACATAGGCCGTGCCAGGCGACATCGGGCCAAGGGCGGTGCCGATGATCGAGGCGACAGCCTGATAGGCCTTCACGGTCGGATGTTCGAAATACTCGTCCAGGAAATCGCTGATCGACATCGTCCAGAAGCGGATCATGTCGTACATCGCCGCTTCCGACAGGCCGAACATCTGCTTGCCCAGCCAGGCGAGTTCCGACAGGTCGCGCGGACGGAAACTCGACGGATCGGGCGCGGTGCGCAGCAGCATCGGCCGGATGAACCGGCAGTGCCGCAGCACGTCCCGCGAGTAGCGGTCATAGGCCTCGGCGTCGCGCTTGGAATGTCGGGCGAACTCGCGGCGGTTTGCGTCGTGATCTCGGTGCATGCCAAGGTAGTCGCCGTTCTCCATGAACACGGCGCCGCCTTCATAGGGCAGGATTTGCAGGCCAAATTTCGGCAGTTCGAGGTCGCGCATAATCTCGGGCCGGAACAGCGAGGCGACATAAGAGCAGTTGGAATAGGTGAAGCCCGGATAGAGCTCGCGGCTGACGGCCGCGCCGCCGATCCAGTCGTTCTTCTCCACCACGCAGACCTTCTGGCCCGCCCGGGCGAGATAGCAGGCGGCGACGAGGCCGTTATGCCCTGCCCCGACGATGACGGCATCGTAGTTCATGCGCGTTTTGCTTCTTCTTCGAAATGTTCAAGGGTCAGGTCTACTGCCGTCTCGACCGCCTTCAGCGTGTCGGTCAGGCAGGTCTCGTCCAGGCCATGCGCCTCGCACATGAACCAGGGCTCGCGCGAGTCGGGCTCGCAGATCACGCCGAGGTCGTGCAGGAAGTAGGCCATCTGGTCGTAGAAGGAGTAGTCCGAAGTCTTCCAGTCGCGGTAGTTGTCGGGCGGAGTTTCCGCGAAGAACAGGCCGAACATCGACGGATGGCCGGTGTAGGAATGGACGATTCCACGAGCGTCGAGGATCTTCGAGATGCCGCCCTTCAGCCGCTCGCCATAGTTGGCCAGTGTCTCCAACGCAGGTGTTTCGTCGAGGATGCGAAGGGTCTCTTCTGCAGCTGCCAGCGACACCGAATGGGCTGTGTAGGTCCCGCCATGGGACGCGCCGCCATACTTGAACGTGCGCATCACCTCTTCGCGGCCGGCGACGACCGAGATCGGGTAGCCATTGGCGACCGCCTTGGCAAAGGTCGTGATGTCGGGCGTGACGCCCATGATACCCTGGATGCCGCTCTTGCCGACGCGGAAGCCCGACTTCACCTCATCGATGATGAGCATGACGCCGTATTTGGTGCAGAGTTCGCGCGCGAGTTTCACATAGTCCGGCTGCGCCATGATCGAGCAGCAGTTGCCCTGGATCGGCTCGATCAGCATCGCCGCAAGCTTGTCGCCATGCTTGCGGAACATTTCCTCAAGCCGCTCGAAATTGTTCATCGGTGTGATATGCGCCAGCTTCTTGACAGTTGGCGGAATGCCCTTGCCGTAAGGAACAAGCTCGGGGTCCTTGTTCGAGCCCAGGTCCCATTCCTCCATGTTCGACATCCACATCGCGGCATCGAACAGCCCGTGATAGCCCCCCTCGACTAGAAGGTAGCTTTCACGCCCCGTATGGGCACGGGCAAGCCGCAGGGCAGCCATCACCGCCTCGGTCCCCGAGTTCGAGAAGCGGACAAGCTCTGCCGCCGGCACCATCTTGGCGATGCGGTCGGCGACGATAAGTTCCCGTTCGGTCGAAAGGGCAAAGACCCCGCCAACCTCCATGCCCCTGCGGGCCGCGGCATCCACGCGGTCGTCCGCATAGCCCAGAATCGCCGGGCCGTAGCCAAGCCGGTAATCGACATAGGCATTGCCATCGATATCCCAGGTCCTGCCGCCCTTGCCGTGATCGACATAGATCGTCCGGTCGTCGCCCCAGTAACGGAAGGTCGACGAAACCCCGAGCGGCAAACGCTTCACGGCCTTCTGGAATTGAGCATTCGACTTCGCGAGAGTGCGCGTCGGCAGGCGGGTCATGATGTTTGTTCCTCGTCGCTGGCCAGGTTCGATTCCGGCCTTTTTCCCTGTTTTGATCAAAGCATCGAATTATTTTGACTGAACTGTCAATCAAAATCTATCTTGACCTTGCCGGCAACCTGACCCTTTCCTGAGACCGTGAATGCCCTAATAAGAGCGATAGAACTTGTCGGGACACCCGTATGGCCGTTGCCCAGCCGAATTCATCAACAGAATCCTCTGGTGAGAAGGGGGAGCCTGCTCGACGCAAGCAAAGCCGCGAAGAGCGGCGTATGCAGTTGATCGAGGCGACGATCGAAACGATTGCCTTGCGTGGCTATGCCCGCACGACGCTGAGCGAGGTTGCCCGGACCGCCGGGCTGTCCCATGGTCTCGTCAACTTTCATTTCGAGACCAAGGAAAAGCTGCTTGAAGAGACCCTGGCTTTTCTTGCCGAAGAGTACAGGGAAAACTGGCAGGCAGCCTTGGCTGCTGCGGCAACTGACCCAGCCTCTCAGCTTGCCGCCTTGATCCGGGCTGATTTCGAGCCCGCGATCTGCACGCCGGCGCGCCTTTCGGCCTGGTGTGCTTTCTGGGGCGAGGCGCAAAGCCGGCCGCTCTATCAGGAACGGTATGGTGCCAACGACGAAGCCTACAACCGGAACATGGAACAGATCTGCGCCCGCCTGATCGCGGCAGGCGGCTACTCCGGGTCTGCCGAACGGACGGCGAGGGTCGTGCGGGTTACGATCGAAGGCGTCTGGCTGGACATGATGACGATGCGCGACCCCTATCCGAGGGAAGAAGGGCTTCGCACAGTCCATACTTGCGCGTCGGCCTTCTTTCCTCGCCATTTCTCCGAGAACGGACCAATCCCGCAGGCCTAGCCGGGCCGGAAGATCAAAGGCTTTCCAGAAACGCGATGAGCGCTGCGCGGTCCGGGGGCGGCAGGGCGGCGACGCGGTTGCGCGATGCCTCTGCCTCGCCGCCATGCCAGAGGATTGCCTCAAGCAATGTCCTTGCGCGGCCGTCATGCAGCAAATGTATCTGACCGCTGACCGCTTCTGTCAGCCCTATCCCCCAAAGAGGCGCAGTGCGCCATTCCGTGCCGGTTGCCAGCCCTTCGGTCAAGCCATCCGCAAGACCCGGACCCATGTCATGGAGCAGAAGGTCCGTGTAGGGTTGGATCGTGTCGGTCTTGCCCTGACCGGGAGTTGGGACCTGGAACTCCTTGACATGACAGGACGCGCAGCCTGCGTCGCCAAAGACAGTCTCGCCCCGCATCACCAAAGGTGCATCCGGGTTGCGGCGCGACGGAACGGCAAGGGATGCAGTGTAGAAGGTCAGGTCATCGAGGTTCTTGCGACTGACTTCGCGCGGGTCTGTATCGCCCGGCGTTTCGCCGTTGGGTGCCCCCCGGCAGTCCACTTCTGCCTTGGTGCAATCGCCCCACGGCGCCGGATAAAGGTCAGTCGAAAGACCAAGGTCCAGCATTAGCGCCGTCGCCGTCTGGTCGCGCAGGTCGGGCAGTCCTGCCTTGTGCCCAAATCTGCCGAGCTTGATCTGGCCGCCCTCAATTGAGGAAACAAGATTGGCGCGGCCCGAAATGCCGTCTCCGTCGCGATCCTCTGGATCGGCATTTGCAAGCAACGCCTCGTCCGGGATTGCGGCCAGCATGCCGAGGCCGATCAATTGCTGCGCGATGCGCGGGGACAGCAGGGCCCCGGGAAACATGGGGCCGAACGCTGCGGATGAAATCCGATACTGAGGATCCCGCAACGTAACGGGCGGTTCGTCACGGATCGGAATCGCGAATTCGCTGTAGGTTACGCTGATACGCCCTTCGACCGACAATCCCGGGACTGCCATCGTCTGTAGCTGCCGACCATAGGTCGGCTCAGGCCGCCCCGCGAGCGACAGATGCAGCACAAGGCCTGAGTTGCTGTCAGCCGTACCCTCCGGAAGACGACCTCTTCCGTCGCGGACATGGCAGGACTGGCAACTCCGGGCGTTGAACAGCGGACCAAGACCGTCGGACCCCGGAAAGGCAGAAGGCGCCGAGACCCAGAGCTTGCGAAACAGGAGGTTACCCTCGCGAAATCTCTGTAAGCCTTCGAAGTCCAGCGTCGGAAGGGGCTGCGAGAATGCGTTGCGGCTGTCCGAAGACTCGCCTTCGGCAGAAAGCTCAGCCGGCCACGACAAGACGATCGTGGCCGGCAGGATCAGCACAAGGGATCTGGTCCGCCGGGCCATCTGGCGCGGCGATCAGGACTCGGCCTGGCTTGCCGGCTTGGCGTTCAACAGGCCATAGCGCTCTTCGCCCAGGCGATCGAACAGGCCAAGCTGGGTTTCGAGGAAGTCGATATGGCCTTCTTCGTCGGCGATCAGGTTTTCGAACAGGGCTTTCGACACATAGTCACCGACCTTCTCGCAATGGTCGCGGGCCTCGATATAGAGCTTCCTGGCGTCGTGCTCGCCGGCCAGGTCGGCTTCAAGCGTTTCGCGGATGTTCTGACCGATCCGCAGGGGATCGAGCCGCTGCAGGTTCGGATGGCCTTCCAGGAAGATGATGCGCGCGATCAGCCGGTCGGCGTGATGCATCTCTTCGATGCTTTCGGCGCGGGACTTGTCGGCCAGATGGCCAAAGCCCCAGTCGTCTTGCAGCCTGTAGTGAAGCCAGTACTGGCTGACGGCAGTCAGTTCAGACCGGAGTGCCGAGTTCAGATATTCGATGACCTTGGCGTCGCCCTTCATTGCGCTCCCTTTCTTTCGTGGCTGCCGTCCGAAGCCCGCGCAAGTTCGCGGGTATTTCGAAACTGGCATCGCTGCGCATGGTTTCAAGGAAAATCGGCATACAGCCGCCGCATTCGGCCCGCTTGCCAAGCGCCCGATAGACCTTGCCTGCGGTAATCACGGTGCAAGAATCGGCCGCGCGCATCCAGCGCACGGCCGCTCGAATGTCGCTGTCAGTAATTGCGTGGCAGTGGCAGACGATCATCTTGGTGCTTGTCTCTTGCCGGGGTGCTGAACGGCGGAGTTCTACTTCGTCAGGATCAGTTTTCCGGCGCGGGTAATCCGCAGAAAATAGGTCTGGCCATTCAGGGTGATCCGCGCCTGCGAACCGCCATGGGTCAGTTGTTCGGCGTCATGCAAAGGCAACTCCTTCGCAACAGGCTGCACCTGCGGCAGGGGAAGCTGCGAAGGGTCGATCCGGGCGTTCATCTGCGGTGTCTCCATCCTGTCAGGGAGCGGTCAAAGGCAGGGCGATGGCTCCGGGCTCACCGAATGGCTGGCTGGGCAATCTATACCTGACAAAAAGAATATGGTTTGTAAAGACCGATTATTTTAGTTGGTCTTCATGCCGGCAGTCAGCCGGCTTCGGGGCCAAGATGGCGGCGCCCCCGCCTTTCTGCCAGCGCCATCTGCCGGTGCCGTTCGCGGAAGCGGATCCGATCCTGATCCGAGTATTCTTCTGCACAAGCGGGGCAGCAGACCCCTTCTTCAAAGGAGGGGTCGGCCCTGTCCTGTTCGCTGACCGGGCGTCGACAGGCCCCGCAGGTCGTCAGGTGCCCCGGAATAAGTCCATGCCCGACCGAGACCCGCTGATCGAAAACGAAGCACTCGCCATGCCACAGGCTCTGATCCAGCGGAATCTCCTCGAGATATTTCAGAATCCCTCCCTTGAGGTGAAAGACCTCGGTGACGCCCTGCCCCAGAAGCCAGTTCGTCGATTTCTCACAACGGATACCCCCGGTGCAGAACATGGCGATCCGCTTGCCTTCGAACTGGGCCCGGTTCGCAGCCCACCATTCGGGAAACTCGCGGAAGCTGCCGGTACCTGGATCGATCGCTCCATCGAAGGTGCCTATTGCCACCTCATAGGCATTGCGGGTGTCGATTGCGACGACATCGGGTTGCCGGATCAGTTCGTTCCAGTCGGCCGGGAGCACATAACGCCCTACCTTTGCGATCGGATCGACATCCGGCTGCCCCATGGTAACGATCTCGCGCTTCAGGCGCACCTTCATCCGGCCGAATGGCATGGCCTCGGCAAGGCTCTCCTTCCATTCGATATCGGCGCAGCCGGGCAACGCGCGGATATGTGCCAGAACCCTGTCGATGCCTGCGCGGGGGCCGGCGATCGTGCCGTTGATGCCCTCAGCCGCAAGAAGCAGCGTGCCGCGAATGCCTTCGGCCTCGCACAGAGCCAAGAGCGGAGCGCGAAGGGCGGCAGGATCTTCGAAGCGGGCAAATTGGTAGAGCGCGGCAACGGTCAGCATTCCGGCTGTTTGGACCCGCGCCTTCGGCTTCGCAAGCCCCTGATCTGGTTGCCCGGCTTGACGCTCGGCCTACCCGCCCTTAGGCAGGACCGGTGTATCGCGCGGAGGGCGCCATGAGAGCTGCGAACGAGGCGCTCATTGTCATCGATATCCAGAACGATTTCTGCCCCGGTGGCGCGTTGGCCGTGGCAGAAGGCGACCTGATCATTCCTAGGGTCAATGCCCTTCTGGAACAGTTTCACGTGCGGGTCCTGACCCAGGACTGGCACCCGGCGAACCATTCATCTTTCGCCGCCAATCACCCGGCCGCCGCGCCGTTCAGCATGGTCGAGATGGATTATGGCCCGCAGGTGCTCTGGCCGGTGCATTGCGTGCAGGGCACAGCAGGCGCCGAGTTCCATTCCGATCTGGAGGTGGACCGCGCGGACCTCATCATTCGCAAGGGCTTCCGTCCGGCGATAGACAGCTATTCGGGCTTCTACGAGAATGATCGGGTTACCCCGACGGGGCTTGACGGCTACCTTAGGTCACGCGGGGTTACAGCAGTCACCATCGTCGGCCTGGCCACCGATTTCTGCGTGGCATATTCCGCGCTCGATGCTGTTGGGCACGGGTTTCGGACAACCGTGCTGGAAGGCGCCTGTCGCGCGATTGACTTGAACGGCTCGCTGGAGGATGCCCGGCAGAAGATGCTGGCGGCGGGTGTGATCCTGGAGCCCTGAAATGGTCGATATCGCCACACGCGTCTATAACCACAAATGGAAGATCGATCCGATCGTCCGGTCCCTGATCGACACCGACTTCTACAAACTTCTGATGTGTCAGTCGATTTTCCGAAATCGACCCGACACCAATGTCGAGTTTTCCCTCATAAACCGCTCGACGAAGATCCGGCTGGCCGAACTGATCGACGAGGGAGAACTGCGCGAACAGCTGGATCATGTCCGCACGTTGCGGCTGTCGCGCGGGGAAAGCACCTGGCTGCGCGGCAACACCTTCTACGGCAAGCGCCAGATGTTCCGTCCCGACTTCATGGAATGGTTCGAGCATCTGCAGCTTCCGCCTTACCATCTGGAAAAACGTGACGGCCAGTACGAGCTGACATTCGAGGGGCGCTGGCCGGAAGTGATGCTGTGGGAAATCCCTGCCATCGCCATCATCATGGAGCTGCGCAGCCGCGCGGTGCTGGAGCATCTGGGCCGGTTCGAGCTTCAGGTCCTCTATGCCCGGGCGATGACCAAGCTGTGGGAAAAGATCGAACGTCTGCGGCAGATCGAGGGTCTGCGTATCGCCGATTTCGGCACACGGCGACGCCATTCCTTCCTGTGGCAGGATTGGTGCGTGCAGGCGATGATGGAAGGGCTGGAAGGCAAGTTCACCGGCACCTCGAACTGCCTGATCGCCATGCGCCGAGAGGTCGAGGCGATCGGAACCAACGCCCATGAATTGCCGATGGTCTATGCTGCACTGGCCGAAACCGATGACGAGTTGGCGCAGGCGCCCTACCGCGTGCTCGCGGACTGGCATGAGGAGCATGAAGGCAACCTGCGGATCATCCTTCCTGACACCTATGGAACCGAGGGTTTCTTGCGCAATGCGCCCGACTGGCTGGCCAGCTGGACGGGGATCCGGATCGATTCCGGTGATCCTGCGACCGGGGCAGAGACCGCCATCAAATGGTGGCAGGAACGCGGTGAGGACCCGCGGCAGAAGCTGGTGATCTTTTCCGATGGCCTCGATGTCGAAAAGATCGAGGAATTGCAGCGCCGCTTCGCCGGTCGCGTGAAGGTCAGCTTCGGCTGGGGCACAATGCTGACGAACGATTTCCGCGGGCTGGTCCCGGGCGACGAACTCGCGCCGTTCAGCCTCGTCTGCAAGGCGGTTTCGGCCAACGGCCGCCCCACGGTCAAGCTGTCCGACAACCCCAACAAGGCGATGGGCCCGGCCGACGAGATCGAGCGCTACAAGCGCGTTTTCGGCGTGGGCCAGCAGGTCGCGGCTGAAGTGGTGGTCTAGGCTATTCTTCGTCTTTCGGCGCGGCACGGCCGGCCTTGACTTCGGACCGGACGGCCTTTGCCTCCAGCCGCCGGCGCTGGCTGCCAAGCGTCGGCTTGGTGGCAATGCGGCGCTTGGGTGCGACCAGCGCCTGACGGATCATCTCGACCAGCCGCTCGCGGGCAAGTTCACGGTTGCGGATCTGACTGCGGGTCTCCTCGGCGCGGATGACGATGGCGCCGTCGGTTGTCCACCGCCGACCCGCCAGTCGTTTCAACCGGGTCTTGACCGGAGACGTCAGGTGGGGCGACCGCTCTGCCTCGAACCGCAGTTCGACGGCGGTTTCGACCTTGTTCACGTTCTGACCGCCGGGCCCCGACGACCGCGAAAAGGTCTCGGTCAGCTCCCAGTCGGCGATTGTCAGTGTGTCGGTGATCCGCAGCATGGCGCAGGTTTCCGAGACGATGTTCCACAAGAGAAAGGGTCGCCCCGCGAGGCGACCCCTTCCGAGTTCAAGGAGATGGGCCAGTTAGGTTTCAAGCCCAATCGCTGGTCTGTTTACACGGGGGCTGCCCCTAGCAAACACGCCCTCCGACTGTCCCGACACCTATCTCCAATATCCCTCTAGACACTGGATCACCTCCTTTCAATGGGTTGCCGATATTCGAATCGTGCCACAGATTTTGTGTTTGTCAAAAGTTTTCACGCAACCCTTGTGAGCTTCCGCCGAATAAACAGACGAAACGGCATGAGCGCCACAAAAGCGATCAGGAGCTTCACCAGATAGTCGGCAGATGCGAGCGAAATCCATAACGGCAGCACCGGCCCCACACCCAGAAGCGGGATCGCCTCGTTCGCCCAAGCCACGTCGTTGGCCGGGTCGAGGAAGCTCAGCTGGGCCGCGAAGGCGATGGAGAAGAACAGGCCGGTGTCCAGAACCGAGCTGACGATCGGGGAAATCAGCGGCGGCTTCCACCAGGCGTCGCGCCGCATCCGGTCGAAAATCGTCACGTCCATCAGTTGCGACGCAAGGAAGGCCGCGCCGGAGCCGAGCGCGACGCGGAAGCTGACCAGCGGGCCGAATTCGCCCTGGATCTGCGATCCGATCAGCGAACAGATGATCCCCGTGATGAAGCCGGCGACGACGACCTTGCGCGCGGCCGGAGCGCCGTAGAACCGGTTCGTCAGCTCGTTCACAAGGAAGGCGAAGGGATAGGTGAAGGCACCCCAGGTCAGCCATTGGCCGAACAGGAACTGCACGAGGATGTTCGAGGCCACGACGATCGCAGCCATGGCCATTACGGCCGGCAGAAGTTTCTTGTCCATGTCTGATCCGTTTTGACAAGGTAGCGGAGACTTGGCCCCGATCCTTGGGGCGCGCCGCCTTACCGCGCCGCAAAGCCCCAAGTCAATTGGAAAGCCGGATCTCGACCAGTTCAGTGCCGCGTGGATCAAGAAAGTTGTCGTCAGACACCATCGTAGCCCTCAGGCTGCCATCCGGTGCTTGCCAGACGGCGACGCTTTCAAGATTGCCGAAGCGACCAGGAGATGACGCGAAGATCGTCTCGCCTGGCAGGATCCCTTCGGCCCCAAACGTGAAGCGGCGCAGGCGCGAGGCGAATCCCCCAAGTCCGCGGAACTGCCGCTCGACTACGTAGAGCCGGCCATCAGGGCCGATGTCCGCGCCGGCCGGGTAGAATGACCCATCAACAGGCAACAGCCAGGGTTGGTCCCAAACCCCGTTCCTGAACCGGAAGAGCGGTGTCAGCCCGTCGTCGCGAAGCGTCTCTTCGGGCAGGGTGAAGAGCGTTCCGTCGGCAGAAACCGCCAGGGACTCAAGCGAGCCGTTCGGCGCCATCGTTACGAATTCCGGAGCGGATGCAAGCAGAGTGCCCGGTTCGTCCAGGCTGGGATAGCGCATCACGCGCGCCGGTCCCTCAAACGAAACATAGGCGGTGCCATCCGTCGCGATAGCCAGCCCTTCGCTGTCACGGCTGTCGGCAGGCAGTGGAGCGGTGCCGATACCATTCAGCACATGAACTGCGCCCGTGCTGATCCCCTCTATCCGGCCCTGATCGTCCCGCGTGATCTCGGCCTCGACCCAGGCGCCCCGGTCCGACAAGGCAAAAAGGTGCCGCCCGCCATCGGTGACCTCAAGACCGGACCAACCGCCAAAGAGGGGATCGCTGCCGGCCCAACGAAAGTCGTCGATCAATCCCGGCGGGTCGGCACGTGTTGTAATCGTCACCGGGCCGAGGGCAAGGAGAAGGCCTGCGCCTAAGGCGAGGCGAGTACGCCGGAGCATTGCTTGGGCAGATCTGCCATCGTGTATTGCCGCGGGCCGCGTTTGGGCGCGGCGGGTTTTTCCTTCTTCGTGGCCTTGGGCGGATTGAGCGCATCCGTCACCCACCAGGTCAGCGTTTCGTCGCAGCCATCACCGCCTTTGGACAGATCCTTGACGGTCGGCGTCTGCGTCTTGCACAGGGTCGCGCCGGGCGGACATTTCAGCCGGACATGGAAATGGGAATCATGTCCCCAATACGGACGGATCTTCTGCAGCCATTCCTTGTCCTTGCGCTTTGCGGTCCGGCACAGCTCGATCTTCACGGGAGCGGTCACGAAGATGCGGTCGACGCGCGGGTCCGAGGCCGCCAGTTTCAGCACCTCGCCCAGTGCGGGCGTCCAGTTGCCGTTGAGGCTGCGCTGATCCTCGCTACGGACCGAGACCGAACTGATCGATTCCCTCTGGGCGCGGCTCAGATCCAGGCGCGCGGGCTTAAGCATCCAGATGTCGACGTCCAGACCGATCTGGTGGCTTTGATGCCCCGAGACGGACGGGCCTCCGCGCGGTTGCCCGATATCGCCAACATAGAGACCTCTCCAACCGGCGGCCTGCACCTTGGCACTCAGGTCTTCGATGTATTCGATCGTTACCGGCATGCCCCAATTGCGATTCCGGCTAAGCCGCATCGCCTGCCAGGTGGGTCCCGTCTCGGGCAATTCCACAAGGCCTGCGGCGCACCCCCGGTCATAACCGCCGATCGGCATCGGCTGCTGGTTCGACGGCGTATCGACAGACCCGAACAGTTGCGTCGCCAGCGGAGCAGCGCCGGCAGGCGCAGCAGCGAGCAGCGACGCGAAGGTAAGGCGTATCATCCAGCTGCGCATCGTCATGGCGTTGCATGGTCTCCTTGTGGACGGACGGGAGCCAGAAGAATAAGCCCGATCAGGAACAGAACGACAAGCGGCGTGATGCCTGCCGCCTGGCTTTGGGTGGCTGCGGTGACGACTGCGATTGAAAGTGGGGCGATGAACGAGGTTGCCTTCCCCGCCAGTGCGTAAAGGCCGAAAGCTTCGGTGATGCGCTCCGGGTCAGCCTGGCGGACCATCATCGTGCGGCTGGCGGCCTGGATCGAACCGCCGGCTGCGCCGATCAGACCGCCGAGAATGAAGAAGGCGATGTCAGGCATGTGGCTCTCCGGCCCGACAGCGAGACCGAATACCGCCTCGCGCGAGACGAAGACGATGCTGATTGCAACCAGTGACAGGATCACCAGACAGCCCTTGATCACCGGCTTTGGCCCGAACCGGCTGTCAGCATGACCGCCAAGCCAGGTAAAGACCGCACCGGTGATCGCCGCGAGGATCCCGAAGATCCCCACGAAGGTGACGCTCCATCCAAGCACACCCGCTGCATAGATGCCGCCGAAGGTGAACATGCCGTTGAGCGCGTCGCGGTAAAGCATCGACGAAATCAGGAAATGGAACAGGCTGCGCTGATGAGGCAGCGCCCGCAAGCTTTGCTTCAGGTCGGGCAAGGCGCGGCGGGCTGCAGCGGAAACGCTGATGGCGTCGGCCTTCCGCGGCTCGCGTACCCAAAGGAAGAAGGGGACCATGAAGATCGCATACCAGATCGCCGTGAAGGGCCCGACCGCGCGCGTTCCCTCTCGCGATGCAGCGTCGAGGCCGAAAAGCGGCGCACCCCCTAGCAGTGTCTTGCCTTCCGGATTCTCGGCAAGGAAGAACAGCACCAAGATCAGCGACACCACTCCTCCGAGATATCCAAAGGCCCAGCCGGAGCCCGAGATGCGCCCGATCTCCTCGCGGGTGCCAAGATCGGGCAGCAGTGAATTGGTGAAGGTGGTGGCGAATTCCATGCCCAACAGGCCGATTCCGAAGCTGAGCATCACCAGCCAGATATTTGGGTCATCTGGCCTGGCGTACCAAAGTCCCCAGGAACCAATCACATACATCAGCGAAAACAGCAGGATGAACCGCATTCGCCCGCCGGTGTGATCTGCAATCGTGCCAAGCAGAGGCGAGCCAAGCGCGATTAGGATGCCGGCCGCTCCGATGCCGTATCCCCAGACGGTCTGCGCTGCTGTCCCATCCTGCATGATCGATGCCATGTAGGGGGCAAAGATGAAGGTCATAAGAAGGGTATTGTAGGGCTGGCTGGCCCAGTCGAAAAAGAACCAGCCCCAGATGCGGCGCTTTGGTGTCGTCATTTCGTGGCCCGCCCGCGCCGCATGATCAGGTCTGGCGCGATGAAACAGGCAAAGCCCCAAAGGTGCAAGCCGCAAGCCGGTTGCACGGCCCGATTCCGCCACAGCTCAGTCGGCGATCTCCGGTCCGGGTGGCCAGGGGCGCTGAGCGTCGGCGGCAATCCACGCCTGGACCCAATCGGGAAGGGCCGGACTTTGCGGCGCTGCATCCATGGCGCGCGCGACCTGCTCGGGAGCGACGATGCCGGAGTCCGACGTTACAGCCATGCGGATAAGGATGTGGTTGGCGCAGTCATCCCCCTTCCACATGCTTTGCTCGATATAGAAAAACCGATGGTCCCAGCCGATGCAGCGGCTGCGCATTTCGATCCGCTCGAACACTCTGATGCGGCGGCGGTAGCGTGTCGAGTTCCCGGCTACAGTCATGCCCCAGCCATTGCGGCGCGCCACTCCGACCAGGCCCGACCGCAATGCCAGTGGAAAGCGGCCGAGGTCGTAGAGCGTCAGCGTCCGGCCGTTATTCAGTTCGCGGAAGATGTCCAGATCCCAAGGCCAGCAGCGGTGCCAGGAAACATGGGTGCCGGTCAGGCTCAACCGGGGTTGGTGGCGAACGGATCGCACCTCGAGAAGCATGCGGGCAAAGGGATACATCAAAGACTACCTTTCTGATCCGCGCTTTCTCCGGGCGGAACGCCAGCGTCAAGCGAAACGCTGCGGAACTGGTTGCCCTTGGCGCGGCCGCCCTATACCTCTGGCGCATCTTTCATCGCCGGTGGCCGCATGACTTCGCTGTTCCAGATCCTCCTTCTGCTTCTCGACATCGCCAAGTTCGTGGTGCTCGCGCACATCATCATGAGCTGGCTGATCAATTTCCAGGTGCTGAACCTGCGCCAGCCCGTTGTCGGGCAAATCTGGGACGCACTGAACCGCATTCTAGATCCGGTCTATTCGCGGGTTCGCCAGATCATACCGGTCATGGGCGGTTTGGACTTCACGCCTCTGGTCGTCCTGGTGGCGATCTACGCGCTCCGCATCGTCCTGTTCAACAACGCCATGGCCTTCATGTGATGTCCTGACGGGCATCGCCCCCGGCCATGACCGAGCCAGCCGAGCTTCTTCATTCGATCTTCGGCTTCTCCGGCTTCCGGCCGGGGCAGGCTGAAATCGTTGAGGCGGTGCTTGCCGGGCGCAACACGCTGGCGATCATGCCGACCGGGGGCGGAAAGTCGCTTTGCTTTCAATTGCCGGCACTGTGCCGCGATGGCGTGACAGTCGTGATATCACCCCTGATTGCGCTGATGCGGGATCAGGTTCGGGCGCTCAGGGCAGCTGGAGTCGAGGCGGGAGCCCTCACCTCGGGTAACACCGAGGAGGAAACCGAGGAAGTCTTTCGGGCATTGGATGAGGGGCGGCTCAAGCTCCTCTACATGGCGCCCGAACGTCTCGCCTCCGCTGCAACTCTGTCGATGCTGCGGCGGATCGGAACGAAGGCCATCGCAGTCGACGAGGCGCATTGTGTCAGCCAATGGGGCCACGATTTCCGGCCCGACTATCTGCGCATCGGCGAGTTGCGCCGCGGCCTTGGCGTGCCTCTTGCGGCTTTCACTGCTACGGCGGATGAAGAAACACGGGCCGAGATCGTCGCGCGTTTGTTCGACGGCGCGATGCCCGAAGTGTTCCTGCGCGGCTTCGACCGGCCGAACCTGCGGCTGGCTTTCGAGGTGAAGGATCAGCCGCGCCGGCAGATCCTCGATTTTGCCGCGGCGCGACGCGGCCAGTCCGGCATCGTCTATGCCGCAACCCGCGCCAAGACCGAGACGCTCGCCGCAGCCCTGACCGAGGCCGGGCATTTCGCCTGCTTCTATCACGGAGGTATGGAGGCGGACGAACGCCGGCGGGTCGAGGTTCGCTTCCAGCAGGAAGACGGGCTGATCGTTGTTGCAACGATCGCCTTCGGCATGGGCATAGACAAACCTGACATCCGCTGGGTCGCCCATGCCGACCTGCCGAAGTCCATCGAGGCCTATTACCAGGAGATCGGGCGCGCCGGGCGCGATGGCGCGCCATCCGATACCCTGACGCTCTACGGGCCCGAGGACATCCGGCTGCGCCGCGCGCAGATCGACGAGGGACTGGCGCCGCCGGATCGCAAAGCGGCGGATCATGCCCGGCTCAACGCCCTTCTCGGTCTGGCCGAAGCGACGGGTTGCCACCGGCAAGTGCTGCTTGGCTATTTCGGCGAAACGTCCGAGCCCTGTGGCAACTGCGATCTCTGTGAACGCCCGCCGGCGCTGTTTGACGGAACCGAGGCGGTGCGCAAGGCCTTGTCGGCGATTCTGCGCACCGGTGAGTGGTTCGGCACCGGCCACCTGATCGACATCCTGACCGGGAACGCGACCGACAAGGTACGCGAGCGCAAGCATGACGGGCTGCCGACCTTCGGCGTCGGACGGGAGCTGACCAAGCCGGCCTGGACGGCGGTGTTCCGACAGATGATGGGGCGTGACCTCGTGCGTCCAGACCCTGACCGGCACGGGGCGCTTCGGATGACCGATGCGGCGCTGCCGGTTCTGCGCGGCGAGGAAAGCATCACTCTCCGGCGCGATACGGTGACTGACCGATCCAAACCGGTCGTCCGGGCGCTTGTCGCCGACGAGGATGCGCCACTTCTGTCGGCGCTCAAGGCCAAGCGTCGGGCCTTGGCCGAGGAGGCCGGCGTGCCCGCTTACATCGTCTTTCCGGACCGAACGCTGATCGAGATGGCGGAACGCCGACCGAAGACCATGGACGAGATGGCCCGTATCAGCGGTGTCGGCTCCAAGAAACTGGAAAGTTTCGGCCTGGCCTTCCTTTCGGTGATCACCGGTGCCGGAGCTGACCCGCTTCATCCGCAACGGATGCGCCTTGCCGGTCGCGAGGAAGGCGAGATCTTCGACCGGCTCGCCGAATTGAATATCCGCCTGTCACGGGGCGAGGAGGGCACGGAAAGACCGCTGTCCTGCACCCAGTCGACACTGCGCAAGATCGCCGAGACGCGACCCAGGACATTGGCAGAGCTGGAACGGATTTCCGGGGTCGGCCAGATGAAGGCCGAGCGTTTCGGCGCGGCCTTCCTGGCGGCAATCGAGGGCGATTGACTCTGCTTGGCGGTTAGGCAGCCAGACCTTTTGAACCCATGTCGAGGAACTTTTGCCGGCGATCCTTGACCAGCGCCTCGGGCTTCTTGCCGGACAGTTCCTTCAGCATCGTCTCGATCGCCTTGCCGACCGCTTCCACTGTTTCCTTAGGCCCGCGCTGAGCGCCGCCCATCGGTTCCTTGATGATCCGGTCGATCACGCCCAGCTTCTGCAGATCCTGCGCGGTCAGGCGAAGGGCCTCGGCCGCCTCACGCATCTTCTCGGCATCCTTCCACAGGATCGAGGCGCAGCCTTCGGGCGAGATGACCGAATAGATCGAATGCTCCAGCATGGCGATGCGGTTCGCAGTGGCAAAGGCCACCGCTCCGCCCGATCCACCCTCGCCGATGACGACCGAGATCAGCGGCACCCCGATGGCAAGGCATTTCGCCGTCGACTGCGCGATCGCCTCGGACTGGCCTCGTTCCTCGGCTCCCTTGCCGGGATAGGCACCGGGCGTGTCGATCAGCGTAACGACCGGCAGGCCGAACCGGTCTGCGAGGTCCATCAGCCGAATCGCCTTGCGATACCCTTCGGGCCGCGCCATGCCAAAGTTGCGCTCGATCCGGGTCTTGGTGTCCGATCCCTTCTCGTGACCGATGACCACGACCGCCTGATCGTTGAACCGGGCAAGCCCGCCCATCACCGCGTGGTCGTCGGCGAAGTTGCGATCGCCTGCGAGCGGGGTGAACTCGGTGAACAGCCCGTCGATGTAGTCCTTGCAATGCGGACGGTCGGGATGGCGCGCGACCAGACACTTCCGCCAGGGCGAGAGGTCCTTGTACAGGTCCTTGAGCAGCGCATCGGCCTTCTTGTCGAGGGCCGCCGCCTCTTTCTCGACATCCATCTCCTTGTTGGCGCGGCCAAGCGCGCGCAGCTCCTCGGCTTTGCCTTCGATCTCAGCGAGGGGCTTTTCAAACTCGAGATAGTTCATGACGGATCATCCTTGAGGAGTCGCCCCTATATGGCCTTGGCGTCCCGTCGATGCAACTCGGCAAGATTTGCCGGCTGCGGCCGTGGCAAGGTTGAGGGACCGGAGGATGCGAATGACCCACCACCATGAGAAACGCCTTAACCGGGTGCTCGACTACATCCACGACAACCCGACGGACGACCTGTCGCTTGATCGGTTGGCCGAGGTGGCCGCGCTCAGCCGCTTCCACTTCCACCGTCTCTGGCGTGCCATGACGCTGGAAACGGCGGCCCAGACGGTCCGGCGAATGCGGCTGCACCGGGCGGCCGTGGCCCTTGTCACCGGCACGACGCCAGTCGCGCAGATCGCGGGCGAGGTCGGCTATCCTGATGCCGACAGTTTCTCGCGGGCCTTCGCCGACCTCTATGGCGTGCCTCCGTCCAGCTACCGGCACCGCGGTCAGCATCGACCACCGCTCCTTCCCACCCCAACAGGAGATGATTCCATGCCTGATGTCACGATCCGCACCGAACCACGCCGCCGCCTTGCCGCCGTTACCCATACCGGACCCTATTCCGAGATCGGGCGCGCCTTTGAAAAGTTGTTCACCACGCTTGCTGCCCGTGGGCTTCTGGTCCAGGCCGGATCGATGCTGGCGCTCTACTACGACGACCCTTCGACCGTCCCGCCCGAGCAACTGCGCTCCCATGCGGGAATTGCCTTGCCCGAGGGCGCTGAGATCGCAGCCCCACTGGAAGAGGTCATCGTCGATGGCGGACGAACTGCCGTCCTGACCCATCGCGGCCCTTATGCCGGGCTGCCCGCGTCCTGGGACGCCCTCTATCGGGGATGGCTCGCCACCTGCGACGAGGAACCGGCCGACCGCGCACCCTACGAAGTGTACCTCAACACGCCGATGGAGGTGCGACAGGGCGACCTGCTGACCGAGATCTGCGTCCCACTGAAATGATCACGGCCGGATTACCTCCACTGACGTCCGTGCCGACCGACCTGATGCGTCAATCACCGACAGCGTGATGAACCCGGTGCCGGGCAGCGTGAGCATCGCTTCCCGCTCCCGGTCGGCAATCAGGATCGGCAGGCCATCGGCCAGCCAGGTAAAGGGGGCGGTGCCCCCTGTTACCCTTACCTTGACCGCATCGCCCACTAGCTCCACCGCCGCGCCATCGGGGGGAAAGGTGACCTGCGGCGCATCAGCCGCCTCGAAAGCCGCGTGCCGGTTGCGGAATCTCTGCAAGGGCGCCGGCAACTGGGCGTTCGAGACGAGCAGAGTCGCGGGCGGTGGGGGCGGCAGGGGCGTAAAGGCAGGCTTCACCCGGTTGAAGGCCTGGAAAAGCACCGGCGCGGCCAGATCAGCGCCAAAGATGCCGGGGACGGGTGTGCCGTCGGCACGGCCCATCCAGACGCCGATCACCGTCTCGCCGTCGAAGCCGATCGCCCAGGCATCCCGGTTGCCGTAACTTGTCCCGGTCTTGTAGGCGAGGCGGTTCGCTGGCGCACCGGGTGGCGGTGCGAGGCCCGACAGGATATCGCCGATCTCCCAGGCGGCAACGTCAGACACGACGCGCTGCCCCTCGTCGCCCTCCTCTCCCGTCCAGTGAAGCGGCAGTGCCACCCCACCGCGCGCGAGGCTGGCATAGAGTTGTACGAGGTCGGTCAGCGTCACCCCGACCCCGCCCAGAGCGACGGCAAGCCCCGGCTGGTTGCCCGGAATGACGGGCTCGATCCCGGCCCGCCGCAGGCCCGCCAGCAGCGCCGAGGGACCCATCGCCTCGGTCAGCAGCACGGCGGGGATGTTCAGCGACTCCTGCAGAGCTTCGCGCACGCGGATCGTTCCATGCCAGGTCCGGTCGAAGTTCGTCGGTGCATAGCCGTCGAAATTGATTGGCTGGTCGTCGATCAGCGTCTCGGGATGCGCCAGCCCTTGGTCGAAAGCCAGCGCGTAGATCAGCGGCTTGAGTGTCGATCCGGGCGAGCGCAGCGCCATCGTCATGTCGACGAAGCCCTGCCGCGCGTCCGCCTGGTAGCCGGCCGAGCCTACCGAGGCGAGCACCTCGCCCGACCGGTGATCGGCCACCACGACCGCCACCTGCATCTGGTCGCCCTTGTCGGCCACCGCCTCGGCCGCCAGTTCTTCCAGCCTGGCCTGCAGACCCGCATCGACCGTCAGCATGATCCGCCCTGCCGTAGGATCGGCAGCCCGCACCCGGTCGGCCAGATGAGGGGCAATCGCGGGGAAGGGCAGGCGGGCATTTGGAACCGGCTCTGTCTTGGCGGCTTCGGACTGATCCGCGTCGATCACGCCCTCCGCTACCGCCCTCGCCAGAACCCGGGCACGACCCGATCCAGCCTTGGCCGGGAACCGATCGGGGCGGCGGGATTCCGGCGCCTGCGGGATCGCGACCAGCAGCGCCGCCTCAGCTGGGGTCAGTCGCCTTGGCTCCTTGCCGAAATAGGCGAGGCTCGCCGCCCGGATCCCCTCGAGGTTCCCCCCATAGGGCGCAAGGTACAGATACAGGTTCAGGATTTGCGCCTTGGTCAGCCGTCGTTCCAGCGCCAGCGCCACCCGCATCTGTCGCAGCTTGCCGCCTACCTTTCCGGTTCCGCTGTTCTCCAAAAGCCGTGCGACCTGCATTGTCAGGGTCGATCCGCCCGAGACAACATGGCCATAGCGCAAGGCTTGTCCCGCCGCACGTAGCAGCGCCACCGGATCAACGCCGTGATGGTCGTAGAACCGACCGTCCTCATAAGCGACCAGCATCGCAAGGAACTGCGGATCGACCTGCTCGCCGTCCACGGCCAGCCGCCAGCGCCCATCGGCCACCTGATAGGGTCGCAGGAGTTTGCCATTTCGGTCGACGACCTCCACGGAGGTAGCTGGAACCAGGGGCGGCAAATCCGTTGCCGCAACCCAGGCGTCAAACCGATCGCGCCCGACCGCGGCCAGCCAAAGGACGGCCGCGATCAGGAAGAACCATCGCGCGCGCATCAGGGCGTCACGACAACCTCGCCTGCATCCGACTGCGCGCGGAAGTCCGGTCGATACATGTCTTCGACCGAGGCGGCGGGATGATGGAACCGGCCCGGCGAGACGGCGCGAACGATGTAGCCCAGGCGGAACGGTGTCGCGTCCTGACGGTCCAGCGCGGCCAGGAACCGGTCCTGCCGGAACTCGGCATGGGTTACCTCGGTCTCCAGCCCCAGATCATCCAAAGCCGACACATCGCCGCCCCGGATCAGGTTCGGGTTGTCGATCTCGAAGCCCGCCGGCAGCGGATCGTTGACCATCAGCCGCGCCTCGCCGCTGTCGAAAGGCGTCACATCGACGACTGCCACCAGTCGCGTCCCGGCCTTGACCGAGGCGATATCCGCCGGCTGGCCATCGAGCGTGAAATAGCTCCGCGCGATCGCATAGCCGTTGCCGCCCGCCGGAACCGGATCTGAAGGGACGCCAAAGGCCGTCACGGTAAGCGTCGCCGGTTTCGCGGCGGTGTTCGCCACCATCACAGGCTCGGTGACGGCGCTGTCCAGCAAACGGACCAGCGGTCCGTCCACCTTCTGCCCGTTCATCGTGATGCCCGATCCGTCCGGTCCGGTCAGCAGCGCATTTGCCGCAAGCAGCAGCCATGCCGTTTCCTGCGGCGAGAGGTTCCCTTCGTTCTGTGCCAGTTGCCCCGCCAAAGCCTGAGGATCCACTGCGTTCGAGCCGGATCCCACGGCATAGGTCAGGACGGCCGCGGCATCCCGGCGGTTTGAGCCGAAATCGGCGCGGAAGATCTGACTGCCGGTATCGGGCTGCGCTGCCTTCAGCATCTTCGCCGCGCGGGTGAACATCGCATCGGCCCGGGTCTGGTCACCGTAACTTGCTAGCGCCGCGCCAAGCTGTGCCGCCGCCATCGGAGTCGAAAAGGCATCGCCCTTCACGTCCGCATAGTAGCGCAGGTCGCCGACAGCCGCCGCGCCTTCGCGCGCCAGCACCATCAGCGCATAGGCCAGCGCCTCGCCGCCCGAGTCGAAATCGGGCTGGTAGTTCACCTGGTTGCGCAGGTTGTCCAACGCTTGCCGGAAGGCGACGTCAGGCACATCGATGCCTTGGGCCCGCGCCTGCGAGAGGAAGTCGGTCGCATAGGAATCCAGCCAGAAGTCGCCCGACCCCGGTCCCCAGAGGCCGAAGGCCCCCTCGGCGCCCTGATTGGTGAGCACCTCGGCGACCGTTTCCTCGATCCGCTGGTGAATGTTGTCCGATCCTGGCAACTCCATCGCCTTGGCGATCTGGTCGAGGTAAAGAAGCGGCATCGCCTTGGATGTCAGCTGTTCGGTGCAGCCATAGGGATAGCGGTCAAGGCTGGCGAGCAGCCCAGGTGCGTTCAACCGTGCGATCGGTCCAACCGCCAGTGTTGCTTGCGCCGTGCCCGGGATCAGCCCGGCAAAGGCGTTCTGGTCGAAGGTGAAGGTCTGGCCCGGCTCCAGATCGAACCGGCTGATCCGCGCTATGGCGGGATCGTTCAGCTGCACCGGGATCGTCAGGTCCTTGGTCAGAAGCTTGCCATCCGGTGTGGTCAGGGCGACGCGTATCGTGTCGACACCCTCCTCTCCGGCGGTGATGGGGATCGAGACGACCTGCTTGCCCTTCTCTGCCAGATCGACGCCCGAGGGAGCATTGCCAAGCGTCAGCCCGGCCGAGGTCACGTCAAGACCCATCCGCCCGGCCGGGCCGGTCGCATGAACAATCTCAAGCAGCAGGCGGCTTTCGTCGCCCGGCGCGAGGAAGCGCGGCACGCTCGCCGTGACCACGACGGGATCGCGCACCAGCACATCGGTACTGGCCTGACCGACGCCGGTTTTGGACCAGGTCACGGCCATGACGCGCACCGTGCCATTGAAGCTCGGCAGGTCGAAGGTCGCCCGCGCCAGTCCATCCGCGCCGACCTCCAGCGGACCGGAGAAGAAGGCGACGAGTTGCTCGGTCGGCGGGGGCGCCTTGAGCTTCGCTTGCGCCCCGGCATCCCCGCCCGAACGCACGGAGCCCTCGGCTCCGTTCATCCCGTCGATGAGCCGCCCGTACAGGTCTCGGATGCCGATCCCGAGCTTGCGCTGGCCGAAATAGTAGGCTGAGGGATCAGGGGACTCGAAAGCGGTCAGGTTGAGGATGCCCACATCCACTGCAGCCAGAGTCACGTAGGCCTTCTCGCCCGGCTGGACGCCCTCCACCTTCACCGCCACGTCCATTGGCCCGCGCGGATCCGCCTCGGGCGCCGTCTCTATGGTGGCCTTCAGCTGCCGATCTCCCGGCGCGATGCTGGCATAGGACAGGCCGAGTGCCCGCGACGGGTTCCGCCCTGCGGCCACGTCGATCGGTTTCAGGGCCGAAACGGTCACGTAGACGCCTGCGCCCCAGTTCTCGGTCACCGGCAGGTCGATGATGTTCTCGCCCGCCGCGACATCGACCGTCTTGTGCTCGATCAGCCGGTTCGACAGAACCGTGACCAGAGCTGTCCCGGCGGCGCGTGGAACGACACGCAGCTTCGCGGTTTCACCCGGTTCATAGGCCGCCTTGTCGAGCGACATGTCCAGCATGTCGGGCGTCGTCGCCGCATCCGCCGTGCCGTACCAGCCTGCGGCGAATTTCACCGAGGTCGCGGCATAGGGCCCATCGGTGCGTTCGACGACCAGTTCGTAGTCGCCCCAGGTCGTATCAGTAGAAATCTGAACGGGTTCCGAGCCCGGCGCGGCGGTTCCCTCGGCGATCTTCTGGCGCGACGTCACGGGCTCCCACATCCACTGGCCGTATTGCTGATACCACTGGTAGTCGGTCGAGATCCGGTCGACGTGCCATTTCACCTGCATCGCGGCGGCCTTGTTGCCTTCGCCGACGCCGATGACATCGAAGACCGCCTTTCCATTCTCAGGCAGGGTGCCATCGAACAGGGGCTTCACCCCGATGATCGGAACGGTCGGCTCCAGCGGCTTGACGACCTGTCGCTCTACCGGGCGCCCCGAACCTTCGGCGACACGTACGGTCAGCCGCAACTCCAGCGGCCGCGCCGGATCCTCGACCTGGGGCAGCGCAACATTGAACGCGGCCTTGCCCTGCTCGTCGGTGCGGATGCCTTCCTCCAGCGGCTGCATCTGGGCCGAGAACGGCTCGTCTTCACGCCCGAAGACAAAGCCGGGAAACTCCGCAAGACCGTCGGCGGCGCGCAGCAGGGCTTCGCCCTCGATTGCGAGATCGCCACCGGGTGCGCCGAAGAGGTAGCGCACATCGACCGTAGCCTCGGGCGCATCGCCCAGCCGGACCGGAGCATCGGCGAGAGCAAGCTTGAAGTCGATCCGTTCGGGCAGGAAATCCTCGACAAGGAACGTCTTGGTCGCAAGCGACGGACCGTCGAGATCGGCATAGACCTCCATCCGCCAGACCCCGCGCGGCGCACCGCCCGAGATCGGGAAGCTGAACACATGTCCGCCTGCGCCCTGATCCTGCGCCACCTGCCGGGAGAACTCGATGCCATCGGGGCGAGAGATGATCGCCGTCAGCGGCAGCCCCTCGACCGAGGTCATTTCGGCGTCGCGAGTCAGCGCTGTCGCATTGACCGTTTCGCCCGCGCGGTAGGCGCCGCGATCGGTAGTCAGGAACACATCCACTGCACCCGCAGCCTCGCGCCCTTCGACACCACGATCGGACAGGTCGAACTCCGGATCGGTCAGCGACAGGAAGGATATGTCAGTATCGCCGTCGCGCAGGACGATCATTGCCGGCTCCGACCCGTTGGCGCCGCGCGTCAGGCCAGGATCAAAGACCGCGTAGCCCTGATCGTCGGTCGTCGCGCTGGCGAGCACGGCATTGGCACGGCTGACAAGATCGATCGCCACGCCCGCCTTCGGACCGGCATTTTCAAGGCTGCGAACGAATACATGCAGTCCGTCCGTGCCGGACATGCTTGTGACGCCCATGTCCGAAATCACGAACCACTGCCAGGCTGGCGCAATCGTGTAGGGGTCCGTTCCGGGCGCCGCGGCACGCAGGGCATAGACCCCGGGCTTCAGATCCTTCACCGCCTCGTCCATCGGCAGCCGGGTTGTGACGTCCTTGTTCACGTCCATCACCACGTCGGCCGTCCCGGCCCAGACCTCGGCGCCGACATTCCCCATGAAGTCGGCTTCGCTGTAGACATCCATCGGCCCGAGCAGGTTGTTCTGGATGGCGCGGAGCATGTTGCGGTCCGACACCTCGTAAAGCGTCAGGTCCAGAACCTTGGTGTTCACCGTCTGCACCGGAATTGCCGCGCCGCCTGCGCGCGGAAGGACATATGTGCGCCCGACAAAGCGTGCAGCCGGGCTGCGGTCGCGCACGTACTGGGTGATCGGCACCGATTTCACCAGAGTCTGCCCGTCAGCCGCCGGAAGGCCCTGACGGAAGGTCACGGTCACCCGTTGCCCATGCTCGACCCCTTCGACGCAAAGCTGCCGCCACGCTCCGGGCACCACGGTCATTGCCGGGTCGGGAAGCTGTACGAAATTCGCATAGTCGACGCCCTTCTCGACAAGATCTTCCGAGAAAGTCGCGCAGATGCGGGGCCGGGCGGAGTCGCTTTCCACCGTCGTCTCGGTGACCCGGAACCCGTATTTGCCGATCGCATCGTCGAGCAGCGCCTCGGTGTCATCGCGAGGCTGGATATCCTGTGCGAGCCGCAGCGCCTTGACCATGTCGCTGCCCCGATCGACGCTTTCCAGCGCGAAGGCCATCTGCACCAGCGCCGAATGCTGCTGTGCCGGGTCGGCACTGCGCAGGTATCCGTTGATCGCGGCTGACAGCGACCGGTCGCGGAACGCCCGCTGGTTGTTGCCGTCCGGCTGCCCCGCCGCGAGCAGAAGACGAGCGTACTCGACCCATTGATCGGGAGCATCCGTCAGGTTCAGCGCCGCACCCACATCGGTCGAGGCGACAGCGGGATCGCCGCCCATCTCGGCGTCTGCCGCGGCCCTCATCAACTCTTCCGCCGTCCAGTTGCCTGTGATGTGCTTGTTGGCCAGATCCACGGCCTGTGCATAGGCCTGACCAAGATCGTAAGTGCCGATGAACTTCGACAGATCCGCGGCACGCGCGCCGGCATCGGCCATGGCGCGCGGATCCGCCATCACCACTCGGCCAGAATAGGCGCCGGCGTAGGGCGTGCCCTCACCGACCGTCGATTTCGGGAAGCAGGAGCCATTCTTGCTGTTGAAGGTGAAGGCGAGACATTGCGTATCGGCAAGGCAGGCCCGTTCGCAGGCCTCGATGGTGGTATCGAAGATCGACTGCAGGTCGCCGCCCGGCATGTCGGTGTTCTCCGACAGGACGAAGCGACGTTCGGGGATCAGCGGCTGGTCCTGCGCGGCAAGTGGAAGGGGCGCCAGACCAAGGGCCGAAACAACCATCAGGGCGCGGCCCAGACCTGCAATGCGACGCATAAAAAACCTCCCGAGAAACTGTGTCCATCGTCGCATGTGCGCGTGAGTCCAAGCAAGGTGGGGACCGAGGAAAATTTGGCCCTTCGCCGTTAAGGGGGCGTTCACCCTGTTCCGCGAAGGTCGTCGGCGCAGGGCCAGAACGGCTTCTTGCACTGGAAGACCCCGGGACAAGGCGCGACATGGACATCGCAGAACGTCTGGCCAAGGAAAGAAGGGGGCGGCTCGCGGCGGAACGGCTTCTGGAACAGAAGCAGCGCGAACTCTTCGCCGCGAACGAAAAGCTGGCCCTCCATGCCCGCGCCCTGTCCGATCAGATCGTGGAACAGCGTCAGGTCGTCCGCTCGGCCCTGTCGGAAGCCGAGGAGTTGAAGGGGCAGAACAGCCGCTTCCTCTCTGATCTGGAGAATGCGCATACCGCTGCCGTCATGGCCGAGCGGCGGCTTTGGGACTCGATCGACACGATCCGCGACGGCTTTGCGGTGTTCGACGGAAACCTCAAGCTGGTCGTCGCCAACAGCGCCTATCTCGCTGCTTTCGATCAGCCTCTTGCGGGGCCAGGAACGGACTATGCCGCGATCCTGCACCATGTCGCCGAGCGTGGGTTGGTCGATACCGTTGGCGTCTCCGTGGACGCGTGGGTTGCAGCGATGCTTGCACGTCTGGAAGCCGACCCGATCGAGCCGCTCGACCTGCGGCTGACGCGCGGGACTTGGCTGCGGCTTCAGGACCGCCGGGCGCGCGGCGGCGATCTTGTGACGCTGGCGCTCGACATCACCGACCAGATGCGGATCTGGGCAGCGATCGAGGCGATCCCGGATGGTTTCGTGCTGTTCGACCGCAACGAGCGTCTTCTGACCTGCAACCAGCGCTACCGCGACATCTATCCTGAAACCGCGCCCGCGATGATCCCTGGCGCGACCTTCGAGGAAATCCTGCGTTACGGCCTTGAACGCGGTCAGCACGCCGATGCCGTCGGTCGAGAGGAGGCCTGGCTTGCCGATCGTCTTGCCCAGCATCGCAATCCAGTAGCGATGCACGAGCAGCAACTGGGAAATGGCCGGTGGGTGCGTGCCCATGATCACCCCACGCCGGACGGCGGGCGTGTGGGACTGCGCATCGACATCACCGAGCAGAAGGAACAGCAGGCCGCGCTGGAAACCGCGCGTCAGGCTGCCGAGGCCGCCAATCGCGCCAAGTCGGCTTTCCTTGCCAACATGAGCCACGAGATCCGCACGCCGATGAATGGTGTCGTCGGGATGGCGGAGCTTCTGTGCGACACCAGCCTGTCCGAGGAACAGCGCCTTTTCGCCGAGACGATCCGTTCCTCGGGCGAGGCGCTTCTGGTCATCATCAATGACATTCTCGATTACTCGAAGATCGAAGCCGAACGCCTGACGCTGCACCCCGAACCCTTTGATCTGGAACGAACGATCCACGAAGTGGCGATGATCCTGCAGCCCAAGGCGCGCGCAAAGGGCATCGACCTGATCATCGACGTCGACATGTTCCTGCCCACTCGTTACATCGGCGACCCCGGCCGTATCCGGCAGGTTCTTACGAACCTGATGGGCAATGCGGTGAAGTTCACCGAGGTGGGCCATGTGCTGGTGCGGGTCGTCGGCATCGAAACCGAACCGGGCCAGCGCCAGCTCCACGTGACGGTCGAGGACACCGGGATCGGCATCCCGGCAGAATACCTCGGACATATCTTCGGCGAGTTCAATCAGGTCGAGGACGCCTCGAACCGCAAGTTCGAAGGCACCGGGCTTGGCCTTGCCATCACTGAACGGCTGGTCGCGCGGATGGGGGGCGAAGTCTGGGTCGAGTCGGAGGTCAGTCGCGGCTCCTGCTTCGGGTTCCGTCTGGTCCTGCCGGTGGCCGAAGAGGCAACGGCCATGGTGCCGATCACCCTGCGCCGCGCGCTCGTGGTCGACGATCAGCTGATCAACCGGACCATCCTGGAACGACAGCTCGGCGCCTGCGGCATCGAAGTGGTGCTGTGCCGGTCGGGTTCAGATGCCATGGAGAGACTCCTGCGTGACGGCCATTTCGACGTTGTCCTCACCGATCACGAGATGCCCGACATGGACGGGCTGGCGCTATGCGCCACCATCCGGGAGGCAGGATTTGCGATGCCGATCGTTCTTCTCTCTTCCAACCCCGCTGCGGCCCGCTCAGGTTTGGGAGCCGACATCCCGGCAGCGGTTCTGCAGAAGCCAATCCTGAGGTCTGACCTATTCCGCAGGCTACAGACCCTGTCTCGCCCCGCTGCGACAGCTCCCGATAGGGGAGCCTTCGAACCGGCTGGGCGGCAGATGCGGGTTCTCGTGGCCGAGGACAACCGGACCAATCAACTCGTCTTCCGCAAGATGGTGAAGGATCTGGACCTTGACCTCACCTTCGCGGGCAATGGACGAGAGGCGGTCGAGTTCTGGCAAGACCTCAAGCCCGACTTGATCTTCATGGACATCTCCATGCCCGAGATGGACGGCCGCGATGCCGCCCGCGCCATTCGCACGGCCGAGGAAGGGAAGTCCCATGTGCCGATCATCGCCTTGACCGCGCATGCGATGGATGGGGATGCAGATGGAATCCTCGCCTCGGGCATCGACCGCTACATGACCAAGCCGCTGCGCCGCACCGCGATCATTGAAGCCATCACGGCCCATTGTCCGACCGGCGCGCGCGATCCGGTCCAAGGCATCGCTGCCGCGAATGACACTGCCGCTTGACCCGTGTCGTTCGGGCCGGTTTCACCACATGGTCTTGGCGGCCCGGGCGGGCCAGTCTCGATCATAGGCGGCGCCATCCAGATCGCCCTCGGTGATCTCGCGCAGCATGTCGCCGACGGTCGGAAGGCCCTCCGACTGGTCTCCGCTGGTCCAGAGTGCCGACCGCAGCAGTGCGCGGGCACATTGGGAATAGACCTCTGCGATGGCGATGACGATGACAGAACGGGGCACCGCATCGCCCCGCCGGAAACTGTCGCAAAGGCCCGGATCAAGCGTGACGCGGGCTGTTCCGTTGACGCGCATCGCGGTGTTTGATCCGGGGATCAGGAACAGCAGGCTGACGCGGCCGTCGCGCAGGATGTTGCGCAGCGAGTCGATGCGCTCGTTCCCCCGCCAGTCCGGCATGGCCAGCGTGCGATGGTCGAGAATGCGCACCACTGGCCCGTCATCTCCTCGCGGACTGCCGTCGGTTCCTTCCGGGCCGACGGTCGTAAGGACGCAGAAGCGCGACCGCTCGATCCATGTACGGTAGGACCGGTTCAGGACCGGGCTTACCTTGACGGTGGAGGCGCGGCCCGGCGTGCCATAGGCCGTATGGAGTTCATCCAGGCTCGTCAGAAATTCCATGCGAAGAAACCTTCATGCCCCGCCCCGGTCAGGGCAGACCTGGTTTGCCAGATAAAAGCCATCGCCAGGGGCGGCGAAGATTTTGTGACGTCTCGCTGCGGTCGATGCTCGACTTGCCACCACCGGGCCCAGCCACTCAGCTGTCGATCCGTTTCAACCCCGCATCCGCCATAAGCCTGTTCGACGCCGTCTCGACCTCATCTTCAAGCCGACTCATGAAGGCTCCGTTCGACAGGCCCGCCTCGATGCGCGGAAGGAATTCGACCACGGCAAGGCCCGGATGGCGGTAGATGCCGCGGCGCGGCCAGAATACTCCGACATTGGTCGCCGCAGGAACGCAGCCGGTGCCGAGCTGGTCATAGATCAGCGCCGTGCCGATCTTGTACGGCTTGGTTGCGCCCGGCGCGACCCGAGTGCCTTGCGGGTAGATCACCAGCTGCCCCGGCTCTTCCTGCCCTGCCTTCACCTTCTCCATCATCTGGGCGATGGCCTGCCCCCGCTTGCCACGGTCCACCGGCACGCAGCCGACGCGCAGCGCGTACCAGCCAAGGAAGGGCGCATAGACCAGTTCCTTCTTCATGATGAAACGGGGCCGTGGCAGGGCTCCAAAGATCAGGATTATGTCGAGGAAAGACTGGTGCTTGGCCGCCACAACCACCTCGTCCGTCGGCACGGCGCCGCGCACTTCGGTGTCGATCCCAACCATCCATCGGGCCGTCCACCGGACCCACCGCGTATAGGCCTTGCAGGCGCGTAGCGCGCCATCCTTCTTCAGGATCGCCAGCGGCAGATAAGCGATGCCGTAGACCGCCATCGCCAGGTACATCTGGATGATGAAAAGAAGCGAGCGGACCCATTGCAGCGCGGTTCCCATCAGGTCAGCTCCCTCAGCTTGCGGAAGGCGGCGAAGCGCGTCGCCGCAAAGGCGATCACCGCGGCAAGTGGCGGGAGCAGAAGCGGCAAAAGCCATCCCGCCCCCTGGAAACCAAGGCCGGTCAGAAAGCCGCCAGCCGCATCGGCCGATGGCAATGCCAGCACGGCCAGCATGCCAAGTATGGTTCCGATCGCGGCGCCGCCAAGCGCCCTCAGCGTGAAGCGGCGCACGAAGGCCCGCGCGATGTAACTGTCGCGCGCGCCCACAAGACGCAGCACCTTGATAACCTGGGCATTGGTGGCGAGTGCCGCATTGGCGGCCAATGTCACCATTGCGGCCATCGCCCCAATGATGAGCAGGATCGAGACCAGACCCAGGAAGCGCAACCGTTCGGCGGCGACGGTCAAGGGGCGGCGCCAGCGGGTGTGGTCGTCGAGAATGGCCCCCGGCGCCTCGGCGGCAAGTCTTTGCCGCAGTCCCTCGCCATCGTAACCGGGGCTCGCCTCGATGATCTCGACAAGGCGAGGGATGGGCAAAGCCGAAATCGGCAGGTCGGGGCCGAACCATGGCTCGAGCAGGCGGCGCTGCTCGTCATCGGTCAGGGCGCGGGCCGAGGCGACGCCCGGAGTGGTACTCAGAAGCTCCAGGACGACCTGGGTCTGACGTTCCATCTGGTCGGCGGGAGCCGAGATGCGGATGGTGGCAGAATTCGCCAGTCCCTCCGACCAGCGGTCGGCCAGCCTGCCGGAGGCGAGGGCGAGCGCCAGCGCGAAGACGGCAAGGAAGGCCATCGTGGCGGCCGTGAAGGTCGTGAGCCATGCCGTCGGCCCCGAGGGAGGCACCACCCGGTCCCGCATCGTGATCCGGCTCAGGCGGGTATCGGGGGAAGCGGTCAAAGGTCGGCCCCGGCAAGCTGGATGCGACGGTTGCGGATGCGCAGGACCCGGGCGGCAACCTGGCTCTTGGCGCTTCGGATCAGGTTCAGGTCGTGGGTCGCGATCAGGATCGTCTTGCCCATCCGGTTCAGTTCGACGAGCAGCGTCAGAAGGCGCAGCGACATTTCCCAGTCGACATTGCCCGTCGGCTCATCGGCAAGGATCACGTCAGGGTCGATGATGACCGCCCGGGCAATCGCCGCGCGTTGGCGTTCGCCGCCCGAAAGCGAGGGGGGCAGGGCGTCGGCCATCTGGCCAAGACCGACCCAGCCCAGAAGGTCCGCAAGGTCAGAGGCCGAGCTTTCCCTGTCCGAGACCGTCAGCGGCAAGGTGACGTTCGCTGCCAGCGGCAGGTGGTCGAGGAACTGCACATCCTGATGTACCACACCGATCCGGCGGCGCGTGCGGGCGATGTCGTCGCGGGAGAGGCTCCTTACCTCGCGGTCGAACAGCGTGACACGCCCGGCTGTCGGCAAGAGTTCGGCATAGCACAGCTTGAGGAAGGTCGACTTGCCAGCACCCGACGGGCCGGTCAGGAAATGGAACGACCCAGGCGCAAGGCGCAGGGAGACCTCGGAAAGAAGCTCACCGCCGCCATAGCTGTAGGCGACATTGTCAAATGCGATCACGGCACCCCCTGCCCGGCAGTCTGGCCGGATCGGCGACTATCTTGCGCGGATTCACGCCGGATTCAATCGGGGCAACAGGGTCTTGCCACTCGATGTGATCTGCCCGGGTGCGACCGACAAGCCACGGAGGCGGGGCAGTTTTCCACAGGGATGCTTGGAGCGGAGGGGCTTTGTTGTTAGAAATGTGCAAATCAAGCAGGGTCGGCCGAAGTAAGCCGGGCCGCCGGGGACGGGAAAAGCATGCGGCTGGTTTGCCCCAATTGCGACGCGCAGTACGAGGTTGACGATGCTGCCATACCGGCATCGGGGCGCGACGTTCAATGTTCGAACTGCGGCCACGCCTGGTTTCAGCTCCATCCCGACGAACTTGCGGCGCTTGAACAGGAAAGCGAGGTCTTCGAACCTCTGCCGGATTCTCCGCCGCCTCCTCCGCCCATCCCGCCCGAACCCGAGCCGGACTTCGAACTCGATTTCCCGCCTGAGACGGAAGTTGAAGAAGTTCCGCCACCCGCTCCGGCAGCCGCGTCGCCAAAGAGGGCCATAGACGCGAACGTGCTTGCCGTGCTGCGGGAAGAGGCCGAGCGGGAACGCGCCGTGCGTGAGGCCGAGGCGCCCGTGGGCATCGAGGTGCAGCAGGATCTTGGCTTGCCTCCGCCCCCTCCACCACCGTTGCCGCCTTCTGTCGTGGCTGCCCGGGACCGGTTCCGCGACTTGTCGATCGACGCTCACGAAGACGAGGAAGAGCACCCGGCTCGGCCGTCGTCGCGCCGAGAGCTTCTGCCCGACATCGAGGAGATCAACTCGACGCTCCGGGCAAGCAGTGCGCGCCAGGACGATACGGACGACGAGATTCCGATGCTCCCGGCTGCGACTGTCGACGACCGGCAGGGGTTCCGCTCTGGCTTCGTGCTGATGATGATCATCGCCGTGGCGCTGTGGGTCGGCTATGGGATGGCCCCCCGCATCGCCGAGCAGTTTCCAGCCAGCGCCGGTGCGATCGACACCTATGTCAAGGCGGTCGACCGCGTCCGGATGGGCATCGACGCCGCCCTGAAATCCGCGACCGAGCAGCTTCGCGACCTCAGCGGCGACAAAGGCTGAGCCTAAGGCACGGACGCGGCGCGGTCTTGCCCTGGTGTGCGGCTCGCCCTGCGCCATAGGACCAGTGCCCCGGACATCGCTATTGCGGCGACAAGGAAGACGTCCCGCGTCCCGCGCAGGACCCCTTCGCGTTCGGCAAAGCCCAGTTCGGTGGTCCCGGCCGTTGCCGAGAATACGGCGCCCAGGCCCCATGCGCCCAAGACAAGCCCCAGATTGCGCGAAAGCCCCAGAAGGCCCGAAATGGTCCCTCGCGCTTCCGGTGCTGCCAGGGCGAGGGTTGCGGTGGTATTGCCTGACTGGAACAGCTGGTAGCCCGGCGTCAGGATGGCCACCGTCAGGATGTATCCTGTCAGGCCCATCCGCTCGGGCAGCAGGGCGAATCCGAGCGCGCCGGTGGCAAGCATCAGAAGGCCAAGTGAAACGGCAGCGCGCGGCCCCCAACGATCGACGAACCTGCCGGATGGCAGGCCGGCAAAGGTCGAGATGATCGGGCCAACTGCCATAGCCATGCCGACTGCTGTCGCCGTCAGGCCAAGCGGGCCGGTCAGCAGGAAGGGTCCGACGACCAGAGTCGCCATCATCACAGCGGAAACTGTCAGATTCAGGACCAGTCCCACCATCTGGCTGCCGTTGCGCATTATCCAGAAAGATGGTCGCGGCGTCTTAGCCGAGGACGTCGCTGCGGGCAGCAGGGCCGCGGCAAGGAGGGCTGCCAGCAGCCCGCCTGGTGCCTGGGCGAGGAAGAGAGCATGCCAGCCGAACCCGGCCATCAGGAAGCCGCCCAAGGCCGGCCCGAGCGCCGTGCCCAAGGCCGAGGCCGAGGCGATCAACCCCATTGCCTGTCCGACCCGGTCGGGCGGCGCGATCTGCCGCGCCATGGCAAGGCTCAATGTCATGAGAAAGGCCGCGCCGATCCCCTGGGCGCCGCGTGCGGCAATCAACTGCGGTAGCGTGCCAGCCATGCCACACAGCATGGCAGATGTCGTGAATATGCCCAGGCCAAGCAAGAGCATCGGCTTCAGACCAAAGCGGTCGCCAAGCCGGCCTGCCACAAGGACGGTGGCCGTCAGGCTGACCAGATAGGCGACCACGACGAGTTTGACCTTGGGAAAAGGCGCGTCGAATGCGTCTGAAAGCGCTGGCAGACCGACATTGGCAATGCTGGTGCCAAGTGAGGCGAGAAGCATGGAGAGCAGCAGGACAGCCTGCACCCCTCGCGGCTTCCTTTGGGCTTCGTGGTCATCAAGATCGTTCATGCTGTTCGCTCCTTGAAAGAATCGGGGATGCGAGGCAGGCTACGAATTCAAGTCAACTTGAGGTCAATCGTGAAGTTGATCGACATCGGCGATGTCTCGGCGCGTACCGGAATCCCGGCTTCGACGCTGCGCTACTACGACGAGATTGGGCTGATCTCCTCGGCGGCCCGCCATGGGCTGCGGCGCCAGTTCACCCCTGATGTGCTGGTTCAGCTCGCTCTTGTGGCCATGGGCAAGACGGCTGGCTTTGCGCTGGAGGACATTGCCCGGATTTTCGGTCGTAGCGGTGCGCCCGTTCTTCCCCGCGAGGAGATGCGCAAGAAGGCAGACGAACTCGACCAGACCATCCGCGAGCTTGCCGCACTGCGCGACACGTTGCGCCACGTGGCCGATTGCCCGGCCCCGTCGCATCTGGAATGCCCGACCTTCCAGCGGCTCTTGCGTCTTGCCGGTCGCCGGGCGGCGCGCGTCCACGTTCGCAGGCGCGGCAAGATTAAGCCTGTCAAAGCCTGAACTGCCAATGAGGCTTGGGGGGTCAGAACCGCTCGAGCAACCGGCGCAGGTATTCGAGTTCGGACTCCGGCCGGCTCTGATCGCCCGAACGGCGACGGATCTCGTCCAGAAGCTCCTGCGCCCGGCGATAGACATCCTCGCCCTGAAGCATGTTGTGATCGGAGCCTATTCTGCCGACCTGCCCGGTATTCCGGCCGAGGGGATCACGCTGGCTGTTCGGGTCGGCCTGACCGATCTGGTCGCCGCCCTGACGCTCTCCTGGCTGGCGACCTTGCTCCTCGGCCAGGGCTTCGCCCAGGCTGCGCATGCCTTCGCGCATGGCGTCCATGGCCTCGGCCTGCTTGTCGAGCGCACCGGACAGATCGCCATCGCGCAGCGCCTGCTCGGCATCGTCCATGGCGCGGCCGGCGCGGTCAAGCTGACGACGCCCCTCTTCGCCGGCATCGCTCCCGGCTCCCGGAAGGTTCTGCATATTGCCCAGCCGGTCGCCCAGATCGCCCTGACGTTCGGCAAGGCTGCGGCTGTCGGGCTGGGCTTCGCCCTGGCCTGACTGGCCGGGCTTCTGCCCCGAGCCGGGGCCGCTGCCTTCTCCCTGCTGACCGCCTTGCCCGCCTTGGCCCTGCTGGGTGCTGAACTGGTCCTGAAGCTCGCGGAAGGAGTCATCCGACAATTCCTGCTGTTCGCGCAGCATGTCGGCAAGGCCCTGCATCTGGGTGTTGCCCTGACCGCCTGAATTGCCTTCGCCCTGTACAACCTGCATGTTCTGCATGAGCTGACGCAGCGCTTCCATCAACTGCTGTGCTTCGGCTGTCTTGCCCTGTTCCATCAGCTCCTGCAGCTTGTCGAGCATCTGCTGGAGCTGGTCGGCGGACATCTGCAGCCCCTGCATGTCCTGCGAAAGCTGCTGCTCGCCGTCCTTAGGCGCCTGCTGAGCCAACTGACGCATATACTCGTTGAGCGCGTCCTTCATCTCGGCCATCAGCTCGTCGATCTCGGACTTGTCGGCGCCGTTGCGGATCGCTTCGTCCAGCCGATCCTGCGCGCGTTGAAGCCGGGCGAGTGCCGAGGCCAGGTCGCCTTCCTCGATCAGAAGCGCAATGTCCCACAGGGCGTCCGCCATCTGGTCGCGCGCCTCCGTCGAAAGCGTCGCGGCTTGGGTGTCGAGGTCGCGCGTCAGAACGCGCAGCTTCAGATAGGCCTTCTCGCTGCGAATGAAGCCTTCGGGCTTGTAAGTCACCGCCTTGAGGATCTGAACCGTGTCCGGGGCATTCGAACGGTTCCACAATAGGTCGCGGCGCAACTCGATCAATGCTGCGGCGAGCGGGTCGAAAAAGCGCTTTCCGGGCAGGACGGTCTTGAACGCCTCGGATGTGCCGGTCTGTCCATCGGCATCAGTCACCGAAAGTGTGACCGTCACTGGCAGGTTAGCGAAAGCGTGCTTCGACAGGTCGTCGACGAGGGTTTCCGAAAAATCCTTCCGGTTGCCCGAAATCGGCATGGGGAGGTCCAGCACCACCGGGTCGCGCGGCTCCGGGTCCACGCCAAGTCCGAAGCGCCGGTCGACAGCGGCGAGGTCGAGCGCGATCGTGGCCTGACCTGCGGCGACGCCATAATCGTCATTCGCCTGGAAGGCCTGCTGCAGCTGCCCTTTCGGCCCCCGCGTCATCTGCCCTGTGGGGCTGATCGATGGAGGCGCATCCGGCAGGGCGCGGATCTCCCATTCCCTGCCCCCTGGACCGTCGATGCTGATCTTGCCACTGCGCGTGACGGTAAAGTCCTGTGATGGAGCCGAGGCCGGCTGCGGATCGGTGCGCCCCGAGACGGTTTCGGCCAAGGTCAGCGCGCCGACATCGCCATATAGCCTGACAAGCACCCGCGTTCCGACCGGCAGGGTCAGATCCTCGGTCCTGATGTCGTTCAGATAGAGGCTTGGTTTTCCTGTGTAGGCGGGCGGCTGCGCCCAGCCTTCCCAGACCGGACCCGAGGCGAGATCGACAGCGCCGCCCGGTGTCAGGCCGGCAACGGTCGTGACCCGCCAGAGCGAGCCGAACATCAGGGCGATGACAAGTGCAGTCAGCGCGACATAGCGCAGGGCATAGGGGTCGCGGCGTGCAAGCCGAAGATCGGGCGAAACCGCTTTCGCCTGGGCCGCGCGTGCCGCCATTCGAGCGCGGTGAGCCTCCCAGACGGCTGCGGAGGCCGGGTCGCCTATGCCGATCGCCTGCGTGTCGGTCAGGGCAGAGATGGGATGGCCGGGAAGCGCGCTGTCTAGCCGCTCGAGCGCGTCGGTCCGGCGCGGCTTTCGAAACCGCGACAGGCCCGTGACAAGAGCCCACACGGCTCCGGCCAGGATGGACAGAAGTCCGACCCAGGCGGCTTCGAGAGGGAGCCAGTCCTGCACGCCAAAGGCCAGCGCGGAAAGCGTTGCGATGGCGAGGGACCAAAGCGGCCAGAACGCCCTGACAAGACGTTCACACCAAAGCCCTGCCCAAGTCAGGCGCAGCGGCAGGCGGATTCGGTCAAGGATGTCGTCCTGTGAAGCCAGTGTCATGCCCTTTTGCCGGTCCGGGGCTACTCGAGCCACGATGGAATGGTATCGCGCTTCAGGATTTCGTCAAACGAAGGACGTGCCCGGATGACGGCGAATTGATCGCCCTTCACAAGCACTTCCGGCACCAGCGGACGGGTGTTGTACTCCGAGGCCATCACTGCGCCATAGGCTCCGGCCGAGCGGAAGGCGACGAGGTCGCCTTCGCGCAGCGGCGCGACGGGGCGGCCCTTGGCAAAGGTGTCGCCGGTTTCGCAGACCGGTCCGACGACATCATAGGGATGTGGCGCGGTCCCGGGGGCGGGCTCGATGACCGGGATGATGTCGTGATGGGCGCCATACATCGACGGACGGACAAGGTCGTTCATGGCGGCGTCAAGGATCAGGAAGTCACGCCCCTCGCCGTTCTTGACGTAAATCACCGAGGCGACCAGAAGGCCGGCATTGCCCGAGATCAGCCGTCCGGGCTCGATCTCGATCTCGCAGCCCAGATCGCCAACCGTGCGCTTGATGAGCGCCCCGTAGTCCGTCGGCAAAGGTGGTGCCTCGTTCGATCGGGTGTAGGGAATGCCCAGGCCGCCGCCAAGGTCGAGCCGGCGAATGTCATGCCCCTCTGACCGCAGGCGTCGGGTCAGATCTGCGACCTTGAGATAGGCTTGTTCGAAGGGTTCGAGTTCGGTCAGCTGGCTGCCGATATGCACATCGATGCCGATGACCTCGATGCCGGGCAGCGCCGCCGCTTCAGCATAGACGGCCGAGGCGCGCTCGATCGGGATGCCGAACTTGTTTTCTTTCTTGCCGGTCGCGATCTTTTCATGCGTGCGGGCATCGACGTCCGGGTTGACCCGGATGGTGATAGGAGCGGTGCGCCCGAGACCGGCCGCGACTTCTGACAGGGCGCGCAGCTCCGGTTCGCCCTCGACGTTGAACTGGCGGATGCCGCCTTCCAGCGCCAGGCGCATTTCCTCCCGCGTCTTGCCGACGCCCGAGAACACGATCCGCTCGCCGGGCACGCCTGCGGCCTTGGCGCGTAGGTACTCGCCGCCCGATACCACGTCCATGCCGGCGCCAAGATCGCCAAGCGTCTTGAGGACGGCCACGTTCGACAGCGACTTGATGGCGAAGCAGACCAGATTTGGCAGCGGCGCCAGTGCCTCGGTGAACAGGTGATAGTGCCGGGTCAGGGTCGCAGTCGAATACACATAGAATGGCGTGCCGACTGCAGCTGCGATCACGGCCACGGGCACATCCTCGGCATGAAGCGCGCCGTTGCGGTAAAGGAAGTGGTCCATGCCCGTCGTCCCCGATGATCCTTCGGCCCGGGATACGGGAATTTCCCTGTCGCCGGAAGGGCTTTCAGCCGACCGGCCGGGTGCGCAGGAACAGATACAGCGGCAACCCGCAGGATACGCCGATGCAGAAGGTTGCCGGTATCGCGACGAGAGCGGTCCAGTTCCGGCGGATGCGCGTTTCGGCGATGATCCATATCGTCAGGGCGATGGCCGAGATCGTCAGATCCCAGGTCAAGCCGGTGGTCGAGGCGTTGACGTACCACGCATCGATCAGACCGCTCAGGCCGGTTCCGGTTTCGCGCATGTACGCAACGAACCAGGACATCGGGTGAATTGCTCCCCAGATGGCGAGAGCAAGATAGATCAACCGTAGCGGGGACATCATGCGGCGCCTTGCGTCAATAGCCGGACCCGCTGCTTCCGGACGAACCGCCGCGCTCGCCGCTCGATACGCCAAAGCGGCCGTCGCCGGTGATGCTCAAGCCCGTGCCAGTTGAAGCCGCTTGCGGGGCAGGCTTCGCCGGTGGGATCGGTTTTCCGTCGGCGCCGCAGGCGGCCAACACGGCAAGCATAGCCAGGGCCGGGATGATACGGGTCATTTCAGAAGCTCCTTCCAGCGGGCGATTTGGGCGCGGACCTGTTCCGGAGCCGTCCCTCCATAAGACATACGGCTGCGAACCGAGTTTTCCACACCGAGAACGGTAAAGACGTCGGCGGTTATGCCGGGATGGACGGATTGCATCTCGGCCAGAGTGAGGTCGGGCAGGTCGCAGCCTTTCGCCTCGGCCTTCGCAACCAGCGTGCCCGTGACGTGATGGGCATCGCGGAACGGCAGGTTCAGCGTGCGGACCAGCCAGTCAGCCAGATCGGTGGCTGTCGAGAAACCCGAGGCAGCTGCGGCGGCGAGGCTGTCGCGGTTCGCCGTCATGTCCTGCACCATACCGGTCATGGCTGCGAGGCCCAGCATCAGCGTATCGGACGCGTCGAAGACCTGTTCCTTGTCCTCCTGCATGTCCTTGGAATAGGTCAGCGGGAGACCCTTCATGACGGTGAAAAGCGCGACCGTCGCGCCAAGTATGCGCCCGAGCTTGGCGCGCAGAAGCTCTGCCGCGTCGGGGTTCTTCTTCTGCGGCATGATGCTGGAGCCGGTCGTCCAGCGGTCGGACAGTCGCACGAAGCGGAACTGGGCCGAGGACCAGATGACCAGTTCTTCGGCGAAGCGCGACAGGTGCATGGCGCAGATCGAGGCGGCCGAAAGGAACTCGAGCGCGAAGTCGCGGTCGGAAACGCTGTCGAGCGAATTGGCCGTTGGCCGGTCAAAGCCAAGCGCAGTCGCCGTCATCTGCCGGTCGATCGGAAACGAGGTTCCCGCCAGCGCCGCGGCGCCGAGCGGGCTTTCGTTCATCCGCTTGCGGGCGTCGGCGAAGCGCGACCGGTCGCGGCCCAGCATCTCGACATAGGCCATCATGTGGTGGCCCCAGGTCACGGGCTGCGCGGTCTGAAGATGGGTGAATCCAGGCATCACCCAATCAGCACCCGCCTCGGCCTGAGCAAGGAAGGCGCGCATCAGCGCCTCGATGCCCGTGATTGCGGCGTCGCACTGGTCGCGGACCCAGAGACGGAAGTCGACGGCGACCTGGTCATTGCGGGAGCGGGCCGTATGCAACCGCCCCGCAGGTTCACCGATGATCTCTTTCAGGCGGGCCTCCACGTTCATGTGGATGTCTTCGAGTTCCACCTTGAAGGTGAAATTGCCGGCCTCGATCTCTGACAAGACCGTGAGAAGGCCTTCCCGGATCGCTTCGACGTCCTTATTGGTCAGGATGCCTGTCGCGGCGAGCATCGCCGCATGGGCGCGCGAGCCTTGGATGTCCTGCGCATAGAGCCGCTTGTCGAAACCGATCGAGGCGTTGATGGCCTGCATGATCGCGTCGGGACCGGTGGCGAAGCGCCCGCCCCACATCTGGTTGGCGGTAGCAGACTTCGGCGTCGTGTCGGACATCTTGGGACCCTTCGGAGGGAAAACGTGCTGCGGATTGTCGCGATCGGTCTTTATACGGCCCTTGCCCTCTGTGCAAATCCGGCCCTTGCCGGAGCCGACGCTGCCGCGCTTGCGACCGGCGAGATGAAGAAGCTGGTTTTCGCCGAAGCCCCGAAGCCCTTGCCGGAAATCGCGATCGTCGATGGCGGCGATGCAGAGCGGCAGTTGGCGGAATGGAAGGGGAAATGGGTTGTCCTGAACTTCTGGGCGACCTGGTGCGCGCCTTGCCGGATCGAGATGCCGTCACTCGACCGGCTTCAGGCGGCGATGCCGGAAGTCGCCGTCCTGCCGGTGGCGACCGGTCGCAACTCGGTCGAGGCTATCAATCGTTTCTATGGTGATGCCGGCGTGACCAACCTGCCGATCCTGCGCGACCCGAAATCGGCGCTGTCGCGCGAGCTTGGGGTGCTGGGCCTGCCGGTCACGCTGATCCTGAATCCCGAGGGAGAAGAGGTCGCGCGACTGATCGGCGACGCCGTCTGGGACAGCGACGACGCCAAGGCTGTCCTCACCGCGCTTGCGGCAGGTCAGTAGCAGTTTCCTTCTTGGGAAATTGCCAAGAGTTTTGAAAACTCTTGGCGCCTCGCTCAGCCGGTGGCGCTGCGATGGGTAAGGCGGATCAGCGCCTTCGCCTCGGGCGAGGGGGCAAGTTCGATCCGCCGGTATTCGCGCCCATCCTGAGTGCGCCACAGAAGCCCCAGTTCGACCAACGTCCGGCGCAGGATCGCCGGATCGTCGAAATCGTGCCACTGGCGCAGAAGCGTGGTCACCTGCCGCTCGGACAGGATTTCCCCGCGGGGAAAGCGCGCCCAGAGCGGCCAGAGCGCAAGGTGCTGCATCCAGGTCCGCGATGGCCAGCGAAGGAGCCGGCCGGCGGGATCGAAATGACGCATTACCTGTTCGACGCGGGCATGGTCCGGTGCAGGGGGTGGCGGAGCCTCCAGCCGTTCGTCCGCCGCCTGCGCGGCACGGAAATGCTGGAAGTTGCGATAGCCCGCGCCGCGGGCGAGCATGTTCATAAGCGTCAGGTGGCCGGGCCGCTCGGCGTTCTCTGGCAGTTGGGCACGCAAAGAACGGGCAAGGGCGGAGATGTCATCCACCCGGAAGGGAAAGGCAGTTCTGGTCATGTCAGCCTCGTGACGTGCCGCTCAGGGTCGCTGGCCACCGCTTGCGATCGGGCACGAGACAAGGACAGGTGCGAAGCGATCGGTTTGTCGCAGGTCTAGCTGCCCGTGACGGGCTGGTGGCGCCTGGGTGAACTGCGGACCCATACGCCGAGGATCGCGGAATATTGCCGCCTAGGCAAGAGCCTTAGCCGAGCGCCGCGATCCGGTCGTGGCAATGGCAGGTCACCAGATGGTCATTGACCATGCCGGTCGCCTGCATGAACGCATAGACGATGGTCGGGCCGCAGAAGGTGAAGCCTTCCTTCTTGAGGTCCTTGGCGATGCGCGCGGACAGGTCGGTCTGGGCCGGGATGTCGGACATGGTTGCGGGCCGGGGCCGAAGGGGCTGCCCACCGACATAGCGCCACATGTAGTTCGAGAAGCCCTCGCGTTCCTCGATGCGCAGGTAGGCCTGCGCCCCGCGGATCGTGCCCTCGATCTTGCCGCGGTGGCGGATGATGCTGGGATCGGCCAGCAGGCGCTGGACCTCGGCCTCGCCCCACCCGGCGATCACCTCCGGTCGAAAGCTGGCGAAGGCGCTGCGGAAGGCCTCGCGCTTGCGCAGGATGGTGATCCAGGCGAGGCCTGCCTGGAACCCGTCGAGGATCAGCTTTTCCCACAGCGCACGGCCATCGCGTTCGGGCATGCCCCATTCGGTGTCGTGATAGGTGACATAAAGCGGATCGGTCCCGCACCAGCCACAGCGGACAGGCTCGCTCATCAGCTTCTCGCAATTTGGAACAAAATAGAAACTTCACCACTTCTTTACGGCCCAGATCGCAGCCTGTCGAGACCAAGCAAAGCGGAGATCGGCATGGCGCGGCGCCGGGCAGACAGACGGGACACGGGGGGCGCGGCGGAGAGTCCATTCAGCTTCGCTGTGGCAGAACAGGAGCGCCGTACGACCGACATGGTGCGCGCTGCGCTGCGCCAAGGCCGGCTGGCGCTGGCCTACCAGCCGGTGGTCGTCGCTCGGGAAACCAGCCGAATCGCCTTTCACGAGGGCTTGATCCGCATACTTGATGAAAATGGACGGACGATCCCCGCGCGCGACTTCATGCCTGTCGCAGAAAACTCGGACCTGGGGCGGCTGATCGACTGCGCAGCGCTTGAGCTTGGTCTGTCCGCGCTGCGGCGTGAGCCAACAGTGCGGGTATCGATCAACATGTCCGCGCGGTCCATCGGCTACCCGCGCTGGAACGAGATCCTGCGCAATGGCCTGGTGGCCGAACGGACAGTTGCCGATCGGCTGATCCTCGAGATCACGGAAGGCTCCGCCATGCTGATGCCGGAAATCGTCGTGGCCTTCATGGACGACCTGCATCGGCGCGGGATCACCTTTGCTCTCGACGATTTCGGATCCGGGTTCACCGCCTTTCGGCATTTTCGGGAGTTTTCCTTTGATATCGTCAAGATAGACGGTCAGTTCATCAGGGGTATTGGCCATGATGCCGACAATCAGGTGCTGACCCAGGCGCTGATGCTGATCGCCCGGCAATTCGACATGTTCACGGTGGCAGAGGCGGTGGAAACGGCGGAAGAGGCGGCTTGGCTTGCCGCCGCCGGTGTCGACTGCCTTCAGGGGTACCATTTCGGCGCGCCCACCACGCGGCCCGTCTGGCGACAGACCAAGAAGAAGCCTGCCCGCAGCGCGCGGCGAGGCCACGTGTCGCGGACCTCCGACCAAGTTGTGCCTTGTGCTTGACGTGACGGCTCCTTAGGCCATGCTGCAAGGCGGCAAAGCGGATTGCCGCTTGTTGGGCTTAGGGAGAGGACTTCAGCCATGACCAATGTCGTAATCGTTTCGGCGGCGCGCACCGCTGTCGGAAGCTTCAACGGTTCCTTCGCGAACACTCCCGCTCACGAGCTTGGGGCCAAGGTCATCGAGGCCGTCGTCGAACGGGCCGGCATCGACAAGTCCGAGGTTTCGGAAACCATCCTGGGCCAGGTGCTGACCGCCGGTCAGGGCCAGAACCCGGCGCGCCAGGCCCATATCAACGCCGGCCTGCCCAAGGAAAGCTCAGCCTGGAGCCTCAACCAGGTCTGCGGATCGGGCCTGCGGGCGGTGGCGCTTGCCGCCCAGCACGTCCAGCTTGGCGATGCGGCGATCGTCGTCGCCGGCGGCCAGGAAAGCATGAGCCTGTCGCCCCATGTCGCGCATCTGCGTGCGGGCACAAAGATGGGCGACATGAAGTTCGTCGACTCGATGATCAAGGATGGACTGTGGGATGCCTTCAACGGCTATCACATGGGCCAGACCGCCGAGAACGTCGCCGCCCAGTGGCAGATCAGCCGCGACATGCAGGACGAATTCGCCGTCGGCAGCCAGAACAAGGCGGAAGCGGCGCAGAAGGCCGGCAAGTTCAAGGACGAGATCGTGCCGTTCGTGATCTCGACCCGGAAAGGCGACATCACGGTGGATAGCGACGAATACATCCGTCACGGCGCGACGATCGAGGCGATGCAGAAGCTGAAACCGGCCTTCACCAAGGACGGCAGCGTCACCGCCGCCAATGCCAGCGGTCTGAACGACGGCGCCGCGGGCGTGCTGTTGATGAGCGAGGCCGAGGCGGCAAAGCGCGGGCTGAAGCCGCTGGCACGCATCGCCTCCTACGCGACGGCGGGGCTTGATCCCTCGGTCATGGGGGTCGGTCCGATCTATGCAAGCCGCAAGGCGCTGGAGAAGGCAGGCTGGAAGGTTGGCGATCTTGATCTTGTGGAAGCCAACGAAGCCTTCGCGGCCCAGGCCTGCGCGGTGAACAAGGATATGGGCTGGGATCCGGCGATCGTGAACGTCAACGGCGGCGCGATTGCGATTGGCCACCCGATTGGCGCGTCGGGCGCGCGCATCCTGAACACGCTCCTGTTCGAGATGCAGCGCAGCGGTGCCAACAAGGGCCTGGCCACGCTGTGCATCGGCGGCGGCATGGGTGTTGCCATGTGCCTGGAACGTGCCTGACCGCAGGCGATTGACCGCGATCCGGTTGGCGCCCGCCGTTGTTGCGGCGGGTTTCCCGGCTCTCGCCGAAACCGCGCCCGAGCCACCGCTCTGGGCTCTGCTGGCCGAATGCAGCGCGGTTTTCGAGGCGGTCGGGCAGGCTGATGGCTATGCTGGCACGACCGAACAGCAGCGGTCTGATGCGGCGTTCGTCGCCGCATCCTTCCTGACCGAAGCGGAAAAGGAAGCCGCCGCGGCCGGACAGGCCGATCCGAAGGCAGATGTAGCCTCGATTATGGGCTATCTGCGCGAACGCTGGTCCAACCGGTCTGAAAAGCTGCTGGCCCTGCCATCCAACATGAAATGGATCGACTATTGCGGTGCCCTTGGGCGTCAGCGCGGCATCCTGCCCCTGCGGCAATGATGCTCACCGTCCGGGTTGAATTTGTTGCGCAACATTGTTGCGACGCATAAAGCCTTTCGGTAACAGTCTTGCGAGAAACGCCAAAGCGGAGGAGTAGAACATGGCAAGAGTGGCATTGGTGACGGGGGGGTCGCGCGGGATCGGCGCGGCGATCTCGATAGCCCTGAAGGCGGCGGGATACTCCGTGGCGGCAAACTATGCTGGCAATGATGAGGCAGCCGCGGCTTTCACCAAGGAGACAGGGATCAAGACCTACAAGTGGTCGGTGGCCGACTATGACGCTTGCGCGGCCGGCATCAAGCAGGTCGAGGCTGATCTTGGCCCTGTCGATATCCTGGTGAACAATGCAGGCATCACCCGCGATGCCATGTTCCACAAGATGACGCCCCAGCAGTGGAAGGAAGTCATCGACACGAACCTGACCGGGCTGTTCAACATGACCCATCCGCTTTGGGGTGGCATGCGTGACCGCAAGTTCGGGCGGGTCATTTCGATCAGTTCGATCAACGGCCAGAAGGGCCAGGCCGGCCAGGCCAACTATTCGGCCGCCAAGGCCGGCGACCTGGGCTTCACCAAGGCTCTGGCGCAGGAAGGTGCGCGCGCCGGCATCACAGTCAATGCGATCTGCCCCGGTTACATCGCGACCGAAATGGTGAAAGCGATCGACGAGAAAGTGCTGAACGAGCGGATCATCCCGCTGATCCCGGTGGGCCGCCTGGGCGAGCCGGAGGAAATCGCGCGCATCGTGGTGTTCCTCGCGTCCGATGAAGCGGGCTTCATCACCGGCTCGACGATCAGCGCAAACGGCGGCCAGTTCGTCGTCTGAACCTTGTTCCAGGATTTTGGCGGAAGGCCCGCATTTCGCGGGCCTTTTTGCTTGCCGCGGCGCGCAGGTTCGGTTGAATGCCGGCGATGTCGCAACGCAACGCCACCCTTGTCGGCTTTACCGCCGTCCTGCTCTGGTCGCTCCTGGCCCTCTTTACGGTTGGCTCGGCGCCTGTCCCCCCATTCCAACTGGCGGCGTTGACCTTTGCCGTCGGCGGCACTCTCGGCCTTATCTGGACTATCGCCACCCGGCAGGGTGCAGTCCTGCGAACCGTCGGGTGGCAGGTCTTCGTCTTCGGAACGGCGGGTCTGTTCGGCTATCACGCGCTCTATTTCTCGGCGCTGCGGTTGGCGCCGGCGGCGGAAGCCGGGCTGATCTCTTACCTCTGGCCCTTGTTCATCGTGCTGATGTCGGGGCTGTTACCAGGCGAGCGGCTTAAACCGCTTCACGTCGCCGGGGCGCTTCTGGCTTTTGGTGGCGCTGCCTTGATCGTGCTGCGGGGGGCTGGGGGCATTTCGGGCGAGGCAGTGCCGGGGCTGGGGCTGGCCTTTCTCTGCGCCTTGACTTGGTCGACCTATTCGGTTGTCTCGCGGCGCTTCGGGGACGTGCCTACGGCGAGCGTCACCATCTTTTGCCTGGCAACAGCCGCCCTGTCGGCGCTGGCGCATCTGGTCTTCGAACAGACCGTCTGGCCCACAACTGCGGCCGGATGGCTGAGCATTCTTGCGCTCGGCCTCGGGCCGGTCGGGCTGGCCTTCTATACGTGGGATATCGGTGTCAAGCGCGGGAATATCCAGTTGCTCGGCGTTGCGTCCTATGCCGCACCGCTGCTCTCGACACTCGCACTGGTTGCGGCGGGTGTTACCGAGCCGTCGACCATATTGCTGATTTCTGCGGCACTTATCGCCGCAGGGGCGGCGCTGGCGGCCCGCGCCAGCGCCTGAAAGCCATCACGCCTGCATCAGGCGGGCGATCTCTTCCTTTATCTTTAGTTTTTGCTTCTTCAGTTCCGCGATCTTCAGATCGTCGGCCCCGGGACTGCGCTGATCTCGTTCGACCTGTTCAGAAAGGATCTCGTGCTTGCGGCGAAGTTCCTGCAGGTGCGAAGTGATCGACATATTCGTCCTCCATCAGTTGCAATGTCATAAGTGCATCACAAAGCCCGAGTCGTGTCACGCAATCTTGGGCCGCTTCGGCGAATGCCCGCGCAACTTTCAGTGAAAACTTTGGTCGATCCCTTCACCATTCCGTAGGACAGAGCGCGCAAGCGGGGTGAAGCTGTCGCGGTCTCCGTCATGCGCGGCGCCTTCATGCAGAAGCAGGGGCGCAAGAAGCCGGAACGCGGCCCGGCCACCCTTTCGGGCGCGCAAGATGATGCGGCCGGCCGGGCGATCCGAACGGGCCTGCAGGGGCAGTACGGCAAGCGATCCAAGCCTGCCGTCCACTGCGTTCAGCAACTCGGGCAGACGGTCCACCGACTGTATGACCGTCAGCCAGCCGCCGGGAGCAAGCCGGCGCGTCGCCGCGTCGATCCAGGCAGCAAGCGGCGTTTCTTCCCGAAGCGCCGCTTCGCGGCCCGGATCGCGGGCCGGGGTGCCGCCCCCGGGAGGATAATAGGGGGGATTGGCGATGACGTGGTCGAAGGCGATCCGCAACGGTTCGGGTATTTGCGTCAGGTCGCCCTCGGTCACGGTAAGGTCGATGGCGTTGCGCTGGGCGTTACGGCGGGCAAGATCAGCATAGTCGGGTTGGCGCTCGAGCCCGTGCAGGGTCAGTCCGCCGATCCGGTGGCCAAGGCAAAGAATTGCCACCCCGGCGCCGCAGCCCAGTTCAAGCACGCTGTCACCCGGCTCTGCCGGACAGGCCGCCGCCAGAAAGACCGGGTCAGTCGCAGCCCGGTAGCCGGAGATCGGCTGGAGAACCCGCAGTCTACTGTCCAGAAACCCGTCTTCTGTCAGTTCGGCATCGGAGAACATCACAGTCCCCGGGGGATATCGTTGTCTTCAAGCACGCGGCAGGCGCGGTAGAAATCGCTGTCCTTTACCATGAGGCGCCGCGGCAATATGCCAAGCGATCCTTCGAGGATGCTCATGTGGACGTCCATCTGAAAGACGGCTATATCCTCACCGTCGAGAAGGGCCGAAGCAAAGGCGATGACCGTCGGGTCGCTGCTGCGCAAAAGCTCTTTCATGTCGAAGGACATAGTCGGCGATCCGGGGGCTGTCGAGGAATACTGACAGGGCGGTCATGGGATTGGACGAAGTGAAGGTGAAGCCGCACGAGCGGCTGGGCCGTTGGCTTGCGGAAGACATGGACGGCGTGAACGACATGATCCGGAAACGGATGGTGTCAGAACATGCGCCGCGCATTCCGGAAGTTACCGCGCATCTGGTCGAGGCGGGCGGCAAGAGATTGCGCCCGATGCTGACGCTCGCAGCGGCGCGGCTCTGTGGCTATGCGGGGCCCTATCACGTCCACCTGGCCGCGACGGTGGAGTTTATCCATACCGCGACGCTTCTTCATGACGATGTCGTCGACGAAAGCCAGCGCCGCCGTGGCCGGCCTACGGCCAACCTTTTGTGGGACAACAAGTCCAGCGTACTGGTCGGGGACTACCTCTTCGCCCGCGCCTTCCAGCTGATGGTCGAGCCGGGCAACCTGCGGGTTCTCAACATCCTGTCGAACGCCGCAGCCGTCATTGCAGAAGGTGAGGTGCTGCAGCTGACCGCCGCCCAGGATCTGCGCACAGACGAGTCGATCTATCTTCAGGTGATCCGCGGCAAGACCGCCGCGCTGTTCTCGGCCGCGACAGAAGCAGGCGCTGTCGTTGCCGGCGCGACCGAAGAACAGGTCATCGCGCTCCGGGATTACGGCGATGCGCTTGGCATTGCCTTCCAGATTGCCGACGACCTGCTCGATTACGGCGGCAACAGCACCGAGATCGGCAAGAACACCGGAGACGACTTTCGCGAGCGGAAGCTGACTCTTCCGGTAATCAAGGCGGTCGCTGCGGCTGATGCGGCCGAACGCGCCTTCTGGGAGCGGGTCATCGAAAAGGGCGACCAGCGCGAAGGTGACTTGGACGCTGCCATCGCGATCCTGAAGCGGCGCGGCGCACTCGATGCGGCCCGGGCCGACGCGTTCGCCTGGACGGCAAAGGCCAAGGCGGCCATGAGCCGCCTGCCGGACCACCCCTTGCGCGAGATGCTTGAGGATCTTGCCGACTATGTGGTGTCGCGGCTTAACTGAGGCGCTAAGAGCGCAGCAGGGGCGCCGGTGCGACCCACCAGCCGGGATGGTCCTGTTGTAGTCTGCCCGCGGCAGCGCTCGCCTCTGCCGCGTCCTCGAACAGGCCGAAGCACGTCGCCCCCGACCCTGACATCCGTGCGACAAGGCAACCGGGCTGTGCAGCGAGTGCTGCCTTCACATCGGCGATGACCGGCAGAAGCCGGATCGCAGCCGCCTCCATGTCGTTGCGCTGGCCAATCAGGAATGCCGCCAGGCCGGCGGCATCTGGCCAATCCGGCAGCCGGTCAGGCATGGGCGGATTGTCACGCCGCTCAAGCGCGGCAAAGACGGCCGGGGTCGAGACGGCGACGCCCGGGTTTGCAAGAACCAGCCACGCCTGCGGCAAGGGCGCCGCCAACGGCTCGACGATCTCGCCAACGCCGCTCATGCGCGCCGGGCGTCCGTCCAGACAGACCGGCACGTCGGCGCCAAGGGAAAGGACACGTCCACTATCGGGCAACGGCAGTGTCCAGAGTTCGGCCAAGGCGCGCAGCGTAGCGGCTGCATCCGCCGAGCCCCCGCCGATCCCCGAGGCAACGGGCAGGCGTTTTGTCAGACGCAATGCAGCGCCCATGTTGGGCGCCAGGAGCCGGGCCGCACGAAGCACCAGGTTATCCTCGCCTGCCGACAGACCCGCAGCCATAGGACCGTCGATGCGCAGCGACAGCTGATCTGCGCGGCCGGCTGTGACCGTGTCGCCGACCCCGGCAAATGCCACGAGACTGTCCAGAAGGTGATAGCCATCGGCGCGACGGCCGGTGATGTGAAGGGTCAGGTTGATCTTGGCGGGGGCGAAGGCGTCAATTGCCATCGTCAGCGGGGGGCTCTTCTTCCGAGACCCCCTCGTCGGCGGGCAGCACGATCGGGTTCTCGGGTGGCGCCACCGCCTGCAATGGCTTTGCGCCTTCCTCCTTCAGCACGGCATCAAGACCGATTTCGATCTTGCGCTGGATGCGCTTCGCCTGCTCTTCGGTCGGGTCATAGGACAGGGCGCGCTGCCATTGGTAGCTTGCCTCGCGGGTGCGCCCGACGGCCCAGTAGACATCGCCCAGATGGTCGGTCACCGTCGGCTCGACGGGTTCCAGAAGCGAGGCGTGTTCCTGGATAGGCAGCGCCTCCTGATAGCGGCCCAAGGTGAAAAGAGCCCAGGACAAGCTGTCGACGATGTAGCCGCTTTGCGGTTCCAGCGAGACCGCCTTCTGGATCATCGCGAGCGCTTCATCGAGGTTGATGTTCCGCTCGACCATGGAATAGCCGAGGTAGTTCAGAACCTGAGGCTGATCGGGATTCAGCTTGAGCGCCGCGCGAAAATCAGCATCGGCCTTGTCGAAGTTCTTGGTTCGCTCGTTGGCGATGCCACGACTGTAGTACAGGCCCCAATAGCGCGGTTCCGGCTCGGTGATCTGGGCAATGGCCTTGTCATATGTTGCAGCGGCTTCTGCGAACTGCTCATTCCGACGCAGGGCGTCGCCAAGCGCGACATTGACCACGATCAGATCGGTGCCTTTCGCCAGTTCCTTCAGATCCTTGATCGCCTGAACCGCGTCGCCCTTGGCTTCGGTCGCCTCAGCGATGCCGATGACCGCCGCGTAATGGGCGGGATTGTCTGCCGGCACGGTCTTGTAGGCTGCGATCGCCAGATCGTACTGCTTCTGCGCCTGAAGCAGCGCGCCGCTCATCAGGATGGCGTCGATGTGATCGGGGCGCAAATAGGCAGCGGTGCGGCTGTAAACCAGAGTTTCACTGTTGGCGGCCTGGCCGTTCATCGCAGCAGCGACCGTGTAGAACACTTCGGCAAAGCCGTCTGTCGCATTGCGGACAACGTCGAATGACAAGGTCTTTCCGGCCTTCAGGTCCGCAATGATCAAGTCGACCATGGGGTCCTGCCCGGTGCCGAAATTCTCTTCCAGAACCTTGATGGCATCGTCCTTGCGCTCAAGCTGGCTCAGAATCTCGGCGCGGGCGATGACGCCGCGGCGCATGACCTGCAGCTTGGGGTCCGACAGGATCTTGTCGGCATTCTCGAAATCGCCGACTGCCGCCAGTGCCAGGGCCTTGTGGTACAGCCCGAATGCCTCAAGCCCCTTGGTGGCGGCGATCTTGTCAAACCCTGCAAGCGCATCCGACATCCGCCCCGCACCGAGTTCGGCCCAGGCGGCATTCAGCGCGTCGACTGCGGGATTGATCACTTCGCCGGCCTTTAGCCCGCTCAGATACCCCTCGAACGCGCCGCGTTTGGCATCCTCGGCGGCAAGCACGATAGCCTGGCTGCGGGTCTTCAGCCCGCTTCGCTTCATCTGTTCGGCGATCGTGATGGCCGGATCGAACTGACCGAGAGAGATCTGCCCGACCAGCGCGCCTTCCAACAGCATTATGTTCGTGGGATCGGAGATTATCGCGCGGGTGAACCATGTCACCGCATCCTCGTAGTCCGCCGCTATCACGGCACTGCGCGCCGCCAGATATGCGCCTGCGTCAGGTTCTGCCGCCGCCAGCGAATGCGGGAGGGCACCTAGCGCCAGACAAAGGGCGATCAACGGGCGGGGCAAAGGCAAGGGCAATCTCCGTCTGCTTTGCTGGGAAGCTAGCCTTGCCTCTGCGCCATGTCCATGAGGGCGGCCCGCTGACGGGGCAAGTTGGGCCGCACCTCGCGCAAATGTCACATGTTGGGATAGTTTGGCCCGTCGCCACCCTGGGGGGTCGTCCAGGTGATGTTCTGGCTTGGGTCCTTGATGTCGCAGGTCTTGCAGTGGACGCAGTTCTGGAAGTTGATCCGGAAGGTGGCTTCGGCACCTTCTCCCAGCACCTCGTATACCCCTGCCGGGCAATAACGCTGCGCCGGCTCGGCAAATTCCGGAAGGTTAACTCGGATCGGAATCGACGGATCCTTCAGTTTAAGGTGCGCGGGCTGGCTTTCTTCGTGGTTGGTGAAGCTGAAGGCGACGTTGGTCAGCCTGTCGAAGGTCAGCACACCATCCGGCTTGGGATAGTCGATCGGCTTGAAGTCCTTCGCCTTGCCAGTCGCGGCCGCGTCGGTCTTGCCGTGCTTGACCGTCCCGAAGAGTGACAGCCCGAAGAGGTTGTTCGTCCACATGTCGAGCCCGCCAAGTGCCAAGGACGCGGTCAGGCCCCATTTCGACCAGATCGGCTTGACGTTGCGAACCCGCTTCAGGTCCTTGCCGATCGGGCCCGACCGCACCTCGGCCTCGTAGTCGGCCAGCACGTCGCCCGACCGCCCGGCCTTGATCGCAGAATGGGCCGCTTCGGCCGCCGCCTTGCCCGAGAGCATGGCATTGTGGTTGCCCTTGATCCGCGGCACGTTGACCAGCCCCGCTGAGCAGCCGAGCAGCGCCATGCCCGGCGCCACCATCGTCGGGATCGACTGCCAGCCGCCCTCGCTGATCGCCCGCGCGCCATAGGCCACGCGCTTGCCGCCCTTCAGAAGCTCGGCCACCATCGGGTGCTGCTTCAGGCGCTGGAATTCGGCGTAGGGGTAAAGGTAGGGGTTGGCGTAGTTCAGATGGACCACGAAACCGATGAACACCTGATTGTTCTCGGCGTGGTAGATGAACGACCCGCCGCCGGCATTCGACCCAAGCGGCCAGCCCATCGTATGGGTGACCGTGCCTTCGTGGTGCTTGGCAGGGTCGATTTCCCAGATTTCCTTCATACCGATGCCGTACTTCTGCGGCTCGTGACCCTTGGTCAGGTCGTATTTTGCGATCACTTCCTTGGACAGCGAACCGCGCACGCCTTCCGACAGGAACACGTACTTGCCGCGCAGCTCCATGCCCGGCTCATAGGACGGGCCCGGCGTGCCGTCGGCATTCTTGCCGAACTCGCCCGCAACCACCCCCTTCACCTCGCCGTTGTCGCCATAGACCAGTTGCGAGCAGGACATGCCGGGGAAGATCTCGACGCCGAGCGCCTCGGCCTGGGTAGCCAGCCAGCGGCAGACATTACCCATCGAGACGATGTAGTTGCCGTGGTTGCTCATCAGCGGCGGCATCGGCCAGTTCGGGATACGAAGACCGCCCGCCGGGCCGAGGAGATAGAAGTTGTCCGACTTGACCTCGGTCCTGATCGGAGCGCCCCTCTCGCGCCAATCCGGGATCAGCGCATCAAGACCCGATGGATCGAGCACGGCACCCGACAGGATATGCGCGCCGACCTCCGACCCCTTTTCCAGCAGCACGACCGAAAGATCAGGATCTAGCTGCTTCAGGCGGATCGCCGCAGAGAGGCCGGAAGGCCCCGCGCCCACGATGACAACATCGTAGTCCATTCCTTCGCGGACGATCCCGTCGCTCATGTCTCTTCCCCTCTGGCCTGTCGCGCGTTCAAGCTGGATTTTCCCGGCATCGGCTTTGCCCGAATGCCGGGGCGGGGTCAACCGTGACGCAACATCATTGCGCGCTGCTCCCCCAATCGCGACCGAAGACTGCGCAATGGCGGCGTTTACGGCTTTGGCCTCAACCTCTTGCATTTGCCGCGGGGCTGGGGTCAGGTGTGCTCTGACGCTGCCACAACGCCGTGGTCCACCCGGACCGGGGCGTTCTTCATTTCAAGTTGAGGCCGATGGAAAAGATCCCGATGACCCGCGGCGGCTTTGCCGCGCTCGATGAAGAGTTGAAGACGCTGAAGACGGTCGAGCGCCCCTCTGTCATCCGCGCCATTGCCGAGGCGCGGGAACATGGCGACCTGTCGGAAAACGCCGAGTACCATGCCGCACGGGAGCGTCAGAGCTTCATCGAGGGCCGGATCAAGGAACTCGAAGGCATCCTCTCGCTGGCCGATGTCATTGATCCGACCAAGCTGTCCGGGCCGATCAAGTTCGGCGCGACCGTAACTCTGCTTGACGAGGACAGCGAGGAAGAGAAGACCTATCAGATCGTCGGCGAAGCCGAAGCGGATATCGAGCGGGGCCTGCTGAACATCCGCTCGCCGCTCGCCCGCGCGCTGATCGGCAAGGACGAAGGCGATTCCGTCGAGGTGCGGACCCCCGGCGGCGAGCGCAGCTACGAGGTGGTGAGTATCCGCTACGTCTGAGGCGATTGCAGGCGGCGGACCGGGGAACGGGACGGCACGATGACCGAAGAGAATCAGGACAAGCCCCTGGACCTTGGGCTGTATGGCAAGTCCGACGCGCGGGTACCTTTGTCTGCTCCCGAAATGGCGGCCGCGGGGCTGTGCCTTATCTGGGCGGTATCGGTCGCCATCTATTTCGTCCTGAAGCCGTCCGAAGGCGGCGCGCTTGGCATCGTCCTTGCGCTTCTGGTCGTGCTTCTGCCGATAGCGCTGATCTGGGTGGTCGTGACCACCTCCCGCTCGATCCGGGTTCTTCGCGACGAAGCGGCGCGACTGCAGGCTGCGGTTGATGCGATGCGCCATGCCTACGTGCAGCAAAGTCAGTCTGCCGCGGCTGGTGCCAGGCCATCAGTCGAAAAGAAACTGGACGAGATCGCCCGGCAGACCGAAACGGCGCTCGCGACCTTTACCTCGCGCCGGGATCCGGCGCAGTCGCAGCCTTCGGCCGACCAGAAGGCGGCTCTGGTTACACCGTCCCGCCCTGCGGCACAGGATGAACAGCCCACGCTTGCGCTCGGCACACCGGCCGAGGATCTTCGGCCTCCACTGTCGATCTCGGATTTCATCAAGGCATTGAACTTCCCCGAGACCGCCGAGGACAAGGCGGGGTTCCGGGCGCTTCGGCTGGCGCTGGAAGATCGCAATACGTCGAAGCTCATCCGTGCCGCGCAGGACGTGCTGACGCTGCTCAGCCAGGATGGAATCTACATGGACGACCTCAAGCCCGACCGGGCAAAGCCCGAGGTCTGGCGGCGATTCGCACAGGGTGAGCGTGGCCGCAACATCGGCGCGCTTGGCGGCGTACGCGACCGGTCGAGTCTTGCCCTTTCGGCGGGGCGGATGCGCGAGGACACGATCTTTCGCGATGCCGCGCACCATTTCCTGCGCCAGTTCGACAAGACCTTTCAGGACTTCGAAAAGAACGCCACGGACGCCGAGATCATCGAACTGTCCGAAACCCGGACGGCCCGTGCCTTCATGCTGCTTGGCCGGGTGACGGGGATATTCGACTGATTACGCCCGGCGCTTTTCGGCTTCTGCTTTCAGGATCGCCATAAGATCGCTCAATTGCTTGACATAGTAGGGGTCGGACAGATGCCCCTGCGCGTCGAAGGCATTCGAGGAATCGGCCACGATCACCTCTGGCAAGGGCAGGATCATCGCGCGCGATGTCGCCATGGACAGGCGCAGCGCGAATTGCGATCTGGCGCCGCCCGTCCGCCCGTCGGCCGCCGACATGATCGCCACAGGTTTGTCGCGCCAAACGCCACCCTTTGTCCGGCTGACCCAGTCCAGCGCATTCTTCAGCACGCCGGGAATGGAGCGGTTGTATTCGGGCGTCGCGATAATGACGGCATCGGCCGCCTTGATCTGGTCGGCCAGGCGTTGGGCTTCGGCAGGGATTCCCTGAGCATCCTCTAGGTCGCCGTCATAGAGCGGCAGGCGCAGGTCGCCTTCGATGTGATTCGCCGGCCCGAACAGGCGCCGCGCTTCTGCCAGCAGCTTGCGGTTGGTAGAGCCGCTGCGCAGGGCGCCGGCAATGCCTAGAATGGTCAGATCGGTCATTCGTTTCCCCGTTCGATGCCGCCAATACCTACGCTGCTTTGGCCCAAGGGCAAGGGTCACCCGCGGCGGATAAGCTGAAGGTCGGCCGGCCACCGCTTCTGTCAGACGGCCTTGCGGAAGGTGAGAGATGTCGGCCGGTCGAAGCCGGGATGCGCCGTGGTCCCGGTTTGGGTAAAGCCCATGGCGCGGAAAGCGGCGTGGTTTTCGGTCAGTTCAATGCGGGTCTGCAGTTCCAGCCAGGTGAGACCCTGCTCACGCGCCCGGATGGCTGCCGTTTCCAGCAAGAGCCGCGCCAGCCCCTGCTGGCGCGCGCTTTCGGCGACCGCGAGCTTTCCGATGTAAATCGCGTCACCCTTCCGCGTCAGGAACACTGAAGCGACTGGCGGATCACCGATCACCCAGATCTCACCGGCCTGCGCCTGCCGCTCTATATCTTTCGAAGTCAGCCTGTGGATCGAGGACGGCGGATCGACGCGCCCGTCCATGCCGGCAAAGGCGGTGGAAATCAGGTCGCGCAAGCCACTCCAGTCGTAGGGAGCCTTAACCTGGACGGGCTTCATTTGCGCGGCAGGCCATCGGCGAGGATGATCCAAGGCACATGTTCAGACCAGTGAACATGGACTTCCGGCTCGTACGCTTGCGGCTCGTCCAGGGTCGCCGCGTAGAAGTGCATCTCGCCCGGAAACCCCTCGGCGCAATAGGCCATCTGGCTGCCGCAGGTCGGGCAGAAGAACCGCTCGACACCGGGTGATGAGACAAAGCGTCTTGGCGTCTGGCCTATCCATTCCCAATGCCCATCGGCGATACCGAAGAACGATGTGAAACCCGAAGCAGTCGCGCGTCGGCAGCTTTCGCAATGACAATGTGCCTGCCACAGAGGCGCGGCATCGGCGCGATAGCGGATGGCACCGCAAAGACAATGGCCGGTGATGGGCGGGGTCATGGCGCTCTCCTGTCCGAACAGGAAAGGCATCGGCCTGACAAAGGTCAAGCGGCAGTCCGGGGCCGCAATATGTTGGGGAAAAGCAGCGTCCCCGCCACATATGGTGGTGAGGATCGGATTGACTCGGCTTCCCTCGCCGTCGAGCATGCAGGTTCGGAAGGAATCATCGGAAGGATGCGCGATTGCGCTTCACGCGCCTCAGGCTGAACGGGTTCAAGAGCTTCGTCGATCCGACGGATCTCATCATCCATGACGGCCTGACAGGTGTCGTGGGCCCGAATGGCTGCGGCAAGTCGAACCTGCTTGAAGCACTCCGTTGGGTGATGGGCGAGAACCGGCCGACTGCGATGCGCGGCGGCGGGATGGAGGACGTGATCTTTGCCGGGGCGGCCACCCGCCCGGCCCGCAACTTTGCCGAAGTGTCGCTCATCATCGACAATGCCGAGCGGCTGGCGCCCTCGGGGTTCAATGATCAGGATGCGATCGAGATCGTTCGCCGGATCACGCGCGATGCCGGATCTGCCTACAAGGCCAACGGCAAGGATGTGCGCGCTCGCGATGTACAAATGCTGTTCGCCGATGCCTCGACCGGGGCCCAGTCACCCGCGCTGGTCCGGCAGGGTCAGATCTCCGAACTCATCAACGCCAAGCCCAAGAACCGCCGCCGCATTCTGGAAGAGGCAGCAGGCATCTCGGGCCTTTACCAGCGGCGGCACGAGGCAGAGCTGAAGCTGCAGGCGACCGAACAGAACCTTGCACGTGTGGACGATGTCCTCGAGCAACTGTCGTCGCAGCTTGCCACTCTGGCCCGGCAAGCCCGGCAAGCGGCCCGGTATCGCGAGATCGGCGAGGAATTGCGCCGCGCCGAGGGAATGCTGCTGTTTCGGCGTTGGCGTGAGGCTGATCAGGCCCGGGCCGAGGCGGAAACCGCTCTTCGCGAGCGCATGCTCTCTGCCTCTCAGGCGGAGGCAGCAGCTCGGGCTGCGTCAAAGCGCCGGTCCGAAGCCGAGGACATCCTTCCTCCCCGGCGCGAGGAAGAGGCAATCGCGGCCGCGATCCTGCAGCGGTTGATCGTGCAGCGCGATCAGCTGAACGACCAGGAAGCACAGGCCCTCAGCCGGATCGAGACGCTGCGCAGCCGGATCGAACAGCTCGGTCGCGACATCGAGCGCGAAGCGGGGCTGAACCGCGACGCAGGCGAGACGATCGCCCGGCTGGATTGGGAGCAGACCCAGATCGCCAAGGCGCATGAAGGCCATGATGAGCGCGTGGCCGAGGCGGCAGAGACTGCGCGCGAAGCGGCTGCGATCCTGTCGGAGCGTGAAGGATCCCTGTCCGAGGTGACCGAGGATGTTGCGCGCTTGGCGGCCCGTCATCAGTCGGCGCAGCGCTTGCTGACCGATACCCGCGCGACCGTCCAGAAGGCAGAAGGAGAGGCTGGCCGTGCCCGTGAGGCGGTCGAAGCGGCAACCGAGGCGCTGGAGCGCTCGGCTGAGGCCTTTGTCACCGCCGAGGAGGCGCAGGAAGAGGCACAGCGTCTGGCCGAGGAAACCGAGGCCGCGCTTTCCGAGGCCGAAGAAGCCCGCGCCGCCACCCAGGGCCGCGAGGCCGAGGCCCGAGCCGCCCGCTCTGAGGCAGAGGGTGAGGCAAATGCGCTGAGGGCCGAGGTAGCCGCGCTGGCCAAGCTGATGGAACGCGAGGCCAAGGCCGGATCTCAGGTGCTTGACAGGGTGCAGGTGACCCCGGGCTATGAAAAGGCGCTTGGCGCCGCCCTGGCCGACGATCTGCGTGCGCCCGAAGTCGATGCGGCAGCCCGTTCGGGATGGGCTGGCCTCCCGGACTACGATGCCCCGCAGGCGCTGCCCGCTGGTGCGGACCCGCTATCTGATCATGTCGAGGTGCCTGCCGTCCTCCGTCGCCGCATCGGACAGATCGGTCTGGTTGCGCGCGACGATGGCGCGCGCCTGCAACCGGCGCTTCGGCCAGGGCAGCGGCTTGTCAGCCTGGAGGGTGATCTCTGGCGGTGGGACGGTTTTCGCGCGGCAGCCGAAGATGCGCCCTCCGCGGCCGCTTTGCGCCTGCAACAGCTCAATCGGCTGGTTGCGCTGAAGCGCGATCTGGAAGAGGTCTCGGCCCGCGCCGAAGGGGCCCGCCAAGCGCATGAGTCGCTGCAAAAGCGGCTGGCCGACCTTGCACGCGCCGACCAGATGGCGCGTGACGCCCGCCGCTCGGCCGACATGCGTCTGACTGAGGCTAACCGGGCGCTGGCGCGGGCTGAGGCCGATCGTTCCATCGCCGGAGGCAAGCTTGAAGCCGCACGTCTGGCTGTGTCGCGGTTCGAGGACGAGGCTATGTCGGCCCGTGCCGCCCTGCGCGAGGCTGAGTCTGCTGTCGAGGCGCTGCCCGATCTCGACGCCGCTCGCGCCGGGGTCGAGCAGGTCAAGACAGCCGTCGAGGCCGCGCGTATCGCGATGATGTCGCGGCGCTCCGCCCATGACGAGCTCCGCCGCGAAGGCGAGGCCCGCGTGCGGCGGCGGCAGGAGATCACCAAGGAGGTCTCTGGCTGGCGCCACCGTCTGGACACTGCCGAGAAGCGTAGCGCTGAGCTTGCGGAACGGCGGGCCGAGACCGAGGAGCAGCTGGAAGAGGCGGGTGCGGCTCCCGAGGAAATTGCGATCAAGCGTGAAGAACTGTCGGATGCGATCGCCGCCGCCGAGACCCGCCGCAACGCTGCCGCCGATGCCCTTGCTGCGGCCGAGACCGCCCTGCGCGAAGCCCAGATCGCCGAGCGCGAGGCCGAGCGGCTGGGCGGTGAAGCGCGTGAAGCCCGGGCGAGGGCGGAGGCCCGTGCCGAAGCTGCAAGGACGGCAGTGGATTACGCAGCAGAGCGCATTCGTGAGGAAACGGAGCAATCGCCCGATCAGCTGCTCGAGGGCCTGAAGGCCGCGCCTGACACTATGCCCGACGCAGCGACGCTTGATGCCGAGGTGAACCGCCTGAAACGCCAGCGCGAGGCATTGGGTGCGGTAAACCTGCGCGCCGAGGAAGACGCTAAGGCGGTGCAGGAGGAACACGATACCCTCAAGGGCGAGAAGGACGATCTGGAAGAGGCGATCAAGCGCCTTCGCTCGGGCATTTCGGGTCTCAACCGTGAAGGGCGGGAGCGGTTGCTGACTGCCTTCGAGCAGGTGAACGCCAACTTCGCGACGCTCTTTACCCATCTGTTCGGTGGCGGCGAAGCGCGGCTGGTTCTGGTCGAATCCGACGACCCGCTCGAGGCGGGGCTGGAGATCATGTGCCAGCCGCCGGGCAAGAAGCTCTCGACGTTGTCACTCCTGTCCGGAGGCGAGCAGACCCTGACGGCGCTGGCGCTGATCTTCGGGGTGTTCCTGGCCAACCCCGCGCCGATCTGCGTGCTCGATGAGGTCGACGCGCCTCTGGACGACGCGAACGTCACGCGTTTCTGCGATCTGATGGATGAGATGACCCGGCGGACCGAGACGCGCTTTCTCGTCATAACGCACCACGCGGTGACGATGGCGCGGATGGACCGGCTGTTCGGTGTCACGATGGTCGAGCAGGGCGTGAGCCAACTGGTCAGCGTCGACCTTAAGAAGGCCGAGGCGCTGGTCGCCTGACGCGCTGACACGCAAGGTTCGCTTGGCCGTGACTCTGCTGCAGATTGCCTAGCGCAAGACCTCAATGCGGTCGCCCAGACCGACCTCGCCATCCTCTTCGACCGAACAAAGCACTCCGCGCAACCGCAGCTCCGGATGTGCCTTGATCCAGTTGAGCGATCCGCTGCCGTAGCGCACTTTCCATTTCGCGCAGCCAAGGTTTGGCTCTTGCGAGACCTTGAGCACTGCCGTGCCTGCGCGCAGAAGGGTACCGGCGGGCAGGTTCGCCTCGCTCAAGTCCATGTCGGCGATGATCGGATCGCCCGGATGCACGACCCCCTCGCGGTCGCGCCAGACCAGATCGAGGACGCGCGACTGCAGGATCGAGACCTGGATCTGCGGATCGGGCCGCCCGTCCGGCAGCCGCAGCCACGGCATCGTCAGCCAGCGATCGCCTGGAATGCCTTCGGCCCGAGTCATCTGCAGCCTGTCGGGGAAGCTGCGGTGGTTCGGAGCGGGTCGCAGGCAAAGCCCCGTCACCCGTCCGCCGGTCCTCGGGGCGGCCATCACCATCGGCTGCGCCGCTTCACAGTCTTCAGCCGTCACATGATCGGTCATCGGTTTCCTCTGGTCAGGGCTGCCACTTTCGCGCGCAGATCAAGCCGTTCGGCACGTAGTGCACCAATCTGCGCCAGTTTCGCCAGAGTTTCGGGCCGGGCTGACTGGACCGCAACATAGAACTCGTCGAGTTGGTCCTGTGTGGCGGAAGCAAGGAAATCTGCCATGGGTGGATTGAACTGATAGGCGCCGCGCCGCAGCCGGAAGGCCAGGCGCGCAAACCAGGCGGTGCGGTCCTGGGCATGGAAATGAAGGAGCGCCAGCGCGGGATGGAAATCCCCCGCCTCCACCCGCTGACCATCCCGGAAAGCGCCATGGATGCGCGGGATCAGCCCGTCGATGCCGGTGCGGAAGAGGCACTTTCCAGCAGCATGACTTAGCGCACCATTGGGCAGGAGCGCTGCGAACTGACCGAATACCAACTCTCGGTTGCCTGCATTGCGCGCGCCGGGCAAAGCGGCGCGGAAATGGCTGGCAGTCTGGATGTCGTCGGGAAGGTCTGGTTCATGCAGCGCTTCCCACGGGCGCGCCCGGATGAAAGGGGCAGACGGCGAAACCGCATCGAGAAGCGTAGGCATGGGGCTGTCGGCAAGCAGGAACTCGTCCACATCCGCATGCAGCAACCACGGCAAGGGCGCTTTGGCATAAAGCGCTGCAATGTTCGAGCTTTGGCGGACTTGGTGCTTGCCGGGGCGGCCGCCCGAGATTTGCTGCCACCAGTCACGGTCGCAGCGGATCGCGGTGACGTCGGGCAAACGTTGCGCGACGGCATGGGCAGGGTCATCGGGATCGTCGAAATGAAGCCAAAGATGCGCAGCCCCAAGCGCATGGTGATGAGCTACGAATGCCAGCATCTGGTCAACTGGCGACTTGAGGGTGCAGCAGACGCCCCAGTCAGCCATGGAGGGGAAGGCGGCAGACCATCAGACCGCCATAAGCAGAAGAACGATGATGAGGAAGGCCGCCCAACTGCGCCAGAGCGCGGCGCAGGCGGCGTCGATCTCGGTGGGGCCGATCTCGCGTCGGCCCTCGGGCCAGACCCAGGGAAAATCGCGCTTTTCGCCGTGATAGCTGCGCGGTCCCGACAGAGCCACATCAAGGACGACAGCCATGGCCGCCTCGGGCCAGCCGGCATTGGGCGAACGGTGCAGGCCTGCATCGCGACGGATCGGATCGGGGTTGAACCAGCCGTGACTGACGGCGATCAGCACCGCTGTCAGACGCGCCGGGATCCAGTTCAGCAAGTCGTCGAACCGCGCCGCTGCCCAGCCGAACTCCTCGTGCCTTGGGGTGCGATGGCCGATCATGCTATCGGCGGTATTGGTGATCTTGTAGACCAGAAGGCCCGGCAGGCCGGCAATCAGGAACCAGAAGGCCGGTGCAATCACTCCGTCAGAGAGGTTCTCGGCCGCGCTTTCGATCGCGGCACGGGCGACGGCGGGTTCGTCCATGTTCGCCGTATCGCGCCCAACGATCCTGGCCACGGCCCGCCTTCCGTCGTTGAGCGACAGACGAAGCGCGTCGGCCACCGCCTGCACATGCTCGACAAGGCTGCGTTGCGCCAGAAGGATCGCTGCGATCAGGACCTGCCACAGCGGACCAAGAGGCAGCTCGGCGATGACCTTACCTAACGCCCAGGCACCAACCGCCAGCCCGGCCATCGTCAGGATTCCGTTGCGCCGGCGGTTCTCGCCTTCGTTGAAGGCTTTGTCGGCCCAACCGACTGCCCTTCCCATCAGAACCGCGGGATGGGGAAGGCGCGACCAGATTGCCCTCGGTTCTCCCAAGGCGCCATCGAGCAGCATCGCGGGCAAGAGGAGCATCGCGCTCATTTCATGTCCTCCAGCGCAATGGTCAGCCGCTGCCAATGATCCGCTCTGTCCGGCAGGCCAAGACGCATCCAGCGGTGACTGTAGGGAAAGACGCGGGTCCAAATGCGATGTCGTGCCAGCGACTCCTGCCAACGTGTAGCGTCGGGAGTGTCGAACAGTCGGAACAGGGCCGTGCCGCCGACGAGAGTCGCCCCCGCGCCGGTCATCATTGCATCAAGGCGGGCGCAGTCCCGGGCGAGGCGCGTGCGCGTGGCGCTGGCCCAGGCGGCGTCAGTCAGCGCGGCGGCGCCGATGGCCAGGGCGGGGCCGGAGACGGGCCAGGGCCCGAGCATCGTGGAAAGATGCGCGATCATGCTCGGATCGCCGATGACAAAGCCAAGTCGTAGTCCGGCAAGACCCCAGAACTTGCCCAACCCCTTGAGGATCAGCGTACCGGGGCGCGTTGTCAGCCCGATCAACGACTGATCCGGCGCGGTGTCGGCAAAGCTTTCGTCTATCACGGTCAGCGGGCGGGCGTCCACATTGCGCCAAAGCCGCCCATCGGGATTGTTCGGATGGACGGCGACCAGCGCCTCGGCGTCGTCGTCCTCCGAGACCACCCAGCCCGCTGCGCGGAAGGCGCGGGCATGTTCGTTGTAGGTCGGCCCGGGGATGAAGACCCGCTCTGCGGGCAAAAGCGATGGAATCCGAGCAATCAGGGCCGAGGTGCCGGGCGCGGCAAGGATTGCAGCTTGATCCGGAACGTTCCAGAATGTCCGCGCCGCTTCCATGAGCGCGGAGTGCGCATCGTCATCAGGCAGCGTTGTCCATGCGGTGCCGGGAAGATCGGGCAGCGGATAGGGTAGCGGGTTGATGCCGGTCGACAGGTCGATCCAATCCTCGCGCGCACCGCCGAAGCGCGCGCGCGCCGCGTCTATGCCGCCGCCGTGATCGACTTGTTCCGCCATCAGCCTGTTCATTCCCACTCTCCGGCCCCCGACAAAGCGGAAATCCGACAGAGGCGCAAGGCCAGGCTCAGCGGCCGTGCGGGGCCGCGAAGTCGAGAACCGGATTGATCGGGATGATCCGGTTTGGGTTAATCGTGTCGTGGCTGTAGTGGTAGTGTCGCACGATATGGTCGAGCTTCACGGTCGCGGCCACGCCCTGCACCTGATAGAGCGAGCGGGTGTAGGCCCAGAGGTTCGGGTAGTCGATCAGACGCTTGCGATTGCACTTAAAGTGCAGGTGATAGACCGAGTCGAACCGCACCAGCGTGGTGAACAACCGCCAGTCCGCCTCTGTCCGGCGGTCGCCCAGCAACCACTTTTGCCGCGACAGGATTTCTTCCAGATTGTCGAGCGTTTCAAACAACGGATGGACCGCAGCGTCATAGGCGGCCTGCGTCGTGGCAAAGCCGGCCTTGTAGACACCGTTGTTGACCCTGTCATAGACAACGGCATTCATGCGGTCGATCCGGTCGAGCAAATCCGCAGGGCAGTCGTCGCTGGCGTTGCCTGTTATCCCGTTGAAGGCCGAGTTGAACATCCGGATGATTTCCGAACTTTCGTTCGAGACAATCGTGTTCCGTTCCTTGTCCCACAAGACCGGTACGGTCACCCGGCCCGAAATCCCCGGGACTGCCTTGATGTAAAGATCCCTCAGGAAGGGCAGGCCGAACAGCCCGTCGCCGGTCGTGCCTGGAAAATCGGTGCTGAAGGTCCAGCCGTCCGCAAGCATATCCGGATGCACGACGGATACGTCGATATGCGGCGAAAGCCCCTTCATTTCGCGGAAGATCAGCGTGCGATGCGCCCAGGGGCAAGCATAGGAGACGTAGAGGTGATAGCGCCCCGACTCCACACGGAACCCGGCTTCGCCGGTTGGTCCGGCGCTGCCGTCTGCGGTGATCCAATTGCGAAAACTCGCGACCGAGCGCTGAAACGCGCCGCCGCTTGATTTCGTGTCATACCACGCCGGATCCCACCGGCCGCTTACGAGCTGTCCCATCACAGTCCCCTTTCAGGGGATCAATTATGCTTCGGATGTTCCGTGCAACAGGCCGATGGGCGCGCAGGATAACTGCATCGGCGCACAGATTGTTTCAAAAATACCGTGCTGCTTTTTCTTCAGTTTGGAGCAATCCTTTCGAAAGATCCGGGAATGACTTGAAAACTTCACGTTGCAGATCGAGAATTAAATGGATCGAGGAATTGAAAATGCTTGGTTTCTTTTCAAGGGAAGTTCTCGAAGGCCTTGAAGCGGCGCAGCGACGCGACCGCAGCCGCAAGAGCCGTCTGCGCGTTCAACTCGGTGAGGCGGTCTTTCCCATCCTTCGGTTTTGGGACTCAGGGTTCTCGCTTGATGCCGCTCGCTCGCCTCGGCTGCGCGGTCTTGTCGATGTCTATGACGGCGCCAACCACATCTTCCAGTGCCTGATCGTCGCCTCGGTCGAAGACAACGGCGAGCTTGTCTGCGAGTTCAAGCGTGCGACGCCGGTCAGTTCCGGCCCCGCCCTTGATTTCTGGCGGGACGAGAATGCGCCTGTCGGCTACCTGCCCAAGAACTGAGGTCTACTGCAGGTCGGCGAACGCCTCCTGGAGTCGCCCGACCGCCTCGGTCACCCGTGCCCGCGGCGTGGCGATATTGAAGCGCAGAAAAGTCTCGCCCCCCTTGCCGAAGGTTGCGCCATGGTTCGCGGCGATCAGAGCAGCCTTCTCGACCCGTGCCGTAAATTCGTCGGCAGTCATGCCGGTTCGAGAGAAATCGACCCACGCGAGGTAAGTCGCTTCGAGCCGCATTGACCGCACGCCGGGAATAGCGTTGACGCCGGCGTCGAATACAGCCCGGTTGCCATCGAGGTAGGCCATCAACGCATCGACCCAGCCCGCCCCGTCGGGGCTGTAGGCGGCGGTAGCCATGTGCATGCCGAAGGCATTGGGCGAGATGCCGAGTGCCATGACGCGCGCCGCAAACTTCGCCCGCAGCGCTGGGTCCGCAATGATCACGTTGCCCGTGTGAGCGCCGGCGATGTTGAAGGTCTTGGTCGTCGCCGTCATCATCACCAGACGGTCCGCAATCTCTGGCGCGGCAAGGGGCATCGCGACGTGCTTGTTGCCGGGATAGACGAGGTCATGATGGATCTCGTCCGAGATAAGGATCAGGTCGTGGCGACGGCAGAAGTCGGCCGTGGCCTTCAGTTCGGCTGCCGTCCACACACGCCCCCCGGGGTTGTGGGGCGAGCAGAGGACCAGAATCCTTTCGCGCCCGGTCATCTGTGCATCCCAGGCTTCGAAGTCCATCTCGTGCCGACCTTCGACCACCTTGAGCGGGCATTCGACCACCTGACGGCCCGAGGCGCGTATGATGCGGGCGAAGGCGTGGTATACCGGCGTCATCAGCACAATGCCGTCGCCGGGCGCAGAATAGGCCTCGATGCACATGCCGAAGCCGTTGACCAGGCCATGGGTGGTGAAGATCGCCCCGCGCTCCACCGTCCAGCCGTGGCGGGTCTGCATCCACCACTGGATCGCGTCCAGATACGCGCGATCGTCGCCGAAATAGCCGTAGACGCCATGAGCGGCCATCGCCTCGACCGCGCGCTGAACCGATTGCGGCGGACGGAAATCCATGTCGGCAACCCACATCGCCAAACCCTTGTCCGCGGGAACGCCAAAGGTCGGTTCCATCTGGTCCCACTTGCTGCAATGGGTTCCACGGCGGTTAATCAGTTCGTCAAAGTTCATTGCAGGCTCCGGAGGGGTCGGTTCGGTGCTGGTGAGGTCAATTCGGGCCGTCCTACCACGAGGTGAGCCGATTCCGGAAGATTGATCCAAATGATCGGCAAAAATCGGGAAAAAATCCCGGAATGATCGGGGAAATCAAACCTGCCTTCCACTCTTGTCCCGGCTGCGTCTGGCCACTGCCGGAACCCTGTCCCAGATCGATAGAAAGCGCCAGTCCCCCGCATGCCTGGCCCATTGCCTGAAAACCGGCCATCCCTTAAATCGGGCGCATGATACGCCCTATCCTGATCCATCCCGATCCTCGCCTCAAGAAGGTCTGCGAGCCCGTCGCTGAGATAACGCCGGAGCTTGGCAAGCTGGCCGAGGATATGCTCGAGACCATGTATGACGCGCCGGGCGTGGGCCTGGCGGCGCCGCAAGTCGGTGTCACGAAGCGCCTGATCGTGATGGATTGTGTCAAGGACCCCGAGGCGGCGCCGCGGCCGCTGGTCCTGTTTAACCCGCAGATCATCTGGTCGTCGGAAGACCTGAGCACCTATGAGGAAGGCTGTCTGTCGATCCCCGAGCAATATGCCGAGGTCGAGCGCCCGGCCGAGGTGCGGGTGCGCTGGACGGCTTTGGACGGCAGCGAGCAGGAAGAGCAATTCGCCGGGCTCTGGGCCACCTGCGTTCAACACGAGATCGACCATCTCGATGGCAAGCTGTTCATCGATTATCTTGGTCCGCTGAAGCGCCAGATGATCACGCGCAAGATGGAAAAGCTGAAGCGCGAGCGGGCGCGCAGCTGATGGCGGTCCGCCGTTTCGTGCCTTGGCCGCACAGCATCCTGCGCTCGCCTGCGGCCCCGGTCGGGGCGGTGTCAGACGAGATCCGTGCCATCTGGGACGACATGGTCGAGACGATGGATGCGATGCCGGGCTACGGGCTTGCGGCGCCGCAGATCGGCGTGGGTCTGCGCCTGGCCGTCGTGGATTGTTCCGATGCGCGCGGGCAGGCGATCCGGCTGGCGAACCCCGAGATCCTGCACGCATCGGTTCAGCCGCGGGAGCATGATGAGGCCAGTCCCAACCTGCCGGGTGTTTCGGCTGTGATCTCGCGTCCTCGGGCGGTGACGGTCCGGTTCCTGAACGAGACGGGCGAGGTCGAGGAGCGAGACTTCGTGAACCTCTGGGCGACAAGCGTGCAGCACCAGATCGACCACCTGAACGGCAAGATGTACTTCGACCACCTCTCACCTCTGAAACGGAAGATGCTGTTGACCAAGGCAGAGAAACTCCGAGTGCGCGGATGAAGGTCGTCTTCATGGGCACGCCGGACTTTTCGGTGCCGGTGCTGCGGGCACTTGCTGCGCAGCATGAGATTCTCTGCGTGTATTGCCAGCCGCCGCGTCCCGCGGGGCGCGGCAAGAAAGATCGTCCAAGCCCGGTTCAGGTCGCAGCCGAAGACCTTGGCCTGCCCGTCCGCTATCCGGTTTCGCTGCGCAGCGAAGAGGCGCAGCACGACTTTGCTGCGCTGCAGCCAGACGTGGCGGTCGTAGTGGCCTATGGTCTGATCCTGCCACAGCCGATCCTCGATGCGCCACATCGTGGCTGTCTGAATATCCACGCCTCGCTCTTGCCGCGCTGGCGCGGGGCTGCGCCGATTCATCGGGCAATCCTGTCGGGGGATGCCGAGACTGGAATCTGCATCATGCAGATGGACGCAGGGTTGGATACCGGGCCGGTGCTGCTGCGCGCGGCGACGCCGATCGGGACCGAGGAAACTACGGCTGACTTGCACGATCGTTTGTCTTCGATGGGGGCCGCGCTGATCCTGACCGCCCTCGCACGCTTGCCCGACCTTGTTCCCGAACCACAGTCGAAGGAAGGCGTCACCTACGCCGCCAAGATCGACAAGGCGGAGGCGCGGATCGACTGGTCGCGCTCTGCCGCCGAGATTGACCGGCAGATCCGCGGCCTGTCACCCTTTCCGGGCGCCTGGTGTGAGGTGGCAGGCGAAAGGGTCAAGCTGCTCCGATCAAGGCTGGCGACCGGGCAGGGCAAGCCGGGTGCGGTGCTGCACGACATGACCGTTGCCTGCGGCGACGGGGCGGTCGAGATCACACTGGCGCAGCGCGAAGGCAAACGCCCCATGGAACCGGCGGAATTCCTGCGCGGACTGCGTCTTCCGGCCAAGCTCGACTGACGTTTAGCGGTTCCTCCTTCGAACGGATCGCGTGATACTCCGTCAATATGGATTGGAGTCGCCCATGCCCATCATCTCGCTCCTGATTATCGGTGCAGCCGCCGGATTTCTGGCCACACGATTCATGAAGGTTCAGGCAGATGTGCCGACGACCATCGTGATCGGGATCGCTGGCGCGCTGATTGGCGGGTTCGTCCTGCGCTTTCTCGTCACGGTGACGGGGGCCATGGCGGGACTGGTCGGCGCGGTGCTTGGAGCGGTACTGCTACTCTGGCTCTGGCAGACTTATGTCAGGCGCTAGTCAAGGCGCTTCAGAGCTTCCTTAAGCTTGAAGCCCCGCCCGCCGGCGGTTTGCCACAGGGTCTGGCCTTGCCAAGCGGCGAACAGGATTGCCGCGATTTCGTGGCCTTTTGCGCCGCCGCCCAGCCGCACCGCCAGGGCGGCTTCAACGGTTTCGCGCCAAGCCGAAGCCCGTTTGCGCAGCGTCGGGTCACGAAGGTCCGAGGCCAGCAAGGAAAGATCGACCGATGCCGGATCATCCCCGGCAAGCAACTTCAGAAACTGCACCGCTCCCTTGGCGCTCAGGGACGACGTCGCATCCGCCTCCGCTGTTCGCGTCTCAAGCTCGTCCCAGGCCGCAAGCAAAGCGGTCTGCACCATGCCGTCACGAGAGCCGTAGCGCTGCACAAGCGTCGGCGCTGCAAGGCCGGTCACGCGCGCGACAGTGGCAAAAGATACGGCCTTTTCGCCGCCCTCGGCCAGCAGCCGCCTGACAGCCGCATAGATTTCGTCATCCGGAATGGTTCTATGGCGTCCCATGCACACTTTATAAAACCAGCGTTCGTCAACGAGGAAGCGATTCTGCAATCATCGCCACTCTTCCGGACCAGATGTGTCGCCGTTGCCGGTAGCCGGGATCAGCGCTTGGGCGCATCGGGCCGTGGCGGCCGTGCCTTGTAAACGGGAAGTCGCCAACCGAGATACAGACTTCCAGAACGCAGGATCAGCGTCGCGGCAGCGCATAGAGTGAGAGCCACCTGCAGACCGAGGCCCAGCGCCGAAGCAACCACCGCGGCGACCGCTCCTGCAAAGGCGGCCGAGACGTAGAGCTCACCCTGCTTCAGAACGAGCGGCACCTCGTTGCAGACCACGTCACGCATCAGGCCGCCCATGCAGCCTGTCACCATACCTGCGACTAGCACGATCGGCCACGACTGGCCCAGCCCCATCGCCGCCGCCACCCCTGCCGGAACAGCAACAGCCAACGCAAAGGCATCAAGCCATAGAAGGACGCGGTAGCGGCTTTCCAGCCGATGTGCGGCGAAGAACACCACGACCGCCGCGGCCGAGGCCACAAGTAGCATCATCGGATCGGCAATCCAGAAGACCTCGCGATCAAGGATGACGTCGCGCAGCGTGCCGCCGCCGACCGCGGTCAGGCAGGCGATGAAAATGAAACCGACGATATCGAGCTGTGACCGGCTGGCCACCAGCGCTCCGGTGAGGCCAAAGACCGCAACCGATGCGTAGTCGAGCGCCCGATCCAGTGCCCCGCCGTCGACGGCGGCCTGGGCGATTTCCGCGACATGCGCAGTCACGGCTCGGCCTTTTGCGCCTTGTAAGGCGCCATTCCGGACCGCGCCAGTTCGTCGGCCCGTTCGTTTTCTGCGTGGCCGGCATGGCCCTTGATCCATCGCCAGGTCACGTCATGCCGGTCCCGCGCGGCGTCCAGCCGCTGCCACAGGTCGACGTTCTTGACCGGTGGCCCGCCAGCAGTGCGCCAACCCTTGCGCTTCCACGCCGCGATCCATTCGGTCACGCCGTTCTTCACATAGGCACTGTCGGTCACAATGGTAATCGCAGAGGGCCGCGACAGCGTCTCGAGCGCGGCGATCGCGGCCATCAACTCCATTCGGTTGTTCGTGGTCAACGCTTCGCCGCCGGACATCTCGCGCTCCTTGACCACGGTCGCGCCGTCAATGGCGCGCATCAGCACCCCCCAGCCGCCCGGGCCGGGGTTTCCGGAGCAGGCGCCATCGGTCCAGGCGTAAAGATCGGGCATCAGGTCAGTCTCTTCCGTTTCGTCTGCGACCGCGCGGGGGGCGGCATCACTCTTCCACAAGAACCCGGGCGCGCCCAGCCCCGTGCGGCGGCGTCCATTTCAGCCAAGGATCGGGACGGCCAGGCAGGCGAGCACCACAGCGGTCAACAGCACCCTCAGCCGCATCCACCAGCGGGGGGCGAGCTCTTGCACCCAGAACGCATAATCGAGCGCGAGCAGGGCGAGAAATCCGGCAGCGAGAAAGATCGCGGCCGAGACCGGCCCTCCTCCGACAAGGAAGAAGGCCCAGAGCGCCGGAATAGTCGACAGCGCATAGCCCCGCGCTGCTTCAGTCCCGTCGGCTTTCGTCGCGAAGCCCCACAGGACGCCCGACATGAAGGCAAGGATCACTGTGCCATAGGCGAGCGAGACATAGGGGCCGACGAAGCGCGGCCCGAGCATGGCTGCCCCCCAATCGCCGAGCTCCGGAACCAGTTCCGTGGCGGCACCCCACAGGAAAGGGATCAGCCCCGCCAGCCCAAGGAGCAGCGCTGCGGCGGGAATCCTGTTCATTCTGCAATCCCCTCGATCATGGCCTTGATCCGCTTGGTTCGGTCGCGTCGGTCTGGGCGGATGCGATCTGGTAGAGCAGGCCGTAGTCGGCAGGCGCCCGCGTCCGGCTCAGGTTCACAGGAGGCTTGTTGATCTCGCCTTCCACCCTCTTGGCGGGCATGGCCGTCAGGCCTTCGGAAGTCTCGGGTGGAAGGCGGAGGATCGTGCTGGTCGACCGACCCCAGGCAACGGTCTCAATCCGCCCATCGTAGGTAACCCTGGCCCTCATGCCGGCTCGCGCAGGATGCGCGGCACCTTGAACTCGACCCGTTCCGTCGCGGTCTCGACGATCTCGACCGTGGTGTCGAACCGGGCACGGAACGCGTCGATCACCTCTTTGACCAGCAACTCCGGCGCGCTGGCCCCGGCTGTGACGCCAACCGAACGGATGCCGTCCAGCGCGCGCCAGTCGATGTCTGTGGCCCGCTGCACCAGCTGCGCATAGGCGCAGCCCGCGTTGCGGCCGACCTCGACCAGACGCTTGGAGTTCGAAGAGTTCGGCGCGCCGATCACAAGAAGCGCGTCGATCTTCGGAGCGACTTCCTTCACCGCCGCCTGTCGGTTCGTCGTCGCATAGCAGATGTCTTCCTTGTGCGGACCGACGATTGCGGGGAAGCGCGCACGAAGAGCTGCGACGATCTCTGCTGTATCATCGACCGACAGCGTCGTCTGGGTGACGAAGGCCAGCCGCTCGGGGTCGCGCACGGCAAGAGTCGCCACGTCGTCGACGGTCTCGACAAGCAGCACCTCGCCCTGCGGGAGCTGGCCCATCGTGCCGATAGTCTCGGGGTGGCCAGCATGGCCGATCATGACCATCTGCAGCCCGGCTTCGGAATGACGCTCGGCCTCGATATGAACCTTGCTGACCAGTGGGCAGGTGGCATCGACATAGACCATCTCGCGCCGCGCCGCCTCGGCCGGGATCGCCTTCGGCACACCATGGGCCGAGAAGATGACCGGCCGGTCATTCGGGACCTGATCCAGTTCCGCGACAAAGATCGCGCCGCGGTCGCGCAGGCCGTCGACCACGAATTTGTTATGGACGATCTCATGCCGGACATAGACCGGTGCGCCCCATTTCTCGATCGCCATCTCGACGATCTTGATCGCGCGGTCCACGCCGGCACAGAACCCGCGCGGCGCAGCTAGGTAAAGCGTGAGCGGTGACTTGGCCATCTGGTCCTCGCGCGGCTGTTCCGGTTCGAGGTAAGGTGAAGGCGCGCCCGCGTCCAGTGTGATCAGGGCGTTGCTTCGTGCGAAAGCGCATCCCATCGCTTTGCGAAGCCCGCCATGGCCGCCTCATCGGCAAAGGCCCGCGCCGGGACAATCACCACGTCGCGCCGTGTCGCGACGATGACGTGGCCGGATCGCGTCAGGACGTTTGCGATGTCGTCAGGCGTAATGACCACCGGTTCCGCCAGATCGCGGCGCTCCACCAGTCGCGCGGGGAAGATGTCGAGCCTGATCAGCACGGGCTCTGGCACGCGCCGACGCGCCTTGACCTGGGCCATGGCGGTCATCAGCAGGGCCGCCAGCCCCCATTGAACACCGATCAGGCCAACCAGCCACAAGTAGAATCGCCAGCCATTCTCGGGCCCAACCCAATCCTCTGGCACAAAGGCCAGAATCAAGCCGGCAAGACCCAACCACAGCAGAAAGACGATCCGTCCCCATCCCGTGACCTCGCGCCGGCGGGTCTCCCAGGCAAGTGCGTCGGCCGAGGTCAAGGTGTAGGTCAGGGTCAGATCCAGGGGGCGAGCCGCGCGAGTCACCCTCGCATCCTGTCGTCCGGCCTGGAAAAAGCAAAGGGCCGGTCGTGGACCGGCCCTTTGCTTTTTCGTGCAGTCTGGCGATTACTTCGCGTCGATCTGTACTTCCTCGCGCTCGGCAACCACACGCGGCTCGCGCGGCGGGCGCCCGATGACGTCGCGGAGTTCATCGAGTTCGATGAAGTTGTCGGCCTGACGGCGCAGCTCGTCAGCGATCATCGGCGGCTGAGTGCGGATGGTCGACACCACCGAAACCCGAACACCCTGACGCTGCAGGCTTTCAACTAGAGGGCGAAAATCGCCGTCGCCCGAGAACAGGACGATATGGTCGACGCGTGGCGCGAGTTCCATCGCGTCCACGGTCAACTCGATGTCCATGTTGCCCTTGACCTTCCGGCGACCCTGACTGTCAGTATACTCCTTCGCGGGCTTCGTCACCATGGTGAAGCCGTTGTAGTGTAGCCAGTCAACGAGAGGACGAATCGGCGAGTAGTCGTCGTTTTCAAGAAGGGCAGTGTAGTAGAAGGCGCGCAAAAGCTTGCCGCGGCGCATGAACTCCTGGCGGAGAAGCTTATAGTCGATATCGAATCCTAGCGCCTTGGCGGCCGCATAGAGGTTCGATCCATCGATGAACAGCGCCAGCCGATCATCCTTGTAGAACATATCTTTGCCTCACAAATCGAACTCGCCAATCGGACTCTCGTCAGCAGAACGGGTCTGTTACTGAAATGAACAGGCGAACATATTCAGTATATCATCTATCAGATTCGCCCCGGCAATGGGGTCTATACGAAAGATTACCATTGGTTGACGTCACGGCATCGAAAGTTCTTCTCGCACTCGGCGCGAATCTGCCGGACGGAAGCATCGCGCCTGCGCAGACGCTTCGCGCCGCCATTGCGGAACTGACCGCTCTTGGTATTGGAATCACACGCCTTAGCCGTTTCTACGAGACGCCCTGCTTCCCGGCCGGGGCGGGGCCAGACTACATCAATGCCGCCGCCGTGGTCCGTCCTCCCAAGGAAATGGATCCCGCCGGCCTGCTTGCGGTTCTGCATCAGATTGAGGCCGCGCACGGAAGGCAGCGGATCAGCCGATGGGCAGGACGGACGCTCGACATCGATCTCGTCGCCTGGGGTGACGCCGTTGCTCCCGATGTCGAAACGCAAACGCACTGGCGCGACCTGCCAGCGACCGATCAGGCGCGGCTGGCACCTGACAGGCTTGTCCTGCCCCATCCGCGGTTGCAGGACCGAGCCTTCGTCCTCGTGCCCCTAGCAGAAGTCGCTCCGGATTGGCGTCATCCGATTCTCGGGCGGACCGTGGCCGAGATGTTGACGGACCTGCCGGAGAAGGATCGCGAAGACGTGCGCGTCTTGCTGGGCTGAGCGGCCGGATTCTCTGCTTGTCAAGGGAAATGCGAGGGCTTACATAGGCCGCTCGATGTTTCCGATCCAAATTGGAGTACCCCATGGCCCGCGTGACGGTCGAAGATTGCGTTGACAAGGTGCCGAACCGCTTCGAGCTCGTGATGCTTGCCGCCCATCGGGCGCGCGAGATCCAGTCGGGTGCGCCGATTTCCATCGACCGCGACAACGACAAGAACCCGGTCGTCGCGCTGCGCGAGATCGCCGAGGAAACCCAGTCGGCCGAGGTCCTGCGCGAGCGCATGATCGAAAGCTATCAGACCCAGATCGAAGTCGACGAACCCGAGGACGACTCGATGTCGCTGCTCATGGGCAGCGAAGTGGATCGCCCGATGGTGGACGACATGTCGGAAGAGCGGCTTCTCCGAGCGCTGATGGAAGCGCAGGGGCAGAACTGATCCCGGGCTGACCGGGACGGGATGGGACGAGGATGATCGACGTCGAAGACCTGATCGCCCTCGTCCGCAATTACAACCCACGCACCAATGACGACCTGATCCGGCGGGCCTATGCCTATGGCCGGCAAATGCACGAGGGGCAGTTCCGCCAATCGGGCGAGCCCTATTTCACCCATCCCGTCGCGGTTGCCGCCATCCTGACCGAGCAGCGGCTGGACGACGCCTCGATCGTCACCGCGCTCTTGCACGACACGATCGAGGATACCAAGTCGACCTATGCCGAGATCGAGCGCCTGTTCAGCTCCGAAGTGGCAGAGCTGGTCGATGGTGTCACCAAGCTGACCAACCTTCAGCTGTCCTCGGCCGAGGCAAAGCAGGCCGAGAACTTCCGCAAGCTGTTCATGGCGATGTCCAAGGATCTGCGGGTGATCCTGGTCAAGCTGGCCGACCGTCTGCACAACATGCGGACACTGAAGTCGATGAAGCCCGAGAAGCAGGCCCAGAAGGCACGCGAGACGATGGAGATCTTCGCGCCGCTTGCCGGGCGGATGGGTATGCAATGGATGCGCGAGGAGCTGGAAGACCTTGCCTTCCGCGTCCTGAACCCCGAAGCGCGCAATTCGATCATCCGCCGCTTCATCACGCTGCAACGGGAAACCGGCGACGTGGTTCACCAGATCACCGCCGACATCCGGCTTGAACTCGACAAGGCGGGGATCGAGGCCGATGTCTATGGTCGCGCCAAGAAGCCCTATTCGATCTGGCGCAAGATGCAGGAAAAGGACCTCGCCTTTTCCCGCCTGTCCGACATCTACGGCTTCCGGGTGATCTGCGAGGACGAGGCTGACTGCTATCGCATTCTCGGCGTGATCCACCGCCGCTGGCGGGCGGTGCCCGGCCGGTTCAAGGATTACATCAGCCAGCCGAAATCGAACGGCTACCGTTCGATCCATACCTCGGTGTCGGGGCGCGACGGCAAGCGGGTCGAGGTGCAGATCCGCACCCGCCAGATGCACGAAGTGGCCGAAGCCGGGGTTGCCGCCCACTGGGCCTATCGCGACGGCGTGCGCACGAAGAACCCCTTCGCGGTCGATCCGACGAAATGGATCGCCTCGATGACGGAACGGATGGACGAGGACGACCACGACGAGTTTCTCGAGAACGTCAAACTTGAGATGTATTCGGATCAGGTCTTCTGTTTCACGCCGAAAGGGGATGTCGTGCAGTTGCCACGCGGAGCAACTCCGCTGGATTTCGCCTATGCCATCCACACGCGCATCGGCAATTCCTGCGTTTCGGCCAAGGTCGACGGCATCCGCGTTCCGCTCTGGACCCGGCTAAAGAACGGACAATCGGTCGAGATCATCACCGCTGAGGGCCAGTTGCCGCAGGCCAGCTGGATCGACATCGTAACCACCGGCCGCGCCAAGGCGGCGATCCGCAAGAGCCTGCGCGAAGAGGATCGTGGCCGCTTCGTTAAGCTGGGGCAGGAACTGGCCCGCGCCGCCTTCGACCATGTCGGCAAGAAGGCCTCCGACAAGGCACTGCGCACCGCCGCAAAGCAGCTTGGCCTTGCCGACGAACAGGATCTTCTGGCCCGTCTTGGCAGCGCCGAACTAACAGCGCGGCGCGTGGTGGAAACGCTCTATCCGGAATTGACGCTGGCGACGACCGAAGAGGTTGATGCGCAGCGCCCGGTCGTGGGGCTGGGGGCGGACCAGACGTTCCGCCGCGCCCATTGCTGCCAGCCGGTCCCGGGCGAGCGGATCGTCGGCATCACCTATCGTGGCGCTGGCGTGGTGATCCATGCCATCGACTGCCCTGCGCTGGTCGAGTTCGAGGAACAGCCTGCCCGCTGGGTTGATCTCAACTGGCAGCCGGGGCGGCACAAGGCCGTCTATACAGTCAGCCTGGAGCTCACGATATCGAACGATGCGGGCGTTCTTGGGCATATCTGCACGATCATCGGCGAGCAGAAGGCCAATATCTCGGATCTTCGCTTTACGGACCGCAAGCCCGATTACTACAAGCTGATCATCGATGTGGACCTGCGCGACGTGGAACATCTGCACATGGTCATGACCGCCCTCGAGGCGGAGACCGACGTTGCGCAGATCGCCCGCCACCGCGACCTGAGCCTTAAGCCTTAGCCGCAAGGGGGCGGGATGGTCTTTCGTCGGCGCACGCCCCGGACAATGTTGGCTCAACTGCGCGAGATGCTGTGGCCGAAGCGCGGTTTCCGCCGGGCAGGCACCTACATCGTCCACCGCCTGCGCCGTCTGCCCGATCAGCCCCACAGAGTCGCGCGCGGCATCTTCTCCGGCGTCTTCATCTCGTTCACACCGTTCTTCGGTGGGCATCTTGGGCTTGGCCTTGCCCTCGCCTGGCTCATGCGCGGCAACTTGATTGCTGCAGCGATCGGCACCTTCGCAGGAAATCCGCTTACCTTTCCCTTCATTGCTCCGGCGGCTGTCGGCCTCGGCCAATGGCTGACAGGGGTCGAGGCGCCGCTGAGCGCGCTTTACCTCGTCGTGTCCTTCTCCGAGGCAAGCGAAGAGCTATGGGCGAACATCGTCGCCATCTTCACCCGCGATCCGACAGAGTGGTACCGCCTCGCCAAGTTCTACGAGACGATCTACCGCCCCTACATGGTCGGCGGCGTGATTCTGGGCCTCGGCGTAGGGCTCGCCTTCTATGCGCTGACGATCCCGTTGGTGCGCACATATCAGCGTCTTCGGCTTCATCGGCTGCGTCAGCGCCATGCCAGACGGAACGAACCGCGCCTGCCTGAGGCTGACTCAACGCCGACCGAGCACCGCTGACGCTGACTTGGCTTTCCTTCGCCGAAGCGCCGATTTAGCCTGCGGCGAGCCGGACACGGCGCGACGGGAAGGAGAGGGCGGATGAAACCTTCAGGCAGGCTTCGGCTGGGCGTGAACATCGACCATGTGGCGACCGTGCGGAACGCACGCGGCACGGCCTATCCCGATCCCTTGCGTGCCGCTCTGCTCGCCGAGGCGGCGGGCGCCGACGGCATCACCGCGCACCTGCGCGAGGATCGCCGCCATATCCGCGACGAAGACATTGCCGCCTTGGCGGCGGGCCTATCCGTGCCACTCAACTTCGAATGCGCCGCCACAGTCGAGATGCAGGCGATCGGCCTGCGCCATCGCCCCCATGCCATGTGCCTTGTCCCCGAGAAGCGGGAAGAGCGTACGACCGAGGGCGGTCTGGACGTTGCGGCGGACGAGGCGCGGCTTAGGGATTTCATCACACCCCTTCGCGAGGCAGGCATCCGGGTTTCGATGTTCATCGGCCACGACCCCAAACAGATCGAGGCCTCGGCCCGGATCGGTGCGGCAGTGGTCGAACTGCACACCGGTTATTACTGCGACCTTCACCACGAAGGCCGCTATGCCGAGCGCGATGCCGAACTCGACGGCCTGCGCCGCGGGGCAAAGCTGGCGTATTCGCTCGGGCTCGAGGTTCATGCCGGCCATGGTCTGACCTATGAGACGGTCGGTCCTATCGCCGCGATGCCCGAGATGATGGAACTGAATATCGGCCATTTCCTGATCGCCGAGGCGATCTTCCTTGGGCTTGGCCCAGCAATCGAAGAGATGCGCCGCCGGATGGACGAGGCCCGGCGGGCATGAGCCAAGACTTTTCGAAAAGTCTTGGCAAAATCCTTCAAAGGATTTTGCGCTCTTCAGGAGGTGCGGCCAGAGGTCTTGGCGGCTTCTCCTCCGCGAAAGTGGAACCCGGCGAGAGATGATCCTCGGAATCGGCACCGACCTGTGCAACATCGAACGGATCGAGGCGACTCTGGCCCGCTTCGGCGACCGCTTTCGCAATCGGGTCTTCACCCCTGTCGAGCAGGCCAAGGCCGAACGGCGCAAGGACGTGGCCGGGACCTACGCAAAGCGCTGGGCCGCGAAGGAAGCCTGTTCCAAGGCACTTGGGACCGGCCTTCGCATGGGCATCTCGTGGAAGGACATGGCAGTGACCAACCTGCGCTCCGGTCAGCCAGTGATGCATCTGACCGGTTGGGCGGCCGACCGTCTGGCGCAGATGACACCGCCCGGCCATGAGGCAATCGTCCATGTCACGCTGACCGACGATCATCCCTGGGCGCAGGCTTTTGTCGTGATCGAGGCGCGGCCGGTCATGTCGGAGACGTGACTTTTCCCTTCAACTTGACTCTGCGATGAGCGGCGCGCATGTAGCCGCAAACCCAGAAAAGGCAGGACTTCATGGCGAGTACCGCGAAATCCCAGGGCGGGATCATGGAAACGGTCAAGACGATCGTCTACGCACTTCTGATCGCGATGGTTTTCCGGACGTTGTTCTTCCAGCCGTTCTGGATCCCCTCGGGAAGCATGAAGGATACGCTCCTGGTCGGCGATTTCCTGTTCGTCAACAAGATGGCCTACGGCTATTCCCGCTATTCCTGCCCGATGGGCATCTGCCCCATCTCGGGGCGCGTCCTGGGCGGCGAGCCGCAGCGCGGCGACGTCGTGGTGTTCCGCCACCCGGTGAACGGGTCGGACTTCATCAAGCGGCTGATCGGCGTGCCAGGCGACACCGTGCAGGTCAAGAACGGCGTCCTGTTCCTGAACGGCAAGGAAGTACCCCAGATGCCCGACGGCACCTTTGAGGAGGTGTTCGAGCCGCAGGGACCGATGGGGCAGTACCCCCGCTGCGAAAATGGACCCGTCGGCGAAGGGGGCGCCTGCAAGGCGTCACGGTTCATCGAAACGCTGCCGCCGACCGAAGCGTATCCGGACGGGCGCAAGCACCACATCCTGAACATCGACGAGAACGGTTTTGCCGACAACACGGACGTCTTCACCGTGCCGCCGGACCATTACTTCTTCATGGGCGACAACCGGGACAACAGCCAGGACAGCCGCTTTCCGCAATCGGTGGGGGGCGTGGGATTCGTGCCCAAGGAAAACCTCATCGGTCGCGCCGACCGGGTGATCTTCTCGTCTGCGGGCCGGTCGATGCTGTTCTTCTGGACCTGGCGGCCCGACCGGTTCTTCAAGGCGATCGAGTGAAGCTGGCTGCGGATCTCCAGGCCTTTGCGGCCCGGATCGGGCACGAATTCTCGAAGCCCGAGTTGCTGATCCGCGCGGTGACCCACGCCTCGATCTCAAGCGCATCGCGCCCCGACAATCAGCGCCTGGAGTTTCTCGGCGACCGGGTGCTTGGCCTCGTGATGGCCGAAGCGTTGCTCAAGGCCGATACGGCGGCGAGCGAAGGTCAGCTTGCGCCCCGCTTCAATGCGCTGGTGCGCAAGGAAACCTGCGCAGAGGTGGCGCGCGAAATGGGACTGGGCGAGGTCCTGAAGCTCGGTCGGTCAGAAATGATGTCAGGTGGACGACGCAAGGAGGCGCTTCTGGGCGACGCGATGGAGGCGGTGATTGCCGCCGTCTATTCCGATGCCGGGTTTGAGGCGGCGCGGCGGGTCGTCTTGCGACTGTGGGGGGATCGGATCGGCACGGTCGAAGCCGATGCCCGCGACCCCAAGACTGCGCTGCAGGAATGGGCGCAGGCGCGCGGCATGGCCCCGCCGACCTATCTGGAACGTGGCCGCGAGGGGCCCGATCACCAACCTGTCTTCACTGTCGAGGTCTGCCTTGCCAATGGCGAGAGCGAAGCCGCCTCGGCCGGAACGAAACGCCAGGCCGAACAGGCCGCGGCCCGGGCGCTGCTGGCCCGGATGGAGAACCAATCATGACCGATACCCGCGCAGGCTTCGTTGCCTTGATCGGAGAGCCGAATGCCGGCAAGTCCACCCTCCTGAACCGGATGGTCGGTGCCAAGATTTCGATCGTCACCCACAAGGTGCAGACGACCCGGACGCGTATCCGCGGAGTTTGCATGGAAGGCCAGAGCCAGATCGTCTTTGTCGACACGCCCGGCCTCTTCAAGCCGCGTCGTCGGCTTGACCGTGCTATGGTCGCGGCGGCCTGGGGCGGCGCAGCGGATGCCGATATCATCGTCCTTCTGATCGAGGCCCATCGTGGCCTGACCGAGGGGGTGGAACGCATCCTGGAGACTCTGCGCGACCGAATTCCGCAGGGTCAGCCGATCGCACTTGCCATCAACAAGATCGACCGCGTGAAGGCCGAGGTGCTGCTGGCGCTTACCGAGAAGATGAACGAGGCCTTCCCCTTCGTGAAGACTTTCATGATCTCGGCCGAGAAGGGCTATGGCGTGAACGACTTGCGCGAATGGCTGGCAGGCGAGGTGCCCGAGGGGCCCTGGCTTTACCCCGAGGATCAGATTGCCGACCTGCCGATGCGGATGATCGCCGCCGAGATCACGCGTGAGAAGCTGACGCTTCGGCTGCACGAGGAACTGCCCTACCAGATGACGGTCGAGACCGAGAACTGGGAGGAGAAGGACGATGGCTCTGCCCGCATCGACCAGATCATCTACGTCGCCCGTGACGGCCACAAGGGCATCGTGCTTGGCAACAAGGGCGAGACGATCAAGGCGATCGGCCAAGCCTCGCGCAAGGAACTGATGGAGTTCCTCGACCGGCCCGTGCACCTGTTCCTGCAGGTCAAGGTCCGCCCGAACTGGCTTGAAGAGAAAGAGCGCTTCGACGAGATGGGGCTTGATTTCAAGGACGGCGACTCGCCGAGATGACCCCGCGCCTGACCGCCGAGTTCTGGGTGCAGGCCTATCTTGCGCGGCTTCGGCTTGCCGATATCCCCGCCTACCTAACCAAGCGGGGCGACCCGACCGCCGGCGCGGTTCTTGTCAAGGTGGCGACGCTTGATGGCCGGGCAACGGCATATCAGCGCAGTTTCAATCTGATGACCGGCGAACGGGCCTGGGTGGTGCTGGCTGAGGGCGAGGAAGGGGCCGTCGATGCCTCGATCGCGCGGCAGCGCGGGTTCGACCCCGACCTCTGGGTCATTGAAATCGAGGATCGGCAGGGGCGAAGCCTGCTTGATGAGGAAGGCCTGGCCTGAGCGCTTGCTCGTCTGCCACGCGATGCCGATAGTGGCGGCATGGAATGGCGCGATCAGGGGGCGCTTCTCTCGGTGCGGCGGCACGGGGAAAGCGCGGCGATTATCGAAGTGTTTACTGCGGCACATGGCCGGCATGCAGGCGTGGTGCGCGGCGGCGCCTCGCGAAGGATCGCACCGCTGCTGCAGCCCGGCGCACAGTTGGATGTCAGCTGGCACGCCCGGCTGGACGAGCATCTGGGCGCCTTCACCGTCGAACCGCTACAAAGCCGGGCGGGGGTCCTCTCCGATCGGTTGGCGCTGGCAGGGCTGAACGCGATCTGCGCACTTCTAGCGCGGGCCTTGCCGGAACGCGAGCCGCACCCAGCGCTTTACGCTGCGACGATCCCGCTTCTCGACCGTCTGGAGCGGGGCGGATGGGAATGGGACTATCTGCGGTGGGAGTTACGCCTGCTTGAAGAGCTTGGCTTCGGTCTCGACCTGGAGGCCTGCGCTTTGACCGGTGCGCGCGAGGGGTTGGCCTATGTATCGCCGCGCACCGGGCGCGCCGTGGGCCAGGCCGCGGCGGGTGACTGGGCAGACCGGCTGCTGATCCTGCCTGCGGGCCTGATCGGGGGGGCCGAAGAGGTCGAGGGCCTTGGACAGGGGTTGCGTCTGACCGGTCACTTCCTTGACAGGGAGTTGACCAATGGCGGCGACCGGCCATTGCCCGAGGCGCGGGCGCGACTGGTCATGCTGTTGCTGCGCCCCTGAGTATAGCGGCGAAAACCTGCGACCGGCTGTCGCGGCTGGATCAGAAAACTCTTCTCCCCGATGCGCCTATGGCGGAGAGGAGATTTCATGGCCACCCGCTACATTCCGCTGTTCCTGCGGCATTCGCCGACGCCCAATGTGCGATCCTTTGCGCTGTTGTCCGGGCTGGAGGCGGGTGTTCGCGGGATACTCATCTCGGTCATGCCGCTGGTCTTGTACCAATCCACGGTCGACCCGGTGACAGGCCAAGGAAACGCTAGCCTTGTGTCGCGCATATATTTCGCCATCGGGCTGTGTTCGCTGATCTGGGGCCTGATGGTGCCCTGGGCGACGCGGCACGTGCCGAGGCGATGGGTCTACACGGCGGGAACACTCCTTTATCTGTTCGGCATGGGGCTGGCGCTGATCGGCGGTACAGTGGCGGTCGCTCTGTCGATCCTGGTCAACGCTTTGGCGACCGTGACGCTTTTCGTCTGCCTGAATGCCTATGTCCTTGACTATATCCAGCGGGCAGAGCTTGGCCGGTCGACCTCGACGCAGATGCTCTATGCCGCGATCTTCTGGGCCGTCGGTCCGATGACCGGGGTCTGGTTGCGCACCCTCTGGGAGCCGGCGCCGTTTGTCGTCGCCGCCTTCTTTTCGGTCGCGCTGCTTGCCACGTTCTGGATTCTGCGGCTGGGAAACGGCAAGCAGATCCAGAAGGCAAGGGGGCCGGCGCTCAACCCGCTGTCCTATCTGGCGCGCTTCTTCGCGCAGCCTCGCCTCATTGCCGGCTGGTTGTTTGCTGTCGTGCGCTCCTGTGGCTGGTGGGTCTATGTCGTCTATGTGCCGATCTTCTGCGTTCAGGCGGGACTGGGCGACAAGGTGGGCGGCTTTGCCCTGTCGGTCACGAACGCCTTTCTTTTCACGACGCCGCTGCTCCTGCGGCTGGCGCGGTGGTTGACAGTGCGGCGCGCAGTGACTGTCGCCTTCGCCTGGGGAGGCGCGTTCTTCCTGCTGGCCGGCGTCGCTTCGCCGCTGCCCTGGGCGGCGGTTATCCTGATTTTCGTCGGGTCCGTTTCGCTTGTGATGCTTGATGTCGCGGGCGGCTTGCCCTTCCTCATGGCGGTCAAGCCGTCGGAGCGGACCGAGATGGCGGCAGTCTATTCGAGTTTCCGCGACGTGTCGGGCATCGTGACGCCGGGCATCGCCTGGCTGGTGCTGCTGGTTGCGCCTGTGGCGGGTGTCTTCGCCGCCGCCGGGGCCGGAATGGCTGTCATGGCAACGATCGCCGCCCGCTTGCATCCCCGACTCGGCACGCCTCGCCCGTCGCACGGCTCGCCGGTGGCGGGAGAGTAGCTCAGTCGAGCAGCCGGCGCGCGATGACCTGCGCCTGGATCTCGGCGGCGCCCTCGAAGATGTTCAGGATGCGGGCGTCGCAGAGGATCCGGCTGATCCGGTACTCCAGTGCGAAGCCGTTGCCGCCATGGATCTGCAGAGCGTTGTCCGCCGCCGCCCAAGCCACACGCGCGCCCAGAAGCTTGGCCATCCCCGCCTCGAGGTCGCACCGCTTGTCGTGATCCTTCTGCCAGGCGGAATAGTAGGTCAGTTGCCGGGCGATCATGATCTCGACCGCCATCATGGCCAGCTTGCCGGCCACGCGGGGGAATTCGATCAGCGGCTTGCCGAACTGCTTGCGGTCTTCGGCGTACTGCATGCCCGTCTCCAGCGCCGATTGCGCCACGCCCACGGCACGGGCTGCGGTCTGGATGCGGGCGCTTTCGAAGGTCTGCATGAGTTGCTTGAAGCCTTGCCCCTCGATCCCGCCGAGCAAGTTCTCGCCCTTCACCTTGAAGCCGTCAAAGGCGAGTTCGTATTCCTTCATACCCCGGTAGCCGAGCACCTCGATCTCGCCGCCGGTCATGCCGGGGGTGGGGAAGGGCGCTTCGTCGGTACCGGGGATCTTTTCGGCCAGGAACATCGACAGACCACGGTAGTCAGTCGTATCGGGGTCGGTCCGGGCCAGCAGAGTCATCACATGGGTGCGCGCGGCATGGGTAATCCAGGTTTTGTTCCCGGTCACTTCCCAATCCGCCCCCACCTTCACCGCGCGGGTGCGCAGCGACCCGAGATCGGACCCGGTATTGGGTTCGGTGAAGACGGCAGTGGGCAGGATCTCACCACTTGCGAGCTTCGGTAGCCAGTGCGCCTTCTGCTCGGGCGTGCCGCCGCACAGGATCAGTTCGGCAGCAATCTCGGTCCTGGTGCCGAGCGAGCCCACGCCGATATACCCACGCGACAGTTCTTCCGAAACGACGACCATCGAGGCCTTGGACAGGCCGAAGCCGCCGAATTCCTCGGGGATGGTCAGCCCGAACACGCCCATCTCGGCCAGCGCCGAGATGATCTCCATCGGGATCAGTTCATCCTTCAGGTGCCATTCGTGGGCGTTGGGGATCACCTGCTCATCCGCAAAGCGACGGAACTGCTCGCGGATCATCTCAAGTTCGTCTTCCAGGCCCGTGGCACCGAAAGTCGCACGGCCGTGGTTGTCGCGCATCAGCGCGACAAGGCGCGCTCGCGCCGCCGCCGTGTTGCCCTCGGCCGCCAGCCTTTGCCATTCTGTGCCCGGCGTCACCTCCAGCCCGAAATCCGACAAACGCGCGATCTCGCCCTGGCTCATCGGAATTCCGCCGGTGATCTGGGCCAGATATTCGCCATAGGCGATCTGGAGGATCAGGGCCTCCATCTCGCCGAAATTGCCCGACTCTTCCAGGCGCTGTGCCCAGGCCAGCATCTGCCGCAGCGCCTCGACATAGGTCGCGAGCCACGACAGGGAATGTGCCGCGAACTGATCCTGCTCCAGCGCCGTTGCCGAGATCTTGCCGCCAACGGTTACGCGCGACCGCACGGACTCGCGCGCCGCATCGAACAGCGCCTCTGCTTCGGGAAGGGCACCGCCGGCAAGGCCGAGCAGGCCTTCGAGAACCGGGCTCCGGGTCATGGGCTGACCATCATGCGGCATGGCTTTCCTCCGTAAAGGCGGGTGAGTCACTGTGTCGGGATTGACTAATTCTTTCGCAGTTGCAGCGCAACAAAAATTCGCCGCGTTGAATCACGGCGCACAAAAATGTCGCGCCCGTTTGGCGCCCGGGATGCTGACGATCCGCGCATTTCGACGGTACTACCGCAGGGCGCACCATCACAGCCGATGGAGCTTGCGCCAGTGGTGACTGTCCTGCGGGGGGAATTTATGAAATCGGCGCGCCAGTTGCGCAATACTGCCGGGGGAGACTGCCCGCCCCCGGCAAAGGGCGGGCGATCAGCCGATCGCCGCAGCCCGCACGTCGTCGTCGATATGGGACAAATACTGGCCGAAGTTGTCGGCGAACATGCCGACCAGTTTCTTTGCCTGCGCATCATAGGCCGCGCTGTTCGCCCAGGTCGAACGCGGGTCGAGCAGGCTCGAGTCCACGCCCGGCACCGAAACCGGAACCTCGAAGCCGAAGTTCGGATCCTTGCGGAAGCTTGCACCGTTCAGCGAACCGTCAAGTGCCGCCTTGAGAAGGGCCCGGGTAGCCTTGATCGGCATGCGCTTGCCGGTGCCATAGGCACCACCGGTCCAGCCGGTGTTCACCAGCCAGCAGGACGCGCCGAACTTGGCGATCTTGGCCTGAAGGAGCTTGCCATATTCCTCTGGGCGACGCGGCATGAACGGCGCGCCAAAGCAGGTCGAGAAGGTCGGGATCGGCTCGACCACGCCCACTTCGGTGCCCGGCGTCTTCGAGGTGAAGCCCGACAGGAAATGGTACATCGCCTGGGCTGGTGTCAGGCGCGCGATCGGCGGCAGAACACCATAGGCATCGCAGGTCAGCATGATGACATTGCGGGGATGACCGCCAAGACCGCTTTCCGACGCGTTCGAGATGTAATCGAGCGGGTAGGCGCAGCGCATGTTCTGCGTGATGCTCGAATCCTCGAAGTCGAGAACCAGCGTGTCAGGGTCGTAGACCATGTTCTCAACGACGGTGCCGAACTTGGACGTGGTGGCAAAGATCTCCGGCTCGGCTTCGGCCGACAGGCTGATGGTCTTGGCGTAGCAGCCGCCTTCGAAGTTGAAGGTGCCGCGCTCGGACCAGCCATGTTCGTCGTCACCGATCAGGATACGGCTAGGATCGGCCGAAAGCGTGGTCTTGCCTGTGCCCGACAGGCCGAAGAAGATCGCCGTATCGACCGGGTTGCCCGGCGCGTGGTTGGCCGAGCAGTGCATCGGCATCACGCCCTTCTCGGGCAGCAGGTAGTTCAGAAGCGTGAAGACCGACTTCTTGTTCTCGCCGGCATAGGCGGTGTTGGCGATCAGGATCAGCTTCTTGTCGAAGTTCATCGTGATGATCGTCGCCGAACGGCAGCCGTGACGCTCCGGGTCCGCCTTGAAGGACGGGCAATTGATGATGGTCCAGTCGGCAGTGAAGCCGGCCAGTTCCGAGGCGTCGGGACGACGCAGCATGTGGCGGATGAACAGGCCATGCCAGGCCAGTTCCGTGACCACCCGCACATCAAGGCGATGGGCAGGATCAGCCCCCGCATAAAGATCCTGCACGAAATAGTCGCGACCCTTCATGTGCTCGAGCATGTCGGCATAGAGGCGATCAAAGGCCTCGGGCGACTGCGCGGCATTGTTTTCCCACCAGATCGACTTCTCGACAGAAGGGGTACGAACGATATGCTTGTCCTTGGGCGAACGCCCGGTATGGGCGCCGGTCGAGCAGAGGAAGGCACCGCCAAGGCCAAGATGGCCTTCGCCCCGCTGCAGGGCGGCCTCGATCAGGGCCGGTTCAAGCAGGTTGTAATGGACCTTGCCAAGTCCGGTGATACCTTGATCTTCCAGCTTGTGCGCCGGATTCACGCGTCCGATGGTCATTTCTGCAAGCTCTCCCGCTGCCGGTCACGCGGCAGGTTCCTCAATGAAAATAGGGGGACGACACCTTGGGCCAGAAGGCGCCGGCGCGACCTAGGATCGGTCGCGCAATTTTCTTATAACACGGGCTGCAGGGTGGAACAGCATACAATCAAGACGTTAGCGCAACCAAACGCAGATCGCCGAAACAAACTTCCGCGAGTGAGGCAAATTAGCCATTCCTGAGCAATTTTTGCGTCTGCTGAGGGTCGTCGGATGGGGTGATTCGCAGTTATGTGTTGATTAAGTGGGGGCGAATGGCCGATCATGTCAAAAAAATCGGCATGACCGGCAGAAACAGGAAAGAGCAGATGTCACGGATCGCCCTAGTGGACGACGACAGGAACATCCTGACGTCCGTCGCCATGACTCTCGAGGCCGAAGGCTTCGAAGTTGAAACGTACAACGATGGCCAGTCGGCGCTTGACGCCTTCAACCGGCGCATGCCGGACATGGCCGTTCTCGACATAAAGATGCCGCGTATGGACGGGATGGACCTGCTCCAGCGGCTTCGTCAGAAGACCTCAATGCCCGTGATCTTCCTTACCTCCAAGGACGACGAGATCGACGAAGTCCTTGGCCTGCGCATGGGCGCCGACGACTACGTCAAGAAGCCCTTCTCGCAGCGGCTGCTCGTCGAGCGCATCCGCGCTCTCCTGCGGCGTCAGGAAGCGATCGCCTCGGGTGAGGTTGCAGTCACCGAAGAGACCAAGATCATGGAGCGGGGGCATCTGCGGATGGACCCGCTGCGCCACTCGGTCAGCTGGAAGGGCAAGGAGGTCGCGCTGACGGTGACCGAATTCCTGCTGCTTCAGGCGCTGGCGCAGCGGCCAGGCTTCGTTAAGAGCCGTGACCAGTTGATGGACGTGGCCTATGACGATCAGGTCTATGTCGACGACCGCACGATCGACAGCCACATCAAGCGTCTGCGCAAGAAGATGCGGACAGTTGATGACGACTTCTCGGCCATCGAGACGCTTTACGGCATCGGTTACCGCTACAACGAAGAATGACAACACTGCCGCGCCTTGGTTCCGGCCAGAAAAACTCCGCCAAACCCGCGACGGCGCGGGACGGCGATGTGCTTCTGGGTGAGGACTGGGTTTCTCCCGAGACCCTGACCGACGAAGCGCTTCGGGCGGATCGGCATAGGCGCGGTATTGTCTCACTCAACCGCTCGCCTCTGGCGCGCAAGATCATCGTCTTCAACCTGCTCGCACTCGTCATCCTCGTGTCGGGCGTTCTGTTCATGAACCCGTTCCGCGACAGCCTCGTTCTGCAGCGGGAAGAAGGGCTGGTGACCGAGTCGAAGCTGATCGCCAACGTGTTCGAGGCGCAGATACCCGGGACCGGGGCCGTGAACATGGCTGCCGGCGACGGGATCGACGTGCCCGCCACGCTGGACTCGATCCATCTCGCACCCGGGGTCGAGGTCTTTGTGTTCGATCGCACCGGGCAGCTCGTCAGCCGGGCTGTCGGTGCGGCCCGCGCAGAGCCGGAGCTGAACGACAAGGACCGGTCGACCATCATCACCGACTTCCTGAACCTGGTCTGGCAGGGTGTGTCCGGCCTGTTCACGATAGGCGCGCCAGAGCCGGAAACGGTGGATGCGCTCGCTCAGGCTGTCGTCGTGCAAAGCGACGCGCAAGGGGGCGAGACAAAAGCCGTGACCGGCCATGATCAAAAGACCGGCGCGGCGATCTTCTCGGTTGCGACCCCGATCAAGCGGAACGGCGAAGTGCTCGGCGTTGTCGCGCTGACCAGTGCCGCGGGCGAGATCGACCGTCTTGTGCGCTATGAGCGCGAGCAGGTGCTGCAGATGTTCATCATCGCCCTGCTCGTCTCGATCGGTCTCAGCCTCGTGCTTGCATCGACCATTGCCAATCCGCTGGCCGATCTTGCGGCGGCCGCTGAACTCGGGCGCGACCGCAACGCGCGAAAGATGGCGCCTGGCCGCGTGCGTATCCCCGACCTTGCTGCGCGCCCGGACGAGATCGGCCGACTCTCGGTGGCGATGCGCGGCATGGTGGCGGCGCTTTATGACCGCATCGACGCCAACGAACAGTTCGCCGCCGATGTCGCGCACGAGATCAAGAACCCGCTTGCCAGCCTGCGTTCGGCCGTTGGCACGATGCGCGTGGCCAAGCGCGACGACCAGCGCGAGAAGCTGCTCGATGTCATCGAGCACGACGTGCGCCGCCTTGACCGCTTGGTCAGCGACATCTCGAACGCCTCGCGTCTGGACAGCGAGTTGGTGAAAGAGGAGGAGACCTCTTTCGACCTGCTCAAGACGCTAACGAACCTCAGCGAGTACCTGTCTAAGCAGGCAGGCGAGAAGGGCGTCGATTTCATTACCGATCTGCCGCCGGAACCGATCGTGATTCAGGGGCTCGAGGCGCGGCTGGCGCAGGTCTTCGTCAACCTCATCACCAACGCGATCTCTTTCTGCGAGGACGGAGACGCAGTGCGGGTATGGGCGCGTCAACGCGAGAATCGGGTGCTGGTCGTCGTCGAGGATACCGGCCCCGGCATTCCTGAACAGGCGCTGACCAAGATCTTCAAGCGGTTCTACTCGGAACGTCCCTCAGGCGATTTCGGCAATCACTCAGGCCTCGGCCTTGCGATCTCCAAGCAGATCGTCGAGGCACATGGCGGTGTGATCTGGGCCGAGAACATCCGCCCGACCAATGCCGATATTACTTCAGAACCTCTCGGTGCCCGCTTCGTGGTGGGCCTGCCGGTGTGACCGAAACCGCGCTGCTCCTCCTGCACGCGTCCTGCGTGGCGGTGAGCGGGCGCGGAATGCTGATCCTTGGTCCCTCGGGTTCTGGCAAGTCCTCTCTCGCCTTGCAGATGATGGGGCTTGGCGCAGAGCTTGTTGCTGATGATGGCGTCGAGATAGTTCTTGCCGGGAACTCTGTCGTCGCCCGCTGCCCGCCCGCGATCGCCAATCTGATCGAGGCGCGCCAAGTCGGTCTGTTGTCCGTTCCGACCCTGCCAGAGGTCCGTATCGTGCTGGCAGTCGATCTTGGGCAGGAAGAGGACAAGCGGTTGCCGGAAAGGCACGCGATCGTGTTCCACGGTCAGCGCATCGATCTTGTTAAAGCATCGCGTGCGCCCCATTTTCCTGCGTCTCTGCTGCTCTATCTGCGGCATGGGCGCAAGGCTTAGGACTGGAGAGGCGGAGGACAACCGATGGACGGCCAGCAAGAGACAGGGACCGGGCAGCGGCTCGTTCTTGTCACGGGTCCGTCCGGGGCAGGTCGCTCGACCGCAATCCATGCTCTTGAGGACATGGGCTACGAGGTCATCGACAACCTGCCGCTGTCACTGGTTCCGCGTCTAATCGACGGCCCGCCGCTGGCCCGGCCCGTGGCGCTTGGGCTTGATGTCCGCAATCGCGATTTCAACGTGACCGCTCTGATTGAACTGATCGACAGCCTGAGCCGCGACGCGCGCGTTACGGCAGAGGTTCTCTATCTCGACTGCGCTGCCGATGAGCTGGTCCGTCGGTTCAACCAAACCAAGCGCCGCCACCCGCTGGCGCCGGCGGAAACTGCAGCGCAGGGGGTGGAACGCGAGGTCGATCTGCTGGCCCCGATTAGGGTGCGAGCGGATCATCTTGTCGACACGACGGAGATGTCACCCCACGACCTGAAGGCCGAGATTGGTCGGTGGTTTGGCCGAGCACCAAAGGGGCGAATGGCGGTTTCGGTCCAGTCCTTCTCCTACAAGAGGGGGCTGCCGCGCGGCGTTGACATGATTTTCGACTGTCGGTTCCTGCGAAATCCCTACTGGGCGCCGGATCTGCGGGATCTTGACGGACGCAACGGCCTTGTGGCCGCGCATATCGCTGCCGACCCCAAGTTCGATCCCTATTTTGACAAGTTGATCGACCTTATCAAACTGCTGCTCCCTGCTCATGTCGAAGAAGGCAAGTCGCATCTGACAATTGCTTTCGGATGCACAGGTGGACAGCATCGCTCTGTTGCAGTTGCAGAAAAACTCGGCAAAGTGCTGTCAGAAGCCGGCTGGCCGGTGGCAATCCGCCACCGCGAGTTGGAACGCCGGGCGGTTGCAACACCTGGCAAGGATCTGGGGTGAACTGAAGATGGTCCGCGCGTGATCGGGATCGTGATCGTCGCACATGGTGGTCTGGCGCGGGAATACCTGTCCGCCGTCGAGCATGTCGTGGGCCGCCAGGAAGGCGTCCGCGCGATCTCGATCGAAGATGACCATGATCGTGCTGCCAAGCAGCGAGAGATCTGCGGCGCGGCCGACGACGTCGATACGGGGGACGGTGTCGTGGTGGTTACCGACATGTTCGGTGGATCGCCCTCCAACCTTAGCCTGAGGGCCTGCGTCGCTACAGATCGCCGGATCATCTACGGCGCCAATCTTCCCCTACTTATCAAACTTGCCAAGTCCCGCAATCTCAGCGTACCCGTGGCAGTAGAGGCAGCGCTCGAGGCCGGGCGCAAATACATCAACAGCATGGACCTCAACAACGGATACGACGCTCAATGACGGAACGGCGGCTGCATATCATCAACGAAAAGGGCCTTCACGCCCGTGCATCCGCAAAGTTCGTCGAGGTGGTCGAAAGCCACGATGCAAGCGCAACCGTCACCAAAGACGGCATGTCGGTGTCGGGCGATTCGATCATGGGTCTTTTGATGTTGGCAGCATCGCGCGGAACCTCTATTGAGGTCCGGACCAGCGGGGCGGAGGCAGAGCAACTCGCCGCAGCGCTGGAAGCGCTCGTTGCCGACCGTTTCGGAGAATCCTTCTGAACCTGGGCGCCGATGGGCGTGCGCCACGGTGGAGGACATGAAGCCCTTGTCAGAAGATGTCGACCAGGCGGGCCGCCAGATCGGTGATCCGGATTACCGCCCCTATGACAAGCGCCGTCTGTCATATGCGGGCACGTTCGACGACCCGACCAAGGCTGGCATCATCCGCACGATCGAGTGGCTCAGCGGCAAGCTGACCCTGCTGCGGCTGATCCGTCGCTTCGAGGCGCTTGGCCCGGCGACCGGGCTCGAATTCTGGCAGCGTGCGCTCGACATCATGGGAATCGAGGTTACGACGCCACCCAACCAGGTAGCGCTGATTCCAAGGACCGGACCCGTCGTGGTGGTGGCCAACCATCCGCATGGACTCGTCGACGGTCTTGTGATGGCGCGGCTGGTCATGCAGGTGCGGGGGGATTTCAAGATCCTCACTCGCTCGCTTCTGACCGGGATCGAGGAAATCGCCTATCACATGGTTCCGGTCCCGTTCCCGCACGAACCGGATGCCCAGGAAAAGGGGCTCGAGATGCGGCGCATCTCGATGGATCATCTGGCCAATGGCGGCGTCGTTATCCTGTTCCCGGCGGGAAAGGTAGCCACCACGACCGGCTGGTGGGATGATGCCGTTGAGGCGGAGTGGAACGTCTTCACCGCGAAGATGGTCCAGAAAAGCCGCGCTACCGTCCTGCCGATCTTCTTTCCAGGCCAGAACTCGCGCATCTATCATATCGCCGACAAGATCTCGCCGACCTTCCGGCAGGGTCTTTTGCTGCACGAGATCAAGCACGCGCTGAACAAACCGCAGGCACCGGTGATCGGTCAGCCGATCCCGCCGGAAGAATGCGCCAAATGGGCCTCTAATCCGCGCGGCTTTTGTGCGTTCCTTCGTGAGACGACGCTGGCCCTCGGTCGAACCTGATACGAATCAGCGCGTGGGAACCGGCACTTCTCCGCGATAGTCGTAGAAGCCGCGCTGTGTCTTGCGGCCCAGCCAGCCGGCCTCGACGTATTTCGTCAGAAGCGGGCAGGGGCGATACTTGGTGTCGGCCAGGCCATCATAAAGCACGTTCATGATCGCTAGGCAGGTGTCGAGCCCGATGAAATCGGCGAGCTCCAGCGGGCCCATCGGATGGTTCGCGCCCAGTTTCAGGGCCTCGTCGATAGACCTGACCGTGCCGACGCCTTCGTAGAGGACATAGACCGCCTCGTTGATCATCGGGATCAGGATCCGGTTGACGATAAAGGCCGGGAAATCCTCGGCACTTGCGGCGGTCTTGCCCAGCTTTTCGACGACGGCCAGAAGCGTCTGGTAGGTTTCCTGATCGGTGGCGATGCCGCGGATCAGTTCGACCAGCTGCATCACCGGCACCGGATTCATGAAGTGGAAGCCCATGAACTTTTCTGGCCTGTCCGTTCGGCTGGCCAGTCGAGTGATCGAGATCGACGAGGTGTTCGAGGTCAGGATCGTCGTCGGCTTCAAGTGTGGAAGCAGATCTTCGAAGATCGCCTGCTTGACCGTCTCGCGCTCTGTCGCCGCCTCGATGATGAGGTCGGACTGACCAAGATCGGTCAGAGTCATCGTCGTCTTGATCCGGGCCATCGCCGCCGCCTTGTCCTCGGCGGAAATCTTGCCGCGGGACACCTGCCGTTCCAGGTTCCGGTCGATCGTCGCAACGGCCTTCTGCAGACCCTCTTCGCTGATGTCGTTCAGCAGAACGTCATAACCCGCCACAGCAAAGACGTGAGCGATGCCATTGCCCATCTGGCCTGCGCCGACGATGCCCACTGTGCGGATGCCCATTCTGCCCACTCCTTTGCGATTGCAGAAACCATATGCCTCGGGGCTGGCCCGAGGCAAGCTGCCAAGGACCTTAGAATGCGCGGAAAATTTGAAGGTTAGTGGCTTGGAAAGCCCAAGGCTGCATCCTGAGTCGCGGGTGAAGATCAAACAGGTGGGTGGAATGGCTTACGCGTTTCCCGGCGAAGCGCCGGTCGATTATGCGCCATGGAAGTATGGCGACTCGCGCCTTCAGTTTCGGGGGCCCTTCAGGCCGCTCGTCGGAAGATACAGCGTCGCGCTCGGTGGATCCGAGACATTCGGTCGCGCCCAGAAGGATCCTTGGCCGGTGTTGCTCGAAGGGTGTCTGGGGCGGATGGTCGTGAATCTCGGACTGCCCAACGCAGGCCCGGACGTCTATCTGCGTGACACCGCCGTCCAGGATGTTGCATCCCAGGCCAACTCGGCTTTCCTGCAATTGCCGGGGGCAGTCAACCTGTCGAACCGGTTCTATTGCGTTCACCCCCGCCGCAACGATCGCGTCCTGCGGATCACGCCAGATCTGCACGGGCTGTATCCGGAAATCGACTTCATCGAATTCAATTTCACCAACCACCTCGTTTCGCGCCTTCGATCTGCCGAAGCGGATCGCTTTGCTCTGCTGCACGAGGAACTGCGCCGCATGTGGATCGCGCGTATGTCCGAGCTTCTGGCGCGATTGCCGCGGCGCACCGTCCTGATCTGGCTGGCCGAGGCACCGCTGGCCGAGACGGGCATCTTCGGCTCCAGCCTGACCCCGGCCTTGGTCGATCGTGCGATGGTCGCGGCGGTCGCCGAGGGCCGGCCAGTCTTGGAGATAGTGGTCGATCCGTTGCCGGGCGGGACGGGCGATCAGGGACCTCTGGCAGATCAGGGGGGCATGCACCGGCAGATTGCCGAGGCCTTGGTTCCCTTCGCGGAGGGGGACGACCAAAGCAAAACGGGCGCCCGCAGGCGCCCGTAAAGACTTGGTGCTGCGCCCCGATCAGAGCTTTTCGATCATCTCCGGGACGGCGGTAAAGAGGTCGGCCACGAGACCGTAATCGGCCACCTGGAAGATCGGGGCCTCTTCGTCCTTGTTGATGGCGACGATCACCTTCGAGTCCTTCATGCCTGCGAGGTGCTGGATCGCGCCCGAGATGCCGACCGCGACATAGAGGTTCGGCGCCACGACCTTGCCGGTCTGGCCCACCTGCCAGTCGTTCGGTGCATAGCCACTGTCCACCGCGGCGCGGCTCGCGCCAACGGCGGCGCCGAGCTTGTCTGCCAGTTTCTCGATCAGCGCGAAGTCCGCTTCCGAACCGACGCCGCGTCCGCCCGAAACCACGATGCCCGCCGAAGTAAGCTCGGGGCGATCCGAGGTTGCGGTCTTGTCCTCGACCCACGAGGACAGCGAGCCGTCCTCAGCCGTGGCCAGCGCCTCGACAGGGGCTGCGCCACCGGCGCCGACCGCGTTGAAGGTCGCCGTGCGGACGGTGAAGACCTTCTTGCCGTCTGACGATTTCACCGTCTGAATAGCGTTGCCTGCATAGATCGGCCGCTCGAAGGTGTCGGCGTCGATCACTGCGGTCACGTCCGAGATCACCATCACGTCCAGAAGGGCCGCAACGCGGGGCAGCACGTTCTTGTTGAAGGCTGTCGCGGCTCCGCAGATGTGGCTGTAGCCACCGGCCAGCGACACGATCAGCGCCGCTGTCGGCTCGGCCATGCCGTGGCAATACACATGGGCATTGGCGAAGAGCACCTTCGACACGCCATCGAGCTTCGCCGCTTCGGCTGCGGCGGCATCGCCGCCCTGGCCCGCGACCAGCACATGGACATCGCCCAGGCCTTTCACGGCGGCGACGGTCTTGGCGACGGCGTCAGTCGACAGCGCGCCTTCGTTCACATCGGCAAGCAGAAGAACGGCCATCTCAGATCACCCCCGCTTCGTCTTTGAGTTTCGCGATCAGTTCGTCCACCGAGGCGACCTTCACGCCCGCCTTGCGGCCCGCCGGCTCGACAGTCTTCAGGACTGATAGGCGCGGCGCGACGTCCACGCCGTAATCGGCGGGCGTCTTGACAGCGAGCGGCTTGGCTTTCGCCTTCATGATGTTCGGCAGCGACGCATAGCGCGGCTCGTTCAGGCGCAGGTCGACCGTGATGATCGCCGGCATCTTGACCTTGATCGTCTGCAGGCCGCCATCAACTTCGCGCGTGACTGTGGCGCTGTCGCCTTCGACCGCAAGCTCGCTGGCAAAAGTGCCCTGCGACCAGCCCACAAGCGCCGCCAGCATCTGGCCCGTGGCGTTCATGTCGTTGTCGATCGCCTGTTTGCCCGCCAGAACGAGGCCCGGCGCCTCTTCCTTGACGACGCCGGCCAGCAGCTTGGCTACGGCGAGCGGCTCGATGTCGGTTTGCACGTCGGCGGCAGCTTCGATCAGGATGGCGCGGTCGGCACCCATGGCGAGGGCAGTGCGGAGCGTCTCCTGCGCCTGCTTCACGCCGATCGACACGACGACAACCTCGGTCGCGATGCCCTTCTCCTTCAGACGGATCGCCTCTTCGACTGCGATTTCGTCGAAGGGGTTCATCGACATCTTCACGTTCGCCAGATCGACACCCGACCCGTCCGCCTTCACGCGGACCTTTACGTTGTAGTCGATCACCCGTTTGACAGGCACCAATACCTTCATCGGCGGAAGTCTCCAGATTAACGCACCCTAACGGGCGCCCAAGCTCTCGCGGGAGGTTCTAGCTGCTTCGCAGCATCGGGAACAGGCCAAAATCGACGCACGGTGTCGTCGGGACGTCGCGTCTTCAGGACTCGCGGGTCAGTCCAGGCACCCAAAGGACATCGGCGCGGCCATCGTCATTGGCGATCCGGCCTACAACGAAGAACCAGTCCGACAGGCGGTTGAGGTATTTGACCGCCTCGGGATTGACCTCTTCCATCGTCGCCAGTTCGACAGTCATGCGCTCTGCGCGGCGGCAGACGGTGCGGCAGACGTGAAGCTGGGCCGCCAAGGGGCTGCCACCCGGCAGGATGAAGCTGCGCAAGGGCTGGAGACGGCTGTTCATCACGTCGATCTCGGATTCCAGCCGCTCGACTTGGCGGGCCAGGATGCGCAGCGGAACGTAGCCGGCTTCATGATCGCGCTCCATGTCCGGGCGGCAAAGATCGGCGCCAAGATCGAACAGGTCGTTCTGGATGCGCTGAAGCGCGGCATCCATTTCGCCGTCTGAATGCTGGCGTGCGACGCCGACAAAGGCGTTGGTTTCATCGACTGTGCCGTAAGCAGACACTCGCAGTGAATGCTTGGCTACCCGCGCACCGTTTCCAAGTGCGGTCTCTCCGGCATCGCCGGTCTTGGTATAGATCTTCGAAAGCACGACCATCTTGTTACGACCCGAAATAGCGGCGCATCGCCACGAAAAGCAGGATCAGCATCACCGCGACGGCTTGCGCGTAGATGCGGTAGCGCATCAGGCGGTTGGCGTTGCGGCGATTGAAATCGCCGCCCTTGGCGAAGCTGCCGATGCCGATCATCAGGATGACCACAACCAGCAGCATCGAGGCGGCAACGACGTAGAACAGCGGATCATGCAACATGGCGGCAGGCCCTCCGATCGGCCTGATGTAGCGGGCGGCAGAGCAAAGGCGAAGGAAAAAACGCCGTGCCCCCCGGGTTCGAGTGGCTTACCCCCGGGTCAGAACCCAGTCCAGCGCAGCTGTTGGCAAAAGCCGACGCAGCAGATTGGCGATGTAAGTCGGCGTCGTGACGTAGTAGCGGGCCGAGGGATGCCGCGCCTCGAGCGCCTGGGCGAGTTTCGCCGTCACCGCCGAGGCGGGAAGCTCGAACCTGTCAGGCCCGCGATCCTCGTAAAGTCGCTTGAGAAGGCTTTCCTCGTACTGTGCTCGTCGCGGCGAGTTGCGCCAGTCGATCCAGCGCTCGAAATAGGGGATGGCCTTGCGCCGCAGGTCGGAGGTGACGGGGCCCGGCTCGATCAGGATGATCTGGATGGGGGTACCCCGCATCTCGATGCGCAGAACATCGGTCAGCCCTTCCATCGCGAATTTTGTGGCGACGTAGGCCCCGCGCCAGGGCGCGCCGACCAGTCCCAGGACCGAGGAGCAGTTCACGATCCGCCCATGACCCTGCCTGCGCATGACCGGAATGACCCGTCGTGTCAGGTCGTGATAGCCGAACAGGTTGACCTCGAAGATCGACCGCAGGGCTGCACGCGGCAGGTCCTCGACCGCACCGGGACAGGCAAAGGCGCCATTGTTGAACAGGGCATCCAGGGTGCCGCCGGTCCGGGACAGGCACTCATCGATGGCCGAGGCAATGCTGTCCTCGTCCCCATAGTCGAGCCGGACGCTCTCCAGCCCTTCTGTGCGCAGTTTTTCGCAATCGGTCTCCTGCCGACAGGTCGCAAAGACCCGCCATCCCCGCGCCGCCATGCCGCGCGCGGCGTCAAGCCCGATGCCCGAGGAACAACCGGTGATGAGGACGCTCTTCTGCGCCATGACCTGCCTCCTGCCCGTAAGTTCTCGGAGGCGTTGATAGGGACTTGCCCGCGGCAGGCCAAGGGCCGTCAGTCGCCCGCGGGCCCGCTTCCTTCGCTGCTGGTCTGGCTGAGAAACCGTGATGCTATATAGCCCTCGACCCCGTCGCCCTCGATCCGGATCATCGACCAGCCGGGCGTATCCGACGGTAGCACAAGCACCGACTCGCCACGAGCCAGCCGCGCGACAGGCTCGGTTTCGGCCGAGGGTCCGGAGCGGACGTTGACAGAGCTTCCGGAGACATAGGCGATATATCCACCGACAGGCTCGACCTCGGTATCATCAGTCGTGACGGTCTCGGAGGAAGGTTGGACCATCGGCATTGACAACGACATCCCGCCGCCAAGCGCGTCCTGGGTGTAGCCTGTGTAGGTGGTCGTATCGGTTTCGACGGCCGGGCTTTCTGCGAGCGTCGAAAGTGAAGCCGGTACCACCGCGGCGTCCTGTGTGACCGGCTGCTCGGCCTTGGGCTGGACGGGCAACGGCTGATCGGCGGCGACTTCCACCACTGGCTTGGGGGCGTCCATGTGCTGGGCGACCACCTGGCTCAGAGTGGGAATCCTGCCCTGCAGACCGTAGCGGACCTGACTTTCGTCACGGCCGCCGATCAGCATCGTCAGAAACAGACCGCCACACAGAATTGTGGTTAGCTTCAGCATCAAACACCTGATTCCAAACCTCTGCAGTTGTTTAGCACGACGGCGCGTCCCGCAAATGTCGATTTCGCGGCAATTTGCAGCGCGCTTCGGTCTGGACCCGTGGCCCGTGGCGGTCTAATCAACATCCATGGCCAAGACACCGGACAACCCCAACATAGAGCCCGATACGCCTGGCGGAGAGATGGTGTCCGAACCGCTCAGCCGTGCAATCGGTGAGCGCTACCTGACCTATGCGCTGTCCACGATCATGCATCGGGCGCTCCCGGATGCGCGTGATGGGCTGAAGCCCGTGCATCGCCGCATCCTGTTTGCCATGCGCGAGTTGCGGCTGTCTTCGACCGGTGGCTTCCGCAAGTCGGCCAAGATCTCGGGCGACGTGATGGGGAACTATCACCCGCACGGAGACGCCGCGATTTATGACGCGATGGCGCGCCTCGCGCAGGATTTCAACGTCCGCTACCCGTTGGTCGACGGGCAGGGAAACTTCGGAAACATCGACGGCGACAACCCTGCCGCCAGTCGCTACACCGAGGCCCGCCTGACCGCTGCAGCCGAGGCGCTGATGGAGGGGCTGGCCGAGAACGCGGTCGATTTCCGGCCCAACTACGACGGCACGCTCGAAGAGCCGGTGGTTATGCCGGCGGCCTTTCCGAACCTGCTTGCCAACGGGTCAAGCGGCATCGCCGTGGGCATGGCGACGAATATTCCGCCACATAACCTGCATGAGCTGATCGACGCCTGCCAGCTTCTGCTGAGATCGCCCGAGACCAGCGACGAAGAGATCGTCGCGCTGGTGCCGGGGCCCGATTTCCCGACGGGTGGCGTGATCGTCGAGCCGCGCGAGACGATTCTTGAGGCCTATCGCACCGGCCGCGGAGCCTTCCGGCTGCGCGCGAAGTGGGAGGTCGAAGATCTGGGGCGCGGCACTTGGCAGATCGTGGTCACCCAGATCCCCTATCAGGTGCAGAAGTCCAGGCTGATCGAGCGGCTCGCGGAACTCATCCAGACGAAGAAAGTGCCGGCGCTCGCCGACGTGCGCGACGAATCCGCCGAGGATGTCCGCATCGTTCTGGAACCCCGCGCCCGCACGGTGGACGCCGAGATGCTGATGGGGATGCTGTTTCGCAACTCCGATCTCGAGATCCGCTTCCCGCTCAACATGAACGTTCTGATCGACGGCAAGGTGCCGAAGGTCTGCTCGCTCAAGGAAGTGCTGCGCGCCTTCCTCGACCATCGTCGCGATGTCCTGCAGCGCCGGTCGCAGCACAGGCTGGACAAGATCGATCTTCGCCTCGAATTGCTCGAGGGCTTCCTGATCGCCTATCTGAACCTCGACCGCGTCATCGACATCATCCGTTACGACGTTGATCCCAAGCGCGCGCTGATGGCCGAGACCTGGGGCAAACCGCACAAGCGGGCAGTCTCGGACAAGGACTATGTGCCGCCGGACCTGTCGGCCGAGGGGGAGTTGACCGAGCCGCAGGCCGAGGCAATTCTTAACATGCGACTGAGGTCGTTGCGCCGCCTCGAAGAATTCGAGCTGAGGCGCGAATACGACGAGCTTTTGAAGGAGCGCGCTGATCTCGCCGACCTGCTCGAGCGGCCGAACCGCCAGTGGAAGCGGATCGGTGAGGAGCTGACCGCGATTCAGACCCAATTCGGCAAGGCCACGGCGCTTGGTGCCCGTCGATCCACCTTCGCCGAGGCCGGGGTGGTCGAGGATGTGCCGGTCGAGGCGATGATCGAGCGCGAGCCGATCACCGTCATCTGCTCCAAGATGGGGTGGATCCGTGCGATGAAGGGGCACCAGCCACTCGATGCCGAAGTGAAGTTCAAGGATGGCGACGAGGGGCGCCATATCCTCCATGCCGAAACCACCGACCGGATCATCATCGCCGGGTCGAACGGCCGGTTCTACACGCTTCTTGGGGCGAACCTGCCCGGCGGGCGCGGCATGGGCGAACCGGTGCGCCTGATGGTGGACCTGCCGAACGAGGCCGAGATTGTCGCACTCTTCGTCTGGCGCGGCGGCGAGAAGCTGATTGTAGCCTCCAGTGCCGGGGATGGTTTCCTCGTCGCTTCGGAAGAGGTCTTGGCCCAGACCCGCGCCGGCAAGGTTGTGATGAATCTTTCGGGCGATGCGCGGCTTTTGGTGTGCAAGCCGGCGCAGGGCGATCACGTGGCCGTCGTTGGCGAGAACCGCAAGGTTCTGGTCTTCCCCTTGGCCGATTTGCCCGAGATGGCACGTGGCAAGGGTGTCCGACTGCAGAAATACAAGGATGGCAGTCTGTCAGACGTGACGACCTTCATACTTGCGCAAGGGCTTGCCTGGAAGGATCCCGCCGGTCGGACCCGCACCGAGACCGAATTGGGCGAATGGATCGGTGCCCGCGCCAGCGCCGGGCGGATGGCACCGCGCGGCTTCCCGCGCGAGAACCGCTTCACCTGAGACGGTTCAGCCGTAAAGCGGCTGGACACTCAGCTTGGCGTGAATTGCGTTGACCGATTGCGGGTCGAGCCCAAGCCCCTGGGCAAGCTGGTGCAGGTATTGCGCCTCGTTCTGGTTGTCGAGCGTGATGGCCATGAGCGAGACGGCATAGACTTGGGGCGCCAGTACCTTGGGTACCTGCCGGGCCAGTCCCGCCACATCGATCGGCGCGGCAAGTTCCTGCTTGAGAAACTCGATGTCCGACGGGCTGGCATCGCCCAGCTTGTCGACGATCTTCTTCTTCTCGGTCTCGTCGATCCGGCCATCCGATTTTGCCGCCTGGATCATCGCCCGCAGCATCAGGCCTGCGACAGCCTCCTGGTCCCGGCTCGGTTGCTGATCGGGCTCGCCGCCGTTGCGCAGTGCCTGATTGAGCAGGTCGCCAAACCCGCCGCCGGATCCGCGTGTCGCCGCTGCCCCGCCCAGGGCCCCGGCCAATCCGCCCAGCAGATCCCCCAAGCCCCCACCCTGTGACAGCTGTCCGATGATGTCATCAAGACCGCCTCCTGCAGGGGCGGTCCGGCCTGCAGGCGCTGATCCTTTCGACAGCTCTTCCAGCAAACCGCCAAGCCCCCCTGAGGACGCACTGCCCGGCATCACCCTTCCGGATGTGCCGGAGGTGCCCGCGGATTTCTGGGCCGGCGTTCCGGCCAGCACGTCCGTCATGATGTTTTCAAGCCCGCCGGGCAGCCTTGCCCCATTGTCAGGCGAATGCGCTCCGCCAAATGGGTCAGCGCTTCCAGGCGCGCGCCGGGTGCTCTGCCCCGGCGTTCCGCCCTGCGCATTCTGGATCAGGCTGCCCACGCCTTTGGCGATCACGACGCCAACGGCAACCTTGGCCAAAGTGGAAACGAGGCTCATCGCAATCTCCTGTTGCTGAATTCAGGGCGGTTTGGTCGCCCGGCCAAAAGAGTGGTGGTCGTCCAACGAGACATGGCGGGAATCGCGCCGATGGCGAGATTAGCGCGGTTTGACGAAAGGCCCGCGCAAAATGTCTGTCTCGGCGGCGCTTCGCCCTTTGTTGGAGCGCCCGTTGCGCCGGCACGTCTGCCACGCTATCTCGGAGAACCTGAACCCAAAGGCGCGGCGTGATGTCACTGGCCACACTTCTCCGTTCGATGCTGCTGCTTGCCGGCCTGTCCGTGCTCGTGGCCTGTGGTCGCAATGACCTCGATGAGCCGCCGGTTGCGCTTGGCGATTTCAAGCTGGGCCTGAACATCGTCGTCGCCGACAACATGCAGAAGGTCCCGATCTCGCGTGATGCGACGGTCGATGAATGGGAAACCGGCATCAAGAAAGCCGTTCAGGATCGCTTCGGTCGGTATCAGGGCAACCGGTTCTACAATATCGGCATTGCCGTTGACGGATATGCGCTTGCCCCGCCCGGCATACCGGTTGTCGCTGCGCCCAAGTCGGTCGTCGTCGTGACGGCGAACATCTGGGACGACTCGACGCAAACACGCCTCAATGGCGAACCGAAGCAGTTCACCATTTTCGAGAACGTCGATCCGAACATGGTCATCGGCTCGGGACTGACAAAGACCAAGCGCCAGCAGCTTGATGCCTTGTCCTACAATGTCGCGAAGGCGCTGGAGAAATGGTTCCTTGAGAATCCCAACTGGTTTGCCAATCCGCCCGTGCCTGATCTGCGACCCGACGGATCAAAAGCCATGCCCGACACAGCAGAGACGCTGGCCCGCCAGCGGACAGAACGTGCGGCCGCAGCCCCCGCGGCTGCGGACATGGCGGCACAGGCTTCCGTGGGTGCTGTGACCACTGCGCCCCTTCCGGAGGCTGGCACATCGACGGGCTCATCGGCTGGTACGACGGCTGTCCGCCCGCCGGCCCGCCCCGCCGACCTCGCCACCGGGAACTGACGGACGTACGATCACAGCGTCGACAGCCCGCGCGCGCGGGGGCGCTTGATTTTCCCCCTTCCAATGGATAAGTGGCGCCCCGTGTAAATCCGTGGGGCCCGCCGGGCCCCCCCAATTCCGCGAGGCATGCCCCGAATGGCAAAGGCAAAGTTTGAACGGACGAAACCGCACGTCAACATCGGCACGATTGGCCACGTTGACCACGGCAAGACGACGCTGACGGCGGCGATCACGAAGTATTTCGGCGAGTTCCGCGCCTATGACCAGATCGACGGTGCGCCGGAAGAGCGGGCCCGCGGGATCACGATCTCGACCGCGCATGTGGAATACGAGTCGGACTCGCGCCACTATGCCCACGTCGACTGCCCCGGCCACGCCGACTACGTGAAGAACATGATCACCGGTGCGGCGCAGATGGACGGCGCGATCCTGGTGGTGTCGGCCGCCGACGGCCCGATGCCGCAGACCCGCGAGCACATCCTGCTCGGCCGCCAGGTGGGCATCCCCTACATGGTCGTGTTCATGAACAAGGTGGACCAGGTCGACGACCCGGAACTGCTGGAACTCGTCGAGATGGAGATCCGTGAGCTCCTGTCGTCCTACGACTATCCCGGCGACGATATCCCGATCATCAAGGGTTCGGCCCTGCACGCGATGAACGGCACGGAGAAGGCGATCGGCGAAGACGCGATCCGCGAACTGATCGCGGCGGTCGATGCTTATATCCCGACCCCGGCGCGCGCCGTTGACCAGCCGTTCCTGATGCCGGTCGAAGACGTGTTCTCGATCTCGGGCCGCGGCACCGTTGCCACCGGCCGGATCGAGCGCGGCGTCGTGAAGGTGGGCGAGGAACTGGAAATCGTCGGCATCCGTCCGTCGAAGAAGACGGTCTGCACCGGTGTCGAGATGTTCCGCAAGCTGCTTGACCAGGGCGAAGCGGGCGACAACGTCGGTCTGCTGCTGCGTGGCGTCGACCGTGACGGCATCGAGCGTGGCCAGGTTCTCTGCAAGCCGGGTTCGGTGAAGCCGCACACGAAGTTCGAGGCCGAAGCCTACATCCTGACGAAGGAAGAAGGCGGCCGTCACACCCCGTTCTTCGCGAACTACCGTCCGCAGTTCTACTTCCGGACGACGGACGTGACCGGGACGGTTCAGCTGCCGGAAGGCACCGAAATGGTGATGCCGGGCGACAACCTGAAGTTCAACGTCGAGCTGATCGCGCCGATCGCCATGGAAGAGAAGCTGCGCTTCGCCATCCGTGAAGGCGGCCGCACCGTCGGCGCCGGCGTCGTCTCCAAAATCATCGAGTAATCTTCCGGTCAGCTGGAAGATCGAGGCGCGCGGGGCAACCTGCGCGCCTTTTCCTTTTCAGCCAGACCGGGACCGCGTATAGAAGCACCGGAACCGATGGAGGCCGAAATGGTGATGTCCGCTCTCTGAACCCTGCAAAACGCAAGACAGAGGACATTCCCATGCCAGTCAGCTTCCTTGACGCAAGCAAGCGTCACCCGCTCGTCTTTCCGGACGGAACCGAACACCCCTGCATGGTTCACTTGAACCGGGTGATCGACCATCCGAACATCCGGATCGGCGACTTCACCTATGCCAATGATTTCGATCCGCCAGCCGACTGGGCCGCGCGGATTGCCCCCTATCTCTATCCGGGCGCGCCCGAGCGGCTTGTGATCGGCAAGTTCGGCCAGTTCGCGCATGGTGTGCGCTTCGTCACCGCAAGCGCGAACCACGATACGGAGGGCATTTCGACCTATCCTTTCGCGGTGTTCGACCCGTCGCAACTCGCCGCGTTCCGGGATCGTGTTCGGGACCGGCCAGATACCGTCATCGGCAACGATGTCTGGATCGGCCACGGCGCGCTGATCCTGCCAGGTGTCACGATCGGCAACGGGGCGATCATCGGGGCTGGTGCGGTGGTGGCGCGGGACGTTCCCGACTACGCGATCGTGGCGGGCAACCCGGCGCGCGTGATCCGTTACCGGTTCGACCCGGAGGTGATCGAGCGGCTCAACCGCATCGCCTGGTGGGACTGGCCGGTCGAACGGATCGCGTCAAAGGTGCCTGCACTGGTCTCGGATGACATCGACGCCTTGGAGCGCTGACCAGGCGGTCAGACCAGCTTCCTCTCGATCAGACTGTCGGCCATCGCGCCCAGAGTCTCTTCAAGGCTCCGCGGCGGGTGGCCGAGCAAGCGCAACGACCCCGAGGCGTCCAGCTTCGGGCAATAGCCGAGTTCCGGAACGTTCGAGCGCATGTCACCGTCGAACAGCGAATAGAGGCGGATGATCCAGTCCGGGGCGCGGAGCTTCGGCATCTTCCGGGCATAGTCCGGGCGGTGCCGGGCAAGGATCTGACCGACGTCATGGACCGAGCAGCTGTGGAAGGCCGCGATGTGCCGGTGACCCGCAGCCCGGGGGGCGGTAAGCGCCGCAACATGGATCCGCGCGAGGTCGCGGACATCCACGACATGAAAGTAGAGATCCGGGGCTACGGGGATCTGCCCGCGCAGAAAGCGCTGTATCACCGCGCCCGACGTGCCTGTGTCATCGTCGATCAGCGGCCCGAGGATCAGGCCGGGATTGATCACGGCCAGGCGATCCTCCTGCCCCTCGACCAGCGACCAGGCATGACGTTCTGCGAGGGTCTTGCTGACCCCATAGGCGCTGAGTTTCGGTGAGGCTGGGTCGGCCCAGTCATCGGGACCCAGCCGCGGAGGGCCGTTCCGCCCGCGTCCATAGGCGATTGCCACGGTTGAGGAGGTGAGCACGATCCGCTCGACACCGGCGGACAGGCCCGCCCGCATGGCACGGCCGGTGCCATCCACGGCGGGGCGGATCAGCACCTGTGGGTCCTTCGGCATGGTCGTGACGAACGGCGACGCCGAATGCATCACGAAGCGTGCGCCCTCGGTCGCCGCCGACCAGCCCTCGTCGCGTGTCAGGTCAAGCGTCACGAAATCCAGCCGATCCACGTCGGCGCCGGCAGCGGCAAGTGCAGCTCTTGTGGCTCGGGCCCGGTCCGGATTGCGCAGGCTGCCGCGCACATGATAGCCCGACCTCAGCAATTCCAGTGCAAGATGGCCGCCGAGGAAGCCCGTGATGCCTGTCAGAAGTACCGTGTCCGTCATGGCGCCGCCCTTGTGTAATGAACGAAATGAACAATAATCGTTCAAATAGTAAATTCAAGTGGGGGAGCGCGTGACCGCCACCGACAAGTCGCTGCGCATTCTGGAGGCCGCGAAGGACCTGTTCCTTCAGAACGGCCTGCGCGGGACATCGATGGAGGCCATCGCGCGGAAGGCCGGCGTCGCCAAGCCCACGCTTTACGCCCGCTTCCCCGACAAGGAGGCCGTGTTCGTCGCGCTCGGGACCGCGATCATGGGCGACTACCGCCGTGCCTTCGCCGAAGCCCTGGCTGGTCCGGGTTCCGCCGCCGAACGGCTGATCGCAGCGATCGGCGCAAAGTACGACTCGATTGACCGGTTGCTCGGGCAATCACCGCATGGGCCCGAACTGATGGCTGAGCACATGCGTCTGAACCGCACGGTGTTCGATGACCTCAGGGCCTGGGTCAACGAGCAGACCGCCGCAGTTCTTCAGGCGGAAGGCGTACCGGACGCCGCCGAACGGGCGCGCGTGATCCTGGCCGCCGTCGATGGGCTTAAGGTCGAGTTTCCTTCGACGGCCGACGTTGCGAGGCTGACTCGTTTCGTTGTGGACCGGCTGGCGCGTTGATCCAAGTCACGGCTCTGGGACACGGCTCTGGGCGGGTCTTTTCTTTTTCTCCCATGCTCCCATGTCTGACGAACGATCAGGGCGTTCAGGGTACGGAGGTGTCGATGCAACTGACTGGCGGCTGTCTGTGCGGAAGCATTCGCTTCACGGCGATCGGTCCGCCGGGCCATCCGCATAGCTGTTCCTGCCACATGTGCCAGCGCCATTCGGGCGCACCGGCGATGGTCTGGGTGACCTATCCGAAGGAAGCGGTTCTCTGGAACGGGGCAGGTGGTGAGCCGACGCTCTGGCGGTCGTCCGAGAAGAGTTCTCGCGCATTCTGCCCGCAATGCGGTTCGACCCTTGGCGCGGTTGACGACGGACCCACAATCGGGCTGGTGACCGGATCCTTCGACCGCCCGAACCTCAAGGTGCTGGCTCCGGTTTCGCACAGCTATCGCGGGTCACGGCCGCGCTGGTGGTCCTGCCTCTTCGATCAGACGGCGTGATTGGCGCGACCAAGCGTCGTCCTTCCCTGCGCTCCCGACGGTCCTGTAGCCAGAAGCCCTCTTGATTTCCCCGGCTGCGTGCCGTAGCACCCGGGCCGGACGTAGGGGTATAGCTCAGCTGGTAGAGCGACGGTCTCCAAAACCGTAGGTCGCGGGTTCGAGCCCTGCTGCCCCTGCCAAGTCCCTTCCAGCAACGCGGAGCTCTCTTTCTCGGATTGGGACGCCCGGGTCTTTGCTGACGGGCGTCATATGCGCCCTCGGCGCTTGAAATTCAGGGCACGACCGCGTATCTCGCGCCGGACACTTCCACAGGACACCCCCGATGGCCACCAAGGCAAACCCCGTCCAGTTCATCCAGCAGGTCCGGTCTGAGGTCGCAAAGATCGTCTGGCCGTCGCGCCGTGAGGTGACGCTGACGACGATCATGGTCTTCATCATGGCGGCGCTGACTGCGACCTTCTTCTTTCTGGTCGACAGCCTCATCCGCTTCGGCCTGACCCATCTCCTGACGATGTTCAGCTAAGCCCGTTTGGGCTTGAATTCCTGCGGTCCAGACGTTAGGGAACGCCAGATCAAAGGAAACCGGCGCGCATCGATTCGTCTTGCGCGCTGTTTTTTGTTCCGGGCATGGCGGTTAAACCGCTTGAAGATAAAAGAACTTCCGGGGGAAGCCCCTCGGGTGGCAGAGGTGACTGAGGCATGGCCAAGCGGTGGTATTCGGTGAGCGTCCTCTCGAATTTCGAGAAGAAGATCGCCGAGCAGATCAAGCAGGCCGTCGCCGATGCGGGGCTTGAGGACGAGATCGACGAAGTTCTCGTGCCGACTGAAGAGGTGATCGAGGTCCGCCGCGGCAAGAAGGTGACGTCCGAGCGGCGCTTCATGCCGGGCTACGTGCTCGTGCGGATGGAGATGTCGAACCGCGGCTATCACCTGATTTCGTCGATCAACCGGGTAACCGGGTTCCTTGGCCCTCAAGGCAAGCCGATGCCGATGCGCGACGCCGAGGTGAACGCGATCCTGAACCGTGTCGAGGAAGGCGAGGTTGCGCCGCGCAACCTGATCCACTTCGAGATCGGCGAGAAGGTCAAGGTGGCCGACGGCCCGTTCGAAGGCTTCGACGGCATGGTCGAGGAAGTGGACGAGGCGCACAGCCGCCTGAAGGTGTCGGTGTCGATCTTCGGCCGCCCGACTCCGGTCGAACTGGAATTCACGCAGGTTCAGAAAAGCGCCTGACGTGCATCGCGTGGGAGGCAAGCGCGCCGGGGCCTGATCCCGGGGTGACGAGCCGGACCACTAAATTGTCCCCCGCGCGGGGATGGTGAGAAGAGGAGAGGCCAGATGGCCAAGAAGATTATTGGGCAGCTCAAGCTGCAAGTGAAGGCGGGGCAAGCCAACCCGTCCCCGCCCGTCGGCCCGGCACTGGGTCAGCGCGGCCTGAACATCATGGCCTTCGTGAAGGAATTCAACGCGAAGTCCGCCGATCTGGAGCCGGGTTCGCCGACTCCGGTGATCATCACCTATTATCAGGACAAGTCGTTCAGCCTCGAGCTGAAGACGGCGCCTGCATCTTACTACCTGAAAAAGGCCGCTGGCCTGAAGCCGGTCGGCAAGCGCAACCGTCCGAAGGGTTCGTCGAAGCCGGGCCGCGAAGTGGCTGGCACCGTGACGGTCGCCCAAGTGCGCCAGATCGCCGAAGCCAAGATGAAGGACCTGAATGCCAACTCCGTGGAAGCTGCGATGCAGATCATCCTCGGCTCGGCCAAGTCCTGCGGTATCGAGGTGAAGGGGTAAGTCATGGCCAAGCTCGCAAAACGCATCGCCAAGGCTGAAGAAGCCTTCGCCGGCAAATCGAACCTCTCGGTCGAAGATGCCGTGAAACTGGTGAAATCCGCAGCCTCGGCGAAATTCGACGAGACGCTGGAAATCGCGATGAACCTGGGCGTTGACCCGCGTCACGCAGACCAGATGGTCCGCGGCGTGGTGACCCTGCCGAACGGCACCGGCAAGACCGTGCGCGTGGCGGTGTTCGCCCGTGGTGCGAAGGCGGACGAGGCGAAAGCCGCAGGCGCCGACATCGTGGGCGCCGAAGACCTGATGGAGACCATCCAGTCGGGCAAGATCGAGTTCGACCGTTGCATCGCGACGCCGGACCTGATGCCGCTGGTCGGCCGTCTGGGCAAGATCCTCGGCCCGCGCAACCTGATGCCGAACCCCAAGGTCGGCACGGTGACGATGGACGTGAAAGCGGCTGTCGAAGCTGCCAAGGGCGGTGAAGTGCAGTTCAAGGTCGAGAAGGCCGGCGTCATCCATGCCGGTATCGGCAAGGTGTCGTTCGACGCCGAGAAGCTCGCCCAGAATGTCCGCGCCTTCGTCGATGCGGTCAGCCGCGCGAAGCCGTCGGGAGCCAAGGGCACCTATCTCAAGAAGGTGTCGCTGTCCTCGACCATGGGCCCGGGCGTGAGCGTCGATCTGACGTCGGCAGCGTCGCACTAAGAATTCCCAACCCGCAAGGGAAGGGATGGCGGGGCGGAAACGCCCCGTCCTGTCCGAGACGGTGGGTGGGGTTCGCCCCTTAATGTCCTGCCTGAGATGGGTGAACGAGACGGAATGAACGGGGCGCATGCCTCGGGTGATCCTGGCCTCGGGACCTCTGATCGGACCCGAACGCCTCCGTTCGCGGGGGCAAACATGAGCCGGGGGGAAACCCCCACACTTGGAGTGAAACTGTGGATAGAGCCCAGAAAGAGAAAGTGGTCGAGGAACTCGGCCAGATCTTCGAAAGCTCTGGCGTCGTGGTGGTTGCCCACTACGAAGGCATGACGGTTGCACAGATGCAGGACCTGCGGGCGGAGATGCGTGCCGTCGGTGGGTCTGTTCGCGTTGCCAAGAACAAGCTCGCCAAGATCGCCCTTGAAGGCAAACCCGGCGCAAGCATGGGTGACCTGCTGAAAGGGATGACCGTATTCGCCTATTCCGAGGATCCTGTCGCTGCGGCGAAGGTCACGGATGCCTATGCCAAGAAGAACGACAAGTTCGTGATCCTTGGCGGCGCCATGGGCAATGCGGTCCTTGATCCGGCCGGTGTGAAGGCTGTCGCTTCGATGCCGTCGCGTGAAGAGCTCATCGCTCAGATCGTGTCGATGCTCGGTGCGCCCGCGTCCGCCATCGCCGGTGCGATCGGCGCGCCTGCTTCGAACATCGCGGGCATCCTCAAGACGATCGAGGAAAAGGCTGCAGCCTGAGCAATGCGAATGCCGTCGTGGGGTTGATGCCCCGACGTTGGAACCCATCTTTACAGAACGGAAACTGAAATGGCTGATCTGAACAAACTCGCCGAAGAAATCGTGGGTCTGACCCTCCTTCAGGCGCAAGAGCTGAAAACGATCCTCAAGGACAAGTATGGCATCGAGCCCGCCGCTGGCGGCGCCGTGATGGTTGCTGGTCCGGCTGCTGGCGCTGCGCCGGCTGCTGCCGAGGAAGAGAAGACCGAGTTCGACGTCGTCCTGACCGACGCCGGCGCGAACAAGATCAACGTGATCAAGGAAGTCCGCACGATCACCGGCCTGGGCCTGAAAGAAGCCAAGGACCTGGTGGAAGCCGGCGGCAAGGTGAAGGAAGCGGTTTCCAAAGCCGACGCCGAAGCCATGAAGAAAAAGCTTGAAGAGGCTGGCGCCAAGGTCGAGCTGAAGTAATCTCACAGGATGCCCCTGGCATCGTGACGATTTCGATCTGGCTGGGTCCGAAGGAATTCGGGCCCAGCCGAACCCGTCTTGAAGGGGCCTTGGATGGCCGAGACTCCTTCTAGGCGTGGTTCAAGGTTCGGGAGCCCTCCGGTGGGACGGCGGGCATGAATGGAACCTGACCCCCTGTTTCGCATGCGGCGCGCAATCGTGACCCCGACGTTTGCCTGCCCGCGAAAACGAAAGGTGACGACGAGCATGGCTCAGAGCTACGTTGGCCAAAAGCGTATCCGCCGGTACTATGGCAAAATCCGCGAAGTCCTCGAGATGCCGAACCTCATCGAGGTTCAGAAATCCTCATATGACCTGTTCCTCAAGTCCGGCGACGGAGAGAAGCCGGCCGACGGCGAGGGTATCCAGGGCGTCTTCCAGTCGGTTTTCCCGATCAAGGACTTCAACGAGAATGCCGTCCTCGAATTCGTGAAATACGAACTCGAGAAGCCGAAGTATGACGTCGACGAGTGCCAGAACCGCGACATGACCTATGCGGCGCCGCTGAAGGTAACGCTGCGTCTGATCGTGTTCGATGTCGACGAGACGACGGGTGCACGCTCGGTCAAGGACATCAAGGAACAGGACGTCTACATGGGCGACATGCCCCTGATGACCTCCAACGGTACGTTCATCGTGAACGGCACCGAGCGCGTCATCGTGAGCCAGATGCACCGCTCGCCCGGCGTGTTCTTCGACCATGACAAGGGCAAGACCCATTCGTCGGGCAAGCTTCTGTTCGCCTGCCGGATCATTCCCTATCGCGGGTCGTGGCTGGACTTCGAGTTCGACGCCAAGGACATCGTCTTTGCCCGCATCGACCGCCGCCGCAAGCTGCCGGTGACGACCCTGCTCTATGCCCTCGGCATGGATCAGGAAGGCATCATGGATGCCTACTACGAGACCGTCATGTACAAGCACGTGAAGAACAAGGGCTGGGTGACCAAGTTCTTCCCGAGCCGCGTCAGCGGCACGCGTCCCTCCTTCGACCTTGTCGATGCAGCCACCGGCGAGGTGATCTGCAAGGCCGGCGACAAGATGACGCCGCGCATGGTCAAGAAGCTCAAGGACGAGGGCAAGGTTACGGAACTCCTGGTTCCGTTCGACCAGATCGTCGGTCGCTATGTGGCGAAGGACATAATCAACGAGGAAACCGGCGAGATCTGGGTCGAAGCCGGCGACGAGCTGACGATGGAATACGACCGCGACGGCGAAGTGAAGGGCGGTACGCTCAAGCTTCTGCTCGACCAGGGCATCACGGACATCCCGGTGCTCGACATCGACAACGTCAACGTCGGCCCCTACATCCGCAACACCATGGCGGTGGACAAGAACATGGGCCGCGAAACCGCGCTCATGGACATCTACCGCGTCATGCGTCCGGGTGAACCGCCGACCGTGGAAGCGGCCTCGGCGCTGTTCGACACGCTGTTCTTCGACAGTGAGCGTTACGACCTGTCGGCCGTGGGCCGCGTGAAGATGAACATGCGCCTCGACCTGCACAAGCCGGACACGCAGCGCACGCTGGACCGCGAGGATATCATCGCCTGCATCAAGGCGCTGTGCGAACTGCGCGACGGCAAGGGCGAGATCGACGATATCGACCACCTCGGCAACCGCCGGGTGCGCTCGGTCGGCGAACTGATGGAGAACCAGTACCGCGTCGGCCTGTTGCGGATGGAACGCGCGATCAAGGAACGGATGTCGTCGGTCGAGATCGACACGATCATGCCGCAGGACCTGATCAACGCGAAGCCGGCTGCGGCTGCGGTGCGCGAATTCTTCGGCTCCTCGCAGCTGTCGCAGTTCATGGACCAGACCAACCCGCTGTCGGAAGTCACGCACAAGCGGCGTCTGTCGGCCCTCGGGCCGGGCGGTCTGACCCGCGAGCGTGCGGGCTTCGAGGTGCGCGACGTTCACCCGACCCACTATGGCCGGATGTGCCCGATCGAAACGCCGGAAGGCCAGAACATCGGCCTCATCAACTCGCTGGCGACCTATGCCCGCGTGAACAAGTACGGCTTCATCGAGACCCCGTATCGCAAGGTCATCGACGGCAAGGTCACGGATGACGTGATCTACATGTCGGCGACCGAAGAGATGCGGCACACGGTGGCGCAGGCGAACGCGGCTCAGAACACCGCGGGCCAATTCACCGACGACCTGATCTCCAGCCGCAAGGCGGGCGAGTTCATGCTGAACCCGCCGGATGCGATCGACCTGATCGACGTGTCGCCGAAGCAGCTTGTGTCGGTCGCGGCCTCGCTCATCCCGTTCCTCGAGAATGACGACGCCAACCGCGCGCTTATGGGTTCGAACATGCAGCGTCAGGCGGTTCCGCTGCTGCAATCCGACGCGCCCTTCGTGGGCACTGGGATCGAGGCCGTCGTCGCGCGTGATTCCGGGGCGGCCATCATGGCGCGTCGGGCCGGCGTGATCGACCAGGTCGACGCGACCCGTATCGTCGTGCGCGCCACAGAGATGCTGGAGCCGGGCGAGCCGGGCGTGGACATCTATCGTCTGCGCAAGTTCAAGCGCTCGAACCAGTCGTCCTGTATCAACCAGCGCCCGCTGGTGAAGGTGGGTGACGTGGTGGTGCGCGGCGAAGTGGTGGCCGACGGTCCCTGCACCGACATGGGCGAACTGGCCCTTGGCCGGAACGTGGTCGTCGCCTTCATGCCGTGGAACGGCTACAACTACGAAGACTCGATCCTGATTTCCGAGCGTATCCTCAAGGACGACGTGTTCACCTCGATTCACATCGAGGAATACGAAGTCGCAGCGCGCGACACGAAACTGGGGCCGGAAGAGATCACCCGCGATATCCCGAACGTCGGCGAGGAAGCCCTGCGCAACCTCGACGAAGCCGGGATCGTCTATATCGGCGCCGAAGTGCAGCCGGGCGACATCCTCGTGGGCAAGATCACGCCCAAAGGCGAAAGCCCGATGACGCCGGAGGAAAAACTGCTCCGGGCGATCTTCGGCGAAAAGGCGTCGGACGTGCGGGACACCTCGCTGCGCCTGCCGCCGGGTGCGTATGGCACGATCGTGGAAGTGCGTGTGTTCAACCGTCACGGTGTGGACAAGGACGAACGCGCCCTCCAGATCGAGCGCGAGGAAGTCGAACGTCTGGCCCGTGACCGGGACGACGAGCTCGCGATCCTCGAGCGCAACATCTACGCGCGCCTGAAGTCGCTCATCATGGGCAAGACCGCCGTCAAGGGTCCGAAGGGCATCAAGTCCGGTTCGACCATCGACGAGGAACTTCTGTCCACGCTGAGCCGTGGCCAGTGGTGGCAGCTTGCCCTTGGCGAAGAGGCCGATGCGAAGGAAGTCGAGGCCCTTCACGACCAGTACGAAGCGCAGAAACGCGCTCTCGACCACCGCTTCGACGACAAGGTCGAGAAGGTGCGTCGGGGCGACGATCTGCCTCCGGGCGTGATGAAGATGGTCAAGGTGTTCGTCGCGGTGAAGCGTAAGCTGCAGCCGGGCGACAAGATGGCCGGGCGTCACGGCAACAAGGGCGTCATCTCGAAAGTGGTGCCGGTCGAGGACATGCCGTTCCTCGCCGATGGTACTGCCGTCGACCTCGTTCTGAACCCGCTCGGCGTGCCGTCGCGGATGAACGTGGGCCAGATCCTCGAGACGCATATGGGCTGGGCCGCGCGCGGTCTGGGCCTGCAGATCGACGAGGCGCTGCGCGAATACCGCCGGTCGGGCGACCTGACCCCGGTGCGCGAGGCGATGCGTCTGGCCTACGGCGACGAGACCTATGAGGCCGCCTTCGCCGACCGCGAGGAGGATGACCTTCTCGAACTCGCCGGCAACGTCACCCGTGGCGTTCCGATCGCGACCCCGGTATTCGACGGCGCCAAGGAGTCGGACGTGAACGATGCGCTGAAACGGGCCGGTTTCGACCAGTCCGGTCAGTCGGTGGTCTTCGACGGCCGTACCGGCGAGCAATTCGCGCGCAAGGTCACGGTCGGCGTGAAGTACATGCTGAAACTTCACCACCTGGTGGACGACAAACTGCACGCACGTTCGACCGGCCCGTACTCGCTCGTCACCCAGCAGCCGCTCGGTGGCAAGGCGCAGTTCGGTGGCCAGCGTCTCGGCGAGATGGAGGTCTGGGCTCTGGAAGCCTACGGCGCCGCCTACACCCTGCAGGAAATGCTGACGGTGAAATCGGACGACGTGGCAGGCCGGACCAAGGTCTATGAGTCGATCGTCAAGGGCGAGGACAATTTCGAAGCCGGCGTGCCGGAATCGTTCAACGTGCTCGTCAAGGAAGTGCGGGGCCTCGGCCTCAACATGGAACTCCTGGATGCGGATGAGGAGTGACCGGATGGCGGGCTGACGCCCGCCCTACGGACCTTCGGTCGGGCGGAAACGCCCGGTCCATTCGCCCCGATTCAAGGATTTGAAGATGAACCAGGAACTCACGACCAACCCGTTCAATCCGGTCGCGCCGGTGAAGACCTTCGACGAGATCAAGATCTCTCTGGCCAGCCCGGAGCGGATCCTCTCGTGGTCCTACGGCGAGATCAAGAAGCCCGAAACGATCAACTACCGCACCTTCAAGCCGGAGCGGGACGGGCTGTTCTGCGCCCGGATCTTCGGGCCGATCAAGGACTACGAGTGCCTTTGCGGCAAATACAAGCGCATGAAGTATCGCGGCGTTGTCTGCGAGAAATGCGGTGTCGAAGTGACGCTCCAGAAGGTGCGCCGCGAGCGGATGGGCCATATCGAGCTCGCCGCGCCGGTTGCGCATATCTGGTTCCTGAAGTCGCTGCCATCGCGCATCGGCCTGATGCTCGACATGACGCTTCGTGACCTCGAGCGCATCCTCTACTTCGAAAACTACGTTGTCATCGAGCCGGGTCTGACCGACCTGACCTATGGCCAGCTGATGACCGAGGAAGAGTTCCTCGACGCGCAAGACCAGTATGGCGCCGACGCATTCACCGCGAACATCGGTGCGGAAGCGATCCGCGAGATGCTGGCGGCGATCGACCTTGAGTCGACTGCGGAACAGCTGCGCGAAGAGCTGAAGGAAGCCACCGGCGAACTGAAGCCGAAGAAGATCATCAAGCGCCTGAAGATCGTCGAGTCGTTCCTCGAGTCGGGCAACCGTCCCGAGTGGATGATCCTGACGGTGCTGCCGGTCATCCCCCCGGAACTGCGCCCGCTGGTTCCGCTGGATGGCGGCCGCTTCGCCACGTCCGACCTGAACGACCTGTATCGCCGGGTCATCAACCGCAACAACCGCCTGAAGCGTCTGATCGAGCTTCGTGCGCCGGATATCATCGTGCGCAACGAAAAGCGGATGCTGCAGGAAGCGGTCGATGCACTGTTCGACAACGGCCGTCGCGGCCGGGTCATCACGGGCACCAACAAGCGCCCGCTGAAATCGCTGTCCGACATGCTCAAGGGCAAGCAGGGCCGGTTCCGCCAGAACCTGCTCGGCAAGCGCGTGGACTTCTCGGGCCGTTCGGTCATCGTGACTGGCCCGGAACTGAAGCTGCACCAGTGCGGTCTGCCGAAGAAGATGGCGCTCGAGCTGTTCAAGCCGTTCATCTATTCGCGGCTTGAGGCGAAGGGCCTGTCCTCGACCGTCAAGCAGGCGAAGAAGCTGGTCGAAAAGGAACGTCCCGAGGTCTGGGATATCCTGGACGAGGTCATCCGCGAGCACCCGGTTCTGCTGAACCGTGCGCCGACGCTGCACCGTCTGGGGATCCAGGCCTTCGAGCCGATCCTGATCGAAGGCAAGGCGATCCAGCTGCACCCGCTCGTCTGTTCGGCGTTCAACGCCGACTTCGACGGCGACCAGATGGCCGTACACGTTCCGCTGTCGCTGGAAGCGCAGCTGGAAGCGCGCGTGCTGATGATGTCGACCAACAACGTGCTGTCGCCCGCCAACGGCGCGCCGATCATCGTGCCGTCGCAGGACATGGTGCTAGGGCTCTATTACACGACGATGGAGCGCAAGGGCATGGTCGGCGAGGGGATGATGTTCGCCTCGATCGAAGAGGTCGAACATGCGCTCGCCGCCGGTGCCGTGCATCTGCATGCCCGCATCATCGCGCGGATCAAGCAGATCGACGACGAAGGCAACGAAGTCTGGAAGCGCTATGAGACCACGCCGGGCCGCCTGCGGCTTGGCAACCTCCTGCCGCTGAACGCCAAGGCGCCGTTCGAGCTGGTTAACCGGCTCCTTCGGAAGAAGGACGTGCAGAACGTCATCGACACCGTTTACCGCTACTGCGGCCAGAAAGAGTCGGTGATCTTCTGTGACCAGATCATGGGTCTGGGCTTCCGCGAGGCCTTCAGGGCCGGCATCTCGTTCGGCAAGGACGACATGCTCATCCCCGACACCAAGTGGACGATCGTCAACGGCGTCCGCGACCAGGTGAAGGAGTTCGAGCAGCAGTACATGGACGGCCTGATCACCCAGGGCGAAAAGTACAACAAGGTCGTCGATGCCTGGTCGAAATGCTCGGATGCCGTCGCGGCCGAGATGATGAAGGAAATCTCGGCGGTCCGCTTCGATGACGTGGGCGCCGAAAAGGAGCCGAACTCGGTCTACATGATGTCGCACTCCGGTGCGCGGGGTTCGCCTGCCCAGATGAAGCAGCTTGGCGGGATGCGCGGCCTGATGGCTAAGCCGTCGGGCGAGATCATCGAGACGCCGATCATCTCGAACTTCAAGGAAGGTCTGACCGTGCTCGAGTACTTCAACTCGACCCACGGCGCCCGGAAGGGTCTGGCGGACACGGCGCTCAAGACGGCGAACTCGGGTTACCTGACCCGCCGTCTGGTCGACGTGGCGCAGGACTGCATCGTGCGGAGCATCGATTGCGGCACCGAGCGGTCGATCACGGCGGAAGCCGCGGTGAACGACGGCGAGGTCGTGTCGTCGCTCTCCGAGCGGGTTCTGGGTCGCGTCGCGGCCGAGGACATCCTCGTGCCGGGCACCGATGAGGTGATCGTCAGCCGCAACGAGCTGATCGACGAACGCAAGGCGGACCTGATCGGTCTGCACGCCGTCCAGTCGGCCCGCATCCGCAGCCCGCTGACCTGCGACGCCGAGGAAGGCGTCTGCGCGATGTGCTATGGCCGTGACCTGGCCCGTGGCACGATGGTGAACGTCGGCGAGGCCGTCGGCATCATCGCGGCGCAGTCGATCGGCGAGCCGGGCACACAGCTGACGATGCGGACCTTCCACATCGGCGGTATCGCCCAGGGTGGCCAGCAGTCGTTCCTCGAAGCCAGCCAAGAGGGCAAGATCGAGTTCCGCAACCCGAACCTTCTGTCCAACGCCGCAGGCGAGCAGATCGTGATGGGCCGGAACATGTCGATCGCCATCATCGACGAGAACGGCGGCGAACGGGCCGTCCACAAGGTCGGTTACGGTGCCAAGGTCCATGTGAAGGACGGCCAGGCCGTGAAGCGCGGCACCAAGCTGTTCGAATGGGACCCCTACACCCTGCCGATCATCGCCGAAAAGGGCGGCGTGGCGCGCTTTGTCGACCTGATCTCGGGCATCTCGGTGCGCGAAGAGACGGACGAAGCCACCGGCATGACGCAGAAGATCGTCTCCGACTGGCGGTCAGCGCCGAAAGGCAACGACCTGAAGCCGGAAGTGATCATCATGAACCCGGAAACGGGCGAGCCGGTGCGCAACGAGGCGGGCAACCCGATCACCTACCCGATGTCGGTCGACGCGATCCTGTCGGTCGAAGACGGTCAAGAGGTGAAGCCGGGCGACGTCGTGGCGCGTATCCCGCGCGAAGGCGCCAAGACCAAGGACATCACCGGGGGTCTTCCCCGCGTGGCGGAACTGTTCGAAGCCCGTCGTCCGAAGGACCACGCCATCATCGCGGAAGCAGATGGCTATGTGCGCTTCGGCAAGGACTACAAGAACAAGCGCCGCATCACCATCGAGCCGGTCGACGAGACCGTTCACCCGATGGAGTACATGGTGCCCAAGGGCAAGCATATCCCGGTGCAGGAAGGCGACTTCGTGCAGAAGGGTGACTACATCATGGACGGCAACCCGGCTCCGCACGACATCCTGCGGATCATGGGGGTCGAGGCGCTTGCCAACTACATGATCGACGAAGTGCAGGACGTCTATCGCCTGCAAGGCGTGAAGATCAACGACAAGCACATCGAGGTGATCGTTCGTCAAATGCTGCAGAAGTGGGAGATCCTCGATAGCGGGGAGACCACGCTTCTTAAGGGCGAACATGTCGACAAGGCGGAGCTGGACGAGGTGAACGAGAAGGCCATCGCGCATGGCCTGCGTCCGGCCTCGGGCGAGCCGATCCTGCTCGGCATTACCAAGGCGAGCCTGCAGACCCGCAGCTTCATCTCGGCCGCGTCGTTCCAGGAAACGACCCGCGTGCTGACCGAGGCGGCGGTTCAAGGCAAGCGCGACAAGCTTGTCGGCCTGAAGGAGAACGTCATCGTCGGCCGCCTGATCCCAGCCGGGACCGGCGGTGCCACGACCCGGGTGAAGAAGATCGCCGCGGATCGCGACATGACGGTGATCGAGGCGCGCCGGTCTGAGGCGGAAATCGCCGCGGCGCTGGCTGCCCCGATTGACGACGTCTTCGACTCGGGCCGCGAAAGTGATCTGGTCGACACGATCGAAAGCCGCGACGAGTAAGTCCCGGCCCGACAAATAGGCCCCCGCACCTGCTGGTGCGGGGGCCTTTCTTATTGGAGCCCGGCCCTTCGCCGGAGAGCGGTGCTGCCTTGGCGATGTCCCATAACCTGCGTGGCGCGATCTACATGAACATCGCGATGGCCGCGTTCACGTTGAACGACACCGGGATGAAGGCCGTTACCCAAACCTTGCCGCTGTTCGAGGCGATCACTCTGCGCGGCGCTTCCACGTCGCTGCTGCTGTTCCTGCTTGGGCTCGCCCTGGGGGGACTGCGGCTTCGCCTGCCGCGGCGCGATGCCGGACTTCTGGGTATCCGCACCCTGGCCGAGATTGTGGCGACGGTCGCTTTCCTTGGCGCGCTCGTCCACATGCCGCTCGCCAACCTGTCGGCCATCATGCAGTTCACGCCGTTGGCTGTCACTCTGGCGGCCGCGCTGCTGTTCCGCGAAAGCATCGGCTGGAGACGATTGACCGCCATCGGCATCGGCTTTCTTGGCGTGTTGCTCGTCATTCGTCCCGGCGCGCAGGGCTTCGATGTCTGGGCGTTGGTCGGGGTGGCCTCCGTGCTGTGTGTGGTCGTGCGCGATCTGTCGACCCGAAAGTTTGGACTGGGCGTGCCGACAATCACCGTTGCCTTGACTGCCGCCCTCGGTGTCATGGCGCTCGGTCTTGCCGGGGTGGCAATCCAGGGGTGGAGGGGGCCAGAGCCGCGGGACCTCCTCATCGTGTTCGGATCGTCGGTCGCACTTGTCGCCGGCTATCTGAGCGGGGTGCAGGCGATGCGGGCGGGGGACATCGGTTTCATCGCACCATTCCGCTATACGTCGCTCCTTTGGGCGATCGCGCTTGGGTGGCTCGTGTTCGGCACCCTGCCCGATGTCCTGACAATGGCCGGTGCGTCTGTTGTCATCGCGACGGGCCTGTTCACCCTTCTGCGCGAGCGAAAACTGGCGCAAGATGCCACAAAATCGGCATAGGGGTTGCCGCATGAACCTCGGACGGCTAACCAGCGCGGGACTGACCGGCGCGACATGGATGGCGGTCTTGCGCAACGGACGGAAGGCAGCCGGCAGGCCATGTTGAGCGTTTCCATCGTCATTCCCGCCAAGAATGAATCCGAGAATATCCCGACGCTACTGGATGAGATCCACGCGGCCGTGGGCCCGCTTGTGGATTACGAGGTCATCGTCGTCGATGACGGGTCGACCGATGGCATGGACCGGCTCTTGATGGAACGGATGGAAACCCAGCCGAATCTGCGCGTGCTGCGCAACGAACGCTCGGCAGGGCAAAGCGCGGCCGTGCATTCGGGTGTCAGGATGGCACGGGCAGAGGTGGTCTGCACCTTGGACGCCGACGGCCAGAATCCGCCCGAGTTCCTGCCGGCCCTGTTCCAGCCGCTGCTGGCCGGACCGACCGAAATGGCGCTGGTCGCGGGTCAAAGGGTGAACCGGCAGGATACCTGGTCCAAGCGCATGGGTTCGAAATTCGCAAACAATCTGCGCAGCTGGGCTCTGAACGACGGCACGCGCGACACTGGTTGCGGCCTGAAGGGGTTCCGCCGGGACGCCTTCCTGGCACTTCCCTATTTCGATCACATGCACCGCTATCTTCCGGCATTGTTCCGCCGTGACGGGTGGGACGTGCTGCTGGTCGATGTCGGCCATCGTCAGCGCGGGGCGGGCCGGTCGAATTACAGCAACCTGCAGCGGGCACTGGTCGGGATCGTCGATCTCGCGGGCGTCATGTGGCTTATCCGGCGGCGCAAGAAGGCCACTCCGCAACCGATCGGGCCAGAGGGACGGAAATAGGCCGATGCAGCAGATCCTTTCCTTCTTTCATGTGAACAGCACTGCCGAACTGATCTGGGTGATCGTCGGGCTGCTGGGGCAACTGATGTTCACCGGTCGCTTCCTGATCCAGTGGCTGGCATCGGAAAAGGTCAAGCGGTCGGTCGTTCCAATCTCATTTTGGTATTTCTCGATCGCTGGCGGCCTGATCCTGCTCTTTTATGCCATCCACCGGAAGGATCCGGTCTTTATCCTTGGCCAGTCGCTAGGCGTGTTCATCTATGCCCGGAACCTCTGGCTGATACATCGCCACGAGCATGCAAAAGTCTGAAACCGATTCCGGCTGGCTGGCCCTGGCGCTGGCCATCGTTGCGGCGATCACTGCCGCACGGCTGGTGTTTCTGGCCTATGACGGCACTGACCTTTTCGTGGATGAGGCGCAGTACTGGTTCTGGGGTCAGAACTTCGACTTCGGCTACTACTCGAAGCCGCCTCTGATCGCCTGGGTCATCGGAGCGACGACCACACTGGCCGGCAGCGACAACCCCTTTTGGGTGCGCCTGCCTGCGCCGTTGTTCCATGCTGCTGCCGCGCTGATCCTCGCAGCGCTTGCCGCACGGATCTACGGGCGAGCCGCCGCGATCTGGGTCGCCGCCCTGTATGTCACATTGCCGATGGTCACCGTCGGTTCGCTGATGATCTCGACCGACACGATCATGGCTCCGTTCTTCGCGGCGGCAGTTCTGTTCCATCGCAAGCTGGTCGAAAACGGGGAAGGCCACGATGCGCTCCTTGCGGGGGTGATGGTGGGGCTGGCTTTTCTGGCCAAGTATGCCGCGGTCTATTTCCTGATCGGGGCGGTCCTGGGGGCCATCCTGTTCCGCGATCTGCGGCTTTCGATTGCGAACTGGGTCCGGATGATCCTGGCCTGCGGCCTTGTCATCCTGCCGAACATCCTTTGGAACCTCGCAAACGGGATGGCGACGGCCGAGCACACGCTCGACAATGTCGGCTGGATCCGCGAGGGCAACCCCTTGGCCCATTTGAACCCGGCGGGGATGGCCGAGTTCTTCTTCAGCCAGTTCGCGGTCTTCGGTCCGATCGCGTTTGCGGCCCTGATCCTCGCGGCGATCCGACCGGGTCGGGAAATGGCATGGCGACTCCTTGTGTTCGTCGTACCGGCGATCCTGATCGTGACAGTGCAGGCGCTGCTGGACCGGGCTTTCGCCAACTGGGCAGCGTCGGCCTATTTTGCCGGATCGGTTGTGGCGGTGGCGTTCCTGCTGCGCCACCGCTCCTGGCTGATCGGGGCGATAGCCTTGAACGCGATCATCGCGGTCCTGCTGCCGGTGTTGACGGTCGTTCCAGGCCTGACGCTTGGCAACGACAAGCCGCTTCTGGCCCGCTGGCTGGGCCGCGAAGACATGAGCCTGCAGATCCTTGCTGTCGCCAAGGCGCAGGGCAATCTTCCAATTGTGGCCGAGCGGCGCGATATCCTAGCCGATCTGTTCTACACCGGACGCGATGCGGGGATCGCCGTCTATGCCGAACCGCCGAAGGGCCGTCCGGAGAACCACTATGCGCAGACCCGGGCTCTGCCCGCGACCGCAACCGGACCAGTGATCTTTGTAGGTGAGGCAGCACCTGAATGCGCCGGGCATCGCGTGGACGCACTCGGGCCGCTCGATGGCCAGGGCGGTGCCTATGCCAAGGTGCCCCTGGCGCTGTATCGTCTCGATGCGGAGTGTCTGAATGCGCCGTGACCGCCTCCAGATCGTGGCGGTGGTGGTCATGATCGTTTTCGCCTTCGTCTTCTTCGCTGTATGGCCGGGGATCGATCCCTTGGTCACGGCGTTTTTCCAGGATCCGAGCGGCAAGTTCCTTCTGGCTGGTGACGGCTTGGCAAACGATGTGCGGCTCGGCCTCTGGCGTTTGTCCGAGGCGATGCTGGGCCTGGCGCTTGTCGCCTTGCTGGCGGCCCAACTGACACGCAAGGCGATCCTGGGTGTGCCCAAGAAGGTCTGGGCCTACATCGTGCTTCTCTACCTTCTCGGACCTGCCCTGCTGGCCGACACCATTCTCAAGCGGGTCTGGGGAAGGGCCCGGCCCGCCGACATTGTGGAATTCGGCGGGACACTGCAGTTCACCCCGCCGCACCAGTTCTCGGGCCAATGCCATAGCAACTGCTCCTTCGTGTCGGGAGAGGTGTCGGGCGCGGTCGCTTTGGCGATCAGCCTTCTCGTCCTGCTGGAGGTTCTGGGCAAGACGGTCGCAGATGGAAGCCGGCGCACCCTGCAGTTCGCCATTCTCCTTCTGCCGGTCCTCGTCGCCGCTCAGAGAATCGCTGCTGGCCGACACTTCCTGTCGGACACGATCTTTGCGGCACTGGTCACTGTTCTTGTGGCGCTTCTGCTGCGGATCTGGCTTTTGCCACGGTCCCGGACGTGACGTAGCGGCCAATCGGGCCGCTGTTGACATCCCCCGCGACTCCCCATATACGGCGCCCACTTGCGCTGCGGTCTCCCTCTCGGGCGGCACCTGTGGCGCGGGGTCCGAACTGAAGTGGTCATGATCCGGGCGAAGGCCCCGATCCTCTGGAATTCCACCGCGTCGTCCTCAGCGAAGGGGATGAATGCGGTTTTGTGTTTTGCGGACGCGCAAGACACCTGTGAGCGAAATGCCCCCGGAACCACCTCTGACGAGGGGTGATTGAACGGGTTGCAAGAGAAGGCGAAACGTATGCCGACGATCCAACAGCTGATCCGCAAGCCGCGGGAAGCGAACGTCCGGAAGTCCAAGTCGCAGCACTTGGAATCCTGCCCGCAGAAACGCGGCGTGTGCACTCGTGTGTACACCACGACCCCGAAGAAACCGAACTCCGCTATGCGGAAAGTGGCCAAGGTCCGCCTGACCAACGGCTTCGAGGTGATCAGCTACATCCCCGGTGAAAAGCACAACCTTCAGGAACACTCGGTGGTCCTGATCCGCGGCGGCCGGGTGAAAGACCTTCCGGGCGTCCGTTACCACATCCTGCGCGGTGTCCTCGATACCCAGGGTGTCAAAGATCGTCGTCAGCGCCGCTCGAAATACGGCGCGAAGCGTCCGAAATAAGGAGTTCGACAGATGTCGCGTCGTCACGCCGCCGAAAAGCGCGAAGTGCTTCCCGATGCCAAGTATGGCGATCGGGTTCTGACCAAGTTCATGAACAACCTGATGATCGACGGCAAGAAGTCGGTCGCAGAAGGCATCGTCTACTCCGCCCTGGACCGCGTCCAGCAGCGTCTGAAGCGCGAGCCGATCCAGGCCTTCCACGAGGCGCTGGACAACGTGAAGCCGTCGCTCGAAGTGCGCTCGCGCCGCGTCGGTGGTGCGACCTATCAGGTTCCGGTCGAAGTGCGCCCCGAGCGCCGCGAAGCGCTGGCGATCCGCTGGCTCATCACCGCGGCCCGCAAGCGCAACGAGAACACCATGGAAGAGCGTCTTGCCGCCGAGCTGTCCGATGCGGTCAACAACCGCGGCACCGCGGTGAAGAAGCGCGAGGACACCCACAAGATGGCCGACGCCAACAAGGCGTTCAGCCATTATCGCTGGTAAGCGGAAGGACGCCTGATCATGGCACGCGAATACCCCCTCGAGCTTTACCGCAACTTCGGGATCATGGCCCATATCGACGCGGGCAAGACCACGACGACCGAGCGGATCCTCTACTACACCGGCAAGTCCCACAAGATCGGCGAAGTCCATGACGGCGCTGCGACGATGGACTGGATGGAGCAGGAGCAGGAGCGCGGGATCACCATCACCTCCGCCGCGACCACGACCTTCTGGGAGCGGACCGAGGATGGCACCCATCCCCAGACCCCGAAGCACCGCTTCAACATCATCGACACCCCCGGCCACGTCGACTTCACCATCGAAGTCGAGCGTTCGCTGGCGGTGCTTGACGGTGCCGTGTGCCTTCTGGACGCCAACGCCGGCGTCGAGCCGCAGACCGAAACCGTGTGGCGCCAGGCCGACCGCTATGGCGTTCCGCGGATCGTGTTCGTCAACAAGATGGACAAGATCGGTGCTGACTTCTTCAACTGCGTGAAGATGATCAAGGACCGGACCGGTGCGACCCCGGCCCCGATCGCCCTGCCGATCGGCGCCGAGGACAAGCTGGAAGGCATCATCGACCTCGTGACGATGCAGGAATGGGTCTACCAGGGTGAAGACCTTGGCGCGTCCTGGGAACTGCGTCCCGTCCGTGACTCGCTCAAGGCCCAGGCTGAAGAGTGGCGCGGCAAGCTCATCGAGTTGGCTGTCGACATGGACGACGCCGCGATGGAAGCCTATCTGGAAGGCACCGAGCCGACCGTCGAAGAGCTGCGCAAGCTGATCCGCAAGGGCTGCCTCGCGATGGCCTTCGTTCCGGTCACTGCCGGTTCGGCCTTCAAGAACAAGGGCGTCCAGCCGGTTCTCAACGCCGTCATCGACTACCTGCCGTCGCCGCTCGACATCAAGCCGTACATGGGCTTCGCGCCGGGCGACGAGACCGAAACCCGCAACATCGCGCGTTCGGCAGATGATGCCCAGCCCTTTGCTGCGCTGGCATTCAAGATCATGAACGATCCCTTCGTGGGCTCGCTCACCTTCACCCGGATCTACTCGGGCGTCCTCAAGAAGGGTGACCAGATGGTCAACTCGACCAAAGGCCGCAAAGAGCGCGTGGGCCGGATGATGATGATGCACGCCATCAACCGCGAGGAAATCGACGAAGCCTTCGCCGGCGACATCATCGCGCTGGCCGGCCTGAAAGAGACGACGACGGGCGATACGCTCTGCGATCCGAACAATCAGGTCGTGCTTGAAACGATGACCTTCCCCGAGCCGGTGATCGAGATCGCCGTGGAACCGAAGTCGAAGGCCGACCAGGAGAAGATGGGCATCGCCCTGGCTCGCCTGGCCGCCGAAGACCCGTCCTTCCGCGTCGAGACCGATCTGGAATCGGGCCAGACCATCATGAAGGGCATGGGCGAACTTCACCTCGACATCCTCGTCGACCGCATGCGTCGCGAGTTCAAGGTCGAGGCGAATATCGGCGCTCCGCAGGTGGCCTATCGTGAAACGATCAGCCGTCCGGCCGAGATCGACTACACGCACAAGAAGCAGACCGGCGGTACCGGCCAGTTCGCCCGCGTGAAGCTCGAGATCAGCCCGACGGAACCGGGCGAAGGCTATTCGTTCGAGTCCAAGATCGTCGGCGGTGCGGTTCCGAAGGAATACATCCCCGGCGTCGAGAAGGGCATCAAGTCGGTCATGGACTCGGGTCCGCTCGCCGGCTTCCCGGTCATCGACTTCAAGGTTGCGCTGGTTGACGGTGCGTTCCACGACGTCGACTCGTCGGTTCTGGCGTTCGAAATCGCGGCCCGTGCCGCGATGCGCGAAGGTCTGAAGAAAGCCGGCGCGAAACTGCTCGAACCGATCATGAAGGTCGAGGTCGTCACCCCGGAAGAATATACCGGTTCGGTGATCGGCGACCTGACCAGCCGTCGTGGCATGGTGCAGGGCCAGGACAGCCGCGGCAACGCGAACGTCATCAACGCCTTCGTGCCGCTGGCCAACATGTTCGGCTACATCAACAACCTGCGCTCGATGTCCTCGGGCCGGGCCGTGTTCACGATGCAGTTCGACCACTACGACGCCGTTCCGCAGAACATCTCGGACGAGATCCAGAAGAAATACGCGTGATTTGAGCGGTGGGCGGGAACGCCCACCCTACCAACCGTAGGGTGCGCGCCGCGCACCGCCACCGAAATAGGAGATGCCAAGATGGCAAAGGCAAAGTTTGAACGGACGAAACCGCACGTCAACATCGGCACGATTGGCCACGTTGACCACGGCAAGACGACGCTGACGGCGGCGATCACGAAGTATTTCGGCGAGTTCCGCGCCTATGACCAGATCGACGGTGCGCCGGAAGAGCGGGCCCGCGGGATCACGATCTCGACCGCGCATGTGGAATACGAGTCGGACTCGCGCCACTATGCCCACGTCGACTGCCCCGGCCACGCCGACTACGTGAAGAACATGATCACCGGTGCGGCGCAGATGGACGGCGCGATCCTGGTGGTGTCGGCCGCCGACGGCCCGATGCCGCAGACCCGCGAGCACATCCTGCTCGGCCGCCAGGTGGGCATCCCCTACATGGTCGTGTTCATGAACAAGGTGGACCAGGTCGACGACCCGGAACTGCTGGAACTCGTCGAGATGGAGATCCGTGAGCTCCTGTCGTCCTACGACTATCCCGGCGACGATATCCCGATCATCAAGGGTTCGGCCCTGCACGCGATGAACGGCACGGAGAAGGCGATCGGCGAAGACGCGATCCGCGAACTGATCGCGGCGGTCGATGCTTATATCCCGACCCCGGCGCGCGCCGTTGACCAGCCGTTCCTGATGCCGGTCGAAGACGTGTTCTCGATCTCGGGCCGCGGCACCGTTGCCACCGGCCGGATCGAGCGCGGCGTCGTGAAGGTCGGCGAGGAACTGGAAATCGTCGGCATCCGTCCGTCGAAGAAGACGGTCTGCACCGGTGTCGAGATGTTCCGCAAGCTGCTTGACCAGGGCGAAGCGGGCGACAACGTCGGTCTGCTGCTGCGTGGCGTCGACCGTGACGGCATCGAGCGTGGCCAGGTTCTCTGCAAGCCGGGTTCGGTGAAGCCGCACACGAAGTTCGAGGCCGAAGCCTACATCCTGACGAAGGAAGAAGGCGGCCGTCACACCCCGTTCTTCGCGAACTACCGTCCGCAGTTCTACTTCCGGACGACGGACGTGACCGGGACGGTTCAGCTGCCGGAAGGCACCGAAATGGTGATGCCGGGCGACAACCTGAAGTTCAACGTCGAGCTGATCGCGCCGATCGCCATGGAAGAGAAGCTGCGCTTCGCCATCCGTGAAGGCGGCCGCACCGTCGGCGCCGGCGTCGTCTCCAAAATCATCGAGTAATCGGGGGAAGGGCGGGGGTTCCGCCCCCGCCCCAGCCAAAAGCCCGAGGACAGGAACATGTCGACTCAAACCATCCGCATCCGGCTGAAAGCCTTCGATTACCGTGTGCTGGACGCCAGCACCGCGGAAATCGTGAACACCGCCAAGCGGACCGGCGCGCAAGTGCGCGGCCCGATCCCGCTGCCGAACAAGATCGAGAAATTCACGGTTCTCCGTGGTCCGCACATCGACAAGAAGTCGCGCGACCAGTGGGAAATCCGGACGCACAAGCGTCTTCTCGACATCGTCGATCCGACCCCGCAGACCGTGGACGCGCTGATGAAGCTCGACCTCGCGGCCGGCGTGGATGTCGAAATCAAAGTGTAAGGGGGCATGACAATGCGCTCTGGCGTTATCGCAAAGAAGCTGGGCATGACCCGGCTGTTCCTGGAGGACGGGAAACAGGTTCCCGTGACCGTCCTTCAACTCGACAACCTGCAAGTCGTCGCGCAGCGCACGGCCGACCGTGACGGCTATACCGCCGTCCAGCTCGGTGCCGGTGCTGCCAAGGCCAAGCGGACCACGGCCGCGCAGCGGGGCCACTTCGCCAAGGCGAACGTGGAGCCGAAGCGCAAGATTGCCGAGTTCCGCGTGAGCCCGGACAACCTGATTGACGTGGGCGCGGAAATCACTGCCGACCACTACCTCGCGGGTCAGTACGTCGACGTCGCGGGCACCTCGATCGGTAAGGGCTTTGCCGGTGCCATGAAGCGGCACAACTTCGGCGGCCTGCGCGCCTCGCACGGTGTGTCCGTGTCGCACCGTTCGCACGGTTCGACCGGCCAGTGCCAGGATCCCGGCAAGGTGTTCCGCGGCAAGAAGATGGCAGGCCATCTGGGTTCGGTCCGTGTGACCACCCAGAACCTGGAAGTCGTCCGCACGGACGCCGAACGGGGCCTCATCATGATCAAGGGCGCGGTCCCCGGTTCCAAGGGCGGCTGGGTCACGATCAAGGACGCGGTGAAGAAGGCGGCCCCCGCTGGCCTACCGACTCCGGCCGCGATCCGCAGCTCGGCCGCTCCGGCTGTCGAAGCGCCCGTCGAAGGGGGTGAAGCATGAAACTCGATGTGATCAAACTGGACGGCGGCAAGGCCGGTTCCATTGATCTGGACGAAGCGCTGTTCGGCCTCGAGCCGCGCGCCGACATCCTGCACCGCGTCGTGCGCTGGCAGCGGGCGAAGGCCCAGGCCGGCACCCATTCGGTGCTGGGCAAGTCGGACGTGAGCTATTCGACCAAGAAGATCTATCGCCAGAAAGGCACCGGCGGCGCCCGCCACGGTTCCAAGAAGGCCCCGATCTTCCGTCACGGCGGTGTCTACAAGGGCCCGACGCCCCGCAGCCACGCCCATGACCTGCCGAAGAAGTTCCGCGCCCTCGGCCTGAAGCATGCCCTGTCGGCGAAAGCCCAGGCCGGCGAGCTGGTGGTTCTGGATGCGGCCGTGATGGCCGAAGCCAAGACCGCGATCCTCGCCAAGTCGGCGAAGGAGCTCGGCTGGAAGCGCGTGCTCGTCATCGACGGCGCCGAGGTCAACGAGAACTTCGCCAAGGCGGCGCGCAACATCGAAGGCATCGATGTGCTGCCGTCGATCGGCGCCAACGTCTATGACATCCTCAAGAGTGACACGCTGGTGATCACGAAGGCGGGTGTCGAAGCACTGGAGGCTCGCCTGAAATGAGCGCGAAACCCGAACACTATGACGTGATCAAGAAGCCGGTGATAACCGAGAAGGCCACGATGGCGTCGGATTCGAACGCCGTGGTCTTCCAGGTGGCCATGGACGCGACGAAGCCGCAGATCAAGGAAGCGGTCGAGGCGGTCTTCGGCGTGAAGGTGAAGGCGGTCAACACCACCATCACCAAAGGCAAGGAAAAGCGGTTCCGCGGTCGCCCCGGCGTCCGTTCGGACAAGAAGAAGGCCTATGTGACGCTCGAGGAAGGAAACACCATCGACGTCACCACCGGCCTCTGATAGAAGCCGCGCGAATCTGGCGGCCCCGGTTCTCCGGGGCCGTGGATTTTTTATCGGGGATCTTCGGAGCCCTTCACCGGACCAGCAATGGTCCTCAAGCTGACGGAAGACAGTAATCATGGCACTCAAGTCGTACAAACCGACGACGCCTGGCCAGCGTGGGCTGGTTCTGATCGACCGTTCGGAGCTTTGGAAAGGCCGCCCGGTCAAAGCCCTCACCGAGGGTTTGATCGGCACTGGTGGCCGGAACAACACCGGACGGATCACGATGTGGCACAAGGGTGGCGGCGCGAAGCGTCTCTACCGCGTCGTCGATTTCAAACGCACGAAGTTCGACGTCCCCGCGACGGTCGAGCGCATCGAATACGACCCGAACCGGACCGCCTTCATCGCGCTGGTGCGCTATGCCGACGGCGAGCTTTCCTACATCCTGGCGCCGCAGCGTCTGGCCGTGGGCGATCAGGTGATCGCCGGCGCCAAGACCGACGTGAAGCCGGGCAACGCGATGCCCTTCTCGGGCATGCCGATCGGTACCATCGTCCACAACGTCGAGCTGAAGCCCGGCAAGGGCGGTCAGCTGGCGCGCGCCGCGGGCACCTATGCCCAGTTCGTCGGCCGTGACGGCGGCTATGCGCAGATCCGCCTGTCCTCGGGCGAACTGCGGATGGTCCGTCAGGAATGCATGGCCACCGTCGGTGCCGTGTCGAACCCCGACAACTCGAACCAGAACCTCGGCAAGGCCGGCCGTCGCCGTCACATGGGCATCCGCCCGACGGTTCGCGGCGTGGCCATGAACCCGATCGACCACCCGCATGGCGGCGGCGAAGGCCGTACCTCGGGCGGCCGTCACCCGGTCACTCCGTGGGGCAAGGGCACCAAGGGGAACAAGACCCGCAAGAACAAGCAGACGGACAAGTTCATCGTCCGCTCGCGTCACGCGAAGAAAGGGCGTTAATCCATGTCGCGTTCAGTCTGGAAGGGCCCGTTCGTCGACGCCTATCTGCTGAAGAAAGCAGAAAAGGCGAAGGAATCGGGCAAGAACGAAGTGATCAAGATCTGGTCGCGTCGTTCGACGATCCTGCCGCATTTCGTCGGCCTCACCTTCGGCGTCTACAACGGGCACAAGCATATCCCCGTGAACGTCACCGAAGAGATGATCGGCCAGAAGTTCGGGGAATATTCGCCGACGCGGACCTACTATGGTCATGCGGCCGACAAAAAAGCGAAACGGAAGTAAGCCATGGGTACCGAAAAGAATCCGCGTCGCGTGGCTGACAACGAAGCCCAGGCCGTCCTGCGCATGCTTCGTACCAGCCCGCAGAAACTCAACCTCGTCGCCGGTCTGATCCGCGGCAAGAAGGTGGACCGGGCCCTGTCCGACCTGACCTTCTCGAAGCGCCGCATCGCGGGCGACGTGAAGAAATGCCTGCAGTCGGCCATCGCCAACGCCGAGAACAACCACGGTCTGGACGTGGATGAACTCGTCGTCGCCGAAGCCTATGTCGGCAAGAACATCACCCTGAAACGCGGCCGTCCGCGGGCCCGGGGTCGGTTCGGCAAGATCATGAAACCGTTCAGCCAGCTGACCATCACGGTCCGTCAAGTCGGGGAGTCTGCATAATGGGTCAGAAGGTAAACCCGATCGGGATGCGTCTGCAGGTCAACCGGACCTGGGACAGCCGCTGGTTCGCTGAATCGAAAGACTACGGCAACCTGCTGCTCGAAGACCTGAAGATGCGCGAGTTCATCCAGGAAGAGTGCAAGCAGGCCGGCGTCTCGAAAGTCATCATCGAGCGTCCGCACAAGAAATGCCGCGTGACCATTTACACGGCGCGTCCGGGTGTGATCATCGGCAAGAAAGGCGCGGATATCGAGACGCTGCGCAAGAAGCTGGCGAACTTCACCAAGTCGGAACTGCACCTGAACATCGTCGAAGTCCGCAAGCCGGAGCTTGACGCCGCTCTGGTGGCCGAGTCGATCGCCCAGCAGATGGAGCGCCGCGTGTCCTTCCGTCGCGCCATGAAGCGCGGCGTGCAGAACGCGATGCGCATGGGTGCCCTGGGCATCCGGGTGAATGTTTCGGGCCGCCTTGGCGGAGCCGAGATCGCCCGGACCGAATGGTACCGCGAAGGTCGCGTGCCGCTGCACACGCTGCGCGCCGACATCGACTATGCGCTGGCCGAAGCCTCGACCCCCTACGGGATCATCGGTGTGAAGGTCTGGATCTTCAAAGGCGAGATCCTCGAGCACGATCCGCAGGCGCACGACCGTCGCCTGGCGGAAGCTCAGGACGGCCCGGCGCCGCGGCCTCAGCGTCGCGAACGCGCGTAAGGGAGTAGAAGCAAATGCTGCAACCGAAACGGACGAAGTTCCGCAAGCAGTTCAAGGGCCGCATCCACGGCGAGGCGAAGGGCGGCTTCCTGCTGAACTTCGGCTCCTTCGCCCTGAAGGCGACCGAACCGGAGCGTGTCACGGCGCGTCAGATCGAAGCGGCCCGCCGCGCGATCACCCGCCACATGAAACGTCAGGGCCGCGTCTGGATCCGGATTTTCCCGGATACCCCGGTCACCTCGAAACCTACCGAAGTCCGGATGGGCTCGGGCAAGGGTTCCGTGGATTACTGGGCGTGCAAGGTGAAACCGGGCCGGATCATGTTCGAGATCGACGGCGTGGCCGAAGAAACCGCGCGCGAGGCCCTGCGCCTTGGCGCGATGAAGCTGCCGGTCACCACCCGCATCGTCGCCCGCGAAGACTGGTAAGGGCCTGCGTGCTGGCACGCATCCCGTGAATTCCTTGGCCCCTGCCGGAAACGGCGGGGGCCTTTGCCATCAAGGAGCCTGTCATGGCCGAGATTTCCTCGCTGTTCGTCACCCGTCTGTACCGAGCGCGGGTCAATGACCTTGCCAAGCCGAAGATCGACTACAAGGAACTGAAGACCACTTGCGAGGTCATGGCCGACGATGACGAGGCCGGGCAGGCCTGGTGCGAGGAGAACGGCTATCCCGGCTACACCTCCTACGCCTCGCTGAACGACCTGCCCTGGCGGGCGCCGATCTTTGCCGATCTGCAGAAGGCACTCGACAAGCATGTCGCGGCCTTTGTCGAGGATCTGGGCTTCGACCTGCAGGGGCGAAAGCTGAAATGCGACAGCTTCTGGATCAATATCCTGCCGGAGGGTGGCACGCATGGCAGCCACATCCACCCGCATTCGGTGATCTCGGGGACGACTTATGTCGCCATGCCCGAAGGGACGAGCGCGCTGAAGCTTGAAGATCCGCGCCACGCGATGATGATGCATGCACCGCTGCGCCTGAAGTCCGCGCCCGAAACCCTGCAGCCCTTTGTCTATGTGAAGCCCGAGGTGGGCGAGGTCTTGCTCTGGGAAAGCTGGCTGCGCCACGAGGTGCCCATGAACATGTCCGAGGACGAGCGCATCAGCGTCAGTTTCAACTACAATTGGGCGTGACGCGTATCGGGCAACAAAGTTCCCCTTGCCCCCCGGCCACTTCCCCCCTATACGACCGCATCCGCGACTCCGGGGCGACTCGGAGTCGTCGGTTTGTCATTGATCCATCAGGTCTCGGGTGACCCTGCTTTCAGGGGCCCTCTGGTGATTGTGAAAAGGAATACGGCGGATGAACGCCCAGGAACTGAAGACCAAGACGCCCGACCAGCTGCGCGATCAGCTGGTGGCGCTCAAGAAGGAGGCGTTCAACCTGCGCTTCCAACAGGCCACCGGCCAGCTTGAGAACACCGCTCGCATGCGCGCCGTCCGCAAGGACGTGGCCCGCATCAAGACGGTGCTGAACCAGAAAGCCGCTGAAGCGGCCGCGAAGTAAGGGGACCAACATGCCGAAACGTATCCTTCAGGGTGTTGTGACCTCGGACAAGAACGAGCAGACGATCACCGTCCTCGTCGAGCGCCGCTTCAAGCACCCGCTGCTGCAAAAGACCGTCCGCAAGTCCAAGAAATACCGGGCTCACGACGCGAACAACCAATTCAAGGTCGGCGACGTCGTCCGCATCGAGGAATGCGCGCCCATCTCGAAGACGAAACGCTGGACGGTGGTGGTCGAAGCTTCGGCTTGATCGTCACTTTCCGGTCTGAACGAAACCCTGGGGCCAAGACGTCCGGTCCCCAAAGGTCGGGAGAAACCAAATGATCCAGATGCAGACCAATCTGGATGTCGCTGACAACTCCGGCGCTCGCCGGGTGCAGTGCATCAAGGTTCTGGGTGGCTCGCATCGCCGCTACGCCTCCGTGGGCGACATCATCGTGGTGTCGGTCAAGGAAGCGATTCCGAAAGGCCGCGTGAAGAAGGGCGACGTCCGCAAGGCCGTCGTCGTGCGCACCGCCAAGGAAGTCCGCCGTGAAGACGGCACCTCGATCCGCTTTGACCGCAACGCGGCCGTCATCCTGAACAACCAGGGCGAACCGGTCGGCACCCGTATCTTCGGGCCGGTCGTGCGCGAGCTTCGGGCGAAGAACTTCATGAAGATCATCTCGCTGGCTCCGGAGGTGCTCTGATGGCTGCGAAACTCAAAAAAGGTGACAAGGTCGTCGTCCTGACCGGCAAGGACAAGGGCAAGACCGGCGAGATCCTTTCGGTTGCTCCGAAAGACAACAAGGCCGTCGTCGACGGCGTGAACGTCGCCATCCGCCACACCAAGCAGTCGCAGACCAGCCAGGGCGGCCGCCTCGCAAAAGCGATGCCGATCGACCTGTCGAACCTCGCGATCGTTGACAAGAACGGCAAGGCCACCCGCGTCGGCTTCCGCATGGAAGAAGGCAAGAAGGTCCGCTTCGCCAAGACCACCGGGGAGGCGATCTGATGTTGGACGCTGCCACCTATACCCCGCGCCTCAAGGCCGAATACCAGGCCAAGGTGCGTGCCGCTCTCAAGGAAGAGTTCGGCTACAAGAACGACATGCAGATCCCGCGCCTGGACAAGATCGTCCTGAACATGGGCGTCGGCGAAGCCGTCAAGGACACCAAGAAGGTCAAGACCGCCTCCGAGCAGCTGACGCTGATCGCGGGTCAGAAGGCCGTCATCACCCACGCGAAAAAGTCGATCGCCGGCTTCCGCGTCCGTGAGGAAATGCCGCTTGGCACCAAGGTGACCCTGCGTGGCGACCGGATGTACGAATTCCTCGACCGCCTGATCACCGTCGCGCTGCCGCGCGTCCGTGACTTCCGCGGCGTGAAGGGCAATTCGTTCGACGGCCGCGGCAACTACGCCATGGGCCTGAAGGAACAGATCGTCTTCCCGGAAATCGACTTCGACAAGGTCGACGATATCCTGGGTATGGACATCATCATCTGCACCACCGCGAAAACCGACGCGGAAGCGAAGGCGCTGTTGAAGCATTTCAACATGCCGTTCACCAGCTGATCGCGGAAGGATTGAGAGTATGGCCAAGAAATCCATGACCGAACGCGAACTGAAGCGCCAGAAGCTGGTGAAGCAGTACGCGACCAAGCGCGCGGCCCTGAAGGCTGCCGCCACCGACCAGAACCTGCCGATGGAGCAGCGCTTCAAGGCGCAGCTCAAGCTGGCGGAACTGCCCCGCAACTCGTCGGCGACGCGTCTGCACAACCGGTGCGAACTCACCGGCCGTCCGCGCGCCTATTATCGCAAACTCAAGCTCAGCCGCATCATGCTGCGTGACCTGGCCCAGTTCGGCCAGATCCCGGGCATGGTGAAGTCGAGCTGGTAAGGAGGTCGCTATGTCTGTGAACGATCCCCTCGGCGATATGCTGACCCGCATCCGCAACGCGCAACTGCGCGGCAAATCGACCGTCTCGACGCCGGCTTCCAAGCTGCGCGCCTGGGTGCTCGATGTGCTTGCGGGCGAAGGCTATATCCGCGGCTACGAGAAGAACTCGACCGAAAACGGTCAGGGCGAACTCGTCATCAGCCTGAAATACTTCGAAGGCGAGCCGGTGATCCGCGAGATCAAGCGCGTCTCGAAGCCCGGCCGCCGGGTTTACATGGGCGTGAAGGACATTCCTTCGGTCCGTAACGGCCTTGGCGTCTCGATCGTCTCCACGCCGAAAGGCGTCATGTCCGATGCAGCTGCACGCTCTGCCAACGTTGGCGGCGAAGTGCTCTGCACCGTGTTCTAAGGAGGGTTGAATGTCTCGTATCGGCAAGAAACCCGTTGAACTCGCCAAGGGCGTGACCGCTTCGATCTCGGGCCAGACCATCGAAGTGAAGGGGCCGAAAGGCACCCGGACCTTCACCGCGACCGACGACGTGACCCTGACCCTGGCGGACAATGCCGTCACGGTTACTCCGCGCGGCACGTCCAAGCGGGCGCGCCAGCAGTGGGGCATGGCCCGCTCAATGGTCGAGAACCTGGTCACCGGCGTGACCACCGGTTTCAAGAAAGAGCTGGAGATCCAGGGCGTGGGCTACCGCGCCGCGATGGCTGGCAACGTCCTGAAACTGTCGCTCGGCTTCAGCCACGAAGTGAACTTCGAAGTGCCGAAGGGTGTGACCGTCACGTCTCCGAAGCAGACCGAAATCGTGGTGGAAGGCATCGACCAACAGCTGGTCGGTCAGGTCGCCGCGAACATCCGCGACTGGAAACGCCCCGAGCCCTACAAGGGCAAGGGCATCCGGTACAAGGATGAGTTCGTGTTCCGCAAGGAAGGCAAGAAGAAGTAAGGGCGAGAGAAATGGCGAACAACAAGCGAGAGCTGTTCCTCAAGCGCCGCCTGCGCGTGCGGAACAAGATCAAGTCGATGGCCAACGGGCGCCTGCGCCTCTCGGTTCATCGGTCCAGCAAGAACATCAGCGTGCAGCTGATCGACGATGTCAACGGCGTGACCGTTGCCGCCGCCTCGACCCTCGAAAAGGATCTGGGCTTCGTCGGCAAGAACAATGTGGAAGCGGCGGCGAAAGTCGGTGCGACCATTGCGGAGCGCGCCAAGAAGGCCGGGATCGAAGAATGCTACTTCGACCGCGGCGGTTTCCTCTTTCACGGGAAGATCAAGGCTTTGGCCGATGCTGCCCGTGAAGGCGGCCTGAAGTTCTGAGGAGTTAGACATGGCAGAACGTGAAAACCGCCGGGAACGTCGCGAAGACCGTCGCGAGCGGGAAGAGACCCCGGAATTCGCCGACCGTCTGGTGGCGATCAACCGCGTGTCGAAAACCGTGAAGGGCGGCAAGCGCTTCGGTTTCGCCGCGCTCGTGGTGGTCGGTGACCAGCGCGGCCGCGTCGGCTTCGGCAAGGGCAAGGCCAAGGAAGTGCCGGAAGCGATCCGCAAGGCAACGGAACAGGCCAAGCGCCAGATGATCCGCGTCGCCCTGCGTGACGGCCGGACGCTGCACCACGACATCGAGGGCCGTCATGGCGCCGGCAAGGTCGTGATGCGCACCGCCGTGGCCGGTACCGGCATCATCGCCGGCGGCCCGATGCGCGCCGTGTTCGAGATGCTCGGCATCCAGGACGTGGTGGCGAAATCGCTCGGCTCGCAGAACCCCTACAACATGGTTCGCGCGACGATCGACGGCCTGAAACAGGAATCGAGCCCCCGTTCGGTCGCGCAGCGCCGCGGCAAGAAGGTGGCCGACATCCTGAAAAAGCCTGAAGCCGAAGTGGTGGAGGCCTGATCATGGCTGCGAAGAAAACCATCGTCGTCAAGCAGGTGGCTTCGGCTGCCCGGCGTCCGGCCGTCCAGACCGCGACGCTGAAAGGGCTTGGCCTGAACAAACTGAACCGCACGCGCGAGCTCGAGGATACGCCCTCGGTCCGCGGCATGGTGAACTCGATCCCGCACCTGGTGCAGATCATCGAGGAAAAGAACTGAGATTTCAGCCGGGAGTTCCAGCTTCCGCTGACAATCATGACACGCCCCGGATCACTCCGGGGCGTTTCTCATTTCCGCAACGGCGTGCTACGACTTCGCTCAGCCCGGGCTCGGAGGAGGAGAACGGGCGTAAGGATCCTCGTGATCTGGTGGCCAAGGGAGGAATGGATGGCTGCGAAATACTCAGGCGGCTGCGAGCATGTGCATGTCACTGCCAGCGCAGAACCGATCGACAACCACGAATGCCATTGCAACGTCTGCAAGTCCGTGACCGGGCAGCACACGACGCATGTGGCTTTCTTCAACTACAAGGACATCAACGTCGATCACCCCGAGAAGATGAAGCGGGTGCCCTTCAACAAGGACAACCCTAACGGCCCACTGGAAATCTGCCTTTGCAGCGATTGTGGCGCTGTCCTGATGCTGGACGACAAGCAACACCGCATCCGCGTCGCGGTTCCGAATGTCATGGGCTATGACGACGCCAAGTTCCCGAAAGCGACCTATCACGCGTTCTGGGACGAATCCAAAGGCTACCCGGCGCCGCATGATGGCCGCCCCGTCTATGTCGGACTGCGCCCAGAATTCGTCTGGCCGGCTTCGGCGGCCTGACACTTGCGATTCCAGGGTGGGCGGACAGCCCACCCGACGCGGGCTTGCGCTACGGATCGGCTGCGTCTATACGCGCACGGTGGCAATCCGTGCCACGACTCACAATCAAGAAAAGCCGTGTTTGGCCCTTTGGTCGCTCTGGGGTCAGTTCCGGCAAGGAGAAGCGACATGAAACTGAACGAACTGCGCGACAACGAAGGCGCAGCCCGCAAGCAGAAGCGCGTGGCGCGTGGCCCGGGCTCGGGCAAGGGCAAGACCGCCGGTCGTGGTATCAAGGGTCAAAAGTCCCGCTCGGGCGTGGCTCTGGGTGGCTACGAAGGCGGCCAGATGCCGCTCTATCGCCGCCTGCCGAAGCGCGGCTTCACCAAGCCGAACAAGCTGCATTACGCGGTCGTAAACCTGGGCCTGATCGAGAAATTCATCGCCGAGGGCAAGCTGAACGCGAAAGAGACCATCACCGAAGACGCGCTGGTCGCTTCGGGTCTCGTCCGCCGCAAGCTGGATGGCGTGCGCATCCTCGCGAAGGGCGAAATCACCTCGAAGGTGACGCTGGAAGTCACCGGCGCATCGGCAGCAGCGGTTGAAGCCGTTGCGAAAGCAGGTGGTTCGCTGAAGGTGGCGGCAGCTGCGGCCGAATAAGCGGTTGTGAGCGGGAGCGATCCCGCTTACATCAGCAGTGTTTTCCCGCGCCGCCGACCGGAGAACGGTACGGCGGCGCTCTCATACAAAGCTAGCGCAGAAAGTACTGGGCATGGCATCTGCTGCAGAGCAAATGGCGGCGAACCTAAGCTGGGGCGCCCTTGGCAAGGCCACCGACCTTCGCCAACGCATCTTCTTCACGATCGGGCTACTCATCATCTACCGGCTGGGCACCTACATCCCGGTCGCGGGGATCGATGGCACCGCGCTTCTGAGCTTCATGGAAAAGGCGACTGCCGGCATCGGCGGGATCCTGAACATGTTCACCGGCGGCGCGATCAGCCGGATGGGGATCTTCGCCCTCGGGATCATGCCCTATATCTCGGCCTCGATCATCGTGCAGCTTCTGACATCGCTCGTGCCGTCGCTCGAGTCGCTGAAGAAGGAAGGCGAGCAAGGCCGCAAGAAGATCAACCAGTACACGCGCTACGCCACCGTCGCGCTGGCGGCGTTTCAGGCCTGGGGCATCGCGGTTTCGCTCGAGGCTGGCGGTCTGGCGCATGATCCGGGCCTGGCCTTCAAGCTGACCTGCGTGATTACGCTGGTCGGCGGCACCATGTTCCTGATGTGGCTGGGTGAGCAAATCACCGCCCGCGGTATCGGCAACGGCATCTCGCTCATCATCTTCGTCGGAATCGTCGCGGAGATTCCGCGCGCCCTTGCACAGTTCCTGGCGCAGGGCCGCTCGGGCGCGATCTCGACCCCGGTGATCGTCGGTGTGCTTGTGATGGTGGTCGTCGTGATCGCCTTCGTGGTGTTCATGGAGCGCGCGCTGCGCAAGATCCACATCCAGTATCCCCGCCGCCAGGTCGGCATGAAGGTCTACGACGGCGGTTCCAGCCACCTGCCGATCAAGGTCAACCCCTCGGGCGTGATCCCGGCGATCTTCGCCTCGTCGCTGCTGTTGCTGCCGACCACGATCGCGGCCTTCTCGGCCAACTCGACCAGCCCGATCCTGTCGACGATCCTTGCCTATCTGGGGCCAGGGCAGCCGCTGCATATCCTGTTCTACGCCGGCATGATCGTCTTCTTCTCGTATTTCTATACCCACAACGTTGCCTTCAAGAGCGATGACGTTGCGGACAACCTGAAGAACCAGAGCGGCTTCATCCCCGGCATCCGTCCGGGCAAGAATACCGAGGCTTATCTGGAATACGTGGTCAACCGCGTGCTCGTGATCGGTTCCGGCTATCTGGCGCTGGTCTGCATCCTGCCGGAAATCCTGCGCACCCAGTTCGCGATCCCGTTCTACTTCGGCGGCACCTCGGTGCTCATCGTGGTGAGCGTGACCATGGACACGATCAACCAGATCCAGTCACACCTGCTGGCGCACCAGTATGAAGGTCTGATCGAGCGGTCGCAGCTGCGCGGCAAGAAGCGCACCACGACCCGCAAGGCACCCGCCCGTCGCTGAGGACCTCATGCTGAACATCATCCTTCTGGGCCCCCCGGGTGCGGGCAAGGGCACGCAGGCGAAGCGACTGGTCGAAGAACGGGGCATGATCCAGCTGTCGACCGGTGACATGCTGCGCGAGGCGAAATCCTCGGGCAGCGAGATGGGCCGCCGCGTGGCCGAGGTGATGGATCGCGGTGCGCTTGTCACCGATGAAATCGTGATCGGCCTGATCGAGGAACGTCTGGCCGGTTCCGACGGCGCGGGCTTCATCTTCGACGGCTTTCCCCGGACGCTGCCGCAGGCCGATGCACTTGGCCAGCTGCTGGACAGGCTTGGCCAGAAGCTCGATGCCGTCGTCGAGATGCAGGTCGACGATGCGGCGCTGGTTGCCCGCATCACCGGCCGCTTCACCTGTGGCAGCTGCGGCGAGGTCTATCACGACGTCACGAAGCCCACGAAAGTCAGGGGCGTCTGCGATGTTTGCGGCTCGACCGACCTGAAGCGCCGAGCCGACGACAATGAGGACGCGCTGAAGCAGCGGCTCATGGAATACTACAAGAAGACCTCGCCCCTGATCGGCTACTACTATGCCAAGGGCAAGCTGGCGACGGTCGATGGATTGGCCGAGATGGACGAGGTTTCGGTCGCGATCCGGAAAGTTCTTGACAAGCCCTGATCAGGTCGTTCCAGCCCTTGACGCTATGGTGAAAACCCCATAGATCACGGCGTCTCGCAAGAGAATCGTCCGTTTCGACCTGTTCGAGACGGATCAGTCGATCCGGACCGGCCAATGGCAGGGGACCGGAGTTGTGAAAAAAGGTTCTGGCATGACGGAACCGCAACGAAAGGAAGATACGCGTGGCACGTATTGCTGGCGTCAACATCCCCACGGGCAAGCGCGTTCCGATCGCGCTCCAGTACATCCACGGCATCGGGCCGCACTTCGCCGAGCAGATCTGCGAAGCGAACAACATCGACCGCGCGCGCCGGGTCAATGACCTGACCGACGCCGAAGTGCTGGCGATCCGCGAATACATCGACGCTAACTTCACCGTCGAAGGCGACCTGCGCCGCGAAGTCGCGACCAACATCAAGCGCCTGATGGACCTCGGCTCGTACCGCGGTCTGCGTCACCGCCGCAATCTCCCGGTCCGCGGCCAGCGCACCCACACCAACGCCCGCACCCGCAAGGGCCCGGCCAAGCCGATCGCCGGCAAGAAGAAGTAAGGGGGCAGGACAATGGCTCGTGACAAGATCCGCGCGAAGAAGAAAGAGCGCAAGAACATCGCCGCTGGCGTTGCGCATGTGAACTCTTCGTTCAACAACACCAAGATCCTGATCTCGGACGTGCAGGGCAACGCGATCTCGTGGTCGTCGGCCGGCACGATGGGCTTCAAGGGCTCGCGCAAGTCGACCCCCTATGCCGCCCAGATGGCTGCCGAGGATGCTGGCCGCAAGGCGCAGGAGCACGGCGTTCGCACCCTCGAAGTGGAAGTCCAGGGCCCGGGTTCGGGTCGTGAGTCGGCGCTGCGTGCGCTGGCTGCCGTGGGCTTCAACATCACCTCGATCCGCGACGTTACGCCGATTGCCCACAACGGCTGCCGTCCGCCGAAGCGTCGCCGCGTCTGACGCAGGACAACCTTTCCCGGGTCGCGCCCTCGCGCGGCCCGGATTCGTCATTTTGAACCTCGGGTGTCTGCCGCTTACGGACATGGGCGACAGACTGGTATGGAGGCGACACGCATGATCCACAAGAACTGGCAAGAACTGATCAAGCCGACGCAGCTCGACGTTCGGCCGGGTGCCGATCCGTCGCGTCAGGCCACGGTCGTTGCCGAGCCGCTGGAACGCGGCTTCGGCCTGACCCTTGGCAACGCGCTGCGCCGCGTGCTGCTGTCGTCGCTGCAGGGCGCCGCCATCACCTCCGTCCAGATCGACAACGTCCTGCACGAGTTCTCATCGGTGGCGGGCGTCCGCGAGGATGTCACGGACATCGTCCTGAACCTCAAGGGCGTGTCGCTGAAGATGGAAGTCGAAGGGCCGAAGCGCCTGTCGATCTCGGCCAAGGGCCCGGGCGTGGTCACCGCCGGCGACATCTCGGAATCGAACGGCATCGAGGTCCTGAACAAGGATCACGTGATCTGCCACCTCGACGACGGCGCCGACGTGTTCATGGAACTGACGGTCAACACCGGCAAGGGCTATGTCGCGGCGGACAAGAACCGCCCCGAGGATGCGCCGATCGGCCTGATCCCGATCGACGCAATCTATTCGCCGGTTAAGAAGGTCAGCTACGAAGTCACGCCGACCCGCGAAGGTCAGGTGCTTGACTACGACAAGCTGACGATGAAGGTCGAAACCGACGGATCGCTGACGCCGGATGATGCCGTGGCCTACGCCGCTCGCATCCTGCAGGACCAGCTGTCGATCTTCGTCAACTTCGAAGAGCCCGAATCGGCGACCCGCGGCGACGTGGAAGACGGTCTGGAGTTCAACCCGCTCCTCCTCAAGAAGGTGGACGAGCTGGAACTTTCGGTCCGTTCGGCCAACTGCCTCAAGAACGACAACATCGTCTATATCGGCGATCTCATCCAGAAGACCGAAGCCGAGATGCTCCGCACCCCGAACTTCGGCCGCAAATCGCTCAACGAGATCAAGGAAGTCCTCTCGGGCATGGGCCTGCACCTCGGCATGGATGTCGAGGACTGGCCGCCGGAGAACATCGAAGACCTCGCCAAGCGCTTCGAAGACCAGTTCTAAGGCTTCGGGGCGCGGGTTCTTCCGCACCCCTTCAATGCCCGCCCATGCGGGGAACACCTGGGCAATCCCGCCCCAACGACGCCGGTCCCACGCAGGCCGGCAACACAAAGCAAAACGAGACGTTAGGAGACCATCATGCGTCACGCCCGCGGCTACCGCCGTCTGAACCGTACCCACGAACACCGCAAGGCGCTGTTCGCCAACATGGCCGGTGCCCTGATTGAGCACGAGCAGATCAAGACCACCCTGCCGAAAGCGAAAGAACTGCGCCCGATCGTCGAAAAGCTCATCACGCTGGCCAAGCGCGGTGACCTGCACGCCCGCCGCCAGGCCGACGCGCAGCTGAAAGAGGACAAGCATGTCGAGCGCCTGTTTGCCATCCTTGGCCCGCGCTACAAGAACCGTCAGGGCGGCTATGTCCGCGTGCTGAAGGCCGGCTTCCGCTATGGCGACATGGCGCCGATGGCGATCATCGAATTCGTCGACCGCGACCCGAATGCGAAGGGGGCCGCAGACAAGGCCCGCACCGCCGCCGAGGAAGCTGCCGAGGCGTAAGCCACGGCACATCCCGGCAGACTACGGCCCGCCCCAGTGGCGGGCCTTTTCACATCTGCGTGCCCTCCTTGCGGGTCCGGCCGGCTCGGCACATACCTTCAGCGCAATTGCGTCAAGGAGTCCGCCATGCCACCCCGCCTCATCCGCGCCTCCCTTGCCCTTCTGCTGCTCGCCTCTCCGGTCCTCGCCGAAACCGCTGTTCCGCAAAGCCAGATGCAGATGGACCTCAGCTTTGCCCCCGTCGTTCGCTCGGCGGCTCCGGCGGTGGTTAACATCTACACGACGCGTATCGTCGAGGATCGGCAAAGCCCCTTTGTGGACGACTCGTTCTTCTCGCAGTTTTTTCGCGATTTTGCGCCAGCGACGCCCCGTGTGCAGCACTCGCTCGGTTCGGGGGTGATCGTGGCGGCCGACGGGCTGGTCGTCTCTAACTACCACGTGGTCGGAGATGCGAGCGAGATCCGGGTGGTCCTGAACGATCGCCGGGAGTTCGACGCCAAGGTTCTGCTTGCCGACAAGGAAAGCGACCTTGCGGTGCTGAAGCTGGAAGACGCCACCGGCCTGCAGGCGCTGCCCATCCGGGACAGTGACGAGCTACAGGTGGGGGATCTTGTGCTGGCGATCGGCGATCCGTTCGGCGTGGGGCAGACCGTTTCCTCCGGGATCGTTTCTGGTCTCGCGCGGTCGATGCCCTCGGTGGGCGACGGGCACGGGTTGTTCATCCAGACCGACGCTGCAATCAATCCCGGCAACTCTGGCGGTGCCCTGGTCGATATCCAGGGGCGTCTCGTCGGAATAAATACCGCGATCATTTCAAAGACAGGCGGATCGCTCGGCATCGGTTTCGCCATTCCCTCCAATCTCGTGAAGCATTTCGTCGAGCAGGCCCAATCCGGGGCTGCCCGTTTCCAGCGCCCCTGGGCTGGTGTGGCCGGTCAGGCGGTCGATGACAGCATGGCCGAGGCGATGGGATTGGACCGCCCCGAAGGCGTCGCCCTGATCTCTCTCCATCCCGACAGCCCGCTGGCCGCGGCGGGGCTGAGGGCGGGCGATATCGTGCTTTCGGTTGGCGGTGTCGCGGTGAATTCGCCGGAAGAGATGCTGTTCCGGCTAACCACCACCGGGATCGGCTCGACCGCTTCTGTCGTCTATCTGCATGACGCCAAGCAGAACACGGCCTCGATCCAGCTGATCGCGCCGCCTGACACTCCCTCGCGCGATACGCGCACCATCACAATGAACAGCCCGCTGCGCGGCCTGACAGTCGCGAGGATCAACCCTGCGGTGGCCGATGAGCTTGGCCTGCCGCTCGATGTCGAAGGTGTCGTGGCCGCTTCGGTCGATGACATCGCCGAGCGGGCCGGACTGGAGCAGGGCGATATCATCAAGGCCATCAACGGGCATGAGATCGCCACCACCTCCGATGTCGAGCAAATGGCGGAAGATCAGACATCACGCTGGCGGATCGACCTGCTGCGGTCCGGCCAGATGATGAGCCTGCGCTTCCGCCTTTGAGGGCTCAGGCCTGATCGTCCAGCCAGTTGCGGAATGCATCCACAACATCGGGATCACAATCGACCAGATGTTGCGGCGCCGGGTAGCTGCCGTCGTGGACGTCGCCGGCAAACTCGCTGTAGGCCGCAATCCGCTCCTGCTGGAGCCGGGCATGTTCGGCGGCGAAGTCGCGGTAAACCTTGGCGTGACGCGGGATATGCCCCGTGTTTTCACCCAGCACATCCTCCGAGAAGAGGTACTGCGCATGCCCGCCCCGGCCCGCGCCCATCGAAATCAGGAACAGGCTCGTCCTTTCCGCGATCGCTGCCGTTATGGAATGGGGAACAACCTCGATCTCTGCCGCAAAGGCACCGGCCTCTTCCAGTGCCCTGACCTGGCTCCAGACCAGTTGCGCGGTTTCCAGCGTCTTGCCGACGGCCTTGAAACCTCCGGTCCAGGTGCGCTTCGAAGGGATCAGGCCGACATGGCCACAGACCGGGATCGCGTTCTCGGCCAACGCCTGCACGGTGCGCAGCGAACCGGAGCAATACACGGCGTCTGCGCCGTGCTTGTAGAGCGGGAAGGCCCATTTCAGGAAATCGGCCGTGTCGCCGATCTCGTAGAAGTTCTCGCCGGGAAAGGCGAACGCATCGGGCGCCACTTCGCGGAACCGCCGGTCGAAGATCATCGACGGCGGAACAGACAGAAGCTCTACCCCGGCCTCGGCTGCCGCTTCGGCCTCTTCCAGCGTGTCGACGCGCAGCATGGCGTATTGGTGCTTACCGCGGCTGGCCAGAAGGTCGTGAACCGTCGGACGCGCCATCATGCCACCTCGATCAGGATGCGGCCACCTTCGACCTTCACCGGGTAGGTGCGCAGGTTCACGCAGACCGGCGCGCGCTTCGCCTCGCCCGTGCGGTAGTCGAACTGCCCGTTGTGCTTGGGGCATTCGATCAGGTGGCCCATCACCAGCCCGTCGGCCAGATGCACTTGCTCGTGGCTGCACAGACCATCGGTGCAGTAGAACTTGCCCTCAGGTGAATGGTAGATGGCGTATGTCCTGCCCCCGTGGTCGAAGCGGATCAGGTCCTCTTCGTCGATCTCGTCGGTTGCGCAGGCATCAATCCACTGGTTCATCGGTTTTCCTCCCTGTTCCGGTCTGTCGTCATTCCGCCGCGGTCGCGCCCGCTTCCCCAAGGGCGGAGCGGTGGAAATCCTCGCGGTAGGGGCGGGCGGTCGGCGGCAGCTCGCGCTTGAGGAAATAGTCCTCGTAACGCAGTTGCCGCTTCAGCGCGGGCCACATCTCGGCAAAGCCCTCGGCGATCGACCGGTTCGGCGCCGGAAGGTCGTGCTTGATCATCGCGTGGAGCTTCGGCAGCGCGTGATAGGGCACCATCGGGAACATGTGGTGTTCGACATGATAGTTCATGTTCCAGTAGATGAAGCGGCTGATCGGGTTCATGAAGACGGTGCGGCTGTTCAGGCGATGGTCGATCACATTGTCCGCCAACCCGCCATGTTGCAGAAGCCCGGTCATCACATGGTGCCAAGCGCCGTAGAGCCGGGGAAGGCCGATGACCATCAGTGGCAGGATGGACCCCATCCAGAGCGCGAGCCCGATGGTCGCGGCATAGATCACCACCCAGATGCGCGCGACACTGACAACCTTCGGCTTCTCGCTGTCGGGAACGAATGTCGCTTCCTCTGGATCAAGCCGCCCGCTGGCGTTCAGAAGCATCCGCCCCCAGCCGTTCCAGGCGTCCAGAATGCCGAAGAAGTTCAGAACAAGCTTGGCAAAGACTGGCGGGCGCATGATTGCGATCTCGGGGTCGCGGCCGACGATATAGGTGTCGGTATGGTGGCGGGCATGGCTCCAGCGCCAGGTGACCGGGTTCCGCAGGATCATGAACGAGGCGATGTTGTAGACCCAGTCGTTCATCCACGGCGTCTTGAACGCGGTCCCATGGCTGCATTCGTGCCATCGCGAGTCGGAAGCCGAGCCGTAGAGGACGCCATAGGCAAGCCAGAACGGCGCCGACCACCACGAGGGCCAAAGCGCGATCCCGATGCCGGCGAACAGCACCATGCCGCCCAACCACAGGATCGTGTCGCGGATGGCCGGGCCGTCGGAGCGCTGCATCAGCGCCTTCATGTCCTTCCGCGGCACTTCGGTGTGATACCATTCCGCCGCCGCGAGCCCGGTTTCTACCGCACGCTTCGCATCCGGCCCAAGCAGACTGTAATCGCGTCGTGCCATTTCACTCCTCCCACTCCCGCCCCGATCCGGAGCGGCTTCTGCCCCATGATAGAATGAAAATTCCAAGCCGGCCAAATGCAGGAGTTTTGTTCCTCGTCATTTTGCGGCATATTCCGGGGGACGTTTGACGAATTTTCGTCAGGAGGTGACATGCCCCGCCGCCCCGGAATGAGTGAGCTGGCCCAGGCCGCGGGTGTTTCGGTTGCGACAATCGACCGGCTCCTGAATGGTCGCCAGGCCGTTGCCGCCGCAACGCGTGCCCATGTCATCGACGTAGCGCACCGGATCGGTCATCCGGCCGCCGCACGCCTCGGGGCTGCAGGCACCGCGCAACTGCCCGAGATCCGGTTCGGCGTGGTGCTCCACAAGCAGGGCCAGGACTTCTACAAGGCATTCGCACAAGAACTGCATCGCGCCGTGGCCGAGGTTTACTGGGCGCGCCCGCATCTGGTGCTGGAATTCTCGGCGTCTCAGGCTCCGTCCGAGATGGCCGCCCTCCTGCGATCGATGGAAGGGCGATGCGATGTCCTGGCCGCGACGGCGGTGAACCACCCCGAGGTGACGGCTGCGGTCGAAGACCTAAACGCGCGGGGCCTGCGGGTCTTCTCGCTCCTGTCCGAGTTCGCGCCTTCGGTGCGTGCCGGCTATCTGGGGCTCGACAATCTCAAGGTTGGCAGGACTGCAGGCTGGCTCATGGCACTGACGGCGCGGCAGCCCGGAAAGGTCGCCCTGTTCGTTGGTGGGCATCGCTGGCACGGGCACGAATTGCGCGAATCGGGGTTTCGGAGCTTCCTGAGGGAATGTGCACCCCATCTGGATGTCACCGACACGATGGTGAACCTCGAAACCCGGCAGCTGACCTACGAGGCGACGCTGGCGCTGGCCGCTCGCCATCAGGACCTGCGGGGCGTCTATGTCGCGGGCGGCGGGATGGAGGGTGCAATCGCGGCGCTGCGCGAGCTACGCGCGGCGGGGCGTATCGCGCTGATCGTCAGCGCCCTTACGCCCGAGTCGCGCGCCGGCCTGGCCGAAGGGCTGGTGGACATGGTGATCGACACGCCTCTCGACCGCCTCTGCCGCGCCCTGTTCCAGACGATGGGCGATGCGGCTCTCAACCGTCAGGCCGAGGCGAGGATCGGCGAAATCTTCCTGCCTCCGCAACTGCACGTCGCCGAGTCGATCTAACCGACATACGGGTCGATCCGGCAAATTGGAATTTTTCATTTGCTTTGTGCCAAATTTGGAATATCAATTCCATCGCAACGAGCAAGTTGCGGGGGGGATGAGATTCGCATGCAGCCATTCGCGCTGAACCACATGACCACGCCGCGCATGGGCTGGCAGGCCTTTGCCGATCTGGCCAGCGCGCTTGGATGTGTCGGGGTGGAATACCGCAACGATCTTGGTCGGCCGCTGTTCGAAGGAGACGATCCGGCCGCAGTCGGCGCGGCGCTGCGGCAGCGCGGCTTGCGGTTTCTGGCCCTTGCTGAAGTCAAGATGTTCAACGACTGGTCCGATGCCAAGCGCGCCGAGGCTCAGGCGCTGATGCGCGTCGCCGTCGCCGCCGGAGCCGAGGCGGTGAGCCTGATCCCCCGAAATGACGGGATCGCAACCGGCAAGACAGAGCGTATGTCGGCCCTGCGTCTGGCGCTAACCGAGTTGCTCCCTCTGCTACGGGCGAACGGCCTGAGGGCCATGGTCGAACCCCTGGGCTTCGAGGTCTGTTCCCTTCGGTTCAAGGCCGATGTGGTTGATGTGATTGAAGCGCTTGGAGCAACCGACACATACAAACTGGTGCATGACACGTTCCACCATCACCTTGCGGGCGGGGGGCCGATCTTCCCGCAGCATACCGGCATCGTCCATGTGTCGGGCGTCGTCGACAGGGGACTGAGCGTCAGCGAGATGCGCGACGGGCACCGGGTGCTGGTGGATGCAGATGACCGGCTCGGCAATATCGCCCAGATCCGCGCGCTTCAGTCAGCTGGCTATTCCGGGCCGATCAGCTTCGAGCCTTTCGCCGCCTCGGTGCACGAGCTTCGCGATCCTGCGGCGGCCCTTCGAACGTCGATGGAATTCATCGACAGATCGGTCGCCGCGGCAAAGGTCTAGGAAGATTACCCGCCCGACAGGGCGTCCGGCAGGGAGAGCATGGTGGGGCCGGACACCGACAGTGGAGGAGAGAACATGAAGAAGACCCTTCTGGCCGCGGGCCTTGTCGCCCTGATGGGCACCACCGCGATGGCGCAGAACGTCGGCGTGTCCATGGCCAAGTTCGACGACAACTTCCTTACCGTGCTTCGCAACGGCATCCAGGCCCATGCCGATGCCTCGGGCATCAGCGTCCAGATCGAGGATGCGGGCAACGACGTGGCCAAGCAGCTTGACCAGATCAACAACTTCATCGCCTCGGGCGTGGATGCGATCGTCGTGAACCCGGTGGACACCTCGGCAACTCAGGCGATGTCGGACGCTGCCGCAGCTGCCAACGTGCCGCTGGTCTATGTGAACCGCCAGCCGATCAACGTCGACAGCCTGCCGGACAACCAGGCCTTCGTCGCGTCGAACGAAGAGGAATCCGGCACGCTCGAAACCATCGAAGTCTGCCGCCTGCTGAAAGAGCAGGGCAAGACCGAGGCCAATGTCTATGTGATGATGGGCGAACTGTCGAACCAGGCCGCCGTCCAGCGCACCAAGGACATCCACGACGTGATCGCCGCCGGCAAATGCGAAGTGAAGCTCAACATCATCGACGAGCAGACCGCCAACTGGAGCCGCGACGAAGCGCAAAGCCTGATGACCAACTGGCTGTCGACCGGTACCGCCTTCGACGGTGTTATCGCCAACAACGACGAAATGGCGATCGGCGCCATCCAGGCCATGAAGGCCGCCGGCCTTGACATGAAGACGATCGTCGTCGGCGGCGTGGACGCGACGCAGGACGCGCTGGCCGCGATGCAGGCGGGCGATCTGGACGTGACGGTCTTCCAGAACGCCGCCGGTCAGGGGCAGGGATCGCTCGATGCCGCCGTGAAGCTCAGCAAGGGCGAAGCGGTGGACCAGAAGGTCTACATCCCCTTCGAACTCGTGACGCCGGCCAATATCGGCGACTACCTCGCCAAGAACTGACGAGCGATCGGGGCGGCTCCGCAGCCGCCCCGCCATCTTCCGTCGCTCGCGCGCAAGACGCGAGTGCACGGATGTGCAACAATCGACATGGGTGGAAGAGGAGGGCAAGCCGTGGCGCAAGTGACGCATGGCCTGGGTGGTCTCAAGTATGATCCCGGCAAGAAGGCGCGGCCGCAGGAGCTCAACGTCCTGGTCGCCCTGGTCGTGATCGTGGCCGCCTTCGAGATCCTGGGCAGGCTTCTCATGGGCGACAGCTTCCTGTTCAACACGCGGGACAACATCGACACGCTGTTCAACCAGCAGCGCCTGTCGATCATCATCCTGCAGGTGTCAATCGTGGGGGTCATCGCCATAGGCGTGACCCAAGTCATCATCAGTGGCGGCATCGACCTGTCCAGCGGCTCGGTCGTCGGCGCCACCGCGATGATCGCGATGAGCTTTGCCCAGACCGCGATGGTGAATGGCCAGCCAAACCCCAAGGCCATCTTCGGCGACTGGGCGATGGATCTGCCGGTGATCGTGCCGGTCCTTGTCGGCCTTGGCTGCGGTCTGATCGCCGGATTCATCAATGGCAGCCTGATTGCATACACGCGCATCCCGCCCTTTATTGCCACGCTCGGCATGATGGTGACCGCCCGCGGCCTGTCGCGCTGGTGGTCGAACGGCAACCCGATCTCCTTCCCGACCGAATCCTATGCCGCGATCGGAAAGGGCATGATGCCAGTCGCGATCTTTGTCGCGCTGGCGATCCTATTCCACGTCATCATGACCTACACGAAATACGGAAAGCACTGCTACGCCATCGGCTCGAACGAGGCTGCGGCGCGGATGTCGGGGATCAACGTCAATCACCACAAGGTGCTGGTCTATGTGATTGCCGGCATCCTCGCCTCGCTGGCCGCGGTCGTTCTGAGTTCCAAGAACCTTACCGCGCAGGCCGGCATGGGGGTGATGTACGAACTCGACGCCATTGCCATGGCTGTCATCGGTGGGGTCAGCCTTTCGGGTGGACGCGGATCGATCATCGGCACCGTGCTGGGCGCGCTGATCTTCGGCGTCATCATCTCGGGCTTCACCTTCCTCAAGCTCGACGCTTACTACCAGGAGATGGTGAAGGGCGTGATCATCGTGGCCGCCGTGGTGCTTGACCAGTGGCGCCAGCAGCGGCGGACGAGGGGGTAACGCAGATGAACGACATCATCCTTGAAACGCGTGGCCTGACCAAACGCTACGGCGGTGTGCATGCGCTGGAAGACGCGAACTTCATCCTGCGCAAGGGCGAGCATGTGGCTGTCGTCGGCGACAACGGCGCGGGCAAGTCGACCTTCGTACGCCAGGTGACGGGCGTGGAACAGCGCACCTCGGGCCAGATCTTCTTCGACGGGCAGGAGGTCAGCCATTCCGGCCCGCTCGAGGCCCGCGAGGCCGGAATCGAGACCGTGTTCCAGACGCTCGCGCTTGCCGACGATCTTGACGTGCCGTCGAACCTCTATCTCGGGCGAGAGTTGTTCAAGTTCCGTCTCGGGCCGTTCTCGTGGCTCGACCGCAAGACGATGCGCGAACGCACGCTCGAGGCGCTGAAGACCACGGCGGTGAAGATTCCGAACGTCGACAACCCGATCCGCAACATGTCGGGCGGCCAGCGGCAATGCGTGGCCATCGCACGCGCCGCCGCCTTTGCCTCCAAGCTCATCATCATGGACGAGCCGACGGCGGCGCTTGGCGTGCAGGAGACGGCGCAGGTCGAGAACATCATCCGCGGGCTGAAGGAACGCGGCGTGCCGATGATCCTCATCAGTCACAACCTGCGGCAGGTCTTCGATCTGGTCGACCGGATCGTGGTCTTCCGCCGCGGCCGGATCGTCGCCTCGCTGAACCGCGACGAAACCGACGGCAACGACATCGTCAGCTACATCACCGGCGTGAAGGGCGGCGAAGTCTCCTATGCCTGATCCCCATGTGAACACGGTTGCCGTCATCACCGGCGGCACGCAGGGCCTTGGTCTGGCCATCGCCGAGCGTCTGATTGCCGAAGGCTGCCGCCAGATGGTGATCGCCGGGCGCGGCGTGACCAAGGGCGAGGAGGCGGCGAAGGGCCTGCGCGACCGGACCGGCGCCGATGTGCGCTACCTGCCCGCCGACATGGCCAATCCCGAGGATGCCATCGCGCTCATCGACCGCGCCGCCAGCCGTTTCGGCCGGGTCAACGCGCTGGTCAACGCGGCGGCGGCCACCGATCGCGGCTCGATCCTGACCGCGACTCCCGCCGAATGGGACAACCTGATGAACGTCAACGCCCGGGGGCCGTTCTTCGCCTTGCAACGCTTCGCGCAGCTTGCCGTCGACAAGGGCCACCCGGCCTCGGCCGTCAACATCCTGTCGATGGTCGTCCATGCCGGGCAAAGCTTCCTTGCCCCCTATTCCGCCAGCAAGGCCGCACTTGCCAACGTGACCAAGAACGCCGCCAACGCGCTCCGCCGCAATCGCATCCGCGTCAACGCCGTGAACTGCGGCTGGATGGACACGCCGGGCGAGGACGAGGTGCAGAAGAAATACCATGGCGCCACCGACGGCTGGCTGGCCGAGGCCGAGGCGCGGCAGCCCTTCGGCATGCTGGTCAAGCCCGCCCATGTCGCCGGGCTGGTCAGCTACCTGCTCTCCGACGGCTCAGGCGTCATGACCGGCGCCGTGATCGATTTCGACCAGAACATCGCCGGGGCCTACCCGGAGTAAGACAAGAGGAAAGACATGACCATCAGGTTCGGACTTCTCGGCGCGGGGCGCATCGGCAAGGTCCATGCCAAGGCGATCACCGGTGACGGCAATGCCAAACTCGTCGCGGTAGCCGACGCCTTCCCGCAGGCGGCGCAGGCAATTGCCGACCAGTATGGCTGCGCCATCCGCACCATCGACGAGATCGAGGCGGCCAAGGACATCGACGCGGTGGTGATCTGCACCCCGACCGACACCCATGCCGACCTGATCGAGCGCTTTGCCCGCGCCGGCAAGGCGATCTTCTGCGAAAAGCCGATCGACCTGAGCCTCGCCCGCGTCAAGGCCTGCCTCGACGTGGTGCGCGCCACGAAGGCCACGCTGATGGTCGGCTTCAACCGCCGCTTCGACCCGCATTTCCGCGCCGTCCGCGCCGAGATCGACAAGGGCACGCTTGGTGAGGTCGAGATGGTCGTCATCACCAGCCGCGACCCCGGCGCCCCGCCCGTCGAGTACATCAAGCGTTCGGGCGGCATCTTCCGCGACATGACGATCCACGACTTCGACATGGCCCGCTTCCTTCTGGGAGAAGAGATCACCGAGGTTTCCGCCATGGCCGCCGTTCTGGTGGACCCCGAGATCGGCAAGGCAGGCGACTTCGACTCGGTCCAGGTCATGCTGAAGACCAAGAGCGGCAAGATGGCCGTCATCTCGAACTCGCGCCGCGCGACCTACGGCTACGACCAGCGGATCGAGGTGCATGGCTCCAAGGGCCTCGCCTCGGCCGAGAACCAGCGCCCGGTCTCCATCGAGGTGGCCACAGGCCTCGGCTATACCCGCCCGCCGCTGCACGACTTCTTCATGACCCGCTACACCGATGCCTACGCCGCCGAAATCGCCAGCTTCATCGCGGCCATCGGCGGCAAGGGCAAGGCCACGCCATCGGGCGAGGACGGGCTGATCGCGCTGGCACTCGCCGATGCTGCGGTGAAGTCGGCGGCCGAGAAGCGCACGGTCCCGATGTCGGAAGTGCTGGGCTAATCGGTGACCAGCCAGTAGGAAACCGTCGCGGGGCCGGGATTGCGCACCGCGACGGTAAAGGTCGCGTTCCAGTCGGGAACCCAGCCGCAAAGGCTGGCTGGCCCATCGCCTGGAAGCATGCAGATGACATTGCCATCGCCATCGGTGACCGTGAGTTCCAGCGAGGCATCGCCGCCGGACAGAATGGCGACCTCGGCCAGTTCACCGCTGTAGAATGCCATGGTCCAGCGATCCTCGGCACCCGGAGCGATCCTGGCCCGCGTTCGCGCCGGTCCGCCGACAACCTGACCGGCGCCTTCCGCCTCTGCCGCATCGGCCTGGGCCAGCACGGCCTCGTCCCCGGCCGCCAGCGCCCGGGCGGCGCGCAGCATGGCAGCGGCGTCGAAGGGTTGCGCAGGTGTACCGCTTTTTGCCGCAGCCGGCTCGGACGGGGCGATGGCTTCCGCCTTGCGCTCCTTGTCCCGCATCGGGACAGCCAGCGCGATCCGCGCGGCGGCGATCATCCCCACCGGGTCGCGCTGCGAAAGGCTGGCTGCAAACAGGCCCTGCGCCAGGGCCAGGCGCCCCACCGGTCCCGGAGCCGCGATCTGCGCGGGCGTGCGGTTGACGGGCTTCGGTGCGGGCGCGGCTTCTTCCGCGAGGCCCGCGCCTGCGGCCATCACCAGCGTCAGTGCGGCTGCGATCCAGCGGGTCATGCCTTGTCTCCCCTTAAGTCCTCGCGACATAACCACCCTTGGGGGCCAAGGGAAAGCGTCAGCCCTTCCGCTGGCGGCCGATTTGCGGTTACGTCTCCGCCAGCAGGGAGACGCCATGAAGACCCGTGACATCCTCGACCGTCTTGTCGCCTTCGACACGGTCAGTTCCGAACCTAACCTGCCGCTGATCGAGTGGGTCCAGCACCTGCTGGCAGGCGCCGGCATCGCTGCGAGGGTGATCCCCGATCCGACGGGCAAGAAGGCCAACCTCTACGCCACGATCGGGCCGCAGGACGTGCCGGGGGTAATGCTCTCGGGCCATACCGACGTCGTGCCGGTCACCGGGCAGAACTGGTCGAAACCGCCCTTCGTGCTGACCGAGGCGGACGATCGCTATTACGGGCGCGGCGTGACCGACATGAAAGGTTTCGTCGCCTGTGCCCTGTCGGCAGCGCTTTCTGCCGCCCGGCGGCCGCTCAAGACGCCGCTGCATCTCGCGCTCAGCCATGACGAGGAGGTGGGTTGCCTCGGTGTCGGCTCGCTGATCGACATGCTGGCCCGTGCGCCCTTCACGCCCGCCATGTGCATCGTTGGGGAACCGACGGGCATGCAGGTCGCCACCGGCCACAAGGGCAAGATCGCGCTTCGCGCCACCTGCACCGGGCGCGAGGGGCATTCGGCGCTCGCCCCACTTGCCTTGAACGCTCTCCACCTTGCCGCCGACTTCCTGGACGCGGTGCGCAACCTTCAGGCCGAGGTCGCGGCGACCGGCCTGACGGACGGCGACTACGACGTGCCCTACACGACGCTTCATGTCGGCAAGATGTCGGGCGGCGTGCAGGTCAATATCGTGCCGAACCAGGCCGTGCTCGACTTCGAGATCCGGAACCTTGCCGGTGACGATCCGCTGATCCTGATCGACCGCCTCAAGGCCGAGGCCGAGGCGATCTGCGCCCCCCTGCGCGACCGCTTCCCCGAAGCCGAGATCCGCATCGAACGGCTCTGGGATTACCCCGGCCTCGGCACCCCGACCGATGCCGGCGTCGTGCGTTTCGTGCAGGGTCTGACCGGGGCGAACGGCACCATGAAGGTGGCGTTCGGCACCGAAGGCGGGCTTTTTTCCGAACGCCTCGGCATCCCGACCGTCATTTGCGGGCCGGGCAGCATGGCACAGGGCCACAAACCCGACGAATGGGTCAGCCTCGACCAGATCGCGCGTTGCGAGGCGATGCTGGCCCGGTTGGTGGAGAGACTGGAAGCGGGGCTTTGATCCGATGACGGTCGCGCGGATGCCATACGGGTTCCAGACGGAAGGAAGACGGCCATGGCCGTGACCCTGACCTGCCTTTCCGATCTCGCCGCCATGGGTTTTGACGACATCATCGACGTCCGCGCCCCCGCCGAATATGCCGAGGATCACCTGCCCGGCGCGATCAGCCTGCCGGTTCTGGATGACGAGGAGCGCGCCCGCGTCGGCACCATCTACAAGCAGGACAGCCCCTTCCGCGCCCGCAAGATCGGCGCGGCGCTGGTGGCGAAGAATGCGGCGAAGCATCTCGAGGGGCCGCTTGCCGACAAGCCGGGTGGCTGGCGGCCGTTAGTCTATTGCTGGCGCGGCGGGCAGCGCTCGGGCAGTTTCGCAACGATCCTTTCCCAGATCGGCTGGCGGGTGGAAACCATCGCGGGCGGCTACAAGAGCTGGCGTGGTCTGGTGGTGAAGGCGGTTTATGATGATCCGGTGCCCTCGCCTGTAGTCGTACTCGATGGCAATACCGGCTCGGCCAAGACCGAAGTGCTTAACCTCCTGCCTTCGGTCGGGGTGCAGGTGATCGACCTCGAGGGGCTGGCCAATCACCGGGGCTCCCTCTTCGGATCGCGTCCGGGCGGGCAGCCGTCGCAGAAGGCGTTCGAGGGGCGGCTGGCTCAGGCCCTCGCCGCGCTTGACCCCTCCCGCCCGGTGGTGGTCGAGGCTGAATCGTCCAAGGTCGGCGACTGCCGGATTCCCCCGCGCCTGTGGCGGGCAATGGTAGAGGCTCCGCGCATCGCGATCGACGCACCGCGCGGCCAGCGGGCCGCTTACCTCGCGCGGGCCTATACCGATCTCACGGCGGACAGCGCGCAACTAGCGCTGGTGATCGATCTTCTGCGCCCCATGCACGCGGCGGAGACGATCCATCTCTGGCAGGCACAGGCTGCAGCCGGAGACTTCGAGGCACTGGCGGACGACCTGATGGCCCGCCATTACGACCCACGCTACGCCAAGCAGCGCAGCCTCACTGGGGCACGAGAAGCCGTCGAGGTCGGAGCGCCGTCGCTGGCGCAGGAGGCCCTGCCGGACCTTGCCGCGCGCGTGGCGGCCGAGGTGGCGCGGCTTGGCTGACGGGATGGGGCCTGTCTGCGCCTTCTGGCCCGTACCGGGCCATTCACCCCCGAGGATATTCGCCTAACGGAAGGAGGGCCGGAGGAGTCGTCAGGTAACGGTCAGGAACGGCGCGCCCTCGACGGCCTTACCGATGATCGCGGCCGGGCTGCCCTTTTCGCGCAAAGCGGCAACCAGCCTTGTGGCCTTGTCCTTGTTGACCGCCGCGAGCAAACCACCACAGGTCTGAGGATCGAAAAGCAGCGCGGCCTTTGGGCTTTCGGTGAACAGCATCTGCCCCATGGCCGCTGCACGGTTGGCTGGCGCAATCGTCGATTCCTGACCCGTGGCCGCAAGCGCCTCTGCCCCCGGGAGCAGGGGCACAGCCGCCAGATCCAGTTCCGCCGCGCAGTTCGAGGCTTCCAGCATCTCGAGCAGGTGCCCGGCGAGGCCGAAGCCGGTGACATCGGTCATTGCATGGGCTTCGGGCGCAAGGATCGTCGCGTCGTCGGACAGGGCGCGCGCCATGCTGCGCGAGGCTGACTCCGCGGCCTCGCCCAGAAGCGGGTTGGTCAGTGGCGCCTGCGCCATCAGCGCGGCCATGACCGTGCCGGAGCCGATGGGCTTGGTCAGGATCAGCGCATCGCCCGGTTGGACCCCGCGCTTGGTGATCGCCCGCGCGGCAAGGCCGGTGACGGTGAAACCGATCGTCAGTTCGGCGCCGATCGTCGTATGCCCGCCCACGACGTCGGCCCCGGCAGCCCGAAAGACATCTGCCGCCGCAGCCATGATTTCGCGGAGCGTGTCGGCCTGAATCCGCGCCGACATCCGCGGCAGGATGATCTGGGCCAAGGCCACCTGCGGCTGCGCTCCCATCGCCCAGATATCGCCAAGCGCATGGACGGCCGCCAGGCGGGCCATGAGCGCCGGATCATCGCAGAGGCTGCGCAGGTGGTCGGTGGTCATCACCTGAACACCGTTCTCGTAGCGCAGGATCGCGGCGTCGTCTCCCGGGCCGGACAACACGTCGGGCCGCCTTGGTGCGGGCAGACCGGCCAGCGCTGCGGAAAGATCGCTTGCGCCGACCTTGGCACCGCAGCCTCCGCAGAGGGGCTTCTTGCCCAAGGCTTCCTCCACGCCCTCCGCGCGGGGGTGTGGCAGGGGAGGCAGCGCCATCTTCGGCAGATCGGCAAGCATGGCGATGAAGCGGCGGTCGATACCGTCCTTCCAGCGCCAGAGCCACGCGCCGTCGAGCGGCAGCCCCCACTTGTCGGCGACCGCTGTCTTGCCGCCCGCTGAAATGAGCTTGAGATAATCACTCTGTGGCCGGTAGCGCCGCATTCCGCCGCCGGACAGGGCCGCGCGGAGGTTATGTAGCAGGATCGGCGCCTGACGCACAGCATAGACGCCGGCCTTTGGCCGCGGCGCCCAGACCATCTCGGCGCAATCGCCAGCGGCGAAGACCGAGGCATCGGAGGTGCGGAGCGTGGGGTCAATCCTGACAAAGCCACGGTGCAGGTCCAGACCGGTGTCTTCCAGCCACTTCTGCGGGCGCGCCCCTGCCACGCCAAGCGTGAAGTCCGAAGGCAGGACTCGACCGTCGGACAGGATGACGGAACTGGCGGTGATACCGACCGGTTCGACCCCGGCCAGAAGCGCGATGCCGGCCTCGGCAACATGGCGTAACAGCGCCCGACGCGCACCTGACCCGACCATCCGAAGCGGCTGAGGATCGCGGTCGACAAGGGTGATGTCGGGCGAGCGGCCTTCGCTCTGCAGCCGGTGCGCAGACGCGAGCGCCAGTTCGACACCTGCGACCCCCGCGCCGATGATGACCATGCGCGGCCGTGGCAGGTCGGCCGAGACGAAACGCTGCCAGCGTTCGGAATAGATGTCGAAGGGTTTGGCCGGAATAGCGTGGTCGAGGAAGCCGGGCAGTGCCGGCAAGTCGGTGGTGATGCCGATGTCGATCGAGGCGATATCGTAGCGCAGCGGATCGCGGCCCTCCACCAGCACGAGACGATTGGCGCGGTCGATGCCGGTCGCACGCGACTGGATCAGCCGCGCCCCGGCGTGTCGCGCCAGACGCACGAGGTCGATCATCATCTCGTCGCGCCGGTAATGGCCGGCGACATGGCCGGGCAGCATCCCCGAATAGGGCGCAACCGGATGCGGGTTGATCACCGTCAGCCGCGCTCCGGGCAGCGGGTTCATGCCCCACATGCGCAGGACAAGCGCGTGAGCGTGACCACCGCCGATCAGCACCAGATCGCGGGTCAGGGGCAGTCCATCCATCATTGTGCAAGGCTTCCGGGCGGTGAGACAGGCCGCAGACTAACGATCGGGAGTGGAAATCGCGAGGGGCGTTGCGTCGCAGCGGACCGCTTCCTAGGCTTGCGGGCAAAGGGGGTGGCATGTCTGGCCAGCGGATCGGTCTTCGGCAAAGTCAGCGCCTGCAGCTCAACACCGCGCTGCAGACGTCAATCCGACTTCTGCGGATGGATGCGGGCGGGTTGACCCGTTTTCTTGAAGAGCAAGCCGAAACCAATCCCTACCTGCGAGTCGAGGCGCCCCCTGTCGTGCCAGGCCAATGGCTGCCGCGCTGGAGCCAGGCCTTTTCGGCCGGGTCCGCACCCGAGGCCGCCGCGACGGGTCCCAGCCTCATGTCGCATGTGCTGACGGAAATCGATGCGCTGACCCGGTCGTCTCGCGAGAGGCAGATCGCGCTTGTGCTTGCCGAAGCGCTGGAGCCTTCCGGTTGGCTCGGTGTCCCGTTGGAAGTGCTGGCGCGTCGGGCGGGTTGTGCGACCGGAGATGCGGCGGCGGTGTTGAAGCGACTGCAGCGGATGGAGCCTGCGGGCCTTTTCGCGGAGGATTTGTCCGATTGCCTTCGCATTCAGGCCGAGGAGGCGGGTGTGATGGACCCTGTGATGGAGGTCTGTCTCGACAATCTGCCACTTCTTGCGGAAGGCGCGATCGGTCGTCTGGCCCGACTTGCCGCATGCGAGGAAGCCGATGTGTTGCGCCGCATCCGGGTGATCCGCAGCTTCGATCCCAAACCAGGGGCGCAGTTCGATCCCGGCACCGTGGATGCCCGTGAGCCGGATCTGGTGGTGACGCGCAGCGCAGGGGGTTGGGATGTTCAGCTCAATCGGTCCGCCCTGCCTGCAGTGGCTGTGGTTCGCCCGGGCAGCCGTCCGGCCCAGCCGGAAGAACGCGCGCGGCTGGCGGCAGCGCTGGAGCTGACCCGGATGCTCGAGCGGCGGAACGCCACTCTCTTGCGCATCGCGCGCGAGGTCCTGTCGCGGCAGTCGGCCGCGCTCGAGGCCGGGCTTGGTGCGCTTGGCCCGCTGCGCCAGACGGAGATCGCCGAGGCGCTGGGGTTGAACGACAGTACGGTCAGCCGCGCCGTCGCAGGCGTCGCGGTTGCGACACCGCTTGGGACCTGGCGGATGGTCGACCTTTTCGCCACCCAGCTGGGCGACAGTTCCGGGCCGGCGATCCGGTCGGCGCTGACGCGACTGATTGCAGCCGAGAACCCGCGCCGTCCACTCAGCGACCGGGCGCTGGCCGAGGCGCTGGGGCTGGTTGGTCATCCTGTCGCGCGGCGGACGGTGACGAAGTATCGCGAGATGCTGCGCATCCCGACCGCTGGTCAACGCCGCCGCTAGACAGGGGCCGCGAAGCCGGTCCTGAGACCGCGCCAGCCGAACAGCACCAGGGCGATGCCCCCCGCCGCGGCCACGTAGAACGGCATGGACAGGGCCGTGTCGCGTGGCATCAGGGTTTCGGCAAAGCGGACGATCACGCCGGACAGGGCGAGGCCTACCGGCATCATGCCCCAGGCAAGCAGGCGGTAAAGGCTATTGACCCTGCCCAGAAGCTGGTCGGGGATACTCCGCTGCCGGTAGGAGACCGAGACTGTGTTCCAAAGGATGCCCGTATACTCGAAGAGACCGAGCACCAGCGCCAGTGTCCAGCCACCCGGAGCCAGCGCCATGCCGAGGAAAGCCGGCGCCGAGGCGAACAGAGACCAGCGCGCGACCGCGCCCGGACCGAACCGTCGCACGAACCATTCGGCGGTGAAGCCGGCCAGAACCCCGCCGACCGCGCCCCCGGCCAGGACAAGGCCGTAGCCGCGTGCACCGAGACCGAGGTTTTCCTGGGCATGAAGGAGGAGGGCGACCGTCGTCATCTGGAACAGAAGGTTCCAGACGCCGGTGATGACCGCGAGCAACCGCAGAAGCGGGGCGTCGCGCAAGAAGTGCCAGCCTTCAGACAGCTCCCGCTTCCAGTTGCGCTGGCTTGCGCCCTCAGGCCTGAAGCGACCGACGACGCTGGCCACGAGGACAATCGCCAATCCATAGGCGAGTGCGTTGGCGCCGAAGGGAAGAGGAACGGCAGCCGCAATCAGGAACGCGCCGAGCGCCGGGCCGAGGAGGGAGTTGCCAACCATCTCGACGCTCCACAGCCGGCCGTTTGCGCGTTCCAGATCGCTCCGTCCGACCATCGCCGGCAGCATCGTCTGCGCGGCATTGTCGCGGAAGACCTCGGCGATCCCGACGATGAAGGCGGCGGCCATGATCACGCCAAACAGCACTGGCTCTGATACGCCGCTCCTGGGCGCAAGTGGGAGCGGAACGGTCAGCACCATCGCGACGGCCGCGCCGGCGAAAGCGAGGGCGCGCAGCACGTCCATCCGCAGGATCAGCTGGCGGCGATCCATCCGGTCTGTCACGATCCCGGCCGGAAGGGCGAACAGGAACCACGGAAGCCGGAGCGCGATCGGCACGAGCGAGATCATCAGCGGGTCGCGGGTCAGAAGCGAGGCGGCCCAGCCCCAGGCCACGGTCGCAACACCGTCCGCAAGGTTGGTCAGACCGCTTGCGGCCACGAAGCGCTGGAAGGGAGTAACTTGCAAGCCGCACCGTGGGTCTGAGGTTCGACCCGATTTCGCACCCTGCGGCGGCAAAGGCCAGTCCAGGACGGAAGGCGGCAGGAAAAGTCGCATCCGGCGATGATCATTCCTGCGTCGCGCGCTAGACCCAGTCCGTCTTGAACAGGGCAAGGGCAGGCGGATGACGGTTTTCCTCGGCGTCGACACGGGCGGCACCTATACCGATGCGGTGATTGTGGACGAGGCGGCGACGCGCGTCATCGGTTCGGCCAAGTCACTGACCACCCGCGGCGATCTGGCGCTTGGTGTCGGCCGGGCGGTCGATGCGGCGCTGGCAGAAGCAGGCGTTGCGCCCTCTGACGTGGCACTGGTTTCGCTGTCCACCACGCTTGCCACCAATGCGCTAGTCGAGGGGCAAGGCGGGCGAGTCGCGCTGGTCTTCATCGGGTTTGACGACGGGGACCTGGAACGCGGCGGGCTGGTCGAGGCGCTGAAGGGCGATCCCGTGATCCGTCTTGCCGGAGGCCACGGCCATGCAGGGCAGGAGTTGGCGCCGCTGGACCTCGCAAGCCTTGCAATGGCTGCCGAGGAGCTTGGGCCGCAGGTCATGGGCTTTGCCGTCGCTTCGCGCTTTGCCACCCGCAACCCCGCTCACGAGATCGCAGCGCGCGATGCCATACGGCGCATTACCGGGCGGCCTGTCACGTGTTCGCACGAGCTGTCCGCCAATCTGAACGGTCCGAAGCGGGCGTTGACGGCCGTGTTGAACGCGCGGCTGATCGGCATGATCGACCGGCTGGTCGCGGCCTGCGAGCGGCATCTGGTGGCGGTAGGGATCGACGCCCCGCTTATGGTGGTGCGGGGAGACGGCGCGCTGATCTCGGCAGCGATGGTGCGGGAGCGGCCGATCGAGACGATACTGTCTGGTCCCGCGGCCAGCATCGTCGGGGCGCGCTGGCTGACTGGCGAGGCCGATGCTCTGGTCAGCGACATCGGCGGCACGACCACCGACGTCGCGCTTCTGCGCGATGGCCTGCCCGAGATCGATCCGGCAGGCGCGCGCGTCGGCCCTTATCGCACCATGGTCGAGGCGGTGGCGATGCGCACCACCGGCCTGGGCGGCGACAGCGAAGTGCATGTGGTCACCGAGGGCCTTGCAGGCGGCTTGCGGCTGGGCCCGCGGCGGCTGGTCCCGGTCTCGCTCCTTGCCGTGGATCATGGCACGATGGTGCATGAGACGCTGGACCGCTGGCTGTCCAACGATGCGGTGGGCGAACTCGATGGCCGCTTCGTGATTCCGATGGGCGGCCAGACCGGCGGGCTGAACGCCCGCGAGGCGGCAGTGCTTGCCAGGATCAGCGAACCGATGCCGGCTGTGGCCGCGCTGAGTTCGCGGCTGGAGGTGGCGGCTCTGGAGCGGCTGGTGGCGCGCGGACTGGTGATGCTGTCGGGCGTGACACCGTCGGATGCCAGCCATGTGCTTGGCCGGTTGGCCAGTTGGGATGGCACGGCGGCAGAGAAGGCGGTTCGGCTTCTGGCAAGGCGGCGCAACGGCAAGGGCGAGCGTTTTGCCCCGGACGCCGCCACGCTGGCGCAGGCCATCATCGACCAGCTCACGGCCCAGACCGTTGATTGCCTGCTCGAGGCAGCTTTCGGCGAAGACCCCTCCTTTGCCGGCGAGACACCCGAGGTTCTGGCTCGGCATCGCCTGACTAAGGCCGGTCTCTCTCATCACCGCGGGGTGGTGGAGACGACCCTGCGCCTCGGCGTTCCGGTGATCGGCCTCGGTGCCTCGGCGCCTTCGTATTACGGCGCTGTCGGCGAGCGGCTGAATTGCCGAATGATCCTTCCCGAACATGCGGGGGTGGCCAATGCCATCGGCGCAGTGGTCGGGCAGGTCAGTCAGCGTGCGACGGGCATGGTGACGAGTCCCGGCGAGGGTCGCTTCACCGTGCATCTGCCAGAAGGGCTTGAGAGCTTCACCAGTCGCGATGCGGCGCTCGCGGCGCTGGAGGCGGCCCTGACGGCGGACGCTTCGGAGCGGGCGCGCGCGGCCGGCGCCGAAGACCTGCGCGTGTCCGTTGCCCGCGAGATCCGCGAAGCCGAGGTCGAGGGGCAGAAACTCTTCCTTGAAGCAACGGTCAGTGTCACCGCCAGCGGCCGCCCCCGGGTCGCCCATGGCCCCCGCAGCACTGCCGAATCCGCTTGACGCCCCCGCGTGCCTTGCCTAATCACCCCAGCCAGTGGCTAGGTAGCTCAGCTGGTTAGAGCACGCGACTCATAATCGCGGGGTCGGGGGTTCGAGTCCCCCCCTCGCCACCACTTCGCCACAACACAAAGAAACCCCCAGCCAATGGCGTGGTGGGTCGAACGTTTGGCCACCCGATGCAACAGTGTTATGACATCATGGGCCTATCGGGGTGCAAGCTGACCTTGGAGGTGCGGCTTCATCGATGAATGGCGCCGTCCGCACCGGCCGGCGGCACCGGTCGCCGAGGCAAAGTGATCTCGGATCGTCAATGGCTGGCTGTCAGATATGGGCAGTTCGCCGCACATTTTGGGTGTTCGAGCAAAACTTCCAGGGTTTTCGATTCGCGGAACTCGGCCGGATCCCTGTAGCGGGCCGGCCCATGCGGGGCCGGAGTTAAACAGTGAGGCACAGGAGCGGAATCCGCTGCCCTCTGCCTGTCAGGACCGGGGCGTCATTGCCAGTACTCTAGGGTGTCGACCCTTGCTCCGCGGGGTGGCCCAATTTCACGCCGCCATGTGTGGAATGGCAGCCGCGCCCTAGTGGCCGAACGTCAGGCGGACCGATGCCGCTTCTCAAATCGAGGGAGCATGGCCGAGAAATCCTTTCCGCGTCCGTCCTCGTCTTCGACGAACCGCTTGTACAGTTCGCGGGCGAGCGCGCCCATTGGCGTGTCGGCATCGGCGGCCTCGGCGGCGGCTTGCGACAGTGTCAGATCCTTCAGCATCAGTTCCGAGGCAAAGCCGGGCCTGTAGCCATTGTCGGCCGGCGACTGCGGACCGATGCCCGGGGCAGGGCAATAGGCGTTCATCGTCCAACTGTAGCCGGAAGAGGTCGATACGACGTCGAACATCGATTGTCGCGACAGGCCGAGCTTGTCTGCCAAGGCAAACGCTTCGCAGGTTGCGATCATGGTGACGCCGAGGATCATGTTGTTGCAGATTTTTGCGGCCTGTCCCGCGCCCGGATTGCCGCAATGGACGATGCGTTTGCCCATTGCCTGAAGCACCGGTTCCAGTCTTGCGAAGGTTGCCGGCTCGGCCCCGACCATGAAGGTCAGGGTTCCCGCCGCCGCGCCGCCGATGCCGCCGGAGACCGGGGCATCCGCAGCCAGCAGCCCCGCTGCGCCGGCCCGTTTCGCCACCAGTCGCGCCGTCTCGACCTCGACCGTCGAACAGTCGCAAAGAACCGCGCCCCTGGTCATTGCCGGGATGACCTCGGAGGTCACCGCGTCGACGATGGCTCCATTCGGAAGCATGGTTATCACCACGTCGGCATCGCGCGACGCATCGGCTGCGCTCGCCGCCATGCGAACTCCCTCTGGCCGGACGACGGTGTCAAAGCCAGTGACCTCATGCCCGGCCTTGACCAGGTTGGCGGCCATCGGACCGCCCATGTTGCCAAGACCGATAAATCCGATCTTCATCCGTGATCCTCCCAAACCATTTCATCCCGTCCGAGGGGGGCGAGCATGGCCGCCACTTCCCCGTCGGTCGGCAGGTCGTCAAGCCTGTGTTGCCAGCGAGGGGAATTGTCCTTGTCGTAGATCCGGGCGCGGATTCCTTCGAGGAAATCGCCCTGATCGACCGATCGGAACACGTAGCGGTACTCGCGGCTCAGGGCGGCCTCTAGCCCGTTATCGCGCCGCGCCTCGTCGATCAGCACGAGGGCAGCCGCCATGGCGAGCGGGGCATTGCTTTCCACATTCTTTCGCGCCTTTTGCCCGAAGTCGCTGTCGTCAGCGGCGAGCGCCGCAAGGATCCCGCCAAGGCGATCCGCTGCAAACAGGCGGTCGATTTCATCCCGATGCGCAGATAGGTCAGAGGGGGGATGCGGCTGGCTTGCGGCCAGGATCGCGGCTGCATCTCCATGCTCGATCAGCGATTGCTTCAGTTCAGGCCACATACCTTCGGGTATGAAATGGTCGGCAAATCCGGCAAGTATCGCATCCGGGCCGGTCATCCGCGCGGCGGTCAGAGCGAGGTATTCGCCCAATCGGCCCGGCCCCGATGCCAGCAGCATCGTGCCGCCGATGTCGGGGATCAGTCCGATGGAGGTTTCCGGCATGGCGATGCGGCTGCCGGTTCCCACGATTCGGTGCGACGCGTGGCAGCCGACGCCCACGCCGCCGCCCATGACAAAGCCATTGAGGAAGGTGACGATCGGCTTCGGATAGCGCGCTATCTGGGAATTCATCCGATACTCGTCGTGCCAGAACTGACGGATCACACCGTAGTCCCGCGCGCGGAGCCGCTCGTAGATCGAGGCAATGTCGCCTCCCGCACAGAAAGCCTTTTCTCCGGTTGCATCGATCAGGACCAGAGCCACCGCAGGATCTTCATTCCACCGCGTCAGGGCCGCGGAAATGGCATTCCCCATGTCATGGTTCAGCGCGTTCAGCGCGCCGGGCCGGTTGAGTGTGATCCGGCCAGCCCGCCCTTCGACGCGGATCAGGACATCCGTCATTTCGCCTCCAGCAGATGCCGTGCAACGATGATGCGCATGATTTCGTTCGTTCCTTCGAGGATCTGGTGCACCCGCAAGTCGCGCAGAAGCTTCTCGATTCCGTAATCCTCCAGATAGCCATACCCGCCATGCATCTGGAGGCAGGCATCCACCACCCGGCTGCCAACTTCCGTCACGAATTTCTTTGCCATGGCGCAATGGACGGTCGCATCCGTCATCCGCTGATCAAGTTTCCAGGCCGCGTGCCGAAGCATGACGCGGGCCGCCTGCAACTCGATCTCGCAATCTGCGAGCCGGAACTGAAGTGCCTGGAACTGGTCGAGGCGCTGGCCGAACGCCTTCCGCTCGGCCATGTAGCGGCGCGTGGCATCGAGGGCCGCCTGTGCCGCGCCGAGCGAACAGGCGGCAATGTTCAGCCGGCCCCCATCCAGACCCGCCATTGCATAGGAAAAGCCGCGCCCCTCTTCCCCCAGAAGGTTCGAGGCCGGGACGTTGCACTCGTCCATCTGGACCTGTCGCGTTTCCTGCGCGCGCCATCCCATCTTCTGCTCCAGCCCGCCGAATGACAGGCCGGGCGCGTCCTTGTCGACGATATAGGCCGTGATTCCTTTTGGCCCCGCAGTCCCGGATCGCGCCATGACGATATAGGCATCCGAATAGCCGCCGCCCGAGATGAAGGCCTTGGTGCCGGTCAGCAGCCACCCCTGGTTTCCCTGCCGCACTGCTTTCGTCGCCAGCGCCGCCGCGTCCGAGCCCGCGCCCGGTTCGGTCAGGCAATAGGACAAAACCGTCTTCATGCTGACGGCATCGGCCAGATAGCGCTGCTTCAGGTCGTCGGAACCGTAGCTGTCGATCATGCGTGCCGACATGTTGTGGATCGACAGAAAGGCCGCAACCGAGGGGCAGGCCATGGCCAGCGCCTCGAACACCAGCGCGGACTCGATTCGGCCCAGCCCTGCGCCGCCCCACGATTCGGAAACGCCCAGCCCGCCGAAGCCAAGCTGCCCCGCCTCGACCCAGAGCGAACGGGGAATTGTCCCCTGTCGATCCCAGTCCAGAGCGTGGGGGGCGATGTGCTCCAACCCGAAGTCGCGCGCCATATCGAAGATCGCCTGCTGCTCCTCCGAAAGCGAGAAATCCATGGATCGCCTCCCCTTACTCCCCTCGATCGAGTGCTGAACCAGATTCTCTGGAGTGTCAACTGTATTGTCCGACAAGCCAACAATCCGCTCGTGGAACACTTATTGATTGACAGAGAATTGTCGATGTGTTCGCTTGTCGGACAGACGGTCAGTGCATGTCATCTCTGCCGGACTGTCGGGAGGAGAGCGATCCGGGCAGGTTGCGCCGATGGCAAATGCGCGACCACCTTCAGGGAGGAAAACATGAGAACAGCATTCAGGGCCTTGGCCCTGTCGACTGCGGCTGCGTGCCTGGTGGCTGGGGCTGCACAGGCTCAGGAGCCGTACAAGATATTCCTCAGCATGAGCTACATCGGCAATGACTGGCAGGCCGAAGCGGCCAACATGCTCAAGGCTTTGGCCTCGTCATCGGACTATGCCGACAAGGTTGACCTCAAGGTCCAGGTCGCTGGCCCGAACGCCCAAAAGCAGATCCAGCAGATCAACGCCATGGTCCAGGCCGGCGCCGATGCGATCATCGTCTATCCGATCTCGCCTACCGCCTTGAATGGCGCGGTGAAGAATGCCTGCGAGAAGGGCGTGAAGGTAATCGCCTATGACGGGGTGATCGAAGAGCCCTGCGCCTGGAACGTCCATGTCGATCAGGCCGAATGGGGCCGTCAGACCGCCGAGTGGCTTGCGAAGGAAATTGGCGGCAAGGGCAACATCGTGATGATCACCGGCGTCTCCGGCACGTCGGTCGATACGCTGCGCAACGATGCCGCGCGCGAGGTCTTCTCCAAGTATCCCGACATCAAGGTCGTGGCCGAGGCGAATGGCATGTGGAGCCAGGCCGTAGCCCGCACCGAGATGTCGAAGATCATCGCCACCCATCCCTGGGAGTCGCTTTCCGGTCTGTGGATGCAGGTCGGCTGTTACACGGCAAGCTCGATGCAATCCGAGGCTGGCATCACCGACGACAAGATCCTGCCTTGCGCGGGCGAAGGCTCGAATGGTCACCGGATCCAGATGCTGCCGGCGGGAACCGAAGTGCCAGGTGCAAACGGGACGTATCGGCCGATGGGCATGCGCTCGATCTCGGCGAGTTCACAAGCCTATCCCGGCGCAATGGCGCTGAAGATGATCGTCGATGTGCTGGACGGCAAGGACGTTCCGAAGACCGTCCTGCTTTCGCCGGGCGCGGTCACCAATGACACCGTCAAAGTCTGCACCGAAGGGACCTGGGAAGAGATGAAGGGCGGCTGCAACGTGTTCGAGCCTGCCATCATTCCCAACCCCGGCTGGTTCGCGTCGATCTATTCGGAAGAGCTGCCGCAGGTGGGCCTGAACGCGGCCCTGACCGGTACGCCGGAGAACTGACCGACCTTGCGCCCGGAGCACCGCTCACTGCGCCGGGCGCGTCCTGGAATGCCGATGGAGATCGCATTCCGGGCGTTTGAGTTGGAATTGATGTATGCTGGCAGAGGAGGGATGAGGATGCCGGAACGTGGTGGATTTTCGAAGGCTCAGGACGTTCGGATGAGCCAGTTGCTGGCGGGTTCGCCGAAGAACTGGGGTCGTTGGGGCCCGGATGACGAGGTTGGGTCTCTGAACTTTCTGACGCAGGCGGAGGTTCTGCGCGGGGTTCGAGCGGTGAGGCAGGGGAAGGTTGTGACCTGCGGCGAACTGATCGGCAACCCGAAGGGCGACCCGATGTTTCCCGGGCGCAAGCCGACGGTCCGCGAGATGGTGCAGGACAAGAACGACTACGTGACGGGCAAGGCCACGCCGCTGCCGGGCGGGGTCGAATATGCCGACGACAAGATCACCATGTTCCTGCAGGGCTCGACGCAGATCGATGCTCTTGGCCATGTCTGGTACGACGACCATGTGTGGAACGGCTATCCTGCGGCGGAGGCGACGGCGGGGGGCATGAAGAAGACCTCGATCCTGCCGATTGCCGAGCGCGGGATCGTGGGGCGCGGGGTGCTGCTCGACATGGCGGCGCATTTCGGCAAGTTCGCGCTGGAGAAGGGCGACACCTTCGGGCTGGAGGACATGCTGGCCTGTGCCGAGCGCCAGGGGGTGACGATCGAGAAGCACGACATCCTGTGCCTGCGGATCGGGTTCCTGCAGCTTCTCTATGTCCAGGGTCCCGAGGTGTTCTACAAGGACTTCAACGAGCCTGGGTTGACCTATTCGACCGAGGTGGTGGACTGGTTCCACGAGATGGAGATCCCGTGCCTGGCGACGGACACGATCTCGAACGAGATCGACATCGATCCCGAGCTTGGGGTGCAGATCCCGCTGCACTGCGCGCTGATGCGCAACCTCGGGATCATCTTCAACGAGATCTGCAACTTCGAGGCCCTGGCCAAGGATTGCCACGAGGACGGGCAATGGGACTTCCTGTTCACCGCCGCGCCCTTGAAGGTGCGCGAGGCGACGGGGGCGCCGTTGAACGTGATGGTGGTGAAGTAGGCGGGGAGAGGGCGGCATGTGCCGGTTCTGCGAACAGGCGTCGCTTGGCGAGCAGGAGGCCTACGACCCGCAGCTGGGTCGCGGGGGCTTCCTGCCCGGCGCGAACCTGCCGCCCGACCTGATCCTGTGCGACGGTCCGATCCTGACGATGGACGAGAGCCGGCCCGAGGTGACGGCGATCGCCATCCGGCAGGGGGTGATCCGGGCCGTTGGGCGGACCGAGGAGGTGCTGTCCAGCCGCGGGCGGGGCACGCGGGTGGTTCGGCTCGAGGGGCGGGCGGTTCTGCCCGGCTTTGTCGGGACCGGCCTTCGTCTGCCCGAGGCGCGGGACCGCGCCGCGCTCGACCGCTGGATCGAGGGGCGGGCGCGGGCGGGCTACACCACGGTGGATGTGGCGACGCTCGGCCGCGACTGGGGCGAATACCGCACGCTGTCGGGGCTGATCGACCGGCGCCACCGCCTGCGCCTGCGCGGGGCGGTGGAGGAGGGGCTGCGGCAGGACTGGCGCGAGGGTGCGCTCGATCCCGGCCATGGCAACGACCTCGTGCGGATCGAGGCGCTGCAGATGCGCCCGCCGGCCGACAGCGCGGCGATGGAGCGGGCCGAGGCGCTGCATCGCGACGGCTGGGGCCTGGTGTTCGACTGCGCGGGGGATGGGGGGCTGACCCCGGTGCTGCAGCTGGCGGCGCTGGCCGGGGGCCGCAGGCTGGCCGGGATGCGGGTCCTGTCGCCGCGCGCGCCCGCCCCCGCCGAAGAGGCGGCGCTGCAGGCCGCCGGGCTGTCGGTGGTGACGCCGCCCGAGGCGGACCCGGTCGCGACCCTGACCGGCCCGCGCGACGTCGTCCTGGCCCGGATCGACCGCCTGACCCGCCGGGCCGCGCGCCTTGCCGGCCTCGCCGCCATCGCCGGCCAGATCCGGCCCGGCACCTATGCCGACCTCGCCATCCTCGACCGATCCCCCCTCTGGCCCGGCGCCGAGGCCCCCAAACTCGTCCAGACCTGGATCGAAGGCGTCCCCGTAACTCCAGAGGCCGATCGTGACCAGATATGAACGACGCCGCAAAGTCGAATGGCCAGAGATCACGCACCGATATGAAAAGCGGGATACGATCCTTTACGCTCTCGGCTGCGGGGCAGGGGCTGAGGATCTTGACCTTGTCCACGAGCGCCACTTGATTGCCTTGCCAACGATGGCAAGCGTTCTGGCCTATCCCGGCAACTGGTATGCCGACCCAGATGTGGATCTGGATGCCCGCCTCATCGTGCATGGGTCAGAGCGGATCGAACTGACCGGCGACCTGCCTGTTGAAGGACATGTGACGGCCACACCGCGGATCGTCGCGATCCACGACAAGGGGCCGGGTCGTGGAGCTCTGGTCGTCAGCCAGCGGTCGATCCGCGATGTCACGACAGGGCGACTTCTGGCGACCGTGACCCAACGTGCCTTCTGCCGCGGCGATGGCGGTATCGGAGGAGACGATCCTTTGCCAATTCCCGCCCCTCTGCCGGGTCGCCCTGCAGACACGGTGGTCCGAATGTCCATCTCGCCCAGGGCGGCGGCGATCTACCGGCTCTTGGGGGATGACAACCCGCTGCACATAGATCCGGATTTCGCGCGGTCGGCAGGCTTTCCGAGGCCGATCCTGCATGGGCTTGCCACGCTTGGCCATGTCGCACGCGCAATCCTTCGCGACGCGCCGGGGATGCCGGTTCGCCTGATCGACGCGCGCTTCACCGCGCCGGTTTTCCCGGGGGATGACCTTGAGGTGGAGCTTTGGAGAACCGAGGCCGGACGCGCCTTTCGGGCGCGTGTCGGCGACCGCGTGGTGATCGACAACGGCGAGGCGGAATTCCGCAGCGGCTGAACGGGGCTGGGTCGAACGAACCGATGCAGAAGGAACGCGCCGACGGCGGTGCGGCGGCGAAGCCATGTCCACCGCGACACGAGGAGAAAAGGCAATGACGCAGAAGATGCGGGCAATCCAGAGCGTGGTTCCGGGAGGAACCGAGACGCTGGAGCTTCGCGATGTTGCGATACCCGAGCCCGGGGCGGGCGAGGTGCGTCTGCGCGTCAGGGCGGTCGGGATCAACTTTCCCGACCTGCTGATCATTTCGGATCGCTACCAGTACAAACCCGAGCGCCCCTTTTCGCCTGGTGCGGAGGTCGCCGGTGTGGTCGAAGCCCTTGGTCCGGGTGTGACCGGTTTGAGGCCCGGTCAACGGGTCATGGCCATGCTGGGCTGGGGCGGGCTTGCCGAACAGGTCGTGACCAGGGCGCAGGATTGCTTCGTCATCCCCGATGCGATGCCGATGGATGAAGCTGCGGCCTTCATGATGACCTACGGCACGTCCTATCACGCGCTGACCGATCGGGCGGGGCTGAAGCCAGGCGAGACCCTGCTGGTCCTGGGCGCAGGCGGCGGCGTGGGCTTGGCGGCGGTTGAGCTTGGTCGCGCACTCGGGGCGCAGGTTGTGGCCGCCGCATCGTCTGAGGCCAAACTTGGAACGGCAAAGGCGCTCGGTGCGCATCACGGGCTGGTCTATCCCCGAGGGTCGCTTGACCGGGACGCGCAGCGTGCCTTCGCCAATGCGATCAAGGCGGCCTGCGGCGGCGGGCCGGACATCATCTATGATCCGGTCGGCGGCAGCTACTCCGAGCCTGCGCTGCGATCGATTGCGCGCCATGGCCGCTACCTGATCGTCGGCTTTCCCGCGGGTATCCCTTCGATCCCCATGAACCTGCCGCTGCTCAAGGAATGCGACCTGCGCGGGGTCTTCTGGGGCTCGCATATCGAGAACGAGCCCGAGGCTCATGCCCGCGCCGTGGCGGAGCTTTTGGGCCTGTACGTCAAGGGGCTGATCCGCCCCGTGATCCATCGCCGCTTTCCGCTTGAGCAGGCGGCAGCGGCCATCGACCAGCTGTCGACCCGGGATGTGGTGGGCAAGGTCGTTGTCACTGTTTGAAATCGGGACCGCAGGAGATAGCGGTCAGATAGGGAGGAAACATCATGCGTGAGCTACCCCCGGTGCGCCACGAGGTACTTTATGGAAGCCGCATCGTGCCTTGCTTCGCCGATCGGCCCGAGACGGTCGACGCGATGTTCCGCGAAGCGGTAGGTGCCAATGCAGCGCGGATCGCCGTTGTCGACGGGGACCGGCGCATGACCTATGCCGAGCTGGATCGCCAGGTCGATCGCGCCGCGCAAACCCTGCTTCGGATGGGTTTCGGAAAAGGCGAGCGCATCGCCTTGCTCATGGGTAACGAGCTTGAATTCGTGGTGGCCTTCATGGCTGCCGCGCGGATCGGGATGATCTCGGTCCCGATGAACATCCGGCAGAAGCTGCCGGAGGTAACGTTCGTCCTGAACCAGTGCAAGGCGGCGGCGGTCGTGGTGGATGCCGAACATGCGCCGAATCTGCCGGACAGGGATGATGCCCCTACGGTTCGTGCGACGTTCGTCGTCGGGGATGCCGGTGTGGTTGCGGGCGCTCTGCCTTTCGAGGCCCTGCTGGAAAGCGGATCGCCGATGGATCTTCCGGCCGTCGCGCAGGAGGATACGCTTTGCCTCCTCTACACCTCTGGGACGACGGGCCGCCCCAAGGGCGCGATGCTGACCAATGTCTCAACCATCCATTCGCTGATCCATTATGCATGGGCCTTCGAGCTTCAGGAAGGAGATGTCGCCTTCCTTTCGGTGCCTGCCAGCCATGTGACCGGGATCGTCGCCATCATCCTGAGTGCGTTCTATGTCGGCGGCACCACGGTCATCGTCCGCGCGTTCAAGGCCCGCAGCTTTCTGGAGCTGGCGGCGCGCGAGCGCATCAACTACTCGCTGATGGTGCCAGCGATGTACAACCTCTGTCTGCTCGATCCCGAGTTCAGTACATTCGATCTTTCGACCTGGCGGGTCGGAGGCTTTGGCGGCGCGCCGATGCCACAGGCGACAATCGACAAGCTGGCAGTCGAACTGCCCCAGATGTCGCTGCACAATGTCTACGGCTCGACCGAGACGTCTTCGCCGGTGACGATCCTGCCCAAAGGCGCGATCCAGGGGCATATCGATACCGTCGGTCGCGTTCTGCCGCTTGCCGACATTATCGTGGTCGATGAAGCCGGTCGTGAAGTGGCACCGGGCGAAAGCGGCGAGTTGCTGATCGGCGGTCCGATGGTCGTGCCGGGCTATTGGGACAATCCCGAAGGCGATGCCAAGGGCTTTGTCATGGGCTACTGGGTTTCAGGCGACATCGGTTCAAAAGACGAGGAGGGCTATATCCGCGTCTTCGACCGCAAGAAGGACATGATTAATCGTGGCGGCTTCAAGGTTTACTGCATCGAGGTCGAGAATACCGTCATGCATCATCCGTCGGTCGTTGAAGTCGCCGTTGTCGGCCGACCCGATCCGGTGCTGGGCGAAAAGGTTCATGCCTTCATCTGGAACGACGGCAAGCCCCTGACCGAGGCAGAGATCAGAGACTTCTGTTCTGAACGACTGTCGGACTATAAGGTGCCGGATATCGTAACAATCCTGTCGGTTCCGCTTGCCCGGAACGCCAACGGGAAAGTACTCAAGAACGTCCTGCGCGAGCTTTCGATATCCTGACGCGTGGGAGTTGGCTTCGGGACCGGTTGTGAAAGTGGCTTGGAATGATTGAAGATCTCGGACGGCTTTCTGCACCTCCGGCCTATCAGCTGGTCTCGCAGGAGCTGCGCAAGCTCATCCTGTCGGGCGGGCTGAAGCCCGGCGATCCCTTTCCATCGGAGATCGCATTAGCCGAACGGCTGGGCGTCAACCGCTCGACAGTCCGTGAGGGCATTCGGCAACTCGAGGCGGATGGGCTGGTCAGCCGTGAAGGGCGAAAGCGCCTGTACGTCTCTGTTCCCGAGGCGGCGCAGATTGCGCCGCGCACCACCGACGCGCTGATCCTCTCTGCCGTAACCTTCGGAGAGTTGTGGGAGGTGAGCCGCGTGTTGGAGCCGCTCTCCGCACGCCTTGCGGCAGCCAAACGGTCCGAGGAACAGGTCGCAGCCTTGCGCGCGAACCTCGAGGAAATGCGGCCCGAGGTAGAGCTCGGCAAGCTCACCGGCGAAACCGACCTTGCCTTCCATGCCCTCGTAGCGGCGGCCGCTGGCAATTCAGCCCTGCTGATGGCGCGGGAACCGGTGGGACAGCTTCTTTATCCGGCTTTCGAGCAGTTCGAGGCGCAACTTCCTCAGGCAGGCAAGCGCCAGCTGAAGGCGCATAGCGAGATCGTCTCGGGCATCGAGCGCGGCGACGGCGCACATGCCGAGATGTGGATGGCGCGGCATATCGACGATTTGAAACGCGGCTGGGAACTGGCGAAGCTCCCGATGGATCGCCGGATCAGTCCGATCCCGCGCGGCTGAAGTCGGGCCAGCCGCCGATGAACTCGGCGGCTGCGGCATTGCTACGGAATGTCGGGCTGCGCTTTTCGCGGAACGCGCGAGCGCCTTCTGCCGGATCGGGTCCGGCAAGCGTCGCAACCATCGCTCGGGATTCCAGCTGATGGGCGAGAAACGGATGTGGTGCGCCGGCCATCTGCCAAAGAAGCTGGCGGTTTACGGCCAGAGACAAGGGCGAGCAGTTCGACGCAAGATCGGAAGCGAGCAAACGGGCTTCCTTCAGAAGGGCCTCCGCAGGGGCGATCCGCGTCAACAGACCGGAAGCCTGGGCCTCAGCTGCATCGAACATCCGTCCGGTCAGCAGCCAATCCGCTGCTTTGGTCGGCCCTACTATGCGCGGAAGAAACCAGCTTGAACACCCATCGGCGGCAATGCCCCTGCGCGAGAAGACAAATCCGAACCGGGCCTCCGGAACTGCGAGCCTGAAATCGCAGGGAAGGGTAAGGGTCGCGCCAAATCCGATTGCCGCGCCGTTGATCGCGGCAATCACCGGCTTGCGAAACGAGAAGAGCCGTAGCGCAACTCGCCCGCCAAGGTCGGGCGGCACACCGGCGCCCGTCGCAGGATCGCCGCCCGCCGGTAGATCGAAGCCGTCCGACAGATCGGTGCCAGCGCAGAAGGCCCGGCCGGCCCCGGTCAGGATCAGCACGCGTACGTCCGCATCAGCCTCGACCTTTTCCAGCAAGGACAGAAGCAGGTCGTAGTCGCCCGCGCGCATGGCATTGAACTTCTCCGGTCGATCGAGCGTCAGCTCCGCGACCCAGTCTTGCGGCCGGTCCAGCCGAAGACTCACAGTGCGATCCTTGCCTTTGCGGCCTTCAGCTCTTCCCGTGCGATGCCGCGCAGATGCACCTCATCCGGGCCATCGATGTACCGCAGCGCGCGGCCCCAGGTGTAAAGATATGCAAGCGGTGTATCCGGGGTCAGACCGGCGGCACCAAAGACCTGCATCGCGCGGTCGACGACCCGCGTCTGCAGCCGCGCGGCGACGACCTTGATCGCTGACACATCGGTCCGTGCGGCCTTGTTGCCGAATTTATCCATCGTCCAGGCGGCCTTGAGGTTCAGCAGTCGCGCCTGGTCAATCTCGATCCGGCTTTCCGCAATCCAGTCCTGGATATTGGCATTGTCGGCCAGCGGCTTTCCGAAGGTCGAGCGACCGAGGGCGCGCCTGCACATCAGGTCCAAAGCCAGCTCGCATTGTCCGATAGTGCGCATGCAGTGGTGGATCCGTCCCGGCCCAAGCCGGGCCTGGGCAATGGCGAAACCGGCATTCTCCTCGCCCAGGAGATTCGACACGGGCACACGAACATCTGCAAATTCAACTTCCGAATGCCCCTCTGGGGCGTGGTGGTGCAGGATCGGAACGTCGCGCACCACGCGGAAGCCAGTCGTTCCTTTCGGCACGATCACAAAGGAATGGCGGGTGTGCTTTGGTGCCGCCGGATCGTCGTTCGTGATGCCCATGACAAGGCAGAAGCCCCATTTCGGGTGAAGCGCGCCCGTATTGAACCACTTGCGTCCGTTGATGACGTAGCTGTCGCCTTCCCGGCGTATCGTGCATTGCAGGTTGGTCGGATCGGACGAGGCGACGTCCGGTTCCGTGATCCCGACGGAGGAACGCATCGTTCCGTTCATCAGCGGCAGCAGGAACCTCTCCTTCTGTTCGGGTGTTCCGAACATGTGAAGGATTTCCATGTTGCCGGTATCGGGCGCGGAGCAGTTGAAGACCTCTGACGCCCAGGGCAGCTTGCCCATCACCTCTGCAAGGGGCGCGTATTCAAGGTTGGTCAGTCGCGTTCCAGGCTCATCTTCCTTGAGGCCGGGCAGAAACAGGTTCCACAGCCCTTCGGATCTCGCCTTCTCCTTCAACCCGTCGATCAGTGCCTCTGGATAGCGGCCCTCATGGGCAATCTGGTGATATTCTGCATCGGCCGGATAGACGCCGTCCTGCATGAAGCGGGTCAGCCGTTCGCGCAGCGCAAGAACCTTCTCCGGATAGGCAAAATCCATGTCGATCCCCTCTCAGAACTTCTGTCGCGCGACGTCGAGACCCCGTTCGGCGAAGACGGGTGCCAGCCTGCCGACATCGGCAGCATTTGCGGCAGCTGCATTGCCTTCGGCAGCCCGTGCGGCGATCCCCTGGAAGATCACGGCATTGCGAAACAGCGCGAAGGCGATATCGAAGGAGGTCAGCCGCGGAACCGTGCCGATCGCATCAAAATAGGTCTGCGCGAAGGCCGTCTCATCGAGCAGGCCAAGCGCGTTCAGGTCCAGCCCCATGACGCCACCATATTCCTCGGGCTTCATGTACCAGGAATAGACAAGGGAATGGGCCAGGTCGGCCATCGGATGGCCAAGGGTCGACAGTTCCCAGTCCAGGACCGCAACCACGCGCGGTTCTGTCGGGTGGAAGATGACATTGCCGACCCGGAAATCACCATGGACCAGCCGGGCGGGCTCATCAGCAGGCAGATTATCGTGCAGCCAGGTGCAGAGAGCGTCGATGGCAGGGATCTCGATGGTGCGAGAGAGTTGCAGTTGCTTGGTCCAGCGGGCGAGCTGGCGTGCATAGAAGCCGCTTGCCTTGCCGAAATCGCTCAGCCCCGCCGTGCGGGTGTCGGTCCGGTGGATCGCGGCCAGGACGCGCGCGAGCGACCGCTGCATTTCGGCCCGATCTGCCCTGGGTGCACCGCTGAGCGCGCTGTCGTGGAAGATTCTGCCATGCACGCGATCCATGACGTAGAACGACGTGCCGATAAGGTCGGCCTCTGGATGGTAAAGGAGCATCCGGGGAACCGGCACGTCAGATGACTGAAGCGCACTTTGAACCCGGAATTCCCGGTCTATGGCATGTGCGGAAGGCAGCAGTGGCCCCGAAGGGCGCTTTCGCAAGACCAGTTCGCGGTCGCCGAATGTCACGAAGAATGTCGGGTTCGATTGCCCGCCGTTCACCGCCGTCACCGTGGCCTCGCCCCGGATGTCTGGCAGCGACTTTCGCAGGAAGTCTGACAGCGCCGGCACCTTGAATGGCAGGGCTGCCCCGGACCCGAACTGCGTGGTCACCGCTGTGGCGTCCGGCATTCTGCTCCTCCCAAGAGCATATTGTGACTGAATGTCCTGTTGTCCGACAATCTTACACATCTACTATGCTGTCAACGGGCGCCAGTGACGATAGTCCTGTCAGTTCCGCAGCGGTCTGCCCGTAGCCAGCATGTGATCGATCCGGGCGCGGGTGCTGGGGCGCTTTGCAAGCTCCAGCAGTGCCGCCCGCTCGAGCGCCATTATCGCTTCTTCGGTCTCTGGCCGCAGCGGATCACCCGACGGTCCCCCCGTCAGCACCTCGGCCAACGTTTCAGCCATGGCCAGATCCGTCTCGGTAAGGCCACCAGCTGCGGTGCGGGCCTGCATCTCGACCATCAGCCCGCTTTTGCCGGATGGACCGGCAACCTGGATCAGGGCTGGCTCAGGGGGCTTGTAGCCTTCGGCCAGTGTCAGCGCGTGGTGCCGGGCCTCAGGCAGCAATCCGGCGCGGTTCATCACGACCTGTGCATCTGGGCGAAGATATCCCTTGCCCTTCGCATCTGCCGCTGACGTGCTGAACTCGCCGGCGAAGATTGTCTGGAAGACGGGTCGTGCCGCCGCTACCGGACCTTTTGCCGCGGCTGCCTGGTGGCTTCGAAGCAATAGTTGGGTGCAGCCGCCCCAAGCCGGGACAAGCCCCACCTTTACCTCGGGCAAGGCCATGTTGAGTTCGGCATGGGCAACGACAGCATCCGCATGCAGCGTGAACTCGCATCCTCCCCCGAGCGCAAATCCGTGAGCGGCAGCCACTACGGGGAAGGGCGCCCGCTTCATCGCCAGGAACAGGTGCTGCCCCCGCTCAATGTATCGGTCGACATCCGCAAGCCTGCCTTGTGCGATCATCACGGAAATGAAGGCCAGGTCGGCCCCGACTGAGAAAGCCCGGGGATGGTCGTTTCCAAGGACCAGCGCACGGATGCGCCCCGTGCCTTGCGCGAGGACAGTCTCGAGAAGGTCGAACACCACAGGATCGAAGCTGTTCATCTTCGATCCCGCCTCAAAGCAGCCTACCCCTTCGCCCAGATCCCAGACCTTGGCGAGGGCGTTGCTCCAAAGCGGCGGGCACGCAAGCCGCGCGCGGTCGAGCAGGCTCGGATTGGTGGTTCGGCTAAGGGCGTAATCAGGCGCGGAGGTGGACAGCCACTGTCCCACTGGCTTGCGAAAGCCACCAAGACCCTGCGCCCTGCTCAGGAGCGGAGGGACGGCACGGCCCTCAGCCGCGACCCAGCCAGCGATCCGGTCTGCTCCGACACGATCCGCCAAGGCGAACGGACCGTCCTTCCAGCCATAGCCAAGCTGCATTGCCAGGTCGATTGCGCCGGTGTCTTCCGCAATGTCTGGCGCATGTTCGGCCGCATAGGCGATCACATTCGACAAGAGGCTTCGGGCATATCCGCCAATTGGTCCGCCATCCGAAATCAGCGCGTCAAGGTCGCGGCCCTTGCCCGGCAGGTCGGGTGCTTGGGCCGGGCGATACTCGCCGGTGACGAGGTCGGCCGTTTCAAAGCCGCCATCCGGCAGGCGGCGGCTGAAGCCAGCCCTGGACTTGCGCCCATGGCGTCCCTCGGCGACGAGACGCGCGATCAGGGGATCCGTCGTAAGGTCGAAGCGGTTCAGGTCGTCCGACTTCGGCAGGGAGTGTTTGAGGCTTCCCCAGACCGGCGGGACAAGGTCGAGACCGACCAGGTCCAGGCAGCCGAACACCCCGCTTTTGGGAACGCCGAGGGCGGTGTTGACCGCGTCCGCCTCTTCAACCGTAAGCCCAAGACGCTTTGCCTCGAGGCTGCCCATCGCCAGCCAGTAGCAGCCGATCCGGTTGGCGATAAAGCCGGGCGTGTCAAAGCAATCGATCACTGTCTTGCCGAGAATCGTCTCCAGCCCGCGGCGGACACGAGCGACAGTTTCCGGATTGGTCCTGGGGCCTGCCACAAGCTCGACGAGCGGCATCGTGCGGGGAGGGTTGAAGAAATGCGTGATGACAAAATCACGGACATAGTCTTCGCCCATACCGGCCGTCAGATCTGCAAGCCGAAGCGTCGAGGTGTTGGAACTGATCGGTGTGCCTGGGCGGCAGTGCTGTTCTATCCGCTTGAACAGATCGCGTTTGGCATCCAGGTTCTCGATCACGACTTCGACGATCCAGTCCGCCTCCGCCGCCCTGGACAGGTCGCTGTCGACAGTGCCGGCAAGGATCAGGCGCGCGGCCTCGGGCGCCATGAAGCCGCCGGCCTTGAGCTGGCGGGCAATCCCGCCCTCGGCGATCGAGTTGGGAGGACTCCCGGCGACATCGAGCAGATCAACCTGCACCCCGGCATTGGCGAACTGTGCAGCGATGCCTGATCCCATGGACCCGGCACCTATGACCATGACCCGCCGAATTCCGGTTTCGGCCACGCCCGCTGCCATCACCGCCGTCGAGACTTTCGATGGAGCGGTCATCATGCCGCCTCCAGCACCATGGCGATGCCCATGCCGCCGCCGATGCATTGGGTCGCGAGCGCGTATCGCTTGCCTTCGCGTTTCAAGAGCGTTGCCGCCTTGCCGACAAGACGACCGCCTGTCGCTCCGAGCGGATGGCCAAGCGCGATGGCGCCCCCGTCGATATTCAGCCTCGCCGGGTCGATGTCGAGTTGCCGGCGGCAGGCCTCGGCCTGCGAGGCGAAAGCCTCGTTCATCTCGACGATGTCGATATCGTCGATCTTCAGCCCGGCGCGCTTGACGGCCTTCCGGCTGCTTTCGATCGGCCCCAGCCCCATGACGCCCGGCTCACAACCCGAAACGGCAAATCCGGCAACCCGAGCCAGTGGGACGAGTCCGCGGCTTTCTACGAACGCTGGCGTGCAGACGAGCAGCGCCGTGGCCCCGTCGGTCATGGGCGACGAGGAGCCCGCCGTGACGGTGCCATCCTTCAGGAAAACCGTCTTCAAGGTCCCCAGATCCGCCAGAGTTGTGTCACGAATGCAGCCATCCTCGGCAACGGTGCCGCCGTTGACCTCGATCGGCGCGACCTCGGCTGACAGGCGTCCGTCTGCTCGGGCCGCGAACGCCTTGCTGTGGCTCTTGAAGGCGAAGGCATCCTGTTCGTCGCGCGAAATGCCATGTTCTCGCGCAACCCGCTCTGCCGTCAGGCCGACATTGATGAAGTCGCTGACCTCATCCGCGCTCCATGTCGGTGGTGGCAGGATGTTGTAGCCCATCATCGGCACCCGGCTCATGCTTTCCGTGCCGCCTGCGATATAGGCAACGCCCGCGCCCATCAGAATCATGCCGCACGCCGCCTGAACCGCCTGAATGGAGGAGCCGCACCAGCGGTTCACCGTCATGCCGGCCGTGGAAACTGGCAGACCTGCCCGCAAGCCGACCACACGGCCGATGTTCAGACCCTGTTCGCCTTCCGGAAAGGCGCAGCCCCAGACGACATCCTCGATCTCGCTGCCGTCTACACCGGTGCGGCTGAGCAGGGCGCGAATGACATGGGCCCCCAAATCGTCAGGCCGGACGGAGGCGAGGGCGCCCTTGCGCGCGAAGGTGAAGGGGCTGCGGACATAGGCGGCGATTACGGCGTCGCGGATCATGGAGCCTCCGTGGCGGGGTTCATGGTTTGGCATTGCGGGCAAAGAACCCGGCAATCGCATCTGCGAATTCAGGTTGGGCTGCGGCAGCCCGGAACGCGGCGCGTTCGGCGTCCAGTTGATCCGGGAGTCTGGTTTGCAGCGACTGGCGCAGCAGATCCCGGATTCCCCTGGCCGACGCGGGCGACTGACGCGCGAGGCGGTTCGCGATTGCCGCTGTCTCGGCGGCCAGATCTGGTTCGGGCACCACCCGGTTTACAAGACCAAGAAGCAGCGCTTCGTCGGCGCCGATGGTGTCGGACAGTAATGCGATCTCCAGGGCCTTGCGGGCGCCCACCAGCCTGGCCAGCGCCCAGGAGCCGCCGCAGTCCGGTACAGCCTGGATGCGGGCATAGGCCATGTTCATCCGGATCGTGTCCGCGGCAATGGCGAGGTCTGCCAGCATCGCAAAGCTCAGCCCTGCACCTGCTACCGCACCGTGCAGGCTTGCCACGACGATCTGCGGCATCTCGCGCAGGATCATCACCGCCCGATGCAATGGCCCGATCAGGACGTCTGCGGCCTCCGGAAAGCTGGAGGCACCGCGGAAGACCGACAGATCACCGCCTCCGGTGAAGCCTTTGCCGGCGCCAGAAAGGACAACTACGCGGATCGACGGGTCGGCCGACAGGCTGCGCAGATGGTGCTCAAGAAGCTCGGCCAGCTCCTGATTGATCGCGTTCAGGGCCTCGGGCCGGTTGAAGCGCAGGTTTGCCACGGCGCCGTCGCGGTGAAGCAGGATCGGTGCTGGTATCATGGATGTTCCGACAAGCTGGTTTTCTGCCATCTGCCTTGGCCCCCGGCCTGATGCGACCTGGGGAGCGCCCGGCATTCGGCCCTTCGTCCGATAACCGTTATGTCGCACCACTTGGATCGTTGTCAAACGGATTGTCCGACAGTCCGATTGACAATCATGTCTCCCGTTGGGAGGATTGGCCGGACGGAGGATCAGATGCAGGTTGCAGGTGAAATTGTCGTGGTCACGGGCGCGGCCAGCGGGATCGGGGCCGCCCTGGCCCGCGAGGCCGCAAGACGCGGGGCCGGCAAGGTCATCGTCGCAGACAGGAACGCCGACGGTGCCATGCGCGTTGCCGATGAGATCGGCGGGATCGCCATGCCCGGCGATGTGCGCGACCCCGGTTACCTTGCCGAGCTTGTCGGCGGAACCGAGCAGCACGTGGGGCCGATCGGTCTACTCTGCTGCAATGCGGGGATCGCGAGCGGGTTCGAACTGCAGGGCAGCATTGCGTCCCCGAGCGACGGCATCTGGGCGGCTGCGTGGGAAATCAACGTCCTTGCGCATGTGCGCCTTGCGCGTCTCGCGCTGCCCCACATGTTGGCACGGGGACAGGGACATTTTCTGCAGACGCTTTCCGCCGCAGGCTTGCTGACCCAGTCGGGAAGCGCAGTCTATTCGACAACGAAACACGCGGCGCTCGGCTTTGCCGAAAGTCTTGCGATATCGCATGGAGCCGCGGGAATAGGCGTAACCGTGCTTTGCCCACAGGGCGTGGCGACGCCACTGCTGGAGACGATTCCGGAAGGTCCCGTGCAATCGGATGGCGTTCTGACGGCTGAGGAAGTTGCCATCGCGGGCCTTGATGGCGTGACGGCGAACCAGTTCATGGTCACACCCCATGCCCAGGTTCGCCGATACTTCAGGCGCAAGGCCGAAGACTACGAGGGTTGGGTGCGCGCAATGCGGCGCTTTGTTTGAAGGAAAATTCAGTGGATCTGTCCGGAAAACGTGTCCTTATCACCGGCGGCGGCAGCGGAGTCGGCGCCGATCTCGCCCGAGGCTTTTCCGCGGCTGGGGCCCATGTCGTGATCGCGGGCCGCCGAGCCGATGCGCTTGAGCGCGTGGCGCGGCGCATTGGTGGAATTCAGATGCAGTTGTGCGACGTCACAGACGAAGGGTCAGTCGCGCGTCTGTTCGATGCGGCGGGAAAGTGCGACATCGTTCTGGCAAATGCAGGTGCCGCCGACAGCGCCCCTTTTGCGCGGATGACGTTGGAGCACTGGAATGCCATGCTTGCCGTTAACCTGACCGGAACATTCCTGACGTTCCGCGAGGGGGTGCGGCGCATGGAGGAGCCCGGGCGGCTGATCGCCATATCATCGATCGCCGGTCTGCGCGGCTACTCCTACATCGGGGCCTACGCGGCGGCCAAACATGGAGTGATCGGCCTTGTGCGTTCCCTCGCCGAAGAGTTCGCGACGCGCGGGGTTACCTTGAATGCGATCTGTCCAGGCTATCTCGACACCGAAATGACGGATCGGACCATCGACAACATCGTCGCCAAGACTGGCCGGCAGCCGCATGAGGCCCGCGCTTCTCTCGAGGCACTGAGCCCGCAGCGTCGTCTTTTCCAGCCAGTGGAAGTGACAGCTACCGCGCTATGGCTGTGTTCGCGCGCCGCGCGTGGCGTGAATGGTCAAGCCATCGCCATCGCCGGAGGCACGCCCTAGCGCATCCGGCCTTGGCGGCGCCCCCCTAGACAGGGCTGGGCGCCATCGTCCTGCTCTGCCGTTCCTAGGTCGGTCTGCGGTCTGGCCTTCGTCCCGGCGAAAGCTGCAATGCCCTTTCGGCGATGGAAGCGGCATCGATTCCAAAGTGGCGATAGAGATCGCCGATCGTGCCGGTCTGGCCAAAATGCTCGACGCCAAGCGGGATCGTCTGATGACCGTGCACGCCCCCGAGCCAGGCAAGGGTCGCCGGGTGACCGTCGATGATGGTTACGATCCGACAATGGCCGGGCAGTCCGGCAAGCAGCGCCTCCACATGAGATTGAGCGTCCGGCCTTCCATGGGCGCGGGCGCGTTGCGCGGCTGTCCAGCCCGCATTCAGGCGATCGGCCGAGGTGACGGCAAGCACCCCCACGTCCCGCCGTGCTTCGGCAATCCGGCCTGCGGCAAGACTCACCTCCGGTGCGATCACGCCCTGGTAGGCCAAAACGATCTCGCAATTCGGACCGGGCGGGCGCAGCCAGTAGCCGCCGTCGATCACCCCGCGGCGGAAGGCATCGTCAGTCCTTCGGCCGACCTGTTCGATAGGGTTTGTTGACAGGCGCAGATAGACCGACCCTCCGGTGCTGTCGCGCAGCCATGTCCGAGGATCTTCCACGCCGTCCCCGTCCCGTTGCAGGTAGTCGAAGGACCAGGACATGATTGCTGCCAGTTCATCGGCGAATGCAGGTTCGAACGCCGCCAGGCCGTCCTGACTCATCCCGATAAGGGGCGAGGCTATCGACTGGTGCGCGCCACCCTCTGGCGCCAGGGTCACGCCGGAGGGGGTGCCGACGATGATGAACCGGGCATCCTGGTAGCAGGCGTAGTTCAGTGCATCGAGGCCACGCGAAACGAACGGGTCGTAGACTGTCCCGATGGGAATCAGCCGGCGCCCGAACAGCGAATGCGCCAGGCCTGCCGCCCCCAGCCAGAGGAACAGGTTCATCTCGGCAATTCCCAGTTCCATATGCTGGCCTTCCGGAGCAAAGTCCCATTTGGCGGTCGACGAGATCTTTTCGGTCTGGAAGACGTCCGCGATTGGCTGGCGCGAGAACAGCTTGCGTCGGTTCACCCAGGGTCCGAGGCTGGTTGTCCCAGTGACATCGGGTGAGGCGGTGACGATCCTGTCGGCCAACTGGCCACCCATGCGGGCAAGGTTGTCGAGGATCTTTCCGAAGGCTGCCTGGGTCGAGATCTCGCGATCGGACTCTATTGCGACCGTTGGCGCAGGGATCGGCTTGTCTGTGTGTCGCCGCGTGCCCTGGGCGAAGAAGGGCACTTGTCTCAGGAAGGACTCAAGCGCGGGTATGTCCTTGACCGCCGCGAACCGGTCCCATTCCTCACCGGCTGGGACGCCCATGTGAGCCTGCCACTCCTCCATCTGCGCCTTGGTCATCAGGCCGCCATGGTTGTCCTTGTGGCCAGCGATCGGGGTGCCCCATCCCTTGACCGTGTAGGCCAGAAAGCAGGTCGGGCGATCGGATGTCGCCGCGGCGAAAGCTTCGGCCATCGAGACGACGCAGTTGCCTCCCAGGTTTTCCATCAGCTCGGCGAGCTGTGCATCGGACCGCCTTTCGAGCAATGCCGTGACTGCACCCTGATCTCCCAGATCTTCCATCAGCCGCTTTCGCCAGACCGCGCCGCCCATAAAGGTTAGTGCCGAATAGTCCTGGTTCGGGCAGGCGTCGATCCACCGCCGCAGAGCTTCACCCCCGGGCTCCGCGAAGGCTTCGCGCTGACGGATGCCATACTTCATCTTGACCACGTCCCAGCCAAACGCATCGAAGACTTTCTCGATCCGCTGCCACAGGCCTTCCCGCACGACGCCGTCCAGGGACTGCCTGTTGTAGTCGATCACCCACCAGACGTTTCGCAGGTCGTGCTTCCAGCCTTCCTGAAGCGCCTCGTAGATGTTGCCCTCGTCCAGTTCGGCATCGCCCATCAGGGCCACCATCCGTCCCGGAGACACTTCCCGCCCCCACGCCTTGGCGCGAATGTAGTCCTGCACGAGGGACGCAAATGAGGTGATCGCAACCCCCAACCCAACGGAGCCGGTCGAGAAGTCGATATCGTCAACGTCCTTGGTTCGCGATGGATAGGATTGCACGCCGCCGAAACCGCGGAAGTTCTCCATCCTGTCGCGATCCAGATTCCCCATGAGATATTGCATGGCATGGAAGATCGGAGATGCGTGCGGCTTGACCGCCACGCGGTCCTCAGGCCTTAGCGCCGAGAAGTAGAGCGCCGTCATAATCGAGACCATCGAGGCGGAAGATGCCTGATGGCCACCAGTCTTGATCTGGTCAGTTTTCGGCCGGATGTGGTTGGCGTTGTGGATCATCCAGTGCGACAGCCAAAGCAACCGCTGTTCGATGATGTTGAGCTGAACCGTCATGACTGCCTCCCTCGCCCGTATGGAGACTTTAGCTTGGCGGGAAGAGCGAAGCTTGCCAAAGTCAGCTTCCGTATGGCTTTAGTTGGTGGAATCCGCTATCATGTGTTGGGATGATGCAGGAAATCACCAAGCTAGATGCGATTGATCGCCGGATTGTCCGCGCGCTGCGCGAAGACGGTCGAATCTCGCTTCTCGATCTGGCGACGGCAGTGGGATTGAGTCCGACGCCGATCGCCCGGCGTGTACGCAAGCTCGAGGAATCGGGCGTCATCACCGGCTATGCGGCCCTGATCGACGAGGCGGCGCTTGGGTTCGGCGTGTCGGTCTTCGTTTCGATCAAGCTGGATCGTCAGGTCGACGATGCCCTTGTTGCCTTCGAAAAGGCGGTGGCCGAATTTCCGGAAGTCGTGGATTGCTGGCTCATGACCGGAAACCGCGACTACCTTCTGCGGGTCGCCACCGAAGGCCTAGCCCAGTTCGAGCAATTCCTTGTTGGCCGGATGAGCAAAGTGCCCGGTATCGCATCAATGGAGAGTTCGATCCCGCTAAGGCGCGTCAAGGGCGGAATTGCACGGACGGAATGAAACCTATGCCAGTCGACGGCCCTGATCAGGCGACGGTCGTCTGCGCTGACTCGTCTGGCTTGCCGTAAAGCTGCGCGATCATGGGCCCGAAGCGGCGTGCGGTGAACCCGATATCGAGCGCGATGTTTGCGCCCGCGCGTTGCGCATTCCCGGCTTCAAGTGCCTGGATCACGCGCGCATGAACCCGCGTTCCATCCAGGAAATGCCGTTCGGCCCCCGGGACGCTGCGATAGGCTGCGCGCAGATAGGGACCCGTCCGCAGCCACAAGCCCTGAATGATCTCAAACAGTTGGGGCATCTCGGCCGCGGCGTAGATGGTGAAGTGGAACGTCTTGTTGGAATCAAGCAGCGCCTCGACGTCCTTGTCATGGACGGCCGCCTTCATCCTTTCGTTCAACTCTGTCAGCCTTGAGATCAGTTCGGGCGTCCGCTTCTGCGCGGCATAGCGGGTTGCCATCGATTCGATCGCCATGCGGATCCGGATAAGCTCTCCAAACAGGGCGAGATCGAACGGGGCGACGGCGATGCTGCGGTTGGCCAGTTGAACGAGCGCCTTTTCCGCGACAAGCCGGCGAAGCGACTCCCGGACGGGCATCGAGCTGGTTCCAAGCGAGGCCGCGACAGTTCGGATCGTCAGGACTTCTCCCGGCACGAAGTCGCCTTGGGAGATTGCTTCGCGCAGTCGGGAATAGACCCGTTCATGCAGGGTGCTCAGATCGACTGGTGAAAGTTTATCCATGGCGCCGGCTCGCATCTCCACTTCCGATCTTGCGGCATACACCGCTCGGAGCGTTCGGGCAAACTAGCGTTCCTCGCGCGAGTTTGGAATAGTTTTATGTGTGATCACGCATCACAGATAAAACTTGACAGGTCGAAGCCCCCTCGCTGTATTGGGCATGCTGTAGGAGGCAGCATGGGAACCGGCGACCAGTCGGCCACCCGGGAGGAAAGCTAGTCAGCGAAGGCGTGTCGGCCCTATCGGGCCGAAGGGTGCGATTTTGCCGTGCTCTGGAAGCTTTCGTCCTTTTCGTTCCGTTGGTCGCGAAAAAGCCGAATGGAGAGAACCGGTCCGCGACCGGAGAACCAGGGAGCGAGGAATGAAGCAATTTCTGAAGAACGCCAGCCATGCATTGGGGCTTGCCCTTGCCTTTGGCGCAGTCGCTGCACCGGCTATGGCCGAAGGAAAGCACAAGATCTTTCTGAGCATGAGCTATATCGGAAACGACTGGCAGGCCGAGGCGGCCAACATGCTGAAGGCCATGGCGGCGTCGCCGGCCTATGCAGACAAGGTCGATCTGCAGGTTCAGGTCGCTGGCCCTAACGCCCAGAAACAGATCCAGCAGATCAACTCGATGGTTCAGGCAGGCGCCGACGCGATCATCGTGTATCCGATCTCGCCCACCGCGCTGAATGCAGCGGTCAAGAATGCCTGTGCCAAAGGCGTGACTGTCATCGCCTATGACTCGATCATCGAGGAACCATGCGCCTACAACGTCCATATCGATCAGAAGGTCTGGGGCGAGAAATCGGCCCAATGGCTGGTTGACCAACTTGGCGGCAAGGGTCGCGTCGTGATGATCACGGGTGTTCCTGGCACGACGGTCGACTCCCTCCGCAACGAAGGCGCCAAGGCTGTCTTTGCGGCGAACCCGGGTATCGAGGTGGTCGCCGAAGCCAACGGCATGTGGAGCCAGGCCGTGGCGCGGACGGAACTGTCGAAGATCGTCGCGACACGTCCGTGGGACGAAATCGACGGTGTCTGGATGCAGGCCGGGTGCTATACCGCCAACTCGATGCAATCCGAGGCGGGCATCCCGGATGACAAGATCCGTCCCTGCGCCGGTGAGGCCTCGAACGGCGGGCGCATCCAGATGCTGCCGGTCGGAACCGAAGTTGATGGCGCCAATGGCACCTATCGCCCGATGGGCGCCAAGCGCTGGTCTTCGGGATCGCAGAACTTCACCGGAGCCCTCGCGCTTAAGCTCGCGGTGCAGAAGCTTGAAGGCGGCGAAATCCCGGCGCTCACCGACGTGCCTCAGAACATCGTCACCAACGACAATATCAAGCTTTGCCTGGAAGGCACCTGGAAGGAGATGTCGGAGGGCTGCAACGTCTTCCAACCCTCGATCATCCCGAACCCTGGCTGGTTTGCCTCGATCTACTCCGAGCTAACCCCAGAGGTTGGCCTGCAGGCCGCCCTGATCGGTCAGCCCGAATAAGGAAGACATCCGGCCCGCCCCAGGGCGGGCCGGTATCCTGATCAGTGATCTTTGCTCCGATTGTCGGACAATCCGTTTGACAGATCGACTGCCCCCGAGACATATCTTGTCGAGGGGACAAGGGGGAGGCATTCATGACAGCGGCAACTTCGGCCATCTCGGTCACTGGTGTGCGCAAGGCGTATGGACCGACCGTCGCGCTTGATGATGTGACCGTCGAGATCGGCCAAGGCACGGTCCATGCGCTGCTGGGCGAAAACGGCGCAGGAAAATCGACACTCGTGAAGATGCTGTCAGGACTCGTCACTCCAGACCAGGGCGAGATTTCGATCCTTGGACAGAAGGTGAACCTGCATTCGCCTCTGGCGGCGCAGCGGCTTGGCGTACAGACGGCCTTTCAGGAAATGACGCTGCTGCGCAACCTGACCGTTCTGGACAATATGCTCATCCCCCGGGCGTCTGTGAGCCCGATCGGAATGATAAGACGCGCCGGCGCTCGTCGGGATGTAGCGCGCCATTTCGAGGAACTGGGCCTGGCTGGCTTTGAGCTGGATGACGAGATCGGCGAACTCGACCTTGCCGTGCGCCAGAAGATCGAGATCGCGCGAGCGGTATATCGCAAGCCGAAGGTGCTGCTTCTGGACGAGCCGACCTCTGCCCTGTCCGGCCCCGATGTCGTCTGGATGGGAGAAGTCATCAAGCGCGAGCGCGCTCGCGGCACGACCGTCATCTTCATTTCCCATCGTCTGCGCGAAGTTCGCGACTACTGCGACGAGCTGACAATTCTGCGTGGCGGCAAACACATCGCCTCCGGTCATGTGAAGGACTATGCGGACGAGGACGTTGTCCGCATGATCGCTGGCCGGTCGCTGATCCATTCGTTCCCACCCCGGACGGCGGTGAAGCACGAGGTTGGTGCCGAGGTTCTTGGGGCCCGTAATGCCGGAACCGACGGGAAACTGCGCGATGCCAGCTTCTCTTTGCGCGCGGGCGAGATTCTTGGGGTAGCCGGCTTGCAGGGCATGGGCCAGCTAGAGCTGTTTCTGTCGATCTTCGGCGACCGTCCCTTGAAGCGCGGTCATCTGATGGTGAATGGCGAGAAGGTGGTGTTCACCAGTTCGCGCGATGCAATCTCGGCCAAGATCGGCATCAGCCTTGTCCCGGAAGAACGCAAGACCGAAGGGCTGTTCCTGCGTCTGAGCGGTACGCACAATGCCACGATCCCTGTTGTCGACCGCTTCACCAAAATGGGCCTGATCGACCGCGAAGAAGAGTCCGAGGCGGTGCGCCGGGTCTTCCGGCAAGTGAATGTAGCCGAGCGGGCGGAATGGATGCCGGCAGAGTCCTTCTCGGGGGGGAACCAGCAGAAGATCGCCATTGCCAAATGGCTGCTGACCGAAGCGCGCGTGTTGCTGGTCTATGACCCGACACGCGGCATCGACGTGGGAACCAAGAACGAGATCTATCAGCTTCTGCGGACCTATGCCGAGGCTGGCGGTGCCGTCCTGTTCTACTCGACCGAGATTCCCGAGCTCGTCCATCTCTCGGACAGGACGATGGTTTTCTACTCGGGCTCGATCGCGGCGGAACTGTCTGGCGATGACCTGACCGAAGAGAACATCCTCGCGGTGGCACTTGGGTCGGAGCCCGAACGCGCGCCGACAAGAATGGTGGTCTGACATGACCATGGACATCACTCAGCCTGCCGAGAAAATCATGCCATCCATTTCGACAAACAAACTGCGGATCGGACGGCATCGTGGCCTTATCACGGCGATCGTGACGCTTGCTCTGCTCGTCGCTTTCATCCTGAAGGTCAGCGCGACGCCGCTAGGATACTACGACATCTCGCAACTGGTTTCGGGTGGCACGACGCTGGCCATCGCCGCCATGGGGCAGACGCTCGTCATCCTGAGCGGCGGGTTCGACCTGTCGGCGGCGGCAGTGATTTCGCTCGTCAACGTATCGCTCGCGTCCTTCCCGATGGGGTCGATCACGTCCCCCGCGCTCCTGTTTGCGATCGGCATCGGAATTGGGGTTGCAGTGGGCGCGGTAAACGGCTTCTTCATCGCGTTCCTGCGGCTGCAGCCTATCGTGGTGACGCTGGCCACGATGTTCATCCTACAGGGCATCACCCTTCTGGTGATGGACAATCCCGGCGGCTACATCGACGGCTCGCTCTATGAGTTCATGGCCTCGGACCTGATCCCGAACACCCTGCCGATGTCGGGCGCGCTCATCCTATTGTGCCTTGTCCTCTGGTACTGGCTGAAACGCACGCCGTACGGTATCGCGCTCTATGCCGCCGGCGGCGATCCCGAAAGTGCCCGCTCCGCTGGTGTTTCGGTGGCTTGGGTTCGGTTCCTCACCTATGTCCTCGCCGGCGGGATGTACGGCGTCGCCGGTGTAACCATAAGCGCGCAGACCGGTGCGGGTGATCCGCTGGTCGGCAACCCGATGCTGCTTCAGATGTTTGCCGCTGTTGTCGTTGGCGGCACGCTTCTGGGCGGAGGGCGCGGCGGACTGACAGGATCGGCAATCGGCGCCTTCGTTCTGATCCTGATGGTGAACATCCTCCTGATCCTGAACGTTTCCGCGTACTACTCGACCATCGCGGAAAGCTCGATCCTCCTGATCGCCGTCCTCATCGGGGCGATCCACGGCAAGTCCGTCCTTGCGAACAACCTGAGCCGTTTCACGACCAGACTTGGCGCATGGCGCGAGGGCGTCCTGCCGTCGCAGCGCAACTTCACCAGCCAGCGCCTGTCGCTGCCGGGCGAGGTGTCCCGTGTTCCGGCCGCCGCCATCGGATGGCGTGAGTGGATCCAGCGAAATCGCGCGTCGATCAGGCTCGCCCTGCCAGCCTTCGTCTGCTTCCTGATCGTGCTGGTCGCGACGGAGGCAATCCTCGGCAACGCCGTCCTGAACGGCCGCTACTACAACACGCTTCTTGTCCTGTCCTGTTTCCTGGCGATCCTTGCCCTAGGACAGGGGTCGGTGATCCTGACGGGCGGGCTTGACCTCTCGATCCCGTGGACCATCGCGCTGGCGGGCATTGTCGTCAGCAAGATGGCGGCAGGATCGAATGCCGAGCTGATCTACGCCATTCCCTTCGTACTCTTGATGGGGGCGTTCATCGGGTTGCTGAACGGTTCCGGGATCGTAATCCTTGGCCTGTCTCCAATCGTGATGACGCTGGCAATGAACGGCATGCTGCAGGGCGTCTCGCTGCTCTATTCCGGCGGAACGCCCGACGGCTTCGCGGCCCCGCTGCTGCGGACCTTCATGACGCAACGGTTCCTCGGTGTAACGCCGGTGGTGATCTTCCTGATCCTGTTTGTGATCTTCGCCGTCCTGCTACTGACCAGGACGCCTTTCGGACGCCGCATCTATGCCATCGGCAACTCTGTCCGCGCGGCCGAGCTTTCCGGCATCGGCGTCAAGCGCACGGTCGTGATGGTTTACATGCTGTCCGGCGTCTGCGCTGCCCTTGTCGGCATCCTGCTGTCTGGCCTGTCGGGTCAGGCCAGCCTCGGGATGGGCGACGAATACCTGCTGCCCTCGATCGCGGCGGTGGTTGTCGGCGGTACGCTAATCACCGGGGGCAGGGGCAATTACATCGGGATGCTCGGTGGCGTCCTGCTTTTGACCGCACTTCAGACCCTGCTGGCAGGGACGACCTTCCCGATGTCCACCCGCCAGATCGTGTTCGGCCTCGTGATCCTTGGCGCGGTGATCGCGCTCAGGGAGCGACGCTGAACGAACAACCGGGCGTGCAATCGCACGCCCGCCCAAGGAGGAAAACATGGCAGAGGTTGCCATTATTGGAACAGGCTTCATTGGTCGAGCCTGGGCGATCAGTCACGCCCGCGCCGGAAACAACGTGCGGCTATGGGATCAGGACGGCACTGCGACTGGCAAGGCCAAGGACTACATCACCGAGCTTCTGCCTGACCTGCAGAAGAATGACCTTCTGAACGGCCATACCCCCGATCAGGTTTTGGCGCGCCTTCAGCCCATCACGACGCTCGAAGAGGCGGTCGAGGGGGTGGAGTATGTGCAGGAAAGCACCTTCGAGCGGCTGGATGTGAAGATCGAGGTCTTCCGGATGCTCGATGCCGCGACGCCACGTTCTGCCGTTCTGGCAAGCTCGACATCCGCACTCCTGCCGTCGGCCTTCACTGCCGATCTGGCAGGGCGTGACCGCTGTGTGGTCGCGCATCCGATCAATCCCCCCTATCTCGTCCCCGCCGCCGAACTGGTTCCCGCACCCTGGACCTCACCCGAAGTCATGGAGCGTGCTGCGACGATCCTGCGCGGCATCGGGCAGAAGCCCATCGTGATGAAGCGCGAGATCGACGGCTTCGTCATGAACCGCATGCAGGGCGCCCTGCTGGAAGAGGCGTTCCGCCTTGTGGCAGAGGGCTATGCCTCGGTCGAGGATATCGACATCGGTATCCGGGATGGCCTTGCCCTGCGCTGGTCGTTCATGGGCCCCTTCGAGACGATCGACCTGAACGCCCCGGCTGGCGTGCGCGACTACTGCCAGCGCTATGACGGGCTCTACGCCAATCTATGGGCCAGCACGCAGCACCGCATCGACTGGAACGGTCCGGTGATCGACACGATCGAGGCAGACCGCCGAAAGCTGCTTGCCGCTGATCAACTTCAGGCCCGCCAGGCTTGGCGCGACCGCCGACTGATGGCGCTCATCGCTCACAAGCGACGCGCTGAAAAGGAAATCGGCAACTAACCCTCCCCAAACGCTGTCCAAGGACCAAGACCATGGCGAAATCCGGTTCTCGCAAAGTCATCATCACCTGCGCCGTGACGGGCGCAATCCACACGCCGTCAATGTCGGAATACCTGCCAATCACCCCTCAGCAGATCATCGACGACGCGCTGGCCGCCGCCGATGCCGGCGCGGCGATCCTGCATCTGCACGCTCGCAACCCAGAAACCGGCAAGCCCGATCAGACAATCGAAGGCTTCATGCGGTTCCTGCCGCAGATCAAGCAGCGCACCAACGCTGCGCTGAACCTGACCAGCGGCGGCAGCCCATACATGAAGGTTGAAGAGCGCGTCCTTCCCGCCCAGATGCTCAAACCCGAGGTCGCCTCGCTAAACATGGGATCGATCAACTTCGGGCTGTTCCACCTGCTCGACAAATACAAGGACTTCAAATTCGACTGGGAACGCCAGCATCTTGAGGCGACGCGTGACCTGGTGTTCCGCAACTCGTTCAAGGACATCGAGTTCATCCTGAACACCTGCTACGAGAACAACACCCGCTTCGAGTTCGAGTGCTACGACATCGGGCATCTCTATAACCTCGCGCATTTCGCCGATCGCGGCCTGGTGAAGCCGCCCTTCTTCGTGCAGTCGGTCTTCGGCATTCTTGGCGGGATCGGCACAGATCCCGAGGATGTCCAGCACATGAAGCGCACGGCCGACCGGCTGTTCGGTGACAGCTATCGCTGGTCAGTTTTGGGGGCGGGGGCAAGCCAGCTCCGGATTGCGGCGCAGGCTGCGGCGCTTGGCGGGAACGTCAGGGTGGGCCTTGAAGACTCGCTCTGGGCGGGCCGCGGGAAGCTTGCGACGTCGTCGGCAGATCAGGTGCGGCTGGTCCGCAAGATGATCGAGGGACTCGGCCTGGAGATCGCGACGCCGGACGAGGCCCGCGAGATTCTGGAACTCAAGGGACCGGACAAGGTGAACTTCTAGTCGCGCCTCCCCCTGTGGCTTGAAGCCCGTCCGCGATGCGGATGGGCTTTTCCTTTGGGCTTCGCAAAAAAAGGCGGCACCTGAGGGAGCACAGGTACCGCCAGACGATCCTCTCAGGGAGGCTCGGGGTTACGCCTTATGCCAGCATCTTCGTATCGCCGCAGATCGACAGGGCCTGACCCGAAACGAAGCGGCCCAGGGGAGAGGCCAGAAACATGATCTGGTCGCCGATCGCTTCGGGCGGCACGTATTCCTTGATTGACGTGTATCGGAAGGCCTCTGCTTCGACTTCCTTGTAGGACAGGCCACGTTGCTGCGCCTTGGCCTCCAGCACGCGGCGCTGGCGATCGCCGGCAACGAGGCCCGGCAGGATCGCGTTGACTCGGATGTTGTCAGGCCCAAGCTCGATCGCCAGGGATTTTGTCAGGCCTATCACCCCCCACTTGGCAGCCGCATAGGGTGTGCGCAGCGCGAATCCGAGGCGCCCGGCGACGGATGAAAGGTTGATGATCGAGGGGTTCTTGCTTTGCCGAAGGGCAGCGACAGCATGGGACACCGTCAGGAATTGGCTGGTCAACACGACATCTATGGTGCGCCGCCAATCGGCCAGGTCGACCTTGTCGACCGGCGCCGTAGGGCCCGCGATCCCGGCGTTGTTCACCAGACAATCCAGCCCGCCAAGCTTTGCGATGCTGCGATCCATGAAGCCGGTAATGCTCGCTTCGTCCGCGACGTCGACCCGTTCGGCGATGACATTCTGTGGCAGTGTCTTCAGCGCGTCGGCATCGATGTCGCAGGTCGCGACAGTCGCGCCTTCCGACAGGAACCGCTCCAGGATTGCGCGCCCAATCCCGGCTGCCCCTGCCGTTACAATGACTTTTGCGCCCCTTAATCCCAGATCCATCTTCCTCTCCCGGGCGGCAGTGCGCCCCATGATTTGCGCCCCGATCGGGCAACAAGGCTCAAGCGCCACCGCGCAGGACGGTGGCTCGACTTTTCATCGTCCCGTCTCGATGCTCTCAGGTCGGGCAATAGGCGAAGGGCCGGATCGGCGAACCGGATCCTTCGTGGATGTTCAGTGGCATCGCTACGAACAGTGACCGCGGCGTGACCTGCTCGAGATTGCGGAGCATCTCGATGATCAGGATGTCGTTCGGCAGCCAGCTCTTCATGTGACCCGGATTGTTCTGGGGTACGCCGTCGATGATCGCTGTCTCGGCCGCAACGGTATCCGTTGCGACTGCCTTGACCTGCCGTTCCCGGAAGAACTCGCAGGCATCCTCGGACATTCCCGGCGCGTTCATCACGTACCATTGCGCCTTTGAGTCCGTCCGCCAGTAGCGCGACATCCATCCATAGTTCACCATGGCGATTTCGCCGGCCTTGACCTTCACCCCGGTCGCGTTCTCGGCCTTGCGCAGATCATCGGCCGTGATCAGATGGCCAGGCTTGAGGTCCAGCTTGCTGAAGTCGTACAGCACCGCCGCCGAGATCAGGTGATCGGCCGGAAAGGTATCGATGGTGCGATCCATCCGGTGCGGCAGGACATGCGCCGGCGCGTCGACATGCGCGCCCGTGTGCTCTGCCATCATGATCGCCTGGCAATAGTAGCCGTCGTGATCATGCGTCACCGCTTTGTCGATGGTAAGGTGGGGGTGGGTCGGCCAGCGCGGGATCCCCCGTTCCAGCAACGGAGCGAGATCCACGACCCGCATCCGCTTCAGACCGGCCAGAATCCTGTCGATCCCGACGACATCCGCTGTATCCATGCTTTCCTCCCGAGCCAGATCGCGACCCGCGTCCCCCTCCGGAAACGGTGCGGCCAAGCCGCTGTCACGCAGGAATGAAACATGCCGTGCTTCGAAGCGTCAATACAAAATGGTGATACGTGATCACAGATATTGACAGGTTGGGCCTGGCTGCGGGATGGTCGTCTCAAGCCGGGTGGGTGGAGGAGAGGCCCTCACAGCACGGGCGCGATCGGGGAGGAAATCCGACGACGGAGTCTGCTTGTCAGCAGCGGTGCTCGATTTGGCGCCGGGTTTGGAGGACGCGCAGGTTGCGCCGATAGCCATGCGCGATCCCCTGGATTTCGCGGGAAGCTGCGGTGGCCCGGAACGACAAGCGGACGCGGACCTGGATGGACGATCCCTGGCAGGGAAAGTCTGCCCCCGGGGGATGACGAGGATGCGTTGGAATTGATGTATGCTGGCAGAGGAGGGATGAGGATGCCGGAACGTGGTGGATTTTCGAAGGCTCAGGACGTTCGGATGAGCCAGTTGCTGGCGGGTTCGCCGAAGAACTGGGGTCGTTGGGGCCCGGATGACGAGGTTGGGTCTCTGAACTTTCTGACGCAGGCGGAGGTTCTGCGCGGGGTTCGAGCGGTGAGGCAGGGGAAGGTTGTGACCTGCGGCGAACTGATCGGCAACCCGAAGGGCGACCCGATGTTTCCCGGGCGCAAGCCGACGGTCCGCGAGATGGTGCAGGACAAGAACGACTACGTGACGGGCAAGGCCACGCCGCTGCCGGGCGGGGTCGAATATGCCGACGACAAGATCACCATGTTCCTGCAGGGCTCGACGCAGATCGATGCTCTTGGCCATGTCTGGTACGACGACCATGTGTGGAACGGCTATCCTGCGGCGGAGGCGACGGCGGGGGGCATGAAGAAGACCTCGATCCTGCCGATTGCCGAGCGCGGGATCGTGGGGCGCGGGGTGCTGCTCGACATGGCGGCGCATTTCGGCAAGTTCGCGCTGGAGAAGGGCGACACCTTCGGGCTGGAGGACATGCTGGCCTGTGCCGAGCGCCAGGGGGTGACGATCGAGAAGCACGACATCCTGTGCCTGCGGATCGGGTTCCTGCAGCTTCTCTATGTCCAGGGTCCCGAGGTGTTCTACAAGGACTTCAACGAGCCTGGGTTGACCTATTCGACCGAGGTGGTGGACTGGTTCCACGAGATGGAGATCCCGTGCCTGGCGACGGACACGATCTCGAACGAGATCGACATCGATCCCGAGCTTGGGGTGCAGATCCCGCTGCACTGCGCGCTGATGCGCAACCTCGGGATCATCTTCAACGAGATCTGCAACTTCGAGGCCCTGGCCAAGGATTGCCACGAGGACGGGCAATGGGACTTCCTGTTCACCGCCGCGCCCTTGAAGGTGCGCGAGGCGACGGGGGCGCCGTTGAACGTGATGGTGGTGAAGTAGGCGGGGAGAGGGCGGCATGTGCCGGTTCTGCGAACAGGCGTCGCTTGGCGAGCAGGAGGCCTACGACCCGCAGCTGGGTCGCGGGGGCTTCCTGCCCGGCGCGAACCTGCCGCCCGACCTGATCCTGTGCGACGGTCCGATCCTGACGATGGACGAGAGCCGGCCCGAGGTGACGGCGATCGCCATCCGGCAGGGGGTGATCCGGGCCGTTGGGCGGACCGAGGAGGTGCTGTCCAGCCGCGGGCGGGGCACGCGGGTGGTTCGGCTCGAGGGGCGGGCGGTTCTGCCCGGCTTTGTCGGGACCGGCCTTCGTCTGCCCGAGGCGCGGGACCGCGCCGCGCTCGACCGCTGGATCGAGGGGCGGGCGCGGGCGGGCTACACCACGGTGGATGTGGCGACGCTCGGCCGCGACTGGGGCGAATACCGCACGCTGTCGGGGCTGATCGACCGGCGCCACCGCCTGCGCCTGCGCGGGGCGGTGGAGGAGGGGCTGCGGCAGGACTGGCGCGAGGGTGCGCTCGATCCCGGCCATGGCAACGACCTCGTGCGGATCGAGGCGCTGCAGATGCGCCCGCCGGCCGACAGCGCGGCGATGGAGCGGGCCGAGGCGCTGCATCGCGACGGCTGGGACCTGGTGTTCGACTGCGCGGGGGATGGGGGGCTGACCCCGGTGCTGCAGCTGGCGGCGCTGGCCGGGGGCCGCAGGCTGGCCGGGATGCGGGTCCTGTCGCCGCGCGCGCCCGCCCCCGCCGAAGAGGCGGCGCTGCAGGCCGCCGGGCTGTCGGTGGTGACGCCGCCCGAGGCGGACCCGGTCGCGACCCTGACCGGCCCGCGCGACGTCGTCCTGGCCCGGATCGACCGCCTGACCCGCCGGGCCGCGCGCCTTGCCGGCCTCGCCGCCATCGCCGGCCAGATCCGGCCCGGCACCTATGCCGACCTCGCCATCCTCGACCGATCCCCCCTCTGGCCCGGCGCCGAGGCCCCCAAACTCGTCCAGACCTGGATCGAAGGCGTCCCCGTAACTCCAGAGGCCGATCGTGACCAGATATGAACGGCTCCGCAAAGTCGAATGGCCATTTGGCTGACAGGCAAAGGCGGGTTCGTCTCAGTTTCGTTGGCCCGCCGTCAGTCTGGGCCGTAGATGCGATTCCCAGGGCGAAAGCCGGCCAACCTCGCTCGCGGGCGGATCATCGGGAATCGGCGCCCGACTGGGCGCCCAGGCAAGGCACAATTGTTGTTGCGCAATCACCCCACCAGGCGATGAAGGGGCATGACCTGGCGCCTACCGTCGGGGACTGACGGCTCGCGCGTTTTTCCGGACCGAGAAGGGTAAGTGCCGGGAGAAAGGCGGAACGGGCGTCCGAGGTGACGAGCCTTCCGCGATGAAAGAGAGCGAGAAGCCCGAGGGGCGGAACGACTGGATCCACATCAATCTTGAGCATCGTCAACCCGGTCTCGGTCGATGTGCGCGGAGCCCTTAAGCGGAAGGCGTGGACGTACCGCTTCATCCATCTGGGGAAAAGGAGATCCTGCCAAGGCCGCGACCCGTCACGCCGGGCCCGACCGCGCGGCGGCTGATGGCTTCGCAGTCGGTGCCAGGCATTCGGCAAGCTCGTGTGTGTCGCCTTTGGCCCTGGCTCGTGTTTTCCTACGGAGGCTCTGCCGGACTGGCGGATGGATAGCGACGTCAGAGCTCCGGTCTTCGGTCGAGATGCAAAGGACGTCAGCTCAGCAGGGCTGGACCATCAACTATGCAGTGCCACTTCGGCGTTTTGCATGAACTGTGATCAAAAGCAGCCGAATTGATCGATGGAATCGGCGGCCGGGCAGGTCAGATTGCGCCGATCCGACGCTTGATCGCGGATCGGCCGTTCAAGAAAGAAGAAAAGGAAAGAGGATGTCGTTTGGGAAAGTGGCCGTGCTTGGCCTGGGCAAAGTCGGAAAGCTGGCTGCCGAGCTTCTGGTCGAGTCGGGCTTCGAAGTGACCGGCATCGATGCCAGGGAAACCGACGCCCCCTTTGCGACCCGAGCCGCCGACCTGAAGGACGCGGCAAGCCTGACCGAAGTCCTGAAGGGAAAGGAGGCGGTCCTGTCCTGCCTGCCGTACCATCTGAACATCGGCGTCTCGAACGTCGCGCACCGCCTCGGCCTGCACTACTTCGACCTGACCGAAGATGTACCGACGACGAAGCACATTCGCGAACTCGCCAAGACCTCCAGAGGATTGATGGCACCTCAATGCGGGCTTGCCCCTGGCTTTGTCGGCATCGTCGGTGCGCATCTGGCGGACCAGTTCGACAAGGTTCGTTCGATTCGCCTGAGGGTGGGCGCCCTGCCGCAGCACCCGACTGGGTTGCTTGGGTATGCCTTCAACTGGTCGCCGGAAGGCGTGGTCAACGAATACCTGAACGACTGTGAAGTTATCGAGGAAGGCGTCCTGAAAACCGTTTCGGCGATGGAATGGGTCGAGACGATCTACATCGACGGCATGCAGCTTGAAGCCTTCACGACGTCGGGTGGGCTCGGGACAATGTGCGAGACCTATGCCGACAAGATCGAGAATCTCGATTACAAGACGATGCGGTACCCCGGCCATGTGAAGCTGATGAACTTCTTCTTCCATGAACTCTTGATGCGCGAAAATCGGGCCGAGGCGGGGCGGATCCTGACCAATGCCAAACCACCGGTCGACGAGGACGTGGTGTACGTCCACGTCGCGGCAGAAGGCTGGCACAACGGCCAGCTGCGCAGGAAGGAGTTCGTACGCTCCTACTATCCGATTGAAATCGGAGGGAAGATGCGTACGGCCATCGCCTGGACGACCTCCGCTTCCGTGGTGAGCGTGATCGAAATGGTGAAAGCGGGGTTGCTGCCGCAGAAGGGTTTCCTGAAGCAGGAGGAAATCCCGCTGGACTCCTATCTGAAGACGAGAACTGGCAGTCACTACAACACCGGCCACAGAAAAAGGCACGCCTGACCTGTCCTGAAGCACCGAAGATCAGCAACGGCACGGGATCGGTCGTACGCACGAAACAGGGTTTCGTGAGGTCAAGGACCGCGATGTCTGCCTTGGCGCCGGGGGGCGGCCGACCAAGATCGGACCGGCCGCGGCGCCGTCGATCCTGTCGGCGAAGGCCAGCGCCTCCGACCGATCCCGCCCCCTGCTCCACGTCAAAGCGGGCGCAGGCGCGCCCGGCGCGGCTCACGCGCCTAGGTTCTGCGCAATGCCACGCTGGACTGATACTGTTCCAGTTCGCTGATGAGCGTTCTGCCGGTCGGAACCTCGTTTCGTTCGCAGAATTCGGACCAGACAGCCGCGAAGGGAAGATCCTTCAGTTCTTCTGTCCAGGACAACCGCGCGGTATGGTCCAGCCGATGCTCGATGTCCTTCAACTGGGCTTGGGGCAGAAGCAATGCGTGCAACAGTGCCTTCTGCATGTTCCGCACACCGATGACCCAGGCTGCTGTCCGGCTGATCGTGGCATCGAAGTAGTCCAGCCCGATCCTCGTCCGCGGCAACAGCCCGGCGAAGACCAGTTCCTGCGCCATGGCCAGAATGTCGTCATTCAGAAGGATGACATGATCACTGTCCCAACGCATGGGACGCGAGACATGCAGAAGGAGATCCTGAACACAGAGGGAAACCGCGGAAAGCTTGTCGGCGATGTTTTCGGTGGGGTGGAAATGCCCCATGTCGAGACACAGCGCGACATCCTTCCTGGCTGCAAAGCCCAGGTAGAATTCGTGGCTGCCGACCGTGCAAGCCTCGACGCCGATACCGAAGAGCTTCGACTCCACGGCATCGATCAGCCGGGCGCGGTCGTGCCGTGCGGCGAACATCGCGTCGAGCGAGTCCCAAAGCCGCTGCCGCGCCGCCATCCGGTCAACGGGAATGTCCTTGTACCCGTCAGGGATCCAGACGTTGTTCACCGCAGCGCTGCCGAGTTCCTGACCGATCCGGGCGGCAATTTCGCGCGAGCGACGGCCATGTTCGATCCAGAAGTCACGAATGCCCTTGTCCGGATGGGAAAGGGTCAGGTTGTCGTCGGCTTTCTCATGAGCAAAGAAGGTCGGGTTGAAGTCCAGCCCAAGTCCCTTGTCCTTGGCCCAGTCGACCCAGGGCGTGAAATGCCGGTATTCGATCTCGTCGCGTCCGGGTGTTTCGTGCGTGTCGAGATAGAAGGCATGCAGGTTTACGCGATGCCGTCCAGGGATCTGCGAGAACGCAAAATCAAGATCCGCGCGCAGCTCGCCGGGCGTCCTGGCCCGGCCCGGATGGTTGCCCGTTGCCTGAATGCCGCCGCCCGAGGTTCCGGATTTCCGCTCGAAGCCGCCGACATCGTCGCCCTGCCAGCAATGGACAGAGATCGCGATCTTCGACAGGGCGTTCATCGCCGCTTCGGCATCGACGCCCCAGCCGGCGAATTGCTCGCGAGCCAGATCGTAGCTCTTGCTCATCATGTCCCCCAGGGTCAGCGTGTGAAGGCCTGAACGTTGCCCGCATCGATATTGAGGATGTTGCCGGTCGATTTAGCCGACAGATCCGATGCCAAGAAGTAGATCCCCTCGGCGATATCCTCGGGCAGCACCGACCGCTTGAGCATGGAACGCTGGCGGTACATCTCTTCAAGTCCTTCCTTGTCCGTCTTGTAGGTGCTGGCGCGCTGGTCCAGCCATTCGCCCGACCAGATCTTCGAGCCGCGAAGCACGGCATCCGGGTTCACGACATTGACGCGGATGCCCGCTTCGGCCCCTTCCAGGGCAAGGCAACGTGCGAGGTGGATTTCGGCGGCCTTGGCGGTGCAGTAGGCCGAGGCATTCGGACTGGCCGCCAATCCGTTCTTCGACGCCACGAAGACGACCGATCCGCCGATCCCCTGCGCCCGCAACAGCTTGAATGCTTCCCGGCTGACAAGGAAGTAGCCAGTCGACAGGATATCCATGTTGCGGTTCCAGAGCGCGAGCGTCGTGTCTTCGATCGGGGCGGACGAGGCAATGCCGGCGTTCGAGACGAGGATGTCGATCCCGCCATACTCCGCTGCCGCATTGGCATAGGCCGCGATCACATCGCTTTCGATGGTGACGTTCATCGCGACCGAGCGCACCACGTCCGGCCCAAAGACCTTGGCCATGCCGGCGGCCACATCCTCGGCGGCCTTGCCGTCGATATCGGCGAGGATGACGCAAGCCCCCTCCTTCAGCATCCGTTCGGCTGTTGCAGAGCCGATGCCCCCCGCCCCTCCGGTCACGAGCGCGACACGGCCTGCGAGGGATTTCGGCTTGGGCATCCGCTGCAGCTTCGCTTCCTCCAGCAGCCAGTATTCGATGTCGAAGGCCTCCTGCTCGGGCAGGCCCTGATAGGTCGAGACACCGGATGCGCCGCGCATGACGTTTATGGCATTCACGTAGAATTCGCCGGAGATGCGGGCAGTGGCCTTGTCCAAGGCGAAGGTGATCATGCCGACGCCGGGCACCAGCCAGACCACGGCATTCGGGTCACGAAGGGCGGGCGAGTTGTCGTGCTTGCAGCGGTCGTAATAGGCCGCGTAGTCGGCGCGATAGTCCTCTGCCGCCTTGGGCAGGCTCGCAATGGTCGCGGCGAGATCGGGCTTCGACGGGTCGAAATCCACGACCAGCGGGCGAATCTTGGTGCGCAGGAAATGGTCGGGGCAGGACGTGCCGAGCGGGGCCAGAGTCTCGAGCATCTGCGAACCCACGAATTCCAGAACGGCGGGCTGGTCGTCGAAATGCCCGACCTTGTGGCGGTCCTTCGAGATCAGGCCCCGGATCACCGGCATCAGCCTTGCCGCGATGGCGCGGCGTTCTTCTGGCGGCAGGGTCGGTTTCCGGACCCCGCCGAAGGCCGGCTTTCCAGCCGTTTTCGTCTCAAGCCAGGCTGCGGCCTTGTTGATGATTTCCAGTGTCGTCTGGTAGCAGTCCTTGGCGTCATCCGCCCAGGTGAACAACCCGTGGCTTTCGAGGATGGCGCCGCGCATCTGCGGGTTCTCGGTTGCAAGCTTTTCCAGCCACAGGCCCAACTCGTAGCCGGGTTTCCTCCACGGCAGCCAGCCGATCTCGTTGCCAAAAATCTCTTTCGTCAGGTCTCGCGAGTTGACCGAGGCGGCAATGGCGATGATCGCGTCGGAATGGACGTGGTCGACATGTTTGCGCGGCACATAAGCGTGCAGGGGCGTATCGATGCTCGCGGCACGCGGGTTGAGGTTGAAGGTGCAGTGGGGCAGGTAGCCCACCATTTCGTCCTCGAACTCGACCCCGCGATACTTGCCCTTCAGGGCCCGCAGCTTGTCCATGTAGAGGGTCGAGAAGCCTTCCATCTTCATCGACCCGATGTCGCCGCCCGACCCCTTGACCCAGAGCACCTCGGTCAGTTCGCCGCTGAGCGGGTCCTGCTCCATCACCTTCGCCGAGGTATTGCCGCCACCGTAGTTCGTGACCCGCTTGTCCGAGCCCAACAGATTCGACCGGTAGAGCAGCTTGTCGGCTTCGCTCATGGACGCTGCCTTGGCGTCATTCCAAAGCGATTCAAGCCGGTTAGCGGCGGGGGTCTTGGCCATCATATCCTCCCATCGCGCGGGGTCGTGCGCCGCGCCTCTTGGGTCGGGACTCTGCCTTGCTGCGACGGATTGTCAATCACTTTCGATCATGTTCGATCATTATGCAGGTGCAGAATGACTTTCTGCGATTGAAATTGATTGACATTGACCGATTCAACTGCAAGCGTCCCGAAAAAGGGGGATGGAATGCACGAATCCGAACGCCACAGGATCATTCTCTCGGCCGTGCAGGAACGGCCGGTGGTGACCGTGCCGGACCTGTGCCAGATGACTGGCGCGTCCGAGGCGACGATCCGGCGCGACATCGCCCAGCTTCACATGCAGAAGCGTCTGCGCCGGGTGCGCGGTGGAGCCGAGGCCATTGCGCCGCCGAGCTTCGTCGGCATCAACGCTCGCCCCTTCGCCATGCAGGAAACCATCCATGCGGCCGAGAAGCGGGCCATTGCAAAGGCGGCGGTGGATCTGTGCGCCGATGGTGACGCGATCATCATCAACGGCGGCACCACCACCTTCCAGATGGTTCATCTGCTGACCACGAAGCGGCTGCAGGTCTTCACCAACAGCTTCCCGATTGCCGAGCATCTGCTGAAGCACTCGAAGAACACCGTGCTTCTGCCTGCAGGAGCGATCTATCGCGAACAGAACATCATCCTGTCTCCCTTCGACGAGGATGGCAGCCGCAACTTCTACGCCAAGCGGATGTTCATGGGCTGCCGCGGTCTGGGGCCGCTTGGCCTGATGGAAGGCGACCCGATGCTGGTCCAGGCCGAGCAGAAGCTGATCGGTCAGGCGGATGAGCTGATCGTCTTGGCCGACAGTTCCAAATTCGCGCAGCGGTCGAGCCTGCTTCTTTGCCCGCTGACCCGCATTACGACGGTCATCACCGATGACCGCATCGACGACCGCTCTGCCCGCATGCTCGAGGAAGCGGACGTGAAGCTGATCGTGGCCGAAGTGGCCGCGCAGGAACGGAAAATCCGCGCGCAGGAGGAATAGCGCGGGACAGCAACGCTCTGGGAGGAACACATGAGCATTCTGAGAAAGACCCTGACGACGGTGGCGCTGGCCACCGGACTTATCGCGACCGGCGCCCATGCCGAACCCATGCGCATCGCCCTTGTGGTCAAGGCGCTCGGCATCGGCTTCTTCGAGGCCGCGAACAAGGGCGCCGAAGAGGCCGCCAAGGAACTCGGCGATGTCGAGATCATCTACACCGGCCCGACCGACACGACCGCTGAAGGCCAGATCGAGGTGATCAACGCCCTGATCGCCCAAAAGGTCGATGCGATCGCGGTGTCCGCCAATGACGCCGATGCGCTGGTGCCGGCGCTGAAGAAGGCGATGGATCGCGGCATCACCGTGATTTCGTGGGATTCGGGCGTTGCACCGGAAGGCCGCCAGATGCACCTGAACCCGTCGTCTTCGGCGCTGATCGGCAACACCATCGTCAAACTGGCGGCGGACCATCTGCCCGACGGCGGCGACGTGGCGATCCTGTCCGCTACCACCACCTCGACCAACCAGAACGTCTGGATCGAGGAAGCGAAGAAGGTGCTGCCGAACTATCCGGGCATCAATCTTGTCGGTGTCGTCTATGGCGACGATCTGGCCGACAAGTCCTATCGCGAGACGCAGGGCCTGCTGCAGACCTATCCGAACCTGAAGGCGATCATCGCACCGACCTCGGTCGGGATCGTGGCTGCTGCCCAGGCGGTGACGGATGCCGGCAAGATCGGTCAGGTCAACGTGACGGGCCTTGGCCTGCCTTCGGAAATGGCTGGCCATGTGAAGTCTGGCGCATCCAAGTCTTTTGCGATCTGGAACCCGATCGACCTTGGCTATTCGGCCACGATGATCGCCTATCACCTCGCCAAGGGTGACGCGAAGGCCGAGCCTGGTGCCGAGATCCCAATGGGCCGCATGGGCAACGTCAAGCTGGACGACAAGAACGAAGGCGCCATGGCCGATCCGTTCACCTACGACGCCTCGAACATCGACCAGTTCTCCTCGATCTTCTGATCGGACTCCCTCCGGGCCCGGTCGCTTTTGACCGGGCCCGTCCCTCCTTTCCAGGCAAAATCCATGCTGACTGAAACCGCTCTCGCGAAAGGCGCCGAGACGCATGTTCCGGTGCTGTCCTTCAGGGGAATATCGAAGACGTTCCCCGGTGTTCGCGCGCTCGACGGCGTGGAGCTTGACCTTTTTGCCGGGCAGGTGACTGCGCTGATCGGCGAGAACGGCGCGGGCAAGTCCACCGTGGTGAAGATTCTGACCGGGATATACCAGCCCGATGGCGGGACAATCCTGGTCAATGGTGTCGAGACCCGGTTTCTGACCGCACAGGCAGCCGCTGAGGCGGGCGTCACCGCCATCCACCAGGAAACGGTCCTGTTCGATGAACTGACCGTCGCCGAGAACATCTTCATCGGCCATGCCCCGCGAACCCGTTTCGGGCTGATCGATGCCTCCGCGATGGAAGCGGAGGCGAAGCGGCTTCTGGCCTCCATCGGCGCCGACCTGGACCCGCGCATACGACTGCGGGAACTCGGCATCGCCTCGAAGCATCTAGTCGCAATCGCCCGCGCCCTGTCGATCGACGCGAGCGTCGTCATCATGGACGAACCGACGGCCGCCCTGTCCCACAAGGAGATTCACGAACTTTACGATCTGGTCGAGAAGCTCAAGGCGCAGGGCAAGGCTATTCTGTTCATCAGCCACAAGTTCGACGAGATCTTCCGCATCGCGGATCGCTGGACGGTGTTTCGCGATGGCCAATTCGTGGGCTCCGGCCGCATTGCGGATGTGACCGAGGGACGGCTCGTGCAACTCATGGTCGGGCGCGAGGTCGACAAGATCTATCCCAAGCGACCAGCCCGGATCGGGCCTCCGGTGTTGACGGTCGCGGGTTACTGTCATCCAACCGAGTTCGAGGATATCGGCTTCACGCTTCACCAGGGCGAGATCCTTGGCTTTTACGGCCTTGTCGGGGCAGGGCGGTCCGAAGTGATGCAGGCCCTGTTCGGGATCACTCGCCCGTCCAAAGGAGCGTGCCGCATCGACGATCGCGTGTTGGTCCTGCGCAGCACGGCCGATGCGATCGCCGCAGGCATCGTCTATGTGCCAGAGGACCGTGGCCGTCAGGGGGCGGTCAAGGGCCTGCCCATCTTCCAGAACGTCACCCTGCCGTCGCTGGAAAAGACCAGCCGGGCGGGGTTCCTGCGACTGGCCGAGGAATTCCGCATGACCCGCGACTATACCAGCCGGCTTGATCTGAGGGCGGCGAGCCTTGACCAGGATGTGGGGCTTCTGTCCGGCGGCAACCAGCAGAAGGTCGTGATCGCCAAATGGCTGGCGACCAAGCCGCGCGTCATCATTCTGGATGAGCCGACCAAGGGCATCGATATCGGGTCCAAGGCCGCCGTCCACGACTTCATGTCCGAGTTGGCAGCCCAAGGACTGGCGGTGATCATGGTTTCCTCGGAGATACCGGAGGTGCTGGGCATGTCCGACCGGGTCATCGTCATGCGCGAGGGCCGGATCGCTGCCGAGTTCCAGGGTGGCAGCATGACGCCCGAAAATCTGGTCCGGGCGGCAGCCGGCATCGAAGGGGAGGCGGCATGAGAGGCATCCTGAAGTCACGCGAGGCGATCCTCGCCCTTGCCATCCTCGTGCTGCTGGCCCTGGTTGCGATGCGTTTTCCGGCCTTCATCCTGCCAGGCAACCTTGTCAACGTCCTGACCGACACCTCGCCGCTCATCATCCTGGCGCTAGGCCAGATGGTGGTGATCCTGACGAAATGCATCGACCTGTCGATCGCTGCCAATCTGGCCCTGTGCGGCATGGTTGCGGGGCTGCTGAACATGGCCGGCGTCCCGATTGTGGTGATCCTGCTTGCAGTGATCGTGCTGGGCGCCCTGCTTGGAGCATTCAACGGCCTGCTCGTCTGGAAACTCGGCATTCCGTCCATCGTCGTGACCCTTGGGACGATGACGATCTATCGCGGCATCATCTTTGTGCTGACCGCCGGGAAATGGATCAACGCGCACCAGATGAGTCCGGAGTTCAAGGACTTTCCGCGCGCGATCCTTCTCGGCCTTCCGGTGATGACCTGGATCATGATCGCCATTGTCTTGGTCTTCACGGTCCTTATCTACCGCACCCCCCTTGGCCGCGCGTTCTTCGCGGTGGGAGGCAACCCCCATGCGGCAGTTTATACGGGCATCTCAGTTGGCCGCACCCAGTTCGCGGCCTTCGTCATCGCGGGCACGCTTGCCGGGCTTACCGGATACCTGTGGGTCGCGCGCTATGCGGTGGCCTATGTCGACATCGCAGGCGGGTTCGAGCTTGACGTGGTGGCCGCCTGCGTGATCGGCGGTGTCGCCATCGCCGGTGGCGCAGGCTCTGTTGCGGGTGCGGTAATGGGGGCTCTGTTCCTTGGCATCGTGAAGAACGCGCTGCCGGTGGTGGGCATCTCGCCCTTCGCGCAAATGGCTATCTCGGGCATCGCCATCCTCGTTGCCATCGCCTTCAACGCCCGCAGTTCAAGACCGAAGGGCCGGATCATCCTGAAGCAGGCCGAACATCGGGTAGTGGAGGGATCCGCATGACCGCCACCTCAACGTCGATCCGCGGACGCGAGATTCCAGACCGGCTGGTTCCGGGCTGGAAACGGGCCTTGAAAAGCTGGGAAACGCTGCTTTTCGTTGTCGCAGTTGCGATTTTCATCGCGAACTCGCTGGCCTCGCCCTATTTTCTGGATCCCTGGAACCTCAGCGACGCCAGCTTCAACTTCACCGAAAAGGCCATCATCGCCTTTGCGATGGCGATGCTCATCATCGCCGGCGAGATTGATCTGTCCGTCGCCGCCATCATCGCTCTGGCCTCCACAGCGATGGGAATGGCGATGACAGCGGGCGCGCCTGTTCCTGTATTGGTGCTGATCGGCCTGGCCACTGGCCTGATCTGCGGGGCTTTCAACGGCTTTCTGGTTGCCGGATTGGGTCTTCCGTCGATCGTGGTGACCATCGGTACGATGAGCCTGTTTCGCGGCCTCGCCTACATCGTGCTGGGGGACGGCGCATTCACCGGCTATCCGGATGCCTTCGGCTGGTTCGGCCAGGGCTATGTTTGGTGGGTCTTCAGCTTTGAACTGGTTCTGTTCGTCGTCATGGCCATTGTCTTTGGGATCTTGCTTCATGCGACGGATTTCGGGCGCCGGGTCTATGTCATCGGAAACAACGCCACTGCGGCGCGATTTTCTGGTGTGCGTGTCGACCGGATCCGCTTCATCCTGTTTCTGTTGACCGGCCTGATGAGCGGGATTGCGGCCATCTGCCTGACTTCGCGCCTTGGTTCTACCCGGCCCTCCATCGCGACCGGGTTCGAGCTTGAAGTGGTGACGATGGTCGTTCTGGGTGGGGTGAACATCCTTGGCGGTTCCGGCTCGATTCCGGGCGTCGTGATCGCGGCACTTGTCATGGGGCTTGTGACCTTCGGCCTTGGCCTTCTGAACGTGCCGGGCATCGTTATGTCGATCATCATTGGCGCACTTCTCATTTCGGTGATCGCGCTGCCACGGCTGTGGAAGATGGCGAGGACATGATGGAAAAATATGCCTTCCGGATGATACTGAAGCCAGGAATGGAGGCCGAGTATCGCAAGAGGCACGACGATATCTGGCCGGAACTCGTGACGCTGCTGAAGGATGCGGGGATCGAGGATTACTCGATTCACCTGGATCCGGAGACGAATGCCCTCTTTGGCGTCCTTTGGCGAAAAGAGGATCACGGCATGGCCGATCTGCCGACGCATCCGGTAATGCAGCGCTGGTGGGCGCATATGGCCGATCTCATGGCCACCCATCCCGACAACGAGCCCGTCGCGGTGCCGCTTGTGCCCATGTTTCACCTTCCCTGATCCGCCATGGGCTTGCGCAACATTGCAGTGATCGATGTCGGCAAGACCAATGCGAAACTCGCGTTGGTCGAGGCTGAAAGTTTGACCGAACTGGCGGTCGTGACACGCCCGAACACGGTTATCCCCGGACCGCCGTGGCCGCATTTCGATCTGGATGGCCACTGGGCCTTCTTCCAGCGGCACCTTGCGGAGTTTCATTCGCTGCATGGCGTGGATGCTGTTTCCGTGACGACGCACGGCGCTTCTGCAGTCTTGCTGGATGCCGACGGCGAACTGGCCGCTCCGATGCTGGACTACGAGTTCACGGGTCCAGATACGCTCGCAAACGGCTACGACGCCATTCGGCCGCCCTTCGAAGAAACCGGATCGCCACGGCTGCCAATGGGCCTTAATCTTGGCGCCCAGGTGCACTGGCAGTTCGAGACGCAGCCGGATCTGGCCGACAGGGTCGCCCATCTTCTGACCTATCCGCAATACTGGGGCTGGCGGCTGACGGGCGAACTGGCAAGCGACATGACCTCGCTTGGGTGTCACACCGACCTTTGGAACCCTTGGTTACGGGAGTTTTCGCCGCTTGTCGCCCGGCTGGGGCTTGCCGGAAAGATCGCTCCGGCGCGAAAGTCCAGCGACATTCTGGGCCGACCCAGGGCCGATGTGGTCAAGGCAACCGGCCTGTCACCGGATACCCCGATCCTTTGCGGCATCCACGATTCCAACGCCTCGCTCTATCCCCATGTCCTCGGCCGCCGTGCTCCGTTCGCTGTGGTTTCGACCGGGACATGGGTGGTTGCGATGGCAGTCGGCAGTGAGCGGCTGGCGCTGGACCCTGCCCGAGACACGCTGGTCAACGTCAACGCCTTCGGCGACCCGGTTCCTTCGGCGCGGTTCATGGGGGGGCGGGAATACGAGCTGGTGTGTGCCGGCAGCGAAGCCGTGCCCGATGCGCAAGATCGCGCTGCCGTGCTGCGTGAAGGTCTGATGCTGCTTCCGGCGGTCGAACCGGCCTCCGGACCCTTCCGTAACCGCAAGATGAGCTGGACGACGCATCCCGGCACGGAGGGAAGGCGCCTTGTTGCCCTGTCGTTTTATCTGGCCCTGATGACGCGGGTTTCACTTGACCTGATCGGGGCCCGTGGGCCGGTCATCGTGGAAGGCCCCTTTGGCCGCAATCCCGACTACCTGGACATGCTCGCGGCCATCAGCCCCGAGGGGGTAGAGATTGCGACCTCCGCCACGGGAACATCGGTAGGAGCGGCCCTGCTGTGCATTCAGAACGCCCCGCCCCCTCTGACACGTCCGGTGGCAACGCCCGCCGACAAAACGCAGCTGGCCGACTATGCTGCCCGCTGGCGCATGCAGGCAGATCGGATCAGTTGCTGAGTCCTGTTCTTGCAGGATTCCACTTTGCACCGGCGCGGGGCGGACTGCCGAAGCGACGATCGAAAACCTCGCTCATGCAGGCGCTGCGACTGCCGGGTCCAGCATCCTGTCGGCCGAGGCCGCAAACAGGCTACGTGCGTACTCAGTCGTCATTCTGGCGGCGGCCAGATCGCTGCGTGACAGTTCTTCGACTGCGCGGCCATGCTGCATCACGAGAATGCGGTCGGTCATGTAGTCAATGACCGCCAGATCGTGGCTGACCATCAGAAAGGTCAGGTCACGCTCTGCTCGAAGGCGATTGAGAAGGTTCAACACCTCGGCCTGCACGCTGGCATCAAGGGCCGAGGTCGGTTCATCCAGCAGCAGCACCTTCGGCTGCAGCATCAGCGCCCGGGCAATGGCAACACGCTGGCGTTGGCCGCCTGAAAGCTGGTGCGGATAGCGAAAGCGGAAGGCGGGAGGCAGGCCGACATCGGTCAACGCCTGCACCACGCGGGCGTCCGATCCGGGAATGCCGTGGATGGCAAGCGGTTCGGAGAGTGTCCGGTCGACGGTATGGCGGGGATGCAGGCTGGCATAGGGGTCCTGAAAGACCATCTGCACCTGCGTGGAGAAGGCGCGACCGCGTGGTGACGGCAGCGGTTGCCCGCCTATGCGGATCGAACCGCCCGTGACCGGTACCAAGCCACAGATCGCCCGCAGGATCGTCGACTTGCCCGAACCGCTTTCGCCGACCAGGCCGAAGCTTTCGCCCTTTCCGACTTTCAGGCTGACCCCTTCCACAGCGCGGACCTCGCGGCCCTTGGCACGGAAGGTGACGGAGAGGTCTTCGATCTCGATCAGGCTCATTCTGCCCACGCTCCTGTGCGATCAAGACCGGGCAATGGCTCGCGCGGGCCGCCGATGCGCGGCAGGCAGTTGAGGAGCCCTCGTGTATAGGGGTGCTGGGCTGCGAGCAGGTTGCTGGCCTGAAGCTCCTCGACCACGCGGCCCTTGTACATCACCAGAACCCGGTCGCAGAACCGCGCCACCAGCCGGAGGTCGTGGCTGATGAAGATCAGTCCCATCCCTCGATCGCGCACCAGCCGGTCCAGGATCGCCAGAACTTCGGCCTGGACCGTGACGTCAAGAGCGCTGGTTGGCTCGTCCGCGATCAAGAGGTCAGGCTCGGGGATCAGCATCATCGCAATCATCACGCGCTGGCCCATGCCGCCGGACAGTTCGTGCGGATAGGCTTCCATCACCCGGGCGGGATCGCGGATCTGGACAGCCTCAAGCGCCGAAATCGCCTTGGCCTCCGCATCGCGCCGTCCAAGCCCATCCCGGCGGCGCAGGCCCTCGGTCAGCTGGTCGCCCACGGTCATCACCGGGTTCAGACTGTATTTCGGGTCCTGCATGACCATGCCGATCCGCTTGCCGCGAAGGGCGCGCATTTCGCGTTCCGAGGCTTCGATCAGGTTCTGGCCATCAAACACCATGCGGTCGGCCTCGATCCGCCCCGGCGGGCGGATGAGTCGCAGCACGGCTCGTCCGGTCATCGTCTTGCCAGATCCGCTTTCGCCAACGATGCCCAGCCGTTCACGGCCGAGGCTGAACGACACCCCGCGCACCGCTTCGACTGGACCTGCCTCGGTTGCAAACGTCACCCTGAGGTTCTGGACATCAAGCAGGGTCATTTCGGTGCGCTCTTCGGGTCAAGGACATCGCGCAGCCCGTCGCCAAGCAGGTTGAAGCCCAGAGAGACGATGAGGATCGCAAGGCCGGGCATGGTGGCGACCCACCATTGTTCGAACAGGAACTTGCGCCCTGACGAGATCATCAGCCCCCATTCCGGCAAGGGCGGCTGAACGCCAAGACCCAGAAAGCCAAGGCCCGCGGCGATCAGGATCACGCCGGCCATGTCCAGCGTCACGCGGATGATGACCGAAGGCAGACACATCGGCACGACATGACCGGCGATGATGCGCGCGGAAGAAGCGCCCTGCAGCCGGATCGCGGCGATGTAGTCCGAACTGCGGACGGTCAACGTCTCGGCCCGTGCGAGGCGCGCATATGGCGGCCAGGCGGTCAGCGCGATGGCCAGAACCGCGTTCTCGATCCCCGGGCCAAGGACGGCGACCAGGGCAAGCGCAAGGATCAGGCGGGGGAACGCCAGGAAGATGTCGGTGACGCGCATCAGCACCGCGTCGATCCAGCCACCGAAATAGCCCGCGACCGTGCCGACCAGGAGGCCGAGAACCGGTGCAGTCACCGCGACAAGCCCGATCGTGTAGAGGGTGATCCGGGCGCCGTAGATGATGCGGCTCAGGATGTCGCGGCCGAAATCATCGGTGCCGAGCAGATTGCCGGGTGTGCCAGGGGGCAAAAGACGTCGGCTCAGGTCCTGAACATATGGGTCATGCGGGGCAATCCAGGGGGCGAAGGCCGCAACAACCAGCAGAAGGCCGACGATGACGAGACCCACCATTGCCAGCCGGTTGCGCCGGATGCGCAGCCAGGCCAGCCATATCTGCCCGAGTTTCGCCTGGCGGCGCGAGGACGGGTTCGGATCGGAAAGCCAGGCGTGAAGCGCCGTCATGCGCGGGCCCTCGGATCGACGATGCGATACAGGATGTCCGAGACCATGTTCAGGGTCACGAAGACCACGCCAACGACCACGGTCCCGCCCAGCACCGCCGGCATGTCGGCAGCGAAAAGCGCGTCGGTTATGTAGCTGCCAAGGCCAGGCCAGGCGAAGATCGTCTCGGTCAGGACCGAGCCCTCGAGCAGATAGGCGTAAGACAGCGCGATCACGGTGATCAGCGGCACGAGCACGTTCTTCATCGCGTGCACCCAGATCACCCGCCATTCCGGCATGCCCTTTACCCGTGCGGTCGTGATGTATTCCTGACCAAGCTCATTCATCATGAAGCTGCGGGTCATCCGGCTGATATAGGCCATCGAGACGTAGCCCAGCAGACCGGCAGGCAGGATGATGTGGCTGACGGCATTGCCGAAAACATCCCAGGCGCCGTTCAGCGCGGAATCGATCAGGATCATCCCTGTATAGGGAGTCAGAGTGAACTCCATCATCATGTCATAGGTAGGGTCTAGCCGCCCTGGCCCTGCGACCCAGTCAAGCTGGCCGTAGAAGACCAGAAGGCCGATCAGGCCCAGCCAGAAGACCGGCATCGAATAACCCAAGAGCCCCACGACCCGTACAATCTGGTCCGCGATGCTGCCGGGGCGGGTCGCAGCCAGCACCCCGGCCGGAATTCCGACCAATGTGCCGAAGATGGTGCCAAGGGTCGCAAGTTCGAGCGTGGCTGGAAAGTAGCGGGCGATTTCGGCCGAGATGCTTTCGCCCGTGCGGATCGACGTGCCAAGATCGCCGTGCAGCGCATCTCGCACATAGATGTAGAACTGCTCCCACATCGGCAGGTCCAGACCCAGCTTGACGCGGATCGCCTGCATTTGCGCCTCGGTCGCGCGCTCGCCGACGATGGACAGGACCGGATCGATCGGGACGACCCGACCGATCACGAATGTGATCAGCAAAAGGCCAAGCAAGGTGATGGCCAGCGTAAGCAGGCCGATCGCAATCTGGCCGACGAGGCGCAGCATGCGATTGTCCTGCAGGTGATGGGAGATACCGGGCATTCGGAATAGGGCCGCCCCTGCAAGGGGCGGCCCATTCGCTTACTTGCTAACAGTCCAGTAGGAGGCCGAGTCCGTCGCGCCACCCGCGTAGAAGCCCGAGACGTTGGCTCGCATCCCATCCTGCCGGGCCTGCTGGAACATCAGCACGAAAGCCGAGTTGTCGCGCACCTTGCGCTGGATATCGGCATACATCTCGGCGCGCTTGGCCGAGTCCTTTTCAACAACTGCCGCCTCGGTTTCGGCGTTCAGTTCAGGACCCGGATCCCAGGCGGTCCGCCAGGCGAGGTAGCCGGTCGCATTCGCCTCGTCGCTGTTGTCGGGGTTCAGGGCGAACGTAGAGGCGTTGGTGTGCGGATCAGGATAGTCCGGCCCCCAGGTTTGCAGCGTGATATCGTGCTTGCGGCCCCGGTAAGTTTCCAGACCCTGCTTTCCGTCGCCCACATCCATGACAAGGTTGATGCCGATCTGGGCAAAGGTGTTCTGGATCGAAGTCGCGATATCCATGCGCTCGGGGTTGTTGCGCACCGTGAAGCCGACTTCGATCGGCAGCGTCAGGCCGGATTCAGCCATAAGCGCCTTGGCCTTCTCGAGGTCCAGAGAATAGGGATTCTCGTTCAGCGCACCCAGGAAGCCCTGGGGCAGGAAGTTCTGGTGCACGACCCAAAGGCCCTTAAGGATCGAGTCCTGCATGCCGGTGTAGTCCACCGCCCAACGCATGGCCTCCTGCACTTTCGGATTGGCGAGTTCCGCCTTCTTCTGGTTCAGCGCAAGGTAATAGACCTGCCCGCCGACATCGCCTTGGATCTTGATGTCGGTGTTGCCGGCCAGGCCGGCGATATCGGTCGGCGTCAACTCGCGCGCGATGTCGATGTCGCCCTTTTCGAGAAGCAGGCGCTCGGTCGCGCCTTCGGGGATGTGCTGCATAAAGACCGTCTTGATCTTCGCATCCCCACGCCAATGGCCTTCACGCGCGACCAGCACATAGCCCTCGTTGGGCTTGAAGCTTTTCAGCACATAGGCACCGGTTCCGGCGCTGTTGGCCTTGAGCCAGGCATTGCCCATGTCGCCGTCGACCTCGTTCGCCATGACAGTCTTCATGTCGACGATATTGGCCACGCCGGCTGTCAGACAGTTGTAAACGAAAGACGGGGCATAGGCCTTGTCGGTCTTCAGCGTGACGGTGTCGCCATCGAAGGTGACCATCTGATCGACGTTTTCGGGCGTCAGGCCGAACTGGGTGATGATGAAGGACGGGGTCTTGTTCAGTTTGACCACCCGGCGCAGCGAGAAGGCGACATCTTCAGCCGTCAGCGGGTTGCCAGACGAGAAGGTGATGCCCGGCTTGATCTTGAAAGTGTAGGTCATGCCGTCGTCGGCGACCGACCAGCTTTCTGCGAGGCCTGGCACCAGTTCGCCGGGCTTGGATGGGTCGAGCTCGATCAGCGTGTCATAGACGTTGTTGTTCAGGTCGACGCTCGAGAATTCGAAAGCCTCATGCGGGTCGATCGACACGATGTCGTCGATCGCATCGGCGATCACCAACGTGTCCGCCGGGGTTTCCGCCATCAATGCCATCGGCGATGCACCGGTCATCAAAACGGCCAACGCCACAGCTCGGGCAAAGCCAAGCTTCTGCTGCATCTTTCATCTCCCTGTGCTTTTATTGAAGCCAATCAAGTCGGCTTCTTTTCGAAGAAGGTTGGGAGACGGCGACCAAAGTCAACCCAAAAACTGCGACGCCGGATGGCGCCGACCGCGCGGCGCAGGAGCACGTGACAGCAAGGCACTTGTCGTGCTCGCGGCTGTCCGACAATGCGGCAACTGCCGATGCCGCCTCGAAAACGAAGCCGGCCCATCGCAACCATGGCATTCTTGCAAAGACCTGCCATTCTGTCGGCGGGGAGGCAGCCGTACAGACCCCTGCAGGGGTCTGGCGGCGCGCAGTCGAGTGAGGAGAGCGCAGCGATGGAACCTGGCGAACTGATGGCCCAGTGGGGCGAATTCGGGCAGCTGGTATCCAGACTGCAGGCTGCTATCCAGCGCAGTCAGGCGGTCGTGAATGACAAGGTCACGGACCAGGAATTCTCGATCGTGGACGCGCAAAGTGTCTGGGAGGCCTACCTGAAGGTGCTGCCGACCTTTCTCGACCAACCGGTCGAGACCATTCAACGGATGCAGCGCTTCAGCTTCGATTGGTCCAAGGCCTGGCAGGATGCCTGGCTCGGTGACCGTGAAGAAGGGCTGGGAGCGTCGGACAAAAGGTTCCGCGACCGACGCTGGCAGCGAGATCCATTCGTGCGCGGCCTGCGAGACAGCCATATCGCGCTGGAACGCGCGACGGAGGATCTGCTTGCGCTGTTACCCGGCGGCACAAAGGAAAGCCTGCGGGTGAAGTTCTATACCCGTCAACTCTTGAGCGCGCTTTCGCCGACCAACTACCTTGTGACGAACCCCGTCGTGCGCGACGAGTTTACCCAGACACAGGGCCGCAGCCTGCTCGACGGGTTGCGCAATCTGGTCGAGGACATCGAGCGCGGCGATGGCCGTCTCGACATCGCGACCAATGATCCGGCTGCTTTCGTGGTGGGCAAGGACCTCGCCGTGACGCCGGGCAAGGTGGTGTTCCAAAACGAGCTGATGGAGTTGATCCACTATGCGCCGCTGACCGAGAAACAGCGCAAGCGGCCGCTCCTGTTCGTACCGCCGTGGATCAACAAGTATTACATCTTCGATCTGCGCCCCGACAATTCGATGGTCCGCTTCATGCTTGAGCAGGGCCATTCGGTCTTCCTGATCTCCTGGGTCAACCCGACCAAGGAGCATGCCGGCCTAAGCTTCGAGGACTACATGAAGCTCGGCCCGCTGGCGGCGCTCGAGGCGATGCAGGTCGCGACGGGTGAGAAGAAGTTCGACATCCTCGGCTTCTGCATCGGCGGTATCCTTGTCACCGCGACACTGGCCTTTCTGGCGGCGCGCGGCGACAAGCGGATCGCGACGGCAACGACGCTCGCCACGATGGTCGACTTTACCGATGTGGGCGAGATCGGTGTCTTCATCGACAGAGATCGCCTTGAGTCGCTACGCAAGCACATGGAGGCGAAGGGCTATCTGGAGAACCATCACCTTCAGGACATGTTCTCGATGATCCGGGAGAACGACCTCGTCTGGTCCTTCCACGTGATGAACTACCTGATGGGCAAGAAGCCCCCGGCCTTTGACCTGTTGTTCTGGAATGCCGACAGCACCCGTCTGCCGGCCGCCATGCTGCTTTGGTATCTGGAAAAGATCTACATCGAGAATGGGTTGCGCAAGCCGGGGCTCCTGTCGATGGACGGGACGCCGATCGACCTGTCGAAAATCACCGTGCCTTTCTTCGTGCTCGCAACGAAGGAGGATCACATTGCGCCGTGGAAGTCGATCTATCCGACGACCAGGCTACTTGGGGGCGAGGTGAAGTTTGTTCTTGGCGGATCGGGCCATATCGCAGGGGTCATCAACCCACCGGGCAAGCGGCCGAAATACGGTTACTGGGAGCGGGACGATTACCCCGAAAAGCCAGAGGACTGGCTCGCCGGAGCGACTGCCAAGCCCGGATCCTGGTGGCCGGCCTGGGCGGAATGGATTGATGCCCATGACACCGCGGCGCGGGTTCCCGCGCGGGTGCCGGGCGAGGGGGGGCTTCCTGCCATCGCGGATGCCCCGGGCAGTTACGTGTTGGAGAAATAGGTCGCGGCCGGTCTTGGCGGCCCTTCCGAAGCGTCATGACATCAGAAGGGACGCCCCGTAGATCCGTTCCTCGAGCGGAATGGAGGCGATCGCTGCCCGTAACTGTCCGAGAAGCATCGCTTCGGCGCTGTTCTGCCGCTTCCGCGTGTTCCACGCCAGGTACACGTCGATCGGAGCGAGGCCCTCGTAGGGGGGCAGGGGCCACAACTCGCCGTTCCGGACGCCTGCTTCGGCGATGTGCACGGGCAGCGGGCCGATCCCCATGCCGATCCAGATCATCCAGCGCACTTCCTCCAGATTGACCGAAGTTCCGACGATCCGTTCTTCCAGATTCGCCGCGCGGCGCATTTCGGTGACCGGCTGCAGCGCATCGCCCACGCGATCCGTCTGGAACGAGACACTCGGCAATCCCGCCAGATCGTCAAGGCGCAGACCGCGCTTGCCGAACAGCGGGTGGGTCGGGCCGCAGAAAAGGCCGAAATGCTCTCGATAAAGGATTTCGATCTCCACCCCCGGGGGCCTGCTGCTGACGAGGCATATGGCAAAGCTCGACCGCCGGGCCTGTACCGAGGCCAGCGCGTCGCGGCTGGCCATGACCTCGATGTTGAAGGTTGCCGCCGGATGGGCACGGTGAAAGTCGCTGACCACCCGGTCGTAATGGGGACTGATGACATGGCTGGCCATCGCGATGGTGACGGGCCCCGAGGCCTGCCCCTCGACTTCGGCCACGGCGTCAGTAAGCCGCAGGATTGCGGCGCGGACCTCCTCAGCCTCGACCCGCAGTCGTTCCCCTGCCGGAGTCAACTGAAAGTGGCCCGGGCGGCGTTCTATCAGCTGCACCCCCATGCGCCCCTCGAGCCTTTTCAGCGCCGAGGAAACCGAAGGCTGCTTGAGGCTCAGGATCGCGGCGGCAGCGGTGACGGAACCTGCCTCTGCAAGCGCAAGGAAGACGCGTAGCAGGTTCCAGTCCAGATCGCGCGCCATGCGTTCGGCCGGAGAGAGTCGGGCCATAGATCATAATTCCTGTCAATGCTTCACATTCCAATTATCTATTTGATCTATGGGTGCGACCCCGTCCAGTCTTCCGCGCGAAAACGGAGAGTCGCATGAACCAGCTCAGGAACGCCACGTCGCATCTGTTCTACCAGACCGAGCATCCCCGTCCGGTGCTGGATCGGGCCGAAGGAATCTACATGTGGGATTCCGAGGGCAACCGGTTCATCGACGGCTCATCAGGCGCGATGGTCTGCAATATCGGCCATTCGAACCCCTATGTGCTGGAAGCGATGCGCAAGCAGATGGAGAAGTCGACCTTCGGCTACCGTCTGCACTTCGTCACAGAACCGTCGGAGCGGCTGGCGGCGAAGATGGTCGACTATGCCTGGCCAGGGATGGACCGGGTGTTCTTCGTCTCGGGCGGGTCCGAGGCGGTCGAGTCGGCGATGAAGCTGGCCCGCCAGTACGCCGTTGCTATCGGGCAGGGCAGCCGGTGGAAGATCATTTCACGCTTCCCCTCGTATCACGGCTGCACGCTCGGGGCGCTGACAGTCAGCGGCTATGACCACCTGACCGACCCGTTCAAGCCCATGATGGTCGAGATGCCCAAGGTTCCCGCGCCAACGGCATGGCTTGACGGACTTGATCCCGAGGATCCTGCGACAGGCGAACACTATGCCCACATGCTTGACGCAAAGATCCGCGCAGAAGGGCCGGACAGCGTGCTGGCCTTCATCGTCGAGCCGGTCGGCGGCGCGTCGACGGGCGCTCTGGTCCCGCCCGCCCGCTACATGGAGGCGATCCGCGAGGTGTGCGACCGGCACGGGGTCCTGCTGATACATGACGAGGTGATGTCGGGCGGCGGGCGGACGGGCAAGCTCTTCGGCGGCCAGAACTGGAACGGCGCGCCGGACATCCTTGCGGTGTCGAAAGGCTTCGGGGCTGGCTACATGCCGCTTGGTGCGATCGTCGCGCGGGGCGATCTGGTGGACAGTCTGCTCAAGGCCGGTGGCTTCCTGCATGGCTTCACCTATGCCGGCAATCCGCTGGCCTGCGCCGCGGGTCTTGCCGTCATCGAGGAGATCGAGCGGCAGGAGATGATGGCGAATGCCGTCAAGATCGGCGGGATGATCAAGTCGCAGCTGACCGCCCTGATGGACCGCTATCCCTTCATCGGCGACGTGCGCGGCAAGGGGCTGCTTCTGGCCTTTGAACTCGTCAAGGATCGCGAGACGAAAGAGGTGCTGCCGCCCGCGCTTCGCGCCTACGACCGGCTGACCGAGCAGGCCTACCAGCGCGGCCTTATCGTCTATCCGCGCCGGACACGCGGGGGCTATGCCGGCGACCATGTGATCGTCGCACCCCCGATGATTACCACCGAGGCGCAGGTGGGCGAGATCATGGAACGGCTGGTCGACGCGCTCGAAGCCTTTGCGGCAGAGTGCGATCTGCCGGTGTCGGGAAGCTGATGTCGAAGATCATCATCACCTGCGCGATTACCGGCTCGATCCATACGCCGTCGATGTCGCCCCACCTGCCCGTGACTGCGGACGAGATCGCGAGCCAGGCGATTGGTGCCGCGGAAGCCGGGGCCGGCATCCTGCATCTGCACGCCCGCGACCCGGCGAACGGCCGCCCCTCGGCCGATCCGGCGCATTGGGGAGCATTCCTGCCGACGATCCTTGGCGAAACCGATGCGGTCGTGAACATGACGACCGGTGGTTCGGCGATCATGACGCTTGAGCAACGCCTCGCGGCACCGAAGCAATTCGCGCCCGAGATGTGCAGCCTCAACATGGGGTCGATGAACTTCGCCCTTTATCCGATGGCCGAGAAGCCGAGGCAGTGGAAGTTCGACTGGGAGAAGCCGTTCCTCGACGGCACGGACGACCTCGTGTTCAAGAACACCCCGCGTGACATTGCTCACGTACTGCACGAGATGGGCGATGAGCGTGGCGCGCGGTTCGAGTTCGAGTGCTACGATATCGGCCATCTTACGATGCTGAAGCATTTCGTCGACCGTGGGGCGGTCAAGGCACCGTATTTCATCCAGTTCGTCTTCGGTGTTCTGGGCGGAATGGCGCCAGAGCCCGACACGCTTACTCATCTGAAGCGGACAGCCGACCGCTTGTTCGGGTCGGACTACCACTTTTCTGTGCTGGCGGCAGGGCGGGCGCAGATTCCGATGGCCACGATGGCCGCCGCGATGGGAGGGCATGTTCGGGTGGGGCTGGAGGACAACCTCTACCTTGCCAAGGGAAGGCTCGCGCAGTCGAACGCCGAACAGGTGATGCTGATCCGCGGAATCGTCGAGGGGCTGGGCCGCGAGGTGGCGACGCCGTCCGAGGTGCGTGCCATGCTGGAGCTGAAGGGCAGATGATTTCCTTTCGTTCTGCCGTTGCCGAGGATGTGCTGGTCATCCGTGACCTTCTCCAGGCTCTTTCCGATCATGATGGGGGCCCCGAGGTCGGGCCAGCAAGTGCGCTGCTGAAACATGGCTTCGGCGAGCGGCCTCTGTTCCGAGCGGTGCTGGCCGAGGAGGAAGGCGAGGCGGTCGGGCTGGTGCTGTTCTACCCCGATTTCTCCACCCTCCGCGGAGAGCCGGGCCTTTACGTGCAGGATCTGTTTGTAGAGGAACGGTTGCGCGGCCAAGGGGTCGGGCGGCAGCTTCTGTCGCGGGCGCGAGCTTTGGCCGAATCCTGCTGGGGCGCGCGCTATATGACGCTGTCGGTGAGCCCCGACAACACGGCGGCCAAAGCGGCCTATGACAAGCTCGGCTTCCGGCCTCGCGGCTATGACTTCCTAATTCTTGACGGAGAGGCGTTCGCCTCGTTGGAGCGGTCATGATCACTGTTTTTGATGCGGCTCAGCGCCTGCATGATCCACAGTTCTTCCTGTCCTCTGGCGCAGCCCAGCCCTGCCCTGAAAAACCGTCCAGGATCGAGGCGCTCCTGGGCGGCGTGAGGCGGCTCGGGGGGCCGATGGTGGCCCCGCCGGACAACGGGATCGCGCCGATCCGTGCCGTTCATCCGGATCGCTATCTGACCTTTCTGCAGACAATCTTCACCCGCTGGCAACGCATCGAAGGCGCAAGCGCCGAGGTCATCCCCAACATTCACCCTGCAACCCGCAGCGACGGCTATCCGAAATCCGCCGTAGGGCAGGCCGGGTTTCACATGACCGACACGTCCTGTCCGATTGGCGCCGAGACTTGGGCCGCCGCCTATGCAAGCGCACAGACCGCGATCCATGCGACGGATCTTGTGCTGGACGGCGAGCGGGCGGTCTATGCCTTGTCGCGGCCCCCGGGCCATCACTGTTTTTCCGATCTTGCAGGCGGATTCTGTTACCTGAACAACGCGGCGATTGCGGCCGAGCGGCTTGTGGCAGCGGGGCGGCGCGTGGCAATCCTTGACGTGGATTTGCACCATGGGAACGGCACCCAGGGGATCTTCTACGACCGGAGTGACGTGTTGACGATCTCGATCCACGCGCATCCGGAACGCTTCTATCCGTTCTTCTGGGGCTATCCCGAAGAGCGTGGCGCAGGCGATGGCGAGGGTGCGAATCTCAACCTCGCGCTTGAGCGGGGAACTGGCGACGAAGGATTCCTTGCGGCGCTTGACCTCGGGCTGGAGGCGCTGACTCGGCACGAAACCGACACCTTGGTTCTGGCGTTGGGGCTGGATGCCTTCGAGGGGGATCCGTTTGCAGGACTGAAGGTGACGACGCCGGGATTCCGGCGGATCGGGCAGGCAATCGCGAGGCTCGGACTGCCCACAGTGATCGTCCAGGAGGGCGGCTACCTTTGCCCGGAACTGGGTGACAATCTGGAAGCAGTGCTGTCCGCATGGTGAGGAGAGGGGCATGAAGACCGAAACGCAAGAGTTGGGGTCTTCCTCACCCGGAACCCGCCGCAGGCTGATCTGCCACCGTTATGGCGACGGAAACGGGCCGGTGGTCTACCTTCAGGCCGGGCTTCATGCGGACGAGATGCCAGGCGTCCTTGTGCTGCAGCATCTCTTGCCGCTGCTTGACCGGGCCGACATGGAAGGGCGCATCCATGGCGAGGTACGCGTTGTACCGGTGGCCAACCCGCTGGGCCTTTCCCAATGGGCCTTCCAGCGCCCACTTGGTCGGATGGAGGCCGAGACACTGCACAATTTCAACCGCGGCTATCCCGATCTTTCGCTCTTGGTCGGCGACCGTGTGGAATCCAAACTTACAGACGATCCCGATGCCAACCGCGATGTGATTCGCGCCGCCTTCCGCGAGGCGCTGGCTGCGGAACTTTCACACGCCCGGACCGAGATGATCGAGGAACAGCTGACGCTCCTGTCCTGGTCCTGCGATGCGGACTACGTGCTGGATCTGCATTGCGATCACTTTGCGGTTTTGCACCTTTATGCCAGCCCTGCCCGTCCCGAGATCACCTCGCTCCTCTGCCGCGCGACCGGCGCAAGACTGGCGCTGATCGAAGCAGTGTCCGGCGGCCACGCTTTCGACGAGGCGAACACCGCCCCCTGGAAGCATCTGAAGGACCGGTTCGGCGACCGCTTTCCCATTCCATCGCCATGTTTCTCGACGACACTCGAGTATCGTGGCCAGTTTGACGTGGACGACGCCACTGCCGCTGAAGATGCCGCTAACCTTATGATATTTCTTGCCGGCATCGGTGTGGTGACCAATCAGGATGCGGCGCCTGCCTATCCTGATGCCCTGACCCTTCCGTTGGGCGGAGCGGCCGAGGTCTTCGCGCCGCAGGGGGGGATTGTGACCTGGACGGTCAGCCCCGGAGCCATGGTGCAACAGGGCGATGCAATCGCGCATGTGACCGAGCCGCTGACCAGGACGCGCCTGCCGGTTCTTGCTCCGACCAGTGGAATGGTGTTCCGGCAGGAGCTGTGGCGACCGTGCCTGCGCGGGGCAAGTCTTGCGCATATCGCTGGGGAAAGGATTGTCAGAACGGGTGATCTGCTGTCAGACTGAACGAACGTACAACAAGAAGACGACATCCAACGGGAGCAATGACAATGAGACGACTCATCGGAACGGCGCTGAGCGGCCTGATCCTGGCAGCTGCCCTCAGCTTCGGAAACCCTGTGCTGGCCGACGACACCCTTGATCGGGGTATTGGATCGGAATGGTCCTCGCTTGACCCCCATGTGAACTTCGATGCTGCGGCAGGCTGGATCCAGATGGACGCCTACGAGGGGCTGGTGACCTTCGACAGCACCGGCAAGGTCATCCCCGGCGCTGCCGAGAGCTGGGACGTGAGTGCAGATGGCAAGACCTGGACCTTCCATTTGCGCGATGGACTCAAGTGGTCCAACGGCGATCCGTTGGTCGCACAGGACTTCGTCAACGGTGTGATGCGGACACTCAATCCCGATACCGCATCGGAGAAGGGTTACTATTTCTACTCTGTGATCCAGGTGAAGGGCGCCAAGGCCATTGCCGATGGTGAAACCAAGGACCCGGCGACGCTAGGGTTCAAGGCACCCGACGACCGCACCGTCGTCGTCGAACTCGAGTCGCCCAACCCGCACATGCTTGACATCATGGGGGGCTTCCAGGTGCCGCCGCTCCACGGGCCGAGCTTTGAAGCGAACGGCGCGGCGGTGTTCATCGACCCGACAAAGGTCGTCAGCAATGGCGCCTATGTGATCAAGGAAGTCGTTCCGCAAAGCCATGTGTTGCTTGAGAAGAACCCGAACTACTGGGATGCGGCGAACGTCAAGATTCCGAAGGTCCGCTATCTTGTGACAGAAGACGTGAACACCGAGCTGAAGCGCTACCAGGCGGGCGAGATCGACATCACCTACGACATCCCAGTGAACCAGATCGAGGACCTGAAGGCCAGTGTGCCGGACCAGGTCTCGATCGGGCCTTCGACAGAGGTCACCTACTACAGCTTCAACCTGAAGCGTCCTCCGCTGGATAACATCGACGTGCGCAGGGCCCTGTCTCTTGCCATCGACCGCGAGACGCTTCAGGCCAAGATCGTAAAGGGCGGTGCGATTCCGAGCTATTCCTATGCAGGCGGCTTCGACCCTGACTATCACGGACCGCAGATCGCCGAGGCCACGATGACCCAGGCCGATCGCGACGCGATGGCGAAGGAACTGCTCGCGAAGGCCGGCTTCGGGCCCGACAATCCTCTGAAGCTCAAGATCGTCACCACGGTTGCCGAGGACCGTGTCCGTCTGGCGCAGGGCGTGGCGTTGATGTGGAAGAAGACCCTCGGGGTCGAGGCGAGCGTCGACTCGATGGAGCGCAAGGCCTGGCTCGATGCATTCTATGCCGGTGACTGGGACGTATTTGCCGACAACCTTGTCGGCGACTTCGCCGGGGCCGAGACATTCCTTGCCTATATGCGCCCGTCGGCAGAGCCCGGCTACAACTGGGTGAAGCCGGAATATGACGCCGCGATGGATGTGGCAGCGCAAGAGGTCGATCCGGCCGCTCGCAACGAGAAGCTGGCTGCGGCCGAGAAGATCCTGCTCGACGATACGATCTTTGCGCCGATCGCCATCGAGCCGACCCGGCACATGGTCAGCCCGAATGTGAAGGGCTGGGCGACCTCTGCCGCCGGCTACAACAACTCGCAGTTCCTGTCGCTCGAGTGATGGGCCGGGTGCGGGCGTGAAAACGCCCGCACCCCGTGCGCCTTGGAGGCCGGATGCTGCGGTTCATCGGAAAACGTCTTTGGGACGGCGGGCTGACTCTGGCGGCCTTGATCACGTTGACCTTCTTCGTCATGCGGCTCGCCCCAGGCGGACCCTTCTCGAAGTCGCGCAAGATCAGTCCCGAAGTGCTTGCGAATATCCAGAAGACCTATCATCTGGACGAGCCGGTCTGGATGCAGTTCGTGCGCTACGTGAAGGGACTGCTCACGTTCGACCTTGGTCCGTCGACCCGGTTTCGCGACTACGATGTCGGTGGCATCATCGCCTCGGGCCTGCCGTGGTCGGTCACGATCGGCATATGGGCGATCATAGTGGCGTCCCTCGTTGGCATTGCCCTTGGCGTTGCCGGCGCGATGCGGCGCAACAGCCCGACCGACTATGCGGCCGGAATCGTCGGCATCGTCGGGGTTGCCGTGCCGATCTTCGTTATCGGTCCGCTGATGCAAGTGATCTTCGCCCTGCGGCTTGGCTGGGTGCCAGTCGGGGGGATCGAGGGTGGCTGGCGGGCCCTGGTCCTGCCGATCCTCGTCCTGGCCCTGCCCAACATCGCCTACATTTCCCGCCTTACCCGGTCGTCGATGATCGAGACCCTGCGCGAGAACTACGTCCGGACTGCACGGGCCAAGGGGATCGGCGAGCGGCGCGTCGTCTGGGGCCATGTGCTGAAAGGAACGTTGTTGCCGGTCATTGCCTACCTTGGCCCGGCGACAGCAGCGATCATCACCGGCTCGATCCTTATAGAGACGATCTTTGCCCTGCCGGGGATCGGGCGGCATTTCGTCGATGCCGCGCTGAACCGCGACTATCCCTTGGTCATGGGGATCACGCTTCTCTATGGCGCGCTTCTGATCCTGCTGAACATCGTCACTGACCTGATCCGCGCCTGGATCGATCCGAGGTTGCGCAATGGCCGCTGAAACCGAAAACCTCTCGACGCTGCAACTGCAGTTTGCCCGGTTCCGCAGGAACCGTCTCGCGATCGCCTCGGTTTGGGTGCTGGCGCTGATCGTGCTGGCCTGTTTTCTTGGCCCCTTCCTGTTTCCGTTCACCGGTGAGGATGCGGATTTCGACTATATCTCGGCGCCGATCGACTTTTCGTCGCCGCACCTGTTCGGAACCGACGACTATGGCCGCGACCTCCTGGTACGCACCCTGGAAGGTGGCCGCGTTTCGCTCACGATAGGGTTTCTCGGTGCACTCGTCGCCGGCGGGATCGGTGTGCTTTACGGCGCGGTTGCGGGGTTCACCGGCGGGCGGACCGACAGCCTGATGATGCGGATGGTCGAAATCCTTTACGGCTTTCCCTACGTCATCCTCGTGATCCTGCTGAGCCTCTTGTTCGGAGGTGGCAACGTCGCCCTCTTTGCTGCCATTGTCTTCACCCTTTGGCTGACCCCTGCGGTGATCGTGCGCTCGCAGGCCGAGGGCCTCGCGCGGCGCGAATTCGTCGAGGCGGCGCGGGCGGGAGGCATGACCTCGACAGGGATCGTGTTGCGCCACATCGTCCCGAACTGCTTTTCGGTGGTCATCGTCTACGGCAGCCTGCTGGTGCCCGAGGTGATCCTTTCGGAAAGCTTCCTCTCCTTCCTCGGGATCGGCATCAAGGAACCTCAGGCCAGCTGGGGCAACCTCATCCAGACCGGAACCTCGGCGATGGATACCGATCTGCGGCTTCTGTTGCTGCCGGGGGCCTTCCTAGTTGCAGTGCTGCTTTGTCTCAACTTCATAGCGGATGGGCTGCGCGATGCCTTCGACCCCAATGACCGCTGACGCGCTCCTCTCGGTCCGCGACCTGCGCGTGACCTTCCGCCTGCCGCAGGCCGAGATCCGCGCGGTCGACGGCGTGAGCTTCGACCTGAACCGGGGCGAGGTGCTGGGGATCGTCGGCGAAAGCGGGTCGGGGAAAAGCCAGATCCTGTTCGCGCTGATGGGACTTCTGGCTGGCAATGGCCGTACCGCGGGCGAGGCGATGTTCGGCGGGCGCAACCTGCTTGCCCTGTCACCGCGCGAGCTGGACCGGGTTCGCGGGTCCGAGATGTCGATCGTGTTCCAGGATCCGATGACGGCGCTCAATCCCTATAAGAGGGTGGGCGACCAGTTGGCCGAGGGGCTGATCGTGCATCGGGGCCTTTCGCGCGACGCGGCCTGGAAGGAAGCCGTCGCGATGCTCGACCGGGTGCGTATCCCTGACCCGGTGGCGCGAGCCAAGGCTTATCCGCACCAGTTCTCGGGCGGGATGCGGCAGCGGGTCATGATCGCGATGGCTCTCCTGATGAAACCCGCGATCCTGCTGGCAGACGAGCCGACCACCGCACTCGACGTGACGATCCAGGCGCAGGTGCTGGATCTGATCGCAGAGCTTGCGCGGGAAACGGGAACAGCGGTGATCCTTGTGACCCATGATCTTGGTGTCGTGGCGCGGGCGTGCGACAGGGTGCTGGTGCTTTACGGCGGGCAGGTGATGGAGGAGGCGGCAATCGACACGCTCTTCGATCGTCCCCGCCATCCCTACACGCAGGGTCTGCTCGAAGCGATGCCCCGCCTTGAAGGGGAAGAAACGGCGCGGCTTGGCACCATCCCGGGTACGCCGTCGGCACGACGCGGCCCAGGCTGCCCCTTTGCCCCGCGCTGCGACCGAAGCATTGCGATCTGCAGCCAGGAAGCGCCCATGCTCCTCACGAACGGCAGTCACCGGATCGCGTGCCATGTGGAGGGTGCCGATGCCGCTGCTTGAAGTCGATCGGCTCGATGTCGGCTATACGATCCCCGGTGAGGGCCTGTTGTCGCGGCCCCGCATCCTGCCCATCGTTCGGGAGGCGTCGTTCGATCTCGACGCGGGTCGGACGCTTGGTATCGTTGGCGAATCCGGGTGCGGCAAGTCCACTCTCGGGCGGGCCATCCTGCGGCTGAACAAGCCGACCGGCGGCAAGGTGATCTGGCAGGGCGAAGACATGGCGTCCCTTCCCGCCGAGACGCTGCGGCGGAAGCGGGCCGAGCTTCAGATCATCTTCCAGGATCCGCTCGCCGCCCTGGATCCGCGGATGACCGTTCTCGCATCTGTCACGCGGCCACTCGTCACCTTCGCGCCGGGCCTGTCGCGCAGGGACCGCGAGGTGAAGGCGCGCGAGGCGCTGGAACGCGTTGGCCTCGGCCCGGATTTTCTTGGCCGTTACCCTCACGAATTGTCGGGCGGTCAGGCGCAGCGGGTGGGCATTGCCCGCGCCCTAGTCGGCGGGCCGAAGCTTGTCGTCTGCGATGAACCGGTGTCGGCACTGGATGTTTCTGTTCAGGCGCAGGTGGTCAACCTGCTGATGGACTTACAGGACCAATTGGGGCTCGCGCTTATCTTCATCTCGCACAACCTCGCGGTCGTGCGGCAGATGGCGCATGAGGTGGTGGTTATGTGCCTTGGCCGGGTGGTCGAGAAGGCGCCGCGCCGGGCCTTCTTCGACAGGCCCCTGCATCCCTATTCCCGCGCGCTTATGGATGCGGTCCCGGAGCCCGACCCGAAGCGAGAGCGGGCACGGCGCGGCACGGCGATCACCGGCGAGATCCCGTCGGTGCTGAACCCGCCGGCCGGCTGTGTCTTCGCCACCCGCTGCCCGCTGGTGCAGCCGCGTTGCCACAAGGAGCGGCCGGAACTGCGCGGCTTTGCCGGGGGCCGACAGGCCGCATGCCATTTCATCGAAGGTGCAACATGACGACCGCTGCCTCTCTCTGGGCCTCACTGCCGCAGATCACCCATGTCCATGCCAGCGGCGATGGAAGATGGGCCTTCTGGTGCTGGGCAGGGATGAGCGAGACCGAGGATGTCTGGTGCGCCCCTACGGACGGCTCTGCCCCGCCGGAGAGGTTGACCGAGGGGCAGGACCACTTCCTGATCCGCGATGTCAGCCGCGACGGCATGCTGCTTATCCTTGCCCAGTCGATCCATGCCAACGAGCATGACCACCTTCTGCTTCTCGATCGCCGGGATGGAAGCCTGCGGCAGATGACGCCCACGCAGAATACACATTACGTCTTCGGCGGGCGGTTCACGGCAGATGAACGGGCGATCATCTTCACCTCGAACTTCGACTACCTGCGCAGGGAAGAGTTCGAGGGTGTCGCCGTCTGGCGGATGGACCTTGCAAGCGGCGCAATTGCCGAACTAGCCCGCGCCGGCTCGCCGTTCGAGACGGGGCCGCTGCCCTCACCCTCGCGCCGGCAATGGCTCTGGACCCGGCACGAATTCGCGCCTGGGGGCGACCAGCTCTGGGTGCTGAACGAGGATGGCAGTGACCTGCGCGAGGTGCTGAACCTTGGCCCGACGAACCACATCCGCGCCGACTGGCTGGACGAGGACCGGCTCGCGGTGGTTGCCGATGTCGACGGGCGGGACCGGGTGGGTGTGCTGACGCTATCTTCCGGGCAGATGGTGTGGCTGGCGGGCGAGCCGCAACTGTTCCCCCACGATGTGCTGCCGGGCGAAGGCGGGCGCTTTGCCTGCATCGTCCATGATCAGTCGTGGAGCCGCGCGGTGGTCTTTGGTCCGAATGGGAATTGGCAGCCCTTGCCGAATACCTCGGGCCGCCGGAGCCTGCTGCCGCTTGCTTCCCTGCCAGATGGCGGTTGGCTGGCTGAGGCCTACGATGCCGATGCGCCGCACGAACTTGTGCGGCTTCTGCCGGATGGCGGCTGTCTGCCGCTCGCACGTGCGCCAGAAGAGCCTGGACGGCTTTACCTTGCTCCCGAGGATTTCCGCTGGACCGGGCCGGACGGGTTGCCGATGCAGGGCTGGCTCTACCGCCCGGAGGGGAGGCCAAAGGGGCTGATCGCCTATGTCCATGGCGGGCCGACCTGGCATTCCGAGGACTGGGTGAACCCAAAGATCGGCTTCTGGGTGCAATCGGGCTTTGCCGTGCTCGATTCCAACTATCGCGGATCGACCGGTTTCGGCTTCGCGCATCGCGAGGCGGTGAAGGACGACGGCTGGGGCGGGCGCGAACAGGCCGACATCCGTGCTGGGATCGAGGCGGCGTTGGCGGCCGGTATCCCCGGCCCGGTCGCGGTGGCCGGCAACTCCTATGGTGGCTTTTCAAGCTGGGTCGCGATCACCCGCCACGCCGATCTGGTGACGGCGGCGATCCCGATGTGCGGGATGTACAAGCTCGACATCGATTATCATGCGACCGAGATGCCCTGGGGCCGCGCCTACTCGGAAGAGATGATGGGCGGCTCGCCCGAGGAATTCCCCGAGAAATACGCCAATGCTTCGCCCGGCAACTTCATCGACCGGATCCGCGGGCATGTCATGGTGGTGCACGGTCTGGCGGACTCGAATGTCGGACCTGAGAACACCCATGTCGCGATCCGCGAGATGACCGATGCCGGCATCCCGCACGAGGTGATGCTGTTCGGGAACGAGGGGCACGGGGTTTTCCGCCGCTCGAATGTCGAGACCTACCTGCAGCGGAGTCTCGACTTCCTGAACCGGGCCTTCGCCGAAGGGATGCGCTGATGCTGAAGGACTTCTTCGTGACCGGCCCCTTCGACGACGGCGATCCAGTGACCGGGCACTACTACGAGACAGCCTCGAACGTCCCTGACCGAGCGCAGGTCTGGGGCTATTCCGACCGGCTGTCCTATGCGCCCGGTGACCGGCTGGCGCTTCATGTCATGGGCAAGGGGCCGACCGCGCGGCTGGTGATCCGGCGGGATGGGATCAAGCCGCAAACGGTTCTGGAGCGGGAAATCGCCTGCGGTTTCGTACCTACGCCTGCCGACTGCTCGGAACGCGGCTGTGGCTGGCCTGAGGCCCTCGCGCTGACCATTCCGACCGATTGGCGAAGCGGGGTCTATGCGTTCAGCCTGACGGTGCCCGGCCATACCTCCGAAGGAATGTTCGTGGTCCGGGCGGCGAAGCCCACGGCGAAGATCCTGATGCTGCTCGCGACCGGGACATGGTGCGCCTACAACGACTGGGGCGGGTCCAACCACTATCAGGGTCTGAGCGGAACGAGGGGTGACGATTTCGCTGCCGAGGTGTCGATCCATCGCCCCTGGGCCAAGGGCTTTGTCCGCTGGCCCGACGATGCGCCGCGCATTCCGCATGAGTCTCCCCTGCTGCGGAAGCCAGAATATCCGCATATGGATTATGCCCGTGCCAACGGCATCTCGAAGAAATACGCCTCTTCCGGCTGGGCGGCCTTCGAGAAACCATTCGCCTTGTGGTGCGAGGAACAGGGCATAGCGCTGGACTACGCCACGCAGCACGACCTGCATCGCGACCCGGCGCTGGCGGACGGCTATGAACGGATGCTGATCGTCGGCCACGACGAATACTGGACATGGGAGATGCGCGACCATCTCGACGCGTGGCTCGACCGGGGGGGCAAGCTTGCACGTTTTGCCGGGAACTTCTTCTGGCAGACGCGGCTGTCGGACGACCTTGCCACCCAGATCTGCTACAAGTACCGCGCGCCGAAGGAGGACCCGACGCAGGACCTCAGTCGCCTGACGAACTACTGGGATAATCCCAAGACCGGCCGCCCGGCGGTCGCGACGATGGGGCTGACAGGAGCGATGGGGGTCTATGCCGGATGGAGCCGCTGCGCCGCGCATGGCACAGGCGGTTTCATCCTGTATCGCCCCCAGCACTGGAGCCTGACCGACAGCGGCCTTGGCTATGGCGACGTGCTGGGCCGGGACAGCCGCATCTTCGCCTATGAGGTCGACGGGATCGACTACACGATGGACCAAGGACTGCCTTATCCGGCCGAAGGAACCGGACTGGCGGGCGATCTGACCATCGTCGCGCTGTCGCCCGCCACGACGCTGTCCCATTCGACCGGCGCACATGATGCCGACCCCTTCATCGGCACGCTTGATGCCGAGGAGGTGGCGCTGAATGTCTATGGCGCGGTCACGCCCGAAACGGTCGGCCGCGCCTCGCGCGGCAACGGCTGCATCGCCGAGTACCGACGCGGCAAGGGGGCCGTCTACAACGCGGCGTCCTGCGAGTGGGTGGCGGGCCTCATCAAGCATGATGCACCCGTCGAGCGGGTCACGCGCCGGGTGTTGACCGGCGCGTGGGGCTAGTCAGAGTTCCAGGATCACCTCGAATCCGCCGTAAATCATCCGCTTACCGTCAAAGGGCAACTGTCTGCCGCCATCCTGCATGATGGGTTCTTCCATCATCGCCTTCCAAGCTCCGTCGCGCACGGTCTTGGAGGGCCATGTCACCCAGGAAAAGACCACGCTCTCATCGGGTGCTTTTTTCACCGCCATCGGAAACGAGGTGAGAACGCCATCTGGCACGTCATCGCCCCAGCACTCCACAACCTTTGTCGCCCCATGCTTTATGAACAACGCGTCGATCTCGCGGGCGTGCTTCAGAAAGGCATCCTTGTTGGCGTTTGGAACTGCAGCGACAAATCCGTCGATATAGGCCATTATCTCCTCCTGCTGCTGATGCCGAAATATCGGTTCGTCGGTCATTCGGGCGTGCGGCCCGGCCCGGGTTCGTTAAAGGCCCAGTCAAGGCCGAACGGGTCGCGGACGCGACCATAGCGATCTCCCCAGAACTCCAGCTTCACAGGATGCGTTCCTTCGCACCCCGCATCGACGGCCCGCTGCCACCACCCATCGGCATCGGCGACGATCAATTGCAGCGTCAGCCCCTGCGACGTGGCGGCCTGCGCGGCAGGCATGTCTGCCGCCTCGGGGAAAGGGTCGCTCAGCATCAGGGTGCCGCCGTTTATCTCGAGCATGATGTTCATGACACGCCCATCCTGCCCCTTTACGGTCTGTCCGACCTGTCGGGCCGCAAAGGCATCGCGGTAGAGTTCCGCAGCCTTTTCGGCGCCGTCGATGGCGAGATAGGGGATGACGCCCTGCATCAGCCGTTGGAAATCGGTAGTCCCGGTCATGGTGAGCCCTCCTTTGGCTGCGGAAAAAGGAAGTTGAGATACCGCCTGAGGTGATCCAGCGCGTCGTGCACAGGTTCGGCATCGCCCTTGCCCTTGGCCAGGATGAAGGCGCCTTGCAGCACCGTCTGCGTGTGCAGGGCGAGGCTTCTGGCAGACGGACATCCCATGATGCCGTAAAGGTCGATCGCCGCCTGGAAATCCGGCTCGAGCGTCGCCGCATGGCCGGTGATCGAGGCATAACTCGCCTCACCCACCGGCGGATGGCAGTCGTAGGTTTCCTGCAGGAGCGTGCCGGCGAGACAGGTGAAATCGGGAACACCGCCAGCAGCCAATGTCGCGCGCAGGTCGAGATAGCCGTAAATCCGCTCCAGCGGATCAGGCAGGTCGTGATAGGCGGCTGCGGCGAACAGAGTGCCCGTGATTTCCGACCAGTAGCGGGCTGCTGCGACGCCCAGATCCTCTTTGCTGCGGAAATGGTGGAAAAACGCGCCCTTCGTCACCCCAGACGCGGCGCAAAGCTCGTCGACCGATGTGGCGGCGAAGCCGCGGCGCCTGATCAACGACAGTGCAGCTGTCAGAAGTCTGGTCCGGGTGCTTGGCGTTGTGGAGCGAATCTCATTCATGAAGCTAGCATACCAACCAGTCGGTATGGAGCCAAACCCAATTGTCAGACTGGGCGGGGGTTGTGCCTGCCAACGGTGCTGCCAATATGGAGACCATGAGACCCCAAACGCATTTGCCGATGCCTTTCCGGCGTGCCGATCGACTGGCGCGGGCCTGACCGCATGGCCAGAAAGACGGGGGCACGGCGGATCCTGCGGCGTCGATCAGGTGAGGCGAAACAGCGGGAACGGCTGTCCGAGATGCTCACCCGGATCGCAAACGATCCATCGCGCGAGCGGATTTCGGTCGGCGATCTTCTGGATGTCATGAACCTGCGGGCCTTTGGCGCGCTGATCCTGATCTTCGGTTTCCCGAACATGCTGCCAGCACCGCCCGGCCTTGCCGGTGTTCTCGGGCTGCCGCTGATCTTTCTGTCCTTCCAGATGATGCTGGGCCGGTTGCCCTACCTGCCGAAATTCATCACCCGTCAATCGACGTCGCGCGAGGCCTATCGGGCGATCGTCGAGCGCGCGGCGCCGTGGCTTGCCCGGGCCGAGCGTCTCTTGAAGCAACGGTTGAGCCTGCTGACCTCGCCGGTCTTCGAGCGGTTTCTGGGCCTAGTCTGCCTGATCCTGTCGCTGGTTCTGGTTCTGCCCATCCCCTTCGGCAACATGCTGCCCGCATTCGCGCTTTGCGTCATCGCACTTGGTCTACTGGAGCGTGACGGTTTGTGGGTTCTGGCCGGACTGACCTTGGCTTGCGCAGCCCTGGCGATCGTTGGGGGTATAGCCTATGCGGTGGTCAAGTCGGCGGTCTTCGTGCTTTTGAATGCCTTCTGAGAAACGCCTGCGATTTTTCGCTGTCGCCCCCTTGCCATCGAACAGGCCACGCTCCATCTCGCATCACGCGGGCCGGGCCCCTCTGACGACACTGTGTCGTGATGTCGGACCGCATCGAGTGCGCTCGGTGTCCGCCCGGTAACTCCACGAAGATGGGGAAGGCAGGCGTCAAGCGCGATCGGAAATTGCGAGAGGACGCGAATGGAAACCCTGCTCTACACAATGTTCCTGGGCACGCCGATGTGGTTGTGGCTCACCTTCATCGGTATCGTTCTGGCGCTTCTGGTCTTTGACCTGGGTGTCCTGAACCGTGAGGATCACGAGATCGGTGTCCGTGAAAGCCTGAAGCTTTCGGCACTTTATATCAGTCTTGGCGTCGCCTTCGGCGGCTTCGTCTGGTTCCAGTTCGGAGCAAATTCGGCTGCCGAATACATGACGGCTTTCGTGGTGGAAAAGACACTGGCGCTGGACAACGTCTTTGTCATCGCGCTGATCTTCAGCTTTTTCGCCATCCCGCGCGCCTATCAGCACCGCGTGCTATTCTGGGGCATTCTGGGGGTCATCGTGCTTCGGGGCATCATGATCGGGGTAGGGGCGACGCTGGTCGCCCAGTATGGCTGGGTGCTTTACCTCTTCGCGGCGTTCCTGATCTTTACCGGCATCAAGATGCTGGTCACCGACGAAAAGGAGACCGATCTGAGCGAGAACCCGGTGCTGAAGTTCCTGCGCAAGCATTTCCGGGTGACCGACAAACTGCATGGCCATGCCTTCTTCGTGCGTGAGGCCGATCCCAAGACGGGCAAGGTTGTCCGCTGGATGACGCCGCTGTTTCTTGCACTGGTCCTGATCGAGATCGCCGACCTCGTCTTCGCCGTCGACTCGGTGCCTGCCGTCTTTGCCATCACGACTGACCCCTACATCGTCTACACCTCGAACATCTTTGCCATCCTTGGCCTACGCGCGCTCTATTTCGCGCTGGCCGCGGTTCTGCATCGCTTCCATTACCTGAAACATGCTCTGGCCATCCTGCTGGTCTTCATCGGTTCGAAGATCTTCGTCGCCGATCTGATGGGATGGGAGAAGTTCCCTGCGTCCTGGTCGCTTGCGGTGACGTTTGGCATCCTCGGGGCAGGAACGATCTATTCGCTGTGGCGCAGCCGCCGAGAGGTCGCGGCAGGCTGAACTCACACCCACTGCGTTCGCGATGCGGCATCTGCTGACGCCGATGCCGCATCGCAGAATCATCTTGCGGGGTAACTGGGGTGCCGGTAAAGTTTCAGTGATCGTGGCTGTCACACGATCGATACAGGAGCTTGTTCCGGCCAGTGCGGGAGCAATAGGCGATGAAAGCGTTTGCTGATCTGCCTGCTACCGGCTGTAGACCGCAGCTATCCCCCAAATGACCAAAAACCACTCACAAGATCGGCATCCGCCGAAAGAGCGCCAGTTGCCGCTTTTCGATGACGGCGAATTGGACATCGCGACTTTCCTGCGGGATGAATCCGAAGAAAAACACGAGCATGCCGCCCCAACAGGTGTGGCAGCACTGACGCTTGGTGCCCTGGGTGTCGTCTACGGCGACATCGGTACCAGCCCGATCTACGCCTTTCGCGAGGCTCTGGGTCCGGTCGCGAAGGACGGGCTGCAGCAGTCCGAGGTTCTGGGGCTGCTGTCGCTCATCATCTGGACACTCATCATCGTTGTGACGGTCAAGTACGTGATGTTGCTCTTGCGTGCCGACAACCGAGGCGAGGGCGGCGTCCTGGCGCTGTACACGTTGGCCCGCCTTGCAATCGGCAGGAGGTCGCTTCCGGTTCTGATGCTGGCCGTCGCGGGGGCGGCGCTCTTCGCGGGCGACGCGATCATCACACCGGCCATTTCGGTGCTATCGGCTGTCGAAGGGACAGAACTCATCCTGCCCTCGATGGAGGAGTTCGTCGTTCCGATCACGGTCGGCATCCTTCTTGCACTCTTCGTGGTGCAGCGAAGCGGGACAGGGTCAATCGCCTTCGCCTTCGGACCGATTACGGCGATCTGGTTCCTGGTGCTTGCATGGCTCGGTCTGACCGAGATCGTGAGCGCGCCGGTGGTTCTGACGGCGTTCAACCCGGTGCTTTCCGTAACGTTCCTGATGGATCACCTGGGAGTTGCGTTCATCGTACTGGGCGCCGTGTTTCTTTCGGTCACTGGCGCAGAGGCACTTTACGCCGATCTTGGCCATTTCGGACGGCGGCCGATCAGGCTTGCATGGTTCCTTATGGTCTTCCCGGCCCTCGTGCTGAACTATCTCGGGCAGGGTGCACTCGTGCTCACCCGACCCGAGGCAATCAGCAATCCGTTCTTCCTGCTGGCATCTGAAACGACCTTGCCGTTCCTTGTGGCGCTGGCAACGATGGCGACCGTAATCGCAGCGCAGGCGGTGATTTCGGGCGCCTATTCTATGGCGCGGGCTGCGGTGCAACTCGGCCTGCTGCCACGGGTTACGATCCGTCATACCTCACACGACCAGAGTGGTCAGATCTATATCGGGTCGGTCAACTGGGCCATGCTCTTTGGTGTACTCTGGCTGGTGCTGAGCTTCGGTTCATCCAGCGCGTTGGCATCTGCATATGGCATCGCTGTGACGGGCACGATGATCGTGACGACGCTGCTCGGTATCATCTTCATCGTTGCATCGGGGCGTCTGACGCTTGGGACGGCGATCTTGTTCGCTCTGCCAATTGCCGTTCTCGAACTGGCCTTCCTTTCGTCGAACCTGGTCAAGGTCGAGGAGGGTGGATATGTGCCGCTGATGGTCGCTGCGGCGATGGGGCTTATCATGTGGGCCTGGTGGCGTGGTTCACAGAACGTGCTGGCCAAGGCGCACAAGCAACTTGTCGGTCTTGAAGGGTTCGTCCGTTCGATGGGACACAGTTCGGTGCATATCTGTCCCGGCACGGCCTTCTTCCTGACGCCCGATCCGACGGTCGTGCCGTCGGCCCTGCTGCACAACCTCAAGCACAACCGCGTCCTGCACGACCAGACGGTCATCCTTACCGTGGAAACGCTCCGGACGCCGGTCGCCGCGCCCGAGGAACGGGCGACCTGGGAACGACTGGGCGAGCATTTCGGGCGGCTGACCCTGAGGTTCGGGTTCATGGAGACACCGAACATCAGCAGGTCCATGGCGCTTGCCCGGCGGGCAGGGCTCAAGTTCGACGTGATGAGCTCGAGCTTCTTCCTTGGCCGCCGCCGTCCCGTTGTGACCGGGCCGATCGGTATCGAGCGACTGCTGGACCAGATTTACGCGCTTCTGTCGCGCTTCTCGGCCGATCCGACGGACTATTATCACCTGCCGAGGGATCGTGTCGTAGAGCTAGGAGAGCGGGTGGCCGTCTAAGCCCTTGCCGGGCCTGGCCATTCCGTCCAAGTTGGCGCAATAGGGGGAGCAATACTATGGATTTGCTGCAACTGCTACAGTCGCAACTGCTGGATCCTTTTCGTGTGGGCCTGATCGTCGCACTTATGTTCACGCAGATGCGGACGGCGGGTTCAACGGGAGCGATCATGCCCCTGGCGTTCGGCGTCCTATTCGTAGCGGTGATCGCGCCGATGACGCATGGCGGCGTCGGACTTCTGCCCGACCTTCGGACCTTCCTGGTGGGGATCGTGTCCAATATCATTCTGCTGGCGATCGTCTACGCTATTCGTGCCGTCGTCATGCGAACGAAGGGCTAAACCCCTGCGGCAAGAAGGCGACGCATCTGGTCGCGCAGGTCCTTCAGTTCGAAAGGCTTGCTGACAAAGCCGTCTGCGCCAAGATCTGTTCCACGCCGGCGTTCGCCCGCGGGACCTCGGGCGGTCATCAGCAGTATCTTGATGTGGGACAACTCGCGGTCGTCCCGGACGCTGCGGCAGATGTCGTAGCCGGAGATTCCAGGCACAGTAGCATCAAGAAGAACAAGATCGGGACGGAACTTGCGGATGCGCTCAATTGCTGCGGACCCGCTGGCGACACGGTCTTGGTCCAGACCTTCGCGTGAGATCAGGTATTCAAGTGCTGTGGCGATACCGTCGTCATGTTCAACAACGAGGACCCTCTTCAATCTGCTCCCGGACATCGCGACCTCCCGTCGGACGTGTCGGCGCGGTCCCTTAGTGACCGGTCGTCATAAGACCAAAATGGTGCCCCCGAATTGCTCCGGGGGCACCAAGTTCAGGGGGAAATCAACGACGGTTGAACTCGTCGGAGAAGATGTCCCGTTGATGCGTCTGCGGCACGAAGATCAGGCCGATGATGAACGTACCAGCAGCCACGATGATGGCATACCAGAGACCCGAGTAGACGTTACCCACCTGCAGAGCGATCGCGGCTGCGGTCGCAGGAAGTAGGCCCCCGAACCAGCCGTTACCGATGTGGTAGGGCAACGACATGCCAGAGTAGCGGATGCGGGTCGGGAACAGTTCGACCAGAGCCGCGGCGATCGGACCGTAGACCATCGTCACCAGCAGGATCAGGTACCACAGCACGACGATCAGCTTGAGCGACTGCGCCTTAAACACGTCACCGAACGACGCGATCTTTACGACGGTGGTGTTTTCGGCCGCGACCATCGGATAGCCGGCGCCGATCAGTGCCGCGTTCACGGCTTTGCTGAAGTCGGCCTTCGCCGTTTTCGCGGCTGCCTCGTCCATGCCAGCGGTGTCGACGCCCGGGATCACGGTGCCGTTCACGGAGACCGAGGCCGGGGTACCGGCAGGGGCATCAACCGTGGTGTAGTTCACCGCCGCAGCGCCGAGCAGAGCTTTCGCCTGGTCGCAGGAGGTGGTGAACTTGGCCGTTCCGACCGGGTTGAACTGGAACGAGCACTCGTTCGGGTCGGCGGTCACTATGACCTGCGCGCTGCGCTGCGCGGCGTCGAGGGCTGGGTTGGCGGTGGCCAGGATGTACTTGAACACCGGGAAGTAGGTCACGCAGGCCAGAAGAAGGCCAGCGAGGATGACCGGCTTGCGGCCGATCTTGTCGGAAAGCGAGCCGAAGTAGACGAAGAACATTGTGCCGAGCGCCAGCGCCACAGCGATCAGGATGTTGGCGGTGAAACTGTCCACCTTGGCGACGCTTTGCAGGAAGAACAGGGCGTAGAATTGACCCGAGTACCACACCACAGCCTGCCCGGCGACGAGGCCGAGCAGAGCGATGACTGCGAACTTGGCATTCTTCCACTGGCCGAAAGCTTCACGCAGCGGCGCCTTCGAGGTCGCGCCTTCCGCCTTCATCTTCTTGAACACCGGGCTTTCTTCCATCGTCAGGCGGATATAGAGCGAAACGCCCAGAAGAGCCGCCGAAAGCAGGAACGGAATACGCCAGCCCCAAGACTGGAAAGCGGTGACCATCGTGGGTTTGCCATCGGGACCCATTACCGGCTGTCCGTCCTTCAGCAGTTCGGTCGGAGCCCAGCCGCTGTTGACGATGCTGGTGACGACAAGGATGACGATCAGCGACAGGAACAGGCCAAGCGTCGCGGTGGTCTGGATCCAGCTGGTGTAGTAGCCGCGGCGTCCGTTCGGGGCGTGTTCGGCGACATAGACTGCCGCACCGCCGTATTCACCTCCAAGCGCGAGGCCCTGCAGCATGCGCAGCGCGATCAGGATGATCGGCGCGGCGATGCCGATGGATTCCGAGCCGGGCAAAAGACCGACGATGAAGGTCGACAGACCCATGATGAGGATCGTCACGAGGAAGGTGTATTTCCGGCCGATCAGGTCGCCGAGCGAACCAAAGACCAATGCGCCGAACGGACGGACGAGGAAGCCCGCGGCAAAGGCGAGAAGGGCGAAGATGCCCTGTGTCGCCTCGGGGAAAGCCGAGAAGAACTGGGCGCCGATGATCTTGGCAAGCGATCCATAGAGATAGAAGTCGTACCATTCGAAGACTGTGCCCAGAGACGAGGCAAGAATGACCTTCTTTTCCTCGGCTGTCATCGGGCGGGCGCGGTCGACCTTGGCGGCCGACGGTTTCGCTGTCATGTCCGTTCCTCCTTGTTATCCGACCTTCCGGCCGGCCAGTTCCCCGGTTTGAGACCGCAGTTGGGCTTGGCGCCGGGCAAACCTCTCCCGGTCCCGGCGATGGCCGGGTTGGCGCGCCGCAGCACGATTTCCGCTGTCTCCCCCACTTCTCCATCGTGCCCGACCGTGCCGGACACGATCCTCCCTTCAGGCCGTCACGCGGTTCACGATGGCCCCGAGCGCCTGGCGGATCGCCGGGATGGTTTCCATCGCGTCGATGCGTTCCAGGAGCCCCTTGCCCTCGTAATAGGCGATGAGCGGCGCCGTCTGGTCGTGATAGGCATGAAGCCTGGCACGGACCGTTTCGGCATTGTCGTCGGCCCGGCGCTTGAACTCCGTGCCGCCGCATTTGTCGCAAGTTCCCGCAACGGCGGGATGCTTGAAGCTGTCGTGATAGCCCTCGCCGCACTGGGCGCAGGTGAAGCGGCCCGAGACGCGATCAACCATCGCCTCGTCGTCCACTTCCATGCTGATGGCGGCCGTCACGCCCTGGCCGGTCTCGGCCAGAAGTACGTCCAGTGCGCGTGCCTGCACTGCCGTGCGCGGGAAACCGTCAAGGACGACCCCGGCTGCGGTATCGGGCTGGGCGAGGCGTTCCTTAAGGATGGCAAGAACGATTTCGTCCGAGACAAGACCGCCCGCCTCCATGACCGCCTTCGCGGCGAGGCCGGCTGGCGTACCCGCGCCAACTGCCGCCCGCAGCAAGTCGCCAGTCGACAGCTGAACCAGGCCGAAATCCTCTTGCAGGATTCGGGCCTGGGTTCCCTTGCCGGCCCCGGGCGGTCCGAGAAGAATGAAAACCGGTGCAGCCATGTGCCGATCAGCCCCGGTTCATGCGGTTGTCGATCAGCTCGTCCACCACGCCCGGGTCGGCGAGGGTCGAGGTGTCGCCGAGACTGCCGAAGTCGTTCTCGGCGATCTTGCGCAGGATGCGGCGCATGATCTTGCCCGAACGGGTCTTGGGCAGGCCGGGGGCCCACTGGATCAGGTCGGGCTTGGCAATCGGGCCGATCTCGGTCCGGACCCAGCCTTCGAGTTCCTTCCGCAAGGCGTCGGTCGGCTCGACCCCGTTCATCAGGGTGACATAGGCGTAGATGCCCTGGCCCTTGATGTCATGCGGATAGCCGACAACGGCGGCTTCGGCGACCTTCGGATGGGCGACGAGGGCGCTTTCGACCTCGGCGGTGCCCATACGGTGGCCCGAGACGTTGATGACGTCATCGACGCGGCCCGTGATCCAGTAGTAGCCGTCCTTGTCGCGGCGGCAGCCGTCACCGGTGAAGTAGTAGCCGCGATACTGGCCGAAGTAGGCTTCCTGGAAGCGCTGGTGATCGCCCCAGAGGGTGCGCATCTGGCCCGGCCAGCTGTCGGCGATGCAGAGCACGCCTTCGGTCTCGGTTTCTTCCTGAACCTTGGCGTTGCTCGGGTCGAGGATCACCGGTTTGACGCCAAAGAACGGCTTGGTGGCCGAACCCGGTTTCTGCGGGATCGCGCCCGGAAGCGGGGTGATGAGGTGTCCGCCAGTCTCAGTCTGCCAGAAAGTGTCGACGATCGGGCAGCGGCCCTTGCCGACATGGGTGTTGTACCAGTTCCAGGCTTCCGGGTTGATCGGCTCACCCACCGAGCCCAGCAGGCGCAGGGACGACAGGTCGTGCTTTTCGACCCACTCGGCCCCAAGCCCCATCAGCGAACGGATTGCGGTGGGAGCAGTGTAGAACTGTGTCACCTTGTGCTTGGCGCAGACTTCCCAGAAGCGGCCGGCATCCGGGAAGGTCGGCACGCCCTCGAACATGATGGTCGTCGCGCCGTTCGCGAGCGGGCCGTAGATGATGTAGCTGTGGCCGGTCACCCAACCCACATCGGCGGTGCACCAGAACACATCGCCCTCGTGGTAATCGAAGGTGATCTGGTGGGTCATCGAGGCATAGACGAGGTAGCCGCCCGAAGTATGGACGACGCCCTTCGGCTTGCCGGTCGAGCCCGAGGTGTAAAGGATGAAGAGCGGGTCCTCGGCCCCCATCTCGGTATAGGCGCAATAGGGTGCGGCCCAGGCCATTTCCGCGTTCACGTCGAAGTCGCGGCCTTCGCGCCACGAGGTCTGGTCGCCGGTGTGCTTCACGACGAGGCATTTCACATGGTCGTCGCAATGCAGGAGCGCGGCATCGGCATTGGCCTTGAGCGGGGTCTTCTTGCCGCCGCGCGGCGCGTAGTCTGCGGTGATGAGGATACGCGCCTCGCTGTCGTTGATGCGGTTGGCCAGGGCGTCGGGCGAGAAACCTGCGAAGACTATGGAATGAATGGCGCCGATGCGGGCGCAGGCCAGCATCGCATATGCGGCTTCCGGGATCATCGGCAGGTACAGAACGACCCGGTCGCCCTTCTTGACGCCATGCGCCTTGAGCACGTTCGCCATGCGGCACACATTCTCGAGCAGGTCAGCATAAGAGATGTGTTTTGCGGGCTGGCTGGGGTCATCCGGTTCCCAGATTATTGCGTTCTGGTTGCCGCGCCGGGCGACGTGACGATCGATGCAGTTGGCCGAGACGTTCAGTTTTCCGTCCTCGAACCACTTGATCGACACCTGGCCAAAGGTGAAGTCGGTGTTCTTGACCTTGGTATAGTCCTGGATCCAGTCGATCCGTTTGCCATGCTCGCCCCAGAATGCATCCGGGTCGGCGATCGAGGCGGCATACATCTTTTCGTATTTGGCCGCGTCGATATGCGCCTTCGCCACGAATTCAGGCGATGCCGGATAAACGACTTCGGTTTGGGACTGATTGGTCATGATGCTCCTCCGACTTTCGGGGTCGACATCAATCCAGTCCTTCGCCCCCACTGGCACTTTAGCGCGTTTGTGAAGTAAATTGTAAGTATTTTATTAAGAAGCATTTTTTTGAAAATAATTTGACTATGGGTGCGGATCATCTGTAAATTTCTTGCATCTCTGATCGCGCTAACATCAGCCAATTCAAAGCTGTGGAGATTCACAGCAGACCCGTGTTGAACCGCGTGGATGACGTCTCGCAGACGCCGGCGCGCCAGACGGGCCCATCAGGCCGACAGGCTGGTTCTTGCCGGGTGCCCGTTCCGGCAACTCGCGAGGCGCGATTCACCTGTCGGCTGATTCGCAGGCGCGGCGAGCGGTCGCGGTCTTGGGCAATTGCCGCAACCGGAAGCCACGCATAGGCTGCGGGAGGGGGAAGCCGGGGGTCTACCGGTGGAGGGAGGAGACGGGATGCGATTGGCGATCCTGACGGACATCCACGGCAATCGGGAGGCCTTTTCTGCCGTGCTTGCAGACGTGGAGCAGCGGGCGATTGATCGCATTGTCCTGCTGGGAGACATTGTGGGATATGGCCCTGATCCAGAATGGTGTGCGGATAAGGCTGCCGCTCTGGTCGAGGCCGGTGCAATCGCCGTTCAGGGCAACCACGACAACGCCGTGGGCGATCGTGCCGAGTCGATGGGAAAAGTGGCCGCGGCGGCGATGGACTGGACCAGGCCACGCATGAACGAGGCCCAACGCAAGTTCCTCGCTGCATTGCCGCTGACGCAAGAGCTGGGTGACATCCTTTTTGTTCATGCAAGTGCCAACGATCCTGGCGACTGGATCTACGTGACGGGCGCTCAGCGGGCGATGGGCAGTTTCCGCGTCTGCACCTCGCGCCTGATCTTCTGCGGGCATGTCCATGTACCCGCGCTGATTTCATGCGGCCTTACCGGGCAGGTCCAGGAACATGAGTTCCGGATCGGTGCTGCCGTGCCGCTGATCCGTTCGCGGCGTTGGATCGTGGTCGTCGGGTCGGTGGGTCAGCCGCGCGATCGAAGTCCCGAGGCAGCCTATGCAATTCTGGACACCGGCACGAATGAACTGAGCTTCCGACGTGTCGCCTACGACGTGGCGTCGACCGCAGCAAAGATACGGGCAACTGGGTTGCCCGAGGTGCTGGCGACCCGTCTGCTGAAAGGGGAATAGGATGCTGCGTCCAAGCGAGGGACTGGAGATTGACGGCTTCAAGCTGGGCGCCTGTCTTCACCAGGGCGGTTTCGCGACGATCTGGGACGTGACCCATCCTCTGTACCGAACGCCGATGGTCATGAAGGTGCCGACCATCCTCGACGGATATGACGGCCCGACCATCGTCGGCTTTGAGGTCGAACAGATGATCATGCCGCGGCTGGTCGGCCAGCATGTGCCGCGCGTGATGGGGGTCGGGGATTTCTCGGTAATGCCCTATATCGTCACGGAGCGGATTCCCGGCAAATCTTTGCTGCAGTTATTCAAGACCGCTCCTTTGCCGGTATCAGATGTGATTGAACTCGCGGCGCGGATGGCGGAGGCGGTCCATGCCCTGCACAAGCAGCATGTCGTGCATCTGGACCTGAAGCCGGACAACTTTCTTAGACGCGAGACGGGCGAGATCGTTGCGATCGACTTTGGTCTGTCGCGTCACGACGAGCTTCCGGATCTTTTGGCGGAAGAGTTCACGATTCCCATGGGAACCTTCCCCTACATCTCGCCCGAGCAATATCTGCGCCAGCGTGACGATCTTCGCAGCGATCTGTTCGCTCTTGGTGCGATGATCTACGAGCTTGCGACCGGCAAGATGCCTTTCGGCCAACCCGAACGGCTGAAAGGGGTCCGCAAACGGCTTTGGCGTGATCCGGTGCCGCCACGGGTCCTGGTGCCCGAAATCCCGGATTGGCTGCAAGAAATCATCCTGCGCGCGCTCGAGGTCGATCCGAACAACCGCTACCAGTCCGCCTCTCAGATGCTTTTCGATCTGAGCCATCCCAACCAGATAAAGATTACCGCGCGGGGCCTGAAGACCGAGCGGGACGGATTCTGGACGGTCTTCCGACGCCGGCGGAAGATGCGGAAGGTCCGGCGGTTCGCCGCGCCGCCGACGATGCTGAGCCAGATTGATCGCGCGCCGATCCTGATGGTGGCAGTCGACCTGTCGCCAGAGATGGAGGAACTGGCGCATCGTCTGCTGACTTGGGTTCAGCGGATGCTGGTGATCCAGCCAGATTCGCGGGTAGCTTGCGTGAATGTCATCAAGACCGCGCGGATCGGGCTGGACCCCACCACGACCGACGACGGTGAGAACATTCACGTGGCGCGGCTGGTCACCCTTAAAGCTTGGGCCGAGAAGCTGGACCTTCCGGAGGAGCGGCTGACCTATACGATTCTCGAGCACAGTGATCCGGGAAGAGCGCTTCTCGATTATGCGGCCAACAATCACGTCGACCACATCCTCATGGGGGCACGCGGGCATTCCTCGACCCGACGTTTCCTTGGATCGGTGTCCAGTCAGGTCATTGCCGAGGCTCCATGCAGCGCGACGGTGATCCGTCTGGTGCAGACGGCCAGTGAAGAAGAAGCTGCTGTGATTTGACGATCGCGGGCGTCGAGTTCCTCGCCCGCCGCTCGCAAGTAGATTTGCTCCGTTGTGGATGATGCAGACCGTTGCGCCTGCAGGCATCTAGCGCCCGCAGAGGCAGGGGCCTGTTAGCCGTTGCCTCTTACCCATGTGAGCGAGAGGCGCGAAGGCAAAGCGCCCGACCGGCTTCAAGGGGTGGCAAATGGCCTTTCAATTTTCGACTTCACTGAGAAACGCCGCGCTTGATGCCATGGAGGTCGCCGTTGGGCCCTCGCCGGTGTTGACCCTGCGCAGCGGTCCTCCGCCTTCAGACTGTTCCCAGTCGGACAGCGGCACAGTCCTTGCGACAATCGCACTGCCGTCCGACTGGATGGCGGGAGCCGCGACAGGGAGCAAGGCGCTTCTTGGGCTCTGGCGGGATCTGTCCGCCGATGCGGCGGGAACGGTCGGACATTTCCGGATCCATCAGGGATCAATCTGCCACGTCCAGGGCGAAGTGACCGAGACGGGTGGCGGTGGGGCCATGACCCTGGACAATCCCGTATTGGCCGCAGGGCAGACCGTAACGGTCACTTCCTTTAGCCTTTCGGCAGGCGGGGCCTGATCGAAGATGACGGACATGATGAACACGATCACCGCCGATGGCGCAAGCTGGAGCGGCGCCGCGCCGGTTGCCAACTTGATTTCCGTGATAGGCGCGAGCTGGTCAGGTGGAGGTGCCGGCGTGTCGAGCTCGGGCATTCTCGAGCTTGCCGGGATCGCAATAGCCTCTGCAAGCGCTGCGGCTGCCGCTGAGGGGGAGCTGCGATTGACCGGCGGCGGGAGGATCATTGAGGGGAACCTGATGCCTTCGGCGCGCCGGACGGCCTCTCCATCGGAAAGCCGCAACGGCGGGCATCTTGAGACGCGGCAGTGAAAGACAGGACGAGGGATTGATCCGATGGTGAAGCAATATTTCATCCCCGCAACCACGACGATCATCGAGATGGACGCGGCAGAAGGCGCGGCGGTGAAACCTTCGAGCCCTGGGACCTACAAGGCGATTGCCGGGATCATGGCGGAGGGCGATCTGACTGTGGCTGACACGGCAGCCGACGTCATTGCCGCTGTTGCTGGTCCCGCGGCTTATTCGGTGGCGCAACGTCGCACAGTGTCTGGAGGCGAAGGAGGCAAGGGCGTCGGAACGCTGGCCTTTCAGATGACGCTGAACGGCACGGCGGCGACGCTCGATTATCGGGTGCTCAGGGCCGAGGACGGAACCGTACTGAAGGACTGGACGGTTGCGGCAACCGGACTTGCAGCCGGAACGGCAGTGGTTGTCTGCCCTGATGTGCCTGCAAGACTGGGCTGGCTGACGCTCCAGTTCCGGTCGAATGGGTCGGCATCATTTCATAGCTACGCGAATGTCGTCGGAGTGGGGCGCATCATTGCGCTGGCAGGGCAATCGCTGGCCGTGCGTTTCTTTGCCAAGATGGATGGTCAGACCACCACCATGTCTGATCTTGCTGTGGTGCCGGATGCGAATGGGGTGATCTTTGGCTCCTATCAGGACAGCCAGAAGGCCGACCTCGCGGCAGCCTGGGCGTTTCCGAGCGATAGCGGCAAGTATGATGGCGCGGCAGCGGCTGTTCTGCTCAAGGATCAGGTATCAGCCCATGGGGTGACCTGCGCTTTGGTCGGTCATGCCAGGGGTGCGCAGGCAATCAGCGCGTTCGTGCCCGGTGGAACCGAGAACGTCCCGCTGCTGGCTGTGCTCGACTCTGTCGGTGGGTTCGAGCAGTTCATCTGGTTCCAGGGGCATAGCGACTCGAGTGTAGGAACGGCGCCGTTGGTCTATCGGCAGGCGTTGAACAGCCTGTTTGCCAGTGTTGCTGCCCACAATGGCGTTCTTGGCACCAGCTTTGGGAAACTGCTTTGCGCCTTGCCGAATATCTCGTCCACAAGCTGGGGGACCGGGGACAGGATCGCAAGCATCCGACAGGTGCAGGCGGACTGGGCGGCTGCAAATGGTGCGTCCTATGTCCAGCCGGTAGACGTAGCGCTTGTGGACGGCGTGCACGAGACTCAGGCTGGCGGTGTGGCGTTGGCCAGAGCCTTCAGTAGGGCGATGCGGGGCCATGCATTGCCCACCATCACATCGGCCATGCGGACCAGCCAGACTGACATCGTTCTGAAGGTTGCGCTCCCACCGGGAGTGGCGGTTCTCAACTCCATCGGATCTCCCGCGGCGCGCTTCAAGGTTTATGCTCGCGGCGACACAGGCACTCCCCTTTCATTGGATACGACAACCCCGATCACGATCAGTGGAGCCACAATCACGCTGAAGCTGGCCTCGGCGCAGGCTGACGGCGTGGCGCTGGATGTCTGGTTTGGGCGTGGCATCGATCCGGCTGCCGACGGCGGGGCCGACATGATCTATGACAATAGCGCGGACGGATTTGGCATAGGGCGACCGTTGGCGGGTACGGTCCGGCCGGTGACGGCTCTGCCGATCGTTTCGACCACATCGCCACAGACCCTCACCATGACCTCGGCGACCTATGGAACGTCGATCGCCGGCTTCGGGCAGCGGGCGACGGCGGGCTATGGTCTGACCGCGACGGCAGGGGCCGCGCTTCCCTCGGTTGCGACCTGGACGATCGAGGCCCGCTTTACGCTGTCTGCTGCGCCGAGTGCGGTGCGCGTGCTGGCGGGCATGTCGAACAAGGGTTGGATCGGGGTGAACAGTGCGGGACGGCTTCTGGGTAACTTCCGCAACGCGAGTTCTGCCGACAGTTATGTGGGAGACAGTACCAATTCGGTTGTGGGAACCAATCCGGCGGTGGCGGACGGGCTGGAACACCATGTCGCGCTGGTCTGCACGGCGGCACAGCGCCGGCTCTATCTGGACGGTGTGCTTGTGGCGAGCGAGGGGGCCGCAGTTCCAGTCCGGTCGGCGGGCAGTTCGGTCTATGGCGTCAACGCCTTTGGGGTGAGCCCGGCAACCTATCAGTGGCCTGGCACCAGCGACGAGCACGCCATCTGGCTTACGGAGCGCTATATCGCCGATTTCACGCCACCGACCACGCCCTATTCAGGCAACGAGGCCGGGCTGTTCCAGCTCTGGCATCTGGACGGAAGCGGCGCGAGCGGGATCGTCTGAGAGGAGAGAGGCAGATGAGCGGGACCTTCTACATCAAGCGCGGCGACACCTCGCCTGCGCTTCGCTTTGCTCTTGAGCCGGCGGTTGGCCTGGTTGGCGCAAGCGTACAGTTCCAGATGCGGTTGCGAGGTGGAGCGACAATCATCGACGCCCCTTGCAATGTCCTCGACGCATCGGTGGTGGAATACAACTGGGCGGCAAGCGACACCGCCGATGATGGGGTCTATGAGGCGGAGTTCCGCGTCACCTATGCCGACGGCGCGATCGAGACCTTTCCCAACAATGGGTTCCTGACGGTCCGCATCGCAGAAGATATCCGTTGATCCGGTCTCGACTTGCTCCAGATCATTGGAGATGACACCGATCCGTGCCAACGTTTGCTGATTTGGCATTGCCGGAAGCAGGGCGGAAATGGACGGGCAGGAGCGAGTTCGTGATGAGGAGCTGATGGCTCAGGCCGAGACGGCCAAGCCCATGGCGCATTCGCTTGCCGATCGGGGCGACGACACGCGGGCGGATACGGTGCTGACAGGGCTGACAGTCGGTGGGCTTCTGGTCGCCGCTGCCATGATGCTTGGTGGAGGTCCTTGGGAAGTTCAGGTCTTGGCGCTTGGCGTTGTCTATCTGGCTGGCGGCGTTCCGCCCGCGATACGCGCCCTTTCCGAGCTTTGGAATGATCACGTCCTTGACGTTGACCTGCTGATGGTGGTCGCCGCCATCGCCGCAGCCGCCGTGGGCGCGCCGATGGAAGGCGGAATACTTCTGATGCTCTTCAGCCTGTCGACCACGCTCGAGGAGCTGGCGATGGGGAAAGCGCGGCGGGCGGTCGAGGCGCTGATGGCCCTTCGGCCCGAGACGGCCTTGCGGCGGAACCCCGACGGGCAGGTGACCGAGATTGCCGCCAGCAGCCTTGAAGTCGGGGACATTGTCGTCATACGCCCAGGGGCGAGGATGCCGGTCGATGGCACGATCTTGCGGGGCGAAGGGTCGATCAACGAGGCCACGATCACCGGCGAGTCCGTGCCCGTGCACAAGCGACAGGGCCAGTCGGTCTTCGAAGCGACAGTGAACGTGGATGCCGTGCTTGAGGTGCGGGTCGATCGCACTGCGTCCGAGGGTACGATCGCCAGAATGATCAAGCTGGTCACCGAGGCGCAGGCAGCAAAGGCGCCCTCCGAGCGGTTCAGCGCCTGGTTTGGGCAGCGCTATACCGTCGGAGTGCTTGTTGGCTCGGTTGTCGCACTTTGCGTGCTGCTCTGGCTGGAATGGCCCTTTGGCGAAGCGCTCTATCGCGCGGCTACGCTGCTGGTCGCGGCCAGTCCTTGCGCAGTCGTGATCTCGGTGCCGGCTGCCATCTTGTCGGCCCTAGCGGCCGCGGGGCGTGGAGGTGTCCTGTTCAAGGGCGGCGCAGCGTTGGAAACCCTTGGTGCGGTCAAGACCTTTGCCTTTGACAAGACCGGCACGTTGACCACGGGCCAGGCCGAGGTGACGCGTATCGTTGACCTGACCGGCGACGAGGATCGGTTCCTGGCGCTTCTTGGCGGACTGGAAGCGCATTCCGAACATCACATCGCCGATGCCGTGCGGCGCGCGGTCGAAGCTCGCGGACTGGCTGCCGTCGAAGTGTCAGGCGTGACAGCACATCCTAGCGAAGGGATCACGGGCCGTGACGCAGACAGCCGTGATGGGGTGAACCTGCTGTGGGCGGGCAACGCGCGGATGGCTGCGCGTATGGGAGCCAGCCTGGAGAAGGTGGGGCTACAGGCCTTGACCGACGATGCCGAGACGATCGTTTACCTCGGTCGCGATGCCGAGGTTTACGGCGCAGTGACGGTTGCGGACCGTCCGCGCGCGACCTCGCGCATCGCGCTAGAGGCCCTGCGAGAAAGTGGGATCACCACGCTGGCGATGATGACGGGCGACCGCCGCCCGGTTGCCCTGCGGATCGGCCGCGAACTTGGTTTGCGCGATGACGAGATACATGCGGACCTCCTGCCCGAAGACAAGGTCCGCCTTGTTGCGGATCTGCACGAGGCGGGGAAGGTCGCCTTCGTCGGAGACGGTGTGAACGATGCCGCCGCACTTGCCCGCGCGGATGTAGGTATCGCCATGGGTGCCGCCGGCAGCGAGGTAGCGCTTCAGGCGGCGGATGTTGCGCTGCTGTCGGAAAACATGGACCGCCTCGCGGCTGCGCATCGGCTGGCGAAGCGGACCGCTCGGGTCATTCGCCAGAACCTGATTTTCGCGCTGTCGGCGATGGTCCTGCTTGTGATCGGAGCGCTGGCGTTCGAACTGCCTCTGCCGCTGGCCGTCGTCGGGCACGAGGGCGGGACAGTCCTTGTGGTGCTGAACGGTCTGCGCCTTCTGTTCGATCCGATCAGGGCAGACAGGAACAAGACCTGAGGACTGCCGAGCGGATTGATCCTGCCGGCGCACCGCGCACTGAACATTGCGCTTGTGTCGCCGCGTTGACAGCGCCGCTGATTTGTCAGACCGAGAGGGGCGAAAATGGGGGCGCGGCATGGCTTGGGAATTCTGGATCGACCGAGGCGGCACCTTTACCGATATCGTTGCGCGACGCCCTGACGGTACGATCGAGACGCGCAAGCTTCTTTCGGAGAACCCGGAACGCTATGCCGACGCGGCCGTGCAGGGCATTCGGGATTGTCTTGGTCTGACGGCCGGTCAGCCGATTCCCGAAGGTGCGATTGTCGCGGTGAAGATGGGCACGACCGTCGCCACCAATGCTCTTCTGGAACGTAAGGGCGAGCGGGTTCTCCTGCTTATCACGGAAGGTTTCCGTGATCTTCTGCGCATCGGATACCAGTCCCGCCCGGCGCTGTTCGATCTGCACATTCGGCGACCCGACCTTCTCTATGAAGAGGTTGCCGAGGTTCCCGGTCGTGTCGATGCCGTGGGGAACGAGGTGGTACAGCTCGACGAAGAGGCAGCCCGGGCGGCTCTGCGTGAGGCCCGTGCAGGCGGTATCCGCGCCGCTGCCGTCGCCTTTCTTCACGCGCATGTCGCGCCTCAGCACGAGATGCGCATTGCCGCGATCGCCCGGGAAGAAGGATTTACGCAGATCTCCGCCAGCCACGAGGTCAGCCGTCTGGCCAAGTTGGTCGCGCGCGGTGATACGACGGTGGTAGATGCTTATCTGTCGCCGATCCTGCGCCGCTACGTTGCCCAGGTTGAAAGTGCGCTTGGACGAAGCCGGCTTCTGTTTATGCAATCGAATGGCGGCCTGACCGAGGCTCATCGCTTTCAGGGGAAGGATGCGATCCTGTCCGGGCCGGCAGGCGGAATCGTCGGCATGGCGCGCACGGCACAGGCGGCGGGGTTCGACCGGGTGATCGGTTTCGACATGGGCGGCACCTCGACAGATGTCAGCCATTTTTCTGGCCAATACGAACGTTCGTTCGAGACAGAGGTCGCGGGTGTGCGAATGCGCGCGCCGATGATGGACATTCATACGGTCGCCGCGGGGGGCAGTTCCATCTGCACCTTCCGCGACGGGCGGTTTCAGGTTGGCCCGGAAAGCGCAGGTGCCAATCCGGGTCCCGCAAGCTACCGTCGTGGCGGACCCCTGACGATCACGGATTGCAACGTCATGCTGGGGCGGCTTTCGCCTGCACATTTTCCCGCGGTGTTCGGCCCGGATGGCAACCAGCCGCTGGACGCAAAGGCGGTGACGGCCCGCTTCGTGGCGCTTGCAGGCGAAATTGCCGTCGCCACAGGACGGCCACTCCTGCCGCCTGAACAGGTCGCCGAGGGCTTCCTGCGCATCGCCGTCGAGAACATGGCGAACGCAATCAAGAAGATCAGCGTCCAGCGCGGCCATGATGTGACCCGCTACACCCTGCAGTGCTTCGGCGGGGCGGGAGGGCAACATGCCTGCCGCGTCGCCGATGCGCTCGGGATGACGCGGGTGTTCTTGCACCCCTATGCCGGAGTCCTGTCTGCTTACGGAATGGGGCTGGCAGACATCCGCGCGCTGCGTGAGGCGCAGTTTGACGCTCCGCTCACCGCATTCGAGGCGGCCGAGGCCGAGATTTCCCGCCTTTCGGATGCGGCCCGCGCCGAGGTCGCGGCGCAGGGGGTGGCGTCGGCCAGGGTCGAGGCGCGGGCGCATCTGCGTTATGACGGCTCGCACCAAGCGCTGGAGGTGCCGTTCGATACACCCGAAACGATGCGGCTGGCCTTCGAAGCCGTCCACAGATCGCGGTTCGGCTTCATCTCGCCCGAGCGCGCCATCCTGTTCGAGATGCTGGTGGCTGAGGCCGCGGGCGGCGCGGCACAGCTTACGCAGTTTCCGCTTCCGGCGCAGGGCCCGCCCGTGCCGCTCGATCACTTGCAGGTCTGGGCGGAAGGCTGGCGCGACGTTCCCCTCTATGACCGTGCGCTTCTGGGCCAGGACGCCCGCATTGACGGCCCCGCGATCCTGCGCGAGACGACCGGCACCGTGGTGGTCGAACCTGGCTGGTCGGCGCGCTGCGATGCGACGGGCAACCTGATCCTGGAACGGAATCAGGCAATCAGCCACGCGCCGGCTGTGGGAACTCAGGTCGATCCAATTCGTCTGGAACTTTTCAACAACCTCTTCATGTCGGTCGCCGAGCAGATGGGCGCGACGCTCGCCAACACCGCCTGGTCGGTCAACATCAAGGAGAGGCTGGATTTTTCCTGTGCCGTCTTCGATGCGGCAGGCGATCTGGTTGCGAACGCGCCGCATGTTCCCGTCCATCTGGGCTCCATGTCCGATGCAGTTCGAACGGTCATCCGCAGCACCAGGGGAACGGCCCGCCCGGGCGATGCCTGGATGCTGAACAGCCCCTATAACGGCGGTACCCATTTGCCCGACGTGACGGTCATTACGCCGGTTTTCGCAGGAAGCGAGCCTGCCTTCTGGCTCGGCTCGCGCGGCCATCACGCTGATATCGGCGGTCGCACGCCGGGCTCCTCTCCGCCTGACAGCCGGACCATCGATGAAGAAGGCGTGCTGGTCGATGTGACGCCACTTGTCGAGGAAGGTCGGTTCCGCGAGGCGCAGGTGCGCGCGCTTCTCACCTCCGGCCGCTGGCCCTGCCGCGCGGTGGACCAGAACATCGCCGACCTAAAGGCGCAGGTCGCGGCAAACGAAACGGGACGGCGAGAGCTCCACAAGGTGATCGAGGCACAGGGGGCCGAAACCGTGGCGGCCTATATGCGCCATGTGCAGGACAATGCCGAGGAAAGCGTAAGGGCTGCAATCGACCGCCTGTCTGACGGGGCTTTTGTCTATCCCATGGACATCGGAACTCAGATTGCAGTGAAGGTCACGGTCGACCGGGCCAGCCGCTCGGCTGTCGTGGATTTCACCGGCACCAGTGCGCAGCACGCGGGAAATTACAACGCACCGCTCGCCATATGCCGTGCGGTCGTGCTTTACGTTTTCCGCACTCTGGTCGGGAAGCCGATCCCGCTCAACGAAGGCTGCCTCAAGCCGATCCGCCTGATCGTGCCTGAGGGCTCGATGCTGAACCCGCGTGCCCCTGCAGCGGTGATCGCCGGAAATACCGAGGTCAGTCAGGCTGCCTGCAACGCGCTTTACGGCGCGCTCGGAATTCTGGCGGCAAGCCAGGGCACGATGAACAACTTTGTCTGGGGCAACGACCGATTCCAGAACTACGAGACGATCGCCGGTGGCACTGGGGCCGGGCCGGGATTCGCCGGCTGTGACGCGGTCCAAAGCCATATGACCAACACCCGCATGACCGATCCCGAGATCCTCGAAAAGCGCTTTCCGGTGCGGCTTGAGACTTTCGGAATCCGCAAGGGATCAGGGGGCGGGGGCGAATGGCGGGGCGGCAACGGCGTCATTCGCCGTCTGAGGTTCCTTGCGCCGGTAACGGTGACGACGCTCTGTTCGTCGCGAATCGTGCCTCCCTTCGGCGGGGCAGGGGGCGATCCCGGCGCAGTCGGCGAGAACCGGGTAATCTGGCCCGATGGCCGTGTCGAAAGGCTGAAGGGCAATGACGAGCGCGAACTTCCGCCGAATTCGGTCTTCGAGATGCTCACACCCGGCGGCGGTGGTTGGGGATCGCCGCCCGGTCGTTGAAACGTCATCATCCTGACCATACCTTTCCCTCATCGGCGCAAGTTTCTTTCCGCATGGGGGATTTCAGAATGAGAGACGTATCGAAGTTGATGGACCAACTGCTTGCGGGCGGCGGGGGTGACCTTCTCAACAAGGCGAAGCAGAGCTGGGGCGCTCAGTCCACGGGCACCAAGGGTGCGCTCGCCGGCGGTCTTCTTGGCGTGCTTCTGGGGGGCAAAGGCGGTTTGGCGGGCGTTGCCCGTGTCGGTGGTGCAGCGCTGATCGGCAGCCTCGCCTCGCGTGCCTATGCAGATTACCAGGCGGGCAAATCGCCGATGGATGCGATCACCGGTGCGCTTGGCCTCGATACCGCCGCGCCCCAGGTCACGGACGAGCTGAACGCGCGCCTTGTCCGCGCGATGATCGCGGCGGCAAAGGCAGATGGCAACGTGACGCTCGACGAGCAGGAAAAGATCAAGCAGCAGATCCAGGCTCTCGGTCTGGGCCCTGAAGTGGCCCAGTTGATCCAGGACGAGCTTTCTCAGTCGCTCGACATCGACCGGATCGCGGCTATGGCGACTTCGCCGGAGGAGGCGGCGCAGATCTACACGGCGTCGATGCTCGTCGTCGATCCCGACACGCCGGCCGAGAAGGACTATCTCGCGCTTCTGGCCCAGAAGATGAACGTCGATCCAGGTCTGGCAGCGCAGGTCCGCGCCCAGACCGATGCGCTTTTCCCGAAGGCCTGATCTGACACTGTCCGGGCGGGGCATTGAACCCGCCCGCGCGTCATGATCTGAGTTCACCGAAAGGGACGGAGCGGATCATGCGCGTTTTCATCAATGGCTTCGGCCGGATCGGCCGGTCGGTCCTGCGCGCCTGGGCGAGCGGGGCCGCATCTGGACTTGAGATCGCCGGGATCAACGACATCGCCGATGCAGCGATGTGCGCCTACCTCTTCGAGTTTGACAGCGTGTTCGGCCCGTTCCGCGGTACGGTTGAGCTTGGTGACGGCGCCCTTGTGGTAAATGGTCAGTCGATTGCGCTTCATCGCACCCCCGATCTGACGAAACTTGACCTCACCGGCATCGATCTTGTCATGGAATGCACCGGGCGAGCGGACAATGCCGAGGTGGCCGGCCAGGGCCTCGCCGCCGGGGCGCGCCGCGTTCTGATTTCCGGACCGTCGCGCGCCGCAGAAGTGACCGTGGTGCTGGGCGCGAATGAAGACACTCTGGGCGGCCAGCGCATCGTCTCGAACGCCTCCTGCACCACAAACGCGCTCGCGCCGCTGGCAAAGGTTCTGCATCGCGCCTTCGGTGTGGTAACCGGCTCGATGACGACCATCCATTGCTACACTGGCAGTCAGCCGACGGTGGATGCGCCAGCTGCCGATTTCGCTCGCAGCCGCGCCGCTGCGCTATCCATGGTGCCGACGACGACTTCGGCGCAGCGCCTGCTCGATCAGGTCCTGCCCGAGATCGCCGGGCGGATCGAAGGCTCGGCGGTGCGGGTCCCGACGGCCAGCGTCTCTGCGGTGGATCTCGCCGTCATGACCGAGCGGGTGCCGACTGCGGAGGAAGTGAACGCGGTACTGGCGGCCGCCGGGGGCGTGATCGGCGTGACTGAACGTCCGCTCGTCTCGACCGACCTCAGGGCGCGCCCGGAAAGCATCGTCATGGCCCTGCCCGAAACCCGCGTCACGAAGGGCGGAATGGTCCGGGTTTTCGGTTGGTATGACAACGAATGGGGCTTCTCGAACCGGATGCTAGACGTCGCCCGGCTGATGGTCTGAGGCGGATCAGCCTGCTGGTGCGATCACGCGAAACCGCTCGGCATAGCGGTGTTCCTCGAGGTTGGCCCCCTCGCCGATGCGGTCCACCACAGCGAAAAGCCCGGGCGCCGAAAGCGGCGTCAGCACGCCGTGCCATGTGCCGCGATGCAGGTTGATCGCCTGCGCCCCGTCGGTGAGGAAGGCGCGCGGTCGGCCCGGCTGGCCGCCCTCGTCCGGGGCGACGATCACCAGGAAAGGGGCAGAGGTCATCGGGATGAAGGCTTGGCTGCCTTCGGGGTGGCGTTCGACCAGATCGAACTCGTAGGGCATCGCCCGGGGCACCGCATCGAAGATCGATAGCCCGGCCCGTCCGCGACCAAAATCAAGCCGGGCGCGGTCATGGTGCCTCGCGCAAAGCCCCTCGTTGATCATCCGGTCCGGCGAACCATCTGCCGACAGCACGTCACCGAAGTCGGCAAAGGCGGCGGCGGTCAGCGGTTCGGCCGCAATGGTCTGCATGGGTTCTCTCCTGGGGAAGGCCTTCGATCCGCAACGACGATCGGGTTTCTTCTTTGCTCAAATACCCTACGGGGGGGAGGCGTGGACGCCAGTCCGCGTCGGGGAGGGGCGCAAAGCCCCCCTCCAACCTCTCCGTCAGCGCCCCGTCGACCAAGGGCCGCGCAGCCGCGCATGGCGGTTCACGTCCTTGTAAAGCAGGTAGCGGAACGGTCCCGGCCCGGCGGCGTAGCAGGCCTGCGGGCAATAGGCGCGCAGCCACATGAAATCGCCCGCCTCGACCTCGACCCAGTCGCGGTTCAGCCGGTAGACGGCTTTGCCTTCAAGCACGTAAAGCCCGTGCTCCATCACATGAGTTTCCTCGAAGGGGATGACGCCACCGGGCAGGAAGGTGACGATGTTGACATGCATGTCATGGCGCAGATCGGCGGGGTCGACGAAGCGGGTCGTCGCCCAACGTCCGTCCGTATCGGGCATGGCAATCGGAGCGATCTGCCGTTCGTTCGTCACGAATGGGGTGGGCTTCTCGATCCCCTCGGCGGGCTCCCAGATCTTGCGCACCCAATGGAAGCGGGCAGGCTCCGTGCCGTCGGCCCAGAGCCGCCACGACGTTCCGGCGGGAATATAGGCGTAGCCACCGTCCATAAGGTGATGGTCTTCGTCGCCAATCGTGAGGGTCAATCTGCCTGAGGTGACGAAGATCACCGATTGCGCCGACGGGTCATTCTCAGGCCGGTCCGATCCGCCGCCGGGCTCCACCTCCATGACATACTGGCTGAAGGTTTCCGAGAAACCCGACATCGGCCGGGCGATCATCCACAGGCGGGTGTCGGTCCATCCGGGCAGGTAGCTCGTCACGATGTCCGAGAAGACGCCTTTCGGGATCACCGCATAGGCTTCGGTAAAGACCGCGCGGCCGGTGTGGGTCGCGGATTGCGGCGGCAGGCCGCCGGGCGGAGCGTAATAGGCGGTCATGGCAGAAGATCCTTCAGGCGCAGTTCGGCGATGCGTTCGACCTGGGCGCAGGCGGTGGCGAATTCGGTGGTGCGGTCATTGGCGATGCGCGTCTTGAAGGCCGCGAGGATCGAGGCCTTTGAGTTGTCGCGCACAGCGATGATGAACGGAAAGCCGAACTTCGCCACATAGTCGGCGTTCAGCTTCTGGAAGGTCGCGCGTTCCTCGTCGGTCAGCGCGTCCAACCCCGCGCTCGCCTGTTCCGAGGTGCTTTCCGCCGTCAGCCGTTTGGCCTGCGCCAGTTTGCCTGCCAAGTCCGGATGTGCGGTGAGCACGCCAAGCCGCTCCGCCTCGCTGGCCGAGCGGAACATCCGCGCCAGCGCATTGTGCAGGCCGACAGCGGTGTCATGTGCCGGACCCAGTTCCAGCGCCCAGGCCCGCTCGGCGATCCAGGGCGAATGCTCGAAGACCCCGCCGAAGCGCGCGACGAACGTGGCCCTGTCCATCCGGCTCGGCCGCTCGAACCGGCGCGCCGGATGGGTCTCGGCCCAGTGGCGCGCGATGTCCAGACGGCGGGCGAACCAGACCCCCTCCTTGCCCTGGGCATAGTCGAGGAACCGGATCAGGCCGGCGATCTTGCCCGGCCGTCCGATCAGGCGGCAGTGCAGGCCGATCGAGAACATCTTCGGGCTGCCAGCCAGCCCTTCGGCATAGAGCGTGTCGAAGCTGTCCTTCAGATACTGGAAGAACTGCTCGCCGGTGATGTAGCCGGGCGCCGTGGCAAAGCGCATGTCGTTGGCTTCCAGCGTATAGGGGATCACCAGCTGATCACCGTCTCCCGCCTCGATCCAGTAGGGCAGGTCGTCGTCATAGGTGTCCGAAATCCAGTCGAAGCCCTGCTCCGCCGTCAGCCGCACCGTGTTGACCGAGCAGCGCCCGGTATACCACCCGGTCGGGCGGCTGCCCGTGACCTCGGTATGCAGACGGATCGCCTCAGCGATCTGGCGGCGCTCCTCCTCCTCGGGCATGTCGCGGTGATCGACCCATTTCAGCCCGTGGCTGGCGATCTCCCACCCCGCGGCCTTCATGGCGGCCACCTGCGATGGGGCGCGTGCCAGGGCGGTTGCGACACCGTAGATCGTCACCGGCAGGTCGCGCGAGGTGAACAGGTCGTGCAGCCGCCAGAACCCGGCCCGCGCGCCGTAGTCGTATATCGACTCCATGTTCCAGTGGCGCATTCCGGGCCAGGGCGCGGCCCCGGCGATATCGGACAGAAAGGCCTCGGAGGAGGCATCACCATGAAGGATCGAGTTCTCGCCCCCCTCTTCGTAGTTCAGGACCAGACTAATCGCGACCTTCGCGCCGCCGGGCCAGGCCGCATCTGGAGGATTGCCACCGTAACCGGTGAAGTCGCGGGGATAACGGGGGGGCGTTGTCATCGGTAGGGCGCCTTCTCTTGCTGCCTTGGTTCTAGGCCCAAGACACGGCGGGGTTTATCAAATTCTCACGGAAACATCTTCCTTGCACCTGAGGCATCGCCATCCGCCCGAATAGGGGGCAGGATGGCGGTAAAGCATGGAGGGTTGAATGGCAGGCGGTCGGTTGTCGACGCATGTTCTGGACACGGCGCGAGGGAAACCGGCCGAGGGCATCCGCATCACGCTTTACCGGATCTCCGGTCAAAGCCATCGCAAGATCGCCGAGGCGGTCACCAACCATGACGGCCGGACCGACAGCCCCCTGCTGGTGGGCGACAAGATGGCCGAGGGTAGCTACGAACTGGTCTTCTCCGCCGGCGACTACCTGCGGACAAGCGGCCAGGTGGGCGAGGGTGTGCTGTTCCTCGACGAGATCCCGATCCGTTTCGGCATCCCGGATGCCGGCGCGCACTACCATGTGCCGCTTCTGCTGTCGCCCTTCGGCTATTCGACCTATCGCGGCAGCTGAGCCGGTCTTGGCTCTGTGCTGACTGTCGGGTAGATTCCCGGCATGGTTGTGCCTGTTGTCCTTCTGCTTCTCTCTCTTGCCGGTGTCGGGATTGCCCTGACCCTTCCTGATCTGTCCGCCCTGTTGATCCTCGCTGGGCCCTGCGCGATCGGCGCAGCGATCCTGGTCCTTTGGGCCGCCTGGCCCAATGTGGCGCCGCCTGATCCGGTCTGGATCGTCGTGGACGGGTCCAACGTGATGTATTGGAAGGACAATGCGCCTCGCCTTGAAACCGTGCAGGAGGTTCTTCTGCGTCTGAAGGCCCTGGGTTTCAGTCCCGGCGTCGTCTTCGACGCAAATGCCGGTTATCTCCTTACGGGCCGGTACATGCATCATGAACCGTTCAGCCGGCTTCTCGACCTGCCCGAGGACCGGGTCATGGTCGTCTCCAAGGGGACTGTCGCCGACATGGTGGTTCTGGCCGCCGCGCGCGATCTTGGGGCGCGGATCGTCTCGAATGACCGCTATCGTGACTGGGCGGAACAGCATCCGGAAATCGCAGATCCCGGTCGCATCGTGCGTGGCGGATATCGCGAAGGGGCGCTGTGGCTTGATCTGGATCGCGCGGCCTAGGGGCCGACCTTCAGCCCCTCGACCTGCGCCGCGAGGTCGGCCTTGATCCGGGCCACCATGAAGTCGTTGAACAGCCGGATCTTCGGGTCACGAAGGCGTCGGTGCTGGGTCAGGACCGAGAGCTGGGTCGGCAGGGGCGGCGTTCCCGTAGCGACCGGAATCAGGCGCCCTGCCCGCAGGTGATCGGCGATCTCGAAGATCGGTTTCAGCACGATTCCCCGTCCGTCCAGCGCCCAGCCTGTCAGAACGTCGCCGTCGTCAGACTCGAAAGGTCCGCCGATCTCATAGCGACGCGGGCCGTCGGGCGTCTGCAAAGTCCACTGGAATTCTTTCGCGCCGGGAAACCGCAGGTTAAGGCAGTCGTGCCGGTCCGCGACGAGCGCCGCGCCATCGGCGGGCATTCCACGCCGCTCGACATAGGCGGGTGCGGCGCAGAGGACTCGCGGACAGTCCGCGATCAGGCGGATCTTCAGCGTCGAATCCTCGAGCATCCCCAGATGAAAGGCCACATCCAGCCCCTCGGCCGTAAGGTCCACGTTGCGGTCCGACAGCCGAAGGCGCACGTCGATCAGCGGATAGGCATCCTTGAAGACCGGGACATGCGGCGCGATGAACCGCCGCCCGATGCCAAGTGGTGCGGCCACGAAAATCGAGCCGCGCGGGTTCTGTGTGACGTCGATCACGGCCGCTTCGGCCTCGTCGATGGCCTCTAGCACCTTGCGCGCGCCCTCGTAGAAGATGCGCCCGTTCTCGGTAGGCTGCAGCGAGCGCGTCGTGCGGTTGAACAGCCGCACGCCCAGATGCTTTTCCAGTTCGGAGATTCGCGCCGAAGCGACAGCGGCAGAGGTGCGCTGGTCGCGCGCCGCAGCACTCATGCTGCCCAATTCATAGACACGCACAAACATCCGGATGTTGTTGACGTAGGACATCGCGCCCTCGTTTCATTCTCTGCGCGGGTTTGAAAGTGATCCCGCATTTGATGGATTAACCTGACAGTCGCGCCCGGTATAGCGTTTTGCATCCGAAAGAGAGGGCGATGCGCATGTATGACTGGGTGGTGATCAGCGAGTGGATCGAATTCGCGGTGCGCTGGACGCATGTGATCGTCGGCATCGCCTGGATCGGCTCGTCCTTCTACTTCATCGCGCTGGACCTGAGCCTGCGGAAGGTGCCCGACCTTCCCGCCGGGGCCCATGGCGAGGAGTGGCAGGTGCATGGCGGTGGCTTCTACCACATACAGAAATACCTCGTTGCGCCGGAACGGCTGCCCGAACACCTGACCTGGTTCAAATGGGAAAGCTATTCGACCTGGCTGACCGGTTTCGCGATGCTGGTGCTTGTCTACTACCTGGGCGCCGACCTCTATCTGGTCGATCCGCAGGTGATGGAGTTGCATGTCTGGCAGGCGGTTCTGATCTCGGCCGGGTCGCTCGCGGTGGGCTGGATCATCTACGATCAGCTTTGCAAAAGCCGGCTGGGCGAGAATTCCACCGGCCTGATGGTGTTGCTCTACGTGATTCTCGTGGGCATGGCCTATTTCTACACCCACGTCTTCTCGGGCCGCGCGGCGCTTTTGCATCTGGGCGCATTCACCGCCACGATCATGTCGGCCAACGTGTTCTTCATCATCATGCCCAACCAGCGCATTGTGGTGGCCGATCTCAAGGCGGGCCGAGTGCCCGATCCGAAGTACGGAAAGATCGCCAAGCAACGCAGCACCCACAACAACTACCTGACGCTGCCCGTCATCTTCATGATGCTGTCGAACCACTACCCACTCGCCTTTGCGACCGAGTGGAACTGGTTGATCGCCAGCCTTGTCTTCCTGATGGGCGTGACGATCCGCCACTTCTTCAACACCATGCATGCGGGCAAGGGCACTCCGTGGTGGACTTGGGCGGCGACGGCGATCCTGCTGATTATCTGTGCCTGGCTCTCGACCGCGCCGATGCGGCATGCGCCCGAAGAGGCGGCCTTGCAGGGCGAGGCGCTTCGCTATGCCTCTGCCGCCGGTTTCGACGAGGTCACCACCATCGTGCAGGGGCGCTGTGCGATGTGCCATGCGGCCGAGCCAGGTTGGGATGGCATCCACTGGCCGCCTAAGGACGTGGTGCTGGAGACGCCCGCACAGATCGCGCATGAGGCACGGCAGATCTATGTGCAGGCCGGGCTGACCCATGCGATGCCGCCCGCAAACGTAAGCTTCATCGAACCGGCCGAGCGGGAGGCCATTCGCCGCTGGTTCCAGGCCGCAGGAACGGGTGGCGTCGACGGCTGAGCTTGCATCGCCCGGTCCGGGCCAGCAATCTCTGGCGCAGTGTCAAAGCCATCAGGCCTGGGTCCAGCAGAACATGAAGATGCAATCGTCTCCGATCCTGCGGCTTGAACCGCATCTCGGACTGGCGCCCTGGCCGGACCAATCGGCTGAGGTGGTGTCGTCGGGCGACGTCTGCTCGTCCGGGCATGTCTGGTTCGAGGACAAGGCGGCGGGACTTGGCGTCGGGGTCTGGGAGGCCGGGCCGACGATCGGTCGCTGGATGATCTGGTCCGCGCACGAGTTCATGCTGATCGTCGAGGGTGAGGTGGTGATCGTCGAGGAGGACCGCGAAACGGTTTTCCGTGCGGGAGATGCGCTCTTCATTCCGAAAGGTGTCCGCTGCCTGTGGGCACAAGCCGGGCGGGTACGCAAGATCTTTGCCATTCTGGACGACGGACGGATGCCTGCCGGTCAGAATGGCCGGGTCATCCGGATCGATCCTTCGGCACATCTCGACCCAGCTTCGCCGCCCCTGGCGACGAACCTCCTCTCGTCCGTGCCGCAAACCTGGGCGCACAACGCATTCGAAGACGAGACCGGGCAGCTTTCCACCGGCATCTGGCAGGCCACGGCCTATGAGCGCAAGCAGGTCAGCTTTACCCATACCGAACTGATGCATGTCCTCGAGGGCACGATCTCGCTGACCGACGCCGCGGGGCAGACGCAGCATTTCGGCCCGGGCCAGACCCTGCTCCTGCCTGCAGGTACGCCAAACGCATGGTTAAGCACAGGGCTGGTCCGCAAGGTGTTCTGGACGTTCAGCCCTCGGGCATAGCCCCGGACAAACGAGCAATTCCGACAAGCGAGACAGGAAAGGATCCCAGAATGGGTAAGGAAGTTGGCGAAGCGCTGGCGGATGCCGCGTTCCGGCGCGACGCGCTGAAGGGATCGCTGATCGAGGCGAGCTACGCCGGGGCGCTCAGCTTCTACCGGCGCAAGTACACTCGCGACCTGACAGGTGTCGATGTGGCCGTGACGGGTGTCCCGCTCGACCTCACCGTCAGCAACCGCCCCGGCACGCGCTTCGGGCCCGAGTCAATCCGCCGGGCCAGCGCCCAGCATGCCTGGGGGCCGATCTGGCCTTGGCGCTTCGATCCGTTCGATACGCTGGCGGTCACCGACTATGGCGACGTCTCCTTCGACTGGGGCGAACCGATGGCGATCCCTGCCGCGATTGAAGAACATTTCGCCGGGATCGTTGCTGCGGGCGCCGATACGCTGATGCTCGGAGGCGACCATTTCTCGACCTATCCGGTGCTCAAGGCCCATGCGGCCAAGAATGGGCCGCTTGGCATGGTCCAGTTCGACGCACATCGCGATGTGGAGGAAGATGCGGGCGGCCGGCTCGATCATGGCAGCATGATGTATTACGCGGTCCGCGACGGGATCATCGACCCCAAGCGCACGGTGCAGGTCGGCATCCGCACCTGCTTCAACGGCGAGCGGACGCATGGAATGACTGTGCTCTATGCCGATCAGGTCCATGCGATGGGGGCCGAGGGTGTGGCAGATGTGATCCGCAAGACTCTCGGATCGGGTCCGAACTACCTGACATTCGATATCGACTTTCTCGATCCGGCAACGGCGCCCGGCACTGGCACCCCGGTTCCGGGTGGCATGACCAGTTTTCAGGCGCTGTCGATCCTGCGGGCGCTGAAGGGGATGGATTTCGTCGGCATGGACGTGGTCGAGGTTTCGCCGCCCTACGACCATGCCGAGATGACGTCGAACGCCGCCGCCATCCTTGCGGTCGAGATGCTCTGCCTCAAGGCCTGGGCGCGCGGGGCGCGGGCTACGGTCTGAGCCTTAGCGGCTGAAGCTCCACCGGGTGTCCTGGCGATAGGTCTCGCCCGGTGCGAGCGTGATCGTCGGGAACGCCGGATGATGCGGCGCATCGGGCCAGCGCTGAGGCTCCATCGCCAAGCCGGCATAGGCACCGTAGGGCACGCCGCCATGCCCGGGCCAAGGCGCGGTGGAAAGACGCTCGCCGCAATAGATTTGCAGACCCGGCTCGGTGGTCGTGATCGACATCCGGATGCCAGAGGTGCCGGTCAGTTCTGCGATCTCGGTGGGCTCGCGGGGCGCGTCTGCGACGCAGAAATTGTGGTCGTAGCCTTCACTCAGATCCAGCGCTCGGGTCTTGCGCAGATCGAAGGCACCGGACACGTCGCGCTGCTCGCCGGTCGGGATCAGCGCGGCATCGACCGGCAGATAACGATCGGCCCCGACCCGGAGCGTATGTCCGGCATAGGTCGCGGTGCCATCGAGGTTCCAGTAGGCATGATTAGCAAGGTTCATCAGCGTCGGCGCATCGGTGGTCGCGGTCAGCACCATGTGTAGCGTCGCGCCTTCTACCCGGAACAGGGCGCGGATTTCCCGCCGGCCGGGGAAACCGTCATCGCCATCTTCCAGCACGATCCGCAGCCCAACCGCGTCCTCTGTCAACTCGTCCACTGTCCAGATGCGGGTATGCAGGCCGCGTGCCCCGGAATGCAGCAGGTTGCCGCGCTCGTTTGCGGGGAAGTGGCAGGTCTTGCCGCCGAACTCTGCCGTAGCCCCCGCGATCCGGTTCGCCACCGGGCCGACAAGGGCGCCAAAGTAGCCCATCGGGCCCTCATAGGCGGCGATATGGTTGCCGCCGAGCGTGAGGGAATAATCGAGGCCCTGCAGACGCAAATCCTGAAGGACCGCGCCGCGGGTCAGGATGGTCGCTGCCAGCTCATCGGAGACAAGACGGATCGCATGAACCTGCCGACCGTCCTGTGCATGGCCGAAGTCGCCCAATTCCACCGACATCCCGTCTCTCCTCTGCTCACCGCCGCAGGCTGATCGCAAAGCAGGGGAGAGGTCAAGCTGTGGTCAGGGCGTGGCAAGGCAAGCGATAAGCGTCGCAGCCATCCCCGTTAGAATGTCCGGATAGGTTGCGGCCGTCACGTCACCGCCCGCGCCTTCGGGGTCAAGGGGAGCCCCCAGTCTTGCCCCGGTATCGGTCGCCATCGCCTCGACCAGCTTCGGGTCATGGCGCACCTCGGGAAAGATGCAGAGGCCCGATACCTTGCCCAGTTCGGCCTGCAGCTCGCGTAGATGGGCGACCCCGGGCGACGCTGCATCGCCGGCGGAAACCGACCCGGCGATGTTCAGTCCGTAGTGCTCGGCGAAGTAGCCGTAGGCATCGTGAAAAACGACGAACGGCTTCCCCGCGATCGTCGACAGTTGCAGGCGCAGACTGGCATCGATCTCTGCGATCTTCTGCGCGGCCGCAGTGGCATTTCCCTTGTAGTTGGCGGCGTTTTCGGGGTCGAGAATTGCGAGCTGTTCCGCGATCTGGCCCAGCCAGAGTTCGGCATTCGTCGGGTCTAGCCAGGCATGGGGATCGAGGCCGCCATGATGATGCCCGGCTTCCTCCTCGTCGTGATCATGTTCCTCTTCGGCAGCATGGTCCTGCTCCGTTCCAGCGGCCGCTTCCTCGTGGTCATGATCTTCATGGCCTTCGGCGTAGCTGCGCGTGTGGACGCCTGGCAAATGAAGAAGGGCAAGACGGGTTGCCTCGGTAGAGGTACTCTCCAGCGCACGGTCCAGCCAAGGCGTCATCTCCGGTCCGATCCAAACGACGAGCTGTGCATCCGCGAGGGCTGCGACCTGGCTCGGCTTCAGTTGGAAGTCGTGTGCATTGCCGCCCTTGTCGAGCAGCATGGCAGGCTCGCCCAGATTGCCCATCACCATCTGGACCAGCGATTGTACCGGCGGGATGTCGGTGACCACGCGTGGCACCTCGGCCGCGGCGGGAAGGGCCAGTATGCTGGCGAGTGCGGCGGATATGATATAACGCATTGAGGTGCCCTCTGGACTCGATTCAGATGGCTTATCATATGTTATACCGTAACACGTCAAGGGGCCCCCATGCCACACAGTCAGGACGCGCAGGCTTTTGCCGAGCATGACCACGCCCATTGCGCGGGCGACGTGATGGCGCGGGCTGAGTCCCTTGCGGCCGAGCGTGGCGTCCGCTTGACGCCAGTCCGCCGACGGGCATTGGAAATTCTCCTTGAATCCCATCGTGCCATCGGGGCCTACGACATGCTGCAGCGGCTTGCCGCTGAAGGGTTCGGCCATCAGCCACCGGTTGCCTATCGTGCCCTGGATTTTCTGGTCGATAACGGGCTTGCCCATCGCGTCCGCCGGCTCAATGCGTTCACGGCCTGCATGCATCCGGGCGAGGCCCATGCGCCGGCCTTTCTGATCTGCCGGGGATGCGATGCCGTGGCCGAGGCGCCGGCCGAGAATGTGCGCGCTGCGCTCGATACGGCTGCGGCCTCTCTCGGCTTCGCTATAGAGCGCAGCAACATCGAGGCGCTCGGCCTATGTCCCTCTTGTCAGGCAATACAGCAATGAGCCTGCTTTCTGCCGCGAATATCTGTGTTCGCTTCGGCGAGACGGAGGTTCTGCACGATGTCTCGCTCAAGGTGGATCCGGGCGAGATCGTGACCATCGTCGGTCCGAACGGTTCGGGGAAATCGACGCTTCTGCGCGCACTGCTCGGCATCGTGCCGGTCGCGGAGGGCAGCGTCGTCCGCCAGTCGGGCCTCAGGATCGGCTACGTGCCGCAGCGCCTGCAGATCGACCGGTCGCTCCCAATGACCGCCCAGAGGTTCCTGTCGCTGCCAGAACGCCAGAAGCCAGAAGCAGTCGCGGCGGCACTCAGGCGGGTCGGCGTTCCCGAGACCGCCAACCGGATGTTGACCGATCTGTCGGGCGGGCAATTGCAGCGGGTTCTCTTTGCCCGTGCCCTGCTGGCCGAACCCGAGATCCTTGTCCTCGACGAGCCTACGCAGGGCCTGGACCAGCCGGGGGAGGCCGGGTTCTATCGCCTGATCGAGGCCGCGCGGAAGGAAACCGGCGCGGCGGTGTTGATGGTCAGCCACGACCTGCACGTCGTCATGGCGGCATCCGACCGGGTGATCTGCCTGAACGGCCATATCTGCTGCGAAGGCACGCCGCATGTCGTGTCGAACGCGCCGGAATACCGGGCGCTGTTCGGTCTGGGCACCCACGGCGCGCTGGCGCTCTACCAGCATGTGCATGACCACGATCACACGCATGATCATGGTCACGATCATTCGCACGAGCCCCACCATCACGACCCTCACCCGGCAAAGGTGACCAGCGATGCTTGACGACTTCCTCATGCGTGCGGCGCTGGCCGGGATCGGGCTGACGCTGGCAACCGGGCCGCTTGGGTCGTTCGTCGTCTGGCGACGCATGGCCTATTTCGGCGATGCGACGGCCCATGCGGCGATCCTTGGCGTGGCTCTGGCGCTGGCGACGGACCTGCCGGTCGGTCTGGGCACTCTGGTCGTCGCGCTGGCGATGGCGGTCACCGTTTCGGTGCTGGCGGGCAAGGGCTGGGCGATGGACACGACGCTTGGCACGCTGGCGCATGCGGCGCTGGCCTTCGGCCTTGTGGCAATAAGCTTCGTCCACGGCGTCAGGACGGACCTGTCGGCCTATCTGTTCGGCGACATCCTTGCCGTGTCGAAGACCGATCTCGCCTTCATCTGGGGCGGCGCGTCGCTGGTGCTTGGGATCATCGTTTGGCGCTGGTCACGCTTGCTCACCGCGACGCTGAACGAGGATCTGGCCTTCTCCGCCGGGATCGACCCGCGACGCGAACGGCTGATCCTGACGCTGGCGCTGGCGGTCGTGGTGGCGGTGGCGCTTAAGGTCGTGGGCGCACTGCTGATTGCGGCCATGCTCATCATCCCGGCTGCGGCGGCACGGGGCGTGGCTCGTTCACCCGAGGCGATGGCCGTCCTCGCCTCAATCATCGGCGCGGCTGCCTCAGTCGGGGGGCTTGCCTTGTCGCTCTGGCAGGATACGCCCGCCGGTCCGTCGATCGTTGTCTGCGCCGCGCTCGCTTTCGCGCTGTTGGCAGGTGTGGGGCTGCGCCGCGCTTCGACCTGATGTGCTATTCGCCGCGAAACAGGCGGGCGGCCACGACCAGCCCCGAGATGTCCGCCGGCTCTTCCGTGACCACCAGATCGCCCGCCGCGACATAGGCGCCCGCGACGACGGAAGGCGCGAGCGCGTAAAGGCAAAGCGTCCCACTCGCCGCCAGTGCCGCCCTGCCGCGGATCACCGCCACTTCCGGCCGGGGCAGCCGTCGCGCCGTCATCACGTTCAGGTCGCGCGATACCGCGCCCTTGGTCCGCTCTGACCGGGTCGGCACGTCGCCGGGGAAAGCCACAGGCACGAGCGGCGCACAGGTCAGCGCGATCCCTTCACCCGTCAGGTCGAAGCCCGGTCCTTCGATCACCGTCAGCACCCGCTCGATGCCGGGGAAAAGTGAGAACGGCCCATCCTCGCTGACCGTCGCCACCGACAGCCGCCAGATCAGATGCCCCTCGGCATCGACCTCCTTCAGCATCTCGATGGTCTCGCCCCGCCCGTTGGCCCAGGGCATACGCACATAGTCGGCCGGGGTCAGGTGCCTCATTCGGCGGCGTCCCGCGGGATCAGGTGCGCCGCCTCCGGCGCGATCTCGTCAAAGTCGAAGGCATCCAGCCGACGCGCCCGCCGCCCGGCTTTGTCGGAGGAAATCTTGATCTCCTCGATATCCTTGGCTGCCTGCCCGAAATGCCGGTCGAGGTTTTGCACCCGGTCGCCCAGCCGCTCCACATCCTGATGCAAGAGCGCCAGTTCCTTGCGGATCGCGCCCGCCTGCTCGCGCATCCGCGCGTCCTTCAGGATTGCCCGCATCGTGTTCAGCGTCGCCATGCAGGTGGTGGGGGAGACGATCCAGACGCGCAGGCCGAAGCCCTCGCGCACCACCTCGGGGAAGTTCGCGTGCAACTCGGCATAGACCGCTTCCGAGGGCAGGAACATCATCGCCCCGTCTGCCGTTTCGCCCTCGAGGATATACCGCTCGGCAATCGCCTTCAGGTGAGTGCGAACAGCCGCCCGCAAGGCCCGACCCGCCTCGGCCACAGCCTGCGGGGTATCGGCCCGCCGCAACGCCTCATAGGCCTCGAGCGGGAACTTCGAGTCGATCACGATCGGCCCCGGCGGGTTGGGAAGGTGGATCAGGCAGTCGGCCCGTTTCCCGTTCGACAGCGTCGCCTGCATGGTGAAACTGCCCGGCGGCAGGGCCTTCTGCACGATGTCGTGCAACTGGATCTCGCCGAAGGCGCCGCGCGTCTGCTTGTTCGACAGGATGTCCTGCAGCGTCAGCACCTCGCCCGAGAGTTTTTCGATCTTGGCCTGCGCCCGGTCGATCATCTCCAGCCGCTGCTGCAACTCGCCAAGGCCCCGCGCGGTGCGCGTCGCGCTCCCCGACAGGCTTTCGCCCATGGCGGCCTGCACCTCGGCCAGCCGCCGCTCCATGAGTTGCAGCATCGCCGTCTGGCTCAGTGCCTGCGCCTCGGACACCGCCGCCAGCCCGCCCGTCAGCCTCTCCTGCCCGTCCGACAGGCCCTGCACGCGCTGGCCGAGCCAGCCCAACTCGCGCAGCATCGGCTCGGCCATCTTCGCCGACCGCCCCGCCGCGCGCAGTGTCAGGATCAGGATCAAGAGCACGATCGCCGCCGCCCCGGCATAGATCATCCAGGGCTCGACACCTTCGGGAAGGGAAAAGGGCAGGGTATTCATGTCCGTCCGAAAAGCCGCTCGATGTCGGCCAGCTTCAACTCAACATAGGTCGGCCGGCCGTGATTGCACTGGCCCGAAAGTGGCGTCGCCTCCATCTCGCGCAAGAGCGCGTTCATCTCCTCGGCCCGCATCTGCCGCCCCGAGCGCACCGAGCCGTGGCAGGCCATCCGGCTCAGCACCGCGTCGATCCGACCGCGCAAGAGCGACGAGTCGCCCAGATCGGCCAGTTCATCCAGCATGTCGCGCAGCAGCGCTGCCGCATCGACCCGGCCAAGAATCGCAGGCGTCTCCCGCACCGCCACCGCCGTGCCGCCGAAGGGCTCAATCACCAGCCCCAGCCGCTCCAGCTCGGGTGCCAATTCCAGCAACCGCGCGGCATCCGGGGCCGACAGGTCCACGATCTCCGGGATCAACAGCGCCTGCGCCGCGATCCCTGTCTCGGCCATCTGCCGCTTCAGCCGCTCATAGACCAGCCGCTCATGCGCGGCATGCTGATCGACGATCACCATGCCCGTTTCCGTCTGAGCGATGATGTAGTTCTCGTGCACCTGCGCCCGCGCCGCGCCGAGCGGCCGCGCCTCCAGCGCCGGTTCCTGCGGGACAGGTTCCACCCGTGCCGAAGGGGCTTCGGCAAAGCCCGGCTGTGGCAGAGGGGCCTGCCAGACTGCTGCCCGGCTCAGCACCGAGCCCGAAGGCCGGTCCATCTGGTAGACGCGCGGGCTGGCGACCTCTTCCGGGCGAAGCGCCGCCAGTGTCGCCGCCCCCACGGTCGAGGACGCCCGGTGCCCGGCGCCGCTCAGTGCCTGCCGCAGCCCGCCGACGATCAGGCTCCGCGCAAGTGCCGGTTCGCGGAAGCGCACCTCGGCCTTGGCCGGATGCACGTTGACGTCCACCCGCTGCGGATCGACGCTGAGCGTCAGGACCGCCGCCGGATGCCGGTCGCGGCTCAGCACGTCCATGTAGGCGGCGCGCAACGCGCCGAGCAGCATCCTGTCCTGCACCGGCCGCCCGTTGACGAACAGGTATTGCGCCACCGACGAGCCCCGCGAATAGGTCGGCAGCGCCGCGTATCCTGTCAGGCGCATCCCCTCCTGCTTCAGGTCGATCGGCAGGGCGTTCGCGGCGAAATCCGCGCCCACAACCCCTGCAACCCGCCGGTGCAGCGCGTCGAACAGGTCGCCCGCCTCTGGGTCGGCGCGGAACATCATCCGCCCCTCACCACCGCCTGAGACGTCGCGCAGGGTGAAGCCCACGGTCGGCTCGGCAAGCGCCAGCCGCCGCACCACCTCGCCGATGGCCTGCGCCTCGGCCCGGTCGCTGCGCAGGAACTTCAGCCGCGCGGGCGTGGCGAAGAACAGGTCGCGCAACTCCACGACGGTGCCCCGGTTCAGCGCCGCCGGCCGCACCGGCTCCATCCGCCCGCCCGAAACGGACAGGCTCGCCCCCGCCTCGCCCTCGGCCCGAGAGGTGATGGTCAGCCGCCCGACTGCCCCGAGCGAGGGCAGCGCCTCACCCCGGAAACCGAAGCTCGTGACGTCGAGCAGGTCAGACCCGTCGATCTTCGAAGTCGCGTGGCGCGCCAGCGCCAGCGGCAGATCCTCCGCCGTCATCCCGCAGCCGTCATCGGCCACGCGGATCAGCGTCTTGCCGCCATCGGCATAATCCACCGTGATCCGCCGCGCGCCCGCATCCAGCGCATTCTCGACCAGTTCCTTCACCGCCGAGGCCGGCCGTTCCACCACCTCGCCCGCCGCGATCCGGTTGATCGCCGCTTCATCCAGCTGCCGGATCACCGGCCGCCCGACCACGATATTGGGGGTGTCAAGTGTCATGCCACCAAGGGTAGCAGTGCCCCCGCGATTCCACTACGGAAAAGAGGGGCCTCACTCGGCCTATTTCAACCCGTCCGGCCGCCCGACCACGACGAATTGCAGTCCGTCCGGTGTCAGCAACCGGGCCGCGACGCGCTTGATGTCGTCCTGCGTAACCGCTTCGATCTTCGCATTCCGGGTCTTGATGTAGTCTGGGGAAAGCCCGTCCATCTGCATCCCCACCAGTATCTCGGCGATCTGCGAATTACCATCGAAGCGCAAGGGGTAGGAGCCGGTCAGGTAAGTCTTCGTTGCGGCCAGTTCTTCGGCTGAGACGCCGTCCTTCGCCATCCGCGACCATTCCGCCCGGATTAGGTCGATCGACGGGCCGACATTGGCGTTGGCGGTCGCCATCTGCCCGATCAGCGACTCGCCATAGGCCATCGGCAGCAGATAAGTCCCGATACCGTAGGTCAGGCCACGTTTCTCGCGGACTTCGGTCATCAGCCGGGCGGAGAAGCGGCTGCCTCCGAGGATCTCGTTCATCAGATAGGCCGCAAAGAAATCCGGATCGTCACGCCGGATGCCGGATTGGCCAAAGACGACGATGGATTGGGGAGAGGCGAAGTCTACGACCTTCACACCCCCCGGTGCCTGCCAGGTGGCGCGGCCCGGCAAGGGCGCGCCCGTGTCCGGCAGGTCGCCAAACAACCGGTCCAGCAGCTTTCCAAGCTCGTCAGGCGTGATGTCGCCCACGGCCGCCACATGCAGACGGTCGCGGGCCATGGTGCGCGCCTTTGCCTCGATCAGGTCGTCGCGGGTCAGGGCCGCGACGCTTTCCGGAGTGCCGCTATCGTCTGATCCGTAGGGGTGCTTGCCGAAGGCGAGGGCATTGAGGGTGTCGCCGGCAATTGCCGACGGGTCGGTCGCATCCGAGGCGAGATTGGACAACACCTGACCCCGCACGCGGTCGACCGCCGACTGGTCGAAGCGCGGGCTGGTGATCGCCTGCCGCAGCAGTTCGACCGCCCGATCGCGGTTCTCGGTCAGGAAGCGCGCCGAGATCGAAACGGCATCCTGATTTGCGCCAAAGCTGATCCCCGCCGCCAGACCATCCCGCGCCTCGGCGAAGGCCTGTGCGTCCATGTCGCCAGAGCCCTCCTCCAGCGTTGCCGCCATCAGGTTGACCGCTCCGCGTTCGCCCGGCAGGTCGAGGCCCGTTCCGCCCTGAAAGGCGATCTCGAGCGCGGTGAATGGAATTTCGTGATCCTCGACCAGCCAGGCGGTGATCCCGCCGGGTGAGGTTACCTCCTGCACGCTGATCTCGGCTCGCAAGGGCAGGGCAAACAGGACCGCGCCGATCAGCGTCGCCAGGCGAATTGCGATCATGGCATCACCTCCTGAGCCTGCTCAAGATGGCCGGTCACGGCATTGTCGCGGTTCAAGACAAGGTTCGCCGCCGCCATGACGTCATCCGCGGTCACCGCCTGCAGGACATCGGGCCATGCCTTCACGTCTTCGACCGTCAGTCCCACTGCGAGAGCTTCGCCATAGCGCTGTGCAAGTCCTTCGGCATTGTCCATCCCGTAGATTTGCGCAGCGCGGATCTGGGTCTTGATCCTTTCCAATGCAGCCGGATCGACCCCGTCTGCCAGGAACTGGGCGATCACGCCGTCCATCGCCGCCTCGGCCTCGTCGAGACTGACGCCCGGAACCGGGGCGATGGCCAAGCCGAACAGCGTGGAATCCAATGCCTCGCCTTCGTAGATGGCCGAGACATAGACGGCCTTCGGATTGTCGAAGGCCAGGGCCTTGGCCAGAACCGAGGTTGTGCCGCTACCGCCCAGCAACTCTGCCAGAACGGCCAACGCAGCTGCCTGTTTCTGGTCGCCAGACTTGCGGGCGGGGGCGAGGTAGCTGCGCGAAACATAGGGCTGCGCGATCTGCGGGTCGGCCATCGCCAGCCGCCGCTCGGCACGTTGCGGGGGTTCCTGCGGACGCTCGCGCACCGGCAGGTTCCCGGTAGGCTTCAGTGGGCCATAGTGGGTCTCGGCAAGCTGCTTGACCGCATCCGGCTGCACATCGCCCGCGACCACGAGGATTGCATTGTTCGGTGCGTAGTAGGTCTGGTAGAAATCCAGCGCGTCCTCTCGGCTCAGCTGCTCCATCTCGTGCCGCCAACCGATGATCGGGATGCCGTAGGGATGGTTGAGGAACTGCGCTGCCCTTGTTTGCTCTCCGAACAGGGCAGAGGGATCGCTGTCGGTCCGCTGGTTCCGCTCTTCGAGGATCACCTGCCTCTCGGTGGTCACATCATCTTCCGTCAGGCGCAGGTCGCGCATCCTGTCGGATTCAAGCTTCATCATCATGTCCAGCCGGTCAGCCGCGACCCTCTGGAAATAGGCAGTGTAGTCCCATGAGGTGAAGGCGTTGTCGCTGCCGCCCTGCGCCTCGACGATGGCAGAGAACTGGCCCGAGGGCACATCGTCCGTCCCCTTGAACATCAGGTGTTCCAGGAAATGGGCGATGCCGGAATGGCCGGGCGCCTCGTCGGCGGCACCGACCTTGTACCAGACCATTTGCGTCACCACTGGTGCGCGGTGATCCTCGATCACCACGACCTGAAGGCCATTCGGCAGGGTAAAGTCCGTCACCTTCTCGGCCAGTGCGGGATTACATACGCGGCACAGGCCAATGGCGGCAACAAGCGCCCGAAATCTTTGCATCATGCTCGGCCCCGATTGCTGCCTCCGGGCGAACCTAACGAAGCGGCCCCGCCACACAATCCCGCCCAACGCGGATTTGATGACAGCGGAGCGCGAAAGGCTGGTTCAGCTCTTCTCGCCCTTCTGGGCGGGAGGTGCGGACACGTTGCCCGCGCCGGCGGCGCGCCAACGCTCCAACTCGGCATGCTGGTTGAGCGACATCGGCGCGTAGGCGCGATAATAGACGTTGGTCTTGAAGAGACGCTCCAGAACGCGTCCCTGGTGGCGCTGGCGGTATTCCAGGTCCTCTGCCGCCAGGACCTGGCGGATGTCGGGATCGACGCCGTAGCGTGATGCATATCGCACCAGCCCTCCATCCGAAGCGGGGATGGAACCTCCGCGGGTCACGGCTGCCGGGTTGCCGCCAAGGGCCGCAATCGCGTCAGCCTGCGGGTTCGGGTCGACGAGATTCGTTCCACCCGGGTCCGGCGGCGGCAGCTCGGCCAGATTTTCGGGCAGTTCCAGCGGCTTGACCGGCAGGATCCCGAATTCATCAGGGCCGGCTCCGTCCGTCGCGATGTTCATCAGTCGAGGGTTCTTGGGATTGCAGGCGCCAAGTGCCACGGTCGCGCAGAGCGCGATCGCCAAAGCGCACTTCAGAGTCTGCATGCCTGCCTCCAGATCGTCTGTTCCGCCGTCTTTATCGCAAAGCCTGAGGCGCGTCACGGGGTCTTTGTCCGGCGCTTGGAGGGAGGCTGGTCCTTGCCGGCAAACAGCACCAGCCCGATCGCGCCAACGAAGATCGCGACATCGGCAACATTGAAAGCAAAGGGATTCTCGATCCCGCAACAGGACATGTTCAGGAAGTCGGCAACGGCCCCGTACATGATGCGGTCCACGACATTGCCGAGTGCGCCCCCGATCAGCACCCCTGCCAGAACCTGCATGGCCGGACCGGTCTTCTCGCGCTTGACCCAGATCCAGACCCAGGCCGAGACTGCGAGCGCCACCGCTACGAGCGCCCAACGCATGATCTCGGTGTCGTCCGACAGAAGGCCGAAATTGATGCCCTGGTTCCATGCCATGCGGAAGTTCAGGATCGGCGGCAGAACGTCGATTTCCTGACGGCGGTAAAGGTCGAGCCCCCAGACCACCGCGACCTTGCTGATCTGGTCCAGTGCGAAGACTGCGAGGGCGGCCTTGGCGGCGATACGCATGGTCAGTGCCGGAAATGCCGTTGCCCGGTAAAGACCATGGCGAGCCCGGCCGCATCTGCCGCGGCGATCACTTCGTCATCCCTCATCGACCCGCCTGGCTGGATAACCGCCGTCGCGCCGGCCTCGGCCGCAGTCAGCAATCCGTCGGGGAAGGGGAAGAAGGCATCCGAAGCAACCACCGAGCCGATGGTGGGAGATGCCCCCAGACCCAGAGCCTCGGTCATGTCCTCGGCCTTGCGGGCGGCAATGCGTGTGGAGTCCACCCGGCTCATCTGACCGGCGCCTATGCCCACGGTCGCCCCGTTTTTCACATAGACGATGGCGTTTGACTTGACGTGTTTGGCCACGCGCCAGGCAAAGAGCATGTCGGCGATCTCTGCCTCGGTCGGCTTGCGCTTCGTCACAACCTTCAGGTCGGCGGCGGTGATGCGGCCTGCATCACGGTCCTGCACGAGGAAACCACCCGAGACCTGTTTGAAGGCGAGGCCTGGTGCGTAGGGGTCGGGCAGGCCGCTGGTGGTCAGGAGCCGCAGGTTCTTCTTGGCAGCGAACACCGCCTTCGCGCCATCGTCCGCGCCGGGGGCGATTACGACCTCGGTGAAGATTCCGGCAATCTCTTCCGCCGTTGCCGCGTCGAGCGGCTGGTTCAGCGCCACGATGCCGCCGAACGCCGAGGTGCGGTCGCAGTCATATGCGCGGCCATAGGCCTCGGCCAGCGTCGCGCCGCGCGCCACGCCGCAGGGGTTGGCATGCTTGATGATCGCGACGGCAGGCCCTTCCGAGGGCGGGAACTCTGCCACCAGCTCGAAGGCCGCGTCGGTGTCGTTGATGTTGTTGTACGACAGCTCCTTGCCCTGCCACTGCCGCGCAGTAGCGACGCCGGGCCGGCTCGAGCCATCCACGTAGAAGGCCGCCGACTGATGCGGATTCTCGCCATAGCGCAGACCCTGGGCCAGTGTCCCTGCAAAGGCCCTGCGGCGGGGTTGGGCCACCTCGAGCGTCTTCGCCATCCAGGTCGAGACGGCCGCGTCGTAGGCGGCGGTGCGGGAATATGCGGTCAATGCGAGCTTCTGGCGGAAAGCATAGCTCGTGGCCCCGCCTTGCGCCGTCATCTGGTCGAGAAGCGGCTGGTAATCCTGCGGGTCGGTCACGACGGCGACGAAGCGGTGGTTCTTGGCCGCGGCCCGGATCATCGCCGGGCCGCCGATGTCGATGTTCTCGATGCAGTCGTCGTAGGAGGCACCCTTGGCCACCGTCGCCTCGAAGGGGTAGAGGTTCACGATGAGAAGGTCGATCGGCTCGATCCCGTGGGCGGCCATCGCGACCAGATGTTCGTCATCGTCGCGCAAAGCGAGCAGCCCGCCATGCACCATTGGGTGCAGCGTCTTGACCCGGCCGTCCATCATTTCGGGAAAACCGGTAACTTCGGCCACGTCGCGCACCACAAGCCCTGCGGCCCGCAGCGCCGCTGCCGTGCCCCCGGTCGAGATGAGCTCCACGCCTTTCGCTGCCAGTGCGCGGCCAAGGTCAACCAGCCCGGTCTTGTCGGATACCGAGATCAGCGCGCGGCCGATCGGCACGAGGTTGGTCATCTGTCTTCCCCCATCTGCCCAGTCACGACATCGAAGCGAGATCTTCACGGTCGAGATCGCGAATCGCGAGCGGAGTATCCTGAGCCTTTGCCAAGGTCCAGCCGATCCGGGTCTCGCGGTCCTGCGCGTGGCCCGCAAGCACGATCTGGCGCGTCGCGCGGGGCTTGAGCCGCCCCTTTTCCAGATAGACCGAGGGTTCGATGCGCAATTCCGCGCCACTCGTATGACGGAAGATCCACAGTTCGCCGCTTTTCAGTGCCAGCGAAATGGCGGTGCCGCCCAGATCGAGCGCGGCATCGACATCGGGATGCAGGTGGAAGCGGATCTGGAAGCGCACGCCGGCGAGCTTGGTATGGGTCATCACCTGCTCGAATCGCTTCTGCTCGGCCGGGCTTTCCGCGACCAGAAGCTCTTCCCCCACCATTCGGCGGCCATCATGCGAAAGGTCGATCCGACGCACATGGGTCAGACCATGGGTGCGCGACCAGCCGTCATGTGCGGCACCAAAGCTTGTGCCAGAGGGGCGGCTGACAATCTGGCCGTCGAAGACTTCGGCCCGATCGATCAGCCGCTCCTGCCCCGAGGGATCGAATCGCGACGAGGAATAGCCATCGAGCGATAGGGTCGAATGAGAGACGGTCGCGCGGCCGGCCCTTCGCCAGTCAGGCCCGAAAGGCAGGCCGGAACCGCAGGAAACGATCAACGGCCGCCGTCCCGAGGTCAACTCGAAGGCGAGAGTCGAGGCATGCGCGGTGGCGGCGTAGCGGTCGTCGGGGGGCGCTGCCGCGTCGATGATCACGCTGGTTCGCCCCCCCGACATCCTGGCAAACCCCATTGCCATGCCGGTCGGCGCCCCGGCCGGCTTGACCCCCGAACTCGCCAGCGCCTGATCCAGCCGCCCTTCGAGGCCCCGCCCCCCGCCGTGGAACCGCGCAAGCCCGCCGTCGGCATGGCGCAAGGCCCTGAGCGTGGGGGCGATGCGCTCGATTGCCGCTGTCTGCGCCGGTTCGGGCCGCCGCCCCGTTTCCGACAGCGCCAGCGTCGCCCAGGACAAGAGCGTAAAGATCTCGAGCAACTCCTCGGGGTTGCGGCTTGGGATGCTCCCGTCTTCGGCAATGTCGCGGGCGCATTCCTCGGCGAGGGCGACGCGGGCGCGCTGGACATGACGCTCCATGCCGGTCAGGGAAAGACCGGCGTAGATCAGGCCGGTCAGCGCCTCGATCCGCGGCAGGCCAGGATCGGCGGCCTTCCAGCGGCGTGAGAGGAATTCTGTCTGTCGCGACAGGCTGCGGAAATAGGCATCGGCCTGCGTCCGGTCGCGGCCATTGAGAAGCAGGACCGCATGGTTGATCCAGCGGATCACCCGTCGCCCCGTGAGGTTCGGGGTCCAGCCGGGACCGCGCCCGGTGCTGAAACGGTCGATCCAGCCCCAGGTCCAGTCCTGTGCTCGCATCCGTGCCGCCGAATCGCCCACGGCAGCCAGATCGTCGAGCCAGCCGAAACCTTGCAGTTCGGCTTCGAAGGCGTGGTCGGGCACGGCTATGTCCCAGAGTGACAGTCCAGGCGCCTCGACGAGACTGCCTGCAAACAGGAAATTGCCAGCGATCATCTGTCGGCCCCGGGCAAAAAGGCCGATGGTGCGCGGCTCTGGCTGTGACTGGAACCCGGTCGAGCTGCGGGCAAGTCCAGAAAGCCGGGCATGCAGACGGTTTGCCGCCTGCGCCAGTACCAAGGACTGACCTTTTCCTTGGGTCACGCCTGCCTCTTGTTCGAGTTGAACTGCCGGATACGCCCTCTGCGGGGCTTCGCCGCAGCAGCATAGCGGCGCCCCCCGGCACTGTCACCTCGCAAGCGGTTCAGATGTCGGCGGGTTTGCGCAGAAGCGCGATGTAGAAGCCGTCGATTCCTCCCTCGAGTGCCCAGTGGTCGGGGCGCAAGCGCAGCCCGCCTTCTTCGCTCGCCCATTCCGTTGCCAGCCCTTCGGCCTCGGGTGGAACGACCGCCAGACCGGGATGGCGTGCGAGGGCCGTTCTTACCTGATCCTCGCCTTCCTCGGCGAAAAGCGAGCAGGTGCAATAGATTAGCCGCCCGCCTGGCTTGAGAAGGGCAAGTGCCCGGTCGAACAAGCGGGCTTGCAACGGCACAAGTTCCGCAAGTTCGCTGCCGTCCTTGACGAAAGGCAGGTCCGGGTGGCGCCGGAGCGTCCCTGTGGCAGAACAGGGCGCGTCGAGCAAAACGGCGTCGAACGGCTCGCCCGACGCCCAGTGCAGGGCATCTGCCACCACCACCTCAGCGGAAAGGCCAGTGCGGCCGAGGTTCTCGCCAAGCCGTTTCATGCGCGGTCCTGAAATGTCGAGCGCTGTCACCTGCGCCCCCGCCGCCGCGAGTTGCAGGGTCTTGCCACCCGGTGCCGCGCAAAGGTCGAGCACCCGGTCCCCCGGCGACGGTGCAAGGATGCGGGCGGGCAGCGCTGCCGCCGCGTCCTGCACCCACCAATCACCGCTCGCGTAGCCGGGCAGCGCGGTGATCTGGCCCGCGCCCTTGAGCCGCCAGCTGCCTGTCGGCAGACGCTCGGCCCCAGTTGGCGGTGTCGCTCCGGGCTTCAACGTCAGGTCAACGGGTGCCGCTGAAGATTGCACCGCCTCGATTGCCGTCACCACCTCGCGTCCCCACCGGCGGACCAGTGGCTGGCGCAGCCATTGCGGCATCCGCTGCGGCGGCATCCCGGCGAAAAGATCGGGCGTGTCGGACAGCTTGCGCAGCACCGCGTTGACGAGGCCCGACAAATGGCCGGTGCGCCGCCCGTGCCGCGTCATCTCGACCGCGGCGTTCACCACGCCATGCGCTGCGGCGCGCTCGACGGCAAGTTCCACGACCGCAAGGCGCAGGACGTTTGCGACGGTGCGCGGCGGGTTGCGGCGCAGATGTGGATCAAGCACCCGGTCGGCCTGTTCGAGATGGCGAAGCACCGACATCGCCAGCCGCTGCGCCCGCCCACGATCGGCGGGTGTCAGCGCCGTGAGAGGCCCGTTTGGTTCTGTGAGCACGTCGGACAGAAGCCTGCGCTCGCCCAGCACGGCGTCCAGAAGCGCTACGGCTCCGCTTCGTGCCGCGAGCCCGTCTGCCGCCATGCCGCACCTCCGCCCGCCTTGCTGCCTTGATGATCTGGCGTATATCATCGCCTGACGGCTTACAAGGAAGGCGCCCCGCAGATGTCTGACAGCAACGAAGACCCGCGCGACCTGCCGCCGGAAGCTCTGCGCGCTCTGGCCGAAGCTGAAGAACGCCGGAAGAAGGCACAACTCAATTTGCCGCCCGAACTTGGCGGGCGCGACGGTCCTGAACCCGTGCGCTATGGCGACTGGGAAAAGAAGGGCCTTGCGATCGACTTCTAGCGCAGGCGGAACGAGGCGGACTCTCCTTCACCGCGATCCACGGTGAAGCGCACCTGCTGGCTGCCCTTCGCCTCGACCAGTTGGCAATTGTGCGCGATCGGAGTGCCGCTCCAGTCCATGTCGCGGCAGAAGTAGCCATCCTGCCAATTCCAGCTTCCGGTCACTTCCCAGCCAAGCGCGCTGCCCTCGATGCGCCCGTCCGGTCGAACCTCCAGTCGGATGCGGAACAATGGCAGTTCAAGGGTCTTGCCGCTGATGATCGAAAGAAACTGCTCGCGGTCCCGCACCGGCGAGAATGTGTCCGCCCGTACCGGCAGCGCAGAGACGAGGACAAGCAACAGTGCGAAAGCGAGACGGCCCATGGCGTGACCCTCCTTGAACGGGACGGGAGTGCTACGTGCCTGGCCCCCGGTCGGATCACTCCGGCCTCATTCGGGCGATGACAGACTCACAACCCCAACACGTCCATCATATCATATTCTCCGGGTTTCTGTCCCTGTCCCCAAAGCGCGGCCTTCAGGGCCCCGCGGGCAAAGATCGCCCGATCGGTTGCGATATGTCGCAGCACGATCCGCTCGCCCGCAGTCGCAAAGATGACGTCGTGCTCACCGACAACATCCCCGCCGCGGATGGCCGCGAATCCGATGTTGCCAGGCTTGCGCGCCCCTGTGATCCCGTCGCGCCCGCTGTCGCGCACATCCGCGAGCTTGACGCCGCGACCCGCCGCCGCTGCCTCGCCCAGCATCAGGGCGGTACCGGATGGCGCGTCGACCTTCATCCGATGATGCGCCTCGACGATCTCGATGTCCCAGTCGGAATCGAGGGCCTCTGCCACCTTCTGCGTCAGACGGGTCAGCAGGTTCACGCCAAGGCTCATGTTCCCGGCGCGCACGATCACCGCGTGATGCGCGGCAAGTGCGATCTTCTTCAGATGCTCGGCTTCGAGTCCCGTCGTCCCAATGACATGGACGGCCCGCGCCTGAGCGGCGAGGGCCGCGAACTCCACCGTCGCAGCCGGTGCCGTGAAGTCGATCACGGCCTGCGCCTTTGCGAAGGCTTCAAGCGGATCGTCGGTGACGACCACACCGGTCGCCGGGCCGCCCATCGCTTCGCCGACATCCCGGCCGATCCACGGGTTACCACGCCGCTCGACAGCACCCACTAGCCGAGCCTTGTCCGACGCCGCAATCGTGCGGATCAGCATCTGGCCCATTCGGCCTGATGCCCCGGTGACGACGATACCCGGCGTGGTCATGGCGAATTCTCCTGACTGGTCGCGCCTTCCTTAGCGGCATTGGCCTGCCTCCGCAAAGCTCGCCGTTGCGGGGGGGCGCGAAAGCCCTTATCTGACGGGCCATGGCACAGAACCGCTTCTCATCGGGCTCCGGCCCCAGCCAGCGCCAGTTGCGCGTTGGCGAACTCGTGCGCCGGACCCTGTCCGACGTGCTGATCCGGGGCGAGATCCACGATCCCGACCTTAACCGCATGTCGATCACCGTGGGCGAAGTTCGGCTGTCGCCCGACCTCAAGATCGCGACTGTCTTCGTTATGCCCTTGGGCGGGGCGGGCAAGGCCGAGGCCATCGCCGCGCTCAAGCGCAACAAGCACGAGCTGCGGCGCGCGGTCGCCAAGAACATGACGCTGAAATTCGCGCCCGAGTTGCGCTTTCTGACCGACGAGACCTTTGACCGTCTCGACGACACGCGCCGCATGTTCTCCGATGAAACCGTGCAGCGCGACGTTCAGGCGGGTTCCACCGAGGTCGACGACCCCGACGAGGAATAGCTCCCGATGCGCTGGCTCGCCCTTGTCGCGCTTCTCGCCCTTCCTTGCGCCGCCGCTGCCATGCCATGCCGCACGACGTCGTTCGAAGGGCACAGCTATACCGTATGCGAGGCGCCGGCCTCGTCCGATCTGAGGGTCTTCCAGCAGGCGACTGACGGACAGCCCTATGGCAGCTTTGCCCGGGTCGACACGGCCCTTGCCGACGACGGCAAGATGCTGGCCTTTGCCATGAACGGCGGCATGTATCATCCCGGCCGTGCACCGGTAGGTCTGCTGATCGAAGACGGAGCCCAGCTTGCGCCGCTGGTCAAGGGCGCCAGCGCGGGCAATTTCGGGCTTCTGCCCAACGGGGTTTTCTGCATCGGAAACGGCGCCGAGGTGATCGAAACCCGCCGTTTCGCGAAGGCTCCGCGCGACTGCCGCTATGCAACCCAGTCCGGCCCCATGCTGGTCATCGACGGGAAGTTGCATCCCCGGTTCATTCCCGACAGCGACTCGCGCTATGTCCGCAACGGGGTCGGCGTATCCGCCGATGGCGGCACGGTGGTGTTTGCGATCTCCGACGATGCGGTGAACTTTGCCGAGTTCGGCCGGTTCTTCCGCGATGCGCTGAAAACCCCGAACGCGCTTTACCTCGACGGCTCCATTTCGCGGCTCTATGCGCCTTCGGTGGGGCGCGATGATTTCGGCTTTCCGATGGGGCCGATCGTCGGCCTCGTTGTGCCGCGCGGTTGACGCGCTGCGCGGCTGTCGCTAGCAGGCGGGCCTTCGAAGCGGAGGGATCATGGCACGCAAGCGCAAGGGCAGGGCTGTCTCGGGCTGGGTCGTGATCGACAAGCCAGCGGGCGTCACCTCGACGGCCGTTGTCAACAAGGTGAAATGGGCCTTCGAGGCGCAAAAGGCGGGCCATGCCGGCACGCTTGACCCTGCTGCAACCGGGGTGCTGGCGGTCGCCTTGGGCGAGGCGACAAAGACCGTGCCCTACATAACCGATGCGCTGAAGTGCTATCGCTTCGTCGTGACCCTCGGCGCGGCGACCACCACCGACGATGCCGAAGGAGAGGTGATCGCGTCATCCGCGCTGCGCCCCACCGATGGTGAGATCGAAGCGGCCCTGACCGCGTTCCGGGGCGACATCCTGCAGGTGCCGCCGCAGTTTTCGGCCGTGAAGGTCGATGGCGAGCGCGCCTATGACCTGGCGCGCGAGGGCGAGCAGGTGGAGCTTGTCGCGCGACCGCTGTGGGTCGAGCGGCTCGAGGTGATCTCCCGCCCGGATCCGGACCATGTCGAGCTCGAGATGGTCTGCGGCAAAGGCGGGTATGTGCGCTCCATTGCCCGCGATCTTGGCCGGACGCTTGGTTGCCTTGGTCATGTCAAGTGGTTGCGCCGGGAATGGTCCGGCCCTTTCGATGCATCAGAGGGGCTTAGCCTGGACGAGATCGACCGCCTCGCCCGAACGGAGGCACTGGATGCGCATCTCAAGCCGCTCGAACTCGGCCTCGCCGACCTGCCGCGTGTCGAGGCGACGCCGGAAGGCGCGGCGCGGCTCAGGAACGGCAACCCCGGCATGGTGATCGGGTCGGGCGTCGGCTACGGCGACGAATGTTGGGCCAGCTATCAGGGCAGGGCGGTCGCCGTCGGGCGATACATGGCGGGAGAGCTTCATCCCAGCCGCGTTTTCGTGGATGCCCCATGATCACTCGGCATTTCCAGAAGGGGGATGCGGCATCCTGGGCGGTCTATTCGCCCTGCGAACGCTACCGCTACCTACTGACGCGAACCTGGGATGAACAGGGCCCGAAGGCGCTGTTTGTGATGCTGAACCCCTCGACCGCAACCGAGTTCCAGAACGATCCCACAGTCGAACGCTGCGAGCGCCGCGCCCGGGCGCTTGGCTTCGGGGCGTTCCGCGTCACCAACATCTTCGCCTTCCGGGCAACCGACCCGAAAGTGATGCGGGCCGAGGCTGATCCGATCGGCCCCGCAAATGACGCCGCCATTGCCGACAGCGCCCCCTGGGCCGATCGCATCATCTGCGCCTGGGGCGCGCATGGCGCGCATCTCGATCGCGGGCGGCAGGTCGAGCGACTGCTCCGCGCCACCGGCCAACCGCTCTGGAATCTGGGGCTGACCCAGGACGGCCAGCCGAAGCATCCGCTCTACATCGGCTACGACCGTCAGCCCGAACCCTGGGGCTAGCCATCAGGCTGCCAAGGGCGGGTCGCATTCCAGACGCACGGCATCCTCGTCCAGGTCGGTCACGCCGGGCAATTCCGCCACTGGCAGACCGTCGAGCTTGACCACCGTGCCGGTTCCGTCATGGGTCGGACCAAAGCTCAGCTCAGGATCAGGATGGGCAGAGGGGTCGTAGAAGACCACGATCTGGTCCGTCAGCGGATCGAAATCCTCTATCCGCGCCAGTCCGGCCTGCGTTTCCCAATCCTCGAGGTGGAAGTCGTCGTGGCCCTCGCCGCCGGTGGCCACGTCCCCGTCGCCGAGGACCAGCGTGTCGTCGCCCTCGCCGCCGTTGAGGAAATCGCCCGCATGATCGCCATGACCGTCAAGCAGGTCGTCCCCGCCATTGCCATCGAGAATATCCGTTCCGGCATCGCCGGAGAGGCTGTCATTTCCGTCGCCGCCGGCCAAGGCATCGTCGCCCCGCCCACCGATCATCCAGTCATCGCCGTCCCCGCCGATGAGACTGTCATCCCCTGACCCGCCGATCAGGCGGTCGTCGCCCTCGTGACCGGCCAGCGTGTCGGCGCCGTCTCCGCCGGCAAGACTGTCGTCGCCCGCGCCTCCGTGCAGCGCGTCATCGCCGTTGCCGCCAAGGATCAGGTCGTCGCCGCCATTGCCGTGGACGATGTCATTCCCGTTTTCCGCCTCGACATGGTCATCCCCCCCACCGGAAGCGATGAGGTCGTCGCCAGCGGAGCCGTGGATCAGGTCGTTTCCATCGGCCCCCTCATCGATACCTGGGCCGGTCAGCGCGGGAGAGGCCGGGTCGGGATCGCCCCCTTCTGCGGCAATGACCTCCGGTCCGGAGGCATCCGGGGCGGGCCTTTCAACGGCCTCGGCGGCTGCATCAGGATCAGCGTCTACGGTTGCCGGTTCGGCCTCGACCGGTTCATCCATTGGCGCAGCGGCGTCCGCCCTGTCGGTATCACCATCGTCGAACTCTACCGGGGTCGCGGTCTCGACCACGCTCACGGTGTCCTCTTCCGCAGTGTTTTCGTCATCGTCGTGGGTCTCATGCCAGTCGAGCAGGTTGCCCTGTTCGTCGTCCGACGCAGTCGCAGTGGCCGGCGCGGAGTCGCCGGTTGGCGTTTCGTCATCCTCCTGATTTGGGCTCTCCAGCATCGAGAAGGCCGCATCCGCGACTACCCCGGCAAAGACCACACCTATCATCCCCGCAAGCGCCAGAAACATCTCGTCCCCCTTTCTGCCGCGTTAACCAGAAATCAGGTTAAGCTATTGTTTACACACAATATTATTCCAGAGTATTGTGGCGCAATAAGGGCGAGGTCGATGCGGGTCCCGGCCCATCCGGATTCCGGCTTTCCTTTTGCGCGCAATTCCCCTATACGCCCGCATCCGCAATCGAATGCGGAACCCTCCAAGGGCCCTGCTGGACGACATCCCGGCTGTGGCCATGACCCTTAGAACAGGAGACCCCGATGTCGATCACGGTTGAAGAGAAGAACCGCCTCGTGAAGGAATACGCGACCAAGGAAGGCGACACCGGTTCGCCCGAGGTTCAGGTCGCGATCCTGTCCAGCCGAATCGCCACGCTGACCGAGCACTTCAAGACCCACAAGAATGACAACCATTCGCGTCGTGGTCTGCTCATGCTCGTCGCGCAGCGCCGCAAGCTGCTCGACTACCTCAAGAAGAAAGACGAAGCGCGCTACGCCTCGCTGATTGCCCGTCTGGGCCTGCGCCGCTGAGGCAACGCGAGAATTCCGGAAACGCCCGCTCCGCAAGGTGCGGGCGTTTTTCGTTTTGGCTGGTCGGATTCCAGACCGGATGCGGCGTGTCCATCGCTCAGGAGGTGTCAATTCGCGGCAATGTTGGCCGGGTTCCCTGAGTGACCGAGATGACCGCAAGCCCGACCCTTAGATTTGCCGCGCAGGACTGGCGCCACTCGCCGTTCCTGTTTGTCGGGCTGGGAGTCGCTCTTCTGGTCTGCTGGAGTTCCGGCTTCGTTGGTGTTCGCTTTGCCAACGAAGAGGTACCTGTTGCCACCATTCTGTTCTGGCGAAGCCTTGTCTCAGGCATGCTGCTTTTGCCATTCGCCTTGCGTGGCCAGCGACTGAGCCTGCGCGCATTGGGCGAACAGGCGATGTTCGCGTTTCTCGGCATGTTCCTCTATCTCGGGGGATTTGCGCTTGCCATTGCCTATCGGGTCCCGACTGGGCTGGTCGCGCTGATGGCGGATCTGGTGCCGCTCGCCATTGCTGCTCTCTCTTTCCCGATTCTTGGGCAGCGCCTGTCGGGCAGGCAATGGCTCGGCAGCGCGATTGCCATGGGGGGAGTGCTGATCGTATCGGCGGACTCACTTCGCCTCGGCCATGCGCCGGCTCTGGCCTATGCGCTGCCGATCCTCGGGATGATCTCCTTCGGAGTTTCGACCGTCCTCCAGAAGCGGGTTTCGGTCGTACCTTTGCCCATCGTGCAAAGACTCTGCCTGCAATGCCTCTGCGCGGCGCTGATGTTTGCGCCGGTCGCCGCGACCCGAGGTGAGATCGCACCACCGCAGACGGCTCATTTCGTCCTGGGCATCGCCTGGCTGGTTGGACTCGCCACCTTTGGGGGCTGGGGCATCTATTACCTTTGCCTTCGTCTTTGGTCGCCCGTGCGGGTCAGTGCGATCATCTATCTGAGTCCACCCGTTACGCTGCTATGGTCTTGGTTCCTGTTCGACGAACCGCTGACCTTCGCCATGTTCCTCGGCCTCGCAATAACGCTGGCAGGGGTCGCTCTGGTATCATCAGGCCAGAACGGTTGAGAGTGCGTTTGTCGCTGCCTGCCCAAGTGCGGGCGGGCGTCGTCGAATCGTCCCAGGGGTGCTGCCAGAGGAGAGGATCATGACCGCCAACGGATCACCGCCTTCACGCTACGCCTCGCCTCCCTGTCTGGCCGGCGAGGTTGCACCTGACTATTTCGACTCATTGGCCGTTGATCCACAACAGGCGGTCGATGTTGCCCGCTGGCGCAGGAGCGAGAGGGCGGCGCGGCTGGAAGCCCGGGCTGCCTTGAGTGTCACAGATCGACAAAGCCTGGCGATTGCGGTCGCTACCTCTCTGGATGCCGTGCTGGCGCGATTGTTCCCTGTTTGCCGGGATCTGGTCATCTCCGGCTACTGGCCGATCAAGTCCGAGTTGGACCTGAGACCTTGGATGATCCGCCTTGCGGAAAAGGGTGCACGGCTGGCCTTGCCGGTGGTCGAGACGCCAAAGGCACCCCTCGTGTTCCGGCCATGGTCGCCAGGCGCGGCGATGGAGCGCGGGCACTGGAACATTCCCGTTCCTGCGACGCGTGAAACCATCCTGCCCGACATCGCCTTGGCCCCTCTGGTTGGATGGGACAGAGAGGGGTATAGGCTTGGCTATGGGGGAGGCTACTTCGACCGGACTCTGGCCGCAGCAAAGCGTCGCCCCTTCGCCATCGGTGTCGGACTGCAGTCAGCGCAGCTCGCCACGATCTTTCCTCAGCCGCATGATATCCGTCTGGATGCCATCGTGACCGAGGCGGGTTTGCAATGGAGTGCAAGCTGAGCCTTCCGATCCGTCGTCCGGGCGCTGTTCAGCGGCAGGATGCGGGCGGGTCTCGCCTGACCGCTCAACTCGGCGAATGCCCGGACCTACTCCCGCTTCAGGCGAAAATGCGCCCTCGGATTTGACAACCTGCTTCCCAACTCCCTTGTTTTCCTGTAAGGCCCCGCCCCATCTGAGACGTGAGGCCTGACCCCCGGGCCCGTGCGACAGGATTGGGGGCGGCGGCAATGGGGCCGCCATATGTGGGGCGCCGGAGGGCCGGACCGACCCCAGAGGAAACGATACATGTTCAACGAAGTGAAGAAATCGATCCAGTGGGGCGGCGAGACGCTGACACTGGAAACCGGCAAGGTTGCCCGTCAGGCCGACGGCTCGGTCATCGCCACCCTCGGCGAGACCAGCGTGATGGCAAACGTCACCTTCGCCAAATCGGCGAAGCCGGGTCAGGACTTCTTCCCCCTGACCGTCCATTACCAGGAAAAATACTATGCCGCCGGCAAGATTCCGGGCGGCTTCTTCAAGCGCGAGGCGCGTCCGTCCGAGAAGGAAACGCTGGTTTCCCGCCTGATCGACCGTCCCTGCCGCCCGCTGTTCGTCGAAGGCTTCCGCAACGAAGTGCTGGTCATGGCGACCGTGCTGTCCTGCGACCTGCACAATGATCCCGACATCGTGGCGATGATCGCCGCCTCTGCCGCGCTGACCATCTCGGGCGTGCCGTTCATGGGCCCGATCGGCGCGGCCCGCGTCGGCTTCTCGAACGGGCAGTATGTCCTGAACCCGGCCATGGATGACATGACACAGCTCCGCAACAAGCCGGAGCAGCGTCTGGACCTCGTAATCGCCGGCACCAAGGACGCCGTGATGATGGTGGAATCGGAAGCCTACGAGCTGACCGAGGACGAAATGCTCGGCGCGGTGAAGTTCGGCCACGAGGCGATGCAGCCCGTGATCGATCTCATCATCTCGCTGGCTGAAGTCGCGGCGAAAGAGCCGTTCAACTTCTCTCCGCCCGACTACTCGGCGCTTTATGCGCGCGTGAAGTCGGTTGGCGAGGCGCAAATGCGCGCCGCCTTCGCGATCCGCGACAAGCAAGAGCGCAGCAACGCGATCTCGGCCGCGGCCGACGCGATCCACGCAGCCCTGACCGAAGAAGAGCAGGCGGACCCGAACCTCGACTCGGCGATCAAGAAGCTGGAAAGCTCGATCCTGCGCGGCGACATCATCAACGGTGGCGCGCGCATCGACGGACGCGACAACAAGACCGTCCGCCCGATCACCAGCGAAACCTCCGTCCTGCCGCGCACGCATGGCTCGGCGCTGTTTACCCGCGGCGAGACCCAGGCGCTGGTCGTGACCACGCTCGGCACCGGCGAGGATGAGCAGATCATCGACGCGCTGAACGGCAACTACCGCTCGAACTTCCTGCTGCACTACAACTTCCCGCCCTATTCGGTCGGCGAGGTTGGCCGCGTGGGTTCGCCCGGCCGTCGCGAGATCGGACACGGCAAGCTTGCCTGGCGCGCGCTGCAGGCGGTTCTGCCCGCCCCGACCGACTTCCCCTACACCATCCGCGTCGTGTCCGAGATCACGGAATCGAACGGCTCCTCCTCGATGGCCTCCGTCTGCGGCGGCTCGCTGTCGATGATGGATGCGGGGGTTCCGCTCAAGGCTCCGGTCGCCGGTGTGGCCATGGGCCTGATCCTTGAGGACGATGGCCGTTGGGCCGTGCTGACCGACATCCTTGGCGACGAGGATCACCTCGGCGACATGGACTTCAAGGTGGCTGGCACCGCGAACGGCATCACCACCATGCAGATGGACATCAAGGTTGCGGGCATCACCCCCGCGATCATGGAGCAGGCCCTGGCGCAAGCCAAGGACGGCCGGATGCACATCCTTGGCGAGATGAACAAGGCCATCTCGGCGCCGCAGGGCTTCAGCGAATACGCCCCCAAGATCGAGACGCTGACCATCCCGACCGACAAGATCCGCGAAGTGATCGGCTCGGGCGGCAAGGTCATCCGCGAGATCGTGGAAACCTCTGGCGCCAAGGTCGACATCAACGATGACGGAGTCATCAAGATCGCCTCGAACGACGCGAATGCGATCAAGAAGGCCTATGACATGATCTGGTCGATCGTGGCAGAGCCGGAAGAAGGCCAGATCTACACCGGCAAGGTGGTGAAGCTGGTCGATTTCGGTGCCTTCGTGAACTTCTTCGGCAAGCGTGATGGTCTGGTCCATGTCTCTCAGATCGCCAACAAGCGCCTGAACCACCCGAACGAGATCCTCAAGGAAGGCCAGGAAGTGAAGGTCAAGCTTCTGGGCTTTGACGAGCGCGGCAAGGTCCGTCTCGGCATGAAGATGGTCGATCAGGAAACTGGTCAGGAAATCACCGAGAAAAAGGAAGAAGCCGAGGCGTAAGCCCGGTTTGCCTCCGAAACATCAGGCCCCGGCAGCAATGCCGGGGTCTTTGTCATTCAGCTGGTGACTTCGCAATCGAGGGACAGGTCCCAGTGTCGCGGTGCCCTTAGGCCGGACGCGCCTTGGTGGCGGTGCGGTTGGACCGAAGCGCTATGAAGACGATCGTCCAATACACCAGCCAGGCGCCGGCGACGGTTGCATCTGGCTGCGACCGATAGCCGGTCAGCGACGCGACGAGTCCACCGAAACGCGTGCCATCGTCCAAGAGCGAAGTCGTGTCCCAAAGCGGAGCGCCGAACGGCAGCAGCCCAGCCGACGCCAGATCCCCTATGCCGGTCACGAACAGTGCGCAGCCAAGCAACAGGAGCATCACTTCGGTGACGCGGAAGAAGTTCCGCCAAGGCATGAACCGCGCTCCGGCCCGCAGCAGCGCGTAACTTACAAGCGCTGCCCCTAAACCGACCGCAATCGACAGCATGGTTTCCGCGGTTCCCCCTTGGTTCGCGGCAATCGAACCATAAAGAAAGATCACCGTCTCACTGCCCTCCCGGGACACCGCCACAAGCGCAAGGATGAACACGGCCCACCAGTTCCGGCGTTCTGCAGCAGTCCGCAAGCCGGACTCGATCTCGCTCTTCAGTGTCTTTCCGTGCCTGCGCATCCAGACGACCATCTGCAGGATCATTGCAGTTGCAAGGAAGACCATGGCCGTCATCAGATCCTGCCGGAAATCCGGCGTCAGGATGCTGGAAAAGCCCAGAAGCGCCGCGCCGAGGGCAACGGCAACAGCCAAGCCGGCGACCACACCGCCCCAGAGGAAAACGGCAGCCCGACGGCCTGCCCCTTCGTGAGCCAGCCAGCCGGCAAGGATACCGACGACGAGCAGGGCTTCTATACTCTCGCGCCACAGAATGAAGATGATCTGACCATTCATGGCAGCGTTATCCCGTTCGCGCGGCCCTACTTTACGATGATCTTGCCGCGCGCAGTGTCTAGATCCTCATGGAATTCCTCGACGAAGCCATAACTACCCGCAGGCAGTGCGCGGAGATTGACCTCTGCCGTCTGCCCAGGCGCAATGATGGTTTCGATGTGCAACTGCTTGCTTTCGAACTCCGCAGGCGTCGCGCCGGCATTTGTCACCTTGAGCGTGACCTCGGTGTTGGCGGGAACTTCGATCGACTGCGGGGTAATGACCCCATCCACTAGCGAGATTGCAATCTCGGAAGTTCCGGCAGTCGCGGGGCATGCAAGCGCCGCAGCCACGGCGAGAGCGACTGCAAGTCGATTGAAGTGAGCCATCGCCGTCTTCCCCGAAATCCATCTTCAGGAGGTCGAGTATCAGACAAAAACAGTTGGATCAATAAAGTTGATAAAAAAGCTCTGGCTTGATGGCGGGGTTTAGGGCGACCCAGCCGACGGACGCGCCCCTGTTTGTCTTGCTTTCTTGACCGGGATTTGCAGGTTGTAGAGCATCGGATCAGGCCAAACCCCGGGATTTGCTCAGATGCCCTTTCCTTTGACTCGCCGTGATTTCCTGATGACTTCGCTTGCCGCTGGTGCTGCTGCTCTGGCCTTGCCCGCAGGTGCAGTGCCAATGCCGGAAGGCTGGACTTTGCCAGATGAGTACCTGCCGACCGTGATCCGGCTGAAAAACAACTTTGGCCCGAACGAGATCCACGTCGATCCGGCCAGTTTCTCGCTTTACTACACGCTCGAGGATGGCAAGGCGATCCGCTACAAGGTCGGGATCGCGAAGGGAAATCTCTATATCCCCGGTGACTTCACCATCGGTGCGAAAAAGGAATGGCCCAGCTGGACGCCGACGAAAGAGATGATCCAGCGCAGTCCCGAGCATTACGCGCAATATGCCGATGGGATGCCAGGCGGACCGACCAACCCACTGGGCGCACGGGCGCTCTATCTCTTTACGCCCGAGATCGGCGACACCTTCCTGCGCATTCACGGCACCCCCGAGCCCTGGACCGTTGGCAGTGCCGTGTCGAACGGCTGTGTCCGGCTGGTGAACGAGCATGTGATGGACCTGTACAACCGGGTGCAGCTTGGCACCCGCGCCGTTCTCTATCCGAAAGCGCCGGCCGCGGCGTAACTACAGCGTATCCAGCGCGGCGATGAAGCGCTCGATCTCGTCTTCGGTGTTGTAGGCATGGACCGAGGCACGGACCATTTCGGGGAGATGCCTGCGGGCAAAGTCCTTGGGCGCCCATCTGGCATAGGACAAAGAGGTGTTGATCCCCTTCGCCCGCAGCGCCTCGACAATCCCGCGTGACGGTCTGTCCTCGACGGTGAAGGTCACGATTCCGCCCTTGCGTTCGCCCTGATCGCGCACCGTGACGCCGGGGCGCGCCGACAGTTCGGCGCGTAGCGTTGCTGCGAGGCCGGCGATCCGGGCGGCAATCACCGGCATCCCGACCTCCAGCGCATAGTCGACAGCGCGTGCCAGACCGGCCTTGCCGGCATAGTTCTGCTCGAAGGCTTCGAACCGCTTCGCGCCCGGTTCCCAGTCGAAGCCGTCGCCCACCACCCGCGCCGAATGTCCGTCGATGAAAGGTGGATCGAGGCGCCCGATTGCCGCCTTTGACACCCAGAGCACGCCGGTCCCGCGCGGACCGCGCAGGAACTTTCGACCGGTCCCCGAAAGGGCGTCACAGCCGATCGCCTGCACGTCGACCTCGACCTGCCCGAGGCTTTGGCAGGCGTCGAGCAGGTAGAACACCCCGTGATCCCGCGTTACGCACCCGACGGCCGCCGCCGGGTTCACCATCCCGCCCTGCGTCGGAATATGGCTCAGTGCAACCAGCCTGGTCCGGGGGCCGATCATCCGGTCCAGCGCCAGAACGTCGATCTGCCCGGTCTCATCCGAGGGGCATTCCCGGATCACGATCCCTTTGCGCGCCTGCATCTGCAAGAGCGAGAGCGTGTTGGAGCCGTAGTCGGAGACGTGGATGATGACCTCGTCGCCCTCGCGCCAGTCGAGCCCGTAGAACACTGAATCCCAGGCGCGGGTCGCGCTTTCGGCATAGGCGATCTCGCTTGGCTCGCCGCCCAGCAGTTCCGCGAAACCCGTGTAAAACCGGTCGAGCCGTGGAGCGAGCGCCGCCTCAGCCTCGTACCCGCCCATCCGCCGCTCCGCGTCGAGGTAATCCAGAACCGTCTGATGCACCGGATCGGCGATCAGAGCCGCTCCGGCATTGTTGAAATGCAGCAGCGTTTCGCAGGCCGGCGTATCGCGGCGAAGGCGGGCGACGGTTTCGGGTGTCATCGTAATCTCCTTCCCAGGCGCGCAGGCAACATGCCGCCAAGGCCGAGGTCAAGGCTTGCCCGCGCCACGCTTACTGGAGAGTTATAATATAACATTACATTTGGAGTGATCTGATGCCCGACTTTCGTCTTCCCGTCACCGTCCTGTCCGGCTTTCTCGGGGCCGGGAAGACCACGCTGATGAACCATGTCCTGAACAACCGCCAGGGACGCCGCGTCGCCGTCATCGTCAACGACATGTCCGAGGTGAACATCGACGCCGACCTGATCCGCGAGGGCGTGGACCTGTCGCGGCAGGAGGAGAAATTGGTCGAGATGACCAATGGATGCATCTGCTGTACCCTGCGCGACGACCTGCTGACCGAGGTGCGCCGTCGCGCCGCCGAGGGTCGCTTCGACTACCTGCTGATCGAATCGACCGGGATCGCCGAACCGCTGCCCGTGGCCGCGACTTTCGATTTCCGCGATGCCGAGGGGCAGAGCCTGTCTGACGTGGCGCGGTTGGACACGATGGTGACAGTGGTCGATGCGATCAACCTGCTGCGCGAATATTCGAGCCATGACTTCCTTGCCGATCGCGGCGAGTCGCTTGGCGATCAGGACAATCGCACGCTTGTGAACCTGCTGACGGACCAGATCGAGTTCGCCGATGTCGTGATCCTGAACAAGGTCACAGATGCGGGACCCGAGCGCGCAGCTGCGGCCCGCACGATCATCCGAGCCCTGAACCCGGACGCCCGCCTGATCGAGTCGGACCAGTCGCGGGTCGATCCATCCCGGATCTTCGACACCCGTCTCTTCGGTTTTGACCGCGCGCATGAGCACCCGCTCTGGGCGAAGGAGCTTTACGGATTCGCCAATCACACCCCCGAGACGGAGGAGTATGGCATCTCGTCCTTCGTCTACCGGGCCCGCGCGCCCTTCCACCCTGCGCGTGTCCATGCGGTGCTGAACGACGACCTGCCGGGCGTGATCCGCGCCAAGGGGCATTTCTGGCTGGCGACGCGGCCGAACTGGGTGGCGGAATTCTCGCTGGCCGGAGCGGTGTCCTCGGTCACGCCGCTTGGAGGATGGTGGGCCTCGGTCCCGCGCGAGCGCTGGCCGACGGACCCGGACTCCCTGCGCGAGGTCGTTTCGAAATGGCAGGAGCCATGGGGCGATCGCCGGCAGGAGATCGTCTTCATCGGTTCGGGCATGGACCGCGGGGCGATCACCTCTGTACTCGACCGCGCGCTGGTTCCGACGACGGACTTCACCCCGACCGTCTGGGCCCAGCTCGCCGATCCCTTCCCTGACTGGAGCCGTCGTACGGCATGACGCGAAACCTCCGCTCGGCACTGCCCGTCCGCTACCGGGCGGGCGGGATGGCTGCCTACGATCGTCTGCCTCCCGAGCTGCGCCGCTGGCTGGCAGCGGCCGCCTTGCCTTGGAGCGTCCAGAGTGCCTTGCGCATCTGGCAGCGGGCGCGGGCCGAGGGCCGGGATCCGGTCCAGATGCTTACCCGCGCCGAGCAGAAGACGCTGGCGCGGGATCGGCTGGCCGCGCCGGCGCCCTGACGGCGCCGGCAATCGACCTCAGCCCACCTTGACTTTGGCAAAGCGCAGATAGGGGAGCTTGATGTCCAGCTCGCCGAAGCGTTCCTTTGCCTGATCGTTGTTCAGCGCCAGCGCCACGATCATGTCCTGTCCGGGCACCCAGTTCGCCGGAGCCGCGAGCGGCACGCCATCGGTCGCGCGTACGGCATCCAGCGCGCGCAGGATCTCGGCGAAGTTCCGACCGACCGACATCGGGTAGGTCATGGTCAGCTTCACCTTCTTGTCCGGCCCGACGATGTAGACCGTGCGCACCGTCTGCGTATGAGCGGGGGTGCGGCCCTCGGCCGGATTGTAGTAATCGGCCGGCAGCATGTCATAGGCCTTGGCCACGGTCAGTGACGAGTCGTCGATGATCGGAAAATTTGCGGGCGCACCGGCAAAGGCCTCGATGTCGCGCTTCCACTTCTGATGATCCTCGACCGAGTCGACCGACACGCCGATCACCTTGGTGTTCCGTTTTTCGAACTCTTTCGCCAGTTGGGCGACAGCACCGAATTCCGTGGTGCAGACCGGCGTAAAGTCCTTGGGATGCGAGAAGATGATCGCGTAGCCGTCGCCGACCCAGTCGTGGAACCGGATCGTTCCGGCGGTCGACTCGGCGGTGAAGTCGGGGGCGATGTCGTTGATGCGAAGTCCCATAGGGAATCCTCCATGGAAAAGACTGCTGCCCTGTCTAGATAAACCCAATGTGAGCGGACACTAGTCCCTTCTGGCCAAACTGCGACGGCGAGGCCCCGAAAGTTGGTCGCTTTCTGCCAGACACCCGGCAGACAATATGGCCATCCTGTCGCCGAGGACGCGGACAGAAGGTTCGTTTCGACGGGGACGCCTTGCGGACAACGTCTCGAACTGACATAATTTGATCAAATTATCTGGAGGGTTCCCATGATCGAGAGACGCGACTTCTACATCAACGGCCAGTGGGTCGCCCCGGCCACGCCGCGCGACTGCGCCGTCATCGACCCGTCGAACGAAGAGGTCTGCGCGATCATCTCGCTCGGCGACAAGGCCGATACCGATGCCGCCGTCGCCGCCGCCAAGGCCGCCTTCCCGAAATGGGCCGCCACGCCTCCAGCGGAGCGCCGGGCGGCGGTCGTCCGCATCCTCGAGCAGTACGAGAAGCGGAAAGAGGAACTGGCCCGCGCGATCAGCATGGAAATGGGTTCACCCCTCGACCATGCCCGCAGCGAACAGGCTCCGTGCCTGCCCTGGCATCTGAAGAACTTCCTGACCGCCTTCGATCATATCGAATGGGTCCGCCCGCTGGGCCCCCACGCGCCGAACGACCGCATTGCGCTGGAGCCGATCGGTGTCGTCGGCCTGATCACACCGTGGAACTGGCCGATGAACCAGATCGCCCTCAAGGCGATCCCGGCGATTCTGGCCGGCTGCACCTGCGTGCTGAAGCCGTCCGAGGAAAGCCCGCTCAACGCGATGATCTTCGCCGAGTTCTGCCATGACGCGGGCCTGCCGCCGGGCGTGTTCAACCTGGTGAACGGCGACGGCATGGGGGTCGGCGCGCAGTTGTCGACCCATCCGGATGTCGAGATGATCTCCTTCACCGGATCGACCCGCGCCGGCCGCGCCATTTCCAAGGCCGCTGCCGAGACGCTGAAGCGCGTGACGCTGGAGCTTGGGGGCAAGGGCGCCAACCTGATCTTCGCCGATGCCGATGATCGGGCGGTGGAGCGCGGCGTGCGTCACATGATGGACAACTCGGGCCAGTCCTGCAACGCGCCGAGCCGCATGCTGGTCGAGCGCCCGATCTACGACCGCGCGGTGGAAATCGCGGCCAAGGTTGCGGGAGAGATCAAGGTCGGCTCCGCCCATGAGGAAGGCCCGCATATGGGACCGGTGGTGAACAAGCGCCAATGGGACCAGATCCAGGGCTACATCCAGAAGGGCATCGACGAGGGCGCGCGCCTGATCGCCGGCGGCCCCGGCCTGCCGGAAGGCTTCAACCGCGGCTTCTACGTGAAGCCCACGATCTTCGCCGACGTGAAGCCCGGCATGACGATCGAGAAGGAAGAGATCTTCGGCCCGGTCCTTTGCATGATCCCCTTCGAGACCGAGGCGGAAGCCGTGCAGATCGCCAATGACACGCCCTATGGCCTGACCAACTACGTGCAAAGCCAGGATGGCGCGCGTCGCAACCGCCTCGCGCTGCAACTGAAGTCGGGCATGGTGCAGATGAACGGCAAGAGCCGTGGCGCCGGGTCGCCCTTCGGTGGCGTGAAGGCCTCTGGCCGCGCCCGCGAAGGCGGCATCTGGGGGCTGGAGGAATTCCTCGAGGTCAAGGCGATCTCGGGCTGGGATTCCGCCATCGACATGGCCGCCGAATGAGGCTTGCCGTCCTGGCCGATGTTCATGGCAACCTTGATGCCCTGAACGCCGTTCTGGACGACCTTGCGCTGCAATCGCCTGACCTGACGGTCAACCTTGGCGATTGCTTCTCCGGGCCGCTGTGGCCCGGGGAAACCGCCGATCTGCTGATGCGGCTCGACTGGCCGACCGTTCGGGGCAATCACGACCGGTGGCTGGTCGGGCGCCCCGATCCCATTGGCCCTTGGGAGGCGGATTCGTTGCCGCATCTGACTCCCGCTCATCTCGACTGGCTGGGCACGCTTCCCGCGACGCGTCGGATTGACGATATCTTCCTGTGTCACGCGACTCCTCAGGACGACACAACGTATTGGTTGCATGATGTGCGACCGGACGGTTTGTTCGTCCCTAGCGAGCCGGCGCGCGTTGCCCGCTTGGCCGCTGACGTCGATGCTGGTCTGCTGCTGTGCGGGCATACCCACCTTGCATCAGTGGTCAGATTGCCCGACGGGCGCCTGGTCGTGAATCCGGGTTCGGTTGGCTGTCCGGGCTATGAGGATGATCACCCGGTCTACCACCGTGCCGAGGCCGGAACGCCTCATGCCTGCTATGCGATCATTGACGCTGTCGGGGATGGCTGGTCGGTAACCTTCCGGCGAGTTGCCTATGATCCCCTTCGTGCTGCCAAGCTTGCCGCATCGCGTGATCGCCCAGACTGGGCCAGCGTTCTTGAAACCGGCTGGCTGCCCAAACCCTGAGAGCCATCAGAAGAACCAGCGCGCGCCGATCAGAAGTCCGTCGGCATCCTGGTAGCTGTTGCCCAGCTGGTCGCTATAGGTGAACCGTCGCCAGCCCGCGTAAAGGTTCAGCGACAGCGAGTCGATGTCCTGTACGGCGTAGATGCCGTAGTTCTCGGTCTTTGCGCCTTCGGAGAGGAAATCGCTTCCGTTGTAGTAGTCGACTGACAGGTAGGTCGTCCCTGCCGCAATCGCGTCGGTCTGCCACCCGGCCCGCGCCCAGTAGTAGCTCGCTCCGTCGATCTGTTGTCCGACCGAGAGGGACAGGTTCAGTCCAGTCGGGACATGCACACCCGTGACCGATCCAGCGACGCGCCGAGTCAGGCCGCTATCCGGGTCGTCGATCCACTGGTATCCGGCCGCAGTCCTTACCTCGATATCGCCCAGGTCACCTGTCCAGCGGATGGCAACATCGTAGTAATCCGCATTGTCCGCGTCGGTGAGGATGTTGCGACCGTACGAGGTTGAAAGCATGACGCCGTTGAAGACCGGCGTGTCGTAGCGTGCGCGAAAGCGGCGGGTGCCGTTGAAGGCGTTGTTGACCTGGCCGATTGAGACATTCGTGAGGTTTCCATCCGCATCCCTGAACCGGAACGAGCCGAAACCGTCGGTCGAGTTCGTCGCGCCGGCGACGAAGGTGAAGCTGTCATCAAGACCGGCTGTGCCGTCCGAAGCCGTGCTGCCCTGACCGAAAGAGAATGTCCCGATGCGGGAATCCGCGGCCACCTCGAACCAGCGCAGCGCGGTCTTCTGCCAGTCGATCCAAGGTGGCTCGAATGTCTGCGAGACAAGGGCGCTGTTGCGAAGGCCAAGACCGGTCTCGAAGCGATAGCGCAGCGTCAACTCCTCGAACGGCTGGGTGTAGGTAAAGCCGATCCGGGTATTCCAGTTGCCGTTGTCGACAAGCCCGCTCGTGGTTTCGGTGCCGTCATCAAAGCTCTGATACGTCAGGTTGATCTGGCCATAGAAGGTGAAGACGTTTCCGCCGGGGCCGCCATAGGTCAGCTTCGGCGTAAAGACCTCGGATTCGATCGGAACTTCGGATTGGAGGTCGTCATAGTCGAAATCCGTAGCGGGCCTGCCCTGCGCAGCAGCGGCCGATGCACAAAGCGCGACAAGGCAACCAACCAGCGATCCGTTTCCCAGTCTGCCCATCGCCCCCCACTTTCTGCCAGCTGGCCAGAGAGGAAAGCCTCGCCACGCCCAAACAGTCGGCCTTCATACCGGAAGCGTGACCGCTTTGCTCTATCCGATCAAGCGCCGTTGCGCTGCATCGGGGTCTTCGACCGTCTTCTGTGGCACATGGCATGCGGACCATTTGCGACATGAGAACCCCTTTGCAGGTCGCATCGCGCGTCGTGATTTTCGTGATCTTGCGCTTAGCTTGGCACCTTCACGGAGCCCGCCATGACCAGCCAGCATGCACATGTCCTTTCCCCGATCACGCTTCGCGGCCACAGATTGCGCAACCGGATTGTCTTTGGCGCACATACCAACAACATGTCCGACATGGGGCTGCCCGGCCCCCGAACTGCAGCCTACTACCTAGAACGAGCGCTAGGCGGCGCGGGCATGATCGTTGCGGAACCCATGCCAGTACATCGCACAGGTGTGCTGACACGCGGCAACTTCCTGCACTCAACCGACGAGGTCATCCCGCATTTCCGCAAGGTGACCGAACCGGTGAAGGCCGAGGGAGCGGTGATCCTGCAGCAACTGTATCATGTTGGTGCGCATGGCGATTCCGACCTGTCCTTCGCGCCCCATTGGTCGCCGTCGGGTGGGCCGTCTTACCACGACAGCGACGGCTCCCACGCCATGACCGAGGCCGAGCTCGAGGAATTGCTCCAGGCGCATGTCGCTGCTGCCGTGCGCTGCCAGAAGGGGGGCTTCCAGGGGGTCGAAGTTTGGGCGGCCTACCATTCGCTGCTCGACCAGTTCTGGTCGCCCTGGTCGAACCGGCGGGCGGACAAATGGGGTGGCAGTCTTGAGAACCGCACGCGTTTCTCTCGCACCCTGATTGACCGGATCCGTGCGGCGTGCGGCCCGGACTTCATCATCGGTCTCGCGATCTCGTGGTCCGACGCCTATCCCGGGATACTGCCAAGTATCGACGATCTCTGCGAGATCATCGCGCTGCACGATGAAACGGGTGACGTGGACTATGTTACCGTCGGCCATGGCGGCTATCTCGACTTCGAGCGGCTGATGCCAACCTTCCTGTTCGCTGAGAAGCTCACCACCCCGGTCACCGAGCGTCTGAAGCAGGTCGTGAAACACGCCAGGATCACTTCAGAGGCGCATGTGCGTACGCCCGAGAATGCGGAGACGATCATCGCCTCTGGGCAGGCCGATATGGTCTCGATCGTGCGCGGCCAGATCGCCGACCCGCATCTTGCCCGCAAGACCGCCGAGGGTCGGGCCGAGGATGTCCGCGGCTGCATTTCCTGCAACCAGATGTGCTGGGGCCGCCGCAGCCGCGACTACTGGATCTCCTGCCTCATCAACCCGTCGGTCGGGCGGGAATGGGAATGGGGTGGCGACCGCTTTGCGCCAGTAGCTGAAAAAAAACATGTCCTGGTCGTCGGCGCCGGACCAGCTGGGTTGGAGGCCGCCCGCGCTGCCGCCGAGCGCGGCCACCAGGTCGAAATCGTCGAGGCCGCGTCGAAGGTGGGCGGCCAGTTCCGTCTGGCCGGGATGCAGCCCCGCCGTGCCCAGATCCTCGACCTGCTCGACTGGTACGAGCGGCAGTTCGACAGGCTCGGTGTGAGTCTTCGCCTCAACACCTTCCTCGACACCGACGAGATTGCCGCCCATCCCGCCGACACTGTCATCCTCGCCACGGGCTCGTTGCCCGACGAGACGGGGTTCCAGCGCTGGCTGCCGATCGAACCCCGACTTCCCGGCCTCGACGCGCGGGTCTGGTCTCCGGAAGCGGTGATGCGGCGCGAGGCGCGGCTTGGCGACGCGGTCGTGCTCTATGACGAGGGGGGCAACTGGCGTGGGGTCGGCACGGCATGGGCCATGGCCGAACAGGGCATTAAAGTGACCATCGTCACGCCCGACCCCTATGTCGGCAAGGAGATCACCCGCACGTCGGCGGACGGCCCTGCCCGGCAGCGGCTTGCCCGGCTTGGTGCGGAATTCCTGACGGAGACGCGCCTCCTGCGCTGGCACGGCAACGGTGTGACGGTGCAAAGCCTTCTGACCGGGGAAGAGCGGACGATCCCGGCCGCTGCGCTGGTGATGGCGACCACGAATGTTGCATTCGACCCGTTCCCCGAGCGGTTCCAAGGCAAGGCGACGATCCGGATCGGCGACTGCTCCGCGCCGCGTCTTGCCGCCTATGCCTTCCACGAGGGACGAAAGGCGGCGCTGGCGCTCTAGAACGGAGTGGGGGCGGTGAAGGTAACCGTCTTGCGGGTCTCCGGATGGCGGAATCGCAGGCTCTCGGCATGAAGCATGAGACGGGGATAGTTGCGCGCGGCCCCCTCGGCATATAGCGGGTCGCCGAGTATCGGATGCCCGGTCTCGGCCATATGGACGCGCAGTTGGTGGCTTCGTCCGGTGAGAGGGGTCAGTCTGGCTCGCGTTTCTTGCCCATCCGAACCCAGAACCTTCCAGTCGGTCTGGGCCGGGCGCCCGGTTTCGTGGTTCACATGCTGCCGAGGCCGGTTCGGCCAATCCACAATCAGTGGAAGATCGACGCGGCCTTCTGCAGGCTCCAGCCTGCCCCAGAGCCGGGCGATGTAAGTCTTGCGGACCTGCCGCGTCTCAAACTGCTGGCCCAGATCAGCCTGAGACCTTCGCGTCAGCGCGAAGACCATGACGCCCGAGGTGTCGAGGTCCAGCCGGTGAACAAGCAGGACTTCGGGGAAGACGCCGCGTAGCCGGGCGATCAGGCAGTCGGCCCGATCCTCGCCTCGGCCAGGTACCGAAAGCAACCCTGCCGGTTTGTCAACGACCACGATTTCACTGTCGTGATGCAACACGCGCAGCGGCAGATCAGGAGGATCATAGCGGAACTCGGTCATGCTGCCGCTTACCGCAGCCAGTTGCGCCGTCAAGCCCGATGGCACAGCTGTGAGTTCGTCAGTTGTCTATTTTCATTTTGGAAACAATAGGAAATGACGAACCGAAGCAGTCGGGAATTCTGCAATGCAGCGGCGAGGCAGGGCCTCGATAGCCCCTCAGCTCGTCGGGAGGGATCGCGAGAGAATCGGCGGGAAAGTGATTTGCTGAATCCTTGATCGATATTTCATCGCGAAGAGTCGGAAAGGTGGCAATCCGCCGCCGCGGCGCGAGCCAAATGCGCCAGACCGAGCAAAAAATCGCGGGGATTTGTGCTGCATTGCAGAAAGCATTCGCTTCAAATGCCCCAGATGGGCTAAACTCTCAGGTAAGGTTAACAGTGTGTTTCCAGCCAGGGATGGGGGCGTCGGGCTGGAGCGCAGTTGCAGAATGATCGTGCGAGAATGAGCGCAACTACGATGAAGACCGGAAGCCAGCCCCCCGCTCAGGCTGTTCTGATAACTCGATTGTCCCGGAGTTACCTACAATGACCCTGAGCTACCCGGAATTTCCCACCAGGACCTCTATACCGGTATCTCCGTCCGCTGGCGGCTCTGCCGCCTTGCCGTCGCGCCGCGAGCATGGCGCCTACAAACGGGTGTACAAGCGTGTCCTCGATGTCTCTGCCGTGCTGCTGACATCGCCGCTCTGGGTCCCTTTGGTGCTGCTACTGGCTCTGCTCATCGCCCGCGATGGCGGATCGCCGTTCTACACGCAGGACCGCGTCGGTCTGAACCGCAAGACGTTTCGCATCTGGAAATTGCGCAGCATGGTCGTTGATGCCGATGCTCGGCTGGAGGCCTATCTGGCCCGCCATCCGGAGGCGCGGACTGAATGGGACGAAACACAGAAGCTGAAGAACGATCCCCGGATCACGCGTTTGGGCCGCCTTCTGCGCAAGTGCTCTCTCGATGAGTTGCCGCAGCTGTGGAACGTGCTGATCGGCGACATGAGCCTTGTCGGCCCGCGGCCGATGATGACCTCGCAAATGGCGCTTTATCCGGGTCAGGCCTATTTCTCGCTGCGCCCCGGTGTGACCGGCTACTGGCAGATTTCGGCGCGCAACGACTCGTCCTTTGCCGCCCGGGCGGTGTTCGACGAAGATTACGAACGCGACTTGTCTCTTGCGACCGATCTCAAGGTTCTGGCCGGTACGGTCCGGGTCGTTCTGCACTGCACAGGTCACTGATCGGGCCGTCTCAGGCGGCCCCTCGTTCTTCTCAGGCTGCGACCGGCCGGCGGATATTCGCGGCGGCTTCCCGGACAAGGGGTTTCAGGCCTTCGCCGCCTGCGTCGAGCACCTCGAACAGTTGGCGGCGCATGCGCGGTTCCCAGAAAGCATTGATGTGACTGGCAACCCCCTCGACGCCTTCGTCGTAAGGCTTGCTTTCGAAGAAGGTTGCGATCTGGTTGGCCATGTAGACCAGCTTGTCATGCGACATTGGTAGCCTCGTCGGGAAAGATGCGGTCCGGTCTGCTGAAGACCTCGAAGTGATCGGCGCGAGCCAAGGCGATCAGGGTGATGCCGGCGGCGTTCGCTTGCTCGACGGCGGTGGCCGTTGGGGCGGAAACGGCGATCAGCACCGGAGAACCGATCGCGGCCGCCTTCTGCACCATGTCGATCGACACGCGCGAAGTGATGATGAGTGCTCCTTGGTTACGTTCGACACCCCCTCGGATCAGAGATCCGGCCAGTTTGTCGAGAGCATTGTGCCGGCCGACATCCTCTCGGAGTGCCTGGATTCCATTTGCCGGGGTCCAGAAGGCAGCCGCATGGGCGGCACGGGTGGCATCATGCAGGGGCTGGTGCTGTGGAAGGCTCGCGATGGCCGACCACACCTGAGACGCATGCAGGGCGAAATCGGTCGCTTCGATCGGTTGCGCCCGGCGTACGGCCTCAGACAGGCTGTCGATCCCGCAGAGGCCGCATCCAACAGGCCCGGCCATGGTCCGCCGGCGCTGTGCCAAGCGCTCGCCTGCCTCGCCCTTCAGCCAGATCTGCAGGTCGATGCCCAGATCCGTCTCGACTGCCTCGACGCTTTCAATCTCGTCCGGGCGGGCGATCCCCTCGGTCAGGGTAAAGCCGTAGGCGAAGTCGATCAGGTCGGCGGGGGTGGACATCATCACCGCCTGGGTCGACCCGTTGTAGCTGAGCGCGACCGCTACCTCCTCCGGCAGCACCCTGGCCCCGGTCTCGACATGCGAGCCGGTGACGCGGGTCCGGGGCAGGGGGCGGTGCGTCCGCATCACTCGGCCGCGGGCAGGATGCGGCGGGACAGGTCCGCCATCTGGCTGTACTCTTCCTGCCATTCCGACGGGCCGTTTGACGGGCTGACCTGCACCGCCGTCACCTTGTATTCCGGGCAGTTGGTGGCCCAGTCCGAATAATCGGTCGTGATGACGTTGGCCTGCGTGTCGGGATGGTGGAAGGTCGTGTAGACCACGCCGGGCGAGACGCGGTCGGTGATCCTGGCGCGCAGAGTCGTGTCGCCCGAGCGGCTGGCAAGCCGCACCCACTGGCCTTCGTTCACACCGCGAACCTCGGCGTCGTGGGGGTGGATCTCGAGCACATCCTCGTCATGCCAGACGACGTTCGCCGTCCGCCGGGTCTGCGCGCCGACATTGTACTGCGACAGGATGCGGCCGGTGGTCAGCAGAAGCGGGAAGCGCGGGCCGGTCTTTTCATCGGTCGCGACATATTCCGTGCGGATGAACTTGCCCTTGCCGCGGACGAAGCCGTTCACATGCATCAAGGGCGTACCTTCCGGTGCGCTTTCGTTGCAGGGCCACTGGATCGAACCCATGGTCTCGAGCTTTTCGTAGGTCACGCCGGCAAAGCTCGGCGTGGTCAGCGCGATCTCGTCCATGATCTGGCTCGGATGGGTATAGCCCCAGCCCGCGCCCATGGCATTGGCGAGCATCTGGGTGATCTCCCAGTCGGCATAGCCGTTCTTCGGCGCCATCACCTTGCGGACGCGGTTGATGCGGCGCTCGGCATTGGTGAACGTTCCGTCCTTTTCGAGGAAGGTCGACCCCGGTAGGAAGACATGGGCGTAGTTCGCGGTCTCGTTCAGGAACAGGTCATGGACGATCACGCAGTCCATCGCCGCGAGGCCAGCCGCGACATGCTTGGTGTCGGGGTCGGATTGCAGGATGTCCTCGCCCTGGCAGTACAGGCCCTTGAAGGTGCCTTCCACCGCGGCATCCAGCATGTTGGGGATGCGCAGGCCCGGCTCGTTGTCGATCTCGACGCCCCAGATCTTCTGGAACACCTCGCGCACGTCGTCGCGGCTGACATGGCGATAGCCCGGCAGCTCATGCGGGAATGATCCCATGTCGCAGGAGCCCTGAACGTTGTTCTGGCCGCGCAGCGGGTTCACGCCCACACCCGGCCGGCCGATATTGCCGGTCAGCATGGCGAGGTTCGCAATCGCCATGACCGTGGTCGAGCCCTGGCTGTGCTCGGTCACGCCGAGGCCGTAATAGATCGAGCCGTTGCCGCCGGTGGCGAACAGGCGCGCGGCCTTGCGCAGTTCCTCGGCCGGAACGCCGGTCAGCATCTCGGTGGCTTCGGGCGAATGGCGCGGGTCGCTCACGAATTCCGCGTAGTCCTGGAACTCGTCCCATTCGCAGCGCTCGCGGATGAAGGCCTCGTCACACAGGCCTTCGGTCACGATCACATGGGCCAGCGCGGTCACCACGGCCACGTTGGTGCCGGGCTTCAGCGCGAGGTGATGCGCGGCCTTGATATGGGCCGACTTCACAAGATCGGTCCGGCGCGGATCGACGACGATCAACTGCGCGCCCTGACGCAGCCGCTTCTTCAGCCGGCTGGCGAAGACCGGGTGGCCGTCGGTCGGGTTGGCGCCGATCACGATCACCACGTCTGTCTCTTCGACCGAGTCGAAATCCTGCGTTCCGGCCGAGGTGCCGAAGGCCTGGCCCAGGCCATAGCCGGTGGGCGAATGGCAGACGCGGGCGCAGGTGTCGGTGTTGTTGTTGCGGAAGACCGCGCGGGCCAGTTTCTGCACGAGGTAGGTTTCCTCGTTGGTGCAGCGCGACGAGGTGATGACGCCGATCGACTGGCGGCCGTACTGCTCCTGAATGCCGCGCAGGCGGTTGGCGGCAAAGGTCAGCGCCTCGGTCCAGCTGACCTCGCGCCACGGCTCGTTGATCGTGTCGCGGATCATCGGCTTCAGGATGCGGTCGCGGTGCGTGGCATAGCCATAGGCGAAGCGGCCCTTGACGCAGCTATGGCCACGGTTGGCCTTGCCGTGCTTGTAGGGGACCATGCGGACAAGTTCATCGCCGCGCATCTCGGCCTTGAAGGAACAGCCGACGCCGCAATAGGCGCAGGTGGTGATGACCGAGCGGTCGGGCGTGCCGATATCGATCACCGACTTTTCCTGCAGCGTCGCGGTCGGGCAGGCCTGCACACAGGCCCCGCAGGATACGCAGTCGGAGGTCAGGAAGCTGTCGCCCTTCATCCCCGCCGACACACGGCTGTCCCAGCCCCGGCCCTGGATCGTCAGCGCGAAGGTGCCCTGCACCTCTTCGCAGGCCCGCACGCAACGCGAGCAGACAATGCATTTCGACGGATCATAGGTGAAGTAGGGGTTGCTGTCGTCCTTGGGCAGCCATTGCGGATTGGCCTCGCCACTGGTGTTCTTCGCCTTGAAATGCGTCTCGACCGCCTCGTAGCGCACGTCGCGCAGGCCGACCGCCCCCGCCATGTCCTGCAATTCGCAATCGCCATTGGCCGAGCAGGTCAGGCAATCCAGCGGGTGGTCCGAGATGTAAAGCTCCATAACGCCCCGGCGCAGCTGCTTGAGCTTGCCGGTCTGGGTATGCACCTTCAGGCCCGGCGCGACCGGCGTGGTGCAGGAGGCGGGCGTGCCAGCCCGACCCTCGATCTCGACAAGGCACAGGCGGCAGGAGCCGAAGGCATCAACGGAGTCTGTGGCGCAAAGCTTCGGGACTGAAATCCCGGCCTCGGCGGCGGCGCGCATGATCGAGGTGCCTTCCGGCACGGTCACGTCAAAGCCGTCGATGGTCAGGGTGACCATCTGTTTCGATTTCGCGGCGGGTGTGCCGAAATCGCGGTCGGGGATGATGAAGTCTTTCATGTCTCGCGTCCTCACTCGCGCCCGAAGGGCGTGGCTTCCCCAGTCATTTCTTGCCGTCCTCGGCCAGCGTATGGGCGACCAGCGCGTTGGCATGGCCGTGCCCGAGGCCGTGGTGTTCCTTGAGCCAGTTCACCAGCTCCATGTGCTTCAGCCCGGCCTGTTCGCGGATCAGGGCCTTCCAGTGCGCTATCGGCTGACCGTAGGTCTTTTCGATCGACGGAAAGTAGCTGGACGGTCCCTTGACCTTCTCCCCGGTCATTCCGCGGCTTCCTTCAGTGGCGCGAAATCATCGGGGAAATGGGTCAGCGCCGACATCACCGGATAAGGCGTGAAGCCGCCAAGTGCGCAAAGTGAACCCGCCTTCATCGTCTCGCAAAGGTCGGTCAGCAGCGGTACCGCCGCGGCGTCGCCGCGCGCGATGCGGTCCACCGTCTCGACCCCGCGTACCGCGCCGATCCGGCAGGGAGTGCACTTGCCGCAGCTTTCGATGGCGCAGAATTCCAGGGCGAAGCGGGCCTGTTTCAGCATGTCGGCGGTGTCGTCGAAGACGACGATCCCGGCATGGCCGATCAACCCGTTCTTCGCGGCATAATCCTCGTAGCCGAACGGTGTGTCGAACATCGACACCGGGAAATAGGCACCAAGCGGGCCGCCGACCTGCACCGCCTTCACCGGGCGTCCGGAAGCCGTGCCGCCACCGATCTTCTCGACGATCTCGCTCAGGGTCAGGCCAAAGGCCGCCTCGAACAGCCCACCATGCTTCACGTTCCCGGCGATCTGTAGCGGCATGGTCCCGCGCGACCGGCCGATCCCGAAATCACGGTAGAAGCCGGCACCTTTCGAAAGGACCACCGGCACGGTCGCCAGCGAAATGACGTTGTTCACGACCGTAGGCTTGCCGAACAGGCCCTGCAGCGCCGGCAGAGGCGGTTTGGCGCGGACCACGCCGCGCTTGCCTTCGAGCGAGTTCAGTAGCGAGGTTTCCTCGCCGCAGACATAGGCCCCCGCGCCGACCCGGACCTCGAGGTCGAAGGCGCGACCCGAGCCGAGAACCGAGACGCCCAGCAGTCCGGCCCCGTGCGCCAGACCGATCGCGGCCTGCATCACCTCGATGGCATCGGGATATTCCGAGCGGATATAGACATAACCCTTCGTCGCCCCGACCGCGATGCCGGCAATGGTCATCCCCTCGATCAGACAGAAGGGATCGCCTTCCATCAGCATACGGTCGGCAAAGGTGCCGCTGTCGCCTTCATCGGCGTTGCAGACGATGTATTTGCGGTCGGCCTTGGCCTCGGCCACCGTCTTCCACTTGATGCCCGTCGGGAAGCCGGCTCCGCCCCGGCCGCGCAGCCCGGATTCTGTCACCTCTGCGACGATCTCGCCCGAGGACATGCCAAGCGCCCGGCGTAGCCCTGCCAAGCCGCCCTGTGCATCGTAATCCGCCAGCGAAAGCGGGTCGATCAACCCGACCCGCGCAAAGGTCAGGCGGGTCTGAGCCTTCATCCAGGGCAAGTCTTCCGTCAGGCCAAGCGCCTTCGGGTGGTCATGCAGTTCCGCGTCGAACAGTGCCGACACGTCCTTGGCCGTCATCGGGCCGAAGGCATATCGCCCCGTCGCCGTCTCAATCTCGACGAGCGGCTCCAGCCAGATCATCCCGCGCGAGCCGTTGCGCACCACCTGAACGTCGCAGCCGCGACGGGCCACCTCTGCCTGAACGGCGGCAGCGACGGCGTCGGCACCAAGGGCCCTGGCGGCAGCATCGCGGGGAACGTAGATCTTCATGCCTGCACCTCCGCGATCAGCGCATCGACCTGCTCCTCGTCCACACGGCCGACGAGCCTTCCATCCAGCATCGCCGCAGGGGCACAGGCACAAAGGCCGAGGCAGAAGACCGGCTCCAAAGTCACGGCGCCGTCCTTGGTCGTCTCATGCCATTCGATCCCGAGGCGGCGCTGCGCATGGGCCGCCACCCTGTCGGCACCCATCGACTGGCAGGCTTCCGCCCGGCACAGCTTCAGCACATGGTTTCCAGCCGGGTTCTCGCGGAAGTCGTGATAGAAGCTCATGACCCCGTGCACTTCGGCACGGCCAAGGTTCAGGTTCGCGGCGATCAGCGGAAGGGCGTCCTGCGGCACGTAGCCAAAGCTCTCCTGCACGGCATGGAGAATCGGCAGGAGAGGCCCTTCCACCCCCTGATGCGCGGCAAGGATATCCTCGACGCGCGCGGCGATTTCCGCGCTGGCTGAAGTCATGGCTGGCCCTCCGGTTGGCTGCCAAGATTTTGCGCCGTCACGATAGGGGTTTCAATGGGGAAATCCCGTCAGTCGATAGACATCGTCTATCGACGCACTCCAAACCGTTCGGCTTCCATCAGAAGCGCCGTCAGCACTGGCGTCACCGTGTCGCGCCGAGCGGTCACCAGGCCGACGACATGCTCGGCCTCCGGCTCGACGATAGGGATGGCCCGCAGCCGGTCCCCGCCGGTGAACATCTGCGCGAGCTTCGTCGGCACGACCGAGGCCCACCGGCCCGTCAGGACATGCCCGATCAGCGCGATGGTGGAGTTGGACTCGATCTGCGGTGTCACCATCGCCCCGGTATCGGCAAGGTGCTGGTTCACGATCCGGCGGTTCTGCATGTCCGAAGTCAGAAGGCACAGCGGCAGCTCTGCCACCTCTGCCCAGGTTACGTGGGCGCGATTGGCCAGCGGCATGCCCGGCGCGCAAAGGAGCCGGTAGAATTCGGTGTAAAGAGGTACCTGCGCCACGCGCCCGAGCGGCTCGTTGTCGAGATAGGTGATGCCGGCATCAAGCTCCAGCCGCTCGATCCCCGACAGGATCTCGGCCGAAGTGCGCGAATAGACCGCCACGCGCACGTTCGGATGGCGCGCCGTGAACGGGCCGGTCAGGTCCGCCACCATCGGCAGGGCAGTCGGGATGACCCCCAGTCGAAGCGTGCCCGAGAGGCCGCTTCTCACCGCCTTCATCTCGGACTTGAGCGCGCGCATGTCGCCCACGATCCCGCGGGCCCGCTCCAGTACTCTTTCGCCTTCCGGGGTCAGTCCCTGGAACCGCGAGCCACGAAAGACCAGTTGCACGCCCAACTGGTCTTCCAGTTGGCGGATTGCCGAAGAAAGCGTCGGCTGCGTCACCCCGCAGACTTCGGCCGCCCGGCCGAAGTGCCGTTCGTTCGCCAGCGCGATGAACATTTCCAGCTTGTCGATCATGCGCAGGTGATCGCAGCAAATCGCGTGTCCGGCAACCTTGGCGGAGGTTGACGCTTGTTGCAGGCGCCCGCCTGCCCTAAGTCCGTTTCATGTGGTCCATCATCCCGTTCCGAAGCCGCCACCCTGTTGTCCCGGTCATCCGCCTCCAAGGCGTCATCGCCTCGGGTCGTGGTGGCGCACTCAGCGATGCCGGCATTGCGCCAGTTATCGAAAAGGCCTTTGCCCGCGGCAAGCCGCGTGCCGTGGCGCTTGTCATCAATTCCCCGGGCGGATCGCCAGTGCAGTCCTCGCTGATTGCGGCGCGTATCCGCCGTCTTGCAGCCGAGAAGGGGGTAGAGGTCCATGCCTTTGTCGAGGATGTCGCGGCCTCGGGCGGATATTGGTTGGCTTGTGCCGGAGATCACATCTGGGTGGATGACAGTTCGATCGTCGGCTCGATCGGGGTGATCTTCGCCAGCTTCGGTTTCCCGGAGTTAATGGCCAGACAGGGGATCGAGCGCCGCGTCGTGACGTCCGGCCGCTCGAAGAGCCTTGCCGACCCATTCCTGCCCGAAAAGCCCGAGGATATCGCGCGTCTCAAGGCGTTGCAGGAGCCGATCCATCAGGCCTTCATCGCTCATGTGAAAGCCCGTAGGGCCGGGCGACTGGACGAGCGCGCGGATCTCTTCAATGCCGACATCTGGGTGGGCAATGGGGCCGTCACGGTTGGCCTCGCCGACGGTCTGGGCCATCTTGTCCCGAAGATGAAGGAGATCTACGGCGAAAAGGTGCGGCTCGTGCCCTACGGACCCCGCCGGTCGCTTCTGCGCCGGTTCGGCATGCAGTTGGCGGGCGAAGCCATGGGCGCGCTCGAAGACCGGGCGCTCTGGTCCCGATACGGGCTTTGATCCGATGCTGGCCAAGGTCGCGCTCCTGTTTCTGGCTGGAATGGTCCTGATCGCGCTGGTCAGCCGAGCCCTGTTTCCGGTTCGTGGGCGGAAGTCCCGGTTGACCGGACCCGCGACCTGCCCACGCTGCGGGGCCTATCTGATCGGCAAAGGCCCCTGTGCCTGCAAAAAGGGAAAGGCATGACAGAGCCCCCGAAGCACGCCCTGGTGACCGGCGGCGCGCGCCGACTTGGCAGGGAAATGGCCCTATATCTGGCGCGCCGGGGTTATGACGTGGCGGTGCACTATGCGTCCTCGGAAGCGGAGGCCCTTGCCACGGTGGATGAGATCCGGGCGATGGGCCGGGCTGCGGTTGCCCTGCACGCCGATTTGCTGAACGAAGCCGAGACGCAGACCCTTTTGCCGCAGGCGGATGCTGCCTTGGGCGGCCCTTTGACCGTTCTCGTCAACAATGCCTCAGTGTTCGAATATGACAACATACGGACCGCCAGCCGCGAAAGCTGGGACCGCCACATCGAATCGAACCTGCGCGCGCCTTTCGTCCTGACCCAAGCCTTTGGGGCCCAGGCCCCCGCGCCGCTGACCGATGCCCGAGGTGAACCGCAAGCGCAGGCGCTGATCGTCAACATGCTCGACCAGCGCGTCAACAAACTCACGCCAGAGTTCATGTCCTACACGATTGCCAAGATGGGCTTGTGGGCGCTGACCCGGACGTCTGCTCAGGCGCTGGCACCCGCCGTGCGCGTCAACGGAATCGGACCCGGCCCGACGATGCAGGGCGCCCGCCAAAGCGCCGAGCATTTCGCCAGACAGCGGTCAGCCACTGTCCTGGAGCGCGGATCGAACCCGGAAGAGATATCTGCCGCACTTGGGTTCTTCCTTGATGCACCGGGCGTCACAGGCCAGATCATCTGCGTTGACGGCGGTCAGCACCTAGGTTGGAAGACGCCCGATATCCTTGGGCTGGAGTAGGCACGAAAGGTGCATTCAGGCCTCCTTCCGCGACACACTGTCCCAAGTTTTCCACTTTCGAACCTAAAGGGCTGCGTCTGTCGCATTTCTTTCATGTTTTTCAGGGATTTGCCCCATCTCACAAAATATTCCTTTTTAAAACATAAGCTTATAAAGTCGCCTATTTTTTGTGCAAATTCACGAACTCGTCAGAAAACAAGGAAAATTCCGAAATCCCGGAATGTTTTGCGCAGAGTTATCCACAGAAACGGTGGACTTCTTCCCCCTTGCCCCCGCCCGCGGTTCGTTGCAGCGAAAGAGGGGAATCGATGAACCGTGTTTGGACCATTTCACATGAACGATGGTGACATCGAAAAGGCACCCCACAGGACCGGCTACGAGGTCATTCAGGGGTATCTGAAGACGCTCGACGGCTCGCCCGGGGTCTATCGGATGCTCAACGCCCAGGCCGAGGTTCTGTATGTCGGCAAGGCACGCAACCTCAAGGCGCGGGTGTCGAACTATGCCCGCCCGTCCGGCCATTCGGGGCGTATCTCGCGGATGATCTCCGAGACCGCGTCGATGATGTTCCTGACGACGCGGACCGAAACCGAGGCGCTGCTGCTGGAGCAGAACCTCATCAAGCAGCTCAAGCCGCGCTACAACGTGCTGCTGCGCGACGACAAGAGCTTTCCCAATATCCTGATCTCGCACGAGCACCCCTTTCCCCAGATCAAGAAGCATCGCGGCAAGAAGGCCGAGAAGGGCCGCTACTTCGGTCCGTTCGCCAGCGCCGGCGCTGTGAACCGGACGCTGAACCAGCTGCAGAAGGTGTTCCTGCTGCGCAATTGCTCGGATGCGATGTTTGCCAGCCGTACCCGGCCGTGCCTGCTGTTCCAGATCAAGCGCTGCTCAGCCCCTTGCGTGGGCAAGATCGATGAGGCGGGATACGACGCGTTGGTGGCCGATGCCGAGGCCTTCCTCGAGGGCAGGACGACCAAGGTCCAGGCCGACCTTGCCGCGCAAATGTCGGCAGCATCGGAGGCAATGGAGTTCGAACGCGCCGCGGCGCTCCGCGACCGGATCAAGGCGCTGACGCAGGTGCAGTCGACGCAGGGGATCAACCCGCAGGGGGTGACGGAAGCCGACGTGATCGCTGTCCACCTCGAAAGCGGGCAGGCCTGCGTCCAGGTATTCTTCATCCGCGCCAACCAGAGCTGGGGCAACCGTGATTTCTACCCCCGCACGGGCGCCGGCGCCGAAGAGCCCGAGATCCTCGAAGCCTTCCTTAGCCAGTTCTACGACGACAAGGATCCACCGCGCCTGATCCTGCTGTCGCATCCGGTCGAGAACCCCGACCTCGTGACCCAACTCTTGTCCGACCGCGCGGGCCGCAAGGTGGAACTGGCCGTACCGCAGAGGGGCGAGAAGGCGGAACTGGTCGAGAACGCCGCCCGCAACGCCCGCGAGAGCCTGGCCCGCAAGATGGCCGAGAGCGCCACGCAAAACAAACTCCTCGCCGGGCTGGCCGAGGCCTTCGACCTCGACGACGCCCCGAAGCGCATCGAGGTCTACGACAACTCCCACATCCAGGGCACCAATGCCGTCGGCGGCATGATCGTCGCCGGGGCGGACGGGTTCCTGAAGTCGCAGTATCGCAAGTTCAACATCCGCGGCGAGGCAGGCGCGAACAGCGACGATTTCGGCATGATGAAGGAGGTACTGACCCGCCGCTTCGAGCGCCTACTCAAGGAAGACCCCGAACGCAAGTCGGATGCCTGGCCCGACCTTCTGCTGATCGACGGCGGGGCAGGGCAGGTCAGCGCCGTGGCCGAGATCATGGTGGAACTCGGCGTCGATGACATCGCGATGGTCGGCGTCGCCAAGGGGATCGACCGCGATGCTGGGAAAGAGGAGTTCCACCGTCCGGGCGAACCGCCCTTCGCGCTGCCCATGAACTCGCCCGTCCTCTACTTCATCCAGCGCCTGCGCGACGAGGCGCACCGTTGGGCGATCGGTGCGCACCGCGCGAAGCGGGCCAAGACCGTCAGCGCCACGCCGCTCGACGATATTCCGGGCGTCGGCGCCACCCGCAAGCGCGCGCTGCTGGCGCATTTCGGCAGCGCCAAGGCCGTAGCCCGTGCCGGCGTCGAGGACCTCATGGCGGTTGACGGGATCAGCGCCGCGATGGCCCAGACGATCCACGATTTCTTCCACGAGCGCGGATAGACGGCCCCGGGTCCCGGTTCGGGCTCCAGGCATCTTTGCGCGCGCCACTTTTCAATACCACGGCCGCGTGGCATGAGGGATGCGCCTGTCGCCCCCGGGGTTTCATGACGCGGTTGTCCTCCTCTCAGTTCGGCCTTTTGCTTCTGCTGTTCGGCTCCATGGTGGATTCGACCTCGGGACTGTTCACCCGTCTGCTTGGCACCGACGGTTTCACCACAGCATCGGGTCGCGGTTTCATGGCCTTTGCCTTCCTGGCACTCCTGCTGGTCCTACGGGACGGGCCGGGTGGGCTGCGCCGGCTGGTGACGCTCGGAGTCTGGGGCGTGGCCTTTGTCCTGCTCAACGCCGTGGGCATGGTCATGAACATCCTTTCACTCGCCAACACATCGGTCGCGAACTTCTTCATGATCTTCGCGACGGCACCCTTCGTCGCGGCCCTCGCCGCGCGCGTCGTCCTTGGAGAGAAGCTCGATCTGGCGACGCTTCTGGCGGCGCTGGCGGGCTTTGCCGGTATCGCCATCATGATGGCGTCGGGCGCCAGCGCGGGGGGCCTCATCGGCGACATTCTGGCGGTCGGGTGCCTGTTCTGCTACTCGGCAATCGTCCTCGTGATCCGCAAGAACCCGAAGATGGACATCCTGCCGGTCGTGGCGATTACCGTGCTGACAAGTGGTCTGCTCGCCTTGCCTTTCGCCAGCTTTTCCACGGCGTCCGGGCGCGATTGGCTCCTGCTCGCCCTGTTCGGGGCGATCCAGCTCGGCGGTGGCAACCTCCTCATCTTTTCGGCTGTTCGGCGGATCCCTGCGGCGCAGGCGGGGCTACTTGGCATTCTGAACGCCGGGTTCGCTCCGGCCTGGGTCCTCCTCTTCCTGGGCGAGGTGCCGCCGACCCCGACCTTGATCGGCGGCGCGATCATCCTGACCGCGGCAGTCGCGCATCTGATCTGGACCCTGACCCGCCCGCAAGCGGTTGCGACCGGGCCATGATGTCCACGCCCGAAAGGGCACCAGACGCTTTCCCTTTTCCACAGCCCAATTATTGGGCTATCCCATTGTGATGATCTGGACGATCCCGAATACGCTGACGATCCTCCGCCTGCTCGCTGCACCCGGCGTAGCGATCATGTTCCTGTATTTTCACCGCCCGTGGGCCGACTGGTTCGCGCTGACCCTCTTCATAGGGGCGGCCATAACCGACTGGTTCGATGGCTACCTCGCCCGACTCTGGAAGCAGGAGTCACGCTTCGGCGCAATGCTCGATCCGATCGCCGACAAGGCGATGGTCGTGATCGCGATCATGGTCATCACTGGCTACTCCGGCATGAACCCCTGGCTGATCCTCCCCGCCACGGTGATCCTGTTCCGCGAGGTTTTCGTTTCAGGTCTGCGCGAGTATCTTGGCGGCAAGGGACCGATCCTCAAGGTCACGCAACTCGCGAAATGGAAGACGACGGCGCAGATGGTGGCCATCGCGGTCCTGTTCCTCGGCACCGGGCTTGAGCATCAGGAAGGCATCATGCGGCAGGGCCTGACAGTTCAGGAGTATTCCGATCTCGTCAGCCAGGGCCTTGCCGATCCAATCCGGTCTTGCGGCGCGCGGGGCTGCTCGTCCTATGCCACACTTGTCGGCCTGGTCTTGATCTGGATCGCCGCAGCCCTCACCTTCGTCACCGGATGGGAATATTTCCGCAAGTCGCTCCCCTACCTCCGGGACGGACAATGATCGACATTCTCTACTTCGCCTGGGTACGCGAGCGCATCGGCCTTCCGCGCGAACGGATCGACACTCAGGCAGCGACCGTGAACGACCTGGTTGCCGAGCTTTCTGCCCGGGAAGAGCGCTATGCTGTCGCTTTCGCCGACCGTGCGGCGCTGCGTGTGGCGCTCGACCAGGAACTGTCGGAGTTCTCGGCGCCTCTGGACGGCGTGCGCGAGGTGGCGTTCTTCCCGCCGATGACCGGGGGCTAGGCCACATGTCTGTTCGCATCCAGGCCGAACCCTTCGACCTTGGCGCGGAGGCGAATGCCTTTGCCGCCGCCCAGGCCGGCGCCGGGGCGATCGTCACATTCACTGGTCTCGTGCGCGATATCGCGGGCGGGCTTCAGGCGATGGAAATCGAGCACTATCCCGGCATGACCCAGAAGGCGATCTCCGCCATGGTCGATCAGGCTGTCTTGCGCTGGCACCTGACCGGTGTGCTGGTGATCCATCGCCACGGCCGTCTTGCGATGTCCGAACCGATCATGATGGTCGCGACTGCCGCCTCACACCGGGCCGAGGCCTTTGCCGCCGCCGAGTTCCTGATGGATTACCTCAAATCCCGCGCGCCCTTCTGGAAGAAGGAGATCACCGCGACCAGCAGCGGTTGGGTGGCCTCGAAAGACACCGACGAACAAGCGCTCAGCCGCTGGTGACAGTCCGCTTGTGGCGGCTGACCCAGGCCTCTTGCAGGTCCCCCTCAATCGGCTGAGCCAGATAGATCGCGCGCGCAATGGCCCGTGACAGACAGCTGGCCGCAACATGGCCCAGCAGGAAGGGATCGGCGACAGGATCTGGCAGGGTTTTGCGCCCCGTCGCCGCAGCGAAGATCAGGTCGCCGTCGAATGGCGTGTGCGAGGGTACCAGGGCACGCGCCATCCCGTCATGGGCGGCCGTGGCCATGCGCTTGGCCTGAGCCTGCGTGAGGATGGCGTCAGTCGCGACGATGGCGATCGTCGTGGCCTCGCCCAGTCGCTTGCGCGGCACGGGTTCATCCAGCGGAATTGCCGTGGGCGGCGCGCCGAAGCCTCCGAATTCGCCGTCGATCTCCCAATGGGCCGCCCAGAAGTGGTGGCTGTCGCCGACCGTTGGACTGCCAAGTGCGTTCACGGCCACAAGTGCCCCGACGGCCAGCCCGTTCGACAGCACCGCCGAGGCCGAGCCCAGCCCGCCTTTGTAGCTGCCGGTGGTGGCTCCATACCCGGCCCCGACAGAGCCAAGGCCAAAGTCCTTGCCTGCTGCTGCCAAGGCGTCGCGACCCAGCCGCTTGTAGGGGTTCTCGGTCCAGCTCTTGTCTCCGCCATTGATAAGGTCGAACAGGATTGCCCCGGGAACGATGGGCACCCTTGCATCGCCGACAACGAAGCCCCGCCCCATCTCGCGCAGGCCGTCCACTGCACCCGAGGCGGCATCAAGACCAAAGGTCGAGCCTCCGGACAGAACCAGCGCATCGACCTCCTGAACCAGCTTGTCGGGGGCCAGAAGATCGGTCTCCCGTGTTCCCGGCGCCCCGCCCATCACGCAGACTGCCGCCGTGAAGGGCTTGTCGCCCAGAAGGACAGTCGAGCCAGTCCTGACTTTCGTGTCCTCGGCGTTGCCGACCGTCAGGCCTTCGACATCGGTGATGAGGTTTCTTGGTCCCGGCTTCATCGCGGCCCGCTCCAATGACTTCAGACAATCTCGCGGGGCTTTCCCCCGAGGGCATACCCTGACGGAACCAGCGGGCAAGGCAAGTGTGCTTCCCACCGCCGGCCCGCCATGCCACACAGGGCGCCGCGAACAATGGAGGATTTCATGGACAAGGTTGCGATCATCACTGCTGGGGGCAGCGGCATCGGCGCGGCAGCGGCGCGCAGGCTGGCGGCCGACGGATACAAGGTTGCGATCCTGTCGTCGTCAGGGAAGGGCGAGGCGCTGGCGGAAGCGCTGGGCGGTCTTGGCGTGACCGGCTCCAACCAGTCTCAGACCGACATCGACCGGATCGTGCAAGCCACGCTCGACCGGTGGGGCCGTATCGACGCGCTGGTGAACTCGGCCGGGCATGGCCCACGGGCACCCATTGCCGAAATCACCGACGAGCAATGGCTGCAGGGATACGAGGTCTATTTCCTCTCTGCCATCCGTCCGATCCGCGCCGTGACTCCGACGATGCGCGCCCAGAAATCCGGCGCCATCGTCAATATCTCGTCCTACAACGCCTTCGAGCCCGAGGCGGGCTTTCCGACCTCCGCCGTCGCAAGGTCCGGCCTTGCCGCATTCGTGAAGGTCTATGCCGACACATTCGCGCCCGAGGGCATCCGGATCAACAATGTACTGCCAGGCTTCACCGACAGCTTCCCCGAGAAAGAGGAAATCCGCGCCCGCATCCCGATGGGCCGCTATGCGACTACTGCCGAAATCGCGGCGGCGGTCAGCTTTTTCGTCTCGCCCGAAGCGAGCTACATCACAGGCCAGAACCTGAAGGTCGACGGCGGTCTCGCCCGCTCGGTCTGAATTTCCAGCGGTTTAACCGAACCGTCATCGAACTGTCGCCTCTACGTCATGTCCCGCCCCCATCTGGGCGGGACAATTCAACTGACTGGGGGATAGTCCATGACCGTCAAGCTTGCCGGCCTGACCTCGCTTCTGGCTCTGGGCGCGGCGCTGCCCGCTCTGGCCGAGACGAACTTCAACCGCATAGCGAGTTTTGCAACGCCGCTGAACATGGCGCCGGGCGAAGATGCATCGCGCGAGACCAGCGCCGAGATCATCTCGGTCTCCCCCGATGGCAAGACGCTGGTCTATACCGACAGCCCCCTCGGCGTCATCGGGCTGATCGACATCACTGACCCGGCCAAGTCGAAACCCCTTGGCAACATCGACATGGGCGGCGAGCCGACCACTGCACACATCATCGGCGGCACGGCTTTTGCGGCGGTCAATACGTCGGAAAGCAAGGCCAATCCCTCGGGCAAGCTCGTGACCGTCGACCTGGCCACCCGCAAGGCCGTGGCTGAATGCGACCTTGGCGGTCAGCCCGATTCCGTGGCCGCCGCGCCTGATGGCAGCTTCCTGGCCATTGCCATCGAGAACGAGCGGGACGAGGATCTGAATGAAGGTGCCCTGCCGCAGATGCCGGCAGGCTATCTGGTGAAGCTGCCGGTCAAGGATGGCGCCGCCGATTGCGCAGCCCTGCAGAAGATCGAACTGACAGGCCTTGCCGCGATCGCGCCGGAAGACCCCGAGCCCGAATTCGTCGACATCAACGCAAAGGGCGAGATCGCCCTGACGCTGCAGGAGAACAACCACATCGTCGTGGTCGGCAGCGACGGCAAGATCCTGCATCATTTCTCCGCCGGGTCTGTCGATCTCGACGGCATCGACAGCAAGAAGAACGGCAAGCTCGACTTCACCTCGAAGCGTGACGGCGCCCTGCGCGAGCCCGATGGCGTGAAATGGATCGACGAAGACCATGTCGCGATTGCCAACGAAGGCGATTACGAGGGCGGATCGCGCGGCTGGACGATCCTGACCAGGGACGTCTCGGTTGTCTGGGACTCCGGCGCGTCGCTGGAACGCGCCATCGCCGCGATGGGGCATTATCCCGAGCATCGTTCGAAGTCGAAAGGTGTCGAGATCGAGTCGGTCGAAATCGCGACCTTCGACGGCGTGCCGATGGCCTTCCTCGCGTCGGAGCGTGGGTCGGTTATCGCCGTCTATGACATCTCGGACCTCAAGAACCCGGTGCTGAAGCAGATCCTGCCTTCGGGGATCAGCCCGGAAGGTCTGGTCGCGATCCCGGAACGTGGCCTTCTGGTCACTGCCAACGAAGTCGACCTGCGCGAAGATGGTGGCGCCTCGGCGCATGTCATGCTCTACCAGCTTCAGGACGGTCCCGCGTCCTATCCGACGCTGACCTCGGCCGGCAGCGACCCGCTGATCGGCTGGGGCGCGCTTTCGGGCCTGACCTCCGATCCGGCGATACCCGGCATCCTCTACGCCGTGTCGGACTCGGTCTATTCGGCGGCGCCCACGATCTACACCATCGATGTCACCGCCAAGCCGGCGCGGATCACGGCAGCGACGCTGGTCACGCGCGGCGGCGACGCGGCACAGAAGCTTGATCTGGAAGGGATCGCCGCCGATGGCGAAGGTGGCTTCTGGCTGGTGTCGGAAGGGCGCAGCGACAAGCTGGTGCCCCATGCCCTCTACCATGTTGATGCCGAAGGAGAGATCGATACCGAGGTTGCGCTGCCGGCGGAACTGCTTGCGGGTGAAACGCGCTATGGTTTCGAAGGCATCACTCTGATCGATGGCAAGCTCTGGATGGCGGTCCAACGCGAATGGGGCGATGACCCGGAAGGTCAGGTAAAGCTGATCTCCTACGATCCGGCGAACGAATCCTGGGGCGCCGTCCGCTATCCGCTCGACAAGGCCCCCGAAGGCGGCTGGATGGGCCTGTCCGAGATCGTGCGCCATGGTGACTACGTCTACTTCGTCGAGCGCGACAACCAGGTAGCCGAGAAGGCGGCGGTCAAGCAGATCACCCGCGTTCCCGTTAGTCAGATGGTCCCCGTCGAACTGGGCAAGGATCTGCCGGTCGTCACCAAGGAGAAGGTGCGCGACCTGCTGCCCGACCTCGCGGCGCAGAACGGCTACATCGTCGACAAGGTCGAGGGCATGACCTTCGATGCCGAGGGCAATGCCTGGCTCGTGACCGACAATGATGGAGTCGATGACAGCTCGGGCGAGACGCTGTTCTGGACGGTCGGCAAGATCGATTGACCGCAGCCGCAACGTTTCTGCCACAGATCAGCCCCCGGAACGCGGTTTCCGGGGGCTTTTCTTAGGTGGCGGGCACGAAACACTTGACCTTCCACGCCACCATGCCAGAAGTCTCGGCCCGCCCTTCCACGAATCCTGAGACGGTCCATCAAGTGCCGCTGATCCTTCGCCGCTTCCTTATTCTTGCTGTTCTTGCCGTCTTGTCCGCCTGCGCGCCGAATGGTCCGCCGGTCACGATGCAGGCCGTCAATCCCATGTATGATGGCTTCCAGGATGGTGAATACTTCATCCCGGCCGTCCCCAAGGAATACCTGATCACCCACAATATCCGGACGGAGGTTGACTACTTCGGGCCGGAAGCCCCGGGGACCATCGTGGTCGACGTCTATTCGCGTCGGCTCTACTACGTGCTCGATGGTGGCCGTGCGGTGCGTTACGGCATCGCCGTTGGGCGCGAAGGCCTGTCTTTCAAGGGCAGCGGCACGATCCAGCGCAAGGCGGAGTGGCCGTCATGGCAGCCGACCCGCAACATGGTTCGCACCCGTCCCGACCTGTACGCCCCCTATGCCGCCGGTCTGCCCGGTGGGCTGGACAACCCGCTCGGGGCGCGGGCGCTCTATCTCTATCGCGGCGGCCGCGACACGATGTTCCGTATCCACGGCACGATCGACCCGGCGTCGATCGGGCGGGCGACCTCGGCAGGTTGTATCCGCTTGTTCAACCAGGACATCATCGATCTCTACAACCGCGTTGATATCGGCACGCCCGTGCATGTTCGCACGCTGGACGAGTCGCGCGCTCTGGAAGGCATCTGGATCGACGACGAGTTCGGTCGGATCGTGCAGGTCCCGGAAGGCATGTCCGAGCAAGAGGCTCTGGCCCATGTCGCCGAACGCAGGTCGAAACTCGAGCTGGGGGTCAATGCCCGGATGACCGAGGCTAACAACCCGCCTCCGTCGAGCCCGACGAACGGTTGAAACGCAAAAGGCCCGGGTCAGTCCCGGGCCTTTGTCTTTGTAGCCTCAAGTGCGGATCACGTAATCCTTGAGCGTGGTCTCGACGACCTCCCAAACTCCCTTGAAGCCGGGGCGGATCACATAGCTGTCGCCCGCCCGAAGTGTCACCGGTGGATGGCCGTCCTCGTGCAGGATCGAGACCCCCTCAAGGATGTGGACGTATTCCCACTCCTCGTAGGTCACCCGCCAGGCGCCGGGAGTCGATTGCCACAGGCCGCAGTACAGACCATCCCGATCTTCGAGGTTCCAGGTGCTATGGACAGGGTCGCCCTTGACGACCTTCGCGGCGTCGGGCCGGGCCGTCTCGGACGGAATGGTGTTGCGGTCCAGGCGGACGAGCGTTTCGGACATGGGAGGCTCCTTGTTCTGGCGCCCCTCTCTATCTCGGCTCATCGCCGCAGGGAACAGCGTACCGCGCCCGGCGCAGGGACAGGGCCGAATGGAGCCATGCGCAATCGGCATAGCCTTCGCATTCGCAGCACGATATGAGTGGGGTGGCCCACAGACTGACGGAACCGCGACATGAGTGCCTCCGCCCCGACCAGCCGCCGCCTTTCGCCGCCCGACATCCTCGGCCGCAAGGGCGGGGATCCGATCGTCTGCCTGACCTCCTATACCACGCCGATGGCCCGGATTTCGGACCCGCATTGCGATGTGCTTCTGGTGGGCGACAGTCTCGGGATGGTGATCCACGGCCTGCCTTCCACCCTTGGCGTGACGCTCGAGATGATGATCCTTCACGGTCGTGCGGTGGTGCGCGGGTCGGAGAAATCGCTTGTCGTGATCGACATGCCCTTTGGCAGCTACGAGGAAAGCCCCGAGCAGGCCTTCCGCAACGCGGCCAAGGTCATGGTGGAAGCCGGCGCCGGTGCGGTGAAGTTGGAAGGCGGCCAGCACATGGCCGAGACGATAGCCTTCCTCGTGGCGCGCGGCATTCCGGTGATGGCGCATGTCGGGCTTACGCCGCAGGCAGTAAACGTCTTTGGCGGGTACAAGGTCCAGGGCCGCGCCGAGGATGCCGCCCGCGTCCGCTCCGATGCCGAGGCGGTTACTCGTGCCGGGGCTTTCTCGGTGGTCCTGGAAAAAGTGCCGCATAGCCTTGCCAGCCGGATCACGTCGGAAATCGCGATCCCGACGATCGGCATCGGTGCGTCGCCGGACTGCGACGGGCAGGTTCTGGTAGTCGATGACATGCTTGGCCTCTTTACCGACTTCCGCCCGAAATTTGTGAAGCGGTATGCCGAACTTGGGCGCACAGCAGGTGAAGCGGTTGCCGCCTATGCCGCTGATGTCCGCGCCCGCCGCTTCCCCGGCAACGAGCATGTCTTTTCCGACGAGGCGCCGGAGCCGAAGAAATGAGGCCGGTCATCGTTCGGACGGTGGCCGAGTTGCGCGCGATGGTGCGCGGCTGGAAGGCCGAGGGCGCCGCTGTCGGTGTCGTCCCCACAATGGGCGCGCTGCACGACGGCCACCTGAGCCTCGTGCGCGCGGCGCAACGGGACTGCAAACGGGTAATCGTCACGATTTTCGTCAACCCCAAGCAGTTCAACAGCGCCGACGACCTCGCAAAGTATCCCCGGACAGAGGCCGCCGATGCCGCGCTGCTTGCGCCGCTTGGCGTGGACGCGATCTTTGCGCCGATGCCGGACGAGGTCTATCCCGAAGGCTTTGCCACCAATGTCTCGGTCGGGGGCATCAGCACCCGTCTGGAAGGGCTGCACAGGCCCGGCCATTTCGATGGTGTGGCCACGGTGGTCACCAAGCTCTTCGGCATGACTCTCGCCGACCGCGCCTATTTCGGCGAGAAGGACTGGCAGCAGCTGCAGGTCGTCCGTCGCCTGGTTGCGGACCTGAATTTGCCCGTTGAGATCGTTGGCTGCCCGACGATCCGTGAGCCTGACAATCTCGCCCGCTCGTCCCGCAACGTGCGGCTCTCGCCCGAGGCCAGAACAATCGCTTCGGCGCTCCCGCGCGAGATGGCGAAGGCGGCAGGTGCGATGCGGGCGGGCGGGCCGGTACATCCCACACTTGACGCCGCGAAGGCGGCGCTGCTGGCGGCGGGCTTCGACGAGGTGGAGTATATCGACCTCTGCGATGCCGAGACGCTGCTTTGGATCGACGAGCTGGACGGACCGGGGCGGCTTCTGGCCGCCGCCTGGGTCGGCGGTGTGCGCCTGATCGACAATATCGCGGTTTAAAGGCCCGAATTTTCTGCGAAAATTCGCAATGGAAAGGGGGTTTTCCGCCCCTTCTGGCCCGTGTCGGGCCATTCACCCCCGAGGATACCTGCCCAAAAGAAGAAAGGATCAGGGTGCGAGCAGGTCGTCGAGGACCAGAGCCATGACCCGGGCCGAGTCGAGCATGTCCTGAACCCCAACCCATTCGTCGGGCTGATGGGCCAGATGCAGCAGGCCCGGTCCGTAGGCGATGCAGTTGTGCAGGCGGCCGATGCGGTCGATGTGCTTCTGGTCGTAGGTGCCGGGCGAGACGACATACTCGGCCTCGCGCGCCAGCACCCTCTCGATGGCCGCGGCGGTGGAGCGGACGACCGGCGCGTCCCGGTCGGCCATGACCGGAAGGACCTCGAACAGGTCGCGGATCTCGTACTGGAAGCTCGGGCGTTCGGCCTTGACCCGCTCGAGCAGGGCGGTGAGCTCGCCCTTCACCTGCGCCAGGTCCTCTTCGATCAGGAAGCGACGGTCGAGGATGATGCGGCAGCGGTCGGCGACGCAGGGTGCCGGAAGGCCGGTGTAACCGGGCTCCGGCTCGGGCTCGCCGCCGTGGATCGAGTTGATGTTGAGCGTCGAGGCGCGGGCACCTTCCGGCACCACAGGCATCGCCGTGTGGCGGGTGGCGAGCAGGGGATAAAGCTGTGTCTCGATCTGGTGCAGCACCGCGCCCATGTGGCGGATGGCACTGTCGCCCAGGAAGGGCATCGAGCCGTGGGCGATGCGGCCCTTGGTCTCGACCTCGGCCCACCAGACGCCGCGATGGCCAAGGCAGATGCGGTCCTTGTGCAGCGGCTCGGGGATGATGACGTGCTGCACCACATCGGGCGAGAAGCGGCCCTGCTGGGCGAGGTAGGCCACGCCGCCATAGCCGCCCGATTCCTCATCGGCCGTAGCGCTTATCTCGATTGCGCCGCGGAAGTCGGGTCGGGCGGCGATGAAGGCTTCGGCGGCGATGACCGAGGCGGCGAGGCCCCCCTTCATGTCGCAGGCGCCGCGGCCGTAGATGCGGTCTCCGTCCAGCTCCCCGCCGAAAGGGTCGCGGGTCCAGCCATGGCCGACCTCGACCACGTCATGGTGGCTGTTGAAATGCACGCAGTCGCCGGGCGCCGACCCTTCGAGCCGCGCGACGAGATTCCAGCGCGGATGGGCGTCGCTGTCGCCGGGTGCACCTTCCGCGCGGATGAACTCGACCTGAAAACCGTGCATCATCAGCCGCGCCGCGAGATATTCGCAGATCTGGCGATAGTTCTGCCCCGGCGGGTTCAGCGTCGGGATGCGGATCAAGTCCTGCGTCAGCCGGATCAGATCCTCGCGCCGCTGGTCGATCTCGGTAAGGAGCGTGTCGGTCATGGCGCAAAGCTTGCCCTGCGACCGGGCTCCCGGCAACCGCTTTCCGGGGTGACGCTGCCGCCGCGATTTGCGAGAGTGCGGACCTGATGCTTCGGGGGCGCGGATGATCGGTTTGCTCAGGCTCGTGGTCTTCGGCTTTGTCGGGCTGTCGATCGTCTATCTGCTGGTCTCGGTCTATTCGCGGTCGGTGGAGCGCGAGCGGCTCGAGAAGGAATGGGATGCGGGCGGTGTGGATCAGGACCGCGACGCCTATATCCATGAGGGGTTGAAGCGGTATCAGCACGGGCTAAGGCGCAAGCTGATCGCGCTCGTCTATGTTATCCCGGCGGTGGTGATCGCGATCATCGTCTATGTCGTGAACCATCAGTGAAGGAGAGCAGGGAATGTGGAGCGCGTTGAAGTGGACGGTGGGGATCACCCTTCTGGTGATCGTCGCGCTGTTCCTGCACTACACCCTGCCGCAGCGCGATGTGGTGCGGATCACCAATACCTACAACCGGCTGACCACGGTCGGCGAGAATTCGATCTTCTATGCCACGCCCGATGTGGGAACGGCGGAATCGTCCACGACACGCGATATCCGTTTCATCGAGGCGGTGCGGCCGAACGGTAAGGTGATCGTCTATCGCAACGAGGACACTGGCTGGATCTGGCCGCCCTTTTTCAAATACGACAGCTCGAACCTTCAGGCGAAGGCGTCGGACATGAAGTCGTCCGGCGAGGCGCCAAAATGGGTGGCGATCACCAAATATGGCTGGCGCATCGCCTGGCTGTCGATCTATCCGAACGCGATCAGCCTGCGCCCGGTGGACGGGCCGAACGTCACCTTCTTCCCCTGGCTCAACATCACGATCATCGTGGTCCTGGTGCTGCTGGTGCTGATCATCCGGCGGATGTGGCTGCAGTTCTGGGAACGGATGGTCGACCCGGCAGTCAAGTCGGTGGGACATACCCTGGACGATCTCGACGCAAGCGCCGATGCCGCGCGGCTTCGCGCGCGGACACGTTGGGGCCGCTTCCGGGCGTGGTTCGGCAGCCTGTTCCGGCGGTAACTGGAATCGCGGCCGGTCGTCCCGGCCGCATCGTCTCTCTCAGCTGCGCAGCGTCCCGCCCGAGGCCTTGGTCACCTTCTCGACGATCCTGGCGCTCACCGCCTCGATCTCGGCTTCGGTCAGGGTCTTTTCGACGGGCTGCAGTCGGACCGTCAGGGCCACGGACTTCTTGCCCGCTCCCATCTGCGCCTCGGCCTTGTCGCCGGTGAACTGGTCGAAGACCCGGACGCTTTCGATCAGGGCCTTGTCGGCACCCTGTGCGGCATTGACCAGTGTAAGCGCCTCGACCTTGGCATCGACGACGAAGGCGAAGTCACGATCGACCGCCTGAAGGTCAGACAGCTTCAGCGCCGGGCGGGTGGGCGTCTTGACCTTGGGCAGCGGCACATTGGCGATGCGGATGGTGAAAGCCACCGCTGGCCCCTTCACGTCGAGCGCGCGCAAGACGGATGGGTGCACCTCGCCGAAGGTCGCAAGCGCGTTTGGCCCGAGTGCCACTACCCCCGAGCGGCCGGGATGCCACCACCCCTCGGCCTTGCGCGTGATCTGCACGCGGGCGGGCGCACCGAGCGTGGCGAGCACGGCTTCGGCATCGGCCTTGGCATCGAACAGGTCGACCGGACGGCGCGAACCGAAGGGATCGCGGGCGGCGGCGGCGCCGACGAGGAGGCCGGTCGCGTGGACAGCCTGTTCGCCCGGCTCGCCACCGGCAAAGACCGGGCCGACCTCGAACAGGGCAAGGTCCATGAAACCGCGCGCCTGATTGCGGGCGGCGGCTTGCAGAAGGCCGGGCAGGAGGTCGGGGCGGAGATGCGTCATTTCGGACGAGATCGGGTTGTCGATGCGCACGGCCTCGGCACCGCCGCCGAAGAGCGCAGCCGCCTTGGCGTCGATGAAGCTGTAGGTCACGCATTCGTTGTAGCCGAGGCCGGCCAGCATCCGCCGGGCCGCCCGTTCACGCTCCTGCTGCGGGGTCAGGATCGGGCGCAGGACGCCCGAGACGGGGCGCGACAGCGGCTTGCCCTGAAGCTTCGTCAGCGAGGCGATGCGGGCCACTTCCTCGACCAGATCGGCCTCGCCCTGGATGTCGGGGCGCCAGGTCGGCGGATGAGCCATGTCGCCCTTGAGCGTGAAGCCAAGCGCGGTCAGGGTCGCGCGTTGCTCTGCCTCGGGGATGTCCATGCCGACGAGGCTGACGACGCGGGCCGGGTCGAGGCGATAGGCGCGGTCGGTCTCGGGCACGGCGCCATCGACGACCAGTTCCGACGCCTCCCCGCCGCAGAGGTCGAGCACCATCTGCGTGGCAAGGTCGAGGCCGGGCAGGGTGAAGGCCGGGTCCACGCCGCGCTCGAAGCGGTAGCGGGCATCCGAGTTGATCTTCAGCGCGCGACCGGTGGCGGCGATGGTGATCGGATCCCAGTAGGCGCTCTCCAGGAACACGTCGGTCGTCGCCTCGGTGCAGCCCGACAGCTCGCCCCCCATGATCCCGGCAAGGGACTCCGGCTGGGCATCGTCGGAAATCAGCATCATCCCCGGCTTCAGCGTGTAGGTCTTGCCGTCGAGCGCGAGCAGTTCCTCGCCGCCCTTGGCCGGGTGGATGCGAAGCGAACCCTTGACCTTGGCCGCGTCAAAGACGTGCAGCGGGCGGTTCAGCGCGAAGGTGAAGTAGTTTGTGATGTCGACCAGCGTCGAGATCGGGCGCAAACCAATGGCCTTGAGCTGCGCCTGCATCCAGTCTGGCGAGGGGCCGTTCTTCACGCCGCGGATCAGGCGGCCGGCGAACAGCGGACAGCCCTTGGTCTTCAGCGCATGGTCGATGGTCACGCCGATCGGGCTCTTGAAGCTGCCCTTGATCGCCGGGATCTCCAGCGGCTTCAGCTTGCCGAGGCCCCGTGCCGCCAGATCGCGGGCGATGCCGCGCACGCCGAGCGCGTCCGGGCGGTTCGGGGTGATCTTCACATGGATCATCGGGTCGTTGAGGCCTCGGTAATCAATGAAGCGCATGCCGAGCGGGGCGTCGGCCGGAAGTTCGATGATGCCGTTGTGGTCGTCCGACAGCATCAACTCGCGCTCCGAGCAGAGCATGCCGTTGGACTCGACACCGCGGATGACGCCGGGCTTCAGGTCCACGCCGGTGCCTGGCACATGGGTGCCGGGCGGGGCGAAGACGCCGACCAGGCCGGTGCGGGCGTTTGGCGCGCCGCAGACCACCTGCACCTCTTCCACGCGGCCACCGGGGCCGTCGGGAAGCGTCTCGACCCGGCAGACGCGCAGGCGGTCGGCATTGGGATGCTGGACTGCCTCGATCACCCGAGCGATGCGGAAGGCGCCGAGCGAGGCGACCGGATCCGCGACTTCCTCGACTTCAAGGCCGAGGTCGGTCAGCGCATCGAGGATCGCATCGAGCGGGGCCTCGGTTTCGAGATGATCCTTGAGCCAGGACAGGGTGAACTTCATGGCGATTTCCCAGGGCGTGCTGTGGCGGGGCAAGCCCGCATGATCCCCTGCGGATTAGCCGATGGAGGGCGAAAGGGAAAGCCCGGCCCTGCTGGAAATCCCGCAGCGGTTTCCACAGGGGAAACGCGATGTTGCCACGGTTCTGCCGCATTTTGCGAGACGGGCGCGGGGGAGTCGCGCTATCAAGGGATCACGGAAATCGCTTCCCTCATCGCTGATTTGAGAAAGGTCTTTCAGTCTGGCAGCAGTGCACCATGCGGGGGCTGACGGTGCTGAAGACAGTCGTTTAACGAGTAACAACGCCAGAGTTTTAGGTTATCGGGCGGGGCCTTCGGGCCCCGCCTTTTTCATTGGCACGTCAGCGGCTTAGACCGCCCGCCAGATCCGGCATGTCGAGCGCGGCAAAGCCGTAATGGCGCAGCCAGCGCAGGTCGGACTCGAAGAAGGCGCGCAGGTCGGGGATGCCGTATTTCAGCATGGCGATCCGGTCGATGCCCATCCCGAAGGCGAAGCCCTGCCACTGGGTCGGGTCCACGCCCGCCGCCGCAAGCACCTTCGGGTGCACCATGCCGGAGCCAAGGATCTCCATCCACTTGTCGCCCTCGCCGATCTTCAGCTGGCCGCCTTCCCACGAGCAGCGGATGTCGACCTCAGCCGAGGGCTCGGTGAAGGGGAAGTGGCTGGCGCGGAAGCGAAGCTCGACCGAGGGCACCTTGAAGAAGGCGCGGCAGAATTCCTCGAGCGTCCATTTCAGGTTGGCCATGCTGATATCGCGGTCGATGGCGAGACCTTCGACCTGGTGGAACATCGGCGTATGGGTCTGGTCCATGTCCATCCGGTAGACCCGGCCAGGTGCGATGACGCGGATCGGCGCGCCCTGCGCGGCCATCGCGCGGATCTGCACCGGCGAGGTGTGGGTGCGCAGGACGTGGGGCGGGCGGTTGTCGCCTTCGGCCCGCGCCATGAAGAAGGTGTCATGCTCCTGCCGGGCGGGATGCTCGGGCGGAATGTTCAGAGCGTCGAAGTTGTACCAGTCGCTTTCGACCTGCGGGCCTTCGGCGACCGCAAAGCCCATGTCGGCGAAGATCGCCGTCAGCTCGTCCATCACCTGACTGACCGGGTGGATGGTGCCCATGCGCCGCGGGCGACCGGGGAGAGTGACGTCCAGCCATTCCGCCTGCAGCCGCTCGTTCAGAGCGGCATCGGCAAGTGCTGCCTTCTTGGCGCGGAGGGCCGCGTCGATCTCGTCCTTCAGGATGTTGAGCTGGGCGCCGGCGGCCTTGCGCGCCTCGGGGTCCATCTTGCCGAGCCCGGCCATCAGCGCGCTGATCTCGCCCTTCTTGCCAAGCGCGGCAAGGCGCACCTCTTCCAGGGCAGCCTCGTCCGAGGCGGCGGAAACGGCCGCGATGAAGCGCGCCTTGAGCGTGTCGAGCCCGTCCATGTCAGTCTCCGGTTGGCTGGCGAGACGGTGCTAGCGATGGGTCGGCGCGAATGCAAGGCCGGGAGCGGTGTGCGACCTATTTCAAGATGCTGGACAGGTCGTTGCTGCGCCACGGCTCTGGCATCTCGGCCTGCGGGCAGAAGGACGACATCGCCGGCGGTTCATCCTCGAAGGAGAGGCCGTATGCCTTCTCGCTCGGGATTTCGAGCTTGATCGACAGGGTCTCGGCCGGGAAATCCGCAGTCGCCTCGCATGCCATGGTCACCGCGTACTGCGTTGGGCCGGTCTGGTCGATGCTCTGCACGGCGCAGGCCTGCTGCGGCCAGTTGAAGGTCTGGCCGCCGACAAGTGTGAGCGTGGCGTTGGAGGCTTCGGCACAGGAGGTGCCCTGGGTGACGTAGAACCCCGCCGAGAGCGGCAGCTTGTCCAGCGGGGCCGCCTGCGCGGCGAATGGCGTTAGCAAAAGACAGGTCAGGGTCAAGAGCTTCATCGGAACCTCCGGCTTAAGTCCATAGCCTGAACTGCTGCTGCTTTCGCGTCGAGCCCTGATGATCCGCCACAATGAAAAACCCCGCCCGGCTGTCGCCGTGGCGGGGTTCGATCGGTCGCAGCCGGACCTGAGATCAGGCGGCAATCGCCTTCTTCGCCTGGGCCGCGATCGCGTTGAACGCTTCGGGCTCGTGCACGGCGAGATCGGCCAGAACCTTGCGGTCCACCTCGATGCCGGCCTTGTTCAGACCGTCGATCAGGCGCGAATAGGTCATCTCGGCGTCGAACAGACGGACGGCCGCGTTGATGCGCTGGATCCACAGGGCGCGGAAGTTGCGCTTGCGGGTCTTGCGGTCGCGGGTCGCGTACTGGTTCGCCTTGTCGACGGCCTGGGTCGCGGTGCGGAAGTTGGTCGAGCGGGCGGCATAATAGCCCGACGCGGCCTTGATCACCTTGCGGTGACGGGCGTGGGTCACCTTGCCGGATTTGACGCGGGACATGGGTCTCTCTCCTTACCGGTCGTAGGGCATGTATTTCTTGACGATCTTCGCGTCGCTGTCCGACAGGATCATGGTCCCCGTCGCTTCGCGGACGAATTTCGCCGTGCGCTTGATCATGCCATGGCGCTTGCCGGCAGGACCGGCCTTCACGCGGCCGGAGGCCGTGAAGCGGAAACGCTTCTTCGCGGCCGATTTGGTCTTCATCTTGGGCATTTCCATCTCCTCTTTCGAGCGGTTAACGCACGACTCGGCATGCCACATTGGCCGGCCGCGCGGGTATCGAGGGGCGGCGTATAGAAGCCGCCCGCCCGGGATGCAAGGGAAAAGACGAAAGCCTCAGGCGCCCATCTTGGAAAACACGCGCTCGAAGACCGAAGGAATCTCGGCAAACGAGTATCCCGAGGGCCTTTCGTGCAGGGCATAGGTGACAAGCATTCCACCGGCCAGCAACATCGCGATCGGAATGCGCGGCACGCGTCCCTCAGTATAGGCCGTCAGAAGCGCGGGCAACGTCACGGCAACCAAGACCGTGCCGGCCACGAACATCACGTCGGTATCCATAGGCTCCACCTACAAGACCAGAGCCCCCAATCACTAGAATACCGCGGAACGAGCCTTCAGATCAACTGACTGTCGCAAAATGCAACTGCTGCGGGCGCCACCTTCAGGGGTACCCGCAGCGGTGGCGCGCCTATTCCGGATCGGCTTTGTAGATCAGCCGTTCGTCGCAGGGGGCGATGCGCAGGATGTTCGTCGTGCCCTGCACGTTGAACGGCACGCCGGCGGTCAGCACGATGTGGTCCTTCTCGGTGGCAAAGCCGTAATTCAGCGCTGCTCGAACCGCGGCGATGACCGCGCCCTTGAAGCGTTCCTGTTCGCCGGTCACGACGCAGGTCGTGCCCCAGGTCAGGCACATGCGGCGGGCCGTACTCACCAGTGGAGTCAAACCGAGGATCGGAACGCGCGGACGTTCGCGCGCCACAAGCGCCACGGTGTTGCCGGTCTGCGAGAAGCAGCAGATCGCCTTGATCTCGGTCGTCTCGGCGATCTCTCGCGCGGCCGAAACTATGCCGTCCGCCATGGTGTTGCGCACGGCCGAACGGCTGGCCTCGATCACGTCGCGATAGGTCGGGTCGCTTTCGACCGAAAGCGCGACATTGTTCATCGTCGTCACCGCCTCGACCGGATACTGGCCTGCTGCGGATTCGGCTGAAAGCATCACCGCATCGGCGCCCTCGTAGATCGCGGTCGCGACGTCGGACACCTCGGCCCGGGTTGGCACCGGGGACTCGATCATCGATTCGAGCATCTGGGTCGCAACGATCACCGGTTTGGCCGCCGCGCGCGCGCCACGGACAAGCCGCTTTTGGATCGGCGGCACCGCCTGCACGGGCAATTCAACGCCAAGGTCGCCGCGCGCCACCATGATACCGTCGGATACGGCAAGAATATCCGCATAGGCCTTGACCGCCGCCGGTTTCTCGATCTTCGACAGGATGGCGGCCCGACCGCGGGCCAGTTCGCGCGCTTCGATCACGTCCTCGGGGCGCTGCACGAAAGACAGCGCCAGCCAGTCCACACCAAGCTCACAGGCGAATTCGAGATCCTTTCGGTCCTTCGCCGAAAGCGCCGCCACAGGTAGCACCACATCGGGTACGTTCACGCCTTTGCGGTTCGAAATCGTTCCGCCGACCGTAACTGTGCAGTTCGCAAAATCGGGGCCGCATTCATCGACCTTCAGGCGGATCTTGCCGTCATTGACCAGAAGCGACGCTCCAGGCTCCAGCGCGGCAAAGATCTCAGGGTGCGGCAGTTGTACGCGAGTGACGTCGCCGGGCGCATCGGTCAGGTCCATGCGGAACTTCGCGCCTTCGACAAGCTCTTCGGATCCGTTGGCAAAGACGCCGACGCGCAGCTTCGGACCCTGCAGGTCGGCCAGAATCGCAATCGGACGGCCGGTATCGGCCTCGATCTTGCGGATGATGGTGTGGCGGCCGCGGATATCGTCATGCGTGCCGTGGCTCATGTTCAGGCGGAACACATCGGCTCCTGCCTCGAACAAAGCCCGGATGGTGGTTTCGTCACTGGAAGCCGGCCCGAGCGTGGCCACGATCTTCACGTTGCGAAGGCGTCTCATTGTGCCTCGATCCTTTTTCGCGTTCATCTGTCGTGGTGGGCCACCGGCCTTATCGCCCAATTCACCGGGTCGAGCAACTGGCGGATTCCCCCAATACCGGCTAATCGCCGAACGAGACGAACACATGTCGGGAGTGGCGCGTGGATGCCTATCGGATCATCGGAGAAGAGCGGAACTCGCGCTGGCTGATAACCTGCGACCACGCCACCAACCGGGTTCCCGAAGCGATCGGCGGCGGATCGCTTGGCATCGCTCAAGAGGACATGTCGCGCCATATCGCCTATGATCCGGGTGCGGCCGGTGTCGCCGTCGCCTTGGGCGAGGTACTCGAAGCGCCTGTGATCCTCAGCAATTTCTCCCGGCTGGTGATCGATCCGAACCGGGGCGAAGACGATCCAACGCTGGTGATGAAGCTCTATGACGGCACGATCATCCCGGCCAACCGGTGGGCCGATGCCGCCGAAATCGAGCGGCGCCTCGATCTGCTCTATCGCCCTTATCATGCGGCCTACGAGCGGCTGGCGGCGCGCCGGCCCGACACTGCGATTGTCGCAATCCATTCCTTCACGCCGAGCCTGCGCGGGCGCCCGCCGCGGCCCTGGCATGTGGGCATCCTGCATTCCTTCCTTGATGGCCGGCTCTCGCAGGCGCTACTCGCCCGGTTGAGAGCCGAGCCGGATCTCTGCGTCGGCGACAACGAGCCTTATGACGGTCATCTGCCCGGCGATGCGATCGACCGGCACGCGCTGCAGTCTGGCCGGCACAACACGCTCATCGAGTTGCGCAACGACCTCATCGCGACTGAAGCAGAGCAGGCCAACTGGGCGGCACGGCTTGCTCCCATCCTCGCGGAGGCGCTGGCGGCCGTATAGGCGGCCAGTCCGGTTTCTGGACTAGATTTGCTCCTGCCGGTGGATACGCTTCTCTCGCAGGTCTCCAACTCGCCGGCAACGACACGGAATTCCGCAACGGATGTGAGGTCAGCATGCGGCAGGTCATGGAAGCCGACTATGTCGAGATCGGAGCGGGCGCCTTGGCCTGCCATTCCGTCTGGTCCGGTTTGCGGGTAGAAGAGGCCGAGAAACGAGGTTCCCATGCCTGACATCGATCCCGCAACGCGCACCGAACTCGAGGCCGCCACCTTTCGCGCCCTTGTCCATCACCTGATGGAAAAACGCCCCGACGCCCAGAACATCGACCTGATGAACCTGGCCGGCTTCTGTCGCAACTGCCTGAGCCGCTGGTACCAGGAAGCGGCCGAGGCAAAGGGCGTCAGTCTTTCCAAGGACGCCGCACGTGAGATCGTCTATGGCATGCCCTATGCCGATTGGGTGGCCAAACACCAGACCGAGGCGAGCGTCGAGAAGAAGGCGGCCTTCGAGGTGGCATTCCGCGAGAATGTCGGCGAGAAGCGCTGAGGGTCAGCCCCAGACCGCGCGCATCAGCGCCGCCAGCGCGACCGCCAGCAGTGCGGCCGCCACGTCATTGCCGATCAGCAGCGTCAGCCCGACAGCGGCAGCCAGAGCGGCGGCCTCGATCATCCCGCCGTTGACAATGGCGAGAGCGGCGATTGCCGCCATGACCGAGATCGGCGTGGCGCGCAGCGCCGCCTCCAGCCGGGGCGACGAGGGCAGGTAGCGCATGGTGACGTAGCCGGCGATCCGGCAGAACAGCGCCGCAGCCGCCATGACCAGAAGCAGGACGGGGAATGGATAGGTCATAATGTCCCACCGTACGGTGGTCGCCATCCCGCCGCAGCCGCTGCCCCTCCTGCCAGCCCGGCGGCTATGATCGCCCAACCCGTTCCGGCGAATTCGAACACCAGTACGGCCACGACCGCGCCGATGGCCGCAGGCAAGAGCTGGACGCGGCTGCGGATCATCGCGGTCATCATCGCCGCAGCGAAGGCCGGTAGCATCAGGTCGGCAGCCAGCGTATGCGGATCAGGCAGCACATGCCCGGCCAATGCGCCAAGCGCCGTTCCCGCCATCCAGCCCGCGAACATCGGCAGGCCCGTCCCGGCGAGATAGGCCCGGTCCGCTTCGCCCTGCTCGATCCGGCGCATGACAAGGATCCAGTTCGCATCGCCAAGAAGCAGCAGGCTTGCAAAAGCCAGCGGCGGCGAAGCCTGATGCAGCCAGGGCTGGAGGGCTGCGCCGAACATGACGTAGCGCGCGTTCATCAAAAGGATCGTCGCGGCGAGGGTCGCCAGGGTGAATTGCCCGGTCTGTATCAGGTTCAGGGCAGCGAGCTGCGCCGAGCCGGAGTAGACCGCCGCGCTGGTGGCCAGCGCCTGCGTCAGCGCGAGATGGGCCTGGGCGGCCACCAGCCCGAAGGCCAGACCGTAGACGAAGATGCCGAGGCCAAGAGGTAGCGCATCCCGCGCCCCGCGCCGCAGGCCGTCGGCGGTCAAGGGCGCGTGCATGGGGTCAGATCGCGGCCTTGCGCATTTCGTCGAGGTAGATCTCGCGCAGGCGGGTGGCAACGGGGCCGGGCTTGCCCGAGCCAAGCGTTGCGCCGTCAATCTCCACCACCGGCATGACAAAGGCCGAGGCCGAGGTGAAGAATGCTTCATCGGCCTTCTTCGCCTCATCGATGGTGAAGGGTCGTTCCTCGACTTCCATCTGCGCCTCGGCAGCGCAGCGCAGCACGGCGGCGCGGGTGATCCCGTGAAGGATATCGTTCGACAGGGGCCGGGTGATGATGCGGTTGCCCTTGACGATATAGGTGTTGTTCGAGGTGCCCTCGGTGACGAAGCCGTCCTCGACCAGCCAGGCATCGTCGACGCCGGCCTTCTTGGCCATCATCTTGCCCATCGACGGGTAGAGAAGTTGCACCGTCTTGATGTCGCGCCGACCCCACCGGATGTCGGGGATCGAGATCACCTTCTGGCCGACCTTCGCCACCGGGCTGTCTGCCAGTCCCGGCTTCGACTGGGTAAAGAGGACCAGGGTCGAGGGAGTCGTTGCCGGATCAGGGAAGGCGAAGTCGCGGTCGCCAGGCGCGCCTCGGGTGACCTGCAGATAGATCATGCCGTCCACCAGATCGTTCCGGCGGATCAATTCGCGGTGGATCGCCAGCAGTTCCTCGTCCGAAACGGCGGGAGCCATGTCGAGTTCCTTCAGCGACCGGGCCAACCGGGCGCAATGTCCGGTGAAGTCGATCAGCTTGCCGCCGAGCACGCTGGTGACCTCGTAAACGCCATCGGCCATCAGGAAGCCGCGGTCGAAGATCGAGACCTTGGCCTCGGTTTCCGGCAGGTAGTCGCCGTTGACATAGACAATGCGGGTCATGCTCATCCCCAGAGTTCGGGTTCAGGTGGGTGGACGCCGGCGGCGTCGTATTTCAACGGATGCGGGCGGTCTTCCGCCAGAAGCAGGGGCCCGTCAAGGTCGGTGAACATCGCGCCCTGCGCCAGCAGGACCGCCGGCGCCATGGCCAGACTTGATCCAACCATGCAGCCGACCATCAGGCCGTAGCCCTCGGCCAAGGCCTGCTGCTTCAGCGCCAGTCCCTCGGTCAGCCCGCCGGTCTTGTCGAGCTTGAGGTTCACGACGTCGTACTTGCCTTTCAGCTTCGGCAGGCTCGCCCGATCGTGGCAGCTTTCGTCGGCGCAGACGGGCAGGGGGCGTGCGATCTCGGCCAGCATGTCGTCCTTGCCTGCGGGAAGCGGTTGCTCGACCAGCTTGACCCCCATGCGGACCAGATGCGGGGCAAGGTCGGAGTAAACTTCGGCGGTCCAGCCCTCGTTCGCATCCACGACGATCGGCGTTGAAGGTGCTCCGGCGCGCACCGCCTCTAGGCGCGGCATGTCGTCGGGCGTGCCGAGCTTGATCTTCAGGAGAGGACGGTGCGCGTTGGCTGCCGCCGCCGCCTGCATGTTTTCGGGCGTGTCGAGCGACAGTGTGTAGGCGGTAATCTCGGGATGCGGTGCCGGAAGTCCGGCCAGTTGCCACACGCGCTTGCCCGACTGCTTTGCTTCGAGGTCCCACAAGGCGCAATCGACTGCATTCCGCGCGGCGCCGGCGGGGAGTGCCGATTGGAGGTCGGGGCGGGCAATGTCGGGCGGCAGGCCGGCAATCTGCGCGGTCACACTTTCCAGCGTCTCGCCGTAACGGGCATAGGGGACGCATTCGCCCCATCCAGTCAGGCCAGCCCGGGTGATCCTGACCGTGAGGACTTTGGCTTCGGTCCGGCTTCCGCGGCTAATCGTAAACACTTGGGCCAACCGGAAGACATCGTTTCCAATTTCGATCATGGACGCCCCTCGACCGCCTCAATTCGGGCAAGACGCCCTGCAATACCCGCACAGAAACCAAGTTTTGGCCGGAATTCCAGCGCAAAAAGACAGTGCGGGTTCAAGGACCCGAGGAGGGGAGTTGCCCTGGGCAGAATGCCCGAGGAGAGGCAAAAGCGATGCTGAACGGTGTATTCCGGCGGTTCAAGGCTGATGAAAGTGGCGCGGTTACCACCGATTGGGTGGTGATCACCGCAGCCGTTGTCGGACTGGGCCTCGTTGTTGCGACAAGCATTGGCGGCAGCACGACCGAAGCGGCTGCCGGGGTTGCCACATCGGTCGACTCGACCGTGGCGACCGCCCTTGGCCATGAGCAGACGACCGAAGAGTTCCTGGCCTCGTACAATCCCGTTTCCTCGCGGCATCGTGGGGGATCCGGGCCGGACAGCTGGGTGCGCGGGTCTTATGAGTACACCAGCAGGATGTCTGACTCCCAACTCGCCGCGAGCTATGCCCGCAACTACTCGAAAGCAATGACCGGCACCAACGCAGTTGCTGCAGATCGGCTAGCGGTGCGCGAACGGGTGATGAAGGAGCGTGGCATGTCAGTTCCTTCCGGCAACAAGAGCGCCGCCGAAGTTCGCAAGCTTTACGCCTGAAGCGGCTCAGGCGAGGGCGACCAGCGCATCCACCAGCTTGCCCGCCCCAAAGCGGAACGGGTCCGTCGCCGGCAGACCTGTTCGTTTCTCGACATCGGCCAGATAGGTCTTCGCGTCCGCCTCGGTCATGTGCTGGGTGTTGATCGAGACTGCGACGGCTTGGCATGCGGGGTTCGCAACGCGCGCAAGCGTCAGGGCCATGTCGCGGACCTGCTCGATGGTCGGCAGCTTGTAGTCCGGCAGGCCGCGCATATGCGACCGGGTCGGCTCGTGACAGATGATAAGGGCGTCGGGCTGTCCTCCATGCACAAGCGCCAGCGTCACGCCTGAATAGGACACGTGGAACAGCGAACCCTGGCCCTCGATCAGATCCCAGTGGTCGTCGTCATTGTCGGGCGTGAGGTATTCGATCGAACCCGCCATGAAATCGGCGATGACTGCATCCAGCGGCACACCGTCTCCGGTGATGAGGATTCCGGTTTGCCCGGTGGCGCGGAAAGTGGATTTCAGTCCAAGCGCCCGCATCTCCTTGTCGACGCAGAGCGCAGTGTACATCTTGCCGATCGAGCAGTCCGTGCCGACGGCCAGCATCCGCTTGCCGCGCCGCTTTTTGCCGTTGGCGATCGGGTAGTCGACCGAGGGCACCCGCACGTCGTGCAGCGTCCGCCCGGTCGCGCGGGCGACCGCTGCCAGATCCTCTACGTCGCGCAAGAGGTTGTGCAGGCCCGAGGCGAGGTCGAAGCCCTCTTCCAAGGCTGCGACCAGCACCTTCTTCCACGCCTGGCTGATGACGCCGCCGCGGTTGGCCACGCCGATCACCAGCGTCTTGACCCCCTTCGCCTTGGCTTCGGCCAGCGTCAGGTCCGGCAGGCCGAGATCAGCCTTGCATCCCTCCATCCGGAACTGGCCGATCGCGTATTCCGGCCGCCAGTCCTTGATCCCCTGTGCCACCTTGGCCGCAAGCTGGTCTGGCGCATCGCCGAGGAACAGAAGGTAAGGTGTCTGGATCATGGATGTCTCCGTAGCCATGCGCCGGCCGCCCCGGCGCGTCTGCCGATACCTTCCCCATCCCGGCGGCCTGCGCAAGGTGCCCCGTCTGGCGGCCTTGACCGGCCCGCGTGTCAATGCCGCAGGTGCCGGTTTCTTCCGCAGTTACTATTGCTGCGATGCCGCGTTTTCTGCTGCGGCCGCAAAACGATGCTTGATCGGCGCCGAGCAATATTATATCGCCGTTCGAGCACCAAGCGACAGATCGTTACCCGAAGGCCTGACCATGAGCTTCCGCCTGCAACCTGCTCCCCCTGCCCGCCCCAACCGTTGCCAGCTTTTCGGACCGGGGTCCCGGCCGGCGCTTTTCGAGAAGATGGCGGCCAGTGCGGCCGACGTCATCAACCTGGATCTCGAGGATTCCGTCGCACCGACCGACAAGCCGCAGGCGCGCGCCAACATTGTCGAGGCGATCAACAGCATCGACTGGGGCAACAAGACGCTTTCGGTTCGCATCAACGGGCTCGATACGCCGTTCTGGTACCGTGATGTGGTCGATCTCCTGGAGCAATCGGGCGACCGGCTGGACCAGATCATGATCCCGAAGGTTGGCTGCGCGGCAGACGTCTATGCCGTGGATGCGCTTGTGACCGCCATCGAGCGGGCCAAGGGCAGGGCCAGGCCGATCAGCTTCGAAGTGATCATCGAATCGGCTGCCGGAATCGCCCATGTCGAGGAAATCGCCGCCTCGTCGCCCCGTCTTCAGGCGATGAGCCTTGGCGCAGCCGACTTCGCGGCGAGCATGGGAATGCAGACCACCGGCATCGGTGGAACACAGGAAAACTACTACATGCTGCGCGACGGCGCGAAATACTGGTCGGACCCATGGCACTGGGCGCAGGCGGCCATCGTCGCGGCCTGCCGGACGCATGGAATTCTTCCCGTGGATGGCCCCTTCGGCGATTTCAGCGACGATGACGGGTTCCGCGCGCAGGCCCGCCGGTCGGCGACGCTTGGCATGGTTGGCAAATGGGCGATCCATCCCAAGCAGGTGGCCCTTGCCAACGAGGTCTTCACGCCCTCCGACTCCGCAGTAGCCGAGGCGCGCGAAATTCTTGCCGCGATGGAAGCCGCCAAGGCGCGCGGCGAGGGGGCGACGGTCTACAAGGGCCGACTCGTGGACATCGCCTCGATCAAGCAGGCCGAAGTGATCGTGAAGCAGGCCGAGCTGATCGCGGGAAATTGAAGAATCCGTTGACATGATGCCCACAAAACGGGCAATCATGCCGCCACGCCGTCAGACCAAGGTCGTGACGCGACGTAATACCCGGGCTGTGGCAGGAGGGGAGGCCTGACGCAGCATCAAGGGGAGGACGCACGCCCCGTGGCCCGGCCACGGGGCGCTGCCGTTTTCAGATCCGCTCGATCGCGACTGCGATGCCTTGGCCGCCGCCGATGCACATTGTCGCCAACGCGCGCTTTCCGCCAATCCGCTCAAGCTCATAGAGCGCCTTGGTGAAGATGATCGCGCCTGATCCGCCGATCGGATGGCCGAGTGCGATCGCGCCGCCGTTCGGGTTCACCTTTGCCGGATCGAGGCCAAGCCCTTCGCTCACGGCCAGTGCCTGCGCCGCGAAAGCCTCGTTCGATTCGATCACGTCGAAATCGCTGACCTTGAGCCCGGTCTTGGCAAGTAGCGCCTGCACCGCGGGAATCGGACCGAGCCCCATGACCCGCGGCGCGACGCCGCCGATGCCCCAGCCGATCAGCCGGGCCCGGGGCTTCAGCCCGGACACCGCGTCTTCGCGGGCTAGCACGATGGCACCCGCTCCGTCGTTCAGGCCGCTCGCATTGCCCGCCGTCACAGTGCCGCCCTTCTGGAAGGCCGGGCGCAGGGCAGCCAGGGCGTCTAGCGTGGTGGATTTCGGATGCTCGTCGGTGTCGAATACGACCGTGCCCTTGCGTGAGGCGATCTCGACCGGGGCGATCTGATCCTTGAACCGCCCCTCGGCGATGGCCTTGGCGGCGCGCTGTTGGCTTTCCAGCGCGAAGGCATCCTGCGCCTCGCGGCTGATCCCATGGGCTTCGGCGACGTTCTCGGCCGTCACGCCCATATGGCCGGTGCCAAAGGGGCAGGTCAGCGCTCCCGTCATCATGTCGACGGCTGTCGTGTCGCCCATCTTAACGCCCCACCGGGCGGCGGGCAGGGTGTAGGGCGAGCGGCTCATCGATTCCGCTCCGCCGGCAAGGGCGACCGAGGCGTCGCCCAGCATGAGGGCCTGTGCCGCCGAAACGACCGCCTGCAGGCCCGAGCCGCACAGACGGTTCACGTTCATCGCCGGCGTCCCCTCCGGCACACCGGCCTGCAGAGCGGCGACGCGGCTGAGATACATGTCCCGCGGTTCGGTGTTGATGACATGCCCGAACACGACCTGGCCTATCTGGTCCGGCGCCACACCGGCCCGTTCGATCGCAGCCTTGGCCGCGACGGTCGCGAGTTCGATCGGGGTCACCCCCGCGAGCGAACCGCCGAAGGTTCCGATGGCAGTGCGGGCTGCAGAAAGTACCACGATTCCGGTCATGACAGTCTCCTCAAGGTCTCACCACGTCATGCGTCCACGTTCCGCCCTCCGCGAGAGTGACGTGGCGTCGAAGAGGGAATTGCCGGACCGGACCCCATCCTGTTGGGCCGGTCCACGCCGCAACCCCGTTTGCGTAGACACGATCCGACGAATTTGTTGGCCGCACAACGCGGCATGATGGCAGTCTCCGATTTGTCTCGAGGCTGTCGGCCATGTGGTCAGCGACGCCGTATTGCCCTGAGGGGTTCGCGCGTCTAAGGCTCCGCAGGCGGGCGGGGCCGCGACGAGGCAGCGACCTACCGAGTTTACGACAGTTCACGGAGCAGAAGCATGACTGTGCTGATCGGTGTGATGGCCGGCGTCTTTGCGCTGTGGCTGGTGCTTCTCTTGCGTGCGGGCGTGCGGCTGTTGCTGCGAGCCCAGGTCACGCGCGGCGACGTGCGGTTGCTTGTTGTCCTGACAGTGCTGATGGTAGCCCTTTGCGGGGGCTACTGGATTGTTCTCAGCCGCCTCGTTTGAGCGGCGGCAACAGGCGGCGCGTGCCGTCCTCGAGCAGATAGGCATCGCGACCTTCGAGGACGATCGTGGTCAATGCTCCGCCATAGGCCGCGCTGCTGTCGATGTTGATCCGGTTGCCATAGTTCGTCGCCGAATGGATGGCGGTATGGCCATGCACAACAATAAAGCCGTGATCGCGCGGGTCCTCGAGGAAATCACGACGGATCCAGACAAGATCATCCTCGCTCTGCTTCTCCATCGGGATACCGGGCCGAATTCCTGCATGGACAAAGACGACGTCGCCCCGGCGAAACCAGGTCGGTCGTATCTCAAGGAAGGTGCGGTGTGTGGACGGCACATTCGCCACCGCGTCTGCATGGACCTGCGCCACAGGACGGTCGGCGGCACTGCGCACACCATAACTCGCCAGCGTCTCGGCTCCGCCGATGCGCGGATGCAAGTAGGACAGGTCGGCACGCAGCCCCGGGTCCTGATAGTTCATGTCGCGCAGAAAACTCGCGAACATCCGGTCGTGGTTGCCCTTCAGCACGATCCAGGGCTTGCGGGCGGCGACGCCAGCGCGAAGGAACTCCACCACCGCACGGCTTTCTGGACCTCGGTCCACCAGATCCCCGACATGGACAACCGGCGCGGCAAAGTCGCCGTGCTTGGCTCGGTCGCGGGCGATCTTGGCATGGGCATCCTCAAGGAGATCGATGTGTCCGTGAATGTCGCCGATCGCATAGGTTCGCATTCCAACTCCGCAGTCCTGCCGGCTCCCGCCTTCGCGGGGAGCCTAAACGCAGCCGCGATCGGGTTACAGGGGGCATGCGCCGCGCTAGCACATGAACTTCCTCCCTCCGAGTGCCAGGTTTGACCTGCCTTTCCCGTCACGTTACCGATAACACTTGGATCCGGTTCGGCGCGGAGGCGAAGGTGACGAAGCAGGCAGTGGCAGAGATCGGCCTGGTGGGCCTGGGCACGATGGGCGCGGCTCTGTCGCTCAACATCGCCGAAAAGGGATTCCCCATCGCGGTCTGGAACCGCACGACATCGGTGACCCGGGAATTCGTGGCATTGGCGGGTGATCTGGCCGGACGGATCGTGCCGGCGGAAACGCTCGAAGCCCTGGTGGCGGCGATCCGTCCGCCAAGGGCGATCATCCTGATGGTGCCGGCCGGACCAGCGGTTGACCAGCAGATCGCGGCGTTGCGCCCGCTTCTGGGAAAGGACGATCTCATCATCGACGCCGGCAATGCCGAATTCCATGATACCGAACGCCGCGCAAAGGATGCCGAGGTGCAGGGCGTTCCGTTCATCGGCATGGGCGTCTCCGGCGGCGAGGAAGGCGCGCGGCATGGTCCGGCGATCATGGGCGGGGGGCCGAAGGTGGCCTGGGAACGGGTCGCGCCGATCCTGACGGCGATTTCGGCCAAGTTCGAAGGCACGCCCTGTGCGACCTGGATGGGGCCGGGCGGAGCGGGCCATTTCGTCAAGATGGTCCATAACGGCATCGAATATGCCGACATGCAAATGATCGCCGAGCTTTATGGTGTGATGCGCGACGGAATGGGCCTGTCTGCGGACCAGATCGCCCCGATCTTCGAATGCTGGAATGCCGGTCCGCTGAAATCCTACCTGATCGAGATTTCGGGGGCTGTCGCTCATGCGAAGGACCCCGAAACCGGCAAGCCGATGCTCGATATCATTCTCGATGCCGCTGGTCAGAAGGGCACCGGGCGCTGGACTGCCATCGAAGCGCAGCACCTCGCAACGCCCGTTCCGGTGATCGAGGCGGCGGTGGCAGCGCGAAACGTCTCGGCGCGGCTCGCGGCGCGCAAGGCGGGCGAGGCTGCGTTCGGGCCGGCCCCGCAGCCCCTTCCGGCAGGCGCACTTTCGGATGACGATCTCGAAAAGGCGCTGATCGCCGGCAAGATCCTCTGCTACGCGCAGGGGTTCGAGATGCTGGCGACCGCATCGACGTCGTTCGGCTGGGGCGTGCCACTGCCCGAGGTGGCCAAGGTCTGGAGGGCTGGCTGCATCATCCGCTCCGCGATGCTCAACGACATGTCGCAGGCATTGGAGCAGGACCCGGCCCGCAACCTGATCCTTGCACCCGTCTTTGCCGAGCATCTCTCGCGCTGCCACACCGCCCTGCGCAAGGTCGTCGCGACCGCCTCGCTCCATGGTTTGCCGGTGCCAGCCCTTGCTGCGGGGTTGACATGGTTCGACATGATGCGGACGGCACGGGGCACCGCCAACCTGATCCAGGCGCAGCGCGACTACTTCGGTGCACATGGCTTCGACCGGCTGGACGGGTTGGACATCCATCACGGGCCCTGGGCTGGTCACCAGTGAGACGAAAGCAAGAACCGTTTCCGGTCAGCGTCTTGGAAAAGGTCTGCACCTGGCACCAAGCGACCCGCCTCCATCGACGGAAGGCGGGCCGATGAAGGTCGGAAGGGCTGGCCCCCTTTCCGACCTGTTCGGGTTTGGCCTGTCCGTCAGGCCACGTCGAATTCGAGCGGCTTGACCTGCTGGAACATGCCGGTCGATTCGAGGGTCTTCACCACGTCGGGGTTGATCGCCTGGTCGAGGTAGAGGATCGCGATTGCATCTTGCCCCACGCCCGACCGGCCAAGGGTGAAGTTCGCGATGTTCACCCCGTTCTTGCCCATGGTCATGCCGAGAAGGCCGATGATGCCCGGCACGTCCTCGTTGGTGGTGTAGAGCATGTGGCGCCCGACCTCGGCATCGATGTTGATGCCCTTGATCTGGATGAAGCGCGGCTTGCCGTCCGAGAAGACCGTGCCCGCCACCGACCGCTCGCGCTTGTCGGTGACCATCGTGACCTTGATGTAGGCGTCGAAGGCGCCGGTCTTGTCCTGCCGGGTGGTCGAGATCTGGATGCCACGTTCCTTCGCCACGACTGGCGCCGAGACGAGGTTCACCGCCGGGTTCTGCGCCTTGAGCACGCCCGCGATCACCGACTGGTTCAAGGCAGCGAGGTTCATCGAGGCGACCTTGCCGTCATAGAGGATGTTGATCGCCTTGATCGGCTCGTCGGTCATCTGGCCGATGAAGGCGCCCAGGTGATCGGCCAGCTTGATCCACGGACCCATGACGGCCGCTTCCTCGGCCGTCACGTTCGGCATGTTCAGCGCGTTCTGCACCGCGCCGGTCAGCAGATAATCCGACATCTGCTCAGCCACCTGCAGCGCCACGTTCTCCTGCGCCTCGGTGGTCGAGGCGCCGAGATGCGGCGTGCAGACCACGTTCGGCATGTTGAAGAGCGGGTTCTCGGTTGCCGGCTCCACCTCGAACACATCCAGCGCGGCCCCTGCCACATGGCCGGAATTCAGCGCATCAACCAGCGCCGCCTCATCGATCAGGCCGCCACGGGCGCAGTTGATGATCCGCACGCCCTTCTTGGTCTTGGCAAGGTTCTCGCGGCTCAGGATGTTGCGGGTCTTGTCGGTCAACGGCACATGGAGCGTAATGAAGTCGGCCCGCGCCAACAGATCGTCAAGCTCGACCTTCTGCACGCCAAGCTGCTTCGCCCGTTCTTCCGACAGGAAGGGGTCATAGGCCACGACCTTCATCTTCAGCCCGACCGCCCGGTCGCAGACGATGCCGCCGATATTGCCTGCGCCGATCACGCCGAGCGTCTTGTTGAACAGCTCCACGCCCATGAAGCGGGACTTCTCCCACTTGCCGGCATGGGTCGAGGCATTGGCCTCGGGGATCTGGCGGGCGACGGCGAACATCATGGCGATGGCATGCTCAGCCGTGGTGATCGAGTTGCCGAAGGGCGTGTTCATCACGATCACGCCCTTCTTCGACGCGGCCGGGATGTCGACATTGTCCACGCCGATGCCGGCGCGACCCACGACCTTCAGGTTGGTCGCGCTCTCCAAAAGCTTCTCGGTCACCTTCGTGGCCGAACGGATGGCGAGGCCGTCGTACTGGCCGATGATCTCGGCGAGCTTTTCCTTGTCCTTGCCGAGCTTCGGCATGTAGTCGACCTCGACTCCACGGTCGCGGAAGATCTGGACGGCAGTTTCGGACAGTTCGTCAGAGACGAGTACCTTGGGGGCCATGATGGGCTCCATGAATGGGGATTGGTCGGGGAAGGCGGGGTGAACCCCGCCCTGCGGTAGGGCGGGGTTCACCCCGCCCGGCATCTCACGCCGCCTTGGCAGTCTCGGCGATCTCGGTGTGGAAGGCCCAGTCGATCCACGGCAGCAGCGCCGCGACATCGGCCTGTTCGACCGTCGAGCCGCACCAGATCCGCAGGCCCGGAGGCGCGTCACGGTAGGAGCCGAGGTCGAAGCCCGCGCCTGCTTTCTCGATCCGCTTGGCCACCGCCTTGGCAAAGGCCGCGCCGTCGGTGATGCGGGCATCGGTGAACTTGAGGCAGACCGAGGTGGTCGAAGCCGTTTCCGGGTCCGCCGCCAGATTGGCGATCCAGGGCCGGGTGGCCACGAATTCGTCGATGGTTGCCGCGTTGCGGTTCGCCCGGTCGATGAGGCCCTTGAGCCCGCCGACCGACTTCGCCCATTTCAGCGCGACGAGGTAATCCTCGACGGCGAGCATCGAGGGGGTGTTGATCGTCTCGCCTTCGAAGATGCCCTCGATCAGCTTGCCCTTGGCGGTCAGGCGGAAGATCTTCGGCAGCGGCCAGGCGGGGGTGTAGCTTTCCAGCCGTTCCACGGCGCGGGGGCTGAGGATCAACATCCCATGTGCGCCCTCGCCGCCCAGCACCTTCTGCCAGGAGAAGGTCACGACATCGAGCTTGTTCCAGGGCAGGTCCATCGCGAAGGCGGCCGACGTCGCGTCGCAGATCGTCAGGCCCTTGCGGTCAAGAGGGATCGCATCGCCCGAGGGCACGCGAACGCCCGAGGTGGTGCCGTTCCAGGTGAAGACCACGTCGCGGTCGAAATCGACGGTCCTGAAATCGACGATCTCGCCATAGGGGGCCTTCTTGACCACGGCGTCGAGTTTCAGCTGCTTGACCACATCCGTCACCCAGCCTTCGCCGAAGCTTTCCCAGGCCAGCATCTCGACCGGACGTGCGCCCAGAAGCGACCACATCGCCATCTCGACAGCGCCCGTGTCCGAGGCGGGAACGATGCCGATGCGATAGTCGGCAGGCACGCCGAGGATTTCGCGGGTCAGGTCGATCGCCTCTTTCAGCTTCGCCTTGCCGATGGCGGCACGGTGCGAGCGGCCGAGCGGAGCATCGGCGAGAAGCGAGAGATCGAATGCGGGGATTTTGGCGCAGGGGCCAGAGGAGAAGCGCGGGTTTGCCGGCCGCGTCGCCGGGGTCTGCAGGTCAGACATGGTATCCTTCCAGATATGTGCCCCCCGTTGGGGAGGGGTGTCCCGCCGCCGGAAATACGGGGGCCACGGCACTGGCACAAGCCGGAAAATCGTCGTAATGCGCCGCTTGTCGCGGAAAAAGCGACACCGCTCTCCACTATCGGAAACTTCACCCCATGCATGTCGCCGTCCTTCTGACCTCGCCCGACCGACCCGCCCTCGACCGTGTGACCGTCGAGAGCCTTCGCAACGCCTGGGGCGGGGGAGATGCGGTCTGGCTGATGCCGGGGGTGGCGGCCGAGTTTCCGCTCGCGGACGAACCGGCGAATCTCTGGCAGGTCTGGGCCGATCTGCAGGGCCTGGGCGTGGACCTGGCGCTGGTGCCGGCAGAGGGGCGGCGGAAGCGGCTGCTGCTGGCCGACATGGATTCGACAATGATCCAGCAGGAATGCATCGACGAGCTCGCCGCCGAGGCGGGCGTGGGCGAACGGGTCGCGGCGATCACCAAGCGGGCAATGAATGGCGAACTCGACTTCGAGGGCGCGCTGCGCGAACGGGTGGGTCTGCTGAAGGGCTTGCCCGAAGCGGTGATCGGCAAGGTTCTGGCGACCCGCATCACCGACATGCCGGGCGGGCGCACGCTGGTGGCGACGATGAAGGCCAACGGCGCGCGGGCGGCGCTGGTCTCGGGCGGCTTCACCGCCTTTACCGGGCCGGTCGCGGCGCGACTGGGATTTGACGAGAACCGGGCGAACAGGCTTCTGGCCGCAGATGGCGTGCTAACCGGCCACGTGGCCGAGCCGATCCTTGGCAAGGCGGCCAAGGTGCAGGCGCTGGAGGAAATCGCCTCACGGCTGGCTATCGGCGAGGACGAGGTGATCGCGGTCGGCGACGGCGCGAATGACCTTGGCATGTTGTCCAGGGCCGGGATGGGGGTCGCGCTGCACGCAAAGCCGGTCGTGGCCGAGCAATGCAGCCTGCGCATCAACCATGGTGACCTGACGGCGCTTCTGTTTCTGCAGGGCTACGCGGCGGACGAATTTTCCTGACCGCGTGGGATGGGCAACTTTGCCCATCCGATCCTCCCCATCGAAGCAAACGAATCGACGCCCTGCCTACTTGAACGAGTCGGCGATCCTGAGGCTGCCCGTCACAAAGCCCCGCCGGCTTCTCTGGATGGCGTTGCGCCATTTCGAGGTCGCCGGGTGGTCAGTGTCGAGCACGCCGAGCGACACGAGAATCTGTGCGATTGCCGCCTCGGCCGCGCGCTTGCCGCCATCGACGATCTTCAGGGCGATGCCGATCCGCTGCTCTGGCAGAATCGCGGTATAAACCGCTTCCGCCCCGTACTTGATTGCGACCCGTCCGCCCATGGCACGCATCAGTTCGGTGCAGGCACTGCCATCGCCTTCGACCAGTTCCGGATGATGCGCCATCGCATGAGACAGGCGGTACATCGCGCGGCTGCGCGTATCGCCATGCTCGGTCGCGGCCGCGAACCGCCCCATGGCCCGCGCCAGCCCATGAACCGTGGTGGCGAAGTTCGGTGCCGAGCAGCCGTCGATTCCGTATCCCGGCGAGGTCTCTCCGGTCACTTCTTCAGTCGCGGCCTTGATCGCGCGTTGCACGGGGTGGTCGATTTCGATGTATTCCGGGCCGGCCTTGAGGTGCTGCGTCAAGGTCAGGAAGCCCGAATGCTTGCCCGAGCAGTTGTTGTGGATCTGGCAGGGCGCCTCGCCCGTGCGGATCAGCCGGTCTCGCTCGGTATGGTCCGACGGTTCCTGCGGACCGCAGCGCAGGTCGCTTTCGCCCAGGCCAAGCTGCGCCAGCCATTCGGTGACCATGCGGACATGGATGGGTGCGCCGTCATGGCTGGCACAGGCCAGCGCAAGCTGCTCTTCGCTCAGCCCTACGGCATCCGCGGCCCCGCTTTCGATCAGCGGCAGTGCCTGGATCATCTTGCAGGACGACCGCGGGTAGATCACCGTTTCCGGGTTGCCCCAGGCCCGCAGGATCTGGCCCTGCGGATCGCAGACAACCGCGTGTCCCGCATGGGCGCTTTCCAGCAGGTCGCCCCGCCAAAGTTCCACCATCGGATGTGCCCGATCCATGACCGCCATTTGATCCAGTCCCTTTCACGCATGCGCAAAAACGTGCCCAAAGGGCTTTCGCGGTCTGCGGTTTTTGCGTTATGGGAGGGATATCGAGTTGAATTGGCCCGCGCCACAGGAAAAGCTGCCGGCAGAGGCAGCCACAGGCCGGCGGGTCAGGGGCAAAACGCAGCTTGGAGGCTGTAAAGACATGACATCTCGGGCACTTTGGTTCGCCGGTTTCCTACGGGTCGCCGTTCTGGCAACCGCTGCGGGCGGCGCCGCGCTGCCGGCCTTGGCACAGGAATCGACCAACCGGGTCGCGACCAAGACCGACTGGGCCATTTTTGCGGAAGAAAACCCCAAGGAATGCTGGGGCGTCTCCAGTCCGAAGGAAAGCGTCAACACCAAGGATGGCAAGCCCGCTTCTGTGCGGCGTGGCGATATCCGGCTGTTCGTGACCTTCCGTCCCGGCACTGGCGCTGCCGGCGAAGTGTCCTTTACCGGCGGTTATCCCTTCGCGCCGGGCTCGACCGTGAACCTGAAAGTCGGCGACAAGAGCTTCGAGCTGTTCGTGGATGGCGAATGGGCCTGGCCGCAGAATTCCAGCGACGATGCGTCGGTTCTGGCTGCTCTCAAGGCGGGTGAGTCGGCGGTGCTGACCGCGCGGTCGGCGCGCGGCACGCAGACCAAGGACACTTTCTCGCTGCTGGGCTTCACCGCGGCGATGGAAGAAGCCGAGTCGCGCTGCAAGTAAGCCGTAAGGCAAGCCTTGCCGATGCCCCGCCAGCCCTGGCGGGGCTTTCTTTTTCCCGCCGGTTCCGTTTTCCGGTGAAATCCCCTATATGAAGCGCCTGTTTCGCCCGAGGCTTCCCATGACCGACGCCACTGCGCCCATCACCCAGGACGTGATCACGATCCCGCGCAAGCTGCCTGAAGGCAGCCGGACGAACCTTGTCGGCCTGACGCGGGAGCAACTTCGCGACGCGCTGATCGGGGCGGGCACGCCCGAGAAACAAGCCAAGATGCGGGTCGGCCAGATTTGGCAATGGATCTACCATTTCGGCCTGCGCGACTTCGCGGCGATGACCAATCTTGCCAAGGACTACCGCGCGCTGTTGGCCGAGCATTTCACCATCGAGGTGCCCGAGGTCGTCAGCCGCCAGATCAGCGCCGATGGCACGCGCAAATATCTGGTGCGCATCGCCGGCGGGCATGAGGTCGAGACGGTCTATATCCCGGAAGAGGGGCGGGGGACGCTCTGCATCTCCAGCCAGGTCGGCTGCACGCTGACCTGTTCCTTCTGCCATACCGGAACGCAGAAACTGGTGCGCAACCTGACGGCGGGCGAGATCGTCGGTCAGGTGATGCTGGCGCGCGACGATCTTGGCGAATGGCCGGTGCCGGGCGAGCCGAAGGACGAAACGCGCCTCGTGTCGAACGTCGTGCTGATGGGCATGGGCGAGCCGCTCTACAACTTCGAGAATGTCCGCGACGCGATGAAGGTGGTGATGGACAATGAGGGGCTGACCCTCAGCCGCCGCCGGATCACGCTTTCGACCAGCGGTGTCGTGCCCGAAATCGCCCGCACGGCGGAAGAGATCGGCTGCCTTCTGGCCGTCAGCTTCCACGCGACGACCGACGAAGTGCGCGACAAGCTCGTGCCGATCAACAAGCGGTGGAACATCAAGACCCTGCTCGACGCGCTGCGCGAGTACCCGCGCCTGTCGAACTCGGAACGGATCACCTTCGAATACGTCATGCTCAAGGGCGTGAACGACAGCGATGCCGATGCCAAGCGGCTGGTCAAGCTGATCGCGGGTATCCCGGCCAAGATCAACCTGATTCCCTTCAACGAATGGCCCGGTGCGCCTTATGAGCGGTCGGACTGGGAGCGGATCGAGGCCTTCGCCGATATCGTCTACAAGGCCGGCTACGCAAGCCCGATCCGCACCCCCCGCGGCGAGGACATCATGGCGGCCTGCGGCCAGCTCAAGTCGGCCACCGAACGCGCGCGCAAGAGCCGGGCCGAAATCGCTGCCGAGGCCGGGCTTTAGGCCTCCGCCGTTTCGGGTTTGGCTGTTGCTGCCTGTTTGCGGGTCCGGCGGCGGTCCAGCACCGCAAACATCAGCGGGTTGAACAGGATCGAGGCGAGCGCCCCCGCGACGATCAGGTCGCGCGCCTCGGGCGGAACGATGTCGAGCCCCTCGGCCATGACGATGAGGATGAACGAGAACTCGCCGATCTGGGCAAGGCTCGCGGCGATGGTCAGGCCAACCTCCTTGTCGTAACCGAAGGCCCGGACGATGCCATAGGCTGCGACAGACTTGACGGCGATGATGACAAGGATCGTCACCGCCAGTGCGACCGGCTGCTCGACAAGCACGTTCGGATTGAACAGCATCCCGACCGAAACAAAGAACAGCACAGCGAAGGCATCGCGGAAGGGCAGCGTATCCTTCATCGCCTGCGCCGACAGGGTCGAGCGGGACATCACCATGCCCGCGAAGAAAGCGCCAAGTGCAAAGGACACGCCGAAGATTGCCGAGGCGGCGAAGGCCACGCCAAGGGCGATGGACAGGACCGAAAGGCGGAACAGCTCTCGTTGGCCGGTATGGGCGGTGTAGTGCAAGAGCCATGGCACAACCCGCGCCCCGCCAATCAGCATGACCGCGACAAAGGCCGTCACCTTGATGGCGGTCAGCAGCAGCGTCGCGCCCACGGTGCCGAAACCCAGACGCGCCACCTCAGCCGTGTTCGCATCGACCGGCTGGCTTTGCCCGCCCAGCAGCCCGGCCAAAGGCGGGATCATCACCAGCGCCACCACCATCACCAGATCCTCGACGATCAGCCAGCCAACAGCGATCCTGCCCTGCTCCTCGGCCACGAGGGCGCGATCCTGCAAGGCGCGCAAGAGCACGACGGTCGAAGCGACCGAAAGCGACAGACCGAAGATCAGGCCCGCCCCGACACCCCAGCCAAGCGCTATTCCAAGGGCGGCACCGAAGGCGGTGGCGACCGCGATTTGCCCGATCGCACCGGGTATCGCGATGCGCCGGACCGACAGCAGGTCCTTAAGCGAGAAATGCAGGCCGACGCCGAACATCAGCAGGATCACCCCCATCTCGGCCAGTTGCGAGGCGATCTCCTGATCCGCGACATAGCCCGGTGTGAAGGGGCCGATGACGACGCCGGCCGCCAGATAGCCTGCGATCAGCGGCAGGCGCAGACGATGCGCGACGACACCAAGGATGCAGGCAAGCGCAAGGCCGACGGCGATGGTCGTGATCAAGGATGTCTCGTGGTGCACTGGTTCTCCGAGCGACAAGGCTGTCCCCGGTCCGGGCGGCACCACGCGAACGCGGCGCACCCTCCGGTATCGGGTTACTCCGGGGTGTAGGCCGAAGCTTGGGGGCGATGACCCTCCAGTTCAACTGCATCAGCGACAAAAATCCCGGCTTTCCCGGCATTTGTTGCGGCTGTGCGCCGCGGTGGTGAAGACCGTCGCATTTCCCTGTGGGCGGATGTTCACGCTTTGATCCTGCGTCTCTACCTGATATTGCTGATGTCATGAACCCGCCAACCCTGTCCAATTCCGCCGCCCGCCGCCTGTTCCTGCACCGCCACGCGCTTGGCGAGCCGCCGGTCGGGCCGGGCAAGGGCGATGACCTCTGCGCCCTGATCAACCGGATCGGCTTCGTGCAGGTGGACAGCATCAGCACCGTCGAGCGGGCCCATCACATGATCCTTTCGGCGCGCCGCCCCGCCTACCGCCCGGCCGCGCTTGACCGGCTGCTCGAACGCGACCGCCGCCTTTTCGAACACTGGACGCATGATGCCTCGATCCTGCCGGTCGAGGTCTATCCCCACTGGCGCCACCGCTTTCGCCGGCACGAGGAAACACGGGCCGAACGCTGGCGGGCCTGGCTGGGCAGCGACGCCCATGAAAGCAAGTTCGACCAGATCCTCGACCGGATCGCCGCGACGGGTCCCGTCACCACCGCCGAGGTGGGCGAGGACGAGGCGCGCTCGAAAGGAGGGTGGTGGGAGTGGCACCCCTCGAAGGCTGCGCTCGAATGGCTCTGGCTCAGCGGCAAGCTGGCCATCACCCGGCGAGACAATTTCCGCAAGGTCTATGACCTGACCGAGAATGTCATTCCCGCCGATGTCAGATCGATGGAGACCGCCTACGAGGAAACCGTCGACTGGGCCTGTTCCACGGCGCTTGACCGGCTGGGTTTTGCCACATCGGGCGAATTGGCGGCCTATTGGGCGCTCATCTCGCCGCAGGACGCGAAGGACTGGTGCCGCGACGCGTTGTCAGAAGGACGGATCGAGGCGATCGCGGTCCAGGGCGACGACGGGGCGCTTCGCCAGAGTTTCGTCTGGCCCGGAACGCTGGCGGAAGCCGCAGCACTGCCCGGACCGCCCGGTCGCCTGCGTTTGCTCTCACCATTCGACCCGGCGCTCCGCGACCGTAACCGGGCCGAGCGGCTGTTCGGCTTCTTCTACCGGATCGAGGTCTTCGTGCCCGAGCCGAAGCGCCGCTACGGCTACTACGTCTTCCCGCTGCTGGAAGGCGACCGGATCGTTGGACGCATCGACATGAAGGCCTATCGCGACGAAGGGGTCCTTCGGGTCCGCGCGCTCTGGCCGGAACGAGGTGTCAGCTTCGGCGCCGGGCGGATGGCGCGGCTTGAGGCGGAACTGGACCGTATGGCGCGCTTCGCGGGGTGCGATCGGGTCGAATTCCTCGATGGCTGGCGGCGCGAGACGCTAGAGGATTAGAGCGCCAGCACCATGTCGCGGTGTTCGATCCCGGCATCGTCATAGACCGGTCCATAGGCGGTGAAGCCGAGCCTTTCGTAGAAGCCAAGCGCGTGGACCTGAGCACCTAGTTTTGCCTTCTTCACGCCGGGAACGCTGCGCAACCGCTCCACCGCCGCCCGGATCAGGGCCGCGCCCAAGCCAGTGCCGCGGGCTTCCTGCAAGACGCATACCCTGCCGATCTTGCCAATGTGACCCTCGATCAGCAGCCGCGCCGTCCCGAGGGGTCGGCCATCCGCGACCGCCAGCAGATGGATCGCTTCGCCATCCCTGTCGTCGATCTCGTCGGCCTCGCTGACCCCCTGCTCGTCAATGAACACGATCCGGCGCAGGCGGCGGCAGGTGGCCAGATCATCAGTTTCGGCAATGGTGGCGGTCATCATGCTCTCTGGAGTCGGCTTTGCTGACGCTCTGGGACAGTTCGCCGCTGACGTCAATCAGGGCGGTGTCTTTGCAGTTTGCCTGTTTTGCGGGCAGTCGGAGCCGGTCGACCGGCGAATGCGGCGGGAATGTTTGTGCAGAACGCCAACCCGCCTCAACATATGGGACAGTGCCTCGCCCAGAAGGAGAACCCCATGCGTCCCTTCCTCTGTGCCCTGACGAGCCTCCCTGCACTTGCGGTGGGCGCGGGTGCGCTGGCGGGTGACAGTTTGATCGGAACGGTCGAGCGCATTGAGAACCGCGCCACTGCCCAGTCGGCGGATCGAGTGAGGGACCTGGCGCGCAATTCGGACGTATTCTTTGACGAAGTCCTGCACACATACGAGGCTGCACGTCTTGATCTGCGATTGGTCGATGACAGCCACATCACCATGGGGCCGGAGGCGGCGCTGCGGCTGGACCGGTTCGTTTTCTCCTCTGCCGAACCCGGCGGCGCGCTTGGCATCCGGCTGCTTGATGGCGCGTTTCTGTTCACTGGCGGTGCGGTCGAAGGACCGGACGGCGGGCATGTCCGCATCCGAACCCGGTTCGCGGCGATCGCCGTACGGGGCACGACGCTCTGGGCCGGGCCGATCGACGACAGCTATGGTGTGCTTGTCCTGAGCGGCGAGGCACGGGTCGGCAACGCCGGACAGAATGTCACGCTCGGTCCTGGCGAAGGGACCACGCTCCGGACCACGGCCAGCCCGCCATCGCCACCCGTCGTATGGCCGCAGGCCAAAGTTGACCGGGCACTGGCCGCCGTGGCGTTCCGGGATTAATCCACGGTCAGGCGAAGTAGTCGCGCAGCACCCGCGAATAGACGGCCTTCAGTTTGCGGATCTGGTCGACCTCGACCCGTTCGTCGACCGCATGCATGGTCTTGCCGACCAGCCCGAATTCCACGACCGGGCAGTGATCCTTGACGAAGCGCGCATCCGAGGTCCCGCCCGATGTCGAAAGCTCTGGCTCCAGCCCCGTCTCGGCCTTTACGGCCTTCGCAACCAGCGCCGACAACGCCCCCGGCGGAGTCAGGAAGCTTTCGCCCGAGATCGAAACCCGGAGCGCGATCTTCACCCCGGTCTCGGCCTGCACCTTCGCCGCTTCGGCGCTGAGCCAGTCCGTCAGCGAGGCGCCGGAGTGCAGGTCGTTGAAACGGATGTTCACCGTCCCGCGCGAAATGGCAGGGATGACGTTCGTTGCCGGGTTGCCGGTGTCGATCGTCGTGATTGCCAGCGTCGAGGCGTCGAAGTGGTCGGTGCCGCGGTCAAGCTCGTGGCTCGCCAGCCGGTCCATCAGCCGCACCAGCGCCGTGACCGGATTCTTCGCGCGATGGGGATAGGCGGAATGGCCCTGCACGCCTTCCGCCGTGAACCAGGCGGTCAGCGACCCGCGCCGGCCGATCTTCATCGCTTGGCCAAAGGTTTCCGGGCAGGTGGGCTCACCGACGAGGCAAACGCTCATTGCCTCTCCCTGGGTTGCCATCCAGTCGAGCAGGGCGACCGTGCCATCCTCTGCATCCGCCTCTTCATCGCCGGTGATGGCCAGGATCACGGCACCGTCGGGCGGTGTCTCGCGGACAAAATCGACAGCCGCAGCGGCGAAGGCCGCGACCCCGGATTTCATGTCGGTCGCACCGCGTCCGTAAAGCCAGCCATCCACGATCTCGGCTCCGAAGGGGTCGTGGGTCCAGGCTGCGGCGTCGCCCACCGGAACCACGTCGGTATGACCGTTGAAGCCGAAGCTGCGGTTCGAGCCCTTTCGCCCCCACCGCGCATAGAGATTGGCGATACCGCCACGATCCACCCGCGTGCAGTCGAAACCGGCACCCGACAAGAGCTTCTCCAGCAGCACAAGTGCCCCGCCCTCGGCTGGGGTGACCGAGTTGCAGCGCACCAGATCGGCGGTTAGCGCGACGGGGTCGACGGGGGTGTGGGCGGACATGGCGCGTTCCTCTCTTGCGGACATCAGCAGCGATAGCCGGTCGGCCAGCATGGTGCAACCGGACGGCCTGCTGTGTCCCGGCTGCAACCTTGCGGCGGTCTTTCAAGATGGATCAAAGGGTTGTCTTGGAAAGCTCATGTAACTGCCCTTAGGCTGACCGGAAAGAACACGTCCCGAGGCAGGACAGACAGGGCCAAAGAGCCCACAGGCATGTGCGACCTTCGCGGCTTCGGCCGGGACGAATGTCGCTGTCTGTTCCGCCTTAAGCAGAGGCGAACATGAGAGCAGGCATTTCCATTAGCGACCGCGCCCCCGGTCAAACCGCAGGGCTGCGGACATGACCGCCCGCACCTGGATCGCCCTGTCGGATTGCGACCGCTTTCTGCCCCCTGTCGCCGAGGCCGAACTGCATCGCGGTCTGCTGATCTTCGAGATTGCCCTTCCCTTGCCGCGCGCCGGCCTCCTCTTGGCGCAGGAGGCAGGCCGGAGCGCGCTGCGGCTGATGTACGAGCCCGAGGCGGGTTTTGCCCTGTTTCATCGCCAGGGTGACAGGCTGGGCCGACATCACCTGCCCGGAAAGATACCACCCGGTCCGACGCTGGCGCAGTTACGCTTCAGCTGGGACCGCGTAAGCGACCGCTGGACACTGCGCATTGTGCCGGAGGGCGGGCGGACCATTGCCACGGGTGGCGGTGGCGTCATGGCGATGCGCACGTCGCTTGTCGAAGCGCTGACCCGCGGCGGTCCGGACCAGAAGCGCGATCCGGCCCTGCTGTGGTTCGGCGCGACCGATGGCTGGATGCCCGAAGCCGAAGCCTGGCTTGGCCCGCTGACCCCGGTGGAAACCCGGCGCGGGCCTGTTCCGGTTGGTCGTCTGCAGCCGGGCGACGTGCTGCTGACCCTCGATCAGGGGCCGCTTCCACTTCTCTCGGTCCGGCGTCAGGATCTGCCGGCCAAGGGCAGCTTTGCACCACTCAGGTTGCGGGCCTCCTATTTTGGTGCGCGGGCCGACCTGCTTGTGACGCCCCCTCAGGCGATCGTGCTCAAAGGGTCCGATGTCGAGTACCTGACCGGCGAGGACGAGGTTCTGGCCGAGGCGCGCGACCTGGCCGATGGCACCCGCGTGCTGGTCGAGGACCGTCAGACGGTCCTGCCCTGGGTTGCGCTCGATTTCGGTCGCGCGGCTTTGGTGCGGTCGGGCGATTGCGCGCTCGCGGTCGGGACGCCTTACGGCATCCGCCGCCTGACCCGGTCCGAGACGATCGCCCTGCGCGATGCCCATTCGGGCGGCGCCCGCAGCCGCTTTGCCTGATCAGTCGTAGAACGGCGTCATCTGCGCGACGATCACCGAGTTTTCGGTCAGGGCACGGTCCATCAGGCCACGCTCTTCCTCGCCGATCTCATCCCCGGCCTTCAGCCTCTCTTCGAGCGTGCCGTGACCGGTCACGTCCAGCGGAGCAAGATCGGCCTGCTTCAGGATCGCCACCGTCTCGCGCACCGCTTCGGCCTCGTCCACGCCGCTGGCATAGCATAGCAGCGCAGCTCCCGTCGCCTTGTCCGGCAGCCCGTCGCCACTCTTGCGGCCGACTTCGACCAGCAGCGTATAGACCTGCTGCGACCGCTTGGGTTTGGGAGAGGGGATTTCGTCGCTCATCTCGGGGCCTCGCTGGCGCGCTCGGTTTTCAGGAAATCCAGGAACCGTCGCAATCCCTGTGGCATATGTCGGCGGCTGGGGAAATAGCGATAGGGACAATCGAAGCGGTCTGGCCAGTCCGGCAGGATATAGACTAGGCGCCCGGCCAGCGGCCTTTCGGCTGGTTGTTCCATGTCAATGCGGGCTTCAGGGCTTGCCCTAGACTCCCATGCCGGCGAAAGGGAGGGGATATGATGTGGCGGATACTGGCTCTCTGGCTGACGCTGTGTCTTGCGTTGCAGACACCAGCAGCAGCGCAGACCTTTGCGGAAGATTTCGATCGGCTGCTCAAATCCGGACGGATCGATGCGGCAGAACAGGCGGCTGCCGACCGGCTCGACACTGTGCCAGGCGACGCACAAGCGCAGTTTGCGCTCGGTGCGGCGCAGTTTCTTGGGGCGGTCGAGGGGTTGGGCCGGGGTCTCTACCGCCTTGGCCTGATCGCCGAACCGGCGGATGACAGCCTGATTGCCCAACTGCCGATCCTGCGCCTGCCGGTGCCGCCAAACTCCCATCCGCAGCCCATGACACCTGAGGCGTTGCGCGCAATTCTCTTGGACTTCGGATCGGAGCTTGCCCGGGCGGAAAAGACGCTTGCCGCCGTGCCTCCGGGACCAGTCGAACTGCCGATCGAGGCCGGAGAGATCAGGCTGGATTTCGCTGGAACCGGATCGCCCGCAACGATGCGGACCTTCTCCACGCTTTGGGCGGGGATCTCGGGCCTCGAACCGGAAGATCTCGGGTCGATCCGGTTCGACGAAGGCGATGTCCCGTGGCTGCGCGGCTATGCGCATCTGCTTGAGGCGGTGACAGATCTTGTGCTGGCGCATGATTTCGACCGATCGGTCGATCTGACCTTTCAGGACCTGTTTCCTTCCTCGAGCCTGGCATCCGCACCGCTGCGCGAGGCCGCTCAGCAGCAACGATTGATCGTTGCAGCCATCGGAGCAGATTGCGAGATGCCCGAATGGTACTACGATCGTGTCTATGGCACTGGCAGCGGGGATTTCACCCCAGAGGAAAAGGAGCGGATCGAGAGCGCCTGGGCCTGCCAAAGCGCCATGACAGCCTTGTGGTCGGCAAGCGTCGGCGATCTGGTCGCCTTCGCGCATCTGCTGGACTGGCCGGTTGTCGAACCCGCACGGATGGTATCTGCCCGTCAGCACCTGCTCGACATGATCGCACTCAGCCGTCAGAGCTGGGCGCTTGTCCTCGCCGAGACCGACGATGACCGGGAATGGCTACCCTCGCCCCGTCAGATCGGACCGTTCTCGAACATGCGGGTGACAGACCAGACACTTGCCGCCTGGAATGACTTTCTGGACGAGGCGGAGGCCGTTCTGAACGGCACGCTGCTCATTCCACATTGGCGGTTTCCGTCTGATCAGGGCCTGAACATCCGCCGCATGTTCGAGGAGCCGCGCCGCTTCGACCTTGTCCTGCTGCTGACCGGGTCCGGGGCCATTCCCTATATCGAAAAGGGCGCCCTTGCCCCGGATTCGACGATGGAGGGCGCCGTACGCGTTCTGGACGGCGGGCCGCTGGCCTATTTCTTCTGGTTCAACTGATCTGCCGTCAGCCGCCGTCGGCAACCAGGCCGGCTGCGGTAACGCCGGCGATCGCGGCGGCCTCGTCATTGTCCGAGGTGTCGCCCGAAACGCCGACCACGCCGATCAGGGCGCCCGCCACGTCGCGCACGAGGACGGCCCCCGCCACCGGGATCAGCCCGTCCACCACATGCGCCGCCCCGGCATAGAAGGTCGGCCGCGCCGCCGCCATCCGCTCCAGCGCGCGGGAGCCCAGGCCGAAGGCCAGCGCCCCGTCGGCCTTGGCCTTGGCGATCTGGAACCGCTTCAGGCTCGTCCCGTCCTCGCTTGCCGCCGCGATCACCGCTCCGCGCGCATCCAGCACCACGACGGAAAGCGGCCGGAACCCGGCGGTGCGCGCATGGGCCAGCGCGGCCTGAACCATCCCCTGCGCGGCAGCCAGCGTCAGCGCCATCGGCCGCTCAGTCCCGCAAGAGATCGTTGATCGAGGTCTTGGCCCGGGTCTGCGCATCCACTCGCTTCACGATCACCGCGCAATAGAGGTTTACGCCGCCCTTCGACGGCAGCGACCCCGCGACCACCACCGACCCGGCAGGCACCTCGCCATACATGACCTCGCCCGTCTCGCGGTCGACGATCTTGGTGGACTTGCCGATATAGACACCCATCCCCAGCACCGAGCCCTCGCGCACGATGCAGCCCTCGACCACTTCCGACCGCGCCCCGATGAAGCAGTTGTCCTCGATGATCGTCGGACCCGCCTGCATCGGCTCCAGCACCCCGCCGATCCCGACGCCGCCCGACAGGTGCACATGCTTGCCGATCTGCGCGCAGGAGCCGACGGTGGCCCAGCCGTCCACCATGCTGCCCTCGTCCACATAGGCGCCGAGGTTCACGAAGCTCGGCATCAGCACCACGCCCTTCGCGATATAGGCCGACCGCCGCACGATGCTGCCCGGCACCGCGCGGAACCCCGCCGCCCGCCAGTCGGCCTCGGTCCAGCCCTGGAACTTCGACGGCACCTTGTCCCACCAGTTGGACCCGCCGTTCCCGCCCGAGATCTCGTACATGTCAGACAGCCGGAACGACAGGAGCACCGCCTTCTTCGCCCACTGGTTCACCTGCCACTGGCCGTCCGCCTTCCGCTCGGCCACCCGCAGCGCGCCCTTGTCCAGTGCCTCCAGCACCGCTTCGATCGCCTCGCGCGTCTCGCCCTTGGTCGAAGGCGAGATCCCGTCCCGCGCCTCCCAGGCGGCTTCGATCGCGGTTTCCAGGGCAGCGTGGGTCATCGGGGCACTCCGGTTGCTCTAGGGTCGCGCTTGCCTATAGACCGGAGGGACCCATGGCGCAATCGACGCCGACGACAGGAGAGGGCCGATGAACGACCAGTCCCGCACCCATCCCTTCCGCGACAGCGTCCAGGATACCGCCGCAGCCGAGACCTGCCCCGAAACCGCCCAGACCCGCGCACCGGCCTACCGCCTCGCCTTCGCCGATCCCGATTTCCTGCTGCGCGAGGATCTGCGGCCGGTCCGCCTGCAGCTTGAACTGCTGAAGCCCCAGCTCATCATGGACGAGCGCGGCGTCCGCTCCACCGTCGTGCTGATGGGCTCGGCCCGCATCCCATCGCCCGAGCGTCCGGGCACCGCCACCGGCCTTGCGCAGTGGTACGACACGGCCCGCACCCTTGCCCGCCTCATCACCGAGAAAAGCCTGCATAGCTATGGCCGCGACTGGGTCGTGGCGACGGGCGGCGGCCCGGGGATCATGGAGGCCGGCAACCGCGGCGCCGACGATGCGGGCGGCCATTCCATCGGGCTGAACATCGTGCTGCCGCACGAGCAGGCCCCGAACGCCTGGGTCACGCCCGACCTCTGCTTCAACTTCCACTACTTCGCGATCCGCAAGATGCACTTCCTGATGCGCGCCCGCGCCATCTGCATCTTCCCCGGCGGCTTCGGCACGCTCGACGAGATGTTCGAATGCCTCACCCTGATCCAGACCGGGCGGATGAAGCGCATCCCCTTCATCCTGTTCGGAAAGGTATTCTGGGAGCGCCTGATCGACTGGCAGAGCCTCGTCGACGAGGGCCTGATCGGCGAGGCCGACCTCGGCCTCTTCCGCTACGCCGAGACGGCGGAGGAGGCGATGGCGATGATGGGGGAGGAGTGAATTCTTTGGACACTCAACCTTACCTTGAACTACAACGTGGGGGTGCTAGTTGTCGTGTGAAATATGACCATTCCCGAGTTTGCGCCGAACGGCGTTCTTCCATCGTTTGTCGGAGATCAGCCGGCGGAGAGTAGCTGTCGCTCTCCATATCGGGCCTCAATGTTAGAGGTGGTGGAACGATTCTGCACATCCCCTCAACGAGCTGAACTTCTTCTGGGGCTGAATGAGTACCGAAAGCTTCTTTTTACTGGCGGGTTTGTATCTGGATCGCAGTGGATAGACGGTAGTTTTGTCGAGAACGTTGAGGAGCGCCGCAGGAGAAGCCCAAGCGATATTGATGTGGTTACTTTGTTTAATAGGCCTATTAGATATCAAGCTACGCCTTCGAGCTGGCATTTTGACTATCAGAACAGGATCTTTCCAAAATATTTCGACACCAAGAAAATGAAACCGCTATACGGCTGTGATACCTACGCCATTGATCTCGATTCGGGCGGAGGAGCACTCATTCGTAATACTACTTACTGGTTTGGTTTATTCAGTGATGTAAGGAACTCTAATCAGAAAAAGGGGATCGTGGAGCTTCCGCTATCCGCTGACGCTGCCGAATACCTAGTTGTAGAGCAAGCTGTGAGGAGAAAATTCCATGTCTAATCTCCAAACAATAATGCTTCTTCGCGAACAAATCTCCGAGCTCAAGGTGCTAATTTCTGAAGCAGAGAAGGATGAGGATATTGTCGGGAAGTTGAGTTTTGTAAGACGGCTTGATTCTGTTTCTGCGGAGCTTGATGATCTTCTGGTGTCCGATGCCAAGGTTGGAGAGGTGGTCGTGCTATTTGATGGGGCGCCGGTAAATGGCACAATCGGCATAGACGCGAAGTTTGCCACCAACGCATTGAATCATTTTCAAGCCATTGTCACAAGATTATTTGCTTCGAAGATTCCAGGGCCTATCAATGCGAGAGGCAAGATAAGAGGATCCGACCTGATTGGCCTTGATATTCGCGGAGTTGCAACGGGTTCTTTTGGTTTTCTCTTGGAAGAAAGAGATGCCGCGCAATACAGCGCATTGAAGACGCCAATACGGGAGTCTCTGGAGGAGGCTGCTGAAATTCTCCGAGAGTTTGCGCAGGACGATGATGATGAATTTCTGATCGAAGTTGACGACATCAACCCTCGTATCTTCATGGCATGTGCGAAATTCTTTCGCCATCTCAAGAGCAATTCTGCTTCATTTAAGGCAACTTTGCCAGATAGGAGCTATGCATTCGGCCTTAGCGATATTGATAGAGCCTACAAGAGAATTTCTGATACGAGAGTTAAGATTGAAACATTCCAATGGCGGGGAACGCTTGTCGGACTTTCGCCAATTAAAAGGTCGTTTGATTTTAGGAAGGAGGGCGAAGATTATATCGTCTCGGGGAATTTTAGTCATCAGGTTAGCCAGGATTATCTTGAGAGAATTGAAAATAGAAAAGGCATTACGCTGGGCGGCAGTTTCGATGCTAAGATTGAGGTGGGAACAATAAAGAAGCCAGATGGTACTACTAGCATCAGTTACACCGTAACGGATCTCACTGAGGCTGAGGGATGATCTGGTACTAAGTTTGCGGTGAGTGCTGCAACAGTTAACCGTGATTTGTGATTTTGATTCGTTTGTTATCAAAACACCCCACTATTCTGTGTACTTCCCTTTCTTGAATTCTTTTGTTAAACTTCTACTCCGGCAGCGCAATTTCAGCCTCATTCGCAGGCTTGGGGATTTGCCATGGAAGAAATAGAACTCCAAGCATTCGTCGATGGCTTCACGTAAACGAGTAGCCTTTTTGATTAGGCTATCTACCCTTGGATCGGTGAGTGCGTTTTTATAATGGGATACGTAGAGAGGTATCCCCTTTAAGTGCCAAATGGGGTCGAATATAAAGGGAAGTGAGTATCGGTGTTCTTGTCTTAGACGATCGAGGGTGCGTGCAACCTCTGTTGCAGCTTCAATCTTTGATGAGAACTTTTCTGAGCTCTTGGATTTCCTTGCTTCTGCGCAAAGCGCTACAATTTCGTAAAGTGATTTACTGAGCAGCTTGATGTCTGCCCCGAGAACATTCTGCTTTGCAGAGAGTCGGGCAGCGCTATTGGCGGCATTAATGCTTGCAAATGCCGAACCTATTGCGGCGACAGTTGCTATGATCGTAGCCGTGCTTTCGCTGATCTCCATACCCGGACCATTCAGTTTAGATAGCTGTGGAAATAGCATGTCCATAGCTTGTTCAGCAAAGGGAAATCTTCCGAGTTGAATCGTGAAATTCAGCATGAGCCGGGTTTCACTGCCTGGTACGCAACACATCCTGTCGGCATGGGGGGTTTTCCGTGATTCTTCTGTCGCCATATGCCTGCCATACGGAAACCCGACGCCTTCCAGCCCCCCTGCACCGCTTCCCCGTGACCTTCCCCGCCGGGCGTGCTACCTGATTGGGCATGACCCAGCTTCCCTCGAAGGCGCAGATCCTGGATTGGATCGCCCAGAATCCCGGCCTCTCGGCCAAGCGCGACATCGCCAAGGCCTTTGGCATCAAGGGCGATCAACGCATTGATCTCAAACGGCTTCTGAAGGAGCTGGAGGCCGAGGGCGCCCTTGAAAAGCGCCGTCATACCTACCGCGATTCCTCCAAACTCCCCCCCGTCTCGCTCCTCGTCATCCTCCCCCCCGACAGCCAGGGCGACCAATGGGCAACCCCCATGGATTGGGAGGGGGAGGGGCCGGCCCCCAAGATCTTGTATCGCCCCGCCAAAACCGATGCACCGATGGCCGAGGGCGACCGCATCCTTGCCCGCCTGACCGAGGTGAAGGGCGACGCCGGCTACGAGGCCCGCCTGATCCGCAAGCTCGGCACCAACCCGCAGAGAATCCTCGGGATTTTCCGCAAGGAGGCCGAAGGCGGCCGCATCGTTCCCATCGACAAGGGCCAGGACAAGGACTGGCGCGTCGGCCGCGACTTCACCCTCAACGCCCGCGACGGCGAGCTGGTCGAGGCCGAGCAATCCGGCCGCCGCGGCCTTGGCCTGCCGCAGGCCAGGATCGTGAATCGCCTGGGCGATCCCTCGGCCCCCAAGGCCGTCTCCCTTATCGCCATCCACCAGCACGGCATCCCCGACCACTTCCCCGACCCCGTGATCGCCGAGGCCGACGCCGAAAAGCCCGCCGGCCTGAAGGGCCGCGAGGACCTGCGCGACCTTCCCCTCGTCACCATCGACCCGATCGACGCCCGCGACCACGACGACGCCGTCTATGCCGAGCCCGACACCGACCCGGCCAACCCCGGCGGCCATATCGTCTGGGTCGCCATCGCCGATGTTGCCCATTACGTCCGCCCCGGCTCCGCGCTGGACCGCGAGGCGCGGAAGCGCGGGAACTCGACCTATTTCCCCGACCGCGTGGTGCCGATGCTGCCCGACCGGCTGTCGGGCGACCTCTGTTCCCTGCACGAAGGCGTGCCCCGCGCCTGCCTTGCCGTGCGGATGAAACTCGACGCGAGCGGCCAGAAGATCGGCCATCGTTTCGTCCGCGGCCTGATGCGCTCGGCCGCGAGCCTCGACTATACCGAGGTGCAGAACGCCGCCGACGGCCGCCCGAACGACAAATGCGCGCCGCTGATGGACCGCATCATCAAGCCGCTCTACGCCGCTTACGAGGCGACGAAGAAGGCCCGCGCGCTGCGCCAGCCGCTGGACCTTGACCTGCCTGAACGGAAGATCGTGCTGTCGGACGAGGGCAAGGTGGTCTCGGTCGCCTTCCGCGACCGCTTCGAGGCGCACAAGCTGATCGAGGAGTTCATGATCCTCGCCAATGTCGCCGCCGCCGAGGAGCTGATCCAGCACCGCCGGCCGCTGCTGTTCCGCGTGCACGAGGAGCCGAGCGCCGACAAGATCGAGGCGCTGCGCGAGGTGGCCGAGGCGTCGGGTTTCGTGCTGGCGAAGGGGCAGGTGCTGAAGACCGCGCATCTGAACCGCCTCCTGGCGCAGGCCGAGGGCAGCGAGTTCGACGAGCTGATGAACATCACCACGCTGCGGTCGATGACGCAGGCCTATTACCACCCCGAGAACTTCGGCCATTTCGGGCTGGCGCTGCGCTCCTACGCGCATTTCACCTCGCCCATCCGCCGCTATTCCGACCTAATCGTCCACCGCGCGCTGATCTCGGCGCATGGCTGGGGGAAGGACGGGCTGTCGGCCGAGGACATCGAGAGCCTCGAGGACACGGCGAAGCACATCTCCGACACCGAGCGGCGCAGCATGGCGGCCGAGCGCGACACGACCGACCGCTACCTCGCCGCCTACCTGGCCGACCGGGTGGGGGCGGAGTTCTCCGGGCGCATCTCGGGCGTCCAGCGCTTCGGCCTGTTCGTGCGTCTGGACGAGACGGGCGCCGATGGCCTGATCCCGATCCGCGACGTGGGGCGCGAGTTCTTCCATTTCGATCCCGACAGCCAGACGCTGATGGGCGCCGACACGGGCCTGACCATCGGCATCGGCCAGCGGGTGACGGTGCGTCTGGCCGAGGCGATCCCGGTGACGGGTGGGCTGGTGCTGGAGCTTCTCGAAATCGAAGGACGGTCACTGCCGGCCGGACGCGCGGGCAAGAAGGGGCGGTTCAATCCGCGCAAGCCCGGAAAGGCTGCGGCCCGCGACGAGAAGCTCAAGCGCAAGGTCATCCGCAAGCGCAAATGACCCCGCCCGATCCTGGCTTTGTGACTTGCCGTCTCTGCAGGACAGGCCTAACTCGTCCTCGTGCGGGTTGGCCCGCACGTCATCAGGAACCCAAACCCATGTCAGACGACAGTCGAAGTCCGTCTTGCCCTGCGCGCGCCGAATGACCTGTCGTTGACGAGGTCTCCGGGGACAGCGCGCATGGCAGCGCGGCCTCAAGGAGACCCAAATGAAAGCCTTCATCACCCATCGCTTCGATGCGCTGTCCGAATGGATTTCGCGCATGCTCGGCAACCCTTCCTCATTTCTGGCCGCCTGTGCGCTGGTCGCGCTCTGGGGGCTGTCGGGGCCGGCCTTTGACTTTTCCGACACATGGCAGTTGGTCATAAACACCGGCACCACGATCGCGACATTTCTCATGGTGTTCCTGCTGCAGAACACCGGAAACCGCACCATTGCCGAGATGCAGGATCACCTGCACCGGCTGGGGCGGCAGAATGCCGAGATCATCGGACAACTGCGGGCGCTGAATGCTGCCTCACCCGCGACCATGCCGACCAAGACGTTGGCGATGGCAAGCGAAGCCGCCTGAGAGGAGAGGCCGGGCGAGGGATTGAGCATTCCGCCCGGCCTCCGCCCGCGCTAGACTGCGCGAAAACGGGCAGAGCAGAATGAAACAGACGGCGACCCTCCTTGCGGCAGTCCTTGCCTGCGTCGGCTTTGCGGCCGGTGCCCAGGACCCCATGCCGGTGGTCGACGGCGGGAGGGCGGATGTGATCGAAGGCGGCAGCGCAGAGGGGTTCGAGGCGTGGCTGGCGGCCTTCCGCCCCCGGGCAATGGCGGCTGGGATCACACCGGCAACCCTGGATGCGGCCTTCGCCGGGATCGGCTTCGATACCTCCGTGGTGGAAAAGGACCGCAGACAGAGCGAATTCACCAAGCCGATCTGGCTCTATCTCGATACGGCAGTTTCTTCTGATCGTGTTGTCAACGGAAAGGCGGCGCTCGCCGATAACGCTGCGCTTCTCGATCGCATCGAGGCCGCCTATGGCGTCGAGAAGGAAGTGGTCGTCGCGATCTGGGGGCTAGAGACCGCCTATGGCACCTTTCGCGGCAAGACGCCGACCGTTGGCTCACTCGCGACGCTCGCCTATGACACAAGACGCAGTGCCTTCTTCGAGGCGGAACTGATCCAGGCCCTGAAGATTCTGCAGAATGGTGATACCGCTCCGGCGGCGATGGTTGGCAGCTGGGCAGGTGCGATGGGCCATACCCAGTTCATGCCGTCGTCCTGGGCCAGCTATGCGGTCGATTTCAACGGGGACGGGCGGAGGGACATCTGGGCGGACGATCCGACCGATGCGCTGGCCTCGACCGCGAACTACCTCAAGCACTGGGGTTGGACAACCGGTCAGCCCTGGGGCTACGAGATCCTGCTGCCGCCCAACTTCGACTATACCCAGTCAGGTGACAGGGTGCTGAAACCGGTGACGGAGTGGCAGGCGATGGGCATCCGCAGGCCCAACGGTAGCGATCTGCTTTCCGAAGGCACGGCTTCGGTCCTTCTGCCGGCGGGCGCAGAGGGTGCTGCTTTCCTGATCTTCCCGAACTTCCGCGTGATCGAACGCTACAACCCAGCCGATGCCTATGTGATTGCCGTGGGTCATCTGTCGGATCGTATCCGCGGGGGTGATCCGATCATCGCCGATTGGCCGCGCGAGGACCGGGCGTTGACGCTGGACGAACGGGTGGAGTTGCAGGCGCGGCTGGCCGCGGCCGGGTTCGATCCGGGCGGGGTCGATGGCAAGATCGGGCCGAACACCGTTGCCGCCGTTCGGGCCTACCAGATCGCGCAGGGCCTGACCCCAGACGGCTATGCGAGCCTTGCCATCCTGACGAAGCTGCGCTGAAGCGTCAGAGGCCGAGCAGGGCCGGCAAATCTGACATGGCGCGGAACGGCACTGCGCCTTCGTTTGCGAGCGCCGCGCCATCGCCATGCGGGGCAAAACCGAAGCAGCGCATCCCTGCGGCCCGGGCGGCCCGGGCGCCGGTGGGGCTGTCCTCGATCACGATGCAGGCGCGCGGGTCTGCCGCTACCGCCTTCGCCGCAAAGAGATAGAGATCGGGTGCCGGCTTCGGGGCTCCCAAGGCTTGACCAGAGAAGAGCCTTCCCTTCATCCGGCGATAGACCTCGGGATGCTGACCGAGTGTGATCTGCATCTTTTCTTCAGACCCGTTGGAGCCAACCGCATAGGGAATGCTGGCGGCATCCAGCGCGTCGAGAACTTCCTCGATTCCCGCGATCAACGGCGTTCCTTGCGCAAGTCGCGCATAGGTTCGGGCATAGAAGTCATCCACCCATCCGTCCGGCAAATCCGCCCCAAGCTTGCGCGCGAGGGTGAAGGCGCCCGACACGGTGCCGCCTATGAACAAGCGCTCCATTTCGGCCGGGTCAAGGGACAGGCCATATCGCGCAAGGTCCTCGCCCAGCAGACTGAACAGGATCGGCTCGCTGTCGACGATCACGCCATCGCAATCGAAGAGGACGGCTGCGGGTCTCATTCGGGGGACCGCAGAAGGGTCACGATCGTATCGCCGTAGCGGCGCTGGTCGATCATCGTGAATCCGGGCGGGGGCAGGGGCGAGGTATTCTCTTCCCAGACGATCATCGCGCGGGGCGCCAGCCAACCACCTTCGACGCAGGACGCGACTGCCGCTTCCCCCAGGCGCTGGCCATAGGGCGGGTCGAGAAACACGAGCGAATAGCCGGGGCCGCGGTTCGGGCCCATCCGCGTCGCGTCGCGTCGCCAGACATCCGTTGTGCCCATGGCCTGCATCTTCTCGATATTGGCGCGCAGCAGCGCCCGCGCAGCGACGCCGTCATCGACAAAGGCCACCCGCGCGGCGCCGCGCGACAGCGCCTCGAGCCCGAGTGCCCCTGTGCCGGCGAACAGGTCCAGCACGCGGGCGCCCGTAACCGGGTCGTCATAGCCGCCGTTCAGGAGAAGATTGAAGATCGCTTCACGGACGCGGTCGGTCGTGGGGCGAAGATGGGCCGCGGCATCGCCTTCGCCCACTTCGGCCAGCTTGAGGCCTCGCCGTGCTCCGCCGATGATCCTCATGCCTTGAGAAGCGCCTTCAGGTCGGTCGCCGGATCTGCGACCAGCGCGGGGTCGGGCGATTTGCCGCCTTCGATCAGGCGCTTGCCGACCATGTAGGCGCGAGAGTCGTTCATCGCATCCACAGCGATCAGGCGGTCGCCCCTGTAGTACCAGAAAGAGACCGCGTCGCCTTCTGGGCCGCGCGTCACGATCCGGTCGTAACCGGCATTCAGGCCGGCGATCTGTAGCTTGGTGTCATACTGGTCCGACCAGAACCATGGTTTGGGATCATAGACCTGACCCTCGCCAAGGATGTTGTCGGCGACGAGTTCACCCATGTCGATGGCATTCCCCACGCTCTCCAGCCGCATCCGAGCATCACCCACCGGGAACGAGGCGCAGTCGCCTGCGGCCCAGACATGCGGATCGGAGGTGCGACCGTGGGCATCCACGCGGATTCCGTTCTCGATGGCGATCCCCGCCGCCTCGGCCAGTCGTGTGTCGGGGACGATACCAACACCAGCGATCACGAAATCGGCTTTCAGGCGGCGACCGTCCGTCAGCAGCGCATCTGTCACGCGGTCGTTGTCGCCCTCTAGCCGGGCAAGCCCGGTGCCTTCGAGGATCACGACGCCCTTTCGGCCATGCAGACTCCGGAAATAGGCCGAGGTTTCGGGCGCCGCCACGCGCTGCAGGATGCGCGGGGCCATTTCGACGACATGTACCGTCAGGCCAAGCTTGGCGGCCACTGCGGCCGCCTCAAGCCCGATATAGCCGCCGCCGATCACAACCAGGTAGCGGCCTGCCTGGAACTCGTGACGCGCCGCGTCGATGTCGGCAAGGGTCCGCACGGTGTAGATTCCCGCCAGATCGCCGCCGATCGCTGCCGGCAGCTTGCGGGGGATCGAGCCCGTCGCAAGTACCAGATCGTCGTAGACTATGTGCTCGCCGCCAATCGTCACAGTCTTGGCGGCAGTATCTATCGCAGACACAGGCTGCCCCAGTCGGAGTTCGATCTCGTTCTCGACATAGAAATCCGGCGAGCGCAGAAGGAGACGCTCCATTTCCATCTCGCCCAGAAGATAGGCCTTGGAGAGGGGCGGACGCTGGTAGGGGGCGACGGGTTCGTCGCCGATCAGGATGATCCGGCCGGAGTAACCCTTCGCGCGCAGACGGGCGACACAGGAAGCGCCGGCTTGGCCGGCACCTATCACCACAACCTGTCCCATCGATATCCTCCCTCTGGTCCTGTTCGGCGGCGGAGCCTATATCCCGACTTGCCGAAAACGCAACGCAAGAGGATGACGAGAATGACGATTTCCGTGGGTGCCAAATTGCCGGAGGCGACACTTCTTCAGATGGGGGAGAACGGAGCCGAACCGGTCAAACTGGAAGACAAGCTGAAGGGCCGCAAGGTCGTGATCTTCGGTCTGCCGGGGGCTTTCACCGGTACATGCTCGACCTCGCATCTGCCAAGCTTCATCCGGACTCGGGACAAATTCGCGGCCAAGGGCGTGGACGAGATCATTTGCGTTGCGGTCAACGATCCCTTCGTCATGAAGGCCTGGGGCGAGGCCACCGGCGCGGCCAAAGCTGGTGTCACTCTGCTCGCCGATGCCGATGGAAGCCTGACCCGCGCCCTCGGGATGGAGTTCAGCGTGCCGGGGCTTGGCTTCTTTGACCGCTCGCAGCGCTATGCTGCCGTCGTGGACGACGGCGTCGCTACCGTTGTCCAGATCGACAAGCCGGGCGAATGCAATATCTCGACGGGCGAAGCGCTGCTCGAGGCGATCTGATCCCGCCTCGTTCTGCCGAGGCTATCTCGCCCTGATCTGACACAGGCTTTCGACCGGTAGCGAATGATCGGTCTGAACGGATGCGGCTCCTGCGGCCGCATCCATGCGGCACGCCAACTCGATATCCGTCGCGCTCAATCCGTGGCAGTCATGTGTCGTCAGGGTCACGTCGACGACGTTGTAGGTGTTAGACCATTCCGGATGGTGGTTCAGCTTTTCAGCCGCCAGCGCTGCCCGTGACATGAAACCCCAAGCCTCCGAGAAGCTGCGGAACTTCCAGATCTTGCGGATTGCGTCGCGGCCCTCGACGGCGCGCCACCCGGTTTCTGCAAGAGCGGGTAGGTCCTTGCGGCGTTCCTCTTCGCCAAGCAGAGTCGCCATTTCGTTGCCCCCCTGTTCGGTCAGTCCCGTTCCTGCACTTCACCCCGTCGGAAGGGGCCGAAGGCGGTTACAACCTCGATCTCTTCGCCGACTGCGGACCGCTCTGCATCGAGATAGCGCTCGATTGCGGCGCGGAAACCCGGATCGGCTATCCAGTGCAGCGAATGGCAGGCCACGGGCAGGTAGCCGCGCGCCAGCTTGTGTTCCCCCTGCGCGCCGGCCTCGACCCGACACAACTTGTTCGCGATCGCCCAGTCGATGGCCTGATGATAGCACAGTTCGAAATGCAGGAAGGGATGATCCTCGATACAGCCCCAGTAGCGCCCGTAAAGGGTGTCGCGCCCGATGAAGTTCAACGCTCCGGCGACCGGGCGGCCGTTCCGCTCGGCCAGGATCAGCAGAGCATCGTCGCGCATCGTTGCATTGATTTCGTCGAAGAAGGCTCGCGTCAGGTAGGGAGTACCCCATTTCCGGCTGCCGGTGTCCTGGTAGAAGGCCCAGAAGGCATCCCAGTGGCGGGGCTCGATCTGGTTGCCGGTCAGCGTCCGGATCGTGCCGCCAAAGGCCTGAGCCTGCGCCCGTTCCTTTCGCAGTGCCTTGCGCTTGCGCGATGACAGATCGCCAAGAAAATCGTCGTAACAGTCATATCCCCGGTTCTCCCAGTGATACTGCTGCGTCGTCCGGCGCAAGAGCCCCATCGCCTCGCCCCGGTCCGCCTCGGCCTCGGTGCAGAAGGTTACATGCACCGACGAAAGGCGGTTGTTCGCGACTATCTGGCGGGCGGCGTCGATCAGGGCGGCCGTGCCTTCGATCTCTTTGCCAGCACGGGTGAGGAACCGGCGCCCGGTCGCAGGGGTGAAGGGGACGGCGATCTGGAGTTTCGGGTAGTAACGCCCGCCGGCCCGCTGCCAGGCGTCGGCCCAGTTGAAATCGAAGATGTATTCGCCCTGGCTGTGCGATTTCACGTAGAGCGGCGTTGCAGCGATGATCTGCCCGTTTTCGCGTACGACGAGCGGATGCGCCTGCCAGCCGCTGCCGCCCCCCGTCGACCCGGATCGCTCCAGCGCCGAAAGGAAACGGTAAGTGGTGAAGGGGTCGATCGGGCGCCCGCCATCGGTGGATTCGGGGCAGGCAACGGCGTCCCAGTCTGCCGCAGCGATCTCGGCAAAGGAACGGTGGATCGTTACCTCGAGGGCTTCGGTCATTCAGGCGTGGGTCCGGTTGCTGACGGCGGAGCGGGGGGCCGTCTGCCACCGGCGCCCCCGAGGATACTTTGAAACGGAAGAAGTTCTTCGCAGAAGGGTGGTCCGCCGCGGCGCGGCGTCAAGCAGGGATCTTGGCCGGATACCCTTCGAACGTGATGTTCTGCGCAACTCGCCGCGCCTCGGCCTCCATGTCGGCCGACCGAACAGTCCAGCACAGGATCCGCGCCCCCTTCGCTTTCAACTCAGCGACCCGAGGCCTGGTCAAGTCTGCCACCTCGTGGCTGATGAAGCTCGAACCGGTGCGATCGTAGTCAGGAATCTCGCGGAGTTCATCTGACCGGGCCGCGCTGGCACCTTCCCATTCGTCTGAAGGATATGATCCCGTGGTGATGCCGCGTGGCAGACGTGGACAGAGCTTTTGCATCCAGGCCACGGAATGGGGATTGAAGGACATGAGGGCGACAGAGCCGGAATAGTTCAAAAGCGCCTCCGCTGCGGCGCTTTCGAGCCGGCCGTCGGTTTCCGTCAGGTTGTGGGATTGGTCCTTCAACTCGACGAGCAGGGGCACGCGGCCTGCGGCCAGAAGCAGCACCTCGGCAAAACTGGGAATCGTGTCGGTGCTGCCGTTCAGGGCGATTCGGCCGAGCTCGGCGGCGGTGCGATCGGCGACTGGGCCGCTTTCCCCCGTCACGCGGTCTAAGGTCGCGTCGTGGAACACGACCGCAGTCCCGTCCTTCGTCAACTGCAGGTCAAGCTCTATCCCATAGCCGGCTGCAACCGCTGCGCTGAAGGCAGAAAGGGAATTCTCGATCCGCCCCTTGGTCTTGTCATGAAGGCCGCGATGGGCGAACGGCGCGCGGAGAAAATCCTTCGGCAGGGGAACGATGCTCATTTCAGTTCAAAGACCGCGTCCACTTCGACCGCAACTCCCAATGGGAGTGCGCCCGCCGAAACGGCCGAACGGGCATGGCGGCCCCCATCGCCCAGAACCGCAACCAGAAGGTCACTTGCACCATTGATCACCTTGGGCTGATCGATGAAGTCGGGGGTAGAGTTCACAAAGCCCGTCAACTTGACCGCCCGCGCCACCCGAGACCAATCACCGCCAACTGCGGTCTTCAGCTGTGCCAGGATGGCCAGCGCGCAGGTTTGCGCTGCCGCTGCCCCCTGGGCCACATCCAGCTCAGCGCCCAGTTTGCCGGTGATCAGACTGCCATCGGCCTGACGCGAGATCTGGCCCGCGATCCAGACCATGCCGCCGCTGACCACAAATGGCACGTAGTTTGCTGCGGGGGCGGGGGCATCGGGCAGGGTCAGGCCCAATTCGGCCAAGCGGGTTTCGATGGGGGACAGTGACATATCGAGCTCCGGCGCGGTTGCGTTTGGCGAAGGCTAGCCGGGCGCGGAAGGGGCAGCAAGAGACGAGGGCGAGCGAACCGTCGCGCATCGGACACGCTCGATCATTGCGTTCCCCTTGCGGGCTTCTTATGGCTTGCCTCTGGTCCCGGAACGCTAGATCAGACGCCATTGTATCGAGAAACCCGCCTGATGCCCCTGATCTCCATCCTGCGTCTGCTTTCCGCTCAGAGGCACGTCCTTCTGACGTGCCTGGCCCTTGGCGTGCTGGTGTCCTGCGGACCCGCTCCAGCGCCGACGGGCATCAAGGATCCGAAAGAGGCAGATAACCGCGAAGTACATGAGGCCAACAAGGCGATCGACAAGTTCTTTGTCCGACCGGTTTCTGCTGGGGTCAGCGAGGTTCAGCCGGGTCCGTTGCGCCGAGGGCTGTCGAACTTCGCCTCGAATCTCGCGGTGCCGAACGACATCGTGAACAACATTCTGCAGCTTCGGCTGGGCAAGGCGGTCGAGAATACCGTGCGGTTCGCGATCAACAGCACACTCGGCTTTGGCGGGTTGGTCGATGTCTCGACCGTCGCGGGCCTTCCCGAGCAGCCCACGGATTTCGGCGAGACGCTGCATGTCTGGGGGTTCGGCGAAGGAAACTACGTCGAACTGCCGGTTTTCGGTCCATCGACCGAGCGCGACATGTTTGGCCGGATCGGCGATCTGGTGCTGGATCCGATCTGGTATGTCCTTCCCACTGGTGAGGCACTTGCCGCCTATGGATTGGTCGTGGTTGACGATCTCAATTATCGTGACAGGTATTCGGCGACGATCGACTCCATTCTATATGAAAGTGCCGACAGCTATGCTCAGGCGCGCCTCCTCTATCTTCAGAACAGGCGCTACAGTCTGGGTCAGACGACAAGCTCGGATGGCGCGAACGGCTTCGAAGACCCATATGCAGACGATAGCTTCATTGACCCCTACGAGGACAGCAATGGCAACTGAAACCAATCGCCGGACAGTGCTTGGGCTTGGCCTTGGCGCTATGGCCACCGCCGTATTGCTCCCGCGTGGTGCGCTGGCGCTGACCGTCGACCAGGCGCGTGCGCTCATCAACGAGGTGACGGGCCAGGTCACTGCGGTCATCAACTCTGGCGCATCCGAGGCGCAGATGCTGGCAAAGTTCGAGCAGATCTTTGCCAAGTACGCTGACGTTCAGGCAATTGCGCGGTCGGCCCTGGGCCCGGCGGCGCGTCAGGCGAGCCCGGCCCAGATGAAGGCCTTCACCCAAGCCTATCAGGGCTACATCTCGCGCAAGTATGGCCGGCGCTTCCGCGAATTCATCGGCGGGCGGATCGAGGTCACGGGCGCCCAGCCGCTCAAGAGCTATTACGAGGTGATCTCGACGGCCTATCTGCAGGGCGAGGCGCCGTTCGATCTGCGCTGGCATGTCTCGGACAAGTCCGGGCGGGACAAGTTCTTCAACCTCATCATCGAGGGCGTAAACATGCTGTCGACCGAGCGGACCGAAATCGGCGCAATGCTCGACAAGCAGGGCGGCGATCTGGACAAGCTCATTGCGCAGTTGAAGAAGACCTGACGTCGCAGCAGCGCACGATGGGGAAGAAGGGCGGTCCATTTGGCCGCCCTTCTTCGTTAGGGATCAGTCCTGCCTGTTCTTGCCGAAGGCGCTGAAGACCTGCTGGAAGAAGCCGCCTTCGCCTTGGTTGCGGTTGCCGCCAGCGGGGGCCGGGTTCGCGCCGCTATTGCCCGGCGACGCCTGCGCCACGGGCGGAAGGCGTGGTTCGGGGATGATCATCGGCAGCGGCTTGGGTGGCAGGCCTTCTTCCACGCGCACCATCACCTCGTGCCAGATTTCGGCAGGCAGGCCACCACCGGTCACGCCTTGCATCGGTGTGTTGTCGTCATAGCCCATCCAGACCCCGGTCACGTAGTCGGCCGAGAAACCGAGGAACCAGGCGTCGCGGGCGGCCTGCGTTGTGCCAGTCTTGCCCGCCACCTGCCGGTCGGACAGCATGGCGCGGCGTCCGGTGCCGCGTTCGACGACCTGAGTCATCATGTAGGTTAGCTCCCGCGCGGCCTGTTCGGAGATGACACGTTCCCCCAGGCCGCCCTCCTGGCCCATCAGCGGAGTGTCGTCGCCCATCAGCCGCAGATCGGTCAGGCCATAGGGCTGAACCGCCGAGCCGCCGTTCAGGATGCCGGCATAGGCGCCCGTCATGTCGATCAGCGTGGCCTCCGACACGCCAAGCGCAAGTGCCGGACCGTCTGCAAGGTTCGAGGTGATGCCGAAGCCGCTGGCAACGCGGCGGACATTGTCGCGCCCCGCTGCCTCGGACACCTTCACCGCCGGAATGTTGCGGGACTCGGCAAGCGCGTCGGTCAGCGTGATGACGCCATGGTATTCGTGGTCGTAGTTGTCGGGCGACCAATTGCCGGAACCCGGGGTGTATAGCGTCAGCGGGCTGTCATCGACATAATCGCTGGGCGAATAGCCAAGGTCGAGCGCGGCGGCATAGACAAACGGCTTGAAGCTCGAACCCGTCTGCCGAAGTGCTTGGGTCGCGCGGTTGAACGCGCCGGCATCGGCGGTGTTGCGGCCGCCCACCATCGCCCGCACGGCGCCGTCGGCCGACATGACAACGACAGCGGCCTGCGCCTTGGACCCTTCCTTAAGCTTTGTCGCGAAGACATCGTTCAGCGCCGTCTCCGCGGCCTTCTGTATCCGCTGGTCGTATGTCGTGCGGATGATGACGTCCTCAGTCGTGTTCCGCGTCAGGTAGGAGGGGCCGGAATCCATCACCCAGTCGGCGAAGAAGCCGCCCGACCGGGCCGCCGCGGCTGCAGACAACTTCGCCGGATGCGCATGCGCCTCGTCGGCCTGCTCCTTGGTCAGGTAGCCTTCCTCTTCCATCAGGCCGATGATGATGTTCGCCCGCTCGCGTGACCGTTCCAGGTTGTTGGTCGGCGCGTAATAGGACGGTGCCTTGAGCAGGCCTGCCAGCATCGCCGCCTCGGCCGGGGTTACGTCATTTGCGGACTTGCCGAAATACCGCTGGGCGGCGGCCTCGAACCCTCGTGTGCCCGCGCCGAGATAAGCGCGGTTGAGGTAGATCGTCAGGATCTCGTCCTTGGAATACTTGGCCTCGAGAGCAAGGGCGAAGGGCACTTCCTTGATCTTGCGGTAGACCCCGCCCGACCGGCAATCGGCCTCGTAATCCGCTTCCGATTTCCAGTTGGCCTGATCGTAGGGCACGCCAAGGCAGAGCAGCTTGGCGACCTGCTGGGTGATGGTCGAGCCGCCGTTGCCTTCCAGCGGGCCGCGCCCTTCAGCCAGGTTGATGCGCATGGCGCCGATGATGCCGCGCGGGCTGATCCCGAGATGATAGTAGAACCGACGGTCTTCAGTTGCGACGATGGCGTTTCGCAGATTGGGGGAGACGTGCTGCGCATCAATCTGACCGCCGAAGGTTTCGCCGCGCCAGGCGAAGACATCGCCGTTGCGGTCAAGCAGCGTGACAGACCCGCGGGCGCGACCGTCGAGCAGGTCCGAAAGCTCCGGGAGCTTCTGGTAGAAATAAAGCGTCGAGGTCCCTACCGCGATTGCGAGCAGGAAGGCAACGCGCCAGCCGATCCCCCAGAGCACCCTGAATATCCAGCGGAAGATGCCCCCGAAAAAGGCGCTGATCGGGTTGCGGCGCGGCGGGCGGCCCTTGGGCGCAGTCCGCGAGCCGGAAGACGGCGGTTTTCGCCCTCCGCCTCCGCCAGAGCCGCGTGTGCCGCCACTCTTCGGACGGGCTCCGGAACTTTGTGCCATGTAGCGCCGATCCGCCACCAGGGGTGGTCGCCAATCGCCAGTACTGCTCATGCCTGTTTCGCCCGTTCGTTGCGTGCGCCTGCTTTGAAGACGACTCTAGCCTGTCCTGTGACGAATGTGGAGCGCGGACACCGTCGATTCGTGTTCGTGTATCGATTAATTTTTAATCGAAGCGATGAAAATGTGTAATTTTTGAGCAGATCGCAATTGGTCTCGGCGTGACCTGTCTGCCCCTTCCTTGTGTGGAATTCCATCACGCGGCCTTGATCTCGCTGGGGACGCGCTGGGTCGCCCACCAACCATGAAGGGGATGGTCGTGAAACTCATTATTGCAGCAATCAAGCCGTTCAAGCTGGAGGAGGTGCGCGAAGCGCTCACCGCCATCGGCGTTCGCGGCATGATGGTGACCGAGATCAAGGGGTTCGGCTCCCAGTCCGGACATACCGAGATCTACCGGGGTGCCGAGTATGCGGTGAACTTCGTGCCGAAGGTCCGTCTGGAAGTCGTGGTCAGCGACAATCTTGCAGAATCCGTGGTCGAGACGATCCGGACGACAGCCAAGACCGACAAGATCGGCGACGGCAAGATTTTCGTCCTTGATGTTCTGCAGGCTGTCCGGGTGCGGACGGGCGAACTCAACGACGACGCGCTGTGACGCGAGTGGTGGGGAAAGAAAGAACAATGTCGAATTCGATAAAATCATTCGCGCTCGGCGCAGCGGCAGCCAGCCTCGGCGCCTTGCCGGTCTGGGCGCAGGAAACAGCCGTCGAGGTCGTGACTGGCCCGATCAAGGCGCCCGACGCCGCTGCCATGGCAGGCATGGTCGACAAGGGCGATACGACCTGGATGCTGGTGAGCTCGGCCCTGGTCCTGCTTATGTCGATCCCGGCCCTAGCCCTGTTTTATGGTGGTCTTGTCCGGTCGAAGAACATGCTCAGCCTCCTGATGCAGGTCTTCATGATCGTCTCGATCGCCGCGCTGCTCTGGATCGTCTACGGCTACAGCTTGGCCTTTACTGGCGGCAGCCCTTACGTCGGCGGCTTCAGCAAGGCCTTCCTGGCCGGCGTGAGCACCGGCAGCTATGCCGCGACCTTCTCGAACAACGTCTACATCCCGGAATACGCCTTCGTCATCTTCCAGATGACCTTCGCCTGCATCACGCCGGCGCTGATCGTCGGCGCCTTCGCCGAACGGGTCAAGTTCTGGCCGCTGATGCTGTTCGTCGTCCTGTGGTCGACCATCGTCTACTATCCGATGGCGCATATGGTCTGGTATTGGGCCGGCCCGGACTTCCTGCCGGATAATCCGACCGACTACGGCATGCTCTGGGGCATGGGCGCGCTCGACTTCGCTGGCGGCACCGTGGTTCACATCAATGCGGGCATCGCCGGTCTGGTTGGCTGCCTTGTCATCGGCCCTCGCATCGGCTTCGGCAAGGAAGCGACCCCGCCGCACAGCCTGGTCATGACCATGATCGGCGCCTCGCTTCTGTGGGTTGGCTGGTTTGGCTTCAACGCCGGTTCGAACCTCGAGTCGAATGGTCTTGCGGCGCTCGCCTTCCTCAACACCTTCGTCGCGACCGCTGCCGCGGCGCTGGCCTGGAGCCTTGTCGAACAGGCCCATCATGGCCGCGCCTCGATGCTGGGTGCTGTGACGGGTGCGGTTGCGGGCCTTGTCGCGATCACGCCGGCCTCCGGTTTCGCCAGCCCGATGGGCTCGGTGGTGCTGGGCCTGATCGTCTCGCCGATCTGCTACTTCTTCGTCTCGACGGTGAAGTCCAAGCTGAAGTACGACGACACGCTGGACGTGTTCGGCGTGCACTGCGTCGGCGGGATCGTCGGCGCCATCGGAACGGGTATCCTTGCTGCCCCGTCGCTTGGCGGTCAGGGCTGGCTTGACTACACCCAGTTCCCGGCCGTTGCCGGCGAGTTCGACATGGCGGCGCAGGTCACCACACAGATCAAGGCGGTTCTTGTGACGCTGGTCTGGTCGGGCGTGATGTCCTTTGTCCTCTACAAGGTCATCGACCTGCTGTTCGGCCTGCGCCCGAGCGCCGAGGACGAGCGTCAGGGTCTGGACCAGACCTCGCACGGCGAAAGCGCCTACAACATGTGATCCGGAATCGGCCCGCCCACACTTGCGGGCCGTACCACGCGCGGACCTCCTCCCCCGCGCAATCTACGGCCCGGACGAGCCTCTCCCTCGTCCGGGCCGACTTGTATTCAGGCGACGATGTCGGCGATGGCACGCGCCAGTAACGGAACGGTTTCGGCGTTCAGCCCGGCGATGTTCAGCCGTGAATCGCCCACCATATAGATGCCGCGCTCGACCCGAAGCCGCTCAACCTCTTCCGGTGTCGCACCGATGCGCGAGAACATGCCGCGGTGATTGGCGATGAAGTCGAAGCGGTCTGAATTGGTCAGGCGGCGCAGTTCCTCGGCCAGCTGACGGCGCAGGCCCAGCATGTTCAGCCGGACCTCCTCCAACTCTTCCTTCCACATCGTCCGCAGGCTCGGATCGGTCAGGATCATCGTGACCAGACGCGCCCCGTGATCGGGCGGGAACGAGTAGTTCTGACGGTTCAGGAAGGCGAGGTTCGCCTGTACCGTCGCCTTGCCTGCCGCATCGCCTACCGCCAGCAGGATGCCCGTGCGTTCGCGGTATATGCCGAAGTTCTTTGAGCAGGACGCGGCGATCAGAACTTCGGGCAGGCGCTTTGCGATCAGCCGCGTGGCTGCAGCATCCTCGTCAAGCCCGTCCCCGAACCCCTGATAGGCAAGATCAACCAGAGGCACAGCGCCCTTCTCGGCCAGCAGGTCGGCAATCCTGGCCCATTGATCTGGCGTCGGATTGGCGCCCGTGGGGTTGTGACAGCAGCCGTGCAGCAGGACCACATCGCCTGCCTTTACCTTGGCCAGATCGGCCATCATCCCGTCGAAGTCGAGCCCGCGCGTTGCAGCGTCGAAATAGCGGTACTCGGCCATCGGCATGCCCAGGTAGCGAATGATCGATGGGTGGTTCGGCCAGGTCGGGTCGCTGATCCATACTGTGGCGTGTGGAGAGGCGAGCCTGATGAGCTCCAGCGCCTGCCGCACTGCGCCGGTGCCGCCCGGGGTCGCGACGGCCGCAACGCGATCGTGTGGCACTGTGCCGTCAAGGATCAGGTCGATCATCGCGGCGTGGAAGGCAGGCTCTCCCGCAAGACCGGTATAGGTCTTGGTTTTCTCTTCTTCCCACAGCTTCTTTTCGGCGGCCTTGACCGCGCGCATGACGGGGGTCAGGCCAGTTGCATCCTTGTAGACGCCCACACCGAGGTCGATCTTGCCGTCGCGCGGATCGTCGCGGAACATCTGGATGAGCGCCAGGATCTTGTCCTGCGCCTGCGGCTTCAGCGCCTCGAACATGGTCTTATCCTTTCGCGACCTTCAGGTCGTCATACATGCCCCATTCGGCCCAGCTGCCGTCGTAGAGCGAGTGGTTCCGGTGCCCGATGCGCTCCAGCGCCAGGCTCAGGATCGCCGCTGAAACGCCCGAACCGCAGGTCGTGATGACCGGCTTGGCCAGATCGATGCCCGCCGCCACGAAGGCCGCTTTCAGCGCATCAGGATCTTTCATCGTGCCGTTGGCGTTGAGAAGACCGTTCCAGGGCAGGTTCTTAGAGCCCGGAATATGCCCCGAGCGCAGGCCGGGGCGTGGCTCGGGCGCCTCGCCCTTGAAGCGCGCGGCGGAACGGGCATCGACGATCTCGGCATCGCCAAGCTTGCTGGAATGGGCGACTTGCGTCACGTCCTTCACCAGGCTTGCCTGGCGCTGCACGGTGATGTGGCGGTCGCGCAGGACCGGCGGCATATCTTCGATCGGTCGCCCCTCGGCACGCCATTTCGGCAGCCCGCCATCCAGCACCGCAACATCGGTCTTGCCCATCAGGCGGAAGGTCCACCAGACGCGCGGCGCCGAGAAGATGCCCGCACCGTCATAAATCACCACCTGGTGGCCGTCGCCCACGCCCATTGCCCGCATCCGGCTGATGAACTTCTCGGGTGGAGGCGCCATGTGGGGCAGGGCCGAACGCTGGTCCGAGATCTCGTCGATGTCGAAAAAGCGCGCGCCGGGGATATGGGCGGCCAGATACTCGCCCTTGGGATCGCGACCCGCATCCGGCATGTACCAGGACGCGTCAATAATCCGCAGATCGGGGTCGTTCAGATGCGCCTCGAGCCAGGCGGTTGAGACCAGTGTCTTGGGATCGTCCGTGGCCATACGCGCCCCCCATCCATATTGCCTGCCAACCCATAGCGGGCTGCGGCGGGTCTGGGCAAGACGTGATGGCAAGGGCCCGCGGCGCAGGGGCCGCGGGCCAGGTGCGCTCAGGCAGAGCGGTTCTTCAGCATACCGATGATCGCCGTCAGCACAGCGCCCCCGATGCCGCCCGAGGCGAGGTTCGCCACGATCGAACCAATATCGAGGCCGGCAGCGCCTGCGGCGGCGTCAACCGCGCCGCTGCTCAACAGCATCTGGACGATCTGGCCAAGGATGCCACCGCCGACGAGGCCGGCAATGGTGTTGCCGAGGCCGCCGAGATTGGCGTTCGGCATTGCCTTGCCCGCCGCATTTCCGCCGATGGCGCCGGCGACGAGCTGAATAATCAACTGTTCCATACATTCCCTTTCGGGGCCGATGACGGTGCCCCGGTCGCGTGCCCCTCGCGCCGGGCAAAGTTACTATGCGTCAATCTGGCGAATAATGAAGCAGAAATTAAGGATTATGCGCCCTGCTTCAACAATCGGGCCTTTTCGCGACCCCAGTCGCGCTTGGCTTCCGTCTCGCGCTTGTCGGACAGCTTCTTGCCCTTGGCCACGCCGATCTTCAGCTTCACCACGCCGCGGTCGTTGAAATACATGGCGATCGGAACGATTGTCATCCCCTCGCGCGCTGTGGCGTTCCACAGGCGAGACAGCTCCTTCTTGCTGACCAGAAGCTTGCGCCGCCGCCGCTCTTCATGGCCCCAGGTCTTGGCCTGAAGGTAGGGCGCGATATAGCCGTTGATGAGCCAGAGCTCGCCGCCTTCGACACTCGCATAGCTTTCGCCGATGTTCGCGCCGCCCTGGCGCAATGACTTGACCTCGGACCCGGTCAGCACGATGCCAGCCTCCAGATCGCTTTCGATGAAGTAATCGAAGCGGGCGCGGCGGTTCTCGGCGATGAGTTTCGAGTTCGGGTCTGATTTCTGGGCCATGACCCGCTCGAGATAGGCGACCGACCGGGGCGAGTCCAGTCGTGTGCATGCCAGGGGCACGCCAGGAGGCCCGCAATCATCACGGCTGGCGTGGCGGGAAGGTCACTCGCAAGACATCTGATCCGTACCGTCTTGGGAAGGCTTAGAACCGCACATATCTTTGAAACCGGATGTGAAGACACTGCAGGAGGTCGGTCATGGCAGTGGAAATCGGAATAGGGACCCTTCTTCTGATCTTCAACATCACCTTTGCGGCGGTTGCCGCCATGCTGCTCGAAGTTGTCTTCGTCCGCGTCCATCCATGGCTGCTGGCGCCGCCGCACCGTCCGAAGCTTGTGTTTCTGGTGGCGACCGTGTCCCTCTGGGTTCTGGGCGTCGTCACCGCAGGGGTGTGGATCTGGGCCAGCGCCTATCTGTTCCTGGGCATCTTCGAGACCTTGGAAGAGGCGGTCTATTTCTCGCTGGTCTGCTTCACGACCCTCGGTCTGGGTGACATCGTCATGCCGAAGGGGTGGCGCATCCTTTCGGGGATGGAGGCGGCAAACGGCTTCCTGAATTTTGGCCTTCTCTGCGCGCTGATGATCGAGGCTTTGCGCCAGATCCGGCTCAGCCAGGTCGAAAGCCGGCGCAAGGCCGGCTGAAAGCACCTTGCCGGAACGTTACGCCCAAACCAGCGAGGGGGACTGCTGAAGGCGTTTGCACAGAAGCTGATGCGCGCGTTCGCGGGAGAGCCGGGTGAAGAATCCAGCTTCGCTGTGGCGGGTGCGGCTGCCGACGCCGGGGCAATGCAGCAATAGCCCGCCTTGGGCATGAACGACCTCTTCTTCGGCGAAGACCGGGATCACGACCTCCGTTGCGCCGCGGGTCTGCGCAAGGCTGGTGCCGGAAAGCCCGATCATCGCGGCGGCCGGAACCAGCGCAACGACCGCGCCGTCGACATCGGGTTCGTCCCAGCAGTCGATCAGCAGCGCCTGGCCGGGCATGAGTGCCACATCCGCGCAGTTGCCCATCACGCCGCCTGCGAGATGGACCAGTTCAACCTTGCCGGGTGCAAGCCAGTCGCGATCCAGAGCCACCACCTCGCGCAGCCCGCCGTCAAAGCTGTGGACAAGGTCACCGCGGCGAAGCTCCTCGACACGCACCCAGCCTTGGGCGGTCTCGATCAGCGTGCCAGACACCAGGCCGCAGCGCGGCAGGGCGCGTGCGACCGGCATCGGGGTGGCACGGGCGATGAGGCGGGTCAGGTCCTGCATGAACATGGGCGTTTTCCTTTCTGGTTAAGTCCTGTGGCGGCCGATCTGGCCATGTGCCCAAGAAGGACCCGGATTTCGCCATTTTTTCGTCACGCTGAGGGCCGCTGGACGGCACCGTTTCGACATGCCGGATGATCCGCCGCAGCCAAAACGATCGTTCTGTCAGGAAACTCGCATTAGCGTTGCGTTAACCATCAATTCGACCGGTCAGACGGAATTGTTGCTCACCTAAGTGATTGATTCGGTCGCGCGCCGACGGCTACGCAGCAGCGCGTAGACCCCGCTGGCGACGATCAGAACCGATCCGACGATGGTCAGGAGATCGGGCCGCTCGGCAAAGATTCCCATACCCAGGATCATCGCGAAGATCAGGCGGGTATAGCGGAAGGGCGTCACGACCGAGACGTCGCCGGTGCGCATGGCGCGGGTCAGGGCGTAATAGGCGAGAACGCCGATCCCGGTTGCGCAGGCCAGGAAGGCTGCTGCAAAGCGGTCCGGTATCGCGGCGCCGCCGGAGAGAGCAAGCAACAGCGCCCCCGCCGGAACCATCATGGCAAAGCCGTAGACCCCCAATTGGAAGTTCGATAGCACCGGTGGCGCGGCGCGTGTGGCCAGGTCGCGTCCGGCAAAGCCGAGGGTTCCAATGACCGCCAAAAGCGTCAGCGGCGTGAATCCTTCAAGACCGGGGCGCAGGATGACGAGGACACCCACGAAGCCCACGAACACCGCTGTCCAGCGTCGCCAGCCGACCCGTTCGCCAAAGACGAGGGCCGCGCCAGCGATCACGACAAGCGGTGTTGCCTGAAGGATGGCCGACGCGTTCGACAGGGGCGTAAGCGCGATCGCCAGAGTGTAGAACAGTCGCCCCGTCACCTCGAATAGCGCGCGGATCAGGATAACCGGGGTCAGGATGGCAACGTGGAGCACCTGCTCGCCGCGCGACTTGGCGAGTGCAGCAAACACGAGCATACCCGCCCCGCCGAACAGGATCAGGATCTCGCCCACCGGCAAGGTGGCCGCGGCCGATTTCAGGAACATGTCCTCGATGGCAAAGCCCGCCATCGCCGCGACCATCCAGAAGCTGCCCTGAAGGTTTGCCCTGGCGCCGGTGGCGACGGCGGAGAGATCGAGGCTCAGTTCAGGATCCCCGCATGGCGCATCGCCGCGTCGATCCGGGCCTTGGTGCCGTCGGTCAGGCCCACGAGCGGCAGGCGAACCTCTTCCGAACACATGCCAAGCCGCGACAGGCCATACTTTGCGCCCGCCAGCCCCGGTTCAAGGAAGATCGCCTCGTGCAGCGGCATCAGACGATCCTGATAGCTGAGCGCCTTGGCATAGTCGCCGGCGAGCGTCGCCGCCTGGAACTCGGCGCAAAGCTTCGGCGCGACGTTGGCCGTCACGCTGATACAGCCGACGCCGCCATGGGCGTTGAAGCCAAGAGCCGTTGCGTCCTCGCCCGAGAGCTGGATGAAGTCCTTGCCGCAGGCGGCGCGCTGCTGGCTCACGCGTTCGATCTTGCCGGTCGCATCCTTGACGCCGATGATCCGGGGCAGCTTGGCCAGAACACCCATTGTCTCGGGCGTCATATCCACGACCGAGCGGCCGGGAATGTTGTAGATCACGATCGGCAGGTTGCAGCAGTCGTGCAGGGCGGTGAAATGCGCGATCAGCCCGGCCTGGGTCGGCTTGTTGTAATAGGGCGTCACCACCAGAGCGGCATCTGCGCCAACGCGTTCGGCATGGAGGATCAGGCGGATGCCTTCGGCCGTGTTGTTCGACCCGGCCCCGGCGATGACCGGGACGCGACCGGCGGCGGCCTTGACCGTTTCCTCGATCACCCGCTCGTGCTCTTCATGGCTCAGCGTCGGGCTTTCGCCCGTGGTGCCGACCGGAACGAGGCCGGTCGAGCCCTGCTCGATATGCCATTCGACCAGCTTTTTCAGCGTATCCAGATCCAGCTCGCCGTTCTTGAACGGCGTCACCAGGGCAGGGATGGATCCCTTGATCCTTTCGATCATGGCACGCGTCTCCTCGGATGATCGGGCGGTCGAGTCGCCCCGTTGCAAATGGGGCTTTCCTAGCGGCCCCGATGCCGATTGCCAACAGGGGGAAGGACCTGTGGATAACTGGCACATTTGTGTGTTGCGGCGCGACTCTGGTGAAGGCAAAAAGCACCCATGCTGACGCATCGTTCCAACCTCGCCCGCCAGACCCCGTTCCGGCCGTTCTTGCGCCCCCTCGTGATGGCGCTGGCCATCCTTGCCGCGCCCCCGGCTCATGCCGACAAGGCGGGGGCCCTGCGCAGCGCGCTCGCCGAGGCGCGGGCTGGCGACTGGGCCGGCGCCGAAGCGACTGTCGAGGATCCGATTTCCGGCGACATCGTCGAGTGGTTCCGGTTGCGTGCCGGGGACGCGACGCTTGGAGACTACGAGTCCTTCCTCGAACGCCGCCCCGATTGGCCGGGCCGCAAGATCATTCGCATCAAGGGGGAAGAGGCCGTTGCCCGCTCGACCACGCCCGAGCGGGTGATCGCCTATTTCGCCGAGGCCCAGCCGGCCACGGCGAAAGGTTCGATCGCGCTGGTTAAGGCCTTTGCCGCAACCGGTAATGCCGAGGCAGCGCAGACCGAGGCGATGCGCGGCTGGATCGCCCTGTCCTTCACGCCGGATCAGGAAAGCGAACTTCTGGCTATGTATCCGAAGGCACTGGCCAAGGTGAACGAACAGCGGTTGGACCGCCTTCTCTGGGATGGTGATACAGACGAGGCAGCCCGAATGCTCCCGCGTGTCTCGCGAGGTTGGGCGGCGCTTGGGCAGGCACGGATTGCTCTGCGGGTAGAGTCACCTTCTGTCGATGTCAAGCTGAAGGCTGTCCCGGAAAGTCTCGCCGACAATCCTGGTCTGGCCTACGAACGTTTCCTGTGGCGGATGCGCAAGGATCGCTACGAGGACGCGGCGGATACGATTGTCGCCGCCTCGGCCAGCGACGTAACTCTCGGCCAGCCAGAGGAATGGGCAGAGCGGCGCGCTTTGCTGGCGCGTCGCCTTCTGCGCGACGGCGATCCCCGAACGGCCTACAAGGTTGCTTCCTCGCATCATCTCGCCGGGGGCGCCGACTATGCGGAGCTTGAATTCGTCTCCGGCTTCATTGCGCTGCGGAGCCTGCACGACTACGGCGCTGCGCTGACGCATTTCCAGAACCTTACCGCTGCCGTCAGCACGCCGATCAGCGTGTCGCGCGGCGCCTATTGGGAGGGTCGCAGCTACGAGGCGATGGGCAAGCAAGCCGAAGCCCGGGCTGCCTATGCCCGCGCTGCTAAATACCAGTCGGCCTATTACGGCCTTCTGGCTGCCGAGCGGATAGGCGCGGATCTAGACCCGACGATGCTGGGCAAGGATCGCTACCCGGATTGGCGCAAGGCATCCTTCGCGAAATCCTCGGTGCTCGCCGCGGCCCTGCTTCTTGAAAAGGCGGGCGACAAGGCAACGGCGAAACGCTTCTTCGTTCATCTCGCTGACGGTCTTGATCCGTCGGAGCTTGCCCAGCTTGCCGAACTCGCCCTGGACATCGACAACCCGCATGTGGCGGTCGTTGTCGCGAAGGAAGCGGCGGATCGCGGGGTGATCCTGCCGCGCGCCTATTTCCCGGTCACCGGCATGGTGCCCGACGGCCTGCCAGTCAGCCGTGCACTTGCCCTCTCTATTGCGCGGCGCGAAAGCGAATTCGATCCGACCGTGGTCAGCAGCGCCGGCGCGCAGGGCCTTATGCAGCTCATGCCGGAAACCGCCAAACGCATGGCCAGCCAGACGGGCCGGTCCTTCGTGGCATCGAAACTGACGACAGATCCTGATTACAACGCCGCGCTCGGCTCGGCCTATCTTGCGCAGATGGTCGATCAGTTCGGCCCATCGGTGGCGTTGATTGCCTCGGCCTACAATGCGGGGCCGGGAAGGCCGAAGGCGTGGATGGAGCAGCTCGGCGATCCGCGACGCGAGGACGTGGATGTGGTGGACTGGGTCGAAATGATCCCGTTCAAGGAAACCCGGACCTATGTGATGCGCGTGTCCGAGGCACTGGTGGTGTATCGGGCCAAGCTCAAGGGAAAGGTCGGCCCGGTGAACATCACCGGCGAGTTGAAGGGCTAACGCGCGCGGGCGTCAGCCGCCACCGGCCTGTTTCGCCCTGATCCTCTGCCGCCACAGCGTGAACAGGCCGGCGCAGACGACGATAGTGGTGCCGATGACCACATTCGTCTCCAACCGTTCATCGAAGACGGTAAGGCCGATGATCGAGACGAAGACGAGTTGCAGATAGGCGAAAGGCTGTACCGCGCTGGCCTCCGCCACCGCGTAGGCGCGGATCAGAAGCCAATGCCCCGCCGCAGCCGTGCAGCACAGAAGGCCCATCCAGACCCAGTCGCCGGCGGACATCCATTGCCAGTGCCACAGGCCGGCAGGGGTCATGACCAGCGCGCCGGTCATGCCGGTCCAGAAGAAGCTGACGGCCGCGCTGTCCCCGCGCGCGACGTATCGGGTCATCAGGCTGTAAAGCGCGAACAGAAACGACGCGAGCAAAGGGATCAGAGCCAGCGGAGAGAACACGGCGACGCCGGGCTCAAGGATGATGAGCACGCCAAGAAAGCCGATGCCGATTGCGGCCCACCGTCGCCAGCCGACCTTTTCGCCCAGCACCGGCCCCGACAATGCGGCCACCAGAAGCGGGTAAGAGGTGAAGACCGCATGGCTGGCCACCAGCCCGAGCAGCGTGAAGGCGTAGACCATCACACAGATTTCGGCGACCAGCAGGATCCCGCGGCTCAGCTGGATCCACGGATAGCGCGTGCGGGTGGCCCCCGCCAATCCTCCTTGTCTGCGCGCTGCGGTCGCGGCAACGAAGGCGGCAAAGAACCAGAAGCGGATCATCACCACCATGTAGACGTTGTAGTTCGCGGCGAGATGGCGCGAGACGCCATCCTGTAGGGCGAAGATCGCCGTCGTGGCGACCATCAGCCAGATGCCGAGGCGGGTGTTCTGCGCCGTTTTCACGCGACGGACTCAGGGACGGGCGGCAGGCCCCGTTTGCGTTCGAGCATCAGCGCGACGAGGCCGGCGCCGACGACGATCACGACGCCGATCAGCACGTTGCTGGCAAGCGTCTCGTCGAATACGACGATGCCGACGATGCTTACGAACACGATCTGAAGATAGGCAAAGGGCTGGACCGCGCTGGCCTCGGCCACCTCATAGCAGCGGATCAGGAGCCAGTTGGCAAAGACCGCCACAAGGCCGTACATCGCCATCCAGCCCCAGTCGGCGCCGCTCATTGGCTCCCAGTGCGGCAAGCCGACGACCGTGATGAGCGCTGCTCCGAAGATGCCAGACCAGAACAGGCTCAGGTAGGCGTCCTCGGCCTGTGTCGCGCGTCGGGTCAACAGGCTGTAGAAGGCGAACATCGTCGCTGAGGCGAGCGGCAGAAGTGCGGCGGGGGTGAAGACGCCGGAGCCGGGTTGCAGAATGACCAGCACACCCGCCAGGCCGACCGCGATCGCGATCCAGCGGCCCAGCCCGACCTTTTCGCCCAGAATCGGAACGGACAGGCCGGCGATCAAAAGAGGGCAAACGGCAAAGACCGCATGGGTGTTGATAAGGCCGATCAGCGTATAGGCGGTGACGATCACGCAGATTTCGGCGATCAGCAGCGTTGCTCGAGTCAGATGTAGCCATGGATGGCGGGTCTTGACGCCGCGCCTCAAGCCGCCGGGGCGGCGCAGCGCCAGCATTACCACGAAGACGGCGTAGACCCAGTAACGGATCATCACCACCATCAGCGGGTTGTAGGCGGCGGCGAGGTGCTTCGATAGCGCATCCTGCACCGAGAAGGAAAAGACAGCCGCAATCATCAGCGCGATGCCGAGGCGCGTGTTCTGCCGGGTCGTGTTCATTCAGAAAGCTTGCCTGCCGTCATATGCCGTTTGTTGCCGAAGCCTGCGCGGCGCTCGACGGTGAAACCTGCGGCGGCAAGGGCGCGACGGATGCCGCCCGCCGCGCTGTAGGTCGCAAATGTTCCGCCGGGCGCAGTGTGACAAGCGACCTCGGTCATCAGTGCATCTGACCAGAGATCCGGGTTCTTGGCGGGCGAAAAACCGTCTAGAAACCAGGCATCCGCGCGGCCTGACCAGGCGGGCAGCGTGCCCCCCGCATCGCCGAGGATGACCTCGATCTCGATGCCGTCGAAGGCGATGTGGGTCCGGCCCTCGCCCCATTGGGCAACGAAAGGTGCTGCGACCGACTCGGCCTCCGGAAAGGCAGACAGCGCACGGGCGATGTCCTGCGCGCTCATGGGGAAGGCCTCGAAGGAGGTGAAGCGCAGCTGTCCCGCCGTTCCGCTTTGCCGCCAGGCGATGAGCGCAGCCAGCATGTTCAGGCCTGTGCCGAAGCCCAGTTCCGCGATGTGGAAGCCGGGCCGGAAGCGGGCAGGCAGGTCGTTTCCCGCAAGGAAGACGTGGCGCGTTTCGGCCAGGCCGCCTGCGAGCGAGAAATAGGGATCGTCGAAGCGGGTCGAGACCGGGATCGCGCCATCCCGCCATTCCAACTCTGCCGTCTGGCCCGTCGCCGCCATTTGCCCTACATCCCGGATCGCGGCGGACAATGGTCAAGGGCGCGGGGCATGGCAAGGGCCGATCTGACGGTGATGGGGGCGGGGGTCTTCGGGCTCGCCTGCGCCTGGGCCGCAGCGCGACGCGGTGCGCGGGTGCGCGTGCTGGAGCGCGACCGGATCGGGGCGGGGGCAAGCGGCGGGCTGGTCGGTGCTCTGGCGCCGCATGTGCCGGAGCAATGGAACCCCAAGAAGCAGTTCCAGTTCGAAAGCCTTGTCATGGCCGAAGGCTGGTGGGCCGAAATCGAAAAGGCGGGTGGACATAGCCCCGGCTACGCCCGCCTCGGGCGCCTGCAACCCTTGCCAGACCCCACAGCGGTGACCCAGGCGCTCGCCCGGTCTGAAGGGGCGGTGAAGTACTGGGGGGGCATGGCGGAGTGGCGGGTGACCGAGACGCCGGGTGATTTCAGTCCGGAAAGCCCGACTGGCCTCTGGCTCTGGGACAGTCTGTCTGCGCGGCTTCATCCGCGCATGGCCGCGACGGCTTTGGTTGCGGCGATCCGTGCCAAGGGCAGTGAGGTGGTCGAGCGGGGGGCAGAGCCAGAGGGCGCCGGACCCATCCTGTGGGCGACCGGGGTCGCGGGGCTTGCGGCATTGTCGAAAGACTTGGGGCAGGAGGTCGGCGGCGCCGTGAAGGGTCAGGCTTTGTCGCTACGTTACGATGCCGCAGTCGCGCCCCAGCTTTTTGTCGATGGATTGCACATCGTCCCGCATTCAGATGGCACCGTGGCGATCGGATCGACAAGCGAGCGCAGTTGGACCGACCCGTCCGCAACCGATGACCAGCTCGCGCTGCTTCACCGGCAGGCCATCGCCGCCTGCCCGGCTCTGAAGGATGCGCCAGTCGTTGACCGGTGGGCTGGCCTGCGGCCCCGTGCCCGATCGCGCGCGCCGATGCTGGGCGAATGGCCGGGCCGGCCGGGAGAGTTCATTGCCAATGGTGGCTTCAAGATCGGTTTCGGCATGGCGCCGAAGGTCGCCGAGGTGATGGCAGACCTGATCCTGGACGGGCGCGACACGGTTCCGGACGACTTCCGGGTGGAAGCCAGTCTGAAGCGCTGAGGCTTCAGCGCCTGTAGGTGGGGTGGAACAGCCCGGCGGGTGACAGCGTAAAGATGTCGCAACCCGTCGCAGTCACCCCGACCGAATGTTCGAACTGTGCCGAGAGCGACTTGTCGCGCGTTACCGCCGTCCAGTCATCCGCAAGAATCTTTGTCTCGGGCCGGCCAAGGTTCACCATCGGCTCGATGGTGAAGAACATGCCCTCTTCCAGAACAGCACCCGTACCGGGCCGTCCATAATGGAGCACATTCGGCGGCGCGTGGAAGACCCGGCCCAGACCATGGCCGCAGAAGTCGCGCACCACGCTCATGCGGTTGGCCTCGACGTAAGTCTGGATGGCATGACCTATGTCGCCGAAGGTGTTCCCGGGCTTGACCGCCTCGATCCCCTTCATCAGCGCGTCATGCGTTACCTCGATCAGGCGCTCGGCCTTCCGGTTCAGCTCGCCGGCGACATACATGCGGCTGGTATCGCCGAACCAGCCGTCGACGATCACGGTGACGTCGATATTCAGGATGTCGCCATCCTTCAGAAGTTTCGGTCCCGGGATTCCGTGGCAGACGACGTGATTGACGCTGATGCAGGAGGCGTGGCGATAGCCCTTGTACCCGATGGTGGCCGAGGTCACGCCGCGGCGCTTCACCTCTTCGGTGATGAAGTCGTCCAGTGTCTCTGTCATGACGCCGGGCTGGACCAGCGGGACGACGGCATCAAGGATCTCGGCCGCAACGCGGCCTGCGGCGCGCATCCCGGCGAAATCGGCGTCTTCGTAGATCCGGATGCCATCCCGGGTGATGCGGCCTCTGGTTTCGTCCAACGTCATGGTCCTTGCTGCGACCCCCTAGATAGTGAAAGGCTTCCGCCTTGGCCAGAGGGCCGACCCGGCCTATACGAAGGACCGGACCCGAAACTGCGGAGTTGTCATGCCGAACCCCACCGCCGCCATGCTTGTCATCGGGGACGAGATCCTGTCGGGCCGTACCCAGGACGGTAACACCCACTACCTTGCCGGACAATTGACCCAGCATGGCGTCTCGCTGCGCGAGGTTCGTGTGGTTGCTGACGACCACGGCGCCATCGTGGCTGCGGTAAATGCGCTCCGAGCGGTCTACGACCACGTCTTCACCAGCGGTGGCATAGGCCCGACCCATGACGACATCACTGCAGACGCGATCGCCGATGCCTTCGGTGTTCACATCGGCATCCGAAAGGACGCCCATGATCTGCTCGCCGCGCACTATGCCCGACAGGCGCTTGAGTTCAACACAGCCCGCCAGCGCATGGCCCGCATCCCCGATGGCGCCACGCTGATCGACAACCCCATCTCGGTTGCTCCTGGCTTTACCATCGGCAATGTCCATGTGATGGCCGGCGTCCCGAGCATCTTTCAGGCGATGGTCGCTTCGGTCCTGCCGGGGATCACCGGCGGAGCGCCTCTGGTCAGCAGGTCACTGCGGGTCGAGCGGGGCGAAGGTGAGATCGCAGCTTCATTCGGGGCGCTGGCCGCCGAATTCGCCGATCTGTCGATGGGATCCTATCCGTTCATCAGCAATGGCCGGCACGGCACCAATCTGGTGATCCGCGGTACGGACCCGGCGCTCGTCGAAACTGCGATGGCCCGCTTGACCGCCATGTTTCCGCCAGCATGACTGCGTTGCCCGAAGAGGATGCCTTCCTGGCTGCGATGGAGGCGACCTGGCCCGCCGCGGCGCGGCTGCATGTCGGCCCGTTCGTTGTTCGCAGCGGGCAGGGCGGCGGCAAACGCGTATCGGCGGCGACCGCACACGGGGCGGTCACGCCCCCCGCGATAGAGGCTGCCGAAGCCGCGATGCGCGACCTCGGTCAGGCGCCGCTGTTCATGCTGCGTCCGGCGGAAGCGGATCTGGACCGGATGCTTGACCTTCGCGGCTATGCAATCGTTGATCCGGTCGAACTTCATGCCGCACCCATCGCCCAGCTCGGGCCGCCGCCTGGCGACATGGAGGTGTTTCCGCATTGGCCACCTCTGGCCATGGCCGTGGACATCTGGGCGGAGGCGGGGATCGGCCCAGCCCGCATCGCGGTGATGGCGCGGACCGCAGGCCCTAGGACGGTGTTTCTGGCGCGCAGCCGCGACCGGTCGGTAGGAGTTGCCTTTGCGGCTGTTCACGATGGCATTGTCATGCTGCACGCGGTCGATGTCTTGCCCGAGGCGCGCAGGCGTGGGGTTGGGGGCCAACTTGTGCGTGCCGCCGCGTCCTGGGGGGCCGCCCATGGGGCTAAGGCACTGGGATTGGCTGTCACGCGCGCCAACACCCCGGCGAAGGCGCTCTATGCTTCCCTCGGCCTGCGGGTTGTGGGAGAATACTTCTATCGTCAAGGATGAGCCCGAAGTGGCCAGAGCAGTCACCCGATCCGCCCCGATTTTCCGTTGGTCTGCCATAGTTTTGCTGTGCGGCATCTGTCTTGCGCAGCCGGCCGTTGCAGTGGAACTGGCGATGCCAGGCACGGCCACGCTGATCGCCGATCAGTCCGAGCCGGTTGGCAGCTATGACCTTCCAACGGGTCCCTGGGCCGATGGAAAAGTGCCGACGCAGGGGTTCGAGGGCGGCGTGACGCGCCGGGTGTGGCGGATTGAGGGCGCGCCTCAGACCACGCTTCAGATCCTCGGCCCCCTGCGCGACGAACTCGTGGCACAGGGATTTCGGATCCTGCTTGATTGCGACACCGATGCCTGCGGCGGGTTTGATTTCCGCTTCGGGACACAGGTTCTGCCCGAGCCGGACATGCATGTGGATCTCGGCAATTTCCGTTTCCTGTCGGCGGAACGCGATGGAAAGGAGGGGCCCGAGGCGGTCAGCCTGTTCGTCAGTCGATCGGCTGTCCATGGCTTTGTCCAGATGATTAGCGTCGGCGTAGCCGTGCCTGTTGTCGAGGTCGAACCTGCCCCGGTCGCGCCCGTTGTCGCCGCAACCGCGCCTGTCGTCGCCGCAGTTCCGAAGACGGCGGCGGATATCGGGGCTGGTCTTGGCAGGACCGGTTCGGTCGCGCTTGACGATCTGGTCTTTGCTTCGGGTGCGGCACAACTCGATGCGGGTGACTATGCATCGCTGGCCGCCTTGGCCGACTGGCTAAGCGCCAATCCGGGCTACAAGGTCATGCTGGTTGGGCATACCGATGTCTCGGGGGGGCTTTCCGGAAATGTGGCACTGTCGAAGGCAAGGGCGGCGTCGGTTCGTGACCGGCTCATTCAGTCCTACGGCGTCGCGGCGGATAGGGTGCAGGCGGATGGGGTCGGTTATCTGGCGCCACGCGCGCCCAACGTCACCCCCGAGGATCGCGCCCGCAATCGCCGGGTCGAGGTGATGATCATCGCCAGCCCGCCGGGCTAGCGGCAGATGTGAAAAGGGCCGCGGCAAAGCGCGGCCCCTAATCCGTTTGGTCGGATCGATCACCAGTTGTCTGGGCCCTTGTCCATGTAGCGACGAGCAAGGAAGTCGATGAAGGCGCGAACCTTAGGCTGGGTGAACCGGCCCGGCGGATAGACCGCGTAGATCCCGAGGATCTCGGTCGGAAGGCCCGGGATCGCTTCTTCCACAAGGCCCTGACGCATCGCATCGGCGAAGAGGAAGCTCGGCAGGTAGGCGATGCCCAGGCCCGAGATCGCGGCGTTCAGCAGCGACTGGCCATCGTTCACCGTCAGCCAGCCTGCGGTGCGGACCTGGCGGCGCTCGCCCGAGGGGGCGATGACTTTCCAGACGTTGCCGTTGGCCTGGTTCGAGTAATGCAGAAGCTTGTGCTCGTTCAGGTCGTCGATCTTCTGCGGACGTCCGTATTTCTGGAAATAGGCCGGAGAGCCGATCATCCGCCGTGTGGTTTCGGTCAGCTTGCGGGCACGCAGGCTTGAGTCTTCCAGCTCGCCTACCCGGATGGCCATGTCGAAACCTTCGGAAATCAGTTCAACATATCGGTTGTTGAGAACCATGTTGACGGTAATGTCCGGGTATTCGAGCAGGAAATCCCCGAGGATCGGCGACAGCAGATTGACGCCGAAATCCGTCGCCACCGAAATCCGCAGCAGACCCGAAGGTGCTGACTGCATTGAGGTGACAAGAGCATCCGCTTCGCCGGCGTCGTTCAGGACGCGGCGGGCGCGGTCGTAATAGGCAAGTCCGATCTCGGTCGGGCTGACCCTGCGTGTTGTCCGGTTCAGAAGGCGGGCCCCCAACCGCGCTTCCAGAGCCGAGACATGCTTCGACACGGCGGATTTAGAGATCCCCATCTTCTTCGCCGCGTCGGTGAAGCCGCCTTGGTCAACGACCGTGGCGAAGGCTTCCATCTCGGTGAGTCGATCCATTGTCGTCCTCTGGGCTGGCAGCAGTTGCTTTCGCCCTTTCTAGCCCCCCAATCACGGCAAGATTGAGATCAGATGCGGTCAAGTACGGGGTTTTGTCGCGGATCGTTTTGGGCGTGGAAACGAAAATGGTCACAATTGGGCGGCAAGACGGGCTCCCTGATCAATGGCGCGCTTGGCGTCGAGTTCTGCCGCGACGTCGGCTCCACCAATGAGATGGTAGGAAATCGCCGCCTTTTCGAGTAGGTCGGCAAGTTCCCGCCGAGGTTCCTGTCCGGCACAGATAACCACGGCGTCTGCCTCAATCTCGACAGGATTCCCGCCTGCTATGCTGACATCGATCCCAGTGCTGGTGATGCGCCGATAGTCCGCGCCGCCTTGCATGCGGACGCCCTTCATCTGCAGATTGGCCCGGTGAATCCAGCCCGTGGTCTTGCCCAGCTTGCGCCCGGGCTTCTCGGGCTTGCGTTGCAGGAGCGTCACCTGTCGGGCCGCAGGATCGGGGTGCGGCCCATCCTCAGCGAGTCCGCCTGCCTCTGCGGCAGGGTCACCGACACCCCATTCGCGGCGCCACAGTGTGGGATCTAGACTTGGGCTGATGCCGTCCTGCACCAGAAATTCCGCGACATCGAAGCCGATGCCCCCGGCGCCGATGACCACGGCCTTCTTGCCCACCTTGGCCCCCTTGAGCACTTCGGCATAACCCAGGATCGGCGCACCGGGTTCGGACGGAATCCCCGGATCGCGCGGCCTGACCCCAGTTGCAAGGATCACGTCGTCGAAGCCGGCCAAATCCTCGGGGGTCGCCATGTGGTTCAGCCGCAGATCGACGCCGCGCCTGCCCAGCATCGTGCCGAACCAGTCGACCAACCCGTCGAATTCTTCCTTGCCCGGAACACGGCGGGCGAGGTTCAGCTGACCGCCGATCTGATCGGACTCTTCGAAAAGGGTGACGCGATGACCACGCTCGGCCGCGACAAGCGCAGCAGAGAGGCCGGCCGGGCCAGCTCCGACGACCGCGATCCGCTTGGGCGTGGCTGCAGGAGCATAGACCAGTTCGGTTTCGTGGCAGGCGCGCGGATTGACCAGGCAGGATGTGAGCTTGCCGCCAAAGGTATGGTCCAGGCAGGCCTGGTTGCAGGCGATGCAGGGGGCGATCTCGGCAGCTCGGCCGGTCGCCGCCTTGGCCACGAAATCTGGATCGGCAAGGAACGGACGGGCCATCGAAACCATGTCGGCCTTGCCATCCGCAAGGATCTGCTCGGCCACATCCGGCATGTTGATCCGGTTCGACGTTATGACAGGGATGCCGACCTGTGGTCGAAGCCGCGCGGTCAGCCAGGTGAAGGCGGCGCGCGGGACCGAGGTTGCGATGGTGGGAATGCGCGCCTCATGCCAGCCAATGCCGGTGTTCAGCATCGTCGCGCCTGCGGCTTCGATGGCGCGGGCGAGCGTCACGACCTCGTCCCAGGTCGATCCATCAGGAACCAGATCAATCAGCGAGAGACGGAATATGACGATGAAGTCGGGTCCGACTGCAGCCCGCACGCGGCGCACAACCTCGACCGGCAGACGCATCCTGTTGGCATAGTCACCGCCCCATTCGTCGGTGCGGCGGTTGGTGTGGCGCACCACGAACTGGTTCAGGAAATACCCTTCGCTCCCCATGATCTCGACGCCATCGTAACCCGCCTCGCCGGCGCGGGCGGCTGCAGTGGCGATATCAGTGATCTGCTTCTCGATCCCCTCGGCATCGAGTTCACGGGGCGGAAAGGGCGAGATGGGCGACTTGATCGCGCTCGGGCCTACGCAGTCCTGACCGTAGGCGTAACGTCCGGCATGCAGGATCTGCATCGCGATGCGCCCGCCTGCGGCGTGGACGCGGTCCGTCACTATCCGGTGGTTTGCGATATCCTGCGGTGTGAACAGTCCCGCCGCACCGGGGAAGACCGCACCCTCACGGTTGGGCGCCATGCCACCCGTCACGATGAGTGCCGCACCGCCGCGCGCGCGTGCCGCATAGAACTCCGCCACCCGGTTCCAGTCGCCTGTCTCTTCGAGGTTGGTATGCATCGACCCCATGAGCACCCGGTTCGGCAGGGTGACAAAGCCCAGATCCAGCGGGGCAAGCATGTGCGGATATTGGGTCATAGGCGGTCCTCCTCGGTTGCGCTCGACCATGCCGGCCCGCAGGCGCGCTGTCATCCACAACGCGGCGTCATTTACGCAGGTCCTTTCCCATGCGTAAGGCGATGCTGCGTTGCGGCGAGCGCATGGCGACACTGCACATTTGGCGCTAACAGCCGCTTTGGCGTTGACCTATTTGACGGGCAATGAAGGAGACTGCGATGCTTGACCTGCCCCAGAAAACCGAACCTGACGCGATCGCCATTCCGCTGCCCCGGCGAGACGTGGATGCCAAGGAAGTCCTCCGTGGCTACGAGGCTTATTTCGGCGACGTTCCCTCGACTGCGAAATCGGGTCCAGACCTGACGCCGCTTGAGTTGATGTACGCCTATTACGACGCGGCCTGAGGCCTGCCGATCTCTTGATGTCCGGAGGGGACAACAGTATCCCTCCGGTGTGCGTTGCGTGGGAACCCGGAAGAGGGATCGGCCCGGCACAGTCAGACAAGACGGTGCCATATGCGCAAGCCACTCGACAGACTTCGCCATGCATTGAGTTTCGAGGCCGTCGGCATCCTGCTGGCGACGCCGATCGGGGCCAAGGTCTTCGGCTTTCCGATGACGGACATCGGCGCGGTCGCAGTCATCAGCGCGACCATCGCGATGCTGTGGAACTATGCCTACAACTGGATCTTCGATCACCTGTTGGTCCAGGCCACCGGCAGTAGCCTGAAGGCGCCTTGGATGCGCGTGGTGCATGCGGTGCTGTTCGAAGGCGGGCTGCTCGTTGCCTTGATCCCGTTCATCGCCTGGTATCTGCAGATCGGGCTGATCGAGGCGCTAATCATGGACGTTTCGCTCAGCCTGTTCTTCCTGGTCTACGCCTTCGTGTTCAACTGGGTCTATGACCGGCTCTTTCCCCTGCCGGAATGGAGCAAGACTCACGGTTGAGCGTCAGCCCCCGCCGCCCGCCCCGGTTTCCACGCAATGCCGGCGGAAGGCGCGCTTGAGCATGTCGAGTTCGGCCCGCAGCAGATCGAGCTCCGCGCGGATGTCATCTTCCATCGCGACTCCGGCGATGACGGTGAAATGTCCGGCGACCGCGCCTGTTCCAGCATCACGCAGAACCACGGTCTGGACACCGTCCGACAGAAGTGTTGCCGGGACCGGAAGCCGCAGCGACCATAGCCCCTGGCCGGCCGACGAGACCGTAAGGCCCGGGAGAACCCGCCCTTCATGGACCGCCTCGATCACCGGTGTCGGGCCTTCCGAGCGCAGGGTTCCCTGCCAGACGCCCTCCCGCAGGGTGCTGGCGCTGATCTTCAGACTGACGGTTTCCGGTTTCACAATTCTGCCCTCGGCCGTCGGGTGAAGGTTACGTCGCGCAGAATGATCTGGTTCATCTCCGGTCCTTCGAAGATCAGGTCGATCCAAAGCCGTTCGACCCGCTTTTCGTTGAGGCGGGTATAGGCGAGATCAAACTCCATCTCCACTTCTTCGCCGGTGATCGGGATCTCTCGCACCAACTGCTCGGCATTCGGGCCCTGCTTGATGTTCAGCCGCGCGAAAAGCTCCAGCGGTTTTTCCAGTTCGAGGATGGCGGCAAGGCGGATGATGTGGCGCTGCTTCAGACCCTGGACGACCTCGGACGGCAATTCCAGCGTCAGTGCCAGATAGCTCCCGTCGAAGCGGAAGACGTCCATCCGCATGCCGAAGGGCGCGAGGTCGGCTTCACGCTCGTTGCGGATCTGGCGTACGGTTAGTTCGCTGCGGCGGCAATCGTGATAGATCGTCGTGCCCTCGCAGATCTGGGCCTTTCCAGGGACGCTCGCCTGGCCGGGAACAGCGATTTTCCCCCGCCACAGCGCCGGCCGCCAGGCCCAGTCTGTGCCCATCGGGCGCACGATGGCGTTGGGGCCGATCACAGGTAGGGCGAGTCGTCCCTCGGCTTCGTGCAGGACGCGGTCGATCTGGCGACGAAGGCCCCAGGCGCGCCCGCGCACCATCCGCAACTCCTCAAGGTCCATCGAGGCGGAGCGATCGGCTAGCCGCGACCAGCGCCGCGCGGCACCGCGGGTCCAGAAACGGTCGATCATCCTGTCCAGAGTTGCGCTCATCCGATCCTTCGTCCCGCGGCATCGTTTCGGGATGGTAAACGATTCTCCTTATCGCGCCGTTTTGGGAATGCTTCCACCCCAAAGCCTTGCGCGAGCGTATCAGAGCTCTGCCACAGCGTGCAGGGCGGCAAGGGTGCGGCGCAGCCGGTTCACGCTAACAAACTCCGGCCAGGTCGACAGCTTGACCGCGACCAGCCCCTTGTCCGGCATGACGTAAAGCAGTTGTCCGAAGACGCCACGCCCCATGAAGCGGCCGAGCCGGCTATCCTCGATCCAGAACTGGTTACGGTAGGAACCGTTGGGCAGGGTCATTCGACCGCTATCGTTGAAAAGCCCGTGCGCGCCGTGCCGGGTATCGTCGATCCATGCCTTCGGGATCACACGCCGCCCCTCGACCAGCCCGTCGTTCAGCAGGGCCAGCCCGAAGCGTGCCATGTCCCGCAGAGATGCACTGATCCCGCCCGAGGCGGTGCCGTAGCCCGCAGGATCGAGGACGATATTGGCGTCCTCGACACAGCCGAGCGGCTGCCAGAGCCGGCCCGACACCACTTCCGCAAGCTTAAGGCCGGTAACTCGTTCCATTGCATGACCCAGGACATCGGTCTCGATCGAGCGGTAGGCGAAACGCTCGCCATGCTGTGCCTCGGCAACCGTCAGCGACAGGATCTGCTCCCATGTGCTTTTCGGCCAACCCGACGCGTCGATCCCTTCCGGTGGCAGTTTCCAGCCCGCCGCGACATCCAGCTTGCCGGCATCGCCGTCGACCTGCTCGTAGCTCTCGTCAAAGCGGACGCCCGTGGTCATGTCGAGCACCTGCTGAAGTGTTGCCCCCTTCCAGGCGGTCGCTTCGAGTTCGGGCAGAACCTCGGTGATCGGCGCGGCCGGATCGAGCCGCCCTTCCTCGATCAGCGTGGCCGCGGCGGTTGCCACGATGGATTTCGAGACTGACTGCAACAGGTGGACGGATCGCGCGTCCATGCCGTTGTGATAGCTTTCATGCAGGATATGCCCGTCTTTCCACACCAGCATGGCGTCGGTGTAGGTGTCGTCCAGCATCTCGCCGAACGTGGTGCTGCGGCCTTCCGGGGTCTCGAACGGAACATCGTCCAGACGGCCAGCGGCCTCAGGCAGCTGCGAGGGGGTCAGTGCGTGGCGGATGCGGGCGGTCGGCAGGATTTCGGACACGTGCTGGAAGGTCCAGCGGTTCCAGGGAGCGCGGTCCCATGCGTCACGCGGCACCCGCCATTCCTGCGGCGGCGGTGATCCGGCCATGATCGGCGGTGCGGTCTCGGAGTTGCGGTAGCTGATTGGCATGGGGTCCTCTCCTGATGATCGGAGATCATGGCAATTGGGCGTCCCTGTCTTGTCCGCGACCGACACGCGCGTTGACGCCCCGCCAAAGAGAAACGGCGGCCGGATGGCCGCCGGTCAAATGAAAGGACGGGGAACGTCCTTACTGATCCATGTAGACGTGCTTTTCGGCCTGGGCGCCAGGATGGGTGACCGCCCCATAGCGCGCCCCGCCAACCAGCTTGGCATATTTCCACAGAGCGCCGGTCGCGTATTGCGTCGGGCGCGGGCCTTTCCATTCCGCCTTGCGCTTGGCCAGTTCCTCGTCGCTCAGCGCCACCGACAGCTCGCCGGTCAGAGCGTTGAGCGTGATCATGTCGCCGTCCTTCAAGAGCGCGATCGGACCGCCATGCGCCGCCTCCGGCCCGACATGGCCCACGCAGAAGCCGCGGGTCGCGCCCGAGAACCGGCCGTCGGTGATGAGCGCGATCTTCTTGCCCATGCCCTGACCCGAGAGCGCGGCCGTCGTCGCCAGCATCTCGCGCATGCCGGGACCACCCGCCGGGCCCTCGTTGCGGATGACAATGACCTCGCCTTCCTTGTAGGCGCGCGCCTTGACGGCTTCGAAGGCGTCCTCTTCGCATTCGAACACGCGGGCCGGGCCGGTGAAGACCTGTTCCTTCTCGGTCATGCCCGCCACCTTCACGATGGCCCCGTCGGGCGCGAGGTTGCCCTTCAGGCCCACAACGCCGCCGGTCTTGGTGATCGGCGTCTCGATCGGATAGATCACCCGCCCGTCCGCCTCGCCGCGTATTTCCTCAAGGCTTTCGCCAAGCGTCTTGCCGCTTGCCGTGATGCAGTCGAGATGCAGGTAGCCGGCCTTTGCCAGTTCCTTCATCACGACAGGCACGCCGCCAACCTCGTAAAGGTCTTTCGCCACATATTTCCCGCCCGGTCGCAGGTCGACGAAATAGGGCGTGTCGCGCATGATGTCAGCCACGTCGAACAGGTCGAACTCGATCCCCGCTTCATGCGCGATGGCCGGCAGGTGCAGCGCGCCGTTGGTCGAACCGCCGGTGCAGGCCACCACGCGGGCGGCGTTTTCCAGCGCCTTGCGGGTGACGATGTCGCGGGCGCGGATGTTCTTCTCGATCAGGTTCATCACGGCCACGCCCGAGGCTTCGCCATACTGGTCGCGGCTTTCATAGGGGGCCGGGGCGCCCGATGAGTTCAGGAGCGCCAGACCGATTGCTTCGGAGACACAGGCCATGGTGTTGGCGGTGTATTGCGCGCCGCAGGCCCCCGAGGACGGGCAGGCGATCCGCTCCATGATCTCGAGCTCGGCTGCGGACAGGGTGCCGGCCTGGTTCTTGCCCACGGCCTCGAACATGTCCTGCACGGTGATGTCCTGGCCCTTGTAGCGGCCGGGCAGGATTGAACCGCCATAGATGAAGACAGAGGGCACGTTCAGGCGCACCATCGCCATCATCATCCCCGGCAGCGACTTGTCGCAGCCCGCGAGACCCACGAGCGCGTCGTAGCAATGCCCGCGCATCGTCAGTTCAACCGTGTCGGCGATGGCATCGCGCGAGGCGAGCGACGAGCGCATGCCCTCGTGGCCCATGGCGATGCCGTCGGTCACGGTGATCGTGGTGAATTCGCGCGGTGTGCCGCCGCCCTTCTTGACCCCGTGCTTCACGATCTGCGCCTGCCGGTTCAGCGCAATGTTGCAGGGTGCCGCCTCGTTCCAGCAGGTTGCGACGCCGACCCAGGGCTGGTGGATCTCTTCCTCGGTGATCCCCATGGCGTAGAAGTAACTGCGATGCGGCGCGCGGGCCGGGCCCTCGGTCACATGGCGGCTCGGCAACTTCGACTTGTCGAAACGGGTGTTGACGGTCATGGCGGCTCCTCCGGGAATGGCTCGGCCGCAAGGGATAAAGCCCGGTGCGGGAAGGGGCAAGGCAAGGAAGCCCCTTCCCGCCAAGGATTCTCGAAAATCCTTGGCAAATCTCTTGGAAGAGTTTTGCTCCTATACCCCCAGTTGCGCGAGATTCCAGCGCCCGACGGCCTGCACCATATCATCACGGCCAGAGAGCGGACCGGGGCGGAACTTTACCGAAGTCAGAGCCTTCTGCTGGTTTTCGAGCACACCCATATCCTCGCGGGCAACCCGCTCCCACCTTTCCTCATAGGCCTTCCGGTGGTGGTCGAAGTCTGGCAGGGCAAGGCTGCTTTCGGGGAAACAGCCGCCCAGCTCCAGAATCGAGCGATCCGCGCTCAGCGGAATGACATTCAGCCACCACATGCAGTCCTGGGACACGGCGAATTGCACGTTTGGGTGGATGACCGAGAAATAGGTGCCCTCGAGCGCGTCTTCATCCAGCCTCTCGATCTGTGGAAGCGGCGGAATGGTTGCGTTCATCGTTCCGATCGAGCGGCGACTGAGGACCTGCATGCAGAGCCAGTCACCGGTGGTCGGGATCGGCCGCTGGACCTGCGCGCCGACCGTGTCGCGGTGAACTGTCCCGGTGTGATAGGTCTCCATCGCGTTCTCGAGGATGAGCTTCCAGTTGCAGGCGACCGGGATCGACAGGGTCCAGACACAGCGCATCTGGTCGAGGCGGTGCGAGCCGAAGCGTTGCGGAAGGTCGCCCAGATGCTCGATCAGCGGCGGAGAATCGTCGCGGAAACAGGCGAAGACGAAGCCTGCCCAGCTTTCCATCCTGACCGGGACAAGACCGTTCTCCGTTCGATCAAAGCCTTCGGCATCCTTCATGTCGGGGCAGCCATACAGCCGTCCGTCGCTGAAGTAGCTCCAGGCGTGGTAGGGGCACATTATGCGCGACCCGCAATTGCCCGAGCCCTGCAGGAGCAGCGATCCGCGGTGGCGGCAGTAGTTCGCAAAGCACCGCAGCTGCCCATCCTGACCGCGAACAAGAATGATCGGACCACCAAGCGTGTCGAAGGTCTTGTAGTCCCCCTTCTCGGGGATCTGCTCTTCCCGACAGAGGAAGAACCAGTTCCGCAGGAAGATCCGCTCGCGCTCCAGTCCGAAGACCTCGGGCGAGGTGTAGAGTTCTGCCGGCATCGACTTGGCACGCCGTAGGGGGGCAAGCGCGTCCTCAAGCGCCGCGCCGGTCAGGCTGACGGTGTCGTGGCGGGTCATGTGGGCCTCGTTCGCTCAAGGTCGTCGTCGAAGCCTAGCGCGAGCCCTGTCCGCATGTCATCCCGATCTGTGCAGTCAGCATGTCGCTTCGCGTCAACGCCTGCGGCAAGGTCGTCAGCTGCCACTTCTATCAGCACTGTTCGTCTTGCGGCTGGTGACATAGCGCATGCCACGGTTCACCTCGAGCACGTCGTGCAGGTAGATCGACATCGCGGCGGCGTAGAACAGAACGGCCGCAGAAAAGATGATCTCGATCAGGGGGGCCAGAGATACTGCTGTCTGCACGTCGATGAACAAAAGAACGACGACCAGCGCTACGCTTATGCCCGACAGCGTGCAGCACATCGCCGCCCACCCGATCCGACGGGTTCTGGCCAGGTAGAAGTCGAGCTCCTCCATCCCCTCTGTCGTTGACAGGTTGTGGGCCGTCATCTGCGCTTCGATGACCCTGATGCGGTCAACGATCCGGTTCTGCCGCGTGTCCACCACTGCAAGGGTCGCGCCGATTGCTGTCAGCAAGAAAACGGGCGCAAGAGCGGCCTGGATCAGCGGCGAAATCGTCGAATGGAGTTCGGGGCTCAGCATGGGCGGTCCGGAATCGGGTGGATGGCGAAGTTGACCTGTGTACCAGCCCGCTGGCAAGACCGAGTGGCGCGCTTGACGGACTGGACAGAGGACTATCGACCTGTGTTGAGTGGGCTCCATCCGGATCAGGAGTTTCCCATGACCATCGAGACCTGGCTCGCCTTCGTCGCTGCCTCGACAGTGCTTCTCGTCATCCCTGGCCCAACAATCCTGCTCGTTGTTTCATATGCGCTTGGCCAGGGGTGGCGAGCGGCCTTGCCAACGGCTGTCGGCGTGGCGCTTGGCGATTTCACTGCGATGACGTTGTCGATGCTGGGAATTGGTGCCTTGCTCGCGGCCTCGGCCACGCTCTTTACCGTGCTGAAGTTGTTCGGCGCAGGCTACCTCATCTGGCTCGGGGTCAAGCTCTGGCGGGCAGGGGGCGCGATGGAGGCCCGGCCCATCACCGCGGCTGCGCCGGTGATGAAGATGATCGCCCATGCCTGGCTGGTAACAGCTCTCAATCCCAAGAGTATCACCTTCTTCGTTGCCTTCCTGCCGCAGTTCCTCGATCGCAGCGGGGATTTCTGGCAGCAGATGCTGATCTTCGAACTGACCTTTCTCACCCTCGCCTTCGCCAACGCGCTTGGTTACGGGCTTGTTGCGTCGCGGGCACGGTCGCTCGTGCGCAGCGAAAGGGCGATCCGGGCCATCAATCGGACGGGAGGATCGCTGTTGATCGGCGCGGGTGTTCTGACGGCGACGGCTAAGGCCGCCTGATCAGCGTGCTCTCTTGCGGGCAAGCCGGTTCTTCGTGGGAAGAACCGCAAGTCCCGCGATCACGCTGGCGAACAGGGGAAGCGCCGGCGGCAGCGGCACCTCTGCCGGCGTGGCGGCCTGTTCGACAGTCGGCGCGGCGGGCGCGCTTGGCGCAGCAAATCCGACATCGGCAACCACCCTTTGCCCGGTACCGTAGATATGGCCCACGAAGTTGAAGCTGACCATGTTGCCGATCTTGGAGACGATTCCCGCCGGGCCGCTCGACTGGCTGACGGTTTCGATTGCCGAATCGATGCTGGACAGAACGATCCCGTCGAAGATTGTGCCGGTGAACCAGGTGTTCTGCAGGAAGGTCACAATGATCGATTGCGCCTCGATGTCCACGCTGAAGAATGGGCCGCCAGGGAAGCTGTCCTTCACCAGATCCGATGTGCCCTCGGCCCCAGTCACCGTCAGGGGGAATCCGCCGCCGAAATACTCGTCCGAGATGGTCGGATAGAAGTATTGCATCGTGATCGTGTCACCGATCAGCGTGGCCGCCGGTGCGGGAGCGATGAATGCAGTAACGGCGGCAAGGGCCAGAGCCGGCAGGTACTTGCGGGAGTTGGACATCAGATGGGACCTTTCAAGCGACGGCAGACATCGTTCTGACTCCCTGTCTGACCGCGGCCCGTGGTGCTTGTGGGCCGGTCTGAAGGAAAGATTGTGGTAACCACGATGGGTAGCGTCCGACGGCTGCCACAATCCTGAATGCTGTGGTTGCCGAGGTGTTGTCGCGGCGCTTCGGCAAGGCAAAAGGCGCCGAGCCCGAGGGCGGCGCCTGCATCAAGACTGCGCGTACGGATCAGGCCCGGCGGCGGCCGGGAAGCAGGGCCAGGCCGGCCAGAACGGCCGCCAAGAGCGGCAATGCCGGGGGCAGCGGAACCGGCGCCGGGGCTTCAAGTGTTGGTACAGTTTCAAGCTGTCCGCCTGATGGTGGGGCAAAGTCCTGCGGTGCGGGCGTATCGCTGCCCGGTCCTTCGACGAGCTCAGAAAGCAGGACCAGAGCTGGGGCAGGCGGTGCGGCGGGCTCAGTAGGTTCGGAACCCGAAGAGTTGCCCGAGCTGCCTGGGAAGAAGTCCATCGGCGGGTCAAAGGTGACGCCACCTGCAGTACGCTGGAAGTCGTTGGCAAAGGCCGAAGAGGGCGACGAGTCCGCGTCGGAGGTCTGCTGAGGGGCGACGGGTGAGTAGTCTCCGGTGCGGAAGTATTCCGGTGCCCCGCCCATCACCTGAAACTGCCATGCGCCAGCCGGTCCGCCGACGAGCAGCGCGATACCGGCCAACAGGGCGAGTTCAAGATAAAGCGGGCGGTCAGACACGGCGAAACTCCTGCGATGATCGATTTCTGCCTCACAAGTCGGGCGCGAAAAGGGACGATCTGAGGCATTTCCGGAGAGAACCGGAACGAGTTTCTGGCAGACATTGCGGGCGCGCTCCACAGAGTGACGGATTCAATGGAATTGTTGCCGGATCGTGACCGCTGGCTTGGGTCGCCGATCAGAATTGCAATCCTGCCCCGTGCAGCTTATCTCGGGCGCTGACCGCCGAGACCGAAGGGCCAGCCTGCGATGAACTGGATCTCCAACTACGTCCGCCCCAAGATCAACTCGCTGTTCTCGCGGCGCGAGGTTCCCGAGAACCTGTGGACCAAGTGCCCGGAATGCGGAACCATGCTGTTCCACCGCGAACTGGCGGACAACCTGAACGTCTGCACCAACTGCGATCACCACATGGCGATCAGCCCGCGGGCACGGTTCACCGCGCTATTCGACACCGGGATCTTCACTGAGGTGAAAGTGCCCGAGCCGATCACCGACCCACTGCATTTCCGCGATCAGAAGCGTTATCCCGAACGCCTGAAGGCTGCCCAGAAAGCCACCGGCGAGAAAGAGGCGATGCTGGTCGCCGAGGGCGAAATCGGGCGGACCCCGGTCGTGGCCGCCGCCCAGGACTTCGCCTTCATGGCCGGATCGATGGGTATGTATGTCGGTAACGCGCTGATCGCGGCCGCCGAGCGGGCGGTCAAGCTCAAGCGTCCGCTGATCGTGTTTTCCGCGGCGGGCGGTGCCCGGATGCAGGAAGGCATCCTGTCGCTGATGCAGATGCCGCGCACCACTGTCGCCGTGCAGATGGTCAAGGATGCCGGCCTGCCCTACATCGTGGTCCTGACCCATCCGACCACCGGCGGCGTGACCGCCTCTTATGCGATGCTGGGTGACGTGCAGATCGCCGAACCCAATGCGCTCATCTGCTTCGCCGGGCCGCGCGTGATCGAACAGACGATCCGCGAGAAGCTGCCCGAAGGGTTCCAGCGCGCCGAATACCTTCTGGACCACGGGATGCTTGACCGTGTGACACACCGCAAGCAGCTGCGCGATGAACTGATCGTCATCATCCGAATGCTGATGAACCAGCCACCGGCAGTGAAGGGCGATTTGCCCCCTCCCGGTTCGCCCAGTTCCGAAGCGGCCGAGGCTAAGGCGTGACCACCGGATCCGACGCGATCCTCGAGCGGATGATGACCCTGCACCCCAAGGTCATCGACCTGACGCTCGGTCGCGTCGAACGGCTGCTCGCGGCGCTCGGCCATCCCGAGAACGGCCTGCCGCCAGTGATCCATGTCGCTGGCACCAATGGCAAGGGTTCAACCCAGGCCATGATCCGCGCGGGACTGGAGGCCGAGGGCGAAACAGTCCACGCCTATACCTCGCCGCATCTGGCGCGGTTTCACGAGCGCATCCGCCTGGCCGGCGAGTTGATCTCGGAACCTGCGCTGACCGCACTCCTTGACGAATGCGTGGCGGCAAATGGCGGCGAGGAGATCACCTTCTTCGAGATCACCACCTGCGCGGCCTTCCTTGCCTTCTCGCGCACGCCCGCCGACTGGACGCTGCTCGAGGTCGGCCTGGGCGGGCGGCTGGACGCGACGAATGTCGTGGCAAAGCCGGCGCTGACGATCATCACGCCCGTCAGCCTCGACCATCAGCAATACCTGGGCGAAACGGTTCGCGAGATCGCGGGGGAAAAGGCCGGCATCCTCAAACGCGGCGTGCCCTGCGTGGTCGGGCCACAGACCGAGGAAGGTCTGGCGGCGATCGAGGCGAGGGCCGCGGCTGTCCGCGCCCCGCTTTTCACCCATGGCGAACACTGGCATGTCTGGGAAGAGCGAGGCCGCATGGTCTATCAGGATGAGAACGGGCTTCTCGACCTGCCGCTGCCGAACCTTCCCGGACCGCACCAGATCCAGAATGCTGGCGCGGCACTGGCAGCACTCCGGCTTCTGGGTTTCGGTGTGGTCGCTGCCGAGGCGGCGGTGACGAAGGCGCAATGGCCGGCGCGCATGCAGCGGCTGAAGCAGGGGCCACTTGCGGCTTCTGCGCCGAGCGTGGAGCTTTGGCTGGACGGCGGGCACAACCCGGCCGGGGGAGAGGCGCTTGCGGCGACGCTGGCGCGGATGCCGCGTCGACCGACCCACCTGATCTGCGGCATGCTGAACACCAAGGACATCGGCGGCTACCTTCGCCCCTTGGCCGAACAGACCGACAGCCTGACTGCGGTATCGATCCCCGGCGAGAAGAACACTCTGCCAGCCGAAGAGACCCGCGACGCGGCCCTGAAAGCCGGGATGGAGGCGACAACCGCCCCTTCTGTTCAGGCCGCGCTCGATGCCATCGTGGCGCGCGATCCGGCGGCGCGGGTGCTGATCTGTGGCTCGCTCTATCTCGCCGGACAGGTGTTGAAAGAGAACGGCTGACGGCGCATTCCGCCCCCCGCGGCCGCACATCCTCTCGCCATCTGCGCACAGTCCCGGCTGTTGCCGCCGACACGGCCCAGGCCTAGGTTCAGCTGGTATGCAGGATGGAGGTTCGCCTTGACCCAGACGCTTTCCCTTGGTCTCGACACGTTTGGTGACGCGACGGTGGGTCTTGATGGATCCCCGCTGCCGCACGAGCAGGTGCTGCGCAATGTCGTGGAGCAGGGGGTTCTGGCCGATGCGGTCGGAGTGGACTTCCTGGGCGTCGGAGAGCATCACCGCGATGATTTCGCCGTCTCGTCGCCCGAGATCGTGATGGCCGCCATCGCGGCCCGCACATGCCGCATCCGCCTAGGAACCGCTGTCACGGTCCTGTCCTCGGACGATCCGGTCCGGCTGTTCGAGCGGTTCTCGACGCTGAATGCCGTTTCCAACGGACGGGCTGAGGTGATCCTCGGCCGCGGTTCCTTCACCGAGAGTTTTCCGCTCTTCGGGTTCGATTTGCAGGACTACGAAGTCCTGTTCGAGGAAAAGTTGGACCTCTTCTCCAAGCTGATCCGCGAGCCGGAAGTGACCTGGTCAGGCAAGACCCGTCCGCCCCTGAGCCGCCAAAGGGTCTTCCCGACGCTTGGCGAAGGCCTGCAGGTTTCTATCGGTGTGGGCGGCAGCCCTGAATCGGTAGTGCGGGCTGTCCACTACGACCTGCCAATGATCCTTGCGATTATTGGCGGCGATCCGCGGCGTTTCCTGCCTTACGTCGATCTCTACAATCGCGCCTGCGCCCAGATCGGGCGGCCGGTGCGCCCGCTTGGCGTCCACTCTCCGGGGCATGTCGCCGCGACTGACGAGGAGGCGCAAGAGCAACTCTGGCCGCATTACCGCAAGATGCACGACCGGATCGGCGGCGAAAGGGGATGGCCGCCGACAACTAAGGAAAGCTTCCTGAACGAAGTGCGCCACGGCTCGCTCTATGTGGGCTCGCCCGAGACTGTGGCCCGCAAGATTGCCGCTACCGTGTCCGCGCTTGGCCTTGGACGGTTCAACCTGAAGTATTCCGGCGGCCCAACGCCGCATGAACACTCCATGGAGTGTATCCGCCTCTACGGCGAAAAAGTCATTCCCATGGTCCGGCAGATCTTGGCTGGCAGTCCTTCCTGAGGGCCGGGGGCAGAAAGGTCACTCGATCATCGGCAAGGCCATCACGAAGACGAGCAGAAACGCCAGACTGATCTTCAACCAATTGCTCTTCATTCCGGGTGCTCCCTGTGCCAGTCCGGTTCCAGATAGGAACGCGGGTGCCCGATCTCAAGTCCGGTCGAGTCCCCAGTCGGCCCCCTGCATTTCCCGCAATCGGCTCGCGGTGCGCTCGAACTCGAAGGCGCCGGTTCCTTCGATGTAAAGTCGTTCCGGTTCGTCGGCAGCCGAGCAGATCAGACGGACCTTCGCTTCGTAGAGGGCATCGATCAGGGTCACAAACCGCTTGGCCTCGTTGTAGTTCGACGAGGATAGCTGCGGCACATCTTCCAGGATGAGCACCTTCGCCACAGCGGCAATGGCCAGGTAGTCGGCCGGCCCGAGCGGTCGGGCGCACAATTCCCAGAAGCTGGCGCGCGCTACACCGCTGGAAAAGGCAGGAACTTCCACTTCGCGGCCATTCACCGGAAGCAAGAGCGGTTCTGCGGATGCCCCGCCAGTCAGGTCGGCCCAGATTCCGTTCAGCGCGTCCTTTGCTTCGCGGCCGGCGGGGCAGAAATAGACCTTGGCGCCGGTCAGCCGGTGCTGGCGGTAATCGGTCGGGCTTTCCAGTTCCGCAACCTCAAGCCGGTCGCGCAGGAAGGCGATGAAGGGCAGGAACAGCGCGCGGTTCAGGCCATCCTTGTACAAATCCTCGGGCGGGCGGTTCGAGGTGGTGACGATCACCACGCCGGCGCCGATGAGCATCTCGAACAGCCGCCCGACGATCATCGCATCGGTGATGTCGGTGATCTGTATCTCGTCGAAGGCGAGAAGCCGAACCTCCTGCGCCACGGCCTGGGCAACGGGGGCCAGCGCATCGTCGACGCCCCGCTGGCGGGCGGCGTGCATCCCGCGGTGGATTTCCTGCATGAAGGCGTGGAAATGCACGCGTCGCTTGCCGGTGATCGCGGTGGCACCGACGAACAGGTCCATCAGCATGGACTTGCCGCGCCCGACCCCGCCCCAAAGATAGAGGCCCTTCGGCGGTATCGGCGGCTTGGCGAACAGACCGCGAAGCCCGCGCGGACGCTCGGCGTTCTGTTCCAGCCATTCGCGGATCCGCTCGAGCATCGGCAGGACGCCATGCTGGGCAGGATCGGCCCGCAGGTCGCCGCTTGCCACTCGGGCCTCGTAGATCTCGGTCAGGGTCTCGCGCATATGCGGTGCTTAACCCTCGGAGACGGATCGGAAAAGAGGTGCAGTCCCGTCCGATCCATCACGATCCGTCATGTGCCGCATCACGGCAACGGCTCTTGACCCGGCCGCTGCGTCTTAGCAGGCTGCGTGTCCGCTTCCTCCCCAGTCCGAGCATTTCCATGACCAAGGCGCCCGTCTTTACCCCGGTTCTGATCGGGGGTTGCATCATCCTCATGCTTGGCTTCGCCATCCGGGCAAGCTTTGGCGTGTTCCAGATCCCGATCGCCGAAGAGTTCGGCTGGCCGCGGAGCGAATTCTCGATGGCGATCGCGATCCAGAACCTCGCCTGGGGCTTTGGCCAGCCGATCTTCGGGGCGATGGCCGAGAAATGGGGGGACCGCCTGGCGATCGTCATCGGCGCTGTGCTTTACGCGCTGGGGCTGGTGCTGTCGGCCTTTGCGGTGACACCGGGCCAGATGCAGCTTCTGGAGATCCTTGTCGGTTTCGGCATCGCCGGTACTGGGTTCGGAGTGATCCTTGCGGTTGTCGGCCGTGCCGCGACGCCCGACAACCGCTCTCTTTCGCTCGGCATCGCCACGGCTGCAGGATCGGCAGGCCAGGTCTTCGGTGCGCCGGTCGCGGAACTGCTGCTGATGTCTCACCCGTGGCAGACAGTCTTCATGATTTTCGCCGTGGTGATCCTGTGCGCGATGCTGGCCCTGCCGCTCCTCCGCAGCCAGCCGATGGCCTCGAAGGCCGAACTGGAGGAAGGCCTTGGCACCGTTCTGGTGCGGGCTTTCCGAGATCCGTCCTACACGATGATCTTCCTCGGCTTCTTCTCGTGCGGTTACCAGCTTGCCTTCATCACCGCACACTTCCCGGCCTTCGTCGCCGAAGCCTGCTCGGGCATCGACCCGAACGGACCGCTGGCGGCGATCGGGATCACGACGACATCGGCTCTCGGTGCAGTTGCGATCTCGGTCATCGGGCTGGCAAACATCGCCGGCACGATTCTGGCGGGGTGGCTCGGCAAGCGCTACACCAAGAAATATCTTCTGGCGGCCATCTATACCGGCCGCACCATCGCGGCAGCGCTGTTCATCATGATGCCGATGACCCCGGCGTCGGTCCTGCTGTTTTCCTTCGCCATGGGGGCTCTGTGGCTGGCCACGGTGCCGCTGACCTCGGGCCTCGTCGCCTATATCTACGGCATCCGTTACATGGGGACGCTCTACGGTCTGGTGTTTTTCAGCCACCAGCTGGGCAGCTTCCTGGGCGTGTGGCTGGGGGGGCGGATGTACGACGCGACCGGCAGCTATGACATGGTCTGGTGGATCGGCGTAGGTGTCGGTGCCTTCTCGGCGCTGGTCCACCTGCCGATCCGGGAACGCCCGATGATGGCACAGCCTGCCTGACCATGCGTGCCGGGATCGCCTGCCTTGTCTTGGCCTATGTGCTTAGCCAGTTCTATCGCGCCTTCCTCGCGGTGCTGTCCCCGGTCTTGATCGCAGATCTGGAAGTGACGGCGGAACAGCTCGCCTCTGCGTCTGGCCTGTGGTTCCTTGCCTTCGCGCTCATGCAGATTCCGGTTGGAGAGGCGCTGGATCGGATCGGGCCGCGACTGACGTCGGCCGTGCTGCTGTCGGTCGGTGCCGTGGGAGCCGGGCTGTTCGCCGCTGCGAAGGGCGCCTTGGCAATCAAGGTGGCGATGGTGCTGATCGGCATCGGCTGCTCTCCGGTCCTGATGGCCGCCTACTACATCTTTGCGCGCAGCTTCCCGCCGGCAGTCTTCGGGACCCTCGCAGGCGCGGTGATCGGCGTCGGGTCGCTTGGCAATATCGCCTCTGCCTTGCCTCTGGCCTGGTCCGTCGAGCAGTTCGGTTGGCGCGGCAGTGTGGCCGCACTTGCCGCGGTGACGATTGCTGTCGCCCTGGCCATCGCGCTCTTCGTTCGCGATCCAGAGCGCGTCGTGGGGCACAGCAAGGGGTCGGTCCTGCACCTGCTGCGGATGCCCGTGCTCTGGCCGGTCTTCGTCATGATGGTGGTCTGCTACTATCCCGCTGCTGGTCTGCGCGGGCTTTGGATCGGGCCCTATGCGCGCGATGTATTCGGCGCAGGGCCCGAGGCAATCGGCACACTGACCCTGGTGATGGGCCTGGCCATGGTGGCTGGCAACTTTGCCTATGGGCCACTCGACCGGTTGCTGGGCACGCGCAAGGGGCTGGTGCTGGGCGGAAACCTTCTTTGTGCCCTGTGCCTCTTGGCGCTCTGGCACTGGCCGGCGCTTGGCGGCTGGCGCACGGCGGCTCTTCTGGCCGGGGTCGGGTTCTTCGGGGCATCCTTCCCGATGGTCATCGCGCATGGCCGAGCCTTTCTTCCGCACCATCTGGTCGGTCGCGGGGTGACGCTGCTTAACTTCTTCGGGATCGGGGCGGCCGGGTTGGCGCAGATCATCACCGGTCGCCTGTACGCCGCAGTTCCGGCCGATCCGCCATCAGCCCCGTATGAGGTGCTTTTCCTGTTCTTCGCCCTCAGCCTTCTGGCGGGGCTGGCCGTCTATCTTCTGGCAAAGGACCGGACTGACTAGACTGCCCTTGCCAATTCCCGTCAGTCGGTCAAAGGTCGTGAGCCTAGCCTGCCGTAGCGGAAATGCGATGCGCGTCGGACTGATCTGCCTCGTCCTGGCCTATGTGCTGAGCCAGTTTTATCGTGCCTTTCTTGCCGTGCTGACACCGTCGCTGGTGGCCGATCTCCACATGACGGCCGAGCAGTTGGCCCTCGCTTCGAATTTGTGGTTCGTGGCCTTTGCCCTGATGCAACTTCCCGTGGGTGAGGCGCTCGACCGTGTCGGTCCGCGCCTTACGGTAGGGACCCTCCTCTTCTTCGTGGCGGCGGGAGCGGCCCTGTTTGCCAGCGCAAACGGCCCTGGCGCCATCATGGCGGGAATGGCTCTGATCGGCATCGGCTGCGCGCCCGCGCTGATGACCGCCTATTTCGTCTATGCCCGCAACTATCCGACAGCGGTCTTTGGCACCTTCGCCGGGATCGTGGCCGGTTTGGGGTCGCTTGGAAACGTCGCCTCGGCGCTTCCGTTTGCCTGGGCGGTCGAGGCGTTCGGCTGGCGCATGTCGGTCTGGGGACTGGCCGCGCTGAGCCTTGCCATTTCCATCGCAACCGCCGCCCTGATGCGCGACCTGCCTCGGGTCGAAGGCGGCCACAGCGGATCGCTGCTGGACCTGCTGCGCGACCGAAGGCTTTGGCCGCTCTTTGCCATGATGGCGGTCTGCTACTATCCCGCCGCCGCATTGCGAGACCTCTGGGTCGGACCCTATGCTCGCGACGTTTTCGGCTATGGAGATGACCGCATCGGTCAGCTGACCCTGGTCATGGCCGTAACCATGGGGATCGGCAATTTCGTCTATGGGCTGCTTGACCGTTACAAGCCACAACGCCGCGCGATCATCCTGTGGGGCAACCTGCTGTGTGCCGCCGGAATCCTCGCGCTTTGGGTGTGGCCAGATACTGGGCCAGTTCCCGCGATCGCCCTTTTGGGTGTCGTCGGATTGTTCGGCACGTCATTCCCTCTGGTCATGGCCTACGGGAAGGGGGACCTGCCGAAGGCCATGCTCGGAAGGGGCGTGACGCTCCTGAACTTTTTCGGGATCGGTGCGACCGGCATCGCCCAAGCCGCCACGGGTCAGATTTATGAGGCAAGCAGCGGATCCCCCGCCCCTGACCGCTTTGCCCTGGTGTTCCTTTTCTTCGGACTGACCTTGCTCGCCGGACTGGCTGCCTTTGCGTTGGGCCGCAGGAAGGCCCGCTGAATCACCCTTTTCCCCAAGGTCCATATGCTCTAAGGGGGCCACGTTTGACGTGAAGGAGACCCCTGATGGGCTACAAGGTCGTCGTCGCGGGCGCCACGGGCAATGTGGGCCGCGAAATGCTGAACATCCTCGCCGAGCGCGAGTTCCCGGTGGACGAGATCGCGGCGCTGGCGTCGCGCAAATCGCTCGGCACCGAAGTCAGCTTTGGCGACAAGACCCTCAAGACCAAGGATCTGGATACGTTCGACTTCACCGGCTGGGACATTGCGCTGTTCGCGGTCGGCTCCGAGGCGACGAAGATCTATGCGCCCAAGGCCGCCGCGGCGGGCTGCGTCGTGATCGACAACTCCTCGCTCTATCGCTACGACCCGGCCGTGCCGCTGATCGTTCCGGAGGTGAACGCCGACGCGATCATGGGCTACAAGAACAAGAACATCATCGCCAACCCCAACTGCTCGACCGCGCAGATGGTCGTGGCGCTGAAGCCGCTGCATGACCGCGCCAAGATCAAGCGCGTCGTCGTCTCGACCTACCAGTCGGTCTCGGGTGCCGGGAAAGCCGGCATCGACGAGCTGTGGGACCAGACCAAGGGCCTTTACGTGCCCGGTCAGGAAGTGGCGCCGAAAAAGTTCACCAAGCAGATCGCCTTCAACGTGATCCCGCATATCGACGTCTTCCTCGACGATGGCTCGACCAAGGAAGAGTGGAAGATGGTCGCCGAGACCAAGAAGATCCTCGATCCCTCGATCAAGGTCACTGCGACTTGCGTGCGCGTGCCGGTCTTCGTCGGCCATTCGGAATCGATCAACATCGAGTTCGAGGAGTTCCTCGACGAACACGAGGCCCGCGACATCCTGCGCGAGGCGCCGGGTGTGCTGGTCGTCGACAAGCGCGAGCCGGGCGGCTACATCACCCCGATAGAATGCGTGGGCGACTATGCCACCTATGTCAGCCGTATCCGGCAGGACTCCACGATCGACAACGGCATCTCGCTGTGGTGCGTGTCGGACAACCTGCGCAAGGGTGCGGCGCTGAATGCGGTGCAGATCGCCGAAGTGCTTGGCAACCGGGTGCTGAAGAAGGGGTGAGGCACGCCCGGACGATCTTCAAGTGGAAGATCGTCAGTGCGGAACGCCCGATCCGCCAGAATCGGGCGGGGGACGGTCAAGCGAATTGCTGCGCTCGGTCCGCATGGACCGGGCGCTTTGCATTTCAGGTTTCATCCGCCTCTGGTCTTGCCATTCAGGTTCGCTCGATCTACCGCTTTCCGGTCTGGTGCCTCGGCGATTTGTCTGGGGATAATCGGGAACGCGGTGAAACCCCGCGACGTGCCCAACGCTGTAAGGGGGAGGGGCAGCGGATGCCACTGGCCGTCGGCCGGGAAGGCGCTGTCTCCTGTGAAGCCAAGTCAGAAGACCGGCCAGACGACAACAGGGGCGCCCGCGCGGACGGTGGGCGCGCCGCATGTTGCCGGACAGGGGATATGTCATGCCGCAACCCGAAACGCTTGCCCCGGCCGGGGCGTTCTCTGACGTCGAACGCGCCGCGGTCTACCGCGCCATCCATACCCGCCGCGACGTGCGCAGCCAGTTCCTGCCTGATCCGATCGCCGAAGAAGTTCTGGCCCGCCTGCTGCTCGCCGCGCACCATGCGCCCTCGGTAGGCTTCATGCAGCCCTGGAACTTCATCGTTATCCGCAGCGCCCGGGTCAAGGCAGGGGTCCGCGCCGCATTCGCTCGCGCCAATGACGAAGCTGCCGCGATGTTTCCCGACGAGCGCAGGGCGCTCTATTCGGCCCTCAAGCTCGAGGGCATCGTGGAGGCCCCTATCAATCTGTGCATCACCTGCGACCGGTCACGCGGCGGCGAGGTGGTGTTGGGTCGGACGCATAACCGCGACATGGACCTCTATTCCTCGGTCTGCGCCGTGCAGAATCTTTGGCTCGCAGCCCGGGCGGAAGGGATTGGCGTCGGCTGGGTCAGCATCTTCCACGAGGCGGACATCCGCGGAATTCTCGGACTGCCTGAAGGGGTTGTCCCAGTGGCCTATCTTTGCCTCGGCCGGGTCGCGGAACTGCACTCCGAACCCGAGTTGCAGGTCCGCGGCTGGCGGCAGCGGCTGAACCTCGAAGATCTCGTATTCGACGATAAATGGGGCAGGAAGGCGAACACTCAGGATGAACCTGCGGGCTAAGTCGCGGTTCAGACGGAGACGAACCCGCCAAGCGCTGGATCGTACTGTTCGAGGCCGCCTTCGCCGGTGTTGGTCCAAAGGCCGTGCAGTGTCAGGCGTTCATCCTCGACCGCCTCGCGGACGAAGGGGAAGGTCATGAGGTTCTCAAGGCTGATGAGCACCGCCTGCTTTTCAAGTGCGGTGATCCGGCTGGCGACCGGCTCGATCCCTTCGGTCCGCAGGTAGCCGGGTCGCAGGATATCCATCCAGCGCCCGACAAAGCTTGATTTCTCTTCCAGCTGCGGCGCAAGGCCTGCGCACATGTCATGGCATCCCTTGACGCCGCCACAGTTGGAATGGCCCAGCACGACCAGATGAGCGACCTTGAGCGCCGTAACAGCGTATTCCACGGCAGCTGAGGTGCCGTGGTTCTGACCGTCGGGATTGAAGAGCGGAACAAGGTTCGCGACGTTGCGATGGATGAAGAACTCGCCTTCGTCGGCGCCGAAGATCGACGTGACATGGACCCGGCTGTCACAGCAGGAGATAACCATCGCCCGCGGCATCTGACCCGCTTCCGCCAGCCGACGATACCATGCCTTGTTTTCCTGATAGGTGGTTGCGCGCCAACCGTGGAAGCGCTGGATCAGATAGGTGGGCAGCGGTTTGGCAATGTCCATGGCGTGCATCCTTCCGGTCTGTTGGCCTTGGTAGGCTGCAATTGCAGAAATTTCGAGCGGTTTCTGTCTCGGCCGGCAACCTTTTCTTCAGGCGGGGGCACCCAGGATGATCCCGGGTATGCGTGGGGGCGCAGAGAAGGGTGATACTGAAATGTCGGGCAATGTCACGGTCCTGCGACCGGTTGAGCGCGTGCGTCTGGACGCCGCGCCGATTGCGGCGATCTACCGGAACCTCGGCCCGAACGGGGCCGAGCAGGTGGTGAGCCGCGCCTTGGGCGAAGTGGCGTTGACCCTTGCCACACTGGCCGAACTGGTCCGCCATCATGACTTCTCCGACATGGACCGCCAATTGCGCCGGTTGCAGCGAATGTCCGAGCATCTGGGAATGATGAGTCTTGGCGCCACCTGCACCGACCTGCGGTCCTGTGCCTCTGCCGGCGACCCTACGGCCTTTGCCGCTGTCTGGACCCGGCTTCTGCGTGTGGCGGAACGTTCCCTGGCGACCGACAAGGATATGCGCGGCCAGACGCTGTAGCGCCCTTGCGGCTGGTGGGCGAGGCGCTAGGCTGGCGCTGACCTGCCCCAGTTCGAGCCCTGTAATGCCTCCTCGCTTCGCTGCCGCCCATGAGCCCTCGCGCCCGCTTCACGTCGTTCCGCAGGACAGCCTGCCTGACTGGCTGGCCGGTCAGGCGCCCGAGGTTGCTGTCTGGCTGAAGGAAACTGGCTTCAGCGCGGCGCTTGGCGAGGTGCAGCTCCTTCCGGGAGCGGACGGCTCGGTCGTCGGCGCGGTCTTCGGTTACGGCTCGGCATTGGCCCGCGCCCGCGGGCGGTTCCATCTGGCGCGGGCCTTTGCCGCGCTGCCGGAAGGGGCCTGGCACCTGGTGGCCAATCTGGATGCGGAGGAACGGGACGAGGCCGCGCTCGCGGCCCTGTTCGCCCAGTACCGGTTCGATCGCTACCATCCCGTCCCTGCGAACCGTGCCCTGCTCAAGGCGCCCGAGGGGGCAGACGCAGCCCGGCTTGAAATGATCGCGGCCGGCGAGTTCCTGACGCGTGATCTGGTGAATACGCCCGCCGCCGATATGGGGCCGCAGGAGCTTGAGGCGGCGTTCCGTTCTCTTGCTGATCGGCATGGGGCAGAAGTTCACGCCATCGTGGGTGAGGATCTTCTCAGGGCGAGTTTCCCGATGATCCATGCGGTCGGTCGCGCGTCCGATCGGGCGCCGCGGCTGCTCGACATGCGATGGGGCGCGGAAGGGCCACGTCTGACGCTGGTCGGCAAAGGTGTGTGCTTCGACACGGGGGGGCTTAACATCAAGCCGACCTCGGGAATGCATCTGATGAAAAAGGACATGGGCGGTGCGGCGACCGTCCTGGGTCTTGCCCAGATGATCATGACTATAGGCCTGCCTGTCCGGCTTCGGGTGATTGTTCCGGCGGTCGAGAACGCGATTTCGGGTCGCGCGCTGCGTCCGCGCGATATCCTGACCTCGCGCAAAGGCCTGACAGTAGAAGTCAATGACACCGATGCCGAGGGCCGGCTGATCCTGGCGGATGCTTTGGCGCTTGCCTCCGAGGAAGACACCGACCTTCTCATCTCGATGGCGACGCTGACCGGATCGGCGCGTGTTGCGGTCGGGCCTGATCTCGCGCCCTTCTATACCGATGACGAGGCGCTGGCGGCGAGTCTTCAGCGGGCAGGAAGCGCTGTGCGCGATCCGGTCTGGCGCCTACCCTTCTGGACGCCTTACGAACCGCTGATTGAACCGGGAATCGCCGATCTCGACAATTGTCCGCCCGGTAGCTTTGCCGGGTCCGTTACTGCGGCACTCTTCCTGCGCCGCTTCGTCGAGACGCCGCGGTATCTGCATTTCGACCTCTACGCGCATCAGCCGGCCGATGCGCCGGGTCGCCCCAAGGGCGGCGTTGGTCAGGGGGCGCGGGCGGTGCTTCACGCGCTGCCCGAGGCACTGGGGCTGTGATGGACACGCGGCTGACGCCAGCAACCGATCGCGTTGCCCTCGAGAGCCTGCGCGGGGTGGTGTCGGATCGCATCTTCGTGGCTGGCGAGGCCGCGCGCGTGGCTGCCGCGCTGGTCGACCTATGCGCCACCATGGCGGGAAACCGCGAACGACAGGTTCTGTTCGGCGATGCGCTGACGGTGGTCGAGCGGCGGGAAGGCTGGGCCTTCGTGCAGATGGCCAAGGACGGCTACTGCGGATGGCTGCCGGAGGATGCCCTTGCCGCGTCGCGAGCGGCCAGCCATGCGGTCAGCGCCCCTTCCAGCCATCTCTATCCCGAGCCGAGGGTGCAGGCGCGCGAGCGATTTGCGCTGCCCTTTGGCGCCCGGGTCACTGTGATCGGTGAGAGCGGCGCCTTCGCCCAGACGCCCGAGGGGTTCATTCCCCGGCTTCATCTGAGGCCGGTGGATCAGCCTATGGCCGACCCAGTCGGAGTCGCGAAGCTTTTCCTTGGCACGCCCTATCTGTGGGGCGGCAACAGCCGGGCCGGGATCGATTGCTCGGGCTTGGTGCAGGGAGCGCTGCTTGCCTGCGGCAAGGCTTGTCCCGGTGACAGCGACCTGCAGGAAAGCACCGGCCAGCCGATCGGTGATGGCGAAACGCTGGCTGCGGGCGACCTCCTGTTCTGGCGCGGGCATGTGGCGATGGTCGCATCTCCCGACACCATCATTCATGCAACAGGTCATGTCATGTCGGTGATCGAAGAACCGATACATGCCGCCATTGACCGGATCGCCGGGACCGGCAAACCAGTCATCGCCCGCCGCCGGCCCTGAGTTCAGTCGATCGGGCGGATCAGCTTGCGCTCGAGGACCCGGAGCACCTGCGCCAGGTCATGGCCCCGGCGCAGCACCTGCCCGTCCATTCCGATGACCGCGTAAAGCCCCTGCCGGTTGCGCAGGCGGGGGCGCTTCTCGATGCGGTAAAGCGGATACTCGGCGGTCCGGCGGAAGACCGAGAAGACAGCGACCTCTCGCAGGCAGGAGATCCCATAGTCCCGCCATTCACCTGCAGCGACCATCTGCCCGTATAGCGACAGGATGGTGCCGAGTTCCTTTCGGTCGAAACTCACATCGTCAGCCAGTCTGGCCGCGAGCGGAAAGGGGGTCGGTGGCTGGACCGTCATGACACGATGATGACGTCCGCCATAATTCAAATCAAGCCGCCTGATTTGCGCCTTGGAATGACCCCTGAAAATCCCCTGCAGCTTCGAACGGCCGCCGCAAAGCGGGGTGATAAAGATCATGTAGCGAGTGAGACGAAGCCCGGCGGCGCGGAATGTTTAGCCCCCACCCAGACCGCGTCGCCGGGTGACTCGCTGAAACGGATGGCTCCTGCGGTCCCGCAGGAGCCATCTTTCATTTCCGAGATCGGCATTTGGGCTGGATCAGGCGAGATAGGCGCGGAAGGCCTTCACCACCTCTTCGTAGACCGAGCGCTTGAAAGGTACGATTCCCTCGACCAGCTCGTCCACGTCGATCCACCGCCAAGCCGAAAACTCGGGATGGTCTGTCGCAATGCGGATCTGGTCGTCCGTGCCTACATAGCGGAACAGGAACCACTTTTGCCGCTGGCCGCGATACTTGCCGCCCCAGACCTTGCCCAACAATTCCGGCGGCAGGTCATAGGTCACCCAGTGATGGGTCTTGGCCACGAATTCCACCAGGTCTTCGGTAACCCCGGTTTCTTCCCAAAGCTCACGGAGTGCGGCCTTGCGGGGCTTTTCATCCGCGTCGATCCCGCCCTGCGGCATCTGCCAGGCGGCCGAGGGGCTGTCGAGCCGCTGGCCGGCAAAGACCAGACCCGCCTGGTTCACCAGAACGACGCCGACGCAGGGCCGGTAAGGAAGGGTGGCGGGATCGATCATTCGTCAGCCGGAGATGGAAAAGGGGGCGGTCCGATCCGCCCCCAGATTATTACTGTTTTGCAGCTTCGGTGGTGGCCGCCGGCGCCGGCACGATAACCTCAAGTCCCTTCAGGATGTCGACCGCATAGGCGAGCTGGTAGTCCTCGTCGCGCAGCTTTGCGGCCTCTTCGGCGCGCTTCTGCTCTTCCTGGTAGGTCTTCTTCTCTTCCTCGGTCATCGAGTCGTTCGACAGGACGCCGCGCAGATCGGCTTCCGACCGGATGTCCTGTTCTTCCTCGGGCTTGGCTGCCGCATCAGCGTCTGCCGGCTTGAGCGGCTGCTTCACGACGATGTCGGGCGACACGCCAAGCGCCTGGATCGAGCGGCCCGAGGGCGTGTAATAGCGCGCGGTGGTCAGGCGCATCGCGCCTTCGCCCCGCAGCGGCACGAGTGTCTGTACCGAACCCTTGCCGAAGCTCTTGGTCCCGACGACGACGGCACGGTGCTGGTCCTTGAGCGCACCTGCCACGATTTCCGAAGCCGAGGCCGAGCCGCCGTTGATGAGAACCACGATCGGCTTGCCCTCGATCAGATCGCCGGGTGTCGCGTTGAAGCGTTCGGCATCCTGTGGGTTGCGGCCGCGGGTCGAGACGATTTCGCCCTGGTCAAGGAAGGCATCCGAAACCTTGATGGCCTGCGTCAGCAGGCCCCCCGGATTGTTGCGAAGATCAAGCACGACGCCGCTGACCTTGTCGATTCCGCCGAGTTCCTCGATCGACTTCTTCAAGCCCTCTTCGAGGTTGGGGTAGGTCTGGTCGTTGAAGGTGGTCACGCGCAGCACGACTGCGTCACCGACGACGCGCGCCTTCACGGCGGTCAGTTTGATGGTGTCGCGGGTCAAGGTCACATCGAACGGATCGGCGACACCTTCGCGCACGATGGTCAGGGTGATCTGCGAGCCGACCGGACCGCGCATCTTGTCAACGGCTTCATCCAGCAGAATGCCCGACAGGCTTTCGCCATCGACCTTCGTGATGAAATCGCCCGACTGGATGCCAGCCTCGGCGGCCGGAGTCCCATCCATCGGCGAGACGACCTTGATGAAACCGTTCTCCTCGGTCACCTCGATGCCGAGGCCGCCGAATTCGCCATGCGTCTGAACCTGCATGTCGCTGAACTGGTCGGGCGGCATATAGCTTGAATGCGGGTCTAGCGAGGTGAGCATGCCATTGATGGCCGCTTCGATAAGTTTCTGCGAATCCGGTTGTTCGACGTACTGGGCACGAATCCGTTCGAAGATGTCGCCAAACAGGTCGAGCTGTTCATAGACCGAGGCCGACTTGTCGGTTTCCTGCGCGATCAGCGGTCCGGCCAACTGGGTCGTCACAACAATGCCGGCCACCGTACCGCCAAGGGCGGCCATTACGAATTTCCTCATCGGGTCTCGTCCTATCCGTCTATTCCGTTGTTCCTGCGAACCACTCGGTCGGGTCGACCGGATCCGCGCCTTTTCTCAGTTCCAAGTAAAGCGTCTCTGATCCGCCGGCGCCACCGCCTTCTGCATTCGAAACCAGAAACTCCCCCGCCGTCGCCTCCGGGCCGCCCATCAGGCCGAGGGCTTCGCCCTCGGGGACGACATCGCCGACGTCACCATAGACCGTCTCCAGCCCTGCGAGTATCAGCAGATAGCCGTTGCCGGGTTCAAGTATCATCACATTCCCGTAGTCGAGGAGCGGGCCACGATAGCGGATTGTAGCGGGCCAGGGGGCTGTGACCAGCGCGCGGGGGCGAGTCGCGATCAAGAGGCCTGGGCGGCGGACGCCGCGTGCGTCGGCTTCGCCAGGGCGGCGGACGATCGTGCCGGTCACAGGCAAGGGCAGGGCGCCCCTCATCGTGTCGAAGGCCACTCCAGCGTCAGGGTCATCCAGAGCCATCCCCGCCGCTAAGGCATCGAGCGTATCCGCGTTCTCCAGCAGCAGACGCAGGGCCTCGGGGTCATCGATGAACCGCTTGGGCAGGTCGGTCCGGTTCGAGATCGCCTGGCTCAACGCAGTCCGTGCCTCCTGCGCCGCGCGCAGACCGTCGGACAAGGTCTCTGCCGCCGATGCCTGAACCGCCTGAAGGTCGCGCAGTTCCTGAAGCTCAGCGCGCAACCGGTCGGCTTCGGCCTGAAGTGCGGGTGTAACCTCGGTCAGCATCATTCCCGACCGGGCCATGCCAAGGGGGCCGTCCGGATGAAGCAAAAGCAGCGGTCCCGGATCGGTGGGCATGCTGGCGAGAACCCCAACAAGCTGCGCAACGCTGTCGCGCTTTGCCTCGAACTGCATCTCGAGCGCCGAGGTGCGGATCGTCACCTGGCGCAGCCCTTCGCGCAGGGCATCAAGCCCTTCCTCGTAGGCACGGATCGTGCGCGAGAGCGCCGCGACCCGATCCTTGCCGCCAGTCGCGTTGTCCATTGCGCCGATCGCCGCCTGGAGGTCCGCTGCCGCCTGTTTCGCCTGTGCGGCGGCATCCGTATGCGCCGCCGCGAGGCCGGGCAGTAGAAGCGCTAAGGCAAAGGCGGCGATGCGGATCATCTGGTGATGAGGCTCTCGCCGGTCATCTCGGTTGGCTTGGGCAGGCCCATAAGCTCGAGGAGTGTCGGGGCAAGATCCGCCAGCCGGCCCTTGCGCAGCGAAACGCCGGGCGGACCGCCGACCAGGATCACCGGGACCGGATTGGTGGTATGGGAGGTGTGAGGTTGGCCCGTTACCGGATCGACCATCGTCTCGCAGTTGCCGTGGTCGGCCGTTACGATCATCGCCCCCCCGGCCTTTTCCAGCGCCTTCAGCGCCCGGCCAAGACCGTGATCGACGGCTTCGCAGGCCTTGATCGCGGCAGGCAGGCTGCCTGTATGGCCAACCATGTCCGGGTTGGCGAAGTTGACCACGATCAGGTCATAGCCCTTCTCGATTGCGGCGACGAAATGGTCGGCCACTTCCGGCGCAGACATCTCGGGCTGCAGGTCATAGGTCGCGACCTTCGGCGATTTCGGCATGAAACGGTCCTCGCCGATCCAAGGCGCTTCTTTTCCCCCATTCAGGAAGAAGGTGACATGCGGGTATTTCTCGGTCTCGGCCAACCGGAACTGGGTCTTGCCATGCGATGCGACCCATTCGCCGATGGTGTTTCGGATGTCCTGCTTTGGATATGCGGTGGTCATATAGGCGTTGTGTTCGATCGAGTAGTCTACCATCCCGAGCATGACCGCCCAGTTTGGCCGCCCCGCCACATCGAAGCCGCTGAAGCCCGGCCCGCCGAGGGAGGCGAGGATTTCCCTCGCGCGGTCGGCGCGAAAGTTCAGACAGAATATGCCATCCCCATCCCTGGCGCCCGAATAGCCCGACAGCACGGTAGGGGCGATGAATTCGTCCGTCACGTCCTTGGCATATGACTGGGCGATGGCGGTCGGGGCATCAGGCGCCGTCTCGCCCTTGGCGCGGACAACGGCATCATAGGCGCGCTCGACCCGCTCCCACCGGTTGTCGCGGTCCATCGCCCAGTAGCGACCCGTGACCGTGCCGATCCGGGCGCCATCCGGCAGGCCGTCAATCAGCTGTGCCATGTAGCCCGCAGCGGAAGAGGGCGGCACATCGCGTCCGTCGGCGATCGCATGGACGACAACAGGAATGCCCGCGCCTGTCAGCGCCCGAAGTGCCGCGAGGAGGTGCAGGATATGGCCGTGCACCCCGCCATCCGAGACAACACCCAGCACATGTGCCGTACCGCCACTTGCCTTGAGCCGGGCGATAAAATCCAGGAGCGCAGGGTTGCGGAAGAAGGTGCCCTGCTCGATCGCAAGGTCAATCGCTCCAAGGTCCATCGCCACGATCCGGCCTGCGCCAATATTGGTGTGGCCGACCTCCGAGTTTCCCATCTGGCCCGAGGGCAGACCGACATCCGGGCCGTGGGTGACCAGCGTCGCGTGAGGACAGGTCGCCCAGAGGCGGTTGAAATTCGGCACGTCCGCAAGGGCGGGAGCGTTCGCCGTCTTGTCTTCTCGGAGCCCCCAGCCATCGAGGATGCACAGGACAACGGGTTTCGGTGCGGGCATGGGGAGGGCCTTTCGCAGGGGTCGCAACGGTTCTACGCGCGGTTGCGATCCTCGGCAACGGCCTCAGGCACGGTGATAGGGGCTGCCCGACAGGATCGTCGCGGCGCGGTAGATCTGCTCGGACAGCATTACCCGCACCAGCATGTGCGGCCAGACCATCCGCCCGAACGAGATCATGAGATCTGCCCTGTCGCGCAGGGCGGGAGCGATCCCGTCTGCGCCGCCGATAAGGAAGGCCAAATCCTGCCGACCTTCGTCGCGGAAGGCGGTGAGGCGTTGGGCGAATTCGGGTGAGGTCAGTGTCTGGCCGCGTTCATCCAGGGCGACGATCACCGCATTGGCGGGAAGCGCCCGCGACAACAGTTCGGCCTCCGCTGCCATGCCGCCGCCCTTACGGTCCTCGACCTCATGTTCAGTAAGCGGTCCGAGGCCAAGCGGTCGGGCGGTCCGGTTGAACCGGGTCACGTAGTCATCGACAAGCATGCGCTCCGGTCCGGCGCGCAGCCGGCCTACGGTGCAGACGACAAGCCGCATCAGACGCTCTTTGGCGCCCGGCTGCTGGCGGGCATCCACATCTTCTCGAGCTGGTAGAACTCGCGCACTTCCGGGCGGAAGACATGGACGATCACGTCGCCCGTGTCGATCAGCACCCAGTCGCCGGTTTCCTTGCCCTCGATCTTGGACGGGCGTCCGTGATCCTGCTTGAGGCGATCGACCAGCTTTTCCGAGATCGCGGCGACCTGGCGCGAGGACCGACCCGAGCAGATGACCATGTAATCGGCCATGTCGGAGCGGCCGCGCAGATCAATCGTCACGACCTCTTCGGCCTTGTCGTCATCCAGCGAGGCAAGGATTGCGGCCAACAGCGTTTCGCTGGACGGATCAGCGGTCTTGGCCTGGATCGGGGCGGTCATGACGCCCGCCCGCGGTTCGGCCGAAACCCCGGCCGATGGGTCAGAATGAGACAGGACATCGTCCTCCCGGGTTGCGCGCCGCAAAGGCCCCGGCGCAGGGCATGGATCATAGATAGCATCGCCCATCCCGAATCTCAACGCGCGGGGGGGCAAAAGCAAGGGGGCAGGCCATATAGCGATTTACGGGCACTGTCCACCGATCGCTCCGCGGCGCGCTTGCTTCGGGACAGATTCGGGCCTATCTAGCCGCCATGATCCGCTTTTTCGACATGGATGACCGCGCCCGGCTGCCCTGGCGGTTCTACGGCGCGACCGTTTCGATCCTCGCCCGACTCTGACGGTCGGCCGCGACGCGGCGACGGTATGACCGCGCCCTAATTCCAGCCAAACGCCCGAATTCTCAGAGGAAGACCGATGTCTCCGAAAACGCTGTACGACAAGATCTGGGACGCGCATGTCGTCCACGAAGCCGAGGACGGCACCTGCCTGCTCTATATCGACCGCCATCTGGTGCACGAAGTGACCAGCCCGCAGGCCTTTGAAGGGCTGCGGATGACCGGCCGAAAGGTGCGTGCGCCGGAAAAGACCATCGCGGTACCTGACCACAACGTGCCGACGACCCCCGGCCGTGACAAGCACATCGACAACGAGGAAAGCCGCATCCAGGTCGAGGCGCTCGACAAGAACGCCAAGGATTTCGGCATCAACTACTACCCTGTGTCTGACATCCGTCAGGGCATCGTCCACATCGTCGGTCCGGAACAGGGCTGGACGCTGCCGGGCATGACAGTGGTCTGCGGCGACTCGCACACCGCGACACACGGCGCATTCGGCGCGCTCGCGCATGGCATCGGCACGTCCGAGGTCGAGCACGTGCTGGCCACTCAGACGCTGATCCAGAAGAAATCGAAGAACATGAAGGTCGAGATCACCGGGTCGCTCCGCCCCGGCGTCACGGCCAAGGACATCACGCTGTCCGTGATCGGGGAAACCGGCACGGCGGGCGGCACCGGCTATGTCATCGAATATTGCGGTCAGGCGATCCGCGAGCTGTCGATGGAAGGCCGCATGACCGTCTGCAACATGGCGATCGAAGGCGGTGCGCGCGCCGGCCTCATCGCCCCCGACGAGAAGACCTTCGCCTATGTGATGGGCCGTCCGCATGCGCCGAAGGGCGCGAAGTGGGAAGCGGCACTCGCCTGGTGGAAGACGCTCTACTCGGACGAGGGCGCGCATTTCGACAAGGTGGTGACGATCCGAGGCGAGGATATCGCGCCGGTCGTGACCTGGGGGACCAGCCCCGAGGACGTCCTGCCGATCACCGGTGTCGTGCCCGACCCGGAAAGCTTCACCGGCGGCAAGGTCGAGGCTGCGCGCCGGTCGCTCGACTACATGGGCCTGAAGCCGGGCCAGAAGCTGACCGACATCAAGATCGACACGGTCTTCATCGGCTCCTGCACCAACGGCCGGATCGAGGACCTGCGGGCAGCCGCAGCGATCCTGAAGGGCAAGAAAATCAAGGACGGCATGCGCGCGATGGTCGTGCCGGGCTCGGGCCTTGTCCGGGCGCAGGCGGAAGAGGAAGGTCTGGCGCAGATCTTCATCGACGCGGGCTTTGAATGGCGACTGGCGGGCTGCTCGATGTGCCTGGCCATGAACCCCGATCAGCTGAGCCCCGGCGAGCGCTGTGCCGCCACCTCGAACCGCAACTTCGAAGGGCGTCAGGGCCGTGGCGGCCGCACGCACCTGTTGTCGCCCGCGATGGCGGCGGCGGCGGCGGTGACCGGCCACCTGACCGATGTGCGCGAATTCATGGCGGAGACCGTGTGATGGACAAATTCACCACCCTGACCGGCATCGCGGCGCCCATGCCGCTGGTCAATATCGACACCGACATGATCATCCCCAAGCAGTTCCTGAAGACCATTCAGCGCTCGGGGCTTGGCAAGAACCTGTTCGACGAGATGCGCTACACGCAGGACGGGGCCGAGATCCCGGATTTCGTCCTGAACCAGCCAGCCTACCGCAAGGCGGAAATCCTTGTGGCGGGCGACAACTTCGGCTGCGGATCGTCGCGCGAGCATGCCCCCTGGGCGCTGCTCGATTTCGGCATCCGCTGCGTGATCTCGACCAGCTTCGCCGACATCTTCTTCAACAACTGCTTCAAGAACGGCATCCTGCCGATCGTCTTGCCGCAGGATCAGGTCGCAGTCCTGATGGAAGACGCGAAGAAAGGGGCCAATGCCCGGATCACGGTCGACCTCGAGGCGCAGACCGTCACCAGCTCGGACGGACAGAGCTTCCATTTCGACGTCGATCCTTTCCGGAAGCACTGCCTGCTGAACGGACTAGACGATATCGGGCTCACCCTGGAAAAGGCGGCGTCGATCGACGCCTACGAAAAGACCGCTGCCACAGTTCGGCCTTGGGTCTGACCCGCGCCTCAACCGCAAGATGTAGGGCCGCCCTGTGGGCGGCCCTTTTTTGATCGCCCATTTGATGCAAAGTCGCGACACATTCTCCGCGAAAGCGCCACATTTCCCGGACCTTATTAACAAGTCATTGCTGGACCTGGGGAAAGAAGGCAAGAATTGGGCAAGATTATGGCAGCCCGCCACAAACTGGGGGGCATCTTTGGGATAAGGCCCCGGCAAAGTACCGGCGCCGTCCGTGATGAGGGCAGAAGAGCAGTGGTGTCGCGGCTGACCGGCGCGATCGTTCGTGCCATTTTGGTGATGGTCCTCGTGGCCACGCCGTCCATCCTCCTGCCGGGCGCTGCCTCGGACGGCAAGGAGATGGTGGCGCTTGTCGCGCTGTTCGCCGGCTTCCTGACCTTCATCGAGTACAATGCCGCCTATCCCGGCCTGATCGAGTTCCGCGACGCGCCGCCCTTCAACCGCGTGCGCTTCCTGATGCTGTTCGTGACGATCTTCCTGCTGACGATCATCGCGCGCGGCGAGTCCCATCCGACGACGCTGACCGTCTTCGTCCGCGCCGTGGGTGGCCTGATCGGCACCGCGATGGACTTCCCCTTCAGCCCGGTGCGACTTGCAACGCTGATGATCAACGACGGCACACCCGATGGCGATACCGGCTTTGTCCGCATTGCGACCGGCCTGAGTTACCTGACCTCGCTGATGTCGCTGTCGATCTTCGTGGTGCTTCTCAAGTTCTACAACTGGCCCTCGCGGTCCGGCGCGTTCAACGTCTGGGTCAACCTGCCGACCTTCGACCCGACAGCGGGCGGTGACGTAGTCGACCGCCTCGATCGCGACGCGCGCATTAACATTGCGTTAGGGTTTCTGCTGCCATTCCTGATCCCGGCGGTGGTGAAGGCCGGGTCGAGCGGGTTCGAGCCGGTGACGTTCACCTCGCCACAGACCTTGATCTGGACGGTGGCGGCATGGGCCTTTCTTCCGGCGAGCCTGTTCATGCGCGGTATCGCGATGGGCCGGATTGCCGACATGATCCGCGAAAAGCGCCGCCAGAACAGCCTTGCGCAAGGGCAGGCTGTGCCGGCCTGATCGCCGCTTTCCTGCTGGCTTCGCCTGCTTCGGCCGATGCCTTGCGCATCGCAACCTATGACGTGGAACTGACACGCGAGGGGCCGGGGCTTCTCTACCAGTCGATCCTGTCCGGTGATGATCCGCAAGTTGGCGCCGTGACCGCTGTCATCGCCCGCGCCAATGCCGATGTGCTGGTGCTTCAGGGCATCGACTACGACACGGAGCTGCGCACGCTGTCAGCCCTTGCGGAACAGCTGCGACGCGCGGGGGCCGTCTATCCCTACCGCTTCGCCTGGTGTCCGAATTCCGGTCTGGCGACGGGACTGGACCTTGACGGCGATGGGCGAAAGGGCGGGCCGCGCGATGCCCAGGGTTACGGCGACTTCGCCGGCGCTGGCGGGATGGCGGTGCTGTCGCGCCTGCCGGTCGATGACGAGGCTTCGCGCGACTTCTCGGCCTTGCCATGGAAGGACCTGCCGCAGGCTGATCTTCCCCCCGGCTGGAGCGCCGAGGTGGCGGCGGTGCAGCGACTGCCCAGCACCGGGCACTGGGACATCGCCGTGACGCTGCCCGACCAACGCGTGCTGCATCTCCTCGCCTGGAACGCGACGCCGCCGGTCTTCGATGGACCGGAGGATCGCAATGGCCGGCGCAACCATGACGAAACGGCTTTCTGGCTGCGGCTTCTGGATGGCGAACTGCCTTGGCCTTCTCCACCGGAGCCCTTCGTCATCCTCGGGGATGCCGAGCTGGACCCGGCGAAGGGCGAGGGACGTCCGGCGGCGCTGGCCGCCTTGCTCGCCGATCCCCGGTTGCAATCGCCCCTGCCGCCCGGAACCGAGACCGCCGATTTCCGGGCGACGGGGGGACCGGGTCCGCTGCAGCTGGACTATCTGCTGCCCAGTGCATCGCTTGGCGTCCGCGCGGCAGGGGTGATCCGGCCGGAGCCGGGCGACCCCTTGGCGGGGACCATCTTTGCGGCCTCTCGCCACCGTCTGGTTTGGGTCGATCTGGATCTGCCGGGTCCTGCCGCGCCTTGACCCTTGGACAGGGTTTGGCTAGGCCTCGCGCAACATCAAGCGATACCCCGAAGGGAGTTCATCTTGGCCAATCCGAGCCTTCTCATCCTCGCCGGCGACGGCATCGGCCCCGAAGTCATGGCCGAGGTGAAGCGCATCATCGCCTGGTATGGTGACAAGCGTGGTGTGAAGTTCGATGTGAGTGAGGATCTGGTGGGCGGCTGCGCCTACGACGCTTACGGCGTTCCGCTGGCCGACAAGACCATGGCCAAGGCACAGGAGGTGGATGCTGTCCTGCTCGGCGCCGTCGGCGGGCCGAAATACGACACGCTCGACTTCAGCCTGAAGCCAGAGCGCGGCCTTCTGCGTCTGCGCAAGGAGATGGACCTATACGCCAACCTTCGTCCCGCCCAGTGCTTCGATGCGCTGGCCGACTTCTCGTCGCTCAAGAAGGAGGTTGTTGCCGGTCTCGACATCGTCATCGTGCGCGAACTGACCTCGGGCGTCTATTTCGGCGAACCGAGAGGTATCTTCCCCGACAACGAGGGCGGCCGTTTCGGCATCAACACGCAGCGCTACACCACGAACGAAATCCGTCGGGTCGCGCGCGCGGCCTTCGAGATGGCCCGCCGACGCAACAACAAGGTCTGCTCGATGGAGAAGGCCAACGTCATGGAGTCGGGCATCCTCTGGCGCGAAGAGGTCCAGTGGGTCCACGACAACGAATACCCGGATGTCGAACTGAGCCACATGTACGCCGACAACGGCGCGATGCAGCTGGTGCGCTGGCCCAAGCAGTTCGACGTGATCGTCACCGATAATCTGTTCGGCGACATCCTTTCAGACTGCGCGGCGATGTTGACCGGCTCGCTTGGCATGCTGCCCTCGGCCAGCCTCGGGGCCCCTATGGCGAATGGGCGGCCCAAGGCGTTGTATGAACCCGTGCACGGCTCTGCCCCCGACATTGCCGGGCAGGGCAAGGCGAACCCGATTGCCTGTATCCTGAGCTTTGCGATGGCGCTGCGGTATTCCTTCGACATGGGCGACGAAGCTGCCCGGGTCGAGAAGGCGGTTGAAAAGGTGCTGGCCGACGGTGTGCGCACCGCCGACCTGATGGGCCCCGCCGCGGGCACGCCGGTTTCGACCAAGGGCATGGGCGACGCCATCCTTGCGGCCCTCGACGCGAGTCTCTGATCGCCCGCCCTTCCGCCCGCCGGCACTTCGCGTCCGGCGGGCAATTTTTTACGCGCGTCTATCTTGCCTCTGCCGCCAGTCCGCGCGAAAAGCGAGTCAGGCGTCGGACATTTGAGTTCGGACGGGACTCCACAGATGGCGATCCAGAATTCGAACCTGCGCGGGGCGCTCATGGCGCTGCTCGCCTTTGCGATCTATTCCACCCATGATGTGGTGGTGAAGTTCCTGGGCGGGCTGTACTCGCCCGTGCAGATCATCTTCTTCAGCACGCTTCTCGCCTTTCCGCTGGTCACGCTGATGCTGATCCGGGACCGCCGGGACGGGAATCTGCGACCGAAGCATCCCTGGTGGTCGCTGGCCCGCACCGTCTGCACCGTCATCACCGGGCTTTCGGCCTTCTACGCCTTCTCGGTCCTGCCGCTGGCCCAGACCTACGCCATACTTTTTGCGGCGCCGCTGTTGATCACCGTTCTCGCCATCCCACTTCTGGGCGAGCGCGTCGGAATCCGCCGCGGCCTTGCGGTGATGGTCGGGCTCTGCGGTGTGATGGTCGTGTTGCGCCCCGGCCAGTCGTCGCTTCAACTTGGGCATTTCGCGGCGCTTACTGCCGCAGTTTCCTCATCCGTCGCCTCGGTCATCGTGCGCAAGATAGGCCAGGACGAACGAAGTGCGGTCCTGATCCTCTACCCGATGCTGGCGAACTTTGTCGTGCTCGGCCTTGCATTACCCTTCGTCTATCACCCGATGCCGATACAGCATGTCGGCATGCTGGCGATCATTGCGAGCTTCAGTTTCGTTGCATCGCTTCTTGTGATCGCCGCCTACCGCGCGGCGCAGGCGGTCGTCGTGGCGCCGATGCAGTACTCGCAGATCATCTGGGCGGCGATCTACGGCGCGATCTTCTTCTCCGAGCGCCCCGACCTCTACACCGGCATCGGAGCGGCGATCATCATTGCCAGCGGCATCTACATCGTGTTGCGCGAAGGCGGGGGCAAGGTCGAGACCAAGCGACCGGTTCTGGAGTCGAAGTCACGGCCCGAGACCGGGATCATGCCGCGGATCAGCCTTATCCTTGCCCGCGTGACGACGCGCGATATCGCCGACTGATCGCGCCAGAAGCCCCCTTGCAAATGCCCTGCGGACGGTTTAACCCCCCGCCCACGGTCGGAGCGTAGCGCAGCCTGGTAGCGCACCTGCTTCGGGAGCAGGGGGTCGGAGGTTCGAATCCTCTCGCTCCGACCAATCTATAAATCCCGGGAAAATCCAGACGGCAGGTGGCGCTAGTTGGCCTCGCCGGTTGTATTCTCGATGCCATCCGCTCCCATGAACACCGCGATGAGGCGAACGTCGTCGTTGCCTGTGTTTCGTCCGTTATGGGGTGACTGATAGGCTTCGATGAGGGAATCGCCCTTTCGGTATACCTTGGTCCCCTTTGGCCCGTAATCGACCGTCAGTTCCCCCTCCAGCATCCAGGCAAACAGCGGGACGTTGTGCCGATGCCATCCTGTCTCTTGCCCGGGGACCATCGTGACGATGGCCGCAGTTACCTTCGGCGTGCCGGTTGGATAGGCAAACGGCTGCCCGATCACGGTTTCGGAGGTGGTCAGAAGAACGTCGAGCGGCGGGTAGCTCGCCCGCCCGAGGGCGACTCCGCCGGACAGGCCAGCCAGCCCCGCCAGACCTGCAGCGAGCCAGACGGTTTGCTTCGAGTGCTTGCCCATCGATTTGCCTCCTTTACTGAGCCTGATGAGCCCAAGTGCAGCGACCAGACATGGCAATCACTGTCAGCGCCGGCGCCAGGCGTTCAGGATGTAGGCCGCCGTCATCAGATCAAGATGCGCGCCGCCGCCATTCTTGGCGATCGTGATCTCGTCGGGCGAGCGGCGGGTAAAGGTTCCTTTCGCCAGATCGTAGTAGTCGGCGATCACGTCTGACTCCGAGATGACGCCGCGCGCGATGGGATCCATAATCTCGCCGATATGGGCGATGGTCGTCGCTCGCGCATCGACAAAGATCCGGGCGCGGCTCAGGGCCTCGTCATCGACTTCGCGCATGTCGGGGCGATAGGCGCCGATCAGGTCGAGATGCGTGCCGGGCGACAGCCATTCGCCGCGGATGATCGGCTCGTGGCTCATCGTGGCGGTGGCGATGATGTCAGCCGCGCCTACCGCGACCGCCAAGTCGTCCGCGACTTCGGCACCGCTTGCCTGCGCTGATGCTTCCGCACCCGCCCGACTGCGGTTCCAGAAGGTGAAGCGCGCCTCAGGGAAAGCGCTGCGATAGGCGCCGACCATTGAGCGCGCCACAGTGCCGGCGCCGACGATCAGGATGTTGCGGCTGCCTGGCCGTGCCAGCTGGCGGGCGGCGAGCAGGCTGTCCCCGGCGGTCTTCCACTTGGTGACAAGGTGGAAGTCGACCACCGCCTCCAACTCGCCCGTGCGATCGCCATAGACGGTAACCGAGCCATTGACGCTCGGCTTGGAGAGTGCGGCATTGCCCGGAAAGATCGTCGCTGCCTTGACCAGAAGCCCGAGCCCGTCGATCCAGGCGGCGCGGTTCAGAAGAGTGTCCTTTCCACGGTAAAGCAGCGTATCGCCGATTTCCGCTCTGGGCAGCCGGTGGCCTTCCTTGAACGCCTCGACGAGTCCGTCCCAGCTCAGATGCGCTTCCGCCTCGGGTCCGATGATCTCAACCGTCATAGTCCAGCCTCGCTTTCGGAAAGAAGTCCAGCCTCGACCAGCCGGCGTGCCCAACCCTCCGGCCCTTCGAAACGGTGGGTCTGCCAGCCGCGCGCCTGCGCCGCGGCGATGTTGTCGGCCCGGTCGTCGGTGAACAGGAGACGGCCGGGCGCGATGCCGCAATCCGCCTCGACCATCTCGTAGATGCGCTGGTCCGGCTTGATGACCCCCATGTGACCCGAAACATAGGGGCGGTCGAATTCGTTCAGGAAATCATACTGCATCTGTGCATAGGCGAAGCTGTGGATGCCGAAGTTCGTCAGGGCGAAGACGGGGATACCCCGTGCCCGCAGCGCCCGCAAAAGCGCAATGGAGTGGTCGATGGTCGGCGACGCGATATCGATCCAGTGATCATGCCACCAGCGGATCTGCTCGGCCCAGTCGGGATGGTTCTCGGCAGTCTCATAGATCGTTTCACGGAAAAGACCGCCCGCATCGACCTTGTCGTTCATTCCATGCAGATCGACTTCGGCAAACATTCTTTCGCGCGCCTCGCGCCCGATCCGGTGGTCGTAGTAGCGCTCGGGATTCCATTCGATCAGCACGTTGCCGATGTCGAAGATCACCGCTTCGGGGGTCGTCATCTAGGTTCTGCTCCTGGTCACAGCCTCGCGCCAGAACATGTACAGGCCGCCGCCGCAGATCAATGCGATACCGACCCAGGCGTGCAGATCGGGCCAGGTGCCGAAGACGGTGGCGCCCCAGAAGATCGCCAGCGGCATCGATGCGTATTCGAAGGGCGCGACCAGCCCCGCCTCGCAGATCCTGTAGGCCTGGGCGATCAGGAAGCCGCCGATGGCGCTGGCAGCCCCTGAGGCCAGGAAGATCGGCCAGTCGCCCGGATGCGGCCAGGTCCAGCCACGGAACAGGAAGGCGAGCGACGGATCGCTCTGCGCGGCAAGGTGGCCGTCACCAACGGTGAACCCCATCCCCAGGCAGACCACGATGAATGTCAGTTGCACATAGAAGGCCATCGTCACGGCCTTTTCGCTGATCCCCATCCGCCGGGTCATCATGTGCATCATCGCGTAAAACAGCGCCGAAAGGACCGGCAGAAGCGCGGCCCAGTGAAATCCGCTCTGACCGGGGCGCATCATCACGATCACGCCGACAAGGCCCACACCGACCGCCAGCCAGCGCCGGATCCCGACCTTTTCGCCCAGAAGCGGCACGGACAGGGCAGTTATGAGAAGGGGGGCGATGAAGAAGATCGCCACCGCGTCTGCAAGCGGCATCGCGGCGAGACCAAGGAAGTAGAACAGGTTCGAGCAGACGACGAACAGGGCGCGCATCAGGTGCATCGGCAACCGCTGCGTCCGCAGGGCAGGCAGCCCGCCGTGGAACGGCAGGACGAGGCAAAGCATGATCATGAGCCCAACCGACGACCGGATCAGCACCACTTCATGCAGGGCGTAACTGCCGCTCAGGAACTTGATCGAGACGTCGTTGATCGAGAAGACCAAAGACCCCCCAACTGCCGACAGGATGCCGGCAAGCGCAAGACGATGGGGCTGGGCCAGTTGAGTTGTCACTCGCAAATCTGACCCGACGCAGACGGTTCCGTCTGTTCCGCCCGCGACAGGCCCTAGCCTGCACGCGCCGCGCGGACAGCCCGTTCCAGCGCATCCAGAAAGCGGGACCGGTCCTGCTTGCCGAAACTCTTGCCGCTACCCTGGCGGAATGGATCGGCGGCACGCAGATCGGCAGCCAGATCGCGCGCCGCAAGCGCCATGCCGACGTTGGCCGGTGTCAGCATCTCACCGTTCGGCTTGACCACCTTCGCCCCCTGCGCAACGCATTTCGCAGCGAGCGGGATATCGTTGGTCACCACCACATCTGCCGGGCCAGCCGCCGCTGCGATCCACTTGTCGGCCTCATCGGGCCCGTCGGCAACGTAGACTCTTTCGACCAGCGGATTGGCCGACGGCCGAATTCCGCCATTCGAGACGAGGATCATCCGTACGCGATGCCGGGTTGCCACCCGCTCGGTCTCCTCCTTGACCGGGCAGGCATCGGCATCCACGAAGATCCGCGTCTCAGTCATACAGCGCGCGTGCGTGAAAGCCGACATGCTCTTCGATGAAGCTCGCCACGAAGAAATAGCTGTGGTCGTAGCCCTTCTGCATCCGGAAGACGCCGTTCTGCCGCCGCGCCATCATCGCTTCGGCCAGTGCCTCGGGCTTCAGGAGATCAAGGAACTGGTCCGATCCGCCCTGGTCGATCAGCATCGGCCCGTCGAAGCCACGTCGACGCATCAGCAGCGTTGCGTCATGCGGCGTCCATTTCGCTTCGTCCGCACCCAGATAGGCGGTGAACTGTTTACGGCCCCAGTCGCTGGCAGTGGGATTCGCGATTGGTGCAAAGGCCGAGACCGACTGGAACCGCCCCGGAAAGCTCATGGCGATGGTCAGCGCGCCGTGGCCGCCCATGGAATGGCCGGTGATCGCCTGCCGTTCCTCGGCAACGGGGAAGGCGTTGAAGAGAAGGCGGGGCAGTTCCTCGGTCACGTAATCCCACATGCGGAAATGCGGCGCCCAGGGTTCTTCTGTCGCGTTCAGATAAAAGCCCGCGCCCTGTCCGAGGTCATAGGCCGGATCATTGGCCACATCGTCGCCCCGTGGACTCGTGTCAGGAAAGACCAGTGCGATGCCAGCCTCGGCCGCCCATTTCTGCGCACCTGCCTTCACCATCGCGTTCTCATGCGTGCAGGTCAGGCCCGAGAGGTACCAAAGAACCGGAACCGGCTCCTTCTCGGCCTCTTCGGGCAGGAAAAGGCCAAAGGTCATGTCGCAGCCGCAAGAGTCCGAGGCATGGGTATAGACCCCCTGGACCCCGTTGAAGGCGCGGTTCTCCGAAATGGTCTTCATGCTTGTCCTTTCGTCAATGCGTCGTGGTCCAGGCGATCACGGCGGTAACGGTCAGGATGCTGACCGCCGTAGAGATCAGTATCGAGGTCGAGACGCGCTGCGGTGCAACCCCGAAATGCTGTGCAAGGATATAGACGTTCCCCGCCACAGGAAGCGAGGCCGCCGCGATCATCACCCCCGCCTGTGCCCGATCCACCCCGTAAAGCACCAGCGCGGAAAATGCCACCAGCGCCGGATGCAGGACCAGCTTGCCCGCGCTGATCCAGATTGCCGTCGACAGCCGCTCGGCCGATCGTCCGGCCAGCGATGCGCCGATGGCAAACAGCGCCCCGGGGGTTGCTGCAGCGCCAAGCAGCGTCAGAAAGTCGTTGACCGGCGGCCAGAGAGACCGCCCGGTCGCCGCCCAGACCAGTCCGAGAACCATCGACACGATCATCGGGTTGCCCAGAAGCCCGAGCGCAAGGATCCGCAGCGTCTCCCACCGCATCCGACGTTCGCGCGCGGCGGTTATCATCAGGGTCACCAGCGTCGAAAAGACGATCATGTCGGTGGTCAGGACCATCAGTACCGGTCCCGCCGCTTGCTTTCCCATCAGCATCACCAGCATCGGGACACCCAGAAAGCCGGTATTGCCGGAGACCGTGCAATGGGCCTCCATCGCGGCCTCGTCCAGCCGGGCATGGCGAAGCCGCGAAATGGTGAATGCGAGTGCCCAAAGCACGAGCGACCCGGTCAGATAGGCCAGAAGGAACCGGGTCGAGAAGATCGCGGACAGCGACAAGTTCGCGGCAAAGCCGAACAGCATTGCCGAAAGCGCGAAGTAGAAGACGAAACGCGTCAGTCCGGCCACGGCTTCGGTCGAGATGAAGCGCGTCCGGGCCGCCACATAGCCCAAGCCGATCACGGCAAAGAAAGGCAGGGTCTTCAGGAGGATTGGCAGCATGTGCACTTCCGCGGCGGATCGATCTAGAGGCTATTCACGCTACCACCGGGGATGCAAGGCAACGGACGCCCGAATGGGCGCCATGCCGTTTCTTTGCGCAAGCGCCTTGCGGAAGGTGCAAGTTTGTCGCGACGGGCCTGATCGGCCTCAGCCGCCGCCGATCAGCACACCAGCCGCAAAGACTAGGGCGCCCCCCAGCACCACCTGGAAGGCTGCGCGCAGGAACGGAGTTTCCATATAGCGGTTCTGGATCCAGGCGATGGCCCAGAGTTCGATGAACACCACGGCAACTGCAATCGCGGTCGCCGTCCAGAAATCCGGGATCAGGTAGGGCAGGGCATGTCCCAGCCCCCCGATTGCCGTCATGATGCCCGAGGCAAAGCCGCGCTTGACCGGTGAGCCGCGCCCAGACAGGACGCCGTCGTCATGTGCCGCTTCGGTGAAACCCATGGAAATGCCAGCGCCAACCGCGGCGGCGGTGCCCACGAGCAGCGTCGTGTGGCTGTCCTGTGTCGCGAAGGCGGTCGCGAAGATTGGCGCGAGGGTTGAGACAGAGCCGTCCATCAGGCCTGCAAGGCCCGGTTGAACCCAGGTCAGGATGAACTGCCGACGAGCGCTGGCATCTTCGGCCTCACGTTCGCCTTCGCCGAGATGTCTCTGTTCCAGTTCGTCGGCCGTGCGTTCATGCCCCGCCTCGGCGGCGGCAAGATCGCCCAGAAGTCGCCGGGTCGCCGCGTCGGACGTCGCCTGGGCCGCGGTTTCGTAGAACCGCTGCGCCTGCTTCTCCATGTCGTGCGCCTCACCCCGCATCTGGTCGAGCGTCAGGTTCGTGGCCAGCCAGATCGGCTTGCGCGCGTAGAAACCTGCGACATGCTCGCGCCGGATCAGGGGAATGCGGTCGCCAAAGCGGGCCACGTGAAGCTCGATCAGCCGCTGGCGATGGATGTCTTCTTCTGCCGCCATGCCGTCAAAGACTGCCGCCGACCCAGGATATTGGTCGGCCAGCCGTGCCGCGAAGGTACGATAAATTCGCGCATCATCCTCCTCGGACGAAATGGCGAGGGCCAGGACCTCTTGCTCGGTCAGATCGGAAAAACGGCGGCGTTGGGTAAGCGCGGACAGCATTCGGAGCCTCAACTTGGAATCATTCTAAGATATCGGGATCACGACCATACGCAAGGGAGGGAACGCTCTGCCGGTGCGTCTTGAACTGCACTTGCCCAATGGGCACATCTGCATTGGGTTCCAGCCTTTGCACTATGGCGAAGCGGCCATCGCGACGACGAGTCGCTTGTCCGCAGGGGGATGGCTGATTAAGGTCGCGGCAGGAGACATGAATGGGCAGCGCCGAGCCGATCATCAAGCGCGGACGGAAATACGATCAGGTGTTGAACGGCGCCTGGCATGTTTTCCGTCGCGACGGTTTCGAAGGGGCGAGCGTTGACGACATCGCGCGCGAGGCGGGCGTGTCGAAGGCGACGCTCTACAGCTATTTCCCTGACAAGCGGCTTCTCTTCCTCGAAGTGGCGCGTGGCGAATGCTGCCGCCAGTCGCGTGAAACAGCTGATCTCATCACGGCGGGCACTGGGCCGCGCGATGTGCTGACGATCTGCGCCGGGCGGATGCTGGATTTCCTCCTTTCGGATTTCGGCCTGCGCATCTTCCGGATCTGCGTCGCCGAAAGCGATCGCTTCCCCGAAATAGGACGCGAGTTCTACGAGAACGGGCCGAAGATCATGCGTGCTCGTCTGGTCGAATACTTTCACGAGGCCGAGGACCGGGGCGAACTCCAGATCGAGGACAAGGAGTTTGCTGCCGGCCAGTTCCTTGAGCTGTGCAAGGCCGACCTCTTCCCGCGCCAGTTGATGGGGATGGGCCGCAAGATCACGCCGACCGATCGGGAGCGTGTGATAAACGGCGCGGTGGACATGTTCCTCGCTCGTTATGGCGTGGTTGCAGGCTAGGGGCGCTTCAGCCGAACCCCGATGTTCTTTCCAGATCCATCGACCAGATAAAGTTCGGGCTTAGACTCCAGATACAGTCGCCAACTGGCCCGTCCTGTTTCTTTTCGTTTGACCATCTGCTCCTGTGGCAGGCGATTTCCGAGATCGGTCAACAGGAGATGCGCAGAAGTTCCTCCGTGCTTCCGGCAGACTTCGTGGATCGCGCGATCAATGCGATTAAGTTTCGTCAGTTGGGGCCTTTCAGCCGGAGTCTGAGGTGCAGTGGGCATAGGTGCAGGCACGTCCACTGCTGGGGTGTGCGCGGGCTCAGATAGCGCAATGAACTCCGAGCACATCTCGCGGAATCGACGTGAGGCCGCGTCGCGGCCCATTCCGATCACCCGGAACCCACCCTCACGCAAGCGCAACGCCAAAGGTGCAAAATCCCCGTCCGACGATGCAATCAGGAAAGTGTCGGCTTTCCCGGAATGGGCTATGTCCATTGCATCGATGACAATAGAAATGTCCGCACAGTTCTTGCTGGCCGTGCTTCCAGTATGCAGTGCAGCAAACCGGTGATCGGCGGCCTAGTCCCTGAGCATCTGGACGTTGCCGTAGACCCTGCGGAAGCCGGCATCCCCGGCACGACCTGCATAATGGAGTATCGTATCGGCACAGCTCTGAGGGATGTTTTCGCCATCCACCAGCACGGCAACCCGGTTTTCCCTTGCAACACGGGACGCGGGTGAAACCAGATCGTGAATCATCAAAACCCCTAAATCACACCCAGACAATTCCGAAGAATTGCGGCGTTATCAGGGCGTCATCTGCTCAAGACACATCCCGCGCCAGGAGCTGGCCGCTTGGTCCCGCCTGCACCTCGAAGCGGCTCGACAGCTTCTTGATGAGGTCGGACAGCTTGGCGCTGCCATAGGTCCGGGTGTCGAAATCCGGATTGGCCTGAGTGAGATACTGGCCGATCTGACCGAGCGAATACCATTCGCCTTCGGGGTCGATGGCGCGCATGGCGGCTGCGATCAGCGGAATGGCCTTCGCCGGCGGCTCCTTGCCTGTCGGCTTCGCCACCGGCTCTGCTGTCTGCAACTCGGCTCCCGACGCCGATTCTGCGCGGGACAGTCCGCGCGCCGGTTCGTCGGCGCTGAGGTTCTCGACATAGATGAAGCGCTTGCAAGCCATGCGGAAGGCTTCGGGTGTCTTCTTCTCGCCGATGCCATACACGTCCAGCCCCTGTTCGCGGATCCGGGCGGCGAGGCGGGTGAAATCGCTGTCGGAACTGACAAGCACGAAGCCGTCGAACAGCCCTGAATGCAGGAAGTCCATCGCGGCGATGACCAATCCGATATCCGAGGCGTTCTTTCCCTTGGTGTTGGAAAACTGCTGGTCGGCCACAAGCCCAAGTGCCGCCACTTTGCGCGCCCAGACCTGCAGGCGCTGTGCCGACCAGTCACCGTAGATGCGGCGCACGCTTGCCTCGCCGAGACTGGCGATCTCTTCGAAGATCGCCTCGGCATAAGAGGCCGGGACGTTGTCGGCGTCGATCAGAACACAAAGTCGGGGGGCGCGGTCTTCGGCCATGGCAGATCCTTTCCGAAGGCTCGCCCCGTTCTGACCCAAAGCGGGCGGGTATGAAAGGGCGGATTTCGTAGGCGCTCGACATCCGGGCCGGGACGGGGTCTCTTGTCCGAGCACCAAGGAGGCCTGACATGAGCAATCCCGAAGCGACCGTGGCCCATATCGGGCTGAACATCCCCGATTTCGACCTGATGGGCTATTACGGCGCAAGCTACGGCACGATGAAGCCCTACCATCGTGTCGGGAACCTGCTGTTCCTGTCCGGTCATGTGGCCCAGATCGGCGCCGAGATCACCCATAAGGGACGGCTCGGCGCTACGCTGACGACAGAACAGGGTTACGCGGCGGCGCGACAGACCGGGTTGAACCTTTTGGGCGGTATCCGCCAGGCGGTTGGGTCGCTCGACCGCGTAAAGTCGATGGTGCGGACGTTGAACTTTGTCGTCTGCACCCCTGACTACGAAGAAGTCCACAAGGTCTCTTCAGGCCTCTCGGATCTGCTGGTCGAGGTCTTCGGGCCCGAGCGCGGATTAGGAGGGAGGGCGACAATCGGCGTGATGGCGCTGGCGAACGGCGTCTGCTTCGAGACCTGGGCGACAGTCGAGGTCGAGTAGGGACGGGCGGATCGCCTAGCGAGCCATCTCATGCAAGGTCGGTGCGGGCGCGTCGCTTGACGGCGCGCTGCCTTGCGGCCCTGCAAGTCCGATCGCGCGAGCAAACCGGCGGATGCGCGCAATCCAGGTGGCTCGACGTCCTTCGCGTAGGGCGGACAGATGGGCGAGCCGATGCTGGGCATGAATGTCCTTCGGGCGCCCGTCCGGATGATAGCGGGATGAAGCAGCAAGCATGTCAAGATTCAGATCATACATCGACTTTCGTCCCATGAGAGAATTCTGCTGCAAAATCTCATGAAAACTGAGATCAATCGAATCAGGAAATTCAATCGGACGAAAGTTCAACTTACGTGTCATCGCGCTGGCGAGACCTGCCGTCCCTGTCGTCGCTCCGGGCATTCGATGCCACGGCGCGCCATGGCGGTTTCGCCGGGGCGGGGCGTGCCCTGAACGTCACCCATGCCGCGGTAACCCAGCAGGTCAGGGCTCTTGAGGCGGAACTTGGTGTGCAACTCGTCCGCCGCGCCGGGCGGACTGTCAGCCTGACCGGCGCCGGTGAAAGGCTGGCGCAGGTTCTTGGCGAGGCGTTTGGGACCATGGCGACCGGGATCGACAGTCTGCGTCGCAGCGAGGCTCGACGCGTTCTGCGGGTAACGACCACCACCTTTGTCGCCGAGCAGACCATCATGCCGCGCCTGCCTGAGTTCTGGGCACTTCACCCCGAGGTCGAGGTTGCGCTGGTTCCCAACCCCTCCGTCGTCGATCTGGTAGAGGAGGGTTTCGATCTCGGTGTCCGGGTGCAGTCCGAAGGTGTGGCGGTGCCACCCGGCTTGGAGATCCGTCTACTTTGCCGCACACCGATCCTCGCGGTCTGCGCGCCGGACCTGATCAGGGATGGCCCGGTCGATCCGCATGACTTGCCCTGGATCACAAGCGATCACGGCTGGTCCTGGGACCGCGAGAACCTTCGGGCAGCTGGGCTAGATCCTGATCGGCTCAAGAAGATCCAGCTTGGCAGCCCCCATCTGGAAATGTCCGCAGCACGTCAGGGGCTGGGGATCAGCCTCGCCACCGAGATCATTTGCCGGCCTGATCTTGTCGCGGGGCGGCTGGTCGCTCTTCCTGTCGCAGGTCTGCCATCGGTCGACTATGCCGTGATCCTTCCCCGAGGCCCACGCCGCCCCGCGGTCGAGCATTTTGCCAGGTGGCTCCAGACGGTCTTTTTGTGAACGGGCCGCGCTGACCCTTGTCGTCAGCCTTCCTGAGGCGGTTCCACAGCCGCAGGCTCGCCATGTCCTGTCCAGGCCAGCAACAGGTCGTAGAAAACCGACAGTACGATCGGACCAAGAAACAGGCCTATCAGGCCGTAGCTGATCGTGCCCCCGAGAACACCGAGGAAGATCACCAGGGTCGGCGTGGCCAGTCCGCGCGACATGAGCAATGGCTTCAGGATGTTGTCGATCAGACCGATCGGGATCAGTGTCACCATCAGGAAGATCGCCCAGCCGACAGGCAGCGCGAACCAAGCCCAGATCAGCACCACTGCGATCACCGGCATGGCACCGATCTGCATGATGCCGAGCGCCAGGATCAGGAAGGCCGCAAGCCCTGCGGCAGGCACGCCAGCCACCTGCATGACTATGCCAGCGAGGATCATCTGGATCGCTGCGACGCCGACGACGCCCCGCGAGACATTGCGGATCGTTGCGCCGGCCATGTCGACGAATTGTGCGCCGCGCGGCTCGATCACTCGGCCGGCCAGACGCTTGCTCGCCTCGGCCAGCCGATGACCCGGCACGAAAAGGAAGCCCGCGAGCAGGACGGCGGCCAGAAAGCCCATCAGATCAAGTCCGACGCGGGCCAGGATACCCAGCACGGTTTCCCCCGCCGGAAGCAAAGTCGGGGCGATGCTTCGCAGGAAATCCTCGATATTGGTCGAGGCGAGATACCACATGTCATGAAGTTGGGGGCCGATCAGGGGGATGTCGGCGATCGTGTCCTTGGGGCGTGGAATGCGGAGCCTGCCCTGATTGAATGCCGTCACCTGTTCGCCGAGTGTCACGACAAGGTTCGAGGCGAGCGCAGCGATGGGCCCGATGACGACAAGGAAGGCGGCGGCGGTAACCAGCCCCGCGGCCAGAGGGGCGCGACCGCCGAGGCGCGGCGTAAGCCACTGATGCAGCGGTGACAGGGCCACTGCGATCACCACTGCCCAGACAAAGATGCCCAGGAACGGCTCGAGCAGTCGGAAGGCGGAGAAAACCAGAACGGCCAGAATGGACAGGCGGATCAGGAAATCAGTGACGCGGCCCTCCGGGGTTGCCGCCTGCAGGAGGTCGTCGAAGGGGTGTCTCTCGCCTTGGTTCGGCATTTCGCCCTCATTTCCCGGCGCAGGGGCAGTCCCCGGGCGCTGACAAGATTCTTGGCTATGGACCCGGACAGCCCTAGGTCGGCCCGCGCCTGTCCAGGCAGAAATGGCTTACAGCGTCACATGCTCTTGTCAGACAGCGGAGGCACCGCCCCGAAGCTCTGGTTCGGAGCGGTGCCAGATTTCAGAACACGACGACCGAGCGGATTGACTTGCCTTCGTGCATCAGTTCGAAGCCCTTGTTGATGTCTTCGAGTTTCAGGGTGTGGGTGATCATCGGGTCAATCTCGATCTTGCCCGACATGTACCAGTCGACGATCTTCGGCACGTCGGTCCGACCGCGCGCCCCGCCGAAGGCGGTGCCTTTCCAGACGCGGCCGGTGACCAGCTGGAACGGACGGGTCTGGATCTCGGCGCCCGCGGGGGCCACCCCGATCACAACCGAAACGCCCCAACCGCGATGGCTGCATTCCAGCGCGTCGCGCATGACCTTAACGTTGCCGGTGCAGTCGAAGGAGTAATCCACACCGCCGATCTGGTCGAAGGGGGTCTTGGTCATGTTGACGATATGCTGGACGATCGACCCGTCGACTTCCTTCGGGTTGACGAAATGGGTCATGCCGAAACGCTCGCCCCATTCCTTCTTGTCGTTGTTCAGATCCACGCCGATGATCATGTCGGCACCGGCCATCTTCAGGCCCTGGATGACGTTCAGCCCGATGCCGCCAAGGCCAAAGACGGCGGCCTTCGCGCCAGACTCGACATTGGCGGTGTTCAGCACCGCGCCGATGCCGGTGGTCACGCCGCAGCCGATATAGCAGATCTTGTCGAAGGGCGCGTCGTCGCGGACCTTGGCCAAGGCGATCTCGGGCACGACGGTGTGCTGGGCGAAGGTCGAGCAGCCCATGTAGTGATAGATCGGAGTGCCGTCGAGCATCGAAAAGCGTGTCGTGCCGTCAGGCATCAGGCCCTGACCCTGGGTCGCGCGGATCGCGGTGCAAAGGTTGGTCTTGCGGGACAGGCAGGACGGACACTGCCGGCATTCGGGGGTGTAGAGCGGGATGACATGGTCACCCGGCTTCAGCGTTGTAACGCCGGGGCCGCATTTGACGACGACGCCCGCGCCCTCATGCCCGAGGATCGAGGGGAAAATCCCTTCGGGGTCGGCCCCCGACAGGGTGAATTCGTCGGTGTGGCAGATGCCTGTGGCCTTGATCTCGATCAGAACCTCGCCGGCCTTGGGATCTTCGAGGTTCACCTCCATGATTTCCAAAGGATTGCCGGCGGCAACGGCAACGGCGGCCCGGGTACGCATTGGTCTTCCCTCCCTGTGCGTTTTGGCGGCAGAGTGCTGCAAAGCGGCCGGTCCTGCAACCTGCATCCGGAAAACATATTGCCGGGGCGGTCTGGCTGCACTCGATGAGCGGTGAGGAAAGGGGATTCTCTAGAATGATCAGGGTTCTGTTATCTGCCGCTGCGATCGTCGTGCTGGCTGGCTGCGTGTCGGAAAACTCATCGCCTTCCGCCGACCCGGGACCTGCGGGCCCAGATCAGTGCGGTGCGGTCGATCTGCAGAATCTGGTTGGCCGCCCTGTTTCGGATTTCGAGGCGCTGCAATGGACCAAACATCCCGCCCGGATCGTGCGACCGGGCGAGATGGTGACCCTAGAATACAGCGCTTCACGCCTGACGATCTGGACAGACGAAGGCGACAACATCAGTCGCCTGAGTTGTGGCTGATTGATTAACTCTTGTAGCTGCTGTGGCAGGCCTTGCAGGCACCACCGATGTCGCCCATGCCAGCCTTGATCCCATCAAGGCTGGAGCTATCCAGCGCCTCGGCAGCCTTGCCGAGCGCGGCAGCCTTTGCGGTGAAATCGTCCCAGTTCGCCCAGATCTCCGGCTTGGCTTCTGATGCTGGGTCTTCGGCCTGGTCCTTGAAGGCAGCGGGAATCTGACCGGCATCTTCGATCAGTTTCTGTTTCGCCGCTTCGGCTGCGGCTGCGTCGAAGGCGGCCTTGCCCGCGGCCATGTCGCCCAATGTCTTGGCGGCGCCGCCGTTCTGCTTCATCAGGTTCTTCCAGGCGATGACCGTGGGGTTTGTGGCCTCTACTTCGGCCAGGGCTGCGCCCCCGGTCAGGAGAATTGCGGCGGCGATGATCCTTGCTACAGACTTCAAAGTTACCTCCCTGATTCAAATATCGTGACGATAACCTGAATTGGTCATCGTGAGAACGACGTCTTGGGCGAGGAGTTCATCCCGGCCGATCAAGATATTTGTCGAACCATCGCCGTGGTTGACTGGAAGCCGAAGACAAGCCGGAGCGGCCCAATCGATTCCTGATGCAGGGCGCGAAAGCCCAGCCGCTCGTAAAGCGCCCGGGCCCGCCAGTTGCTGTCGATCACATCCAGGCGCACTTCACCGTAGCCGCGCGCCTGGGCCTCGTCGCAGATCGCCTCGACAAGCTGGCTGCCTATGCCCAGTCCGCGCGCCTCGCGCTGAACGCAAATGCCGTCTATCAGAAAGCGCTGGTTTTCGACGCTGCGGCCGAGCAGGCGAAGAAGGCCCGCTCGCCAGAGCGAGCCGGCCAACCCATAGACCGCCCGCAGATCGTCGGGGGTCCCTCCGGCAAAGGCTCCGTCGGCAGTCTTGAACCCCGCAAACCCGAGCAACTCACCCGCGTCGGAAAGAGCGATGATCGCATGGTCGCCCCGGATCGCGCGGGACAGGAAGAGCATTGCCCGATCCTCGGGGCCCATCACCAGACCCAGTTTGCCGCCAAAGGCTTGCCAGTAAAGGGCGGCGGCGGCTTCCCGATGTTCGCGGGGCAGGCCACGCAAGATTCGCACGGTCATGCCAGCACCTCCCGAAGAATGGAGGTATGGCCAGCGCCGAGGATCCAGCCTTCCTCACGCGCGATCGTGGGGACATCGAGCATTTGCTCCAGAACCCCTCGGTGCGAAGCCCGAAGCAGCGCGCGGGACAGGAGCCTCACCTGAGTTTCATCCTTGATTGGACCCGGGTGAGCACGCACTTCGGCGTCAAGAAGCGAGGGATAGACTTCGGCAAGCACCACCGGTCTTTCCGGGGCATCGAAGGGCCAGACCGACGTGTCGTGACGCTGAGACAGGCGATGGATCAGCGGCATCCCAGTCAGCGCCTGACTGCCGACCGAGCCAGTCGTGTAGAGTTTCCAGACCGGCTGTGTCCGGGGGATGAGCCGTTCCACCTGCCGGCGCTCCGACAGGCCGAGCGCCGGATAGTCCACCTGCTTGCGCGCGGGCAGATGTGGCAGGTCAAGATGGGCCGGGCGCCCCCAGAATGGACCGCCTCCTCCTAGCCGGGCGTTGATGCCATCGGCCAGCTGGAAGCGCGAGTTTCGGTTGTCAGGCCCATCCGCGAGGTGTTCAGCGATCCAGGCCCAGATGCTTTGGGCCGTATCGGTGCCGGTCAGTCGGGCGGCGAAGCCTGCTGGAAATCCGTGCGGGAAATCGAAGCCGACAAGAACACGCCCTCCCTTGGTGAGCAGGCGCTTGATCCTGTCGCTGATATCGGCTTCCGCCTCAGCTCTCGTCCGGCAATAGCGGGTCGCCTCGCCTTCCGCCGTTGCTTCCGCGACCCAGATCGCGTTGGCCGAAGGGCGGGCAGGTGTTGGCGTGCTGGCTGAGGACCAGTCGACAACGATCACCGCATCGAAGATCTGTTCACTCGCGGGCAAGTCCGGTCTCCCGCAGGATGAAATTGGCCACTTCGGCTGTGTCGTTCAGGTCAAGCGTCGGTACGGTCAGCACAGGAAGGGAAGAATTGGTGGCCACCGCCCGCACCATCGGATCGTCGGGCTGGATGAGTTCATGCCCCGCCTCGTGGCGGAAGACTTCGATCTTGGGATGTGCATCCCGCTTGTAGCCCTCGACCAGGATCAGATCGACCGGGGCGAGGCGGGACAAAACTGCAGCCAGGTCCGGTTCAGGGCCGCGATGCTCCACCAAGAGTGCAAGGCGCTGGGCCGATGCCAGCACCACCTCGCGCGCGCCGGCGGCTCGGTGGCGCCAGGTGTCCTTGCCGGGCTGGTCGAGATCGACTTCGTGATGGACATGCTTGACGGTCGATACCGAGTAGCCACGCCGGGTGATCTCGGCGACGAGTCGCTCGATCAGGCTGGTCTTGCCCGCGTTCTTCCAGCCGATGATGCCGTAGACCTTCATGGCGTTTCCCCGTCAGCGGGACCGCCGCGCATCATCGCCTCCGCGCAGAGCAGATCCTCTGGCGTGTTGAGATTCAGAAAGGCGCGTTCGTCGGCAAAGTGGGCGGGCGCCGCGCCAAGCCTGTTGGCAAAACCCTGCACTCTCGCCTCTCCGGCTGCCAGGGCAGCCCGCAGGTCATCTGCATGAGTCACGGGCCAAAGACCGGATGTCGGGTGCAGGCGGCCATCGCTTTCAGCTACGGCCACCCCGCCGGGCGACGTTTCTGCAGCCAGAAGAAGGCGCGGCACGAGGTCATCCGGCAGGAAGGGAGTATCGACAGCCGCAGTCACCACATGTGTCCCGCCAAGCGCAGCAGCCCAGTCCAGAGCAGCGAGAAGGCCCGAAAGTGGGCCTTGCGGTGCGGTATCCGCGAGGACTGGCAGGCCTGTACGGACGAAACGCCCCGGATCGCCATTTGCGCTGATCGCTAGCCGCTCGACTTGCGGTTCCAGGCGCTCGATGACGTGGAACAGGAGTGGCCGTCCGCCCAGCCGGATCAGGGCCTTGTCGGCGCCACCCATCCGCCGGCCCTGGCCGCCTGCAAGGATGACGCCAAAGATGCGCACGTTCCGCCCTCGCTCCCGTTTCCGGACCGGCTTAAGCGTTCGGGCAGATCACGTCCAGTATCGGTTCAAGGGCCATCCTGGGCCTGGACCAACAGGACGCCATGGTTCTTGTTGGCATCGGTGTCGGTGATGACCCGTTGGGTCACGCCGGGGAACTCGCCGAACTGCTGCATAAGCTTCTTTGGATTCCAGGTCGAACGGATCGACTCGAAGCCGGGAACACTTTGCAGGACACTCGACGTCGCGATGGTGCAGAACGACTTCTTGACCGCCCCATAGTTCAGCGCCGCCCGCAGGGCTGCCTCGGCCTGTTCTGGTGAAACGACCAGCGTCTGCTCGATTACGTTATACGTCTCGCGTGCATGGTAATCGATGTAGAAGTTCACCATCTTGTCTGTCATGCCGAAATGCACGTCGTTCCGCTCGGGGATGCGCGGATGCTGCCAGGTGCCAGCTGGATCGAACATGATCCGTTGAGAGCCATTGATCAGCAGCCCGCTGTGGGCGCCCTGATTGCGCTGAGAACCGACAACGGTGAACAGTGTGATCGAAGGCGGGCCGGGGGCACGGTAGGCTGCCTGAGCGACAGCCGCATCCGGGGCCCATTTCGGCTCGGCTGCGCAGCCTGCCAGAACCAGTGCCGCGGCAAGGCAAAGGATGAGGCGCCACATGGGGAGGATGGCGCGGATCAGGCGTTGGCCAAAGCGAGGAAGATCAGGACGGCAATGATGATGCCGACCGCCCAGGTCACCATCCGGACAAATCCCTCGAACGTCTTCTCGTGATCGCGGATATCCATCGTACCGTGCTTGTGCTCGATATGGTCGTGATGTGCCGCCATGATCGCAAGGGCTCCCTTTTGCCTGTTCGCTGCTTCACCCCTTAGCCGATCACGCACGGCCTGTCACGAGGATTGCCGCTTTGAAAATCAGCTTCGGTGCCAGAGCCAGGCCCCCTGACGATCGTCGCGCCGGACGACGCCGCTGCGCAGCAGATGGTTCAGATGCGCCACGGTCTCTGCAAGCGCCAGCGAGAAGCTTTCGGAACCGATCTCGCGTTTGAAGAGGGCTGGGAAGCACTCGATGGCAAGGCGAGGCTTGGACAGATGGTCGTGCAGCCGTCCAAGTGCGCTTTCATGGTTCTCGATCATCTGCGTCAGACGCAACGGCAGCCCGGTGAAGGGCAACTTGTGGCCAGGCAGAACCAGTTGGTCATGGGTCGCCAGCGGGCGGAAACGCTTGCATGACTCGATCCAGTCGCTCAGGGGATCGGCCTCGGGTTCGGTCGGATAGACCCCGATATTGGCAGATATCCCCGGAAGGAGTTGATCGCCGCCCAGAATCAGCCCGTCACTTTCCGACCAGAGTGTAATGTGGTCCGGTGCATGGCCGCCTCCCAGCAGAACCAGCCAGTGACGGTCGGCAAGCGTCAGGACGTCTCCCTCCTCGATGCCGAAGAAGCCGACAGGCATGTGCGCGACGCAATCGGCAAAGTTGAAGGGGCGCTCGACCATCCGCCGCGCGATCTCGTCATCGCTCATCCCGGCCCTGCGCCAGAACCGTAGCTGTTGCGGCGAAGGCGTTTGCTGTTCGTCGAGCACCAGCATCCGGGCGTAAAGCCAAGAGGTGCGCGTGGTCCATAGCTCTGCGCCCTGCGACTGGAACCAGCCGGCAAGGCCCACATGGTCCGGGTGGTGGTGGGTCACGATCACTCGTGCGACCGGGCGCCCAGCAAGCGGGCCATCGAGCAGCCGCTGCCAGAGCGCGCGGGTCTTTCGCGTATCGAGGCCGGTGTCGACCAGCGTCCAGCCGTCGTCATCGGCCAGTGCGAAGACGTTCACATGGTCCAGCGCCATAGGCAGGGGAAGGCGGATCCACAGGATGCCCTCTGCGACCTGGACGACTTCGCCCTCGGCCGGAGGCAAGTCAAAGGGAAAGCGAATGCCGCCCTCCTCGCGCATCTGTTCAGGCTGCAAGATCGGCAGCGGTCACGGCGTAGAGACCTTCAGCCCCCTCGCGCACTTCTGCCAGAAGTCCCTGATGCTCTGGCAGAAGGCGACGGATGGCGATCCGGGCCAGCGGCAGACGGGCATCATCAGCCAGGGCTGCCCGCAGATGCGCGTCGGAGCCAAGCACCCGAGCAAAGGCGCGCAGATAGGGAACCGCGCCGGCAAAGCGGTCGTTTGGGGCTCGGGTCAGAAGCCATTCCGTTGCTTCGCGCAGCGATTCCGCAGCGGCCCAGACATCGCCCGCGAGATCTGGCAGGCGCGCGCGCGCGCCCTCTGCGTGGTCCTGAACCTCCTGGATCAGACGGAACGCAGCCTCGCCCCCGTCCGACAGCTTGCGACCGACAAGGTCCATCGCCTGGATGCCGTTCGTTCCTTCGTAGATCGCGGTGATGCGCACGTCGCGCAGGTACTGGGCAGCCCCGCTCTCCTCGATGAAGCCCATGCCTCCATGTACCTGGATGCCGGCCTCGGCAGCGGCGATGCCGGCATCGGTGCCGAAGGCCTTGGCGATCGGCGTGAGCAGGGCGGCACGGGCATGCCATTCAGGCGCACCTGTTGCCTTTGCCATATCGAGCGCAACGGCGCAGGACAGCGCGATCGCGCGGGCCGAGAACAGATCGGCCCGGGTCGCGGCCAGCATCCGCCGGACATCCGCATGTCCGATGATTCCTGCTTCTCCGGTCGGCGTCGGCCCCTGGACCCGCGCCTCGGCATAGGTCAGCGCATGCTGCAGCGCCGCCTCGCCGACACCGACGCCCTGCGCGCCGACCGCCAGACGGGCGTTGTTCATCATGGTGAACATCGCGGCCATCCCCTTGTGCCGCGCGCCCACCAGCCAACCGGTCGCGCCATCATACTGCATGACGCAGGTCGGTGAGCCGTGGATGCCAAGCTTGTGTTCCAGGCTGACGACCTGCAACGCATTGCGCCGGCCTGGATTGCCTTGGGCATCGGGAATGAACTTCGGAACCAGGAAAAGGCTGATCCCCTTGGTGCCGGGACCACCATCAGGCAGCCGCGCCAGCACAAGGTGGCAGACATTCGAGGTCACGTCGCTGTCGCCCCAGGTGATGAAAATCTTCTGTCCGGTTACCGCAAAGGTCCCGTCTTCGTTCTCGACGGCGGTAGAGCGCAAGGCGCCGACGTCGCTGCCGGCCTGCGGCTCGGTCAGGTTCATCGTGCCCGACCATTCACCCGAGATGAGTTTCGGCAGGTAGAGTGCCTTCAGTTCGTCCGAGGCGTGATGCTCCAGAGCTTCGATCTGGCCCTGTGTCAGAAGCGGGTTCAGCTGCAGCGCGATGCAGGCCCCCGACATCATCTCGTTCACGACGGTGGCGAGCGTCATGGGCAGCCCCATCCCACCATATTCCGAGGTGGCCGCGACCGAGACCCATCCGCCTTCGGCGATGGCACGATAGGCTTCGGCAAAACCGGGGCTGGTGCGGACGATGCCATTCTCGAGGCGCGCCGGCGTCTTGTCGCCAGACCGGTTGACCGGGGCCAGTACTTCGTCGGCAAGCCGGGCCGCGCTGGTCAGGATCGCATCGACCATTTCCACGGTCGCATCGGCAAAACGGTCGGTCGCCGCGACCTGCGCAAAACCGACAATATGGTCGAGCACGAAACGATGATCGGCGACGGGTGCGCGAAATGCCATGTGAGTCCTCCGCTCCTGCCTTGGCAACGATGGATGCGCCGCGTAAGGCAGGTTGATACCGGGCCGACAGTAGTGATTGGCGGTCCATCCTCAAGGCCTACGCTACGTCAAATCATGCCAGTCACCGAAACCCTGCGACCCGATGAAGCCGGATTGAGCCGGGCAGCCGACCTGCTGCGAGCCGGCGAACTCGTCGCCTTCCCGACCGAAACAGTCTATGGCCTCGGTGGCGATGCGCGGTCGGACCTTGCCGTGGCGCGCATCTACGAGGCAAAGGGACGGCCGCGCTTCAACCCGCTGATCGTGCATCTGCCTGATGTCGATGCTGCCCGGGTTCTTGGTGACTTCGACCAACGTGCAGAGCGGCTTGCCTTGGCCTTCTGGCCGGGGCCTCTGACGCTTGTCCTGCCGCTGCGTCCGGACACCGGGCTGTCGCCCTATGTGACCGCCGAACTGCCCACGGTCGCCCTGCGCGTTCCGGCGCATCCTGTCGCAAGCGCGCTTCTCCGCGCCTTTGGCGGTCCATTGGCCGCGCCTTCTGCAAACCCTTCGGGACGCGTCAGCCCAACGCGAGCCGCCCATGTGATCGAAGGGCTAGATGGGCGGATCGCTGGCGTGGTCGATGGCGGGGCCTGTGCCGTGGGGGTGGAGTCGACCATCATTGGGCTCGACGGCCCTGCTGTTTTGCTGCGTCCGGGCGGCGTTCCGGCTGAAGCAATCGAGGCTGTTCTGGGGCATCCGCTTCAGCAAGGCGGCAGCACGGTCAAGCCGACTGCGCCCGGGCAGCTCGCCTCGCACTATGCGCCTGGCGCCGCAGTGCGTCTGACCGCCTCGCGCCCCGAGCCGGGCGAGGTCTGGATAGGATTCGGACCCGGTTGCGAGGACGCCGACCTGTCGCTGTCCGCGACAGGCGATCTGGTCGAAGCTGCCGCAAACCTGTTCCATCTGCTGCGCGAGGCTGATCGTCTGGCCGGGCCGGACGGGCGCATCGCCATCGCGCCAATTCCCGAAGCTGGTCTTGGCCGCGCGATCAACGACCGGTTGCGCCGGGCCGCTGCCCCCCGACCCTGATCGTCCTCTGTCCCTGGCAAAGATCGCCTCGGGGCCGGCCTATGGTCAGTCGGGCGCGGGCCCGCTCATGCGACCGGTCAGCCGCGCGTCGGCTGGAGCAATCCGCGCTGCACAGCCGGGCGGGCAAGGAAACGGTCCAGATAGGCCGGGACATTCCGAAGCCGCGACCAGCCGACCAGTTCGGCGGCCTTGTAGAAATCCCGCAGGCCGCGCAGCCACGGGGCGATGGCGATGTCGGCAATTGAATACTCGCCGGCGATCCACTCCCGCCCCTCGAGCGCCTTGTCGAGCACCTTGAGAAGACGCTCGACCTCGGCGCGGTAGCGCTCCTTGGGGCGTGGATCCTCGATTTCCTTTCCTGCATAGGTATGGAAGTAGCCCAGTTGTCCGAACATCGGGCCGATCCCACCGATCTGGAACATCAGCCACTGAATGACCTCATACCGGTTTGCCTCTGCCATGAACTTGCCGGTCTTCTCGGCCAGGTAGATCAGGATGGCCCCGCTTTCGAACAGGGCCAGCGGTTTGCCATCGGGGCCGTCCGGGTCAAGGATCGCCGGAATCTTGTTGTTGGGATTCAGCGACAGGAAGGCCGGGCTGAACTGGTCGTTCCTGCCGAAATCCACCAGATGGGCGTCATAGGGCAGGCCCATTTCCTCGAGTGCGATCGAAATCTTCACGCCATTCGGAGTGGGAAGCGAATAGAGCTGGATCGCGCCGGGCGTGCGAGGTGACCAGCGGTCCGTGATCGGGAATTGGGCGAGTACGGTCATTCTGTCTGCCTACTGAGGTTCCTTCTTGCCAAGCTAGGTACTGATTGGGCATCACCAAGACGGCGGATCTGTGGGTTTCTGCAGCGCCGCATGTGCGCGGATGTCGCCACGGAAGCGGGGCACCTTGAGGGATCGAGAACAATGTTGAATGAATTCAAAGCATTTATCGCGCGGGGCAATGTCATTGACCTCGCTGTCGGTATCATCATCGGTGCGGCGTTTACGGCAATCGTCAACTCCATGGTCAATGACCTCATCAATCCGATCATCGGACTGATCATCGGGGGTATCGACTTCTCGAACCTCTATTTCGTGATGTCTGGCACTGTTCCCGACGGTGCGAGCCTGCAGGCCGCACGCGACAGCGGTGCGGCGGTGTTCGCCTATGGATCGTTCCTCAGCGCGCTGCTCAACTTCCTCATCATCGCCTGGGTTGTCTTCCTGATCGTCAAGGCGGTGAACAAGGCCCAATCGACCCTGGTCAAGGCGAAGGCGGCCGAACCAGAAGCGCCCAAAGGGCCGACGCAGGAAGAACTGCTTTCCGATATCCGTGACCTGCTGAAGGCGAAAGCCTGACGCCGAAGCGCGGGGCCGCGTCTGGGCTGACTGGCCCGGTTGCCGTGTGAGTAGAAGCCTGCCGGCGGACTGTCGGCAGGTTTTCCTTTCCTGTGGAACATTATTGCTCTATGCTTCCATGTGAAAGGAATTTGCGATGCGCTCAGCCAGCAGACCACAGGACATGCCGGATCGCGGCACGATCCTGACCAAAGCTGCCATACGTGCGGCGGAGCGGCTCGACATCTCCGGGCGGCAGTTGGCCGACATCATCGGTGTCTCGGAAGCGCAGGTCTCGCGGTTCAGGAACGGCGAGGCCGCGTTGCCCGTCCATGGCAAGCCATTTGAGCTTGCGGCCCTTCTTGTGCGGGCCTTCCGTTCGCTTGACGCCATCACCGGCGGCGACGAAGGGGTGGCACGCGCCTGGCTCAACGCGCCCAATACGGCGCTTGGCGCGCGCCCCGCGGAACGGATCGTGTCTATACAGGGGCTCATCGATGTCGTCGCCTATCTGGACGCCAGACGTGCTCCGCTCTGAGGCGCGCCCCTTTGCCGGCCTCGCCTGGCGGCTGGTCGAAGCGCAGCATCGGGTTTCGACGCTCAAGCTCGTGGACAGCCTGCGGGAACATGACGTGCTCGAAGCGATCCTGGACGAGACCAAGCCTCCCGTCCCGGAAGAGTGCCGCCATCTTCACTATCTGCTGGCCACTCCATTCCGCTATCGGCCCTATCCCCGAGGGTCGCGGTTCCGGCGGGCGGGGATCACGCCGGGCGTGTGGTACGGGGCCGAACGCGCAGAGACGGCTGCCGCCGAAATGGTCTTCTATCGCTTTCTCTTCTACGCCGAGAGTCCGGACACGCCTTTTCCGGATGGTGCCGCCGAATACACCGCTTTCTCGGTTGAACTGGCGAGCCCCTTGGCGCTGGATCTGACGCAGGCCGCGCTCGCCCACGAGGCCAAGCAATGGACCCATCCGACCGACTACGGCCCGTGCCAGGACCTTGCCGATGCCGCGCGTGGCATTGGTGCCGAGATCCTTCGCTATCAATCCGTCCGCGACCCGGAACAGCGGGCCAATGTCGCGGTCCTGACGTGCCGGGCGTTCCGCAGCCCCGGTCCAATCGACTTGCAGACCTGGCACATCCGTATCGGACCGACCGGCGCACAGGCTTTGCGCGAGCACCCTCGGCTAGGCATCGAGTTTGACCCCGCGGCATTTGCTGGCGACCCGCGCCTCGAAGGGATGAACTGGAACCGCCCCCGGGGTCGGTAACAGTGACGCAGAACGCAAAAGGGCCGCGGAACGCTCCGCGGCCCTCTGTAGTTCTCCGGCATCCGCCTCAGGCGGCGAGCGCCGTTTTCGGCTCGATAACCGGCAGGTTCAGCGCGGCGCCGACAGCGCCGTAAGTCAGCTTGCCGGCATGCACGTTCAGACCGTTCAGCAGGTGCACGTCGTCGGCGCAGGCCTTCTTCCAGCCCTTGTTGGCCAAAGCCATCATGAAGGGCAGGGTGGCGTTGCCGAGGGCCAGCGTCGAGGTGCGGGCGACGGCGCCCGGCATGTTGGCGACGCAGTAGTGCATGATGCCGTCGACTTCGTAGATCGGGTCCTGGTGGGTGGTCGCCCGCGAGGTCTCGAAGCAGCCGCCCTGGTCGATGGCCACGTCCACCAGCGCCGCGCCGTGCTTCATCGTTGCGAGCTGAGCGCGCGAGATGAGTTTCGGAGCAGCCGCACCCGGGATCAGCACAGCGCCGATCACCATGTCGGCCTCGCGGATCAGCTCGGCGGTGTTGCCGGCGGTCGAGTAGACCGATTTGAAGTCACGACCGAACACGTCGTCGAGGTACCGCAGGCGGGGCAGCGAGCGGTCGAGCACGGTCACATCCGCGCCCATGCCGGCCGCGATCTTCGCTGCGTGGGTGCCGACGACGCCGCCGCCAATGACCACGACCTTGGCCGGAGCAACGCCCGGGACGCCGCCCATCAGCACGCCGCGGCCACCATTGGCCTTTTGCAGGGTCCAGGCACCGACCTGCGGCGCCAGGCGACCGGCGACTTCCGACATCGGGGCCAGCAGCGGCAGGCCACCGCGGTCATCGGTGACGGTTTCATAGGCGATCGCGGTAACGCCAGAGTCCAGAAGGTCCTTTGTCTGCTCGGGATCGGGCGCCAGGTGCAGGTAGGTGAACAGGACCTGGCCTTCGCGCAGACGCTTGCGCTCGACGGCCTGCGGCTCCTTGACCTTCACGATCATTTCGGACGATGCAAAGACCTCTTCCGCGGTCGGGACGATCTTGGCGCCGGCAGCGACATAGTCAGCGTCCGAGAAGCCAGCGCCGATACCGGCGTTGGTTTCCATCAGCACGGTGTGGCCGGCATTCACGGCCTCGCGGGCGGCGTTCGGGGTGATGCCGACGCGGAATTCCTGCGGCTTGATCTCTTTCGGGCAACCGATCTTCATTTGGGGACGCTCCCTGCAAAACTCTCTGGCGATCATTCTGCCCCAGATGGCGCGCGAGTGCTTTGAATTCTTGATGGCGAAGATGCCGCGTTCTGGTAAGATTTCCGGCGGTATGTCGATATGGCGGGAAATTATTGCGCGATGATTGAACTAGACGCGACAGACAGGCGCATACTCGCCGCATTGCAGAAAGACGGACGCATGACCAATGCGCAGCTTTCCGAGACGGCAAACCTTTCTCCGTCGGCCTGCCACCGTCGCGTGCAGCGGCTTGAGGAAGAGGGGCTGATCGACGCCTACGTGGCCCTGCTCGATGCGCGCAAGCTTGGCCGGCCGACGACTGTCTTTGTCGAGATCACCCTGTCCGGCCAGGCCGACGAGGTTCTGGAAGCCTTCGAGCGCGAGGTGAAGCGCATACCCGACGTTCTGGAATGCCACCTTATGGCGGGCTCGGCGGATTACCTGCTCAAGGTCGTGGCGCAGGACACGGACGACTTTGCCCGCATCCACCGGCAGTATCTGGCCCGGCTGCCGGGCGTGGCACAGCTTCAATCCTCTTTCGCCCTTCGGACCGTGTTCAAGACGACGGCGCTGCCAGTCTGAGGGACGGATGTGCCGTCCGTCGACCGCACTGCTTCCATACGACATCCAGACCCATGTCATGCGACCGTTACATGGATTCGATAATTCCCGAAATATGGATGAATCGCGCGCCTCGCTCGCCTTTGCGGCCCTTGGTCAGCCGACACGCCTGGCGCTTTTCCGCCTGCTGATGCAGGACGGTAGCGACGGGATCGCGGCGGGACAGCTGGCCATGCAGCTCGAGGTCCGGCCGAATACCCTATCGACGCATCTGGGCATCCTGTCGGAAGCCGGGCTCATCAGGTCTCGGCGCGACGGACGATCCATCCTCTACACCGCCGATCGCGACGGTCTGCGCCTGCTTCTTGGCTGGCTCCTGCAGGACTGCTGCGGCGGACGTCCCGAAATCTGCAACGCGGTCCTGAACGAGATCGCCTGCGCCTGCTGAGAGAAATCGATGACCGAAGTTCCGAAACATGTTCTGTTCCTGTGCACGGGAAACTCCGCCCGTTCGATCCTGGCAGAAGCGATCCTGAACCGCGAAGGGCAGGGGCGGTTCTTCGCCCATTCGGCCGGGTCGCGGCCGACCGGAAAGCCGAACCCTTTCGCGATCTCGCTCCTGCAGCGCGAGGGTTATGACACTGCGTTTGCCCGCTCGAAAAGCTGGGATGAGTTCGCGGGACCCGGCGCGCCAAAGCTCGATTTCGTCTTTACCGTCTGCGACAATGCCGCAGCCGAGGAATGCCCCTATTGGCCTGGTCAGCCGGTAAGCGCACATTGGGGCGTTCCCGATCCAGCGGCAGCCGAAGGAACCGACGCCGAGAAGGCCCTTGCCTTTGCGGAGGCCTACCGGATGCTGCGCAACCGCATCCTGGCCTTTTGCGCCCTGCCGCATGGCACGATCGAGGCGATGGCCCTTAAGGAGCGGCTGCAGGACATCGGGAGGATGACGGATTGAGCGCGCCGCTTCCGCAACGACTGGCGGCGGAGGCGCTTGGAACCGGGCTGCTGGTGGCCGCCGTCATCGGTTCAGGCATCATGGCCGACCGGCTGACCGACGACGTGGCCCTGGCCCTGTTGGCCAACACTATCGCGACGGCGGCCGCCCTGTTCGCACTGATCACTGCGTTTGGTCCGGTATCCGGCGCACAATTCAATCCGGCGGTCACGCTGGTGTTCCTGATCAAGGGCGGCATGACCCGCAACGAGGCAGCGGCCCGTGTTGCGGTCCAGGTGCTTGGCGGGCTGTGTGGAACACTCCTGGCCCATGCGATGTTCTCATTGCCATTGTGGCAGGCGGCCGGGACCATACGCAGCGGCACGGCGCAATGTCTCGCGGAGGGCGTAGCGACTTTCGGGCTAGTGCTATCGATCCTCGGTGCGCAACGGGCACCGGGATCGGCGGTCGCGGCAACTGTGGCGCTCTATATCGCCGCAGCCTACTGGTTCACGTCTTCGACCAGTTTCGCAAATCCGGCGGTGACGCTGGCGCGCGCCTTCAGCGACAGCTTCGCGGGCATCCGTCCCGCGGATGTTCCGGCGTTTATCCTGGCGCAACTGGCGGGTGCCGTCCTTGCGGCCGGTCTTGCCGGCTGGCTGTTCAGGCCAGGCGCTGGAACCGCAGGAAAGTAAAAAGGCCCACCGGGGGCATCGGAATCTCCTCGATCAGTCGCAGACGCGCGTCGCCCAACACCCTCTGCTTGGGGAAATCGGAATGCCAGCCGAGGGTGTTCTCGAACCGCGAGAAGGCACGTTCGATTCGAGCAAGAGGTCCGGTATCGGTGGCGAAATGGTTGACGATCACAACCTCGCCGCCGGGCCGGCAGACACGCGTCATCTCGGAGATGACCTGTTCCGGCTCTGGCACGACCGAGACCAGGAACATTGCCACCACCGTGTCGAACGCGGCATCGGGAAAGTCGAGCGCGCGCGCATCCATTTGGCGCAGGGCCACGACATGGGTCAGCCCTTCTTCCGCGACCTTCTTGCGGGCGCGGGCCAGCATCTCATCCGAATAGTCGATGCCGGTCACCCGGATCTGACCATCGTAGAGCGGCAGGGCAAGGCCGGTGCCGATGCCGACCTCGAGCGCCTCACCTCCCCTGCGGCTGACGTGATCGACGACATGGCGCCGGGCAGAACGGCTGATGGCGCCGAAGCTGAAATCATAAACGGGCGCCCAACGTCGATAGCTGCGGGCGACGGCATCGATTTCCATGGCGGATCACCTTCTTGATGAAACGATCAGAAGCGGCGGTGGCGGAGGAGATGGCGCAGGACGGCAAAGGCGATGACGAGCGCATAGCCTAGCGACAGAACCACCATCAGGAGCCAGAAACGAGTAACCGCCAGACCGATGACCCCGGCCAGCCCGACCAGAACAAAGCGGGCGTATTCCCGCTTGACCCGGAGGGCCTTGCTCGACGGGGTCGGCACACGGCTGGCCATGAGGAGGCCGGCCAGGGCCAGCCAGGCGCCAACCATCTGCGGATAGACCGAGGCGTCGAAAATGCGCGCCTCCGCCAAGAACAGAGGAATCAGCGCCAGCAGAGCGCCACCGGGCGAGGGCACACCGATGAACACGGGCCGACCGTTCGGCGGCGTGTCGCGGTTCACGTTGAACCGCGCAAGACGCAGGCAGGCGCAGATCGCATAGACGAGGACGAAGGCCCAGCCGAACCCCTGCGCATCGCCCTGAGCGAAACGGAAAATCAGGAGCGCCGGCGCCACGCCGAAGGCGAGGAAGTCCGACAGGCTGTCGAGCTCGGCGCCGATCGTGCTGGTCGCGTCAAGTCGGCGGGCGAGAGTTCCATCCATCCCGTCGAGGACGGCGGCCAGGACGATCAGGATCGCGGCCAGATCGAAACGCCCCTCCATCGCATAGCGGATTGATGTCAGCCCGGCGCACAGGGCCAGGATCGTCACGGCATTGGGCAGCAGCTGCAGGATCGGCAGGTTGTCGTCGCCGCGGGTCGACATCAGCGCACCCCGCCCAGGCGGCGTGGTTCATTAGACGTCAGGTCGGCAAGCACGGTTTCGCCGGCAACCGTGGTCTGGCCCAAGGCGACAAGAGGCTCGACCCCGTCAGGCAGATAGGTATCAAGCCGCGATCCGAACCGGATCATCCCGAAGCGTTCACCCGTTGCGACATGCTGCCCTGCGGACACGTCGCAGACGATACGGCGAGCAACGAGGCCCGCGATCTGCACCACGGCGATCTTGCGACCATCCGCCATTTCGATGGCGATGGCGTTGCGTTCGTTGTCGGAACTGGCCTTGTCGAGAGAGGCGTTGAAGAACTTGCCTGGCCGGTATGCCACACTGGCGATGCGGCCTTCGATGGGAGCGCGGTTCACATGGCAGTTGAAGACGTTCATGAACACCGAGACCCGCGTCATCGGCGTCGGACCCAGCCCAAGCTCTTCGGGCGGGACGGCGGGTTCGATCAGCGAGACGATGCCGTCGGCTGGGCTGATTATCAGGCCGGGGCGGGTGGGTGTCACCCGGTCGGGATCACGGAAGAAGTAATAGCACCATATCGTCAGACCGACCCCGACCCAGCCGAGCGGTTCCCAGACGAGGAACAGAAACAGCGTTGCGGCGGCGAAGATCCCGAGGAATCGCCAACCCTCGCGATGGACCGGCTTGACGAAGGTCGAAAGCATGCTGACGGCCATTTTGGTCTCCGGCTAAGTCGGTGCGGCGCAGGGATGCTGCGGGCGCAGCGCCCGCGTCTGGCGGTGGACATTGCCCAAAACGCCGAAGATGGCAACCTGTGGTGGAAGTTCCACCGCCAAAATGGATCATCATCACCGCGTTACAGGCGTCCGTCACAGTCCGTCGCGTCCACGCCATCCGGGAGAGACAGCCGATGACAAGCAAAGACCCTCGCGATTCCTCGACCACGCGAAGCCAACAACCTGCCATTCGCACCATCATCGCCGAGCGCGTGTCCCGTCGGGGGTTCCTGCTGGGCACCGGCACAACCCTGGGCGCCGTCGCTGCCAGCGGTTTCGTCGGGTCGCTGTTCTCGGGTCAGGCCCATGCGCAAGCCGCGCAATCCAGCCTGACCTTCACCGAGCTGAAGCGCGTCCATGACGAGACGCACCACGTATCCGACGGCTACCGCGCCGATGTCGTGGTGGGCTGGGGCGACCCGATGACCGCAGATGCGGGCGAACTGGATGTGGCGAAGATGACTGCCGCCGAACAGGCGCGACGCTTTGGCTACAACTGCGACTACATCGCCTTCATGCCGCTTCCGCGCGGATCGAAGGCCTCGGACCACGGTCTTCTTTGCGTCAACAACGAATACGTGTCGTTCAACGTGATGTTTCCCGACTTCCCCGACGACGACGGGGCGTCGGACCGCTTCACCGCCGAGCAGGTGGCGTTGAACAACATGGCGATCGGCCATTCGATCGTGGAAGTGAAGCGCGAGGGCGGGGTCTGGAGCGTCGTGACCGACAGCCCGCTGAATCGCCGGATCACGCTCGACACGCCCATGACGATCGCAGGGCCGCTTGCCGGACATGCGGCAATGAAGACCTCATACGATCCGGAGGGCCGGACCGCCAAGGGCACCAACTACAACTGCGGCGGCGGCGTTACGCCCTGGGGCACTGTCCTGACCTGTGAGGAGGGGGCCTCGGACACGTTCGGCGGCGACCTGAGCAAGAACCCCCAGGCGGCCGTGCTGGAGCGCTACGGCTATGACGGCAGCGACTACTACGGTCGTGCCCGCTTCGACGACCGGTTCAAGCTTGACGTCGAGGTCAACGAGCCGAACCGCTTCGACTGGGTGGTGGAGATCGACCCCTATGATCCGGCTTCGGTCCCGGTGAAGCGCACCGCGCTTGGGCGCATGGCGCATGAGGCCTCGACCGTGGTCGTCAACAAGGACGGTCGGGTAGTCGTCTACATGGGCGACGACGACTACTTCGAGTATCTCTATCGCTTCGTCACCGACGCGGCTCTTGATCCGGCCAATCCGGCGGCATCGCGCGACATCCTCGATGCAGGCACGCTGTCGGTGGCACGGTTCGATGCCGATGGCATGGTGACCTGGCTGCCCTTGGTTCACGGGCAGGGCCCGCTTACCGTCGAGAACGGCTTTGCCGATCAGGCCGATGTGCTGCTGAAGACCCGGCTTGCGGCCGATGCGCTTGGCGCAACACCCATGGACCGGCCGGAGGACGTGGAGACGAACCCGGTTACCGGCCGGGTCTACGCGGTGATGACCAAGAACAAGAAGATGACGGCGGACAAGCTTAACCCGGTCAATACCCGACCGGAAAACCACTACGGCCATATCGTCGAACTGATCCCGCCGGGTGGAGCAGGGGCCGCAGCCGACCATACCGCCGAAAGCTACAACTGGGACCTTTTCGTGCTGGCGGGTAATCCCCGCGATCCGGAGCATGGGGCACGGTTCCATGCGGATACGTCCGAGAACGGCTGGTTCGTGAACCCCGACAACCTGACCTTCGATCCGCAGGGCCGGATGTTCGTGGCGACCGACGGCGCCAACGATTTCGACATCCCGGACGGGATCTATGCGGTCGATACCGAAGGGCCCGCGCGCGGGCTGCCGAAACTGCTTTTCTCCGCGCCGCACGGGGCCGAGGTAACTGGACCGTTCTTCACGCCTGACGGGACGACGCTGTTCGTTTCGGTCCAGCATCCGGGTGAGGATTCCGAAACGACGGCGAGCCTGACCACACGCTGGCCGGACTTCCGCGAAGGCGGCCTGCCGCGCCCTGCGGTGGTCGCGATCCAGCGGATGGACGGGCAGGAAGTGGCCAGCTGACAAGACAGGTCTTGCCTGTCCCTGCAAACTTGGAGGCACCCGGTCGAAATGTCCGGGCGCCTTTCCACGCTTGGGGGGCGTTGTGGCGCTCTGCCCCGACTGGGAACACGCGACCGTCCCGGAATGGGCTGCCCGCAGGGCGAGGTCAGCTGTCTGCGATCTGGTCGGTCCAGATGGTGAAGGACTTCAGGGTATGCGGACCGAAACTGTGCATCAGCGGCACGTCGGCGGCGTCGCGGCCATAGGCGACCACGATGCGCCCGATGCGCGGGCGGTTGTTGCGAGGATCGAAGGTGTGCCAGCGCCCGTCGAGAAAGACCTCCATCCAGGCGCTGAAATCCATCGGACCGACAACCGGCACACCGATGTCGCCCAGATAGCCGTTCACGTAGCGGGCCGGGATGTTCATGCAGCGGCAGAAGGCAATGGCCAGATGGGCAAAGTCTCGGCAGACGCCGATCCGTTCCTGCCAGGCCTCATAGGCGGTTCGGGTATCGCGGGCCTGCATGTAGTCGAACTTGATGTGGCTGTTGACCTTGTCACAGATCGTCTGGACCCGGTTCCAGCCTTCGGGCGCGGTTCCGAACAGGTCCCAGGCAATCTGACTCAGTCGGTCCGTCTCGCAATAGCGGCTGCCAAGCAGGTACATCAGGGTTTCGTCCGGCAACTGGGCGATCGGCGTCTGGCGGGCCTCGGGGACGACCGGATCGGGGCGCGCGTCACAGACAATCGTGCTGTCGGATTGAAGCGTGAACAGGCCGGCGGGGGCGATGAACCGACGGCAGGTATTGCCGAAGAGGTCGCGATAGCTGGTCGTCGGCACCTCGGGGATCGTCCGCAGTCCGGTCTGGCTGCGCAGGTCGTCGCGGCGTTCGTCGCGCGGCGACATCATGCAGATCATGGGTGTGTCCTGGGGACAGGACACGGTGATGTCATGGCCGAAGCGGACCATGATCGTGGAGGGATGCGTCGGCTCTGTCATGGAGGCCCCTTTCCGGGGTAGGCGGCGACGCCGGGGAACAGCGCACGCGTTGCAGCAGTAGCACACAAACCGGGGCGCAGATCCAAAAGAAAACCCCCGGGCCACCGGCTCGGGGGTATGACGTTTCGCCCTTGCGGACGACAGTGTTCAGAAAAGCCTCAGACGAGACCTTCGCGCTGCGCCTTCTTGCGCGCGAGTTTACGCGCACGGCGGACCGCTTCGGCCTTCTCGCGCGCTTTCTTTACCGACGGTTTCTCGAAATGCTGCTTGAGCTTCATTTCCCGAAACACGCCTTCGCGCTGGAGCTTCTTCTTCAGGGCACGGAGCGCCTGATCGACGTTGTTGTCGCGAACGCTGACCTGCATGTGGTGTCACCACCTTCCTAAGCTAGAGTTGCACGATCTTGTGCAGGCCGGGGGCGCATAGCAGAGCCACGCCGGCTTGTCCACCTTTACCGGCCTGCGGTGTCTCCCCCCCCGTGACCCCGCGCCGGATCGTGCTACACTCGTCCGAGATGATGGAGGAGCCGAGATGACCCAGTCGGACGAGAGCCGTGCACCCCGCGACAGGCTGATCGACGCCACCTTGGGCCATGTTCCCTTCGACGGCTGGTCCGAGGTTACCTTCCGCGCCGCCATCGCCGATTCGGGTGTCGCGCCCGCTTTGGCGCGCGCGCTTTTCCCGCGCGGGGCCGTCGACCTTGCACTGGGCTTTCACAAGCGCGGCGATGCGCTGATGGTGGCGCGGCTACAAACCGGGGATCTGAGCGCCATGCGCTTCCGCGACCGCGTCGCCACGGCGGTGCGCTGGCGGCTCGAAGTGGTGCCGGACAAGGAGGTCGTGCGGCGCGGCGTGACGCTGTTTGCCCTGCCGAACCATGCGGCCGACGGCGCAAAGGCGCTCTGGGCGACGGCGGATGCGATCTGGACGGCGCTCGGGGACAACTCGCGCGACATCAACTGGTATTCCAAGCGGGCAACGCTTTCGGCTGTCTATGGCTCGACCGTGCTGTTCTGGCTGGGCGATGACAGCATCGGCCATCGCGACACCTGGGACTTCCTCGACCGCCGCATCGACGATGTGATGCAGGTCGAGAAGGTCAAGGCGCAACTGCGCGAGAACCCGCTGTCGAAGGCGCTGCTTGCCGGACCGATGAAACTGATGGAAAGGGTGAAGGCTCCTTCGCGTCCGGATGACCTTCCGGGCCGCACCCACCTCTGACTCCCTGACCAGGAAGGCCCCGGAATGACCCTGTCCCACACCATGCGCGCCGTCGAGATCAGCGAACCCGGCGGGCCCGAGGTGCTGAAACCTGCGACCCTGCCGGTGCCGGTGCCCGGGCATGGCCAGATCGTGATCCGCGTGGCCTATGCAGGGGTGAACCGTCCCGACGCGCTGCAGCGGGCGGGAATGTATGCACCGCCGCCCGGTGCATCGCCGCTACCGGGGCTGGAGGCCTCGGGCACGGTGGTCGAGGTCGGACCGGGTGTCGACCGCTGGCAGATCGGGGACAAGGTTTGTGCCCTGCTGCCGGGCGGGGGCTATGCGGAATATGTCTCCACGCCTGCTGCCCACGCGCTGCCGATCCCCGAGGGAATGGGCCTGCGCGAGGCCGCCTGCCTGCCCGAGACCTGTTTCACCGTCTGGTCGAACGTGGCGCTGCGCGGTGGCCTCAAGGCCGGCGAGCGGTTCCTCGTGCATGGCGGCTCATCGGGCATCGGGACCACCGCGATCCAGATTGCCAAGGCGATCGGCGCCCGGGTGTTCGTCACCGCCGGGTCGGACGAGAAATGCGGGGCCTGCGTCGCACTCGGCGCCGAGCGCGCGATCAACTACCGCGACGAGGATTTCGTGGCGATCCTGAAGGCTGAGGGCGGGGCGAACCTTATCCTCGACATGGTCGGTGGCAGCTATTTGCCTCGCAATGTCCGCGCGCTGGCAGATGACGGGCGACTGGTGCAGATCGCCTTCCTTCAGGGACCGAAGGTGGAGTTGAACTTCGCCGAAGTGATGATGCGGCGGCTGACGATCACCGGGTCCACCCTGCGCCCGCAATCTGACCTCGCCAAGGCCCGCTACGCCGTCGAGTTGGAACGCCATGTCTGGCCGATGATCGCGGCCGGAAAGCTGAAGCCGGTGATCGACAGCGAATTCGCGCTGGAGGACGCGGCGGCGGCGCATGCGCGGATGGAAAGCTCCGGCCATATCGGGAAGATCGTGCTGAAGGTCGAGTAAGCGGCTAGCGGACGGGTTCCATGACCGCATCCTTCAGGCGGCAATCGCGTATCGTGTCCATACCGCAGCGGCGCGGTTCGAGGTCCGTCGTCAGGCAGATCCGCACTTCCTGGATCATGCCCTGCTGACACGTAACGGTGATCGCGTCGCGCGGAAGGTCGGGATTTGCCTCGATGAAGGCATCCTCGACTACGCTGGCGGGCAGTTTCACCTCCTTCGACAGGCCGGTGAATACCTCGGGCATCCGGATCGAACCATAGGCGCGGCGGGCGAGATTGAAGTAGGCCGCTGACGACAGGCCCGAGCAGCGGCCGTGCTTCTTCCATTCATACCAGGCAAGCCCGCCCGAACCGGTGATGTCCGCCATTGCAGCCGTTTCGGCCTTCGACGGATCGCGCGCTGTCGTCCGGCAGTACGAAGGCCAGCCGCTTTCATATTGCGGCCAGAGACCGTGCAGCGTGAAGCCGTAATCGTGGCGCGTATCGCATTGGTCGTCGCCGCGTTCGTCGCCTTCCAGTGCGCACCAATTGGGCGACCAGCCTAGCGACAGGACGTAATAATCGAAATTGCCCGCCTTCTCGCCCTCGGCCAGCGCGGGCTCGCCGATCATGGCGCACAGAAGCAGCAGTCGAAGCATTTTCTCTTTCCTCTGCGCCAAGGGAGGACTATATGGCGTGCGAATTCCCCGACATCGTGGAAATCGCGGACCGAAAGGCCGCCGCCGTTTTCCCGGCCCGGGAGAGATTTGTAAAGGAGCCGCTCCGATGAACAAACCGCTGATGGCCCGCGCCACCGCTGTCTGGCTGGTCGAGAACACCACGCTGACCTTCAAGCAGATCGCCGACTTCTGCGGCATGCACGAGCTCGAGGTGCAAGGCATCGCCGATGGCGACGTGGCCGCCGGCGTGAAGGGATTCGACCCGATCGCCAACAACCAGCTTGACCCGATCGAGATCGACAAGGGACAGGCCGATCCGCTCTACAAGCTGAAGCTCAAGTTCAACGCTGCCGCCGTGGGCGAGGAAAAGCGCCGCGGCCCGCGCTATACCCCGCTTTCCAAGCGGCAGGACCGCCCGGCGGCGATCCTTTGGCTGGTCAAGTTCCATCCGGAGCTCAGCGACGGCCAGATCGGCAAGCTTGTCGGCACCACGAAGCCGACCATCCAGTCGATCCGCGAGCGCACCCACTGGAATATCGGTCAGATCACCCCGGTTGACCCGGTGGCGCTTGGCCTGTGCCGGCAGTCTGAACTCGACGCTGCCGTGCAGACGGCGGTGAAGAAGAAGGCGGCCGAAGGCGTTGTCATGTCGGACGACGAGCGGCGGAAACTTGTTTCGACCGAGCAGTCGCTCGGCATGGCGCCCGAACCCAAGATGCCGTCGAACCTGCCTGGCCTCGAGGTTTTCGGCGCCGAAGAGAAAGAGGAAAGCCCGGCCGACTTCAGCGACGCCGAGAGCTTCTTCAATCTTCCGCAGTCGGACGACGACGAGGACGAAGATCACTGAGACCTGCGGCTGTCGCGCATCGCGACGGCTCGGGCGACCTCGGCGACGAAACGGTCCCGGTCCTCGACCCTTTCGAGTTCGACCGTCGCGGCCTTGGCAATCGGATCCCAGCCGGGCGATATCCCCTCGGCTCGGTCAAGATAGGCCGCTGCCGCCTCGGGATTGCCAAGCATCGCCTCGCAGGCCGCCATCCGCATGAAGCGGAAGGGGCTCGTCTCGGGCATGCTGCGCAGATGGGCGAGCGCATCGGTGTAACGTCCGAGCGCCTGATGAGCGATCGCGATGTCGACGTGGTACCAGTCCGGATGCAGCGGATTTAGGGTGCGGGCTCTGTCGAGCCATTCCAGCCCCTCGACCGGATTGCCGCGCATGGTCAGCACGCAGCCATGCCAGGCCATCAGGTCTGCGTCGTAGGGGTTGAGGGCAAGCGCCCGTCGGCTGTGGAGCTCGATACTGGCGAATTCCCGGCGATACATCCGCACGACGCTGGTCAGGAAATGACAGCGCGCCTCTTCCGGAGCCAGCCTGATCCCGGTGAGGGTGAAGGCCAGCGCACGGTCCTTCTCGGCAGGGGGCGCGGAAAAGTGACCGGCGATCAGGATCGTCGCGAGGCCGAGATAGGCATGGGCCAAGGCAAATCCGGGATCCAGGGCAAGTGCCGCCTCGAGATGTGCGCGCGCCCTTTCGTTTACGCCCGGTCCGTACTGCCGCAGGAGCGAGGTCGCCGCGACGAAGTGCTGAAAGGCACCGAGATCGTCGGTGCCCGAACCGATCGGCCTGAGCGCGATGCTGCGTTCAAGGTCGAGGTTCAGGCGAGCGACGATCCGGTGAGGAATAGCCGCAGCCGTTTCGCGCAACGAGGCGCCCTCGAGGGCAAAGGTTTCTCCCCAGATCTGCCGCCCGCTTGCCGTCTCGCATAGCGCGACAGACAGACGGCTTCCATCCGGGCGGGGGTGAATGATCCCCTCCAGGTGATGGCTGGCGCCAAGCTGCCGGGCCGCGTTGGCGGCCTTGCCATAGTCGGGCCTAAGCTCGAAGGCGGAGTGGCGGGCAACGACCCCGATCAGACCGTAGCGACCCAGGCAGTGAGTTGTTTCTTCGGCAAGGCCGTCGGCAAGGGCCTGGTCCTCTGCCGATGCCGCATGAAATGGGAAGACCGCCACCATCGGTTTTTCTGCCTGCGCTGCGACCGGGCGCCCCTCGTCCGCGAGGGAGAACAGGTAGCCCCGTTTCGGGACCGTCCTCAGCCGCCGCGCTTCGGGGCCGAGCGTGCGCCGCAACTCGCTGATCGCCTGCGTCAGGCTGTCTTCGGTCACGACGACGCCGGGCCAGAGCCGTGCAAAAAGGTCATCCTTGGTCAGCACCCGATCCGGGCTGTGGCAGAATTCGACCAGCAAGGCAAAGGTCTTGGCTCGCAGGTGGACCACGTCGCCGTCGCGCAGCAGGAGACCCCGCTGTTCATCCAGCGTGCAGGCTCCGAACCGGATCGATCCTTCGCGCCCCATGGCCTGCCTCCGGCGAGATGCCGAAAGTATCCTTTGGGACGAGCCATCGCGTCAATGCAGCGAAAAGGGCTGCTAGGGGGCGCGGGGCGGGGCCTTCCAGCACATCGGGATCGGTCCGGGCGAGAAAATCCACCCTGTCTTCCCACGGGGCGGGCCCTTCCGGCACGAGGTGCCCTTCATCCTGGCGCCACCAGTCGGCAGTCAGATAGTCGGCCGGCAACGGGCAGGGCGGTTCGGCGCGCGCAGCGGGACTGGATGGAAAGGAAAGGACAGCCATAGCAGCCACTCCAGAAAGGGAACATGCCGCCAGTCTGCGCCAGTCCCGGCCCGCGGTCCTGAACTCGGTCTGAAGTTTTTCTGAAATCCCGAGCCGGGATTCTGGTCAGACCCGCCGACGTGCCTTGAGCGCCGCGCCGATGGTTCCGTCATCGAGATAGTCGAGTTCGCCCCCGATCGGCACACCCTGTGCAAGCGAAGTCACGGTAACCCCGGTCGGATCCAGCGCATCGGCGATGTAATGGGCGGTCGTTGCGCCGTCGACAGTGGCGTTGAGCGCAAGAATCACCTCGGTCGTCCCTTCCTTGCCGACCCGGTCGATCAGCGCGGGGATGCGCAGATCGTCCGGTCCGACGGCATCGAGTGCGGAAAGCGTGCCACCAAGGACGTGATATCTGCCACGGTAGCTTTGGCCGCGCTCCATCGCCCAGAGGTCCGACACGGTCTCGACAACGCAGATCTCGCCCGTCGCGCGGCGAGGATCGGTGCAGATCGGGCAGGGATCTGAGGTCGAGATGTTCCCGCAGATCGAGCAATCCTTGGCCGAGAGCGCCACCTGCGCCAACGCCTGCGCCAGTGGAGCCATCACCGCCTCACGTTTCTTCAGCATGTGCAGGACCGCGCGACGGGCCGAACGGGGGCCGAGACCCGGCAGGCGGGCCATCAGCTCGATCAGCCGCTCGATGTCGCGCGGTGCATCCGCCATGTCAGAACGGCAGCTTCATGCCCGGCGGAATGCCCATGCTTTCCGCCAGCCGTGCCATTTCGTCCTTGGACAGCTGGGCCGCGCGGGCCTGAGCATCCTTGATCGCGGCGAGGATCAGGTCTTCGGCCACTTCCTTTTCCGAAGGCACGAAGATCGACGGGTCGATCTCGAGCCCCGTCAACTCGCCCTTGGCTGTCGCCGTGGCCTTGACGAGGCCCGCGCCCGACTCGCCCACGACGGTGCGGTTGCCGAGTTCTTCCTGCATGCGGGCAAGCTGCTCCTGCATTTCCTGGGCCTTCTTCATCATTCCGGCCATGTCGGCCAGGCCGCCGAGGCCCCCAAGTCCTTTCAGCATCGTTCTGTCCTTTTCAGTTGTCCTCGAAGGGATCCCATTCGTCCTCGACCTCGGGCAGGGCCTCGGTCGCCGCGGTTGCGGCAAGGGTCTCGGGGGTCCGGATTTCCTTGATCCTGGCGCCGGGAAAGGCGGCGAGCACCGCCTTGACCAGCGGGAGTTCCTGCGCCTGAGCAACAGCGGCGAGATGGTCGCGGTTGCGCTCCTCGGCGATGGTCGCCGCGCCGCCTGACCCGGTGACCGACACTGCCCAACGCGCACCGGTCCAGCCCTGCAGCCGCTGTGCCAGCCGCGAGGCCAGATCGGTCGGGGCATCGCGCGTCGGTTCGAACTCGATCCGGCCCGGAGCGATATGGACCGGGCGCAGGCAGGTCTCGACCTCGAGGAGCAGCTTCATGTCCCGCTTCTCGCGGATCAGCGCGACGATGGCTTCACGCGTGGCGTAGTCGGCGAGCGAGGCGGGTGCTTCTGCCAGGGCAGTAACCGCTCCCGATGCCGTGACCCCGCCACGCGAGGGCGCGGACATGCGCGGCCCTGTGCCGGGCGGCGGGGCCTGGCGCGTCGGTGCCGGTGCCGCCGGCACGGGCATCGACTGCAGTTTCTTCACCAGCGACTCGGGGTCAGGCAGGTCGGCGACATGAGTCAGGCGGATGATCGCCATCTCGGCCGCCATCATAGCATTCGGCGCCAGCGCCACCTCTTCCAGCGCCTTGAGCAACATCTGCCACATGCGGCTGAGGACCCGCATCGAAAGCCGCGCCGCCATGTCGAGCCCGCGCGCGCGTTCGTCCGGCGGCACGGTCGGGTCCTCGGCGGTCTCGGGCGTGATCTTCAGCACCGAAATCCAGTGGGTGATTTCGGCCAGATCGCGCAGCACCGCCATAGGGTCTGCGCCATCGGCATATTGCGCAGCTAGCTCGGAGAGTGCGCCTGCCGCGTCGCCCGTCATCACCAGGTCGAACAGGTCGAGCGTCCGCCCCCGGTCGGCAAGGCCCAGCATCGCGCGGACCTGATCGCCCGTCGTCTCGCCCGCGCCATGGGCAATGGCCTGGTCAAGGAGCGACAGCGCATCCCGCACCGACCCTTCCGCCGCGCGGGTGATGAGCGCCAGTGCCTCTTGCGAGACCTGCGCGCCTTCCTTGGCAAGGATGCCCTGCAGATGGGCGATCATGACCTCGGGCTCGATCCGGCGCAGGTCGTAGCGCTGGCATCGCGAAAGGATGGTGACGGGAACCTTGCGGATCTCGGTCGTGGCGAAGATGAACTTCACATGGGCGGGCGGTTCTTCCAGCGTCTTGAGAAGCGCGTTGAACGACCCGGACGAGAGCATGTGCACCTCGTCGAAGATGATGACCTTGTAGCGCGCCTCGGTCGGACGGTAGGGGACGGAGGCGAGGATGTCCCGCATCTTGTCCACTTGCGTGTTCGAGGCGGCGTCATATTCCAGCACATCGACATGCCGTCCCTCGGCGATGGCCTTGCAGGCCCCGCATTCGCCGCAAGGCTCGATGGTCGGGCCATCAGAATTCAAGCAGTTTAGACCCTTGGCGATGATCCGGGCGGTGGTGGTCTTGCCCACTCCTCTCACTCCGGTCATCACGAAGGCATGGGCGATGCGCCCGGCCTCGAACGCATTCTTCAGCGTCCGCACCATCGCTTCCTGTCCGATCAGGTCGGCAAAGGTCTGCGGCCGGTATTTCCGGGCGAGGACCTGGTAGGCTTGGTTGTCGGACATGGAGGCTCCGCTCTCGGCTCCGCGTTACATTAGACATGGGGGCGCGAGAGGACAACCGGCAGCCGGCCAGCCGTTAGGGGTTCCGGCGGGCCGGATCGTGATCTCGGGATGCCGGATCAGTCAGAGCTGTTGCGCACAACAGGCGTGTCTGGCGCCGATCCCTCGGAAGAACGAGTGTTGGCCGGTTGTACACGGGCACCCTTGTCTGGTGCAGGGTAGAAGCGGCGGCGAACATACGTGCTTTGATGCGTCTTGCTCAGGAAGTCTTTCAGGTCGAACGGTTTCTTTGGTGAGGAATAGCCCATCTCATGTCCTTCTTGATGCGAGAATGATGGCAAAGCGGCGGAGCAAGCCCCGCCGCTTTACGTCCCTGCAATGACCATGGCCGGTACCGACGACCTGCAAATCTGGATCGTCTTGTCAGGCCCCGTCACGCAGAAACAGTTGACCAGCCCTGCCAGAACAAAGGCGGGATGTAATCGTGTCACTTGTGAATAAGGGTAGTCAGCGAATAGCCTTGAGGATGAACATGTCGCTTTCAAACCGGCTGAAGAACTCCCGCCATTCATACCCTCCAAGGGGTATGAGTGCCGCCGCAGAATTCGCCACGACGCTACCAATAGGCTTGCCTTTAGCCGCGGGAACGCATCCCGTGATCCTTACTCCGGGCAGGACTGGGCGACTCATGCCATGCCCGGCTTTGGGGTTTCGGCGTTCGGTTTCGACGGGGCATCGCCCATCTGCTGCTGTGCAGGAACCGCTTCCTTCACGGGCTTCGCGTCACCTGGGGTGACCTTGCCCAAGGGCAATGTGGAGGCTGTCTGTTGCTCCGGAGTGATCGATGTTCTGGGAGTGTCGGTACCCATTCTTGGGACCTCCATGACACCGCGCAGGACTACCGCGCGGATCAATTGGATATGGTGTCTGCCAGGCTGAACCACAAGCCATAGCAAAACAATTTCCCAGATAACCTTGGAATCCCTCGAAAGTTCGCCTGGTTTTGTCAGGATTTTTCATCCGGTTTGGAACATTATCTTGATTTCGCGCTTGCGGCCTGTACTCGACGTTTCAGTCGGGCCATGGGCGGCCATGACGCTTCTGCATCGCGTGACGGACCATTCGGCTGAAAGTCCGGGCTCTTGCGCGGGATTGGGCAATGGTCTCCGTGTTCAGCCGGTCTTCCCTCATGAGCTTCCTCCATCGGGCCAGGCGGGCCTTGTCCAACTCTCCTGACGCGATCGCGGCGGCAACTGCGCAGCCGGGTTCACCATCATGGGCGCAATCCGAGAAGCGGCAGCCGCGGGCGAATGCCTCTATGTCGTCGAAGGTGGCGGCGATCCCCGCTTCTGCGTCGGCCAGCTGCAACTCGCGCATTCCTGGCGTGTCGATCAGCCAGCCGCCACCGTACGTGGGCATCAGGTGTCGCGCCGTGGTTGTGTGGCGTCCCTTCGCGTCATCCTCGCGGATCGCCTGTGTGGCGAGCGTTTGCCCGGTCAAGGTCGCTGCCAGTGTCGATTTCCCGACGCCGGAGGAGCCGACCAGCGCCAGCGTGCGGCCCGGACCGCAGAAGGACGCAACGTCGGCAGCCTGCAGGGGATCGCGCGCATCGAGCACCAGAACCGGCACACCGCGCCCCGTCGCCTCGGCCCGTTCGCGAAAGGGGGAAGGGTCTGCAAGATCGGCCTTTGTGAGCAGGATCAGGGGTGCTACGCCGCCCGCCCGCGCCAACGAAAGATAGCGGTCGAGTCGGCTTTCCGAGAATTCGGCGTTGCAGGAGGTCACGATCGCCAGCGTATCGACATTGGCGGCGATCGCCTGCCGCGCAACGCCTGTGCCCGCCGCCTTGCGCGACAGGTGGCTGCGCCGGTCGAGGAGGCGATGGATCGCCTCGCCATGCGGCGTCAGTAGAAGCCAGTCACCAACCGCGACCTCGCCGGCCGGCAGGCCGGGTGGCAGGGGCAAGGTCAGGTTGCCCGCCTCGCCGAGCAGGTCGAGCCTCGTCCGGTGGACTGTCGCAACGCGGACGGGGGAGCAGCGGCCGATCTCGTCAAGATCGAGCTGACGCAGGAAGTCGGCCGACCATCCGAGGCCGGCAAGGAGATGGGGGGTCAAGGTATGATCCTCGCAAGAACCGTATGGAACGGATGCCTCTCATGGGCACCGGCGGTCATCGGTCGGGCGAGGCGGCCTGCGGCCTAAGGCGTCAGGCAGCCCGCGCCCGGAGGATTGCAGTCTCGCTCATGCTGTCCTCCTTTGCGTGGGGTTTCGGGTGAGAGGCTGGACAACGACCCAAGCGGGGCTCGTTACGGCTGCTTCCTTCCGGACCTGACCGGGTTGGCGAGGCGCCTGCCCGCGCCAACCTCTCGAGCGGGGATATAGGCCGGGGCTGGAGATTCCGCAAGCCGCGCGTCGCGGGGCCGGATCAGGGTCTTAGCGCGCGCTCAATCCGGGCGCGCCACTGCTCCGCCTCGGCCCGGTCGAAGAAGCAGGCCATGTCGAGCCGCCGGCGTCCGGGCATCGACACGCGGAGCAGGGGATAGGTGCCATCGTCGGAGTCGCGCATGATGACATCGGACACGGCGAGGTCTGCCAGCGGAAACTGGTCGCTGCGGTTGACGAAGGGGCCGCGCAGGATCCGCTGCGCCCACCCGGTCGCCGGGTCGATCCGCAGTTCGGCCGCACTCCAGAGGGCGGCGGCCAGAAGGAAGCCGCCCATGGCCGGAGGAATCACCATGAAGGCGAGGCCGATCAGAATCATGGGCGACGGCGTGAGCCAGTCGAGATGGATGAAGAACGGCAACGGCATCCCGATGGCAAGCGAGAGCCCGAGGATCAGCATGAACAGCCGCAGAGCCCAGGGAAGCTGGGGCTGTCGATAGACGATGGTCTGATCCTCGATCGAAAGCATCTCCTCCCCGTCGCACAGGACCGTGGCAAGAGTGTGAACGTGCTGTGCAGGCTGCTTGGCCGCTTCCCCTCTTTCCCCTTCCCGGGCTAGCCTTGCCGGAACGGAGGACCGCATGACCGCAAGATTGATCCGCATCGACTGGCCCGATACCGGCATTCCCGACCTGCCGCCGCCCCTGACGCTCGACGAGCTTCGCAGGCGGCTCGCGGCAGTACGCGGGGCAATGGCCGCGCGCGGGCTGGCGGCGCTGGCCGTCTATGGCGACCGGGAGCATTTCGCAAACATCCAGTGGCTGACCGGATTCGACCCGCGCTTCGAGGAGACGCTGCTGGTGGTGCGGCCGGATGGCGCGCTCTTGCTCGCGGGGAACGAGTGCCTGCCCTATACCGGCATCTCGCCGCTGGTCCAGGCCGGCGACATCGCGGTTGCGCATTGCGCGAGCTTTTCGCTGATCTCGCAGCCCCGCAAGAGCGCGCGACTTGGCGACCTTCTGCGGGACGCGGTCCCGGCCGGCGGGCGCGTGGGCGCGGCGGGGTGGAAGTATTTCGAGGCTGGCGAGGTCGACGATCCGGCGACGACTCTCGATCTGCCCTCCTTCCTGGCCGACCCCCTTCGGCGGATCGCGGGGGAGGTCGTCAATGCGACCGACCTCTTCATGCATCCCGGGTATGGTCTGCGGGCGACGGTGGATGCCTCAGAGATCGCGCGGCTCGAATTCGCCAACCACATGGCGGCAGCTGCACTCCGGCGGATGGTTTTCGCCTTCCACGATGGGATGACCGATTTCGCGGCCTTCGAGGCTGCAGGTATCGGCGGCCTGCCGCTTGGCTGCCATGCGACCTTTGCCACGGGCGGACGGGCTGCGCAGGGGCTGAGCGGGCCAACCGGCGAGAGACTGCGGCGCGGCAGCCCGATCTCTTTCAACGTTTGCCACTGGGGCGCAAATATTTGCCGCGCGGGCTGGTTGGCCGAGGGGCCGGCCGACCTTCCCGAGGGCGCGCAGGATTATCTCGAAGCCTTCGCCTTTCCCTACATGGCGGCGCTGTCCGACTGGTGCAGCATGATGCGGCCGGGCGTGAAGGGGGGAGAGGTCTGGCGGCGGATGATGGAGCGGCTACCGCAGGATCGCTTCGGGGTTGAACTCAATCCCGGCCACCTGATCGGCATGGACGAATGGCTGTCCTCTCCGGTTTCCGAGGGGTCGGATCTGCCTCTGCGGTCGGGCATGGCGATGCAGTGCGATATCATCCCGGGGCATCCCGTCTACGGGTCAACCCGGATGGAGGATGGATACGTGATCGCCGACGCGGCTTTGCAGGCAGATCTTGCCGCAAGCTATCCGGCAGTTGCCGCGCGGTGTGCATCCCGGGCACGGTTCATGCGCGACCGGATCGGACTTGACGTCCCGGAGACATTGCTGCCGCTTGCCGATAGCTGCGGGATCATAGCCCCCTGGCTTTTCGATCCTTCGCTTGTGATTGCTCTCAGATGAGTCCTGCGGCGCGTGCGCCGGCAAGCAGATCTTCGGCGACGTGGTGGGCGAAGTCGCCCGAGGCCGGCACGATGTCCGGGATCTGCACCACGGTCATTCCCGCCTTATGCGCCGATCGCGCCCCCGTCTCGCTGTCCTCGAAGGCGAGGCAGCGCTTGGGCGTCACGCCGAGCAGCCGGGCTGCCAGCAGATAGGGCTCGGGATCGGGCTTCGGCGAGGTGACATCGTCGAAGGTGACCACGTGATCGAAATGAATGCCCAACCCCGTGAGGTCGAGTTTCTGGTCCGCCTGCCAGCGCGTCGATGAGGTGACGAGCGCCTTCGGTTTGCGGATCGCCGTCAGAAGTTCGACCGTGCCGGGCTTGAGCGGTACGCCCTGGCTCCAGTGCCGGCTGACGTTTGTGCGCCAGGCGGTGCCATAGGCAACAAGATCGAGTTGCGGGAACCGCGCCTTGATCACGGTAGAGCTCGTCTGGTCGTCGACGCCTATCAGGCTGTGAAGAAACTCCGGCTCGACCTCGATGCCGAACGAGCGAAACGTCTCGAGTCCCGCCGCTTGCGTCAGGCTTTCGCTGTCGATCAGCGTTCCATCCAGGTCAAATACCACCGCGTCATACATGCGCCTGCTCCTGCTAGCGCTAGCCGTTTAACTGAACGTCGCGGCGCTTTGAAGGGCATCAGAGCCGAAGCCGCAATCGCACGAGACCCTCGCCCCCTTCGCCGAGGTCTTCCAACGCAAGATCGGTCCTGCAGGGCAACTCTGCTCGCACTGCCTTGGCGGTTTCCAACAGGACAGAGGTCCCCGGCAAAGTCCTGAAGGCGAAGGGATAGTGCCTCGGCCCGCGGATCGTTCCGACATGTTCGATATGTTCGCGCAGCACATCCTGAACCATGATGCGATCCTCCAGGACAATATTGGCGGGTTGCGCCCCCGGAAAATCGCCTCCGCCCTCGGCGCGGTAGCTGTTGGTGGCGACGACATAGCGCTTGGCCGGCTCGACCCGGTCCTCGCCGAAGCTCAGACCTACGACGCGTTTCCCGCACGATGCAGACAGATCGATCTGGTAATCGACTCCATGGATCACGTCGAAATCCGAGGCATGGATGTCTGGGTTGAGAAGCGGCTGATTGGCTTGGCCCGGGACGACCCTCAGGAAGAACTCGGCCGATTTCTCCAACCAGGCCTTCAGTTCCGTGCCGGTTACGACAACGGCTGCGATCCGGTTGGGATGGATGTAGAGATCGGCAACATTGCGGATGGCCAGGGGGCCGGGCGCGACATTGGTGTAATGTGCGGCGCCGCCGCGTCCGCCGAACTTGAACGGAGCGGCGGCCGAAAGGAGCGGCAGACGCTCGAATGGCGTTCCGCGCAGGGCAGCGGCGACATGGGCCGCCTGAGACTCTGCGATGATCGCAAGGGCGGCATTACCGGGCAGTGCAGCAAGATGGCTGGTCAGCGGCACGTCGGTTCGGCCGACCGGACGGCGAACCTTGAGCCGCGTTGCGCGATGGGCTGCGGCAGAGGCCTTCCGCACGGCCTGAGCTTCGGGCGAAAGACGAAGGTTTCGCGGCCCGACGTGATCGGCGACCCGAAGTGCCGCGGCACAGCCCCGGCTAAGCCAACGGCCATCGTCGTTCTGGCGCAACCTCAGGTCGATTAGCCCGACATGCGAGGCGAAACAGCCGGGCAGGACCATGGGCACGGTGCCCTCACTCAGACTGGGAGTGGCGGGAAAGACGTCATGGCTGTGCCCGGCCACGATCGCATCAAGCCCGTCGAGGGCCGCCACCTGTCCCGCCATGTTCTCGGACCCGGTGGGAGCATTGGTTGACCCGATTCCGGAATGGCAGAGGGCTATCACCAGATCCGCCCCCTCGGCACGCAGGGCGGCGATCGTGACACGAGCCGCGTCGACCATGTCGGTCACCTCGATCCGCCCTTCCAGGTTCCGGCGATCCCAGATCTTCACCTGCGGCGGGATCAGTCCAAACAATCCGATGCGCAGGGGCTGTTGTCGCCCGGACGGAAAGAGCATGTTCCTCTCCAGCAGGATATGCGTACTGGCAACCGGGAGTTCGCCGCCGAGCATGGCGATATTGGCGCAAAGTATTGGAAAGCGGGCGCCGGCAATGGCATGGCGCAACGCCGGAAGCCCGTAGTTGAATTCGTGATTGCCAAGCGCCGCCGCGTCATAGCCAAGCTTGTTCATGGCTGCGACGACAGGATGAAGCCGATCGCGCACCGGCTCTGCAAAGAGGTCGGCCAACGGATTGCCCTGGAGGAAGTCGCCATTGTCGACCAGAAGGCTGTTGCGCACCTGGCGCCGCAACTGCCCGATCAGAGCCGCTGCACCATCGAGCCCGAGGCCTGGCAGAGGCATTTCTGAGCAATAGTCGAAGCCTCGGAGGGTTGCGTGGAGGTCGCTGGTTGCCAGGATACGCAGCTGGATCTCGTTTTCCGTCCGGTTCGAACTCGGCATCTCTTGCACATGGACTGACTATTGCTGCGCCGGGATGGCCCGACGCCTCCTCTGTCTATCCAATACTGCCGATTCTGCCCATCACCGGGATCAGAACTGGCGATGTTTTTTCCCGTCTGGGTTGTATTTGCAACCCGCGCAGCACGCTTGGCTTCTTCGTCCCTTGCCTTGGCGGACACGCCCGGCAAGAAGGGGGGCGGAGGGCGACGATGCGTCTTGCGGAAACGGTGACATTCGGCGGGTCGGATCTGGATCGCGCCGCGGCCTGGCGCGGGGATTCCGGCCGCATCGATGCAGCCTGGGCTCAGGGACGGGTGATTCCGCTCTGGCGGGGAAAGGTGCTTCTTCGGTCTGGCGAAGTGCCCGCTCTGGGCTGGCTTTCTCCCACGCATCCGGTTCTGGCCGATGCCGGATTGCGCATCTTTCTTGGGCTGCATCACGGGCAGGCGTTGTTTGCCGCCGATCTGACCGGCTGGATCCCTCCCGCGAACGAAGCTGCTGTGCAGGCAGGCTTTTTCGATGCCTCGGAACAGCGCCATCCGGCACTTGGCGACGATCACGCCTTTGTCGAACTGCGGGGCGTGATGACCCGGCTGTCGCCGCTCGATGCCGAATGCGCAGCGACAGCGCGGGCGCTTCTGCAATGGCATTCGACGCATGGGTTCTGCGCCGTCTGCGGCGCGGCGTCCACTGCCGCTATGGCGGGGTGGCAGAGAGGCTGCGGTGCCTGCGGGGCAAGCCATTTTCCGCGGACCGATCCGGTGGTCATCATGCTGGTGACGCGGGGCAATCGGCTCTTGCTGGGGCGGTCACCCGGTTGGCCGGAGGGGATGTATTCGCTGATTGCCGAGTTCATCGAGCCGGGCGAGACGATCGAGGCGGCGGTCCGTCGCGAAGTTCTGGAAGAGACCGGGATTCGAACCGGATCGGTGCGCTATCTGGCAAGCCAGCCCTGGCCCTTTCCGGCCTCGCTGATGCTGGGATGTCAGACCGAAGCACTGGAGGAAGAAGTCCGGATCGACCCGACCGAGATCGAAGACGCTCTCTGGGTGAGCCGGGAAGAGATGGTGCGGATCATGGCGGGCGGTCATGACCGGATCAAATCGCCGCGCCGGGGCGCGATCGCGCATTTCCTCATTGCCAACTGGCTGGCCGATCGGCTGGATTGAGATGTCACACATGCAGGCTCGCCGCTCCAGACCATGAAATTCGGAACCAGAACCGATATCGAAGCACCGCAAGGCTTTGTCTTCGCAAACCTCGCGGATTTCGCGGCGTGGGAACGCGCGGGTCTGCGCCGTGGGGTGGAACTGGAACGGACGGACCGCATGCGCCAACCCGGACAGGGCATGGGCTGGAAGGCGAGCTTTCCTTTCCGGGGGCGCCGTCGCACGCTGGCCATACGGGTCGAGGAAATGATCGAACCGCGGAGCCTGGGCCTAAGCGGACTCGGTACGTCCGTCGATGGCCGGCTGCAGGCGGACTTGATCCCGATGGGTCCGCGCCGCACACGCCTTACGGTGCACATTGAGGTGAAGCCGCGCACGCTCGCCGCGCGGCTGTACTTGCAGACGCTGCGGCTAGGGCGCAAGCGGCTTGAGGCAAAGTTTGCCGAGCGTGTCACCCGCATTGGGCTGGAGATCGGAGAAAGGTTCCGTCGCGAGGGATAGGCCGTCGTCAGTCGCGGCTGCGATCGGACGGATAGACGCCGAGGATATTGAGTTGTGTCGTGAAGAAGCGCAGCTCTTCCAACGCCCGTGCAACGGCCGCATCTTCGGGATGCCCTTCGATATCGGCATAGAACTCGGTTGCGGTGAAGGACCCGCCGACCATGTAGCTTTCCAGCTTGGTCATGTTGACGCCGTTGGTCGCAAAACCGCCAAGCGCCTTGTAAAGCGCGGCCGGTATGTTGCGGACACGGAAGGTGAAGGTCGTAATCATCGGTCCGCTGCCACGGCGCGACAGGTCGGGTTCGCGCGCCATGACGAGGAAGCGGGTCGTGTTGTTCGACTGGTCTTCGATGTGGCGGGCGAGGATGTCGAGCCCGTAGATCTCGCCGGCCAACTCCGAGGCAAGCGCAGCTTCGGCCGGTTCGCCCAACCGGGCGACCTCGCGCGCGGCGGCGGCATTGTCGTGCCAGTTCATCGTGGCAAGCCCGTGCTGCTTGATGAAGGTCCGGCACTGGCCGTGCAGGATCGACATGCAGCGTACGCGCTTGACGTCCTCGATCCGCGTGCCCTTCACGGCCAGCAGATTGATATGTACTCGGACGAAGGCCTCGTCGATGATGTGCAGCCCGCTCTGCGGCAGCAGCGTGTGAACGTCCGCCACCCGTCCGTAGGTCGAGTTTTCGACGGCGAGCATCCCCAGATCGACCTCGCCGCGGCGGGTCAGATCGATGACTTCCTCGAAGGTCGGGCAGGGAACTGCCTCCATATCCGGGCGGGATTGGCGGCAGGCCTGATGTGAGTAGGCGCCAGGTTCGCCCTGAAAGGCGATTCTGCCGGTCATTTGCTCCATCGGGACACTCCGTTCGCTTCCTGCCCCGGGAATTGGATGCCATTCGGCAGTTTGGGCAATTCGTCGCGCTACTACACCTTGAAACCTGACAGGGGAAGCAGGTAGATACCGACCGGAACCATCACGGCACGACGGGACGCACCATGTTCGATACGATGACTTTCACCAAGGCCTTCGGTGCCCTCTGCGGGTCGCTGCTCGTCTTTCTTCTGATCGGATGGGCCGGTTCGTCGCTCTACTACATCGGCCCGGGCCATGAGGAAGGTGCGCAAGAGGCCTATGTCATCGACACGGGCGAGGAGGCAGCCTCCACCGGTGAGGATGCTGCGGCTGGCCCGGCCTTCGAGGAACTGTTGGCCTCTGCCGATCCAGCGGCCGGCGAGAAAGTGTTTGCCAAGTGCAAGTCCTGCCACAAGGTCGACGGCACGAACGCGACCGGTCCGCACCTGAACGGTGTCGTGAACCGCGCCACCGCCTCGGTCCCGGACTTTGCCTATTCGGATGCGTTGAAGTCGCACTCGGCCGACACCTGGACCCCGGACCACCTTAACACATTCCTGACCAACCCGAAGGCCTTTGCCCCGGGCACGAAGATGTCCTTCGCCGGTTTGCCGAAGGAACAGGACCGGGCCAATGTCGTCGCGTATCTTGCGACGCTGCCCTGATTGGCACTACCACCGATCAAGAGGCCGCCTTCGGGCGGCCTTTTTCGTTCGCGGGGATCACGCGGCGACACAAGCGCGCGAAACGCCCTTGATCAGCCCGCGGTGCGCATTGAGAAAGTGATAAACCGGACAGGATTGCCCGGGACCCGCAGAATGCGGCGACAGGTAGAGGACCAAGCAGAATGACCCACAGCCACAGCCTTTTCGCGACCGCGATGCACCGCCGGTACTCTGATTGGCGGGGCTGGCTGGCAGCCGGGGCTCTGGTTCTCGCCCTTGGGGCAGGAACGGGCGGGGCGACCGCTCAGACGATCATCACATCGCATGGCATCTCGACCTTCGGCGAGTTGAAGTACCCGGCGGACTTCAAGCATCTCGACTATGTGAACCCGGATGCGCCGAAGGGGGGTGAAATCTCGGAATGGGCCTTTGGCGGCTTTGACTCGATGAATCCCTATTCGGTCAAGGGGCGCGCCGCGGCCCTGTCCTCATCGCTTTACGAAAGCATCCTCGTCTCGCCCTCTGACGAGATCGGATCGTCATACTGCCTTCTCTGCGAAACGATGGAATATCCCGAGGACAGGTCCTGGGTCATCTTCAACCTCCGCCCCGATGTCCGCTTCTCCGACGGAACGCCGATGACGGCTGATGATGTCGTGTTTACGTTCCAGACCTTCCTGCAAAAGGGACTGACTGATTTCCGGACCATTTTCGCGCAGCAGATAGAGGGTGCGGAGGTTCTTGGCCCGCACCGCGTGAAGTTCACCTTCAAGACGGGTGTCCCAACCCGCGACCTTCCCGCCGATGTTGGCGGCCTGCCGATCCTGTCGAAGGCCGATTATGTGGCCAACAAGCGGGATCTCGAGGAATCGAGCCTGCAACCTTTCCTTGGAACCGGGCCCTACATCCTCGACAGCATGGATGTCGGCAAGACGATCACCTACCGGCGCAACCCGAATTACTGGGGAGAGAAACAGCCTTTCAATGTCGGACAGAACAACTTCGACCGGATCCGCATCGAATACTACGCCGACTATAATTCCGCTTTCGAAGGCTTCAAGGCCGGGAACTACACCTTCCGGAACGAAGCATCGTCGATCCAGTGGGCGACGGGATACGATTTCCCTGCGGTTCAATCGGGCGACGTGATCAAGGTCGAGCTTCCCGATGGCAACAAGGCCAATGGCCAGGCTTTCCTGTTCAACCTGCGGCGCGCAAAGTTCCAGGACCCAAAGGTTCGCGAGGCGATTGGCCTGATGTTCAACTTCGAATGGTCGAACGCGACACTTTTCTACGACCTTTATGCACGGATCAATTCAGTCTGGGAAAACAGCTGGCTTGCAGCCGAGGGGGCGCCCAGTCCGGAAGAGGTTGCGATCCTGAAACCGCTGGTGGACCAGAAGCTCCTGCCGGAAAGCATCCTGACCCAGCCCGCTGTGATGGCCCCGGTATCCGGTGCGCGGCAGCTGGACCGCGAGAACCTGCGCAAGGCCTCCGACCTTCTGGATGATGCGGGTTGGCTTGTCGGCCCCGACGGGATGCGGCGCAACGAAAAGGGTGAAACTCTGGCGGTCGAGATCCTGAACGACAGCCAGACCTTCGACCGGGTCATCAATCCTTTCGTCGAGAACCTGCGCAAGCTGGGCGTGGACGCGAAGATGACCCATGTCGACGATGCGCAGATGGAGTCGCGGACGCGCCCGCCCGTCTATGACTTCGACCTCATCGTCGGCAATGCCCGCAGCAACTATATCTCGGGATCTGAGCTCAAGCAGTATTACGGCTCGCAGACTGCCGATGTGTCCTCGTTCAACGTGATGGGGCTGAAGGACAAGGCCGTGGATCAGCTGATCGACGTGGTGCTTGCCGCCAAGACCAATGATGAGTTGACCGTTGCCACCAAGGCGCTCGACCGGGTGTTGCGCAACATCCGTTTCTGGATTCCGCAGTGGTACAAGGACAAGCACACCGTCGCCTATTACAACATGTATGAACATCCCGAGAAGCTACCCCCATATGCACTGGGCGAACTGAGCATCTGGTGGTACAACCCCGAAAAGGCCGCCGCGCTCAAGGCGTCGGGCGCGCTGAGGTAAGCCTGCAAGAAGAACAAGGCGGGCAAGGCAGGGAACGGGGCAGTAGGGCATATGGGTGCCTATATCCTGAGGCGGTTGCTGCTGATGATTCCGACGCTGTTCGGGATCATGGTCATCAACTTCACGCTCACCCAGTTCGTCCCTGGCGGCCCGATCGAACAGGTCCTTGCCCGGCTTGAGGGCAGTGGTGACACCTTCCAGAACATCGCGGGCGGTGGGGATGCCGGCGGCGGGATCGAGGATGCCGGCGCGTCCGATCCGCAATACATCGGGTCCCGTGGCCTGCCGCCCGAGTTCATCAAGAGCCTCGAGAAGCAGTTCGGCTTCGACAAGCCGCCTCTGGAGCGGTTTCTCGACATGATGTGGAACTACGCCCATTTCGATTTCGGGCAGAGCTATTTCCGCTCGATCTCGGTCGTCGATCTGGTGCTCGAGAAGATGCCCGTCTCGATCACCATCGGGCTTTGGTCGACGCTGATCGCCTATCTCGTCTCGATCCCCCTCGGCATCCGCAAGGCCGTGCGCGACGGCACGCCCTTCGACACCTGGACCAGCGGCGCGATCATCGTGGGCTACGCGATCCCCGGCTTCCTGTTCGCGATCCTGCTTCTCGTGCTGTTCGCCGGCGGGTCTTACTGGAAGATCTTTCCGCTGCGCGGCCTAACCTCAGAAAACTGGGACGAGTTGAGCCTGATCGGCAAGGTCGGCGACTATTTCTGGCACATCACCCTGCCGGTCATCGCGTCGACCATCTCGGCCTTTGCCACGCTCACGCTTCTGACCAAGAACAGTTTCCTCGACGAGATCAAGAAGCAATACGTGATGACTGCCCGCGCCAAGGGCCTCTCGGAATCGCGCGTGCTCTACGGGCACGTCTTCCGCAACGCCATGCTGATCGTGATCGCGGGCTTTCCGGCCGTCTTCGTCGGCGTGTTCTTCGGCGGCTCGCTCATCATCGAGACGATCTTCTCTCTCGACGGTCTGGGGAGGCTCGGGTTCGAGGCCGTGGTGGCGCGCGATTATCCGGTGATCTTCGGCACGCTCTTCATGTTTTCGCTGATCGGCCTTGTCATGGGGCTGGTGTCGGACCTGATGTATGTCTGGATCGACCCCCGGATCGACTTCGAGCGGCGGGGCTAGGGCATGGTGCTTTCCCCCCTGAACCAGCGCCGCTGGCGGAACTTCCGCGCCAACCGTCGTGCCTTCTGGTCGCTCATCGTCTTCTCGATCCTGTTCGGCTTGTCGCTGTTTGCCGAGCTTCTGGCGAACGACAAGCCGATCGTTGTCAGCTATCGCGGCAGTCTCTATTTCCCGATCTTCAAGATGTACCCCGAGACAGCCTTCGGCGGCGACTTCAAGACCGAGGCCGTCTATCGCGACATCGAGGTGCAGTGCCTCATCATCGCGGCCGGGTCGGAAACCTGCTTCGACGATCCGGAAGCCACCATCGCTTCGGCTCGCGACAGCGGGACGGTGGATGGCGAGACAGTCGAGACGGGCTGGATCGTATGGCCGCTGATCCCCTACAGCTTCAACACCGTGAACGACATTCAGGGGGCCGCGCCTTCGCCGCCTGACGCGCAGCACTGGCTTGGCACCGATGACACGGCGCGCGACGTTCTGGCGCGAGTGATATATGGCTTCCGGCTGTCGATCCTCTATGCCCTTGTCGTAACCTTCCTCACCTCGATGACCGGGGTCGCAGCGGGGGCGGTGCAGGGCTATTTCGGCGGTCTGACCGACCTGATCTTCCAGCGGGTGATCGAGATCTGGGGGGCGATTCCGGCGCTGTACGTCATCATCATCGTGGCCGCGATCGTCCCGATGAACTTCTGGCTGCTTGTCCTGCTCATGCTCTTGTTCAACTGGATGAGCCTTGCCGGCCTTGTCCGGGCCGAATTCCTGCGGGCGCGAAACTTCGAATATGTCCGGGCGGCGCGCGCGCTCGGCGTGCGGGACCGTACGATCATCTTCCGCCATGTGCTGCCAAACGCGATGGTCGCGACGCTGACCATGCTGCCCTTCCTCGTCACCGGCAATATCGCGGGGCTTGCGGCGCTCGACTTCCTCGGCTTCGGCCTTCCGGCCTCGATGCCGTCGCTTGGCGAGCTTACGCTGCAGGCCAAGCAGAACCTTCAGGCGCCTTGGCTGGGCTTCACTGCCTTCTTCACCTTCGCCATCATGCTGAGCCTTCTGGTCTTCATCTTCGAAGGGGTGCGCGACGCCTTCGATCCACGGAAGACCTTCCGATGAGCCATTCGTCAGTTCTCCAAGTTGAAGACCTTCGCATCGGCTTCCATCAGGACGGAAGGGTGATCGAGGCCGTGCGCGGCGTCTCCTTCACCGTGGGGCGGGGCGAAACGGTAGCGCTGGTCGGCGAAAGCGGATCGGGAAAGTCCGTCACGGCGCTGTCCACGGTGTCGCTGCTGCCAGACAGCGCGATCATCCGGGGATCCGTCCGTTACTCCGGAGAGGAATTGCTGAACTTGCCCGAAGCCAAGCTGCGCAAGGTGCGAGGCAACGACATCAGCTTCATCTTCCAGGAGCCGATGACCAGCCTGAACCCGCTGCACACGATCGAGCGGCAGATCGGCGAAAGCCTTGCACTGCACCAGGGATTGAAGGGCGAGGCGGCGCGCGCGCGGACGTTGGAACTTCTGGAAAAGGTCGGCATCCGCGACGCCGAAACGCGCCTTGACGCCTATCCGCACCAGCTGTCCGGCGGACAGCGGCAGCGGGTGATGATCGCGATGGCGCTGGCAAACGGCCCGGAACTGTTGATCGCCGATGAGCCCACGACGGCGCTTGACGTGACGATCCAGGCGCAGATCCTCGAATTGCTGGCAGAGCTCAAGGTCCGCGAGGGTCTGTCGATGCTGTTCATCACCCACGACTTGGGCGTCGTGCGCCGAATCGCCGACCGGGTCTGCGTCATGCAGAATGGCGAGATCGTCGAGCAGGGGCCGGCGGCCGAGATCTTTGCGGATCCGAAACACCCCTACACGCAGAAGCTTCTGGCCGCGGAACCGAAGGGCCGCCCTGATCCGGTTCCAGCTGGCGCGCCGGAGATCGTGCGCACCGAACACCTGAGGGTCTGGTTCCCGATCCATGCCGGTTTCCTGCGCCGCACTGTAGGCTATGTGAAGGCGGTGAATGATGCGTCGCTGTCGGTCCGCTCGCACGAGACGCTCGGTATCGTCGGGGAAAGTGGGTCCGGCAAGACGACGCTGGCGCTTGCGATCCTGCGGCTGATCCCTTCGACCGGGCCCGTGGTGTTCATGGGGCGCGACCTTCAGGCCGAGACCAAGGCCGGTTTGCGCGACCTGCGACGCGATCTGCAGATCGTGTTCCAGGACCCGTTCGGCAGCCTGAGCCCGCGGATGACGGTCGAGCAGATCATCGCCGAGGGTCTTGGCGTTCATGGCGTCGAACCAGGGCGCGACCGGCGGCAGATGGTCGCCGAGATCATGGCCGAGGTCGGGCTCGACCCCGCCGCGATGGGGCGGTATCCGCATGAATTCTCGGGCGGCCAGCGCCAGCGTATCGCGATCGCCCGCGCCATGATCCTGCGGCCTAAGCTTGTCGTACTGGACGAGCCGACTTCGGCACTCGACATGACAGTGCAAGTGCAGATCGTCGAACTTCTGCGCTCGCTCCAGCGCAAGTGGGGTATGGCTTATCTTTTCATCAGCCATGACCTGCGCGTCGTGCGGGCTATGGCGCACAAGGTAATTGTCATGCAGAACGGCGATGTGGTCGAGGCGGGCGAAGGGCAGCAGGTGTTTGAGGCGCCCAGGGCCGAATACACGCAGCGACTTCTGAGCGCGGCCTTCGGGCCGATCGTTCCGGCTTCGGATGGCTGACAGGGGCAAGGCGGTGAAAATCCTTTTCATCCACCAGAACTTCCCCGGCCAGTTTCTTCATCTTGCGCCCGAGCTTGCGCGGCGTGGCCACGACTGCCTCGTGCTGACCGATGCGGTGAACAACCGCCCCGCCGGAATTCCCTTTGTCAAGTATCGCTACACCCCCCCGCCCGTCGATCCGAAAGAGACCCGGCTGGGACGCAACTACACGACAATGTCGGACCGGGGCGTGGCGGTCGCGCGGGCGGCCCGGACGCTGCGGGATGAAAGAGGCTACGAGCCCGACCTGATCCTGGGTCACTCGGGCTGGGGCGAGACGCTGTTCCTCAAGGAAATCTGGCCCAGGGCACGGCTGGTCATCTATGCCGAGTTCTATTACCGCGGGCAGGGCCTGGACATGGGTTTCGATCCCGAGTTCGCCGCGACCAGTCTGGACGGGTTGATGATCGCCCAAAGCCGTGCTGCGCATCTTGGTCAGGCGCTTGTTCATGCCGATGCCGGCATCGCGCCGACCGAATGGCAAGCGTCCACCTTTCCGCCGGTGCTGCGGCAGATGTTGACCGTGCTGCATGACGGTATCGACACCGATCTTGTGCGACCCGATCCGAATGCGCGGTTGGAGTTGCCGCATGGCCGTGTCCTGACCGCCACGGACGAAGTTGTCAGCTTCGTTAACCGCAATCTCGAACCCTATCGTGGCTGGCACGTCTTCGCCCGAGCCTTGCCCGAGGTCCTGCGGGCGCGCCCCGAGGCGCAGGTGGTCATCGTCGGTGGCGACGGCGTTAGCTACGGCCAGCCTCCTGCGGATGGTGGCAGCTGGAAGGACGCTCTGTTGCGGGAGGTGGGGCCCGGCCTTGACCTTGCGCGTGTCCATTTCCTCGGGCGCGTGCCGCACGACTCCTTTGTCCGGCTGATGCAGGTGACGCGCGTCCATGCCTATCTGACCTATCCCTTCGTCCTGTCGTGGTCGCTGCTCGAGGCGATGTCGGCGGGCGCGTTGGTTATCGGATCGAAAACCCCGCCGGTGGAAGAGGTGATCCGTGATGGTGTCAACGGAGTGCTGGTCGACTTCTTCGACACCGCCGCCTGGTCAGCCGCTCTCATCGCGGCCTTGAGCGAACCCGACCGGTATCGCGCCATCCAGGCGGCAGCGAGGAGCAGCGTTGTCGAACGATATGATCTGCGTCGTCGGTGCCTTCCGCGGCTCGTGTCCTATATCGAGGCGCAAGGGGCAGTTCCGCCCGTCCGGTGACCCTTCTGCTTCAGACCGCGGCGCTGTGCAGTGCCTTGGACTGGTCGTAGGCGTCGAAGGCGCGGGCAATCATGCGGGTGAGCGGCCTCCCTTCGGGGGTGATGACAGCCCCTCCCGCCGTCACGCGGAAGAACGGATCAAACGCCTGCGCCGCCGCCGAAAACAGCTCGTCCAAGCGGGCGGTCGTCGTATCGAAGTCACGCAGCAACTCGCTCCGGCTCACCGCGAAGTCGCACATCAGTGCTTCGATGATGCGGGCGCGCAGCAGATCCTCGCCGGCAAAGACATGCCCGCGATGGGTCGAAAACAGTCCTGCCCGGATCGCCTTGGTATGGTCGGCCGTGCCGCTGGCGTTCTGGGCATAGCCCTGCGGGAAGCGCGAGATCGACGAGGCGCCGATCCCGATCAGCACGGGAGCTGTGTCGTCAGTATAGCCCTGGAAGTTCCGGCGCAGCCGACCCGAGGCCTGAGCGATGGCAAGTCCGTCATCCGGTCGCGCGAAATGGTCGATGCCGATTTCGCGGTAGCCGTCCCAGCTGAATAGCTGGCGCGCGGTCTCGAACAACGCCAGCCGCTCTTCCGGTGTGGGCATGGCGTCCGAAGGGATCATCTGCTGGCGGCGCGACATCCACGGCACATGGGCGTAACCGTAAAGCGCCACACGGTCGGGAGAGAGAGAAAGAAGCTTCTGCACTGAATCCGCGATTCTCTGCGGCGTCTGGTGCGGCAGCCCGTAGAGGATGTCGCAATTCAGGCTGCTGACGCCACGGGCGCGGATCATTTCGCTGACCTTGCGGGTCAGTTCATACCCCTGAACCCGGCCGATCGTCTTCTGGATCTCGTCATCGAAATCCTGAACCCCGATCGAGGCGCGGTTCATTCCAGCTGCGGCCAGTGCGTCGAGCCGGGCATCGTCGACCTCGTTGGGGTCGATTTCGACAGAGAATTCGCCCCCCTTCGCCATAGGCGCGACATCGAAGATCGTCCCCGCCAGTTCCGCGATCAGCGGAGCAGGGATGAGAGTGGGCGTACCGCCGCCCCAATGCAGTCGCTGGAGTGTGACCCCAAGGGCTAGACGGGACTTGAGAAGCTGAAGCTCGGCCTTCAGCGTCTCGACATAAGCAATGACCGGATCATCGCTACGTGTGCCCTGGGTACGGCACGCACAGAACCAGCACAGGCGGCGACAAAACGGCACATGCAGATAAAGGGAGATGGACGATCCCGGCGGAATCGCCGAAACCCAATCGGAAAACAGGCCATGACCCACCGTTCCGCCGAAATGTGGAGCGGTAGGATAGCTCGTGTACCGTGGCACACGCGCATCGAATAGCCCGAGACGGGCGAGTTGCGAGTTGAGTGTCATTGGCTTAGTTTCGGGTGATCTGCGCGAGATCGCCTTGACGCAGATCAAGCTGGACAGGTGGAATGGTAGCGCACGACTTGGTCTTTCATCATCAGCAGTGCCACGATTGCCCGATCCGGCATCGTGCAGTCTGCGCACGTTGCGAGACCGACGAACTCGCCCGACTCGAGAAGATCAAGTACTATCGCAGCTTCCAGGCAGGGCAGACGGTGATCTGGTCCGGCGACAAGATGGATTTCGTCGCCTCGGTGGTCAGCGGAATCGCCACGCTGACGCAGACGATGGAGGATGGCCGTCGGCAGATGGTGGGCATGCTGCTGCCATCGGACTTCGTCGGTCGGCCCGGCCGGTCCAATGCAGCATATGATGTCACAGCAACGACCGATCTTGTGATGTGCTGCTTCCGGAAGAAGCCGTTCGAGGACATGATGCTCGAAACGCCGCATATCGGGCAAAGATTGCTCGAGATGACGCTGGACGAACTTGATGCGGCGCGGGAATGGATGCTGCTTCTGGGGCGCAAGACGGCGCGTGAGAAGATCGCGAGCCTGATGGCCATCATCGCGCGTCGTGACGCCGCGCTCAGGGCGACTGACGGACAGGGACCGCTTGTCTTCGACCTGCCCCTGACCCGCGAAGAGATGGCCGATTATCTTGGCCTGACGCTCGAGACGGTAAGCCGTCAGATCTCCGCCCTGAAGCGCGACGGCGTGATCCACCTGGAAGGCAAGCGCCATATCGTCGTTCCTGACATGGACCGCCTGCTGGAAGAGGCGGGCGACGACAGCGACGGCGGCTTTCTGGTCTAAAGGTCGACCTCGGCCGGCGGCTTTGCCGCATCAGGTCTCCCATCGTCATTCTTGCGCAGCGCAAGTCGGGACATCGACAGGCCGGCCGCGAGCACAGCGAAGAAAGACCCGAGAAAGAGCGCCAGGCTGGCGCCCTCGAGACCGAACTGCCCCATCAGCAGCGCAACCAGCGCCGCGCCAAGCGATTGGCCGGTCAGGCGTGCCGTCCCGAGCATCCCGCTGGCCGCCCCGCTGCGCCACATGGGCGCGGATTCGAGCATCACGCGGTTGTTGGGCGACTGGAACAGGCCGAACCCTGCGCCGCACAGCGCCATGCGCCAGGCAATATCCCACACCGCTGCGTCCTTGCTCATCAAGCTGAGTGCCAGGAGACCGGCCGCCAATGCTGCCAACCCCAGACCGCCAAGGATCGCCGGGGGGAAGCGGCCGGACAACCGGCCCGCAATTGGTGCGACCACGGCAATCGCCAGCGGCCAGGGCATCATCAGGAGCCCGACCACCGAGGGGCTATGACCCATCACGTTCTGCAGCAGGAACGGCAGCGACACGAAGGCCAGAAGCTGGGCGGTAAACGAGACGATCGAGGTCGTGACCGAAAGGGAAAAGACCGGGATCCTGAGAAGGTCGACGGGCAGCATCGGGCTAGCCACGCCCCGTTCGCGCAACAGAAGTAGTCCAAAGGCAAGGACGCTGCCCATCAGCTGTGTCAGCGCCAGCCAGGCGGGCAGATCGTTCCCGATGCCGTCGATCGCCGTGATCGCAAGGCCAAGGCCTGCTGCGCTCAGGATCGCACTGATCCAGTCGAACCGCCGTGGCACATGGAGGCTTTCGGGAAGGCTCGGCCAGCCAATGAGCAATGTGAGAATGCCGAGCGGTATGTTGATCGCAAACAGCCAATGCCAAGTTGTGACCGACAGGATGGCCCCCGCCACGACGGGGCCTACCGTAGCTGCGATCGCAACGATCATGGCGTTCAATCCGATGGCCGCGCCCAGGTTTTCGCGAGCAACCGTGTAACGAAGGATCGACATGTTGATCGCCATCAGGCCCGAGGCGCCAAGCCCCTGGATGACACGCGCGGCCGTCAATTGACCAAGCGACCCTGCGAACACACAACCCACTGACGCAACGGTAAAAAGCGCGATCCCGCCAAGGTAGACCGTGCGGTAGCCGTAGATGTCTGCCAGCGCCGCGAGGGGCAGCAGAGTCATCACGATGGCCAGAAGGTAGCCGTTCACGATCCAGATCGATGACGCAGGATCAGCTGAGAAATGCCGGGCAATGCTCGGCAGGGCGACGTTGGCGATAGTCCCGTCAAGAACGGCCAGCATCAAGCCAAGAATGATCGCGACCCAGGCAGCATAGCGGCGGGGGGCGGGCAGACCCTTGCCGGCTGAGCAGGCTTCCGCCACCGCGCGCCGCCGATCGGGATCGGGGAAATAGAGCTGTCTCAGACCGGTCATGTCGTTCCGAAATGCCTTGAGCCTATGCGCAGACAAGCCGGCAGTTCCGCTGGCCCGTCTGCGGCTCAAGCGGTATGGGCTTCGGTTGGCACAGACAAGACTGGCGCGCGAAAATCATGTATGCGCGACATGCATTTTGCGTCAGGTGCGGCGCCCGGGTCCGGATGCCGCTACAGACCGGACCCGACCGTCAGGTCAATGCGCCAGAAAAACCGGCACAGCCGCGTTTTCCAGCATGTCCCGAGTTGCCCCGCCAAGGATCGCCTCGCGCAGCCGGGAATGCCCGTAGGCGCCCATGACCACGAGATCGGCATTCACGTCGCGGACCTGCTGAGCGAGCACGTCAGAGACGCGGGGCGCGGTCTTCGCCAGGACCGAGACCTCGGCCTTGACGCCGTGGCGCACAAGCATCTGGCAAAGCATCCCGCCCGGGTCGGACCGCTCGGGGCTGCTGGCCGGCGGTTCGATGACGGTGATGTTCACCACATCGGCCTGCTTGAGCCAGGGCAGGGCGCGGCGCACCGCTGCCATTGCCTCGCGCCCTTCATTCCAGGCCACGACGATTCGTTTGCCGATGCGGCCATTGATGCCGGTATCGGGCACGACCAGTACAGGTGCCTGACCTTCGAACAGCGCGGCTTCAAGCACCCCTTCACTCTCGGGGCCGCGGGCCTTGCCATAGGGGCGCGGCAGCACCACCAGATCGGCAAATCGTGCCTTCAGCTCAACAAGCGGTCCCAGACCGCCAAGTTGTGCAACCGCCGCTTCGGCGCCCCACCGAACATCCTGACGGCCCAGATAGGCGCGGGCAGCTTTGTCGAGTACGGCGGCATCTGCTTCCGCCCGTTCGATCGAAACCTCGATCAGGGCCGGCGCACTACCAAGATAGGCATAGCCCACCTGAGTCCGGTCGATGCCAAGCGAGAGGACGTCGACATGAGCATCCTCCTGCGCTGCGATCGCAGTTGCGGCCGAAAGCGCGGCGTCAACCAAAGCCGGATCGGTCAAAACCGACAGGATCGACTTGTAGGCCATATTGGTGCTCCGTTCTCATTCTGGACTGCGCCACAGTAGCGCAACTCCGAGTGTCTTCCTTGACATTGATCAACGCCAAGACACGAACTCTTGATATGGATCAATGCGGGGTCAACACGAGGCCCCCAAAAGCCGCAGTGTCGAAAAAGCCGCCTGCCGACGCCCGAATCGGACTGGGCAATGACGAAGGGACGCAACATGTGGGACTATGTAAAACTGGTCGTGTTGGGGCTCGTGGCCATCTTGGCCGCAGTGGCCGCCAACTACGCCCATGACCTGCCCTATCTTGTGAACATGCTCGTGGTGATGATCGCCGCGATGATAACGTTCATATGGGTGCTGCGCCGGACCGACGAGGTACGCCTCGTTGACGTTTCGGCCAATTATAACGACGGCGTTGTCCGTGCCGGGGTGATCGCCACCGCCTTCTGGGGTGTTGTCGGTTTCCTGGTCGGCGTGGTTATCGCCTTCCAGCTTGCCTTCCCGCAGCTGAACTTCGTCTGGGCTGAAGGTATCCTGAACTTCGGCCGGCTGCGTCCGCTGCACACCTCGGCGGTGATCTTTGCCTTTGGCGGCAACGCGCTGATCATGAGCGCGTTCTACATCGTCCAACGCACCTGCGCAACGCGGCTCTGGGGCGGGAACCTCGGCTGGTTCGTGTTCTGGGGCTGGCAGTTGATGATCGTGCTGGCGGCGACGTCCTATGTCCTCGGGGGGACGCAGGGCAAGGAATATGCCGAAACCGTCTGGTACATCGACCTCTGGATCGTGGTGGTCTGGGTTGCCTTCCTGGCGGTGTTCATGGGCACGCTGATGACGCGCAAGGAACCCCACATCTACGTGGCGAACTGGTTCCTGCTGTCGATGATCATCACGGTCGCGATGCTCCATGTCGTCAACAACATGGCCATCCCGGTGTCGATCTTCTCGTCCAAGTCTGTCTCGCTCTTCTCGGGCGTGCAGGATGCAATGACGCAGTGGTGGTATGGCCACAACGCGGTGGGCTTCTTCCTGACCGCAGGCTTCCTTGGCATGATGTACTACTTTGTGCCGAAGCAGGCCGAACGCCCCGTCTACAGCTACAAGCTGTCGATCATCCACTTCTGGGCGCTGATCTTCCTCTACATCTGGGCTGGTCCGCACCACCTGCACTACACCGCGCTGCCTGACTGGGCGCAGACCCTTGGCATGGTGTTCTCGGTGATGCTGTGGATGCCCTCGTGGGGCGGCATGATCAACGGCCTGATGACGCTGTCCGGCGCCTGGGACAAGCTGCGCACCGACCCGGTCATCCGGATGATGGTGGTCTCCGTCGGCTTCTACGGCATGTCGACCTTCGAAGGCCCGATGATGTCGATCAAGTCGGTGAACTCGCTGTCGCACTACACCGACTGGACCATTGGCCACGTGCATTCGGGTGCTCTTGGCTGGAACGGCATGATCACCTTCGGCGCGCTCTACTTCCTGACGCCGCGCCTTTGGAACCGTGAACGGCTCTACAGCCTGAGCCTCGTCAGCTGGCACTTCTGGCTCGCGACCATCGGGATCGTGCTCTACGCCTCGTCGATGTGGGTCGCCGGCATCATGCAGGGCCTGATGTGGCGCGAAGTCGACGCCAACGGTTTCCTCGTGAACGCCTTCGCCGACACCGTCGCCGCGATGCACCCGATGTATGTGGTGCGGGCCCTTGGCGGGACGCTGTTCCTGCTCGGCGCGCTCATCATGTGCTATAACCTGTGGAAGACCGTGACGTCTGTCTCCGAGAAATCGGTGGCGCCGGCGGCCGTTCCTGCTGAGTGAAGGAGGGAACGACCATGGCATTCCTGGACAAACACAAGGCCATCGAGACACATGCAACGCTCCTTCTGGTGCTGAGCTTCCTCGTGGTCACCATCGGCGGCCTGGTGCAGATCGTGCCGCTCTTCTACCTGCAGAACACGATCGAAAACGTCGAGGGCGTGCGGCCCTACTCGCCGCTCGAACTCGCCGGGCGTGAGATCTACATCCGCGAGGGCTGCTACGTCTGCCACAGCCAGATGATCCGCCCGATGCGCGACGAGGTCGAACGCTATGGCCACTACTCGCTGGCGGCGGAGTCGCAGTATGACCACCCGTTCCAGTGGGGGTCCAAACGCACGGGGCCGGATCTGGCCCGCGTGGGTGGCAAGTACTCGAACCTCTGGCATGTCGAGCACCTGACCAACCCCGAGGCTGTGGTGCCGGAATCGGTGATGCCGAAATACGGCTTCCTTCTCGACCGGCCGCTGGATGGCAAATACATCCTCGACTCGATGAAGGCGAACAGCTTGGTCGGCGTGCCTTACTCCGAGGAGATGCTGGCAAACGCGCAAGCAGACTTCAAGGCGCAGGCGGATCCAGATGCCGATACCACCGACCTTATGGCCCGCTATCCGAAGGCGGTCGTGGCCAACTTCGACGGCCAGCCGGGGGTAAGCGAGATGGATGCGCTGGTGGCCTATCTGCAAGTGCTCGGCACGATGGTCGACTTCTCGACCTACACGCCTGACCCGACCCGGTGAGGCTGCAGATGGAGACCTACAGCACACTCAGGCATTTCGCCGACAGCTGGATGCTCCTGTTCATGGTCCTGTTCTTCCTCGGGGTGATCGTCTGGATCTTTCGTCCGGGCGCCCGGGTTCAGCAGCAGGACGCAGCAAGCAGCATCTTCAGGCATGAAGACAGACCCATCCCGGCCGCCCATGCGGCCGGAACAGGGCGGATCGAACACCGCGCGGGCCGCGGCACGGCGAAGGAATCAGTGAAATGAGCGCCAAGCAGACAAACCGCAAACCGGGTGAAGTCGAAACCACCGGCCACTCGTGGGACGGGATCGAGGAACTCAACAATCCCCTGCCGAAATGGTGGTTGTACATCTTCTACATCACGATCGTCTTCGCGATCGGCTACACGATCCTCTACCCGGCATGGCCGATGATGACGCGGGCCACCGCTGGCATCTGGGGGTATTCTTCGCGAGCCGCACTCGAGGCGGACATGCAGCGGTTCAACGAACAGCAGCAGCCGATGCGCGAAAAGCTGATGGCGACGCCGCTGGACCAGGTCCAGAACGACCCGGAACTGCTCCAGTTCGCGAAGGATGCGGGCGCGGCCGTGTTCCGCACCAACTGCGCCCAGTGTCATGGTTCGGGTGCTGGTGGCGTGCAGGCCGGGGGTTTCCCCAACCTGCTCGACAACGACTGGCTCTGGGGCGGAACGCTGGATGACATCGTGTACACGGTCACCCACGGCATTCGTAACGCCGACGATGCCGATGCGCGCTATTCGCAGATGCCGGCCTTCGGCAAGGACGGGCTGCTGACGCCCGAACAGATCGGTGCGGTGGTGCAGTATGTGATGTCTCTGACGAATGCGGCCACGGATCCCGGCCTCGTGGAAGAAGGCAAACAGGTCTTTGTCGAGAACTGCGCGGCCTGCCATGGCGAGGATGGCAAGGGTGACCGGGCGCAGGGTGCGCCGAATCTGACCGACGCGATCTGGCTGTACGGTGGCGACCAGGCGACGCTGACCAATACGGTCGTCAACGCGCGCTTCGGCGTCATGCCGTCGTGGTCGCTGAGGGGCATGTCCGAGTCGGATATCCGTGCCGTTGCGGTCTATGTCCACGGTCTGGGCGGCGGCGAATAGGCACTTCCCCGGCTTACCCCGGGGCAGGGCACCGGCATCCTATCCTGTTCGCGCGTTTCCGGGATGTCGGTGCTTTCTCTAGGAGGCCCGGGCGATCAAACCGCCCGGGCCTTTTCTTTCCCGTAGGCTGGGTCGAAATCCGGTCGCCAGGGCGGGGGTGCGACCATCCGACATCGGGCGGCGGTCGCCCTGTGAGGCTAAATCACTTCGTGCAGGTCGAGACCTGCCCCCGAGTCCTCTGGAGACCGGGTTTGAGATGACGCAGGATCAACATGCATCTCCAATCTTTCATTTTGATGCAGGTCAAGGCAGCCTTGTCCGAAAGCGCTGATACCCCGAACGATCCCGCCCGCGCAGGAGTCCGTCCGTGAGCCATCAAGACAGCCCAACCGATGCCCTTTACGCCGCCCGCGAGCCGGTCTTCCCGCGGCGCGTAAAGGGGCAGTTCCGGACGCTGAAGTGGTGGATCCTGGGGATCACGCTCGGCATCTATTACATTACTCCGTGGATCCGATGGGACAGGGGGCCAAATTTGCCGGATCAGGCGGTACTGCTCGATCTTGCGAACCGGCGCTTCTTCTTCTTCATGATCGAGATATGGCCGCACGAATTCTATTTCGTGGCGGGCCTGCTCATCATGGCGGGTCTTGGGCTTTTCCTGTTCACATCCGCCTTCGGTCGGGTGTGGTGCGGCTATGCCTGCCCGCAAACTGTCTGGACAGATTTGTACATCCTCGTTGAGCGCTGGATCGAAGGCGACCGAAACGCGCGCTTGCGCCTTTTCCGGCAGAAATGGGATCTCGAGAAGGCCCGGAAGCGTCTCTTGAAATGGACAGTGTGGCTGCTGATCGGTCTGGCGACGGGGGGGGCGTGGGTCTTCTATTTCGCCGATGCCCCCACACTCCTGCGCGACCTTGTGACCGGTCAGGCCCACCCCGTCGCCTACTCGACGATGCTTGTCCTGACGCTGACCACTTTCTTCTTCGGTGGCTTCGCGCGCGAGCAGATCTGCATCTATGCCTGCCCTTGGCCGCGCATCCAGGCCGCCATGATGGACGAAGAGACCATCACGGTTGCCTATCGTGAATGGCGCGGCGAACCGCGCGGCAAACTCAAGGCTGGGCAGCACGATCCCTCGCAGGGCGACTGCATCGACTGCATGGCCTGCGTGAACGTCTGCCCGATGGGCATCGACATCCGCAATGGTCAGCAGCTCGCCTGCATCACCTGCGCGCTGTGCATCGACGCCTGCAACGACGTGATGGACAAGATCGGCAAGCCGCGCGGCCTGATCGGCTATCTGGCGCTCACCGACGAGAAGGCCGAGCGGGCTGGCGTCCCAGAGAAGTCTGTCTGGCGTCACGTCTTCCGCCCGCGGACGATCCTATACACGACGCTTTGGTCGGCGGTTGGCGTTGGCCTGCTGGTCGCGTTGTTCATGCGCTCGCCCATCGACATCAATGTGTCGCCGATCCGAAACCCGCTGTTCGTCATCATGTCCGACGGCGCGATCCGCAACACCTACGAAGTCCGGCTGCGCAACAAGGAAGGCGAGGCGCGGACCTTTTCGGTGCGGCTCGAATCCGATGATCCCTTCATGCTTTCGCTTGAAGGCAGCCCGAATGACCAGGTGACGGTCCCGGCAAACGAGACGAAGACCCAGAGGGTTTACGTCATCGCGGCACCCAGCAGCGAGGCTGCGACCGAAAAACGAACCGACATCCGGCTTTGGGTCGAGGATGTCGAGTCTGGCAAGAAGGTGTATCATGACACGATCTTCAACGGGAATGCGCACTGACATGGCCGAACCTGCGGGCACGATCACCGGGCGGAAGGTCCTGGCCATCGCCATCGCCTTCTTCGGGGTCATCATCGGCGTGAACTTCTGGCTGGCTTACAGTGCCGTTTCGACCTTTCCGGGGCTTGAGGTCGAGAACTCCTATGTCGCAAGCCAGAACTGGGACAAGGAACGCGCTGCGCAGGCGGCCCTTGGCTGGACGCTGAAGCCCGAATACGACGCTGATCGCGAGCAACTGCGCCTGACCTTCACCGATCGGGATGGCCTGCCTGCTCGCATCACTGATATCGCGGTTCTTGTTGGCAGACCGACCGAGGCGAAGGACGACCAGAGGCCGTCCATGCGGCGCGAGCAGGGGACTTTCGTCGCGCCGGTGAAGCTGGCGCCGGGTAAATGGATGCTGCATGTCGAAGCGAGGGCCGCTGACGGGACGATGTTCCGCCAGCGCATCGATCTCTACGTCAAGGTCCCGGCATGACAGCCCTTCCGCGCATCGATACGGCTTCCCCGGCTGCCTGCGGTGCTTGCGTCGCAGCACCGGAACTTGCCAGCCGGGTCGCAGCTGGGGTCCATTCCGATGCTCGGATCATGCTTTCGCTTCCGACATCGCATTGCGCAGCCTGCATCTCGACCGTCGAGGGCGGCCTTTCGAAGGTCCCCGGCGTGAAGTCCGCGCGCATGAACCTGACGATGAAGCGCGTCAGCGTGGCTGCCGATCCGGATGTCACACCGGATCAGCTGATCGGAGTACTGGCGGGTCTGGGCTACGAGGCTCACGAGCTTGATCCGGGCCTGCTTTCCGCGACCGAGACAGACCGGCAGGGCCGCGAACTCCTGATGCGGCTGGGCGTGGCGTTCTTCTCGATGATGAACGTGATGCTTCTTTCGGTCGCGGTCTGGTCCGGCGCGGCCGATGCCACCCGGGACATGTTCCACTGGATTTCGGCAGCCATAGCCATTCCGACCGTGATCTTCTGTGGCCAGCCTTTCTTCAAGAATGCCTGGGCGAGCCTCAGGGCGCGCCGGCTTGGCATGGATGTGCCGATCTCGCTTGCCATCATCCTGGCCTCTTCGATCTCGCTCTACGAGACCATCCATTCCGGCCATCACGCCTATTTCGACGCGGCTGTGATGCTGACCTTCTTCCTGCTGGCAGGGCGTTATCTTGACCACCGGACCCGGGCGGTCGCCCGGTCGGCGGCCGAGGAACTCGCCGCGCTGGAAGTGCCCCGTGCGATCCGCATCCTTGACGGGCAGGAAGTCGTGACGTCGATTTCCGACCTGGCAGCGGGCGACGTTGTTCTGGTGCGCCCGGGCGGCCGTATGCCGGTCGACGGCGTGGTGATCGCTGGTACGAGCGAAGTTGATCGGTCGCTTCTGACCGGGGAAAGCCTGCCGGTCTATGCCGGCCCCGAAACCAAGGTCTGCGCGGGCGAGGTCAATCTGACCGGTCCGCTGACGCTGCGCGTCACGGCGGCGGGCAAGGACTCCTCGCTTCATCGGATGGCCGATCTGGTCGCCGTCGCCGAAAACGCCAAGACCCGATATACCTCGCTCGCCGATCGTGCGGCCAAACTGTACTCGCCATCGGTTCACCTGCTTTCGTTCGCGGCCTTCTGCACCTGGATGTGGATCACCGGCGGCGATGTGCGCTTTGCCATCAACATCTCGGCGGCCGTTCTGATCATCACCTGCCCCTGTGCGCTCGGCCTTGCCGTGCCTGCGGTGGTGACCGCAGCCAGCGGAAAGCTGTTCCGCAAGGGCTTACTCATCAAGCACGGCACGGCGCTGGAACGCATGGCCGAGGTCGATACCGTGGTTTTCGACAAGACCGGCACGCTGACCCTTGGCGCGCCGCAGCCCACCAACCTGACTGAACTTCCGGCCGAGGCGCTGGCCGTTGCCGCGGCGCTCGCGGGCGCTTCCTCGCATCCGCTGGCGCAGGCGCTGGTCTCGGCAATCCGGAGCAAAGGCATCGCAACGGCTGCGGTTGCCGAACTGCGTGAGGTTCCGGGCTATGGCGTCGAGGGTCAGTGGCAGGGACGCATCGTGCGGCTGGGCCGGGACGCATGGGTTGGGGCAGAGCCCTTTGATGTCACGGCGACCCATTTGTTGCTCGGGGACGGACGGGTACAGTCCATCACCTTCTCCGATACGATCCGGCCCGGGGCGGAAGCAGCCATCGCTTCGCTCAAGGCACAGGGCGCAAGGGTGCTGCTGATCTCGGGCGATGCCGAAGGTGCCGTTGCCGATCTGGCGTCGCGGCTCGACATTGCGGATTGGACGGCCGGCGCGCTCCCTGCCGAGAAGGCCGCCCGCGTGGCAGAGCTTTCGGCCGAGGGCGCGAAAGTGCTGATGGTCGGTGACGGGCTGAATGACACGGCGGCGCTTGCTGCCGCGCACGTCTCGATCTCGCCGGCATCGGCGCTTGATGCGGCACGTGTCGCCTCGGACATCGTCTTGCTCGGACAGGACATGGCCCCGATCGGTGACGCGCTCAGGATATCGAGGCAATCGGCCCGTCGGATCAAGGAGAACTTCGCGATCTCCTTCCTCTACAACATCGTCGCCGTGCCGATCGCGCTTGTCGGCCTCGCCACGCCGCTGGCGGCGGCACTGGCCATGTCGCTGTCCTCGATCACGGTTTCGCTCAACGCATTGAGGCTGAAATAGATGGCGATCCTCGGCATTCTCATCCCGGTTTCGTTGTTCATGGGAGGCATCGGTCTGGTCGCCTTCATCTGGGCGATGCGGAACCGGCAGTTCGACGACCCGCAGGGGGATGCCAACCGGATCCTGACGACCGACTGGGACGACCGTCCGAAGCCATAACGGCAGGGGCCCGTTGCCTTCCCGAGACTTTGCGTCAGGCGAGCGTAACGGTCGCCGTATCCAGCCCGTCGATCTCGACCTTGCAGGTCTGGCCCCGGGCGATCGCGCCCACACCCGCCGGAGTTCCGGTAAAGATCAGGTCGCAGGGCCGCAGTTCGACCAGCCGCGACAGATAGGCGAGGATCGAGGAAACCGGCCAGATCATGTCAGCCAGTTCCGCATCCTGTCGCACCACACCGTCCACCAGGCAGCGGATGCGCCCCTGTGGCGGTGATCCGTACACCGAGCGCGCCAGTGCCCCGACCACAGCCGAGTGGTCGAAGCCCTTGGACATATCCCAAGGGCGGCGGGTTGCTTTCGCCTCGGCCTGAAGGTCGCGGCGGGTCAGATCGTTGCCCGCCGCGTAGCCCCAGACATGGGCCAGCGCCCGTTCAACCGGGATCTCGCGGCCGGCGAGGCCAATTGCAACCACGAGTTCTGCCTCGTGATGGAGGTCGCTGGTCATCGGCGGGTAGGGGATCGTCGTCCCGGACTCGACCAGCGCATCCGCCGGTTTGGTGAAGAAGAAGGGCGGCTCCTTGTCCGGGTCGTTGCCCATCTCGCGCGCGTGTTCGGCATAGTTGCGCCCGACACAGAAGATGCGGCGGACCGGAAAGCGCAGGTGACTTCCGCAGATGGCGACCGAGGGTTGTTCCGGTGGAGGGAGGGCGAACGCTGTCATTGCCCCATCGTGAAGCACTGGATCGCGCGCGCCTGAAGGCGGCGGCAGGCAAGGTCGGCCTCGTCCTGGGTCAACCCGACGAAATTCGCGTCATACTTCCCGCCGCTCGCCACGACCTTGCGCAGCCCATTGCTGAGCGTCGTGGTCTCTGCCAGCGCAACCTTGCGCAGCTGTGCTTCGGCCCCCGACCGGCTGTTGAACCGACCGATATTGATGCCCCATTGCCGACCGCCCGAGGTCGAAAGCCGGGTGATCATCTCTGGCGCGGTGTCGGCCGAAGCCATTACTGGCTCGGCGTCCGCATACATATCCTCCGGTTTATGCCGCGGCTTGGTCGAGCCCGAAAGCGAGACGAGCGCCACGGGTTCGGCCGCTTCCGCCGCTGTTCCTGATGTTTCCGTTGCGCCGTCCGCTTCGGCAGAAAGGGCAAGCTGGACAGCATCATCGGTCGCCGAGGATGTGGCCTTGCCATCGTCCTGCGCGGCCGGGTTGGCGGCGGCGACCTGGGTGTCGGCGACTCGCGGCGTAGTCTCCGCCTCGGCAGTCTGCAGTGCACTGTCTTCCGGTGGTGTACTGTTGGCTTCCGCAAGTGCACCTTCGATGCTGTCCTGCAGGGCGGCGATCTCGGTATCGGTCGGGGCGGCGGCCATGTCCGGCCGTGCCTTCGGGCGCTGTGAGGTCTGGACCATGCCGCTGACGCGAATGGTCTTGCCCGCGCCATCAGCCGTTTGCGGCAGGGCGGTATCCTCGCCTGAATCGTCCGCCGCGATGTTCGTCCCGGGCGTGTCGCCGGCATCGGCGTTTGCCATGGCCATGACCGCGTTGTAGTCGATCTCGCCCGGGGCCTTGACCGGCGCGTTGCGCGGCGCCTTCGCAAAGCCAAGGTCCAGCAACTCGGCCATCTTTGCGTTGCGGTGCGCCGTGGACTTGCCACCGAACACGGTCGCAATGATCCGCACGTTTCCACGCTGCGCCGAGGCCGTCAGGTTGAAACCTGCAGGTTCGGTATATCCGGTCTTGATCCCGTCGGCGCCCTTGTAGCTGTCCAGGAAGCGGCGGTTGGTGTTGGCGACTGTCGCTATTCCTGCATCGGTCGTGCGGCGCGAGAAGATGTTGTAGTATTGCGGAAAATCGTAGAACAGCCGCCGACCGAGGATCGACATGTCATGGGCGGTCGAAAGGTGGCCCTTTGCGGTCAGGCCGTTCGCGTTCACGAAAGTCGTGTTCTTCATGCCGATGGCCTTGGCGGTCGCATTCATCCGCCGCGCGAAGCCTTTCTGGGAGCCGCCAAGCGCATCACCAATCGCTGAGGCAGCGTCGTTGGCGGATTTGACCGCTGCGGCCCGGATAAGGTAACGCAGCTGGATCTTCTGTCCGGCCTTCAGGCCAAGCCGCGACGGCGGCTGCGCTGCGGCGTTCTTGCTGACCGTGACCATGCTGTCGAGCGAGATCTCACCATTCTGAATCGCCTGGAAGGTGACGTAGAGCGTCATCATCTTGGTCAGCGAGGCTGGATACAGTCGGGTGTCGGCGTTGTTCGAGTAAAGCGTCTCGCCGGTCCGCGCATCCATGACATAGGCGGCATAGGGGGCTGCCTGCGCAACTGCGCTGAAAAAGAACGCAACGACCATGAAAATGGCGAGCATTCGGCCCAAAATGCGGGCCCGCCAATCATGCTCAAGGCGCGCGACGGCATCGCGTGTCATCATACCTGCCTCGGTTGCCCCTGTTTTTGTTGGGGCTTTTCTGCTCTGCGGGAAGGTTAGCACAGGGATTTGCTTGCGAAAAGCCCTATGATTCAATGGCTTTGGCGCCATTCTTCAGATCGGCTCTCATGCAGAACATCTAGGCGCTCGCCTGAGGTCTCGCCCAATCCATGGTAGTCAGGGCTCCAACGCCCGAACCAGATCTGGCAGCGCTCCCAGATCAGCGATCTCGTGAAAGCGCGGATTGTCACCTGGCGCTTCGGCGGCTTCGTAGCTCCAGGTCAGCGGGTGGGGAACGAAAACACCCCAGCCGCCGGCAGCGATCACCGGCAGGACATCGGATTTCAGCGAGTTGCCGACCATCACGGCCTCGTCCGCGCCGGTTCCGTGGCGCGCAAAGACCCGGGCATAGACCTCGGGGGTCTTGTCGGACACGATCTCGACCGCGTGGAACAGGTCGCCTAGACCGGATTGCGCGAGTTTCCTCTCCTGGTCGAGCAGGTCGCCCTTGGTGACAAGGATCACCCGATGCGTCGCCGCCATCGCCTCGACCGCGGCCCGGGCATGCGGCAGCAGTTCGATCGGATGGGCCAGCATCTCGCGCCCGGCCGCCAGTAGCTCTTCGATGATCGCGGCGGGGACTCGGCGGTCGGTAACCTCGATGGCAGTCTCGATCATCGACAGCACGAAGCCCTTGATGCCGAATCCGTAGTGTCCAAGATTGCGCCGTTCTGCCGCAAGAAGCCGTTCCGACAGGTGGTCGGGGTCTGCATGATCGGCCAGAAGCGCGCGGAAACGATCCTGCGTCATCCGGAAGAACGTCTCGTTCTGCCAGAGCGTATCGTCGGCATCGAAGCCAATGGCGGTGATGGGCATATGTAGTCTCCGGCGGATCTGGCGGGGCCGCAAAGCAGGTCGCATTCCGGGAAAGGCTTATGGACCCCCGAACCCTTTTCCGGCAAGCCCGGTTGCGCTATATGAAGGGAGTCTTTCCAAAGTTGACGTTCTGCACCAACGAGGCTGGCCCGTGACGCTTATTCCTTTCCTTATGGCAGGAAAGACCGATGGATCGGATGGCGACACCTCTGTCGTCACCAAGACACATACGCGCACGCAGCGCCCACCGCTGTACAAGGTGCTGCTTCTGAACGACGACTACACGCCGATGGAATTCGTCGTGCATGTGCTGGAGCGCTTCTTTGGCATGACCCATGCGCAGGCCTTCGAGATCATGCTGACCGTCCACAAGAAGGGTCTTGCCGTGGTCGGCGTGTTTTCCTTCGAGGTGGCCGAAACGAAGGTGGCGCAGGTGATGGATTTCGCCCGCCGCCATCAGCATCCGCTGCAATGCACGATGGAAAAGGAATAAGGCCGGTCCCGGCCGCCCATGCGATCCGCCCGACTGACCCTTGCGCTTGAAAGCGGCGCCGTGGCCCTGCCGCCCGAAGGCCAGGTCGCTGTCTTTCGCCCGCGGATGGGCGATGACCTTTCGGCGCTGCCCAAGGCGCGGGTCGTGGTCGTGCAGGGGTTCAAGCCCGACCATGACGCCTTCGAAGGACTTGGCTATTCGACCCGGATTGCGGGCGAGGGTGGCTATGCGGCCGCGCTGGTCTGCTTGCCGCGCAGTCGGGCTGAGGCCCATGCGACGCTCGCGGCCGCGGCCGAGCAGGTTGTGCCAGGCGGGCCCGTGATCGTCGACGGGCAGAAGACCGATGGCGTGGACTCGATCCACCGCGAACTGCGCGGGCTGGTCGCCGCGACTTCGGCGCTTTCCAAGGCACATGGCAAGATCTTCGCCTTTCCCGCCGGTCCGGAGCTGACCGGTTGGGTAGGGCGGGAAATGGCGATCGAAGGTGGCTACGTCACAAGGCCCGGGGTTTTCTCTGCGGACGGGCCGGATCGCGGGTCGGCCCTGCTTGCCGCGGCGCTGCCCGACAAGCTGCCTGCGCGGGTCGTCGATCTGGGGGCAGGCTGGGGGTATCTTTCCCGGGCCATCCTGCAGCGCGAGGGAGTTCAGCGTCTGGATCTGGTGGAGGCGGAGGCCGAGGCCCTGGACTGCGCGCGGCGAAATGTGATCGATCCTCGGGCGCAGTTCCATTGGGCCGATGCACTGGCCTGGAAGCCGGAAAGCCCCGCCGATGCAGTGGTCTGCAACCCGCCCTTCCATTCTGGCCGTGCCGCCGATCCGGCGCTTGGCGCGGCCTTCATACGGGCAGCTGCCGCGATGATGACCACTTCCGGCACGCTCTGGCTGGTGGCGAACCGACACCTTCCCTATGCGCAGGTCCTGTCCGATTCCTTCCGCGAGGTGGAAGAGATCGGCGGCGACAACGCCTTTCGTCTGACTCTTGCAGCCCGGCCGATCCGGCCGCGCAGCTGAACATCCTGAGGAACATCATGTCCAACTCCATCGCCGGCAAGACCGCTATCGTTACGGGCGCCGCCAATGGCATCGGCCTGGCCGTCGCCCGCCATTTTCTGGAGAAGGGCGCCAATGTGATGGTGGCCGACATGGACGAGGAGGGCTTGGAGGCCGAATTCGGCGCCGAGGCCCAGGGCGAAGGCCCACTGCGGATGTTTGCGGGCGACCTGCGCGAAAAGCTGACCATCGCCAACCTGCTGTCTGCCACGGTTGATGCCTTCAACCGCATCGACATCCTCGTCAATGCCAGCCGTCAGGTCGCGCAGACGGAGAAGCCGCTCACCGTTGGCGAGGACGGGGTCGAGGCGATGCTGCAGCAAAACCTTATCACCAGCTTGCGTATGTCGCAGATGACCGCCAAGCGCATGATTGCGCAGACCGGGACCGATGGCCAGCCGACGGGAGGATCGATCGTCAACCTGACCTCTATCGCCGGGCAAAGGGCGCTGTCGGATCTGATGGGCTATTCCATCGCCTGCGCGGCGCTGGACCAGCTGACGCGGTCGCTTGCGGCTGTCCTTGCGCCAAAGAACATTCGCGTCAATGGGGTGGCCGTCGCCAGCGTCATGAGTGCAAGCCTGCAATCCGCGCTCAGGGATCACCCGGAATGGCATGACCGGATCGTCGCAGCGACGCCGCTTGGCCGGATCGCATCTGCGACCGAGGTGGCCGAAACGGTCCGTTTCCTGTCTTCCGACGCCTCGTCGTTCATCACCGGTCAGATCCTGCCGGTCGACGGCGGGCGGTCGATCCTTGATCCGGTTTCGGTCCCGGCCCATTAGCGTTGGCGGCCTCTCACATCTTGGTGAGAAGCTGCCGGAATAGTCCCCGTTCGTGCCCGATTGGCGCGGAATGCAAATTTGTTTAGTCGGTATCTGCGCTAGGATGCGCACGGTCTCATTGATTGGGGGAACATATGACGATTACCAGACGTGCATTCGGATTGGGCACTGCGAGCCTTCTGGCTTTGGCCGCTGCGACAGGCCGGGGCCTTGCCGAAGGGCCTGTCCTCGACTTCGTCGAAGGGACCGAAGAGTTTGGCACCGCTGTCGACGCCTACATCTATGGCTATCCGCTGGTCACGATGGAGTTGACCCGCCGCATCATCACCAACGTCGCGGAGCCGGTCGGCACACGCGGGCCGATGGGCACGATCATCAAGCTGCGCGAATATCCCGACGCCAGCTTCCGCGACATCACCGCGCCGAATGCCGATACGCTTTATACCACGGCGTTCTTCGACGTGGGCGACGAGCCCTGGGTTCTGGATCAGCCCGACATGGGCGATCGCTACTTCCTGCTTCCACTTCTGTCGGGCTGGACGGACGTCTTCGAGGTGCCCGGCAGCCGCACGACCGGCGGTGCCGCGAAGACCTTCCTCATCACCGGGCCTGGCTGGTCGGGTTCGGTTCCGGACGGGATGGTCGAGCTGAAATCGCCGACCGCCATGGTCTGGCTGCTGGGCCGGATCTACTGCACCGGCACGCCCGAGGATTATGCGGCGGTGCACAAACTTCAGGATGCGTTCAAGCTGCAGCCGCTGAGCACCTGGGGCAAGGACTACACGCCGCCCGCCGGCAAGGTTGACCCCTCGATCGATATGAAGACCCCGACGCGTGATCAGGTGAACGCGCTTTCGACGAGCGAGTATTTCACCCTGCTCGCCGACCTGATGAAGCGCAACCCGCCGGCCGCAGCGGACGCGCCGGCGCTGGAACGCTTTGCTCGGATTGGCCTTGTCCCTGGCAAGGACTTCGACGCAAAGGTCTTGGATGAGCGGTTCGACAAGCGGGTCCCTGCCCTTGGCTATGACCGCATCATGCTGCACTTCATCGACTCCGATGGCGACATGACGCGCGAGAACGGCTGGTCGTTCACGATCAAGGCCGGAACCTATGGCACGAACTACATCCAGCGGGCGCTGATCACGGCGATCGGTCTTGGCGCGAACCGGCCGCAGGACGCGATCTATCCGACGTCTCTGAAGCCGGATCTGGTGCAGGACTACAGCGGCGAGCACAAGTACACGATGGTCTTCCCGAAGGGTCAGACCCCGCCGGTCAAGGGTTTCTGGTCGCTGACGATGTATGACGAGCAGATGTTCTTCGTCGCGAACCCGATCAACCGCTACTCGATGAGTGTGCGGACCAACCCGACCTACGGCGAGGATGGTTCACTCACGATCTACATCCAGAACGAGTCTCCCGGCGCCGACAAGGAGGCGAACTGGCTGCCCGCACCGCAGGGCAAGTTCCACCTCATGCTGCGGATGTACTGGCCGGACGAGTCGCCGCCCTCGATCATAGACGGGTCGTGGAAGATCCCGCCGGTCAAGAAGGTCTGACGATCGCGGCGCGGCCCCCAGGCGGGGGCCGCGTCATTCCGGATAGAGCGCCTTGCACTGGGCCACTGCCGGGGCGGCCTGCTTGTTCAAACGGGTCTGCTGTTTGCGCAACTGGGCGAGCTTCTGCTTTTCGGCATCAAGGTCGATGGCGATGGGACGGGTCGTCGTGACCGCTTCATCCACCCAGCAGTTCTGGGGCACGTAGACCCATTGCACCGAACCGTTCGGCTGCCGGACGGGAATGTTGCCGCCGCAGGGCTGCACCGTCGGCACCACCGTGGTCTGCTGGACCGTTCCGTAGCCGCGCGCGAGGTTGATCTCGGATTGCGTGATGAGGTCATTCACCACCTGCAGGTCGCGCGTGACGCTGTTGATGCAGCGCTGCTGCGGCGTGGCGCATGCGGCCAGCAGCAGCAGAAGGGCAAGCGGGGCACGAGGTGACATGGCGACTCCGGGTGGCGTTCCGTCAGGATAGCTGGGTGCGCGGCGGCTGCAAATCCCCGTCACTGTCTGGACCTTGCGTGGCGGAGGATGTTAGCTGAGCCAAGCTCAGGGAGACTGCCGATGACCGTCGATTTCGAGACCCGCAAGGCTCGCGCTGCCGCGTGGTTTCACGAATTGCGCGACCGTATTGTCGCGGCCTTCGAAGGGTTGGAGGATCGCGGGGCAGGCAATGGTCCTGCCGGTCGGTTCGAGGTGACGCCGACGACCCGTGCAGATGGCGGTGGCGGGTTGATGAGCGTGATGCGCGGTGGCCGCGTGTTCGAGAAGGTGGGGGTGAACTGGTCCGAGGTTCACGGCACGCTTGGCGAACGGGCGCAAAGGGCAATGGCGGCCCGCGGTGTGCCGGGGATGGATCGTGATCCGCGCTTCTGGGCCAGCGGGATCAGCCTTGTGGCCCATATGCAGAACCCGCATACGCCAGCCGTCCACATGAACACCCGCATGTTCTGGACCCCGGGTGCCTGGTGGTTCGGGGGTGGGGCGGATCTCAATCCCTGCATCGAATATGCCGAGGACACCGCGCATTTCCACGCGCAGATGCAGGCCGCCTGCGATGCGCATTCGCCCGACTACTACCCGCGCTTCAAGGCCTGGGCGGACGAGTATTTCTTCGTGCCGCATCGCGGCCGGGCGCGGGGCGTTGGTGGGATCTTCTTCGACGATCTGAACACGGGCGACTGGGAGGCGGATTTTGCCTTTACGCGGTCCGTGGGCGAAGCTTTCCTGCCTGCTTTCCTGCCGGTGACAGAGCGGCGGCTTGGCACCGCTTGGACCGATGCCGACCGCGAGACGCAGCTGATCCATCGCGGGCTTTATGCCGAGTACAACCTTGTCTATGACCGCGGCACGAAGTTCGGGCTGGAAACCGGGCACGATGCCAATGCGGTGCTGATGAGCCTGCCGCCTGTCGCGAAGTGGCCCTGAGCTATTCCTTGCACAGGTAGACGAGCCCGCCGACCGTCACCACAGTGACCGCTGCCGCGCCGACCTCGGCCGGGGCAGCGGCTGCGGCCAGCGCGGTAGAGCCAAGGCGGGTCAACGCGCCCGCCACGGCGACCGCCTTGCCGGTGAGGCTGACCGCGCCGTTGTCTTGCGTCAGCAGCTGCACGTCCTGCGTGGTCTGCGCCACTTCAGCGGCCCCGGTCGCGCTGGCGGCCAGTCCCGTCAGCGCAAGCACGGTGTCCTTCGAGGCGTTCACCCGCTGGCAGAAGCTCTTGGATGGTTTGCGGCAGATGGCATAAGGGTCGCGTTCGCCTTCGCTATAACCGGTATAGGTCTTGGTCTTTCGGTCGTATTGCAGGCAGAACGTGCCCCGCTGATCGTCGGTCAGGTCGGGCGTCAGATAGCGCAGGGTCACGTATCCGGGACAGGTGATCTTGCCCCAGTCGCCGAACCAGTTCTCCTTGAAGGTCGTGTTTTCGCTGACCCTCGGATCTTCGGGATCGAAGAACAGCGGTACCTCGCCGCCATTCACCGAGGTCGTACAGGGCGAAAGCTCTGCCCTTGCGGCACCGGCAGACACGAGAACGATCAAGAGCATGGCGAGGCGCATCGGCACGGACCCGGGTTGAAGCATCCCCGTCCTGACGGCAATGCGGACCGGGCGCAAGACGTGAGAGTTCATGCTTTCGCGCCGGTCAATAGGCGCGCGTAAACCCGCCATCCTGCAGCAGGTTTATGCCTGTCAGGTGGTCGGAGACTGGAGAGAGAAGCATCGCAATCGTCGCTGCCGCCTCCTCCGGCGTGCCGTACTTCCGCAGCGGCACGTTATCGGTCTCGGCGCCGATCTGTTCGGCTACGGTCACGCCATTGGCCGAGGCCCGCTGCTGGATCAGTTCCAGATAGTGGGGGGTCAGCGCGCCGCCGAAAGAGACGGTGTTCACATGGATGCCGCGCGGCCCGAGCGCGAAGGCCAGGACCTTGGCCTCGGCAAGCCAGGCCGTGCGCAGCACGTTTCCGGTGGCATAGTGGCCGAGGACCTGTGCCGATGAGATACCCGAGACAATGACGATCTTTGCTCGGAGACTGGTTGCCGGATCGGACTTCATATGAGGCAGGGCCTGCTTCAGGACCTCAAGCGGCCCGATGAAACTGGCAGCAAAGAGCTGGTTCCAGGCTTCTACTGGCGGTAGCGGATCGTTGGAACGGGCAGGCTGCGGCGGCATCAGCACGGCGCCTTGCAAGGGCACATCGAGGTCGGTTAGTGCCGCGCCGAACCGCTCGACCGAGGAGATATCGGCCATGTCCAGCGGCACGGCATGGAATGGCCCCGGATATTCTGCCTCCAGGGTATCGCAAAGGGACCGGAGATCAGACCGCGTTCTCGCGGCAAGGATCAGTTCCCGTCCTTCGGCCGCCAGCCGGGCGCAGAGCGGGCGCCCCATCCCACCCGTTGCCCCGGTTATCAGGACGGCGCCTTGTTCACGGATTGCCATGGTCGGTTCTCCTGCTGGTGTCAGGGAACTGTAGCACGCGCCCCGGCAGGATGCAGGCGGCGCGTCAGCCGCGCAGAATGCGGCCGAGGCGGGCGATCCCCTCGTCGATCTGCGCGTCCGAGGCACAGGCGAAGGACAGACGCAGGGTATTGCGGTTCGACCCGTCGGCAAAGAAGGCGCCGCCCGGCACGAAGGCCACCCGTTGCTCGGCAACCGCGCGGGTGAGCAGCTGCGCCCCGTCCATGCCTTCGGGCAGCGTCAACCAGATGAACATCCCGCCTTCGGGACGGTTGAAGGTCACGCCCTTCGGCATTTCGCGCTCCAGCGCCGCAACCATCCGGTCGCGCCGATGGCCATAGGTGGCGCGCAGCTTGGCGACATGGCTGTCGAACAGGCTTGCCGCGACACGGTGCGTCACGATCTGGTTAATGGTCGAGGAATGAAGATCCGCCGCCTGCTTCATCAGGACCAGCCGACCGATCACCTCTTTCGCGGCGCAGACCCAGCCGACGCGCAGTCCGGGGGCGAGCGTCTTCGAGAAAGATCCGCAATAGATCGTCCTCGTGTTCTCGATCCCACCCGACCGGGCGATATCGAGTGCGAGGATCGGGGGAACCGGATCGCCGTCGTAGCGGAGCGACTGGTAGGCGGCATCCTCGATGATCGCGATGTCCAGCGCCTCGGCCTGATCCAGCAGGGCCTCGCGGCCGGCAAGGTCCACCGTCTGGCCGGTCGGGTTGGCAAAATCCGCGGACAGATAGGCGAACTTGATGCGCCCGCCCGCTTCTGCAGCCTCGACCTTCAAAGCCTCGGGCGCGGCATTGCCCTTTGGATCAAGGCGGATGTAGCGTGGTTCATAGGCGTTGAAGGCGCCAAGCGCGCCAAGGTAGGTCGGCCACCCGACCATCGCCGTATCGCCCGGCGACAGCATCAGCTTGCCAAGGTAATCGAGCCCCTGCTGTGACCCCGAGGTGATCAAGATGTTGTCGGCGGAGCAATCGATCCCGATATCGCCCATCCGGTTCGCGATCCATTCGCGCAGCGGCTTGTAGCCTTCGGAGACAGAGTATTGCAGCGCCGCTCCGGCCTGTGCCCCGCCCATCGTCTCGGCAAAGGCGGTGGCAAAGGCAGCGGCGGGGAACAGGGCGGGATCGGGGATGCCGCCCGCAAACGAGATGATGTCGGGCTGGTCGAGCAGCTTCAGAAGCTCCCGGATCTCCGACGCCTTCATTCGCGTGCTGCGCGTTGCCAGCACCTGTGACCATTGCATGACGATCTCCCCCGTCCGAACGCGCGGAGACTGCGCCGCGGTCGGGAATAAGTCAATAAGGCTGACCTTGATCGCTTCAGCCGCCGCGTACGACCTCGATCATGCGCGCGACGTTGTCAGGATCGGCCTCGGGCGTGATGCCATGGCCGAGGTTGAAGATGTGCGGCCCTTTCGCGAAGGCTCGGACAACCTGGCGGATTGCCGTGTCCATCTCGGGGCCGCCGGTCACCATATAGCCGGGCGCAAGATTGCCCTGCACGCAGCCGTCGACCTGCACATTGGCCGCTGCCCATTCGGGGCTGACGGAATTGTCCAGCGCCACACAGTCGGCGCCAGTTGCCCTGGCGAAGCCGACATAGCCCTGACCCGCCTCGCGCGGGAAGGCGATGATCGGCAGGCCGGGATGGCGGGACTTGAGCTCTGCGATGATCCTGGCAGTCGGTGCGACGGCAAAATCGGTGAAGTCCTGCCCCTTGAGCGAGCCCGCCCAGCTGTCGAACAGCTTCACCACCTCGGCTCCGACTTGCACCTGCATCGAAAGATAGTCGATTGTCGCGTCCGTCAGCCGGTCGATCAGCGCCTGAAAGGCCGCGCGATCCGAGGTTTTCAGCGCATGGGCCGGCCCCTGGTCGCGGGTGCCGCGACCGGCGACCATGTAGGTGGCCACCGTCCAGGGCGCGCCGGCAAAGCCTATCAGCGTCGTCTCCTTCGGCAGTTCCCGCGAAAGGATGCGGACGGTCTCATAGACCGGCGCGAGAGTGTCGTGGATCGCATCCGCCGGTTTCAGCGCTTCGATTTCGGCAGCGGAGGTGACGGTGGACAGCCGCGGCCCTTCGCCGGTCTCGAACCACAGTTTCGCGCCGAGCGCCTGACAGATCAGCAGGATGTCCGCGAACAGGATCGCCGCATCGAAGCCGAAGCGGCGGATCGGTTGCAGAGTGACCTCCGCCGCAAGATCGGGCGTATAGCATAGGGACAGGAAATCCCCGGCCTGCGCGCGCGTCGCGCGGTACTCGGGCAGGTAACGCCCCGCCTGCCGCATCATCCAGATCGGGGGGGTCGGCAGGACCTCGCCCTTCAGGGCGCGCAGAATGGTCTTTTCGGTCATGGGCGGGCTCCTTCCTGCTTCTCCGTCGAGGCTGTTCGGTTGCTTGTCAAGCGGGGTGCGGGTTGTCAGGCGGATTTGACACATGTAATCCCAGTGTCATGACATTTTCCCTGCCGACGCCCGCCCAGCCCCTGAAGATCGGAACCCGTGGCTCGCCGCTGGCGCTGGCGCAGGCGCATGAGACTCGCGACCGCCTGAGGGCGGCCTTCGACCTGCCCGAAGCCGCGTTCGAGATCGTGGTCATCAAAACGACCGGCGACCGAGTGCTGGACCGCCCGTTGAAAGAGATCGGCGGCAAGGGTCTGTTCACCCGCGAGATCGAAGACGCGTTGCTGGCGTGCGAGATCGACATCGCCGTCCATTCGATGAAGGACATGCCGACGCTGCAGCCCGACGGACTGCTTCTTGACTGTTACCTCCCGCGCGAGGATGTGCGGGATGCCTTCGTCTCGCCCACGGTCGCCTCTCTGGCGGAACTGCCCGAAGGCGCAGTCGTCGGGTCGTCCAGCTTGCGCCGCCGGGCGCAACTGGCGCTACGGCGCCCCGATCTGAAGCTGGTCGAATTCCGCGGCAATGTGCAGACCCGCATGCGCAAGCTCGAGGATGGTGTCGCGGTCGCGACCTTCCTCGCCATGGCAGGACTGAACCGCCTTGGCATGATCCATGTCGCTCGGTCGGCCATCGCGCCGGAAGATATGCTGCCCGCCGTTGCGCAAGGTGCGATCGGGATCGAGCGCCGCGCCGATGATGCCCGCGCCGCCGAGATGCTGGCGGCGATCCATCATCGGGAAACCGGGCTCCGCCTTGCCGCCGAACGCAGCCTTCTCGCCGGCCTGGACGGGTCCTGCGAAACCCCGATCGCGGGATTGGCGGTGATCCAGGGCGATCAGCTGTGGCTCCGAGGCGAAATTCTTCGCCCCGATGGCAGCGACGCAATCCGGGGCGAACGGCGCGGTTCGCTGCTGGAAGGCGCACGGCTTGGATCGGACCTCGCCGCCGAGTTGCTGGCGCAGGCGCCGACGGATTTCTTTGCGTGGCGCTGATGCAATGGCTGTCTGATTTGTCACGCAACTGATTCCGATCTGTCGCGAATCTGTTAACTTTACGCCTCGACCACAAATTGAGGGTGGGGCATGGCAAACGCAGCATTAGGGCAAGCTGCCACTTCAGATCTTTACGCAAAGGTGAGTTTAGCGCTGGAGGAGCATTCCGGGCGGATTAAGGCTCTCGAACTCCTGGACGGCAGTCGCGTCTGGCTGAAGCGGGCAGAAGAGCTTTCTCCGCGCCTGCGGGTGCTGAAGGGCGATGCAGCCAAGGGGCTGGAGCGCGACCGCACAGGCCTGCGGCTGCTGGCCGGCGCGGGCCTGCCTGTCGCGCCGATCCTCTTGGAGGGTACCGATTATTTCGTCACTCCTGACCTGGGCAGGACGCTGCACGCCATGATTCTCGACCCCGAGACCGACCGGGCAGATCTACTTGCCGCCTTTGCTTCGGCGGGCGCGACTCTTGCCGAACTTCACAACAGCGGATTCTGCCACGGTCGTCCGGCCATGCGCGATATCTGCTGGGATGGCAAGCGGGTCCATTTCATCGATCTGGAATGCTTCAGGCCCGGCAAGTCGGGTCCGAAGGCCTATTCAAAGGACCTCCTGATCCTTCTGCACAACATCCTGTCGCGCAATCGCGACTCCAGGGTGCTGGCGGACGAGATGATCCGCACCTATCGCGAAGCGGCGCCGCCGGGCGTTTTGCAGCATCTGCGGGTCCGCGCCATGTCACTGTCGTGGCTCATTCCGCTGACAGCGCCCGTGCGGCGGCTCAAGCCATCCTCGCGCGAGTTGCATGCTGTTCCGGCCACGCTTCAGTTCATCTGGGGGCTTGGCATCGCCTGACGTGGCCACGCTGCGTCAGCGCGGCAGGATCTTGCCCGGGTTCATCAGATCCGCGGGATCCAGTGCGCGCTTGATCCGGCCCATGATCTCCAAGGCGACCGGATCCTTCCGCCGCGCCATGGACGGCTGTTTCGACAGGCCGACCCCGTGCTCGGCCGAGAAACTGCCGCCGAGTTCCTGAACCACGTCCTCGACCGTCTCTAGGATGCGGTCGTTCAGATCAGGATCGTCGCGTGTCGGATAGACCGAGAAATGCAGGTTGCCGTCGCCCAGATGTGCGACTGTCACCGTCTGGTGTCCGGGGTCGAGCTTTTCCAGCCGCGCGGGCACTTCCGCCATGAAATGGGCAACGGCGTTGAGCGGCACGGCGACATCGGTATCGACGAAGGGATACATGCCATGGGTCAGCTCCGCCGCTGCCTCGCGCCGGGCCCACATGGTGCGGCGCTGCGCCTCGTTCCGGGCGAGGACTGCGTCGAGCACCATGCCCTCTTCCATCATCTGCGCGAGAGTTTCCTCCAGCAGAGCCTCCAGCGGCACGGTTCCGTCCTCGCCTGCTGTCGTGTCGCGCGGGGCGGTCGAGCCCAGTTCGACGAGGATCGTCGTATCGTGGATCGTGGTGAAGGGCTGGCCCAGATCGGGGCGGATGGAAGCCATCCGCTCCGAATAGCTGCGCGGCATGTATTCGAAGGCCTCGACCTGCCCGCCAGTGGCTTCCTGCAAACGGTTCAGAAGCGTCAGCGCATCCGCCAGGCTGCGGGCGGCCAGCGTGGCCGTGGCGAAGGCGCGGGACTTCGGTACCAGTTTCATCACCGCGGCGGTGATGACACCTAGCGTGCCTTCGGCGCCGATGAACAGGTCCTTCAGATCGTAACCGGAATTGTCCTTGTGCAATTGGCTCATGAGGTTCAGGACCCGGCCATCGGCCAGAACCACCTCGACGCCGAGACAGAGCGTGCGGGTAGAGCCATAGCGAAGCACATTCGATCCGCCGGCATTGGTGGACAGCACACCGCCGATCACCGCCGAGCCGCGCGCCCCGAACCAGAGCGGAAAGTTCAGGTCCACGGCATCGGCGGCCTCATGCAGACTGCTCAGGATCACGCCGGCCTCGACCACGGCGATGCGTGCCTCGGGCCGGATCTCGCGGATCCGGTTCATCCGCTCGAGCGACAGCAGGATGCCGCCGGTTGTCATGCGCCCGCCGACAAGACCGGTGCGCCCGCCCGAAGGGATGATCGGCACCCCCGCCGCGCCTGCCGCGCGCACCACGGCCGCAACCTCGGCTGTTGAGGTCGGGCGGACGACGCAGAGCGGGGCGGCGCTGTATTTGCCTGTCCAATCATGGATATGGCCTTCCATGTCTGCCCCGGTGAGGATCTGTGCCGGTCCGACGATACCGGTCAGTTCCGCGATCAGATCCATGGCGCCAACTCCGCACTGTTTCTCGGCATGTGAGGCCAAATTCAGCGCCAAGGCCAGAGGCGAAATCGCCGGATCGACCGGGAGCGTCCATTGCCGCCATCCAATGACGTTTCCTGACCAGAGCGGTGGACTGCGCCTTCTAGACTGAACATCTCAGCCAGAAAGGTTTCAGCCCGTGACGACTGCCGATCCGCTTCTCCAGCCCTATCGACTGAAACACCTGACCCTGCGCAACCGGGTCATGTCGACCTCTCACGAGCCTGCCTATTCAGAGGATGGGATGCCCAAGGCGCGCTATCGGCTCTACCATGCCGAGAAGGCGCGGGGCGGCATGGCGCTGACGATGACAGCGGGCTCGGCCGTAGTCAGTCGCGACAGCCCGCAGGCCTTCGGCAACCTGCACGCCTGGGATGACGCGATCGTGCCATGGCTGGCGGAACTGGCTGACGAATGCCACGAGCTTGGCTCGGCGGTGATGATCCAGCTCACGCATCTTGGGCGACGGACGGGGTGGAACAAGAGCGAATGGCTGCCGGTGCTGTCGCCAAGTTCGGTGCGGGAGCCGGCGCACCGGGCCTTCCCCAAGGTCGCCGAGGACTGGGACCTTGAACGCATCATCGCCGACTATGCCAGCGCTGCGCAGCGGATGCAGGCCGCCGGCCTCGACGGGATCGAGTTCGAAGCCTACGGCCACCTGATGGATGCCTTCTGGTCGCCCGCGACGAACAAGCGGACCGATGAATGGGGCGGCAGCCTCGACAACCGCTTGCGCTTCACCCATCGGGTGCTGGACGCCGTGCGGGCGGCAGTCGGACCGGACTTCATCGTCGGCCTGCGAATGGTTGCGGATGAAGACTGGGACAAGGGGCTGAGCAAGGCCGAGGGGGTCGAGATCGCGACCCGGCTGGCGGCCAGCGGCAAGATCGACTTCATCAACCTGATCCGTGGCCATATCGAAACCGATGCAGCGTTGACCGGCGTGATCCCGATCCAGGGAATGCGGTCGGCCCCGCATCTCGATTTTGCCGGCGAGGTGCGGGAGGCGACGAAGTTCCCGGTCTTCCACGCGGCGCGAATCCCCGACGTGGCGACGGCGCGCCATGCGATCGCCTCGGGCAAGCTCGACATGGTCGGCATGACCCGCGCCCATATCGCTGATCCGCATATCGTGGCGAAGGTCATCGCCGGGCAGGAGGACCGTATCCGCCCCTGCGTCGGCGCTACCTATTGCCTTGACCGGATCTACGAGGGTGGCGAGGCGCTTTGCATCCACAATGCCGCGACGGGCCGCGAGGCGCGAATGCCGCATGTAATCCCGAAGGCGGCGCAGGCGAAGCGCGTCGTGATCGTGGGGGCTGGACCCGCAGGGCTGGAAGCCGCGCGCGTTGCGGGAGAGCGCGGGCATCGGGTCGTGCTGATGGAAGCGTCGGACCGACCGGGCGGCCAGGTCAACGTGCTGGCGCAGAACCCGCGCCGCAAGGAGATGATCGGCATCGTCGATTGGCGGGTCGCGGAACTGGACCGGCTGGACGTCGAGGCGCGGTACAATCTCTGGGCCGAGGCCGCCGACGTGCTGGCGGAGACCCCCGACGTGGTGATCGTTGCGACTGGCGGCCTGCCTCAGCCCCCGGATGTCGAGGGGGCGGATCTGGGTGTCTCGAGCTGGGACATCCTGTCGGGCGCGGTGAAACCGGCGGCGCGGGTGCTGGTCTATGACGACAATGGCGGCCATCCGGCGATGAGCGCCGCTGAAGTGATCGCGCGCGGAGGCGCGGCCGTGGAACTCGTAAGCCCGGAGCGGTTCTTTGCGCCCGAGATGGGAGGGTTGAACCACACGCCCTACATGCGTGCCTTCCAGGAAACGGGCGTGCGCGTGACGATCAACACACGGGTCACGGCGCTTCGTCGGGCGGGGAACGCGATCCGAGTCACGCTCGGGTCCGACTATGCGCCCGGCTGGTCAGAGGAGCGCGAGGTGGATCAGGTCATCGTCGAGCATGGTACCGCCCCGCTCGACGACCTTTACTTCGCGTTGAAGCCTGACAGCCGGAACCTGGGCGAGGTCGACTATGGTGCGCTGATCGGGTCGGGCGATCTGTTCCCGGTCCGAAACCCGCAGGGGCGTTTCGTCCTCTACCGCATCGGCGATGCGGTCCAGTCGCGCAACATACATGCGGGCATCTACGACGCGCTGCGCTATGGCATCCGCTGGTAGGCGCCGCGGAGGGTTTGGTCAGGGTTGAATGCGTCCGATCAGTTGCAGCACCTGCGGGCCGAGCCCTTCGACGATCTTCGCCACGCCGTCCCTGTTGGGGTGGATCCCATCCGCCTGCAGGAAGGGCGTCAGCGCGGCAGGGTCGCCACCCGCCCCGAGGGGCGCAAAGAAGCTCTCGACATAGAGCGTGCCGTATTTCTTGGCGAGATCGGGATAGATTGCGTCGAACTGCGCCTTGTAGTCCGGTCCGTAATTTCCGGGCGCGGGCATCCCGATCACCAAGACCGGCAGGCCCTTGGCGGTAGCGACCTTCAAGATCGCGTCAAGATTGGCGCGACTTGCAGCCGGGTCGATCCCGCGCAGCAGGTCGTTGCCCCCAAGTGTAACGATCAGAGCCTTGACCTCGGGCGTCAGCGTCCAGTCGATCCGAGACAATCCGCCCGCCGTGGTGTCGCCCGACACGCCCGCATTCATCACCGTGACATCGGCACCGTTCGCCTTCAGCCAGGCCTGAAGCTGCGGAACGAAGCCGTCTTCGGGTGGCAGGCCATAGCCCTCGGTCAGGCTGTCGCCAAGCGCGGCAATGGTCACGGGGGCGGCATGTGCCGACAATCCAAGGCAAAAGACCGCGAGAACCGTGAGCGCGAGGTTGCGGCCCGTCCGCAGAGCGCCATATCCCATGCACAGGCACGACCGAAGGGCAGCGCGCATGACAGATCCGATCCTTTCCCTGCGCGATGCGCGACTGACTCTCGCCGGCAATGCTGGCCCGGTCGAGATCCTCAGGGGCATCTCGCTTGATGTCATGCCGGGGGAAACCCTGGGTCTGGTCGGGCCGTCGGGATCGGGCAAATCCTCGCTCCTCATGCTGATGGGCGGACTGGAGCGCGCCACCGGCGGCGAGGTCCGCGCCCTGGGGCAAGACCTGACGGCGATGGACGAGGACCGGCTCGCGCGGTTTCGTCGTGGGAATATGGGGGTGGTCTTTCAGTCCTTCCACCTGATTCCAACGCTGACCGCGCTCGAAAATGTTGCGGTGCCGCTGGAACTCGCCGGGGCCGAGGATGCCTTCGAGCGGGCCGAGGCAGAGTTGAAGGCCGTCGGCCTTGGCGGCCGCACGCACCACTATCCGCGTCAGTTGTCGGGCGGCGAACAGCAGCGCGTCGCCTTGGCCCGCGCCGCCGCGCCCCGCCCGGCGATCCTGCTGGCGGACGAACCTACCGGCAATCTCGACGGAGCGAACGGCGCGGCGATCATGGACCTTCTCTTCGGCTTGCGCGACCGGCACGGGGCGACGCTGGTCCTCGTGACCCATGCGCCGGAACTGGCCGCCCGCTGCGACCGCGTGGTGCGGCTGGCCGATGGGCAGGTCCTTGCAGATGAGCGGAGAGCGGCATGAGGGCGCGAATTTTCTGCGAAAATTCAGCAGCTTCGTGGCACTCTCGGATCGGGGCTGGCGCATGAGGCTACCGCTTCCGGCCCGCATCGCGCGGCGCGAGTTGCGCGGCGGCCTGTCTGGTTTCCGCGTGTTTCTCGCCTGCCTTGCCCTTGGTGTTGCGGCGATTGCCGCAGTCGGCCTTGTCCGCGCCGCCATCGAACGCGGGCTGCAGGATCAGGGCGCGGTGCTTCTCGGCGGCGACGCAGAGATGGAGTTTACCTACCGCTTTGCCTCCGACGAGGAGCGCGCCTTCATGTCCCGCATCGCCACGAAGGTGTCGGAGGTTGTCGATTTCCGCTCGATGGCTGTGGCGGGTGACGATCGGGCGCTGACCCAGGTCAAGGCGGTCGACGATGCATATCCGCTGACCGGAGAGGTCGTGCTTGATCCGCCCGTGCCGCTGGCCGAGGCGCTGGCGACAATCGATGGGCGTCCGGGCGGGGTGATGGACAAGGTGCTGGCCGACCGGCTGGGCCTGGCCCCCGGGTCCACCTTCCGGCTCGGCACTCAGGACTTCCGACTGGGCGCGGTTCTTCTCCGTGAACCCGACAGCGCGACGGGTGGCTTTGCGCTTGGGCCGCGAACCATCGTGCGCACCTCCGATCTGGCGCAGTCTGGCCTTATCGGGCCCGGCACGCTCTACGAGACGATGTATCGGCTTGCATTGCCGCCGGGCACCGATCTTGAGTCCGTTAAGCGCGAGGCGCTGTCGGCCTTTACCGACACCGGCCTGCGCTGGTCCGACAGCCGGCGCGCTGCGCCGGGGGTGGAGCGCTTTGTCGACCGGATGGGGTCGTTCCTTGTCCTGGTCGGGCTGGCCGGGATGGCTGTGGGTGGCGTGGGCGTCTCGGCCGCCGTGCGCGCCTATCTGTCGGGCAAGACCGAGACAATCGCCACGCTCAAGACGATGGGCGCCGAAGGCGGGACGATCTTCCAGATATATCTCTTGCAGATCGGCGTTCTGGCCATGGCCGGTGTCCTTGCCGGGCTTGTCCTGGGCAGCGGGCTGGTTCTGGTGCTGGCGGATCTCATCACGGCCCGCCTGCCGTTTCCGGCGGAATTCGCGCTTTATCCCCGGCCGCTGGCCGAGGCCGCCTTTTATGGCGTGATGACGGCGCTTCTCTTCACGCTCTGGCCGCTGGCCCGGACATCGCAGATCCGCGCGGCGGCGCTGTACCGGGGCGAGCAGGGCGGGCATCGCCCGAAGGCGTGGCACGTCGTTATGCTGCTCGCCACGCTGGCCGTTCTCGTCGGTGGGGCAGTGTGGTTCTCGGGCGTCTGGAAGCTGGCGCTCGGGACACTGGGCGGCATCCTTGCCGCGCTTCTGGTGCTGGCGCTGGCGGCGCAGGGCGTGCGCCTTGCGGCACGGTGGTTTTCGAAGCGCGGGATCGTGCGCGGGCGGCCCGGTCTGCGCCTTGCGCTGGCCGCAATCGGCGGCCCAAGGTCCGAGGCAACCTCGGTCATCCTGTCACTTGGCCTCGGCCTGACGGTTCTCGCAACCATTGGCCAGATCGACGCCAACCTGCGCAGCGCGATCCGTACCGACCTGCCCGAGCGCGCGCCGTCCTATTTCTTCCTCGACATCCAGCCCGACCAGATCGACGGCTTCAGTAGCCGCCTGGCGGGCGACCCGGCCGTGTCGAGGGTGGAAAGCGCGCCGATGCTGCGCGGCATCCTGACCCAGATCAATGGTCGCCCGGCCAAGGAGGTCGCGGGTGAGCATTGGGTCCTGAACGGCGACCGCGGCGTGACCTATTCGGCGGCGCCGCCTGAGGGCACGAAGGTGACGGCGGGCGAATGGTGGCCAGAGGACTATACCGGCGATCCGCAGATCTCGTTCGCGGCGGAAGAGGCCGAGGAGATGGGGCTGAAGCTGGGCGACAAGCTGACGGTCAACATCCTGGGCCGCGATATCGTCGGCACGATCACCAGCTTCCGCCAGGTTGACTTCTCGACCGGGGGGATGGGCTTCGTGATGACGATGAACCCGGCGGCGCTGAAGGGGGCGCCGCATACGTCGATCGCCACGGTCTATGCGGCGCCCGAGGCCGAGGCGAAGATCCTGCGCGATCTGGCGTCCGCCTATCCCAATATCACCGCCATCCGGGTGCGCGATGCCATCGACCGGGTGACCGATGCGCTGAACGCGATTGCCGAGGCAACCGCCTGGGCCGCGGCGGCGACGCTACTGACCGGCTTCATCGTGCTGATCGGGGCGGCGGCGGCGGGCGAACGGGCGCGCGTTTACGAGGCCGCGGTACTCAAGACGCTAGGCGCGACGCGGGGGCGGATCCTTGGAAGCTTCGCGCTGCGGGCGGCGCTGATGGGCGCTGCGGCGGGGGTCTTCGCCATCCTTGCGGGGGCTGTCGCCGGATGGGCGGTGATGGTCTGGGCCATGGACAGCCACTATCGCTTCGAGCCCGCATCGGCGCTGGCCATCGTGCTGGGTGGCATCCTTGCCACGCTTCTGGCCGGGTTCTTTTTTGCGCTTCGTCCGCTGTCGGTTCGGCCCGCGCAGGTTCTGCGCGCGGCGGAGTGATCGCCCCGGACTGGCGGCGCGCCGGTCGAGGCGATAGGCTGGCCCCGACCGGGCGCAGGCCGGTGGCGGGGCAGGAGCCGGAAGGATGCGGACAGAGTTCGATCAGGAACTGGAAGAGCGGCTGATCCGCTATGCGAAGATCGACACGCAAAGCGACGAAAGCTCGCCGACCTCGCCCAGTACCCCGCGTCAGCATGACCTTCTGCGGCTTCTGGCCGAAGAGCTACGCGGCATCGGGGCAAAGGACGTGCGGCAGGCCGGCTATGGCACGGTGATCGCCACGATCCCCGCCACGGTGAAGGACAAGGTCCCGACCATCGCGCTGCTGGCCCACGTCGATACCGCGCCGGGCTTTGCGGCGAGCGGGGTGAAGCCGAGGGTAGTGAAGTCCTATAATGGCGGACCGATCCAGTTTCCCGATGCGCCCGACCTGATCCTGTCGCCCGAGCAGTTCCCCTATCTGGCGACCAAGGCCGGGGACGACATCATAACCGCGTCGGGCACCACCTTGCTGGGTGCCGATGACAAGGCCGGTGTGGCGATCCTGATGGCGACGGCACGGCACCTGCTGGCCAATCCGTCGATTCCACACGGGGAGATCCGCATCGCCTTTACCCCCGACGAAGAGATCGGGAGGGGCGTGCACAAGGACCTGCCGAAGGATTTGGCCGTGGACTTCGCCTATACGCTCGATGGCGGGCAACTGGGCGAGATCGTCGGCGAGACCTTTTCGGCCGATGGGGCCGTGGTGAAGATCGAGGGCGTCTCGATCCATCCGGGCGAGGCGAAAGACAAGCTAGTGAACGCACTTCACCTTGCGGCGAAGATCGTCGACACGCTGCCGAAGCACCGCCTGACGCCGGAGACCGCAAGCGGGCGCGAGGGGTTCATCTTTCTCTACTCGCTGACCGGGACGGCTGCGACGGCCGAGCTGCATTTCGCGCTGCGTGACTTCGACCGGGCGCTGCTGGCCGAACACGACGCGCTGCTGCGCAAGGTCTGCGAGACGGTGCAGGCGGGCGAACCGCGGGCGAGGATCACCTGCGAGATCTTCCCACAATATCGCAACATGGCAGACTGGCTCGACAAGGACCCGCGCCCGGTGAAGCTGGCCGAGGAGGCCTGCCGCCGCGCCGGGATCGAACCCTTCTCGCAGCCGATCCGGGGTGGCACCGATGGCTCGCGCCTGACCGAGATGGGTGTGCCGACGCCGAACATCTTCACCGGCATGCAGAACCTACACGGGCCGCTCGAATGGATCTCGGTGCAGGACATGGGCGCGGCGACGAAGGTGTGCCTCGAACTGGTGCAGCTGGTGGCCGCGAAGTGAACTGATGGCGGATCTGTTCGACAGCCCCTCGACCCCAGCTCCGGACGCGCCGCGCCCCCTGGCCGACCGACTGCGGCCGAAGACACTGGCCGAGGTGATCGGGCAGGAGGCGGTGCTGGCGCCGGACGGGCCGCTCGGCGCGATGCTCAAGGCGCACAGCCTGTCTTCGCTGATACTCTGGGGGCCGCCGGGCGTGGGAAAGACCACGATCGCGCGGCTCTTGGCTGCCGAGACCGACCTGGCCTTCGTCCAGATCAGCGCGATCTTCACCGGTGTGCCGGAACTTCGGAAAGTGTTCGAGCAAGCGAAGATCCGGCGCCAGAACGGGCAGGGGACGCTGCTTTTCGTCGACGAGATCCACCGCTTCAACAAGGCGCAGCAGGACGGGTTCCTGCCGCATATGGAGGACGGGACGATCCTTTTGGTCGGCGCGACGACCGAGAACCCGTCCTTCGAGCTGAACGCTGCGCTTCTGAGCCGGTCGCAGGTGATCGTGCTGGAGCGGCTCTCGCTCGCCGATCTGGAGCGGCTTGCGCAGCGGGCGGAGAAGGAGATGGCACGCGCGCTGCCGCTCTCCGGAGAGGCCCGCGAGTCGCTGCTGGAGATGGCCGATGGCGACGGGCGGGCGCTTTTGAACCTGATCGAGCAGGTCGCGGCATGGTCGGTGACTAAACCGCTTGGCCGCGAGGAGTTGTCACGCCGGCTGATGCGCCGGGCGGCGAAGTACGACAAGTCGGGCGAGGAACATTACAACCTGATCTCGGCGCTGCACAAATCGGTGCGGGGGTCTGACCCCGATGCGGCGCTCTACTGGTTCTGCCGGATGCTGGAGGGGGGCGAGGATCCGCGGTTCCTTGCGCGCCGGATTACCCGCATGGCGGTCGAGGATATCGGACTGGCCGACCCGCAGGCGCAGGAATTATGCCTGCATGGCTGGGAAACCTACGAACGCCTCGGCTCGCCCGAGGGGGAACTCGCGCTGGCGCAGGCGGTGATCTATCTCGCGCTCGCGCCGAAGTCGAATGCGGGCTACATGGCCTACAACGCCGCCCGGAAAGCCGCGCTCGAGACGGGCAGCGAGCCGCCGCCGCTGCATATCCGCAACGCACCGACGCGGCTGATGAAGGATCTGGGGTACGGCGCGGGCTATGCCTATGACCACGATGCCGAGGATGGCTTTTCGGGGCAGAACTACTTCCCCGAGGGGATGAAGCGGCCGGTCTGGTACCAGCCGCCCGAGCGCGGCTTCGAGCGGGAGCTTAAGAAGCGGGTGGAGTACTTCGCCCGGCTGCGGGAAAAGCGGCAGGGCGGGTAGGGGACGATTTTTCTGCGAAAAATCAGGGGACGGAGCGAAATTTTCGTAGAAAATTCGTCTTCGGGTCATGGTTGACATTGGCGGCAGGCAGAACGAGAGAGGCGGCATGTTCGGAACCATCCTTCAAGTTGCTGTCGGTGGTGCGCTCGGCTCGGTCGCGCGCTATCTGACCAATGTCTCGGTCATGCGCACGCTCGGACCGGGCTTTCCGTGGCAGACGGTGATCGTCAATGTCTTCGGCTCGTTCCTGATGGGCGTGCTTGTCGTCTGGCTCGGGCACAAGGGACTGACCCGGCAGGCGCCCTTCCTGATGACCGGGATCCTTGGGGGGTTCACGACCTTCTCGGCCTTTTCACTCGATGCGGTCACCCTGTGGGAGCGTGGAGCAGCGGGTCAGGCCGCAGCCTATGTGGTGGGATCGGTCGTCGTATCGCTCGCGGCGCTGTTTCTTGGCATGACATTGACGCGGGGAGTCCTGGCATGACTGGTGTTCAGATGCTGACCGTGACCGAGGACGAGGGCGAACAGCGCCTCGACCGCTGGTTCAAGCGCCGTTTCCCGCAGCTGACGCAGGGCGCGATCGAGAAGATGTGTCGTACCGGGCAGGTGCGCGTCGATGGCGCACGCGCCAAGGCGGCCGACCGAATCGTGCCGGGGATGCAGGTTCGCGTGCCGCCGCTGCCGGATGCCGAGGCGCCGCGACCCGACGGCGCGCCGCGCGTGACCAATTCCGATGCGAAGATGATCCAGGACGCGGTCCTGTGGATGGACCAGCACATGATCGTCCTGAACAAGCCGCCGGGCCTGCCAAGCCAGGGCGGCTCGGGCCAGGGCGAGCGGCATGTCGACGGGCTGAGCGAGGCGCTGAAATTCGGCTACAAGGAAAAGCCGAAGCTAGTGCATCGGCTGGACAAGGATACCTCGGGCATCCTGCTGCTGGCGCGGACCGACCGGGTGGCGCGCGGCCTGTCCGAGGCGCTGCGTCACCGCGAGGCGCGCAAGATCTACTGGGCCGTCGTCGCGGGTGTTCCGCATCCCAAGCAGGGGTCGATCAAGTTCGGCCTGATGAAGGCGCCGGGCCGGGGCAAGGGCGGCGAGGGCGAGAAGATGATCTGCGTCCATCCCGCGAAGATGGCCGAGTATCCCGACGCCAAGCGCGCGCAGACCGACTATTTCACCCTGTGGTTCCTTGGCAACCGCCTGTCCTGGATGGCGCTGGAGCCGGTGACGGGCCGAACACACCAGCTGCGTGCCCATATGGCCGAGATCGGCCATCCGATCCTGGGCGACGGCAAGTATGGCGGTGGTGACGCCGACAATGCCGGCGATGGCTGGGGCGCGGGGATTGGCGGGGACCTGAGCCGCAAGCTGCACCTGCACGCGCGCAGCCTGACCATCGAGCATCCGGTGACGAAAGAGGTCCTGACTTTCACCGCGCCGCTCCCCGAGCATATGGCGCGGACGTGGAAGACGCTCGACTGGAAGGAAAACGACGTCCCCGCCGACCCGTTCGAGGTGTTCAAGTGAACGAGTGGCGGCCCAAGCGGTTCTGGAAGACGGCCGAGGTGACCGAGGCCGAGGGCGGTTTTGCCGTCACGCTTGATGGCCGTCCGGTGCGCACACCGGGCAAGCATCTGCTCGTCGTCCCGACGCGGGCGATGGCTGAGGTCATCGCGGCCGAATGGAATGCCCAGGGCGAGACGCTGCGCCCCGAAACCATGCCCTTCACCCGCGCGGCCAATACCGCGATCGAACGGGTGTCTGTCCACAAGGCCGCGGTGGTCGAGGAACTGGCGCGCTATGGCGCTTCGGATCTTCTGTGCTATCGCGCCGAGGAGCCGGCTGGGCTTGTCGAGCGACAGTCGCAGGGCTGGGATCCAATTCTAGCTTGGGCGGCGATGGTTCTCGGGACGCCCCTGAATGTTACGAAGGGCATCGTTCCGGTTGCCCAGGATCCGCAATCGCTTGCAGCGCTTGCCGATCGGTTGGGGACATTCACGCCGTTCCAGCTGACCGGTTTCCACGACCTGGTGACCATCACCGGTTCGCTGGTGCTGGCCCTGGCCGTGGCCGAAGGCCGACTTTCGCCTGAAGAGGCGTGGCATTTGGCCCGGATCGACGAAACGTGGCAGATTGAACATTGGGGTGTCGATGACGAGGCCGCACAGGCGGAAGAAGTCAGGCACCAGGATTTCCTTTCGGCCGCTCGATTCTTCCGGGACTGCGGCTAACCACCATTGTCGCCAACCCGATTCTGCCGGTTTCGCAGGCGAAATCGCCAGCAATTAGGATGATTTGATGTTTTTTGCATCGACGCGCTGCGAGCCTTGACGTTTCAAAGCGCTTCGGCCCAAACTCGCCGATACTGAGCGGACAAATCCGCGCGGACAAAGCGCCCGACCGGGCCATAAAAATCCATCGCCCGACAGGGCGGACGATCAGGAAGAGGTAAGCATGAAGAAAACGGTATTCTTGGGCACGCTGGCAGTTGCTGGTGCGCTTGCGGGAGTCGCGTCGGCCGATACGCTCGCCGATGTGAAGGCGCGTGGCGAACTGATCTGCGGCACCAACACCGGCCTGACCGGCTTTGCTGCACCGGATGCCAGTGGCGTTTATCAGGGCTTTGACGTTGCGCTCTGCAAAGCCGTTGCCGCAGCCGTTCTGGGCGACTCGACCAAGGTGAAGTATGTCCCGCTGACCGGCGAGACCCGTTTCACCGCACTCGCAGCCGGCGAGGTTGACCTGCTGGTTCGCAACTCGACCTGGACCTTTTCGCGCGACACCGACCTGAAGTTCGATTTCGTCGCCGTGAACTACTATGACGGTCAGGGCTTCATGGTGAAGAAGGACCTCGGCGTGACATCCGCCAAGGAACTGGACGGCGCCACGATCTGCATCCAGACCGGCACGACGACCGAGCTGAACCTCGCCGACTGGTTCAAGGCAAACAACATCGCCTACACGCCGGTGAACATCGCCGACGACGCCGAAGGCCAGCGGCAGCTGGTCGCAGGCTCCTGCGATGCCTATACGGCCGACGCTTCGGGCCTGGCCGCGACGCGCGCGACGCTCGCCGATCCGGAAAACTACATCATCCTGCCCGAGATCATCTCGAAGGAACCGCTTGGCCCGGTCGTCCGCCATGGCGACAACAACTGGGGCGATATCGTGCGCTGGACCTTCTACGCACTGGTTGCCGCCGAAGAATTCGGCATCACCTCGGCCAATGTCGAGGAAACGGCGACCACGACTCAGAACCCGGAAATCAAGCGGATCCTCGGTGTCGAGGGTGACCTTGGTGCGTTCATGGGTCTGGACAAGGAATGGGCAAAGCGCGCCATTGCCCAGGTCGGCAACTATGGCGAGATCTTCGCGGCCAACATCGGCGAATCCACCCCGATCGGTCTTGCGCGCGGCCTGAACGCGCAATGGACCCAGGGCGGCCTGCAATACGCCCCGCCGTTCCGCTAATCTGATCGCCGGACCGGGCGCGCCACTGACAGGCGCGCCCGGCTCCTCTTCCGGGGTTACCCTGCAGGAGACGAGGCGCAAGACCTCGATAGGATCCGGGAAGAACCGGACCGCCGCAGGATCAGGGGGTTTTACGCATGGCCTATGCCGGTGACGCGCCGAAAGAATCCTTTCGGCTGAGCATGCTCATCTACGATACGCGGTTCCGGTCGATCACTATCCAGGTGATCGTGCTGATCCTGTTCGCGCTGTTCGTTTCTTGGATCCTGAACAACACGGTGCAGAACCTCGCGGCCAAGGACCGTGGCTTCAGCTATGATTTCCTGTGGAACCGGGCGGGGTATGACATCAGCCAGAGGCTGATAGACTATACCAACGATGACACCCATGCCCGCGCGCTTCTGGTCGGGCTGCTCAACACGCTGTTGCTGGCCTTCTTCGGCTGTATCTTCGCCACGATCATCGGCGTTTTCGCCGGCGTGCTGCGCCTGTCGAACAACTGGCTCGTTGCGCGGATCATGACCGTCTATGTCGAGGTCTTCCGCAACGTGCCGGTGCTGCTGTGGATCCTGTTGGCCTATGTCGTCCTTTCGGAAACCATGCCGGAGCCCAAGGATTTCAAGGTCACGGAGGCAATGATCGCGGCTGGCGAGCAGCCCAAGGCGCACATGTTCTTTGGCTCCATCGCCCTCACCAACCGCGGCACCAACATCCCCGAGCCGCTGTTTGACCGCAGTCTGGGCAATATCGACCTCGGCATATTCCTGGTCAGTATTGATCTTCTGGCAATCATTGCCGTTCTCGTGGCCAGCTTCGTCGCGTGGCGCAGACTGAACCGCCATGCCCATGTGGTGCAGGATGCCACCGGGGTACGCCCGGTGACCTGGTGGAAAAGCCTGCTGATCTGGGTCTTGCCGATCGTTGCCCTTCTCTGGGCGCTCGGCTTCCATCTGGGCTATCCGACATTCAAGGGCTTCAACTTCACCGGCGGGATCAACGTCGCGCATGCCTTCACCTCGCTCTTGATCGCGCTGTCCTTCTATACCGGGGCGTTCATCGCCGAGATCGTGCGCGCCGGGATCATGGCAATCCCGAAAGGGCAGACTGAAGCTGCCTATGCGCTTGGCCTGCGGCCCGGCCGGACAACGAGCCTTGTGATCCTGCCGCAGGCGTTGCGGGTCATCATCCCCCCGCTCATCAGCCAGTATCTGAACCTGACCAAGAACACCTCGCTTGCCATCGCCGTCAGCTACATGGACCTGCGCGGAACGCTTGGCGGCGTCACACTGAACCAGACCGGCAAGGAGCTGGAATGCATGCTGTTGATGATGCTGATCTACCTGACGATCTCGCTCATCATCTCGGGCGTGATGAACATCTACAACAACGCCGTAAAGCTGAAGGAGCGCTGACATGACCGACAGCTCCGACCGCTCGATCGCCTTTGCCCGCGAAACCATGCTGCCGGCCAGGGAACCGCCGGTCAGCCAACGCGGGATTGTCCGGTGGATGCGAGAGAACCTGTTCTCCTCGCCCATGAACACCATCCTGACCCTTCTCGGGCTTGGCCTGATCTTCCTGACGATCCGGGCTGCGCTGCCCTGGTTCATCAACGGTGTCTGGAACGCTAACTCGCTTGCCGAATGCCGCGCCATCATCGCTGAACGGGCGGGTCCCGATGCCTCAGGGGCCTGTTGGGCGATGATCCGCGAACGCTGGCACCAGTTCACGTTCGGCTTCTATCCGCCTGACCAGTACTGGCGACCGATACTTGCGTTCGGGCTCCTCTTCGCAGCCATCGCGCCAGTCCTGTTTGCCGGCCAGAAACGCAACCTCATGGTGGTGATCGCAGGCGTGGCGGCTTTCCTGCTGGTGACGCTGTATCTTGCCTCGACGCCTCTGCTTGCCTTCGTTTTCGCTGCCGCGCTGGTGATTGTGCTGGCGGTGCTGTCGCAGACGCAGCCGGGCAAGCTGATGTGGTTCACCGTCCTTTATCCGGCGCTCACCTTCTATCTGCTCTGGGGCGGGTCGATCTGGGAACCGGTGACCGCCATGTTCGGCTTCGTCATCATAGCCGTCACCTATCGCCTGCTGGTCGAACGGATCGGTGTTGCGGTGTCGTCTGCCATCGGGGTGGTTCTGGCCATGCTGTGGTGGCTGTTCATTGACGCGCATGTGGCCGATGCGCTGGCTTCTGCTCTGCCGCTGGCCCTGCCCAAGGTGAATTCCGATCAGTTCGGGGGTTTCCTGCTGGCAGTGACCATCGGCGTGACGGCCATCGCCTGCTCGCTTCCGATGGGCATCCTGCTGGCGCTAGGGCGACGGTCGGACATGTTGCTCATCAAGACGCTGTCCGTTGGGTTCATCGAGTTCATCCGGGGCGTGCCGCTGATCACCCTGCTGTTCACCGCGTCTCTGCTTCTGCAGTACTTCCTGCCGCCGAACACCAACTTCGACCTGATCCTGCGGGTCATCATCCTGGTGACGCTGTTCGCCGCCGCCTATATCGCCGAGGTCATCCGCGGCGGCCTGGCGGCACTGCCGCGCGGGCAGTACGAGGCGGCGGATTCGCTCGGCCTCGACTACTGGCGGGCGCAGCGGCTCATCATCATGCCGCAAGCGCTGAAGATCGCCATCCCCGGGATCGTGTCGACCTTCATCGGGCTGTTCAAGGATACGACGCTGGTGGCCTTCGTCGGCCTGCTTGACCCGCTGAAGGGCGTTACCCAGATCGTCCGCGCCGACATCAACTGGAAGGGCATCTACTGGGAGCCCTACATTTTTGTCGGCGTCATCTTCTTCGTCATCTGCTTCGGCATGTCGCGCTACTCGATGTCACTCGAGCGCCGGCTGAAGCGCGATCACCGTTAAGGGAGGTTTCCATGGCTGACTCCACCTCTGCCCGCAAGCAAATGAAGGTCAGCGACGAGGTCGCCGTCCAGATCACCAAGATGAACAAGTGGTACGGCACGTTCCACGTGCTCCGCGACATCGACCTGACAGTGCGGCGCGGCGAGCGCATCGTCATCGCCGGACCGTCGGGGTCGGGCAAGTCGACGCTGATCCGTTGCATCAATCGCCTGGAGGAGCATCAGTCGGGCCAGATCATCGTCGATGGCACCGAACTCACCAACGACATCAAGAACATCGACAAGGTGCGGTCGGAAGTGGGCATGGTGTTTCAGCACTTCAACCTGTTCCCGCATCTGACCATCCTCGAGAACCTGACGCTTGCCCCGATCTGGGTCCGCAAGATCCCGAAACGGGAAGCGGAAGAGACGGCGATGTACTTCCTCAAGAAGGTCAAGATCCCCGAGCAGGCCAACAAGTATCCGGGCCAGCTGTCGGGCGGCCAGCAGCAGCGCGTCGCAATCGCGCGGTCGCTCTGCATGAAGCCCAGGATCATGCTGTTCGACGAGCCGACCTCCGCCCTTGACCCCGAGATGATTAAAGAAGTTCTCGATACCATGATCGAACTTGCCGAAGAGGGCATGACGATGCTCTGCGTGACCCACGAGATGGGCTTTGCCCGTCAGGTGGCGAACCGGGTGATCTTCATGGATCAGGGCCAGATCGTCGAGCAGAACGAGCCCGAGGAGTTCTTCCTCAACCCGAAATCGGAACGCACCAAGCTGTTCCTGAGCCAGATCCTGGGGCACTGACGAAAAGAGGGGGCTGTCTGCCCCCTCGACCCCTGACGGGGTCTCACCCTCGAGGATATTTCCGAACAGAAGAAGATCAGATGACGATTTCGCGCGGCACGACGAAATCGAGCACCGCGGCGCGGCCCCATTCGGCCATTTGCCAGTCGGCGATGTCGAAATCCACGACCAGCGTCGCGCCGGTGGGGTAGCGGTGGAATTCGGGATTGGTTGGCGCACGGGCCACGAGGCGAGCGGCAAACTCGGCGATGCCGGGATTGTGGCCGATCATCATCACCGTATCTCCCTTGGCATGGCGCAAGACTGCGAGCATCACGTCCGGCCCGGCATGATAGAGCGAGGGCTTGAGTTCAAGGATGGGCGTGCCCGGCAGGGCCGGGGCGATGCCGGACCAGGTCTTGCGGGTGCGCAGCGCATCCGAGCAAAGCACCTCGTCGGGCACATAGCCGCGCGACGCGAGCCAGCCGCCAAGGTCGGCTGCAGCCACTTTGCCCCGTTCGTTCAGCGGGCGGTCGTGATCGGCCATGGTCGGATCGTCCCAGCTGGATTTGGCGTGCCGCGTCAGGATCAGGCGCTTTGTCATCTGTGGAACTGTCCCATGTGATAGGCCGACTGTTCGCGCATCCTTGCATGCCCGACCGAGACCGGGCAAGCGCGGCGCACGGCGCAGCCATTCGCCATGCAGTCCCCACCCGCCTGGGTGTCGAGGAAGGCGCGGCAGGCGGGCACATCGTAGCCGGCGCCGGTCAAGGCCAGGGGCGGGCAGGCGGTCAGGCAGGGCATGCCTTCACAACTGTCGCAGGGCGACGGGGGCGGGGGCGGCAGATCGATCAGCTCCTTCAGGGCCAGCGCGCCGCGAAACGACACCCAGAGACCGGCCTGATCGTGGACCAAGAGCTGTACCGGCGACTGGTGGCAGCGACCGGTGCGCGTAGCCCAGGTGAAGAAGGGATGGTGGGGCGGGCCGCCAAAGGGGAAAAGCGCCTTGGCCCCAAGCTCGCAGGCAAGGCGCCCGATGACCCGCCGCGACCAGCGATCGACCGGATCTGGCCTGCCGTCCTGCCATTCGTCGCTGGCGGTCAGGACCGGCCAGAAGCCCGGCCCATCCGGCCCGATCATCAGCAGCGTCAGCGTTCCCGACGGGAGGCCATCCTCGGGCGCCGCGGCAAATCCGCCTAGGATCGCTAGGCCCTGTGGAGCAAGACGGCCCTCGATCCCTGCAAGCGTCGTCATCTGCGGCGCGGCTTCACCCGCGGTTCGGTCGAGCGGATCTGCGAGCCCGCGCCGTGATCGGTGAACAGCTCCAGCAGGCAGGCATTGGGGATGCGCCCGTCGAGGATGGTGACCGCCCTTACGCCCTGATCCAGTGCCGACAAGGCCGTCTCGGTCTTGGGGATCATCCCGCCCGAGATACTGCCATCGGCGATCATCGCGCGGACCTCTTCCGGGGTAATCTGGGTCATCACCTCACCCGCCGGGTTCTTCACGCCCGAGACATCGGTCAGCAGCAACAGGCGGTCGGCCTGCAGCGCGCCGGCGATGGCGCCCGCCGCCGTGTCGCCATTGACGTTGAAGGTCTCGTTGTCGGCCACGCCGGTCGCGACCGGCGCGACGACCGGAATGATCCCGGCATTGTAGAGGTCGCGCAGAACCTGCACGTTCATCTCGACCGGGCGACCGACGAAGCCAAGCTCCGGATCGTCCGCCTCGCAGACCATGAGGTCGTCGTCCTTGCCAGAGATGCCCACAGCGCGACCGCCCTGATCGTTGATCGCCTGCACGATGCGCTTGTTGACGAGGCCCGACAGGATCATCTCGACCACCTCGACGGTGGCCTTGTCGGTGACCCGCTTGCCGCGCACGAATTCCGACTTGATGCCAAGCTTGTTCAGCATCTCGTTGATCATCGGCCCACCGCCATGGACGACCACCGGGTTCACGCCGACCTGGCGCATCAGGACGATGTCGCGGGCAAACTCGGCCATTGCGGCATCATCGCCCATGGCATTGCCGCCGAACTTCACGACGACGACCGCGCCGGAATAGCGTTGCATGTAGGGAAGCGCCTCGGACAGGACCCGGGCGGTTGCGATCGAATCTTCCATCGTGGTGGTCTGCTTTCTCATGCGGAGCCCCAGGGGTTCGGGCGGAAATGCGGGGTCCGTCCTAGCCCCTTTGGCTGGGCCTGCCAAGGGACTTGCCCGACGCCCTGCAATCGGGCAGCAAAGGCAAAAGCGAGGATGCGATGCCCTGGCCGCCCGGATTGGATCACGTTGACTGGAAGGCCATGCAGCAGGCAATGCTGTCGGCAAGGGCTGCGCGGCTGGCTGCCCGGGCGCGAGGCGGCGCTGCGCCAGGTTCGGCTTGTCAGAACGATGTTGGCCGAGATCGAGGTCGAGGCAGAGGCTATTGCAGACCGGCGATGATCGCGCGCAATGTCTCGATCCCCTCGCCCTTTTCCGAGGAGGTCATTACAATCTCGGGATAAGCTGCGGGATGCTTGGCCAGCGCGCCGCGCACTTGGTCGATATTGGCCTGTCGGGTGGCGGCATTCACCTTGTCGGCCTTGGTCATGACCACCTGGAAGGTGACGGCAGAACGGTCGAGGAGTGTCAGGATCTCTTCATCCACCGCTTTCACGCCGTGGCGGGTGTCGATCAGCACGAAGGCGCGGCGCAGCGTCACGCGTCCAGCCAGATAGCTTTTCAGAAGCGCCTGCCATTTGGCGACGATCGCCACCGGCGCCTCGGCATAGCCGTAACCGGGCAGGTCGACCATGTAGCGTTCCTCGCCAAGCGCGAAGAAGTTGATTTCCTGTGTGCGGCCTGGCGTGTTCGAGGCGCGGGCGAGGTTCTTGCGGCCCGTCAGGGCGTTGATGAGGCTCGACTTGCCGACGTTCGAGCGACCGGCAAAGCAGATCTCGATCCGGTCGGCCGGTGGCAGCCCGGACATCGCGGTGACGCCCTTAACAAAGGTGACGGGACCGGCGAACAGTAGCCGTCCCGCTTCGCGGGCGGCCTCTTCGGGTTCGGGGACAAGCGGGAAGGGAAGCTGGGTCATCCGAGGGTTACCTCATCCCCGATCCGCACCGCGCCGCCGGACAGGACACGGGCATAGACGCCGAAGTCCTGGTGACCAAAGCTGGTGTCGAGTGCCGTCAGGGTATCGGCATCCCATCGCCCGGTTTCCGGATCGGCGGTCGTTGCGCGGCAGCGGGTGATCCTCTGTTCGACCTTAAGCCGGACGGGACCGATCTGGATCTCTCGGCCGATCATGCCAAACTCTGTCCACGGCTCAAGGTCGTCAACCCACACATTCCCGCGCCAGCGATGGATCGACAGGTCGACCCCCATCCGCTGCCCAAGGTCGCGATTGCTGGCAAGGCTGAGAAGCGCGACCCACGGCTCTGGCACATCGGTCATCGGTTGGCCTTCGACCCTTACCACGCGGGAGGGGGCAGGTCGGTTCTCGGGCCAGAGCGGGCGGAGCCAGTCGACAAGCGCTGCGGCATCGTCGGCGCGATCGGGTGCCACGGTCAGCGTGCCGGCGGTGGGATGGCGGAGCGTCACTGTACGGCTTGAGGGATCCGAACTGCAGGCTATGGCCATCAGTTGCGCTGATGCCCATCCGCGCAGGAAATTCATCTTGGGAGCCCATCCGTCGGGCTGGTCGCCGAAGCGCGCGGCCTCGTGCGCCACGGCCCATTCCCGGTCGAAGGGAAAAGCGCGGCCCGCTGTGAGGGTCGCGCTTTCGATCTCTTCATAGCCCGCCGACTTGATCGGGTGGCGGCACAGATGCGCCAGCCGGGCGGTCATTTCTTGGTGTCCGGCTTTGGCGCCTTTGCGTCATTTGCGGCCTTGGGCTTGCGCTTGACCGAGGCCTTGATGTTGCCGAAAAAGTCCGGCTTCGAGCCGTGACTGCGCATGATCAGATACTGCTGCGCGAAGGTGATGGTGTTGTTGGTGATCCAGTACAGCACGAGGCCCGAGGCGAAGCCGCCCAGCATGAACATGAAGATCCACGGCATCCAGGCAAAGATTGCCGCCTGTGCGGGATCGGCCGGGGCAGGGTTCAGCTTTTGCTGGAACCACATCGAGATGCCCAGCAGGATGGGGAGCACGCCGATGAAGACCGTCGCAAGAAGGGTTCCATGCGTCGGCGCCGCCCAGGGCAGCAGGCCGAACAGGTTGAACAGCGAAGATGGGTCAGGAGCCGACAGATCCTTGAGCCAGCCGAAGAACGGCGCGTGACGCAGTTCCAGCGTGACGAAGATCACCTTGTAGAGCGAGAAGAAGATCGGGATCTGGATCAGCACCGGCAGACAGCCGGCCGCCGGGTTGACCTTCTTTTCCTTGTAGAGCGCCATCATGTCGCGCTGCATCATGGCCTTGTCGTCGCCGGCCCGCTCTTTCAGCTTCTCGATCTCGGGCTGAAGTTCCTTCATCCTTGCCATCGAGGCGTAGGATTTCCACGCCAGCGGCAGAACGATGATCTTGAGCACCAACGTCAGCGCCATGATCGCCAGGCCCATGTTGCCGATGATCCCATGCAGGGCGTGCAGCACACGGAAGATCGGCTTGGTCAGGAAGTAGAACCAGCCCCAGTCGATCGAGTCGACAAAGCCGTGGACGCCCTGCTCATCCTGGTAGTAGCGCAGCGTTTCCCATTCCTTGGCACCGGCGAAAAGGCGCGAGGCATTCTCGGCCGAGGCGCCGGGGGCGATGGTGACCGGCTGGTTGCGAACCGTGGTGCGGTAGATGTCGCTTTCGACCAGGTGCTTGGTCACGGCGGTGAAGGGCTGACCATCTGCGGGGATCAGGATCGTCTGCCAGTAATGGCCGGTGAAGCCGATCCAGCCGTCCTGGGTCACCTGAATGATCTCCGCCGGGCCACCTTCGGCCTCGATCACCGGCAGCTTGGCCACGTCCTTGTAGCGGGTCTCTTCCAGCTGGCCGTCGGCCATCCGTACGACGCCCTCATGCAGGACGAAGAAGTTCTGCGTGTCGCTCGGCACGCCGTGCCGGTCGATGACGCCGTAGGGATAGAGCGTGACCGGTGCGCCCGAGTTGTTCGTGACACCTTGCGTGACCGTGAACATGTAGTTGTCGTCGATCGCAAAGGTTCGGGTGAAGACCATGCCCTTGCCGTTGTCCCAGGACAGGGTGACGGGGCTGTCGGGGGTCAGCGTGCTGCCCGCGGTCTGCGTCCAGACCGTGTTCGGCCCGGGCAGGTCGGCAGATGCGACAGTGCCGTCGGATTCCCAGCCGTAGCGGGCATAGTAGGATTCCTTTTCGCCCACTGGCGTCAGCAGCCGCACCAGCGGCGAATTCGGGTCGATGGTGACGCGGTAATCCTTGAGCAGCAGGTCGTCGACGCGGCCGCCGGTCAGGGCGATCGAGCCCGAGACGCGGGGCGTGTCGATTGCCAGACGGGCGGTTTCGGTGGCCGCAGGCTCGGTCGCCTCGCTGGTCGCGGTGGCTGTCGGAGCCGGGGCCGTCGTTGTCGCCTCGGTCGCCGCTGCAGGGGCCTGCGGGGCCTGTTGCGTTTCGGGCGGCGGGAAGATCAGGAACCAGCCCAGGATCACCAGGAAGCTGAGCACGGTTGCGAGGATTAGGTTCTTGTTCTGATCGTCCATCTGGACCACCACCGTTCCGCCAGAAAAAGGGTCAGCCGGTGCTTCAACAGAAGGGTCGGCCAAGGTCAAGCGGATTCCCGGTTCACCGGGCTGTTCGGCAGCGACCCGCCGCAAGAGTCAGGCGCTGCGATGACCAAGCCGGGGCAAGAGTCCAGGCTTCGCGGCGTTGCCGCGGATCCAGTCGGTTGCCGCGTCGAAGTCCATCGGGCGGGCGATGGCAAAGCCCTGCACATGGCGGCAGCCAAGTTGTGCGAGCATCGTGTGCTCGCCGGCTGTCTCGACCCCTTCGGCAAGTGTGTCGATGCCCAGACGCTCTGCCATCGACAGGATCGCCGCGATCATCTTCTGCTGTTCGCGGTCGCTGTCGACCCGGGTGACAAGGCTGCGGTCGATCTTGATACGGCGCACGCCGAAGCGACGGATGTTAGTGATCGAGGCATGCCCCGTGCCGAAATCGTCGAGGTCGATGTTGCAGCCCAGACGCGCGAGTGCGCCGATGTTCTGAACGGTGACGTCATCGTCGGTGCGGGTGACCACGGTTTCAAGGATTTCGACCGTCAAGCGGCTGCTCGCCAGATCGAAGCGATCCAGTTCCCACTTGATCCGTTCCGGCAGCCGGGGGTTCCTCAGTTCCGAGCCTGAGAAGTTGACGGAAATGCAGGGAACGGCGAGGCCGGCCTTGTCCCACCGGGCGAGGGAAGTCAGGGCATGAAACATCATCACCTCGCCCAGCCTTTCGGCCAGCCCCGCCTCTTCGATCGCTGGCAGGAACTCCGCCGGTGGCAGGGTGCCCCGTTCTGGGTGATGCCAGCGGGCAAGCGTTTCGAACCCGGTCAGCTCGCCAGTGTCGGTTGAGATCTGTGGCTGGAAGTGCGGGCGGATATGTCCATCGTCGAGCGCGGCCTCCAGAATATCACGTCGCGCCTCGCGGTCGGCGCGGGTGCGCGCCATGTCTGGCGAGAAGCTGCGGATAGCACCCGGTCCATTGCGCAACGCCTCGTCCGCCGCGACCTGCGCGGCATCGAGCATGGCCCGCCCGGTTTCCTGAGGTGCGCGCGAGACAAGGCAGAACCCGACCGAGCAGGTGACATAGATCTGTGCGCCCTCGATGCTCATCGGCGCGCCGATGGCCGTTTGCAGCCGGCCCGAAACCTGCACCAGCGTTTCGAGGTCGAGCCGCCGGACCGGTCCAAGCGCCACCGCAAGACCGCCGCCTTCGAGCCGGGCCACGGTATCGCCCTGACGAAGCGCCGTGCAGATGCGTTCTGTGGCTCGCTGAAGCATCTCGGCCTGCACTGCGCGACCGTGCCGGTCGAGAAAGCGATCCGCCTCGTCGAATTGCAGCACAAGGCAGGCGGTGGTCAGGCCGGAGGCGCGTCCCTGCCGCAGCACGGAGTCCAGCGCGGCGGTGATGTCGGCACGCAGTCCCACCTCGCCAAGCGCGGCGGCCGGGGCCGGGGCCTGAGCAAAGGCGCCGGTCATCACGAAGACCATGGGCAAGCCAAGCGCGATGAGGATCAGCGTCCCCTCGCCGCCCAACCAGAACCCGGCAAGAGTAAGTGCAGGCAGGAAGATCATCACCTCTGGCCGCCGCAGCATGCCATTTGCGCGCACCATTGCGCGCTGGATGTCCTTGAGCTTTACCATCTGCTGCGTGCCCTGATCATCGCGGGCAAACGAGCGCCCGCAGGTCGAACGCTAGGCAGACAGGCTGATCGGAGTGTTAATCCTCGCCGCGAAGTTGCGGAGGATTTTCACGATCCATCGCCGCAGGCGCACCAAGTTGCAACCCGGCGAAATCGAACAGCGTCGTGTCCAGCAGATGCGAGGGCCGGGTGTTCATCAGCGAGCGGAACATGACCTGCCGGCGGCCGGGGCTGCGCGCCTCCCACCCGTCGAGGATCTGCTTCACCTGCTGTCGCTGGAGCCCCTCCTGGCTGCCGCAGAGGTCGCAGGGAATGATCGGATAGGCCATGTCGCGGGCGAAGCGCTCGCAATCCGCCTCGGCCACGAAGGCAAGGGGGCGGTACACGAACAGGTCGCCATCCTCGTTCACCAGCTTCGGCGGCATTGTGGCCAGCCGCCCGCCGTGGAACAGGTTCATGAAGAAGGTCTCGAGGATGTCGTCGCGGTGATGGCCGAGGACGACGGCCGAGCAGCCTTCCTCGCGCGCGATGCGGTAGAGGTTGCCGCGGCGGAGACGCGAGCAAAGCGAGCAGTAGGTGCGGCCCTGCGGGATCTTGTCGACCACGATCGAATAGGTGTCGGCATACTCGATACGGTGCGGGATCTGCATCCGGGTCAGGAACTCGGGCAGGACGGTCGCCGGAAAACCCGGCTGGCCCTGATCGAGGTTGCAGGCCAGAAGGTCCACCGGCAGCAGCCCGCGCCATTTGAGTTCGGTCAGCACGGCGAGAAGCGTATAGCTGTCCTTCCCGCCCGAGAGGCAGACCAGCCAGCGCGCGCCCCGTTCGATCATGCCATAGGTCTCGATCGCCTCGCGCACTTCGCGCACGAGCCGTTTGCGGAGTTTCTTGAACTCGGTTGTGTCGGGCGCGCCGCGCAGGATCGGCGGCAGGTCTTCGGATTCGTCAAACATGGGGCTTTTCCGCGCGCAGGGCATCCGGTCGGCGTTTCCGCGCGTATACGGCAGGACAACAACTGGGGGAAGGGCGCGATGCGCTGGATCATCCTTGCAGCATTTCTTGTTCTGGGCGCCTGCTCCGGCCGACCGGGGCCATCAGACCCCCTGCTGAGCGACCGCAAGCTGAATCTCGAGGAATTCTTCGACGGCCGCGTGGTGGCCCATGGCCAGTTCCAGGATGTCTTCGGCGAGGTTCGGCGGCGCTTCGTGGTGACTATCGACGGTGACTGGCAACCCAAGACCCAAATGCTGACGCTGGACGAGAACTTCGTCTACGAGGACGGGTCGAAAGAAGACCGGAAGTGGACGCTGACCAAGACCGGGCCGGATACCTGGCAGGGCACGGCGCCCGGCGTTCTGGGGACGGCGAGCGGAATCGAGCGGGGCGACACCTTCAACTGGACCTACCGGATCGACCTGCCCGTGCCGGATGGCACCCTGCGCGTGGGCTTCGACGACTGGATGTGGCTTCTGACCGAGGACCGGCTTCTGAACATCGCCTACATGCGCAAGGCGGGGGCTCGGATCGGACAGGTCACCATCTTCTTCGAGAAGAAGTGATCACTCCTTCGGTGGCACCGGGTCATAGCCCGAGCCGCCCCAGGGGTGGCAGCGGCCGATGCGGCGGGCGGCGAGCCAGCTGCCCTTGATCGCTCCATGCTTGTCCAGTGCCTCGAGCGCATAGGCCGAGCAGGTGGGCTGGTAGCGGCAGCCGTGGCCGACCCAGGGACTGAGGACCAGACGGTAGGCCCGCACGGGCAGGGCGACGAGATGGGCAAGAGGGGTCATCGGGCCTTCTCCGCATGGATGCGGGACAAGGCCTGAGACAGGTCGTTCAGCAGGTCGGCGTAAGGGCGGCTGACCGTCGCATCCGGGCGGCCGACCAGCACATAGTCCCAGCCGGGTTTTCCGCCCTTGGGCAGGATGGCACGGGCCACCTCGCGCAGGCGGCGGCGGGCGCGGTTGCGTGTGACGGAGTTGCCGACCTTCTTCGAGCAGGTGAAACCGACGCGGATCGTCGGGCTGTCGTCGCCCCGGCGGCGGGCCTGCACAAGAAAGCCCGGCATCGCCTGACGCCGGGCCTGTGCCGCGCGCAGGAAATCGGCGCGCTTGGCAATGACCTCAAGACAAACTGAAACCGCCGGGAGCGGCAGGGCTGCCTCGGCATTGCTGCCCGTGGCCCCGGCCTCCGGCGGTGTCATGTCTTGTGACCTTGCGAGAGGTTCGCGGCCGATCAGGCCGACAGAACCTTGCGGCCCTTGGCGCGACGCGCGGCGAGCACGAGGCGGCCGCCTTTGGTCGCCATGCGGGCGCGGAAACCGTGGCGCCGCTTGCGGACCAGGTTCGAGGGTTGATACGTGCGCTTCATCGCGGCTCTCCAATTCTTCCGGGCAGCCCGAACCGCAAAGGATTCGAGGGCGGCCCCCATTCGAAGCCCGTCCTTTACGGGCGACCTTTGTCCAAGTCAATTCCGACAAGCCGCTTTTTGTCGCTGAATCTGCGCAAGGCTGCCGGCTGACGTCGCGGCCGGCGGAAAACTTGCCTATGCCGGTTGGGAGCGCGTGCTAGCTTTTGGCGCGACCGGCTGCGGATGGCAAGCGGATGGGGATGGAGACGGGCGACACAGGTGCGGGCAGGCAGGAGGCTGGGCGGCTTTGGCGGCGCGTGCCGATCCTGGTCATTCTGGTTGCCGCCATAGGGGCGGCGATCCTTTTCCGGCACGACCTGACCCTGCAGGCCCTGTCCGAGCATCATGCCGACCTCTTGGCCTACCGCGATGCGCATTACCTTCGCGCCGTGGTCCTGTTCATGCTGGCCTATACCGTCATCGTCACGCTCAGCCTGCCGGGGGCGACCGTGGCGACGCTGACGGGCGGGTTTCTGTTCGGCATCTTCCCGGGTGTGCTGTTCAATCTTCTTTCGGCGACCTGCGGCGCGGTGCTCATCTTTCTCGCGGCGAGATCGGGCTTCGGTGAAAGTCTTCGCGGGCGGATCACCGGTGCCGGCGGCAGGGCCGCGCGGCTGATGGAGGGGATTCATCAGAACGAGTTGTCGGTGCTGTTCCTCATGCGGCTGACGCCAGTCGTGCCGTTCTTTCTGGCCAATCTCATCCCTTCGGTGATGGGGGTCAGTCTGGGACGGTTCGCTTTCACGACGTTCTTCGGGATCATCCCCGGCGCTCTGTTGCTGACCGGGTTCGGAGCGGGTCTGGGCGAGGTTCTGGCAGCGGGTGGCGTTCCCGACCTTGCGACGTTGAAAAGCTGGCGGGCGATCCTGCCCGGAATCGGGCTTGCGGTTCTGGCTGCGCTGCCGATCCTGATCCGGCTTTGGCGCGGAAGGAGCCTATGATGATGGACGAGATCAGGACGGACCTCTGCGTGATCGGGGCGGGCTCTGGCGGCTTGTCGGTTGCGGCGGGGGCGGTGCAGATGGGCGCGCGCGTCGTTCTGATCGAGGCTGCCGAGATGGGGGGCGATTGCCTCAACCACGGCTGCGTGCCGTCGAAGGCGCTGATCGCGGCGGCGAAGGCCGCCCATGCGATGACCACGGGGGAACGGTTCGGCATTCGTCCGGTCACGCCCGAAGTCGACTTCGCCGCGGTCAAGGATCACGTCGCGCGGGTTATCGCCACGATCGCGCCGATCGACAGCCAGGATCGGTTCGAAGGTCTTGGCGTACGGGTCATCCGCGCCCATGCCCGCTTCGTCGCGCCCGATGTGGTGGAGGCCGGGGGGCAGCGGATTCGCGCCCGGCGGTTCGTCATCGCAACCGGATCGCGCCCGCGCGTTCCGCCGATTCCGGGGCTGGCGGATGGGCCGTTCCTGACCAACGAGACGATCTTTCCGCTGCGCGAGCGGCCACAACATCTTCTGATCCTCGGTGGTGGTCCGATCGGGATCGAACTTGCCCAGGCGCATCGGCGGTTGGGGTGTCGGGTAACGGTGCTGGATGGAGGCGCCGCCCTGCAGAAGGAGGATCCCGAGCTTGCGCAGGTCGTTCTGTCCGCCTTGCGCAACGAAGGGGTGGAGATCGTCACGAAGGCCAAGGTCGCCCGCGTGGACTGGTCCGATGGCGTCACGCTGCACCTTGAGGACGGTCGCTCGTTCGGGGGCAGCCATCTCCTGGTGGCCACTGGGCGCGCCGTGACCTTCGACGGGATGGGGCTTGCCGCGGCGAACGTCGCGCATGACGACAAGGGCGTGACCGTCGATGCCCGGTTGCGCAGCACCAATCGCCGGATCTTCGCGGTGGGCGATGCGGCGGGGCAGGGGCAGTTCACGCATCTGGCGGGCTATCATGCCGGGATTGTCATCCGTCAGGCGGTGCTCGGATTGCCCGCCCGTGCAAGGACCGATCACATCCCCCGGGTTACCTATGCCGATCCCGAGCTCGCTCAGGTCGGGCTGACTGAAGCCGAGGCGCGCAAGGCCCATGGTGCCGGTGTCACGATCCTGCCCTGGCCCTTTCACGACAATGACCGCGCCCAGGCGGAAGGCCGTACGGAGGGGCTGGTGAAGCTGGTGACCGTCAAGGGCAGGATCGTCGGGGCGGGCATCGTCGGACCGCAGGCGGGCGAGCTGATCGGCCTATGGGCGCTCGCCCTTTCAAGCGGGATCAAGCTGTCTGCCGTTGCGGGAATGGTCCTGCCCTATCCGACTCTGTCGGAGGTGTCGAAACGTGCGGCAGGGGCCTATTTCTCGCCCAAGCTCTTTGATAATCCTGCCCTGAGGCGGGTCGTGTGGCTGGTGCAGCATGTCCTGCCATAGCCCTTGCGGACTGCAGGGCCCGCGCGGAAGGGGCGGCACGGAGTGAAGGTCGGGCGAGCGTCGTTTTTCAACACCTTGTCAGGGCGTTTCCTGCTTCTGACATTCGCCTTCTTCGTGCTTGCCGAAATCCTGATCCTTGTCCCGTCGCTGGCCCGGTTCCGCGCCGACTACCTGATGGACAAGCTGGAGAAGGCGCAGATCGCCTCGCTCGCCACGCTGGCGACCGACGAGATGATCGGCCCGGACCTGGAGAAAGAGCTGCTGGCGAATGCCGGGGTCTACAACGTCGTTCTGCGGCGCGACGAGGTCCGGCAGCTGGTCCTGTCCTCGGAGATTCCCGAGCCGATACAAGCGACCTACGACCTGCGCAGTTCCGGCCCGCTGACCCTGATCCAGGACGCCTTCGCCCTGATTGCCGATCCCGGGAACCACGTGATCCGGGTCATCGGGAACCCAGTGCAGGAAGCAGGGTTGCTGATCGAGGTGACGCTGCCGACCGGCCCCTTGCGCAAGGCGCTGATCGAATACGGGCTGCGCATCCTGTCGCTGTCGGCACTGATCTCGGCGGTCACGGCAGTTCTGCTGTTCCTTGCCGTGCGCCGCCTGCTTGTCGTGCCGATCAAGCGGGTCGTTGATCACATGACCTCCTATGCCGCCGCGCCCGAGGACACGCGCCGCATCATCGCGCCCACGTCCCGGCTGGTGGAGTTGCGCGAGGCCGAGGAAACGATGCAAACCATGCAGACCCAGCTGACTGGCGCCCTGAAGCAGAAGGAGCGGCTGGCACAGTTGGGCGCGGCGGTGGCCAAGATCAGCCACGACCTGCGCAACATCCTGACCACGGCCCAGCTCTTTGCCGACCGGATCGAGGGCAGCGACGATCCCGTGGTCGCCCGCGCCGCGCCCAAGCTCGAAGCCTCGATCAAGCGGGCCGTGAACCTCTGCGAAACGACCCTGGCCTTCGGCAGAGCCGAAGAGCCGCCGCCGCAGCTTTCGCTTTTCCTGCTGCGCCCGCTGGCCGAGGATGTGGTCGAGGCGGAAGGGCTGGGCGAAGGCGCAGGCACGATTGTCGCGTGCCTAGTCGACGTTCCGCCCGCGCTGACGATCCGGGCCGATTCCGAGCAGCTCTACCGTGTCCTGTCGAACCTCGTGCGCAATGCCCGGCAGGCAATCGAGGCGACGGGCAATCCCGGCACGGTCGAGATCGGCGCGGGCGAGGATGAAGCCGAATGGTGGATCAAGGTCGGCGATACCGGCCCCGGTCTTCCGGCCAAGGCGCGCGAGCATCTCTTCACCGCCTTTCAGGGGGGCGCACGCAAAGGGGGCACCGGCCTGGGGCTGGCGATCTCCGCCGAACTGATCCGCGGCCATGGCGGCCGGCTGGATCTGCTGCGCAGCGACGCCGAGGGGACCGAGTTCCTGATCCGCCTTCCCAAGGAACTGGATGGAGCGGAAGGAGCCTGACGCCGGTGTTTTTCTTTTTCGGCCTTGCAATGGCCACCGCGGGCGTCTAAATGCCCGTCCCACGACGGACCCGTAGCTCAGCTGGATAGAGCATCAGACTACGAATCTGAGGGTCGGGCGTTCGAATCGCTCCGGGTCCGCCATCTATCCTTGAAATCATTGTAGAAATTCCGGTGGAATGGCGATCACCCACCAAAGAACCCATCATAGGTTTAGTGCTTGGACGCATCTCGATGCATCAATCTGCGACTCAGACACCGCAAGCGAAGAGAGCCCAGACCACAGATTTCGGAGATCCTCAGGCAGCAGCGGCTTTCAGTGCCTCATAGAGGCCTCCGAGGTTCAGCAAGATGTCCTTGATTCCCTTGCGCACCGCTTCGGACTCCAGGGCTTGCTTGCTCATCGCCGCATGCGCGTCCATTGCATCGATCACGGCGTCTCCGATTGCAGCATCCAATGTTGGTCTGCCCCCTGAAAAGTGGTCCTCCCTGAGGTATGGCTTTCGAGCCATTTGGAGGATGCAGGAATGCCCCAGAAGAAGCACAAGCCGGAGGAGATCGTCGCGAAGCTGCGGCAGGTCGACGTATTGGTGTCGCGGGGCCAATCGGTTGCGGAGGCCGTACGGTCAATCGGCGTGACGCAGTTCACCTACTACCGGTGGCGGAAGGAGTTTGGCGGGCTGAAGACCGACCAGGTGAGGCGGCTCAAGGAGCTGGAGAAGGAGAACGAGCGCCTCCGGAAAGCGGTGTCCGATCTGACTCTGGAGAAGCTGATCCTGGCTGAGGCTGCACGGGGAAACTTCTGAGCCCCGCCCGCCGCCGTGCCTGCATCGACCACGTCCGGCAGAAGTTCCAGATCTCGGAACGGCTCGCCTGTCGCGTGCTCGGGCAACATCGCTCGACCCAGCGGAAGGTGCCGCAGGGGCGCGCCGATGAAGACGCCCTGACGGCGGACATCATCGCGCTCGCCTCGCAATATGGGCGCTACGGATACCGCCGGATCACGGCCCTTCTGCGCGAGGCCGGTTGGGCGGTGAACGTGAAACGGGTCGAGAGGATCTGGCGGCGGGAGGGGCTGAAGGTCCCACAAAAGCAACCGAAGAAGGGCCGGCTCTGGCTGAACGACGGGTCGTGCATCCGTCTTCGGCCCGAGCGTCCGAACCATGTCTGGTCCTACGACTTCGTTGAAAGCCGGACCCACGACGGGAGGAAGTTCCGCATGCTCAACCTCATCGACGAGTTCAGCTTCGAATGCCTGGCGATCCGCGTCGAACGCAAGCTTCGGTCGACCGACGTCATCGACGTGCTGTCTGATCTGTTCATCCTGCGCGGAGTGCCGGATCACATACGGTCGGACAATGGCCCGGAGTTCATCGCCAAGGCGGTGCGGGAGTGGATCGCCGCCGTCGGCGCGAAGACCGCCTATATCGAGCCGGGGTCCCCCTGGGAGAACGGCTACTGCGAGAGCTTCAATTCCAAGCTCCGCGATGAACTGCTGAACGGGGAGATCTTCTACAGCCTCGCCGAGGCGAAGATCGTCATCGAGTCTTGGCGCCGCCACTACAACACGAGGCGCCCGCACTCATCACTGGGCTATCGCCCCCCGGCCCCCGAGGCGGTGCAGTGGCCGGCTTCGCCATCCGGACCCGCTTCGCCGGCCACCCCGGCCGTAGCGCCAAGACCTGTCATGCACTAAGACTGATACAGGACCACCCGAAAGGGGCAGGCCAGAAAGTGGGAGTTATGTTCTGCTGCTGCCGAAGCGCCAGTTCCTCTAGCACCGCGGCCTTGGTCGGGGCGAGCACGCAGTCGATGCGACGAAGGACAGTGAGAGGCAGGATCACCTTGCCATAGTCAGCTTGCTTGTAGTCCCCCCGCAACAGATCGGCGACAGACCATAGAAACGCGGAAAGGGTCTGTTGGTTCACTGGTTAACTCCTGCTCGTCTTGCGTGGATGGAACAACGCCCAACCGGAGATTGCAACGATGCAGTTTGGGAAATTTGAGGCCTGGAAACCCATGGTCAGGCTGCTGCCGCCGATGCTGCATGCTTACGCTCCACGGCCGAAGCGCGTGGCTTCTTGCAGGCACGTCCCTCTGTGATTTTGCCAAACCACCGCTACGTCGCCATTGTCCCAATCCCGTGTTCCCAATCGGGCAGCAGGCCCAAGAAAGTTGCTCTGTGACGCAGTTCAGAAATTGGATCTCGGTAGGGTGACACGGCGAACGATGTCTTCGTTCACGTGGCTGAAGTGAGGCTGCCCCTGCGACAAAGGCTAGGCAGCGGGGGGTTGACCCTAACGAAGTCACCCGCCGCTAAACAATGCTAACAAATGATCGCAATGGGTTCGGGTTCTGTTGGACCTTGGCCTCCTGGACCAGTCGTCTGTCCTCGCCCACTATGCACAAGCCGGCTAGCTCCGACGACAGTCCAACACGCTATAGAGCGGCACCACCTTTGTCCCTCATGGCTTGATCTGGGAAAGGTGAACCGAAGACCGGAAAAATTTGCTTGGCGAATCGCTGACCTCCTTGCGAAATCTCCAGTCTCATGAGTGATTTGGGGACTTGAAATGCGATTTCTGACAATATTCTTTTCTGCGGTTCTTCTGGCCGGTTCGGCCAATGCAGCAACGGTGCTAACCGGTTCGGCGGACTGGTCGTCTGCCGAGGTCGCATGTGACGACCGAGTCCCTCTGGACGATGTGTTCTGCGTCGAGCGGGACGGCTATCACATCTCCACCAGCATGGCCTATCCCGATGGCGTCACCTACCTCCACGACGACTCGGGTGCATCGGAAAGCTTTCTGGGGCGCGTCGATCGCAAGGGCTTCTCTGTCCGCTCCGCGACGATCATCATCCAAAACCTGATCTGGAAGGCATCGACCAAGCCGATGCCGCCCTATGACGATGACGACACGGCGCTGCGGAAATGGGCGTTCCACAATAAGCCCTATGATGTTGTCCTGAACATTATCGGGGTCAATGACGGAGAAGTCGTCGGCCAAAAGCAGGTGAAGAGCCGGAAATCCCATCTCTTCGACATCAAGTTCGGCAAGACCTTCGGCGAAGTCGACATGCTGTTCTTCCAATTGAGCATACCGTCTTTCGACCACTTCTTCGATTTCTACGAAATGCTGGAGCCTGGACAAATCTGGTGCGGCGAGTTCTGCGGTGGCGCCATTGTCGAGCGGATCTCGCTCGACGATCCGGCCCCAGTGCCGCTCCCCGCTTCCCTGCCCCTGCTCGGTGGTGCGCTGCTTTTCCTGGGACGCCGGTGCATTCCCGCCGCGGGGTCCGCCGGAGTGGCTGCACTATGGCGTAAAGCCGGATCAAGGGCCGAGTTTTCTTCTAGGGCATGATCCGGGTGGGATCATCGACGACCGAACGGGAGTAAAGCGTCAGGACAGCGCCGCCCCCGAGCACTTGGATATGGGTCCTGTAGATCGACAGCGCCGGTCAGCTCAGGCGTGCATCTACTTCATGCCAACAGGATGCATGGTGATTTTGAGAATCTAAATGCAGTGTATATTTGGCATGATTCCGCATCATATAGATGCAAGGTGCTTTCGTGGGCGATCTGAAAAACAATACGGCAAATCAAATATCAGTTGCCTCGCGCGGAGGGCGACGGCCGGGAGCAGGACGGCCGAAGGGCAAGGAGAGCGAGGCCAAGAAAGAGATCGCAGAATTGGCGCGTAACTTTGCCGAGGATGCCCTGAAGGTGCTCGTCGATGTTGCAAAAGACGCGAATGCTCCGGCAGCGGCACGCGTGTCGGCAGCCAACGCCATCATCGACCGGGGCTATGGCAAGGCACCTGCGACTCTCGAACCCAGCGTCAACCCGCTCGCCGAGGCCATCCGCGAGATCTCACAGCGCGGGTCGGCTATGCCCATTCGATCCGTGCAGGAGCTGCCGTCGGCGTCCCTTGCTGCTCTTCCAGACAGCCATTTGAATGATGAAGATGACATCGAGCCCTGACACCCTATAGGGACGTCTGTCCTGCCGCAGACTGATCCATACAAGGCCAGTCCGGCCAAATCTCAGAGCGATGCGCAACTGGCGTCGAATGCCGTATGTCGTCTTTAGGGCTCCCATCGTCTTGTGAGCGCATTCCAAACCTTCCCCGTCGAGCCGTGCCTATCCCAGTCCGACAGCCGTTGCCATTCATCGAGACTGACGATGCGGCCCGTCCATGTCTTGGGGTTGCCGTTCACCGCCCGACCGTGAGGGAATGGGTCATCGTCAGCTTGGATTTGGATGGCGGGAGGTGGAAAGAGTTGTCCGCCCGGGCTGCTTCTGTTTTGCGGCTCTGCGCATTGCGAAACCTGCGAAACCCGCGAAACAGGGGGTGCATCGCCTATCGGTTTCGCGTAATTCGCGGGTTTCGCGGCATAGCGTATATCGTTCTGGATTTCCGCAAGGGCGGCTCGCACGTCAAACAACATCTCAAGCCCTCACGACCCGATATGCTTCCTTGCGAGCTACGCCGCGGACCATGGCACCATCCGGAAGTCGAACAAGCCATCCATACCTTTCGAGTGTGGCAATGGCTGCCTTCGCCACCCTGCCTTCGCGCAACGCGTTCGGTCCTTTCTGCATAATGTCGCCGGGCAGGATGAACGCCTTCTGCGCCTCCGTGAACCGCGATGCCTTCATGCGAATCCGCTCCTCTCCCAGCCAGGAAAACGTAGCGGAAAACTCCAGCTTCAAGCGGTCCAGTTCTCAGGGGGCAGAGCATTGATTTCCGGCGCTATGCGGCGCAACTGAAATCAGCTCCGGCAGGTCGCATTAAGTCCGGACCAGAGACGGGGTGAAGTCCAATCTGACTCGAAATCCTAGTTCAGGGAGGACCGCTCTTTAGAGGGCGGGCCAACTGGCATCCTGTAGGAAGCTTGACGCGCCGCCGCATTCGTGTATCGACTAATGAACTAACTGGTTATTACATATAATGACGGGACTTCGATCTCTGGCAGGAGGATTTCGATGACCATCTACGGCATGCAGCACATCGGCTTCACGGTGCCCGACTTGGACCAGGCGGTCAGCTTCTTCAAAGCACATTTCGGGGCGGTAGAATGCCTGTCCACGGGACCGATTGACGTGGATGACACTTACATGCGCCGTCGTCTCGGTGTTCCCGGCTCTGCCCGGATCGACGACATCAGGGTCCTGCGCGTGGGGCATGGCACCAACCTTGAACTCTTTCAGTACTCCGGCGACCCCGATCCGACGGCCGAGCTAAAACGCAACAGTCAGCCGGGCGGCTTTCACCTGGCGTTCCAGGTCGAAGATTGCATCGCAGCGGCCGACACGTTGCGGGCCGCAGGGGTCGAGGTGCTTGACGGCCCCAACTACGTCGATGCCGGTGCGATGGCTGGTCTGACCTGGTGCTACTTGAAGGCTCCCTGGGGCCAGTTCCTTGAGATTGTCAGCATGGACGGCCCGCTGGGGGCAGAACGCGCCGGGCAGCCGCCGCAGTGGTCTCCGGTCACGAACCGTTAAGGCTCAAGGTAAGGGAACCCAGTCATGCCCCAGGAAATCGTCATCCCTGCCCGCCAGACCTTTGTGCTGGACAGCTATCAGGACGCACCCTTGCAACCCGGTCAGGTCCGTGGCCCGACCTTGTGCACCCTAGTCAGCCAGGGCACCGAAATCGGCTGGGCCAACGGCGATAACTTCCCGATCCGCCCGGGATATGCTGCCATCTTTAGGGTTGCCGAAGTCGGTGAGGGCGTTACCGGCATCGCCCGGGGAGAGCTGCGCTTTGCGATGGGCTGCCACCGTGCGACCCAGACGCATGATGCACGGCATACCCTGGCCCTGCCGCCGGACCTCGACCCCGAGACGGCGGTCCTTGCCCGGCTCATGGGCGTGTCGATGACCACCCTCATGACGACGCGCGCACGGCCCGGAGATCAAGTCATCGTGACCGGAGCCGGTCCTGTGGGCTATCTGGCGGCGCATCTGTTCAACATTTCGGGTTACCGGGTGACAGTGGTGGACCCCGACCCGACCCGCCGAGCGCAGGTGGAAGGCAGTGGCCTTACGGCGCTGTCTGCCGTGCCGCTGGGTGAGGCCGCCTATCAGGGAAACGTGGCACTTGTCGTCGATTGTTCTGGCCATGAGGGTGCAGTTCTGGAAGGGTGCCGGATCGTGCGGCGCATGGGCGAAGTCGTCCTGGTGGGCGTCCCCTGGCGCAAGCTCTCTGATCATTCGGCGCACGATGTCACGCAGGCGGTCTTCTTCAACCATGTTCTGTTGCGCTCTGGCTGGGAGTGGGAATTGCCGATGCACGGCCGCAGCTTCCAGTGGGAAGAGCTGTTGGAAGGCTACAACAACGCAGACCATTCCGTCTTCGGTGGGTTCGAACGGGCGATGCGCTGGCTGGCGGAAGGGCGCATCCCGCTGACGGGACTGGTCCATCGCGCCACGTCCGACGATCCGGCGGCACTTTATGCGTCGATCCAAGGCAAGAAGATTGCAGAACCCTTCATCCTGATCGACTGGGAGACGGCGGCAAGATGATTGTTCAGATGGCAAGCCTTTCCAGCACATCAGCGCTGCGTATAGTCGAAGAAGCACTGGCCGAGGCGGCTCGGCAGGGCTTTTGCGTCGCGGTCTGTGTCGTCGATGCACACGGCCATACGCTAGCATCGGCCCGGACAGAGCGCGCCACCCCTCCGATCCTGACCTTTGCCGAAGACAAGGCCTATACCGCTGCAACGATGCGGCGCGCCACGGCGGCCTTTGCCGAACGGATGGCCGCGCGCCCGTCGCTGACCCTAGGCTTGTCCACCCGGCAACGGCTGCTGCCTTGGGGTGGAGGGTTGCCAATCCTGCACGAAGGCCAGGTCGTGGGTGGTATCGGCGTGTCCGGCGCGCAAGAACCCGAGGATATCGCCTGCGCCGAGGCCGGGTTGCGGGCACTAGGACTTGGGTGGGAAGCCTGACCCGTCAGGTTGCGACCAACCTCATGATCGTGTCGATGTTGAAGCGAAGGCGTTCTTCAAGTGCATCCTTCGCCAGAAGATCCCGCTCGAACACGATCGATCCGGTGAAGCGGTTGGTCAGATAGTAGTAGCCGATCGCTGCAATCGTGATGTTTAGCTGCACGGGGTCCACGCCGTCGCGGAACACACCTGCGGCCACACCACGGTCGAGAATGGTCTTCACCATCGACACAAACTTGCGGCTGTACACCTTCACGATCTCAGATTTCTTGAGGTGCTTTGCGCGGTGCAGGTTCTCGCTGTTGACCAACGTGATGAACTCAGGGTTCTTGAGGTAGTAATCCCATGTGAAACGGACCAGACGCTCCAGCGCCTCTTTAGGGGCGAGGTGGTCAAGGTTCAGCTTCTGCTCGGCGGTGCGGATGTCGACATACGCGTTTTCCAGTACCGTCTGGAACAAGCCCTCCTTCGACTCAAAGTAGTGGTAGATCATGCGCTTGTTTGCTCGCGCCTTCTCGGCGATGACATCGACGCGCGCCCCGCCAAGGCCGTTCTTCGCAAATTCGCGCTTAGCCGCATCCAGAATCCGGGCCTTGGTCGCTTCGGCGTCTCGCGTCCGCGGTTTGCGCGCGGATGAGCCGCCGCCGCTGGTCTTTTCTGCAACTAGTTCCATGGACTAACCGGTCCGTCCCCGCCGTTTGCGCTAGCAGTCTGCATACACGGCGAAGGCCAGTGACGTCAAAGTGGAATCGAGGTCAGATGCCTGCTGTCGGCAAACAAAACCCTTGACTCTCTGGTCGGCTAAAAAGTAACCAGTTAGTGCATTAACGAGAGCGGACCTGGTTTCTCATCCTTCTCGTTACGCGACAGCCTCGGCCACCAAGGAGTGGCGCAGATGTGGGAAACTGGGAGGAAACCAATGTCCACGTTCATCAAGGACTTCATCGAACGCGAAACGATCAACCGTCGGAACTTCCTGCTCGCTTCGGCTGCCGGTCTGACCTCGGCCACCATGCCCGGCGTCTTCGGCGGCGGCATGGCCCGCGCCGCAACCGAGCCTGCTCTTGCCTGGTCTTACCGCGACCGCGCCTCGGCCTACTGGAACGCCATCGTCTCGGGCGGCGAAGCATTCACCGAATCCATCGGCAAGCCCAAGGATGCGATGACCTCGCTAATCAACGAAGGGTCGTCGGAAAAGTCGCTGGCTGACATCAAAGCATTCCTCGCCAAGAATAACGGCGCCTGCGCCATCGCTTGCGATCCGAACGACAGCCCGAACGCGCGTCCGGTGGCAGAGGCGGTCCAGGCTGCGGGCGGCTATGTCTCGACGATCTGGAACAAGACCGACGACGCGCATCCCTGGGACTTCGGTGACAACTGGGTCAGCCACATGACCTGGTCGGATGAGAAGCCTGCCGAGGAAACCGCCCGCATACTGTTCGAGGCGATGGGTGGCAAGGGCGGGGTCGTTCACCTGGGCGGCATTGCTGCCAACAACCCAGCCATCGAGCGGCTGAACGGCCTGAAGAACGCGCTGAAGGACTATCCGGACATCACGCTGCTGGACGCTCAGCCCGCAGACTGGGACACCACCAAGGCGGCCGAACTGATGGCCAGCTTCCTGACCAAGTACGGCGACCAGATCACCGGCGTTCATTGCGCCAACGACAACATCGCCTATGGTGTCATGGAGGCGCTGAAGGCCGAAGGCATCGAAGGCATGCCGATCGTCGCCTATGATGGCAACCCGGAAGCCGTGCAGATGGTGATGGACGGTAAGCTCTTGGCCACCGTGTTCACCAACCCGCACTGGGGCGGCGGCATCACACTGTCGCTCGCATACCATGCCGCCATCGGCACGTTCAAGCCGTCGGAAGAGCCGCACGAACACCGCGAGTTTTATGGCCCGACGATCCTTGTGACGGCCAAGGACGCCGCCGACTTCAAGGCCAAGTACCTGGACAACGTCCCGACCTATGACTGGACGGACTTCTGGGGCCCGTCGAACGGCGGAATCGTCTACAAGTAAGCTTCACTGCGATAGGGGTGGCCAGTCTCTGGCCGCTCCTCTTTCGTCCCCTGATCCAAGGGGGGTGATCCGCCACGGGAGGACAGGGTGAAACGACTTATGACGCGCGAGAACGCGATCCGCTGGGCACCACTTCTGGTCTTGATCGGCCTGATGATCCTGTTCACAGCGATCAACCCGGCTTTTCTGTCGCAACGCAATTTCGCCCGCATCGCGATTGCCGCCGCTCCGGCCTTGATGGTGGCAATCGGGGTGACATTCATCATCGTGATGGGCTCGATCGACCTGTCCATGGAGGGGACGGTCGGCTTGACTGCGGTGCTGTTCTGCTTTGTGTTCCTGGCTACGGGCGGCACCTTGGCCGCAGGCGCCTGGGTCGCTGTTCCGGTCATCCTGCTCGCGGGTGCGCTGATCGGGCTCGTAAACGGGCTTGTCCACGTCAAGCTGCGCATCCCGTCCTTCATGGCAAGCCTTGCCATCGGCTTTGTCGGCACCGGGGCTGCCGTACTGATTACGGGTGGCGACATCGTCAAGATCGACGACGATACCTTCCGGGCTCTGCTGACCTGGCGGATCGCCGGTTTTCCGCTTATGGTCTATGTGGTGATCGTGATGGCCCTGATTGCGTGGTTCATCCAGTCACACACGACACTTGGCCGCAATTTCTATGCCGTCGGCGGGGGCGAGGAACTGGCCCACGCCTCGGGCCTTAACGTCCGCCGCGTCCGCATACTGGGCTTTGTTCTGGCGGGGGTCTTCTACGCCGTCGCGGGCATCCTGCAGGTCGCCAAGCTTGGCCAGGCGGAATCCGTCTCGGGCGCGAACTTTATGTTCATTTCCATCACCTCGGTCGTGGTCGGCGGCGTGGCACTGTGGGGCGGCATCGGCGGCATCTGGAACACGGTCGTGGGCGTGCTGATCGTCAACGTCATCAACAACGGCATGGTGGTGATCGGGCTGCCGGACTACCTGCAGGACGGCATGCTGGGTCTTCTAGTGATCGTGGCGGTCGTCCTGTCGACCGACCGCCGCTCCATAAGCTTCGTGAAATGAGGGCGCTGCCATGTATCAGCTGAAGGCAGTCGACAAGAAGTTTCCCGGCGTCCACGCCTTGAAGGCGGTGGATTTCGAGATCAAGCGCGGCGAGATCGTCGGCCTTGTGGGCGAAAACGGCGCCGGTAAGTCCACCCTGATGAAGGTCATCTATGGCGCCTACCAGCCCGACGGCGGGACCGTCTCCATCGATGGCAAGGCTGTCCGCTTCCAGAACCCCCGCCAGGCGATGGAAAAGGGCATCGGCATGGTGTTCCAGGAACAGTCGCTGATCCCGAACCTGACGGTGATGGAGAACATCTTCCTCGGCTACGAGCGGCAGTTCGTGCGGCTTGGCGTGATCAACTGGAAAGCCATGTCCGAGGCCGCGGAGAAACAACTGGCCAAGGTCAAGCTCGACATCGACCCGGCCACCATCACCTCAGCCCTTTCCTTCGCGCAGCGGCAACTGGTGGAACTCGCCAAGGTCCTGACGCTGGAGGAACGCGTCGATGGCGACCTCGTGATCCTTTTGGACGAGCCCACCAGCGTGCTGGCCGAGGATGAGGTGAAAATGCTTTTCACCATCGTCCGCGACCTGACCAAGCGCGCCTCCTTCATCTTCGTCAGCCACCGAATGGACGAGGTGATGGAACTCTCTGACCGCATTTACGTCATGAAGGACGGCGCGGTGGTGGATGTCGTCGCGCGCGGCGCAGCAACGGTTGAACAGATCCAGCACAAGATGGTCGGCCGCAGCGTCGACCGCGAATATTACCGCGAGCAGCGACAAAAGCCTTACGACGCGTCAAAGGTGCTGCTGGAAATGGACCGCGTCTCGCTTCCCGGGCGGATCAAGGACATCAGCTTGACGCTGCACGCAGGCGAAGTGCTGTGCCTCGTTGGCACCGAAGGCGCGGGGCGCGAGGCGATCCTGCGCACGATCTACGGCATGCGGACCCCGGTTTCGGGAACGCTGAAGATCAAAGGGAACGAGATCCGCGCATTCAATCCGCAAGCAGCCGTGGCAGCAGGCGTCGGCTATGTCCCGCGCGAACGCAAGATCGAAGGCATCGTCGCCGGAATGAACGTCTACGAGAACATGACGCTCTCACAGATGGGCCGGTATTCCCGCGCCGGGGTCCTGAACGTGGCGGCCGAGAAAGCTCTGGCCCGCGACTGGATCGGCAAACTGTCGATCAAGGCCCATTCCGAATTTGCTGATTGTGGCAACCTGTCGGGCGGCAACCAGCAGAAGGTCGTGCTGTCGAAATGGCGGTCGGGCGGGTCGGACATCATGCTTCTGGACCATCCGACGCGGGGTCTCGACATCGGGGCCAAGGAAGACGTCTACGAGATGATCCGTGACATGTCGGATGACGGCGTGGGCGTGATCCTGGTGGCCGATACGCTGGAAGAGGCGATCGGCCTGTCCCACAACATCATCGTTCTGAAGGACGGCGCCATCCAGCAACGGTTTGACTGCAAGCCCGGAGCAAAGCCCACGCTCTACGACCTGCTGCATTACATGATCTGACGGGGAAGACGATGGACCTGCAACGCCTCAAGCCTCACTTTCCCTGGATCACACTTCTGGTCCTGGTGGCCTTCGTCGGCATCACCGACCCAAACTTCCTGAAGCCTGCGAACCTGCTGTCGCTGGCGGGTGACATCGTCCCCTTGTTCATCATGGCGCTGGGGCTGACCTTTGCGATCTACATCGGCGGGATCGACCTGTCGGCGCAGTCCATGGCCAACATGATCACCGTGGTGGCCTCGGTCTACCTCGCCAGTCTTGGCCTCTGGGTGGCGGCACTCTGCATCGTCCTCGGCTTTGGCCTGGGCCTTCTGTCGGGGTTCATTACGACACGTCTTTTCGTGCCGTCGTTCATCTCGACGCTTGCGGTCGGAGGCGTCTGCTTTTCGGTCGCGCAGTGGCTCTCGGGCAACCGGGCGCTGAACATGGACGCCGACCAGCGGGATGCCCTTTTCGGCTGGATGATCGGGCGCACGGGCATCATCCCGAACGAGTTGTTCATTGCCGCCGCCTTGCTGGCGATCTGCCTTTTCATCGAACGGCGCACGACGCTGGGGCGGGCGCTGAAGGCCGTCGGCGCAGGGGAACTGGCCGCGGCGGCCTCGGGTCTGAACGTCACGCGCTACAAGATGCTGGCCTTCGCCATCTCGGGGGCGCTGGCTGCCATCGCGGGGCTTCTTTTCAGCGTCAAGCTGTCCGGGGGCGCCCCGACGATCGCCAACGGCTTCCTTCTGCCAGCCATCGTGGCCGTTCTGGTCGGTGGCACGCCCCTGACCGGCGGGGTGGGCGGCGTCCTGAACACCGCGATCGGCACGATGATCGTGGCCGTCATTCGCGCCTCGATGCTGTATTTCGGCGTGCAGGCCACACAGCAGCAGATGGTCTTCGGGCTGGTGCTGATCGTGGCCATCGCGCTCACCATCGACCGGTCCAAACTGCGCACGGTGAAGTGACATGGGCAAGATGCTGGCCGCCGTCCTTGTCGAGCCCCGCAAATTCGACCTGCAACAGGTTGAGATCCCCGCCGTAGGCCGGGACGAGGTGCTGATCCGCGTGACCCGGACCGGCATCTGCGGGACGGACGTCCATATCTTCAACGGCCATTACGCCGCCGACCGGCTGCCCTTGGTTCCCGGCCATGAGTTCTGCGGAACGGTGGCCGTCTTGGGCCAGGATGTCCGCCACCTGACCGAAGGCCAGGCCGTCGTGGCCGACATCAACATCGGCTGTGGCACCTGCTACTGGTGCCGCCGCAACGAAATCCTGAACTGCCCGTCGATGACCCAGGTGGGCATCGGGCGCGATGGGGCTTTCGCCGAATATGTCGTGGTCCCGGCCCGTCTGGTGATTCCGGTGCCGGGCGGCATGCCGCCGGAATTGCAGGCCCTGGTCGAACCCGTTGCATGCGTCGTCCGCGCGGCGCGCAAGGCGCGGGTGGGCTTCGGCCAGTCGGCAGTGGTCTTGGGCGCGGGTCCCATCGGCAACCTCCATGTCCAGATGCTGCGCCTGTGCGGCGTGGCGCCGATCATCGTGGCCGACCTCAGCGCGGACCGTTGCCGCATGGCGCTGGAGGTCGGGGCCGATTCCGCCATCAGCGATCCCGCGCGCCTCAAGGCCGAGGTCTTGGCGCGCACTCAGGGTCGCGGCGCTGATCTGGTGATCGAAAGCGTTGGCTCTCCCCGGCTTTATGCGCTGGCCTTCGATCTGATCCGCAAGGGCGGCCATGTCGCCTTCTTCGGCATCACCGGTCCGGGTGAAACCGTGCCCGTCGACATCCTGCGGACGGTGCTTGAGGAAAACAGCCTGAAGGGCAGTGTCGCGGGCATGGGCGAGGACATGCACGATGCCCTGACGCTCTTGGCGCATGGCCGGTTTCAGACGAAAGACTTTACCGGCGCTTCGTTCCGGCTGGAAGACATCCAGACCGCCTTCGACACGCTTGCGGACCGTCCGGCCGATCTGAAGACCCAAGTCGTGATCGGCTAAGGCGCCGGGTTGACACTTAAGTAACTAATCGGTTACAAGCTCGAGTGTTTCGGGCGGCAAATCCTATGGGAGATCGAGATGGATCAGCGCACAACGGTACATAGCCTTCCCACCGCCCCGCGTGAGTTCGGTTTCTGGATGGACGGCGCATGGCACGGCGGGCGCGACCTGTTCGAACGCAGATCTCCGGGCCATGGCGTGCCGGTGACCCGCATCCCGAAATGCACCCCGGCCGACCTGAACGCCGCCGTCGCCGCCGCCCGCCGCGCGTTCGAGGACCGCAGCTGGGCCGGCCTGTCCGGGGCGGAACGGGCGGGTGTCCTTTTGCGCACCGCAGAAATCCTCCGCCGCCGCCGCGACGAGATCGCCTATTGGGAAGTGCTGGAAAACGGCAAGCCCATCTCCCAGGCCCGGGGCGAGATTGACCATTGCATCGCCTGCTTCGAGGTGGGGGCCGGGGCTGCGCGTCTCTTGCACGGGGACAGCTTCAACTCCTTGGGCGACGGCCTTTTCGGCATGGTTTTGCGCGAACCCGTGGGCGTCGTCGGCCTGATTACACCCTGGAACTTCCCGTTCCTGATCCTCTGCGAACGCGTCCCCTTCATCCTCGCCTCTGGCTGCACCATGGTGGTGAAACCGTCCGAGGTGACCAGCGCCACCACCCTGATCCTGGGTGAGATCCTGGCCGAGGCCGGACTGCCCAAAGGCGCCTACAACGTCGTGACGGGGTCGGGCCGCAGCATCGGTCAGGCGCTGACCGAACACCCCGACGTGGACATGCTGTCCTTCACCGGTTCAACCGCCGTCGGTCGGTCGGTCGTCCATGCGGCGGCGGACACGAACTTCAAGAAGCTTGGCCTGGAGCTGGGCGGCAAGAACCCCATCGTCGTTTTCGCCGATGCCGACCTTGAAGATGCGGCCGATGGTGCAGCTTTCGGGATCAGCTTCAACACCGGGCAATGCTGCGTCTCCTCCAGCCGATTGATCGTGGATGCCCGCGTTGCTGATGAGCTTGAGACGATCCTCAGCGCGAAGATGAAGAAGATCGTCGTCGGCGACCCGCTCGATGAGGCGACGCAGGTCGGTGCCATCACGACCGACGCGCAGAACCAGACGATCCTGTCCTACATCGAAAAGGGCAAGGCCGAGGGCGCAAGGGTTCTGACCGGCGGCGGTGCGATGAGCCTGGGCAAGGGCAGTTACATCGAACCCACTCTCTTCTCGGGCGTCACCCGCAAGATGGCCATCGCCACGGATGAAATCTTCGGGCCGGTCCTGTCGTCCTTCCGCTTCGAGACCGCCGAGCAGGCGATCCAGTTGGCCAACGACACCGTCTATGGCCTTGCCGCCAGCGTCTGGTCCAAGAACATCGACACCGCTCTTGCCGCCGCGCGGCGGATCCGCGCCGGGCGGATGTGGGTCAACTGTATCATGGCGGGGGGGCCGGAAATGCCCTTGGGCGGGTTCAAGCAATCCGGCTGGGGGCGCGAGGCCGGAACCTACGGGGTCGAGGAGTACACGCAGGTCAAGTCCGTCCACATCGAACTTGGCAAGCGCAGCCACTGGATCAAGTGACATGGCACAGGGTTTCGACTACGTGATCGTCGGTGGCGGCTCGGCTGGCTGCGTCCTGGCGGCTCGGCTGAGTGAGGACACCTCTGCCAGGGTGTGCCTGATCGAGGCCGGAGGTCCGGACAAGAACCCGCTGATCCACATGCCGGTGGGCTTTGCCAAGATGACCACCGGCCCGCTGACATGGGGCCTGGTCACCGCGCCGCAAAGGCACGCGAACAACCGCGAAATCCCCTACGCGCAGGCCAAGGTGCTGGGCGGCGGCTCTTCGATCAACGCCGAGATCTTTACCCGCGGCCACCCCTCGGACTACGACCGCTGGGTCGAGGAAGGGGCCGACGGCTGGGGCTTTCAGGACATCCGGAAATACTTCATGCGGTCCGAGGGCAACACGATCCTGTCGGGGGACTGGCATGGCACTGACGGGCCACTGGGGGTGTCGAACCTGCCCGACCCGAACCCGACCAGCCGCGCCTTTGTGCAAAGCTGCCAGGAATACGGCATCCCCTTCAACCCGGACTTCAACGGCCCGCAGCAGGAAGGCGCAGGCATCTACCAGACGACCATCCGCGGCAACCGGCGCTGCTCCGCCGCCGTTGGCTATCTGCGCCCCGCTTTGAAACGGCCAAACCTGACGCTGACTACGGGTGCCCTGGTGCGGCGACTGCTGATCGAAAACGGTCGGGCCGTCGGCGTCGAATACTCCACCGGTGGCGCGCCGGTCACCGTCCGCGCAGGGTCCGAGGTGGTCGTGACCTCGGGCGCCATCGGCAGCCCCAAACTGATGATGTTGTCAGGGATCGGCCCGGCGGCGCATCTGAGAAGCCTCGGGATAACCGTGGTCCAGGACCTGCCGGGCGTCGGTCAGAACCTGACCGACCATTTTGGCATCGACATCGTGGCCGAGTTGAAGGGCCATGACAGCCTCGACAAATACAACAAGCCGCTCTGGGCCGCATGGGCCGGGGCGCAGTATTTCCTGTTCAATTCCGGCCCCGTAACCTCGAACGTGGTCGAAGCCGGCGCGTTCTGGTTCGGAGGCGGCGTCGGGTCGGCCTCTTGCCCCGACCTCCAGTTCCATTTCTTGTGCGGCGCAGGGGCTGAGGCCGGCGTTCCTTCGGTGCGCAAGGGATCGTCCGGCATCACGCTGAACAGCTACAATCTCCGCCCCAGGGCGCGCGGCTCGGTCACCCTGCGAAGCGCCGACCCGGCGGCAACGCCCATCGTTGACCCGAACTTCCTGGGTGACCCCGACGACCTGCGAAAGTCGACGGAAGGCGTCAAGATCAGCCGCGAGATCTTCAGCCAGCCCTCGTTGCAGAAATACATCCGCGAAATCCGCTTCCCCGACCAGAACGTGCGGACCCAGGCCGACTTCGAGGCATATGCGCGCCAATACGGCCGTACCTCCTATCATCCTGTCAGCACCTGCCGTATGGGCAAGGATGACATGGCCGTCGTCGATCCGCAGCTGCGCGTCCGGGGAGTCGACGGGCTGCGCATCTGTGACAGCTCGGTCATGCCCTCGCTGGTCGGATCTAACACCAACGCGCCGTCGATCATGATCGGCGAGCGAGCCGCCGACCTGATCCGCGGCAACCGCTAGGCCACCTCCCGGCTGATGCGCAACCTGGGGCGGTCCTTGCAGGCCGCCCCGATTTCGTTTCAGTCAAAGTCCGGCGCATAGGGGATCAGGTTCTTGCCGATGATCCGGTAGTTCATGGCCGTCATGGCGTCGATCCGCGCCATGTCGATCGACGACAAGGTGAAATCCATGATGTCAAAGTTCGCCCGGATGTTCGCCGCCTTTGTCGACATGCAATTCACCTGCACCCCCTTCTGCAGGATCCAGCGAAGAACGACCTGCCCAGCCGACTTGCCGTATCCCGCCCCGATTTCGGCAAAGAGCGGATACTTGAACACCTCGCCCCGCGCGACCGAGGAATAGGCGGCCAAAGGAATGCCGGTGTCGTTCGCCGCCTTCAGAAGTTTTGTCTGATCCAGCAGCGGATGGAACTCGACTTGGTTCGTCACCAGCGGGTCCGACACCACGGTCTTCGCAAAGGCCATCATCGCGGCGGTGTAGTTCGACACGCCGATATGCCGGGTATACCCGCGATCCTTGGCCGCTTGCAGCAGCTCCAGCGATTCCCGGACATCCCCGCCGGGCGTCGGCCAGTGCAGCAGCAGGACGTCCACATGATCGACCCGCAGCTCCCTCAGCGACCGCTCGACCGAGGGCATGAACGTCGCCTTGGTAAAGTTCTCGACTCCGACCTTGGTGGTGATGCAAAGCTCGTCGCGCGCCAGCCCGCAGTCGGCCAGCGCAAGACCAGTGTCCGGCTCGTTCTGGTACATCTGGGCCGTGTCGAAGGCGCGATAGCCGGCTTCCACCGCATCGTGGACCGCCTGGCGCAGAACGTCGCCCTTCAGCGGGAACGTCCCGAAGGCGCGTTGGTGGGTCTTCTGGAGAGTGATGTTCATTGGTGGCGCTCCTCCTGTCCAAGTCCCGGCAACTCGATCCCATAGTCGCGCAATTGAGGCTTGATCTTGGGCGGCCACCTTCGCTATCGTTATAACTGGTTAGTTACTTAAAGCCAACCCGGAAGGAGTCCGCCGTGAGCAAAGTCAAGTCTGCTGCAGAGGCGGCGCGCCTGGTCAAGGACGGGGCGGTGGTGGCGGTGAATTCGTCCTCCGGCCTGCTTTGTCCGGATGCCGTCCTTAAGGCCCTGGGCGAGCGTTTCCTGGAAGAGGGCGCCCCGCGCGGACTGACCACGATCCACCCCATCACCGCCGGTGACATGTTCGGGACCAAGGGCGTCGACCACATCGCCCACAAGGGCATGATCGCGCGCATCCTGGGCGGCTCCTACCCTTCGGGCCCGACCAACGCCGATCCCCCGCTGATCTGGCAACGGATCCTGGCCGAGGACCTGGCGGCCTGGAACGTCCCCTCCGGCATCCTCTTCGACATGTTGCGCGAAGGGGCGGCCAAGCGGCCCGGCGTCCTGACCAAGGTCGGCATGGATACCTTCGTCGATCCCGACATCGATGGCTGCGCCATGAACGCCAGCGCCCGGGCCCTGCCGCTGGTCAAGCGGGTAGAGTTCGACGGCGACACCTGGCTGCACTTCCCGGCGCTGCGCCCGGATGTGGCGATCATCCGCGCCACGACCGCCGACGAAAACGGCAATCTCACCTTCGAACACGAAGGCGCCACCCTTGGCGCGATGGAGATGGCACTTTCGGCCCGCAATTCCGGCGGCATTGTCATCGCCCAGGTCAAGCGCATCGCCGCCGTCGGCACCTTCCGCCCGCACGATGTTCGCGTCCCGGGCATCCTTGTCGACGTCATCGTCGAGGCGCCGGATCAGTTGCAGACCACCGCAACCGCCTATGACCCCGCAATCTCGGGCGAGCTGTTCCGGCCGCTGCACACCTTCCGCCTGGCCGAATTCAACGTCGCAAAGGTCATCGCCCGTCGCGTCGCCATGGAGATGCGGCCCGGCTGGGCGGTGAACATCGGCTTTGGCATCTCGGCCAACGTGCCACGCGTCCTGATCGAGGAAGGCCACCACGGCAAGGTCACCTGGGTCATCGAACAGGGCGCAGTGGGCGGCGTCCCCCTCCTCGACTTCAAGTTCGGCTGCGCCTCGAACGCCGAGGCTTTCGTCGCCTCACCGCACCAGTTCATCTACTTCCAGGCCGGGGGTTTCGACTGTTCGCTGCTGTCGTTCCTGGAAATCGACGCTGAAGGCTCGGTCAACGTCAGCCGCCTGTCGGCCACCCCGCACCGCACCGCCGGGGCCGGAGGCTTCGTCGACATCACCGCGCGCGCCCGCAAGATCGTCTTTTCGGGCAACTTCAACGCCGGGGCGAAGATGCACCTCGAAGACGGACGGCTGGTCATCGATAAGGAAGGCCGGATCGCAAAGATCGTGCCCAAGGTCGATCAGGTCAGCTTCTCGGGCAAGCGCGCACGGATGCAGGGCCAGGACATCACTTATGTCACCGAGCGCTGCGTCCTGCGGCTGGTCGACAGCGGGTTGATGGTGTCCGAAATCGCCCCCGGCCTTGACCTGCAACGCGACGTTCTGGATCAGGCCGCAACGCCGCTCGCCGTTGCAAAGGACCTGAAAACGATGGACGCGCGGCTGTTCCAGCCCGAACCGATGGGCCTTGCGCTGTGACCGACCCTCGGCTTGACCTTGCCATCTCGGACGGGGTGGCGCGCCTGACGATCCGCAGGGCCGACAAGCACAATGCGCTTGATGCCGAGATGGTCGATGCACTCCTTGCCTTATGTCGCCAGATCGAACGCGCGGGAGCTTGCGCCGTTATCCTGACCGGCGAGGGGAACAAGTCCTTCTGCGCCGGAGGCGACATCGCAAACTGGTCCAGCCTGACGCCAGACGACTTCGGCCGTCACTGGCTGCGCGACGGCCACCTCGCCTTTGACGCGCTCGCCCGCCTGACAGCCCCGGTGATTGCCGTCCTGAACGGCCATTGCCTTGGCGGGGGCCTGGAACTGGCCGCCTGTGCCGACCTGCGGATCGCCGAGGCGCATGTGAAGCTTGGCCTGCCGGAAACCGGCCTTGGTGTCATTCCTGGCTGGTCCGGTACCCAGAGGACGGTCCGCCGCTTCGGCGCGCAGGTTGTCCGGCGGATGGCCTTGATGGGAGAGGTCCTGACCGCGGAGCAGGCGCTGACGCTGGGTGTTGTCGATCAGGTCGTGCCGCAGGGCAAGGGATTGGTGGCCGCGGATCAGGTTGTCGAACGGCTTCGCGCTCGGTCGCCCCGCGCCAGTGAACTGACCAAGATGCTGGTGAACGCCGCCGAGGGCGAAGAACGCGAACGGGTGATCGAGGCGCTGGCCGGAACCATCGCCGCCGCCTCACCCGGCCTGGCCGAGGGGCTTGCCGCCTATCGGGACAAGCGCAAACCCGATTTCAGAAAGGATTAGGATGATCCGTCACATCGTTGCACTGCGCTTCCGCGCGGGGACCACGGCAGAAACTAAGGCTTCGCTCTTCCGTGACCTTGCCGGCCTGAAGGGGCACATCGACGGCATCCTCGACTTCCGGCACTTCGACAATGTCTCGGTCGAAACGCCGCTGGTGCGGGGCTTCAACGATGTCTTCTGGTTCGATTTCCGGGACGCCGGAGTGCGGGACACCTACCTGGACGATCCCCTGCACAAGGTGATCGGCGCGCGCGTCCTGGCCGAACTGGACGGCGGAGTCGACAGTATCTTCGTGGCGGATGTCGCGCTTTGAGCCCTGAGGATCGGACGTTCCTGACGGGTCTGTTCGAGGCGGCAGTGCAGGCGGCCGATCCGGCCTTGGCGATTGCGGCACATCTGCCACCCCGGCCGCAGGGGCGAACGGTGGTGATCGGCGCTGGCAAGGGTGCCGCGCAACTGGCGGCAGCGTTCGAGGCACAGTGGGATGGCCCACTGGAGGGCGTGGTCGTCACCCGCTACGGCTATGCCTGCCCCACGCGGCGGATCCGGGTTCTGGAAGCCGCGCATCCTGTTCCGGACGCTGCGGGACTGCGGGCGTCAGCGGCCCTTTTCGATGCGGTCAGGGGGCTAGGGCCCGACGATCTGGTGGTCGCGCTGATCTGCGGCGGTGGTTCGGCGCTGCTGCCCTGTCCGCCAGGCGACCTGACGCTGGAGGATGAGGCCGCGCTGAACCAGGCTTTGCTGGCGTCGGGCGCACCGATCTCGGTGATGAACGCAATCCGCAAGCAGGTCTCGGGCATCAAGGGCGGGCGCCTGGCCGCGGTCTGCCACCCGGCCAAGGTAGTGACCCTCGTGGTGTCGGATGTGCCGGGGGACGATCCGGCCCAGGTGGCCAGCGGCCCCACGGTCCCCGATGCAGTTACCCGGTCCGAAGCCCGCGCTATGGTGACCAGCTGGCGCATCGCGCTGCCCACAGCCGTGGCGCAATGGCTGGCCGGGGATCAGGGGCAGGCGCCCGACCCGGGCGTTCCTGTCTTTGCCGGTCATGAGGTGAAAGTCATCGCCTCGGCCCGCCTGTCGCTAGAGGCTGCGGCCGGGGTCGCCGAAGCGCAAGGCGTCCCCGCCGTGATCCTGTCGGATGCCATCGAGGGCGAAGCCCGCGACGTCGGTCGCGTCCACGCCGCGATTGCTCGCGAGGTTGCCTTGCGCGACCGCCCGTTTGCCCGGCCCGTGGTCCTGCTTTCAGGCGGGGAAACCACCGTGACCCTGCGGGCCAAGGGCAAGGGCGGGCGCAACACCGAGTTCCTTTTGGCAACCGCACTGGCCGCCGAGGGCCTGCCCTTCGCCGCGCTTGCCGCTGACACAGACGGCATCGATGGGTCCGAGGACAACGCCGGGGCCTTTGCGACCGGCACTACCGCACCCCGCCTGCGCGCTCTGGGCCACGACCCGGCGGCCTTCCTTGCCGGCAACGATGCCTACAGCGCCTTTTCTGCCTTGGGTGATCTGTTCGTACCCGGACCGACGGGGACCAACGTCAACGACTTCCGCGCGATCCTGCTGCGCTGAGGTCAGGGCCGCATCATCAGGGTGGTGGTGCCCTGCTGCACAACCTCGTCCTGCTGGTTGCGCGCCTCGACCGCAAAGACCACGATCCCCCGGCCGTCGCGTGCGGGGCGCATTGAGTCCACTGTGAAGGTCGCCTTCACCTCATCGCCCGCAAACACCGGCGCTCGGAACCGGATGTCCCAACCCAGAGAAGCCACCGCATCCAGCCGGACCGGCGACTGGTTCTTCAGCCCGTCGATCAGCGACAGGACCAGAAGCCCATGCGCCACACGGGCCGGAAACCCAAGCTTACGCGCGGCGGCATCGTCCATGTGCAAGGCAAAGCGGTCGCCGGAGAGGTCCGCGAAGCGATCGATCGCCTCAGGCGTGACCTTCACCCGGGCCGTTTCTATCCGATCTCCGATCCCCAGAACGCTGTGGCCATAAAGCCCGGGGGGCAGCTGCCGCCGGGTCATGCCGGAACCGGAGCATCCTCGCGCAACAGGCCCTTGGACTTGAGCGCCGCCCAGAACTCTGCCGGGATCGGCTGGCTAAACCACGCCAGGTTCTGCTTCAACTGTTCCACCGTCCGCGTGCCGGCACAGAATGACGGCACCGCCGGATGGGCCACCACGAACTGCAGCGCAGCGGCCGGAAGCGGAACGTTGTACTCGGCGCAGACCACCTCGATCCGGGCGACCTTCTCCATGACATGCGCAGGCGCCGCGCCGTAGTTGTATTTCGCCCCGGGCTTTGCCCCCGTCGCCAGGATGCCCGAGTTGAACCCGCCCCCGACCAGCACGGCCGCCCCGCGCTGTTCACACAGCGGCAGGAACGCGTCCAGCGCCTCCTGTTCCAGAAGGGTGTAGCGGCCTGCCAGCAGGAAGCAGTCGAAATCGCGCTGCTTCAGCGCCTCGTGGCAGACCTCCCATTCGTTGACGCCCACGCCGATGGCCGTGACCACCTGTTCGTCGCGCAGCCGCGCCAGCGCCGTGTAGCAGCCTTCCATCGCCTGCTTGAAAACCTCGGGCTGGTCCTTGCCACGCGTGAAGACGTCGATGTCGTGGATGAAGACGATGTCCATCCGTTCCAGCGCCAGCCGCTGCAGGCTGTCCTCGAACGCCCGCATCGTGCCATCGTAGGTGTAGTCGAACTCCATCCTGAACGGCGCGCCTTGGGTCCAGGGCGTGAAATCGATCGTCTCGCGCTTTGCCGGGACCAGCCGCCGCCCGACCTTGGACGACAGTACGAAATCGTCACGCCGCTTCCAGCGCAGGTTCTCGCTGGTGCGCAGCTCGGCCAGCCCGTGACCGTACATGGGGGCCGTATCGTAGAAACGGATCCCGGCGTCCCACGATGTCTGGAACATCGCGTCCGAGGTTGCATCGTCGATGGGCCGGAACAGGTTGCCGACCGGTGCGGTGCCGAAGGCAAACGTGGTGACTTTCAGCCCCGAACGGCCAAAGGTGCGAAAATCCGACGGCTGCATCCATTCCTCCCATAAGTAACCATATAGTGCATTAATGGCAGGGGCGCCCGAGTCTGGCAAGGGCATTCACAGGAGGAATCGCTTGACCGTCAAAGGATGGCCCAGTATGTAACTACATAGTTACTAAAGGGCACAACGATGCTTTTGACAGAGATGCAGGAACAGGTTCGGGACATGGCGCGCGGCTTTGCCGACGAGGCGATCCGCCCCATGGCCGAAGCGCTTGACCGTGACGAGCGTTTCCCCGACGAGCTTTATCAAGAGATGGCCAAGCTGGGCCTGTTCGGGATCGGTGTGCCCGAAGCGATGGGCGGTCCGGGGTTCGACACCCTGACCTATTCCATCGTCATGGAGGAACTCTCGCGCGGCTATGCGTCGGTTGCCGACCAGTGCGGCCTGGTCGAACTGATCTCCTCGCTGCTCGTCCGCCATGGAACAGATGCACAGCGCAAGCTGCTGGCCCCGATCCTGGCGATGCAGACCAAGGTGGCCTACTGCATCACCGAACCCGAGGCGGGGACCGATGTATCCGGCATCCGCACGACGGCGGAACGGGATGGGGATGGCTGGCGGCTGAACGGCGGCAAGATCTGGATCCACAACGCGCCCGTCGCGGACCTGGGCTTCGTTCTTGCCCGGACGGACAAAGAGGCCGGGAACCGCGGCATGTCGATCTTCATCGTCGACCTGCACGCGAAAGGCGTCGAGCGCGGCCCCAAGGAACACAAGATGGGCCAACGCGCCTCTCAGGTCGGGGCGCTGACCTTCACCGATGTCCGGCTTGGCCCCGACGCACTTCTGGGCGACGCCGGTCGCGGTTTCCACATGATGATGAGCGTTCTCGACAAGGGCCGTGTCGGCATCGCCTCACTGGCCGTCGGGATCGCCCAGGCCGGACTGGAAGCGGCGGTGGACTACGCCGGCACCCGTAAACAGTTCGGCAAGGCGATTGCCGAGTTTCAGGGCGTCCAGTGGCTTTTGGCCGACATGGCCAAGGACATCGAGGCGGCGCGGCTCCTCGTCCAGTCGGCCGCCTCGAAGATCGACCGCGGCCAGGATGCGACCAAGGCCTGCTCGATTGCCAAATGCTTTGCCGGCGACATGGCGGTCGCCCGGACAGCAGATGCCGTACAGGTTTTTGGCGGCTCGGGCTATATCCGCGGCTTCGAGGTGGAAAGGCTTTATCGGGACGCGAAGATCACCCAGATCTACGAAGGCACCAACCAGATCCAGCGCATGATCATTGCACGCGAGCTCTTGAAGAAGGGCGCCCGGGCATGAAGCGCGTTGCCCTTGTGACCGGCGCCTCACGCGGCATCGGTCTGTCCGCAGCCAAGGCTCTGGCGCACGAGGGGTTCGCGGTCGCGCTGAACGGATTGCCCGACGATGCCGATCTCCCGGTCGCGGTCAAAACTGTCCGCGCATTGGGGGGCGATGCGCTCGCAGTTCCGATGAACGTCACCGACCTCGCGGCCCATGCCGCGATGATTGAGCGGATCGAAACCGAATTGGGTCCGCTGACCACCTTGGTAAACAACGCAGGCGTCGGCGTGATGCAACGTGGTGACCCGCTCGAGGTCACCGAGGCCAGCTATGACCGCTGTCAGGCGGTGAACGCCAAGGCCATGTTCTTCTTGACCCAGGCCTTTGCGCGCCGGGTGATAGGGCGGGAACGGAACGTGTTCCACGCCATCGTCAACGTCACCTCGTCGAATGCGACCGCCGTGGCCGAACCCCGCGCCGAATACGCCATGTCAAAGGCTGCCGCCGCGATGGCCTCGAAAACATGGGCGGTGCGGCTCGCCCGCGAAGGCATTCACGTCTACGACGTGCAGCCCGGCCTGATCGCCACCGACATGACGGCGGCGGTCATCGACAGCTACCGCGCCCGGGCCGAGGCAGGCCTGACCCTTCTGCCGCGCGTCGGCACGCCGGACGAGATGGGCACCATCATCGCCTCGCTTGCCTCCGGGCGACTCCCCTACACGACGGGACAGGTGATCTCCGCTGATGGCGGCTTGCTCGTTCCAAGGTTCTGAAAGGACAGGCCATGAAGATTGCGCTTCCCGATTGTGCGGGCCGGATGTCCGACTACACACTGACCGGCTCACCTATTCCCGCCGGAAAGCTTGGCCGCGATGCCGCCCGCGTCGTCTATTCGGCCGCACATGTCGTGGCTGATCCCTTCACCGCGAATGACCCCTCGGGCCGGGCGACGGTGGACTGGGCCAAGACGATGGCATTCCGCCACCATCTGCATGGCCTCGGCCTTGGCATCGCCGAAGCCATGGACACGGCGCAGCGCGGCATGGGTCTGGACTGGCCCGGGGCGCTGGAACTGATCCGCCGCACCCGGGAAGACCTGCCCGAGGCGCGGGTGGCAAACGGCTGCGGCACCGACCACCTGAACCCGGTCGATGCCCGCAGTCTGGATGACGTGATCCGCGCCTATCTGGAACAAGTCGAGGCGATCCAGAAACTGGATGCCCGGCTCATCCTGATGGCCAGCCGGGCACTTGCCCGTGTGGCGAAAGGACCATCAGACTATGTGCAGGTCTACGACCGGGTTCTTGCGGCCTGCGACAAGCCGGTGATCCTGCACTGGCTGGGCGAGATGTTCGACCCGGCCCTTGCCGGCTATTGGGGCAGCCCCCGGTTCGAAGACGCACTGGAAACGGCGCTCGAGGTGATCCATCGTAACCTGTCCAAGGTGGACGGGATCAAGATCAGCCTCCTCGACAAGGACAAGGAAATCCTGATGCGCCGCCGCCTGCCTGCGGGTGTCCGCATGTATACCGGCGACGATTTCAACTACCCCGAACTGATCGCGGGCGATGACCAGGGCTACAGCCACGCTCTCTTGGGCATCTTCGACCCGCTCGCCCCCGCTGCCGCCCATGCGGTGGGCCTTCTGGGCCAAGGCGACCTGGCGGGATTCCGCGCCACGCTCGAGCCAACCGTGCCGCTCGCGCGCCTGATCTTCCGCGCGCCAACGCAATACTACAAGACCGGGGTGGTCTTCTTGGCCTGGCTCAACGGCTTCCAGGAGCATTTCGTCATGCTGAACGGCGCGCAGGCGATGCGTCCGCTCCCCTATTTCACCGAAGTGTTCCGCCTCGCCGACGGCTGCGGCCTCCTGCGCGATCCCGGCCTTGCGGTGACCCGGATGAAGAACCTCCTAGCGCTTTACGGAGCGTAAGGTGCGGGACTTCACGAATGACCACTCGGCCCTGGCCCTGAACACTGCAAGCTTGGGCCACAACTTGGACGGGGCAGGGGCCGGGTGGTCGCCCGAACGCGTTATCGACGCCTGCGCGGCGCGGGGCTATGGCGGGATCGTGTTTTGGCGGCGCGAGATCGGTCCCCGCGCGGTCGAGATCGGCAATCGTGTGCGGGCCGCGGGGATGCAGGTCGTGGGCCTGTGCCGCACTCCCTATTTGGTCGGGTCCGAGGCCCCTCGTGGCGACGGCGATCTGCGCGCCTCGATCGACATGGCGGCCGAACTCGGCGCTCCGGTTTTGACGATCGTGACCGGGGGAACCGAACCCGGGACCAAGGGCGTGATCGAGACTCAGAAGCGCTTGGCCGAGCGCGTCGCCGTTGCGGCCCCGCTCGCAGCGGCGGCAGGGGTCTCGCTGGCGCTGGAGCCACTGAACCCGATGTTCGGGGGAAACCGCACCTGCATCTTCACCGTGGCCGATGCCCTGGCCGTGGCTGACAGGGTGGCCGCTCCGAATGTGGGGCTCGCGGTCGATGTCTATCACGTCTGGTGGGACCGGACACTGATCGACATCCTTGCCGCCGCGAAGGGCAGGGTGTTGGGTTACCACCTCTGTGACTGGCTGGAAGACACCCGCCACATGCTTCTGGACCGGGGAATGATGGGTGATGGCGTTGCGGACCTGCGCGCGATACGGCAAGCGGTCGAAGACGGGACCGGATACACCGGCCTGTGCGAGGTCGAGATCTTCTCGGCCGAGAATTGGTGGAAGCGCGATCCGTCCGAGGTGCTGGACGTGATCGTGGACCGCTTCCGCCGTTGCTGCTGACAACGGAGACACGCCGATGAAGGTATTGGTGCCTGTCAAACGAGTGATTGACTACAACGTGAAGGTCCGCGTGAAGGCGGATGGGACGGGAGTTGATCTTGCGAACGTGAAGATGTCGATGAACCCGTTTGACGAGATCGCGGTGGAAGAGGCGATCCGTCTGAAGGAGAAGGGGATCGCGACCGAGGTGGTTGTGGTTTCGGTTGGCGTGAAGCAGGCGCAGGAGACGCTGCGGACCGCGCTCGCCATGGGCGCCGACCGGGCGATCCTGATCGAGGCGGCGGCGGATGTGCAGACCGACATCGAGCCTCTGGCCGTGGCGAAGCTGCTGGCGGGTGTCGTCAGGGAAGAGGCGCCGGGCCTCGTTCTGGCGGGCAAGCAGGCGATCGACAATGACATGAACGCGACGGGGCAGATGCTTGCGGCGCTTCTGGGCTGGTCGCAGGGCACCTTCGCGAGCGAGCTTGCGGTCGAAGGCGACAGCGCAACGGTGACGCGCGAGGTCGATGGCGGGTTGCAGACGATCAAGGTCAAGCTGCCGGCGATCATCACGGTCGACCTGCGGCTGAACGAGCCGCGCTATGCGAGCTTGCCGAACATCATGAAGGCGAAGGCCAAGCCCTTGGCCACCAGGACGCCGGCCGATTACGGCGTCGACGTCGCCCCGCGCCTGACGGTCGTGAAGACGGTCGAGCCGGCAGGCCGCAAGGCCGGGGTGAAGGTCGGCTCGGTCGACGAGCTGATCGCGAAACTGAAAGACGAAGCGGGGGTGATCTGAGATGGCGGTTCTTCTGCTTGCCGATGTGAACGAGGGCGCGCTGTCGACGGACGCGGTCGCCAAGACCGTTGCCGCGGTGAAGGGTCTGGGCGAGGTGCATGTGCTGGTCGCGGGCCAGGGCGGCGATGCCGCCGCGGCCGAGGCGGCGAAGCTCGAGGGCGTGGCGAAGGTGCTGTTTGCCGGCGACCACGTCTATTGCCACGGGATGGCGGAGCCGACCGCGGCGCTGATCGTGTCGCTGGCGGGCGGCTACGAGCATATCTGCGGCGCGGCGACGGCGTTCAACAAGAACGTGCTGCCGCGGGTGGCCGCGCTTCTGGACGTGATGGTGCTGTCGGACGTGACGGCGGTGATCGATGCGTCGACCTTCGAGCGGCCGATCTATGCCGGCAACGCCGTGCAGACGGTGACATCGGGCGACGGCAAGAAGGTCTTCACCGTGCGCACCGCGACCTTCAACGCGGTGGGGATGGGCGGGTCTGCCCCGGTCGAAGCGCTGGCCACGGCCGAGGACGGGTCGCTCTCGTCCTGGGTCGAGGACAAGACCGCGACCTCGGACCGTCCGGAGCTGACCAGCGCCGGGATCGTGGTGTCGGGCGGGCGCGGCGTCGGTTCGGAAGCGGACTTCGCGCTGATCGAGAAACTGGCAGACAAGCTGGGCGCAGCCGTTGGCGCCTCGCGCGCGGCGGTCGACTCGGGCTATGCCCCGAACGACTGGCAGGTTGGTCAGACCGGCAAGGTCGTGGCGCCGAGCCTCTACGTCGCTGTCGGCATCTCGGGCGCGATCCAGCACCTCGCCGGCATGAAGGACTCGAAGGTGATCGTCGCCATCAACAAGGACGAAGAGGCCCCGATCTTCCAGGTGGCCGACTATGGCCTCGTGGCCGACCTCTTCTCCGCCGTCCCGGAATTGATCGAAAAGCTCTGAAGACACCAGCGCCCCAGGACCGGCGGCGAGAATCCCAAACTTCGGCCTTATCAAGAGGACGTCAAGTAGCGTGCCTAAGAGTTCGGTCCCGACATCTGTTGGATCGGGTCGAGGATGAATCGATCCGGCTCTGGTGTCCAGATCTTGCAGATAGATTCGTAGGGCATGAGCCCCCGAGCGTCTTCAGCCATTGGGCGAAGTTGTAGGCTGCCATGAAGTCCGCGAGGTGGGTGCGCAGCTGCCGAACCGGTTGCAGCTCGTCGTTTGTAGCTTCTTGGTAGAGTTCTTACTAATCCGCGCGGCTGTCGAATTGCATGTGCTTCTTGCGCTTCCCCCAGATGCCAATCACAGCCTCGTAGCTGCTTGGGGCCAAGCCGACTAAAGCAAAGGCCTTTGCAACCGCGTTGCAGGCGCTTGTTCCCGCTTCCCGCTCTCCGGAGGTCGGCTTTAGGGAAAAGGCATCCAGCAACTCTTGCACCAGCATGCAGATCATTCTGTCGCGCGCGTCCGTCGCTCCAAGCAGTTTGCCCTTGGCCACCGGCCTGACTGTTTCGCCAGTGATCAAACCGTATGCCCATGCGCGAAGCGGCGCAGGGACTGGCCTCCCCTCCTTGATAGCTGATGCAACTAGAAGTTTAGCAGCATCGAAACTGACAGGATCTTGTTCAACTTCAACACTGAGTTCCTTGGCAGCGGCATCTTCGATCTGCCGCAGGGAAACAAAAAAACTCTCCTCTTCAGTTAATCTTCTCCCTTCTCGAACCTCTTCAGAAACGTCCAGCTGCTCATGGCCATTGAAGACAAAGGCTTGGTTTACGACTAGGCCGGATCGTGCCAATCGCCGTCTAGCCCACTCTAGATAGGGTGGGCTCGCACGAGCAAAGGCAGAAGCCCAATCCAAGTAAAGACGATTGCAACTGTTGCGGCAAGGCGTTCCCCTGTTGGCGAAGCAATTGCAATCGATGGAAAAGCCAAGTCTTAAAATTGCGAAACCTACGGCGCAGCGAAAGCAGCCCGGCTCCCAGCAGTCGCACGGCTCAAATCGCTTCACGCGCGCTCCTCCGTCCCTGGACTGCCGGACTCGCAAGCGAGGAACTCTGACCAGCCTTCCATCATTGCACGACGCCTCTCTATCATGTCGCCACGTCTATAGGCTGCCTCCACCACGTTACTGATGCGATGTGCGAGCGCTACCTCAGCCATTTCGCCGGGAAAGCTGGTCCGCTCGGCCACCCAATCACGGAATGTGCTGCGCAAACCATGTGGCACGGCTGGTCGCCTTGATACTTGGTCCAAAAAACCACGATTCCCTGCTTCCATATCGGCGGTGTGCATCCGTTTCATTGCCATCGAAAGAGCCATGTCGGAAAGCTCACCACCTCGCGGAGCGGGGAAAACCAGGAGGTTACCATGCAGCATTGGCAGTGCCCCCAGGAGCCTCACTGCAGCGCTCGACAAGGCCACCCTATGCTCGCGCTCCATCTTCATCCGAGTGGCAGGGATCGTCCAAATCCCTTTTGCGAGGTCGATTTCATTCCACAGCGCACCTCTCACTTCGCCCGATCGCGCCGCACAAAGAGCCAGAAACTCCAATGCTCTGGCAGTCGTTCCTTGGCGGGCTTGAATGTCTGCAAACCAGCGCGCGGCGTCGTCGAGCGCTAATGCCGGGAAGTTGGAAGATTTAGCCACCTTCGCGGCCGACGGCAGGAGCTCTTTTAGGTTGCCCGCCCAACGCGCGGGATTGTCGCCCGTCCGATGCCCAGCAACCGTAGCCCAAGACAGAACCGCCTCGATTCTCGTGCGAAGGCGCGACGCAGTCTCGGTCTTGAGGGACCAGATGGGTTCAAGAACCCGAAGCACGTCTTGGGTAGTTATCTCCGAAACCACCATCTTGCCCAGATACGGCTCGGCATATGTGGCTAAGGTCGACCGCCACTGCGCCTTGTGCTTTTGGTTGCGGAAAGCGTCCAGTTTGCCAGCCAAGCATCGGTCGATCGCTGTCGAGAAGGTCAATTCTCGCCTCTGCATAGCCACCAGCGAAGCGCGGGCGGCTTTGCGCTCTTCAGCCGGGTCGATGCCTTGCCGGATTGCGTCCCGCGCCTGTCTGGCCTTTTCCCGAGCGGCGGCAAGAGTCACATCGGGATAGCCCCCCAACCCGATCTCCCTGCGCTTCTCGCCAACCATGACGCGCAACAGCCATGACGCCGCCCCACTTGGGAGAACTTGAAGGTAGAGGCCGCTCACGCCGCCGACCGAGAACATCTCGGTCTTGTCGCGACCGAGCCGCACCATTCGCTTGATGTCCAGCGGCCCTAGCTCCCGAGCTTTCTTCGGCATCTGAACGCCTTTCAGTCATTACCCGCCAACCAATCCACCAAAAATTCTGCATCGGACGGCTTCCGGCTGCAACAGGAAGTCACTAGTCAGTTCGGAGAAACTGGGAAAATCAGCCATGTCAGTGGCTTGGCGTGACGAAATGCTACTGGCAGCACCTAGACCGAGGCGGCCTCCGGGTCCGCCATTTCCTCCCCAAACTTCAATTCGGAATGAGCGGTCGCTTGACCGCGGGGCTGTCGCGACTGCATCTGGTGCCATCATCCTGCGGCATCGGTCGGACATGAAGCATCTCGACTCCTTACGCTATATCGATGCGATCGCCCGGGCCGGCTCGATCCGCAAGGCGGCCGAGACGCTGGCCATCACCTCGACGGCGCTGAACCGGCGGCTTCTGGCGATGGAGGAGGAACTGGGGGTTCCGATCTTCGAGCGGCTGCCGCGCGGGGTAAGGCTGTCGACGGCGGGAGAGTTGCTGATCCATCACATCCGCAACCAGATCTCCGACCTGGACCGAGTCCGGTCACATATCGCCGATCTTTCGGGGGAACGGCGCGGCCATATCTCGATCGCCTGCAGCCAGGCGCTGCTCCCGTTCTTCCTGCCCGAGCAGATATCGCTCTATCGCCGCGACCACCCGGCTGTGACCTTCAGCGTGCATCTGCGCGACCGAGATGCGGCCGAGCAGGCGCTTGTCGATCATTCCGCGGATATTGCGCTGGTGCTGGAGCCTGTGCGTTTCAGCGATTTTCACACGCTGACAGCGGTACAGCAGACCATTTGCGCTGTCATGGCGGCGGACCACCCGCTGGCGAAGAAAGAGATCGTCCGCCTGCGTGACTGCGTGCCATACCCGATCGGACTCCCGACTGCATCCTACGGAGTGCGTCATCTGATCGATGCGGCCATGACACGGGCCTCGTTCCGTCTTCCGGCCACCGTCGAGTCGGACAGCTTCGAGTTCCTGCGCCGCTATCCGACCACCGAGAACCTGATTTCGTTCCAGATCCCGATCGGCCTGCCGCCACAAGGGCAGGACGGGCTGCAATATCGCCCGCTCGATCTGCGGGATGCCGCGCCCGGGCAGCTTCTGCTTGGCCAGTTGCGCGGACGAAGCCTTCCGGTCGCTGCCGCGAAGTTCGCCGATCAGATCGCGCGAGCCATGACCGAGCGCTACAGCTGATCTCTCTTGAGCCGTCACTTCTTGGTCGTCTGGGCCTGACCATGCCGATGGCTGCGGGGGCGGATTTTCTCCGGCATGATAAGTGCTGCAGGTCTTGCAGCGATCCAGTGCGAAATCAGCAGGAGACAGCAGCACTCTGATTGCTCATCGTCATCTTTGTTCGGGCTGCCTTCCTCCTCCCCTCACGTCCTAGACGCGGCCCGCCAGGATGGAGAACCGCTGATGTCCACTTCCTCTCTTTCGCGCCGCCACTTTCTGATGGGGACGGCGCTTGCCGGGTCTGCCGCGTTTTTGGGACTGCCCCGCATGGCCCGTGCCGAGGCCCTCGACAAGCTGACAGTCGGGTTCATCTATGTGGGACCCAAGGATGACTATGGCTACAACCAGGCCCATGCCGAGGGCGCTGCGGCGCTGAAATCCATTCCCGGCGTGACGGTGGTGGAAGAAGAAAACGTCCCCGAAACCATCGACGTCCAGAAGACGATGGAGTCGATGATCAACTTCGACGGGGCCACGCTCCTGTTCCCGACCTCTTTCGGCTATTTCGATCCCCATATCCTCGAGATGGCGGCGAAATATCCCGATGTCCGCTTTGAGCATGCGGGCGGGATGTGGCAGGCCGACAAGCATCCGACGAATGTCGGCAGCTATTTCGGCTATATCGGCATGGGTCAGTACCTGAACGGCGTCGTTGCCGGGCACATGACCAAGACCAAGAAGATCGGGTTCGTTGCGGCCAAGCCGATTCCGCAGGTCTTGCTGAACGTCAACTCTTTCCTTCTGGGCGCGCGCTCGGTCGATCCGACCATCACCTGCCAGGTGATCTTCACCGGCGAATGGTCGCTGGCCGTGAAGGAGGCCGAGGCGACGAACGCACTGTGCGACGCGGGGTGTGATGTCATCACCTGCCACGTGGACAGCCCCAAGGTTGTGATCGAGACAGCGGCCGGTCGTGGCGCCTATGTCTGCGGCTACCATGCCAACCAGTCCTCGCTCGCGCCCGACAAGTATCTGACCGGGGCCGAGTGGAACTGGTCCAAGGTCTATACCGACATGATTACTGCGACGATGGCGGGCGAGCCGATCCCGAACTTCGTCCGTGGCGGGCTCGCCGAAGGCTTCATCAAGATGTCGCCGCTCGGGCCTGCCGTGACCCCCGAGGCAAAGGCCGATTTCGAGGCGAAGCAGGCCGAGATCCTCAAGGGTGGCTTTGCCGTCATCAAGGGCCCGCTGAAGGACAACAAGGGCAACGTCATCGCGGCAGAGGGCGAAGCCTTCGTCGAGACGGACGTCAAGCTTGAAAGCATGGACTACCTCGTCGAGGGTGTCCTCGGCTCCACCTCGTAACGTCTGCGGAGGGCGGCACATGGCCGATGTGACAGCCATGGTTCAGGCCGGAGCCAGGGCAGGGGCGGGGGAAGGATGGCGCGCCGCTCTCGCCCGCAAGTCCGAGGCCGTCGTGCTTCCGGTCGGCGCGCTTCTGGCCGGGCTCGCGATCTTCGGCTTCTTCCTGATGACGCAGGGAAAATCCCCGGCCGAGTTCTATGGCCTGGTCTACAAGGCGGGCTTCGGCAGCTGGTTTTCTTGGCAGAACACGCTTTCGCGGGCTGCCCCGCTCCTGTTTGCCGCCCTTTGCGTCGCGCTGCCCGCAAGGCTGGGCCTCGTGGTCATTGGTGGCGAGGGGGCGATCGTTCTGGGCGGCGTGGCGGCCGGGGCGCTTGGGGTTGTGCTGAGCGGCGCGTCGTCCTGGGTCGGCCTGCCGCTGATGGCCCTGGCCGCGGCGCTCGTCGGAGGACTTTGGATCGGCACCGTCGGGGCGTTGCGGCACTACCGCGGCGTGAACGAGACGATTGCCAGCCTGTTGATGTCCTACATCGCCATCGCCCTGATGAATCATATCGTCGAAGGACCTCTGCGCGACCCGGCGAGCCTGAACAAACCGTCTACCGCGCCGCTGCCCGATGCACTTCGCGTCGGCAACATCCCCGGGGCGGAGCTGCACTGGGGCCTGCCGGTGGGCATCCTGTGCTGTATCCTGTCCTGGGCGCTGATCGACCGTACGACCTGGGGCTTCGCCGCCCGGATCGCCGGCGGCAACGTGCGCGCAGCGCAGGTGCAGGGCCTGCCTGTGGGCCGGCTGATCCTTGGATTTACCGCGCTCGGGGGTGCCTTTGCCGGCCTCGCCGGTTTCTTCGAGACCTCGGCTGTGCTTGGCTCTGCCAATGCCTCGCTCGCGGCCGGATATGGTTTCACCGGTATCCTCATTGCTTTCCTTGCGCGTCACAACCCGCTTGCGATCATCCCCGTCGCCTGCCTTCTGGCCGGGTTCGAGGCTTCGTCGGGCCTGATCCAACGGCGGATGGACCTGCCCGACGCGACCGTCCTGGTGCTGCAGGGGTTCGTCTTCGTCGCGATCCTGCTCAGCGATGCGCTCTACGGACGGTTCAAGATCTTCACCCCGGAACGCTGGAGGACATGATGGACAACGATATTGGCCTCTGGGCCATCCCCATCGCAATCCTCGGCGGGGCGATCCGCGTCTCGACGCCCTTCCTGTTCGTGAGCCTCGGCGAGGTGCTGACCGAACGCTCTGGCCGCATCAATCTTGGCCTCGAGGGCACGCTCGTCTTCGGAGCGATGTCCGGCTACGCGGTTGCCTGTCTTACCGGTTCCGCTTGGGCAGGTGTCGCGGTTGCCGCGCTGGCGGGGGCGGTCTTCGGACTGGTCCATGGCCTGATCTGCTCGCTTCCCAAGGTGAACGACATCGCGATCGGCATCGCGATGATGTTGCTGGGGATGGGGCTTGCCTTCTACTTCGGCAAACCCTTCATCCAGCCGGTTGCGCCCGACCTACCGTCCATCCCCTTTGGCGGCTGGTCGGGCCTGCCGCAACTGGAAGCGGCGCTGAACGTCAATGTGCTGTTCCTGATCGGAGCGGCGCTGTCGGTGTTCTTCTGGTGGATGCTGCGATCGACCCGCATCGGCTTGATCCTGCGCGTGGTCGGCGACAGCACTGACGCCGCCCGCGCCATGGGGTTGCGGCCCGCGATCATCCGCACGTTGGCGACAGGGGCAGGGGGGGCGATGGCCGGGGTCGGCGGCGCTTACCTATCACTTTACTATCCGGGTAGCTGGAACGAGGGCATCTCCTCTGGTCAGGGCCTGATGGCCGTGGCGCTGGTGATCTTTGCCCGCTGGAACCCGATCGCCTGTTTCTTCGCGGCACTTCTGTTCGGCGGGGCGGGGGCACTTGGCCCGGCGCTGCAATCGGTTGGTGTCTCTTCCGGCTACTACCTCTTCTACGCCGCGCCCTACGTCCTGACGCTTGGCGTGATGATCGCGATTTCCTCGCCCAGCCGCGCCATGACCGGCGCGCCCGGTGAACTCAGCCTGACAAAGTGACGGAGCCGCCGATGACCACCATCGCCTCAACCCCATATGCCTGGCCCTGGAACGGCGAGCTTCGCCCCGACAACACGGCGCTGGTCATCATCGACATGCAGACCGACTTCTGCGGGCCGGGCGGCTATGTCGACAAGATGGGCTATGACCTGTCGCTGACGCGCGCGCCGATTGAACCGATCAAGGCGGTGCTGGGCGCGATGCGCGCCAATGGCTATCACATCATCCACACCCGCGAGGGGCACCGGCCCGACTTGTCCGACCTTCCGCCAAACAAGCGCTGGCGGTCGCAGCAGATCGGGGCAGGCATCGGTGAGGTCGGGCCGTGTGGACGCATCCTGATCCGGGGTGAGCCGGGCTGGGACATCATCGAAGAGCTTTACCCCCTGCCGGGTGAGCCGATCATCGACAAGCCCGGCAAGGGCAGCTTCTGCGCAACCGACCTGGAACTGATGTTGCGCACCAAGGGCATCGACAACCTCATCATCACCGGCATCACCACCGATGTCTGCGTCTCGACCACCATGCGCGAAGCGAATGACCGCGGCTTCGAATGTCTGGTCCTGTCGGATTGCTGCGGTGCCACGGACCGCGGCAACCATGAGGCGGCGCTGAAGATGGTGACGATGCAGGGCGGCGTCTTCGGCGCGGTGGCCGACAGCAAGACCCTGCTGGAGGCCCTGCCATGACCATGATGGTGATCGGCGAGGAAAAGCTGCCCGAAGGCGCGCTCGAGGTCAGAACCCTTGGCATGACCATGCGCTTCGGGGGGTTCACGGCCCTCGATGACGTATCGATCACTGTGCCACCCGGCACGTTCCATGCGCTTCTGGGCGAGAACGGCGCGGGCAAATCCACGCTCGTGAAATGTATGATGGGCTTCTACCACGCGACCACGGGGCAGATGATGGTCGGAGGACGCGAGGCGAAGGTGCCCGATCCGCGGGCAGCCCATGCGCTTGGCCTCGGCATGGTCTACCAGCATTTCACGCTGGTCCCCTCGCTGACCGCCGCAGAGAACCTCGTCATCAGCCGCGATGACACCCCCGCCATTATCGACTGGCGGAAAGAACATGCGGCGCTGACCGAGTTCATGGAGCGGATGCCCTTCGCCGTGCCGCTGGACCAGCCGGTCCGGGCGCTGGCAGCGGGCGAGAAGCAGAAGCTCGAGATCCTGAAGCAGCTCTATCTCGGCCGCCGCTTCCTCATCCTCGACGAGCCGACTTCGGTCCTGACGCCCGACGAGGCGGACGAGGTTCTCGGTCATGTCCGTGGCCTGTGCGAAAAGGGCGAGATCTCGGTCCTGATGATCAGCCACAAGTTTCGCGAGGTGACGGCCTTTGCCGACGATGTCTCGGTCCTGCGGCGCGGTCGGCTCGTGGGGCAGGGCAGGGTGGCTGATCTGAGCCATGCCGATATGGCGAACATGATGATCGGGTCCGATGCGCCCGTTGCCGCAATGGCGCGGGCGGGCATGGCAGGAGCGCCGGTCCTGGAAGTGGACGGCGTCCGCACGCGTGACCGTTCTGGCCTGAAGGAGATATCGATCGAGGGGCTGACTGTTCGCGCAGGCGAGATCGTCGGTGTTGCAGCATCTCGGGCAACGGTCAGATGGAACTGATGGAGATCCTGACAGGCCAGCGTGGGCTGGAGGCGGGAACAATCAGGGTCAAGGGCGCACCCTACAGCGCCAGCCGGGCCGAGGCCCGCATCCGCGCCGTTCGCTACCTGCCCGAAGAGCCGCTCCGCAACGCCTGCGCGCCAAAGATGAGCGTGGCCGAAAACATCGGCTTCCGCAGCTTCGACCAGGACGGAAAGGGCACGCGTTTCTGGTTGAAGGGGCGCGAGATCCGGGCGCGGGCCAACGAGCTGGTGCGCGACTTCAAGGTCAAGACGACCTCAGTCGATGCGCCGATCGCCGCTCTCTCGGGCGGGAACGTGCAGCGCGCCGTTCTGGCGCGGGAACTGACGGGTGACGTTGACCTGTTGGTGATCTCGAACCCGTGCTTCGGCCTCGATTTCTCGGCGGTGGCCGAAATCCGCGCCCGCATCGTCGCAGCGCGCAACCGGGGTGCGGCGGTGCTGCTGATGAGCGAGGACCTGGACGAGATCCTCGAGCTGTCGGACCGTGTTCTGGTCATGTCTGAGGGGCGCATCGCCTATGCCGTAGATGCGGCGCAGGCGGACATCGGGACCATCGGCCATCACATGGGGGGACATGCCTGATGGCCGAGATCGTGGCCGCCAGGCCCTTTCCCCTTCGCTTCGATCCGGCCACGACGGCGCTGATCGTCATCGACATGCAGCGCGACTTCATCGAGCCGGGAGGATTCGGTGCGGCCCTAGGCAATGACGTCTCGGTGCTGGCCGCCATCATCCCGACCGTGGCCGCCCTGATCGAAGGGTTCCGCGCAGCTGGCCTGCCGGTGATCCATACCCGCGAATGCCATCGCCCCGATCTGTCGGACTGTCCACCGGCCAAGCGCGAGCGGGGCAAGCCTTCGCTCCGGATCGGCGATCCGGGCCCGATGGGACGCATCCTGATCGCGGGCGAACCGGGGGCCGAGATCGTGCCGCAACTGCTGCCGGCGGCGGGCGAGATCGTGATCGACAAGCCGGGGAAGGGCGCCTTCTACGCCACCCCGCTTGGCGATCATCTGGCAAGGCTCGGCATCCGAACGCTGGTCTTTGCCGGCGTCACGACCGAGGTCTGCGTGCAGACCACGATGCGCGAGGCCAATGACCGGGGTTTTGACTGCCTGCTCGCCGAGGACGCGACCGAAAGCTATTTCCCCGAATTCAAGGAAGCCGCCCTGCAGATGATCCGCGCGCAGGGGGCGATCGTCGGCTGGACGGCGACGACGGCTGAAATCGTGGATGCGCTCGATGATTGAACCCCTGTCGTTTCCGGGCCTCGCTTCCGGCGGCTGGGCGGCGCTGCCATTCCAGCCCTTCCGGCAGGGGGTCGAGATCTGCCCGCTTTGCGATGGCTTTCCCTCGGTCGCGCTGCTGCGCTACGCCCCCGGCGCCTCGGTCCCGCGCCATCGCCATACCGGACTGGAGACCATCCTCGTACTGGAAGGGGCGCAAAGCGACGAACACGGCGACTATGGGACCGGAGCATTGATCGTCAACCCCGAGGGCAGCATCCATTCCGTATGGTCCACTCCGGGTTGTGTCGTGCTGATTCAGTGGGAGCGCCCCGTGGAATTCGTCGGAGAGGATCCGTGACCGGAGGCAAGCCAGGCTCCGGTCGCACCAAGCCCAAGAAATGGGCGGCGGACGGAGAAAGCGGCGCGAGATCCGGCAAGACCGGCTTCGGGCGCAGATTGGGGCGCCAAAATCTTGGCTCGCGGCCCCGTCGGCGGAATCAAGGAAGGCATGAGTTGGCGGCTAGGGTTCCGGCACCGCAAGGCGCGTCTGGTCCGAGAGCTGCCACCGGCAGGGGGAGAAATCCCTGCCTGGCGCACGGCGGGATAAAAACCCGGGAGACCTCGTAAAGCCAAGGGATTGGCGGCGCGATGGTTCCGACAATCCCTTTTCAACGCCGAAAGGGACACCAGAATGACGATGTGCCGTCGAACCGCGCTTGCCACGCTGACCGCTTTGGCCGTTCTGGCCGTGGCCGGACCCGGCCTTGCCGAACCGAAGAAGGATTTCAAGGTCGCCTGGTCGATCTATGTCGGCTGGATGCCCTGGGGCTATGCCGCCGATACCGGGATCGTCAAGAAATGGGCCGACAAGTATGGCATCACCATCGAGGTGACCCAGTTCAACGACTATGTGGAATCGATCAACCAGTACACCGCCGGTGCCTATGACGCGGTGACCGTCACCAACATGGACGCGCTTTCCATCCCCTCGGCCGGGGGCGTGGATACGACGGCGGTGATCGTCGGCGATTTCTCTGCAGGCAATGACGCTGTGATCCTGAAGGACGGCGCGACGCTGGCCGACATCAAGGGCCGCAACGTGAACCTCGTGGAGTTCTCGGTCTCGCATTACCTGCTGGCGCGGGCGCTCGACAGCGTCGGCATGTCCGAGCAGGACGTGAAAGTGGTCAACACCGCTGATCCCGACATGGTCGGCGCCTTTCAGACGCCGGACGTGACCGCGATGGTGACGTGGAACCCGATGGTCTCCGAAATCGTCAAGTTGCCGGGCGCGACCAAGGTCTTCGACAGCAGCCAGATCCCGGGCGAGATCATCGACCTGATGGTCGCAAACACGCAGGTGCTGGCCGACAACCCCGACTTCGGCAAGGCGCTGGCGGGCATCTGGTATGACACCGTCACCGTGATGGCCTCTGACACGCCCGAAGGCGCTGCAGCGCGGGCGGCGATGGGCGCGGCCTCTGGCACCGATCAGGCGGGTTTCGAGGATCAGCTGGCAGCGACCAAGCTGTTCGCCAAGCCGGCGGATGCGGTGGGTTTCGTGACCTCGCCGGATCTGTCCAAGACGATGGACCATGTGCGGGGCTTCCTGTTCGACAAGGGCCTGCTCGGGTCCGGCGCGCCTTCGGCTGACGTGATCGGGATCGAACTGCCGGGTGGCGCGGTGCTGGGTGACACGGGCAATGTGAAGCTGCGCTTCAGCGACACCTACATGAAGCTCGCCGCCGACGGCGCGCTCTGACCGGCGGAGCGACCCGATGCGCTGGATCAACCGGCGGCCGTCGCGCGGGGCCACCCTCGTGCTGCACTGCCTGCCCTTCGCCCTGCTGATCGTTGCCTACCTGATCGGCTCGGCGATCCGGCTGGAGGCCAACCCGAATGACAAGCTCTTGCCGTCGCTCGCGACGCTGGCGGATACCGTCAACCGCATGGCCTTCCAGCCCGATCCGCGCACTGGGGATTACCTGCTCTGGTCCGACACGGCGGCGAGCCTCTGGCGTCTCTTCGCAGGGCTTGGCATCTCGACTGCGCTCGCGCTGGTCATCGGCCTGCTGATCGGGCTCTTGCCGGTGATGCGGGCGACGCTCGCGCCCTTCATTGCCTTTGTCTCGATGGTGCCGCCGCTGGCGCTGCTGCCGATCCTCTTCATCGTAATGGGTCTGGGCGAGGCCTCGAAGATCGCACTGATCGTGATCGGTGTGGCGCCGATCCTGATCCGCGACTTGTCGCTGTCGGCGCAGGCGCTGCCGCGCGAACAGATCGTCAAGGCCGAGACGCTGTCGGCCTCAACCTGGCTGATCGGCCTGCGTGTGGTGCTGCCACAGGTGCTGCCGCGCCTCTTGACCAGCCTGCGCCTGCAACTGGGGCCGGCCTTCCTGTTCCTGATCGCGGCCGAGGCGATCTCGGCCGATTCCGGCTTGGGCTACCGGATCTTCCTTGTCCGGCGTTACCTGTCGATGGACGTGATCTTTCCCTATGTCGCCTGGATCACGCTTCTGGCCGTGATCGGTGACCGCCTGATCGACCTTGCCCGCCGCCGCGTCTTCCCCTGGTCCGAACTGGAGGGTGCGCGATGACCGCCCTGACCGTCGAAAGGGTCTGGAAGGAATACGGCGACCAGATCGTGCTGGAAAACATCTCGCTCGAGGTCGCGCCGCGCGCCTTCGTGGCGCTGGTCGGTCCCTCGGGCTGCGGCAAGACCACCTTCTTGCGGATGCTCCTGGGTCAGGAACAGCCGACGCGCGGGCGCATCCTGCTCGACGGTGCGCCTCTGCCGCCCGAGCCGGGCCCCGATCGCGGTGTGGTCTATCAGCGCTACTCGGTCTTTCCGCACCTGACGGTGCTGGGCAACGTCATGTTTGGCCCCGAACTTCGCGCCAGCCGCCGGCTGGGTCGGACGTTCGGCGCCACCCGCCGCCGGATCGAGGAGCAGGCGCGGACGATGATCGGCGAGGTCGGGCTGGAGGGGGCCGAGACGAAATACCCCGCGCAACTGTCGGGGGGAATGCAGCAGCGGCTGGCGCTGGCGCAAGCGCTGATGATGCAGCCGCGCGTGCTGCTGCTGGACGAGCCCTTCGGTGCGCTCGATCCCGGCATCCGCGCCGATATCCATGTGCTGATGAAGCGGCTGTGGAACGAGGTGCCGATGACGGTGGTCATGGTCACCCATGACCTGCGCGAGGCCTTCAGCCTGGCGACCCGGATCATCGCCTTCGAGCGCACCCGCACTCGCACCGAGGAACTCGAGCGCTACGGCGCGACCATCACCAAGGACATCGTCCTGTGGCCGCCGCGCGTGGCCGGCCAGCGCACGATGTTCGAGATCGACACCCTGCCCGGCCGGGACGACCCGGCCCTGTTCGCGGCCCCATCCGGGACGACCCGGTAGACATCAGGAGAGGCAGATGCTCCACACCCCCCGCAGCCCCGACCAGATTGCCGCCGACCGCGCCCGCTACGAAGAACACCAGCGCCGCGGCCTGAACTTTGCGCCGAAGGCCCTGCCGGACCCCAGCCCGGTTCCGGCGCCTGATCCCGATCCGGAGCGTGTCCTGCAGACCGAGGTGATCCCAGGCGGCTGGTACTGGCCGACCCGGCTGGCGGCGGGCGAGGTGCTGCGGCTGGCCCTTGGCGGCAGCGGCACGAGCGTTGGCCTTGCCGCCTGGGCGGCGCGCGACCCATCCGAACGGATGAACCTGCCCGATACGGTCAAGGTCCAGTGGACGACCGAGCTGCGCAGGGGGCGGGTCATCTTTTCCGACATGGGCCGGGTGATGCTGTCGATCACCGAGGACAGTTCCGGCGCGCATGATGCCCTGACCGGCGGGTCTTCGCCCGCGACCTTTGCTGATCCACGTGCGCGCAACCAGCGCGACAACATGGTGTTGGCGGCGGGCAAGCTGGGCCTCGACCGGCGCGACCTGCCGGCGGTGCTGACGCTCTTCGCCCCGGTGCGGGTTGATGCGGCGGGCCGCTTCGGCTGGCGCGGTGCGCTTCTGTCTGGGCAAGACTGGGTAGAACTGCGCGCCGAGATGGACCTGCTGATCGCCCTGTCCAATACCCGCCATCCGCTCGACCCCGCCACGGGACCGGAACCGGCGGTCACCGCGACCCGCCTTGCGGCAAGGCCGGTGCCGGCCGACGACCTTTGCCGCACCGCCACGGCCGAGGCGATCCGCGGCTTTGAAAACAACGCGCGGGGCTGAGGGGGACCATCATGCAGATCCACGAGATTCCCGCCGAAAAGCCCTGGTCCGGCGTTGTCCGCAAGGGCCAGACCATCCGCATCGAGGACAGCTTTGGCCAGCAGGCGATCGACACGATCTTCTACAACGCCGATGACTTCGGCGAGCGCTACTCGAACCAGGATACGATGCGCACGAATGGCATCGCCTATATCTCGACCGGGGCGAAGATCGTCTCGTCCGAGGGGCGCGTGATGCTGACCGTCACCGCCGATACCTCGGGGCGGCATGACACCTCGGCCGGCTGCTGCTCCTGCGAGTCCAATACCGTGCGCTTCGGGCATGAGACCCGCTACCTCCACGCCTGCCGCGAGAATTTCCTTCTGGAACTGGCCCGACACGGCATGTCCAAGCGGGACATCGTTCCGAACATCAACTTCTTCATGAACGTCCCGATCAGCCCGAATGGCGCGATGACCATCGACGACGGCATCTCGGCGCCCGGCGACCACGTGGAGCTGAAGGCCGAGATGGACGTGCTTTGCGTCATCTCGAACTGCCCGCAGATCAACAATCCCTGCAACGGCTTCGACCCGACGCCGATCCGCGTCATCATCCGGGACTGAGGCCGATGTTTGCCAAGGTGCTTGTCGCGAACCGCGGCGAAATCGCGGTGCGGGTGATCCGCACGCTGAGGCGGATGGGGATCGCCTCGGTCGCAGTCCATTCCGATGCAGACCGCTTCTCGATGGCGGTCCGCATGGCCGACGAGGCGGTGCGGCTGGGTCCGGCCCCGGCGACGGAAAGCTATTTGAACGTCGAGGCGGTGGTGGCCGCCTGCAAGGCGACCGGGGCCGAGGCGGTGCATCCCGGATACGGCTTCCTGTCCGAGAACATCGGCTTTGCCGAGCGGCTGGCGGCGGAAGGGATCGCCTTCATCGGCCCGCGTCCTGAGCATCTTGCGGCCTTCGGGCTGAAGCACACGGCGCGTGACCTAGCACAGGCGGCGGGCGTGCCGCTGCTGCCTGGGTCGGGGCTCCTTTCCGGGCTGGAGGAGGCCTTGGCCGCGGCAGACCGCATCGGCTACCCGGTGATGCTGAAAAGCACGGCGGGCGGCGGCGGGATCGGGATGCAGCTTTGCGACGATGCCGCGGCGCTGACCGCGGCCTTCGACGGGGTCCAGCGCATGGCCGGCGCCAGCTTCGGCGATGCGCGGGTTTACCTCGAACGCTTCGTCTCTGAGGCGCGTCATGTCGAGGTGCAGGTTTTCGGCGACGGGCAGGGCAAGGTGGTGGCGCTTGGCGAGCGGGACTGCTCGCTCCAGCGCCGCAACCAGAAGGTCATCGAGGAAACGCCTGCCCCCGGCTTGCCGGACGATGTGCGCAAGAGGCTCCACCGGGCGGCGACAGACCTCTGCGCCAGTGTCGCCTATGCCTCGGCTGGAACGGTCGAGTTCATCTACGACCTCGCACGGGAAGAGTTCTACTTCCTCGAGGTCAACACCCGGCTTCAAGTCGAGCATCCGGTGACCGAGGCCGTCTTCGGCATCGACCTCGTGGAATGGATGATCCGGCAGGCGGCGAGCGAGGCGGTCATTCCGGCGGTACTGCCGCAGCCGCTTGGGGCGGCCATCGAGGCGCGCATCTATGCCGAAATGCCCCATGCCGGTTTCCGTCCGGCGGCGGGGCTGCTGACCGAGGTCACCTTCCCGCCGGGCATCCGTGTCGATGGCTGGGTCGAGACGGGCACCGAGGTGACGCCTTTCTACGATCCGATGCTGGCCAAGGTCATTGTCCAAGGCCCTGACCGGGCCGCCGCCATCGCTGCGCTCCAGACTGCGCTCGCCGAAACGCGTCTGTCGGGGATCGAAACCAACCTCGGCTACCTTAGGGCGATTGCGGTGTCGGACCTGTTCACCTCGGGCCGTGTTGCAACGACGGCGCTGCGCAGCTTCCCCTTCGTGCCCGAGGGGGTCGAGGTTCTGGCCCCCGGCGCGCAATCGAGCCTTCAGGAACTTCCGGGTCGCCTTGGTCTCTGGCATGTCGGTGTGCCTCCCTCTGGTCCGATGGATGCGCGGTCCTTTCGCAATGCCAACCGGCTGGTCGGCAACCCACCCGACACCGCCGCGCTGGAGCTGACCGTCAACGGCCCAACGTTGCGTTTCCTGACTGCGGCGCGGGTGGCGCTGGCCGGGGCGGCAATGCGGCTTACCCTGAATGGCGAGGACCATGCCGGACCCATGGTCGATGTGCCGGCAGGTGGTGTTCTGTCGATCGGCGCCATCGTCGGGCCGGGGCAGCGCGCCTATCTGGCGATCGCGGGCGGGTTTGCTGCGCCCGAGGTGCTGGGCTCGCGCGCCTGTTTCGCCTTGGGACAGTTCGGCGGCCACGCGACCGGAACGCTCAAGACCGGCGATGTCTTGCATCTGGCAAACGGCCCAAAGGGCGCCGTGACCCCGCCGGAACCCGCGGACCTGACCCATGACTGGGATCTCTCTGTTGTCTATGGCCCGCATGGCGCGCCGGATTTCTTCCGAACCAGCGACATCGACACGCTTTTCTCCACCCCCTACGAGGTGCATTTCAACTCGGCCCGCACGGGCGTCCGCCTGATCGGCCCGGCGCCGGACTGGGCGCGGCCGGATGGCGGCGAGGCGGGGCTGCACCCGTCGAACCTGCATGACAACGCCTATGCGATCGGGGCGATCGACTTCACCGGCGACATGCCGATCATCCTTGGCCCCGACGGCCCGAGCCTGGGTGGCTTCGTCTGCCCGGCGGTCGTGGCGGAGGAAGATCTGTGGAAGATCGGCCAACTTCGGCCCGGCGACCGGGTGCGCTTCCGCCCGGTCGAAAGGACCACCGATCCGGTGGCCGGCCCTTCGGTGGCCCGCGCAGGCTCGCCGATCTTGGGCGAGCGTCATGGCGATGTGCAGGTGGTCTATCGCCGGCAGGGTGACGCCAACCTGTTGGTCGAATATGGGGACATGGCGCTGGACGTGGGACTTCGGCTCCGGGTGCATGTGCTGATGCAGGCGGTGAAGGCGGCCGGATTGCCGGTGATCGACCTGACGCCCGGCATCCGATCGCTGCAGATCCACTACGACCCGGCCCGGATTGCCCGCGCCGACCTCTTGCGCGAACTCGCCGCGGTCGAGGAGCAGCTTCCCCCCGCTGAAGAGGTGTCGGTGCCCTCGCGCATCGTCCACCTGCCGCTGTCCTGGAACGATCCCGATGCCGCGCTGGCCATGCGCAAGTATCAGGAGCTTGTCCGCCCCAATGCGCCGTGGTGCCCGTCGAACATCGAGTTCATCCGCCGGATCAACGGCTTGGAAGACGAAGACGCAGTCAAGCGCATCGTCTTCGATGCGCGCTATCTGGTGCTGGGTCTGGGCGATGTCTATCTCGGGGCGCCGGTCGCGACACCAGTCGATCCGCGCCACCGGCTGGTGACGACGAAGTACAACCCGGCGCGCACATGGACACCCGAGAATGCCATTGGCATCGGCGGGGCCTATATGTGCATCTACGGGATGGAGGGGCCCGGGGGGTATCAGCTGTTCGGTCGGACGATCCAGATGTGGAACACCTGGCGGCGAACGGCAGCATTTGCGGATGGGCCCTGGCTGCTCGACTTCTTTGACCAGATCCGTTTCTTCCCGGTGGACCATGCAGAACTGACCGAGGCGCGCGCTGCCTTCCCGCATGGCGGATATCCTGTCCGGATCGAAGAGACCCGGCTCAGTTGGGCCGATGAGAGCCGACGCCTCGCGGGCGAAGCAGGTGCCATCGCCGCCTTCAAGACCCGCCAGCAGGCCGCCTTCGAGGCCGAGCGTCAGCGCTGGAAGGAGGCCGGGCTTGACACCTTCGTTGCCGACGAAAGCCTGTCCTCGGATCAGGGCGAGGTGCCCCATGGCTGCACCGGGATCGAAAGCCCGGTGCCCGGCAGCGTCTGGAAGATGCTGGTCGAGCCGGGCGACCGAGTGGCGGCGGGCGATCGCATCGCCATTGTCGAGTCGATGAAGATGGAAATCATGGTCGAGGCGCCTGTATCCGGGCGGATCCGCGACCTGCGTGCCGCGCCCGGACGGACCGTGCGCGCCGGAGATGTGCTTGCCGTGATGGAGACCGCCTGATGCTGCCGATGATGTTGACCCTGCCTGCTTTGCGCGCCGCCTATGCCGCCGGAACCACACCGCTTGCGGTGATCGAGGAGGTCATCGCCCGCCGCGCGGCGTTGCCGGACCCGGCCGTATTCATCACCGCGACCCCGGATGAGATGCTCCGCGCCGAGGCGCGCCGGCTGACAGACGAGGGGCCGCAGGGCCGGCTGCTCTGGGGCATCCCCTTCGCGGTCAAGGACAATATCGACGCGGCGGGCCTGCCGACAACCGCCGCTTGCCCGGCCTATACCTATCACCCCTCTGCGGATGCCACGGTCGTGGCACGGCTTCGGGCCGCGGGCGCGATAGTCATCGGCAAGACCAACCTGGACCAGTTCGCCACCGGGCTGAACGGCACCCGTTCGCCCTATGGTGCGCCGCGCTCTGTCTTTGATCCGGCCTATGTTTCAGGGGGGTCATCGTCCGGCTCGGCGGTGGCGGTAGCGTCTGGCCTTTGCACCTTCGCGCTCGGGACTGACACGGCGGGATCGGGCAGGGTACCCGCAGCCTTCAACAACCTCGTCGGCATCAAACCGACTCCGGGCCTCGTGCCCAATACCGGCGTGGTTCCGGCCTGCCGCAGCGTCGATGTCGTGACGGTCTTTGCCGCCACAGTGGCCGAAGGGGTGGAAATCCGCCGCCTGATGGAGGGTGAGGATGCGGGTGACCCGTTCTCGCGGCCCGCCCTGCCGGTCCCGCTACCCTCGCGTCCGCGGATCGGTATTCTGGCTGGTGCCGAGCGCGAGTTCTACGGCAATGCCGAGGTCGAGGCGCTGTACGGCGCGGCCATCGCCCGGGCCGAAGCTCTGGGTGCGACGATCCTGCCCTTCGATTATGCCCCGTTCCGCGAGGTCGCGGCGCTGCTCTATGACGGTCCTTGGGTGGCCGAACGGCTGGCGGCGGTCGAGGATTTCCTGGCAGAGCACGCCGAGGATTTCGATCCGACCGTGCGACGGATCATCGAGGGTGCAAAGGACAAGACGGCTGTTGACGCCTTCCGCGGGCGCTACAGGCTGGAAGAGTTGCGCAAGATCGTCGCGCCGGTCTGGGCCGAGGTCGACATGCTGCTTCTGCCTACCTCGCCTACCACCTGCACGGTCGAGGCGATGCTGGCCGACCCGATCGCCCGCAACAGCCAGTTCGGGCGCTACACGAACTTTGCGAACCTTCTCGGCTACGCGGCGATTGCGGTTCCGGCGGGCTTTGGTCCAAGCGGGCTGCCTGCGGGGGTGACGTTGGTCGGGCCGGGTTTCAGTGACGACGCACTCGCACCCTTCGCTGCGGCTCTGCACCGCGCAGCGGCCAGTGGCCTGGGCCGAGACCGCTCGGCCGAAGTCCCGCCGCCGCCACCCGTGGCCGTTAGCGATGAGATGCTGCCGATTGTTGTGGTCGGCGCCCATCTGACGGGTATGCCGCTCAATCCCGAACTGACCGGAGCAGGCGGGATGCTTTTGGAAGCAACGCGCAGCGCCCCCGATTATCGGCTCTATGCGCTTGCCGGCACCGTCCCGGCAAAGCCTGGCCTCATTCACGAGCCTGGCTTTGCCGGACCGGGGATCGAGGTTGAAGTCTGGGCGCTGCCTGCGGGCGTGTTCGGGCGGTTCGTTGCCCGCATCCCGTCGCCGCTAGGCATCGGGAAGGTCACGCTGGCAGACGGGCGGCAGGTTTCAGGCTTCCTGTGCGAGGCCCATGCACTTGATGGCGCGGAGGAAATTACCGACTTCGGGGGATGGCGAGCCTACCGCGCTGCGCGAAGCTGACATGCCCTGGCGGCCTAACCACCTGTCTCGAGCTTCTGAAGGATGGCCTTGGCCTCGGCCACATCCGCCTCGGCCTTTGTGCCGGTCATTGCAAGATAGGATTTCAAGGCGTCTTTCGCCTCGATCTGGCGGTCAAGAGCGAACAGCGCCATCGCCAGATGGAACCGGACAGTCGGGTCGTCGGGCAAGAGACGCCCGGCAGTCTGCAGATCGCTCAGGCCGGCGGCGGGCGTGCCCAGCCGCACCTCGACCCAGCCGAGCGTATCCAGCACCAAGGGTCGGTCCAGAGAACGGAGCGGCGCGGCAATATCCCGTGCCTCCCGCAGATCATCGGCGGTGGCCTTCGGGTCAAGGACGATGCGGCGGGCGAGCAAGGCGGCGGTTATCTTGTCGCCCGGGTCACGATCATAGGCGGTCCTCGTCAGTGCGATAGCCTCGCTCACGTTACCAGCGGCGGCCTTGTTGTCGGCTGCCTGAAGAAGTGCGGCAATCGGCGGTTCCGGCTGGGACAGCGCGCCATCCAGAAGGGCGATGGCGGCGTCAGTCTGACCAGATCGATCGAGCAGGCCGTAAAGTGCAAGAAAAGCCAAATCGTCGGTCGGGTCAGTTTTCAGGATTGCGCGAAGCTGTTCCGTGGCCTGATCGGTTTTGCCGTTCAGCGCGAACAGCATGGCACGCAGCGTTGTCATGGCCGGGTCAATGCCGCGTGCAGGGTCGAGCAGATAGGTCAGCGCCGTATCCGGTTTCCCCTGATCGATCATTCGATCGACGGCCCGCGTCGCGTCGGATGTCTTCCCCGGCCCCTCTGCCAGAATGCGATCGATGACAAGGCGTGTCTGTCCAAGCGTCGTCTGTGTTGAAATGACTACGTCGCGTGACTGGTCTGCAGCTGCCAGCGCCTCGGGGGTGCCGATCGCGGTCAAAGCGTCGATCATCTGCCGTGCATGGACCCAGTCGAACTGGCTCGCATAGGCGCGTGCTGCCGCAGCACGAAGGGGTATGCTATCGGGATTCGCCTGGAGAGCCTGGTTCAGCATCTCGATCGCCCTGTCGGATCTACCCATCCGGACCTGAAAGGCAGCGGCCTGCAAGGTCTCGTCTACGCCGTGGTTGGAGTATTCGACTGCCAGCGCAAAGCGTTCACCCGCCAGCGGCAGAGCACCTGATTTCTCGTAGGCTTCAGCCAGCAGCAACATGACCTCGCTGTCGCGCGGGCTCTGGTCGAGAGCGCTCTGAAGGGCGGTGAGTGCCTGCGAGGCGTTGTCCGCGTCCAGCTCGATCCGGGCTTGCAATTTCAAGGCCGATACGGTTTCCGGCGCCGTCGCCAGGACCTCGCGGACAAGATCCTGCGCCTCGGCGGCCTTGCCCTGAGCCAGATAGATGCGGGCCATCATCGTCCGGGCTGCGGCGATGGTCTGAACATCGGCACCGCTGTTTAGGAGCGCCTGGAGCCTTTCGAGCGCAGCGTCAGGGTGGCCTTCGTCAGCTTGGAGATCGGCAACTGCGAGGACGTATCGCGACGACGTCTTGAGGTCGGGAGCCGCAGCAATGATCATCTCCAGCGTGGCTAGCACGTCTCCCGGCTGGCCCTTTCGTCTGACGTAGTCAAGCAGCTTGTCAGTCGGCTCCTCGCCAAAGTCAGCCCGCTGAGCGGCTTCAAACAGGACCTGCCTCGCGCCTTCATAGTCGTCTCGTGAGTCGAGTATCGAGAACAGCCAGTCGCCAATTGCGGACCTTTCGGGGAAAGCATGAAACATCCTCTCGATCTGATCGACCGCAGCTTCTTTTTCGCCGGCCTTCTGCAGCACAGCCAGCCGAAGCTCCTCGAAGTCGTAGCGACCCTTGGTCAGTTCAATGGCATGATCGACCAACGGGATGGCCGATGCAGGATCTTGTCCATTCATGGTCGCGCGGACAGCCGCTCGTAGCGCCATCAGGTTATCGGGATTCTCCCTCGCGAATTCGAGCGCCTTGCTTTCCGCCTCGGCAAGGGTGGAAGGGTCTTTGGTCTGGATTGCCTCTTCGACCTTCAGTGCGACCGCAATCGCATTCGCCTCTGTATCTTCCGGAGAAATCGCCAGCGCGGCCGCCACGTAGGTTTGACCCCCAGAGAAATCGTAAGTCGTGTAGGCGATGGTTGCGAGGGCAATCAGACCATCCAGATACTGGGGGTCCCGGGTAACGAGTTCGTCAAATAGCGATCTGGCCGGACCGGTCTTGCCTTGGCGGAGAAAAGCAGCCGCGAGGGTCCGCCTTGCTTCAAGGTTCTCCGGGTCAAGCCTCAAGGCTGTACCTAGAAGCGATACAGCCGTGTCGTCATCTCCTGCAGCAATGCTCGCCTTTGCTTGCGACAAAGCTGCGGCTGATTGTTCTTCGGAGGAGCCGAACAGGAAGGGTACCGCGAGAGCCAATGCCAAGACCAACACGCCGGCCAGAAGCGGCCACCGCTTGCGGATGAACCGGCGGGCCGATCTTCTAGAGATGGTCTTGCGGGTAAAGATTGGCTTCAGGGCTGTGGTCTTTCGCGGCGGGTAGACTGTGCTAGTGTGCGTCAATGACTGACATCGATGCCATGCCTTTGGTGATCCTGCCCGTTTCCCTCCTTGCCGCCAAGAGGTGAGCCGCAAATGGCGAACCCAGAGATTTCGATAGCGGTTCCAACTTACAACTCTGCCTGGTCGATTGGCGATACGATCCGCTCCGTGCTGGCCCAGCAGTTTGCTGATTTCGAACTGATCATCGTCGATGACGGCTCGACCGACGATCTCGAGAATAGCCTTCGTGCCTTTGAAGGCGAACCGCGCCTGCGCCTCGTCCGGCAGGCAAATGCCGGTCTGGCAGGGGCGCGGAACCGTGGCCTGGCCGAGGCGCGCGCGACGCTCGTGGCCTTTCTTGATGCCGATGACATTTGGCATCCTGCCTTTCTCAAACGCACGCGCGATGCTCTTCTGGCGAATAAGGCAGCTCCCTTTGCCTATGCCTATTCCTTTCGCATCGACCGCCAGAACCGCCTCTTGTCGACGCCCGGATGGACAACGCCGCCACGGCACGATTTCGAAGGTTTGCTGGCGGTCAACTCGGTTGGCAACGGCAGCGCCTCTCTGTTTCGCCGCACTGCGCTAGAGAGTGTCGGCGGCTTCGACTCGAGCCTGCGCGATCGAGGCGCGCAGGGCGCCGAAGACTGGAAGCTGTGCCTGCAGCTTGCCGCTGTCGCACCTCCGGTGCTGGTGCCCGAGCCGCTGGTCGGTTATCGGCTTCTGCCCGAGAGCATGTCGCAGTCGGACCCTGTGCGACAATTGCGCGCCGTCAGGACCGTGCTGGCCGACATCCGCAAGACCGGCCCAACCGCCTCCGAAGGCGCATTCCGCGATGCCCGCACGACCCTGAACGGGTGGCTTCTTCCAGCGGTACTGCGCAAGGGAGAAGTCAAACTGGCGGCCCGTCTGCTGACGGAGTCCTACCTTCTCAATCCACTTTGGTTCCGGTCGCGGGAGCTCAGATCTCTGCATTGGCAGAAGCTCAAGGCCGCGCTTCACAGCGGCAACGGGCCGGTCGCGCTGGCGGACCTGACGGAGCCCGATGGCGGCCAGCCCTATTCGTTCCTTTCTCCGGTCGGGGCCGCTTCCTGATCAATCCGCCAATGGTGCGGAATATGGAGAATGCCCTGCCTTCCGCGTTCGCCGGCGACGGTCAGATGAGCGGCTGACGGAAAATAGTCATAGGCATAGTCCCAGTCGTACTGCCAAAGCCCGACGTCGATCCGATAGTCGCCTGGCAACAGATCAAGACGCTCAACTTGCAGGTCAATCCGGCATTCGCGCGTCAGGGGCGGAAGCACAATGCCGTCGGCACCGGAGTTCAGGTCGAGCAGTACCGTACCATCCTCTCGGGCGACGGCGACAGAGACATGCCAGGCCTGTTTCTCCTCTTGCGGATTGACCGTAAGGCGGAATGTCACCGGCTCTCCCGCGCCGATCCCTGTCGCCGGCAGGCCATGCCGATCGATGACCTCAATGGCGGAGACATAGATCTCTCGCGCTCCATAGCGGCCAGCATCTTCTGAAACCGCTTCTGCTGGGTCCGGGGTGCGTTGCAGCGTTTCTGCCCGCATCGATCCGATGTAGGCCTCGACCGTAGTGGGCGCGTCGCCGCTGCCGCGCAATTCGCCGTGGGCAAGCCAGATCGCCCGGTCACACCGGGTTGCGACTTGTTCAAGCTCGTGTGAGATCAGTACGATGGCACAACCACGCGCTCGGAATTCTTCGATCCGAGCCAGGCATTTCTGCTGGAACGCCAGATCGCCCACCGCCAGAACCTCGTCGATCAGCAGGATCTTCGGATCGACGTGAACGGCAACGGCAAAGCCTAGCCGGAGGCGCATACCGCTGGAATAGGTGCGGACAGGGTCGTCGATGAAATTGGCCAGTTCAGCGAAATCGATGATCCTGTCGACGCGTTCTTCCACTTCCTTGCGCAGAAGTCCGGCCAGCACGCCGTTGACGATGATGTTCTCTCGACCGGTCAGGTCGGGATGCATTCCTGTATTCAGTTCGAGAAGCCCGTTGACGGGTGCCGAGGTTTCGATGCGCCCCTCGTCGGGGCGCATGACCCCCCCCATCAGCCGCAGCAATGTCGACTTGCCAGCCCCGTTCCGACCGATGACCCCCAGCATCTCGCCAGGCGCAACGTCGAAGGAAACGTGGCGAAGCGCCCAGAACCGCTCGCTCGTCGTCGTCCTGCCAAATCCGTTCTCGACCCACCGGCGGAACGATCGAGGCTCCTGTCCGGTGCGGTGGCGAAACGCCTTGCCAAGATCCGCGACGTGAAGCGCGGGCCCCATCTCAGACCTCCTCAAGGAAGTCGGCACTGGCTGCCCGGAAATACCGCCAGGTCAGCGCCAGCGCGACCGATCCGCCCAGGAACACCAGCACAAGGGGCGTCCAGTCAGGCCAGCCGCCCTGGATAAGCACCGTCCGATAGGATTCGACCAGAGTGACAAGGGGGTTGACCGCGAGTACGGCGCGCGCGCGATCGGGGACGGCCGCGTAATCGTAGAAGATTGGCGTGGCAAACATGAAAAGCTGCAGCAGGATCGGCACAATATAGCCAAGATCGCGGAACCGTACGTTCAGCGCGGCGACCAGAAAGGCGATGGCAAGAATGACCACGAGCTGGCACAGCATGATGATCGGCAGCGTCACCAAGGAAAGCCCGGCTTGCGATCCCTCAGCCAGCAGGACCAGAAGCAGCACCGGCAGAGTCAGGCATAGGGTCAGCAGGTTCGACATGGCCGAAGCAACCGGCAGGGCTGCCACAGGAAAGCGCGGCTGACTGATGAGGCTCTGATTGCCTACGATGCATTCCACGCTTTCAGAAACGGTTGCCTGGAACCATGTCCAGGCCACGAGCGCCACGAAGACATGCGAGGCATAGTTCGGTATCGCCAGGGGCATCACGAAGGTGAACAGGAAATAGAAGGTCATCAGGAACAGCACCGGGGCTGCGACTGCCCAGACCACGCCCATCAGCGTCGTGGTGTAGCGCCCGCGCTGGTCGCGCCACACCAGGACACGGATCACGTCGCGCAGATGCATCAGATCGCGGGACGATGGCATGCTCATCCGAGCAGCCCTTGATTGTGCGGGATCATCCGTTCCTCCCGCTGCTATTTGGATTCTTGCCCTTTGCGCTTAGCGCCCCCGGCGAACTGAATGCAAGGCGGATTGCCGTGAGCCCCTTGAAATAGCCCCTGACCCAGTCCCAAAGTTGTGGGTCGGCCCTTCCCCTCAGCTTCAGATATGGCTGCTTCATGATGCGTTTGATGTGCCAAGCCGGGATTGTGATGAATGCGCGAAATAGGTCGCCCCAGTCGCGGTTTTCGCCGAATTGCGCGAACAGTGCCACCAAATGCCCGGCGCTATAGCCGTAGGCCTGCTTGCTCATCGCGTCTTGATCTCGACGGTGGTCATGGCGCACGACAGACAGAGGCTCATAGACGATCGAATGCCCGGCAAATAGCAACCGATGCCAGAATTCGGAATCCTCGCTTCCGCCGACCGAGCGACCCGGCCCTACGGCCTCGTTGAACCCGCCGATGGCGTCACTGGCTGACCGGCGCACCGCCATATTGGCACCAGCACCGATGGTCCAGACGGGAACGCCTCTCCAGCCGCCGCGAACGAAGTCTTGACCGAAGCGCAGCGGTACAAAGCCCATGCCGCCGAAGCCCAGATCGAACTGGAACGAAATCTGCGACTGCGTATCCAGCGCAAGCGGCAGGACCAGTCCGCAAACGACCCCAACCGAGGGGTCTGAAAACGCGCGCAGGATCGGTTCCACCCATCCGGGTTCGGGCCGCACGTCATCATCGACGAAGATGACGACATCGCCCCGCGCCTCGCGGATTGCGGCATTGCGCGCGCGGCTGAGCCCCGGCACCGTCTCGGAGACGTAGCGGACGTGGGGATATCGGCGGACGACAGCCTCGGTTTCCGCATCCGGGCCATTGTCCACGACGATGACTTCGCGAGAGCCGTCGCATTCGGCAGCGATCGATGCGAGGCATTCGGCCAGTTGCTGCGGGCGGTGTCTGGTGCAAATGGCCACCGTTCCCGTAACTGGCGCAGGGCGGCTTCGGCGATGATCGAGTGCCGCATCTAGCCTTGCAAGCGCGTCCTCGGGAAGTTCGCGCAACGGGAACCAATAGGCGGCGTCGGCCCGCGGGGTCCAGGCCGGCATTTCCATGCCCGGGGAAAGCTGCAGCCATTGCTTCGCGAAGTACGCAAGTGTACCGGCGGCGCGAGGAGCGACCTCCGCCCCCTTGAGCGGCATCTCCTCGGGCAGAAATCGATCATACCCGATCACCGCGCCCCTATATCGATAGACGGCAAATATCGCATTGGCCGATGGGGGGGGCGTAACCTCAGAGGGGGGATCGGTCAGTTCGATGTGAACGATGTACCAAGGCGCGACACTCATTGCAGCACCTTTGCCTTGCGTTCTGCAATCCGCTTCTGCGACCGTCCGTATTCGCCGAAGTAACCCTTTACCGCACCAATCATTTCTGCCCAGACGAAGGACGGAAAATAGCCTCCCCGACCGCGAAGCGACCTTAGCATCTGCCGGACAAGATGGCCGGCATACCATCTGAGCAGCCGTTTGTGCTGCGGCCGCATGGAAGGATCCTGCGCCCAGTTCTTGGTCCACAGGGCCATCAGGCCAGCGCCCCAACTGCCATATTGCTTGCGAAGACCGGGGATATCGCGGCGATGCTCGTGATGAACCAGGATCCCCCCCGCGTAAACCAGCGGCCTACCTGACCGAACGACCCGGTAGAACATGTCGATGTCGCCGCCTCCGGGAAGCGGCGGGCCGGTATCGAGCGCTTCATCGAATAGTCCGAGTTCGCGCAGCACGGCGGTAGAATAGACCATGCAGGCACCCGTGCCGAACATGCCCGATCCGGCGGGATAGATCGCATCACCCCATTTCCTGCTGGCGTAGCGCTTCCAGAAGAACCCCTTGCCGAACCCGCCCGCCCATTCGAAACGCAGCTGCGCCTCGGTTTCCAGCATCATCGGCAGGATCGGACCGGTGAAACAGCCGGCATCGGGGCAGCGTTCGATTTCTTCAGCAAGCCGGTCAAGCCAGTAGCGATCGACAACGGCATCGTCGTCGACATAGGCAAGCCAGGCGCGGTTGGTGCTGGCGATGGCGCGGTTGCGGCCAAAATCGAGGCCGGGAACTGGCTCCACCGCGTAGCGCACGCCGGGGAATTCCGCGACCGCGTTGCGGGTGCTGTCATCTGGCGGGGCGTTGTCGACCACCAGAAGATCGACCGCCGGCCCATGATCCAGCCGTGCATCGCGCATGGCAATGAGCGAGCCGAGACAACGACGCAAGAGATCTGCGCGGTTGCGTGTACAGACAACGACGGTCAGATCAGGAGTTCGCGCAGGGCGGGTGCGGTTCTCCAGGGCAAGCCGGACCTTCATCTGGTCAATCGCCTGACCGGCCTGTTTGTGGATTCGGTCCTCGACAACCGATATGGGTATAGAACCACTGTATTCGTAGCGGGGAAGCCAGATGCGGCTGACCGGATGGCCCCGATAACGCACGATCATATGCGCGCCGTTAACCTCGGGCGCCATTTCTATGGCTGCGACCGGATCCGTTATCTCCTGGTCAAGCATCACATAAGGCGGCTTGAGCCGCTCGCGATCCCACATACTTGTCCGCTCACATGTCTATTCGAAACCGGACAGCACCAAGCGATGGCGCTGCACTCACAAAGTCTATCACGCTGCGGATTGCGAGAGGGCGGGCATGTCGACCGGATCGAGCGGACGTCCTCGTTTCTTGAGGATCTCAAGGTAGCGACGCAACCCATCCATCAGGCGTATTTCGGCCTGCCAGCCAAGCACCTCGGCGGCGCGGGCCGGATTGCCGCAGAACCCTTTGACATCGAAGCTGCGCGCAGGAAGAACTGTGACAGAAGACCGCGACATCGCGACTTCGAGTGACAGGCGGGCAAGCTCGCCCAGCGAAGTCGCCACACCCGTCGCCAGATGCACGGTCGGAAGCTGCTCGGTGCCGTCTGCGAGCAGCTTGGCTGCCATCACGAGGCCGCGTGCGGTATCGTCAACATGGACGAAATCGAAGAAGGCGTTCACGCCCGACAGGCGCAACTCCTCCCCCTTGTATGAACGCCACAGAAGCGAAGGGACCGCTCGATCTGGGTGGTCGTGGACCGTACCGTAGACGTTGGACAGACGGACAATGGAAACCGAAAGTCCGTTTGCACGTGCGGCCTCGATCATCCGTTCACCCGCGGCTTTGGAGCGGCCGTAGGTATTGACCGGCTGCATCGGCGCAGATTCCGATACCGGCACGATTTCCGGGTCGCCATATACTTCGCGCGAACTTGCAAACACCAGCCACGGCCTGCGGAGCCGCTGGCCCATGACATCCAGCAGGACGCGTGTCCCGGCGATGTTGACGTCGTCGCACAGCGCCGGAGCTGCCTCGCCCCAAGCGACACGTGACACCGCCGCCAGATGCATGACGCCGTCACAGCCCTCCATGGCCGCAGCCAGGGCCGAGGCGTCGCGGATATCACTGCCATCATCCGTGATGTCGAATTTCACGACCGTATGGCCGTCGGTCGCAAGACGGGCGACGACTTCTCGGCCGATCAACCCAGAGCTTCCGGTAACCAGCACTTTCATGTGCGTGTCTCCGCGTTCTTCTTTGTTACTGCGTGGTGGTCAGCGAAAGCCTTCACCGGGCTCACTGGGTTCCGGACCGGACGAAGATCGGCGTAACGACATCGCCCCGCCTCGGGTCCGAAGTTTCAATCCGATCGTTCTTTCCCTGCGAAAGGACAGTTTCGAAATATCGGATGGTCTTGGCCAGCCCATCAGTCAGGCGGACCGTCGGAGTGAAGCCAATTGTTTCCTTTGCGAGGCTAATGTCCGGACGGCGCTGGCGGGGATCATCTGCAGTTGCCGGAAGATTCACGATCTCAGATTTCGAACCAGTCATGGCAACGATCAATTCGGCCAGGTCGCGAACTGTGATTTCCTCCGGATTTCCGAGGTTCATGGGCCCAGTAAAGCTGTCTGGCGTCGCCATCATCCCCATAAGTCCTGTGACGAGGTCGTCTACGTAGCAGAAGGAGCGAGTCTGCAATCCACCTCCGTAGATTGTGATCGGCTCATTCTGCAGGGCCTGCAGGATGAAATTCGAAACCACGCGCCCGTCATTCGGCAGCATGCGCGGACCGTAGGTATTGAAGATTCTGACGACCTTGATGCGGACATTGTGCTGTCGACGATAGTCGAAGAACAGCGCTTCTGCGCAGCGCTTGCCCTCGTCGTAGCACGAGCGCGGACCGACAGGATTGACGTTGCCCCAGTAATCTTCCGCCTGCGGATGGACCAGCGGGTCGCCATAGACTTCGGATGTCGAGGCCTGGAGGACCTTCGCGCGGCAGCGCTTAGCGAGGCCAAGCATGTGCAATGCGCCCATGACTGACGTCTTTGTCGTCTTGACCGGATCGAATTGATAATGGATCGGGCTAGCTGGGCAGGCGAGGTTGTAGACCTCGTCAGCCTCGACAAAAAGTGGCTGCGTCACATCATGGCGTAGCAATTCGAAATTCGGCCTGCCCAACAATTTTGCGACATTGTTTCGTCTGCCGGTAAAATAATTGTCCACGCAAAGGACATCATTTCCCTGATCAACAAGACGTTCGCAAAGATGGCTACCGATGAAGCCTGCACCGCCAGTTATAACAATTCTTTTTTGCATCATCGTCCAACCAGTTACAAAGAAGTTGAAGATCATCTAACTCCACGGAACAATGCTACTGCAGCAACGATTCGTGAATACCCAGATTTCGAAACGATCTTCGTCGGAAAAGTCTGTTGTCGGAAGGGCGAAAATGTCTTCTTCTGCCGAATATTGATGCGAAGACGGAAGGGTTATGGCGCGTGATTGTTTGTTCGGTTGCAGTGCCCGTGCTGAATTCTTTTTAAGGTTGAGTGGCCCCGTGAATTGGAAGGTTCCGAAGTGAAAGTTCTGGCAGTCATTGGTGGCGGTCCCGCAGGACTTACGGCCGCGCATCAGGCGCAGGAAATCGGACTTCCACTGCACCCTGTCGTGCTGGAGGCCCGCGATCTGGTGGGCGGAATTGCGCGAACAGAGAGCCATGCCGGCTTCCGGTTCGACATCGGCGGCCACCGCTTCTTCACCAAGGTGCCTGAGGTCGAGCGCATCTGGGAAACGATTTGCGGGGACGACTTTCTGACACGTCCGCGGCAGAGTCGCATCTTCTTTCGCGGCCGGTTCTTCGACTATCCGCTCAAGATCGCCAACACCTTGCGCCAGCTTGGCGTCATCGAAACCTCGCGGGTGTTGGCCAGCTATCTTCGCTGGCGGATTTTCCCGTATTCTCGGGAGGATACACTCGAGGAGTGGGTGACGAACCGGTTCGGTGACCGGCTCTACCGGATGTTCTTCAAGACCTATACCGAGAAGGTCTGGGGTGTTCCCTGCACCGAGATCCGCGCAGACTGGGCGGCGCAGCGTATCCGCAACCTGTCGCTGACCAAGGCTGTCTGGAACGCGCTGACAGGGGCGAATGACACCGCCAGCCTGATCGAGGAATTCCGCTATCCCCGCCTGGGTCCGGGGATGATGTGGGAGAAGATGCGGGACAGGATTGTTGCAGACGGAGGCGAGGTACGCACTGGCGTGTTTGTGCGGCACGTGTTGCGCGATGGTTTCCATGTGACAGCTCTCGAGATCGACCAGCCCGATGGACGAGGCGGACGCGAGATCGTCCAGATGCCGGTCGATGAAGTGATCAATTCAATGGCGTTGCGCGATCTTCTGCTATCCCTCGATCCGCCGCCGCCCCCGGAAGTTCTCGCTGCGGCGCGGCAACTCAAGTATCGGGATTTCCTGATCGTAGTGCTGATTCTGGATCGCGCAGCGCCCTTTCCCGACAACTGGATCTATGTCCATTCAGACGAGGTCACTGTCGGTCGTATCCAGAACTTCGGGGCATGGTCGCCCGAGATGTTGGCGCGTCCGGACCATGCCGCGATTGGGATGGAGTATTTCCTGAACGTGACGGATGCGATGTGGGCAGAGCCGGATGAGGATCTGGTCCGCAAGGCCGCAAAGGAACTCGAGGCGATCGGCCTCGCGCCCGCTGACTCGGTGATCGATGGTTGCGTCATTCGTGAACCGAAGGCGTACCCGGTCTACGATGCCGATTACATGACGGCGCTGGACGTGATCCGAGGCTGGCTGGACAAGTTCCACAATTTGCAGACGGTCGGACGTAACGGGTTGCACCGCTACAACAACCAAGACCATTCGATGCTGACCGCCATGTTGGCGGCACGCAACCTGATGGGCGAAAGCCACGACCTGTGGCAGGTGAATGTCGAGCGCTCCTACCATGAGGAGTTCACCACGGACCAGCGGCAGAAGACGACGCTTGCGGCATGAAGGCACGAACGGTAAGCCAGACGCGTGTCCCGGCCCAAAGTGCGGTATCCTGGCGTACGATATTGGCGGTCGCAGTCGCTCTGATCTGCGCGATTTCAGTCTATGGCTTCAACGGCCGGGCAACGTTCTATTACGACACCGAAGGCTATCTGGAGGCAGGCAAACAGGTGTTGTCCCTGTTCGGAGCCGATCTTGTCGCCACTTCGGTTGAAACGGGCGCGGAGATTGCTCCTGCAAGTGAATCTTCGACGACGGCGACTGTCGCTTCGACCCATGATGCTCCCGCGGACAACACGACGGTCGGCAGCCGATCGGCAGTTTATGCGGCGGTGCTCGCCCTTTTCGCATGGCTTGGGAATGTGGACTTCGCCGTGGCCGCGAATCTCGCGATCTTCTGGCTTGCGGTCTGGATCGTCGCGAAGGTTGCGGTCCGCGGCATCGGGTTGGAGGGGCGTCCGGCAGAGGTCGCGGCAAGTCTGACGGTGGCAGGTGCGCTTGGATCACTTCCGTTCTATGTCGCGTTCCTGATGCCTGATTTGCTGGCACCGGTCCTGATCCTGATGCTCGCGCTGCTGACGGCGTTCCTCAGGCAATTGCGTGCGAGCGAGATTGTCCTCTCGATTGCCGTCGCGATCGCCGCAATTCTGGCGCATCCGTCCCATCTTATGATCGCGGTGGTGATGATCCCACTCTGCGTACTCATGGCCCCAGCTGCGGTGGGTCATCGCTGGAAGATCGCTGCGCTCTGTGCGCTTCTTGTGGGCGGTGGTTTGGCCGAACGGTTCATCTTTTCCAGCGCGGTCAATGCCATCCGCCATTCTCAGGTCATCTATCTGCCCTTCCTGACGGCCCGCCTGGTCGAGGACGGTCCGGGCCGCGACTATCTTGCCGCTCATTGTCCCGATCCGGCATTGGCGACCTGTGCGCTTTATGAGCAGCTCGAGCGACCGGGAGATCGAAGCTACCGCTTCGACGCACCGGTCATCCTGTTTTCGTCCGACCCGAATGACGGTTCATATGCACTTCTGTCGCCGGACATCCGTGCCAAGGTGGCCGCAGAGCAACTGGAGTTCGGCCTGCGAACGTTCCTGTCCGCGCCTCTTGCCGTTACCGGGGCGCTGGTTGCCAACACCATCGACCAGTTGCATCTGGTAAGCGTCGATATGACCATCCCGACGCCTGACATGGTCGGTTCGATTTTTTCCCGTCCGACCTATCTGACGCCGGACCATGCCGATGGGAGATTGCTTGGCCCGAGCAGGGGCTGGATCAGTTGGGTTTCGTCCCTTCACGCCGCTGTCTATCTCGGATCGCTGCTTGGCCTCCTGATCGTACTGCGGCGATCGGAAACACCGGAGTCCCTGCGCCTGTTCATTGTGACGGTTCTTCTGGGTCTCATCGCCAATGCCTTCATCTGCGGGGCGATATCCGAGCCGGCCTCGCGCTACGGCGCGCGCGTGGGTTTCCTGCTGCCCTTGACGCTGGCGCTCGCGGTTTGGCCCCGTAGCACTCGAAGGGTCAGCCTTTGACCGATCGACAGGGCATTTCCGTGATCATGCCGGCCTACAACGCCACGCGGTTTCTCGACCGTTCCCTTGCCGCGGTATTGACCTTGCAGCGACAGGGAACTGTCGAAGAGGTAATCGTTGTCGATGACGGATCGACCGATGGCACGGCCGCGCAGGCACGTGATCTTGGGGCAAGGGTCATTCAGATGGCCCATCAGGCCGGTCCGGCTGCCGCGCGCAATCGCGGTTCCAAGGAGGCGAGCGGCCAGATCCTCTGGTTCGTCGACTCCGATGTTGCCGTTCATCCCGACGCGGGCGAGGTCATGCAGAAGCTGATGGTCGATCCGACGCTGGTTGCAGCCTTCGGCAGCTACGATACTAACCCGCCCGAGCCGGGCTGGCTTTCGCGCTACAAGAACCTGATCCACCATTTCTATCACACGCAGGGCGCTGGCGAAGCGACGACTTTCTGGGCCGGATGCGGCGCCGTGCGCGCCGATGCCTTCAGGGCTGTCGGCGGCTTCGATGCCGCGAGATACCGCTACCCGTCGATCGAAGACATCGAACTTGGCGATCGGCTGCGCCATGTTGGCCGAATCCGTATCGAACCAGCACTGCAGGCGACGCATCTCAAGCGCTGGCGCATCGTCAATGTCCTGCGGACCGACATCCTGCATCGTGCGCTGCCATGGTCACGCCTGATCCGTGAACGCTCCGGTCTTGCTGATACGTTGAACATTTCGCGGCTCGAACGTCTTCGCGCGGGGCTGGCCGGGCTTTTTGCCCTCAGTTGCCTCACGCTAGTTGCTGATGCCGGGCTCTGGCCGCTGCCTCTTGTCCTGTTCGTGTCCGCGATCCTTGCAAATTGGCGGTTGGCGCTGTTCCTGAACCGCCAAGGTGGCCCGATCTTTGCCCTGTTCGGCCTGGTCTGGCACCAGCTCTACTACATCTATGCCTCGGCCACCTATGTCTGGTGCATGTTCGAGGCGAGGCTTGGGCGCCGCTGAGTGAGCGGCGCGTGTCAGGCCGAGGCACGCAGAATCAACTCGCCCCCGATCAGAAGATGTTCGGCACGTGGTTTCTGTTCGCTGTTGGCGATCCGGGCCAGAAGCAGGCGGATGGCCGCGCGGCCCATCTCTGCGGTGTTCTGCTGGACCGTCGTCAGCGGGGGCCAGATGTATTCCGACAGGGGCTGATTGTCATGGCCAGCGACGCGATAGTCGCAGTCGGGGCCGAGGCCGACCTTCAAACCAGCTTGATTCACCGCCGCCAGCAGGCCGAAGGCGACACGGTCGTTGCCGCAAAGGATCGTGCGGGTCGGAAACCCGCCGCTTGCCAGGATGCGATTGGTCTCATCGAAGGCGTAGCGTTCGAAGTCCCAACTGACCGAGGGATTCAGGGGCACCAGCACTGGCTCCAGCCCGCGCTGGCGCATGGTCGCGAGATAGGCCTCGCGCCGGTCGCGGGCGTTCGAATTCACGTCCGGCATGTCGAAATAGCAGGGCCGGTCCCCCAGGCGCGTCAGATAGTCGGTGATCAGCGCCATGGACTGGGCGTTATTGGTGCCGACAAAGGTCTCTTCGCCATCGAAGGGCGCATCCATGAATACAACGGGAATGCGCTGCGCCAGCGCCTTGACCTTTGCCCGATGGGCATCGTCGCCGCGAACAGGGACCATGATGACCCCCGCGACGTTCAGGGATCCAAGCGTTTCAAGCGCTTCGGCTTCAAGTTCGGCGCGCCCATCCGAGGAAAAGACGAAGGGCATGTATCCGGCTGCGGTCGCTTCGGATTCGATCCGGCGGCGCAGGCCGGTGAAGAAGGGATCAAGCGAACTGGGGAAAATCAGGCCGATGATCTTGGTCCGGCGGCGGTTGAGGTTCACTGCGAAAAGGTTCGGGCGAAACCCCGTCGCCTTCAGGCCGATCTCGATCTTCTCGCGCACCTTCGGTCGAACCGAAGCGGGATCCTGAAAATACTTGGAGACCGTCGGGCGCGACAGGCCGACGCTGGCCGCGAAATCCTCCATCGTCCGAACCGGTCTCGTTGTCATCGCCCCCTCCTGCCGGATCACGCCCGGCCTCCTGGCGTATGGTCGTTGGTGGCAGGTTGCCCCGGTCTTGTCAAATTCCAACTTTCCCCGAGAAAAGTTCAGGATTTACGTGTCAATTTCAGGGTCGCAAACAAAAGCACCAGCCGAAGCCGGTGCCTTGTCACATGTTCATTGTATCGGACGATCTATTCCGCGACGTGCAGGGTCGTTGATCCTCGCCTGCCGGCCTGACCTGCCTCGATCTCCGCGATCCGGTTGCGGAGGGCCGCGATTTCGCCGGCGCCTTCCTCGATCCGAGCCGCAAGTTCCGCGTTTTCGGGCACCTCCGGCTCCTGCTCCTTCGGCCCGATCAGCCGGCTGAACATCCAGGCCAGCAGGCGGGACAGATCATCCATGATCAGGAAGAAGGACGGCACGACCACTAGGCTGAGAACGGTCGAGACGATGATGCCCCCGATCACCGCAATGGCCATCGGTGCCCGGAACGCCCCTCCTTCGCCCACGCCAAGTGCCGAGGGCAGCATGCCTGCCGACATCGCGATCGATGTCATGACGATCGGCTGCGCCCGCTTGTGACCAGCCTCGATCACCGCAGCCAGGCGGTTCATGCCCTGGTTGCGCATCTCGATGGCGAAGTCGATCAGCAGAATGGCGTTCTTGGTCACGATCCCCATCAGCATCAGGATCCCGATTAGCACCGGCATCGACACCGCGTTATTGGTCAGGATCAGCGCCGCCGCGACACCGCCGATGGCAAGCGGCAGCGAGAACAGGATGGTGAAAGGCTGGATCACGCTGCCGAACAGCAGGATCAGCACCGTCAACACCAGCATCAGCCCCATGACCATCGCATTGCCGAAGGACTGCGTCAGTTCTGCCTGAACTTCGGCATCGCCGGATTCCTGCACGCGGACGGTTGGCGGCAGTTCGGTCTGGGCCAGCACCTCCTTGAAGCGGTCCGTCGCCGTGCCAAGCGCCACACCGACGGGCAGGTTGGCCCCGATCGTCGCGCGCCGCTCGCGGTTCAGGCGATCGACAACGCTCGGTCCTTCGGCGATGGACACTTCGGCCACGGAACTCAGAGGTACGGCGGTTCCGGTCGAGGTATTGACCTTCAGCGCCGCAATGCGTGCCAGATCGGCGCGCGAGGCATCGTCCAGACGGACCCGTACCGGGATAAGACGGTTGTCGATCGACAGCTTGGCCAGTGCCGAATCCACATCGCCGATCGTCGCCACGCGGACGGTGTTGGCGATGTCATTGGTCGTCACGCCAAGCCGCGCCGCTTCTTCTACCAGCGGCCTGATCTGGATTTCCGGCCGGGGAAGGGCGCCCTCGGACGAGACGTTGGCAAGCAGGGGATCGCCGCGCAGCTGCTCTTCAAGCCTAGCCACCGCCTCGTTCAGGTCCGCTTCGTTCGACGAAAGGATCGAGAAGGAGATGTCGCGTTCGCCCCGGTCGTTCAACTTGAACGCGCGGATGTCGGGAATGGCCGACAGCCTGTCAAAGACTTCTGCTTCGATCTGGTTCTGCGGTCGTTCGCGTCCTTCGCTCTTCATCTCAGGCACCATGCCCCCGATGACAGGAATCTCGCGCGCCAGCGAAACCAGCCGGTGCACGAGCGAATGGTCAAGCTTCTCCAGGATGACCGTCACGCTGGCACGCCGGACGTCGAGGTCGCCCGTGGGTGATGAGCCGCCCAGGATGAAAATGCTTTCGACCCCGTCGATATCCTTCAACTCGGCAAAGATGCGGTCCGTCGCGCGTTCCGTATCGTCCAGCGTCGATCCGGGTGGCAACTCGACGCTGACCGGTATGCGGCTGACATCTTCGGGAGGGATGAAGCTGCCCGGTACCTTCGCCATGAAGTAAACCGAGACGATCAGGACGGCGATCGCAGCCACCAGCGTTACATAGCGAGACGGAATGAACAGGATCCGGCCGCCCGCGCTCTTGCGCACGAACCAGAGGTAGGCGCGCATGATCCGGCCATCGCCCTTGTGCTCCTCCATCGCGTCCTTGGCCCGCATCAGGTAGGCGGCCATCATCGGGGTGATGAGGCGCGCCACCAGCAGCGAGAACAGGACAGCGATGGCGACAGTCAGGCCGAACTGGCGGAAGTACTGGCCGGGAATGCCGGGCATGAAGCTGACGGGCACGAACACCGCCACGATCGTGGCCGAGGTCGCGATCACGGCCAGGCCGATCTCGTCGGCCGCCTCGATCGAGGCGCGGTAAGGCGTCTTGCCCATGCGTATGTGCCGGGCGATGTTCTCGATCTCCACGATGGCATCGTCGACCAGGATCCCCGTCGCGAGCGTGATCGCAAGGAAACTCACGAGGTTCAGCGAAAAGCCAAGGAGGTCCATCAGCCAGAACGTGGGCACCGCCGAAAGTGGTAGCGCAACCGCGGCGATGAGTGTGGCGCGCCAGTTCCGCAGGAACGCCAGCACCACTAGGACCGCGAGGATCGCGCCTTCGATCAGGGTATGCAGCGCCGCTTCGTAGTTTCCGAAGGTGTAGAACACCGTGTCATCAACCGGCTCGATCGAGACCTCGGGATTTTCCTTCCTGATGTCGTCCAGGACCGCATTCGTCGTCCGAGAAACGCTGACTTCCGACGCGCCTTTCGCCCGGAACACGGCGAACACCACCACCGGTTCGCCATTGAACCGTGCGAAGGAACGGAGCTCTTCGCTGGTGTCTACCACCGAGCCAAGATCCGACAGGCGCACGAAGCGCCCATTTCCGATGGCGATCGTGGTGTTTGCGAGGCTATCGACAGTCGAGGCGTCGCCCAGAAGACGGATTGCCTGCTCGCCCGTGCCGACTTCTGCGCGGCCAGCGCCAAGGTCGGTATTGGTCGCACGCAGCTGGGCACTGACGGAGCCGGCCGTTATGCCGAAACTGTCCAGCTTTATAGGGTCAAGCTCGATCCGGATTTCGCGGTCTGCGCCACCATAGCGGTCGACGCGTCCGATGCCGGACCTACCTTGAAGCGCCCGCTTTACTGTGTCGTCGACGAACCATGAAAGCTCTTCGACAGACATGTTGGGAGCCTTGACCGCGAAGGACATGATCGCCTGACCTTCAACGTCGATCTTGGTGACGATTGGTGCGTCGATGTCCCCCGGCAGGTCGCCGCGGATTCGGTCAACCGCATCCTTCACGTCCTGCACGGCCTGGTTGGTTGGCGTTTCGATGCGGAACTCGACAAGGGTCTGCGACTGGCCGTCTGTGACCGTCGAGGTGATGTTCTTCACCCCGCTGATGCCAGCGACGGCATCCTCGATTTCCTTGGTGACCTGCATCTCCATCTCGGCCGGCGCCGCGCCCGACTGGGTCACGGTGACGGCGACAAGCGGCACATCGATGTTCGGAAACCGGGTGATCGGCAGCGTGTTGAAAGACTGCCAACCCAGCACCATCAGCATCATGAAAAGCAGCAGAGGTGCGATCGGCTTTCGGATGGCCCAGGCTGAGAAGTTCATGGTGTCCCTCAGTTGGTACCGACGGTTTCGGGAACAGGCTTGATATGGTCGCCGTCGCGGACGAAGGACGCCGCCTTCGTCACGACCAGATCGCCTTCGTTCAAGCCAGAGACGACCTCGACCAGGCCGTCCTCGCGGATGCCGAGTTGGACCGGAACGCGCGACACGACGCCATCCGTCACCTTCATCACCGTAGCGCCCGAGGCCGCCGCACCAACAGCAGTGACGGGGATCGCAAGCGTATCGCGTTCAGCGACGAGGATGTCTGCGTCCATGAACATGCCCTGACGCACCGCGTCGTTCCTGTCCACGGTGATGCGGGCACGCCCAAGCCGCGTACCGGTGTCGATGACCGGATCAACCAGCCTGATGGTACCCGACAGGGGCTCGCTCAGCCCGACAGCTCGCAGCGTTGCGGGCTGACCGGGCTGCAGTTTTGCGACAAGCCGTTCGGCCACGTCGGCACGCAGTTCCAGTTCACCATCGCGGACAAGTGTGAACATCGGGTCTCCAGCCGCAGAGGCGATCGCCCCGACCATGGCATTGCGCTCGACCACGGTACCGCCAACGGGGGCCACGACTTCTGTCCGCGTCAGTTCGAGATCGAGATTTTCGATCTGGGCCTGCACGACCTTGACCTGCGCTTTCGCCGCCTCGAGCATCTGGACGGCAACCGTCACTCCGGCCTGGGCCGCAACGGCATTGGCAGATGCCGTATCCGCCGCCGCCTGCGAGGCAGAACCCTGCGCGCGAAGTGCGGCCGTGCGCTCATTGATGCGCTTTGCATCGTCCGCCTTGGCTTTCGCTTCCAAGAGCTGCGCTTCGGCCTGGGCGACCTGCGCCTGAGCCGTCGCGAGCGACGCTTCGAACTGGCTTTCCTGCAGCAGCAGGGTGGAATCCGAAAGTTTGGCCAGCACTTGCCCTGCCGAGACCGTGTCTCCGACATCGGCGTTCAGGGTCTCGATGGGTTGCCCCTCGATCAACGGCTGGACCAGCACCGTCTCGACCGGGGCGACCAGCCCCGAGGCGACAACGCGATCGCGCAGGTGAACCATCCTGGCGGCAGAAACGGTGATGGCGGGAAGTGTCACATCCTTCGGCGCGCTCGCCGCGTCTTCGGCCCACACAGCACCGCCTGAAAGAACCGGCAGGGTGGCAAGCAATGCCGCCAGACCGAAAGAGAGAGAACGAAACTGCCTCATGTCAAACCTTCACGTCGTCGTTTGAAATCTCGTCAAGCACTTGATCTATTGTTCGCAGGACCAGCCCGGTCAGATCAGGACCATTTCCTGCCGCGCGCTGAGGACGCCGCAATGCGACGCGGGTGCTGGCGCCCTTGACCAGAAGCATCAGCAACTCGATATGGGCTGTATAGCGTTCTCTGGCGGTCTCGAAGTCGATGCCCTTGGCGCTTGCGATGGTGCGCAGCAGGCTTTCGTGCACCGCCATTTCCATCCGGCAAACGACCTCGGCCACATCGCCCTTGCGCAGCGCGGCCGCCGTGATCTCGGCCCAGATCTGACCCTCGCCCGAGCATTCGCATTCAATCACGCGCCTTTGCGCGGCCAACCGCAAGCCGTCGAACGGGTTCGGCATGCTCTGGATCGCCGCGAAGTCGCGCTCGACCTCAGCCACATCCTTTTCAATGAGCGCCGCAACGATCGCCGACTTGGACGGGAAATAACGGTAGAAGTTGCCCACGCTCATGCCGGTCGCGCGCGCCAGATCCTGCATCGACGCACCATCGAAGCCCTTCTCGATGAAGGCGGTTCGGACGGCCTGCAGGATGTCGGCTTGTCGGCTGTCCTGGATCGGGGGGCGGAAGTCGGGGCTGTGTGCGGTCATGTTGGATTTGCAATCCGGGATTTGGGCGGGAGGCGGCAGATTTTTGCCGCAGAGCGGCGTGAATGAACATTCATTCTCTGACGTCAATGCGACAGGACGTCAAGTGCCAAAGAAATATGCGGTGTGCATTATTTCATGCCGTGGGACTTTCGCGCCCGTTCTCCAGCAGCATGAACAGGGCGATAGCGGTCAGGCAGACACCGACAATCACAGTCATGGGCGGATGCGCCGCGCCAAGTGCCATTTGCCACAGTATCACCCAACTGGGGACCAGATAGGTATAGGCCATGACCTTTGAGGCAGGCAGCCGCAGCGAGGCGAATTGCAGCAGCACAAAGCTCATCGCCGTGGCGCAGATCACCAGATAGCCCATGACGAACCAGAACAGGGCGGGCAGGGCGGTCCAGTCGGTCTGGCGGATAGCAGCCAGTCCCCAAAGCAGAAGAACGCCGCTCCCGGCCAGAAGCGTGCCGAAGGTGAAGGTCAGCGCTGGCTCGCCGCGGTTCAGTCTCCGGACCATTGGCGTATAGGCGGCATGGGCCACGCAGCCGAGAAAATAGATCGCCTCGCCCGGACCTATCTCGAAGCGCAGCGCAGCCTGTGGGTCGCCCCGGAAGATGACCCAGAGTGCCCCCAATGCGCCGATCGCCAGCGCTGCGGCGATGCGCCCGGACAGCTGCTGGCGCAGCAGCAGACGGCCAAACCCGGCTGCCATCGCCGGGGTCAAGGTCAGAACCGCAGCCGCCGAAACCGGATCTGCGGTCTTCAGACCCTCGAACATCAGGACAAAATAGATCGAAAGAAGCAGCCCGAGAACCAGATAGCGCCATGGCGCGGACAGGTCGCTGCGCCGTACGGGCGTTGTCGCAAGGGCGGCTGCCCCGATCACACCCGCCGCCAGAACGAAACGCACTGCACTCAGCGCGGCCGGATCTGCCATCGGCGCAACCAGAACACCAAGCGAAAAGGACCCGGCAATCAGCGCCGAAAAGGCAAGCATCGCCACATGGCCGGCCCAGGTCGTACTCGGCCTGGAAGGTGTCATAACCCCTTCCAGTGCCGCGCCGCTTCTTTCAGATGGCTGACGAACGCCTGCACCTTTGTCGTGCGATGCAGATCGACATGGGTAACAAGCCAGAGCGTGACTTCCCACTCCGGCAGCGGCGGCATCACCTCGATCAGCCTGTCGTCGCCTTCTGCCTCGGCTGCCGAGATGAAGCCGATGCCTGCACCTTCGCGGATCGCCTCCATCAACGCTGCCTGGTCCGATGCGACAAAGGTAAAGTCTTCGGGTGCGACGCGTTCGGCCAGCCATCGGTGGAATGGCGCTCGCGACGCCGGCGTGTTCACCCCGATGAAACGGTGACCGCGAAAATCGGCCGGCGAGGACGGAATGCCATTCTCGGCCGCATAGCTTTTCGAGGCATAGAGCCCGGTATGAATCCGGCTCAACTGCTGGACGACGTTGTCGGGTTCCTCCGGCATCGCTCCGGCCCGGATCGCGACATGCGCCTCGCCGTATTCCAGCCGGAACAGCCGCGAGTCGACGAGAAAGCGGATACGGACGGCCGGGTGAAGCTTCTGGAAGCTGACGAAGACGGGGGTGAGGACAGGGGACAGCCCGCCGATCGAGGTGACGACGAGCTCACCCGTCACCGTATCGCCCCGCCCGCGCAGTCGGCCTGAAAGCTGTGCGAACTGGTCGTCGGTCGCCTGCGCAACCGTCTGCAGGTCGCGCCCGGCTTCTGTCGGGGTGTAACCGCGCGCATGGCGCTGGAAAAGCTTTGTTCCAAGCCGCTTTTCCAGCGCGTCGATATGGCGGATGACCGTCGCGTGATGGACGCCAAGCACCTCGGCTGCACCTGAAACGGTGCCTAGGCGGGCAACCTGGTAGGCCGTCCGGATCTCGTCCCAGTTGTCAAAGGACATAACGAACTCCGTCGCCGGCATGTGCCGGATTTCGTGCAATTCTGCGAAGGGTTAGCGCCAATCGTGCGGACTACAAGGGAAAACCGCCCTATTGCCCGCGCGCGCCTCCCTGTGCTGCTTCGGCGGCGAGGAAGGCCGCGACCGGATCATCGCCTTGGGCCGGATCGCGCAGCCCGATCGCGTGCCATTCCTCCTGTCTGGCTCGACGCTCTTCCGGAAGGATTGCTGCAAGATCGTCGAGCCGCTCGGTCGCGCCACGGAGATGTTGTAGCAGCCGGTGCGAATGAAGGATGGTCGGACGGGCATCGAGCGGTTCCCAGGCATCCAGTTCCGTCACCCGGCGCAGGTTGAATTCGGGCGGCAAGACGTAGAAGCGCAGGTCACTGCGCCAGAGGACATCACGGAAACTCGGCTGGTCGCGGTCGAGACCCGCGGCGTGATAGGCCGCCTGCCATTCGGTCAGGAACCGCGCCATCGGTTCGGACCTGCGATACAGCAGGACCCCGCAATTCATCTGCGGAAAGGCATAGGGCACGGTCTCGCCCGTTCCTGTCCGGATCAGGTCGGACGTCCGGCGCACGTCATGTGCCACGGCCAGATCGAAGCGGTCGAGCACATCGAAAAGATCGCCGAGCGGGGCAAGGCCGAGGGTGTCGCAGTCGAGATACAGCGTGCGTTCGAACCGCGAGGCGCCGAGGCTTGCCAGTTTGGCCGTTGGACCGTCGGGAATTGCCGCGATCCGGTCGAACAGTCCAGGTTCGGGGGCAAGGTCGGTAAAGAGGTCAATCTCAAGGCCAGGATTGAGCGCCTTCAGGCTTTGGGCCGACCGCTGCGCAAGGTCCAGATAACCCGCTCCCTTCGCCACATAGATCACGCCTTGCATCCCGCCGTCCCTCTGTTCGGTCTCTTGCGGCTAAGGTTGACTGCGCCGCCGATCCGTCAAGGGCGGCCGTGCTGGCGCCGGCATCGTATCGGCGCTATCGCTTTCCCGAGGTGGCGAGGGCTCATCATGCGCGTTGTCGAGAATACACCGGAACGACTTGTGCTGCGCGACATTCCCCTTGGTCCCGGCGCTGCCCTTCTGGCTGTGGCGCTTTTGCCCATGCTCTGGGGATGGGCGCTGGCGCGGGCAGGGCAGATGACGGGTGGCCTCTTTCTGATCGGCTTCGGGGTCATCATCTTCCTCGGCTGTTTCGGTGTCTTCGTACAGGTGCTTACCGTGCGGCTCGACCGTGCAGCCGATCACGCAGAGATCACGCAGACAGGCATATTTGGGCGTCGTCAGACGATCCATTCGCTTGCCGATCTGACGGGCGCGACGCTCCAATCGACGCTTATCAGGCGCAAGCCCGGCGACAGGATCGGCAAGGCCGGCCGCCGCCTGCCACCCGAGCCGCGCGTTTGGCGGACCGCGCTCGTTCGGCGCGATGGCACTCACCTGCCGCTGACCGAAGCCTATGGCAGCCAGAAGACCGCCGGTGCCCTTGCCGCCGCGCTGAATGGCTGGTTCGGCGCAGACTGAACGTGTGGTCGGTCGGCTTCCAGCTTGACTCCCGCACCACTCGGGCGTATCGCGCTGCGGAATTCCCCGGAGGCTTGCCGCTTCCGGTCCCATGGGCAATGCCCGGGATCGCCATCCGTCAGCGCGTTGCGCCCACGGGTGCGCTCCGGCTTTGTATCATGTCCCTGCAGCCCCATATCGGGGCAAACGCGAACGATGAGGTGCCGCGATGTTCGAGAACCTGTCAGAACGCCTTGGTGGCGTATTCGACCGGCTGACCAAGCAGGGCGCCTTGAGCGAAGCAGATGTCGCGACCGCGCTCCGTGAGGTTCGCACGGCGCTGCTTGAGGCCGACGTTTCGCTGCCCGTTGCGCGCGACTTCGTCAAGCGGGTGCAGGACAAGGCCACCGGCCAGGCAGTGACGAAATCGGTCACGCCAGGCCAGCAGGTCGTCAAGATCGTCCATGACGAGCTGGTGCATGTCCTTGCGGGCGACGGCCCGGCCGACGCGCTGAAGATCGACAACCCGCCTTCGCCACTCCTGATGGTTGGTCTGCAAGGCTCGGGCAAGACGACGACGACCGCGAAGCTCGCCAAGCGGCTGAAGGAAAAGAACGGCAAGCGGGTGCTAATGGCCTCGCTCGATACCAACCGCCCGGCGGCGATGGAGCAACTGCAGATCCTCGGCGCGCAGATTGGCGTCGATACCCTGCCGATCGTCAAGGGCGAGACGGCGGTGCAGATCGCCAAGCGTGCCAAGACGCAAGCCTCCCTCGGCGGCTACGACGTCTACATGCTCGACACCGCCGGGCGGCTCCATATCGACGAAGTCCTGATGGACGAGGTGCAGGCGGTCCGCGATGCGGTGAACCCGCGCGAGACGCTGCTGGTTGTCGACGGCCTGACCGGTCAGGACGCCGTCAACGTCGCCACCGAATTCGACGGCAAGGTTGGCATCACCGGTGTCGTCCTGACCCGGATGGACGGCGACGGGCGCGGCGGCGCGGCCCTGTCGATGCGCGCCGTCACCGGCAAGCCGATCCGCTTCGTCGGCCTTGGCGAGAAGATGGATGCGCTCGAAACATTCGAGCCCGACCGGGTTGCGGGCCGCATCCTCGGAATGGGCGACATCGTCGCGCTGGTCGAGAAGGCGCAGGAAACCTTCGAGGCCGAACAGGCCGAGCGCATGGCGAAACGCTTCGCGAAGGGCCTGTTCAACATGAACGACCTGAAGATGCAGCTTGACCAGATGTTGAAGATGGGCGGCATGCAGGGCCTGATGGGCATGTTGCCCGGCATGGGCGGCATGGCGAAGAAGGCCGAGGAAGCGGGCTTCAACGACAAGATGCTGCGCCGCCAGATCGCGCTCATCAACTCGATGACCAAGAAGGAACGGGCGAACCCCGATCTCCTGCAGGCCAGCCGCAAGAAGCGCATCGCCGCGGGGGCAGGCCTCGACGTGGCCGAACTGAACCGGCTTCTCAAGCAGCACCGCCAGATGGCGGACATGATGAAGAAGATGGGCAAGGGCGGCATGATGAAACAGGCGCTCAAGTCCATGCTGGGCAAGGGCGGCATGCCCGACCTGTCGAAAATGTCGCCCGCCGAGCTCGAAGAAACCGCCAAAGGCATGCGCGAAGGCATGTCGGGGATGCCGCCCATGGGCATGCCGCGCGGCCTGACCCTGCCCGCGGGCCTGTCGGGGCTGATGAAGAAGAAATGATGCCCTCCGCCCGACCCAACGAATTTTCTGGCGAAAATTCCCCTGAAGCCCCGAATTTTCGTATGAAAATTCGCGCTCTGCGGATGCGTTGCGCATGATCGCCCGTCCGCCGCTTGTCCAGCACGCCACCGCGCCGGTTCTTGAGACCGCTCGCCTGCGTCTGCGCATGCCGCGGTATGACGATTTCGCGCATCGGCTTACCTTCCTCGCCGCCGACCGGGCGAAGTGGGAAGGCGGGCCGTTCACCACCGAACAGGCCTGGCGCATCTTCGCCTCCGAGGTCGGGCAATGGCCGCTGATGGGCTTCGGGCCGTTCTCGATCGATGACCTGGTGACGGGCGAATATCTGGGTGAGGTCGGCATCTATCAGCCGGAGGGCTATCCCGAGCCCGAGCTGGGCTGGTTCGTCACTGAACCGGCCGAAGGCAAGGGGATTGCCGCCGAAGGGGCGCAGGCCGTGATGGCCTGGGCAGCGGCGACCTTCGGCTGGGACCATATCGACAATTACATCGATCCCGGCAACGACCGCTCGATCGCGCTCGGGCTTCGTCTCGGCGGTCGAAAGGTCGATGCGCCGGGCGCGGACCCGACTGACGTCGTCATCCGTCACGACCTGACCCGGCTCCCTTCCAGCCCCGAATTTTCGTACGAGAATTCGCGCCCCCCCGTCGCCCTGGCCGGCACTCCGGTTCTTCAGACCGAACGGCTGATCCTGCGGGCGCCCCGCCCTGGCGACTTCGAGCCTTGCGCCGCATTCCTGACTTCGGACCGCGGCCGCTACGTCGGCGGCCCGCTGTCCCGGCCGCTGGCCTGGCGCGCGATGGGGCACTTGACCGGCCATTGGGTGCATCGCGGCTTTGGCATGTTCATCTTCGCGACCCGCGAGGCGCCTGACACGCCGCTCGGCATGGCGGGCCCCTGGTTTCCCGAAGGCTGGCCCGAGCATGAGATCGGCTGGTCGGTCTGGGCGCCCGAGGCCGAAGGCAGGGGCTATGCCTTCGAGGCCGCCCGTGCCGCGCGCGACTGGGCCGTCCGCGCGCTCGGCTGGACCGACATCGTCAGCTACATTGCGCCGGACAATGCCCGGTCGATCGCGCTGGCGGAACGCCTTGGCGCCCGCCTCGACCCCGGTGCGCCGACGTTCGACTACGACAAACCGATTCATGTCTACCGCCATCCCCGGCCGGAGGTGCGGCAATGACCGTCCGTCTCGCTCCTCAGACGGACGTCAGACGCATGCCCTGCGGTTTCCAGTCCTTGCCCGGAGGCCCGAATGACTGACGCCGCCACCCGCGCGCAGGCGCTGCTCCGAACCCACCGCGAAAGCATCGACAGGCTCGATGCGATCCTCGTCTACACGCTTGCGGAGCGCTTCAAGCACACGCAGGCCGTCGGCCGCCTCAAGGCCGAGCACGACCTTCCGCCGTCGGACCCGACGCGCGAAGCACGGCAGATCGAACGTCTGGAGCGCTTGGCGCAAGAGGCAGACCTAGATCCGGAATTTGCCAGGAAATTCCTGAACTTCATCATCTCCGAAGTCATCAGGCACCACGAGAAACTGCAGAAATGACCGGCCCCAAGCCGGTATACCCAACCCTGAAGGAGACTACCCAATGTCCATGAAAATCCGTCTGGCCCGCGGCGGCTCGAAAAAGCGCCCGTTCTATTCGATCGTTGCCACCGACTCGCGCATGCCGCGCGACGGCCGCTTCCTTGAAAAGCTCGGCACCTACAACCCGCTGCTCGCGAAAGACGACGAGAAGCGCGTGCAGATGAACATCGAGCGCGTACAGTACTGGCTGGCGCAGGGCGCCCAGCCGACCGAGCGGATCGCCCGGATGCTGGAAGCCGCCGGCCACAAAGCCAAAGTCGAGCGCAACAACCCGAAAGCTGCCGTGCCGGGCAAGAAGATGTCCGAACTCGCTGCCAAGAAGGCGGCCCGTTCGGCTGCTCCTGCGGAAGAATAACTCGCCTTTCCAATGACTCGCGGGCGGCCCGGTCGGGCCGTCCGCCCCAATGCAGCCGCCAAGGACGCGCCCATGCCAGGACCTGACCGCATCTGCGTCGGTGCCATCGCCGGATCCTTCGGCGTCAAGGGCGAGGTACGGCTGAAGAGCTTCTGCTCGGAACCCTCCGACATCGCTTCCTACGGCCCGCTTTTCACCGAGGACGGGGCCCGCAGCTTTCGCGTGACGCTGACCCGCCCGGTGGCGGGTGGGCTTGGCGCACGTCTGACCGGAATCGTCACCAAGGAAGAGGCAGACGCGCTCAAGGGCACGAGCCTCTTCGCCGACCGCTCGCGGCTTCCTGCGCCGGCCGAAGATGAGTTCTACCACGCCGACCTGCTTGGTCTGGAGGTGCGTGACACGGGTGGGGCGGTGCTGGGCAGGGTCCGGGCCATCTACAATCACGGCGCTGGCGACCTGATCGAGGTGATCCGTCCTGCTCCGTCCGATACCCTGCTGATACCCTTCACCCGCGCCGCCGTTCCTACGGTCGACATTGCCGCCGGCCGGCTGATCGTCGATCTGCCAGAAGGCCTGGACTAGCCTTCAGCACGCTTGCCAGAAGCCCGCCCCCTCGGCATCCTTATGCTTGGGGTGAGGGAAGAGTTTCATGTTCAACCGAGCAACGTTGCTTCGCGGTGCGACGGCCCTGCTTTATCTGGGCCCGCTCTTGGCTGGGCTGGCTGGGCTTGGCTGGTCGCTGGTTCCGATCTTCACTTTGATATTCCTGCTGTGGCTCCTCGTGCTGCGCCCCGAGACATGGCCGGAGCAGGACAGGGAATGGTTGGCTCCGCGCCCATGGATCGCGCTGGCTGCCAGGACGGTGGTTCAACTGCTGTTAGTCCTTCTGTGCTTCGGATTTGGCCGCGGAATCGGGCATGTCCTTGGTTTTGAACCTAAAGTTCCGTTCTGGCTGCCCGTCAGCTTGAGCGCAGTGGCGATCCTTCTTGGCCGTCTTGTCTGGAATCCGGCTAATCGATCAGAGATGGATGCGTTTCTTGACGATGCCTTGCGGCAGATGACGGCCATGCCGCTTGCCGATCGACCCCGATCGGATTGGCCCGGCCGATTTGCGCCGCTGCTGGATCTGGGCGAGGACACGCCGGATTTCCGCATGGAGGAGGCGCTGATCGAGGCGATCGGGACCGAGGATAGCGGCGGGAACCTGCGGCTACTGGCGCGTCACTTGCGCTTTTCCGAGAAGGAGCAGGCGGTCTTGCGGCGCGCCATCGTGCGTTTGGCGACCGATCCGGCAATGGCCGACCTCTTGAAGGGCACTTCGGGGGTGACCGAGGCCTTCTTCATCGCCAGTCAGGATCCCCAGCTTCTGGATGAGTTCCTGTCCCGCGCCGAGGCCCTGTTCGAAGACCGGCCCGACCTTTGGGATGATTACCCTGCGGCAGATTCCTTGCGGATCGCGGCCGATTCTGTCCCCGACGCCGCGTTGGGAGAGAGGCTGCGCGGCTTTGCCAAGGTGATCGAAGTCTCCGATCCCGACAATGCCGTGCTCTAAGTCGGTTCCCGTCGCCGCCGGAACCCGCTAGAAGGCGGCATCATGTCCGATGCATCCGACACTCCGCCGCCTTCGGCCGCAGCGAAATCCCATGGGCGGCTGAAGATCAGCGCGTCAATCAAGCCGCGTGACCTGATGCAAGAGCCGCGCCGGCTGAAAGGGGCCTGGTGCGCCCGGATCATCACGCTCTTCCCCGAGGCTTTTCCCGGCACACTTGGACTCAGCCTGACGGGCAAGGCGCTGGACATGGGTCTTTGGGCTCTGGAAACCATTGACCTGCGTCCCTTCGGCGAGGGGCGCCACCGCAATGTCGACGACACGCCCGCTGGCGGCGGCGCAGGCATGGTGCTTCGTGCCGATGTCGTGGACCGGGCGCTTGCCCAAGCCTCGGTTGGGGCGCCGGTTGACCGGGCGCGCTGGCCGGTCGTCTATCTTTCCCCGCGGGGAAAGCCCTTCACGCAGGCGATGGCGCAGCGCTGGTCCGAGGCGGACGGGATCACCCTTCTCTGCGGCAGGTTCGAGGGCGTGGATCAGCGCGTGATCGACCATTGGGGGATCGAGGAAGTCAGCCTGGGCGACTTCGTCCTGACCGGCGGCGAGATCGCCGCACAGGCCTTGATCGACGCGACCGTTCGACTTATACCCCGCGTGCTCGGGAATCAGGTGTCCACCGAAGAGGAAAGCTTTTCGGGGGGGCTTCTTGAATTTCCGCAGTATGCGAAACCCTCGGTCTGGGAAGGCCGCGAGATCCCCGAAGTTCTTCTGTCGGGGCACCACGCGAAGATCGCCGACTGGCGCCGGGGAATGGCCGAAAGGCTGACGAAAGAACGCAGGCCTGATCTCTGGCGGGCTTACTGTGCCGAGCATGGTAGGGACCCGGATGAAGACCGAGAGCTCTGAGGCGGCATCACATTCACGGGAAAACCGTGAGCATCGAAAGGACCAGGGCATGAACCTGATCGCCCAACTCGAAGCCGAGCAGATTGCGGCACTCGGCAAGACCATTCCGGATTTCAAGGCCGGCGACACCGTGCGCGTCGGCTACAAGGTGACCGAAGGCTCGCGTTCGCGCGTGCAGGCCTATGAAGGCGTCGTGATCGGCCGCAAGGGCGGCAACACGATCTCGGCCTCGTTCACCGTGCGCAAGATCTCGTTCGGCGAAGGCGTCGAGCGCGTCTTCCCGCTGTACTCGACCAACATCGACTCGATCGAGGTCGTGCGTCGCGGCCGCGTGCGCCGCGCCAAGCTTTATTACCTCCGTGACCGTCGCGGCAAATCCGCCCGGATCGCCGAGGATGCGAACTACAAAGCCAAAGACGGCGCCGTCGCATAAGGACCGGGACCATGAAAAAAGACATCCACCCCGACTATCACCTGATCACGGTCAAGATGACCGACGGCACCACCTTCCAGACCCGCACCACCTGGGGCAAGGAAGGCGAACAGCTCGCGCTCGACATCGATCCACTGGCCCACCCCGCCTGGACCGGCGGTTCGGCCAAGCTGATGGATACCGGCGGCCGCGTGTCGAAGTTCAAGAACAAATACGCCGGTCTCGGGTTCTGAGCCCGCCTCACGGCATCTTGCTTGGGCGTCCTTCGGGGCGCCCTTTGCATTTCTGGCAGCGAGGTCGGACTTGGCACACTTGCTTTCATGACGCATGTTTCGACTATGCGGTTTGCAGTCTTCCTTCTTTTCGTTCTTGCGGCTCCGGCGCGGGCGCAGTCGCTGCCCGAGATCATGCAGGGCCTCTATGGATCGGCAACCGATCCCGCCACCGCTTGCGAGGTCAATCCGCACGAGATGAACTTTCTCGCCTCGCCACCTCATCTCTTCCTCAGTTGGAACCAGCCCCGGACCACGGCTTCGGGCGCCAGCGAAAGCGGGCGGCGCTACGATCTTCTGGCGATGGATGCGGGCAGCTTCACCCTGCGGCGTGAAGGCGAGACCGAGCGAACCGCCAGCGGCGACCGCCCGATCTGGATCCTGCGGCGCACGACCGAACCCGAGGGGTATTGCTGGGGTGGAGCCGACTGGCCGCTGGTGAGGTGCGAAGACCAGCAACTGCGTTGCAGCGCACCTGTCTCGTGAGGCATTCAGCCGGTACCGCACCTGCCTGCTTCGACTTCGCCTTCCCGCTTCCCCTTGCGCGGCGCTCCGCTTATAGCGGGGGAAAAAGAGGGTTCGGTTGATGGCGCATATCATCGTCGTGGGCAACGAAAAGGGTGGGTCGGGCAAGTCGACCACCTGCATGCACGTCGCAACGGCGCTGGCGCGGATGGGGCACCGGGTCGGGGCGCTGGACCTCGACCTCCGGCAGAAGAGCTTTGGCCGCTATATCGAGAACCGCCGCGCCTATCTGGAGCGGGCCGGCCTGCACCTGGCAACGCCAGACTACCGCGAGCTTCCCGAGGCGTCGAAAGAGACGCTGGCCGATGGCGAGAACCCGTTCGACCAACGCCTGTCGGCGGCGATTTCGGCGCTGGAGCCCAATTCCGACTTCATCGTGATCGACTGCCCCGGATCGCACACACGCCTCAGCCAGGTCGCGCATTCGCTGGCCGACACGCTGATTACGCCCCTGAATGACAGTTTCGTCGACTTCGACCTGCTCGCGCGGATCGATCCCGAGACGGGCCGGGTCATCGGTCCGTCGATCTATTCCGAAATGGTGTGGAGCGCCCGGCAACTCCGTGCCCAAGCCGGGCTGAAGCCGATCGACTGGATCGTGCTGCGCAACCGCCTTGGTGCACAGCAGATGCACAACAAGAAGAAGGTGGGCGCCGCGCTGGAGGATCTGTCGCGGCGGATCGGGTTCCGCGTCGCCCCCGGTTTTTCCGAACGCGTGATCTTCCGCGAACTGTTCCCGCGCGGGCTGACCCTGCTCGACCTGCGCGACACCGGGGTCGATCAGCTCAATATCTCCAACGTCGCGGCCCGGCAGGAGGTGCGCGATCTGGTGAATGAACTGCACCTGCCGGGCGTGACGGTGAACTTCTGATCCAAAAGGGTGCAGGGATGGCCAACCCGCTGTTCGATGCGCTGTTCGCGCCCCTCGCGGGCCAATCCTCGCCCCTGCTGATCCTTGCCGCGGGCGAGAAGATCAGCGGCGATGCTTTCCTGCGGCTTGTGGCGCGGACTGCCAATGCACTGCGCGCGGCAGGCGTGGAACCGGGCGACCGCGTGGCCGCACAGGTCGCCAAGTCGCCCGAGGCGCTGGCCGCCTATGGCGCCTGCGTCGCGCTCGGCGCCGTCTTCCTGCCGCTGAACACAGCCTATACGGCCGCTGAAGTGGACTACTTCCTTGGCGATGCGACACCGCGGGTCTTCCTGTGCGATGGCGCGGCCGAGGGGACACTGGCCCCGATTGCCGCGCGGCACGGAGCGACCGTGCTGACGCTGAATGGCGATGGGTCGGGATCGCTGACCGAGGCCGCGACGGGGCAGGGCGACGAGATCTCCGCCGCTGACCGGGGGCCGGACGATCTGGCGGCGCTGCTTTATACCTCCGGCACCACGGGGCGGTCGAAGGGGGCGATGCTGACGCAGGCCAACCTCCTGTCCAATGCCGAGGTGCTGGTCGATCTCTGGCGCTTCACCGACCGCGACGTGCTGCTGCACGCCCTGCCGATCTTCCACACCCACGGGCTGTTCGTGGCGTCAAACGTCTCGCTTCTGTCCGGCGGCGCGATGATCTTCTTGCCGGGCTTCGACCTGGAGCAGGTGCTGGCAGCGCTGCCACAGGCGACGGCGCTGATGGGGGTGCCGACCTTCTACACGCGGCTCCTCGACGATCCGCGCTTTACCCGCAACCTAGTCGGCCACATGCGCCTTTTCGTTTCCGGCTCGGCGCCGCTTCTGGCCGAAACGCATGTGGACTTCGAGGCGCGAACGGGCCACCGCATCCTTGAACGCTACGGCATGACCGAGACCAACATGAACACCTCGAACCCCTATGGGGGCGAGCGGAGGGCGGGCACGGTCGGTTTCCCGCTGCCGGGGGTGGAGTTGCGGGTCATGTCCGACGGTCGGGAGGTCGCCCAGGGCGAGGTCGGCGTGATCGAGGTGCGCGGGCCGAACGTGTTCAAGGGCTACTGGCAGATGCCGGAGAAGACGGCGGAGGAATTGCGGGCCGACGGCTTCTTCATCACCGGCGACCTCGGGAGGATCGATGCGGAGGGCTATGTCCATATCGTCGGGCGGCAGAAGGACCTCGTGATCACCGGCGGCTACAACGTCTATCCGAAGGAAGTCGAGTTGCTGCTCGACGAGGTGCCGGGCGTGCTGGAAAGCGCCGTGATCGGTGTGCCACATCCGGATTTCGGCGAGGCGGTCTTCGCGGTGCTGGTGGCCCGCAAGGGCGCCACGCTTGAGGCGGCAGATGCATTGGCGGCAATCGGCGACAAGCTGGCGCGCTACAAGCAGCCCAAGGCGGCGGCGGTGGTCGACAGTCTGCCCCGCAATACCATGGGCAAGGTGCAGAAGAACCTGCTGCGCGAGACCTACAAGGGTTGGTTCAAGCGGTAGGCAGGCAAGGGAGCTTTCTGCCCCCTCGGCCCTTCGGGCCTCACCCCCGAGGATATTTCGGAACAGAAGAGCTCAGTCGGGTTCAGCGCTGTCGCCGTCTGACAGTTCCGTCTCGAGGAATCGTTCCAGCGCATCGAGGTCAACGGGATCGAACTGACCGAAGCCTTGCATCCAGACCGACGCGGCGCGCAGTGCGTCGGGTTCCAGCTTGCACCACTTCACCCGGCCGCGCTTTTCCTGGGCGATGAGACCGGCTTCGGCGAGCACGGCCAGGTGTTTCGAGATGGCGGCCAGCGACATCTGGAAGGGTTCTGCCACGTCGGTGACCGCCATGTCATCCTCGAGCAGCATGGTCAGGATCGCCCGTCGGGTCGGGTCGGCCAGGGCGGCAAAGGCGAGGTCGAGCGGGTGGGTCATGTTCCCTGGTTGCCGCCAGTGCCGAGAAAGGTCAACCGAAAGGTTGAATGTGCCAGGCGACTTCCCTGGGCGGCGGGTGGACGAAATCCGGGCGGCCAGAACTGCCGGCCTGTTAGTTTTATCAATTATAATCAATCCGTTGGCGGATCACGGCGCGGTGATATCGCACCTTGACTCACGCGTTAGCCCTCCGTAGGTTCCGCCCGACTGTCGAAAGGGCGTCTTCCATGGCTGACGAACCCGAGCCGGACCGTTTGCGCGCGCTTGAACAGCGTCTGGCGCAGAAGGCCGAAGCGGGCAAGAAGCCGGAGAAGTCCGAGATGGGCAAGGGTTTCTCGCAGGGCGAGGTAGCCTGGAGGATGGTGATCGAACTGGCGACCGGCATCGTGATCGGTTGCGGGATCGGTTACGGGCTTGACGAGCTGTTCGGCATGCGCCCGGTCTTCCTGGTGATCTTCTCGCTCTTGGGGTTCGCGGCGGGCGTGAAGACGATGCTTCGCACCGCAAACGAACTCAAGGAAAAGACGGCGGCCGCCGAGGCGGACGCACAGAGCAGGAGCAAGTGACGTGGCAGGCGAAGCGGTTGTCCCCCTCACGGAAGATGTGGATGGTCAGATGTTCCACATCGACCCGATGCACCAGTTCCAGATCCACCCGCTGTTCGGCGAGGGCGAGGTTCACTGGTACACGGTCAGCAACGTCACGCTCTGGCTTGCCATCACCGTCCTGGTCATCGCCGCTATCCTGATCTTCGGCACCCGTCGCCGCGCCATGATCCCGTCGCGCAGCCAATCGGTTGCGGAACTCATCTACGGTTTCATCCACAACATGGTCGAGGAAGTGACCGGCCATGACGGCGTGAAGTACTTCCCCTATGTCCTGACGCTGTTCCTGTTCGTGCTGTTCGCGAACGTGCTCGGCCTGATCCCCACCAGCTTCACCACCACCAGCCATTTTGCCGTAACGGTGACGCTGGCACTGATGGTGTTCCTGGGCGTGACGCTGCTTGGCCTTTACCGCAAGGGCCTCGGCTTCCTGTCGATGTTCTGGGTCAGCTCGGCGCCGCTCGCCATTCGCCCGATCCTCGCGATCATCGAAGTGATCTCGTACTTCGTGCGCCCTGTCAGCCACTCCATCCGTCTTGGCGGCAACATGATGGCTGGCCACGCCGTTATGAAGGTGATTGCCGGCTTTGCAACGATGGCGGTCGTGTCGCCGGTCGTCGTCGGGTCGATCGCCTTGATCTACGGCCTGGAAACGCTGGTGGCGGTCGTCCAGGCCTATGTCTTCACCATTCTGACCTGTGTGTATCTGCGCGACGCCGTCGGCGACAACCATCACTAAGGTCCGGACAAAGAACCCCTCAATCCAAATTCCATAAGGAGCTGAAGCTATGGAAGGCGAACTCGCACAAATGGGTAAATTCATCGGCGCCGGTCTGGCAACGATCGGTCTCGGTGGCGCCGGCATCGGCGTGGGCAACATTGCCGGCAACTTCCTGTCCGGCGCCCTGCGCAACCCGTCGGCGGCCCCCGGCCAGATGGCCAACCTCTTCGTCGGCATCGCGTTCGCCGAAGCGCTCGGGATCTTCTCGTTCCTGATCGCGCTCCTGCTGATGTTCGCCGTCTGATCCGACGACCGAGTGTTCGGGGCCGGGAGGGGAAGCCCGTCCGGCCTTATTCCAACGGTCTGCAGGAGTAGGACATGGCAACCGAAGCAACCGAAGCGGCAGGCCACGCGGCCGAAGCTTCCGGCATGCCGCAGCTGGATTTCGCGCTCTGGCCGCATCAGATCTTCTGGCTTCTGGTGACGCTGGTCGCGATCTATCTGCTGCTGACGCGGATCGCGCTGCCGCGCATCTCGTCCGTCCTTGCCGACCGCAAGGGCGCGATAACCAATGATATCGCTGCGGCCGAAGAGCTGAAGCAGAAGGCGCTCCGCGCCGAGAAGGCCTATAACGACGCGCTGGCACAAGCCCGCGCCGAGGCGGCCAAGATCGTGGCGGAAGCCCGTGCCGAGATCCAGAAGGACCTCGACGCGGCAACAGCTCGGGCGGATAGCGAGATTGCGGCGAAAGCGACGCAGTCAGAAGGCCGCATCGCCGAGATCCGCGATGGCGCGCTGGAAGCGGTCACCGAAGTCGCCAAGGACACCGCGAAGGAAATCGTCGCGGCCCTCGGGGGCAAGGCGGATGCGCGCAGCGTCACCGCTGCGGTCAATGCGCGGCTGAAAGGGTGAGATCGATGAAGAAACTCGTTCCGTTCGCCCTGCTGGCCGCCAGCCCGGCCTATGCCGCAGAAGGCCCGTTCTTCACGCTGGCCAATGCGAACTTCGTCGTGCTTCTGGCTTTCATCGTGTTCGTTGGTGTCCTCGTCTATCTGAAGATCCCGGGCAAGATCACCGCGATGCTCGACGCCCGCGCCGAGCAAATCAAGGCCGAGATCGCCGAAGCCAAAGCCCTGCGCGAAGAGGCGCAGGCGATCCTTGCCTCCTACGAGCGCAAGCAGAAGGAAGTGCAGGGGCAGGCCGACCGCATCGTGACCACCGCACGGGAAGAGGCGCTTGCCGCCGCGGCCCAGGCGAAGGAAGACCTGAAGGTGTCGATCGCGCGCCGGATTTCGGCTGCGGAAGAGCGCATCGCTTCGGCGGAAGCCTCGGCCCTGAAAGAGGTGCGCGAGCGTGCTGTTTCGGTGGCGATCGCCGCGGCTGCCGATGTGTTGTCCAAGCAAGTTACCGGCGACGAGGCGACGGCCCTGATCGAGAAATCGATCGCGGAAGTCGACGCTCGCCTGCACTGAGCCAACGGCGATCCAGGAAGCCAAGCGCCCGGTCGGAAACGGCCGGGCGTCTTCTCATGTTCGGCGGCGCTCCTGTTCAAGCCTCTGGCGGGCCACGTCTTCCTGTTGTTCGGTGCGCCGACGTGCCGCCAACACGTCCTCGACAAAGCCAAGATGCATGGCGACGGCGCGGCGGGCGGCTGCGGGATTGCGGCCCTGCAACGCGTCGAGGATCGCTCGGTGCTGGGCCAACAGCGCGTCGCGGGTGGAGGATTGATGGAACAGGATCTGGCGGTTGTAGAACACCCCGGCGCGCAAGAGGTCGAACATCGACCGCATCATGTGCAGCATGATGACGTTGTGGCTCGCCTCGAGGATGGCGAGATGGAACTCGGCGTCGAGCCGCGCCTCCTCTTCGGGGTCGGGCTTGTCATGCGCGGCCTGCATTCGGCGGTAGATCTCGGCAATGACGGCAAGGTCGGTGTCCGATGCCTGGGTTGCGGCACGCTCGGCTGCCAGTGCCTCGATATCCCTGCGGAAGGCGATATAGTCGAACAGGGCTTCGTCATGGTCGGCCATCAGCCGGATCAGCGCCGGCGAAAACGCGGACCCCAGCACATCCGCCACGAAGATGCCCGCGCCGGGTCGGCTGACCAGAAGGCCCTCGGTCTGGAGATCGGCCAGAGCCTCGCGCAGGGAGGGGCGCGAGACGCCAAGGCGCTCGGCCAGATCGCGTTCGCCGGGAAGACGTTCGCCAGGGCGCAGTATCCCTTGCAGGATCAGGGACTCGATCTGGCGGACGACCGATCGGGACAGTTTCTCGGGCTCGATCTTTCGGAACGGCATTGCGCACCTCCACCCGGCGGAACCTAGGGCGGAAGTCTGGATCGGACAATGCGAAAGGGCAGCCTATTCAGGAGGAAGCGCGTCGATTGGCATCCGACTCGGCGTCGGAGCGGGCAGCCTCCCAGGCCAGCATGGCACGCTTGACCGGCAGGCCCCAGTGATAGCCGCCGAGGCCCCCCGATTTGCGCAGCGCGCGGTGGCAGGGGATCAGCCAGCTGATCGGGTTGCGGCCCACGGCTGTTCCGACCGCGCGCACGGCCGTCGGGTGGCCGACCGCGCACGCAAGCTGCGAATAGGTCGTGACATGACCGGTCGGTATGCGCAGCAGCGCCTCCCAGACCTTGATGTGAAAGGGCGCACCGATCAGGTAGAGCGGCGTATCGGAGTTGGCAGGTGTGCTCGACCCGAAGGCCGAGAGCACCCAGGGCCGCAGCATCATCGGGTCCTCGACGAAATCCGCCTTGGGCCAGCGTGAGACGAGATCGCCCATCGCGCCCTCTTCGCCCATCTCGGCGGCAAAGCCGACGCCGCAGATGCCTTTCTCGGTTCCCATGACCAGGGCGGGTCCAAAGGGACTCTCGAACCAGCCCCAGTAGATCCGCAGGCCTTCTCCGCCCTTGGCGAAATCGCCGGGGCTCATCGCCTCCCACCGCAGGAACAGGTCATGGAGCCGCCCGCCACCCGACAGGCCGGTCGCGAGCGAAGTTTCGAGCACGGTGAAGCGGTCGGCGAGCAACCTCCGTGCGTGGTCGAGCGTGAGGTACTGCTGATAGCGCTTCGGGCTGACCCCGACCCATTGAGAGAAGACCCGCTGGAAATGCGCTGCGCTCATGCCCATGCGGGCCGCCAGGTCGTCAAGCGTCATGCCCGGCCCGCCCTCGTCGATCAGCTTCAGCGCGCGCTCGATCACGGCGTAGTGGTAGCGGTCTTCGGCGGCGGTGCTGGACATCGGGCGTCTCCTTTGACCCCGAAGATAGGGGCAGCCGGGCCACGGCGCGACCCGGAACCTGCGGCTTCCGCCGAGGCCCGCTTGCCGTGAGCCCATGCCTTTGGCAAGAGAAGGCATGAGCCGCCAGCTGCCCTATCGCACGATCCGCGAGATCTTCACCCGCTTCCACGCGCAGGAACCGGAGCCGAAGGGCGAGCTGGAGCATCGCAACGCCTTTACCCTGCTGGTCGCGGTCGCGCTGTCGGCGCAGGCGACAGATGCCGGGGTCAACCGGGCGACGCGAGCGCTGTTCGACGTGGCGGACACGCCCGAGAAGATGCTGGCGCTTGGGGAAGAGGCGCTGATCGGACATATCAAGACGATCGGCCTGTTCCGCAACAAGGCCAAGAACGTGATCCGACTGTCGCAGATCCTGATCGAGCAATATGGCGGTGAGGTTCCCTCGTCCCGCGCGGCGCTGCAGTCGCTGCCGGGCGTGGGGCGCAAGACGGCGAATGTCGTGCTGAACATGTGGTTCCGCCAGCCGACTCAAGCCGTCGATACCCATGTGTTCCGTGTGGCGAACCGAACCGGGATCGCGCCCGGCAAGGACGAACTCGCGGTGGAGCGGGCGGTCGAGGATCAGGTGCCCGCGGAATTCCAGCTTCATGCCCATCACTGGATGATCCTGCATGGCCGTTACATCTGCGTGGCCCGCAAGCCGCGCTGTCCCGATTGCCTTATCCGCGATCTCTGCCCTTTCGAGGAAAAGACCGAATGAAAACCTACAATGTTGTCGGCATCGGCAATGCCATCGTCGACGTGTTCTCGCAGGCCGACGACAGCTTTCTCGAACTCATGGGGATCGAGAAGGGCATCATGCAGCTGGTAGAGAAGAAGCGCGGTGAGCTGCTTTACGCCGCCATGCGCAACCGGGTGCAGGCGCCGGGCGGATCGGTCGCCAACACGCTGGCGGGTCTGGGCAATCTGGGGCTTTCGACGGCCTTCATCGGGCGGGTCCACGACGATGCCCTTGGACATTTCTACGCAAAGAGCATGGCCGAGAACGGCACCGACTTCGTCAATGCGCCGGTGCCGGGGGGCGATCTGCCGACATCGCGCTCGATGATCTTCGTCTCGCCGGACGGCGAGCGGTCGATGAACACCTATCTTGGCATTTCGTCGGAGCTGGGTCCCGAGGATGTGTCGGACCATGTGGCGGGCCGGGCCGAGATCCTGTTCCTCGAGGGCTATCTCTACGACAAGCCCAAGGGCAAACAGGCCTTCGAGCGGGCGGCGAAGCTCTGCCAGCAGAACGGCGGCAAGGCGGGAATCGCGCTGTCGGACCCGTTCTGCGTCGACCGTCATCGCGACGACTTCCGCCGGCTGGTGCGCGACCTCGACTACGTCATCGGCAACGAGCACGAATGGTGCTCGCTCTACCAGACCGACCTGTCGGCAGCGCTGGAACAGGCGGCGGAGGACTCGGGCTGCGTGGTCTGTACCCGTTCGGGCCATGACGTGATCCTGCAGATGGGTGACGATCAGGCGGTCGTGCCGGTCCGCCGGGTTGTGCCCGTTGATGCGACGGGGGCGGGGGACCAGTTCGCGGCAGGGTTCCTTTATGGCCTCGCGACCGGCCAAGGCCTTGCCACGGCAGGCCGGATGGGCTGCGTCGCCGCCTCCGAAGTCATCAGCCACTATGGTGCGCGCCCCGAGACCGATCTGAAGGCGCTGTTCCGCAAGGAAGGGCTGATCTGAACCGGGAGAGGCGCCGGCCTCAGGCTCCGCTGGAGCCATCGCCCGGCGCCGCTGCCGCGGACAGTCGAGGGCTAGTCGCCTAGCTTGGCGTGGACCTCGTCAAGGTCGATCTCGCCCAATGGCATCTTGTTGGCCGGGTTCTCGAAATCGTAGCGGAAGATCTGGAAGTCCTTCTTGTAGATCTCCCACATCAGGTGCATCGACAGATCGTCGAAATACGCCTCGACCGGATGGGCGCGCTTCGGACCGTGGCCTTCGCTTTCGTTGAAGCGGGGGATGGTCTTAAGGTCGATCGGATACGTCGTCTCGACATGGTCGAGGACGTCCTGCATCCCCTCGTCAAAGGCTTCGGTGAAGAAGATGCGGTCGTAGCGGCCACCATTGACGATGAAGGTCGAGACATGGCCCGACATGGCCGACCAGTGGATGTCCGGTTCCATCGGCTTCTTCCAGCGGATGGTGTCGCGGGCGAAGAGCAGGAAGCGGCGGAAGCTCGCGATCTGGTCGAACTCGCCCTTGCCGTCCTCGCCCCCCACCTCGATCCCGTACTTCTGGATTATGAGCGGCACGAGATTGCCGCGATAGCGCCGGCCGTTCCGCTGGATGCCGCAGATCTTGTCAAAGAAGGACGACAGGATGCGGGTGTAGGGATTGCGCACGCAGGTGAAGGTGTAGGCGCGATGCTTCTTCACCGTCTTCTCGATCAGCGGCTGGCTGGCGTCCAGCGCCCATTTGTGCATGCCCGAGGTGGCATCGTGGATGTCACCGTCAAAGAAGCGGCCGTGGTCGGAAAAGAACATGATCTGCCCGATGGTCGAGCAGGCGCATTTCGGGACGACGCGATAGACCATGCTTTCGCTTTCCGTCATCCACGTGCCGGGAAACCCCATGAAAACACTTCTCCGTTCACCCTGCAGACGGTGGACAACCTGAATGCGCGGGAATCAAGACAACATCGGCTTTCCAATGGTGGATAATCCGGAATAAGGAAACAATGGGGGCAGAAAAGGGGCAAGAATTTCGGTCATGGCGCGGATTGCCTATGTCCTCCTCTGTCACAAGGATCCCGACGGGATCATCGCCCAAGCGGAACGGCTGACCGCCGTCGGCGACTTCATCGCGATCCATTTCGACGCGCGTGCGAGCCGGTCCGATTTCGATCGGATCCGAACTGCGCTGGCCGAGAACCCCTCTGTCGCCTTCGCACGTCGGCGGATCCGCTGCGGCTGGGGGGAATGGAGCCTTGTCGGGGCGACACTGCTGGCGACCGAGGCCGCGGTTGATGCCTTTCCGGAGGCGACGCATTTCTACCTGCTCTCGGGCGACTGCATGCCGATCAAGTCGGCCGAATATGCGCATGACTTCCTTGATGGGGCGGATCGCGACTACATAGAGAGCTTCGATTTTTATGCGTCGGACTGGATCAAGACAGGCATCAAGGAAGAGCGGCTGATCTACTGGCACCTGTTCAACGAACGCGAGCGCAAGGCGCTGTTCTACCGTTCGATGGACTGGCAGAAATCGCTCGGGCTGGAGCGCAAGGTGCCCCATGACCTGCAGGTGATGATCGGAAGCCAGTGGTGGTGCCTGCGGCGGCGGACCATCGAGGCGATCCTGCAGTCTTGCCGCAAGCGCCCCGATGTGATGCGGTTCTTCCGCTACAGCTGGATCCCGGACGAGACCTTTTTCCAGACGCTGGTCCGCCACCTGGTGCCCGAGGCCGAGATCGACAGCCGCACGCTGACCTTCCTGATGTTTTCCGACTACGGCATGCCGGTGACGTTCTACAACGACCACTATGACCTGCTTGTCAGCCAGGACTATCTCTTTGCGCGCAAGATTTCGGGCGATGCGGCAGAGCTCAAGACAAAGCTCGGCAATCTTTATGCGACGGTCGGCCAGAAATTCAGCATCTCGAACGAGGGGCGGCAGCTCTACCGTTTCCTGACCGGGCGCGGGCGGATCGGTCGCCGCTTTGCGCCGCGCTTCTGGGAGTCTGAGGGCAGCGTCGGGCGCAACCGGACGGTGCAGATCGTGGTGTCGAAGAAATGGCATGTGGCCAAGCGTCTGGCGGAACGCATCCGGCAGGTCACGGATATCCCGGCAGTCGAATACCTTTTCAACGAAGATGAGACCGCCTTGCCCGATCTGGGGGGCATCCAGAAGACCGTCGAGAAGCGGACGCGCCACAGGCGGGCGCTCGTTCGGATGCTGTTCGACGATTTCGGGTCGGACAGGATGGTGCTGTGCATTGATCCGGCAAACCTCGACCTGATCCAGGATTTCGCCGCGGACCGCTCGCCGCTCCGGGTGCTCGAGATCGACTGCGACTTTACCGACGACTACCTGATCGGGCATGCGCGGCGCGTGGGACTGGCCAGCGACAACACGCCAGATGGCACGATCGAACTCTTGCTGCCGACAATCCGCTTCGATCTGCGATTTGAAAGTGACCGGCTGCGCGATGCCGGATTCGAGGGCTTCTTTCGCGTCCGGCAGTCGGCGACGGTTGCGGAAAACGCCGAAGCACTGGCAGCCTTCCTTGATATTCCGCTCGACAAGGCGCAACAGATTGCGGCGACCGATTATCTCTTCGTGGACTGATCAGATGACCTACAGCTACGACGACCAGAACATCTTTGCCCGTATCCTGCGTGGAGAGATTCCGAACAAGACGGTGATGGAGACAGAGCATACGCTCGCCTTCCACGATATCCGTCCCCATGCCCCGCACCATGTGCTGGTGATCCCCAAGGGGCCTTACGTGAATTACGACCATTTCTCGGCCGAGGCGAGCGCGGACGAGATCGTCGACTTCCACCGCACCGCAGCGGCGGTCTGCGCCCTTCTCGGCGTGTCGCCGGGCAAGGGCGGGGCGGGCTACCGGGCCATCGCCAATTCAGGGCCGGACAGCAATCAGGAAGTGCCGCATTACCACCTGCACATCCTCGGTGGGCGCAATCTCGGGGCACTGCTGCCGCACTGAGGAGAATGCGCAAGGATCGGGTCGCGCGACGCCGGCCCGGTCGGCAGGATGTCGGGGAAAGGAGACTTCCCATGACCATCTGCTTCAAACCCATCCCGACCGAGATCGCCCGCCACTATCAGGCGGGCGGCGCTGACGCGAACGGCCAGGCGCCGGAGCGCGTGATCGCGGCGGCCGGTACCAATCCCTGCCGCCATTGCCTGACGATGATCCCCGAAGGCGCGCCGATGCTGATCCTCGCGCACCGGCCTTTTCCGGCGCCCCAGCCCTATGCCGAGATCGGACCGATCTTCCTGTGTGCCGAGGCCTGCGAGGCCCCGGCTGACGGGGATGCGATGCCGCAGATTCTCGCCTCGCCGGACTACATTATCCGCGGTTATTCAGCCGATCACCGGATCGTCTATGGCACGGGCGCGGTGGTGCCGACCGCGCGGATCGAAGTCGAGGCGGAGGCGCGTCTTGCCGATCCCGCCGTGGCTTATTGCCATGTCCGGTCTGCGCGCAACAACTGCTACCAGTTGAGGATCGAACGCGCTTGAGGCCCCGAATTTGTCTCGCGAGAACTCGGTCTGCTGGCAGATGGAGGCGCCCATCACCGACGGAACGGTGATGGACGTTTTCCCTCTGCCAGGCTGGCGCGAACGTCCTCGATCCGCTTGGCGCGGGTCTCGACGGTTCGGGCGGTCTTGATCCATTCGAGCGTGCCGCGCTTGATCGAGCGGGGGAAGGCCTCCCATCCCGCACGCAAGGGGCCGAGCGCTTCCGCAAGGTCGGGCGGCACCTCGAGCCGCTCGACATCGTCCAGAAAGGTCCACTGGCCGTTCTCGATCGCCGCCGCAACCTTCGCCTCGCCCGCCGGCATCATGGCGCCGCTGGCGCGTGCTCGCTCGACATGGGCCTTGTTGATTGCAGACCAGGCCGATTTCACGTTGCGCGGCGCGACGAGGATCATGGAGCGATCGGCGTCCAGGGCGCGGGTGACACTATCGATCCAGCCCCAGCACAGCAGTTCCTCGACGACCGGTTCGTAGGCCAGATAGTCGGGGTGATGTTTCTTGTAGCTCGCAAGCCAGACCGGGCCCCTTGTCTTGTGATGCTCTGCGAGCCAGGCACGCAACTCGGCTCGGCTGCGGATCGTCAGAGTAGGCGCGTGGTCGGCTGCCCCCATCTCAATGCGCTGCAGCCCAGGTCGCGCCTTTCCCAGACTCGACTGTCAGCGGCACCGTCAGATGCACCGCCGGGTCTGCTGCCCCTTCCATCACCGCCTTGGCGCGCGCTGCCAGCGCGTCGGCGGCATCCTCATCGACTTCGAAGAGCAATTCGTCATGGACCTGCAACAGCATCTTGCCGGGCAACCCGTCGATGGCGGCGGGCATCCGGATCATCGCGCGGCGGATGACGTCGGCGGCCGTCCCCTGAATCGGCGCGTTGATCGCGGCGCGGCGGGCGAAGCCGGCGGTTGGACCTTTGGAGTTGATTTCAGGCGTGTGGATCTTGCGCCCGAACAGCGTCTGGACGAAGCCGTTCTCCTTCGCGAAGGCGATAGTCCTGTCCATGTATTCCTTGATGCCCGGGAAACGCTCGAAATAGCGGTCGATGAAGCCCTGCGCGTCGGCGCGCGGAATGCGCAGGTTGCGCGCCAGCCCGAAGCCGGAAATCCCGTAGATGACGCCGAAGTTGATGGCCTTGGCTTGTCGCCGGATCTCGGGGGTCATCTGGTCGAGCGGCACGTTGAACATCTCCGACGCGGTCATCGAATGGATGTCGATCCCGTCCTTGAAGGCCTGTTTCAGCGCCGGGATGTCAGCGACATGCGCGAGAATGCGCAACTCGATCTGGCTGTAGTCGAGGCTGACCAGAAGCCGCCCCTTCGGCGCGACGAAGGCTTCGCGGATGCGGCGGCCTTCCTCGGTTCGGACGGGGATGTTCTGAAGGTTCGGGTCGGTCGACGCGAGACGGCCTGTCACCGCGCCGGTGATCGAGTAGGAGGTATGGACACGCCCAGTCTCGGGGTTGATATGGTCCTGCAGTGCGTCGGTATAGGTCGATTTCAACTTGGACAGCTGCCGCCAGTCCAGCACGCGGGCGGGCAGGTCGTGGCCTTCCGCCGCCAGATCCTCGAGGATATCGGCGCCGGTCGCATAGGCGCCGGTCTTGCCCTTTTCGCCGCCGGGCAGGGACATCTTGTCGAACAGGATCTCGCCAAGCTGCTTCGGTGAGCCGACATTGAACTTCTCGCCCGCCAGCGTCTGGATCTCGTCTTCCAGCGCGGCCATCTTCTGGGCGAAGGCGTTCGACATGCGGCTGAGCGTATCGCGGTCGATTTGCACGCCCGCCATCTCCATCTGGGCCAGCACCGGCACCAGCGGGCGCTCGAGCGTCTCGTAGACCGTCGTGACATGGGCGCGGTGCAGTTGCGGGCGGAATTGCTGCCAGAGCCGCAACGTCACATCGGCGTCCTCGGCGGCGTACTTGACCGCGTCGGCGATCGGCACGCGGTCGAAGGTGACCTGGCTCTTGCCCGAACCGAGCAGCGACTTGATCGGGATCGGTTGGTGGTGAAGGTAGGTCTCCGATAGCGCATCCATGCCGTGGCCGTGCAGGCCCGCATGCATGGCGTAGGACATCAGCATCGTATCGTCGATCGGGGCGACCCGGATGCCCTGCCGGGCGAAGATCTTGGCGTCGTATTTCATGTTCTGGCCGACCTTGAGGATCGCATCGTCCTCCAGCACCGGCTTAAGCGCTGCCAGCACCTCGTCGGCCGGCAGTTGCCCCTCCGCAAGCGCCGAAGACCCGAACAGGTCGCCACTGCCCTGACGGTGGCCGAGCGGGATGTAGCAGGCTTTCCCCGCATGGACGCAAAGCGAGATGCCGACCAGCTCTGCCCGCATCTCGTCAAGGCTCGTGGTCTCGGTATCGACGGCGACATGGCCCACCTCGCGGATCTCGGCGATCCAGCGGTCGAGCGCGGCGCGGTCGCGGATGGCCTCGTAGGCGTCATGGTCGAAGGGCAGGGGAGCCACATGCTCGACCGGGGCCTCGGTTTCGGTCGCAAGGGGCGCTCCGGTGGGCGCAGCGGTCGGCTCGGGGACCGGCACCTTAAGGCTGTCGGCGACACGCTTGGTCAGGGTCCGGAACTCCATCGCATTCAGGAAGCCCATCAGCTTGTCCGCCTCGGGCTCCTTCACCTCAAGGCTTTCAAGCGAGAAATCGAGCGGTGTGTCGCAGTCGAGTTCGACCAGCCGCTTCGAGACGCGGATCTGTTCGGCATTGTCGATCAGCGTCTGGCGCCGCTTCTCCTGCTTGATCTCGCCCGCGCGCTCCAAGAGCGTTTCGAGATCGCCATATTCCTGGATCAGAAGCGCCGCCGTCTTGATGCCGATCCCCGGCGCGCCAGGGACGTTGTCGACGCTGTCGCCGGCGAGCGCCTGCACATCCACCACGCGGTCGGGGCGGACGCCGAACTTTTCCTCGACCTCGGGAATGCCGATGATCTTGTTCTTCATCGGGTCGAGCATCTCGACCCCGTTGCCGACGAGCTGCATCAGGTCCTTGTCGGAGGAGACGATGGTCACCCGCCCGCCCGCCTCGCGCGCACGGCAGGCCAGTGTGGCGATGATGTCGTCGGCCTCGAAGCCCTCGGTCTCGATGCAGGCGAGGTTGAAGGCCCGTGTCGCTTCGCGGGTCAGGGGGAACTGCGGGCGCAACTCCTCGGGCAGTTCGGGGCGGTTGGCCTTGTAGAGCGGGTAGATGTCGTTGCGGAACGTCTTCGAGGAATGGTCGAAGATCACCGCGACATGGGTCGCCTGATCGCCCTTCTTGTTATTCTCGACATAGCGGAACAGCATGTTGCAGAAGCCGGCGACGGCGCCGATCGGCAGGCCGTCCGACTTGCGCGTCAGCGGCGGCAGGGCGTGATAGGCGCGGAAGATATAGGCCGAGCCATCGATCAGATGCAGATGGCTGCCCTTGCCGAATGTGCCGTCCATCATGTGCCTCCCGCCGTTCCGTTCGCGGGAAAGTATTGGCACGATCAGAGGGCGCTTGCCACCCGTCCCCGCCCGCGGGCATCATCGCGCCGAGTCTGGAGGGGCGGAATGCGGACGTTTCTTGGATTTCTGCTTGGCGGGCTGATCGCAGGCGCGATCGCGCTCGCGATCGGCATTCTTGCCATGGATCAGGGGTGGGTCTCCACCCGCGAAGGCGCGGCGGCGATGGGAATCGTGTTCTTCATAACGCCCACGGCAGCTCTGATCGGCGCAATCATCGGCGCGATCGTTGCAAGAGCGACGCGCAGCCGTCAGCCCTGAACGGCAGGATCCTTGACGCTTTCGTGGACGAAGCGCTTGTCACAGTAGCCGCATTCAACCCAGCCGCGATCCTCGGGGATGGTCAGCCAGACGCGCGGATGGCCAAGAGCGCCCTCGCCGCCGTCGCAGGCCACTTTCCAGGTTTTCACCACTTGGGTTTCGGGCGCGTCGATCGGCATGGGGCTCGGTTCCTTGGTCGGGCTTTCAATGACCGCGCATGATACCCATCCCGCCTGTCGCGGCAAGGGGAAGCCCGTCATTCCCGCGGCAAAGTGGCGATCCTGCCGCGCCCCGATGCCCTGATCCCGGGCGGCAAAGCTAGGCAGCCAGTTCGGACGAGGGCATGAACGGGAAGAACCGCCCGGCGGACCACAACCCGAACCAGCTTTCGCCATTGACCGGCTCATGCGCGCCGAGGTCGACCAGCCTGTAGAAGGACTTTCGGTCGATCAGCGCCTCCAGATCCGCGCGCACGAGCACGTAGGGCGACGGCTCGCCCGTGTGCGGATCGCGGACAACGCGGATCGGCCGTTCGGGGCCGGCAGTGGTGCGGTCGCCGACATGGGTAATGAAGGTGAGGGTCTGGTCCTGCCCGGCGCCTGTCCGTTCGAAATCCACTGCGACGAACGGGGCATCGTCCACGACGATGCCGACCTTCTCGACCGGCGTGACAAGGAAATACTTGCCATCTTCGCGCTTCAGGATCGACGAGAACAGCTTCACGAGGCTTGGCCGGCCGATAGGAGTGCCGAGGTAGAACCAGGTCCCGTCGCGGGCAATACGCATGTCGAGGTCGCCGCAGAAGGGCGGGTTCCAAAGGTGAACCGGCGGCGGACCTTTCTTGGCGGCCTCCTGTGCTCCGGCCAGCACGCTGTCCGCAGATGGTTTCACGATCATTTGTGCCTCCTTCTTTTTTGTCATTTGTAGCCGGCGGCATAGTCTGTTCAGATGCAGCATATAATTGCGTGAGGAAGATTGTCATGGCCGAGACACAGGCGTTGGTTGCCGAAATCGAAGCACTGGGTCATCGGCTGGCTCAGGCGAAATCCAGCATCAATCGGCGCTTCATCGGGCAGGAGCCGGTCGTCGATCTGGTTCTGGCTGCCATGCTCTGCGGGGGCCATGCGCTGCTGGTCGGCCTGCCGGGACTGGGGAAGACACGGCTTGTCGATACGCTTTCGACGGTGATGGGCCTAAAGGGGAATCGCATCCAGTTCACGCCAGACCTGATGCCGGCCGATATTCTCGGCTCCGAGGTTCTGGATACGCGCCCCGATGGCGGCCGGGCCTTCCGCTTCATCGAAGGGCCGATCTTCTGTCAGCTTCTCATGGCCGACGAGATCAACCGTGCCAGCCCGCGCACCCAGTCTGCACTGCTGCAGGCGATGCAGGAACGCGAGGTAACCATCGCGGGCGAACATCGCCCGCTTGGCCGGCCCTTCCACGTTCTTGCGACGCAGAACCCGATCGAACAGGAAGGCACCTATCCGCTGCCCGAGGCGCAGCTTGACCGGTTCCTGGTCCAGGTCGATGTGGCCTATCCCGATCGCGCCACCGAACGGGACATCCTGATCGCCACAACCGGTGCGGAAGAGGCCGAGGTGCATCAGGTTTTCGCCGCCGATGAATTGATCGCCGCCCAGTCCGTCCTGCGCCGTATGCCGGTGGGCGAGACCGTGGTCGAAACGATCCTCGACCTCGTGCGCGCCTGCCGCCCCGGCGAGCCGGAGGGCAGGGCACTGGCCGACGTGTTGAGCTGGGGGCCCGGTCCACGCGCTGCGCAGGCGCTGATGCTGACCGTCCGGGCGCGGGCGCTGCTGCAAGGCCGGCTGGTGCCGGATATCGATGACGTGCGGGCGTTGGCGCGGCCGGTGCTGATCCACCGCATGGCGCTGAGCTTCGCCGCCCGGGCCCGGGGCGAAAGCCTTGCCGCGGTCATCGATGGCGCCGTCGCCCGCTCAACTGGGCTCGAGGCGGCCGCGTGACACCGGACGAGGACCTTCGCGTCAGGGCCGAGACGCTCGGCCAGTCGCTGCCGGCCCTGCTGGCAGCGGCCGATCATCTTGCCGCGACGGTCATCCTGGGTGAGCACGGCCGTCGCCGCTCGGGCATGGGGGACGAGTTCTGGCAGTATCGGGCCGCCCATCCCGGCGACTCCGCCCGCATGATCGATTGGCGCCGTTCGGGTCGGTCTGATGCGCATTTCGTGCGCGAACGGGAATGGCAGGCCGCGCAGTCGGTCGTTCTATGGGTCGATGCTTCGCGCTCGATGGAGTTTTCCGGTGATCGGGGGCGCGCGCCGAAAGGCGATCGCGCGCGACTTCTGGCTTTGGCGCTGTCGATCCTGCTGATCCGTGCGGGCGAACGGGTTGGCCTGGCGGGCAGCGATGTGCCGCCGAGATCGGGGCGCGCCCAGCTGGAGCGGCTGACACTGGCGCTGCGGGGCGCGGGCGGCGAGGACTATGGCAGACCCGATGTCTCTGGGCTTGTCGCGCATGGCCGCGCGGTTTTCCTGTCCGATTTCCTCGGTGATCTGGCCCCGGTCGAGGACGCGCTGGCGCGGGCCTCGGATCGTGGAGTGCGCGGGGCGCTGGTGCAGATCCTCGACCCGGCAGAGGAGGAGTTCCCCTTCGACGGCCGCACGATCTTCGAATCCATGGGTGGAAGCCTGCGCCACGAGACGCTGCGCGCAGGCGACTTGCGCTCGCGCTATCTGGCCCGGCTGGCTGACCGCAAGGACCGGCTGATGCATCTGGCCGAGGCGTCTGGCTGGCACTACCTCTGTCACCACACCGCCGAGGGGGCGCAGTCGGCCCTGCTCTGGCTTTACCGTGCGCTGGAGCCCTCGCGCTGATGTGGACGATAGGTTCCCTCGGTTTCACCATGCCCTGGCTTCTGCTGGGACTCGTGGCGCTGCCGATCCTTTGGCTTCTGCTCCGTGCGGTGCCGCCGGCGCCGATCCGCAGGCGTTTTCCGGGCGTGGCCCTACTTCTGGGCCTGAAGGACGACGAGGCCGAGACGGACAAGACGCCCTGGTGGCTGCTGCTTCTGCGCATGGCCGCAATCGCGGCCGCGATCATCGCCTTTGCCGGGCCGGTCCTGAACCCCGAGCCGCGCGTTTCTGGTTCGGGACCACTCCTGATCTTGTTCGATGGCGGCTGGGCCGACGCGCGCGACTGGCCCCGTCGCATTGACCGCGCCACGGCTTTGCTTGAAGAAGCGCAGCGCGACGGGCGCACGGTTGCGATCGTCAGGCTGAGCGATAGTCCGGAAACGCCGGCCTTCCAGACGGCCGAAGCCTGGCAGGGGCGCCTCGGCGCCTTGCAGCCGCATCCATGGGAGGCCGGCGATCTGGCTGGCTGGGCCGCCACGCTGCCGGAAGGCGCGTTCGAGACTTTCTGGCTCTCGGACGGCCTTGACCATCCCGGAAAGGCAGAGCTTCTTGCCGCCTTGCAGGCGCGCGGACCTGTCAGGGCCTTTGAAAGCGCCCGCCCGCTGGTGGGCCTGCGCCCCGCGGTTTTCGCCGATGGTGTGGTCAAGCTTCAGGCCGTGCGTCCGGTTGCGGGCGGTCAGGCAGATCTGGAGTTATCGGCCCGCGGAACCGATCCGGGTGGTGTCGAGCGGGAACTGGCGCGCGTTCCGCTGGTATTCCCGGCCGGGTCGCTTGAGGCCGAGGCGCAGTTGTCGCTGCCGCCGGAGTTGCGCAACAGGCTGCAGCGGTTCGAAGTGGCGGGGTTCCGGTCGGCCGGCGCGGTTAGCCTGACCGATGACAGCCTCAAGCGCCGCAAGGTTGCGCTCATCGCCGGCAGCGAAAGCCGCGAGGGGCTGCAACTTCTTTCGCCTACGCATTACCTGCGACAGGCGCTTGAGCCAGTGGCCGACCTGATCGACGGCACCATGGCGGACGTGCTCTTGGCCTCGCCCGATGTGATCGTGCTGGCTGACGTGGTGAAGCTGTCGCAATCCGAAACCGACGGCCTGAGCGATTGGTTGGACAAGGGCGGCCTTCTGGTGCGGTTCGCCGGCCCGAAGCTTGCCGCCAGCGATGTCAGCCGGATCGAGGAAGATCCGCTGATGCCGGTGCGCCTGCGCGAAGGCGGCCGGACCGTAGGCGGAGCGATGAGTTGGGGCGAGCCAAAATCGCTGGCGCCCTTCGCGGAAAGCTCGCCCTTCCACGGGCTCGACATCCCCGCCGATGTGACGGTCAGCGAGCAGGTTCTGGCCCAACCCGATCCCGACCTGTCCGAACGCACGATAGCGGCACTCGCCGATGGCACGCCGCTGGTCACGCGCAAGGCGGTCGGTCAGGGGCAGGTCGTGCTGTTCCACATCACCGCCAATGCCGAATGGTCGACCCTGCCGCTTTCGGGCCTTTTCGTGCAGATGCTCGAACGGCTGGCGATCTCGACCCGGCCCTCGATGCCGGAGGCCAGCGACCTGACCGGGCGGACCTGGGTGCCCGACACGGTCCTTGATGCGTTCGGCACGGCCGCCGATGCCGGCAAGGTCGCAGGTGTGCCGGGCGACGATCTGGCGAAGGCGCTGAAGGATGGCCCTCATGAAGGGCTGCCCCCCGGCCTCTACACTGGCGACGATCGCCGGGTGGCTCTGAACGTGATCGGCCCGCAAAGGGTCCTGTCTCCGGCCGTCTGGCCCGCTGATGTGCCCGTCGAGGGCATGGCAGCCGCGCATGAGCAATCGCTGAAGGGGGCATTCCTTGCCGCGGCGCTCTGCCTTCTCCTGGTCGACATCCTTGCCTCGCTCTGGCTGACGGGGCGGATGCGGGGGGCTGCCATAGCCTCGGTGCTGGTGGCTGCGCTTCTGATCGCCCCGGGGAATGCGAAGGCCAGCGAGGCCGACGACCCGCTGGCGCTGCGCGCCACGACCGGCGTCGTCCTGGGTCATGTGCTGACGGGCGATCCCAGAGTTGACGATGTCGCGCAAGCCGGGCTTCTGGGCCTGAGCCAGAAGCTGTCAGAACGCACGTCGATCGAACCTGACGCCCCGCTTGGCGTGGATATCGAGACGGATGAGCTGGCCTTCTTTCCCTTCCTCTATTGGCCGGTCACGGCAGACCAGCCGATCCCCTCGGCCAAGGCCTATGCCGCGCTCAACCGTTATCTGCGGACGGGCGGCATGATCCTTTTCGACACCCGTGATGCCGATGTCGCTGGTGCCGGCGGCACGACGCCCGAAGGGCGGCGCCTGCAGCAAATCGCAGCACAACTCGACGTGCCGCCCCTGGAGCCTATTCCCGCGGACCATGTGTTGACGCGCACCTTCTACCTCTTGCAGGACTTTCCCGGCCGCTATGCCGGTTCGATCTGGGTCGAGGCATCGCCGCCGGACGCCGAGCAGGCCGAGGGCATGCCGTTCCGCAACCTCAACGACGGTGTGACGCCGGTCGTGATCGGCGGCAACGACTGGGCCGCGGCCTGGGCCACCGATGATACGGGGCTGCCGCTTTATCCCGTCGGGCGCGGTTTCTCGGGCGAGCGGCAACGCGAGATCTCTTATCGCTTCGGCATCAATCTCATCATGCATGTCCTGACGGGCAACTATAAATCCGATCAGGTGCATGTGCCGGCGCTTCTGGAAAGGCTGGGCCAGTGAGCGGAGCCTTTCTGAACGGCAGCATCATCTTCGATCCGCTGGTGCCCTGGTCTGTGCTCCTGGGCATATCGGCCCTGGCTGCGGCCGCTGTCGCGATTGCGCTCTGGCGAGGCCTGTCGGGCTGGTGGCTCAGGGCGTTGACAGCCCTGGTCCTGCTTGCTGCTCTCGCCAACCCCTCCTTCCAGCGTGAAGATCGGGCTCCGCTTTCCGATATCGTTCTGATCGTTGTCGATGACAGCGCCAGCCAGAAGATCGGCGACCGCCCGACACAGACGGCCGAGGCGCTCGCGGGGGTGGAGCGGGAACTTGCGTCGCTGGCCAATGTCGAGACACGTATCGTACGGGTTGCGGATGGCGAGGGTGACAAGGGCACGCTCCTGATGAACGGCCTCGCGCAGGCCCTTGCGGAAGAACCGCGCTCAAGGGTGGCGGGGGCAATCCTCATCACCGACGGACAGGTTCACGACATGTCGGCCGCGCCCCAGATGCCTGCGCCGGTTCATGTACTTCTGACCGGGCATGACCGCGACTGGGACCGGCGGCTGACGATCCGCAATGCCCCGGCTTTCGGCATCCTCGGCGAAGAGGTGTTTCTCAAGCTGAGGGTCGACGATGACGGTGCGGTTCCGGAAGGAGTCGAGCCTTTGGCCGCCCTGTCGATCTCGGTCGATGGCGAGACGCCACAGGTCTTTCCGATCCCAGTTGGTCAGGATCTGGAACTGCCGGTGAAGCTGCCCCATGGCGGAATGAACGTCCTGCAGTTCAGCATCCCGTCCGAGGAGGGCGAGCTGACCGACCGCAACAACGCCGCCGTCGTGCAGATCAATGGCGTCCGCGACCGGTTGAGGGTGCTTCTGGTCTCGGGCGAACCGCATGCCGGCGAGCGGGTCTGGCGCAATCTGCTGAAGTCTGATGCCAGCGTCGACCTCGTCCATTTCACCATCCTGCGCCCCCCGGAAAAGCAGGACGGGGTGCCAGTGACGGAACTGTCGCTGATTGCCTTTCCGACCCGCGAGCTGTTTGTCGCAAAGATCAACGAGTTCGACCTCATCATCTTCGACCGGTACCGCCAGCGCGGGATTCTGCCGAACTCCTACATCGAGAACGTCCGCGACTATGTCCGCAATGGCGGCACGGTTCTGATGGCGGCCGGTCCGGAATTCGGCACCGCCGACAGCCTGTATCGTTCGCCCCTTGCGGATATCCTGCCGGTTGTTCCCTCGGGCCGGGTGATCGAGGAGGGGTTCAAGCCAAGATTGACAGACCTTGGCCGGCGCCATCCCGTCACGCAGGGACTCGACTCTTTCAAGCCCGACGAGGGAGGGCAGGAAGCAGCCTCGCAACCCCCAGCCCAGGCCGCGACGCAAGAAGGCGAACCGCAATGGGGCCGCTGGTTCCGTCAGGTCGATGTCGAGGCGACGGGTGGCCAAGTGGTGATGGAGGGTGCCGAGGGGCGGCCGCTTCTGGTTCTGGACCGGGTGGACAAGGGACGGGTCGCGGTCCTTGCCTCGGACCATGCCTGGCTTTGGGGGCGCGGCTATGAAGGCGGGGGGCCGCAGCTGGAGCTTCTGCGACGGCTGGCGCACTGGATGCTGAAGGAGCCAGAGCTTGAGGAAGAACTCCTGTCAGCCACCGCCAAGGGGCAGACAATCACCATTACCCGCCACACGATCGGCGATCAGCCTGGTCCGGTCACTGTGACAGGGCCCGATGGCAAGCAGGTCGACGTGACGCTGACCGAAACGGCCCCGGGTGCCTATCAGGCCGACTGGCTGGCGCCGGGCCTTGGCCTTTACCGGTTCGTGCAAGGCGATCTCAAGACGGTGATCGCTGTCGGCCCCTCGGCCCCGCGGGAATTCGAACGCACGATTGCCGATGGCAGCATCCTGCAGCCCGTGGTCGAACCCGGACGCGGAGGGATTCTTCGGATCGAGGATGGCGTTCCCGATATCCGCGAGGTTTCGGCGAGTCGCGCTGCCGCCGGGCGGGGCTGGATCGGGATCACTCCGCGTGGTGCCTACATCACGCAGGACGTGCATGTGCAGCCGTTGTTGCCGGCCTGGGCCGCGTTGCTGATGGCGGCTTTGCTGGCCGTCGGGGCGTGGATGTGGGAGGGGCGGCGGTCGCCCACGATGCGTCCGGACTAGAGGTCGCGCTTCAGGATGATCTCGCGCGAGCGCGACGCGAATTCGCGACGGAAGAGCACACCGGCAGCAACGACTGTCGCCAGCATCAGCGGGACGGCTCCAAACAGCCAGGCAAGCGCGCCCAGGGCAAAGAAGATCGACCGCAGGCCGGAGTTGAAGGCCGCGGCTGCGGTGATGTTGACCTCGGCTGCCTGGCCGGCGCGATGATAGGCCAGCGGGTCGTTCGGGTCATTTGGCACTGAAGCCATCAGGATTGCGCAGTAACCGAAGAGCCGGTTCGACCAGATGAACTTCAGCAGCGCATTTGCCAGAAGCAGAAGGGGCAGGATCATGCGGATCTCCAGTGCGTCGGAGATGATGCCGGGCGTGATGTCACGGGCGACGCCTTCCAGCCGGTCGGAGTTGCCGAGCAGTGCGACACCCCCGCCAATCGCGATCATGCAGGCCGAGGCCAGGAAGGCCGTGCCCTGACGCAGGCTGTCGATCACCGTCGCATCGAAGATGCGTGGCTGCCGCGTTACGAATTGCCGCATCCAGTCGCGCCGGTAGTCGGCCATCAGCACCGAAACCGAGGGACGCCCCGCCGGGGGATGCTCGGTCAGCCGCCCGGTCACCAGCCAGGCGATCACCAGCAGCAGAACTGCAGCGATGTCGAGATAACTGAGACTGGCAAAGAAGGGCGGTAGAGACATAGACTGACTCTACAACCGGTCGGGCTGCCTTGCCAGTCGCCTGGATTGGTAATAATTTCTTACCGGATTCAAGGGAGAGCGACGATGCAGATGCCGGTGCCCGATGCCAGGCTCCTTGACCGCAAGTCGGCGATCGTCGCCCGTCTACGCGCGGCCTTGCCTGCGGATGCCGTGATCGATGCTCCGACCGAAACCCGCGCCTATGAATGCGACGGGCTGACCGCCTATCGTTGCCCGCCGCTCGCCGTCGTTTTGCCGCGCAGCACGGCCGAAGTATCGGCGGTCCTCGCCATTTGCCACGATGAGCGGGTACCGGTGGTGCCGCGCGGTTCCGGAACATCACTGGCAGGTGGGGCACTGCCTACAGCTGACAGCGTGATCCTGGGCGTGGCGCGGCTGAACGCCGTGATCGAGACGAATTACGCCGACAGATACATCCGCGTGCAGAGCGGCCGTACGAACCTTTCGGTGACCGGCGCAGTCGAGGCGGACGGCTTCTTCTATGCGCCCGATCCGTCCAGCCAGCTCGCCTGCGCCATTGCCGGCAACATCGCGATGAACTCCGGCGGAGCGCATTGCCTGAAGTACGGGGTGACGACCAACAACCTTCTGGGCGTGACGCTGGTGCAGATGGACGGCACCGTGGTCGAGCTTGGCGGGCCGTGGATGGATCCGGGCGGGCTAGACCTTCTGGGTGTCGTCTGCGGTTCGGAAGGCCAGCTTGGCGTCGTGACCGAGGCCACGCTTCGCATCCTGCCCAAGCCCGAAGGCGCGCGGCCGGTACTGATGGGCTTCGCCTCGAACGAGGTGGCAGGGGCCTGCGTCAGCGACATCATCAAGGCGGGCATCCTGCCCGTCGCGATCGAATTCATGGATCGTCCCTGTATCCGGGCCTGCGAGGATTTCGCCCATGCGGGCTATCCGGACTGCGAGGCGCTTCTGATCGTCGAGGTCGAGGGCTCGGAAGCCGAGATCGATGACCAGCTGGGACGGATCATGGAAATTGCCCGGCGGCACGATCCGGTCGAGCTCCGCGAAAGCCGGAGCGAAGAGGAGAGCCGGCGCATCTGGCTCGGGCGGAAATCGGCCTTCGGGGCGATGGGGCAGATCAACGATTACATGTGCCTCGACGGGACCATTCCGGTCTCGGCCCTGCCGCTGGTGCTCCGCCGGATCGGCGAGATGAGCCGCGAATTCGGGTTGGATGTGGCGAATGTCTTCCATGCCGGCGATGGCAACATGCACCCGCTGATCCTGTTCGATGCCAGCAAGCCCGGCGACCTTGAACGCTGCGAGGATTTTGGTGCGGCGATCCTGAGGCTTTGCGTCGAGGTCGGTGGCTGCCTGACCGGCGAGCACGGGGTCGGGGTCGAGAAACGCGACCTGATGAGTGTGCAGTTCTCGACCGCCGACATGGAAGCGCAGATGCGGGTCAAGGACGTGTTCGATCCGTCCTGGCTGATGAACCCGGCCAAGGTGTTTCCGCTGGAGCTGACGGCCGGGCGGCGCGCGGGTTGAGAGGGCGGAAGCGGGGATTTCACACCCCCGCACCCCCGTGGGATATTTGTGAACAGAAGAAGCAGGGGCAGATGCGTCCGCAGTCCGAGACCGAACTGGCCGAATTGATCCGCTCCGCGAATGGCCCATTGGCAATCCGGGGTGGCGGGACCCGGATGATCGGGCGGGCAGCATCAGGTGAGAGGCTTGAGACCGTCGAGCTTTCGAGCATCCGCCTTTACGAGCCGGGCGCGCTGACACTGGTGGCCGGGGCGGGCACGCCGCTGGCGGAGATTGAGGCGGTGCTGGCGGCGGAAGGCCAGCGGCTGCCCTTCGAACCCCCGGATATGCGCGGCCTTCTGGGGAGCGAGGGGCAATCCACCATCGGCGGGGTCGTTGCCGCCAATGCCTCAGGTCCTCGCCGGGTGCAGGCGGGTGCCTGCCGCGACAGCCTGATCGGGGTGCGCTTCGTCGACGGAAGCGGCACCATCGTGAAGAACGGCGGACGGGTGATGAAGAACGTCACCGGCTATGACCTCGTGAAGCTCGTGGCGGGCAGCTACGGCACCCTCGGCGTCTTGAGTGAGGTGAGCTTCAAGGTGCTCCCCGCGCCTGAAGCCGAGGCGACGCTGCTGCTCTCCGATCTCGATCCGGTCCGGGCGGTCGAGGCCATGTCGGCGGCGCTTGGCTCGCCCTTCGAGGTGACGGGCGCGGCCCGTCAGGTCGATGGAACGACCGCGTTCCGGGTCGAAGGGCTGGATCTGTCGGTGCGCTATCGTGTCGGGCGGTTGACGGAGTTACTGGGCCGGTGGGGCGATCCGCAAGTGGAATTGGGCACCGCATCGGCCGGGCGATGGGCAGAGATCCGCGATGTGAAGGCCTTTCATGGGCGGGAGGGGGACGTCTGGCGGTTGTCGGTCGCCCCGTCAACAGCACCCGGGCTGCTGGATCGGCTTGACGCAGAGGCGCTGCAGCTTGACTGGGGGGGCGGCCTGATCTGGGCCCTGGTCAGCGAGGGAACCGACCTGCGTGCGCGTCTCGGCCCCATCGCCGGCCATGCGACGCTGGTGCGGGCCTCCGAGCCGATCCGTGCGATGATCCCGGCCTTTCCACCCGAGGCGCCACCGATTGCGGCGCTTACACGCGGCCTCAGGGCGAGATTCGACCCGCGCGGCATCCTGAACCCCGGCCTGATGGACTAAGCCCCGATGCAGACGAACTTCACCCCCGAACAGTTGGCCGATCCGGGCATCGCGCGCGCGAACGAAATCTTGCGCACCTGTGTGCATTGCGGATTCTGCACCGCGACTTGTCCGACCTATCAAGTGCTGGGCGACGAACTCGACAGCCCGCGCGGGCGCATCTACCTCATCAAGGACATGCTGGAGCAGGGGCGTCCGGCGGACGAAAAGACGGTAAAGCACATCGACCGCTGCCTGTCCTGCCTCGCCTGCATGACAACCTGCCCCTCGGGCGTGCACTACATGCATCTGGTCGATCATGCCCGGGCCCATATCGAGAAGACCTATCGGCGCCCCTTGTCCGACCGCATCCTGCGCTGGACTCTGGCCAAGGTTATTCCGCACCCGACGCGCTTTCGCATCGCCCTCCTGGGCGCCCGCCTTGGACGGCCCATTGCCAGGCTGATCCCCGATCGGCGGATCAGGGCGATGCTTGCCATGGCGCCGGATCACCTGCCGTCGGTCAGTCGCAACGACGATCCCCAGGTCTTTGCCGCGGAAGGCCCCCGCAGGATGCGCGTCGCGCTGATGACCGGCTGCGCACAGAAGGCGCTGAACACCGACATCAACGATGCGACGATCCGGCTTCTGCGGCGGCTTGGCTGCGAGGTGGTGATCGCGAAGGGGCAGGGCTGCTGCGGGGCGCTGACCCATCACATGGGCCGCGAGCATGAGGCCCATGCGACCGCGGCCCGCATGATCGCGGCCTACACTGCCGAGATCCGCAGCGGGGGTCTGGATGCCATCGTCATCAATACCTCGGGCTGCGGCACGACCGTGAAGGACTATGGCCATATGTTCCGCAACGATCCGCTCGCGACGGAGGCGGCAGAGGTCTCGGCGCGCGCGCTCGATGTCTCGGAGCTTCTGGTGAAGCTGGGCCTGCCATCAGGGGCGCCAAAAGGGCTGCGGGTCGCTTATCATGCGGCCTGTTCCCTGCAACACGGCCAGAAGGTGAAGACCGCGCCGAAAGACCTGCTGAAGCAGACCGGCTTCGAGGTTGTCGAACCGGCGGACAGTCACCTGTGCTGCGGCTCGGCGGGTACCTACAACCTGCTTCAGCCCGAGATTTCCGGGGAACTCAGGGCGAGGAAGGTCGCGACCATCGAGGCACGCAGCCCGCAGGTTATCGCCGCGGGAAACATCGGCTGCATGATGCAGATCGGGTCGGGGACCACGATTCCCGTGGTGCATACGGTCGAGCTGCTGGATTGGGCGACCGGAGGGCCACAGCCGCGTGCGCTTGTGAACACGCGGCCTTAAATCTGCCTCAACATGCGGCTACTCCTGTAAGGGACGAGCGGAGTCCCTCAATGCGCCCTGCCTTTCTGACTGTCCTGCTGGCCCTGTTCCTGCCGGTGGCTGCCCTTGCGGACGAGAGTCCGCTTCGGAGGCTTCAGACGGGGGATGACAGTCGAGGGTGGAATGCCGTCGGACGGCTCAATCTGGGCGATCGCGGCTTCTGCACCGGCACCTTGATCGCACCGCAACTGGTGCTGACGGCGGCCCATTGCATGTTCGACAAGGAAAGTGGTCGCGCCTTCACGGCGGATGAGATCGAGTTTTTGGCAGGGTGGCGCAACGGTCGCGCCGAGGCCTATCGCGGCATCCGGCGCATGGTCGTGCATCCCGAATACACCTTCGATGCGGTCAATCGGCTGGATCGCGTGGGAACCGATCTGGCGCTGCTTGAACTGGATCAGCCAATCCGTCTGCCGTCCATCGCGCCTTTCGGCACGGGACCGCAGCCACTCGACGGCGACGCGGTCGGTGTCGTTTCCTATGCCCAGGACCGGTCCGAGGCGCCTTCGCTCCAGCAGTTGTGCCATGTTCTTGGTGAACAGCCGGGGGTGCTGGTCCTGACCTGCGATGTCGACTTCGGATCGTCCGGCGCGCCGGTCTTCGCGCTGAAGGACGGGGTCGAACAGGTCGTTTCGGTCATTTCGGCGAAGGCCGAACTCGATGGGCGCAAGGTCGCGCTTGGCGTTTCGCTGGAGGAACCGCTTGGCGTGGTCATGGCCGCGCTTGAGGGGACCGCGCCGGCATTGCCACGGTCTGGCGCCAAGGTGATCTCGCTTTCGGGGGGCACCGCGGGGGGCGCCAAGTTCATTTCGGCGTCGCCATGACAAGGCTGCGGGTGCTGCTCGCATTCGCCTGTCTGGCGTTTCCCTCGATCGCAGCGGCCAATTCAGGTCTGGACCAACTCAGCCGCCGAGACGAGGTGTTGGGATGGGAAGCGGTCGGCAGGGTCGAGATCGGAAATGAAGGTTTCTGCACCGGCACGCTGATCGCCACCGATCTGGTCCTGACTGCGGCCCATTGCCTTTTCCATCGCGAGACGGGCCAACCCGTCGACGTGGGAACGATCCGGTTTCGTGCCGGTTTGAGCGGCGATGAGGTGGTGGCGGAATCGGGCGTCCTTCGGGCGGTGGCGCTACCGGATTATGATCCGGCTGGCCCGACGAATGAACAGAACATCCGCAACGACCTTGCACTCTTGCAACTGGCGCAGGCCATTCCGGCGGCCGTCGCCGCCCCCTTCGCTGTATCCGATGCGGCAAGCGTGACGGAGGTCAGCGTCGTTTCCTATGCGATCGGGCGCGAGCAGGCATTGTCCTGGCAGCGGTCCTGCGGCGTGATCGGACAAAGAGACGGGCTGATCGGCTTCAACTGCGATGTCGATTTCGGATCCTCGGGCGCGCCGGTCTTCGATCGCAGCGGCAACCTGGCACGGATCGTGTCGATCATCTCGGCAGGGCATCGCGATGCCGATGGGGTTGTGGCCTTCGGTATGGCTCTGCCCGACGGAATTGCTGAACTGAAGGCAGACCTGCGCAGTGGAAAAGGGGTGCTGATGTCCACGGCACCTGCAACCGCCTCATCTGCGCCGACCATCCGCCGGATCGGCGTGGCGTCTGACCCAAGCACGACAGGCGCGCGGTTCATCAAGCCCTGACGGGGCGGCGGCCCTTGAAACCGCCGATCGCACATCCCAGATCGTTGCTATCCGGATGCCATGACGGGTCCGGAAAAGCCCAATGCCTGTCCCGCAAGGGAAGGTTCCTGAACATCGCTCAATGAGGATGAATATGCGTACATTTGATCTCGCCCCGCTGTATCGCGCCACTGTCGGCTTCGACCGTATCGCCGACCTGATGGATCGCGTTCTGGCCAGCGACGTGGCCCAACCCGCCTATCCCCCCTACAACATCGAAAAGATCGACGAGAACGCCTATCGCATCTCGATCGCTGTCGCCGGCTTTTCGGCTGACGAGCTGAATGCCGAGGTGAAGGACGGCGCGCTGATCGTTTCGGCCCGCAAGGCCGCCGATGAAACCGAACGGACCTTCCTGCATCGTGGCATCGCGACCCGTGCCTTTGAGCGCCGCTTCGCGCTGGCCGACCATGTTCGCGTCACCGGCGCGAGCCATGAGCTAGGCATGCTGCATATCGACCTCGTGCGCGAGACCCCCGAGGCGCTGAAACCGCGCCGCATCGAGATCTCGAAGCGCGCCGATGTCGAAGCCAAGGCTGTTGAAGCCGAAACGGTCTGATCGTTCAGAGCTTGATCGCAAGGCGCGCCCGTTCGGGCGCGCCTTGTTGCTTCGGCGGCTTACTCCCGGGCAACGAGAAGCTTGTCGATCCGTCGGTCGTCAAGGTCGATGACCTCGATCCGCCAGCCATGTAGCGAAATCTTGTCGCCGAGCGCCGGCATCCGCAGCAGATGTTGGATCACCAGGCCCGCGACGGTCTCATAGTCGCCCGCCTCCTCGCGCGGGATGTTGAACCTGTCGCAGAACTCGTCTGCCGGCATCCAGCCCGAAATCAGGAACGATCCGTCGTCCCGCTGGACCAGCGCCGGCTCTTCGGCCACGGCCTCGCGGAAGGTGCCGGTGATCGCCTCGAGGATATCGCCTGTGGTGATGATGCCTTCGAAGCTACCGTATTCGTCATACACGAGCGCCAGGTGATTGGGCGAGGCGCGCAGGATCTCGATCACGTCCAGCGCATCGGCGCGGTCGGACACGACTGGAACCTCGCGCATCATTTCTTTCAGGTTCAATGGTTTGCCCTGCGACAGAGCGGCGAAGGCGTCGGTCAGATAGAGGACTCCGATCACCTCTTCCGCGCCGCGCCGAACCGGAATGCGCGGGCGGCCGATGCGGCGAATCTCAGACAGGACCTCGGAGGTGGGCGCGTCTATGTCGAGCGTCTCGACCTCGCGCCGGGGAGTCATGAGCGCGCGGGCGGACCGGTCGGCGAGCCGCATCACGCCCGAAAGCATTTCCTGCTCCTCGGTTTCGATCACCCCCTCGACATGGGCTTCGGCCAGGATGGTCCGCACTTCTTCCTCGGTGACGCGCGACTTTGACACGCCTCCCTGGCCGAGCAGGCGCAAGATCAGCCGCCCGGAGAAATCCAGCAGCCAGACCAGAGGGGCAGCCACGCGTGACACCCAGACCATCGCCGGGGCCACGCGTACTGCGACGGCTTCGGGGTTGCGCAGCGCGATCTGCTTGGGGACGAGTTCCCCGACGATGAGTGAAAGGTAGGTCAGCACCAGGACAACGCCCCCGACGCCCAGCCTGTCTGCCCAGAGTGCAGGAACGCCGTGGTTGGCAAGCCAGAGCGAAAAGCGCGCGCCAAGCGTGGCCCCCGAGAAGGCCCCCGACAACACGCCGACCAATGTGATGCCGATCTGCACGGCCGAGAGGAACCGCCCCGGATCCCCGCCCAGCTGAAGTGCAGCCTTCGCGCCCAGGCTGCCACCCTCTGCCAATGGCTTCAGACGGGCCGGACGAGACGAGACCACGGCCAGTTCCGACATGGACAACGCGCCATTCAGCAGGATCAGCGCCATGACAATCAGGATTTCGGTGATCACGCGGCAAACTCGGCTGCTGACTGCAGGACCCGGAACACTAAGACAACCGGGGGAGAGTTCAACGTCAATCGGAACATCGGATTCAGGGCTCGTTACAGAAGACTTCAAGCGCCTGTCGGTCGCGCACGATGATCGAACCGTATTTCTGTTCGATTGCGCCGCATTCCTCTAGGCTGCCGAGAGCGCGGCGTAGCGACGAGCGGTTCATTCCGATCAGGCGGGCAAGGTCATGCTGGCTGGCCTCAACGCGCACGTCTCTTGCGGAAAGGCGCAACAGAACGCGCGACAGACGGGCGCGAGAAGACAAAGAAAGCGCTTCGGCCAGGAGCTGGACCGCAGTTCCCGAATTCTGCAGGCTAAGCGCGCAGAAGCCTGGCCAAAGCTCCGGCTGGCGGTCGAGCAGACTGCGCAGCGCGACCCCCGGTACGCGGAACAGCCGGCAGGGGGTGGCCGCGTGCAGCGAGATGATGCGGGGTAACCGCGCCAGGACGGCCGCCTCGCCAATCCAAAAGCCAAGTTCGGCCCGATACACGGTGACCTCTTCCTCACCGACCAGCGGCAGCGTCACCTCGACTGCGCCTTCGCCAAGGCCATAGAGCGCATCGGCGGGATCACCAAAGGAGTAGATCGTCTGACCCCGGTCGTAGGTCTTCCAGCGACCGTTGCGTGCGATCCAGTCGCGCAGGGCGTCTGGCTGTTCGGCCAACCAGCCCCGCTCGGCCAGAACCCCTAGGACCGCGGCCGATGATGGGGCAAATTGGTTCAAAGCCGTCAGTCCTCCAGTTTCGCGTAAGGTAACAATCGACTCGGTGGTCGTGCAATGCCGAAGTCCCGTTGCGGTCTTCGGCAGCGCTGTGCGCTTTTTTGGCAGATGCCTTTCAGAGGGGAGAAATGGAATGCGATCATGGAGACGAGCCTTGAGACTTGGCGCGATCACCGGGGCGGCGTTGTTTGTCCTGCCCATGGTCGCGATCGCCCAGGACAAACCGAACATTGTCGTCATTTGGGGTGATGACATCGGCCAGTTCAACATCAGCGCCTACAACAACGGCATGATGGGTTACAAGACGCCCAACATCGACAGCATCGCCGAGGAAGGCGCACTTTTCACTGACTGGTATGGCCAGCAAAGCTGCACCGCCGGTCGCGCCGCCTTCGTCACCGGCCAGTCGCCGATCCGCACCGGGCTGACCAAGGTCGGCCTGCCGGGCGCGCCCGAAGGCATGATGATCCAAGACCCGACCATCGCCGGGTTGCTCAAGCCGCTCGGCTATGTCACCGGGCAATTCGGCAAGAACCACCTGGGCGACCGCGACGAGATGCTGCCGACCAACAATGGTTTCGATGAGTTCTTCGGCAATCTCTATCACCTGAACGCCGAGGAAGAGCCCGAGAATCCGGACTACCCGGCAGATCTGGTGATGCCCGATGGCCGCACTTTCAAGGAAGCCTTTGGCCCGCGCGGTGTGATCCATTCCTGGGCGATGCCCGACGGAACCCAGAAGATCGAGGATACCGGACCGCTCACCCGCAAGCGGATGGAGACGATCGACCAGGAAGTCACCGACAAGGCGCTTGCCTTCATGGACAAGGCCCATGCCGACGGCAAGCCGATGTTCGTGTGGTACAACACCACGCGCATGCACATCTTCACCCACCTCAAGCCCGAATCCCAAGGTGTCACGGGACTTGGTGTCTATGCGGACGGCATGGTGGAAACGGATGGAATGGTCGGGCAGATCCTCCAGAAGATCAAGGATCTGGGGATCGAGGACAACACCATCGTCATGTACTCGACCGACAACGGCGCCGAGACCTTCACCTGGCCCGATGGCGGCACGACCATGTTCAGGGGCGAGAAGAACACGCCATGGGAAGGGGGCTACCGGGTTCCCGCAATGATCCGCTGGCCGGGCGTCATCAAGCCGGGCACGGTCATCAACGACATCGGCGCACATGAAGACATGTTGCCGACGCTTCTGGCCGCCGCGGGCGACCCCAACGTCAAGGAAGAGCTGCTCAAGGGCGAAACCATCAACGGCCGCGACTACAAGGTGCATCTTGACGGCTACGATCTGGGCCCGGCGCTGAAGGGGGCTGGGGAATGGCCGCGCAAGGAGTTCATCTATTGGACGGATGACGGCTCGGTCGCGGCGCTGCGCTACGGTCCGTGGAAGATCAGCTTCCTGGAGCAGCAGGCCGAAGGTCTGAAGGTCTGGCAGGAACCCTTTGTGGAACTCCGTGCCCCTGTCATCACCAACCTGCGCATGGACCCGTTCGAGCGGGCCCGTTCCGAAGATGCCATGGGTTACCAGCGCTGGTACATGGAGCGGATGTTCCTCATCGCCCCGGCAGGAGCCTATGTCGGACAGTGGCTGCAAAGCTTCAAGGACTTCCCGCCGCGGCAGAAACCGGGCAGCTTCAACCTGAGCCGGGTGATGGAAGCCGTGACCGCAGGCAGCCCGGGCAACCAGTAGCCGGTCGGACTTGCCTCAAAGGCAAGTTCGGCTGAAATGAACGGGATGCGGGGCGTAGTCCCTCGCGCTTCCGGTCCTGACATGACGCCCCGGGTTCTTCCCGGGGCGTCGCACCATTATGGTCCATCCCTGACCTTTTGACTGGGAAAGGAGATCCTGATGTTTCGGCTGATTGCCCTGCTTGTTCTCGCTGCCGGCCCGCTTTGGGCGCAATCTTCTGCGCTGCCATCGTGGAACGATACGGCCACCCGCGCTGCGATACTCGATTTCATCGACGAGACGACCGACCCCAAGGCCGCGACCTTTGTCCAGCCAAAGGATCGCATCGCCGTTTTCGACAACGACGGCACGCTCTGGGCAGAACAGCCGGTGTATTTCCAGTTCCTCTTCGCGCTCGACCGGGCCAAGGCGCTTGCCGGTGCCGATCCGCAATGGGCGAAGACGCCCGCGTTGAAGGCCGCAGCGGCTGGCGATGTGAAGGCCCTTCTCGAAGGGGGTGAGGCAGCCCTGGTCGAAGTGATGGCCGCAACCCATTCCGGCATGACGGTCGAGGACTTCAGCCGCGAGGCCGGGGAATGGGTGCGCACCGCCAGGCACCCGACCAAGGACCGCACTTACATCGACATGACCTACCAGCCGATGCTGGAACTGCTGGCCTATCTGCGCGAGAGCGGCTTTTCCACCTACATCGTCTCGGGCGGCGGCGTGGACTTCATGCGCGGCTTCACCGACGAAGCCTATGGCGTGCCTTCGCCCAATGTCGTCGGCTCGCTCGGCAAGGCGACCTACCAGATGGTCGACGGCAAACCGCAGGTGATGAAGGACCCCGGCATCGCCTTCATCGACGACAAGGAAGGCAAGCCGATCGGCATCATGCGCTCGATCGGCCAGCGGCCGATCTTTGCAGCCGGCAATTCCGATGGCGATTACCAGATGCTCGACTGGACGACCTCTGCCGACGGCCCCCGCTTCGGGATCATCATCCACCATACCGACGCGGCGCGGGAATGGGCCTATGACCGCGACAGCAAGATCGGGCGGCTGGACAAGGCGCTGACCGATGCGCTGGCAAAGGGCTGGGTCGTGGTGGACATGGCGAAGGACTGGAAGACGGTCTTCGCCGAGTAGGGCGGCCGGACGGGCCGCCCTGCCAGATGGATCAGTCCTGGTTCACAACGAAGTCGAAGTGCTTGCGCACATATTCTTCGATCTTCCAGGTGCCCTTGAAATCCTTCTCGACCACGAAGGCATCGCCTGCTTTCACCGTCACCGGCGTGCCACCATCCGGCGTGATGACGATGCGTCCGGTGATGAGGACGACATATTCGTAGGCGGTGTAGGTCGCGTGATAGCTGCCGGGGCTGCATTCCCAGATTCCCGACACCATCGCCCCGTCCTTCGACGTGTGAAGGACCCAGGTCTTCATTGAGGGGTTGCCCTCGGTCTTGATCCAGCCGTCCAGATCGGCGGTCGAGGGTTCCAGACCGGCAGTATCCGGCAGTTTCACGATGCTTTGCATTCTGTCCTCCAGGCGGATTGCCGCGTCACCCTGCCAGAGAGCCTCTCGGATCGTCCGTCCACCCCGCGACCCTTTCCGGCTCGTTTCAGCCACCGGCCAAATGGAAACGGGGCCCGCGAGGGCCCCGATCCAGGATAGGCTTCGCCTTTCAGACCGAGAGGCAGATGTATTTCATCTCGAGGTAATCCTCGATGCCGTGATGGCTGCCCTCGCGGCCGAGGCCGGATTGCTTGATCCCGCCGAAGGGCGCGACCTCGGTCGAGATCAGGCCGGTGTTCACGCCGACCATGCCGTATTCCAGCTTTTCCTGCACGCGGGTGATGCGGCCGATGTCGCGGGCGTAGAAGTAGGAGGCGAGGCCGAAGATCGTGGCATTGGCCTTCTCGATCACTTCTTCCTCGGTCTCGAACTTGAACAGCGGCGCGACCGGGCCGAAGGTTTCTTCCTGGCTGACCTTCATCTCCTGCGTGACGCCGGTGACGATGGTCGGCTGGAAGAAGGTGCCGCCCAGTTCGTGGCGATGGCCGCCCGCCACCACCTTGCCGCCCTTGGCGATGACGTCGGCGATGTGCTCTTCGACCTTCTCCACGGCATCGGCGTTGATGAGCGGCCCGAAATCAACCGGATCAACCAGCCCGTCGCCGACCTTGGTCTTGGCCAGGGCCGCTGCCAGCTTTTCGGCAAAGGCGTCATAGACACCGGCCTGTACATAGATCCGGTTGGCGCAGACGCAAGTCTGGCCGTTGTTGCGGAACTTCGACGCCATCGCGCCGATCACGGCCTGATCCAGGTCGGCGTCATCGAACACGATGAAAGGCGCGTTGCCGCCCAGTTCCATCGAGCATTTCATTACCTGATCGGCAGCCTGCTTCAGCAGGATGCGGCCCACCTCGGTCGAGCCGGTGAAGGTCAGCTTGCGCACGGTCGGGTTCTCGCAGAACTCCTTGCCGATATCCGAGGCGCGGGCCGAGGTGATGACGGACAGGACACCCGCCGGCACACCGGCACGTTCGGCCAGCACCGCCATCGCCAGCGCCGAAAGCGGCGTCTCGGCAGCGGGGCGGGCGATGAAGGCGCAGCCCACGGCCAGCGCCGGGGCGACCTTGCGCGCAATCATCGCGTTGGGGAAGTTCCACGGCGTGATCGAGGCGACGACGCCGACCGGCTGCTTGATGACCGTCAGGCGCTTGTCGCGCATGTGGCCGGGGATGGTCTCGCCATAGACGCGCTTGGCTTCCTCGCCGAACCATTCGATGTAGGAGGCGCCATAGGCGACCTCGCCCTTGGCCTCGGCAAAGGGCTTGCCCATTTCAGCGGTCAGTATGCGTGCCAGATCGTCCTGGTTCGACATCATCAGGTCGAACCACTTGCGCAACACCTGCGCACGCTCCTTGCCGGTGCGGGCGGCCCAGTCCTTCTGCGCCTCCTTGGCGGTGGCGATGGCGCGGGCGGTTTCGACGCGGGTCAGGTTCGGCAGCTTCGCGATGACATCGCCGCGGGCGGGGTTGGTCACCGGAAAGGTCGAACCGTCATCCGCATCGACCCATTGGCCCCCGACAAAGGCCTTCTCGACCAGAAGCGACGGGTCTTTCAGCAGCGACCGCAGATCGGTTACGGAATCAAGCATGACGGGGTCTCCCATTTCGTGGATGCGCATGCAAATCATGGGCGACGGGGGGATGTCCAGTTCTCTGGGGCAGAATTCCGAAAATTTTGATCAAATTATGGGGTGTCTGGTGGACATGAACCTCGCCTACGCCAACAGCGCCTTCATTCCCGGGGGGGATAGCTACCCAGACCGATGGGCTGCGGAGGCCGCCGCCTTCCGCGCGCGACTTGGCCCCCGCGCCCGGCTGGACCTGCCATACGGGCCGGGGGAGCGGCACCGCTACGATCTGTTCCTGCCCGAGACATCGCCGCAGGGCACGGCAATCTTCATCCACGGCGGCTACTGGATGGCCTTCGACAAAGGCTCCTGGTCGCATCTGGCCGCGGGGCTGCTCGCGCGGCGATGGGCGGTCGCCATGCCCTCCTATACGCTCGCGCCCGAGGCGCACATCGCTGAGATGACGCGCGAAGTGGCTGCCGCCGCTGAACGGATTGCCGCGGATCTGCCCGGCCCCCTCTGTGTCACCGGACACTCCGCGGGCGGGCATCTGGCCGCGCGCCTCGCATGCCGCGATCTCCCGCTTTCGCCGGAGGCCGCCAGGCGGCTCGTGCGGTCTGCGCCCATATCGCCCCTCGCCGATCTCGATCCGCTGCGCCTGACCTCTATGAACGACACGCTTAGCCTCGACGCAGGCGAGGTGCAGGCGGAAAGCCCGGCCCTGCTGCCGCGCCGCGAGGGGTGCGAGGTGCTCGTCTGGGTTGGCGGGCAGGAACGCCCGTCGTTCCTCTGGCAGGCGAGGACGCTTTCCGAAGCCTGGTCCTGCCCTTGGCATGTCGCGCCGGGCCGGCATCATTTCGATGTGATCGAGGACCTGACCGATCCCGAAAGCGCCCTTGTCGGCTTCCTCACAGGACAGACCTGACAGGCTTCTTCTGTTCCGAAATATCCTCGGGGGTGAATGCCCCGAAAGGGGCAGAGGGGGCGGAAAGCCCCCTTTGCAACATCAGGACGCGTTCATCCGCTCGATGTAGGCGCGCATTTCCTCGGCTTCCTGCCGGGCATCGCGGAGCCCCTCCATCGCAGCCCGCAATTCGGCCTCGGCCTGCGAAATGTGGTTGGCCAGTTCGGACTCGCGCTGTTCCAAATAGATCAGCGCCTGGTCGCGGGCCTCCTCGGCCTCATGCAGCGACTGGGCCAGGCGGTCGACCTCGCCCATGTCTGCGCCCGCGATGCGGGTAAAGCGATGGAGCAGCCAATAGGCGAACCAGCCAAGCGCAAAGGCGATGAACAGGACGATCGAGGTCGCAGCGACGAATTCGAGATGGTTCATGGTGCGGCTTCCTGGCTTCGGCGCTCAGTTGGATTTCGGGCGTTTTTTGGGTTTCACGTCGATCTTCTCTGGCGCGACAGAGTCATAGGGCTCTTCCGGTGCTGTCGCGGCACCGGCGCCGTCGGGTGCCGTATCGCCCGCAGGCGCATCGACCGTGGCGCCGCCGGCGATCTGATCGGTTGCAGGGGCCGCGTCGCGCTGCGTCGTTGCAGCATCATCCGGGTTGTCCGGCTCGCCGACCGCAGCGCCGTCCATCGGCTCGCCGGACAGGGGCGTGTCGGCGGCCGCGTCGGTTGCGCCGTTGCCCGGGTCTGGCGTCGCGGCATCGGGTTCCGGCGCCGGAACAGAGGCGCCCGATGCCGCAGCCCCGCTCGCCTTTGGCTTGGACAGCAGCGTGAATTCGATGCGGCGGTTCTTCTCGCGTCCTTCCTCGGTATCGTTGTCGGCGATCGGCTGCGACTCGCCATAGCCCTTGGCGGTCAGGGAGCCGACCAGCACCCGCCGGCCCTGGAGGCCAAGCAGAACTGCCTCGGCGCGCGCCTGACTCAGGGCTTGGTTGCCGGTTTCGCTCCCCTGGGAGTCGGTATGACCGCCGATCTCCATCGGGACATCGGGGCATTTGCGCAGAATGTCGGCGAGGGCTGTCATGGTTTCGCGCGCGTCGGATTCGATCTCCGCCGAGCCGGGCGAGAAGACGATCTTGTGCTTTGCAAGCACCGCATTCAGTTGTGCCACGCATTCGTCGGGCGTGGGCAGATCGGCCTCGGGATCGCGCGCCTTGTCATATTGCACGTTCACCTTGAACGCCTGGCCCTGGCCCAATTGCCCCGACAGCGTCCGGGTAATCTGGGCCTGGGCGCCGGGCGAGACAGTGACGCCGGTGACCTCGACGGTATCCGCCCTCACGACGATGCTGCCTTCAGCCAGGTTCGACATAGCCTGAAGCCCGGCCAGCACGCGAACCGGCCATCCCTCGGGCAGGTTCGGGTCAAGCCGCGTCGCGGTATAGACGTTGGATGCCCCGAACCGAGCCTTTGCGAAGCTTGAGACCGCGTTACGGCTCATCTCGTCGGTCAGGCGGCCGCGCAGTTGTACCGCGCCATCTGCCGATAATTTGGCGGTGAACTCCGGCGGCCCTTCCGGCGCCGCGGTCTTCGGCTTCTCAGGCAGGGTGGCTTTCAGCGAGAAAACGTCGGGAAGCGCCGCCTGCAGTTCGCCGACGACCCGGTCGAAAACATCCTGCGGGGTCTCTTCGGTCGCCATCAGCGACACGTCTGCATCCGAGAAGGTGATGCTTCCGCCGCCCATGGCCGCGACGGCCTTGATGCCGAGCGTGGTTGCATCGGCCCAACTGGGCGACGGAGCGCCGAGGCCGACCACGCAATCGATCTTGCCGGTTGCGCCCGAGGCGACGGCGGCGGCAATGATGCGGTCGCGGGCCTGTTCGGTATCGGCCGAGCAGGCATCGAAATGCGCGCCCTGAGCATCGATCAGGAAGCGAAGGGTGAAGGGCGTCAGCACTGGCCGCGGGGCCGAGATGTCGAGCGCGATCTGCAGCCCCTCGGGCTTGGCTCGCGCCAGCTGACTTTCAAGTGACCGTCTCTCGCTGTCCGAACCCGAGATGGCGGTGACAGAAACCTTGTCGGCCGCGATCGAGATCTTGGCCCTTTGCAGCAGGCCAAGCGCCGTGACGCCGAAGTCCACGGCGGCATCCCAGCCCTCCGGCGCAGGGAAATCGGCCTGTTCCAGCATATTCGCCACCGGCGCGCCATTCGCGGCTGCGGTGACCTCGTCGTTCAGGGCATCCGACTGCTCCTGCCCGGGGACAAGACCGATGATCGAGATGCCGTCGTCGTTGCGCAGAAGCTCGACCGAAAAGCGCGGCGCTTCGATCGCCTGCGCCGGCGTGACCTGCATCAGGTCGCGGATGCGGCCGGAATCGACCAGCGTGCTGGCGAGGTTCACCGCCCGGAAGCGCTTCGCCTCGTCCGGTGCGGTGCCATACAGGCGAACCTGCAAGCCATCGGTCCGGACTTCGACCCAGTCGAGGCCTTCGCGCAGGTAAAGGCCGCGGACCTCTTCCCCCGTCCGCCGCTCGATCCAGTTTGCCGCCCAGTTTGCGGCAAGGATCGAAATCAGCAGGGCGCCCAGAAAGGCGGCCGGAGCGATGAGGCGAGGTGGAAAACGCATGGAGGTCGGGACGATCCGGACGAGAGACTCGGGGGCTTGCGCAACCCAAGCTTCCTAGGCGGTCGGGCCGCCGGGATCAATCACAGGAGCGCGGCAATGGCAAGAAACAGCGCAGGGATCAGCCCGGCATCGCGGTTCGAGCGAAAGAGCCGCAGGCACAGCGCGGGGTCTTCGATGTCGAGCTGGCGCAATTGCCAGGCCATATGCCAGCCAAGCCCCCAGACCCCGGAGATGCCAAGGACGAGCTTCAGCACATTTCCGCCAGGCAAGAGCGCGACGATAACCGCAATCGCCATCAGGATGACGGTGACGACCATGAACCCGCGCAGCCAGCCGCGCGTCGCCGTACCGAACAGGCGCGCGGTGGATTTTACCCCGATCAGCGCATCGTCATCCTTGTCCTGATGGGCGTAAATCGTGTCGTAGAACAGCGTCCAGGCGATTCCTGCCAGATACAGGGCCACCGCCGGCCAGCCGAGCGACCCTTCCCGCGCCGCCCAGAGCAGCAGCGCGCCCCAGTTGAAGGCAAGTCCAAGGAAAACCTGAGGCCACCAGGTGAACCGCTTGGCGAAGGGATAAACCGCAACCAGCGCCAGCGATCCGATGCCGAGCGCCACCGCCGCCCAGTTGTAGCTGAACAGGATCCCCGCCGCGATGACCGCCTGCAGCACCATCCAGACAACTGCCTGCCGGACGGAGACCTGGCCCGAGGGCAGGGGGCGGGAACGGGTCCGCGCGACGGCGGCATCAAAGTCGCGGTCGGTGATGTCGTTCCAGGAGCAGCCAGCGCCGCGCATCAGGAAGGCGCCGATGCCGCTCGACACGATCAGCCAGAGGTCAGCCATCGTCGCGCCCTCGGGCGAGGCCGCGGCGGCAAGCGTGACCGCCCAGAGGCAGGGAATCCACAAAAGCCAGGTCCCGACCGGCCGGTCGGCCCGCGACAGGCGCAGGTAGGGGCGCGTCGCCGCCGGGGCAAGATGATCGACCCAATTGCCGGGCACGGCATCGGCCACGGTCGCATCTGGCGTTCCCGGTGCGTCGGTCATAGGGTCTGGCTCATGCAGGAAGCGAAAGTCAGGCTCTATGTAGAACAGCCGCTCGGTCCGGGGCAACCGGTGACCCTGGAGCGGGAGCAGGCTCATTATCTCTTCAACGTCATGCGGCTTCAGCCCGGCGATGCGGTGCTGCTGTTCAACGGTCGCGAAGGCGAATGGCGTGCCTCGGTCGAGGATGCGGGCAAGCGCGGCGGGACTCTGGCCTGCACCGAGCGGACGCGCCCGCTGCAGCCGCCGCCCGACCTGTGGCTGCTCTTTGCGCCGGTCAAGAAGGCGCGCACCGATTTCATCGTCGAGAAGGCCGTGGAGCTTGGCGTGGCTCGCATCCAGCCAGTACAGACCGCCCACACGAATTCCGAACGTATCCGCCCCGACCGTCTGCGGGCCCATGCCGTCGAAGCGGCGGAGCAATGCGGCGCGACGGTTGTTCCCGAGGTGGCCGATCTCGTGTCTCTCGATCGGCTCCTGTCCAACTGGCCGGACGGTCGTCGTATCCTGTGGGCCGATGAATCGCGGGTCGGCGCACCTGCTGTCCTGACCAAGGCGGCACGGGCGGGGCGCGGGTCCTGGGCGATCCTGATCGGACCGGAAGGCGGATTCTCGCAGGCCGAACGCGCGCGGCTTCTTGCCCGCGCCGAGGTGACGCCGATCAGCCTCGGCCCTCGCATCCTGCGCGCCGATACGGCGGCCGTGGCGGCGATTACCCTCTGGCAGGCACATCTGGGGGACTGGGCGTGAGCGGATTCATTCGCCCCGAAGCGCAAGCCAGCCTGCGCCGCTTTGCCGAGGTCATCCTTGCTGCCGGAACTGGCCTGTTCGGGGCATGGCTTCTTTGGCTGGGGGGCTACGTGCTGTTTCCGCTTGGCCTGCTCGTGATCGCGCTGGCTGCCATCTGGTCCTTGCAGGCGCTGCGGCGCGCGCGGTTCGCCCGATCGGTCGCGGCCCCCGGCATGGTCGAGGTGGACGAGGGGCAGGTGGGCTACCTGGGCCCGGTCTTCGGCGGGTACCTGTCGCTGCCGGAACTGGTCGAGCTGAAGCTGATCGTCATTCACGGTCAACGCCTGTGGCGGCTGAAGCAGGCCGATGGCCAGGCTTTGCTCATTCCGGTGCGGGCGAACGGTGCGGAGCGGCTCTTCGATGCGTTCTCGACCCTGCCCGGCATGGACACCCAGGCCCTCGTCGATGCGGTCGAGGATGGAGGGAGAGAGGGCCTCGTTTGGAAGCGCACAGCACAGCCTGTGGCACCAAAAGCCCTGCCAATCGACCGCCCTTGACTCGGCCTGCGCGACCGATCACCTGTTGCAGCCGAGACGATCAGCCAGCCCGGAGCGCTCCAGATGTCCATTCCTCAGTCCGGCGGTGGGCCGATCGAGCACTTTGAACAGCTGGCCGAATACATGGAATCCGGCTGCAAGCCGGCTGCCGATTGGCGGATCGGCACCGAGCATGAAAAGTTCGGATGGCTGACCGACACCTGCCTTCCGCTCCCCTATGCGGGTGACCGCTCGATCAGTGCGCTGTTCGACGGACTTGCCAGCCGTTTTGGCTGGTCGCCCCTGCGCGAGGGCGAGAATGTCATCGGACTGACCCGGAACGGTGCGAATGTCAGTCTCGAACCCGGTGGCCAGTTCGAGCTGTCAGGCGCGCCGGTCGAGGACCTCCACCAGACTGCCGCCGAGTTGCGCAACCACCTAGCCGAGGTTGGCGAGCTTGCCGGACCGATGGGCGTTAACTTCATGGGGATCGGGGCCGCGCCGGAATGGACGCATGCGCAGATGCCGGTGATGCCCAAGGGCCGCTACCGCCTGATGACCGACTACATGGGCCGCGTTGGCACCCATGGCACGCAGATGATGTACCGGACCTGCACCGTGCAGGTGAACCTCGACTACGGCTCGGAAGCCGACATGGTGAAGAAGTTGCGCGTGGCGCTGGCGCTCCAGCCGGTCGCGACGGCTCTCTTTGCCTCGTCACCGTTCTTCGAAGGCAGGCCGAACGGCCACAAGAGCTGGCGCAGCCGCATCTGGCGCAGCCTCGATGACAGCCGCACGGGGATGCTGCCTTTCGTCTTCGAGGATGGCATGGGCTTCCAGCGCTATGTCGACTGGGTGCTCGATGTGCCGATGTATTTCGTCTATCGCGACGGCAAGTACATCAACGCGCTCGGCCAGTCCTTCCGCGATTTCCTGAAAGGCGAGTTGCCCGCGCTGCCGGGCGAAAAGCCGACGCTTTCGGACTGGGCCGATCACTTGACGACAGTCTTCCCCGAGGCGCGAGCGAAGAAATTCATCGAGATGCGCGGCGCCGATGCCGGGAACGAGGCCCATCTGAATGCGCTGCCGGCCTTCTGGGTCGGTATCATGTACGACAATGCCGCACTGGATGCCGCCTGGGATCTGGTCAAGGGTCTCGATGCCGAAACCCGGCAGGGCCTGCGCGTTGCCGCCTCGGTTTCGGCGCTGCAGGGCGAGGCGGGCGGCGTGAAGCTCATCGACCTTGCGCGCGCCGCAGTCGACATATCGCGTGGTGGTCTGGCCGCGCGCGCCTGCGCCGGAAGCGGCAAGGCGGATGAGACCGGATATCTCGACGTGCTGCTGGACAATCTCGCACGCGGCCGCGTTCAGGCCGATGACCTGCTGGCGGCCTATGAGGGGCCATGGCGCCACTCGCTCGCGCCGATCTACGCCGACACGAGCCTGTGCTGAGAGGCCGCGCGCCTCAGGCGCGCGGATAGATCGGCTAGTCCGCGATCGGGTCGGGACCGTAGGCATTCTGATCGTGATCGCCGGCCTTGAGCATGAACCACAGGAAGATCAGCCAGCCTACCAGCGGCACGAGGTTGATCCAGAACCACCAGCCCGAGCGGCCAGTGTCATGCAACCGCCGGACCATGACAGAAAGGCTGGGAAACAGCGTGATCAGCGAGAAGATCCCGCCCACAACGCTGTTCTGGATGATTTCGATACTGTCGGCAGTCTCCAGAACAACGCTGCCGAACAGCGCATGATCGATCAGAGAGGCGATGATCCCGCCGACGATGGTGAACAGAACGAACCACCAGTATTCAGACCGTCTTGCTCGGCCCGAGAAGGTCAGGAATTTGTCGAAACAGCTTCGGACTGCATCACCGAAACCCATGGCGCAATCTCCCTTGTTGGAAATAGGCGGCAAGGCTGCGCCGGAATCCTCAATCTTGCAAATGGTTTGCGGCCAACACCTGATGCCTTTTCCAGACTGTTGCGATGCCACATCCTGCGGCCTGCGCAAGATCAGGCCTTTTTCTGTCCGATCCGCGGTTCGGTTCCGGCCATAAGCCGAGCAATGTTGGCCGAATGGCGCCAGAAGACCAGAACCGCCAGAATGACCACGAGCACAAGCATCTGACCCCGGCCGAAAACCAGCAGCCAGACCGGGGAAAGCGCCGCCGCGATCAATGCCGAGAGGGACGAAATGCGCCCGATGGCGGCCGCGACAGCCCAGGTTGCACAGGCGGCCAGACCCACCGGCCAGGCAAGCGCCAGAAGCGTGCCAAGGAAGGTCGCAACCCCCTTGCCGCCCTTGAAGCCAAGCCAGACCGGGTAGAGGTGACCGAGGAACGAAAAAAGCGCTGCGACCTGCGCCGCATCCTCGCCCACCGTGGCACGGGCGATCAGGACGGCAACCGCCCCCTTGGCTGCGTCGAGAAGCAGCGTCGCCAGGGCCGCGCCCTTGTTCCCCGTGCGCAGGACGTTGGTCGCGCCGATATTGCCTGATCCAATCTGCCGCAAATCGCCAAGCCCCATGGCCCGCGTGATGATGACGCCGAAGGGAATCGAACCGAGCAGGTAGCTCAGGGCGGCGGTCAGGATAAGAGCAAGTGGCGCGCTGGCAAAATCAGGCATCATGCTCCCCGGCGCCGAACACCTGACCCCCCGCGACCCAGGTACCCAGAACCCTACCTTCCATCCGCTGGCCGTCAAAGGGCGTGTTCTTGGATTTCGACCGGAGCGTGAAGCGATCCAGAAGGAAGGGTGCGTCGGGATCGAACAGCACCAGATCGGCCGGAGCGCCGATCGTGATGCGCCCTTGCGGCAGGCCAAGGCGCTGCGCAGGGTTAAGCGAGACGGCCCGGAACAATTGGGGCAGCGTGACCATGCCGGAGTGGTAAAGCCGCATCGCCGCAGGCAGGAAGGTTTCAAGCGCGACGGCGCCAGCCGCTGCCTCTTCAAACGGCAGGCGCTTGCTTTCCTCGTCAGCGGGCGTGTGGAACGAGGCGATGACGTCGATCTCGCCCGCCGCCAACGCCTCGACCATGGCCAGGCGGTCATCCTCGGACCGCAAGGGGGGGGTCATCTTGAAGAAGGTTCGGTAGTCGCCCACGTCGAATTCGTTCAGCGTCAGGTGGTGGATCGACACCCCGGCCGTCACATCCAGCCCCTGATCCCGCGCCCGGCGCAGGGCAGGCAGGGTCGAGGCGCAGGTGATCTGGTCGGCATGATAGCTGGCGCCGGTCATTTCGACCAAGGCGAGGTCACGCTCCAGCCCCATCCTTTCGGCCAGCGGGTGAACTCCCGGCAGACCGTAGAGCGAGGCGAACTTGCCCGAGGTCGCGGCGCCGCCCGCCGACAAGGCCGGGTCCTGCGGATGGCCCACCACCAGCGCGCCAAGGCTGCGGGCATAGGTCAGCGCCCGGCCCAGAACCTTGCTGTCGGCCACGACATGGTCGGCATCGGTGAAGGCCAGCGCGCCGGCGTCGAGCAGAAAGCCGATTTCGGTCATCTCGCGGCCCTGCCGGCCCTTGGTCAGCGCCGCCATGTGGCGGATGCGGACGGGGCTGGCCTCTGCTGCGCGGCGGGTGACGAATTCCAGCGTTTCGGGGGTATCGATGGCCGGATGGGTATCGGGCCGCGCGATGATCGTGGTCACGCCCCCCGCCGCCGCCGCCAGGCCCGCCGAGCGGAAGCTCTCGCGATGGCGTTCGCCCGGCTCGCCGATCTTGACGCCCCAGTCCACGATGCCGGGGGCAAGGCAGGCGCCCTTGCCATCGACCAGTGTCGCGCCTTTGGGCGCTTCGGTGCCCCGGGCGGTGATCTGCCCGTCCTGAACGGTCAAGCTGCCTTCGTCGATCTCACCGGTCTCGGGGTCGATCAGGCAGACGTTCTGAAAGACGGTGATGCGCATTCCTGCCCTCTCGGTTCGACCGCTGCCTGCCTAGCGCGGCGGGGCGTTCCCGGCAAGTTCCTGCCCGCTGATCCCGGCGATCAGGCCATAGACCTTCCGCGCCTCGGCGATGCGGCGGAAACCGACACGGCGGCGGATGGTCTGGCCCGGGACATACATGCCTTCGGAATGCGACCCGCGCCACTGGCCGGCGGTATGGCGCACGTCCGTCGCAAACCAGACGGAGCCTGGATTGCCGTCCTGCAGCAGCGCTTTCGTGTCGGGGCCGATTGCGTAGCGCTCCAGTTTGCGCTGACCACGGGGCAGGGTCGCGACAAAGGCAGTCCGGTTCGTGAGGGTGTAATGGGTGCTGCGCCTCAGCGACGCATCCCAGAAGAGGCGACCGATGGTGAGCCAGAGCCCGAAACCGACAAAGACCACCCCGATGACGGCCGCAATCAGAGATGCATGCCCGGCTTTCAGGATCACCGCCATGCCGGAGCCAGCCGCGACCAGGCCAGCGATCGTTTCGGGGGCGGCGAGATCGCTCCAGACGACCGATGCATCGGGCTGACCCTGCCAAAGGATATGTTCGCCCGGCGCCAGGAATTCTTCCCAGCCGGGGGGCGGGACGGCTTCGGATAGATCGGTCATCGGCGATTCCGTGGTTGGTGCGGGATGAACCCGAGGACAGAGACGAGCTTCTCTCCTCCTACAGAATTCCTCCCTTGTCGTGCCAGCGGAACCTGTTGGCCCCTCAGTCTGGGCAAAGGGTCGTCACTTCTTGGGAAAAAGGTAGGTCACGACCAGGCGCGCGCCCCAGCCATCCGGGCCCCCCTTCGGGCGTATCGGCCCAGTAGCGGACACCGCCGGTGATCTGCACGGGTTTGCCGCCAATCTTGATGATCTGGCCGACGGTGAAGTTGATCGGAACCGACCATTCCTCGTTTTCCCAGTCATAGGTCGACTCGGTGTTGATTCCGAACGTCGTCGCCTTCTTGGTCGTGTAGCTGAGGAAGGGCTGCAGGAAGGCCGCGTTGGTGTTGCCGAACTTGTCGCCGCCCGAGATCGACCAGACGTTGTTGGCGAGAATCCCGTAGGTCCAGCCATTCGACTGCTTCAGGGCAACCCCGGTGATGCCCGCGCCCCACTGGTTGTTGGCGATGCCGTCGGTCGCGGTGGGGATCTGCAGGACCGGGCCGACGCCCCAGATGAGGCCGTTCTTCGTCGGATTCTTCGGCGAGAAGAAGAAGCTCTGCGTGATGTTGCCGAGACCCGTCTGCGACTCGCCGCCAGGCAGGAACCCATCCTGATGCACCACCGGCAGGATCGTGCGCGAGATCACGTTCCAGTCCGGGCTGATCGAGATCGGGATCACCGGCTGGATGTTGATGTAGCTCTGGTTCGCGGTGCCGTTGAGGAAGCCGTCATTGTAGTTGTACTGGAACGGCACACTGATGAGGTTGGCGACCGGGTTCGAGAGCTTCTTGGCAAGCTCGTCAGCCGACTGGGCCTGCGCGACCCCGGCCATCCCAAGAAGGACAAACAGGGAAACCACGAGTTTCTTCATCCAATCACCCTCCGGAACACTACGCCTGACGGTCAGGCCGACTCACAGATAGTATACCCTTGGCACGCGGCGCCGATCATGCAATGCACGCCAACTCGGTCAGTTGAGCCCGCACTGTGACAGTCAAGCTCCAGCTTCGGCCGCCACCCTTCCGCGTTCCGCCTTCAGATTGCGCGCGAGAAGTTCCATGCAGGCCATCCGCACGGCGACGCCCATCTCGACCTGATCCTGGATGACGGAGCGGTTGATGTCGTCGGCGAGCGTGCCGTCAATCTCGACCCCCCGGTTCATCGGACCGGGATGCATGACGATCGCATCCGGCTTGGCATAGGCCAGTTTCTCGGCATCGAGCCCGTAGCGATGGTAGTATTCGCGCTCGGACGGGATGAAGCCGCCATCCATCCGCTCCTTCTGGAGCCGCAGCATCATCACCACGTCGGCGTCCTTCAGCCCCTCGGCCATATCATCGTAGACCTCGCAGCCGAACTCGGACACGCCCGACGGCATCAGGGTCGGCGGAGCGATCAGGCGGATGCGGTTCTCCATCTTGCCTAGCAGGATCAGGTTCGAGCGGGCGACGCGGCTATGGGCGATGTCGCCGCAGATGGCGACCGTAAGCCGATGCAGCCGGCCCTTGGCCCGGCGGATGGTCAACGCGTCGAGCAGCGCCTGCGTCGGATGCTCATGCCGGCCATCGCCCGCGTTGAGGACGGCGCAATTGACCTTCGAGGCCAGCAGGTTGACCGCGCCCGAGGAGGAATGGCGCACCACCAGCAGGTCCGGCTGCATGGCGTTCAGCGTCATTGCCGTGTCGATCAGCGTCTCGCCCTTCTTTACGCTGGACTGCGCGACCGACATGGTCATCACATCCGCCCCCAGGCGCTTTCCGGCCAGTTCGAAGCTTGCCTGCGTGCGGGTCGAGTTCTCGAAGAACATGTTGATCTGGGTCATCCCCGCCAGAACGTCGGTCCGCTTGATCGTGCGGCGGTTCAGATCGACGTAGCGTTCCGCGAGGTCGAGGACGGTGGTGATCTCATCGGGGGCGAGATGCTCGATTCCCAGCAGGTGACGGGCACGGAACGGCATGGGGCCTCCTGGGACTGGATCGGGTTGGGCCGGTTATAGAAAGGGTGCCCGTCGCGGACAAGCCGGGTTGTTCCCGGCCGGAGGCGGGCATAGGTTTCCGGCATGGAGCATGACAGCGAGTTTCATGCCGCACTGGCGGCGCTGGCCTGGCAGATCGACCTCGGCGCCGACGAGGCGATCGGCGAGGCGCCAGTGAACCGCTATGAGGCCGTTGCCACCCCCGAGCCGGCAGTGGTGGCCGCGACGGTCGCTCCCGCGCCCGCCCGCCGCACGGCGGAACCACCGCCAGAGGCGCCCGCGGTCGATGCGGTCGCCGAGGCGCGGGCAGCAGCCGGCGCAGCGCGCAATCTCGATGAGCTGAGAGAGGCTCTTGCGGGCTACGAGCATTGCGAGTTGAAGAAGGGCGCCCGCTCGCTGGTCTTCTCGGATGGCAATCCGCAGGCGCGCGTCCTGGTGCTGGGCGAGGCTCCGGGACGGGACGAAGACGTGCAGGGCAAGCCCTTCGTCGGACGCGCCGGACAGCTTCTGGACAGGATGTTCGCCGCGATCGGGCTTGGCCGCACCGCGCCTGCTGCGGAACACTCGCTCTACATCACCAATGTGATGGTCTGGCGGCCGCCGCAGAACCGTGATCCCACGCCCGAGGAGATCGCGATGATGCTGCCCTTCGTCGAGAAGCATATCGCGCTGGTCGATCCGGATGTGATCGTGGTGATGGGCAACACGCCCTGCGCCGCGCTGCTGGGTCAGCGGGGGATCACCCGGCTCCGGGGCAAGTGGACGCAGGCACTGGGGAAGCCGGTGCTGCCGATGTTTCATCCGGCCTTCCTGCTCCGACAGCCGCACATGAAGCGCGAGGCCTGGGCGGATCTGCTGGAACTGCAGTCGAAACTGAGGACCATTGCATGAGCCGCATCGACGAAAGCATCGCCTTCGTTCCAGTCCGCATTGCCGTCCTGACCGTGTCAGACACGCGGACAGCGGGTGACGACCGCTCGGGCGACACGCTGGTCGAGCGGCTGACCGGTGCAGGGCACGTCCTGGCCGAACGTGCCATCGAAAAGGATGACCGCGCTGCCATCGCCGCGCATCTGCGCCGCTGGTGTGCCGACCCGCAGGTCGATGTGATCCTGACAACCGGCGGCACCGGCCTGACGGGCCGCGACGTGACGGTTGAAGCACATCGCGACGTCTACGAGAAGGAAATCGACGCCTTCGCTACGGTCTTCACCATCGTCTCGATGCAGAAGATCGGCACCTCCGCGGTGCAGTCGCGCGCGACGGGGGGCGTGGCACAGGGCACCTATCTTTTCGCCTTGCCCGGCAGCCCGGGGGCCTGCCGCGATGCCTGGGACGAGATCCTGAAATGGCAGCTCGACATCCGCCACCGGCCCTGCAACTTCGTCGAGATCATGCCCCGGCTGGAAGAGCACCGGCGCCGAAAGTAACCCTAGTTTGACGGGCAGCCCTTGATCTCGACCGCGCGATCCGGGCCGAGCACGGTCAGGGTCAGGTTGCGACGGTCCAGCGCGATCGGCCCACCCGAATCCGACACCATATCCGCCGAGGCGAAAAGCGTGCCGCCCTTGCGGGTCACATCGGCGTCTGACACCCAGACAGGCACTGGACCGGGCTCGATCACCACCGTCTCCTTGCCGCCAAGCGGGGGAAGGGACATGCGGGCGGTGATCGTCAGCCCGTCGTCGGATGGGGATACCTCGCAGGAAATCGCGTTAGCGCCAGCCTGGTTGGCAGGGATCGGCTGATCTGCAAGCGCCGCCTTGATAAGCGGATCGGACTGGCCTGTGCCGCTCAGTTCCGCCTCGACACTTACGCTTGCCGGCATGCAGATGTCGTTGCAGACGCCAAGATCGATCGAGGCGACAAGGCGGATGGGTTTCGACGGATCGGTGGCTGTCAGTTCCAGCGGCAGGACAAGATGCTTCTTGTAGCCGATGGATTGCATTCCATTCAGGTCGAACACCTGCGGACGCGGCCAGTGATAGCGAACATCGGCAAGGTTCTCCGAGCGAGACCAGTCAAACTCGGGCGGGATGCCCGCATCGCCCGGACTGCGCCAGTAGGTCTTCCAGTTGGGAGCCAGGTCCAGCGCCAGCGCAGCCATTCGCCGGCCATCCTGCATCTGCCAGCCCGGCAGCAGGCGCACCTGCAACACGTCCGAAGCCGTCTGGGCGGCGGCGGGCAGGGCGGTCAGGCCAAGAAGGAACAGCACACGGGTCAGCATGAGCCTGATATGGCCTCTCTCGCGGCAAGGATGAAATCACATTCGGGCGACGAGAGGTGAGGTGTTGCAACATTGTCCTTGAGCGGCGGAAGCGCCGCGCCCATCTTCAAGGAATGACATTGGATCTGTCGGGCAAACTTCTGGTCGCCATGCCCGGTATGGGCGACCCACGCTTCGAACGCAGCGTGATCCTGATCTGCGCGCATTCGGACGAGGGCGCGATGGGGCTTGTAGTGAACAAGCCCGTGCCGGAACTGAGCTTCGGCAGCCTGCTTGACCAGCTGAACATCCCTCGCGTGCCCGAAGGGCGTGACATCCGCGTTCATCTCGGCGGGCCGGTCGAGCGGGGGCGCGGATTCGTGCTGCACTCTCGCGACTGGTGGGCCGACAAGGCGACGATGGACGTGCCGGGCGGTTTCGGCATGACGGCCACGCTCGATGTGCTGGCGGCCATTGCACGTGGGGATGGACCGCAATCGGCGCTTTTGGCGCTTGGCTACTCTGGCTGGGGGCCGGGGCAGCTCGAGGCGGAGATCGGCCGCAATGACTGGCTGACCGCCGATGCGCCGGCCGATCTGGTGTTTTCATCCGACGACGGCGGCAAATGGTCGACCGCGCTCCGCCGCATGGGGATCGACCCGCTGACCTTGTCCTCGACGGCGGGCCGGGCCTGAGAGCTACTCTCCGTAGGGAACCCAGATCGTCTTGACCTCGGTTGCCGCGCGCAGGAAAGCGCGGCCTTCTCCCTCTGCTGTCCAGTCGCGGGCGCGACCGTAATTGACCCAGGTGCGCTTCAGATTGCTGGCCGCTTCCTTCTCCACCAGCCCCGAGACGTCGGCGGCCGAGAAGGACCAGACGGCATCGACATCCATATGGCCCGCCAGAGTCTTGGCCAGCTCCGCATGGCCTCCGGTGACGATATTGACCACGCCACCCGGCACGTCGGAGGTGTCGAGCACCTGGTAGAGGTCGGTCGCGGCCAGCGGGAAGGCTTCGGACGGCACGAGGACGACCGCGTTCCCCATGGCGATCGCCGGGGCCATCAGGCTGACGAGACCCAGAAGCGGCGTCTCGTCGGGGCAGAGTGCGCCGATCACGCCGACGGGTTCGTTCATGGCCAGCGCCACGCCCCGGATCGGCACCGACTTCGCCACGCCGTCAAATTTGTCGGCCCAGGCGGCATAGGTGAATAGCCGCTGGATCGACGCTGCCACCTCGGCCTCGCCCGAGCGCCCGGTCATGTCGCGCAGGCGCGCGGCGAATTCAGCCGAGCGGGCGGCCAGGTTCTCGGCGATGTAGTAGATCACCTGCGCCCGGTTGTGCCCGGTGGCCTTGCCCCAGCCTTTCGCCGCATGGGCGGCCTCGACCGCGTTGCGGATGTCCTTGCGGTTGCCGATTCCGACATGACCGAGGAGCTTGCCCCGGGCGGACCAGATCGCCTTGGAATAGCCGCCATCGGGCCGTGCCTGCTTGCCGCCTATGTAAAGCTTGGCGGTGCGGTCGATGCCTTCCACGACGGCTTCGTTCGGAGCGGGCACGGCGGCGACGGGCTTCAGTGGTTTCGCTGTTCCGGCGGGCTTGAGATAGGCCATGAGCCCCTCCCATCCACCTTCGCGACCAAAGCCAGACTCGCGCACCCCGCCAAAGCCAGCGGCGGCGTCGAACAGGTTCGTCGCATTCACCCAGACGACGCCCGCCTTGATCTTTGGGGCAATGTCGAGCGCGAGGTTCAAGTTCTCGGTCCAGACACTGGCGGCAAGGCCGTAACGGGTGTTGTTGGCCAGAGCCACCGCCTCCTCCGGCGTGCGGAAGGTCATCGAGACGAGGACCGGGCCGAAGATTTCCTCCTGCATCAGCCGGGACGAGGCGGAGAGGCCGGTGATCAGCGTCGGCGGGTAGAAGCAGCCGGCTGGCACGGGCGTTGCGGCGCGGTAGGTCTCGCCTTCCGTGTTGCCATCGACCATCGCGGTGATCGTGGCCAGCTGGACCGGGTCCACCACCGCGCCCACGTCGATGCACTTGTCCAGCGGATCGCCGATCCGAAGGCCATCCATTCGCCGCTTGAGCTTCTGGTGGAACCGCTCGGCCACGCCTTCCTGCACCAAAAGGCGGGACCCGGCACAGCAGACCTGGCCCTGGTTGAACCAGATCGCATCCACCAGCCCCTCGATGGCAGAGTCGAGGTCGGCGTCGTCGAAGACGATGTAGGGCGACTTGCCGCCCAACTCCAAGGTCAGCGCCTTGCCCGAGCCCGCCGTCGCCTCGCGGATGCGTCGGCCGACTTCGGTCGAGCCGGTGAAGGCCACCTTCGCAACATCTGCCGCAACCAACGCCGCGCCGGTCGCTCCGTCTCCGGTCACGACGTTCAAGGCGCCCTTCGGCAGCCCGGCCTCGCGGCTGATCTCGGCGAAGAGAAGCGCGGTCAGGGGCGTGTATTCGGCGGGCTTCAGCACGACAGTGTTCCCCGCCGCCAGCGCCGGGGCCACCTTCCATGCCAGCATCAGGAGCGGGAAGTTCCAAGGGATCACCGCGCCGCAGACGCCGACCGGCACCATCCCCGGCAGCTCGCTGTCCATCAGCTGGGCAAGACCCGCGTGGTAATAGAAGTGGCGCGCGACCAGAGGCACGTCGATGTCGCGGCTTTCGCGGATCGGCTTGCCGTTGTCCAGCGTCTCGAGCACCGCAAACAGCCGCGAATGCTTCTGCACCAGCCGGGCGAGGGCGTAGAGGATGCGTGCCCGCTCATGCCCCGGCGTCCGCCCCCATTTCGCTTGCGCCCGCGTCGCGGCCTTCACGGCGGCGGCCACATCGGCCTCGGTCCCTTGCGTGACCTGCGCCAGTTCGGTGCCGGTCGCGGGGTTCTTCGTGGCGAAGGTCTGGTGCGGCTTGGTCCAGCCGCCGTCGATCCAGTGGCCAAAGCGGTTGTCGTGAGCCTTCAGCCAGTCCATCGCCTCGGCCGACCCTTCGGGGGCAGGGCCGTAGTCCATCGTCTGGAAGATGTCGCGGATGGTCATGGCTTACCCCATCGGATGGCGGTTGGCGGCCGAGTAGCGGCCGGTGACGAAGTGCTCGAGCTGGCGCTCGATGTCGCCCAGAAGCGAGGAGGCGCCAAAGCGGAACAGGTCGGGCTGGAGCCAGGGCAGACCAAGCTCGTCCTTCATCAGCGACAGGTAGACGAGCGCGTCCTTGGCCTTGGAAATGCCGCCCGCCGGTTTGTAGCCGACCTTGATGCCTGTCCGGTCCTCGTAGTCGCGGATCGCCCGGATCATCGTCAGGCTGACGGGCAGGGTGGCGTTCACCGACTCCTTGCCGGTCGAGGTCTTGATGAAATCCGCCCCCGCCATCATGCAGACAAGGCTCGCGCGTTCGACATTCCGCAGCGTCCCGAGTTCGCCGGTCGCGAGGATCGCCTTCACATGCGCCTCGCCACAAGCTTCGCGCATCTCGGCCATCTCGTCGTAGAGCGCCTGCCAGTTGCCGGTCAGCACATGACGGCGGGAGATGACGATGTCGATCTCGCGCGCGCCGGCCTTCACGCTTTCGCCGATCTCGGCGATGCGCAGGCGGTAGGGGGACAGGCCAGCGGGGAAGCCGGTGGACACGGCGGCGACCGGGATGCTCGTGCCTTCCAGCGCCCGGACGGCGGTCTCGACCATTTCGTGATAGACGCAGACCGCGCCGGTCGTGATGCCGGACATGCCGAGCGCTTCGAGCAGGTCCGCCCGCACAGGCTGGCGCGCCTTGGCGCAAAGCCGCTGCACCCGGCCGGGCGTGTCGTCGCCGGAGAGCGTGGTCAGGTCGATCAGCGAGATCGCCTTCAAGAGCCACGCCGCCTGGAATTCCTTCTTGACGCTCCGCCTCCCCGGCAGCGTCGCGCAGCGCCGCTCGATGGCCGAGGTGTTGGCCTGCACGCCGGCGACCCAGTCGAGGTCAAGCGGCATCCCGGGATTGCGGACATGGGTGACCTGCGGCAACAGGTCCGTCGCCGCGACGGTTGGCGTGGGGTGGGTCTGCACGGGGGGCCTCCGGGTGCTCCTGCAACAGGAAGGTTCGCACGGGCAGGGTTGCCGTTGCAAGCCGGCAGGACCCCACGCCTTCATCATTTTTACCAATTGGTCAATAAATCGCCGATGGCAGTGGGATCGAGGGTCTTGACCGGGCGCAGACCTTCGTGCGCACTGCGCCGACCTAACAGTAGGGAGCGTGACCCAAGATGCTTGATCTGACCACCCATTGGGCCGGCTTCCTGTCGATCATCATCTTCGTTGTCGCCTATGTCCTCGTGACGCTTGAGGAAAAGACGCACCTGCGAAAATCGAAGCCGGTGATGCTAGCGGCCGGACTAATCTGGCTGCTGATCGGAATTGCCTATTCCTCGGCCGGGATGAGCACGGAAGCCCATGCCCAGGCGACCGAGATCATCGAGGAATATGGCGAGCTTTTCCTGTTCCTGCTGGTCGCCATCACCTACGTCAACACGCTGGAAGAGCGCCGCGCTTTCGAGGTGCTGCGGGCGAGGCTGGTGCAGGCCGGACTGAGCTATCGCCAGCTGTTCGTGTTGACCGGAGTCCTGTCGTTCTTCCTGTCCTCGGTGCTCGACAACATGACGACGGCGCTGGTGATGGGAGCCGTCGTGATCGCGCTCGGGTCGCACAGCCCGCGCTTCATCGCCATCGGCTGTGTCTCGGTCGTGGTCGCGGCCAATGCCGGCGGGGCCTTCTGCCCGTTCGGGGACATCACGACGCTGATGGTCTGGCAGCAGGGCAAGCTCGAGTTCTTCGAGTTCTTCAAGCTGTTCGTGCCTTCTGCCATCAACTGGATCGTTCCGGCGGCCTTCATGTATTTTGCCGTGCCGCAGGCACGACCGGAGCCGATGACCGAACGGGTGCGGGCCAAGCCGGGCATGACCGGTGTCGCGGTCCTGTTTGCGCTGACCATCGTCACGGCCGTGGCGTTCAAGAACTTCCTCGATCTGCCGCCCGCGCTCGGGATGATGCTGGGCCTCGGCTACCTGCAGGTCTGGTCCTATTTCCTGCAACGCAAGGGTAGCCGGCTGAGTGACGAGGACATGGTGCTGGACAGCTTCAGCCAGGTCCAGCGGGTGGAGTGGGACACACTCCTGTTCTTCTTCGGGATCATCTTCGCGGTCGGCGGGCTTGGTGTTCTGGGTTACCTCTCGCTCCTGTCCGACGTGCTTTACACCGGCCTCGGTCCAACGTCCGCCAACATCATCATCGGTGCCCTTTCGGCGATCATCGACAACATCCCGCTGATGTTCGCGGTTCTGACCATGGATCCGTCGATGTCCGATGGCCAGTGGCTGCTCATCACCCTGACGGCCGGAACGGGCGGATCGCTCTTGTCGATCGGATCTGCGGCGGGGGTGGCGCTGATGGGGCTTGCGCGGAAGGGCTATACCTTCTCAAGCCACCTGAAATGGAGCTGGGCCGTCGCGCTTGGCTATGCGGCCGCCATCGTCGCGCATCTTGTCCTGAACGCACATCTTTTCTGACCCTGTCAGAGGTGCCGGGCATCGCGGTCGCCGGGATCGCCATCAAAGGTCGCCCATCCGCGGGCCGTGCCGGTGGGCGGCAGGTCTGACGGCTTCATGTTCCGGTGCAGATGCGCCTTGGCCAGAAACAGCGCAGTCACGGGCGAGGTGATGAACAGGAAGACCACGATCAGAAGCTCCTGCCAGGTCACCAGACCTTGAACCAGCTTGAAGTAAAGCACCGAGGCCACAAGCGTTGCGCCAACCCCGACGGTTGTCGCCTTGGTGGGCCCATGCAGCCGCTTCATCGGATCGTTCAGCTTCAGAAGACCGAAGCTGCCGACCAGCCCGAACAGGCCACCCAGGACCAGAAGGGCCGAGATGACGATTTCCGCGATCATGGCCGCCCCCTTACTCGATGATGTTCCCGCGCAGCATGAACTTGCTGAACGCGACGGTAGAGACGAAGCCGGTCATGGCAAACAGCATCGCTGCCTCGAAGTTCACGCCGCTGCCAGTCAGAAGCCCGTGCAGCACGATCAGCGCGATTATGTTGATGACCATCGTGTCGGCGGCCAGGACCTTGTCCGGAAGGCCGGGCGCGCGCAGGACAACCCAGAGGTTCATCAGAAGCGCGATGCCGAAGCAGCCGATGGCAAAGAGAAGCGCATAGGTCATCATCCGAAGATCCTCTTCAGGCGGGCCTCGTAGCGGGTCTTGATCTCGTCCCGGACCGCGTCGGGGTCGGGGGCGTGGAGCGCATGGACCAAAAGCGCACGGCCATCTGCCGACATCTCGGCAGTCACGGTGCCGGGCGTGAGAGTAATGGTGGCGGAGAGGACCACGATCCCTTCGGGCACGGTCAGGTCCAGTGGCACGGTGATCCAGGCCGGCTGCATCCGGTCGTTCGGCATGAACAGCACCAGCCGCGCCACGACGAAGTTCGCGACGATGATGTCCCACAGCACGACCGCGCCGAATTCGAGGATCGCGGGAAAGTTGCGGATCGGCACGCTGCTAGGCCAGAAGGCCGCGATCACGATCGGGATCAGGACGGCGAGGATGGACGCCAACACAAGACTGCCAAGCATCACGTGGTTGACCAGCAGGAACCAGGTGACGAGCAGCGCGGCGGATAGCCAGGGATGGGGGAAAAGCTTGCGCAGCACGGCCCTCATCCCCCCACCGGCAAGGCATTGGCTGCGATGTAGGGCGCTGGAGCATGAAGCTCCGCCACAGTCGTGCCGAGCCATGCGGTCAGCGGGCCGGCAAAGACCGTAAGCCCGGTCAGAAGCATCAGAAGCAGCCCGACGGCGACAAAGGGCAGGGCGGCGGGCGGATCCTCCGGCTCGGGATCCGGCTCTGCCGGAATGGCCGAGGACTTCCAGAACAGGAGGCTCCCCGCCTGGGCGAAGCCGACGATCATCAGAAGCGAGGTGATCAGGATCACCGGCCAGACCAGCATCATGTCGCCGCGGGTCGCATCGAGGATCAGAAGCTTGCCAAGGAAACCCGACAGCGGCGGCATCCCCGCCATGGCGATGGCACCGGCGAAGAACAGCGCGGCGATCAGGCCTGATTGAGGGGTGGACGGGCGCGCCTCGGCCAGAGACCCCGAGCCGCGGCGGGAAACAGCCAGATCGGCGATCAGGAACATCGCCGCTGTCGCGAGCGTCGAGTGAAGCAGGTAGTAGAGGGCGGCGGTCGTTCCCGCCTGGGAGAAGACAGATATGGCGGTGAACAGCGTGCCCATCGACGCGATGGCGGCAAAGGCCACCATCCGGCCGACCGACCGCGCGCCCAGAACTCCAAGCGCGCCGAGGATCAGCGTGACGAGTCCGGCGGGCAGGATCAGATCGGCAAACATCGTGCCGGTCGCGGGCGTCACGGGTGGGAAGATCAGCGTATAGACCCGGATCACCGAATAGGCCCCGACCTTGGTCATCACCGCGAACAGCGCCGCCACCGGCCCCGGCGCGTTGGCATAGGTGCCCGGAAGCCAGAACTGCACGGGTACCAGTGCCCCCTTGATGGCGAAGACCAGAAGCAGCATCACCGCGCCGACCCTGATCAGCGCCGCGTCACCTTCGGGCAGGGTTGCCACCTTCTGCGCCAGATCCGCCATGTTCAGAGTGCCGGTGACCGAATAGATCGTCGCCAGCGCAAAGAGGAACAAGGTCGAGCCGACAAGGTTGAAGGCCACGTATTGCACGCCCGCCTTCAGCCGGTTCCGGCCGCCGCCGTGGATCATCAGCCCGTAAGAGGCGATCAGCAGCACCTCGAAGAAGACGAACAGGTTGAAGGCGTCGCCGGTCAGGAAGGCGCCGTTTAGCCCCATCAACTGAAACTGGAACAGCGCATGGAAATGCCGCCCGCGCGCATCCCAGCCCGTGCCAATTGCATAGAGGGTGACGGGCAAGGCCAGCGCGGCCGTCAACAGCAACATCAGCGCAGACAGGCGGTCAAGAACCAGCACGATTCCGAAAGGCGCGGGCCAGTCGCCAAGAAAATAGACCTCAGGCCCGGTCAGGGTCGTCGAGCAGATCAGCACAAGGGCAAGCACAGCCAGAGCGAGCGTGCCTCCAAGCCCGATCACCCGTTGGAGCAGGATGTCGTGGCGTGCGACCAGCACGGCCAGCGCACCAAGTACGGCGGGAAGCAGGACGGGAGCGATGATCCAGTGGTTCATCGCCGCGCATCCTCGTTTTCTTCGGCGGCGGAGCGATCAATGTCGATCCGGTCGTCGCCCGCCTCCAGATAGGCGCCAAGGCCCATCATCACGATAACTGCGGTCATCCCGAAGGAAATGACGATGGCGGTCAACACCAGAGCCTGCACCAGCGGGTCGGTATAGCCGGCCGCCGTTTTCGACCAGATCGGCGGTAGCCCGATGGCAAGGCGGCCCGAGGCGAAGATGAACAGGTTGACGGCATAGGACAGGAGCGACAGGCCGACGATGACGGGAAAGGTCCGCAGCCGCAGGATCAGATAGACCCCGCCCGCTGTAAGAAGCCCGATGGCCGAGGCGACAAGCAGCTCCATATCAGCCCCTCCTGTCCGAAGGGTCGATGTCGAAGGGGCGGGCATTCACCGTCTCGCCCGCCCGCACCGCCAGGCGCGAGATCGAGGCGAGCGCCAGCATCACCGCACCAAGAACCGCAAGGAACACGCCAAGATCGAACAAGGCGGCAGTCGCCAACTCGAACTCCTCAAGCGGCGGCAGGTGGACATAGCCGTAGGCCGAGGTCAGGAAGGGCAGCCCGTTGAACCAGGCGCCGGCACCGGTTGCCGTGGCGATCAAGATGCCTAGCGCGATCAGCACGTGGAAGTCGATCCGCATCCGCGCTGCCGCCCAGCCAAAGCCGGAGGCCATGTATTGCATGACGAAGCCGATGGCGATCACGAGGCCCGCCACGAAGCCGCCGCCCGGCTGGTTATGGCCGCGCAGGAAGATGAACACGCCCACCATCAGGATCAGGGGCAGAAGGATTCGGGTAACCACAACCAGCATCATCGGGTGGCGGTCGCCGGCCTCCGGCGTTTCAGGTTTCCAGGCCAGCAGGCGGTCATTCGCCGCCCCGCCCTTCAGAAGCGCTTCGGCCAGCGCATGGATGACGAGTGCCGCGATGCCCAGGACCGTGAGCTCGCCATAGGTGTCGTAGCCGCGGAAATCGACAAGGATGACGTTGACGATATTGGTGCCGCCGCCGCCCGGCTTGGCATTGTCGATATGGAAGGCGGCGATCGAGGGGAAGGCGAAATCCCGCGTCATCAGCGCATAGGCCAGCGCGCCCACGGCAAGCCCGACAGCGCCCGCCAACACCGCGTCGCGCCCGCGCCGCGACGGGCTGCTTTCGCGCGGCGTCTCCTTCGGCAGGAAGTTCAGCGCAAGGAGCAGCAGGATGATCGTCACCACCTCGACCGAGATCTGGGTCAGGGCAAGGTCCGGGGCGGAGAGGTAGGCGAAGGTCACCGAAACGATCAGGCCGACAATCCCCAGAAGAAGTAGGGCGAGCAGCCGGTTGCGGTGCAGAAACAGAAGCGCGACCGTGGCGGCGACAAGCAGCAGCCAGCCAGCCACCGCCAGCGGGTCCATCGGTGCACCAATACGGGTGCCGGGCACATAGGCACCGCCAAGGAAGGCCCAGAGACCCGCTGCCAGCATCGCGGCCGTTCCGATGGCGAAGGCACGCGACATAGAACCGTCATGCAGGCGATCGGTCATGCCCAGGGAGGCCCTGCGGATGCCGCCCACCACTCCATCGAACATCCGCTTGGCATCGGGCTTCGGCGCGGCGAGCCACAGGCGGTCGAGCGGCGCGAAGGCTGCCAGCACCACAAGACCACCCAGCAGCGCGATGATCGACATCCAGAGCGCCGGCGTCACGCCATGCCAGAGCTTCAGATGAACATGCACCGCCTCGCCGGTGACAGCCGTAGCGCCGGCATCGACGATCCAGCCGAACAAGGCCATCGGGGCAAGGCCGCCGACCACCGCAATGGCGCAGAGCAGCGCTGGCGCTGCCCAGAAGCCCAAGCCGGGGTCGTGGGGTTTGTGCGGATAGTCGTCGCGCACAGGGCCGAGGAAGACATGGGCGATGAAGCGATAGGAATAGGCGGCGGACAGAAGCGCGCCGATGGTAGCGAGCAGCGGCACTAGCCAGGCCTGACCGGCCCAGACGACATGCGTCGTCTCTTCCAGCATCATCTCTTTCGACAGGAAACCGTTCAGCGGCGGGATGCCTGCCATCGCCAGCGCGCCGATCGTGCCGATGACGAAAGTGATCGGCATCAGGTGGCGCAGACCGCCGAGGCGGCGGATGTTGCGGGTATGCGCCTCGTGATCGACGATGCCGGCGGTCATGAACAGCGCGGCCTTGAAGCTTGCATGGTTCAGGATGTGGAACACCGCGACTGTTGCCGCCTCGGCTGTGCCAAAGCCCAGAAGCATGGTGATGAGGCCAAGATGGCTGACGGTCGAATAGGCGAGCAGCGCCTTCAGGTCGTCCTTGAAGAGCGCGATCTTGGCGCCGACGAGCAGGGTCACCAGGCCGGTGGTGGCGACGATGTAGAACCACGCCTCCGTCCCCGCCAGCACGGGCCAGAGCCGCGCCATCAGGAAGATGCCGGCCTTCACCATCGTGGCCGAGTGCAGATAGGCCGAAACCGGTGTCGGTGCCGCCATGGCGCGGGGCAGCCAGAAGTGGAAGGGGAACTGCGCCGACTTGGTGAAGCAGCCAAGCAGGATCAGCAGCAGCGCGGGGACGTAGAGGGGCGATGACTGGATGGCCGCCTTCTGCGTCAGGATCACGCTCAGGTCATAGCTGCCCGCGATCTGACCGAGGATCAGCATGCCTGCGATCATCGACAGGCCGCCGAGCCCGGTGACGGTCAGCGCCATCCGCGCGCCCTGCCGCCCCTCGGGCAGATGCTTCCAATAGCCGATCAACAGGAAGGACGAGAGCGAGGTCAGTTCCCAGAACACCAGCAAAAGCAGGATGTTGTCCGACAGAACAATCCCCACCATCGCGCCCTGGAACAGCATCAGGTAGGTGAAGAATTGACCCATCGGGTCGGCCTTGGACAGGTAGAAGCGGGCGTAGAGGATGATCAGCAGCCCAATGCCAAGGATCAGCCCGGCAAACATCAGGCCGAGTCCGTCCAGCCGGAAATTCGCGTTCAGTCCGATCTGCGGCAACCAGTCGATCCGCGTTTCGACCACCCCGCCTGCCAGTACCGTCGGCACGTTGAGCCCAAGCATCAAAAGCGCCAGCCCGGTGAAGAAGGCTGCCGACAGCGCGCAGGCGTCGCGGCCCGCCCGGATCATCAGACCGGGCAGAAGCGCGCCTAGGAAGGGAAGCGCCGCGATCAGGGCGGGGGACATCAGCGGTGCGATCCAATCTTTCTGGGGCCGGCCCGGACGCCGGCGGAAGGGTTGGTCTTTCCCCTTTTTCGGCCAGAAGGACAAGCCGGGTCAATCCCTTGGGCTCAGGAGTTGATCTGGCCTCTCAACCCTGCGGCGTCATCGACTTGCGCTGCCTTGCCCGTTCGATCCCCAGTTTCCGCTCGCGCCAGATGATGAGGATCCCCGCCGCAACGATGAGCGCCGCTCCCCCCAACATCGTCCAGGTCGGCAGTTCGCCAAAGAGGAAGTAGCCGAAGAGAAGCGAGAAGATCATCGAGACATATTCGAACGGCGCTACGACCGAGGCATCCGCCTCGCGGTAGCTCGAGGTCAAAAGGATCTGGCCGACGCCACCCAGAAGCCCCGCGCAGACCAGGAGTAATGCTTCGGTCCCGGTCGGCCACACCCAGCCGAAGGGCAGCGTCAGAAGCGACAGGAGAGATGCCGTAACCGAGAACCAGAAGACGATGGTCGCGGTCGGTTCGGTATCGACGAGTTTTCGGACGAAGACCTGCGCCAGCGCCGCGAACAGTGCGCCGCCCAGCACCAGCACCGCGCCAAGCGTTTCGGCAAGTTCGACCTCGCCGTCCTTCAGGCTGGTCATCCGGGGCGACAGCACGATCATGACACCGATCAAGCCTAGTCCGACGGCCGACAGTCGGAAGACGCGTACGTCCTCGCCCAGGAACATTGCCGCGAAGACGACGGTCAGCAGCGGGGCGGCATAGCCGATTGCCGTGACTTCGGGCAGGGGCAGGAATCCCAGACCGGCAAAGCCCAGGCCCATGGCGATGGTGCCCATCGCGCCCCGCCAGAAATGGCCCATCGGCTGCGCGGTCTTCACACCTTTCGAAAGCTCGCGGCGCCACAGGAGCCAGCCAAGGATCACGGGAATGGCGAAGAAGGACCGAAAGAACACGGCTTGTCCCGGCGGCACATGCTCGGCGGTGATCTTGATGATCGCCGCCATGATGATGAAGACGAGGACGGAGGCGATCTTTAACGAGATGCCGCGCAGCGGGCGCATCGCTATCTCCTGAAGCGGATGTTGCGGTGATAGCCGGTCGCGGCCCAACCGCAACCCCGAATGCGCTGGACGCCCCGACGACCTTGCGCTTCACTGCTGGGAAAGGAGACCGCCGATGACCAGATCCGCCCTTGCCGACCTTATCGATCAGGGCAGGGGTGTTGTGCCTGCCGATCTGGTGCTGAAGGGCGGCCGGATGTTCGATCTGGTCACTGGGGAGTTGGTCGAGACCGATGTCGCGATCTGCGGCGATACCATCGTCGGCACGTTCGGAACCTACGCGGGCAAGCGCGAGATCGACTGCCAGGGAAAGGTTCTGGTTCCGGGCTTCATCGACACACACCTGCACATCGAAAGCTCGCTGGTCACGCCCTTCGAGTTCGACCGCTGTGTGACGCCTCGCGGGATCACCACAGCGATCTGCGACCCGCATGAGATCGCCAATGTCTGCGGCCTGACCGGAATACGTTATTTCCTTGAATCTGCGGTGGAAACCGTCCTTGACCTGCGGGTACAGCTGTCGTCCTGCGTGCCCTCGACGCATATGGAAACCGCTGGTGCCCGGCTTGAGGCGGAGGATCTGATCCCGCTGATGGATCACCCGAGGACGCTGGGGCTGGCAGAGTTCATGAACTATCCCGGCGTCCTGATGAAGGACGAGGGTTGCCTCGCCAAGCTTGGCGCCTTTCGCGGCCGCCATATCGACGGTCACGCGCCGCTTCTGTCCGGCAAAGAGCTGAACGGCTACCTCGCAGCCGGCATCCGCACCGAGCACGAGGCGACGACGGCCGGAGAGGCGCTGGAAAAGCTGCGCAAGGGGATGCGGGTGCTGATCCGCGAAGGATCGGTCAGCAAGGATCTGCATGCGCTCGCACCGATCCTGACCGAGCGGAATTCACCCTATCTGTGCCTCTGCACCGATGACCGCAACCCGCTCGATATTGCCGAGCATGGCCATCTCGACCACATGATCCGCACGGCCATCGCGCTTGGCTGCCCGCCGCTGGCCGTCTATCGCGCGGCGAGCCTTTCGGCGGCCGAGGCCTTTGGCCTGAAGGATCGCGGGCTGATCGCGCCCGGCAAGCGTGCCGACATCGCGGTGATCGACAGTCTTGAGGGTTGCCATGCGGCGCTGGTCCTCGCCGGGGGTGTCATCGCGGATGAGGTGGCCTTCGCCAAGCGCCGCATCGTGCCGCCGGTTGCCCGCGCATCCGTCAAGTCGGCGGTCCTGAAGGCCGAGGATTTTCGTACCGCGGGCAACCGTGCCGAGACGCCGGTAATCGGCATCCTGCCCGGGAAGATCATCACCGAGCATCTGACCTTCGACATCCCGCCCGAAAATGGCGACAAGCGGCCTGACCTTGCCCGCGACCTGGTGAAGATTGCGGTGATCGAGCGGCACGGGGTGAACGGCAACCGCGCGACTGGTTTCGTGAAGGGGTTCGGCCTCAAGCGTGGGGCGATCGGATCGACGATCTGCCACGACCATCACAATATCGCGGTGGTGGGGGCGGATTATGCCGACATGGCCCTGGCTGCCAATCGGCTGGTCGAGATCGAGGGCGGGTTCGTTGTGGTCGAGGGAGGGCGGGTGCTGGCAGAGTTGCCACTGCCTGTCGCCGGGCTGATGAGCCTGGAGTCATTCGAGATCGTCCGGGACAGGCTGGTCGGCCTGCGCGCTGCCGCGAAATCACTGGGCGTGATACTTGAGGAGCCCTTCCTGCAACTTGCCTTCCTTGCCCTGCCGGTGATTCCGCATCTGAAGATCACCGACCATGGTATGGTCGATGTGGATCGGTTCGAGATCATCGGCTGAGGATCAGCCCTTCCGGCCGGACCAGCTTTCAAGCTTGCGGTAGAGAGTGGAGGGCGACACGTCGAGCACCCGCGCCGCCTTGGGGACGGATCCGCCGTAGCGCGAGATTGTCGCCTCAATCACCAGCCGTTCGATCTCGGCCAGTGGCCGACCGATCAGGTCGTCCGGTCCCGGTTCGATCCGGATCGGATCAGCTGGTGTCGCCTCGACCGGCAGCGTCTCGATGTCATGGACCATCTCGAAGGGCAGCATGCCAAGGCTCACCTTGCCGCCGGAATTCAGGACCACGACGTTGCGAATGACGTTGAGCAGCTGGCGCACGTTGCCGGGCCAGTGAAGGCGGCGGAACAGGGTCCTCACGTCGTCGTCGAGACCGTCGAACTGCCGGCCCTCTTCCGCGGCGAAGCGGGCAAGCGCCGCTTCGGCGATCTCGATGACGTCGTTGCCGCGATCGCGCAGGGGCGGCATGTGGATCGGGACGACATAAAGGCGATAGTAGAGATCCTCGCGGAACCTTCCGCGCCGGACTTCTTCCATCGGGTCGCGGTTCGTGGCGCAGATGATCCGGACATTGACCTTGCGTGGCTTGGTGGCGCCCACCGGTTGCACGGTCGAGGTTTGGAGAAAGCGCAGGAGCTTGGTCTGCAGCCCGATCTCCATCTCGCAGATCTCGTCGAGAAAGAGTGTTCCGCCATCTGCTGCCACCGCCGCGCCCGCCTTGTCGGCGATGGCGCCGGTGAAGCTGCCCTTCACATGGCCGAAGACCTCGGATTCCAGCAGGTCCTGCGGAATGGCGCCGCAGTTCAACGGCACGAAAGGACCACCCGCCCTGGCAGAGGACTCGTGGATCGCCTGTGCGCAGAGTTCCTTTCCTGTCCCGCTTTCGCCGGTGATGAAGACCGAAGCCATCGAGGGGGCGACAGACTTGATCCGCTCGAACACTCTCGACATCGATGCGGAAGAGCCAAGGAACAGGTCGCCCGGACCGGACGGGTGATCGTGCCGGACGGGCCGGGTCGGTCGGTGTTCGGAGGAGACCGCGCTTTCGACAGCGGCAAGAAAACGCGATTCATCGAATGGCTTCACCAGGAAGTCGTGCGCGCCTGCCCGCATCGCCTCGACCGCCAGACTGACCGAGCCATCCGAGGCCATGACGATGATCCGCGCGTCGGGATAGCGGCTGCGGATGCTGGAGACGACTTCGAGACCGTTCTCGTTCGGCAGCTTGAGGTCGAGCAAGATCAGATCCGGCAATCGGGAGGCCAGAACTGCCAGAGCTTCGTGCCCCGTAGCAACGGCTGTGACCGCATGGCCCGCACGGGTCAGGACCGACTGATAGACTGCGCGAAGGGCAGCCGCGCCTTCGACCACAAGAAGGGCCAGCGGCGCCGTGCCGGACCCCTTGCCAATACCGCCCGAAGGCGACCGAATATCGCGCGTTGATTGCATTCTGCTGCGACGTTACGCGACCACAGCCTGCCATCCAACCGCGAATTCACCCGGCTGAAGCCGCGGGCGCGCAGAGCAGCCGAGTTTGAGCACGAATGCTCAATCCGGAAAAGTCGGTCGGGAGGAAAAGGTTGCTTTACGCAAGTAAGACTGGCCGATGCCAGAAATCGGCCAGTCGTCATCTCTGTCCGAACGCGTGAGCGTTCAGGTCGCCTTAGCGTAACCGAGCGTCATCAGCGCCTGGGTGATCTCGTCAAGAATCGCGGGATCATCAATCGTCGCCGGCATCTTCCATTCGGTTCCGTCGGCAATCTTGACCATCGTGCCGCGCAGGATCTTGCCAGAGCGGGTCTTGGGAAGGCGTTCGACGACAACGGCCTTCTTGAAGTCCGCCACCGGCCCGATCTTTTCCCGCATCAGCTTCACGCATTCCTTGACCACGTCCTCGTGGTGCCGGGTCGAGCCGCGGTTGAGGCACAGGAAGCCGAGCGGCGACTGGCCTTTCAGCGTGTCCGACACGCCGATCACGGCGCATTCGGCGACATCGGGGTGGCTGGCCAGAACCTCTTCCATCGCGCCGGTGGACAGGCGGTGACCGGCGACGTTGATGACGTCATCGGTCCGGGCCATGATGTAGAGGTATCCGTCCTCGTCGATATAGCCGGCATCGCCCGTCTCGTAATAGCCGGGGAAATGGTCGAGGTAGCTCTTGCGGAAGCGTGCCTCGGCATTCCAGAGCGTGGGCAGCGTGCCGGGAGGCAGCGGCAGCTTGATCGCGATCGCGCCGAGCGTTCCAGCGGGCACCGGATGGCCGCCCTCATCGAGCACCTGCACGTCGTAGCCGGGCATCGGCACCGATGGCGAGCCGATCTTGACCGGCAAAGGCTCAATCCCGAGCGGGTTGCCGGCAATGGCCCAGCCGGTTTCGGTCTGCCACCAGTGGTCGATCACCGGCACGTTAAGATGGCGCTGCGCCCACAGGATCGTATCGGGATCCGCGCGCTCGCCGGCCAGATACAGCGCCTGAAGCGCGGACGTATCGTACTTTTCGACGAGCTTGCCTTCGGGATCGTCGCGCTTGATGGCGCGCAGCGCTGTCGGCGCGGTGAAGAAGCTCTTGACGCCATATTCATCGATCACGCGCCAGAAGGTGCCGGCATCGGGCGTGCCGACGGGCTTGCCTTCGAAGACGATGGTCGTGCAGCCGGAAATCAGCGGGCCGTAGCAGATATAGCTGTGGCCGACGACCCAACCGACATCGGACGCGGCCCAGAAAACATCACCGACCCCGACATTGTAGATGGCGCGCATCGTCCAGGACAGCGCAACCAGGTGGCCCGCGGTCGGGCGGACGACGCCCTTCGGCGCGCCGGTCGTTCCAGAAGTGTACAGGATATAGGCCGGGTGGTTGCCTTCGACCGGCACGCAGTCGGCAGGTTCGACGCCATACTGGAAGCTGTGCCAGGCCACGTCGCGGCCCTCGACAAGCTTTGCCACTTCCTGCTCGCGCTGGAGGATCACGCAGAACTCGGGCTTGTGGGTCGCCATGTCGATCGCGCCGTCGAGAAGCGGCTTGTAATGCACGACGCGGCCAGGCTCGATCCCGCAGGAGGCGGCGATGATCGCCTTGGGTGTGCAGTCGTCGATCCGCACCGCCAGCTCTGCCGCGGCAAAGCCGCCGAAGACGACCGAGTGGATCGCCCCGAGCCGCGCGCAGGCCAGCATCGCCTCCAGCGCCTCTGGCACCATCGGCATGTAGATGATGACCCGATCGCCCTTGGTGATGCCTTTGGCCTTCAGCGCCCCGGCCAGGCTTGCGACGCGGGACTGAAGCTCGGCATAGGTGATGACGCGCTTGGAATGGGTGACGGGGCTGTCGTGGATGATGGCCGGCTGGTCCCCCCTACCCGCGAGCACATGCCGGTCGACGGCGTTCCAGCAGGTGTTCACCATGCCGTCGGAAAACCATTCATAGAAGGGGGCGCGGTCGGCAAACAGCGCATGGGTCGGCTTGCGGATCCAGTCAATTGCGCCGGCGGCGTCCATCCAGAATCCCTCGGGATCAGATTTCGACCGCCCGTAGATCTCAGCGTATGCCATTGTATACCCTCCTCCCGGAATGCGTCTGTTATGCGTCAGTCAGCGCGCCGCGCAAGTTTTTAGCAAGGCCGCGGCTGCGACCCTGCGTCACGTTTTGCGCTAACGGAGGTCAGACGTCAGGAGTAGTGGGTGACCGGAGTTCCTGCGAGAGCGGACATGTTCAACAGTCCACGCGCCGTGACGGAAGGCGTGCAGATATGTGCCTTGTTGCCCATGCCCATCAGGATCGGCCCGACTTCCAGAGCGTTTGCCTTCATCTTCAGGATGTTGCGCACGCCAGATGCCGCATCGGCGTTGGCGAAGACCAGCACGTTCGCGGGCCCGTCGAAGCGCGACTGCGGAAAGATGCGTGCCCGGATCGCCGGATCGAGCGCCGAGTCCGTATGCATCTCGCCCTCGTAGGCGAAATCGGGCTCGCGGGCATCCAGCATTTCCATCGCCTGCCGCATCCGCCGCCCGGTGTCGCAATCGAGGTTGCCGAATTGCGAATGCGAGCAGAGGGCGATCTTGGGGACAAGGCCGAAGCGTTTCACATGCCGCGCCGCGCCGATCACGGTGTTCATGATTTCGACGGGGGTCGGTTCGGGGTGGACATGGGTATCGGCAATGAAGAGAGGTCCGTCTTCCAGGATCATCAGGCTGAGCGCCCCGATGGGTGACAGTCCCCCACGGGCCAGGATCTGGCGGACGTAGTTCAGGTGCCAGAGGTACTGACCGAAGGTGCCGCAGATCAGGCTGTCGGCCTCGCCGCGATGGACCATGATCGCGGCGATTGCGGTGGTGTTGGTGCGCATGACTGCGCGCGCAATGTCCGGGGTCACGCCGCGGCGGGCCATCAGTTCGTGATAAGTGCCCCAGTAGTCGCGATAGCGCGGGTCATTCTCGGGGTTGACCAGTTGGAAATCGCGCTCGGGGCGGATCGGCAGGCCAAGGCGTTCGCAGCGCGCCGACACCACGTCGGGGCGACCGATCAGGATCGGGCTGTCATCGGTTTCCTCGATCATCGCGAGAGCCGCTCGCAGCACGCGGTCGTCCTCGCCCTCGGCGAAGACGATCTTGCGATGGGCGTCGCGCGAGGCCTCGAAGACCGGGCGCATGATGAGAGCCGAGCGGAAGACCGACCCGTCCAGCCGCTCGCGATAGGCCTCTAGGTCGGCGATCGGCCGGGTTGCGACGCCGGTTTCCATCGCCGCCTTGGCCACGGCGAAGGCGACAACCCCGATCAGACGCGGGTCGAAGGGCTTGGGGATCAGGTAGTCAGGGCCGAAGTTCAGGCGCTCGCCCTGATAGGCCGCTGCGGCTTCGGCGCTTGTGGTGGCTCGTGCCAGTTGGGCGATACCGTCGATGCAGGCGATTTGCATGGCATCGTTGATTTGGGTCGCGCCTACATCAAGTGCTCCGCGGAAAATGAACGGGAAGCAAAGGACGTTGTTCACCTGGTTCGGATAGTCTGACCGGCCCGTCGCGATGATGGCCTCCGGGGCCACCTTCCGAACTTCTTCCGGCAGGATTTCGGGCGTTGGGTTTGCAAGCGCGAAGACGATGGGCTTCGGTGCCATCTTCGCGACCATTTCGGGTTTCAGGACGCCGGGGCCGGACAGGCCCAGGAACAGGTCCGCGCCCTCGATCACCTCGGCCAGCGTCTTCGGTTCGGTGCCTTGCGCATAGTCCGCCTTCTGCGGCGTCATCTCGGCCTCGCGACCCTTGTAGACAAGGCCCGCCAGATCGCACAGCCAGACATTCTCGCGCTTGACGCCCAGCTTCAGCAGCATGTTGAGGCAGGCGATGCCTGCCGCCCCGCCGCCAGTCGAGACGACCTTGATCTGGTCAAAGCGCTTGCCGGCGACATGCAGCGCGTTGGTCGCCGCGGCGCCGACGACGATTGCCGTACCGTGCTGGTCGTCGTGGAAGACGGGGATGTTCATCCGTTCGCGGCAAAGCTTCTCGACGATAAAGCAGTCGGGCGCCTTGATGTCCTCGAGGTTGATCGCGCCAAAGGTCGGCTCCAGCGCGCAGACGATATCCGCCAGACGGTAGGGATCGGGTTCGTTCAACTCGATGTCGAAGCAGTCGATATTGGCGAACTTCTTGAAGAGGACGGCCTTGCCTTCCATCACCGGCTTGGACGCGAGCGCCCCGATGTTGCCAAGCCCCAGAACCGCGGTGCCGTTCGTGACGACGGCCACAAGGTTGCCGCGTGCGGTGTAGCGGCTGGCGGTCGCCGCATCTGCCTTGATCTCGAGACAGGCCTCGGCGACGCCGGGCGAATAGGCGCGGCTCAGGTCGCGGCCATTGGCCAGCGGTTTGGTTGCGCGGATCTCCAGTTTGCCGGGCTTGGGCAGTTCGTGATAGTCAAGCGCAGCCTGCCGGGCGTTGGTGTGGGCCTCGTCCATGGCGTCCTCCCTTTGCGATGGTTTAGCGTTAAACTATCTCCACCGCTCTGCAATCTCTCCCTTTCCGGATACAGCTTTCGGCCCTCCTTGCAAATCCCAGAATGCCGCACCACTGTCGGCGGCAACCAAAAGGGAGGTGATCATGACCGAAACCCGGGCCGAGATCCGTCTGCCGACGCAAGAGCTGCGCCACGATCTTCCATTCTACATGAAGACGCTCGGTATGCGCCTGGACATGATCTATCCGGCGGACAACCCCGAAGTCGCCGTCTTGTCCGGTCATGGCCTGCGCCTGCGTATCCAGAAGGGCGCACCCGAAGCGCCGGGGACGCTGCGCATCCTCACCGACGACCCGGACAGCATTGCGGAGGGAAAGCGCGAACTCACCGCGCCAAACGGCACCCGGATCGAAATTGACGAGTTGGACCCGCCGTTGGTTCTGCCGCCTACCGAACACGCCTTCGTCGTCCGTCGCCTGGCCGATCAGGCCCCGTGGATCATCGGCCGGGCGGGGATGGAGTATCGCGATCTCGTGCCGTCGCGCCTTGGTGGCGCTGTGATCGCCAGCCATATCCGCGTGCCTGACGGCAAGGTTCCCGACATGGTCCATTTCCACAAGGTCGGCTTCCAGCTGATCTTCTGCATCAAGGGCTGGGTCGACGTGCTTTACGAGGATCAGGGCGGTCTGCGCCGCATCCATGCGGGGGACTGCTTCATTCAGCCGCCTCAGATCCGCCATCGTGTGGTTGAATCGGGTGACGGGATCGAGGTGATCGAGATCGGCGTTCCCGCCGAACATGTCACCGAGATCGACCACGAGATGATCCTGCCGACCCCGCATCTGCGCCCGGATCGCGAATGGGACGGCCAGCGCTTTGTTCACAACATCGGCAAGGAGGGCACCTTCCATCCCTTCCGCCTGCCGGGCTTCGTTGCCCGCGACACCACGATCAACGCCAATACGAGGGGCGTCGCCTCGGTCATGGTCGCCCGTCCGGATGGCGGCGAGACGTGCTGGACCAGCCATGACGGCGATATCCTCTTCACCTTCGTCATGAACGGCGGCATGACGCTGGAAGGTGAGGGGAAGGATCCCTATCGCCTGTCGGCCGGTGACGCCTTTGTCATTCCGCCTGGGATGGCGACACGCTACGCCGATCCAACAGATGATCTCGAACTGCTGGAAGTATCCTTGCCCGGCACATTCGAAACGAAGCGACTCTGATCTTCTTCTGTTCACAAATATCCTGCGGGGGAGCCCCGGATGCAATCCGGGGCCGGGGGTGCAAAACCCCCGTCTACCCCTGACCGCCCGAGCCGTCGGCAGGCATGGCTTGCATCCGCTTCCGCCGCGCCTCACAGTTGGTCAATAATCCGAAGGTGCCCGCATGTCGCTGCTCGAGACCGCCACCGCCGTTCGCGAGAACGCCTATGCCCCCTATTCCCGCTTCAAGGTCGGCGCGGCGATCCGCGCGGCCTCGGGGCAGGTCTATTCGGGGTGCAATGTCGAGAATGTCGCCTATCCCGAAGGCACCTGCGCCGAGGCAGGTGCAATCGCCGCGATGGTTGCCGCCGGCGAGACGGTCATTGCCGAGGTGCTGGTGATCGCCGACAGCCCCGAACCGGTTCCGCCCTGCGGCGGTTGCCGGCAGAAGATCGCGGAATTCGCCGGACAGGACGTGGTCGTCACCCTGTGCACGACCGACGGAAAGTCGCTTGCCATGACGGTGCGCGACCTGTTGCCGGGCCTGTTCACCGCCGCCCATATGGACCGGACGTGACATGGATGCGCGCGCGATCAACATGAAGCTCCGTGAGGGGGAAACCCCCTCGGCCGAGGAGTTGGCGTGGTTTGCGCGCGGTCTTGCCTCGGGCGATGTGACGGATGCACAGGCCGGCGCCTTCGCGATGGCCGTCTGTCTGAAGGGGCTGGGCGAGGCGGGCCGTGTTGCCCTGACCCGCGCCATGCGGGATTCGGGAAAGGTCATGGAATGGGACTTGCCCGGCCCGGTGCTGGACAAGCATTCGACCGGCGGGATCGGTGATTGCGTTTCGCTGCTGCTTGCGCCGGCTCTGGCGGCTTGCGGCGCCTATGTGCCGATGATTTCAGGCAGAGGGCTTGGCCATACCGGGGGGACGCTGGACAAGCTCGAGGCGATCCCGGGCTTCCGCACCGCCATGACCGAGGAGCAACTGCGCCGCCAGATCGACGGGGTGCGCTGCGCCATCGTCTCGGCCTCGGCCGAAATCGCGCCGGCCGACCGCCGGCTTTACCTGATCCGCGATGTGACCGGCACGGTCGAAAGCGTCGACCTCATCACCGCCTCGATCCTGTCGAAGAAGCTGGCCGCGGGGCTGGAGGGGCTGGTGCTGGACGTCAAGGCGGGTTCCGGCGCCTTCATGAAGGCGCTGGACGAGGCCGAGGTTCTGGCGCGTGCGCTGGTCTCCACCGCGCAGGGCGCGGGCTGCATGACAACCGCGCTTATCACCGACATGAACCAGCCCCTTGCAACGGCGGCCGGCAACGCGCTCGAGGTGATCGAGGTGATGGAGACGCTGACCGGCACCTCGGTCAATGCCGCGCTGTGGGACCTGACGGCGGCCCTGGGTGGCGAGGCCTTGGCGCTTGGTGGTCTGGCGGCTGATCCCGAGGATGGCGCAGGCCGCATCGCGCAGGCTTTGGAAAGCGGGCAGGCGGCGGATTACTTCGGCCGGATGGTCGCGGCGCAGGGCGGGCCGGCTGATTTTGTTGACCGCTGGCCCGATCGGCTGCCCTCGGCCCCGGTGCAACGCGAGGTGCCTTGCCCACGCGATGGGTTTGTCGCGGCGGTGGATGGCCAGGCGCTCGGACAGGCGGTGGTGCATCTGGGCGGCGGACGGCTTCGCGAGGGCGACAAGGTCAACCCTTCGGTAGGTCTGTCCGACATGGCGGGGCTGGGCGAAGAGGTGGGCGAGGGTCTGCCGCTCGCAATCGTCCACGCGGCCAGCGAGGCAGATGCCGAACTGGCAGTCCGGAGCGTGCTTTCCGCCTACAGGATGGCCAACACCGCGCCAAAGGAACCACCGCTCGTTCACAAGAGGATCGCATGACGCCTTCGTCAAGCGCGCCCCGCGCCTTCCTCATCGTGATGGACTCGGTCGGCTGCGGCGGGGCGCCCGATGCCGCTCTCTTTGGCGACGAAGGTGCCAATACGCTTGGACATATCGCCGAGGCCTGTGCTGCGGGGCGGGCCGAAGAGGGGCGCAGCGGGCCCCTGCAGATGCCGGTTCTTGATGGCCTGGGTCTAGGGGCGGCAATCGGGCTGTCGACGGGTCTCGTCCCCCCTGGGCTGGGGGCGGCGCAGAAGGGCAGGTGGGGAGCGGCCAGCGAGGTCTCGAAGGGCAAGGACACGCCTTCGGGCCATTGGGAACTTGCAGGCGTGCCGGTTCCCTGGGACTGGACCTATTTCCCCGACACGCGCCCCGCCTTTTCCGAAAGCCTGGTTGCCGAGGTCTGCAGGCGGGCGAGAACGGCGGGCATTCTTGGCAATTGCCATGCCTCCGGCGTGCCCATCATCGAGGCGCTTGGCGAAGAGCACATGCGAACGGGCTGGCCGATCTGTTACACCTCGGCGGACTCGGTCTTTCAGATCGCGGCGCATGAAGAAACCTTCGGTCTCGACCGCCTCTTGACGCTTTGTGCCGAGATGGCGCCGACCCTGCACGCGATGAAAGTCGGCCGGGTGATCGCGCGGCCGTTCGTGGGCAAGCCCGGCAGTTTCCAACGCACAGCCAACCGGCATGACTATGCCATCGCGCCTCCTGCGCCGACGCTCCTTGATTGGGTGGCGGAGGCGGGGCGGGCGACCCATGCGATCGGCAAGATCGGCGATATCTTTTCGATGCGGGGCATCGGCGCGTTGCACAAGGGCAAGTCGGATTCCGATCTTTTCGATCATCTCGACCGCCTCATCGGCGATGCAGAGCCCGGTTCCTTGACCTTCGCGAACTTCGTCGAGTTTGACAGCCTCTATGGCCACCGGCGTGACGTTTCGGGCTATGCCCGCGCGCTGGAATGGTTCGACGGCCGGGCTGGAGGCTTTCTTGCGGGCTTGCGCCCCGGTGATCTGGCGATCTTCACAGCCGATCATGGCAACGACCCGACCTGGACCGGCACCGATCACACGCGCGAACGCGTGCCGGTGATCTGCGCAGGTGCGGGATCGGGCGGGATCGGGCTTGTCGCCTTCACCGATGTCGCGGCCAGCATCGCGTCTCATCTCGGGATTCCGGCGCAGGGGCCGGGGCGGAGTTTCCTGTGACCCGCGACCTGCCGAAAGTCGAATTGCACCTGCACCTGGAAGGTGCCGCTCCGCCGGCCTTCATCCGGGGGCTCGCGCGCGAAAAGCACATGGACCTTTCGGGGCTCTTTACCGAAGACGGTGGGTACCGCTTCACCGACTTCTGGGATTTCCTGAAGGTCTACGAGGCCGCAACCTCGACCCTGAAGACGCCCGAGGATTACGGCCGTCTGACCAAAGCCGTTCTGGAGGAAAGTGCGGCAAACGGTGTGGTCTATTCCGAAACCTTCCTCTCTCCGGACTTCTGCGGTGGTCGTGATGTGGGTGCCTGGCGGGAATACCTGCATGCCATCCGCGAAGCGGCGGACAAGGCGGAGCGCGATGACGGGATCACCCTGCGCGGCATCATCACCTGCATCCGTCATTTCGGCCCCGAGAAGGCAAAGCAGACCGCCCTTTGCGCGGCCGAGACGGCGGGTGACTGGATCGTCGGCTTTGGAATTGCGGGGGATGAGAAGGTCGGAAAACCCAGGGATTTCCTGTGGTCCTTCGATTGCGCGCGCGAGGCCGGGCTGCGCATCACCGCCCATGCCGGAGAATGGGGCGGGCCGGACTCGGTGCGCGACACGCTCAAGGATCTCAACCCCGAGCGCATCGGTCATGGTGTGCGCGCCATAGAAGACATGGCACTGGTCGACGAACTGGCTCAGCGCGGCACGGTGCTGGAGGTCTGCCCCGGGTCGAACATGGCGCTTGGCCTGTTCCCTACATGGCGCAAGCATCCGATCGGCACGATGTTCGACCGGGGCGTGAAGGTCACGATCTCGACTGACGATCCGCCTTTCTTCCACACCACCATGATGCGCGAATATGACCGTCTGGCCGAGGCCTTTGACTGGGACGAAGGCGTATTCCGCCAGATCGCCCGAACCTCGCTCGATGCCGCCTTCTGCGACGAGGCGACGCGCGCCCGCATAGCCAAGAGACTGGAGCCCGAGAATGCTTGAACATCTGACCGTCGTCACCCATCCGCTGGTGCAGCACAAGCTCAGCATCATGCGCGACAAGGAAACCTCGACCGCCTCCTTCCGCCGGCTTTTGCGCGAAATCAGCCTGCTTCTGGCCTATGAGGTGACGCGCGAACTGCCGATGACGACGCAGCGGATCGAGACCCCGCTCGAGGCGATGGATGCGCCGTCGATCGAGGGCAAGAAACTGGCGCTGATCTCGATCCTGCGGGCGGGCAACGGGCTTCTGGACGGAATCCTGGAACTGATCCCGGCGGCCCGCGTGGGCTTCATCGGGCTCTACCGCGATCCCCAGACGCTGCAGCCGGTCCAGTATTACTGCAAGCTGCCCGACCACCTGGAAGAGCGGGTCTCGATCGTCGTCGATCCGATGCTGGCGACGGGCAACTCCTCGGCAGCAGCGGTGGACCTTCTGAAGAAGGCGGGGGCGAAGGATATCCGCTTTCTGTGCCTTCTTGCCGCGCCAGAAGGCATCAAGCGGATGAAAGAAGCGCATCCCGACGTGCCGATCGTCACAGCAGCTGTGGACAGCCACCTCAATGACCATGGATATATTGTTCCTGGCCTAGGGGATGCGGGTGATCGCATGTTCGGTACGAAATAAAGCGTTTCGCTCTTTACACCGAATCACCGATTCGGCATGATTCGCCCTAACCACAAGGGTGATTTCCATGCTGTCCAGACTTGTTCCTGCCGCGGCCATCGCGGCCCTGTGCGGAGCTTTGTCCGCAGCCCAGGCGCAGGGGGTGCGCGAGTTCGCAACCCCTCTCGAAACGCCTCCGGCGAGCTTCAAGGGTCAGCAATATGTCGATGGCCGGGGATGCGTCTACATCCGTGCCGGGATCGACGGGCAGACCGCCTGGGTGCCCCGCGTCGGCGCCGATCGCAAGGTGCTCTGCGGCTATCCACCGACCTTCGGCAAGGTGGCCGAGGCCCCCGCTCCGGCCGCTCCGGCCGCCGCTGTGGTCGCCCCTGCGCCTGTCGCTGCTGCGCCGGCAGCTACGACCACAGCTGCTCCTGCCGCCGCACCCGTCCGAGTAGCCGAGACCGCTGCGGCCGCTCCGGCAAACTCCCAAGGCTACGTCGACACCCCGCGCGCCACGGGGACGCCTGGCCAGGTCGCTTGCCCCGAGCGCGCGCCTTACGCCGAGCGTTTGCCGCTTCGTGGCGGCGGCACGATCCTTCTCTGTCTTTCGCGTCCGGGTCTGCTCGACGAAAAATCGGTCGTCCTGGGCAGCGTCGCCACCCCCGCGACAAGCGAGAACACGGTGCTGGCTTGCCCCTCTACGGCACCGGTTGCGCAGCGGGTGCCGCAAAAAGGGGGCGGCTCTGCCCTGCTATGCACGGTGGGCGACGGCCGCACGGCGGGACTGGCGCTTCCCCGGGTGAAGTCGGCGCCGGCTGCAGCCCCGGCGCGCGCTCTGGCGATCGATATCCCGGCTCCGACCCCGGATCCGCGGCTCATCAATCCGATCATTCCACCGGGCTACAAGCTTGCCTGGAGCGACGGGCGGCTTAATCCATATCGCGGCCAGGGCACGATGGCCGGCCAGCAGGCGCAGGACCGGATCTGGACGCGCACCGTTCCGGCCAACCTTGTAAAGTGGGAACCGACCCAGACCGTGGAGGTTGCGGCGGTTCAGAAGCCGGCGCGCGCTACCCGACCGGCAGCCCCGGCCCTTGTCATCTCGACCAAGTCGCCCAGCCCGAAGGCGGCAACGCCTGGCCGGAGTTTCGTTCAGGTGGGCAGCTTCGGCCAGCCGTCCAACGCCGACGCGGCACGGCTGAAGATCTCAGCTCTGGGCATGCCGGTCGCGAGCAGCCGCATGGCAAGCGGTGGGCGCGCGCTTCAGGTGGTTTTTGCCGGCCCGTTCGATGATCCCGCACTGGCGCGAAACGCGCTTGCCTCGCTGCGCCGCGCAGGCTTCCCCGACGCAATACTCAAGCAATAACCGGTCGAGCAGGGCCAGGGGCGCTCCTTCACTCTTGTGGAGGGGCGCCCGACAATTTGGGGATCAGCCTTTCTGGTCCTGGCAGATGGATTGCAACTGCACCCAGTCGGCATCGGGCAGGATCGGCACGGCAGCGGCGCCCCGCAGCGGGTCGGCCTCGATCAGTGGCAGCGTCGTTTCGCCGGAAGGATCCACGGCATAGGCATAAGGGGTAGAGGGCACGCTCGCCTCGCGGAAGGCGGCCAGAAGTGCTTCGTCATCCACCGGCGCTGGCGGGAGAACCAGCAGGTTTTCGGCATAGCCGGTCAGGGCGCCGGGGGGCAGGCGGCCAGACGTCAGCAGACGCACAGTTGCCAGAAGCCCGGCCTGCTGCAAGACCGGAATCAGTGGATCGGACTGCTCGGCACGTGCCTTTTCAGCGATGGCATAGCCTGCAGCAACTTCGGGACCGTCGAGCGGTTCCACGAGTTTGCTGGACAGCAGGATCAGCCCTCCAGGCAGGTGGGCCGAAGGCGTAAGCCCGTCGCGCAGGATCAGGATCTGGCCACCGTGCTGGCCCAACACACGCTCTGACAGCATCATGGCAGCCGCCAGCCCGGCGGGGTTGGCGCAAGGCACGCCGGTCAGGCGCGTCAGGTCGGCCAGCGCCATCCGACCGATCTCGGCCCGCGTCGCCTCGGGCACCAGTGCCGCTGTTTGCGATATCAGTGCCGAGGGTAGCCAGAAGACCGCAAGCAGCAACCCGATGGCAATACCGCCGCCAAGCAAGGTGGCGCGCAACCTGCCCGGGCGGGCGCGGGCCTTCTCGATCGCGCCACGCACCGTCTCGATCGCGCCAACCATCAGCGCATCGTCGATCTCGAGCGTTTCGGTGGCTTCGGGGTCGGCCGCATAAAGCGCGGGCATGGATCCGGAATTGAGCCGGACCAGTGCCGGAAGCGACCAATGAGTAATGGCGGTTCCCGTCTTCGGATCGCTGAGAACAAGCGATGCGTCGCCAAAGTTCACCACCACCTCGCGCCGTTGCGCATCCGGGCTGTCCCGCCAGAGGCCAGTACTTTCCAGCTTCTCGTATTTCTTGAGGGCCGTCATGGGCGGCGCATGCGCTTTCGTCCTTGAAATCTACGGCTGAGAGTAGCCGAGGGCCCAGTGTCCTACAACAGGTTGTGGTAGCTCCGACACCCGCGGGACTGTCTCATGCGGCAAATGTCGGCGCCTCCGCCTTGGCAGGTCGGTTTCAGCCACGCCCGCTGCCTTGGGCCGCGGCAAGATTGCCGGAAGAGGAGACCTGATCCAATGCAGCAGGCTGACCGCACCCTGGCCGCAGCCGGCCTGATCCTGATCTACGCCCTGACGATTGGCTTTACGGACAATTTCGTTCGCGTCATCGCGGTGGATGGCGGGCTCTGGCAGTTTCATCTGACGCGTTCGGTGATGGCCATCGGCCTGCTTCTGGTCGCGACGCCGCTACTGAAGCTGAACCTCAGGCCGTTGCGGCCCGGCGCCGTCGCGGCGCGCAGCGCGGTCCATGGGTTCGCGATGCTGGTCTATTTCGGCAGTCTGGCCTTCTTCCCCGTGGCAGTCGTCGCGGCAGGCCTCTTCACCGCGCCGATCTTCGTTCTGCTCATCTCGCACTTCGCCTATGGCCATCGCATCGGCCCGTGGCGCATTCTTGCGGTGGCGCTTGGCTTTGTCGGCGCGCTTCTGGTGCTGGGCCCGGCCGCCGTGGGCGGGGCCTCCATCGCGGCGCTTATGCCGATTGCTGCCGGCTTGCTCTATGCGATCGGCAACATCGCGACCCGCGAATGGTGCGAGGGTGAGCGGCCCGAGGTGCTTCTGGCAGGGTTCTTCCTGGCGCTTGGCCTGCTGGGAATGGTCGGGCTGGCAGTCTTTGCCCTGCTCGATCCCATCGAGGCCGAAGGCCCGGCCTCCTTCGTTTTGCGCGGCTGGGCCATGCCGACAGCCCGCTTCCTGTTCTGGACTTTCGTACAGGCGGCCGGATCGCTGATCGCCGTAGGGATGATGATCCGCGCCTACCAGATTGCCGAGGCAAGCCGGGTCAGCGTGTTCGAGTATGTGATCCTGCCCTGCTCTGCCCTCTGGGGCTGGCTGCTTTGGGGTGAAGTGCTGTCGTTGCGCGCACTCATCGGAATGGCCCTGATCTTTGCGGCTGGCCTGGTGATCGCGCTCAGGGCGGTTCAGCCCGGCGTCGAGCCATCGCCGACCGCCTCGCGCCAGTGACGGCGGCAAAGGCTTTCATAGGTCTCGTTTCCGCCGATCTGCACCTGCGCCCCGTCCCTTTGCGCCCGGCCGTCCGACCCCTTGCGCACCACCATTGTGGCCTTCTTGCCGCAATGGCAGATCGTCCGCACTTCGCGCATCTCGTCGGACAGGGCGAGCAGCGCGGCAGAGCCGGGGAACAGCTCGCCGCGGAAATCCACACGCAAGCCGTAGCACATGACTGGCACGTTTAGGTCATCGACCACCCGTGCGAGTTGCCAGACCTGGTCCTGCGACAAGAACTGCGCCTCGTCGAGGAAGATGCACGCGACCGGACCCTTGTCGAGGCGACGGGCGATCTTGGCAAAAAGGTCCTCGCCCGGGGCGAAGGTGTCGGCCGCGTCGCCAATGCCGATCCGGCTGGCGATTCGTCCCTCACCCGCTCTGTGGTCGAGTTCGGCGGTGATGAGATAGGTCTCCATTCCGCGTTCGCGGTAGTTGTAGGAGGCCTGAAGCAGCAGGGTCGATTTCCCCGCGTTCATTGTCGAGTAGTGGAAATAGAGCTTGGCCATGCCGTCCTGTAGCCGAGGGCGGCATGGCCATCAAGCGATCAGCGTTTGGCCGATCCGGTGCCAGTCTTGCGTCCGCCCTCGAAGCGCCGCGGAGCGGCAGTGCCGCCGGGCTGAGCCGGTCGCGCGCCGGCATGGGCAGGCTTCTGCCCCGCCGGTTTTTGGCCACCCGGTTTCTGGCCGCCGGGCTTTTGCCCGTGCTGCGGGCGGCCGCCGCCAGTCGTGCGGGCGATCTTCTGCGCGGATTTTCCCATGACTTTCACAGGTTTCGGCGCTGCTGCTCCTTCGGCCCACGGCGCCCCGCCGATCACCGGGATCGCGGCCTTCATCGTCTTTTCGATGGCGCGCAGTTCGTCCATCTCGGCAGGCGCACAGAAGGCGACGGCCGTTCCCTGCGCCCCGGCGCGGGCGGTGCGGCCGATGCGGTGGACGTAGTTCTCGGGCACGTTCGGCATGTCGTAGTTGTAGACATGGCGGACCGTCGGGATGTCGATGCCGCGCGCCGCGACGTCGGTGGCAACCAGCACGTCAAGCTCGCCGCCGCGGAACTCTTTCAGCGTGCGCTCGCGGTGGTTCTGGCTCTTGTTGCCGTGGATGGAGCCAGCCTTGAAGCCCCAGCTCACCAGCAGTTTCATCAGTTTCTCCGAGCCGTGCTTGGTGCGGCCAAAGACCAGCGCCTGTTCGCCCGGATGCTTCAGAAGGTAGGATTCCAGAAGCTTCGCCTTGTCACCCTGCGGGGTGAAGTGGACGCCCTGGACGATCTTCTCGATCGGTTTGCCAGGCGGGGCGACCTCGACGCGGACCGGGTCGCGCAGGTAGGTGTCGGCCACTTCCTCGATCAGCTTCGGCATGGTGGCCGAGAAGAGGAGCGTCTGGCGCTTGTGCGGCAGGTGCTTGGCGATCCGGCGCAGCGAATGGATGAAGCCCATGTCGAGCATGTGGTCGGCCTCGTCGAGGACGAGGTAGCCGGTGTTGACCAGCGTCAGGGCATTCTGTTCCAGCAAGTCGATCAGCCGACCCGGCGTCGCGACAAGGATGTCGGACCCGCGGGCGAGCCGCTCGGCCTGGCGGTTGAGCGAGGCGCCACCGACGACGGTGGTGACCTTGACCGCCGTGCCCTTGGTGAAAAGCTCAAGGTTTTCGGCGATTTGCAGGACAAGCTCGCGGGTCGGCGCCAGGATCAGCGCACGCACGGTGCGGGGCTGCGGCGGGTGGCCGATGTCGAGGATGCGGTGCAGGAGCGGCAGGCCGAAGGCCGCCGTCTTGCCTGTGCCGGTCTGGGCCAGCCCCATCAGGTCGCGGCCCTTCATCACGTGGGGGATCGCGGCGACCTGGATCGGGGTCGGCTGGGTGAAGTTGGTCTTCTCGAGCGCTTTCAGCAGCTTGGGCGAAAGGCCGAGATCGGTGAAGCTGGTCATGTCTTTTCTTTCGGACAGGCGGACTTTGTCCGCCGAATGGGGTTCGGGCCGCAGGAGATGCGGCAGGCGAGAGGGCCGGTCGAAGTGTTTCGACCGTGGCGCCCCTGCGTGATGGTGGGAACCTTGCGATGTCTCCGGCCCTGGCCCCTTCGGCATCCGATGGATGCGGCAGAAAACGGCGGCTGCTCACGCGGCAGCGGGCGCTGGATGAGGGGGAGATGATGCCTCACACCCGATAAGTCAAGCATTCGATGCGAACCCGCAGCGAAAGAGCGCTCGCCCCTGCGACAAGGTGCGTCATCCGCGGCCAGCTTTTTTTCGATGGCTGGACACAAGAAAGCCTTCAAGCTCTGGTTGTAGGACGATGTCCCGCCGCCACACCTTCGGGAGGGAAGGGCGGCATAGCGCCAGGCCGGGCCAGTCGGCCGAAACACAAGGATACCACCGATGCTGAAATCCCTGCTGTCCGCCGTTTCCCTGATCGCCACCGTCAACGCGGGTCTCGCCTGTACCGCGGTCGATATCGTTGCCGGAGACAAGACCGTCATCGCCGGGCGGACGATGGAATGGGCCTTTGACATGAAATGGGCGCTGGTCAGCCAGCCCAAGGGCACCGAACTGAGCCTGACCGCGCCGCCTTCGACCGGCCTGCCGGCCAAGACCGAGGCGACGAAATACGCGGTGGTCGGCGTCAGCGCCGGGATCATCCCGGGCGGCGCGCTGCTGGAAGGGCAGAACTCCGAAGGGCTGGGGATGAGTGCGAACTTTCTGCCCGGCTTCACCGAGTACCAGACGGTGACGAAGGACGACACCGACTATGTCTCGATCCTCGGCTTCGGCTCTTGGGCGCTTGGCAACCATGCGACGGTCGCTGAGCTTCGGGCGGCGTTGCCCAGGATCAAGGTCTGGGCCGATCCGTCGCTGCCGAGCGGGCCGACGCCGCCCACGATCCACATGATCTTCACCGATCGCTCGGGCGACGGGATGGTCGTCGAGTATGTCGGGGGCGAGTTACAGATCCACGACAACGTCGCCCATGTGCTGACCAACGCACCGACCTATGACTGGCACCTCCTGAACGCGCGCAACTACCTGAACCTGTCGACGGTCGGCGTGCAGTCGGTCAACATCGGCAACGTCAACGTAACCGCCCTCGGGCAGGGCGGCGGGATGATGGGGCTGCCGGGCGACTACACGCCGCCCTCGCGCTTCATCCGCGCGGCCTTCCTGCGCCACAACATCACCCCGCCTGCGACCGGCGACGACGCGATCCAAGCGATCGACCATATCCTGAACACCGTCGACATCCCGCTTGGCATCGCGCAGAGCAAGGATGGCGACCAGGTGGTGTCGGACTACACCCAATGGGTGTCGATCAAGGACCTGACCCACAACCGCCTGCTGATCTCGGACTACGCGCACCGGACGAGCTTCCTGACCATCGACCTCGACAAGGTCTTTGCCTCGGGCAAGGCAAGTTCGGTGCTGGTCACGGACCTGCCCTATCCCGGGGCGGAGGCAATCGGGGCCTTCGGGAACTGAAACGCCCTTCTGACCCTGATGGGCCGGCCTTGGTCAAGCGCCGCGCCCCCATTGGCGCGCGGGGTCAAGCTGCGGCACCGGCGCGCTGGATCGCTCGGGTGGGCGTGGTAGGCTGGGAGGAACGCAAGGACACAGGGGGAGACGATGCGGGCATCTGTCGGGGCAGTGGCCGGTCTGGGGCTGTTGCTTGTGACGGGCTGTTCGCAGCCCCTCGCGCCGGACGCAGGCGGCGCCCTGCCGCCGCCGGGTGCGGCGAGCCTCTCCGCCCCGCCGGCGGGAACGAACACCGCGGCCAACTATGCACAGGACATCAAGGCCGATCCCTCGATGCAGGAGGCGTGTCGGACGGGTGTGATGGGGAGGTGTCCGTAGGGGATATGAGTTTGAGAGAGACGTTCGCGGTGAATTGAGAGCAAGATGCAGCAAGTTGTGACCTTATCAGCTTTCGCGAAGATCGCTTCACTGGACAAAAAGTCAATTATTGAAAAGGTAGAGTATCTTACTTTTTATTTGACCCGTGACGCTGAAGTGCATGAATGCGATCTCTCGCAAATTGTGGATGCATTTTCCAAACTCCACTATCCAAACTTGAATCTATCTCGCTTGCGATTGCAGGTAAGGAACTCTCGAAGATTCCTTAGTGCTGCAAACGGGAAAATCAAACTTCATGCCAATTCAGTTGCTGGTTTGTGGGCAGAATTTCCGCAGCTCAGAATAAAGTCAGAAGATTTACACTTCAGCGCAGAGTTGATACCTCGCGAGGCCTACAAGAATACTCCATCTTATACTTCTCGGCTTGCCGATCAAATTAACACCTGTTACGAAAGAAATGTTTTTGACGGCTGCGCCGTTCTTATGCGCCGCTTGCTTGAAATAATGCTTATCCTCTCCCTCGAGAAGATCGGCCAAGGGTCAGCGATAAAGAGCCAGGACGGCACTTACAAGCAACTCGAAGCTATAGTCGCTGAGGCCAAGGTTAGCGGAGCTCTAGGGCTTTCTAGAAACAGCAAGAACAGATTGGACGACTATCGCAATTTGGGCAATTTCGCCGCACACAAGATCGAGTTTATTACAAGGCGTGGCGACATTGAAAAAGTCGCGCTGGAATTTAGGGCGACAATTGAAGAGTTAATATCGAAGGCTGGATACCAGATATAGCTATTTACCAATCTCGTGATTAAGGGCGTTCTCGCCGATGTTGGTGATTGCGACTGTCTCCTGCGATTTCCACTCCAGCCATTTCTTTTTGTTGACAGTGTCGATAATTGCTTGTCTAAATTTGGCGGGGATTTTTATCTCCGATCTAAGGGCCCAGTAGCAAGTATAAATCTGATTTACGGTGGCGGGATACATATCCAATGTGTCGCGAAGGTAAGCTATTATCACGAGAAGAATTTGGGGATTTCCCGTCGGTTTTCTCTGCAAGAAGAATGATTTTAGATCATCGATTTTGAGAGTTGGGTCAATCTCCGGATTGCTAAGGGGGGATTTCTTTCCTTCAGAGCCATTTGAAGCTGCGGTACTGCTGGACCGCCGCCTCTTGGGTCTCTGCCTATTTGAAGTGGGAGCGATAGCCCGATCATCGTCCGGCAACTCGCTTGCGGCGTCTTCCGTCTCGCCCAGTTTGCCACCTATGTTAGTGCGAAAATCCTCGAATATCGATCTAATGAACTCCTCGGAACCTTCAACTTCTAGGTGCCCAGCCCGAATATCGATAACAAGACGCGGCATAACCCACCCCCAACAGAAACAGCCACTAAGTTGGAGTTGAAATAAACTCCTGTCAATAAGCTCGAGTTTGAAAGCCGATTTGGCAAGACGAGTTATGTCGAGACCCGGTCTGCGAGCCCCGCTTGCCTGTCGCTAACTGAGTCGCTCCACTGGGGCGATTTCCCCGGCGTTGCCGGGGTCGCAGTCCCCCGGCCCGATCATTGCGGATCGGGTGTTCGGCGCTGGCGATCTTCCACCGGAAGATCATCCGGGCACGTATCCGGGGAGCGAATGCTTTCGCTCCCGTCGCCCGCTCAAAACGCTCCACTGGAGCGTTTTGCCCCCGGCAAAGCCGGGGTCGCGGTCAACCCTGCAACGTCCTCACCCCATACCCCTCGCCTTCGGCCTTCATCGCCTCGACGGCTGACACGGCGCCGGCGGCGGTGGTGTAGTAGGGGATCTTGTCGTAGAGGGCGACGGCGCGGATGTCGCGGCTGTCGCTGACGGCCTGGCTGCCCTCGGTGGTGTTCATGACGAGCGCGATGTCGCCGTTCTTCAGCCGGTCGACGATGTTCGGGCGGCCCTCGTAGACCTTGTTCACGGGCGTGGCGGCGATGCCCTCGGCGGTAAGCCAGCTGGCGGTGCCGCGGGTGGCGACGATCTCGAAGCCGAGCCGGGTCAGGTCGCGGGCGGCGCCGGCCATGGCGGCGGTCTTGTCGGCGTCCTTGATCGAGATGAAGACCCGGCCTTCGGTCGGGAGCGTCACGCCCGCGCCCATCTGCGATTTGAGGAAGGCGAGCGGGAAGGTGCGGTCCCAGCCCATGACCTCGCCCGTCGAGCGCATTTCCGGCCCGAGGAGCGTGTCGACGCCGGGGAAGCGGGCGAAGGGCATGACCGCCTCTTTCACCGAGAACCACGGGGTTTTCGGGTCGGCCAGCGTCAGCGGGTCAGCGAGCGGCAGGGGGCTGTCGGGACCGACGCCGGTCGGGTAGGGCGGGCGCATCGGGAAGGCCGAGAGTTTCTCGCCCGCCATCAGCCGTGCAGCGATGGAGGCGATGGCGCTGTCGGTGGCCTTGGCGACGAAGGGCACGGTGCGGCTGGCGCGGGGGTTGACCTCGAGCACGTAGATCGTGCCGTCCTTGATCGCGAACTGGACGTTCATCAGACCGACGACATGCAGGGCGCGGGCCATGACCTCGGTCTGACGCTTGAGTTCCGCGACGGTCTCGGGGGCAAGGGAATGGGGCGGCAGGCAGCAGGCGCTGTCGCCCGAATGCACGCCGGCCTCTTCGATATGCTCCATGATGCCGGCGACATGGACGTTTTCGCCGTCGCAGAGAGCGTCGACGTCCACCTCGATCGCGCCCGACAGGTAGCTGTCGAGCAGCACCGGGTTCTTGCCCGAGACCTGCACGGCGGTGGTGATGTAGCGCTCGAGCTGGGCGTCGTCGCGGACGATCTCCATCGCGCGGCCGCCGAGGACGTAGGACGGGCGGATGACCAGCGGGTAGCCGACGCGGGCGGCGATGGCGAAGGCCTCGTCGCGGCTGGCGGCGATGCCGTTGACCGGCTGCTTGAGGTCGAGCTTGTGCAGAAGCTGCTGGAAGCGCTCGCGGTCCTCGGCGAGGTCGATGGCGTCGGGCGTGGTGCCGAGGATCGGGATGCCCTCGTCATGCAGGGCGTTGGCGAGTTTGAGGGGCGTCTGGCCGCCGAACTGGACGATGACGCCGTGCAGCGTGCCGTTCTCCTGCTCCACCCGCAGGATTTCGAGCACATGCTCCAGCGTCAGCGGCTCGAAATACAGGCGGTCCGAGGTGTCGTAGTCGGTCGAGACCGTCTCGGGGTTGCAGTTGATCATGATGGTTTCATAGCCCGCCGCGGTCAGCGCGTAGCAGGCATGGCAGCAGCAATAGTCGAACTCGATGCCCTGACCGATGCGGTTCGGGCCGCCGCCGAGGATGACGACCTTTTTCGCCTTCGACGGACGCGCCTCGCATTCCACCTCGCCCATCACCGGGTGTTCGTAGGTGGAATACATGTAGGGAGTCTGCGCCTCGAACTCGGCGCCGCAGGTGTCGATGCGCTTGAACACCGCCTGGACGCCAAGGTTGCGGCGGGCGCGGCGCACCTGCGCCTCGTCCCGGCCGGTGAGCTTTGCCAGGCGGGCGTCGGTAAAGCCCATCATCTTGAGCTTGCGGATGCCCTCGGCGGTGAGGGGCAGGCCATTCAGGCGCACGGCGGCTTCGGCCTCGACGATCTCGCGGATGCGGGCAAGGAACCACGGATCGAAGGCAGTGGCGGCCTGGATTTCGTCATCGGACAGGCCGTGGCGCATGGCCTGGGCGATCAGGCGCAGGCGGTCGGGGGTCTGGGGCGAGAGCGCCTTGATGACCGCCGCCTTGTCGGGCGCGCCGGGGATGGCGATCTCGTCAAAGCCGGTCAGGCCGGTTTCGAGGCTGGCGAGCGCCTTCTGGAGAGACTCGTGGATGGTGCGGCCGATGGCCATCGCCTCGCCCACCGATTTCATTGCGGTGGTGAGTTCGGCCTTGGCGCCGGGGAATTTCTCGAAGGCGAAGCGCGGGATCTTGGTCACGACATAGTCGATGGTCGGCTCGAAGGAGGCGGGCGTGACCTTGGTGATGTCGTTGTCAAGCTCGTCGAGCGTGTAACCAACCGCGAGCTTCGCGGCGATCTTGGCGATGGGGAAGCCGGTGGCCTTGGACGCCAGCGCCGATGAGCGGCTGACGCGGGGGTTCATCTCGATCACCACCATGCGGCCGTCGGCTGGGTTGATCGCCCACTGGACGTTCGACCCGCCGGTTTCGACCCCGATCTCGCGCAGGACGGCAATCGAGCCGTTGCGCATGATCTGGTATTCCTTGTCGGTCAGCGTCAGCGCCGGGGCGACGGTCACGGAATCGCCGGTATGGACGCCCATGGGATCGACGTTCTCGATCGAGCAGACGATGATGGCGTTGTCGGCGCGGTCGCGCACGACTTCCATCTCGTATTCCTTCCAGCCGAGCAGGGATTCGTCGATCAGCACCTGCGCGACCGGCGAGGCGTCGAGGCCCGAGCGCACGATGGCCTCGTAGTCATCGCGGTTGTAGGCGACGCCGCCGCCGGTGCCGCCTAGGGTGAACGCGGGGCGGATGATGGCGGGAAGGCCCACCACCTCGATTGCGGCAATCGCCTGCTGGACACCGGCGTTAATGTCGTACTTGCCGTTCGGCAGTTTCGGGGCGGCGATGATCGTGGCGCGGGGGTTTTCCAGCCCGATCCTGTCCATCGCCTCGCGGAAGAGCTTGCGATCTTCTGCCATTTCGATGGCACGGCGATTGGCTCCGATCAACTCCACGTTGAACTTTTCCAACACGCCCATGTCGGCAAGCGCCAGCGAGGTGTTAAGGCCGGTCTGCCCGCCCATGGTTGGCAAGAGCGCGTCGGGGCGTTCCTTCTCGATGATCTTTGCGACGACCTCGGGCGTGATCGGCTCGATGTAGGTTGCGTCGGCCAGGCCCGGATCGGTCATGATCGTCGCCGGGTTCGAGTTCACCAGGATGACGCGGTAACCTTCCTCGCGAAGGGCCTTGCAGGCCTGGGCGCCGGAGTAGTCGAACTCACAGGCCTGCCCGATGACGATGGGGCCGGCTCCGATGATCATGATCGAACGGATGTCGGTTCTCTTCGGCATCGTGGCCCCCATCTGCGCGCAAATTGTCCGGCGTTATAGTCAAGGTCGGACCGGGCGCAAGCCGATTCAGGCCATGTCACGCCCCTGCGGCGTCAAGGTATCCCTGTGCAATCTCTCTCAGCCGGTCTGGACCGAATTCCGCGCCATGGCCGGGCCAGACTTCCGTGACGGGAAGCGACAGTAGGCGCTCCATCGTGCGGCAGTAGGCGGCGCGGTCCGAGTGGTGAAGATCGTCCACGAGACCACCGTCATAGATGGCGTCCCCGGCGATCAGGATCCCGTTTGCCGCGTCCCAAAGGCCGATGCTGCCGGGGGAATGGCCGGGAAGGTCGAGTACGGTAAGCGTTCGGTCGCCGAGCTGGATCGCATCGCCTTCGGTCAGCGTTCCGGCCAGCGCGACCGGACGGGGGCCCGCGAAGCCCGGTGCGCCGGATGGCGGCGCCTTGGTCACCAGCGGACCTGATAGGCGCGGGGGGCCTACGATCAGACCGCCAAGGCTTTGTATGCCATAGCCCGGACCGGCAAGGGTCACCGTCGGATCGGCGTTGGCGATGCCGGCCGCCTCGGCCTTCGGGGCAAGGACATGGGCAAACTCGTGGGCCGATCCGGCATGGTCGGCATGGCCGTGGGTCAGCACGACGGCAAGATCGGGCAGCGCATCAGGGGGCAGAGCGTCCTTCAGCCGTTCGATCCCGTTCAGGGTATCGACAAGAAACCAGCGGTCGCTGCCCCGTACCAGCCAGGCATTGGCTTGCATGAACTCCGAGACGAAGGGCTCGTCGATCCGCCAGATGCCCGGGGCCGTTTCAGTGAAGCGGAACCAGTCGGACGCGGTCATGGCTGTTCTCCCAAAGAAAAAAGGCGGTCGAAGACCGACCGCCTTTTCCGAAGTGTGTGTTCTGTCAGCCCGTCTCGCCCACGGCCTTTTCGGCGGCGGCGATCGCGGCCTTGCGGGCAGCAATGCGCTCGCCGGTCGGCGGGCCTTCGAAGCGGCGGTTTTCGACTGTCACCCAGAACACCAGGGCCAGGGCGATGAAGCCCAGCACGACATAGAGAACGCGCTCGTTCGGCGGAGCGATGGCGATGAACAGGATGACCGCCATGCCGATCACCGACAGAAGCGTTACCAGTTTGTAGGTGCCGTTCGACATGGCCCAGGGGCCGGGTTTCGGCCACTTCGGCCCGCCATAGGCGAGCATGCCCGCAACCAGCGGCACGGTGAAGGACAGGAACAGGAAGACCAGTGTCGAGTTCACCACGATGACATAGATCGAGGTTTCGCCGACTTTGATCATCATCGCGAGGATCACATAGAGGATGCACAGCACCGTCGCCGTCCAGATCGCATTCACGGGCGTCCGGTACTTCGGCGATACCGTGGCAAGCGCCTTGGAGCCGACCGGCATCCCGTCATCCCGCGAGAAGGCGAACAGCATCCGGCTGGCCGAAGTCACCGTGGCAAGGCCGCAGAGCAGCTGCGCGATCAGGATGCCGAGATAGAGGATGACCTTGAGGCCGCTTGGCATGATCGCGTCCATGGTGGCAAAGAACATGCCCCAGCCCTGGCTGGCTGCGGTGGCCAGATCGGGGATCGCCAGCGTGATGGCGCAGATCATCACCCAGCCCACGATCGAGGACCAGAAGACGGCGTGCACGATGCCGCGCGGCACCGAATGGGCCGCATTGCGGGTCTCTTCCGAGGTATGGGCCGAGGCGTCATACCCCGTGATCGTGTAGACCGGCAGCAGGAGGCAGAGCAGGAACAGGTAGCCCATGCTGTCGGATTGCGGGAAGACGTTGCCGCCGGCCTCGCCCGAGAAGTTGTGGAAGGTCCACAGCCGCGAGATGTCGATGGCTGGGGCGAAGTACAGGCAGGCCACCACCAGAACGGCCGTGGTCGCGAAGATGATGTAGCCCGAGATATCGGTCAGGAAGGTCGTCGCCTTGATGCCGATATGGTTGAAGATGGCCTGGACGATGGTGACAACCGCGACGAAGGCGACCACCTGACCGTCAGTGCCGGTGAAGCCGAAATTCGCGCCGAAGGTGCCGGCGAAGAAGTAAGCCGTCCCGATATTGATGGCGCCCAGCACGGTGATGAGGCCGAGCAGGTTGAGCCATGCCGTCAGCCAGCCCCAGAAGCGGTTCCCGAGGATCGATCCCCAGTGATAGAGCCCGCCCGCGGTCGGAAAGGCCGAGGCGATCTGTGCCATCGACAGGGCAAACATCCCCGACAGCAGACAGCCGACGATCCATCCGATCCCTGCGCCGGCGCCGCCGACGGACGAGATCGCCTGCGCGAAGGAGTTGATCCCTCCGGACAGGATGCAGATGATCGAGAAGGAGATGGCGAAGTTCGAAAACTTCGACATCGAGCGGGATAACTCTTGGGCATAGCCCATGCCATGCAGGATTTTTACATCCTCATGGTGATGCTTGTCGGTATAGTCGTCGGACGACATTTGGTTCCCCCTGGTCTGTGCGACGTTCCAGTCATTATTGTTCGGATCCAGTTCGTGCCGGACCTCGACGCTAGGGAAGCCTGAAACCGGCAATCTGGCAACAATATTTAGTCGAACCCAGCATTCGGCAGAACCGGGGTGTCGCAATTGTCCCGCTTTGGGTGGAAAACGTGCGCGTCCGCGCTACCCCAAACGCGGAATAGTGGCAGCGGGAAAACAGGGATGGGTCGGGCGTGATCCTGTGTGAATTCGGGCCAGGCGGGGGTCCGGTGCTTTTTGACCGCGCCGAGGCCGTGATCTCGGCGACCGCAGCCGAGGATATGCCCGGCGCGCTTGCGATGCTCGACGCGGCGCGCGCGCGCGGCCGCTGGATTGCGGGCTGGGTCGGTTATGAGGCCGGATACGCGCTTGAACCGAAGCTCGCTGCGCTCATGCCGGGTGGACGCGAGGCACCGCTGCTGGTGATGGGGGTTTTCGCAGGCCCGGAAGATGCTGCGCCGGTCCTGGAACGCGCGGCGCGGACCGCGGGGGATGCCCGGATGGCAGCCCCCGAACCGATGATAGCCCGCGCCGACTATGACGCGGCTCTGGCGCGAGTGCTGGACTATCTGGCGGCAGGCGACTGCTACCAGATCAACCTGACCTTCCCGCTGGCATCGCGGCTCGTTTCGGGGACGCCGCTTGGCCTTTATGGACGCCTGCGGCACGCCGGGGCGGTTGGCCATGGCGCCTATGCCGATCTGGGCGTGGGGCCGGTTGTCGTCTCCCGCTCGCCGGAGCTTTTCTTTCGCGTTGATGCGGGGGGGCGCATTTCCGCGCGGCCGATGAAGGGGACAGCACCGCGCGACCCCGACCCCGTTCGCGACATGGAGCTTGCGGCAGAGCTTGAGGCCAGCGAGAAGAACCGCGCAGAGAACCTGATGATCGTCGATCTTCTGCGCAACGACATGTCGCGCCTGAGCGAGGTCGGATCGGTCCGTGTGCCCGAACTCTTCCGGATCGAGCATTATGCCACGGTGCATCAGATGACCTCATTGATCGAGGCGCGCCTGTCCGGCCGCCGCGGTTTCGGGGACCTGTTGACGGCGCTTTTTCCCTGCGGCTCGATCACCGGGGCGCCGAAGATCCGGGCGATGGAGATCATCCGCGAACTCGAGCCTCATCCGCGTGGCATCTATTGCGGCGCAATCGGATGGATGGCGCCCGACGGGACGGCGGATTTCTCTGTGGCCATCCGGACGCTGTCGGTCTTTCCCGGCGGGAGGATCGCGATGAATGTGGGCGGCGGCGTGGTGATGGATTCAACCGCCGAGGGCGAATGGGAGGAGGCGCTGTGGAAAGCGCGCTTCGTGAAGGCGGCCGTGAGCCGGGGCTGAGGCTGATCGAAACGCTCGCTTGGGACGGCGCGCAGCTCGTTCGCGGCGACCGGCACCTGGCGCGACTGGCCCGGTCTGCCGCACTGCTTGGTTGGCCTTGCGACGCGTCAGCCGCCCGCAAGGCCCTTCTGGCCGACCGCGCCGGTCCTGAACGGCTGCGCCTTACGCTGGATGCCTCGGGCCAGATCGAGGTGACTTCGGGGCCGATCCTTTCTGCACCGGGTCCTTGGCACCTCTCCTTCGGTCACGTGAGGTTGCGCTCGGACGATCCCTGGCTTCGACTGAAGACCACGCGCCGGCAGGTCTACTTTGCCGCACGAGCCGCCATGCCCGAGGGGATCCACGAGGTCCTGTTCCTGAACGAGCGCGGCGAGGTGTGCGAGGGTACGATCACCAATGTCTTCTTCGATGCCGGCGACGGGCTTTGCACGCCTCCGCTTGCCTGCGGACTCCTTCCCGGGATCCTGCGCGAGGAAATGCTTGCAACAGGCCAGGCGCGCGAATGCGTTCTTCCACTCGGGCAACTGGCCGACTGCAAGCTATTCGTCGGAAATTCGCTTCGCGGTCTGATCCCGGCGGTTCAGCCGATGGCATTGCCGCGATAAAGATAATCCCGTGTCAGCGGCACCGCACGCTGGTCGCGGGCAAGCTGAAACTGGAAAACGCATTGGCCATTGTGGCGGAAGGTCATCTCGGACGCCGCGAGGTAATAGCGCCACATCCGGCAAAAGCGGTCGTCATACAAGGTTCGGACCCTGGCGATGTTCGCCTCGAAGCGGCGGCGCCAGTGCAGGAGCGTTTCGGCATAATGCAGGCGCCAGATTTCGATGTCGGTGGGAATGAGGCCGACCGACTCGATCACCGGGGTCACCTCTGACAGAGCCGGCACATAGCCCCCCGGAAAGATGTACTTGGTGATCCAGGGGCTGGTCCGCCCCGGGGGAAGGGTCCGTCCGATCGTATGGATCAGCGCCACCCCGTCAGGGGGCAGCAGGTCGCGCACCTTGGAGAAATACTCGCCGTAATGCGGCAGGCCGACATGCTCGAACATGCCGACCGACACGATGCGGTCGAACTGCCCGTTAACCTTGCGGTAGTCCTGAAGGCGGATCTCGACCCGGTCGGAAAGCCCAGCCTCCGCCACCCTCGCGGTCGCGACGGCATGTTGTTCCTCGGACAAGGTCACGCCGAGCACTCTTGCGCCATAGTCCCGCGCCAGGGTCAGGGCCATGCCGCCCCAGCCGCAGCCGATATCCAGCACCCGCATTCCGGGCTGCAACAATAGCTTCCCGGCGATATGGGCCTTCTTCTGGGCTTGTGCCTGTTCAAGCGTGTCGTCGGGCGAGCGGAAATAGGCGCAGGAGTACTGCTGGTCCGCATCGAGGAACAGCCGGTAGAGATCGCCCGACAGATCGTAGTGATGTGCCACGTTCTGCCGGGACCGATGGGCCGGGGCAATCTGCTCCAGCCGACCCAGCACGCGCTGAAGCCGGGAGATCGGAAAGCGCCAGGCCTCGCCGCGGCCCTTACCGACATTCACCATCAGCAAGGCCAGGAACCCTGCCACATCGTCATCGCGCAGGGAATAGGCGCGGTCCATGTAGCCTTCGCCAAGGCCCAGATCGGGATTGCGCACGATGCGGCGCAAAAGGTCGGGATCGTGGACCGTCATTTCGGCACTTGGACCGACGCCGTTGCCGAACCGTCTGGTCGATCCGTCGGGCATGTGCATCACGAGAAGACCGTCACGCACGACGGCGGAAGCGAGCCGTTCAAAAAGCTTGTCCCACATCCCTGCAAGACCGTTTCCTGCCGATTTCCGCGCGAGTCTTAACGCCGGCAAGTGAACTTTCCAGTCTAACTGCGACATTTCCGCACAGGCGCCGACCTCATGTCTGCCCGTCGTCGCTTGACTTCCCGCCCGTGCCGCTGTGTATCGGCGCGACGAAGAAAAGCCTCGGGCCAAGGGGACGACCATGCACGCCTATCGCAGCCACACCTGCGCTCAACTGACCAAAGCCAATGTCGGCGAGACCGTGCGTCTCTCGGGCTGGGTGCATCGGGTGCGCGATCACGGGGGGGTGCTGTTCATCGACCTGCGTGACCATTACGGCATCACCCAAGTGCTGGCCGACAGTGACAGCCCCGCCTTCGCCGAGATCGAGAAAGTGCGGGCCGAGTGGGTCATCTGCATCGACGGGCGGGTCAAGGCGCGGGATGCCTCTATGGTCAACCCCAAGCTCGCAACTGGCGAGATCGAAGTCTATGCAACGGGCATGACGGTGCTTGGTGCAGCGGACGAGCTTCCGCTGCCGGTCTTCGGCGATGTGGACTACCCCGAAGAAACCCGCCTGACCTACCGCTTCCTCGACCTGCGGCGCGAAAAACTGCACCAGAACATGATGTTGCGGTCAAATGTGGTTCGGTCGATCCGCAACCGGATGTGGGCGCAGGGCTTCAACGAATTCCAGACGCCGATCATCACGGCGTCTTCCCCGGAAGGCGCGCGCGATTTCTTGGTGCCGTCGCGCCTGCATCCGGGCAAGTTCTACGCGCTGCCGCAGGCGCCGCAGCAGTTCAAGCAGCTGATCATGGTGGCGGGCTTTGATCGCTACTTCCAGATCGCGCCTTGCTTCCGCGACGAGGACCCGCGCGCCGACCGCAGCCCGACCGATTTCTACCAGCTCGACATCGAGATGAGCTTCGTCGAGCAGGAGGACGTCTTTGGTGCCGTCCAGCCGGTGATCCAGGGCCTGTTCGAGGAATTCCGGCCCGACATGAAGGTGCCGGGCGACTGGCCGCGCATCGCCTATCGCGACTCGATGCTGTGGTATGGTTCCGACAAGCCCGACCTGCGCAACCCGATCAAGATGCAGGTGGTCAGCGAGCATTTCCGCGGCTCGGGCTTTGCGATCTTCGCGAAGCTGCTGGAAAACGAAGGCACCGAGGTCCGGGCGATCCCGGCGCCGAAGGGGCCGTCGGGCGAACCGGTGGGCCGCAAGTTCTGTGACCGGATGAATGCGTTTGCGCAGGCGCAGGGCCTGCCGGGCATGGGCTACATCTTCTGGCGCGAGGCCGAGGATGGCTCGGGCATGGAAGCCGCCGGGCCGCTGGCCAAAAACATCGGCCACGAGCGGACAGAGGCGATCCGCCAGCAGCTTGGGCTCGAAGTCGGCGACGCCGCCTTCTTCCTTGGCGGGAAACCTGAGCAGTTCGAGGCGGTTGCGGGCAAGGCGCGCAACGAGATCGGACGCGAACTGGGCCTTGCAGAGACCGACACCTTCCGCTTTGCGTGGATCGTCGATTTCCCGATGTACGAGAAAACCGACGATGGCCGGATCGACTTCAGCCACAATCCCTTCTCGATGCCGCAGGGCGGACTCGAGGCGCTGATGGGCGACCCGCTGAAGGTCCATGCCTATCAGTACGACCTGGCCTGCAACGGCTATGAGCTGATCTCTGGCGGGATCCGCAACCACAAGCCGGAAATCATGTACCGGGCCTTCGAGCTTGCCGGCTATCCGAACTCGGAAGTGGACAAGCGCTTCGGTGGGATGGTCAAGGCGTTCAAGTATGGCGCCCCGCCGCACGGCGGCTGCGCCATGGGCATCGACCGGGCGGTGATGCTGCTCGCCGATGAGATGAACATCCGCGAAGTCATCATGTTCCCGATGAACCAGCGTGCAGAGGACCTGCTGATGGGCGCGCCGAGCGAGCCAACCAACGAGCAGTTGCGCGAGTTGCGGCTCAGGGTGCTGCCGAAGGAAGCGTAAGCGGGACGGGCGGCGTGATCGCCCGGCCCTGACCGCAAGGAAATTGCAAGATGGCCGACCATCCGCCGCTCTATACTGCCTCTGTTCCGGTGTTCCTGCATTATCTCGACCGCCAGCGCGGCCTGCTGGACAAGGTGCGCGGGCGCGAGGAAGTGCTGGGGATGCGCCTTCAGCCCGACATGTTCACCTGCGGCCAGCAACTGGCGACGGCGACGGGGTTTGCCCTGCGCGTGACCTATCCTCTGGCGGGTCGGGGACAGCCGAAGGTCAGCGAACCGCCACCGGATCGCGACGGATTGCTCGCCCGCGTCGCCGAGGCCGAGGAGGCGCTGCGCGCGCTGGACCCGGCGGAATTTGCCGGCGCCGAACAGCGGCGGGTGCGGCACCGGGCCGGGTTCGCACAGCTTGATCAGGATGGCGCGACCTTCCTTCATGTGTTCGGTATGCCGAACTTCCTGTTCCACAGCTCCATTGCCTTCGCGATCCTGCGCGCCAACGGAATCGAGGTCGGCAAGGCGGATTTTGATGGCCAGCATGACTATCCGCCGGGCTTTCGCTTCTGATCCGCTCTTTTCCCGGCGGTTGCGGTCGCAAATGGCGTTGATGACCGGGGGTTGCAGCCGCATAACGGCGGGGCAGAGATGGAGAGCCGCATGACGGAAGACGAACGCCTCGGAACACCGGTGCCCGGATTCACCCCACCGCCGCGGCCGTCAGGCGAGACGCTGACCGGGCGCTATGTCCAGCTCGAGAAGCTGGATGCGGATGCCCATGCCGCCGACCTCTACCGCGCCTTTTCAGGCGACGACTCGCTTTGGGACTACATGCCTTACGGTCCCTTCGGTTCCTCGGCCCGCTATCACCGTTGGGCAAAGGATTTCGAGGGCTCGGCCGATCCGATGTTCTATGTCGTCCGCGATCTGGCCACGGGGCGCTGCTGCGGCGTGGCGAGTTTCCTGCGGATCACCCCCGACGCCGGGACGATCGAGGTCGGGCATATCTGCTTCTCGCCCGAGTTGCAGGGCACGCGCGGCGCGACCGAGGCGATGTACCTGATGATGAAATGGGTCTTCGAGGCGGGCTATCGGCGCTACGAGTGGAAATGCAACGCGCTCAACCTGCCGTCGCGGCGTGCGGCACAGCGGCTGGGCTTCAGCTACGAGGGCATCTTCCGGCAGGCGGTGATCGTGAAGGGGCGCAACCGCGATACCGCGTGGTTCGCCTGCATCGACAAGGAATGGCCGGCGCTGAAGGAATGCTACGAGGCCTGGCTGCGGCCCGCAAACTTCGACGCCAAGGGGCGGCAGAAGGAACGACTGTCGGACCTCACTCAGCTGGTGCGCTTCACATCCGACCCGTCGCTCGGCGAGAAGTAGGGGCCGGAGCGGGGGCCGTCTGCCCCCGCATCCCCGAGCATACTTGCACTCAGAAAATGAGATTTACCCGTCACCAGCGATGGTGGACGTGCGGCGCGATCTTTTCCTCGTAGAGGTCGCGGAGCGCGACCATGGTCTCGTCCGTCAGGGGGGCGAGCGCGTCGGCACCGGCGTTGGACAGCGCCTGATCGGGGCGGCGCGCGCCGGGTATGACGGTTGTCACCGCCTGTTGCATCAGGATCCAGCGCAGCGCGAATTGCGCCATGGTTGCGCCCTGCGGCACCAGCGGGCGGATCGCCTCGACCGCCTCGAGCGCTACATCGAAGGGCACGCCCGAGAAGGTCTCGCCCATGTCGAAGCTTTCGCCATGGCGGTTGAAGTTGCGGTGGTCGTCGGCGGCGAAGGTGCTAGCGGCGGACATCTTGCCGCTCAGCAGGCCCGAGGCCAGTGGCACCCTTGCGATGACGGCGATGCCACGACGTTTCGCCTCCGGAAAGAAGAGCCGTTCGGGGCGCTGGCGAAAAATGTTGTAGATGATCTGGACTGACACGACGCCCGGGAACTCGATGGCCTTGAGCGCCTCTTCGACCTTCTCGACCGAGACGCCATAGGCCGCGATCTTGCCGCGCGACTTCAGGTCATCGAGCGCGTCGAAGACTTCGGCGCGGTAGAAGATGTCGGTCGGCGGACAATGGAGCTGGACAAGATCGAGGCAGTCCATGCCGAGATTGGCGCGGCTGCGGTCAATGAAGGCTTCGAGGTTGGCGGCGGTGTAGCCCTCGGCGACATGCGGGGACAGGCGGCGGCCGGCCTTGGTCGCGACGAAGGGGCGGGGGCCGCCGCGTTCAGCCAGCACGTCCCTGATCAACCGCTCCGATCGGCCGTCGCCATAGACATCGGCCGTGTCGAGAAAGGTCACGCCAGAATCGAGCGCCGCATGGATCGTGGCCTTGGCATCCGCCTCGGAGACATCGCCCCAAGAGCCGCCGATGGCCCAGGCGCCGAAGCCGATGCCAGACACGTCGCGGCCCGAATGGCCGAAGGGGCGGGTGGAAAGGGTCATGGCGGGTCCTTTGCTGTGCAGCGATGATGTAGCGCGCCGCCCCGAGACCCGCCAGTAGGGCCGGACCACTGCGGCGATGCAGACCTTGCCGAACGACGCTCCTGACCCCATAACGCCCGGGAAGTTTGCACGGAGACCTCCCCATGATCGGCCGCCTGAACCATGTCGCCATCGCCGTTCCGGACCTCGACGCCGCCTCTCGCCAGTATCGCGAGACGCTTGGCGCCAAGGTCGGCGCCCCGCAGGACGAGCCGGATCACGGGGTGACGGTGGTGTTCATCGAGCTGCCGAATACCAAGATCGAATTGCTCTATCCCCTGGGAGACAACTCGCCCATCGCCGGCTTCCTCGAGAAGAACCCGGCGGGCGGCATTCACCACATCTGCTATGAGGTCGAGGATATCCTTGCTGCGCGCGACCGGCTCAAGGCGGCCGGTGCCCGGGTGCTCGGTTCGGGCGAGCCGAAGATCGGCGCGCATGGCAAGCCGGTGCTGTTCCTTCACCCGAAGGATTTCAACGGCTGCCTGGTGGAACTGGAACAAGTGTGATGTCGATCACCGCGATTCTTGTCGTCTTTGCCGTGACCTGGTTCATGGTGTTCTTTCTGGTCCTGCCATTCCGCTTCCGCTCGCAGGCGGACAGCGGCTCGGTGGTGCCGGGCACGCCGAAAAGTGCGCCCGCCGAGGAGAACGTAAAGAAGAAGGCCTGGATCACCACCTTCATCGCGGTCCCGGTTTCGGCGGCGATCTGCGCCATCATCATTTCTGGCGTCATCACCATCCGCGACCTGGATTTCAGGGGCGTGATGGGACCTGAGCCTGCAGCCGATGGAACAGGTGGGTAAAGGTCGCCGCCCCAAGGACCGGCACCAGCAGGTTTACGACAGGGATGGAGAGCGGCGCAGCCATCAGCGCGCCGGCAAGCCAGATCGTGCCCGAATAGCGTGAGCGCAGCGCCCGCGCCCCTTCGGGGCCAATACGGCGCATGGCGGCGAGGGTGAAATACTCTCGACCCAGAAGGAAGCCGTTGACGATCCAGAACACAATCGGTGCGAAGGGTCCCGAGAAGGGATAGACCAGCAGCGCCACGAGGTTGACCACCACGACGGTGCCGAAGAACCGGATCGCATCCCAGATCTGGCTGGAGATCGGGATGCGTGGAGCGGGGGGCAATCCGGGATAGTGCCGGTCCTCGACCGCTTCGGCGACATCGTCGAGGAAGAGGCCGCAGAAGGCCGAGGCGACCGGCACCATCAGGAAGACCGACGCCAGCAGCATGACCGGGATCGCCCCGAATTCCAGCACGCGCTCGATCCAGTGCACTTCGCCCAGGCGGGGCAGGGTGACGGTGTCGGGGACGATCCAGCGGATCGTCCAGCGCAGCGCGACGAAGGCTGCGATGAAGAGGCCGAGCGTCAGGCCGATTCCGAGCCAAAGCACCCGCTGAAACCGGCCGTCGCCCAGTTGCCCGAGCGCCTTGAGAAAGCTGTCGAGGATCATGCCCCGACCCAAGCGACGATGCGCCCCAGATCCGGGCGCGGTCGGTCGGGCGGGGTCAGCGGTGCGGTGCCGATATGGACGATGCCGGCAACGAATTCCTCGGGTGTCAGGCCAAGGCCCTGCTCGAGAAAGCGCCGGTCGTAGCTTGGCCAGCCCGACAGCCAGTTCGCCCCCCAGCCGGCAGCGGTTGCGGCATTGAGTAGCGCAAGGCAGGCGGCCCCCGCCGAAAGCGTCTGTTCGATCTCTGGGATCTTGGGCGAAGGCTTGGGGCTGGCAACGACGACCACAGCCAGGTGGCTCGCATCGAACTGACCGCGTCCCTTGGCCACCTGTTCGGCATCAAGGCCCTTTTCGATGGCACGTGCCTCGGCCAGATCGGCCAGACGGCGCAGTGCAGGCTTTTCCAGCACGATGAATCGCCACGGCTCGAGCTTGCCGTGATCGGGGACACGGGCAGCGGCGGTCAGGATCGGGATCAACTCGTCCCGGCTCGGGACCGGAAGTGTGAAGGTCTTGGCGGGGCGGGATTGCCGGGTCAGCAGGAAATCGAGCGCAGCAGTGTTCTGGTCGGGCATTTACGGTCCTTGTTGGTGTTCCGGCGGCTTGAACGGCTGGCAACCGGGCCTTCCGTCGAATTTGGCGGTCATCCGGCAAGATGCAAGGGCGGCGCGCTCAGACAAAGTGCCGGGCGAGTTCGTCCAGCCAGCCCGACAGGAAGGCGTCGAAGGCCGGGCCGGGCTGGCGTTTCGCCAGCGTCTCGCCAAGCGGGTCGGGGGCAGAGATGGTGCTGCCCGACAGCTCCTCGATCACTGCGTGGCCACAGAAAGGCACATGCACCTCGGAATAGCCGCCCTCATGCACCAGCACGAGGCGACCATTGCACAGCTCCTCCGCCGCCCGCTTTACGGCGCGCGTCATGAGGCGAAAGGTCTCGGCAGTCGCCATCATCCGGCCAAGCGGATCGACCGCCGAGGCATCGAACCCGCAGGCAATAACGATGGCGTCCGGCTTGAAGCGGTGAAGCGCCGGCAGGACCAGTCGATCCATGGCCATAAGATAGCCGGCATGGCCGGTTCCGGGCGGCAGCGGGATGTTCATGTTGGCGCCAAGGCCCGCGCCGATGCCGCGCACCTCGGCGCCGCCGGTATCCATCGGGTAGTTGCGTTCCTGATGCAGCGAGATCGTCAGCACGTCGCCCCGGCCAAGGTAGATCGCCTCGGTCCCGTTTCCGTGGTGGACATCCCAGTCCACGACGGCGATCCGGCCCGCCAGCCCCTGCGTCATCGCGGCCTCGATCGCGATGGCGATGTTGGCGAGCAGGCAGAACCCGTTGGGCCAGTCAGGCAGGCAGTGATGCCCCGGCGGGCGGCTGAGCGCATAGGCATTCGTTGCGCTACCGGTCAGCACATCGACAAGCGCCGCCTTCGCGAGGCCCGCAGACAGGGCCGCGATCTCGAAGCCGCCCTTGCTGAAGGGGGTACGGAGGCCAAGCTCGCCGCCGCCTGCATCCGAGGCGGTCTTGAAGGCGCCGAGGTAGCTTTCCGGGTGGACGCGGCGCAGGTCGTCCCAATCGGCCGGTTCGGCCTTGCGGGATGACAGGTCCGCCATCATGCCTGAGACATGAAGCAGATTCAGGAGCCGCCGCTTGGTTTCCGGGTTTTCGGGCAGTCCGCCGCCAGGTTGGACGAGGCCGCCGGCAGGTACCGTCAGCACATAGTTGCCCCCGCCATGCCAGAAGCAGCGTTCATCGGAATAGAAAGCGGTGGTCATCGCGGGTCTCCGTCCGGTTTGGTGGACCTTAGGCGATGAGGGCGGCGGGGAAAACCGCCCGCCAAAAGGAACGGGCGGCCCCCGACTGGGAGCCGCCCGCCAGATCTGGTCAGCCGTGGATCAGGCCTGCGCCTTGCGCCGACGGATCAGGGCCGCGCCGCCAAGCGCGCCGGCGAGCATCAGGCCGCTGGCGGGAAGCGGCACCGGGGCGCCGTAGACCTCCAGCTTCGCCGACGACAGCCGGAAGGTATCGTTGCCGTTGCTCCACTCGTTGAAGCGGAACGACAGAGCCTCGGTCGCCAGAAGGCGGGCAAAGGCCGTCACGGCGCCGATGTCTTTAGCGAGGCTCAACTTGATGACCTGAACCGGCGAGCCGTCCAGCAGGGTGCGCAGGTTGTCGCCGGTGGAAGAGTCGTCGAGACCAAGGAAATCGGTGGTCCAGCGCTCGCGCCAGTAGACAAAGCAGGTCGGGCAGCTTTGCGCGAAATCCGGAGTGGCGCCGCTATAGCTCAGCGAAAGCTTCACGTAGCTTATGCTGGCGTAGTTTAGCGATCCGAAGCTGATGGTGTCCGAGAAGCGCGGCGAACTCGCGTCGCTTACCGTAACCGATTTGGCGTTGAGTGTGTCGCTGCCGGCCGGATCGATCCGGCCCGCGTCACTGCCATATTTGTGAGTGAACGTCCCAAGGAGTGTAGCCGCTTCCGCCGACGGCGCCAGACTGGAGGTCAGGCCGAGCGCGAGGGCCGCGAGGGTCATCTTGCTGAAATACTTCATCGTCATTTCCCGCCGACAATTGGTTCTTGTGATCGGGCCAGACTTTGCCCTCGACCCTATTTCTTAACCAAATGTGCAAACAATGCGGCAGAAATGGCTCGCTGTTGGGGCGCTAGCTTCGGGCGTGATAAATCGTTGAAAATGAACTCGATTGATCCGATCTTGGCAACAATCGCGTGTCGGAATGCTTGCGAAATCGCCCAAGTTTGCAGCAAGTGCAGCAAGCGCGTTTCGCGGCTGCAGAATCACTCTGGGTGTGTTGACGAAAGGGCAGGCATGAACAGTGATTCTGGACCGCAAAAGCCAGACGCGGGCGCGATCATCGAGGTCCGCGTTACCCCGAATGCCTCGCGCGAGCAGGTGACCCGAGATGGTTCGCGGTTCGTGATCCGTGTGACGGTGCCGCCCGAAGATGGCAAGGCCAACAAGGCGGTAACTCGCCTGTTGGCCAAGGCGCTTGGCGTTGCGCCTTCGCGTTTGACCTTGCTGCGCGGCGCGACGGGCCGCGACAAGCAGTTCCGGCTTGATTGATCACTCCTTGCGGGGCGACAGGCGATAGCTGCCTTCGGGCAGGTCGAGCGCCATCGCCAGTTCGCGAACCTGGCGGTTCGAAAGCGTTATCTTCAGCACCTCGTCGGACTGCGGATCGACCTGTTCGATGGTGACGCAATCCTCGAAGGCGAGGATCGTGACGTCTTCTTGCAGTGGCGCTTCGTCACCCTCGTCGACAAGGGTTATGATGGTCGCGTCGAAGTCGTGCTCGATGGTGAACATGGGTGCAGACTACGCGGCGTTTGCAGTGCACTCAACCGGCTTCGCCGCGAGAAGCAAATCGACGTGAAGGGGATGTGTCGGAACACTCATATTGCTAGATAACGCGCAGTCGGTGGGAGACGGACGACAAGATGCGGGTTCTGGTTTCGGGGATGCTGGCAGCCTTGATGCTGGCTGGATGCGTTCCGACAGCAACCGTGCCCATGGCACCCGCGCCCGTTCCGCAGGCGGCAACCCAGATCGACAACCCCGATCAGGCCGCGCGCGCCTTCGTCGACGTCGTCACGCGAGTCGAGCCTGCGGCAGAGCAGGTCTGCCGCGCCTACCTGTCACCGCAGCGCTGCCAGTTCCAGATCGCCATCGATGACCGGCTTCAGGCGCCCCCCAACGCTTTCCAGACCTTGGATGACGCCGGTCGACCGGTGCTGGTGTTTACTCTCGCCCTGATCTTCGAGGCGCGGAATGAAGACGAGCTTGCCTTCGTGATGGGCCATGAAGCGGCGCATCATATCCTCGGGCACATGTCCCGGCAGGAACAGTCGGCAATCACCGGGGCGATGCTGGCCGGCACGCTGGCCAGTCTTGGCGGAGGCAGCGCTGCGGATGTGGAGGCAGCCCAGAGCATGGGGGCCCAACTCGGGGCGCGGTCATTCTCGAAGGACTACGAACTCGAGGCCGATGCGCTTGGGACCGAGATCGCCTGGCGCGCGGGATTCGACCCGGCGAATGGCGCACAATTCTTTACGCGACTGCCGGATCCGGGAAACCGCTTCCTGGGCTCGCATCCGCCAAACGCACAACGGATCCAGACCGTCAATCAGACGCTCGACGCCCTGAAGACTGGGGCGCGTTGATCTGCGTCAAGGCTTCCGCGCCCGAAGGACAGCACCATCACCCCTGCAACCTGGCAGAATTCGGCCGGCAACAGGAGGGCTGTTCATGATCGGGAATGTCGAGATGCCCCATGCCTTCTGGCTGACGATTGGCATGGCGCGTAAGGTCGGACTTAATCTTCAGGAAGCCTTGGTCGAGGGATGGCTGACGCGCCGCGATCTGACCCAGATGGTCGACGGTTGCACCTCCTGCGCCCATCACGTCAGCTGTACGCGCTGGCTGGCGATGCCAGGTGAGGCACCTTTGCCGGCCTATTGTCAGAACAAGCCGCGGCTTGAAGCGATCCAATTCCGCCCGTAGCCGACAGGCTGTCGAGGAAGGGTGACAAAAGCCGGGAAAGTCACGTTTTGTTGACAGACCGATCAAATGCGCGCCTAATTCATGAACTTGTGAACAAGAATTGAGGTCCGACATGCGATCGACGACCCTTTCGCTTAGCGCATTTGCTGCTTCCTTGCTTCTCGCCTCGCCCGGTCAGGCGGCGACCATGACCTTCTCCGAACTCGAGTTTCTGTCGACCTCGTACTTCGAGGACGGCATCGTAGCCACCGCAGGCCTGGGCCAGTTCAATGGCGAAGGCGATTACGATGACGAGGGTACGGCGCATCTTGATGACGGCGGAACGCCGAATCCGGCCTTCGTGACCTTCACCATGGGCGGCCCGTTTACCGCCAAGAGCTTTGATCTGATTCCGCTTGGGTTTGCCTTCTATGACTGCGAACCCGGGGATGACGACGATTGCGAGCCGACATCCTTCGCCAATGTGAAGGTGACCGGCTTCAACGGCGGGGCGGAAGTCGCAAGCCTGATCTTCGACATGTCGACAAGCTTCGGCGAGATCCTGTTTTCGGACGCGTTCACGAACCTGACCTCGCTTGTCATCGGCTTTGCCGACCATCCGGACTTTGGCTATTGCGATGGCGCGCCCTGTTCGCATTTCCGCATCGACAATGTCGTGCTCGACGGTCCGCCGGCAACGCCGGCCGAAGTGCCGCTGCCTGCGGCACTGCCGCTTCTGGCGGCCGGTCTGGGCGTGATTGCCGTGGCCGGTCGGAGGCGCCGGGCCTGACGGCCCGACGCACGGCTTTGTTCAGCGGGTGTGCCGCCAGACGTTGATCGTGAAGGCCAGGACGCCAAGCAGGACAGCCAGTTCTGCCAGCGGAGCGACCGGGAACATCTGTTCCTCCAGGAGGCGGCCGCTGAAGAGCAGGACCAGCATCACCGCGAGAATGGCCGCGCCGATCTGGAAGAGCCAGAAATGTGCCTTGGCCAGCGCCGTCTGGGCTGCCGCCGGGAAGACGGCGTAGTAAAGGCCAAAGATCATCATCAGCGTGAAGCCGAGCAGGTTGATATGGGCATGGGCAGGCGCAAGGCTGTGGTCCTGCGAGGCGCCCATATAGCCGCCGATCAGCATCCCGATGATGAGATAGATCGGAGCGATCGACAGAAAGCCGCGAGATACGTTCATTTTTGTCCCTCCTGTCATCCGGGTCTTGTGCCGGATGTAACGGTGAGGGAGTCTACTGCCGCGCTGCGAAAACACTCATCTGGAATATTGGATTTCCATTGGGCTTCCAGAGCGCGTCTTCCTGTCAGACCCGACGGCCCCAGAGGTCGTATTCGCTGGCATCCTCGACCTCGACGGTGACGATGTCGCCCGGCGCGAGGGTCTCGAAATCCTCGTCGATGAAGAGGTTGCCGTCGATTTCGGGGGCATCCGCCTTGGTGCGACAGGTTGCGCCTTCCTCGTCCACCTCATCGACGATCACTTCGATCGTGGAGCCGACCTTCGCGGCAAGCTTGGCTTCGGAAATGGCCTGCGCCTTTTCCATGAAGCGCTCCCACCGATCCTGCTTCACATCGTCGGGAACATGGTCGGGCAGGGCGTTCGAGCGTGCACCGGCGACGTTTTCATACTGGAAGCAGCCGACCCGGTCGAGTTGGGCCTCGTCCAGCCAGTCCAGCAACGTCTGGAACTCTTCCTCGGTCTCGCCGGGGTAGCCGACGATGAAGGTCGAGCGCAGCGTGATGTCGGGGCAGACCGCGCGCCAGGCCGCGATTTCATCAAGGGTCTTCGCCGCAGCGGCGGGACGGGCCATGCGTTTCAGCGTGTCGGGGTGGGCGTGCTGGAACGGTATGTCGAGATAGGGCAGCACCAACCCCTCGGCCATCAGCGGGATCAGATCGCGGACATGTGGGTAGGGATAAACGTAGTGGAGGCGCACCCAGGCGCCGAGCTGACCCATCTCTCTGGCGAGGTCGGTGATATGGGCGCGCACCTCGCGGTCTTTCCAGGTCGAGCAGTCATGCTTGCGATCCACGCCATAGGCCGAGGTGTCCTGGCTGATGACGAGCAGTTCCCTCACCCCGGCCTCGACCAGCTTCTCGGCCTCGCGCAGCACGGCATGGGCGGGGCGGGAGACGAGCCGGCCGCGCATGTCCGGGATGATGCAGAACTTGCACTTGTTGTTACAACCCTCTGAAATCTTGAGGTAACTATAGTGCCGGGGTGTCAGCTTCACGCCCGAGGCCGGGAGCAGGTCGACGAAGGGATCGGGCGAGGGCGGAACCGCGCCATGCACGGCATCCAGCACCTGTTCGTACTGATGCGGGCCGGTAACCGCCAACACCTTTGGGTGAGCCCCGGTGATGTAGTCGGGTTCGGCGCCGAGGCAGCCGGTCACGATGACACGCCCGTTTTCTCGCAGCGCCTCGCCGATCGCGTCGAGGCTTTCGGCCTTGGCGCTGTCGAGGAAGCCGCAGGTGTTCACGATCACCGCATCGGCGCCCTTGTAGTCGGGCGAGATCGCATAGCCCTCGGCCCGAAGGCGCGTCAGGATCCGCTCGCTGTCCACGAGGGCCTTTGGGCAGCCGAGGCTGACCATGCCGATGGTCGGCTGGGCCGTTCCATCAGATCGGGGACGCCGCACGTCGGGGACATGGGCATGGGCAAGGTCGGGGCGGAGGTTGGGCGGGTTCTGCGACATGGGGCGGTGCTATACAGCAAGGCCGCGGTCTCCGCAAAGGGCGGTCGCTTCGGCCCCTTGCGCATTGACCCAAGCTGCGGTCAGGTGACGGTCGAATGGGAGGATGCGCCATGACCGAAAAGCCACTGGTGATTTCGTCGCCACTGCCCCGGACGCTCGATCTGATCTTCACGCCCGAGCGCCTCGCCGAATTGCGGGCGCACTACCGGATTGTCGAGACGACCGACGAAGAACTGCCGAACCTGCCCGCCGGTGTGTTGGCCGAAGCCCGGTACATCATCGGGCAGCCGCCCATCGACAGCGCCCTGCTGGCCAGGCTTGCGAACCTGCGCTGCATCTTCAACGTCGAGTCGAACCTCTACATGAACATGCCTTATGACGAGGTCTTCCAGCGTGGAATCCACGTGGTGACGACCGGCGCGGTCTTCGCGCAGCCGGTGGCCGAGATCGGCCTTGGCCTCGCGCTGTCGCTCCTTCGCCAGATCGCCGAAGCGGATGCCGATTTCCGCGCCGGCCGCGAGAAATGGGGCGGCGAGGGCAACACTAGGGCGCGTCTGCTCGCGGGCTCAGACGTTGCGATCCTGGGGTTTGGCGATCTGGGCAAGGCGACGGCCCGGGTTCTGTCCGGGTTTCGGCCAAGGCTGCGGGTCTACGACCCCTGGCTTGCCCCACAGCAGATCCGCGCCGCGGGGGCCGAGCCGGTGGACCTGCACACTGCCCTGACGCAGAGCGACGTCATTTTCGTGACGGCGTCGGTCACCTCGGAGAACGAAGGGTTCCTCGGAGCCAAGGCTTTCGCCTCGATGCGGCCCGGGGCGGCGTTCATCCTTCTTTCACGGGCCGGCGTGGTCGATTTCGAGGCCTTGATGGATGCGGTGGCCTCGGGCCACATCGTTGCTGCGAGCGATGTCTTCCCCGAAGAACCGCTGCCCTTGGACCACCGTGTGCGCAAGCTCGACGGCTTTCTCCGCTCCGCCCACCGGGCCGGGGCGATGGATGTGGTCTTCGCCGAGATGGGCGAGATGGTGCTGCAGGACATGGCGCTGCTCGACAAGGGCCTGCCGCCGCAGCTTTGCCGCCGGGCCGAACGCGAGACGGTCGCCCGGATGCGGTCGAAGCCGGTCAAGGTGAACTGACCGATTTCGGCGGGCGGGCGCCGGTTCCGCCCCTAACCGCTTGTGCGCGGGCGGGTTGGCACTAGGATTCCGGTATTCGTTCCGGAGGTTTCAATGCGCCTTGCCTTCCGCGTTCTCGGCATTCTCGTGGCGGTCGCGTTGCTGCTGGTCGTAGGGGCCTTTTTCATTCCGACCGAGAAAGTGGCGGCTATCGCCACCGGCAAGTTTCGCGAGGCCACCGGGCGAGAGCTGACGATTGGCGGATCTGTTCGCCCGACACTCTGGCCCGTCCTCGGGGTATCCGCGGGGGACGTGACGCTTGCCAATGCCGACTGGTCCAAGGATGGGCCAATGCTGACCGCGCGGTCGCTCGATATCTCGCTCGATCTGATGGCACTGATCGGAGGCGATGTGCGGGTCACCGGACTTGAACTGGTTTCGCCACGTCTGGTTCTGGAGCGGGCCGCCGAAGGGCGCGGAAACTGGGAATTCGGCACCGCCCCTGCGGCTGCCAAGGCCGAACCTTCGCAGGGATCAACCGAGACCACCCCCGCCACGGGGCAAGGCACGGCCTTCTCGCTCGACCGGGCCGAGATCACCGACGGCACCGTAATCTGGATTGACCATGCGACCGGCGACCGGCGCGAGGTGACGGGGCTTTCGACCGAGTTGTCCATCCCCGACTACGCTGGTCCGGTTCAGATTGCGGCGACCGGCCAGATGAACGGCGCCGACCTTGATGTGTCGCTGGACCTGTCCTCGCTGGCCGGCTTCGTCGAGGGCAAGCTCGTCGATGGCAGTCTCGAGGCGACAAGCGGCAAGAACAGCCTCGGCTTTGTCGGCCGGATGAGCCTTGCCCCGGCCGCCGAGGGCGACCTGTCGCTGACCCTCGGCACGCCGGGCGCGGGGTTCCGGCTGGCCGGGTTTGACGATCCTGGCTTGCCGCGGGGGCTGGGGCAGGGCGGGCTGACCTTGCAGGGACAGGCGACCCTGACGGCGGAAGGCACGATGCACCTGCGGGACGGAACGCTCGATCTCGACGGCAACCGCCTGAGCGGCGCGGCTGATCTGGTCCCGGGCAAGGAGCGGATGAAGATCGTGGCGAAGCTCTCAGCCGAGGCGCTGGATCTGTCCTCGTTCGGCGGCGGTGCGGCCCCTGCGGGTGGCGGCGGGGGCAGTGGCAGCGCGGGCGGTGGAACGGCGGCGCCTGCAGGCTGGTCCACTGCGCCGATCGATGTCAGCGCGCTTGGACTGGCAGATGCGGAGGTGACCCTCTTCGCCGACAGCATCGATTTGGGGTCGGTGAAGCTTGGCCGAACCCGGCTTGGCATCGTCAACGAGGCAGCGCGGGCGGTGGTCGATGTCAAGGAGATGGCGCTTTACGGCGGCTCTCTGTCGGGGCAGGTCGTGGTCAACGGCCGCGGCGGCCTCTCGACCCGGGCCAACCTGTCGCTGAGCGGTCTCGCGCTCCAGCCGCTTCTGACCGATATGGCCGATTTCCAGCGGCTCGTCGGCACCGGTGACATTCGCTTCAACCTGCTGGCCTCCGGCAACAGTCAGGCCGACCTGATGCGCAGCCTGTCCGGCGACGGGGCCCTGAGCTTCGGCAAGGGCGAGGTTCTGGGGCTGGATCTGGCCGGGATGCTGTTGAACATGGACCCGAACTATGTGGGCGAAGGGAAGAAGACCGTCTTTGACAGGATCACCGGGAGCTTCACGGTCAATGGCGGGGTGCTCTCGAACGGCGATCTCGCCGTGCAGGCGCCGCTTCTGACCGCGACCGGCTCGGGCCAGGTGGATATCGGCGGGCAAAGCCTGAACTATCGGCTGATCCCGACCAGCCTGGGCGGCAAGGCGCTCGGCCCCGACGGGCAGGTGCCCGTTACGATCACCGGGCCCTGGTCGAAGCCGCGTTTCGGTCTGGACCTCGAGAGCATCGCGCGCGCCAAGCTTGAGGCCCGCGCCCAGGAAGAGTTGCAAAAACAGGCCGAGAAGCTTGGGCTGGCGCCGGTCGAAGGCGAAAGCATCGAGGATACCGCGCGGCGCGCAGGCGAGGAATTCCTGAAGCAGGAAGCCCAGAAACAGCTGGAAAAGCTGCTGGGAGGCGGCAACTAGGCCGCCATTCCCTTAGCGGCGGCGGTCGCGCCGGGCGCTCATCGGCTGGAAGGCCACGCCAACATGGGCGTCACAATAGGGCTTGCCCGCCTGCGAAGGCAGGCCGCAGAACCAGAAGTCCTCGGTCGCCGGATCACCGATCGGCCATTTGCAGGTGCGTTCGGTCAGTTCCATCAGCGTCAGCCGGCGCGCGCGTTTCTCGACCTCGCGCACCGAGGCCAGCGCCTCGGGCGAGATTTCGTTCGCCGAAGGCTGTGGCGGAAGCGGCTGGCCCGCCGGAATGATCGCCTTGCGCGGGTTTAGCGGCGTAACGGTCGCGCCGGACGCGGGGGCGGCTGTACGCGGCTCGGGCGCCGGGCGCGGTTCGGGTGCGCGGGCCTCGGCCGGTTCAGGCGCGGGGCGCGGCGCAGGTTCGGGACGCGCCGGAGCCGCGGCGGCGACAGTTGCGCTTTCGCCCTCGTCCTCGTCGCCCTTGCCGCCGACGCGGTTCGACAGGCCAAGGCGATGCACCTTGCCAATGACAGCGTTGCGGGTGACGCCGCCCAACTCCTTGGCGATCTGGCTGGCGCTCTGGCCTTCGGCCCACATCTTCTTGAGCGTCTCGACGCGCTCGTCGGTCCAGGACATGCTATCCCCGCATATTCGCAAGCCGCCGGGGAATGCCCGGCACAACCCGAAGGTTTTACCGCGTCTCGGCCTCCCGGCACAAGCCCCGGCAAAAGCACGGGCCGCTGCGCCCGGGTCCGCGCCGGCGAACGAGGGCAGGCTTGCCGCGATCCGCCGCTACCGACCCAGTTCGGCCAGCGCCGTGCCGCCGTCCCCGCTCAGTTTGCCATCCGGCGCGAACAGCACGTGTCCCAGGGTGCAAAAGAGGTCAAGTGGCACGGCATCTCGTTCGGCCAGGCCCGCGGCCGTCAGTGCGGCATGACCCGCTGCGGCGATCACGCTATACGGAGCGCGGTAGGCCAGCCGCCGTTCGACCCACTCCGGAAAGTCCCGCAGGCGAGGGCCCCACACCTTCAGGCGCTGATTGGCCGGCCTGTCCGCCCGCACTGCTCCTCGCCGCGAAAATCCTTTGACCGCGTCGCCGCTTGCGGCTAAAGCGCGTGGCATGGCCCTGAACCTGAACAGCATCCGGTTCCTTTCTACGCGACGCCGATAAGGCGATCGCGGCCTTTGGCCATCCGTCATCTTCCTTGACGTTTTCCTCGCCGCTTGGCACCCCTTAGCCTTCCTATACGGAGCCCGCTCATGATCAGCGCCGTCCTGCCCACCTACAACCGCGCCCCCCTCGCCTTCGTCCGGGGCGAAGGCTCCTGGCTGGTCGCCGAGGATGGCAGCCGATACCTGGACTTGGGCGCGGGCATCGCAGTCAACGCGCTCGGTCATGCGCATCCCAAGCTGGTGAAGACCATCGCGGATCAGGCCGCAAAGCTCTGGCATGTTTCGAACCTGTACCGCATCCCGGAACAGGAGCGGCTGGCCGACCTTCTCGTCGCCAACACCTTCGCCGATACGGTCTTCTTCACCAATTCGGGCACCGAGACGATGGAACTCGCGGTGAAGATGGCGCGGAAATACTGGTACGAGAAAGGCCAGAAGGACCGCACCGACATCCTCGCCTTCGACGGTGCCTTCCACGGCCGCTCCAGTGCCGCTATCGCTGCGGCAGGATCCGAAAAGATGACCAAGGGTTTTGGCCCGCTCCTGCCCGGCTTCCGCCAGTTGCCCTTCGGCGATCTGGCTGCCGTCAAGGCCGCGTTGAACGACCGGGTCGCCGCTATCATCGTCGAGCCGATCCAGGGCGAGGGCGGGATCCGGGTCCTCTCCGACACCTTCCTGAAAGAGTTGCGCGCCGTGTGCAATGCCAGCGGAACGCTCCTAATCCTTGACGAAGTGCAATGCGGCATGGGACGGACCGGCAAGCTTTTCGCCCATGAATGGGCGGGGATCGAGCCCGACATCATGATGGTCGCCAAGGGCATCGGCGGCGGCTTCCCACTTGGCGCTGTCCTTGCGACGGAAGAGGCGGCCTCCGGTATGGTCGCAGGGACCCACGGCTCGACCTATGGCGGCAACCCGCTTGGCTGCGCGGTCGGCGCGGCGGTGGTCGAGGAGATCGCCGATCCTGCCTTCCTCGACGAGGTCAGCCGCAAGGGCGCGCTCTTCCGGCAACGGCTCGAAGGTCTCGTCGCGGCCCATCCCGACCTCTTCGAGGCGGTGCGGGGGCAGGGTCTGATCCTCGGGCTCAAGTGCAAGGTGCCGAACACGGACATCGTGAAGGCGGCCTATGGCGAACATCTGCTGACGGTGCCTGCCGCCGACAACGTGATCCGCATCCTGCCCGCACTCAATATCCCCGACGCCGACATCGCCGAGGCCGTCCAGCGCCTCGACCGTGCGGCTGTCCAGGTGGAGCGGGATCTGGCGACAGCCCATGTCGGCTGATCCGGTGATGTCCTACGCCTTCCAGTACCGACGATCCGGCGGGTCTTCGCCAGAGTTCTGAGCATTTTCTGCTTGCAAATATCCTCGGGGCTCCGGGGGCAGACAGCCCCCGGAGCCACCGCCAGTCAAAAAGACCAGTCCGATGAACCACTTCCTTGATATCCACACGACCGATCCCGCCGCGCTGCGGACGATGATCGACACCGCTCATGCCATGAAGACCGCCCGCAACGGTCGGCCCAAGGGTATGCCCGATGACGACCAGCCGCTGGCCGGCCGCATGGTGGCGCTGATCTTCGAGAAACCCTCGACCCGCACCCGCGTCAGCTTCGATGTCGGCGTGCGCCAGATGGGCGGGCAGACGATGGTGCTGTCGGGCAAGGAGATGCAGCTCGGCCATGGCGAGACCATCGCCGACACCGCCCGCGTGCTCAGCCGCTATGTCGATCTCATCATGATCCGCACCTTCGAGGAGGCGACGCTGCTCGAGATGGCGGAGTATGCCTCGGTCCCGGTCATCAACGGCCTGACCAACCGCACCCATCCCTGCCAGATCATGGCCGACGTGATGACCTACGAGGAACATCGCGGTCCGATCGCCGGGCGCAAGGTGGTGTGGTGCGGCGACGGCAACAACGTCTGCGCCAGCTTCCTGCACGCCGCCGGCCAGTTCGGCTTCGATTTCACCTTCACCGGGCCCGAGACGCTTGACCCTGAACCCGGTTTCGTTGGCTTCGCGCGCGAAAAGGGCCGTTCGGTGCGGATTGAGCGCGATCCGGTCGCGGCGGTCAGCGGTGCGGATCTGGTCGTGACCGATACCTGGGTCAGCATGCACGACCCCGAAAGCGCCAAGGAACGCCGCCACAACCAGCTGCGCCCCTATCAGGTGAACGAGGCGTTGATGGAACACGCCAAGCCCGACGCCCTGTTCATGCATTGCCTGCCGGCCCATCGCAACGACGAGGCGACGAGCGCGGTCATGGATGGCCCTCATTCGGTCATCTTCGACGAGGCCGAGAACCGCCTTCACGCACAGAAGGCGGTCATGCGCTGGTGTCTGGGGGTCTAGGGCGATGACCACGGCTCTTCTCGTGATCGACATGCAGATGGAGATGGCCCATCGCACCACCGCAGGGCGGGAACGGGCCAATCCGCAGGCCGAGGATCGGGTGGCGGAGCTGCTGGCGCTGTTCCGCGAGCGTGGCTTGCCGGTCATCCATGTGCACCACAACGAGCCGGGCACGCCGGTCGCCTTTGGCCAGCCCGGGGGCGAGGTGATGCCCTGTGCGCTGCCGCTGCCGGGTGAGAAGATCTTCGTGAAATCGCGGTCCTCTGCCTTTGCGGGAACCGGGCTGGACGACTACCTCAATGTGCAGGGGATAGACCGGCTGGTGCTGACGGGGGCGGTGGCGGCCTTTTGCGTGACCTCGACGACGCGGGCTGCCTCGGATCTTGGCTATCAGGTGATCCTGCCGGGAGATTCCCTGATCGGGTTCGACATTCCGCGCCCCGATGGCAGCCGCATCCCTGCCGATGCCCTGCTCGACATGACGCTTACGATCCTTGGGGCGGATTTCGCGCGGGTCCTGCCGACGGACATGGTCGCGCGGTCAATCTGATCCCCCCGTGACACGGGGCTGGACGACAGCCGCGCAGGACAGTCATATGCGCGGCCGGAAGAGGAGCGGACACGATGATCCATCAGATTGCCATCCAGCCTATGGACCGCATGCTTGTGGCCCTGTCGAACATCCTTGCCAAGGCCGAGGCGCATTGCGAGGCGAAGAAGATCGATCCTCAGGCCCTTCTCCGTTTCCGGCTGTATCCAGACATGTTCAGCTTCACCCGGCAGGTGCAACTGACCTGCGACTTCTGCGCCAGAGCCGCATCGCGGCTCGCGGGGGACGAGCTGAAGAGCTTTGCCGATACCGAGACCACTTTTGCCGATTTGCGGGCCAGGGTGGCCGCCGCCCGCGCCCATCTCGCCTCTTTCGCTCCCGATCGCTTTGCCGGTGCCGCAGACCGACCGATAACGATCAAGATCCGCGGCGAAGACGTGACCTTGCCGGGTCTGACCTTTGTCACGGTCTATTCGCTGCCGCAGGTCTATTTCCACGCGACCACGGCCTATGACATCCTCCGTCACAACGGCGTCGATCTGGGCAAGCGCGATTTCATGGCGGCCTGACCGCGAATCCGGGTCTTGGTCCTCTATTCGGCCGGATGAGGATGGGCACCAATCCTGTCCGCGGAAGCAACGCGCGACGCCAGCGTCGCGACGATGGCAAGCAGGACGGCCAGCACGAAGTAGGTCATGCGGTAGCCGATGTGTTCTGCGGCAAATCCGATCGCTGACGGCGCGAACAGGATGCCGGCATAGCCCATCATCGAGACGGTGGCGATGCCGCTGCCCGCACTGGCGCCAGGATGGTTGCCCGCCGCCGACAGCACGATCGGCACCATATTCGCTACCCCGAGGCCAGCGATCCCAAAACAGAGGATCGCGATCAGGTCGCTCGGGGCGGCGCTGGCACCCATAAGCCCAATCGCCCCGACGACCCCCGAAATGCGCAGTGTCGTGACCGCGCCGAAGCGGTTGCGGACGGAATCCCCGAGGAAGCGCACCAGCGCCATTGTGCCGGCGAAGAGCGCGAAGGCGAAGGAGGCGGTGGACAGGGACGAGCCGTGTTCCTTGGTGAGATAGAGCGCCGCCCAGTCGAGCACGCCGCCTTCGGGCACCATCGAGAACAGCGCCATCAGCCCCAGGACGTAAAGGGCCACGTCCCGTGTGCCCGCGCTCTGATTCTTGTGCGGCACCGATACAGCGGGCGCCTTCTCGTCGCTGACCAGGAATGGCATCGCCGCCAGCATCACCAGCAGAGCGATGATGCTGGCCCCCACCGCATGCGGCTCGCGCCCGACATGGGAGATGAGGTAGCCGCCGATTCCGCCGCCCAGAAAGCCGCCAAGGCTCCAGAACCCATGCGAAGAGGACATGATCGCCCGATTGAGCTTGCGTTCGACCTGGACGGCGTTGGCGTTCATCGAGACGTCCATGGTCCCGAGGAAAGCCCCCATCATCGCCATCATTACGGCTAGCACCGGCACTGTCGGGGCAAAGATCACCGACACAAGCGTGATGCTGGACAGAAGCGCGAAGATCCGCACCATCCGCCGTGACCCGTAGCGGGCGATGAGGCGACCGGAAAAGGACATGGCGGCGACCGCGCCGAGACCCAGCACCAGGATCAAGAGCCCAAGCGTGCTTTCGGTGATCTGGTGGACGGGAAGCAGCAGGGGAATCTGCGGCGCCCAGGAGCCGAAGAGGAACCCGTTGGACAGGAACATCGCCGCCACGGCCCATCGGCCACGGACAGCAGCCTGCATCTCACTCGTCATTCCGGAACCTCCCGCTCGCCAGCCTATCCTTATGCCGAAAAAGCAGGCAAGAAAAGGTCTCATCCGAAGCGCTTTGGGAATTCCGTCAGTTGCCGCGGGGCTTGGCCCGAAGGGTGGGTTCGGCCTGGGTCGGGTCCTCGGGCCAGGGGTGTCGCGGATAGCGGCCGCGCATGTCCTTGCGGACATCGCCGTAGGATGTGGCCCAGAAGCCAGGCAGATCCATCGTCACCTGCACCGGCTTGCCGCCCGGCGACAGCATGGTGATGCGCAGAGGGCGATGTGCCACCGTCGGATGGCGGGTGACGCCGAAAAGCTCTTGCAGCTTCAGTTCGATCGACGGCGCCTCGCCTTCGTAGTCGATCGGGACTCGCCGCCCGAGTGGCGTTTCGAAATGCGACGGGCAAAGGCGGTCAACCTCTTGCATCTGTTCCCAGTCCAGCGACTGGCGCAGCGGTTCCGCAAGGTCGAGCGCGCGCAGATCCGCCTCGCTTCGTCGTTTCCCGAGCCAGGGCAGCAGCCAGTCTTCGGCGCGCGCCAGAAGTGCCTCGTCACGGCAATCGGGCAAGTCCGCTCCATCGGCGCGGGCCAGTTCGATGCGCGCGCGCAGGCGGCGGGCAGGTTCGCTCCAGGTCAGGCCGATCTGCCGCAGGCCATCGAGTGCGGCGCGGGCCACATCTTCGTCTGCCGCGTCCGGCCAGGGCTGATCGCTCAGCACCATCGCTCCCAGGACTTCCTGCCGGCGCGCCAGCACGCGCCCGTCCCGCCGGGACCATTCGCAGAGGCAGCGGCTTTCGATCCGCGCGCCGTATAGCGCCCTCAGCTCGGTTTCGCTGAGGGCGGCCGCTTGGCGGATCCGGGCCTCGCGGGTGTCCCCGTCGAGGTCGGTGGCCACGACCAGGCGGGTGTCGGACAGGGGCAGGCCAGGTTCCATCGCCGCGCCTTTTCCGCCAGCCAGTACCCATCTCGGTTGATCGCCCTTGCGGCGGAGGCCGATCCGGTCGGGATAGGCCAGTGCCGCCATCGCCCCTGCGGTCATCGGACTGGCTTCTTCGTCCGCCAGTCGGACGAGGCGCCGACTCTCATCGCGCACCCGTTCGAGCGTGGGCCGGTGAACCGGGTAGGGGCGATCCGCTTCAAAGCGCTTTGGGTTCTGAACTGCGTCCAGCCGCAGCGTCAAGTCGGGTGGAGCGCCGCGCAAAGGGTCGCGCTCCTGCATCAGCGCGGCGAGGGGTGCCGCCTGCCGGCCGGCCAGAACGAGCATATGGGCCAGCCGCGGATGCAACGGCATGAGCGCAAGTCGCCGTCCGTGATCGGTGATGCGGTCCTCCGCATCGAGTGCCCCGAGATCGCGCAGCAGCGCCCGCGCTTCGGCGAGGGACGGGGCGGGAGGCGGTGTCAGGAACGCCAGCCCCATGCCGCCGCCCCAGAGCGCAAGTTCAAGCGCAAGCCCCGTCAGATCGGCAGCCGCGATTTCCGGCGGGGGATAGGCCGCCAGTGCACCTTCCTCGGCCTTCGCCCAGAGCCGGTAGCATACCCCTTCTGCCACGCGTCCCGCCCGCCCGCGCCGCTGCTCGGCCTCGGCCCGGGTGACACGATCTGTCACCAGTCGCGACATGCCCGACGATGGATCGAAACGTGCCCGTCTTGCGCGCCCCCCATCGACGACCACACGGATGTCCGGCAGCGTCAGCGAGGTTTCGGCGATCGATGTTGCCAGCACGATCTTTCGTCCCGAGATCGCGGGGGCGACGGCTGCGCGCTGTGCCGTGAAGTCCATCGCCCCGAACAGAGGCCGCACCTCGAGTCCGTCTGGCAGGCGCCCTTTCAGCAACCCCTCCACGCGGCGGATCTCGCCTTCACCCGGCAGGAAGACCAGAAGCCCACCGTCCGAGGTATCGTCGAGCGCCTGCAGGATGAGGTCAGAGACCGCCGGCTCGAACTTTGCTCCGGCGGGAAGCGGTCGCGGCAGCCACCGGGTTTCGACCGGAAAGGCCCGACCGGCCGAGGTGACAACAGGCGCGTCTCCCATCAGCGCTGCCACCGGTTCGGCATCGAGCGTCGCCGACATCACGATCAGACGCAGATCCTCGCGCAGCGCGCCCCGGACCTCGAGCGCCAGCGCAAGGCCGAGATCGGCGTTCAGCGAGCGTTCGTGGAACTCGTCGAAGATCAGCGCGCCGATCCCGTCGAGCGACGGATCAGACTGAAGCATCCGCGTCAGGATACCTTCGGTCACCACCTCGATCCGCGTCGCACGAGAGACCTTGGCCTCGCCCCGGATGCGGTAGCCCACGGTCTGCCCCACGCCTTCGCCAAGCGTCTCGGCCATGCGTTCGGCCGCAGCACGCGCGGCCAGCCGGCGCGGTTCGAGCATGACGATCCGACCCGGAACCTCGGGCAGCAGGGCAAGCGGAACGCGGGTGGTCTTGCCGGCGCCGGGCGGGGCCTGCAGCACGGCCATCCCCCGGCCGCGCAACGCGGCGATCAATCCGGGCAGGGCCTCGTCGATGGGAAGCGGGTTGGTCACCCCCGCCTTATCGCCGTTTCATCCGGCCTTTTCCATAGAGCGTGTCCATGGTAATCTCGGACACCTGCAGCTTGCCATCCCCGGCCTGCTCGAGCGCCAGAGTGAAGGGGAAGCGCGTCTTCTCGGCCATGTCGGAGTCGCTGAATCCTGCGACACGCCGATACTCTCCGGCACAGGTCGCACCCTCTGCGGAGGCTGTCAGCGGCCCAATCGTCACGAGGCTGCGACGCTTGCCATCGAAAAGCTGCAGCGTCAGGTCGCAGGCGTCGGCGGCCGGCACATCGCGCAATGCCGCGAACATCGCGGTCAAGGGATCGACGGTTCCCACCTGTTTCGCCGGGTCAAGGCCGCCGCTGCCGGGCTCGCGCGGCGGGTTGTAGACCTTTACCTGCGGCACGCCGTTGCGATACTCCATCACCGCTTCCGACTGGCGTTTGCCTGTATCGGCGGCTTCGACGTAGCGCTGCGGGGTGAAACGGTCGCCACGGACCAGGCCGGTAGAGCTGGCGTCGTAGCGGATGTGCTTCACCCAGTCGAAAACACCGCCGCTTTGCAACTGCCCCGTGACGGAATAACGACCATCCGTGATCTCGCCGGAATAGCTGACCGTCCCGACGCGAAGCCCACGTATCGACAGGTCGTAGGTGGCGGACTCCCCGGCATTCGCCGGCAACACGGGCGATGACAAGGCAAGGGCGCTTGCGAGAAGCAGTGAACGCATCGGACTCTCCCGTGGTTGACTGAAGCCTAGCGCGGCTTTGTGACAGGGGCAGCCCCGCCGGCGTTGACAATTCGGTGTGGGACGGTGCTTGTCAGGCGGAACTTCGCCGGAGGGTGCCCATGGATGTGTCGGATCTTGCCAGTCGCGTGATCGCCGGCGATCGACGGGCGCTGGCCCGTGCGATCACGCTGGTGGAAAGCGCCCGGGCGGATCACCGGGCGCAGGCGGTTCTCCTGATCGACATCCTGCGCGGCGCGGGGCGTGAGGCGCTGCGCATCGGTCTGTCGGGCACACCGGGGGTGGGCAAGTCGAGCTTTATCGAGAGCTTCGGCCTGATGCTGACGGGGCAGGGGCTGCGGGTGGCCGTTCTGGCGGTCGATCCTTCCTCGGCACGATCGGGTGGTTCGATCCTCGGCGACAAGACACGGATGGAGCATCTGTCCCGTGACCCGCGCGCCTTCATCCGGCCCTCGCCCAGCCAAAGCCATCTGGGCGGCGTCGCCCGCCGCACGCGGGAAGCGGTGGCGATCTGCGAGGCAGCCGGCTTTGACGTGATCCTGATCGAGACGGTCGGCGTCGGTCAGTCGGAAACCATGGTGGCCGAGTTGTGCGACCTGTTCCTGCTGCTGCTGGCTCCGGCGGGCGGGGACGAGTTGCAGGGCGTCAAGCGCGGGATCATGGAAATGGCCGACCTGATTCTGGTCAACAAGGCCGATGGTGATCTGAAGCCGGCTGCGATCCGCACTTGCGCCGATTATGCCGGGGCTTTGCGTCTGCTTCGCCACCGCCCGCAGGACCCGCCGGATTTTCCCAAGGCGATGACCGTTTCGGCCGTCGAGCGGTCGGGCCTGGACGCGGCATGGACCGAGATGCAGACCCTCGCCCGCTGGCGCCGCGAGAGCGGACACTGGCAGGCGCGCCGCGCGGCGCAGGCCCGACACTGGTTCGAGGCCGAAGTGCGCGCCGGTCTTCTTGCAGTGCTCGAAACGACAAAGGCGCGCGCCGCACTCGACAAGTTAGGGGCCGAGGTCGCCGGGCGACAGCTCACCCCCGAATCTGCGGCCGAGCGATTCCTTGCGGCCCTGAAATCCGCCTGAGCCCAGTTTCTTCTTGGCTGAAATACCCTCGGGGGTGAATGTCCCACAGGGACAGAGGGGGCGGAAAGCCCCCTTCTTTCGGTGCGTCCCGCGGAAAACCGGGGGGTGAATCGCTTGACGCCGCCGCGCTTTGCCCCTAAACGGCCCCGATGGAATTGCGGGCGCACCTCTTTGGGGTGGTCTGTCCGCTTGACGGAAGACTTCGGCAGACCAGCCCTGCCGGTTCAGAACAAGGATAAGACCGATGTCGCGCGTTTGCGAACTGAGTGGCAAGGGCCCGATCACCGGGAACAAGGTGAGCCACGCCAACAACAAGACCCGCCGGCGCTTCCTGCCGAACCTGAATGATGTGACCCTGATCTCCGACGTTCTGGGCCAGTCGTTCCAGTTCCGCGTGTCGGCTGCGGCGCTCCGCACCGTCGATCACCGCGGCGGCCTCGACGCCTTCCTCGTCAAGGCGAAGGATGACGAGCTGTCGGATCGCGCCCTGAAGATCAAGAAAGAGATCGAGAAGGCCCAAGCGGCCGCCTGATCCTTTTCCGGCCTTGACGGACAGTGATGGGCCCTGCCACTTGGCGGGGCCTTTTCCTTTGCCGGACCCTGGAATGCCGCCTTTCCTGACCTTGCCTGCCGCCCTCTCGCCGTCCGAATGCGAGAATGTCGTCGCGCTGGCCCGAGCCGCGCAGTTGCGCGATGCTGGTCTGGTCGGTGGCACGACCCGGCATGGCATCCGCCGGGCCGACATTGCCTGGCTCGACGATCTCGAAGGCGGCGCCTGGGTGATGGACAGGCTGATCGGCCTCGTCGCGCGCGCCAACCGAGACGGCTATGGTTTCGACCTCACCGATTTCGGCGAAAGCGCGCAGATCGCCCGCTACGGGTCCGAGCGAGAGGGACATTTCGACTGGCATTCGGACATCGGCGCCGGAAACTGGGCGGCGAAGCGAAAGCTGACCATCGTTCTGCAACTGTCCGATCCGGATAGCTATGAGGGCGGCACGCTCGAACTCCGCCCGGACAGCAACATCCACGCCGCCCCGCGGGACTGTGGCACCGCCACCGTCTTCCCGAGCTTCGTGCTGCACCGCGTCACGCCCGTGACCGCCGGCGAGCGCTGGTCGCTGACGCTCTGGGCGCATGGACCGGCCTTCCGCTGAGATGGCCCGCATCCTGTTCCTCTGCCTTGGCAACATCTGCCGGTCGCCCACCGCCGAAGCGGTCCTGCGCCACATGGCGGATGCGGCCGGGCTCGACCTGACCGTCGACAGTTGCGGGACAGGGAACTGGCACGCAGGCGAACCACCCGACCGCCGCGCCATTGCCGCGGCGGCGCAGCGGGGATACGACCTGACGGCCCTGCGGGCGCGTCAGCTGGCGGCCGAGGATTTCAGCCGCTTCGATCTTATCCTTGCCATGGATCGCTCCAACCTGCGCGGGGCCGAGGAGCGTCGCCCGGCACGGGCGACGGCCGAGCTTCTGCTGTTCGGCAGCCTGCTTGATGCAGAAAGGCCCGGCGCCAAGTCAATGGACGTGCCGGACCCCTGGTACTCTGGCGATTTCGACGGGGCGCTCGACCTGATCGAGGACGGCTGCCGCGCCTTGATCCGCCGCCTGTCTCAGCCGGCGCAGTAGGACGAGGCGGCGTTGGTGAAATTCCGGTAACGGTCCCAGAACGCATCGTCGGAGGACCGGGTGGACAGCCGCACGTCCTGCGCCTTGTCCGGGTCCTCGAAGAAGCTGGCCGCGCGGCGCTGGTCGGCGTTGCTCAAGGTCTGGTCGGCGGCCTGCTGGATGCAGCTGCACATGCTGCGGGTCGCACCGTTACGATCGGACCGGTTGCAAGCCTTCTCGATCGGTCCACCGGCAAGAGCGATGCCGGATGCAAGGGGAAGGAAAAGCGCGGCCATAACCGCAACACGGATCAAAGACGTCATCTGCTCTGCCTCGTGGTTTCCGCAGCTGAACCTGCGATTTTTCTGCCACGCAGTATGCCGATTCGGCGGAAAAACTTCAACCCGCGGCCCCGACTGGCAAGTTCCTGCCGATCCGGGGGGCGCGGACGCGGGTCTGACCCCTTGCCGGGCGGCGGATTTCCGCGCACATCCGCTTGCTTGACCGCCCAATAAAACCTGCCATAAGCCGCGCATGACCCAGCTTTCGCACATCCGCAACTTCTCGATCGTGGCCCATATCGACCACGGCAAATCCACGCTGGCCGACCGCCTGATCCAGTCGACCGGCACCGTGGCCGACCGCGACATGAAGGCGCAGTTGCTCGACAGCATGGATATCGAGCGCGAGCGGGGCATCACCATCAAGGCCAACACCGTGCGCCTCGACTACAAGGCGAAGGATGGCCAGCATTACGTGCTGAACCTGATCGACACGCCCGGCCACGTGGACTTCGCCTATGAGGTCAGCCGGTCGATGCGCGCCGTCGAAGGCTCGCTTCTCGTCGTTGACGCCTCCCAGGGGGTCGAGGCGCAGACGCTCGCCAACGTCTATCAGGCGATCGATGCGGGGCACGAGATCGTGCCGGTCCTGAACAAGATCGACCTGCCGGCGGCCGAGCCCGACCGCGTGCGCGCGCAGATCGAGGATGTGATCGGCCTTGATGCCTCGGATGCCGTGCTGATCTCGGCCAAGTCGGGCCTCGGCATCCCTGACGTGCTGGAGGCGATCGTGCATCGCTTGCCGGCGCCCAAGGGCGACCGGAATGCGCCGCTGAAGGCGATGCTGGTGGACAGCTGGTATGACGCCTATCTCGGCGTTGTCGTCATGATCCGGGTGATGGACGGCGTCATCAGGAAGGGCGACCGCATCCGCATGATGCAGACCGGCGCGATCTACGGGATCGACAAGCTCGCCGTGCTGAAGCCGCAGATGGTCGACATCGCCGAACTGGGGCCGGGCGAGATCGGCGTGCTGACCGCCTCGATCAAGCAGGTCCGCGACACCCGCGTCGGCGACACCATCACCCATGAGAAGAAACCCTGCGACCAGCCGCTGCCGGGCTTCAAGCCGGCGCAGCCGGTGGTGTTCTGCGGCCTCTTCCCGGTCGATGCCAACGACTTCGAGGCTTTGCGCGACGCCATCGAGAAGCTCGCGCTCAACGACGCCTCCTTCAGCTACGAGATGGAAACCTCGGCCGCGCTCGGCTTCGGCTTCCGCTGCGGCTTCCTTGGCCTTCTGCACCTCGAGGTGGTCCGCGACCGGCTGGAGCGGGAATATGACCTCGACCTCATCACCACCGCGCCCTCCGTGGTCTACCACATCTACATGCGCGACGGCTCGATGATGGAGCTGCACAACCCCGCCGACATGCCCGACCTGACCCATGTCGACCACCTGGAAGAGCCGCGCATCAAGGCGACGATCATGGTGCCCGATGAATACCTGGGCGACATCCTGAAGCTCTGCCAGGACCGGCGCGGCATCCAGCTGAACCTGACCTATGCCGGCAACCGCGCGATGGTCGAATACGACCTGCCGCTGAACGAGGTGGTCTTCGATTTCTACGACCGGCTGAAATCGGTCACCAAGGGATATGCGAGCTTCGACTACCAGATCACCGGCTATCGCGAGGACGACCTGGTGAAGATGTCGGTGTTGGTCAACGACGAGCCGGTCGATGCCCTGTCGATGATGGTCCACCGCGCCCGCGCCGAGCTGCGCGGCCGGGCGATGGTCGAGAAGCTCAAGGAACTGATCCCCCGCCACATGTTCAAGATCCCGATCCAGGCGGCCATCGGCGGTCGCGTGATCGCGCGCGAGACGATTTCCGCCATGCGCAAGGACGTGACGGCCAAGTGCTACGGCGGCGACGCCACCCGGAAGCGCAAGCTGCTGGACAAGCAGAAAGAGGGCAAGAAGCGGATGCGCCAGTTCGGGAAGGTCGAGATCCCGCAGCAGGCGTTCATCAATGCGCTGAAGATGGATTCATAAGCTTCGGCGTACATGCTCCACAAAATAAGCGGCTCCTAGTACGCCCTCGATAAGTGTCTCAAAGTCAATGTCATCTAGACGCTGGCCAACCATACTGCTGACTCGTTCTGCGCGGCCATGGGCGATTAGGCCGCGCAACATCCAAATCTGCTTTATCGAAGCGAATGAATCTCGATCGAAGCGCTCTATGCTGTCGCCACAGGCAGAGTAAAGATTGTCGGCGAAGTAGTGGTAGATTTCCTGCGTACTATCTTGAGCTTTGCGCATCTCTCGTCGAGAGCATTTTCCAGCCTGATTCAATGCCTCCCAAAGGTCTGACTTTAGAAGTTCAAGTGACAACGCAAGTTGCATAAGAGATTTTTCCTTCTCTTTCGATGCTGAGTAGTGCTCCGCCTCTAAGAGATAATCGAGCCAATCTATAGGTTGTGAAGTTGATGCATCTATCCAAGATTTTTGCCATAGTTCATGCGATATGGGTTTACTTAACTTTGATGGAGTAACGATAAAAGTGCTACTCCATGGAGGCTCGTGAATAGTGTAGTTCTCGTCTGCGCAAAAGGTGGACTTCAGATCACTCTCAAAGTAGCTAGGGTTTTGAAGTATCCAGTATTGATGGCTGCCTCTCTTGATATTTCTTAATCCCCTTGATTTCACTTTTTCAAACAGTGCATGCGCTTCATTTTCATCAGTGGTGAAAATATCGAACTGAATTGAATTAAGTGGAAGAGATTCAAATCTTGCATCATCTCTTACGACAACAGTTGCTTTCGTCTTTCCGTGCACGTCTTGAGTTAGTGTTGGGTACACAGAAAATGGCCGGGAGTACTGCTCGGGGGTCTTGGCGCTTCTTTCCTTCAGTATTGGAGAACTCCAATAGTCAAAATCCGGAGAGCCACGGCGTAGATATGATTCGCTGCGAAAGGGCGGCGAGATTCTCAAGCGTACATCTTCAAATTTGATGTCGCAGACGGTCCATTTGATAGCATCTAACTCGCAGAAAATAGCGAATGGAAACGTACAGCAGAAACCATAGTGCATTCGGGTCCTCTCCATGGTCACTTGATCCTAGCTGCGGGGAGTTCACGTTTTCAACAAGCAAGCCGTAGGTGAGCAAGGAATGCTCACCCCACCTGATCCAAGAACTCCCAACATCGCCCTTCATGCACCTGCCTGATTTGACCCCAGTCAAATCAGGCCGCGCCCGTCTCCCGGCCCGCCGCTTGCGTGGCGTGCGTTCGGGGCTGACGATCTTCCACTGGAAGATCGTCGGGGCGCCCCTCACCCCCCTCGGGCGGGCGCGTTCGCGCCCACCCGGCGGTCCGGCGCGACCTGAGCCTAGCCACGGGACAAGCGGAGAACCCCACCCGGCCCGATCCTTGCGGATCGGGCGCTCGGCGCTGAAAACGGTCCACTGGACCGTTTTCACCCCGGCAAGGGCCGGGGTCGCGCCTCACCCTTCACACCCCTGTCGCACAACCCTGCCACGCTTCCCGGAACCTTGTGAGGGAGGCGCCCATGTCCGCCACGAGACTCCCCATCCTTCTCCGCCGCTCGCGCCGCCGGATCGGCCTGCGCCTGGCCCGCGCCTCGCGGCAGGTGCGCCGGATCGGCGCGCCGAGGGTGCATGACATCACGCCCGAGGTGCGGGCGCTGATCCAGGGCTATCGCGGGGTCTTCTGAACGGTCAGTCGGCGCCGGAGCGGAAAGCCTCAAACTGCTCCAGCATGGCGCGGTATTCGGTCGGGATGTCGCGGATCGAGATCAGGCCGACGACCCGGTCGCCCTCGACCACCGGTACATGGCGAAAGCCGCCGTCGCGCATGATGTGGAACGCCTCGGCCAACCCGTCGTCGATGCCAACGCAATGCGGGCCGGCGGTCATCACCCTGTCGACCGGCGTCGTCTCGGGCGACAGCCCCTGCGCCACGCATTTGCGGATGATGTCGCGCTCGCTCAGGATGCCCGACAGGCGCCCGCCCGACAGCACCACCACCGTGCCCACATTCAGCCGGTCCAGCACGCGCGCCGCCTCGCCGACGCTCTGGCCGGTCTCGACCTGGGCCAGTTCGCGCCCTGCCAGAACCTCGCGGATCGATTTCGGTTTCATCTCGCCTCCCCGGATGAGACCCGGATGCTAGCAGAGATCGCGAGGCCACGGCGAGGGGCAGGGGGCCTGCCGCGCCGATTAACCGCAGGTTAACCAGTTCACCGCCACCCTTGGCCGGTCTCGGGGGAGGGGCATCGCCATGCGGTATCTGGTCCTGCTTCTGTGTCTGGCAGCCTGCGACAGCCCCTCGCCGCGGATGATCGGGGCCGACCGGGCCGAGATGCGCGTCGCCGGCAAGACCTATGCCGTCTATCGGAAGGGGCCGGCCTTCGAGGCGATCCGCCTGGACCGGGTCGCCCATGGCGGCCACGACGCCGCGCGGGCGGCGATGCTGTCAGCCGTGGCGCAGGCCACGGGTTGCGAGCCCGTCGCCGCCTCGGTCACCGGCGATTCCGGGGTGATGCGCGGACGGCTCGACTGCCCCTGATCGCAGGCCCTCAACAAATCCGGCCAGATCGTCGCATCCCGGGTGCATTCCGGCGCGCCGTAGTCTATGCTGCAATGCGGCATAGGAGGTCAGACGCATGGCGGGCAAGGTCATCACCATCGCGCAGCAGAAGGGCGGATCGGGCAAGACGACGCTCGCCGTGAACCTCGCCGTGGCCTTCACCCGGCGGGGGATGACGGTTGCGCTTCTCGACACCGACCCCCAGGGCAGCCTCGGGCGCTGGTTCCTGACCCGCCGCGAAAGGCTGGGCGAGCCGGGGATGGACCTCTCCACTGCCTCGGCCTGGGGTGTGTCCTACGAATGCGAAAAGCTGCGCAAGACCAATGACGTGGTGATCGTGGACACCCCGCCCAAGGTCGATGCCGATCTGCGCCCCGCCCTGCGCGAGGCCGATCTTGTACTCATCCCTGTGGCGGCAAGCCATGTCGACCTCTGGGCGACCGACGGTGTACTCGATCTGGCAGCACGTGAACGCAAGCGGGCGACGATCGTTCTGAACCGGACTAAATCCGGGACACGCCTGGGCGAGGAAGTTGCGGCTGCGGCGGCGAATCTCGAGGCCGAAGTGGCCGAGTCGCGCTTTGGCCAGCGCGTCGTTTTCGCCGAAACGCTCGGGCAGGGCCTTGGCGCACAGGAATTCGGCAAGTCGCCGGCCTCGGTCGAGGTCGAGGTGCTGGCCGACGAGATCCTCGCGCTGCTCTATCCGGCGGGCGTCGACGGCCCCCGGATGACCAGCACCCAGAGGGCATAGGCCCCGGCCGCGCCGAACATCACCGCCCAGCCGGGGCTGCCCGTCGCCAGCTCCATCGCTCCCCAGCCGAGAGGGACGAGCGCCGTCGCCCATCGGCGCCAGGCAGGACGGAAGAACGGGTGGTCCGCGTCAAGAAAGCGCGACGGCGGTCTGGCGGGGGGCGGTGTATCGGACATCGTGCTACTCGGCGAAAGGGGAGGACAGCTCGGCAGCGTGGCTTGCCTTGTCGTAGATGCAGATCATGCGGTCCGTACCGGCCCCGTCGTCAACCGTAACGATGGCGACGCCGTAGTGTTCGGACCCGAATGGATTGACCTCGACCGTCACGCCCGGCGTGTCGGGGACAAGGGCTCGGCAAGCCGTCCTGACATTGTCGCGGAATTCATCCCAGGCGTCACCCGTGGAGGCCCCGGCGAGCGTGGCTGGCAGAAGAAGCAAGGGGACGATCAGCAGTCGCATTGGGGTGTTTCCAAGTTGATGACGCGGCCTGCGAAAGCTAGGGCATAGGGCCGCTGACGCAAGCGCTCACTCCGACAGGATGCGGTAATCTGCCAGGGCGCTCTCCGCTTGGATCAATCGCCCGTTCGGCAGGTCATTGCCATCAAGCTTCCAGGCGATCTCGGCCTCTGACAGGCCGTAGCCCTGCCAGCGCGCCGTCAGCCGTTTGCGCAGGATCTCCTCCGGCACATCGACCATCACCGTGACGTCGAAGAGCGGGCGCAGGTCTGACCAGGGACTGCGGTCGAGCAGGAGGTAATTGCCCTCGGCCACAATGATGGGCACCTCGGCCGGGATCAGCCGCGCTCCGGACCTTGCGATTTCGATGGACCGGTCAAAAACAGGCACGGCGACAAAGGCCTCGTCCCGGGACCGCAGCCGCTTCAGCACATGGGCGAACCCGCCAACGTCAAAGGTCTCGGGCGCGCCCTTTCGCGGGCGCAGGCCCGCAGGCACGAGGTAGAGGTCGTCATAGTGAAACCCGTCCATCGGCAGCACAGCCGCGCAATCGGGCTGACCCGCGTTCAAGGTCTCTACCAGGGCTTCTGCCAAAGTCGACTTGCCTGACCCCGGCGCGCCGGCGATGGCGGCGATCACCCGCCCCGACCTTGCCCGCTTGGCCAGCAGGTCAGCCAGACGGTTGGTATCGATCTCTTCGCTTGGCATGACAGGCTCCTCCCGGTCCGCAAGAGACTGGCCAACTGGCGTCAGGGATGCAAGGACGTCGCGGAAATGACTTCTGGTGTCAGAGGTTCCACCGTAAGTTCAAAGCAAACAGAGGGGAATCAAGATGGGTGTCGAAAGCGTCTTCGCCATGCTGATCGTCGGGGCGATCGCCGGCTGGCTGGCTGGCAAGATCGTCGCGGGCTATGGGTTTGGGGTGATCGGCAACATTGTCGTCGGCATCGTCGGCGCGCTGGTTGCCGGGTTCGTCCTGCCCCGTCTTGGCTTCGGCGGCCCGGGGGGCGTATTCAGTTCGATCATCCATTCGACCATTGGCGCCGTGATTTTCCTTGCTCTGGTACGACTTGTGAAGAAGGTCTGATCGACCCGAAGGAGGAGGGAATGCCGGAGATCTCGACATCATTCGATGGCCAGACCGTCATCACGACCTTCGAGATGACGCCAGGCACGGCAGCAGATCTGATGGAGGCGCTGCAATCGGCCTATTCGGAGTTCATCCGCCATCAGCCCGGGTTTCTCGGCGCCGGGTTGCACATGAACGATGCGCAGACCCGCATCGCCAATTACTCGAAATGGCGGCGGCGCGAGGATTTCATGGCGATGCTCCGCACACCTGAAATGCGTGAACGCAACCGAAAGATCTCGGCGCTCTGTTCCCGCTTCGAGCCAGTCATGTACGACGTGATGAGTGTGTTCTGACCTGACGGCAATCTGCGATGGGCACGCGCGAGGTTACTTGTCGTCGTTGCCGTGCCATTTCGACAACTCGCCCATGACATAGACAAGGACAGACCCTGTCCATCCGAAGGTGAACAGCCCGGATATCGCGATCAATGGCCCGAGCAGACTCCACCCCGGAGGGAGCGTTACGGTTCCGGCACCTAGTGTTGTGTATTGTTCGAGCGTAAAGCTGTAGGCGTGACGGAAGGTGTCCGTCAGACCAAGATACCAGATCGGGACGACCCAGATGAAGGTCTCGATCAGATGGGCGCTGGCGAGGGCTGCGACCGTCAACCCCATGAGCAGATTCACACGCCAATGGGGGGTATGGCTGTCTACCTTCTTGAAGGACTGAGCAAAGCGGCGCGAGATGCGCCCCAGGAACCAGCCGTGCAAGCCGATCACCAGAACCACGCCGGGAACAGCAAGGCTTATCTCGGTCAGCGGCGAAGGATTTGCCAGATCGTTTGAAACCGCGACCCCGACCGTTTCGACAAGGGGTTCAACGGTGGCGCTAAGGGTATCGGACATCGGTCACTCTTTGGCGTCGGTCTGCCCTTGCCTAGACCCACTCCCCGGGCCTAGGCAAGGGCACCCGAACAGCACCTGAGCAGAAGCGCCGGTCCTTGCGAACTGGAGTAGAGCGCAATCAACTCGTCACTTGATCGCGACCGACGGCAAAACCCTTGGCCTGCGCGCCAAGGTGGGGAGGCCGAAGTGCAGGGACCCGCGTCTTCCTGACCGGCCCGCCTTCGAGCCCCTTCCAGAAGGATCCGAGCCAGGTATTTGCCTGAGATGTGTAGTTGCGATGGCTGAAGGGCTCGAATTCTCCGAAGACCGGCCCACGGGTTGTCGCAAAAAGGTCAATGCGCATGAACACCCCGATCTCGGCACCGATCGCCGAGGCCATCGCAACCATTTCGTCCGCGAAAGGCGGAACAGGCGCGGGGCCGCAATCGGACCGGCCTGAGCGGTGCAGGTGGAAGGGAAGCGGCCGCCAGTCTGGACCCAGGCTCCAGGATCGCTTCATCTCACCTACTTCGGCGCCGTTGCGGTCAATCACCTGGATCGCGACGACTTTCGCCCCGAAGCAGAAAAACTTGTAATCATAAGGAATTCCTGGATTTCCGTCGAAGTTAGTGAGCAACTCCTCGACAAGATAGGCACCATCCGTTGCCTCTGACGCCCGCGCGATGAGCGCCTCGACATCCAGCCGTTCCCCGCCGAACTGGTTGACGCCATCACGCATGATGAACACGCCCCGGCTGGAATGGCCGCGCTCAGGCTTCAAGACGTAATTCGCCGGCAGTTCGACATCCCGAAGCTTCTCGGCACGGGGCAGCCAATGCAGGGTTTCCGGTATGCTGAACCCCAGGTTCCGGACCAGTTCGGCACCCTCGACCTTGCTGGTGAATAACCGTGCAAGTGGGCGGTACTTGCCCCGCCGCCAGCGGGTCTGCCGGGCGCGAACCATGGCGCTGAACGAAAGCGGTGTGCCAACTCCGCTCAAGACCAAAAGGTCATGGGCAACGCGCTCGCGGAGGTCGGACAGGGTATCGCGGAACTTGGAAAGGATTCGCACTTTGGGGCTCATGACACAATTTGGTCACAAATTAGTTACGCAAATTTCACAATCCCGGAAGCCGAAGATTCGTGAACAATCCGTTTTTGATGCCGTCGGCGCCCGTTCGGTTCAGCGTGCCGGGCTCGTCGCCGGCGATCGGATCGCGGTGGCGTGTCACGGCGGCCTGCGGGCGGCCACAATGGGTCGTCCGAACTGCGTGAGGTCACTGCCTAGAGCGCGGCCGATTCGTCGGAGCTATCAGACTTCGGCGCGGTTCAGGATGGCCGGGTTCCAATAGCGGATGGTGACCCGGCCGCGCAGCCCGGCCTTCGTGGCGGGATCTGCCGAGATGAGCGCCATCGCCTCTTTACGGCTGGATGCATCGACGATCAGCAGGCTGCCGGTCTTTGTCTCGCCGTCGTCCGAGCGAAGACTGCCGGCGGCGAGAATCCGGTCTTGTATCGAAAGCTCATAGGCCCAGTGGGCCGCCATCAGTTCGGCGTCGGCGCGAAGGCGGGGGCCATCGGGGCCGTCTTCTGACAGGATGAGCCACGCCATTGCGAACACCCGCTTTCTTGATCTGCCAGACCCTTGGCGCCAATGGTCAAACCCTATGGCATCTCTGTTCAATCGGAAAGGAGGGGAAGTTCTGACCGTCAGAATGTCGCCCCCGCCCTTCGCCGCGCTCGAAACAAATCTTGCGCAGGTCAGACGAGAAGCCGCCCGCGGAACCCACGCGCCGCATAGTAGGAATCCGCGCCGTTATGATAGGTGAAGACCGTATCGTAGCGCTGGTCGCAGAACAGCGCGCCACCGAGCTTGCGGATGCGGTCCGGCGTCTGGACCCAGCTTGAGGTCTTGCGGTCGAAGGCGCCGAGGCTCTGCAGGGCGCGGTACTGGTCTTCATCGAGCAGCGTGATGCCGATCTCGGCCGCGCGCTCGGTCGCGCAGCCGGTGGGCTTGTTCTCCCTGCGGGCGTCGAGGGCGGCGCGGTCGAAGCAGAGGCTGCGCCGGCCGGCCGGACTTTCGGGGGAACAGTCGCAGAAGATCACCTGCCCGGTGGCCGCGTCGAGGCCGATCACATCGGGCTCGCCGCCGGTCTGTTCCATCAGTGAAAGCGTGGCGAGCTTCTCCGGATGGGCGTGGAGCCGCGCCTCGACCGCCGCCCAGTCGATGCCGGGGTGGCGGGCCCGGTTGGCGGTGAAGCGGTCCGCTAGGATTTGCAGCAACTGGGTGCGTTCAGGCGCTTCCATTTGTTCATCTCCTGAATTCGCGAGCCATCGAACGAACAACCGCATCCGCCCAAGCGATAGCTTGGGACGCTAGCAGGTCCTTATCAAGGGGAGGGCCCCCGGCCAGGCGCGCCTCCGCGCGCACCCAGCCGGTTTAAGAGGGAATGCCGCCGCAGTTGCCTGCGGCACTTACCGCGAGAACCGCTTGTACTTCACCCGCTTCGGCTCGATCGAGTCCGGTCCCAGACGGCGGACCTTGTCTTCCTCGTAGGCCTCGAAGTTCCCCTCGAACCATTCCACATGCGCGTCGCCCTCGAAAGCCAGGATATGCGTGCAGAGGCGGTCGAGGAAGAAGCGGTCGTGGCTGATGACCAGCACGCAGCCGGCGAAGTCCTCGATGGCGGCTTCCAGCGCCTGCAGGGTTTCGACGTCGAGGTCGTTGGTCGGTTCGTCGAGGAGCAGGACGTTGCCGCCCGAGCGCAGGAGCTTGGCCATGTGGACGCGGTTGCGCTCGCCGCCTGACAGGAGGCCGACCTTTTTCTGCTGGTCGGTGCCCTTGAAGTTGAAGGCCCCCGCGTAAACCCGGCTGTTCATGTCGAAATCGCCAAGGTGGATGACCTCGGCCCCGCCCGAGATTTCCTCCCAGGCGGTCTTGTTGGGGTCGAGCGCGTCGCGCGACTGGTCGACATAGGCGAGCTTCACGGTGTCGCCGAGGGTGATGGTGCCTTCGTCCGGCGGCTCCTGCCCGGTGATCATGCGGAACAGCGTCGACTTGCCGGCGCCGTTCGGGCCGATGATGCCGACGATGGCCCCCGGCGGCACGGTGAAGGACAGATCCTCGATCAGGAGCTTGTCGCCCATGTGCTTCTTCAGGCCCTGGACCTCGATCACCTTGTTGCCGAGGCGTTCGCCGTTCGGGATGATGATCTGCGCGGTCGTGGCGCGTTCGCGCACGGTCTGGCCGGCCATCTCGTTGTATTTCTGGATCCGTGCCTTGGACTTGGCCTGCCGCGCCTTGGCGCCGGCGCGGATCCATTCGAGTTCCTTCTCGAGCGCCTTCTGCTTGGCCTTGTCCTCGCGCGCTTCCTGCTGCATCCGCTTGGCCTTCTGGTCGAGCCAGGCCGAGTAGTTGCCCTCGTAGGGGATGCCGCGGCCGCGGTCGAGTTCGAGGATCCAGCCGGTGATGTCGTCGAGGAAGTAGCGGTCATGGGTCACGATCAGGATCGTGCCCTTGTAGTCGATCAGGTGCTTCTGCAGCCAGGCGATGGACTCGGCGTCGAGGTGGTTGGTCGGTTCGTCGAGGAGCAGCATGTCGGGGGCTTCAAGCAGCAGCTTGCAGAGCGCGACGCGGCGGCGCTCGCCACCCGAAAGGGTCGTCACATCGGCATCGTCGGGCGGGCAGCGGAGCGCGTCCATCGCCACGCCCACGGTCGCCTCGAGTTCCCACAGGTTCTGGGCGTCGATCTGGTCCTGCAGCTGGGCCATCTCCTCGGCGGTCTCGTCCGAGTAGTTCATGGCGAGTTCGTTGTAGCGCTCCAGGATCGCGGTCTTGTCGGCGACGCCGAGCATGACGTTGCCCTTCACGTCGAGGTTCGGGTCAAGCCACGGCTCCTGCGGCAGGTAGCCGACCTTGGCGCCCTTGGCGGCCCAGGCCTCGCCTTTGAAATCCTTGTCCTGGCCGGACATGATGCGCAGGAGCGTGGATTTCCCTGCGCCGTTCACGCCCACGACGCCGATCTTCACGCCGGGCAGGAAGTTCAGGCTGATGTCCTCGAAGCACTTCTTGCCGCCCGGATAGGTCTTGGAGACGTGATCCATGTGGTAGACATACTGATAGCTGGCCATCGCGTCCGCTCCGTGAATTCAGGGGTTGGAGGGGCTTCTACCGGCGCGGGGCGCGATCTGCAACGGGCCGCATCAGATGTCCTTGGCAAACCAGTGGGTCGCGGGGAAGTCGGTGAAGGGCGCGACCTCGGTCCAGCCGGTCTTGCGGTAGAGCGCGATCGCCTCGGGCAGGTTCTCGTTCGTGTCGAGACGAAGACGCGCGAGGTCCAGAGCGCGGGCCTCGGCCTCTATCGCCTCCATCATCCGCCGGGCAAGGCCCATTCCCCGCGCGCCTGGTGCAACCCAAAGGCGCTTGACCTCGCCGGTCTCGGTGTTGACCGTCTTTACCGAGACGCAGGCGAGGACCTCCCTGTCGCGCAGGGCCAGAAGGAATGCACCCTTTGGCGGCCGGAATGACGAGGCTTCGGGGTCTGGATTTGGCACATGGCCGACCGAAATGCCCGGGATCCGCTCGGTCAACAGTCGGAAATATGCCGCCAGACAATCCCGGGCCCGTGGGTCTTCCGGGTCCACCATGGCTATGGTGACGGAATGGTCCATTCACTGAGCCTAGCCGATCTCTTGCTTCCGGCAAGCAGGAATGCTGCGCAAGTCCTTGACGCGGCGACGCTTGTCGGCAGTCTGTCCCGATGCAAAGGGGGCGTGGTGCGTCAAGGATTCCCGATAGCGCCGTCAGGCATGGTGATCGGCCTTCTGGGCGGGTCGTTCGATCCTGCGCATGAGGGGCATGTGCATATCACCCGCGAGGCTCTCAAGCGCTTCGGCCTTGATCGCGTCTGGTGGCTGGTGTCGCCGGGAAACCCTCTGAAGACCGAGGGGCCGGCGCCGCTTGCGGCCCGGATCGCGCGGGCGCGAACGGTGATGCGGGACCCCCGCGTGGTCATCACGGGGATCGAGGAGAAGATTGGCACGCGCTACACGGCCGAAACGCTGGAGCGGTTGACAGCGCTTTATCCCGGCGTGCGCTTTGTGTGGCTCATGGGGGCGGACAACCTGGCGCAATTCCACCGATGGGATCGGTGGCAGCGGATCCTTGCACTGGCGCCTGTCGGAGTGCTGGCGCGGCCGGGCAGCAACATCCGGGCGCAGCTTTCGGTGGCGGCGAGGGTTTTTCCGGCAGCGCGGGTCGAGGCCGGGCAACTCGCGCGGTCGGCGCCTCCGGCCTGGGCCTTTGCCCTGATGCCGCAGAGCGACTTGTCGTCTTCACAAATCCGTGCCCGGGGCGAGTGGCGGCGCTAGGCGCGGCTTGATGCCGGGGTGGGCGGTGGACTAGGGTCCGCGCCATGACAAAGACCGACTCTGACGTTTCCCGGCGCTGGCTTCTCGGCGCGCTGATGGCGGGTGTGGCCGTACCCGCGCTGGCTGAGGCCCCCACGACCTCTGTCCGTCCGGTTCCCCGACCAGTGCCCGGCGGAACGGTGGGTGCCCCGGCTGTTCTGACCAAGCCGGTCGCGGCAGCGGCAGACGACATCATCCAGGCGGCGCGGCTGGGCGGCCAGGTCGCATATCTGTGCGTCGATCCGACGACCGGCGAGACGATCGATGCCCGCAATCCGGACCTTGTCTTGCCGCCGGCCTCGACAGCCAAGGCAATCACGACGCTCTATGCGCTCGACCGCCTTGGAGGCGCTCACCAGTTCGAGACGCGGGTGTTGGCAACCGGTCCAGTGGCGGGCGGTATCGTGCAGGGTGATCTGGTCCTTTCGGGGACAGGCGATCCCACCTTGTCCACCGACATGCTGGCTGCGATGGCTGCAACGCTGAGTTCCAAGGGCGTCCGCGGTGTGACGGGGCGCTTCCTGGTCGATGACGGCGCGCTGCCGAACCTGCCGCTGATCGACCCGGAACAGCCCGATTATGTAGGGTACAACCCTGCGATCTCGGGCCTGAACCTGAACTACAACCGCGTCCATTTCGAATGGAAGCGAAAGGGCAATGGCTGGTCGTTGGCGATGGATGCGCGGTCGGACCGGTTCGTACCGCCGGTGCAGATGGCGCAGATGAAGGTGGTGAACCGCGACAAGCCACTCTTTACCTTCGATCAGAAGGGCGGGATCGACAGCTGGACGGTGGCAGCGACGGCGCTGGGCAATTCCGGCTCGCGCTGGCTTCCGGTGCGCCAGCCGGGCGCCTATGCCGGTGACGTGTTCCGGGCGCTCTGCAAATCGCAGGGTTTGACGCTGCCCGAACCGCGCGAGGTGCGCGGTGCCCCGTCCGGGACCATCCTTGTGCGGCAATCGAGCGAGCAGCTTACAAGTGTCATCCGGTCAATGCTGAAGTATTCGACCAATCTGACGGCCGAGGTTCTTGGCCTGTCCTCTTCCGGGCCGGAAGCGGGCACCTTGCGGGAGTCGGGGCGGCGGATGAGCGGCTGGGCCAATGCGAAGTTTGGCCGATCGGGATCCTTCGTGGACCATTCCGGACTTGGCCCGGACAGCCGCGTCGCGCCCGCAGACATGGTCGCGGCGCTGGCCGCGCCGTCGGGCGGGCAACTGGTCGGGCTGATGAAGCCGTTCAAGTTGCGCGGGCTCGAGGGCCAGCCGGCGAAGGGGACGAAAGACCCGGCACTGACCGTGCAGGCCAAGACCGGCACGCTGAACTTTGCCTCGGGGCTGGTCGGGTTCGTGCAGACACCCGCCGGGCGGCGGCTGGCCTTTGCCGTCTACTCGGCGGATGTCGCCCGGCGCGACGCGCTGCCTTTGGCACTCCGCGAGGACCCACCCGGCGGATCGGCCTGGGCGTCGCGGTCGCGGGTGATGGAATCGCAGCTGATCGAGCGCTGGTCCGTCTTGAGCGCCTGAGCGCCCGTTCAGACCATCATGTGACGCGCCCGAGCGCCACGCTCGATGGCGGCTGCGTGGAGGCGGTCGATGTTCAGTTCTTCCCGGACCTCTTCGAGCATCCGCAACTCCACGTCGCGCGCGCGGCCATCGGCGGCCACGACATCGCAGGACAGCGCATAGGCGGTCTCATAGAGTCGCTCGGGCAAGGCATCGCGGATCAGCCCGAAAAGGGCGTCGAGGCCGTCTTCCTCTTCCATCAGGTCGAAGACCGTCTGGGCGACGGTGCGGATGCGATCCGAGTCATAGCCGCCGAAGATCGGCATGTGGTTCACGATGCGGGTGATCGCGACCAGTTCCGAGGTACGGATCGTCTCGTCCGAGAAGGAAACCGCGATCATCAGCGCGACGAGCGCATCCTGCGGGGTCAGGGACGGGGGGGTATCGGGCACGGGGACGATCCTTTGCGGTGAAATGGTTCGGTCTATCTGGGGACAGAGAATATTGACGCGCCAGAGGTGCGGCAATAGGACACCGCCATCCGCAGCGGGCATGGGGTCTGGCTTGCGGAATGAGGATCTGCCGATGTCTGCCCTGCGTGACGCCGCGATGAAATCGAAAGCCTGGCCGTTCGAAGAGGCCCGCGCGATCCTCAAACGCTATGAGAAGAAGGACCCGGAAAAGGGCTATGTCCTGTTCGAGACCGGCTATGGCCCGTCTGGCCTGCCGCATATCGGCACCTTCGGCGAAGTGGCGCGGACGACGATGATCCGCCGGGCGTTCGAGATCATCTCGGACATCCCGACGCGGCTGTTCTGTTTCTCGGACGATCTGGACGGGATGCGGAAGGTGCCGGACAACGTGCCCCATCCCGAGATGCTGCGCGAGAACCTGCAGCGGCCGCTGACGAGCGTCCCCGATCCCTTCGGGCAGTACAAGAGCTTCGGCGACCACAACAACGCCATGCTGCGGCGGTTCCTCGACACGTTCGGCTTCGAATACGAGTTCTTCTCGGCGACCGAGTTCTACAAGTCGGGCCAGTTCGACGACACGCTGCGGCTGGCGGCGGAACGCTATGACGCGATCATGGAGATCATGCTGGCCTCGCTTCGGGAAGAGCGTCAGCAGACCTATTCCTGCTTCCTGCCGATCCATCCCGAGACGGGCCGTGTCCTTTATGTCCCGATCAAGCATGTGGATGCGAAGAACGGCACCGTGACCTTCGACGACGAGGACGGGCGGGAATGGACGCTGCCGGTCACCGGCGGGCATGTAAAGCTGCAGTGGAAGCCGGATTTCGGTGCGCGGTGGGCCGCGCTTGGCGTCGATTTCGAGATGTACGGCAAGGACCATTCCACCAACACGCCGATCTATGACGGCATCTGCGAAGTGCTGGGGGGCCGCAAACCCAACCACTTCACCTACGAGCTGTTCCTCGACGAGCAGGGCCAGAAGATCTCGAAATCGAAAGGCAACGGGCTGACGATCGACGAATGGCTGACCTATGCCGCGACCGAGAGCCTGTCCTACTTCATGTACCAGAAGCCGAAGACAGCGAAGCGGCTGTGGTGGGACGTCATCCCGAAAGCGGTGGACGAGTATCACCAGCAACTGCGCGCTTATCCGACGCAGGACGTGGACGGACAGGTCAACAACCCGGTCTGGCACATCCACAATGGCGAACCGCCGGCCTCGGACATGGTTGTGCCATTTGCGATGCTTTTGAACCTCGCCAGCGTGGCCGGGGCGAAGGATGCCAAGGGGCTTTGGGGCTTCATCAAGCGCTATGCACCCGAGGCGAGTCCGGAGACGAACCCGCAGCTCGATCAAGCGGCGGGCTTTGCCGTGCGCTACTTCGCTGACTTCGTGGCACCGACGCGCACCTTCCGCCAGCCTTCCGACAAGGAGCGGGCGGCGATGGAGGATCTACGGGCGCGGCTGGTTGCCTGGGACGGCGGGCTTGATGCCGAGGCGCTGCAGTCGATGGTCTTTGCCGTTGGCAAGGAGCATGGATTCGAGCCGCTGCGCGACTGGTTCAAGGCGCTCTACGAAGTGCTGCTGGGCGCATCCGAGGGCCCGCGGTTCGGCGGGTTCGTCGCGCTTTACGGAGTGGACGAGACCGTGGCGCTGATTGACCGTGGACTTGCCGGCGACCTCGCGGCATGAGCAGCGACACCACCGGCAGGTGCCTCTGCGGGGCAGTGAGTTATGTGGCGAAAGGGCCCGTGGTGAATTCACGGGTCTGCCATTGCCATCTGTGCCAGCGGGCGATAGGTGCCGCCTTCAATGCGCGGCTCCTGTTCCGGCGCGGCGATGTCGAGATCACCGGCCCGGTCGCTGAACATCCGTCTTCTGACGCGATCCTGCGGGGCTTTTGCCCCCGCTGCGGCACAACGATCTACTCGTACCGCGCTGCGGCCAACGTTATCGGACTGACATCGGGATCGCTGGACGACCCGTCGCTGTTCGTGCCCGAGGCGCATATCTTCGTGGAAAGCCGCCAGCCCTGGGTTGTGCTCGATCCGTCCGTACCGGCTTATCCTGGTGCGGCACCTGCCTGATCAGCCGCGCCAGGCCTTCCACCAGTCGATCCACTGATCGGCGACTGCAGAAGGTTTGCCGGCGTATATGCGCCGGCCCGCCGCAAAAGCGCGCGTTTCAATCTCGGCCTGTGTCTCGGTTCCGCGTGTATGCAGATCAACCATGGCCACAGGGCTTAGCGTGCCGGGCGGGACCGAGTGCAGCATCTCGCGCAGAACGGCAATGTCGTGGTGATCGCCCAAATCCTCGGTAAGGTCTGAGAGAGCGGCCGCAAGCGGATCGAGCATCTGCGGCCAGAGTGGGGCGAGAAGTCGGGACTGATACCACAGGTCCTTGGCCCGCTTGCGCCAGTCGTGGATCTCTTCGACGCCGAGATGGCGTGCCGCGGCCTTCATCCTTGCGATACCGGCCCGGCGGGTCGCGGTCAGACCCTGGTGCAACACCTCACGGTCATTGCCCTCGATCCGCCAGTCGGCGGCACGCCGGATCAACGCAGTGAGCTCTGCGCGAGGGGGAGAGATGTCGGTATGGATGTGATGGGCTGCCTCGCGCTCGGCCAAAAGGTGATCGTGCAGTTTCGACAGGTTCCGGGGACGGGGTTTTCCTGCGAGGCGGTCGAATGTCGCGAGCCTGACCTCGGCATCCCTGAGGCCAGACAGGGCCTGTGCCGTGTCCCGCAGGGCAGCGTTCTCGGCATCGAACTCGGCAAAGCCCGGTCGCAGGAGGCGCAGGAGGCCACGCACCTTCTTGATGCGCTTGCGCAGGTCATGCACCCCGGACGCGGGCGGAGGTTTGTCATCGCGGAGATGTGCAACCGCCGCGCCGAGTTCGGACTGCGCAATCCGGCGCAAGGCGACGGTCAGATCGGTGTCGGTGTTGAGGAAGCGGTATGCCATGAACATCCCAGAAGAACCTTGCCATAGTGGGGCCGGAGCACATGTCGCACAAGCATCTTGCCCGCTAATCCTCTCCTCCTAGTTTTTTTCGGGTGAAAGAAACCTGGCGAGGTGGGACATGCGCGGACTCACGGCGATGTTGATGGTGACGATGATGGTTCCGGCTGCGCTTCATGCGCAGGATGCCGATCAGTCATCCGCGATTCAGCAAACGATCGAGTCACAGATGGATGCGTTCCGGCGCGGCGATGTCTCGGGGGCATTCAAGTATGCCTCGCCAGGGATCGAGCAGATGTTCGGAACACCGGAAAACTTCGGGCAGATGGTACAGCGCGGCTATCCAATGGTGTGGTCACCGGGAGATGTCCGTTTCCTGGAGCTACGCGATGTGGCTGGCGCACTATGGCAGAGGGTGATGGTCACCGATCCCGACGGTCGCAGCCATCTGCTGGACTATCAGATGATCCCGGGAGCCGACGGCTGGCGTATCAACGCCGTCCAACTGCTGAAGAACGAGGGGCTCGGCGCCTAGAGGCAAAGCCAATCTGCCGCATTGCGTGATCGTTGTTCCGGAAAGCCTTCGGGCGTAGAGTCAGCACAGGTCTGAGGGAGGAGTCGTGATGCGGATACTGCGCGTGGCACTTATTGGGCTGGCGGTGGTCGTGGCCAGTACCAGCCTTTCGCTTGCCGAAGTGGTCTATTCGAAGGGTGGAGAAGCCGTCTATCAGTTCGATCCGCCGAAAGGCTGGAAGTTGAGGAAGGGCACCTACCGGCTTGACCCTGCCCCCGCCGGGATGAGCGAGACGCCCCCTATCTATTCGCTCCGTCCCAAGCATACCGGGGATTCGATGTGGGTAGGCACCTGGTCGCCCGACCATGCGTCGACGATCAAGGAATTCGGCGCCAAGCTGAAGGGCCTGCGCGGACGACTAATGTCAAAGTCGCACGTGACCTATACCGACAAGCGCGTGATCAACGGCCTGCCGGTAGGCATCTGGGCCGCGACCGGCATGCGAGAAGGCAAGTGGTACGATTTGGCTTTTGCTGCAGTTCAGATCCAGCCGGATGAGCTTGCGGTTGTCGCGTTCATCGGGGAGCGCGCAGATTTTGATCGCTACGAGAAGGAACTGTCTGACATGCTTGCGACAGTTCGGCCTGCAGGGGAGGCGAAGTAATGCGTAAACTTTTGATTTCCCTTGCAGTTGTCACGAGTATTGCAGGCTGCGTGAACTCGACGCCTCCGCAGGGCGACCCGCAGGATGACAATTACCGCAGGGCCATCGCGTCCGACGCCTATGGTATCGGAAACGGCTGCGCCTCGTGTACGACATCGCAGCAGAACAACCTCGACTTCGCGAGATCGAACGTCAATCCCGGTCGCGCCAACTACGGCGGTGCCATCGGTGCCGGTGGTGGCCTGCGTGGCGGCGGCGGCGGTTTGGGCGGCGGTGGCGGCGGCGGGCGCGGTCGATAGAGCGTTGCACCAAGGACAGGCCCGGCGACCGCCGCGATAATGCGGTGTTAGCCGGCCAATACTAGCACTCCCCTCAGGTGGGCCGTCCGGCGTGGATGGCCCGGCGCATGCGGGGAGTTTGCTTATGAACGTTGCCATTACCGATGGTCTGGTCCTTATGCCGCCGGCGTTCTCCGCCGGTCTTGGCTTGTGGTCGCGCGAAAATGGCACGCCGGGTTCGGGCAGCTATGCTGGCCAGTCCAATGCGGCCTATGTGCCGGCGGATCAGGATTTCGGCGGCTGTCTTGAGTTGCAGAAGACCCAGAGCGTTCAGAAACTGCGTTGCTTCCAGCAAATCCCGTTTCTGCCGGGAATTTATCTGCGAGTGACGGCCCGGGTGAAGGCGATCTCGGGCAGTCTGCCCTCCGTCCGGATCGCGGCCTACGCGGCGAACAGTTCGGGTGGGAACGTGGCAAGCGTCCAGCAGGCCGGGACCGAGGTTGCCCTGACCAGCTACGGGGCGGTCGTGACGATTTCGGCGATCATCGGGTCTGGCAATCGTCAGGGTTGCAACATGGTCTGGGGGACAGCGCCCGCCTATGGCCATTTCGGCATCGACCTGACGGGGGCGAATGGCGGGGTGGTTCGGATCGACGATATCGTGATCGAGGATGTCACCTCGGTCTTCCACCGCAAGCTGATCGACTGGGTGGATGTGCGCGACTATGGCGCTATCGGGGACGGTGTGACCGATGACAGCGCCGCCTTCGAGGCCGCCGATGCGGCGGCGGCGGGACGTGGGGTGCTGGTATCGGCCGGGACTTACTACCTTGGCGGAAACGTGACATTCGAGAACCGGGTCCGATTTGAAGGGACCGTCGCCATGCCTGCCAACATCCGGCTGGCCTGCACCCGCAACTTCGACCTCGACACCTATGCCTCGGCCTTTGGTGGCGAACTCGCAGGGTTCAAGAAGGCGCTTCAGGCGCTGTTCTTCTTTACCGATCACGTGACTTTCGACATGTCGGGTCGGCGGGTCGATCTGTCCGAGCCCCTGGATGTCGCCTCGGTGGCAGCGCTGACGACCTATTCGCAACGTCGGGTGCTGACCAACGGGCAGCTCAACGCGATCAGCGGCAGTGGCTGGACGACCGATACTGTCAGCGCGGTCGCGACCTATTCGATCAGCACGCCAACGAAACTGACCGCCGTTGCGAATATCGCGGGCATTCCCGTTGGCGCGCGGGTCTCGGGGACGGGCGTGGGACGGGAAATCTACGTGCGGTCGAAGAACGTCGCGGCGGGGACCCTGGAACTCAGCGCGCCTCTGTGGGCTGCGGCCGGGACGCGGACCTTCACGTTCGAACGCTACAAGTACATGCTGGATTTCAGCACATTCGCGTCGCTTTCGAAGTTCGAAATCCTCAATGTTGAGTTCCAGTGCAACGGTCTGGCGAGCGCGATCATGCTGCCACCGGACGGGCTGACCTTCCGCCTCGCGGGGTCGGTCATCAACCGGCCGAAGGACCGGGCGCTGACCTCAATCGGCGAGGGCTGCCAGGGGTTGTTCGTCGAGCAGTGCCAACTTCTGTCGAACGAGCAGTCGGTGAAGGCGCAGGATCGCACGACGATCGCGCTGAACGTGAACGCCAACGACGCCAAGCTGCGCGACAACCGGGTGGTCCGCTTCGCCCATTTCGCGGTGCTGGACGGGTCGGGCCACCTCATCCTTGGCAACCACTTCTTCCAGGGCGACGACGAGGTGCTGGGTGTGCGGCGCGCGGGGATCGTGCTGACCCAGCCGAACAGCAAGACGACGATCACCGGCAACTATGTCGACAACTGTTTCATCGAACTGACGAACGAGCATGATCCCGAGCCGCCCTTTTCGAACGAGTTTTCCTTTGGCGGGCTGACGGTCACGGCGAACATCTTCATGGCAAGCAACGTCGCAAGCTGGTTCCGCTGGATCGTCGTCACCCCGCGCGGGGCAGGGCATTACATCCAAGGGCTTAGTGTGACCGGCAACGTGTTCCGAACGGTCAACGCCACAATCGACCGGGTCGAGGCGATCGACACGACCTGGGCCTCGCTCGACAAGACGCGCCTGCGCAACCTGGTCTTCGAGAACAACACCTTCAACGGCGTGACGCAGATGACGATGAGCCCGGTGACGGTGAAGCATGTGCAGTCGAGTGCGGCGGATACCTGGATCATCGACGCCTCAGCCTATTTGCCTTTCGGCGGGCGGGCGCGGACGGTGCCTGCGGTGGTGATGGAGACGCCGCCCACAACCGCCGCGGGCGCGCCGCGCGCCGATGCGCCTTATGTGCAGGTCGAGCAGGGCAGCGCCGGGGCGCAGGCCAACCTCCGCTGGCTGACAGCGGTGAAGGGTACGGCGCAGGTGACGGTGCGCTGCGACAACCCGATCTGAGGATCACGGACGCAGATCGGCCGGGGCGAGTTTCATCGCCCGGCCGAAGCCGCCGTTCAGCAATGCCGCGATGGGCGTGAGGCGGAAGAAGCCGAAATCGGCAAAGTCGATGTAGAGCCTCGACTTCGGATGATCGGCGAGCCAGCGTTCGCGGATCGCGGAAAGGTCGGGCGCGGCACGGTCAAGTGGTTCGGCCCGCACCTGCACCATCAGGCGCGGATGGGTGAGGGGGTCGCCCTTTGCGCCGGGTTCGCCGACCATGACCGAGGCGAGCGGTTGCGCCCTGAGTCCCGCGTCATGAGCCGACAAGGTTGAGATGAGGGTAACCGGTGTCCCATCGCAGCCTAGGCCAAAGGCGATGCGGCTGATCATCGGGGTTCCGGCAGCCGGGTCCGCATAGGCAAGCGCCGCATGCCGCGCCTCGGCCAGCAGGCGGCGGGCGAGGGCGCGGCCCTCGTCATCCGGTGGTAGGAACGGATCGTTGCGGTCGGGCATCGGGCCTTCCTCAGGGCAGATCGTTGGCTACGGGTTCGCCCGTGCTGGCGAAGGGGTCGATTAGGTAGGAAACGCCGACAAGGTAGAGCCCCTGCGGCGGGCAGACAGGGCCGCAGGCGGCGCGATCGTGGGCGTCGAGCGCTGTCTTCACATCGATTGGCGACCAGGAGCCTGCGCCAACCCGCTCCAGCGTGCCGACGATCGAACGGACCTGGTTGTGCAGGAAGCTGCGGGCGCGGAGCGCGAAGCGATATTCGGCGCCACCCGGATAGGCGTGTTCGGTCACCGTGATATCGTCCAGCGTCTTCACCGGCGAGTTCGACTGGCACATCACCGAGCGGAAGGTGGTGAAGTCGTGCCGCCCTACGAGGTACTCTGCTCCTGCGCGCATCGCCGCAACGTCGAGCCGGTTCAGCACCTGCCAGACACGTCCCCTGTCATGGGTAACCGGAGCACGGCGGGCGACGAGGCGGAACAGGTAGCGCCGTTCGACCGCCGAAAAGCGGGCGTGAAACTCGTGGGATACGCGGGCGCAGGCAGTGATGGCGACCGGCGCGGGCTTTAGGTGCCAGTTCAGGGCTTCGGACAGGCGGAAGGGATCCCAGTCCTTGGCAAGGTCACAATGGGCGACCTGGGCCATCGCATGGACGCCTGCATCGGTGCGACCGGCTGCGGCGATGGATGGCACGTCCGGCTCGAGCTTGGACAGGGCCGTCTCGACCGCTTCCTGCACGGAGGGCTGGCCCGCCTGCCGCTGCCATCCCGCGAAGGGGACGCCGTCATATTCGATCCTGAGCGCGTATCTGGGCATGGCCCCGGGGGTAGCGCGGAACGGGGCAGAGGGCAACGGCGAGCCGCGCTGAGGGGCGCCCCCTATCCATCCTTGCACTGCGTGCATATCTTGAGCCTGAACGAACAAGGGACAGGCTGTGCTGGGCTCGATTGCTGATGGGTTGACGCGAAGCGTCGAGGGCGCCTTCGCCTCGGTGTCGAATACCTTTTTCGAGCCGGTGATCCGGCTGGGGGTCACGGGCCTGTCGCGCTCGGGCAAGACTGTATTCATCACCGGGCTGGTCGCCAACCTGATGAACCGGGGGCGCATGCCGCAATTGTCCGCTGCCGCCGAGGGGCGGATCTCGGCGGCATGGTTGCAGCCGCAGCCGCATGACACGGTGGCGCGTTTCGATTTCGAGACCCATATGGCGGCGCTGACCGGCGATGACCCGCGCTGGCCGGCCTCGACCCGCACGGTTTCCGAGTTGCGCCTGTCGTTCCGGGTGCAGCCGGTGGGGCTCTTCGCCTCACTCGGTGGGCCACGGACCGTGCATCTGGACATCGTGGACTATCCCGGTGAGTGGCTGATGGACCTCGCGCTGATGGACAAGTCTTATGCCGAATGGTCCGAGGCGACGCTTGAGCGGATCGGCAAGCGGCCGATGGCGGCGGACTTTCTGGCCACGGCGCGCGCCGAGGATGGCAGCCTTCGTCTGGAAGAACCCAAGGCGCAGGCGCTGGCGGCGGCCTTCACCACTTACCTGACAGCTGCGCGCGAGGCGGGTTATTCCGACTGCACGCCGGGGCGGTTCCTGATGCCGGGCGATCTGGCCGGATCGCCGGCACTGACCTTCGCGCCCCTGCCGATGCCGGCCAGCACTCCGCGTGGCAGCCTCTGGCGCGAGATGGAACGGCGTTACGACGCCTACAAACGCGAGGTGGTGCGGCCCTTTTTCCGCGATCATTTCAGCCGCATCGATCGGCAGGTGGTGCTGATCGATGCCCTTGGCGCGATCCATGCCGGACCGCAGGCGGTCGAGGACCTGCGCCGGACGATGGCCGAGATCCTGACGGCGTTCCGGCCGGGCAAGAACGATTTCCTGTCCTCGATCCTGCTCGGTCGGCGGGTGGAGAAGGTGCTCTTCGCCGCCACCAAGGCCGATCATCTGCACCATGTCCAGCATCCCCGCCTCACCGCGATCATGGAGGCGATGCTGCGCGACGCGAAGGATCGCGCGGCCTTTGCCGGGGCCCAGATCGCGGCAATGTCGCTGGCCTCGGTTCGGGCGACGGTGGAAGAAGAGTTGCAGCATGACGGTCATGTGGTTCCGGCCGTGCGAGGGCGGCTGATTTCGACCGGCAAGATGGCGACGATGTATGCAGGCGAACTGCCCGCCGATCCGGCCCGATTGATGGCTCCGGCGCGGGAAGGAGCCGAGAAGTGGCTGGACGTCGATTACCAGGTCATGGCCTTCGCCCCGGCCCGCATGAACCTTGGTCCGAACGAGGGACCGCCCCATATTCGCCTTGACCGTGCGGCGGAGTTTCTGATCGGAGACCGGCTGTGACTGAACCGCGACCGATGAAACCGGTGCTGATCGAGCGCGAGGAGCGTGAGGACGACCCAACGCCCGCCAGTGTGCCGCCGGTCCCCGATCTGGGGATGGACATGCCGGCAGTTCGGCTGGTGCGGGCCAAGTCCTCGCCGCTGAACCGCTTTGCGCTCTGGGCTTTCGGCACACTTTTCACCTTCGTCTTGTCGGTGGCGGCCTGGACATTCGTCACCGATCTTCTGGCGTCCAACACAATCCTCGGCTGGATCGCCCTCGTCTTGGTCGGACTCGCGGTCTTGGCGGCCTTGCTTCTGGCGCTGCGCGAGCTTCTGGTCTTCGCGCGGATGGCCCGGATCGACCATCTGCGGACAAGGGCCGAGGCGGCGCATGAGGCGCTGGATATCAAGGCGGCTCGCGGCGTGGTCGAAGGGCTGGAGGCGATCTATGCCGGCCGCCCCGAACTTGCCGACGCCCGCGCACGGCTCGCCAAACGCGCGCCCGAGGTGTTCGATGCCGACGGGCTTCTGGCGCTGGCCGAGCAAGAACTGCTCTCCGGCCCAGATCAGGCCGCCCGGCGCGAGATCGAGGCGGCGGCGCGGCAGGTGGCGACGGTGACGGCGCTGGTGCCGCTCGCGCTGGCCGATGTGGCGACGGCGCTTTACGCCAACGTGCGGATGATCGGTCGGATCGCCTCGATCTATGGCGGTCGGTCGGGGACGCTAGGCAGCCTGCGCCTTCTGCGGGGGGTGATGACCCATCTCGCGGCGACCGGCGCGCTGGCCGTGGGCGATGATCTGATCCACTCGGTCGCGGGCGGCGGTGTGCTGTCGCGCATCTCCAAGCGCTTTGGCGAGGGTGTGATCAACGGCTCGCTCACCGCCAGGGTCGGCGTTGCCGCGATGGAGGTCTGTCGACCGCTGCCGTTTAGGGCGCTGGCGAAGCCCAAGGTTACCAACCTTATCTCGCGCGGGTTGGCGGGGCTGTTCGGCACGGGTGATGACGCGACGGGACCGCGCTGAGAACGGCAAAGAGGGACCTATCCAGACTGGCTGACCGGCTCTAACATCCCGTCAGCATCTTGCCGGAAGGGGCGTATATGGAAGTGCTCCTGGGATTGCTCGCCTTCGCTTATGTGTTGGGCCTGCCGATCGGCCTGATTGCGGCACTGGTCGGGCTGTCCAGGCTCAAGCGCCGAGTGGCGCTGCTTGAGTCCGCACCCCATCCGGTAGTGGTTTCACAAAGTCCAGTCTCGCCTGCGGAACCCGTGCCGGACATCGCCTGGCCCGAGCCGCAGGGTGAGGTCAAGCCTGCTCCTGACGCCCCGCAAGCGACCGAGAGCGCCGAGACCGGTTCCGTCGTCGCACGCGAAGTTGCGCCAGACCGGCCCCCTCCCGTAGTGGAGCGCGCACGCGGGCCGTCCACTGCTGTCTCCGACCAGGACCGGCCGATCGTTCTCAGGCGCGACCGCATGCCCGAGCTTGCCGCCTGGGTGAAGGGAAACTGGGTCTACCTTGTTTCGGCGGCATCGCTGGCGGCAGCGGGCGTGTTTTTCGTGCAGTACGGGATCGAGAAGGGGCTGCTGCCGCCGCCGGTCCGGGTCGCGCTCGCGATCCTGTTCGGGCTGGCGCTGATCGGCGCCGGCGAGTGGCTGCGCCGCCGCGTCGATGACCCGAAACAGGCGACGCTGCACCTGCCCGCGGTCTTTTCCGGGGCGGGTCTCGTGTCGATCTTTGCCGGGATCATCGCCGGGCGGCTCCTCTATGGGCTTTACGGCCCGGAAGTGACCTTCGCGAGGCTGGTTGCGACCGCCGCTCTGGCGATCGGCCTTGGCTGGCGGAACTAGCCATTCCTTGTCGCGGTGGGCCTGATCGGTGCCAGCGCCGCTCCCTTTCTGGTCGGAAGCGATACCGAGACGCCACCTTGGCTTTACGGCTACTACGCGCTGATCGCGGCCACCGGCCTTGCCGTCGATGCCGTTCGCCGTTGGGGTTGGATCTCGGTCCTGGCGCTGATCCTTGGCTATGGGTTCGGCTACCTGATGATGCTGGCCGGTGCGGGGGCGCCGGGCTGGGTTTCAATGCTGGCGGTGCTGGCCCTTGCCACGACCATCCTGCCGACCTTCGACATCGTTCCCCAGCATGAGGGACCGGCCGTGCTGCCCTGGATGATTGGCAGGGCAAAGCATCCCTGGCCGGGTTTTCCGGTGCGGCTGGCTGCCGGGGCGGTTCTTGCCAGCGCATTCTTCATCACCACCAGCGATGCACAAACCACGGCGGAGGCCTGGATCGCGCTCGGGGTGCTGGCCGGACTGGCGATCGCCTACCTCGTCTGGGCCGATCGCGCGCCGGGGCTGGACGATCTGGCGCTGCTGCCCGCCATCGGTTTCGGCCTGCGGATCATGACCGAGGGCATGACAGGGCCGCTTGGGCAGGCGTTCCACCAACAGGCTCTTGCCCTGCGTCCGCCGGAAACCTCTGCCCCGTGGACGGTGACCATCCTCGTGGCACTGACCGCGCTCATCAGTCTTGCGGCGTTCCAGAAGGCGGTCACGGCGGGGCGCCTCGGAATCGCCTTCGGCTTGGGCGCGATCCTGCCCCTGCCTCTGGTCCTGTTCGGGCTCGATCAGGTCTGGAGGCCATCGCTTGTGCTGGGCGACTATGTATGGGCGCTGCATGTCATGGCGGGGGCGGCGCTGATGGTGGCCTTCGCGCTGCGCTTCGCCGCGCGGGATGGTGCCGACCACCGGCGGCCAGCCTATGCGACAATCGCGGCTCTGGTCCTGATCGCGCTGGCGCTGTTCCTGGTGACGTCGGGCGAGGCGTTGACGCTGGCGCTGGCGGTGCTCGTGCTGGCCACGGCGGGGCTCGACCGGCGTTTCGACCTGCGCGAGCTGTCGGTCCTCGTGCAGGTCGGGGTCGCGGTCCTGGGCTGGCGGATCACCATCGATCCGGGCGCCGACTGGGCCCTGACGGCGGCACTCCTGCCGGTTCTGGCGGTCTATGGCGGGGTGATCCTTGCTCTTGCGGGGGCGCTGGTCCTGCTGCTGCCTTTGGACAGGGTGACAGCGAGAGGCGTGCTTGAATCCGGTGTGGCGGGCTTCACGGCTCTATTCGCTAACGTGCTGATTGCCCGGGCGCTCGGCTATTCGTCGCTGGCCGACTGGTCGGGCGAGGCGCTCGAGCTGACGCTGAACGCGATGCCCTGGCTGATCCTGATGGTGGTTCAGCTCTATCGTATGCCGCTCGGCGGCCCGCTCCGCCCGCTGAGGGGCGGGCTTGCGGCACTTGGCGGGGTGATCGCGGCGGCCGGACTTCTGGGCGCTGCTGTTCCGGCCAACCCGCTTCTGGCTGATGGCTGGCTGTTCAAGGTGCAGCCGGTCCGCGGGCCGCTGGTCTTCGACACGCTGATGGTGACATACTTGATGCCGGCGCTGGTGTTGCTGGCGGCGCCGCGGCTTGTCCTGAACCTGCCCCGCCTGCTGCGGCTGGGGTTCCTCGGGGCGGGATGCGTCCTGGCGGCGCTTTACGTTGGGCTGGAAATCCGCCGCTTCTGGCGCGGCGACATCCTGTCGGTCGAGGGTGTGACCCAGCCCGAGCTTTACAGCTACACGATCGCGTTGATGGTGACCGGTGCGCTGCTGCTTTACCAGGCGATCGCGCGGCGATCCTCGGTGCTCCGGCGCATTGCCATGGCGATTATCGCGCTGACCATCGCCAAGGTCTTCCTGATCGACGCCTCGGGGCTGACCGGGCTGAGCCGGGTGTTCTCGTTCCTCGGGCTCGGCCTGTTGCTGGCAGGCCTGGCTTGGCTGAACCGGTGGGCGGGGGCGCAGTCGGGCGAAAGCGGGCAAAAGGCCGGATAGGTCGCAGTTTTCCGACCGTTCGCAGGCTGGACCGCCCCCACGACCGCGTCTATAAGGCCGCCATGACTGATCGGCTGGCGATGATCCTGCGAATTATCGGCCCGGCGACCTGACCTCAGGCGCCGGGACAAGGTGCCTGCCGCGCCGCACCGCCCTTCATTCCACCGTTCGCCGATTCTCCGAAGGACCGCATCCGATGTGCGCCGAAACGACCGATACCGCCGCCGACTACCGCGACACCGTCTTTTTGCCCGAAACCGAGTTTCCCATGCGCGCGGGCCTGCCGCAGCGCGAGCCGGAATGGCTCGCCCGGTGGGAACGCCTGCGCGTTTATGACCGCCTTCGCGAAAAGGCAAAGGCGGGCAACCGCACTCCCTTCACCCTGCATGACGGCCCTCCCTATGCCAACGGGCATCTCCATATCGGCCACGCGCTGAACAAGATCCTCAAGGACATGGTGGTGCGCAGCCAGCAGATGATGGGTCGCGACGCCCGCTATGTGCCGGGTTGGGATTGCCACGGCCTGCCGATCGAATGGAAGATCGAGGAGCAGTACCGCGCCAAGGGCCTGAACAAGGACGACGTCGATATCGTCGCCTTCCGCCAGGAATGCAGGAAGTTCGCCGAAGGCTGGATCGACATCCAGCGCGAGGAGTTCAAGCGGCTGGGAGTGACCGGCAACTGGGACCATCCCTATCTGACGATGGACTACCATGCCGAGGCGGTGATCGCCGACGAGTTCATGAAGTTCCTGATGAACGGCTCGCTCTATCAGGGCTCGAAGCCGGTCATGTGGTCGCCGGTCGAGAAGACCGCGCTGGCCGAGGCCGAGGTCGAGTATCACGACCACACCAGCCACATGATCTGGGTGCGGTTTGCGCCGGTTGGGGCGTCTGATGATCTCGGCTCTGCCTCGGTCGTGATCTGGACGACGACCCCATGGACCATCCCGCAGAACCGGGCTGTCGCCTTCAACCCCGAGATCAGCTACGGCCTCTACCGGGTCAACGGCCTGGGCGAGAACAGCACGGCCAAGGTTGGCGAGACGGTGCTGCTGGCCGACAAGCTGGCGGCCGAGGTCATGAAGGCCGCCCGTGTGGACGGCTTTGAGCGGCTGCGCGGCGTTTCGGCCGAGGAACTGGCGGGGCTGACGCTGGCCCATCCGTTCCGGGGCCGTACCGAGAACCGGGAATGGGACTTCAACGTTCCGGTGCTGCCGGGCGACCATGTGACCGACGACGCCGGAACCGGCTTTGTCCATACCGCCCCCAGCCATGGCGACGACGACTACCAGTTGGGCCTGAAGTTCGGCCTGCCGATGACCTACAACGTCGAACCCGACGGCACCTATCGCACCGACCTGCCGATCTTCGGCGGACAGGCGATCATCCTGCCCGATGGCAAGGAAGGCCCGGCCAATGTCAGCGTCATCAAGGAACTGGCCTATGCCGGGGCCTTGTTCGCCAAGGGCAAGCTCAAGCACAGCTATCCGCATAGCTGGCGGTCGAAGGCGCCGCTGATCTATCGCAACACGCCGCAGTGGTTCGTCGCGATCGACAAGGACCTCGACGACGGCATGACGACCTATGGCCGCACGATCCGCTCGCGGGCGCTGACCTCGATCAACCAGTTGGTCGAATGGACCCCGGCCTCGGGCCGGAACCGGCTGAACTCGATGATGGAGGCGCGGCCGGACTGGGTGCTGTCGCGCCAGCGCGCCTGGGGCGTGCCGCTGACCTGTTTCGTCAAGAAGGGCGCCAAGCCGACCGATCCGGACTTCCTGCTGAAGGATGCCCGCGTCAACGCCCGCATCGTCGAGGCCTTCGAGAAGGACGGCGCGGATGTCTGGTATGTGGAAGGATTCAAGGAGCGCATCCTTGATGCCCTGCACGACCCGTCGCTTTTTGAACAGGTGAAGGACGTGCTGGACGTCTGGTTCGATAGCGGTTCGACCCATGCCTTCGTGCTGCGCGACAGGCCGGACGGGTCGGAGGACGGGATTGCCGACCTCTACCTGGAAGGCACCGACCAGCATCGCGGCTGGTTCCATTCCTCGATGCTGCAGGCCTGCGGCACCAAGGGCCGCGCGCCCTACCGGGGCGTGCTGACCCACGGCTTCACGCTGGACGAGAAGGGCATGAAGATGTCCAAGTCGCTCGGCAATACCGTGGCGCCGGAGGCGGTCGTCAAGGAATACGGCGCCGACATCCTGCGGCTCTGGGTCGCGCAGTCGGACTACACCATCGACCTGCGGATCGGTCCGGAAATCCTGAAAGGCGCCGCCGACAGCTACCGCCGCCTGCGCAACACACTCCGCTTCATCCTGGGGAACCTTGCAGGCTTCACCGAGGCCGAGCGCGTGGAGCCGGCTGAGATGCCGGAGCTGGAGCGCTGGATCCTGCACCGCCTGTCCGAACTCGATGCCGAGGTGCGGGCTGGCTATGCGGCCTATGACTTCCAGGGCGTGTTCCAGAAGCTGTTCCAGTTCTGCACGGTCGATCTGTCGGCGGTCTATTTCGACATCCGGAAGGACTCGCTTTACTGCGATGCGCCGGGCAGCCTGACGCGGCGGTCGGCGCGGACGGTGCTGGACCTTTTGTTCCACCGCCTCTCGACCTGGCTTGCGCCGATCCTCGTCTTCACGATGGAGGATGTCTGGCTTTCGCGCTTCCCGGGTGAGGACAGCTCGGTCCATCTGCAGGACATCCCGGAAACGCCTGCGAACTGGCGGAACCCGGCGCTGGCCGAGAAATGGTCGACGATCCGTCAGGTCCGCCGCGCGGTGACGGCGGCGCTCGAGGTCCAGCGGACAGCCAAGGTGATCGGCGCGAGCCTTGAAGCGGCGCCGGTGGTGCATGTCGAGGACAAGGACGTGCTGGCGGTTCTGAAGGGCGTGCCCTTCGCGGACCTCTGCATCACCTCGGGCATCGTGGTGACCGGCGATCCCGCCCCGCAGGAAGCGTTCCGGCTGCCGGACGTGCCGGGTGTGGGCGTGGTCTTTGAACTGGCGCCGGGCGAAAAGTGCCAGCGTTGCTGGAAGATCCTTCCGGATGTGAACACCCACAAGCACCCGCATACCTGCAAGCGCTGCAACGACGCGCTCGGGTGATGCGGCGGGCGGTCTATCACGGGCCGCTCGGGCCCCTGACGCTGACCGAAGAGGATGGGCAGATCACCTCGCTTGGCTGGACTGACCAGCCCGGCGAGGGGTCGCCGCTGCTGGACGAGGCGGTCAGGCAGCTTGCCGCCTATTTCGACCGCCGCCTGACCGCGTTCGACCTGCCGCTGGCCTTGGGCGAGGGGCTGAAGGCCGATATCCGCCGGGCGATGGTGGCGATACCCTATGGCCACACCCGCACCTATGGCGAGATCGCCAGAGATCTGGGTGTGCCGGCGCAGGTGGTGGGGCAGGGGTGCGGGGCAAACACGATCCCCGTCATCATTCCGTGCCACCGAGTCCTGGGGGCCACGTCCCTTGGCGGGTTCTCCGCCAAGGGTGGAGTCGAGACCAAGGTCGCGCTCCTCAAGCTCGAGGGCGCGGCCTCGCTGCTTATCTGACCGCGTTCGTCTCCGCCGCGACCGTCCGGCGGTTCCACCGGATCGAGGACCAGAGCGAAATGCCGATCAGGCCCGCGCCACCCAGACCGGTGACGACCTCGGGGATGTGGAACAGCGACTGGGCGAACATGATGACCGACAGGATCAGGATCGCGTAGAAGGCCCCGTGCTCGAGGAAGCGGTACTGGGTCAGCGTGCCCTTCTCGACCAGCATGATCGTCATCGAACGCACATACATCGCGCCGATGCCAAGGCCGATGGCGATGATGAACAGGTTGTGCGTCAGCGCGAAGGCCCCGATCACCCCGTCGAACGAGAAGGAGGCATCCAAAACCTCCAGATAGAGGAAGGCGCCAAGACCGCCCTTCGCTGCCGTCGACATTGCCTCTTGCGAGGCGTCGAGCAGGCCGCCCAGAACCTCGACCAGCAGGAAGGTCAGCAGCCCCCAGATCGCGGCGACGAGGAAGACCTCGGCTTCTGACTCGGTCTTCTGGAAGCTCGAGAAGATCAGGATCAGCCCCAGAACGACGGCGATCTCGATCCCGCGGATCGTCGCGTAGCGCGCCATCCGCCGCTCGAGCCAGCTGACCCAATGGATATCCTTCTCATGGTCGAAGAAGTAGCTCAGCGCCACCATCATCAGGAAGGTGCCACCGAAGGCCGCGATCGGCAGGTGGGCGTCGTACATGATCTCGGAATAGCGCTCGGGCTGGAAGGCCGCGAGCTTTAGCGCGGCGATCGGGCCGATGTTGGCCGCGACCACGACGATCAGCAACGGGAAGACGATCCGCATCCCGAAGACCGCGATGATGATGCCCCAGGTCAGGAAGCGGTGCTGCCACTCTGGCGTCATTTCCTTCAGCTTGTTGGCGTTGACGATCGCGTTGTCGAAGGACAGCGAGATCTCCAGAACTGCGAGCACCAGGCAGATGAAGAATATGGTCAGCGTGCCGCCGACGGTGCCCGTCGATTGCCATCCCAGAACGACGCCCAGGATCAGGCCGATCGCGGTGACGATGAAGGCCCACCGGAAATAGCTGAGTGTTGATTGGGTTCCGGCCTGCATCACGCGCCCCTCTTGGCTGTGCAGATACGGTTTGCCCACGGAAGGCCGCGATGGCCGGAAATGTAGGTCATGATCCTGCTTTTCACGGCTGATTGCGGTCAGGGTGCCGACATCACGAAAGCGCCGCAAGACTTTCGCCAGAGGGGCCCGGTCACCCGAATTCACGTCCTCGTGAGGACGTCGTCTGTAACTAGTGCGCGCAGTGGCGCGAAACAAGTCACCGAATGCGCCTTGCGAGAGGATGTGGCGGGACGATCTGCTGCACGATGCCGGCAGTCGCCAGATAGACCGAACTGATGATAAGGCCCCAGAGCGCCCAGCTTTTCGGGTCGAAATCCACCCAGGCGGCCCAACCAGCGAAAAACACCCAGCCCACGGTCATCGGCAGCGACAGCGCGCGCCAGCGGTCTGTGCGCACAGGATGGATGAACTTGAGGTTGGTGAACATCGCGACGGCCAAGGCGATAACGATGAAGAGGATCACCATCTCGGGCGGTTTGATCGCGAACATGACGAGGACGACCATGTTCCAGCACGCCGGGAATCCGGCAAATGAGTTGTCCTTCGTCTTCATCCGGGTGTCCGCGAAGTAGACGACGCTGCCATAGACGATCGCGATGATGACACACCAACCAGGCCAGCCTGTCAGAAGGCCGGACTTGAATAGGGCAAAAGCGGGAATGAAGACATAGGTCAGGTAGTCGACGATCAGGTCCATCAGGACCCCGTCATAAGTCGGCCAGTTGGTCTTCACGTGATAGCGGCGAGCCAGCGGGCCATCTACGCCATCGACGATCAGCGCCACCACCAGCCAGAGGAACATGAGGCTCCACTTCTCCTCGACTGCCGCCAGCATGGCCAGCATCGACAGGACCGAGCCGGTGGCGGTCAGCAGGTGAACGAGAAGGGCTTTGAGGCGTGGTGTCATCACAGTCTTATTACCGGATCGGGCGCCTCTGGCAAAGGCTCAGGCGCGGGGATGCGCCTTTTCATAGACTTCCATCAGCCGTGCCGCATCGACGGCGGTATAGGCCTGAGTGGTCGAAAGCGAGGCATGGCCCAGAAGTTCCTGGATCGCACGAAGGTCACCCCCGGCCGACAGCAGATGCGTGGCGAAGGAATGGCGCATGGCATGGGGGGTTGCGGTGGCCGGCAGGCCAAGCCGGGCGCGAGCCTGTTCCATCGCTTTTGCGATCAGCCGAGGGTTCAGCGGGCCGCCCCGCGCGCCGACAAAGAGCGGTCCGTCGCGGGTGATCTTGAAGGGGACGAGGGCCACGTAGCGGTCCACTGCAGCGCGGGCAGCCGGGATCACCGGAACGAGCCTGGTCTTGTCGCCCTTGCCGGTGATGCGGAGCACCTCCGGCAGGGGATGCGCGGCGCCGGTCAGGCCAAGTGCCTCGGAGATCCGCAGGCCGCAGCCGTAGAGCAGCGTCACCACCGCCGCGTCGCGGGCCGCGATCCAGTCCTCGCGCGCCTGGGCGTCGACCGTCTCGATCATCTCGCGCGCGGCATCCTCGCTCAGGGGGCGGGGGAGCTTGCGCTTGTATTTTGGCCCGCGCGCCGACAGCACGACGGTCGCATCCACGCCTTCACGCTCGGCCAGCCAGCCGGTGAAGCCCTTGACCGCCGACAGGGCGCGGGCCAGCGAGCGAGGACCGAGGCCACGACCGCGTTCATGCGCCATCCACGCGCGCAGGTCTGTCTGGCGGACGGAGATCGTCGCGCGCAGCCCCTCGGCCCCGCCGCGATGCCGGCCAAGAAAGTCGAGCCAGCGGGTCACGTCTGCGGCATAGGCGTTGACGGTGTTGGCCGCAGCGCCATCCAGGGCCTTCAGATGCGACAGCCATTGCGCCAGTGCATCCCGCTGTGCGGGCGAGATCGCAGTCAGTCCGCCCTCGCTCACGACAGCCAGCGGCGCATCGTGCGCTCGAATACCCCGGCGAAGAAGGCCAGCAGGTCGGTGCCCTGCGCCGGCTTGAAATGATGCGGGTCCTCGGAGCCGAGAACGAGCAATCCCGGCAGCCGTCCCTTGCCGAAATCGAGGCGCAGCAATGCCTCGGACCGAATCCAGCCCGCCTTTTCGCCATAGATGACCGTGGAGTCCGGCATGGTCTGGCGCAGCGTGACCGTCCGCAGGGGAACATTCCGCCCGCCTGCAAGATAGTCGGCGATGAAACCCGGTTCGGCCACGCAGAGCACATCACCTAGACGACGCAGTGCCGGGTCATCGGCATTCTGCACCGATTCCAGCACCAGCCGTATGCAATCGACCCTGAGTGTCTGCGCGACCTCGCCCCCCAGCCCTTTGAGGAAATCCTCGAAGGAAAGAGGGTCGAGCATCTGCAGGATGGCGCGATGCACCTGGTTGGTGCCTGCCAGGTTCTCATAGGCTGCAGCGATGACGGAGCGGTGCGTATCTTCCAGCCGGTCAAGCCGTTGACCAAGCCGCTCCATGGCGATGCCGCGCAAGTCGACGATGTTCGATCCCATGGCGCGTTCGTTGGCGGCGATAAGCGCCGCCATGACATCGCGATCCTCTAGGATCTTCTCGGGTTCCGCCAGAATGACGTCCCGCAGGTCCTGATCAATCATGCCGTCACTGCCCCGGTGCCGGAGTTGCCTTCATCGGGACGGTTATACACACGGAAGGACTAACGGGAATCAGAGAATTTTCTGACCCGTCTTCGCCCAGTCCTTCATGAACTGGTCGATGCCCTTGTCGGTCAGGACGTGGCTTGCCATCGACTTGATGACGGCCGGGGGCGCGGTGATGACATCGGCCCCGATCTTAGCGCAGTCGGCGATGTGGTTCACCGTGCGGATCGAGGCGGCGAGGATCTGCGTGTCGAAGTCGTAATTGTCGTAGATCGTGCGGATGTCGGCGATCAGGTCCAGCCCATCGAGGTTGATGTCGTCGAGCCGCCCGACGAAGGGGCTGATGAAGGTCGCGCCCGCCTTGGCGGCCAGCAGGGCCTGGTTGGCACTGAAGCAGAGCGTCACGTTGACCATGAAGCCTTCGCCCGAAAGCACCTTGCAGGCCTTCAGCCCGTCCCAGGTCAGCGGCACCTTAACGGCGATGTTCGGGGCAATCGCGGCGAGCTTGCGGCCTTCGGCGATCATCTCGTCGGCTTGCAGCGCAACGACTTCGGCCGAAACGGGGCCCGCGACCAGATCGCAGATCTCCTTGGTCACCTCGAGGATATTGCGGCCCGATTTCAGGATCAGCGACGGGTTGGTCGTGACCCCGTCCACCATGCCCAGGTCGTTCAGTTCGGCAATCGCCGCGACATCGGCGGTATCGACAAAGAATTTCATGGTGGTGGTCCTTACTTTCTGCGGGCGCTTCGTCCGGGGTTGCGGGGGGTGCGGCCCCGTATTAGCGCAAAGGGGGACTGGGCGAAAGATGGGTGTGAGCGCTAACGGTGTCGGATGAAGTCTTTGCAGCGGGGGCGCGGGTCGGCGTAGTCACGACCGAGCCGGTTGGTGGTTTCGCCGGCCTGCTGGATTACCGTGCGCCCGAAGGCGGCTGCGGGACGGGAGATTTCGTCGAGGTGCCACTTGGGCCGCGCCGTGTGCTGGGCGTGGTCTGGGGGCAGGGCGACGGGCGGTTCGACGAGGCACGTCTGCGGCCGGTCAACCGTGTGCTTGACGCCGAGCCGATGCGCGAGGAGTTGCGGCTGTTCCTGTCTCGCGCCGCCGACTACACGCTGACGCCCTTGCCGCAGATGCTGCGGCTTGCCACCCGTGCACCTGGACTCGGCGACGCGCCGGCGACGCGACGGATCTATCGTCTGGCCGATGCCGAACCGGCGCGGCTTACCGATGCGCGGCTGCGGGTGATCGACGTGCTGCGCGATTTTGGTGGCGCGGCTGTGACGCTTGGCGAACTCACGCAGGCCGCTGCGGTGGGTGGCGGGGTCGTCAAGGGCCTGGTCGCAGCGGGAGTGCTGATCGAGGAGGAGGCCCCGAGGGACCTGCCTTATCCGCGGCTCAACCCCGATTTGCCGGGCGTCGCGCTGGCGGGCGACCAGATCGCGGCCGCCGACGCGCTGATTGCCGCTGTCTCGACTGACGGCTATTCGACGACGCTGCTCAAGGGCGTGACCGGCTCGGGCAAGACCGAGGTCTATCTTGAAGCCGTGGCGGAATGCCTGCGCCTTGGCCGGCAGGCGCTCGTGCTGCTGCCTGAAATCGCGCTGACGGCAGATTTCCTTGCCCGCGTCGAGGGCCGGTTCGGCGCGCGGCCGGCGGAGTGGCATTCGGGCGTGACGGTCACCGAACGCCGGCGTCTGTGGAAGATGGTGGCAGAGGGCGGGGCGCAACTGGTCGTCGGTGCCCGCTCGGCGCTTTTCCTTCCATTCCGGAATTTGGGCCTGATCGTCGTCGATGAGGAACACGACACCTCCTACAAGCAGGAGGAAGGTGTCCTCTACAACGCCCGTGACATGGCGGTCTTGCGCGCGGCGATCCTCGGCTGCCCGGTGGTGCTGGCCTCGGCCACGCCGAGTCTTGAGACCTGGGCCAATGTCGAGGCCGGGAAATATGCGCGTCTGGACCTGACCTCGCGCTTCGGGACCGCTGAACTGCCCGAGATGCGGGCGATCGACATGCGGGCCGAAAAGCTGCCGGGGGATCGCTGGATCTCGGATACTCTGGCCCATGCGGTCGAGGCAAGGATCGGGCAGGGCGAGCAGGCGCTTCTGTTCCTTAACCGGCGCGGCTATGCGCCCGTCACCATCTGCCGGGCCTGCGGGCATCAGGTGGGCTGCGACCATTGCGACGCGCGCATGGTCGAGCACCGCTTCCTCAAACGGCTGGTCTGCCACCAGTGTGGCGCGACGAAGCCTATTCCCGTCGTTTGCCCGTCTTGTGGGGTCGAGGGACGGATGGCTGCCGTGGGGCCTGGGGTGGAGCGGCTGGCGGAAGAGGTGACGGCGCGCTTCCCGCAGGCGCGGATTGCCGTGCTGTCCTCGGACCTGTTCGGCTCGGCCCGGGCGCTCAAGGAACAGATCGTCGCCATCGCCGAAGGCGGCGCCGACATCATCATCGGTACCCAGATCGTGGCCAAGGGGCACAACTTTCCCCTTTTGACATTGGTGGGGGTCATCGACGCCGATTTGGGCCTGCAGGGATCGGACCTGCGCGCGGCCGAGCGGACATTTCAGCTTATGCGACAGGTTGCAGGCCGCGCGGGCCGCGCCGAGCGCAAGGGGCTGGCACTTCTCCAGACCTATCAACCCGAGCATCCGGTGATCCGGGCCATTCTTGGGGGCGATGAAGAGGCCTTCTGGCGGGCGGAAGCTGCCGAGCGCCGGGCGGCCGGCGTCCCGCCCTACGGACGGATGGCGGGGATCATCCTGTCGTCACCAGATGTTGCCCAGGTGTTCGATCTGGGGGGCGAACTAGCCCGGCGTGACGGACCGCTTCGGCGGATCGGCGCGCAGGTCTTCGGCCCTGCGCCCGCGCCCATCGCGCGGGTGCGCGGGCGTCACCGGGTCCGACTTCTGGTGAAGGCGGCAAAGGGCGCCGCCCTTCAGCCAGCGCTTGCCGAATGGGTGGCTCAGGTGAAGCTTCCGGCGAACCTCCGCCTGTCCATCGACATTGATCCGCAAAGCTTTCTCTGATCTACGCTGCCGTGCGTCGCCCCAATTGACGCAGCGCGACCCCCGACCGATAGTCCCGTGACTGTCCCAGACGGGCTCAACCCGAATGTGTTTTCGCCGATCTGACTTTTCACAGTCTTTTCCCTGCCGGTCTGTGCGGGCTTCCCTTGCGCTTGCAGTCCTTCTTGCCTTTGCACCGCCTGCCTTTGGGGATGGCGGCGCTGTTGATGACGCCGACCTGGCAGACAGCCTGACCGCGACCGTCGAGGCGCCACCTCCGTCAACCGACGGGTCTGCTGACGCCGACAAGGACGAGGCGGAAATCCGCGCGCGCCTTCAGGAGTGGTCCGATGCCTTCGCAAAGAAGGATGTGGCGGCGGCCTGCGATCTGTTTTCGGCCGACGTGGTTGCCGAAATCCAAGACGGCCCGACTGCCGATCATGCGGCGGTCTGCTCGAAGATCGGCGAGCTGCTGGGGAAGGATGATGTCGAGCTGACCTACACCCCACAGATCGACGAGGTGTTGCCGATGGGTGATTACGCCCTCATCCGGCTGACCTGGTCATTGCGGATCGATCGAAACGGCGATGTGACCACGAGCAGCGAGAGGGGCTTTGACCTGTTCCGCAAGGAAGCGGACGGGAAGTGGCGGATTGTTCGCTATCTGGCTTACACGATCGAGTAGCTAGGGATGGGTCGGCGGCGAGACTTGATCGTGATCGGCGGGGGCCCCGCAGGTGCAGCCGCCGGAATCACGGCGGCTAGGGCGGGCCTGGACGTTCTTCTGATCGACAAGGCCACGTTCCCGCGGGAAAAACTGTGCGGTGGAGGTTTTACGGGCCGGAGCCGGCGCCACATGGGCGAAATCTTCGGTCGGGATGTAACGCCCGACCTGTTCCTGCCCTGCAACCGCTTCAGACTGACGGCTGGCGCAAGAACTGTCGCGGAACTCGCCGATGCTCCGACCATCTGGCTGACAATGCGGCGCGCGTTCGATGCGATGCTCCTGTCGGCGGCAGAGGACGCGGGCTGTGGAATGGCAACGGGCCAGCGGATCGCGTCTTTCGATCCCAAACTGGGGCAGGTCGTGCTGGCCTCTGGCGAGGAGGTATCCGCACCGGTCATCATCGGGGCCGATGGCGCAACGAGCATGGTGGCGCGCCGCCTCTTCGGGCGCGCCTACGATCCGGCACGGGTCGGTTTCGGGATGGAGGTCGAACTGCCCCGCGACGGCGCCTCGGATGCGGACGCGGTCGAGATTGACCTTTCAGCTGCCGAGTGGGGCTATGGATGGTCCTTTCCCAAGCCCGGCTCGATCACGGTTGGTGTCGGAGGCATCCACCGCCGCAACCCGACAATGCCCGCGACGCTCGACCGGTTCCTCGGCGGCCGCGACCAGGACGCCGCCCGACTGCGGCCGCGCGGGGCGTTCCTGCCTTTCGGCGAAGTGCGGCCGGTCCCGGGGATGGGGACGACGCTGCTTGCCGGCGATGCGGCGGGTCTTGTCGATCCGATCACCGGCGAAGGCATCGCCTGGGCGATGAAAAGCGGCCAGCTTGCGGCGGGTGCTGCTGCTGAAGCTCTGGCCGGGCGCGGTCCCGAGATGGCGTTGCCGCGCTACCGTCGGGCGATTGCTCCGATCTGTGCGGAGCTGCGGCGCGCGCGGGCGCTGCGCTGGTTGTTCTACCAGCCAATGTTGCAACCTGCGTTCCTGCGCCTTCTTGCCGGGGAACCGCGCCTCCAGCGGCGCTACCTTGCGCTGCTGTCGGGCGAGGCAGACTACGCCGATCTCGGCTGGCGTGCGCTGCCGCGTCTGGCCGCGCGAATGGCCGGCCGGTCCTTCCTGACCGGCGCTTGACCCCTGTCGCCCCCCGCGCTATCGCCGCCGGACCCAACCCTGGAGAATGCCATGCCCACCTATACCGCGCTGACCACGCTGACCGGGCAGGAGGCCGCTGAGGCGCTGGCCGAGGCGCTTGAGGATCTTGAGACAGAACCGACAGGCGTCGGCGTCTTCGAGATCGAGGATGATTCCGGGCTTTGGGAAGTCGGGGCCTATTTTCTTGAACCGCCCGACGAGATTGCGCTGGCACTGCTTGCGGCGGCCTGGGGTGCTCAGCCCTTTGCGATCTCGGAACTGCCCGAGATCGACTGGGTGGCCAAGGTCCGGCGCGAACTGTCGCCTGTCGAGGCCGGCCGGTTCTTCGTCTATGGCAGCCACGACGCCGACAAGGTGCCGCCCGGCCGTATTGCCCTGCTGATCGAGGCGACGGTGGCCTTCGGTACGGGCCATCATGGCACAACCTTGGGCTGCCTGCGGGCGCTGGACTGGCTTGTCGACCAAGGAGTCGTGGCGCAAAACGTCGCCGACATCGGTTGCGGGACTGCGGTACTGGCGATGGCGGCGGCGCGGGTCTTTCCGAACCCGGTCATCGCGTCGGACATCGACGAGGTGGCCGTCGAAGTGGCGCGAGCCAATGCCGAAGTCAACGGCCTGGCGGACCGAGTGGAATGTCTCGAGGCAGCGGGTTTCGGCCATCCGCGCCTGCAGGCTGCCGCGCCGTTCGACCTTGTTTTCGCCAATATCCTCAAGGGTCCGCTGATCGAGCTTGCGCCCGACATGGCACGGCACATCTCTCCTGGAGGGCGGGCCATCCTGTCGGGTCTGCTGGTGGTCCAGGCCGAATCGGTGCTGGATGCCTATCGCGCGCAGGGCTTCACACTCGAACGCCGGGAAGACCTTGGCGAATGGTCGGCACTGACATTGGTGCGGAGCGCCTGACAGTCTCGGCTGTCGAAGCGGCTTTGTTTTTCTAACGTTTTGGCTTGCAACCCCTGCGTGTCTCGGTAATACCCGGCGCGCGTCTTGGTTTTGCCTCGCAGGTCTTGGTTTTGCCCGCTTTGCCCCATTCCTGCCACAATTTCGCGGTATCAAGATTTCAGGGCGGGGGCCTGAAAGAATTGGAGTTTCGATCGTGCCCGACCCTAATTTGCGCGACTTTTACAATCGCGTCTCGCGCATTCAGGACGCGCGTAGCCAGGGCTACGGATTTGAGGCGCCTGGTACCTTGGGGTTGTCCTACTACCGCAAGGCCGAACGCAAACGCACCTCGATCTGGGGCCCGCTTTTCTTCGTGATCGTGATGAGCTTGGTGCTGAAGGGCGCCATCCATTATCGGATCGGCGAGGCCACTTACAACGAGCGGGTTGCAGACCTGATGCAGGGCGGATCGATCGACAAGATTGGCGGCTGGCTCATGCAGGCGGATCCGGCGACGCTGTGGATTTCTTCCGCGCTCCACGATCTGGCCCGTTGATCGGGTTCCGGACCCCTTGAAAAGCCAAAGGCCGCGTCCCGTTCGGGGCGCGGCCTTATCTGCGTCCGGTTGACCCGGTATCCCGCCAAGCCATCCGGCTCAGCCGCGGATACGGTCGATGTCGCCGCGGCACAGACCGATATCGTCTAGCTCGCGATCCGACAGATTGCCCAGTGCCTTGCGGGTCACGCGGGCGTCATTCCAGCTTTTCAGCCCAGCCATCGTGCTCGACACGAATTGGAAGGCCTTAAAGGTCGCAGTGGCGCCGAACGGCGCCGGGCGGCTCGTTTCATAGGCGGCCATGATGCTTTTCCTTGCGTTTACATATTGCCTGTTTGCGGGGCATTTCTGCCCTCGCGTTGCCATCTAGACGTGCGGCTCGACAACAACAAGGCGAGGCCAAGCATGGCCACCATGCATTCGGCGCATAGCTACCGTCATGATTTCTTCATTGTTTTTAGGAACGTATCCATTCTCGCTAGGATTAATGTCGGTTTCAGACCTTCGTCTGCCGCAATTCGCATGTGCAGCATCGCAAGCGCAGCGAAACGGTGGCGCTGGCGGGTGTTCCTGCTTCGTGCTATTCCTGCAACAGGGGCAGGAAAAGGGCAGCGAATGCGCGTTCTGGGCATCGATCCGGGGCTTCGAAACCTCGGATGGGGCGTGATTGACGTGGTGGGCACGCGACTCACGCATGTGGCGAACGGTATCTGCCATTCGCAGTCCGGAGAGGGGGATCTGGCCGACCGCCTTCTCAGCCTTCATGGCCAACTGACCGAGGTTCTGCGCACCTACGCGCCCGAAGCGGCTGCGGTTGAGCATACCTTCGTGAACAAGGATGCCGTCGCGACGCTGAAGCTGGGCCAGGCCCGTGGGATCGCGCTGCTGGTGCCGGCGCAGTTCGGACTGACGGTCGGGGAATATGCGCCGAATGCCGTCAAGAAGACGGTCGTCGGCGTCGGCCATGCCGCAAAGGTCCAGGTCGACCACATGGTGCGGCTGCATCTGCCGGGCGTGACGATTGCCGGCCCGGACGCGGCCGACGCGCTGGCCATCGCGATCTGTCATGCGCATCACCTGCAGTCCGCCGGCCGCTTCGAGGCGGCGCTGAAACGGGCGGGAGCGGCACGATGATCGGAAAGATCAGCGGGCGACTGGAGTATCGCGGATCCGACCACGTGCTGATCGACGTGCGCGGGGTCGGCTATATCGTCTATGTCTCGGACCGTACGCTTGCTGCGATGCCCGGTCCGGGCGAAGCGGTTGCGCTCTACACCGAACTGATCGTGCGCGAGGATCTGCTTCAGCTGATCGGCTTCCCCTCGCTGGTCGAGAAGGAATGGCACCGGCTGCTGACCACCGTTCAGGGGATCGGCGCCAAGGCCGGGCTCGCAATCCTCGGTGCGCTCGGAGCAGAGGGCGTCTCGCGCGCCATCACGCTTGGCGATGCCCGCGCCATCCAGTCGGCGCCGGGCATCGGTCCGAAACTGGCGCAGCGGGTGGTGCTGGAGCTCAAGTCCAAGGCGCCCGCCGTCATGGCCTCGGGCGTGGCGCTGTCGGCGGAACCGCTCGTCGAGGTGCTCGAACCCGTCGCCACTTCGCAACCCGCCCCTGCACGGACAAAGGCCGCGTCTGCCGGGAAGTCGCGCGCCGCCTTCACCGCCGATGCGCTGTCGGCGCTGACCAACCTCGGATATGCGCCAGGTGATGCGGCTCAGGCGGTGGCGACGGCAAGCGCCGAGGCGCCCGACGCCGACACGGCACAACTGATCCGCCTGTCGCTGAAGCTGCTCGCCCCGCGGTGAGCGGCACCCGGCCGCCGATCTTGCCACGCGATCTGTCGTCGCCATATCACCTGTTTGGACGGCAGGCCGGAGGGGCAGATGGGTTACGTCAAGACAGCGATCCTGATGGCGGCGATGACCGCCCTGTTCATGGTGGTCGGCGGCATGATCGGCGGGCGCAGCGGTGCCGGGGTTGCGCTGGTGATGGCCGGCGCGATGAACCTCTTCGCCTGGTGGAACTCGGACAAGGCAGTGCTGCGGACCTATGGCGCTAGGGAAGTGGACATGCAAAGCGCGCCGGAGTTTGTCGGGCTGGTGAGGGAACTGGCCGACAGGGCAGGGCTGCCGATGCCGAAGGTCTACATCATCCAGTCCGACCAGCCCAATGCCTTTGCCACCGGCCGCAACCCGCAGAACGCCGCCGTCGCGGCTTCAACCGGGCTATTGTCGCGCCTCAGCCGGGAAGAGATCGCAGGGGTGATGGCGCATGAACTGGCCCATATCAAGCATCGCGACACGCTGATCATGACTGTCACGGCGACTTTTGCCGGGGCGATTTCCTGGCTGGCGAACATGGCATTCTGGTTCGGCGGCAACCGCAATCGCGAGGGCGGACTGCTCGGCTCTCTGGCGATCATGATCCTCGCGCCCCTGGCGGCGGGCCTTGTACAGATGGCGATCAGCCGATCGCGCGAATACGAGGCCGACCGCATCGGCGCGGGCATCTGCGGCCAGCCGCTGTGGCTTGCCTCGGCGCTCGGCAAGATCGACCGCATGGCACATGCGATCGACTATCCGACAGCCGAGCGCAACCCGGCCAGCGCCCATATGTTCATTATCAACCCGCTGCATGCCCATGCCCGTGATCGGCTGTTCGCGACCCATCCCTCGACCGCGAACCGGATTGCGGCATTGCAGGAACTGGCGCGGTCGATGCCCCGCGAGGAGTTTGCGCCCAGCCGCATCCCGACGACCCGGCGCGATGCGGACGGCCCCTGGGGCTGACGCGGCGCCCCTTGCATTGACACTCGCGTTCGGGGATTGTTCTGCCTGATCCAACCGGCGAAACCATGTCCGAACCCGATCCGACCCTGCGTCCCGACCGCTTGCCCGAAGACGCCGACCGCGCCCTGCGGCCGCAGCTTCTGGAGGAATTCATCGGACAGGCCGACGCCCGGGCCAACCTGCGTGTCTTCATTGAAAGTGCCCGGATGCGTGGCGAGGCGATGGATCACACGCTGTTCCACGGTCCGCCGGGGCTGGGAAAGACCACGCTCGCGCAGATCATGGCGCGGGAACTGGGGGTAGGGTTCCGGATGACCTCTGGACCTGTCCTGGCCAAGGCTGGCGACCTTGCAGCGATCCTGACCAATCTCGAGCCCCGCGACGTACTCTTCATCGACGAGATCCATCGCCTTTCGCCGGTGGTCGAGGAAGTGCTCTATCCGGCGATGGAGGATTTCGCGCTCGATCTGGTGATCGGCGAGGGTCCCGCAGCGCGGACCGTACGGATTGACCTGCCGCCCTTCACTCTGGTCGGTGCAACCACGCGACTTGGTCTGCTGACCACACCATTGCGCGACCGCTTTGGCATTCCGACCCGCCTGCAGTTCTATACCGAGGATGAACTGAACGAGATCGTCACCCGTGGCGCACGCCTGCTGGGGGTGCAGGCCGATGCGGGTGGTTGCCGCGAGATTGCGCGTCGGGCCCGAGGCACGCCGCGCATCGCCGGGCGCCTTTTGCGCCGGGTCGTCGATTTCGCGCTGGTCGAAGAAGGCGGGCGGGTCAGCCGTGCGCTGGCAGATCGGGCCCTGACGCGCCTCGGGGTCGATCATCTGGGCCTGGACGGTGCCGACCGCCGGTATCTGACGCTTTTGGCCGAGAACTATGGCGGCGGTCCCGTGGGCGTCGAGACCATTGCGGCGGCCCTGTCGGAAAGCCGGGATGCGATCGAGGAAGTGATCGAGCCCTATCTGCTTCAACAGGGGCTGCTTCTGCGCACTCCGCGGGGCCGGATGCTCGGGGCTAAGGCCTGGCGCCATCTGGGCCTCGAAGCGCCCAAGGTGCCGGGACAGGCGGACCTTTTCGACGGCTAGTGAGCCAGCGCGGGTATGTTCGAACTCGAGGCGCGCGGAAGGCTTCGATCCTGTAAACGGCCGGCTTGCCGGTTCCTCGATGGCAGGTTGCCGAACCGATCACGGTAGGACCGTGGGAAACGCCCAAGGTGGTTGAACCCCGACAACAACGCGATGTCGGTGACCGAAGGCACCGGCATCGCGCCCTTCAGCATCAGATGCGCATGTTCCAGCCTGAGGCGCGTGAGATAGGCGTGGGGCGAACGTCCGTATTGGCGCCGGAACAGATCCTGCAACTGCCGCAGACTGATGCCGATTTCCTCGGCGAGGGACCGCATGGTGAAATCTTCTGATAAGCGCTCGCGCATGAGGACTTCGGCCCGCTGAAGGACCGCCTGTGCCCCTCGCATCAGGCCACCTACGGCGGGAGACGAGGCGATTTCAGCGAGGGCTCCTTCCAACAGGTTCTGCGCAGCGGGAAGCAGGGTGTTCAGGATCATGGGGTCCGCCTGGCGCGCGATGACTCGTGCCGTGGCGGCAGCTTTGGCAAGGTCGTCGATCTCGGATGTCCTCAGCACCCTTGCGCCGACTGATGGCAGACGTCGGGCGGATGCCGGCATGGTCAGTGTGATCGCCTCGAACCTCTCCTCGGACGACCTGTTGACGACGGTGCGCCGCCGCCCGGGCGGAAGTATCATCGCTTCGCCCGGGCGGGCTGTCAGATCAAACGCGTCTGTGGCGCTCATCACCTTTCCTCGAAGCGGAAAGAGGACTGTCAGCGCGCTGCCATCCTCCAGCCCGACTTCGTGCCCGGTGCTTCTGACTACCGAAAATCCGACCGATCCCCCGTTCCGCAACAGGATCTTCGTCGCGGCATGGCCGGATTCGGCGTCGCTCAGATCGAAGTAGTGGATACGCTCGAAAAAACCGCTGCCGCCGCCACTGCGGCTTGGGCCAAGCACGCGGTTGCTCCATCCGAGATCGGGCGCCACGCAACGGGATGAAATCATCGACCGAACTCCGCGCAAATCGGATAGCGCGCCATGGCTGCGCAACTACAATTTCGTTTCAAAGTACGGGAAAATCCTCTTGGCAGCAACCGCTTACGCCAAGACCTATCATGAGGTCAAAGGGACACCCATGCGTCCGTCGAGCCCCGAACGCCGGAGTTTCCTGATCTGGGGGGCAGTCCTTGCTCTCTCCGGGCCGGCCCTTGCGCAATCTGTCGAACGCATAAGGTTCGGAAAAGGCGCCGACAATGCCTCGGTACAGGGCGCCGTCAAGGGAGGCAGCTACCGAGACTACCTTCTTTCGGCGAGGGCCGACCAGACGATGAATGTGGCGCTGGTGACAGAGGGCAGTGCCTACTTCAACATCATGCCGCCCGGAGCGACCTACGAGGCGATCTACAACGCGTCGATCGATGGCAATTCCGCCGTCGGCGTCCGCTTGCCTCGTTCCGGAGACTACCGGATCCGGGTCTATCTGATGGGGGCGGACGATTCCGATCGGAAGACCATTCCCTTCACCCTGTCGGTCACCATCACGTGACCCTTGCCTAGCCGGAGTTCACCTACCGCCAACCGAACGAAGAAAGGAACGACATGAACGCCCTTTGCCTTGGTCTCGCCCTTGCTGCCTTAGCCGGGCTTTCCGCCTGCGTGGAATCCGAAACCTCAGGGTCTTCCACCGACGCCCTGCGCATGGCACCCGCCTCTGACGAGAGCGCCTGCCTTGGTGCGGTTGCGGCGCAGACGGGCAATACGGTGACCGTGCTGAGTTCGCAAACGTCCGAGGCCAACAACATGGTGATGGTTGGGGTCGGGCCAGACCGCGCACCGTGGAAATGCTTGATCAACGGAGGAGCGGTCGTGGAGGTCATGTCCATGACAAATGAAGGGACGCTCTGATCCGGAACCGGCATCTTGGCGGGGAAGCGAGGCCTCGCTAAGACCTTCCGGCGGCGCGACCGAGTGCCGCCGGAAGGATAGTTCATGGCCGACACGATTATGAGCAACACCCTTGCGGGGCTGTTTACCCGCTCAGATGGAAGCTACCTGTTCTCACGATGGGGACGTCCCATCGCGCCGGTCGTGTTTGGCGTCGAGGACGCGACCCTCCGTGTCGTGAAGGGCGCATTCGAGGCGGTTGCCGCCCTCGCCGGCCTTCCGATGGCCGAGACCGATCCCGAGCTTGGCGTCAACCTGATGGTCTTCTTCATCCGTGACTGGGCCGAACTGCTGGAGGTGCCCGATCTGGATCGGCTGATCCCGAATTTGCGTTCGCTCTGCAGCCGGCTGACAAAGGACGAGGCGAACCAGTACCGCCATTTCCGTTTCGACCGGGACGGCGCAATCAAGGCCGCCTTCGTTTTCCTACGGATGGATGCTCACCTCTCCGAGACGTCAGTCGAGACGCTCGCCTTGGCCCAGGCGGTGCATACGGTGCTGCTTTGGTCCGACCAGGCCTTCGGCCGCCAGTCACCGCTCGCCCAGTCCGGCGGAACTGTCATCCTGAGACCCGAAATCGCTGCGGTGATCCGGGCAGCTTACGATCCCGTCCTGCCCAAGGTCGCGCGCGATCCGAGCCATGCCTTGCGACTCGCGGCGCGACTGCCGCGCGCCAACTAGTTCTGCGGCACCTGCACCGTCGAGATCGACATCTTGCCCGACCCTTGGGTCAATTCGCTGGCATGGGCAAGATAGACCAGAGTGTGGTTCGTCTTGTCATAGATCCGTGTGACCTTGATCGTCTTGAAGATCAGCGATCGGCTCTCCGAGAACACGTCTTCGCCGCTTGAGCTTTCGTCGATGTCGCCCAGAACGATCGGGCCGGTCTGGCTGCAATCGATGGCGGAATAGGAAGGGTCCTCGAACCAGTTCCCCTGCTGAAGCCGGTCAATCAGCGAGCGGTCGAAATAGGCGACGTGGCAGGTCACGCCCTGCACCTTCGGATCGGGGATAGCCTCGATCACGATGTCGTTGCCGACCCAGTCCACTCCGACGCGACCGACCTCCTGGGCGCCACTCATTGACGGCAAGACGGTTCCCAGCACCATGGCCCCGGAGAGGAGTGTTGAGCGGAGCGTCATGGCATGCCCTTTCGTTTGGCGACGTCTTCGGACTTAGGAAACCTCGCCTCCGGCACAAGGGCAAGATCCCAGATCAGGCCAGTCCACCTGTGAGACAGACCCGCCGAACTCCTCCGTCAGGTCGACATCCCCGCCATCTGCAAGCGCCTGCCCTTGCAGGACCTGTTCCCGGATTGGCAAAGCCTTCCTTCATTTGGCGGCAAGGGCCAAAGCCCGGGGTCTCGAGGGCATCCTTCAGCGCTGTCGTTCCTGTTCGTCCGAAACCTGACCCCAAGACCATCAGCGACATGGTTGTATCCCTCGGTAATCTGGCTGCCGGATCAGCCGACTTGTGCATTTCTGTGCAGGTCGTTCTGCGGGTGCGAAGGTTGAAAGGATCGGCTGAGAGTTCAATCTTCAAAGTGAACAGTTTAGTTTGCCTTGGAGGCTAGAGCAATGAACGCGCTGTCTTTTTCAACCCGGAGCCCGGATCACCCCGTCGACCCCGTCTTCGTCGAGCGTTGGTCTCCGCGCGCTTTCGGCGATGCGCCGATCAGCGAGTCCGAATTGCTGGGCCTTCTCGAGGCTGCCCGTTGGGCGCCCTCGGCGGCCAACGTGCAGCCCTGGCGGTTTGTGGTTGCGCTGCGCGGCGAGCCTGCCTTCGATCGAATTGTCGAGACCTTGTCCGGCAATAATCGGCTGTGGGCCGGCAATGCCGCAGCGCTTGTCATCTTTGCGTCGGTCACCACGGCGGTCTGGCCCGGGGCGAGCGAACCTGCGCCGAACGGACTCCATGCATTTGATACCGGCGCCGCTTGGGCGTCGTTTGCGATCCAGGCCCGCAAGGAGGGCTGGCATACTCACGGCATGGCCGGGTTTGACCGCGAAGCTCTCGCCGCGACGATCCGGCTGCCCGCGGATCACGCCATCAATGCCGTGGTGGCGATTGGCGAACTCGGTGACCCGGCGACGCTGCCGGAGGCTCTTCGTGCCCGCGAAGTGCCGAGCCAGCGCCGCCCGTTGAGCGAGACAGTCCTTCGCGGATCCTTCTGAGCCTGCGCTTGCATTTTGGCGGCATCGGCCTGTAGCAGGGGGTGTAACTTCCCCGAGGGTCCGATGCCGCATCGATTTCCCGTCCGCGTGTATTACGAAGACACAGACCTGGCAGGGATCGTCTACTACGCCAACTACCTGAAATTCATCGAGCGCGGCCGTACCGAATGGGTGCGCAGCCTTGGCATCGACCAGACCCGTCTGCGCGACGAGGAAGGTCTGGTCTTTGCCGTCCGCCGGGTCGAGGCCGACTATCTGCTGGCGGCCCGTTTCGATGACGAATTGGTCGTGGAGACGGAGTTTCTGAGCTTTACCGGCGCGCGGATCGTCCTTCGACAGACGGTTTTTCGGGGCGACGAACGACTGTTCGAAGCCGAGGTGACGCTGGTCGCCATCACCCGGGATGGACGCGCGGCCCGCGTTCCCAAGGCTCTGGCAAGGCAACTTGTCTCGGGCGATCACAGCTCTGCGACATAATCTTTCACTTCGCCGCGTTGCGGCATAACGATCTTGCCATTTGTGAGCCAATGCGGGCGCCGCGCCGCGCATAAACGCAGATGTGTTGGCATTCCCTCTGGAAACCGGCTAGAATCACATGCAATGAGCCGCCGAAAAAAGAACGCGGCCAACCCACGAGCAGGTTCGATGGATACCCAAACCCTTGCGACGGCGCAGGAGATCGACTTCTCCATGCTCGCCCTTTTCGCCCGCGCGACCCTAACTGTGAAGATCGTGATGATCATGCTGATCGTCGCGTCCTTCTGGTCGTGGGCGATCATCATCCAACGCCATATCATCTTCCGCAAGGCACGGGCCGAGGCCGCGATCTTCGACCGGTCCTTCTGGTCGGGCGAGCCGCTGGACGAGCTTTTCGAGAATATCGGCCCAAATCCCGAAGGCGCGAGCGAGAAGATCTTTGCCGCCGGAATGCTGGAATGGCGTCGCAGCCACAGGCAGGACGGGGCGCTGATCGCCGGCGCGCAGTCACGGATCGACCGGTCGATGGACGTCGCGATCTCGAAGGAAAGCGAATACCTCAACGCCGGTCTGAGTTTCCTTGCGACCGTCGGCTCGACGGCACCCTTCATTGGCCTCTTCGGCACCGTCTGGGGGATCAAGCACAGCTTCGAGCAGATCGCGATCAGCCAGAACACCAACCTTGCCGTCGTGGCCCCGGGCATCGCCGAAGCGCTGATGGCGACGGCGGTCGGCCTCGTGGCCGCCATTCCGGCTGTCGTCTTCTACAACAAGCTGAACGCCGACAGCGAGCGGATCATCTCGGGCTACGAAGCTTTCGCAGACGAGTTCGCCACCATTCTGTCCCGTCAACTGGACGCCGACTGAGATGGGCGCGGGGGTCGTCAAGGGCAAAGGGGCGAGCGGGCGTCGAGGCCGCCGCCGGCGCGGTTCGAGCGCCGCGATGTCGGACATCAACATCACGCCCTTCGTGGACGTGATGCTTGTTCTGCTCATCATCTTCATGGTGGCGGCCCCGATGCTGACGGTTGGCGTTCCGGTCGAACTGCCCGATACGGCGGCGACTGCACTTCCGACCGAGCAGGAAGAGCCGCTGTCGATCACCATCAAGGCCGACGGCGGGCTTGCGCTGCAGACGACCGATGTCGCGGACGCGGACCTGATCCCGAAGCTCCAGGCAATCTCCGCCGAGCGGACGAGCGACAAGATCTTCCTGCGGGCTGACGGATCGGTGCCGTATCAGCGTGTGGCGCAGGTCATGGGGGCGCTGAATGCCGGTGGCTTCCGGAACATCGGTCTGGTGACGGATTCCGACGGCCCGACGTTCAACGGCGGGTCGGGCAACGGCGGTTCGGGCGGCTGAGGGCCCGGCGCGGATGAACACGGGGCAGATCATCTCGGGTATCGGGCACGGCGTGCTGATCCTGTGGGTGCTGGTGGGCGGGTTCTTCTCGACCCCGCCGGATGCCCCTGCTGTCGCCGTGACCGAAGTATCGCTGATGTCGAACTCAGAGTTCGACGCGATGATGGCTGCCCAGCCCGACAAGCCCAAGGCCGAGTCCCCCGAGCAAAAGCCGGCGAAGACCGAGACCGAAACGACAACCACGCCCAAGACCTCGCCCAAGCCCAAGGCGCCGCCAAAGCCCAAGGCCGAGCCGGAGCCCAAGCCCGACGAGAACCCGGACGTGACCGAGATCGCGCCCTTGCCGGTGCCGGACGAAGTTGTTGCGCCCGAGCCCCTGGCGCCGATCACGGACCAGGAGCAGCCTGTCGTCGTGCCGCCGACAACCGCACCGCCGAAGCCGAAGAAAGCCGACCGTGTCGCGCCTCTCCCCGCCGACAAGCCGGCCCCTGATGCCGAACTGGCCGAAACGCCCACGCCAGCCGAGACGCCGAAGGAAAGCCCCGACGCGCAGGTGGTCGAGGAGCCGAAGAAGGCCGCCGCGCCGGAAGAGGCGACCACCGAGATCAACCCCGACGCCGTTGAGACCAACGAGCCGCAACAGCTTGCGCCGACGGCCAGCATATTGCCGCGCCAGCGTCCCGAGAAGCCCGCCAAGGCCGCCGAACCGCCGAAGGAAACCACCGAAGCGCCGACCGAGACCGCCACCGCCGCAGACAATTCCGCCGAGGAGCAGGCGGCTGCGACCGAGGATGCGGCGGACCAATCGGCGATTGACGACGCGCTGGCATCGGCCCTGACCGAGGATGCGCCAGCCGAGACTGGTGGCAGTTCCGGTGGCGGTTCGTCGGGTCCGCCGATGACCGGGGCCGAGAAAGACGCGTTGCGTGTCGCTGTGCAGAAATGCTGGAACGTCGGATCGCTGTCTTCCGAAGCGCTGAACACGACCGTGACGGTCAGTGTCTCGGTCGGACAGAACCGGATGCCGGATGCGAGCTCGATCCAGATGATCGGTTATGAGGGCGGTAGCGATGCCAGTGCCCGTCAGGCCTTCGAGGCCGCCCGGCGCGCCATCATCCGCTGCGGAGCCTCGGGTTTTCCTTTGCCCGCTGACAAGTACGACGAGTGGAAGAACATCGAAATGACCTTCAACCCGGACAAGATGAGGATCAAATGACCCTTTTGAAACAGCTGACCTTGCCGGTCGCGCTGGCGATGGGGCTGGTGGCTGGGTTTGGCCTGCCTGTGCTCGCCCAGGACGGCCCGCTGCGTATCGACATCACCGAAGGTGTGATCGAGCCTATGCCGATCGCCGTGCCTCAGTTCATCGCCGAGAATGCCGCGGCAGCCGAGCTTGCGGCCAACATCTCGGCGGTCGTTGCAGCCGATCTGGAAGGAACGGGCCTGTTCCGCACCATTCCCTCCAACGCCTTCATCTCGAACGTGACGAGCTTCGACGCTCCGGTCACCTATGCCGACTGGAAGGCGATCAACGCGCAGGCGCTGGTCACAGGTGCGGTCAGCGCCAGCGGCGACCGAGTGGTGGTCAAGTTCCGCCTGTTCGACGTCTTCTCGGAACAGCCGATGGGCGAGGGTCTGCAATTCGCCGGTTCCGCTTCGGGATGGCGACGGATGGCGCACAAGGTTGCCGATCAGGTCTATAGCCGGATCACGGGCGAGGGCGGCTATTTCGACACCCGCGTGGTCTATGTCTCGGAATCCGGTCCCAAGGACAACCGCCTGAAGCGTCTGGCGATCATGGATTACGACGGCGCCAATGCGCAGTACCTGACCGACAGCTCGACCATCGTGCTGGCGCCGCGCTTCTCGCCCGACGGCAACTCGATCCTGTTCACCTCGTTCCAGAGCGGTTTCCCGCGCATCTACATGATGAACCTCGGGAACATGCAGGCGCGGGCCTTGCAGGAACAACAGGGCACGATGACTTTCGCGCCGCGCTTTGCCCCGGATGGCCGCACGATCGCCTTCTCGCTGGAGCAGGGCGGGAATACCGACGTGTTCCTTATGGACAGCAAATCTGGCAACTCGCAGCGACTGACCACCGCGCCGTCGATCGAGAACGCGCCATCCTATTCGCCGGACGGATCGCAGATCGTCTTTGAAAGCGACCGGTCAGGCACGCAGCAACTCTACGTCATGCCAGCGGGTGGCGGCGAGCCGGTGCGTATCAGCTTCGGTCCCGGCCGTTACGGCACACCGGTCTGGTCGCCCCGCGGCGACTACATCGCCTTCACCAAGCAGCACCAAGGCCGGTTCCACATCGGCGTCATGCGCATCGACGGCTCGGAAGAACGTCTGCTGACTTCGTCGTTCCTCGACGAAGGCCCGACCTGGGCGCCGAACGGCCGCGTCATCATGTTCACCCGGCAGGGGGCAGGCGCGAATGGCGAACCGGCGCTCTACACGGTCGACATCTCGGGCCGGAACCTCCGGAAGGTAAACACCACGACCCCGGCTTCCGACCCGTCCTGGTCGCCGCTTCTGCCCTGACCAAACGCGCGCCGCCCTGGTTTGCAGGGCGGCGCGAACACTGTTATTCTTTCGCCCATCGAGCAAATTCCGAACCAAGAAGAGCAAGAAGGAAGTCCCCATGTCGATCTTTCCGAAGGTGCTGCTGATCGTCGCGGCGCTGAGTCTCGCGGCCTGCAACAATCCCAACCGCTATGCCAATGGTGCTGGTGGCGCGGGTGGCGCCGGTGGGGTAGGCGGCGCGGGTGGTATCGGCTCGTCTGCTCTTGGCGATCCGAACGATCCGAGATCTGTGGCCTATTTCAACCAGCGCGTCGGCGACCGCGTGCTGTTCGCCGTGGACCAGAGCACGCTCAGCGACGCGGCCCGCATGACGCTGAACGGTCAGGCCACCTGGCTGAAGTCCAACCCGGACTATGCCATCATTATCGAAGGTCACGCCGACGAACAAGGAACGCGTGAGTATAACCTCGCACTTGGCGCCCGTCGCGCCAGCTCGGTTCAGGATTACCTGATTTCCCAAGGCGTCGCGCCCAGCCGGATGCGCACCGTGTCCTACGGCAAGGAACGCCCGATCGCCGTCTGCTCGGAAGAAAGCTGCTTCGCGCAGAACCGCCGCGCGGTGACCGTCCTGCAGATGGGCGGCGGAGCGTAAGTCCGGATTGCGGGAGTAGCCATCGATGCGCCGCCTGATCGCCGTCCTGGTTCTTGTGCTGCTGCCGGTTCCGGCACTGGCGCAAGACCGCACGCAAACGCTCGCCGACATCCGGGCCGAGTTGAACACGTTGACTGCGGATGTGAACTCGCTGAAGGCCGAGCTGACGGCATCTGGGGCATCCAACCCGAACGTGGCGGGCGGGTCGGCCCTCCAACGCATGGATGCGATTGAAGCGGCGCTTGCAGAGCTCACCTCGAAGACCGAGGAACTGCAGAACCGCATCAACCGGGTCGTCACCGATGGCACCAACCGCATCGGGGATCTCGAATTCCGCGTGACCGAACTCGAAGGCGGTGACGTCAGCAAGCTGGGCGATACCGCTCCGCTCGGGGGCCAGGCCGCAGCAACGGTCGGTGCGGCTGCCGCAACGTCGGACCCTGCGGCACAGGCCGGTTCTGCCGATCCTGCGCCCGATCTTGCGGTCAACGAAAAGGCAGACTTCGACCGAGCCAAGGGGGTGCTCGGTCAGGGTGACTTTCGAGCCGCCGCGGACCAGCTTAAGACCTTTACCGAAACCTACCCGGGCAGCCCCCTGAGTGCAGAGGCGCTGCTTCTGCGGGGCGATGCGCTGACCCAGCTCGGGGACATCCCGAATGCGGCGCGCTCCTATCTCGAAAGCTTCTCGGGCACCCCGAACGGCAGCTTCGCGCCTGATGCGCTGCTGCGCCTTGGCCAGAGCCTTGGTACCCTTGGTCAGACGCCCGAGGCCTGTGTGACGCTGAAAGAGGTTGGTGCTCGTTTCCCGGGAACCGAGCAGGCCTCGCAGGCTACGGTCTCGCTGCAGGGCATGGCCTGCCAGTGACGGACACTCTGCCCGACAGGGTGGCGCGCTTTTTCGGCCCGGCGGAAACGCCGGGCCTTGCCGTTTCGGGGGGCGGGGACTCGGTCGCGCTCCTTTGCCTCGCGGTCCAGGCGGGTCTACGTCCAGTCGCCGTGACGGTTGATCACGGCCTGCGTCCCGAGGCGGCGGCAGAGGCGGACTGGGTCGCGGGCCTCTGCGATCGGCTGGGTGTGCCACATACCGTGCTGTGCTGGCAGGGCTGGGACCGCACCGGCAACCTGCAGGACGAAGCGCGCCGGGCGCGGCTGCGGCTGATCTCTGATTGGGCGAAGGGCAGGGGCCTTTCCAGCGTCGCCCTTGCCCATACGCGCGACGACCAGGCTGAGACCGTGGTGATGCGCCTTGCACGGCGTGCCGGGGTGGATGGGCTTTCGGCCATGTCGCCGCGGAGACATCACCTGGGCATCACCTGGGCAAGGCCGCTTCTCGATGTCGGGCGAGAGGAACTCCGAGACTACCTCCGGGCTAGGGGACAGGGCTGGATCGAGGACCCGTCGAACGAAGCGCTGCGCTTCGATCGGGTGAGGGCGCGGCGGGCGCTAACGGTTCTGGGGCAACTCGGCATCACATCTGAGGTCCTTGCCGATGTCGCGCGCCAGATGCAGTCAGCCCGCCAGGCACTGGAGCGGCTAACGGCCGACGTCGCGCGCGGGGCGATGCGGGCCGATCGGGCTGACGTCGTCCTTTCGCCTGCCGCGCTGGCCGAGCAGACCGACGAGATCGCGCGGCGCCTGTTGCTGGCAACGATCTCGTTTGTCGCTCCGGCAGATTATCCGCCGCGCTCCGGGCAGGTCATGGGGCTTCTCTCGACACTTCGGCAGGGGCGCACCGCGACACTGGCCGGCTGCCGCTTCCTTCGCCATGAAGGCGGGATCCGCGCGGTTCGCGAGGCGAAGGCAGTGGGGCCTGCGGCAGTTCCCGGTGCGATCTGGGACCGGCGGTGGCGGGTGGAGGGACCTGTAAAGCCGGGCGTCGAGGTGCGGGCCCTTGGCGCGCAGGGGCTGGCGCATTGCCCCGATTGGCGGGCCTCCGGTCTGCCCCGCCCGGCACTTCTGGCGTCCCCCGCGATCTGGTCCGGGACAGAGCTTGTCGCCGCTCCGCTTGCTCGGGCCGAGGCGGAATGGCGCGCAGAGCCCGTCAGGGGGACTGCCGACCTGCAACTTTTGCCGTTATCGCATTGAACGCCCCGTCGATATGTCTATCTTATGTGTCAACGCTGCAGCCCGCGTCGCTGCATGGCGGTTTGGGAGTTTATTCGTGGGCAATGCACGAAACATCGCGTTCTGGGTCGTCCTCTTCCTTCTGATCCTGGCGCTCTTCAATCTATTCAGCGGAAGTCAGGCGACGGTGTCGTCGCGGTCGATTTCCTATTCGGATTTCATCGCCAAGGTGGATGCGGGCGATATCTCCGGTGTCACGCTTGATGGCGAACGGATCCTGATCCGTACCAAGGACGGCAACCAGCTCGTTTCGGTGAAGCCGACGGGCGAGAATGTCGCCGATCGGCTGATCGCCAAGAATGTCGAAGTCCGGGTCGAGCCGCAGGAACAGTCGGGCTTCTTCAGCCTGCTGTCACTCTGGCTGCCCTTCCTCGTCCTGATCGGCATCTGGATTTTCTTCATGAACCGGATGCAGGGCGGGGGCCGCGGTGGCGCCATGGGCTTTGGCAAGAGCCGGGCCAAGCTGCTGACCGAGAAGCATGGTCGTGTGACCTTCGATGATGTTGCCGGCATCGACGAGGCCAAGGAAGAGCTTGAGGAAATCGTCGAATTCCTGCGCAACCCGCAAAAATTCAGCCGTCTCGGCGGCAAAATCCCGAAAGGGGCGCTGCTTGTCGGTCCGCCCGGCACGGGTAAGACGCTGCTCGCCCGCGCCATTGCAGGCGAGGCTGGCGTGCCGTTCTTTACCATCTCGGGCTCGGACTTCGTGGAGATGTTCGTCGGTGTGGGTGCGTCCCGCGTCCGCGACATGTTCGAACAGGCCAAGAAAAACGCCCCCTGCATCGTCTTCATCGACGAGATCGACGCCGTGGGCCGTGCGCGCGGCGTGGGCATTGGCGGTGGCAACGACGAGCGTGAACAGACGCTGAACCAGCTTCTGGTCGAGATGGACGGTTTCGAGGCGAACGAGGGCGTGATCATCGTCGCGGCGACCAACCGCAAGGACGTGCTCGACCCGGCGCTGCTGCGTCCCGGCCGCTTCGACCGGACGATCCACGTGCCGAACCCCGACATCAAGGGCCGCGAGAAGATCCTCAACGTCCATGCCCGCAAGGTTCCGCTCGGGCCCGACGTCGACCTGCGCCTGATCGCGCGCGGCACGCCGGGCTTCTCGGGCGCCGACCTCATGAACCTCGTCAACGAGGCGGCGCTGCTGGCTGCGCGCGTCGGGCGGCGGTTCGTGACGATGGTCGATTTCGAGAATGCCAAGGACAAGGTCATGATGGGCGCCGAGCGCCGCAGCATGGTGCTGACCGCCGACCAGAAGGAAAAGACCGCCTATCACGAGGCCGGTCACGCCATCGTCGGCCTCAGCCTGCCGAAATGCGATCCGGTCTACAAGGCCACGATCATCCCGCGCGGCGGTGCGCTTGGCATGGTGGTCAGCCTGCCCGAGATGGACCGGTTGAACATGCACAAGGACGAGGGCAAGCAGAAGATCGCCATGACCATGGCCGGCAAGGCGGCCGAGATCATCAAGTATGGCGAGGAAGGCGTTTCGTCTGGCCCCGCAGGGGACATCCAGCAGGCCAGCTCGCTGGCTCGCGCGATGGTGATGCACTGGGGCATGTCGGACTCGGTCGGCAACATCGATTACTCCGAAGCCCATGCCGGCTATCAGGGCAATACGCCCGGCTTCTCGGTCTCGGCCCATACCAAGGAGTTGATCGAGGCCGAGGTGAAGCGGCTGATCGACGAAGGTTATGAGACGGCGCGGAAGATCCTTCTGGAGAAATCCGAGGAGTTCGAGCGGCTCGCCAAGGGTCTTCTGGAATACGAAACGCTGACCGGCGACGAGATCCAGAAGGTGATCCGCGGCGAGGCGCTTGGCGGTGGCGACGATGCCGACGCGCCTCCGGCCGGAGGCAATGCGCCTAGCCTTGTCTCGATCCCGAAGACCAAGCCGAAGGCCCCGCGTTCGGGTGGGCTAGAACCCGAGCCCTCTGCCTGAAGCCGGATCGCTGGCGATGAACGACTGGAACCCCGAGACCTATGCCAGGTTTCGGGGTTTGCGTTTGCGCCCTGCGCTTGACCTCCTGGCGCAGGTCGGGGCACTGCCTGATGGTCCGGTGGTTGATCTGGGCTGCGGCAACGGCGCCGTGGCCGAGGCGCTGGCGGCCCGCTGGCCAGATCACGAGCGCATCGGGATAGACACCTCGCCCGCTATGCTGGCGAAGGCCGCGGATACGGGCTGTTACCATCGCCTGTCCGAGGCGGATGCAGCGCTATGGCAACCTGACAAGCCGCCCGCGCTGATCTTCTCCAATGCTGCGCTGCAATGGCTGAGTGGGCATGAGCTTCTGTTGCCGCGGCTTGCGCGGCTGCTGGCACCGGGTGGCTGGCTCGCTATCCAGATGCCGCGCCAGTACGATGCGCCGTCGCATCGGCTGATGCGCGACCTCGCGGAAAAGTTGCATCCCCGCCGGTTCTCTTTCGCCGGTTGGCAACCGCCCGTCTGGTCGGCCGAGGCCTATTGGCAGATGCTGGCGCCGCTCGGGCGGGTCAATCTCTGGGAGACCGAGTATCTCCAGAATCTCGACATGACAGAGAGCGGTCACCCCGTGCGCCGCTTCACCGAAAGCACAGGGATGCGGCCCTTCGTCGAGGCGATGTCGGTCGAGGAAGCCGACGCCTTTGTTGCCGCATACGATGCTGCACTGTCCGAGGCTTATCCACTTGCGCCTGATGGCAGCGTGCTGTTTCCCTTCCGGCGGTTGTTCATCACGCTGGAGGTCTGACCGATGCCTGCCCTGATCCCCACCCGGTTCACCGGGCGCATCGTCTGGCTGGGGACAGTGCCGGACCGGGATGCTGCACTGGCCTCGACGCCGCGCGAGACGCTTGCCGTCTCCTTCGGCGGTCCAGAGGAGGAATCACATGGCGGCCTGACGCGGTCGTCCTGCAGCCGCGTCACCTCGCAGTATCCGAGGGGTACCGAGATACGGAATACTCGCCAGCTTTCAGTCTTGTCGCAGGAGGAGCTTGATGCCATCGCCGCAGAGATGGGGTTGCGCGCGCTTGATCCCGCTTTGGTCGGCGCAACGATGGTGATCGCCGGGATCCCTGATTTCAGTCGCGTTCCGCCCTCGGCGCGTCTTCAGGGCGAGGGCGGCGCAACCATCGTCGTGGACATGGAGAACCGGCCCTGCACTCTGCCGGCCCGTCCGATCGAAAACGCGCATCCGGGCTTTGGCAAGGCGTTCAAGCCCTCCGCTGCCGGGCGGCGCGGGATCACCGCCTGGGTCGAGCGCGAGGGCACCTTCCGCCTGGGTGAAGCCATTCGTCTGCACGTCCCCGATCAGCCTGTTTGGGCGCATTACGACGAGGCACGCGACGTCTGATCGTTGGAATGAAAGTTCCGCTTGCGGAATTTTCTCTCTGATCATTCCAGACTTTCCGATCGGAAACAGCCTCTGGCGGAATTTGGGGCCGAGAGGTCGGAAAACGCCTTCCGCGTCGCAAACGGGCCGCTATCACCGTGGCCAAGGGCAAGGGCCCGCCAGGGAGACTGTTCATGGCCGTGAAGACCGATATCGAAATTGCGCGTGAAGCCAAGAAAAAGCCGATCCAGGAAATCGGATCGAAGCTGGGCATTCCGCAGGAACACCTGCTCCCCTACGGCCACGACAAGGCCAAGATCGGGCAGGACTTCATCAAGTCGCTTGAAGGCAAGCCGGACGGCAAGCTGATCCTCGTGACCGCGATCAACCCGACCCCGGCGGGCGAGGGCAAGACGACAACGACCGTGGGTCTGGGCGACGGCTTGAACCGCATCGGCAAGAAGGCGGTCGTCTGCATCCGCGAAGCCTCGCTTGGCCCGAACTTCGGCATGAAGGGTGGCGCGGCCGGCGGCGGCTATGCCCAGGTCGTCCCGATGGAGGAGATGAACCTTCACTTCACCGGCGACTTCCACGCGATCACGTCCGCCCACAACCTGCTGTCGGCGATGATCGACAACCACATCTACTGGGGCAACGAGCTTGGCGTCGACGAGCGCCGCGTGGTGTGGCGCCGGGTGATGGACATGAATGACCGCGCGCTGCGCGACATCGTCGTCTCGCTCGGCGGCGTCTCGAACGGCTTCCCGCGCCAGACCGGTTTCGACATCACCGTGGCATCGGAAGTCATGGCGATCCTGTGTCTGTCGAAGGACCTCAAGGACCTGCAGAAGCGTCTGGGCGATATCGTCGTGGCCTATACCCGCGACAAGAAGCCGATCTACTGCCGGGACATCAAGGCAGACGGCGCGATGACGGTGCTTCTGAAGGACGCGATGCAGCCGAACCTCGTGCAGACGCTGGAAAACAACCCGGCCTTCGTGCATGGCGGCCCCTTCGCCAACATCGCCCACGGCTGCAACTCGGTCATCGCGACGACGACCGCGCTGAAGCTCGGCGAGTATGTGGTCACCGAAGCCGGCTTCGGCGCCGACCTGGGTGCCGAGAAGTTCTTCGACATCAAGTGCCGCAAGGCCGGGCTGAAGCCGGCCGCCGCGGTGATCGTGGCGACCGTCCGTGCGATGAAGATGAACGGCGGCGTCGCCAAGGCTGACCTTGGTGCCGAGAACGTCGATGCCGTGAAGAAAGGCTGCCCGAACCTCGGCCGCCACATCGCCAACGTGAAATCCTTCGGCGTGCCGGTCGTGGTGGCGATCAACCATTTCTATTCGGACACCGATGCCGAGATCCAGGCGGTGAAGGACTATGTCGCGGCGCAAGGCGCCGAGGCGATCCTTTGCAAGCACTGGGCCCAAGGCTCGGCCGGGATCGAGGAACTGGCAAAGAAGGTGGTGCAGCTGGCGGAAAGCGGCGCGTCGCACTTCGCCCCGCTCTACCCGGACGAAATGCCGCTGTTCCAGAAGATCGAGACCATCGCCAAGCGGATCTACCACGCCGACGAGGTGCTGGCCGACAAGTCGATCCGCGACCAGCTGAAGGCTTGGGAAGCGGCGGGTTACGGTCACTTGCCGATCTGCATGGCCAAGACGCAGTACAGCTTCACCACCGATCCGAACGTCCGCGGCGCGCCGACGGGTCACTCGGTTCCGGTGCGCGAAGTGCGCCTCTCGGCAGGTGCCGGCTTCATCGTGGTCATCTGCGGCGAGATCATGACCATGCCGGGCCTGCCCAAGGTGCCGTCGGCCGAGGTGATCCGGCTGAACGAAGAGGGCAACGTCGAAGGGCTGTTCTGACAGCCTGTCGCGTTGCGTGATCGGGGCGTCCGCGCTAAGTGCAGGCGTCCCAGTCACAGTGAGAGCCGCGATGAAATCCCCTGCCGATTGCACCTCGATGGCCGATATCCGGGCCGAGATCGACCGGATCGACGAAACGCTGGTCGCCCTCTTTGCGGAGCGGGCGTCCTATATCGACCGGGCCGGGGAACTCAAGGCAACGCTCGGCCTGCCGGCGCGGATCACGCCCAGGGTCGAGGAGGTGGTGACCAACGTGCGCCGTCATGCTGTGACGCATGGCCTGCCGCCGGAACTGGTCGAAAAACTGTGGCGTCGGCTGATCGACTGGTCGATTGCCCGCGAGGAATCCGTGCTCGGGCCGGACTCGCTCAGAGGGGACAAGTGAATGACGGCGACGATCATCGACGGGAAAGCGTTTGCGGCCAAGGTGCGGGGCGAAGTGGCGGCCCATGTGGCGCGGCTGAAGGAAGAGCACGGGATCACGCCTGGCCTCGCCGTGGTGCTGGTGGGCGAAGACCCTGCGAGCCAGGTCTATGTCCGCAACAAGGGCACCCAGACGCTCGAGGTCGGCATGGCGAGCTTCGAGCACAAGCTGCCCGCCGAGACCTCGGAAGCCGACCTGCTGGCGCTGATCGCCAACCTCAACGCCGATCCGGCGGTGCACGGCATCCTGGTGCAGCTGCCACTGCCGAAGCACCTCGACAGCGATCTGGTCATCAACGCCATCGACCCGGCGAAGGATGTGGATGGGTTCCATATCTCGAACGTGGGCCTTCTTGGCACCGGGCAGAAGTCGATGGTGCCCTGTACGCCGCTTGGCTGCCTGATGATGCTGCGCGACCATCATGGCTCGCTCGCCGGGCTGAACGCGGTGGTGGTCGGGCGGTCGAACATCGTCGGCAAGCCGATGGCGCAGCTTCTACTGGGGGATAGCTGCACGGTGACTATTGCCCATTCCAGGACTAAGGACCTCGGGGCGGTCTGCCGGGGCGCGGATATCCTCGTGGCGGCGGTCGGCCGGCCCGAGATGATCCCGGGCGACTGGGTTAAGCCGGGCGCGACGGTGATCGACGTGGGCATCAACCGCATCGAGCGGGACGGCAAGGGCAAGCTGGTGGGCGACGTCGATTTCGGCAGCGCGGTGAAGGTCGCGGGCGCGATCACGCCGGTGCCGGGTGGGGTCGGGCCGATGACCATTGCCTGCCTGCTCGCCAACACTCTGACCGCCTGCTGCCGCGCGAACGGGCTGCCGGAGCCGGCTGGCCTGACGGCGTAAGGGGAAAGGGGCGCTGCCCCCTCTGGGCCTTCGGCCCATTCACCCTCGGGATACTTGGGCAAAAGAGACGGGCAGGACGCGGCTATCGCGGCATCGGCCGGACGAGGCAGCGCGTGCCGGTCAGGATGGCGAGCGCGGTCCGGTCCATGAGCGCAGTCAGCGCCGGGTCATGGCTGCGCAGGCCGCCCGTGTAGGCGCCATAGGCGGGCAGGATGATCCGGGTCGTGTCGATGAGAAAGCAGGGGCGGCTCTGTCCGGCGAGGCTGGCCTTGGGGTGGTAGTGGCCGGAGACCTCGCCTGTGGCTGGCGGCTCGGCGATGTGGCGGAAGGTGAGGGGGCCAAGCCGCAGTTCCGCTCGGTGTTCGCCGCCCAGGGTCAGTGGCGCGGGATCGTGGTTCCCGGCAATCCAGGTCCAGTCGCGCCCGGCCATCATGCGCAGGAGCCAGAGCGTTTCTTCTTCAGCCAGAGCCTCGGCGACCCCGCTATCGTCGAAGCTGTCGCCGAGGCAGACCACCCGCACCGCGCCCGTGGCCGCGAGGTCCGCATCAAGGCGGGCGAGGGTCTCGCGCGTCTCGTAGGGCGGCAGCAGCGCGCCGCCGCGTCGGGCGAGGCGTTCGGACTTGCCGAGATGCAGGTCGGAGACGCAGAGGAGGTTCTCTTCCGGCCAGAAAAGCGCACCGGAGGGAAAGGCGCGCAGGCGTTGTCCTGTGAAGGTGACGTCATGCCAGTTCATGCTTCGTTCATGCACCGGCGGGTGACATCAGGCAAGACCCGCTTCCTGCATGAGGCGCTCTGCCGCCACGGACATCAGGCGCTCGCGGCCGGCACCTTCGACCGGGATCTTGCCGGGCTCGAAGAACATCGGCGCGGCGAGGGGTGTGACCCGGTCGCGGCGGACAAGGTCGATGCGACCGCCGATGCGGGCAAGCATCGCCTCGATCCGCCCGAAATCGACCAAGCCGCGCATCGCCTCTTCGCGGGTGATCTTCAGCATGAGGTGGTCGGGGTCGTATTTGCGGAGCGTGTCGTAGAGGATGTCGGAGGAAAAGCTCGCTTGCCTCCCGGTCTTGCGACGGCCCTGGTGGCTGCGCTCGATCAGGCCGGCGACGATCGCCACGTTGCGGAAGGTACGCTTCATCACCGTGTTTCCCTGCAGCCAGGTTTCCAGCCCTTGCCGCAACAGGTCGGGATCGAAGAGCGGCGCGGGGTCAGTGACCGGGTCCAGCCCCCAGATCAGCGTGGCATAGTCGGTGGCGACGAAGCCGAGGGGGGCAAGGCCCATCTCCTCCATCCGCTTGGTCAGGAGCAACCCGAGCGTCTGCTGGCCGTTGCGGCCGGCGAACCCATAGACGGCGAGGTGTTCGCGCCCGTCATAGGGGAAGCTTTCCAGAAGCAGCCGGTCCTCGGTGGGCAGGCGCGAGACCTCGCGTTGCAGGGCCAGCCATTCGGCGGTGTGGCGGGGCAATTCGGGCCAACTCGGCTGGCGGAATATCTCGAGGATCCGGTGCGTCAGAAGAGTCGAGGTCGAGAATTTCGTGCCCATGAACACCGCGACGCGCGGGTCGCGGCCGGGCTGGCGGCTGACCTGCACGGTCATCTCCTGCAGGCTTTCGTAGCGCACGACCTCGCCGCCGATCAGGAAGGTGTCGCCAGGGGTCAGGGAGGCGGCGAAATCCTCCTCGACTTCACCAAGGGGGGAACCGCCGAAGCGGTTGTGGAGGCGCACCTTCAGGAGTTCGGTGTCGATGATCGTGCCGAGGTTCTGGCGGATCACTGCCGCCGCGCGCGGATCGCGGAGCTGCCAGCGGCCGTTCACCTGCATCAGCCGCTGCCAGCGGTCATAGGCACGCAGCGCATAGCCGCCGGTCGCCGTGAAGTCGAGACAGGCGTCGAAGGCGGGGCGGGTGAGGGCGGTATAGGGTCCTGCTGCTATGACTTCAGCGTAGAGGTCGTCGGCGTCGAAAGGACCGGCGCAGGCGGTGGCGAGGATGTGCTGGCACAGCACGTCGCGGGGGCCCGGGCCGCGAGGCTCGCCGTCGAGGTCGTGCTCGCGCACGGCATCGAGCGCGGCCTGGCATTCGACCACCTCGAAGCGGTTGGCGGGGACGAGCAGCGCCTTGGAGGGGGCGTTATAGCGGTGGTTGGCGCGACCGATGCGCTGGACGAGGCGCTTGACGTTCTTTGGCGCGCCGACCTGGATCACCAGGTCCACGTCACCCCAGTCGATACCGAGGTCGAGCGAGCCGGTGCAGACGACCGCGCGCAGGCGGCCCTCGACCATCGCCTGTTCCACCCGCTCACGCTGCTCGCGGGCGAGACTGCCGTGATGGATGCCGATCGGCAGATCATCGGAATTCTGCAACCACAGGGCGTGAAAGAAGATCTCGGCCTGGGCCCGTGTGTTGTGAAAGATCAAGGTGGTGCGGTGGCGTTTGACCTCGTCCAGGATCGCCGGGATGGCGTAGCGGCCACCGCCGCCAGACCACGGGGGCGGCTCCTCGGTCACCAGCATCGAAATGTCGGGCTCCGGCCCCGGATCGGCGAGCAGCACCGGGCAGGGGTCGGGGTTGCGGCCAAGGAAGCGGGCCAGCGCCGGCGGGTCCTCGACCGTGGCCGACAGGCCGACCCGGCGAAGGCCGGGGGCAAGGGTTTCCAGCCGAGAGAGGCTCAGCATCAGCTGGTCACCGCGCTTGCTTTCGGCAAGGGCGTGGATTTCGTCGACGATCACGCGGCGCAGGCCGACGAAGATGCGGGGGGCGTCCTCGTAGCTGAGCAGAAGGGCGAGGCTTTCCGGCGTGGTCAGCAGGATATGCGGCGGGTCGGCGCGCTGGCGGCGGCGTTGGGTATAGCTCGTGTCGCCGGTCCGGTCCTCGATCCGGATCGGCAGGCCCGCCCCTTCGACCGGCGTTCGCAGGTTGCGGCGGATGTCGGCGGCCAGCGCCTTCAGGGGGGAAATGTAAAGCGTGTGCAGGCCCTTGTGCCGGCCGTCGGCCAGCTCGGCGAGCGTGGGCAGGAAGCCCGCCAGGGTCTTGCCGCCACCCGTGGGTGCGATCAACAGAAGGGCCGGTTCGTCGCCCCGGTCGAGCATCGCCTGCTGGTGTGGATGCAGCGTCCATCCACGGGACGCGAACCATCGGGCAAGGGGGGCGGGAAGGTCGACCATTTCGAAGACGTATAGGGCGATGGGTCAGAACTCTACTGACTTCGAGGTGCTCAAACTCTAGGATCAAGCTGATGAGGTCTTGCCGGAGCAATCGCGATGGACAAGTTGGGAGTAGCGGCAACCATGCCTCGGGCAGATTCGGCCATTGCTGGGCCGCAGCGTTGTGTGCTCGCACTGGTCATGGCGGCAGTGCTTTCTTTTCCGTCGGCTCTGTTGGCCAAGTGCATCGACACGGAAGCAGGCCAAGTTCCACATCGTATCGTCTACCGGGATGGTACGGTCCAAACAAACGAGCGCGTCGACGGGCTACGATTTCATTATTCGGTGTTTACGAGCAACGGCCAGAGCCTGACAGCCGTGACCCATCTTGGCTTGTTCCCTATCGAGAACACATGGGATGAGGGCAGGAAGACGAACCGATATGTCTGGGACAGTGAACTACCATCTCGTGAAGCCCTCCGCGTGGGGACCGTCGTCCGACGGACTGGTCATATGGTCCATCCGGACAACAGCGAGACACCTGTGGAGATGGTTGTCGCAATTCTCAGGGAATCTGTCGTCGAGGTCGATGGTTGCAGGTACAGAGTATTCAAGGTCAGAACTCAGGTCGGCCCTAATCTCAGACCAGTAGTCATCGTGCTTAGGGACATGGACCCGCGAGGATTGTTCAATCTGAACGCAGACATTACTGAATATCGTGCTGACGGAGTACGCCAGACCGAGTATAGCGCGGTCAAGATTGATTGATTGCAGGCGCCAACCCTACTTCGCGATCTTCTCGTCGCGGACGAACATGTTGGCCCAGGCGCGGTCGATCAGTTCGGGGGTCATCTGGTAGGGCAGGCCCTCGAACTCGCAGACCGAGATCATCTGGTCGATCAGATAGACCGGCTGGTAGTTGGCGTAGTTGTTGTTGATGCTGGGGAACTTGTTCTTCATCAGGTGCAGAAGCGCGGTCTCGTCCAGCGGCATCTTCTTCTTGCGGGCGACCATGGCGAAGATCTTCAGGAAGTTTTCCTGGTTCGGGCCGTCGATCTTGATCTTGAAGAAGATCCGGCGCAGGGCGGCGCCGTCGAAGATCTCGTTGGGGTGGAAGTTGGTGGAAAAGATCACCAGCGTGTCGAAGGGCACGGTGAACTTCTCGCCCGATTGCAGGGCGAGGATGTCGCGGCCCTCTTCCAGCGGCACGATCCAGCGGTTGACGATCTTCTGCGGCGGCTCCTGCTGGCGGCCAAGGTCGTCGATGATGAAGATGCCGCCGGTCGATTTCAGCTGCAGCGGCGCCTGATAGGTGCGGGCGACCGGGTTGTAGGTCAGGTCGAGCATGTCGAGCGACAGCTCGCCCCCGGTGATGACACTGGGCCGTTCGCAATAGACATAGCGGTTGTCGAAGCGGTTCGAGGTGCGGCGCAACGACGTCGGGTCATCTACGGCCTCTTCCGCGGCGCGGTGCACGATCGGGTCGTAGACCGAGATCACCTGCCCGGAATACTCGATGGCGCGCGGGATGTAGATCTTGTCGCCCATCGCGGCGCGGATGCCGTTCGAGATCGAGGATTTTCCGTTGCCGGGCGGGCCATACATCAGGATCGACCGGCCCGAGGTGACGGCGGGGCCAAGGTGGTCGAGCAGGTCGCTTGGCAGGATCAGGTGGCCCATGGCGCCAACGAGCTGCTGGCGGCTGATCTTGATGTCGCGGATTGACTGGCGCTTCACCTGCTCCTGATAGATGTCGAGCGGCACTGGCATTGCGCCGTAGTACTCGGACTGGCTGAGCGCATCGAGCGCGCGCGAGCGGCCGGCATCGGTCAGCTGATAGCCCATCTCGTTGCCGCTGGTGGCATGCAGCGTCCCCGTCGCCTCGAGCAGCTTCTGGCCTCGGGCAAGGTCGACGAGTTCCTGCGTAACGTTCACAGGCAGGCAGATCTGGCGCGAGATCACGCTGACCAGATCGAGGTTCATGCGGAACATGGTCTTGAGCAGGATGTCCCGCATCATCACGACGCCCAGCCCGGTTTCGGCCAGCGTGCGCGGCGCGGGGGGGGCGGTCACTCCGGGTTTCGACTGCACGTTCATCGCGTCACCTGAAGGTCGGCCGGGCGATCTTTCCCGGCAGCACTTGTGAAATCGTTAATGCGCGAGGCCAAGCCAGAGCGCGGCGAGGAAGTAGAAGATCAGCGTACCCGACAGGGCGAGACCCATCGGGAACTTGCGGTGTGTCCACGAGGCCCAGTCGGCGGTAGCGGCGCGGATCGGTCCGATCGCGCGTGCGGCGCGGTGGCTGGCAAAGGCGCCAAGGATGGCCGCGGCAAGAAGCGCCAGGGCGAAGCGGGCGTCGTCCTGGGGAATGAACAGCGCCATCGCGGCGATGAACTTGGAATCGCCCGCCCCCATCGCGCCGCCCGCATTGAGCAGAAACGTAATCACCAGCACGACAAGGGCCTGCACCCACCGCCAGGCCCAGACATCGACCGGCAGGGCGATCAGGCCGATGACCGCGAACACGGCGATCATTGCCAGCACCGCCATGTTCGGGATCTTCATGAACTTCATGTCGCTCCAGGCGACCCAGACCGCGATCGGGAGCAGGAAGGGCAGAAACCAGAGTGCGGTCCAGACGGTTGTGGTCATCAGTTCGTACTTGTGTTGGCGTTGTCGGTCAGCGCGTCGAGGCTGCGTTGGGCGGCCTCGAAATACTGCGGGCTGGTGTCGATCGCATCCTGGAGCAGGCCCTTGCCGACGGTCACGTCGCCCTGCTTGATCGCCGTCAGCGCCAGCGTGTACATGAGCTGCGCCCGTTCCTGCTGGGTCATGTCGATGACCGGCATGTCATATTTATGCTGGGCGCCGCGGGCCAGGATCAGGTTGTTCTTGGTGGTGAACTTGGTCGGATCGTAAGTCAGCGATTCAAGGAACAGCTTCTCGGCTCCCGGATAATCGCCGCGCGACAGTTTCGAGAAACCCCAGTTGTTCAGCACTCCGGCCGGCTGCGTCGTCAGCCCCTGCGCCGTGTCATAGAAGCTGTCTGCCTTCTTCCACTGCTTCTTGCTGTCTGCCACCATCGCCTCGAGGCGGTAGCGCTCGAAAGTCTCGTAGGTGGGCGGGATCTGGGCCAGCTGCGCCTCGGCCTTCGTCCAATCGTTGCTGCGGATCAGCGCGTCGGCATAGTCGACACGGTCTGCATTGGTCGCCTGCGGGCTTGCGACGATGGTCGCCCACACTGCGGCTGCCTCGTTCGGCTTGTCGGCGCGGACCAGCGACTTCGCGAGGCCCCGCTTGAGGTCGATCCGGTCCGGCTTCTGCTGGACCGCATTCTGGAAATAGTTCACGGCCTCGTCAGGGTCGCCGACGGTCAGCATGATGTCGTTGAGGTTGCTTTCGTCGATGACGTTGACGCTGTCCATTGCACGTCTGACATCGGCATCGTTGTTTCCGACGCAACCGACGGTCAGCGCAGTGCCACTGAGGCACAGCGCGAGTAAGACTGGGTGGCGCATTTTGCGTCCTGTTGCTGCTCGGCCCTCAGAGGTCCGTAAGAAGCAGGTATTCGCCCTGTCCCTTGCGAACCAATGAGAACCCATTGTCCTCATTGGTCTCAGTGTAAGCGGTGCTCTCGGTCTTGGCGATGGCAAGGCGCAGATTTTCGCGGATCGCGTCCGACGCGCCACTGTCATAGGCAAAGGCTTGCTCGAACACCCTGCGCGCTTCACCGGTCTTGCCTTCCTCCATCAGCACCACGCCAAGGTTGTTCAGCGCGGGGACGTTCCTTGGATCCATCTCGAGTGCGCGGCGCAGGATCATTTCCGCCTGGCCCAGCCGGCCCAGCTTCAGATCCGCCGACCCGATCCCCGAGAGGACGTCAGCAGTCATGCCTTCCTCGCTCGCCGCCCGGTAATAGGCCTTGAGCGCTAGTTCGTATTCACCGGCAGCCATCAACTGATTGCCGACATCCAGCCCGCTTACGGCGTTGCCATGCGGGTCGACGGCGGGGGCAGCGTTTTCGGCAGAAAGCGGCCGCCCCGTGTCGCAGGCCCCCAGAAGTACCACCGCAAGCAGCGCGGACATCCAGGGCCTGTTCATTCGAAGCGCTATCCCTTCCCGAGCGTGGTGGCGACACTGTAGATCGATGGTCCGACAAGGATGATCATCAGCGGCGGCACGGTGAACATCATTGTGCCGAGGGTAAGCTTCGTCGGCAAGGTGTTCGCTTTCTCTTCGGCGCGCATCACGCGTTTGTCACGCATTTCCGCCGCATAGACGCGAAGCGCGTCGGCGATCGAGGTACCGAAGGTTGCCGACTGGACCAGCACGGTCACGAAAGAGGATACATCCGTCAGACCAACGCGCTCGGCCATGTCCTTGAGCACGAGCACGCGTTCCTTGCCGGCTTTCACTTCCTGACCGACGATCTCGAACTCCTCGGCCAGCGCAGGATAACCCGCACGGATTTCCTTGGACACGCGGAGGATCGACTGGTCGAGAGACTGACCTGCCTCGACGCAGACGAGCATCATATCAAGCGCGTCAGGGAACCCCGAGGTAATCTGGCCCTGACGTTCCTGGGTGCGGCGCTTGATCCAGTATTGCGGCAGGTAGTATCCGGCAGCACCCGGTCCGATGGTCGAAAGCACGAGTGTCTGTGTACCGATATCGCCGGTCGCCGAGATGAACAGCGCATAGATCACGCCGATCAGCAGAAAGCCGATTCCAAGAGCGAATTGCGCGAAGTGGAAAGCCCGGACGGCGTTCTTCGACCGATAGCCGGCCCGCATCATGTTGAGCCGAGAGGACGAAAGCTCTTCCGCGTCCTGCGGTTCAAGGAAGGTCGCAAACTTTTGCAGCTTGTCGGTCTTGTCGGCACGGCGCAGCGCCTGCTGCGCCGGTGCGGCCTTGGGGGTGACGGTTGCCTGCGCCTTGATCTTGTCCAGCGGATCGACCTGCTTCTTCAGCAAGGTCGGCAGGACGATCAGCACCAGCAGCAGACCGAAGCCGCCAACGGCGATCAGCGGGCCGAGAGGGCCGAGCTTGTCGATCAGGGCCTGGTTCAGGGAAGACAGCATGGACATGGCCGGACCTCAGACCTTGATGTTGACCATGATCTTCATGAAGATCACGTTCATGATGAGCAGCACAGCGACGACGAGGCAGGCGGGAATGAAGGCCGCCGTGTCCTTCACGCCGTCGAAATAGTCCGGCTTGATCACGTTGATGAGGATCAGCGCGACGATCGGGAAGCCCGACAGGAACATGCCCGACCACTTCGCTTCGGCGGTGATCGCCTTCACCCGCCGGAACAGCTTGAAGCGGGCGCGGATGACCTTTGCCAAGCCTTCGAGGATTTCGGCCAGGTTGCCGCCCGAGGTTTGCTGGATCGACACGGCAACGGCGAGGAAGCGCAAATCCTGCATGTCCATCCGTTCGGCAAAGGCCTTGAGGCTGTCGGCCACGTTGCGGCCATAGGCGGCCTCGTCGGCGATGAAGCCGAATTCCGAGCCGAGCGGATCGCCGACCTCTTTCGCCACAATACCGATCGCCGACGAGAAAGGGTGGCCGACGCGCAGCGAGCGGACCATCAGTTCCACTGCGTCGGGCAGCTGCTCCTCGATCAGGGCCAGGCGCTTCTTGGCCTTGTTGTTCACCCAGACATAGACGCCGCCGATCCCCATCGCGACCGCGATGGCAATTCGCAACGGCAGTGCGGCCGCGGTGCCGATGGTCAACCCGAGATAGGCGAAGACGGCCAGCAGGGCCATGATCCCGACCAAGGCCTTGGGCGAGAAGGCGATGTTGGCCTTTTGCGCCTTGTTGGCCAGGATCGAGTAAAGCGGAATGCCCTTTGCCGACATGTGCTGGCTCATCTCCTTGCGGAGCTGTTCCAGAACCTGTTCGCGGTTGCCGCCCTTCTCCATCAGCGCCAGACGGCGGCTGACGCGGCTGTTGAGGCTGATCGACTTGCCGAAGACCGTCAGGTAGATGCCTTCGACGAGGAACAGAACCGCGACGAAGATCAGGATGTAGATGAGTGGCGCTGCGCTGATCGTCATGATCTTTCCTTACGGCAGGGGTTCGTAGATCGAGGCCGGCAGGTTGTAGCCCCACTGCTTGAACCGTTCGGAGTAATGCGAGCGCACGCCGGTCGCGTTGAAGCGGCCGATGATCTTGCCCGAAGGCTCGATTCCGAGGCGTTCGTAACGGAAGATTTCCTGCATCGAGATCACGTCGCCTTCCATGCCGGTGATCTCTGTGATCGAGGTCATTCGGCGAGAGCCGTCCTGCAGGCGGCTGGCCTGCACGATCAGGTTCACGGCGCTGGCGATCTGGGCACGGACGGCTTTGATCGGCATTTCGATACCGGCCATCGCGATCATGTTTTCCAGACGGCTGACGCCGTCGCGGGCCGAGTTGGCGTGGATCGTGGTCATGGAGCCGTCGTGGCCTGTGTTCATGGCCTGGAGCATATCGATGACCTCTTCGCCGCGCGTTTCGCCCACGATGATCCGGTCGGGTCGCATCCGCAGAGCGTTGCGCAGACAGTCCCGCTGAGTGACAGCGCCCTTGCCTTCGACGTTGGCCGGGCGGCTTTCCATCCGGCCCACATGAACCTGTTGAAGCTGAAGTTCGGCCGTATCCTCGATCGTCAGCACGCGCTCGGTGTTGTCGATGAATGAAGACAGAGCGTTCAATGTCGTCGTCTTACCGGAACCCGTACCGCCCGACACGATGATGTTCAGTCTGGTCGAAACCGCAGCCTGCAGGTAGGCCGCCATTTCCTCGGTGAAGGCGCCGAAGCGCACGAGGTCGGGGATGCCGAGCTTTTCCTTTTTGAATTTCCGGATCGAGACCAGCGAGCCGTCCACCGCGACCGGAGGAACCATTGCGTTGAAACGCGATCCGTCGGCAAGGCGGGCGTCGACATAGGGGTTCGATTCATCGACGCGACGGCCCACGGCCGACACGATCTTGTCGATGATGCGCAGCAGGTGGCGCTCGTCCTTGAAGGTGATGTCGGTGAGCTGCAGTTTGCCGCCGCGTTCCACGAAGATCCGCCGCGGCCCGTTGATCAGGATGTCGTTGACCGTCTCGTCTTTCAGGAGCGGCTCGATGGGGCCAAGGCCCATGACCTCGTCGTAAAGCTCCTGGTGCAGCGACTGGCGATCTTCCTTGTTGAGGACGACGCTCATCTCTTCCAGGGCTTCGGCGGTGATCGTCGCGATCTCCGACCTCAGGCTCGCTTCCGAGGCGTGTTCCAGTGCGGAGAGGTTCAGGTTGTCGAGAAGGCGCTTGTGAAGTTCGACCTTCAACTCGCCCATCTTCTCCTTGCGCTTCTTTTCCTTCTCGGCAGCAACCGCCTCGGCTGGGGTGCGCATCTGGGGTGCCCCGACTTTCGGGACGGGCGCGGCAACCGGCTTGGCGATGGCATCGGCCTTGGGTGCGGCATGGGCCGCAGCGACCGGCGCCGACGTCGCCGGTTTCGCCGCTTGTTCGGCAGGTTTGCGGTAGCGAGAGAACATCGGTTACTTCTTCCCGGCTTCGACGGCCTTGTTCAGATCGAACAGTGATTTCGCGAGCTTGTTGATCTCTTTGCGCAGCGGGTTCTTGGCAGCGCTTTCGGCAATGGGCAGACCGTGATCGTTCGCCTGGGTGATCTGGTGCCCGCCATCGGGGAGTTGAACCTCGATGTCGATGTCCAGGCTTTCGGCCATGCGCTTCACCCGGCCACGAGCCGAAAGCTCGGTGAACTTGGGCGCGCGGTTGAGGACGTAGCGCAGCTTCTCGAACGGCAGATCCTCGGATTTCAGCGCCCGCACCATGCGCAGCACGTTCTGCGCCGAGCGCAGATCAAGCTCCAGGAGCGCGAAGTAGACATGGGCGCGGCTGAGAACCGCTTCGGTCCAGCTGACCACGGTCGAAGGCATGTCGACGATAACGAAGTCGAAGTTGGCTTCGGCCATCGCGATGAGGCGGCTTATGTCTTCGCCGGTGACGAGTTCCAGCGGGATCATTTCGGCTGGCGCGGTGAAAACGTGCAACTTTTCGTTGAACGTGACCATCGATTGCAGGAAGGCCTCGCTGTCTGTGTTGGCCGTGTCCTGCAGAACTTCGAAGACCGCCTCGCGACGGGGCAGGTCGAGATAGGTCGCGACAGAGCCATACTGGAAATCAAGGTCCAGGATGCAGACTCGCGGCGCGTCCGTCTTGCTGATCGTGGCCAATTCCCAGGCAAGGTTCGTGGCGAAGGTGGTCGCTCCGACGCCACCGGCAAGCCCGTGGACTGGCAGCAACACACCGTCGCGATCGCCGGTTGCCTTGAAGGTCGGGGCAGGTGCGTTTGCAGGGACCATTGCCTGAGCCGGCGCCGGAGCAGGTTCCGGCTTGTGTTTCAGCTTGGCGATCGACTCGCGCAGGCCGCCTTCCGGAAGCGGATAGGGCAGGAAGTCGTCGGCACCGAGGCGCAGGAGCTGATGCAGGGCGATCGGGCTGATCTGGTTTGCGACCAGGATCACCTTCACGCCGCGTTCCTTCGCGGCTCGGATCACTGCAGCTATGCCGTCAAGGTTCGTCTCGTCCTCGCCGTCTGCGGCAAGAACCACGAATTCCAGAGCCGCCGCTTCGGGTTGCCCGAGGAAAAGCAGAGCATCTTCGAAGCTGAGATCGCCCCAGCTTTCGCCAAGCTCCAACTCCATGTCATCGATCAGAAGATCGAAGTTCTGAACGTCCCGCGAAATCGTGCACGCGATGATCGGTGCCGGTTCCGGCTGGAGAGTCGCCACACTGGTCATTGCCTTGCGTCCCTTTCCACCTCTTGGGCCGGCAAGGGGGCGGGACCATCCCTATTCGTCTGGTCCCCGAACTTCCCCCTTGGCCTGCACCCGCACGCGATTCTCGGTCGCGCGCACTGCTGCCATTGAGCGGAGGTTCATGTGCAATGGTGGCGAGAATTGGGCCAAAAGACCGTGATTGTTTGGTATTTGGCGACTGTCGGGGCCGGTTCGCAGGATTGCATCCGGCCCCGGACGGTCCACGGGCCCAGTTACTGGCCGGTGGAACCTGAGGTCTGCGTCTGGATGATCTGGTTCTGGGGATGCGGCGTTTCAGCCGACTTGACATAGTCCCGCCAGACAACTTCGGCATACTTGCCGTTCAGGTCCGGGGCGCTGCCCTTGACGAAGCCGGATACCTCGGTGACGGCCCGGCGGTTCAGCACCTCGGGTCCGGGCGTGTTGACCAGCGGGCGGGTCTTGCCAAAAGAGACAAGCGCCTCGAGACGCGAGCGGCTGATGCCCTGTGTTCCGAGGAAGGCGACGACAGCCTCGGCCCGGCGCTTGCCAAGCGCGTAGTTGTAGCCTTCGCTGCCGACAAGGTCGGTGAAGCCGAAAACGCGGAAGCGGACTTCAGGGAACTGGCGGATCCAGTTGGCTTGCTGGCGCAGGATCGCCTGGGCGGCTGGATCAAGATCAGACCTGTTGAACGCGAAGTTGACCGTGTTCGGCACTTCGGCAGCGAAACGCTGGTTCAGCGCAACCGTTGCATCCAGTGCTCCGGTCATGATGCCGGTGTTCTGCGTCGTCGCGTTTCCGAAGGTGCCGGTGGAGTTGACGGACCAGCCCGCTTCCTGATCGCAGGCGGAGAGGGTCGAAAGCGCAGCCACCAAAAGGATCGCAGGGGTCCGCATCTGGGCTTACTCCATCACATAGCCGTAGGAGCCGCTGTAGTCCTGCCGCGCAACCTCGCCGGCGGGTCCGTTGGCGGCACCGCCCGTGACACGACCGAACAGGAATAGATCCTTTTCGGACGGAAGTCTGACGCGGTCGGTTGGAAGCGCCATCGCATCGCCCTTGGTTGCGGTCACCAGATGCGGTGTGACGATGATTACCAGTTCGCTTTGCGCGCGCTGGTATTCGGTCGAGCGGAACAGTGCACCGAGGACCGGAATGTCGCCCAGCCAAGGAACCTGACCGTTGAGGTCGCGGAAGTCGTCCTGCAAGAGGCCGGCGATCGCGAAGCTCTCACCATCGCGCAGCTCGACGGTCGAGGACGTCTCGCGGCGCTTGAAGGCGTTGATGTTGAAGCCGTCCGTTTCGACCGTGATCGTGTTGTCGATCGACGACACGGCCGCGTTGATGACGAGGTTGATGAGATCGCCATCGACGACGGTCGGGGTGAAGTTCAACTCGACGCCGAATGGCTTGTATTCGATCGAGATACCGTTGTCGCCGTTCGAGACGGGGATGGGGTATTCGCCGCCGGCGAGGAACTTGGCTTCTTGCCCGGACAGCGCTGTCAGGTTCGGCTCTGCCAAGGTGCGGACCAGCCCCTTGGATTCGAGCGCTTCAAGCAGCACCGCGAACTCCAGGCTTCCGGTGTTGAAGGTGAAGCCGAGCGCGCCCTTTGACTCGCCGTTGATCGGTGCCGTGCCGTTGTTGATGAGGTTGTCGATCGCACCTTCGGCCGTGAAGTTGCCGGTGCCCATGATGAAGTTGCCGCTGGTCGACTTGCCTGCAATCGAGGCTGACAGGCTTTTGCTGACCGCCCGCTGCATCTCGGCGAAGCGGACCTTCAGCATGACCTGCTGGCTGCCGCCGACGGTCATCAGGTTTGAAACACGTTCCGGTGCGTAGCGGTTGGCAAGGTCCAATGCGCGATCCAGCTTGGCCGTGCTTGAAACCGTGCCGGACAGCACGATTCCGTCATTGGCGGTGCGGACCTCGATATTCTCGCCAGGCAGGATCTGGCGCAGACGTTCCTTGAACTCGGCCACGTCGGGGCTGACATGCACATCCACGTTCGAGATGAGCTTTCCGTCTGCCGAAAGCAGCGTCATCGTCGTGCGGCCAGGCGCCTTGCCAAGCACGTAGATGGATTTGTCGGAAAGCGTGGAGATATCGGCAATGCCAGGGTTGGCGATCGACAGCTCTGCGAAGGGAACGTCGCTTTCAACCACGACGGCCCTGTTCATCGGAACATCCAGCGCGCTGGATGGAGACCCTTGCATGACGTGCAGCGTTTCTGCCATCGCCAAGTGCGACACAGAGAGGCTCAAGGCGCACGCCAAGAGTCCGGCCTTCACGAAAGAGCGGCTGCCCATTTTACTGCCTCGTTCACACGCCTCTGACCGGGTCTTGACGCCCGAAATTTGGATCAGAATGGAGCAGAAGTCGTTTTTTTGCAAGAATCAAAACCTTGCGCGGGGATTTTGAAGTTTGTGGACCCGCAGTTATCCAACGCTTGGATGAAAGCGTAGGGGCCTACCGCAAGATGCAGTAGGCCCCTCGCACGGATTTCAGTCGGTGCAGGGGATCGCAGTGTCGATTACATCTGCGCCCTTGCGGGTCTTGACCGAGCAGACGCGTTCCTCGACAGGCGCGGGAGCGGGGGCTTCCTCGGTGATGCCAAGCAGGGTCTTGCTGTCGACCTCGACCACATCCGACGTGGTCTCGTCACCATTGCCGACGAGGGCAAGCGAAAGTCGGCCCGTGGCCTGCGCCTGTGCCAGGCGCGCAACCTGCTGCGGCGTTGCTTCGACGGTCACCGTACGGGCAATAATCGCGTCGGTGCTTTCGGAGTCTGACGATTGGTCGACTGCCGCAAGCTTGATCGCGGATTCGATTGCTCGGGTCACTTCGCCGTCAGATCCATTGACCGAACCAGTCCAGTAGACATCGACCCTGTCACCCGGCCGCAAGAAGCCGGACACGCCCGACTCCACGTCGACCTTGATTGCAAAGGCCCGCATCCCTTTTGCCAGGCGGGTGGTCAGGCCGGCTTCCTCGCCGGGTTCGGTGACCTTGACCGCCAGGACCGGCTCGAACTTTTCCATCTGACGCAGGACGAGGCGGGGTTCGGCGCCCTCGGGGAAGAGATCCTCCATCTTGACGAAGGCGGTTTCTGGCAGTGCGGACTGCGGCCAGGGGATCGACCGGATGTCTTCCTTGGTCAGCACGTCGCCGTAGTTGAGGGCCTTCGTTGTGATAAGGACATCGACCATCGGCCCAAGCTTGGCGCTGCGGGCGCGTTCCTCGTCGAGCTGTGCCTGGGTGGCGTTGATGTAGTTCTGGGCCATGTAGACGGCAAAGCCGGCCAGTGACAGCCCAAGGATCAGGACAAGTCCGAAGACGATCCGCATGGCTTAACCTCCTGCTCGATGCAAACTCCTGTCATGCTTCCCGGTGAGATCACCGGACAAAGACAGGATCTGACGACTTTCTTCAGGAAGCAGGAATGACCGGGGATTGAGGCGGATTCGTGGATCAGTTGCGGCAGTTGCGCGATGATTGTTCAGAAATCTACCAGTTAAAGACGGTATGGATCGTCCCCAGATTGGTAATCAGCGTGGCCATCGCTGTCGTGAGGCCGCCATTGATCGCAGTCAGAACCGCAAGTCCAAGCCCGACGATCGAAGCGGTCAGCACCACCCAATCGACGGTCACCGCTCCGTCTTCATCACGGCGAAAGGCCGTCAGCACCTTGATCATCGTTCATACTCCGGTTTCTTCGCGGTTCGCGCCGAACCGTCCTTGTCGTCATGGTGGTGCGGGAATGTGGCCCAAATGGGGTACAGTGGGGTGGGGTTTAAGTCATGAAGCGCGATTCCGGGGAAGATCTGTTCGTGATCCGGAAACTATAATTAAGAAAGCCGCGCCAGTCCGGCGCGGCTTTGCAAATCTGGATTTCGACTGCGGGTCGATCAGTTGCCCGAGGACGCCGCACCGACGGTGGCGGTGATGTCGCTGGCCACGGTTGTGGCGTTGGTCGAGATCGCGCCGCCAACGGTCGTCATGACGACCAGGCCCAGACCGACGATCGCTGCAGTCAGCACGACCCAGTCAACGGTCACGGCGCCGTCTTCGTCTTTGCGGAAGTTCTTGAAGATGTCGATCAGTTTCATGTCAAAAATCCCCCTTCAGGGTTGCGGGCTGCGTTTCCGCCGTTCGGATCTGCGCATCAGGCCGGTTGGCCCGCCGCTCCGATCGGCATGCAAGAATGAAGCACCCACATCTTGTCGGCATTTGGGCAGCACAAAGGTAATTCCTGACAAATCGCTAATTGTTGGATTGGTAACGACGACGTGATGGGGCGGGATCTCAAAGCGGCGCAGCTCTGCCGGTCGCTCCTGTGTGCTGGAAAAAAGTAGAAGGGCCGTGTCTCTTGCAAGACACGACCCTCTTTGGATCAGACGATTGTCTGTCTCAGGCGATATCAGTTGCCCGAGGACGCCGCACCGACGGTGGCGGTGATGTCGCCGGCAACGGTCGTGGCGTTGGTCGAGATCGCGCCGCCAACGGTCGTCATGACGACCAGGCCCAGGCCAACGATGGCAGCGGTCAGCACGACCCAGTCAACGGTCACGGCACCGTCTTCGTCTTTGCGGAAGTTCTTGAAGATGTTGAGCAGTTTCATGGTATGTGTCCCTTCTGAGGAGTTGCTTGCTTCAGTCTCGCCGCTTCGGGTCTTCGCTTCCGGGCCTCTGAACCGTTCCGCTTTCCGTTCGGCATGGGTGCATATAGCCCTCGAATCGTGGCTCCATTTGGGCGGGAACGGGGTATTTCTTGACGAACGGCTAAAGCCCCAATAATTCTTTCAAGGCATTGTTTTAGAACGAAAAATTTTTTGAATTTGGCGTCAAAATGGGCGCAACCTGGGGTTGCTGGCCATTCGATCATCTCTGTTTCTGGTGAAAAACTGGCGTAGCGTCCGGTTTTCTGACAGGATGGAAACAGAGAACGATAAACGGGGCAGAGCAGGCCTCCTGAAATGCGGAATCGTCTGATAGCAATCCTTGCGGGTTGCATGATCGCACCTGCCGTCCTGTTGGCCGAGGAGCCGGAGGCTGCGAGCAGCTTCACGTTCAAGATGGTCAAACCGCCGGCTGCCGGCCAGAAGCGCATCACCGTCCAGATCGATCCCGAAGAGCAGGCCCGCGTTCTGGCCGCGTATCCCAAGGTCACGCCGAGAGAAGAGGCGACCGTGCTGCCTCCGGTCACGCAGGCCGATCCGCGACCGCCCGACCTGATCCCCGCGCCCGCGCCGGCCCAAGCAAGTTACGGCTGGTTCTGGGACAAGGTGCCGACTGCGATCGAGGCGAAGGATGGCCGGTTCCCACTGGCGATGGCTACTCTTTCGCAGGGGCCGAGCGGGGCTGCGGTTTCGGCGCCGCGGATGCAGACGATGCAGGACATCGCCACCAGATACGGCACCGCGATCCTGACGGCCACGATCGGAACCGAGGTGTCACCTGCGCTGGTGCTTGCCGTGATCGGTGTGGAGAGCGGCGGTCAGGCGCAGGCCATGAGCCCCGCTGGCGCGCAGGGGCTGATGCAACTCATCCCGGCAACTGCCGAGCGTTTTGGTGTCGCGGACGCCAATGATCCGGTCCAGAACATCAAGGGCGGGGTCGCCTACCTTGACTGGTTGATGAAGAATTTCGACCGGGACCCGCTGATGGTCCTTGCCGCCTATAACGCCGGCGAAGGCGCGGTCACGGCAAATGGCGGCGTGCCACCCTATTCCGAGACCCGCGACTATGTGCCGAAGGTTCTGGCGGCCTGGCAGGTAGCGCAGGGGCTATGCATGACCCCGCCCGAGCTTGTGACGGATCCCTGCGTGTTCCGCATCATGTCCGCAAGCAACTGAGCGGTGCGACGGCTGTTGAAACGAGAGAGACCCCGGATCGCTCCGGGGTCTTCCGATCGGGTGCAGGCGGCGCGCTAGACCGAAAAGGCGTCGGCCCATTCCGGATGGCGCTTGCGCTGCGCATTCACGAAGGGGCAAAGCGGCATGATCTTGAACCCCTCGGCCCGTGCATCGGCCACGAGCCGCGTCACGAGGGCAAGACCCGCCCCGGTGCCGCGGAAGCTGTCCGGCACGCCGGTGTGATCGGCGATCCGCAACACCGGCGAGGTTATGGAGTAGGTCAGCTCCGCCTCCTCGCCGTCCTTGCGGATCACGTAGCGGCCTTTCGAGACCGTCTCCTCGCGGGTGATCTCGAACTCAGCCAACGATCGTCGCCTCGGTCGCCGCGCGCAGCTCTTCCTCGGTCACGCCCGGTGCAATCTCGACGATATGCAGCCCCTTGTGGCCCACGTCGAGCACACCGAGATTGGTGATGATGCGGTCGACCACGCCCTTGCCGGTCAGCGGCAGGGTGCACTGGTGCAGCACCTTCGACTCGCCGTGTTTCGAGGTATGGTCCATCACGACCACGACACGACCCACGCCCGCGACAAGGTCCATCGCCCCGCCCATGCCCTTGACGAGCTTGCCGGGGATCATCCAGTTCGCGAGGTCGCCATTCTCGGCCACTTCCATCGCGCCAAGGATCGCCATGGCGATCTTGCCGCCACGGATCATGGCGAAGGAGGTCGCGCTGTCGAAGAACGCGGTCTGCGGCAGTTCGGTGATCGTCTGCTTGCCGGCATTGATGAGGTCAGGGTCTTCTTCGCCCTCGAAGGGGAAGGGGCCCATGCCGAGCATCCCGTTTTCCGACTGCAGTGTCACGTTCACGCCGGCGGGAATGTAGTTCGCCACCAGCGTGGGGATGCCGATGCCGAGGTTCACATACATCCCGTCGCGCAGTTCCTGCGCGGCGCGGGCAGCCATCTGGTTACGATCCCAGCCCTTCACATCCTCAGCCATCAAGCGGTCTCCTTCTTGCGGACGGTGCGCTGTTCGATCCGCTTCTCATGCGGGCCCTTGATCAGGCGATGAACATAGATGCCGGGCAGGTGGATCGCATCGGGGTCGAGCGAGCCGAGCGGCACGATTTCCTCGACCTCGGCCACGCAGACCTTGCCGCAAGTCGCGGCGGGCACGTTGAAGTTGCGCGCCGTCTTGCGGAAGACGAGGTTGCCCGAGGGGTCGGCCTTCCACGCCTTGACGATCGAGACATCGGCGACGATCCCGCGCTCGAGGATATAGGTCTTGCCGTCGAAGTCGTGATGTTCCTTGCCCTCGGCGATGACCGTACCGACGCCGGTAGCGGTAAAAAAGCCGGGAATGCCCGCGCCGCCCGCCCGCATCCGCTCGGCCAGCGTACCCTGCGGGTTGAATTCCAGCTCCAGCTCACCGGAAAGATACTGGCGCATGAATTCGGCATTCTCGCCCACATAGGACGAGATCATCTTTTTCACCTGCCGCGTTTCCAGGAGCACGCCCAGACCGAAGCCATCCACACCGGCGTTGTTCGAGGCGACAGTGAGGTTCTTCGTCCCGGCCTCGCGGATCGCAGCGATCAGCAGTTCCGGAATGCCGCACAGGCCGAAGCCCCCCGCGGCGATCAGCATCCCGTCGAAGAGAAGGCCGTCCAGGGCCTCCTTGGCGGAACCGTAGGTCTTGTTCATCTTGGCCCTCCCGCAAACTCTCGGCGCCTTTTGTGGCGGCTCGGCGCGGGAAGGTCAATCGCCGCGCTGCGGCAGAAGCGCCTCAGGCCTTGGCGGTCTTGGGGGCTGCCTTGCGGACCGGCGCCTTGGCCTTGGGTGCCGCTTTCTTGGCCGCAGGTTTGCCGGCCTTGGCCGATGCAGGCTTGGCAGCTGTCTTGCGCGGAGCCTTGGTCTTGCCGCCCTTCGCCGCCTTTTCCGCCACCAGGACAAGTGCCTCGTCCAGCGTCACCGCTTCGGGCGACAGCTCCTTCGGCAGGGTGGCGTTCACCTTGCCCCATTTGATGTAGGGGCCGTAACGGCCGGGCATGACCTGAAGAACGCCGCCATCGGGGTGTTCGCCCAGATCGCGCAGCGCGGTGGCAGGGGTCGAGGGCCGGCCGCGCGCCGCCTTCTGGGCCAGCACCTCGACCGCGCGGTTCATACCGATGGTGAAGACCTCTTCCACGTCCGGCAGGTTCGCATAGGTCGAATTGTGCTTCACATAGGGTCCGAAACGGCCGATCCCGGCCTCTACAAGCTGGCCATCCTCGGGATGCGCACCAATCTGGCGAGGCAGATTCAGAAGCATCAGCGCCCGTTCCAGTGTCAGGCTGTCCGGCGACCAGCCTTTGGGCAGGCTGGCACGGGCTGGCTTCGGCTCTTCAGCCGTCGCCTCGCCGCGCTGCACGTAGGGGCCGAACCGACCCGACCGGAGCGTGATGTCGCGCCCAGCCTCATCTTGACCCAGCACCTTTCCGTCTGCGGTTAGCGTCCCGCCATCTTCGCCGTTCGGCACAGAGATCGGCCGGGTATAGCGGCATTCCGGGTAGTTGCCGCAGCCGATGAAGGCCCCGCCCGACCGGGCGGTCTTCAGGTGCAACCGACCGGTCCCGCAGACCGGGCAGGCACGCGGGTCGCCGCCATCGGCGCGCGGCGGATAGAGGTGCGGCGCCAGGAAGTCGTCGATCTTTTCCAGCACCTCGCCGATCCGCAGGTCGGCTGTTTCGGCGATGGCCGCCGAGAAATCGCGCCAGAAACGGGCCAGCACATCCTTGTAGTTGCGTTCGCCCGCCGAGACATCGTCAAGCTCCGTCTCAAGGTCGGCGGTGAAATCGTACTCGACGTATTTGCGGAAGAAGTTGGTCAGGAAGGCCGTGACCAGACGTCCCTTGTCTTCGGGGATCAGGCGGTTCTTGTCCTTGCGGACATATTCGCGGTCCTGGATCGTCGACAGGACCGAGGCATAGGTCGAAGGCCGGCCTATCCCGAGTTCCTCCATCCGCTTCACGAGCGTCGCCTCGGTGTAGCGGGGCGGCGGCTGGGTGAAGTGCTGTTCGGGCGTCACGGACCGCTTCTCGGCCGGCTCGCCCTGCATGATTTGCGGAAGGCGGCCTTCGCCATCTTCCGGATCCTCGTCGCGGCCTTCGTCATAAACCTTGAGGAAGCCATCAAAGAGCACGACCTGGCCCGTGGCGCGAAGCTCGACCTGACCATCGGGACTGGCCACATCGACCGTGGTGCGTTCCAGACGGGCGGCGGCCATCTGGCTGGCGATGGTGCGCTTCCAGATGAGGTCGTAGAGCTTCCTCTGATCGGTCTCGGTCAGGCGCAGGTTGTCGGGTGCGGCCGACATGTCGGTCGGCCTGATGCATTCATGGGCTTCCTGCGCGTTTTTGGCCTTGTTCTTGTACATCCGCGGACTGTCCGGGACATAGGCCGCGCCGAAGCGGCGGCCGATCTCGGCCCGGGCGGCCATCACTGCCTCGGGCGCCATGTCGATCCCGTCGGTCCGCATGTAGGTGATATGGCCCGCCTCGTAGAGCCGCTGTGCCGCCGACATGGTAGCCTTGGCGCCCATGCCGTATTTGCGGCTCGCCTCCTGCTGGAGGGTCGAGGTCATGAAGGGCGGCCAGGGATTGCGGCTGGCTGGCTTCGCCTCGACGGACTTCACCGACAAGCTGCGGGACGTGACTGCCTGAACCGCCAGTTCGGCAGCAGTTTCGTTCGCGATGTCGAATTTATCCAGCTTCCGGCCGCCGAGAACGGTCAGCCTTGCCTCGTATTCCTGGCCGCGCGGCGTGGAAAGGAGCGCCTTCACCGTCCAGTACTCGCGGGCGCGGAAGGCCTCGATCTCCATCTCGCGCTCGACGATCAGACGCAGACAGACCGACTGCACTCGACCCGCAGATTTCGCGCCCGGCAGCTTGCGCCAGAGCACCGGCGACAGGGTGAAGCCTACAAGGTAGTCGAGTGCCCGGCGGGCGAGGTACGCCTCGACCAGTGCCTGATCGACATCGCGCGGCTCCTTCATCGCCTGGGTCACCGCATCCTTGGTGATGGCATTGAAGGTCACGCGGCGGACAGTCTTGCCCTTCTTGAGGGATGAGGCCAGCGCCTGCTGCAGGTGCCAGGAAATCGCCTCGCCCTCGCGGTCGGGGTCGGTGGCGAGGATCAGCGCATCGTCGGATTTCAGCGCCTCGGCAATGGCGCGGATGTGCTTCTTCGACTCGGGCGGAACTTCCCAATCCATCGCGAAATCATGCTCGGGATCGACGGAACCATCCTTGGCCGGCAGGTCACGGACATGGCCGTAAGAGGCGAGCACCGTATAGTCGGAGCCGAGATATTTGTTGATTGTCTTGGCTTTGGCGGGGGACTCGACGACGACGACGGGCATCAAGGACCTCTTTCCAAAGCGACGAATGACATGGCGGCGCAAAATTGGGGGTCGGCGCGGCAATGTCAAGGAAGGCCATGAGGCAGGTCGGCAAGGACCTTCCGGGCCCTTGCCCGCTACGCCCTGAATGCTGGGTGCGGGCAAGCGTTGTCGAAAACTCCTGCGAAAACTCTTCGAAGAGTTTTGGCCGCACCTCCGGGAGGCGCCAGGACGAGGCTCAGGCGATGCGGGACAGCAGCCCGCCCGGCTGCCGCAGAACCCGCCCTTCGAGTTCCAGGGTCACCAGTTCCGAGGTGACATGCGCTGCGGGCAGGTCAAGGTCGCGGATCAGTTGGTCTTCCGCCAATGGGCTGGGGCCGAGGCGGTCGAGAATGCGCGAATGGAGCCGCGCGATCTCGGCCAGAGGGCGCGCCGCCGCGATCGGGCCGGGTAGCGGCGGCGGAGGCGGTTCGGGCACCACCTGTTGGGCAACAGGGATTGGTGCACCGAGCGCTTCGAGCACGTCCTGCGGGCCGCGCACAAGGGTCGCGCCGTCGCGGATCAGCATGTTGCAGCCTGCAGCACGGGAATCGAACGGGTGGCCCGGCACGGCCATGACCTCGCGCCCCAGATCGAGTGCGGCGCGGGCGGTGATGAGGCTGCCGGACCGCGCCGCGGCCTCGACCACGACGACAGCGCGGGAAAGACCGGCAACGATGCGATTGCGGGCCGGAAAGTGCCGCGCCTGCGGTATCAGGCCCATCGGCTGTTCGGAGATCCGGCAGCCCTCGGCGGCAATGCGCGCAGCAAGGGCCTTGTTTTCCTCGGGGTAGATCACATCGACGCCGCCCGCCTGCACCGCGACAGTGCCGTGCGGCAACGCGACCTCGTGGGCGGCGGCATCGATGCCGCGCGCCAAGCCCGAGACGATCACGTGACCGGCTTGTCCCAACCCATCGGCCAGTCGTCTGGCCATCCGCAGGCCTAGGCTCGAGGCGTTCCGGGCACCGACCAGGGCTACCATGGGTTGGCCGAGGAGGCCGATATCCCCCTGCGCCCAAAGGAGGGGCGGCGCATCGGGCATGTCCATCAGCGCAGAGGGGTATCCGGGCTGGCCCCAGAGCAGGAGCCTCGCGCCGGCAAGGCGGGCCTGGGCCATCTCGTGCTGCACGACCTCGACAGGGCAGGCCAGGTAGTTCTCCACCCCCGCCGCCTTGGCGATCTTGGGAAGTTCCCGCAGGGCCGCCCCGGCCGAGCCATGCTCGGCCATCAGTCGGTGAAAGGTTGCAGGTCCGACCCTGCGGGAGCGCATGAGGCGAAGCCACGACGATCCGTCATCCTCCGGGGTGGGTGGGGTGAAGGGTGTGGGGGACAGGAACGGACCTTCAGCCATCGCCAACCTCGCATCATGCGCCAGGCCACCCTGCGGGTTCAGGGTTAATGCAGGGTAAAGGTGCGACGGACCCGCAGCGTTTTTCGAGAAACCATGCTTGTAACTGTGAAACGCCGATTGAACTTCCTTGCGAAATTTGATCAAATCGAAGCAGGACATGTCGGGCGCCCATTGGCGCCCCGGACCGATTCGGAGAAAGCCATGCTGAACGCTGATGTAGCCCGCCGCCGCGAGACCGCGATTTCGCGCGGGGTCGGGATGACCACCCAGATCTACGCCGACAAGGCGCTGAACGCGGAAATCTGGGACATCGAGGGCAATCGCTATATCGACTTCGCCGCCGGCATCGCCGTGGTGAACACCGGCCACCGGCACCCGAAGGTCATGGCAGCCGTCGCCGAACAGTTGAACCGCTTCACCCATACCTGCCACCAGGTCCTGCCCTACGAGAACTACATCCGTCTGGCCGAGCGCCTGAACGAGAAGGTGCCGGGCAACTTCCCGAAGAAGACGATCTTCGCGACGACAGGCGCCGAAGCCGTCGAGAACGCGATCAAGATCGCCCGTGTCGCCACGGGCCGCAACGCCGTCATTGCGTTTGGCGGTGCCTTCCACGGCCGGACTTTCATGGGCATGACGCTGACCGGCAAGGTCGAGCCCTACAAGAAGGGCTTCGGCACGATGATGCCTGACGTCTACCACGTGCCCTATCCGCAGGAAGTGCATGGCGTCTCGACCGCCCAGGCGATGGAGGGGATCAACAAGCTGTTCAAGGCCGATGTCGATCCGGCCCGCGTCGCCGCGATCATCCTCGAGCCGGTGCAGGGCGAGGGCGGCTTCTACCCGGCGCCGACCGACCTGGTGAAGGCGGTCCGCAAGCTTTGTGACGAGCATGGCATCGTGATGATCGCCGACGAGGTCCAGACCGGCTTCGCGCGCACCGGCACGTTGTTCGCCATGGAAGCCCATGGTGTCGCGGCCGACATTACCTGCATGGCCAAGGGCCTGGGCGGCGGTCTGCCGATCTCGGCCGTCACTGGCCGCGCCGACCTGATGGATGCCTCTCAACCCGGTGGCCTCGGCGGCACCTATGCCGGCAACCCGCTTGGCATCGCGGCTGCCAATGCCGTGCTCGACGTGATCGAGGAGGAAGACCTCTGCGCCCGCGCCAATGAACTCGGCTCGCGCCTGAAGCAGAAGCTCGAGGCGATCCGCGCCACCACGCCCGAGATCATGGACATCCGCGGCCCCGGCTTCATGGTCGCGGTCGAGTTCGGCAAGCCTGGTACGCACGAGCCCGATGCGGGCTTCACCGGCCGTGTACGGGTCGAGGCGCTGAAGCGCGGGCTGATCCTCTTGACCTGCGGGGTTTATGGCAACGTCATCCGTTTCCTCGCGCCGATCACCATTCCGGACGCGCATTTCGCCGAAGCCATGGACATCCTGGAAGAAGCCATCGCCGCTGCGCGTCAGGGCTGAGGGCTGAGGGCTAAGGGCTGCTGGCGGGGGCTGTCTGCCCCGCACCTCTCATAAGGTACTTCCGCCGGGGAGAAACAGGGGCGGCCCGCCAGTTGGGCCGCCCTTTGCATTTGGCATCAGCCGGTGAGAGCGGTAAGCACGGCCGGATCGGAGTTTGTGTTGCCATGACGGAAAGCGGCCTGATCCTGAAGGATGTCGGCTTTTCCCAGCAGGGAAAGGCGATCCTGTCGGGCATTTCGCTGGAGCTGGGCGAAAAGCGGATCGGGATTGCCGGGCGGAACGGGTCAGGCAAGACGACACTTCTGCGCGTGATGGCCGGGCTGGTCGCCCCCTCATCCGGAACGGTGCTGCTCGACGGAATAGACCCATGGACCGATCGGAAAGCGGCGCTGTCACGTGTAGGCATCCTTTTCCAGAACCCCGACCACCAGATCATCTTTCCCACGGTGGGAGAGGAACTGGCATTCGGTCTGAGACAGATGGGCCAGACTGATGCGACGGCGCGTGAGGCCGTCGCTCGGATCCTGGCGAATGAAGGGCGCGCCCATTGGGCCTCGGCCCCGGTTCATACGTTGTCGCAGGGACAGAGGCAGTATCTGTGCCTGTTGGCGGTCCTTGCCATGGGGCCGGGAACCATCCTTCTGGACGAACCCTTTGCCGCGCTGGACATGCCGACCCAGATTCGGCTCAGTCGGCGCCTCGAAACCCTGGAGCAGCGGCTGATCGTCGTCAGCCATGATCCGGATGTTCTGGCCGAAATGGAGCGGGTCGTCTGGATCGAAGGCGGGCGAGTGCAGAGCGATGGACCTGCTGGGCCAGTGCTGGAGGAATTCGCACGCGAGATGAAAAGGCTGGGTGCGGTCGATGCTGACGCTGACCTCTCCGGTTGAAACAGCACTCCACCGGATGCCCGCTGGCTGGAAGCTGGTCGGGCTTGCGCTGGCCACGCTGGTGGTCGTGCCGATGACCGACTTGCGCTGGATTGCTGTGGCTGCGGCGCTGGTTGTGGGCCTTTACCTGATGCAGGGCGTCGCATTCGCCAAAGCGGGCGCAAGGATGCTCTGGCCGCTCTGGCCATTTCTGGTCGTGCTTGCGGTCTGGCATGCGGTGACGGGCGATCTGGTCGCGGGGTTCGGCATAGCGCTGCGAATGCTGACGGCAATCGCGATTGCAAACCTTGTAACGATGACGACACGTCTCGACGACCTGATCGCGGTTGTCGAGCGGTGTGCCCGACCCCTTGTGCGGATTGGATTGAACCCCCGGACCCTCGCCGTGGCGATTGCACTCGTCATCCGCTTCACACCAGTGTTGTTGTTGCGCGCGGGGCAGCTTATGGAGGCCTGGCGTGCGCGAAGTCCGCGCCGGCCGGGCTGGCAGGTCGTGGCGCCGCTGGCGCTGTCTGCGCTCGACGATGCCGAGCGCGTGGCCGAGGCGCTGCGGGCGCGGGGCGGACTATGACGAAAGGAACGACGATTTGGAACGCAATGTGACGATGATCGCCCTGTTCGCGGCCTTGATCGCGGTTCTTGGGCTGGTGCCGAAAATCGACCTGATTTCAGGTGTTCCGATCACGGCCCAGTCCCTGGGCGTCATGCTTTGCGGCACGGTCCTCGGTGCGCGCCGTGGCGCGCTGGCGGTGCTGCTTTTCGTGTTCCTGGTGGCGCTTGGCCTGCCGCTTCTGTCGGGCGGGCGCGGTGGTCTCGGCGTGTTTGCGGGCCCTTCGGTCGGCTACATCGTCGGCTTTCCCTTCGCGGCCTTTGTCGCAGGCTGGGTGACAGAACAGTGGCGGTCGGGCGTCGGACTGTCCGCATTCGCGGGTGCAATCCTGGGGGGCATCGTCGTGCTTTATGCCTTCGGCATTCCCGGCATGGCGCTGGTCCTCGGCAAGTCGCTGCCGGAGGCAATGCTGCTGGCAGCGCCGTTCCTGGCAGGGGATATCATCAAGGCCGGGCTTGCCGGGTTCATCACCAGCGGGATCGCCAGGGTCCGTCCGGATATGGTTCTTTCGCGCAGTTGAGGCGCGCCTGGAAGCCATCCGGCTTCCGTATTGCCTTCGTATTGCAGGGAATGACCCGGCACTTCTAGCGAGAAGTCGCCCCGTCCAGCTGCCGATGAAGCGGGACCGCCGGTCGAACCACGCCGGCAGCGGCTCGCCGACCATTCCACGACTTGCTTGCCCGGCGGAATCGGCTGCGATAGGGCAGGGGCATGACGACACATTCGCTTCCCTGTGCTGTCCGCGGCACGCTGACGCCCGACCGGTCGCTTGCCGACCTGACCTGGCTGCGCGTGGGAGGGCCGGCGGACTGGCTGTTCCAGCCTGCGGATGAGGCGGATCTTTGCGATCTCCTGCGCGAACTTGACCCGGCGGTGCCGGTCTTCCCCATGGGCGTCGGATCCAACCTGATCGTGCGTGATGGCGGATTGCGGGCTGTGGTGATCCGTCTGGGGCGTGGCTTCAACGGCATTTCGGTCGAAGGGGATCGGGTAATCGCCGGGGCGGCGGCACTTGACGCCCATGTGGCGCGCAAGGCGGCCGAAGCGGGGCGTGACCTGACCTTCCTTCGGACCATTCCGGGTTCGATCGGCGGGGCGGTGCGGATGAACGCGGGGTGCTACGGCTCTTATGTCGCGGACAGTCTCGTCGAGGTTCGAGCAGTGACGCGTGCCGGTGATGTTGTCACGATCCCGGCTGCCGACCTGCATCTGCGCTATCGGCAGAGCGATCTGCCAGAGGGATGGGTGATCGTTGCCGCCAGCTTCCGGGCAGATCCCGGTGATCCGGCGGCTCTGGAGGCGCGGATGGCCGAGCAGATCGCGAAACGCGATGCGAGCCAGCCGACGAAGGAGCGCAGCGCTGGGTCGACCTTCCGCAATCCCGCTGGGTTCTCCAGCACCGGACGCACCGATGACACGCATGAGTTGAAGGCCTGGAAGGTGATCGATCGGGCCGGCATGCGGGGCGCGCGGCGGGGGGGTGCCCAGATGAGCGAGATGCACTCCAACTTCCTCATCAACACCGGCGGTGCGACGGCCGCCGATCTCGAGGAATTGGGGGAGGAAGTGAGAAAAAGGGTTTTCGATTCCAGTGGTTTGACGCTAGAGTGGGAAATCATGCGGGTCGGTGAACCGGCGCGCGGATGACCTAAGGTCATATTGAAGAAGAACAATCGGCCAAAAGGCCGAGACAGAGGCGGCGGTGGGCATGTCGAGCAGGGCAGCCCCCAAAGTGGCGGTACTGAAGGGTGGCCTTTCCGCAGAGCGGGAGGTTTCTCTTGTCAGCGGGCGCGAATGCGCAACCGCGCTGCGGGTGGCAGGATTCGAGGTCGAAGAGGTCGATGCAGGCCTCGATCTGCCTGTGCGCCTTGCTGCGCTGAAGCCCGACGTCTGCTTCAATGCACTCCATGGCCGCTGGGGTGAGGATGGCTGTGTGCAAGGCATCCTAGAATGGCTACGGATTCCCTATACCCATTCCGGCGTGCTCGCCTCGGCGCTGGCGATGGACAAGGCGCGGGCCAAGGATGCCTACCAGTCGGTCGGCCTGCCGGTGGTCGAAAGTGTCCTTGCGCCGGTCGAGGAAGTGCGCACGCGCCATGTCTTGACGCCGCCCTATGTTGTGAAACCCAACAACGAAGGCTCTTCGGTCGGGATCTATCTGGTCCACGAGGCGGCGAACGGCCCGCCGCAGCTGTCGCCACAGATGCCGCCGACGGTGATGGTTGAGACCTATGTGCCGGGCCGGGAACTGACCGTGACGGTGATGGGCGACCGCGCGCTCTGTGTGACCGACATCATCACCGACGGCTGGTACGACTATGACGCCAAGTACAAGCCGGGTGGATCACGCCATGTCGTTCCCGCTGAACTGCCTGAGGAAATCACTGCTGCCTGTCTCGACTATGCGCTGAGAGCGCATCGGGCGCTTGGCTGCCGCGGAGTGAGCCGCACCGACTTGCGCTGGGACGAGGCGCGCGGCCTGGCCGGGCTGTTCCTGCTCGAGACGAACACCCAGCCGGGAATGACGCCGACCTCGCTCGCCCCCGAACAGGCGGCCCATCTGGGAATGTCCTTCCCGGAGTTGTGCCGCTGGATGGTGGAGGATGCCTCGTGCAACCGCTGAGATCCGTGCCCCTTGCTCCTCATGATCCGGCCCCAAGCCGCTGGGCCTACCGGATGCATCGGCTATGGCTGACACCCCTGTTCCGCGCGATGCTTCGGGTCGGGCTTCCGTCCTTCACGCTAATCTTTTCCATCGGCCTTTACCTGTCGGACGACCAAAGGCGCGCCAGCCTGAATTCGGCCTCTGCCGGGATCTGGGAGGCGGTGCAGGAGCGGCCGGAATTCATGGTCAATCTCCTGGCGATCGACGGTGCCTCGCCGGCCCTGTCCGAAGCCGTTCGCGCGAAGCTGGCGCTGACGCTGCCGGCCTCGTCCCTGCAACTCGATATGGCGGCGCTGAAGCTGAAGGCCGAAGAACTGGATGCCGTCGCCACTGCCGAACTGCGTGTGCGGACAGGGGGCGTTCTGCAGGTGACGATTCAGGAACGGGTGCCGGTGATCATCTGGCGGACCGAGAGCGAATTGTCCCTGCTTGATGCGTCGGGGACGCGCGTCGCCCGGATTTTCGAGCGTGCCGATCGCCCGGACCTGCCGATCGTAACCGGGCAGGGGGCGAATGACGCGGTGGCCGAGGCGCTGGCGCTGATCGCTGCCGCCGAGCCGATCGCCAGTCGGCTGCGCGGGCTTGTCCGGGTGGGCGAGCGGCGGTGGGACATGGTCCTTGACCGGGATCAGCGCATTCTCCTGCCCGAGGTCGACCCGATCCCGGCGCTCGAGCGGGTGATCGCGCTCGACAAGGCCGAGAAGCTTCTGGATCGCGACGTGGTCGCGGTCGATTTCAGGAACGAACACCGTCCGGTGCTGCGCCTGACCCCCGGCGCGCTCGAACAGATGCGCAACGCCGGCGCCCCCACCGAAACCGGAGCAAGCAATCTATGACCGATCTCTACCAGTCTCAGCGTGCCATGCGTCACATGCGCCGGGTTGCGATGCAGCGAGGGGTGATCGCCATTCTCGACGTGGGCAGCTCCAAGATCGCCTGCCTTATCCTGCGCTTCGACGGTCCGGACGTGCTGCGCGAGGCGGAGGGCATCGGCCCGATGGCGGGGCAGTCGAGCTTCCGCATCATCGGCGCGGCGACCACCCGGTCGCGGGGCGTGCGCTTTGGCGAGATCGCCCAGATGAACGAGACCGAGCGCGCCATCCGCACCGCGGTCCAGGCGGCGCAGAAGATGGCCAATGTCCGGGTGGACCATGCCATCGCCTGCTTCTCGGGCGCCGAGCCTCGCAGCTATGGGCTGGCGGGCGAGTGGGATCTCCAGGACAGCGTCGTGACCGAGCAGGACGTGGCCAGGGTGCTGGCCGCCTGCGATGTGCCCGATATCGGTCAGGGCCGTGAGGTTATGCACGCCCAGCCGGTGAACTTCGCGCTGGATCATCGCAGCGGGCTGGGCGATCCGAGGGGGCAGATCGGCAACCGGCTGGCCTGCGACATGCACATGCTGACGGTCGAGGCGGCGGCGATCCAGAATCTTCTCTACTGCATCAAGCGCTGCGACCTCGAACTGGCCGGCATCGCCTCTTCTGCCTATGTCTCGGGCTTTTCGAGCCTTGTCGAGGATGAGCAGGAACTGGGCGCGGCCTGCATCGACATGGGCGGCGGCTCGACGGGCATTTCGATCTTCATCAAGAAGCACATGATCTATGCCGATGCGGTGCGCATGGGCGGCGACCATGTCACCTCGGACATCTCCAAGGGCCTGCAGGTACCGATCGCAACCGCCGAGCGGATCAAGACCCGTCACGGAGGCGTAGTGGCCACCGGCATGGACGACCGCGAGATGATCGAGATCGGGGCTGATTCGGGTGACTGGGACAAGGACCGTCGTACGGTCAGCCGGACCGAGTTGATCGGGATCATGCGCCCGCGTGTCGAGGAGATCCTCGAGGAGGTCCGGGCGCGGCTGGACGCGGCCGGTTTCGACCATCTGCCGAGCCAGCAGATCGTGCTGACCGGCGGCGCAAGCCAGATTCCGGGACTGGATGGCCTGGCTGCCCGCGTTCTGGGGCAGCGCGTGCGCCTTGGGCGCCCGCTCCGCGTGCAAGGACTGCCGCAAGCCACAACCGGGCCAGCATTTTCCAGCGCCGTGGGGTTGTGTCTGTTCGCAGCGCACCCGCAAGACGAGTGGTGGGACTTTGACATCCCATCTGAACGTATCCCAGCCCGATCCTTGAAGAGGGCCATCAGATGGTTCCGCGATAACTGGTAACCGCAACATCAAGTCAAGACGGCGAAATCCCGCTGAGCGGCGGGACGGCTGCCCCACATTTTGTGGGCCATGCCGCTTTTTTTCGTGACCTTGGGGCGAGCAGTGAGTAAAATCGGCAACAATCAAGCGGAAACCCGCGAAAGGCGCAGGCAGAAGCGCCGTGCAGGGGCGAGGCCGGGGCAACAGGAAATAGGCGGATTGGCGATGACATTGAACTTTGTAGCGAACACCGAAAAAGAAGAGCTGAAGCCGCGGATCACGGTGTTCGGCGTTGGCGGCGCCGGAGGCAACGCCGTCAACAACATGATCGACCAGAACCTTGAGGGGGTCGAATTTGTTGTCGCGAATACCGACGCGCAGGCGCTGATGCAGAGTCGCGCGGCGAGCCGCATCCAGATGGGTGTTCGCGTGACCGAGGGACTCGGCGCAGGCGCCCGTCCGACCGTCGGCGCCGCCGCGGCAGAGGAGTCGATCGAGCAGATCGTCGACCATCTCGCCGGCGCGCACATGTGCTTCATCACCGCCGGTATGGGCGGCGGCACCGGCACCGGCGCCGCACCGATCATCGCTCAGGCGGCGCGCGAGCTGGGCGTGCTGACCGTGGGCGTCGTGACCAAGCCCTTCCAGTTCGAGGGCGCGAAGCGGATGCGCCAGGCCGAGGAAGGCGTCGAGGCGCTTCAGAAAGTCGTCGACACGCTCATCATCATCCCGAACCAGAACCTGTTCCGGCTGGCCAACGAAAAGACGACCTTCACCGAAGCCTTCGCCATGGCCGACGACGTCCTCTACCAGGGCGTCAAGGGCGTGACCGACCTGATGGTGCGTCCGGGCCTCATCAACCTCGACTTCGCCGACGTGCGCGCGGTTATGGACGAGATGGGCAAGGCGATGATGGGCACGGGCGAAGCGACCGGCCAGGACCGGGCCGTGCAAGCCGCAGAGAAGGCGATCGCCAACCCGCTGCTCGACGAGATCAGCCTGAATGGCGCCAAGGGTGTGCTCATCAACATCACCGGCGGCTACGACCTGACGCTGTTCGAGCTGGACGAAGCCGCGAACATCATCCGTGAAAAGGTCGATCCCGACGCCAACATCATCGTGGGCTCGACGCTCGACACGTCGATGGAAGGCGCGATCCGGGTTTCGGTCGTCGCGACCGGTATCGACGCCTCGATGTCGAACCGCGCCGATGCGCCGGTTCCGCGCCGCTCGATGGCAACGCCGATCCCTGCTCCGGTTGCCCCCGTATCGATGAAGGCCGCAGCCGAACCCGTGGTCGAAAGCCGGCCGGAACCGCGCCGTGAAGCGCCGGTTGCCGAGGTGGAAGATGACGAGCCCTCGCTGTTCCAGGGGCTGGCAGACGAGGCAGAGGAAGAGTTCTTCGACGAGGATAGCAGCGACGAACTGCCGCCGCCGGCCTATCAGCCGCAACAGGCTGCGGCTCAACCGCCGCGTGCTGCCGCGCCCGCTCCCGCCGCGTTCGACACCGATCCGGGCGCTTTCGTTGCGCCGCGTGGCCGTTCGGCAGGACAGCCGTCGCCCGAGGCGCTTGCGCGTCTGCAGGCTGCGGCCAGCAAGGTGCCACCGCGCGCCGCCGCACCATCAGCCGCGCCTCGCGCCGCCGCGGCTGCTCCTGCGCCCGCCGCGCGCCCGGTCGAGAAGCCGCGCTTCGGCATCGGCTCGCTCATCAACCGGATGGCCGGCCATAGCGATGCCGCCGAGCGTGCCTCTGCGGCCCGCCAGCAGCCGCCCGTAACCGGCTACGACGACGAGCCTGAACTGAGCGCCGACCAGGAGCGGATCGAGATTCCCGCCTTCCTGCGCCGCCAGGCGAACTGAGCCTAGCGAACATCTCGGCGAAGAAGGCCCGGAGTGTCCGGGCCTTTTTCAATTTCCAGCCCCGCCAAGAAATCCGTTGAGTCACCCGTCGGCCCGCATCAAGCTGGCGGCGCACGGGACAAGGAAATTACGGGGGCGGTATGCGTATTGTCGACAAGTCCATCGTCATGACCATTCTTGCTACGGGTCTGGCGGCCACCGGCGCGATGGCGGACCCCCTGAGGCGAGAGCAGGTCGAGGCCGCGCTTCCCGCGCTCAGGGAAATGGCGCAGAAGGCGGTCGATGACGGGCAGGTGCCCGGACTGTCGATTGCCGTCGTGTTGGGAGACAGCGTCCTCTTTGCCGAAGGGTTCGGCGTGAAGGAGATGGGCAAGCCCGACAAGGTAGATGCCGACACGGTCTTCCAACTGGCGTCGATGTCCAAGCCGATCTCGTCGACAGTCGTTGCGGCGCTTGTCTCGAAGGGGATCGTGGATTGGGAGAGCCAGGTGTCGCATATCGCTCCGCAGTTCCAGCTTCACGATGCCTATCCCAGCAGCGAAGTGACCCTACGGGACCTGTTCAACCACCGCTCCGGCCTTCCCGGCAGCGCGGGCAACGATATCGAGGATATCGGCTTTGACCGCGATACGATCATGGAGCGCCTGCGGCTGGTTCCGGCCTGGGTCAGCTTTCGCGGGGGGTATTCCTACAGCAATGCCGGGCTGACCATGGGCGGGATGGCCGCGGCAAATGCTGCGGGCAAGGCATGGGAGGATATCGCGCAGGATGAGCTTTTCGGCCCGCTCGGGATGGCTACGGCGAGCTATCGGTACGATGACTTTGCCGCACGGACGGATCGAGCCGCCCTGCATGTGCAGATCGACGGCGCCTGGACGGCCAAGGTCACGCGCGACGCCGACCCGCAAGCCCCCGCTGGCGGTGCAAGCGCCAGCGTCGTTGATCTTGCCAGCTGGATGCAGCTGGAATTGGCGAACGGCAAATGGAAGGGCTATCCGCTGATCTCGGAAGAGGCTCTTGCCGCCACGCATCAGCCCCTGACCTCGCGCGGGAAAAATCCCGTTTCGGGCGCACCGTCCTTCTATGGTCTGGGCTGGAATGTCGAATTCGGTCGCCATGGCGAAACCTGGGGCCATGCCGGGGCCTTCAGCAACGGCGCGCGCACCCTTGTCACCCTCTGGCCCGATACCGGGCTTGGCGTCACAATTCTCGCCAATGCCTTCCCGACTGGCGTGCCCGAGGGGATCTCGGACAATTTCGCGGATCTGGTTTTTGACGGGAAGATCGCGAAGGACCACATCGGCCCCTGGAACGACGCATTTTCAGGCCTGTTCGGCCCCGCAATCGAAGCCGCGAAGGCCGAGTTCGCCAAGCCACCTGCGGACACAACACCCGCTCTGCCGGACAGCGCCTATGTCGGCCGCTACGCCAACGACTATGTCGGTGTCGTCGAGGTCCAGGCGACAGCCGATGGTCTGACCGTGGCGCTTGGTCCCGAAGGCAAGACCCACTATCCGCTCACGCATTTCGACCGCGACACCTTCGTGTATTTCGCGGCGCCCGAGATGCCAGACCTGCCTTCGCCAGCCACGTTCCAGATCGGAACGGATGGCAAGGCGAATGCCCTGGTTCTGGACACACTCGATGCAAACGGGCTTGGGAAAGTGACCCGTCTGGCCGAGTAACGCAACGTCACTATCACGGCCGCAACCACGGGATGCCGTGCAGTTGCAGCAATCTTTGCTGCACTGCATGTGTCGGGTTGACGAGTTTCCCTAACTTGACGGTAACAAAAATACTGTTGATGGTTGTGGATATCCGATAATTTTATAATTTAAATCATATGCTTATGTATCATTTGGCGGGTTTGCGCCGGCAATCCATTCCTGTGTTACAAGGCGTCACAAAGAGTGAATTGTGATGCAGGGGCTGTGCGACTACCTGCAAACTGCGGGAAAAAGCCGAGAAAACGGTCCGCGAAAAACTTGGGGTTAAGTCGCGTGCAGAACACGATCAAATCTTCGGTGGTCTTTACCGGCGTCGGTCTTCATTCCGGCGCTCCGGTGCGTATGGTGGTCAGCCCGGCCTCGGCCGATTACGGGATCTGGTTCAAGCGCACCGACGATGTCGGCGGCGATCGGATGATCGCAGCCCGGTGGGATGCGGTGATCCCCTCGCGCCTGTGCACCCTGGTCGGTAACTCGGCCGGCGTGACCGTTTCGACGATCGAGCACCTGATGGCCGCGCTCGCTGGCTGCGGCATCCATAACGCCCTGATCGAGATCGACGGACCGGAAGTGCCGATTCTTGACGGCAGCGCCGCGCCGTTCGTGCGTGCCTTCCTTGCAAAGGGCCTGCGCGCGCAGAACGTCCCGGTGCGTGCGATCCGTGTCCTCAAGCCAGTCGAGGTGCGCGAGGGTGAAGCTGTCGCGCGGCTTGAACCGTCGGACGTGCTCGAGATCGATTTCGAAATCGACTTCACCGACCGAGCCATCGGCCGGCAGGAGAAAAGCCTCAACATGGCAAACGGCGCCTTCGTGCGCGAACTGGCCGACAGCCGGACCTTCTGCCGTCAGGCGGATGTCGATGCGATGCTGGCCAACGGTCTTGCGCTTGGCGGAACCTTCGAAAACGCCGTTGTCGTCGACGACGACCGGGTCCTCAGCCCCGGCGGCTTCCGCCACCGCGATGAACCTGTTCGCCACAAGATGCTGGACGCCCTGGGTGACCTGTCGCTTGCTGGCGGCCCGATCCTTGGCCGCTACACCGGCATTCGCGCCGGTCATGCGCTGACCAACCGGCTTCTGCGGGCCCTGTTTGCGCGCCCAGATGCCTGGGAAATGATCGAGATCGAGCCCAAGGCCGGCCGCAAGCTACCGGGTGCCGGCGTTGTCGCTTCCGATCTGCCGGTTTTCGCCTGAGCTGCGCATCTGCGGGAGCTTTCAGCGCCGAAAGGCGTTTTGCGCCCCGGATTTATCTGTGTTAGGAACCGGGCAACAGTTCGGATCACGGCAAGTGGCCCGGCACAAGGATTCTTCGAGGTAGGTCGCAGATGGCAGGCTTGAGAACCGGGGCGCGCTGGATGGGCACCGCCGTTCTGGTTGGATTTCTGGCGGCCTGCGGCGGAAGCCAGAAAAACGAGTCGCTGGAGAACCTTACGGCCGAGCAGATCTACCAGATGGGCGAATACGAGCTGGAAGGCCGTCAGCGCCCTAAGGATGCCGTTCACTACTTCGCCGAGGTCGAGCGGCTTTATCCCTATACGGAATGGGCCAAGCGCGCCCTGATCATGGAAGCCTATTCCTATCATCAGGCGAAGCAGTACGAGGAATCTCGGGCCGCGGCGGAGCGTTTCCTTGAATTCTATCCGGGCGACTCTGATGCGCCCTATGCGCAATATCTGCTCGCGCTCTCCTACTACGACCAGATCGACCTTGTCGGTCGCGACCAGGGGCTGACGTTCCAGGCTCTCAAGGCCCTGCGCGACGTGATCGAACTCTATCCCGACAGCGACTACGCGCAGTCGGCGATCCTGAAGTTCGACCTCGCCTTCGACCATCTCGCCGGCAAGGAGATGGAGATCGGCCGCTACTACCTGAAGCGCGGCAACTACACGGCGGCGATCAACCGCTTCCGCGTCGTGGTCGAGGATTACCAGACGACCACGCACACAGCCGAGGCGCTCATGCGCCTGGTCGAATGCTATCTTGCACTCGGCTTCACCAACGAGGCGCAGACGGCCGGGGCGATCCTGGGCTACAACTATCGCGCCAGCCCGTTCTATGACGATGCCTATCGTCTGCTGACCAGTGCAGGCCTGAGCCCCGAAGCCAAAGGCGACAACTGGCTCAACAAGGTCTATCGCCAGATGGTTCGCGGCGAGTGGCTGTAAAGGGGGCGGGCCATGCTCCGCTCTCTTGAAATCCGCGACCTGCTGATCATCGACCGGCTCAGCCTCGACTTCCAGCCGGGGTTGAACGTGCTGACCGGCGAAACCGGTGCGGGCAAGTCGATCCTGCTCGATGCGCTTGGCTTTGTGCTGGGCTGGCGGGGCCGGGCCGAACTTGTGCGGCAGGGGGCCACGCAGGGAGAGGTGACTGCCGAGTTCCAGCTTGCGCCTGGCCACCCGGCGCGGACCGTGCTGGACGAGGCCGGGATCGAGACCGAGGACGAGCTGATCCTGCGCCGGATCAACACCGCTGATGGCCGCAAGACCGCCTGGGTCAACGACCGGCGCGTGACGGGCGAGGTGCTGCGCGCCCTGTCCGACCGGCTGGTGGAACTACACGGCCAACATGACGACCGCGGCCTGCTGAACCCGCGCGGCCATCGCCAGTTGCTCGATGCCTATGCCGCGATCGATCTTGCGCCCCTACGTTCGGCCTGGACCGGCCGGGGTGCGGCGCGCAAGGCGCTGGCCGATGCCGAGGCTGCCCTGGCGCAGGTGAGGGCCGAGGAGGACTTCCTGCGTCACGCTGTTGCCGAACTCGATAAGCTTGATCCGCAGCCGGGCGAGGAGGCGACGCTCGACGCCCGCCGTCGCCTGATGCAGGCGGCCGGCCGCATCCGCCAGGATGTGCAGCGTGCCTGGCAGGCCCTGTCAGCAGAGGGCGCGGAAGGGCTGATCGCCGATGCGCGGCGCTGGCTGGAAGGCGCGGCGGACAAGGCCGAAGGCGTTCTGGAAGACCCGCTCGCCGCGCTTGGCCGGGCGCTGACCGAACTTGGCGAGGCGCAAGCCGGCGTCGAGTCGGCGCTGGAAAAGCTCGACTTCAACCCCGCAGAGCTTGAGGCGCTGGAAGAGCGCCTCTTCGCCATCCGGGCCCTGGCGCGCAAGCATGGTGTGCTGCCGGACGATCTTGGCGCTTTCGCCCAAGGACTCAGGCAGCGGCTCGAGGCGCTGGACGGCGGGGCGCGCAACCTCGCGGCGCTGGCCCGGGCGGTGGCAGAGGCCGACGCGGCCTATGACGCCGCAGCTGCGGTTGTCTCCGACCGCCGCTCTCAGGCTGCCGGTCGGCTGGACGAGGCGGTGATGGCCGAGCTTGCGCCCCTCAAGATGGAGCGCGCCGTGTTTACCACCGACATCGTTCCGGCCGAGCCGGGACCCGAAGGTCGCGACCAGGTCACCTTCCTTGTCGCCACCAACCCCGGCGCACCCGCAGGTCCGCTGGACCGGATCGCGTCTGGGGGTGAGCTGTCGCGCTTTCTCCTCGCGCTCAAGGTTTGCCTCACCGGCGATGACAGCGGCCTGACCCTTATCTTCGACGAGATCGACCACGGCGTCGGAGGTGCAACCGCCGATGCCGTGGGCCGCCGCCTCAAGGCCCTGGCGGAAAGCGGACAGGTGCTGGTCGTAACCCATTCCCCGCAGGTCGCCGCCCGTGGCGCGCATCACTGGCGGGTGGAGAAGCGGGTGACGGACGACGTGACCACATCGACCGTGACCGCCCTTGCTGAGGCCGACCGGGTGGATGAGATCGCCCGGATGCTTTCCGGCGATACCGTCACCGACGCCGCCCGCGAAGCGGCCCGGGCGCTTCTGGCAGGCTGAACCCCAAGGTCTTCTTCCGTTGAAAAAATACCCTCGGGGGTGAGCCCCGAAGGGGCGAGGGGGCTGAAAGCCCCCTTCTTGCCGTCAAAGCGGCGCCGTAGCCGCCTTCAGCCAATCGCGCGCCGGGGCGGAGACCCGATCAGATAGCTTCGCCCATGTCGCCGCGTGGTACGCGTCTATCCAGACCCGTTCGCCGGGTGACAGCATCGCCGTCACGATCAGGCGGCGGTCGATCGGCACCCAGGTCAGCGTCTCGAACTGAAGCTGCTTGCGGTCGTCGCCGCCTTCTAGCCTGGGCGCTTCCTCGACCACGATCAGGTTCTCGATGCGGATGCCGAACTCACCTTCCCGGTAATACCCAGGCTCGTTCGACAGGATCATGCCCGGCTCCAGCGGCACCTCGGAAATCCGGCTGATCCGCTGCGGCCCCTCATGCACCGACAGGAAGGCGCCCACGCCATGCCCGGTGCCGTGGTCGTAATCCTGCCCCGCCATCCACAGCGCCGCCCGCGCCAGCGGATCGAGGTCGCGCCCCGCCAGCCCCGCCGGGAAACGGATCCGAGAGATGGCGACCATGCCCTGCAAGACGCGTGTGAATGCAATGCGCGCCTCCTCCCCCGGGTCGCCCACGGCGACGGTGCGGGTGATGTCGGTGGTGCCGTCGACATATTGCCCGCCCGAATCCACCAGCAGAAGTTCGTTCTGCACGATGGGCCGGTTTGTCCCTTCGGTCACACGGTAATGGATGACCGCTCCGTGCGGGCCCGCCCCGCAGATCGTATCGAAGCTGATGTCATGCAGGGCATTCGTGGCGCGGCGATAGCCCTCCAGCGCGCGCACCACGTCGATCTCGGTCAGCCCGCCGCTTGGCGCGGCCTCGTCCAGCCAGGCAAGGAACTCGACCATTGCCGCGCCGTCGCGCAGATGCGCCTCGCGGGTTGCGGCCAGTTCGGCGGCATTCTTGCGCGCCTTGGGCAAGCGGCAGGGATCGTCGCCCCAGGCGACCGCGATGCCCGCCGCTTCGAGCCGCTGGCGGAGCGCCACGGGCGCGGAGGTCCGGTCGAGCCGGACTGGGCCGCTCAGCCGGTCGAGCGCAGGCAGGAAGGCGTCGGGGGAAGACAGGGCCACGCCCGCGCCCAGATGGGCTCGGGTGGCGTCATCGAACTTCGCGGGATCGGCAAACAGGTCGACCCTTCCGTCATCGTGCAGGATCGCGAAAGCGTGGAGCACCGGGTTGCGCGGAACGTCCTCGCCCCGGATGTTCAGAAGCCAGCAGATGGAGTCGGGCAACGTCAGGACGGCGGCCCGATGGCCTGCATCCCGCAGGGCCGCCGCTAGCCGGTCACGCTTTGCCTCGGCGCTTTCTCCGGCGAATTCAAGCGGATGGGCAAAAGCCTTGCCCTGCGGCGGGGCCGGTTGATCGGGCCAGATCGCATCGAGCGGGTTGGCTTCGACAGCACGAAGGGACAGATCCGTACCGCAGAGCGCCTCGGTCAGCTTCGTGATCTCGTCCTCGGTGTGCAGCCATGGGTCGAAGCCGACCACGCCCGTGGCAAGATGTGCCTTGATCCAGTCGCCCGGCTTGGTTTCGGGCCAGGGCACCGGGGTGAAATGCGCCAGATCGACCTGGCTCTTGACCTGTGTCCGATAGCGTCCGTCGATGAAAACGCCTGCAATGCTCGGCAGCACGACGCAGAACCCGGCCGAGCCGGTGAACCCCGTCAGCCACTGCAGTCGGTCATCATGCGGAGCGACGTATTCGCCCTGATGCGCATCGGCGCGCGGTACAAGGAACCCCGCCAGACTGTCCATCGCCAGCCGATTGCGCAGGGCCTGAAGGCGGGCCGGGCCTGCGGAGGGATCGGAGGTGGTTTCAAATGTCTGGAACATCAGGCACGTCCTCCGCTTCCCGCGCCGGCCGTCCGGGGCCGCAGGACGGGCTTAGCAGCCCGCGCGACCCCGGTGCAAGGCTGGGCTCAGGCGCGGCGGCGGCGCATCAGGCCGAGCGCCCCGATCCCGGCCGCCAGCAGCGGCAGCGCGGCGGGAAGGGGAACGGGGGCAGGGGCGTCGCCCGGCGTCGAATAGACCGCGACGTTGCGCGGGCGGTCGGGCCAGGTGCCCTGATCGAGGCGGCTGAGGGCAACAGTCGTTTCGCCGTCATCCCAGAAGGTTCCGTCGCCGTTCTCGTCGAGCAGGCGGATGATCCAGTCGCTGCCCGGCGTCGAGCCGTTCGAGGTGATGAAGACTTCGCCGGTCTCTTCGTTCAGGTCGAGGCCGAAACCCGCGAGGAAGCTGTAACCGGCCGGCAGAAGCGAGGTGTTCCAGGCCTCTACCACCTCGCTTGCCGCGTCGATCACGCCGGACCCGTCAAGGTCGGTCAGCCGGAAGACCGAGGCGATGCCGCCCTCGGCCAGCCATTGCCAGGTCCAGACCGAGCCCATGCCCACATCCAGGGCAAAGTCGAACAAGGCGCCATAGGAGTTCGCCTCGCTGGCAAACTCATGGACCTCGCCGGCATCGATCACGCCGTTGCCGTCCGCATCGCGCGCCTGATAGATAACGTCGGCCGCGCCGCCCGCCGTATCGGTGATGTAGGCCGTGTCGCCGTCGAAGCGGATCTCGAAGGGCGAGGAGGTCGCCTTCAGGCCAGTCAGGCTCAGCCAGCGCGTCGCCTCGCCTTCGTCATTGGCATCGCCGTCGCCGTTCAGGTCCTGCGTGCGATAGACCCAGTCGCCGGTCGGCGAGCCGGTGGTGTCGGCCTCCACCACATAGACCGCGCCGTCCGGCCCCTCGGCGACGCCGTTCGGTGTGTTCAGCTTGTAGCCCGCCGCATTGGCAGTGCCCGAGAACCAGACCGCCGCCTCGCCCGCGCTTTCGGCGGTGCCGTCGCCATCCAGGTCGAACAGGCGATAGACCGAGTCCGTGTCGCCGTCGCCGATCAGGACGGATCCGGATTTGGTCTGGCTGAGCCCGAACACGTTGCCAGAGGGCGAAGCGAGGCCCGAGGCATTGGTGGCGCTGAAGAACACGCCGACCTCGCCTTCGTCATTGGTGTCGCCATCGCCGTTGAGGTCGGTGGCCAGCAGGATCTGGTCGGTGCCCTGGTCGGATACGAGGAAGGACGAGGTCGCTGCGCCTGCAGGCGCAGCTAGAAGGGCCAGCGCGGGCAGCAGCCCGGCGGCATGAAGACGTCTGGTCATTGGTAAACTCCGCAATGCAGGCGTGGCCCGAAGGCGAACCACGCGGTGTGTGGTCGCTCTTCCTTGCGGTGCGGGCTGGGAGAGATGCGGAAGGATTAGGGATGTTGAGTGATTTTGTCAAGAATAGGGCGGCGCCCAGATTGATGCCTTTTGGGAAACCCAATGGCGACCAAATGGAAACGATGGCCTTGGACCGCCGTCACGCCGCCTTGAACCGCGCCGTCGCGTCGTCGCCGCGATAGGACTCGATCATGGGGTAGGGATTGGCGGCCAGCGCATCGACCGAGGCGATGATGAAGTCGGCCTTGGCGTCGTCAATCAGCGCGCTGAAGTTCAGGCGGGTCCAGCCAGGCTTTTGCACCTCTTCGCCGCCGAGGATCGCGGTGCGCAGCGTTTCCGACTGCTCCCGGTCTATGCCGAGCAGGCGATGCGCATAAGGCCCGGCGCAGGCGCAGCCGCCGCGGGCCTGGATGCCGTGGATGTCGGAAAGCATCCGGGTGAAAAGCTGCTGGTGGACCATGCCCCCTTTCGGGTCGCGGATGCGGAGCGAGAAGATCGGCAGGCGATGGGCCGCGTCCGGGTTGCCCATGATCTGGATGTTGGGGTTCTTCGACCAGACGGCCAGCGCGCGCTGGCGGAGTTCCTCGTGGCGGCGATCCATGAAGGCCTGGCCGATCGCGTCCTTGACGAGGAAGGCGAGGCCGGCGCGGATGTCGCCGATGACGTTGGGGGTGCCCGCTTCCTCGCGCACCGTCACGTCGGCGGAATAGTCATGCCCCCAGGGCGAGACGAAGCGCACCGTGCCGCCGCCGGTGACGGTCGGGCGGTCATGATGGACCGCTCCTTTGCGCAGGATCAGCACGCCCGAAGCGCCCGGACCACCGACGAACTTGTGCGGCGAGACGACGACGGCATCCTTCTCCGCCTCGGTCCCGGCCCGCATGTCGATCGGCAGGTAGGGGCCGCCGCCCGCATAGTCCCAGACCGCCAGCGCGCCGTGGCGTTTCAGGAGCGTAGTCACGGCATCGGTATCGGTCACGATGCCCGTCACATTCGACGCCGCCGAGAAGCTGCCGATCTTCAGCGCGTCCGGGCCGGCGGCGACCAGCGCCGCCTCGAGATCGGCCATGTCCGGGCCTCCGGTCGCGGCTTCGGCAATCTCGATCACCTCGGCTCCGCTTTCGCGCCAGGGAAGGATGTTCGAATGATGCTCGTAGGGGCCGATCAGGATCACCACCCGCTGCCCCGAAGCCAGTGCCTCGGGTACGCCAAGGAGCGTGACCAGCCGGTTGAGCCCCGCCGTCGCGCCGGAGCCGGTAAAGATGGTGGCGAAGCTGTCATCTGCGCCGCAGAGACGCGCGATGGCGGCGCGCGAGGCGCGGCGCATCCCTGTCATGTAGGCGCCGCAGAAGGACGCCTCGGTATGGCTGTTGGCGTAGAAGGGGAGGACCTTCTCCATCACGAAGCCCTCGACCTGGCGCAGCGCGCGGCCCGAGGCGACGTAATCGGCATAGACCAGCTTCTTCGGGCCGAAGGGGCCGGGAATCTCCATCCCCTCGCCGATGACACCGTCGCGCAGGCGGGCGATGCGGTCGGGACCGGAAAGCGAGGTAGCGAAGGCGTCGAAGGCATCGGAGGGGGACATGGGGCGGGTCCTCTGGCTGGGTCACGGGCGGGCGTTGAGCAATGCTACCCCTGAATCGGTGTGAGAACCTTCTCGATTTTTGCGAGGATTGCCTCCATATTGGGTCACCTGATCGAAAGCTGACGCAAAATGGACCAAATTGATCGACGCATCCTGCGTGTTCTGCAACGAAACTCCGCCCTCTCGCAGCGCGAACTGGCCGAGGAAGTCGGTCTGTCGCAGAATGCCTGCTGGCGGCGGCTGAAGGCGCTGGAGGAGTCGGGCCCCATCACCGGGCACACGATCCGGCTTGATGCCAAGGCGGTCGGCCTGGGGCTGACTGTGTTCGTGATGATCCGCACCCGCCACCATTCGGCCGAGTGGCTAGATACCTTCCGGCGCGAGGTGCAGGCGATCCCGAACGTGATCGATTTCTACCGGATCGCCGGGGACTACGACTACATGCTCAAGGTCGTGGCCGAGGACATGAACGATTTCGACCGCGTCTATCAGCGCATGATCGGCAAGGTAGAGCTGGAGACGGTCACCAGCTACATCACGATGGAGGCCATCGTGAACGCGCGGGATTTGCCCGTCTGATCAGCGCGCCGCGACCCGCTTCATCCCCATCACCCGCGCGCGCTTGCGCGGGTCGCTGTCGAAGAGGCTGGCCAGCTGTTCGGTCATCGCTCCGGCCAACTGCTCGACATCGGTGATGGTGACGGCGCGGTTGTAGTAGCGGGTCACGTCATGGCCGATGCCGATGGCGATCAATTCCACCTGCTTGCGCTTCTCGACCATCGCGATCACGTCGCGCAGGTGCTTCTCGAGGTAGTTGGCCGGGTTGACCGAGAGCGTCGAGTCATCGACCGGCGCGCCGTCCGAGATCACCATCAGGATACGCCGCGCCTCGGGGCGGCGGGTCATGCGGCGATGCGCCCATTCCAGCGCCTCGCCGTCGATGTTCTCCTTCAGGAGCCCTTCCTTCATCATCAGGCCAAGGTTCGGCCGCACCCGCCGCCAGGGCGCGTCGGCGGACTTGTAGACGATGTGGCGCAGGTCGTTCAGGCGCCCCGGCTGCTGCGGGCGGCCCGAGGCGAGCCATTTCTCGCGGCTCTGTCCGCCCTTCCAGGCACGGGTGGTGAAGCCGAGGATTTCCACCTTCACGTCGCAGCGCTCCAGCGTGCGGGCCAGCACATCGGCACAGATAGCGGCGATCGAGATCGGGCGGCCGCGCATCGAGCCGGAATTGTCGAGCAGCAGCGTCACGCAGGTGTCGCGGAACTCGGTGTCCTTCTCGACCTTGAACGACAGCGGCGTCGTCGGGTTCGCGACCACGCGGGCAAGGCGGCCGGCATCGAGCGTGCCTTCCTCCAGATCGAATTCCCAGGACCGGTTCTGCTGGGCCTGCAACCGGCGCTGAAGCTTGTTGGCCAGTCGCGACACGGCACCCTTCAGCGGCTCGAGCTGCTGGTCGAGATAGGCGCGCAGGCGTTCGAGTTCAGCCGGCTCGGCCAGATCCTCGGCGGCGATCTCTTCGTCGAATTCGGTGGTGTAGACAGTGTAGTTCGGATCGGCGTCGGAATGCGGGGCAGGGGGCGGCGGCTCAAGGGGAGCCTCGCCCTCGGGCAGTTCGGCCTCGTCGCCCTGCTCCATGTCGGCGGAATCTTCCATCGACACCTGGGCCTGGCTCTGGTCCTGCTGCTCGTCCTGGCTGCGCTCGGGGCTGGCCTCGGCATCCTCGGACTGGTCCTGCTCCTCGCCGGCGCTTTCGGGGCTGTCGGGATCCTGCTCGGCGTCGTCGGCGGCGTCGTCCTGATCGTCCATGTCCGGATCGTCGCCCAGTTGGTCGCCGTAGCCGAGGTCGGCGATCACCTTGCGGGCCATCCGGGCAAATGCCGCCTGATCGGCCAGCACATGGTCGAGGTTTTCCAGCGTGCCGCCGGCCTGCTGTTCGATGAACCCGCGCCACAGCTCCATCACGTTCGCGGCGCCCTTCGGCAGGTCGCGCCCGGTGGCGAGATTGCGGACAAGGAAGCCCGCGGCCGCTGCCAGCGGCGCGTCGGCCGCCTGGGTGATCTGGGCATAGCCCTTGCGGTCCGCTTCCTGGCCGATCTTGGCGTCGATGTTCACCGCGGTACCGGGCATGTAGCGGGCGCCGACCGCCTCGCAGCGGGCGGTCTCCATCGCATCGTAGATCTCGCGCGCCATCTGCCCGGTCGGGGCATAGCGCGCATCGACCGCGTCATCATGAAACTTGCGGCGCAGCGCGAAGGCATCCGCCGTCCCGCGCGCCAGGAGAACCTCGTCGCGGCTCATCCGGCGGCTGACCTGCGGCAGGCGCACGCCATCCTTGGTCATGCCCGGCGGATCGACCGAATAGGTCACCGTCATTTCCGGGTCATCGGCCATGACCTTGGTGGCCTCGGCGAGGGCCTTCTTGAACGGATCTGCGGGGTTGTCGACGGGCTTGGACATGGAGATGTTTTCGCGCGGGGCGAGGTCGAGGGCAAGGGCGATTGTCGCGGCGCGCAAGGCCGACTAACCTAGGCCCACAGCATTTGCCGGAGCCCGGTCATGAAGAAGTTCCTTGTCGCCGCCACGACCTATGGCATTGCCAATGCAGCGGCTATCCTGTTTGCGGCCATCATCCTCGGCCCGGGGTTCGAAATTGGTTTTCTCGGTTTCCTGATGGCTGTGGTGATCTTCACCGCAGTTCAGGCCATCGCCCGGCCGATCCTGGAGAAACTCGCTGCCAAGAACCTGCCCCAGATCATGGGTAGCATCTCGCTCATCACGGTCTTTGTCGGGCTATGGATCACCGACATGGCGGTTTCGGCGATGTCGATCGACGGGTTGTCGAACTGGCTTGCCGCCACCCTGATCGTATGGCTGGTCAGCCTCATCGTCGAAATCGCGCTTCCCCATATTTTCAAGTCCTTGAGCGCCGCATCCGAGTAAAGTGTCCGTGCTGTGCTACAGCGCACAGCCCCCGCGCGCCGGCGCCCGTTTTCTTGAGGGGCAGGGAGGGCCACATTTGAACCGTTGAGTTCAAACCCTCCCCGAACATCAAGGACGGACCCGCAATGACCAAACCCCGCATCGCCCTCATCATCGGCTCGACCCGCCCGACGCGGTTCGCCGACAAGCCGGCCGAGTGGCTGCTGAAACAGATCAAGGCGCGCAACGACATGGATGTCGAAGTGCTGGACCTGCGCGACTACAAGCTGCCCTTCTTCGACGAGATGGCCTCGAACGCCTGGATGCCAAGCCAGAACGCCGAAGCCGTTCGTTGGCAGAAGAAACTTGCGGAATTTGACGGCTACATCTTCGTCGTTGCCGAATACAACCGCTCGATCACCGGCGCACTGAAGAACGCGCTCGACCAGGCCTATGTCGAATGGGCACACAAGCCGATGGGCGCGATCGCCTATGGCTCGATGGGCGGCACCTCGGCGCTGCAGCACCTGCGCGCCATCGCTGTAGAGCTGCAGATGGTTCCGGTGCGCAACGCGGCCCATATTGGCGGTGCCGACCTGTGGAAGGTGCACCCGCTCGGGTCGAACGGCCCGATCGAAGAGATCGAGGCAACGCTCGCCCCGTCGGCCAAGGCGATGCTCGATGACGTCGTGTGGTGGGCCAAGGCCACGATGGCCGCCCGCGCTACGGACGCGGCGAAGGCAGCCTGAGCCGTCAGCCCAGAAGCAGGCCTCGACAGGCCCCGATAAGCTCCTCCGACCGCCGCGCAGCCTGCGTGGCGGTCGTTTCGAGTCTGCCAAAGGTCGCCTCGGACAGAAGATTGGCCAGCGCGACCTTGGCTTCGATCCGGCGGTTCAGCGCCTCGGCTTCCCCGCCTGATGGAACAACCGCCTCGACAAGCGACAGCATTGCAGTGCGCTGTCGCTCGGTCTCGTCTGCGCGTGGATCGGACAGTAGCCACTGATGCTCCAGCAAGGCCGAGAAGCGACCCGCGCAGGTGGCGAAGATGTCCAGGTCTGCGGTTTGAGCCAGAGCGGGAGTGGTCTGGGCAATGCCGCACAGGCCCAAACTTGAAACGGCAAGAAATCTTTGCAAACCGCCCATGATTGCATCATGCAGCGGTTTTTTGCGCCTGACAATCGGGCGTTTTGGAAACTCTCCGTGGCGATCAGGCGCCAGTCACCGCGTCCAGCCGCCTGCGCCCGACCGCAAGGTCGGCCAGAAGGTCGACATGAATGTCGAGAGCATCGACCACGGGATATCCGGGGTCTTTCCCGTCGAACGCAAGATTGAGGTCCGTTCCAGCCAGCACGATCGCCTCGGCCCCAAGCCGGTCGACCATCTCGCGTCCGGCGGCAAGGAAGGTTTCGCGTTGTGTTTCGTCGCAGGTCCCGGCCACAGCGATGTCCTGATACATCTGGCCGAGTTCGTCGATCCGGTCGTCGAGTGCCACCGCTTCTGTCCGGGTAAGCTGCCCGTAAAGCCGCGTCCGCATCACCACCCGAGTCCCCAGCAGGCCGATCCGCCGAATCCCCTTTGCCACGAAGGCCTCGTCGAGCGGTTCCACCGCCGAAACAAGCGGAAGTGAAGAGATCGCCCGTGTCTCGGCAAAACAGAAATGCCCGCCGAGTGACGTGATCGCCGCGCAGTCACACCCTGCCGCTTTCAGCCGGTCGATCAGGGGCGCGTATTCCCGTGCCTGCTCTTCCCTGCGGTCCGCGAGGTTGTTGCGGATCAGCACCTGGATGTCTGGCGTATGGGCGATGGTCAGTTCGAGTGGGGAGCCAAGCGCCTTCATCCGGGTGACGAGCCGCTGGTAATAGACCACCGTCGCTGCGGGTCCGATTCCGCCGATCAGTCCGATATGCATGATGTCTCCTCCCGATGCGGAGACAATATCAGCCTTTCCGGGGGACCTGCGACACGATCCTCACCACGTCGCCGCGATTGCGCGCGCCAAGCTTGGTCAGAACTGACTGGATCTGGTTGCGGATCGTGTTGCGGCTGACCTGCCTTAGGCTTGCGATTTCCTCGGTGTCCAGCCCATCAGCAAGACAAAGCGCGACTTCCTCTTCGGCCTCGGACAGATGGAAGCAGCGGCGCAGGAAGCCGGACGGGCCGTGATCTGGCTCTCGAGGCGCAATCACAAGTGCCAGCGCGCGGCCGCCGGGTGGCCGCAAGCTCATCATCAGGTCGGGAAAGGAAACGGTTGCGGCAGTCTGATCGTACACTGAAGCGCCCGGATCGTCCATGCTTGCTGTCCACGGCGCATTTCGATCTCCAACCCAAGCCCTCGCGCGGACCGGTAGGGGACATCGAAAAAAGCGGTCAGTACTTCGAACCAAGTCTGGATCAGTGGATCGACGAAGCCAAGTCGCCCAGATGGGGCGACTCGCACTACCTCACCGAACAAGGGCACTGCACCGGCATCGGCCCAGCAGAGTAGGTGTTGTGTCGTCACAATGAGGATGCCGCCCGCTGCAGGTGAAGGCATTGCCCCGTCGGTCGGCTTCAACATCGAATTGGCCGTCAGGCGTGCAATCTCTTCGTTCACCGCAAGGGCGTGTGCGAGGTGTGGTTCGAGCCAGGTCAGAAGGCGTTGCGAGACCCGTTCCATCCTGTCCCTGTCACGCGCCCGCGTACTTATCCCCGCGATCAACGCGCGCGATCCAACTCCTCTGGTGCGGATCGACGCGCCGAAACGAATGTCTTGCGGAACGACCCATTCGTTGTAGAACGCGCCCCTTTCGTAATCGGCAGGCAGCCCCATCTCGGACACAAGCAAGGCCCGGCGTTCGGGATAGGCCCGAAAACACTCGATCCACGGTGACAGCAGTGAATAGTGTTCGACATAGGTGGTTACGTAGCCGGGATCAAAACCAGAAGCTGCGCTGGTCACAATCTGCCCGGTGCGGGAGTACAGCTGGTGCAGAGCGATCGGACTCTCTTCGTTTGCCCAATGAAGTTCGTCGACTACGAGCTGCCAGCAACTTGGGTCGAGCGCCGCACGGTGGATGACTTCAACAAGGCGGCGCGCTGCTTTCCCGTTCAGCATCACGAATACCGATTCACCAATCGACTGCCGTCAGGCTACACGCTTTCGCTAAGGGTTGCCGGGAAATTGCACCTGAGGCGGTGCCGGCCGCTGGCTAGCGACCACAAGTCCAGCAGAAAAATCTGCGCAAATAGTGCATTTGCATCATGCGCGGAGGGCAAAGCATCTCCAAGATGACAGGTGGCGGCATGGTGCTTTGGTCGATTTCCAGTATCAGCAAGTTCAGTTGCGCCGTGCTGCCATCCCTCCACCGCGTCTGCCACGGAAACCAAAACACCGCCCGGCAGGGGCGGTGTCGTGACTGACATGAAGTGAATCCGGATCCGTTACCGCATCGCCATGCTGGCGGCGCTTTCCGGCAGTTCCTCGGCAAAGCAGCGCTGGTAGAACTCGGCTACGGTCTGGCGTTCCAGCTCGTCGCATTTGTTCAGGAAGGTCAGCCGGAAGGCATAGCCGACATTGCGGAAGATCTCGGCGTTCTGGGCCCAGGTGATGACCGTGCGCGGCGACATGACGGTCGAGAGGTCGCCGTTCATGAAGGCCGTGCGGGTCAGGTCGGCCACGGTCACCATCTGGCTGATGGTCTTGCGGCCCTTCTCGGTGTTGTAGTGCGGGGCTTTCGCCAGCACGATCGCGGCTTCGGCGTCGTGGCTGAGGTAGTTCAGGGTGGCGACAAGGCTCCAGCGGTCCATCTGCGCCTGGTTGATCTGCTGGACGCCGTGATAGAGGCCGGTCGTGTCGCCCAGGCCCACGGTGTTCGAGGTGGCGAACAGCCGGAAATAGGGGTTCGGCGTGATGATCTCGTTCTGGTCCAGAAGCGTCAGCTTGCCATCATGCTCCAGCACGCGCTGGATCACGAACATCACGTCGGCGCGGCCTGCATCGTATTCGTCGAAGACGATGGCCACCGGGTTGCGCAGGGCCCAGGGCAGGATGCCTTCGTGGAACTCTGTCACCTGCTTGCCGTCGCGCAGCTTGATCGCGTCCTTGCCGATCAGGTCGATGCGGCTGATATGGCTGTCGAGGTTCACCCGAACGCAGGGCCAGTTCAGCCGCGCGGCGACCTGCTCGATATGGGTGGACTTGCCGGTGCCGTGATAGCCCTGGATCATCACGCGGCGGTTGTAGGCAAAGCCTGCAAGGATGGCGAGCGTGGTGTCCGGGTCGAATTTGTAGGTCGGGTCGATCTCCGGCACCCGCTCCGAGCGCTCGGGGAAGGCCTTCACCTTCATGTCCGTGTCGATGCCGAACACGTCGCGGACAGAGATTTCCTCGGTGGGTTTCGCAGTTGTGTCGAGCATTCCGTCCGCCATGAGCTAACTTGGGCATGCCACGCCGGCATGCTGGTCAGCCCGTTTGATGGAACATATCGGCGGGGGGTTCAAGGGGAAGGCGGTCGCAGGAGATCGAGGTGATGGCATTCCCGTTTGCGTGAACGATGAAACGGGGGGGCAACCGCCACGTATGGACAAGGGATCGGGGCAGCATCGGGCGGCCCCTCTTTTCGGAGTGATGACGATGCAGCGGCGTTCCTTTCTGTGGCTCGGCTTGACCCTGTCGGCGTTGGCCGCAATCCGGCCGGCCTCTGCAAGCGACAGCTTCGAATTCACCCTGACCGATGCCGAGTGGCGCGCTCGATTGACCCCCGGCCAATATGCCGTGCTGCGCCAGGAAGAGACCGAGCGTGCCGGATCGAGCCCGCTCGACCACGAGAAACGCGCGGGCCTCTATCACTGCGCCGGCTGCGACCTGCCGCTGTTCTCGTCGAAGGCCAAGTATGACAGCGGCACCGGTTGGCCGAGCTTCTGGCAGCCCCTGTCGGATGCCGTCGCCACGCGCGAGGACAAAGGCTGGCTCTCGATCCGGACCGAGGTTCATTGCCGCCGGTGCGGCGGGCATCTGGGCCATGTCTTCGACGATGGGCCGCCGCCTACCGGTCTGCGATACTGCATGAATGGCCTTGCGTTGGTATTCGTGCCCGCCTGATGGCCAGGGCAAGGAAAAGGGGGCTCACGGCCCCCTTTTCTCATCCCGTCGCCGTGGTCCTTCAGGCGGCCGCTCTCCGACCGGCAAGGCTGCCACTGGCCAGCCACCGGGCGCAGTCCGGTCCGAGTTCCGCGAGGGCGCGCGCCTCGTAGGCGGCCACGTCCTCTGCCGTGAGCATGTCGCGCCAGCGGCCATTCGTGCCCTTGTGGATGAAGCTGTCCCCACCGCCTTCCCAAAGCGCCCCGCCGAGTGGTGCCACCTCGTCGGCATGGGATTTCATGTAGTCGAAGGTGCAGTGGCTCGTGATGCGCTGGAGCGTTTCGGCGTCCGGCTTTGCCCCGAGGAAGGCGGCGATCCGCGCGATCTCACCGGGAAGATCATCTTTCAGGTCCTGGAAATGGACGACCAGAACGTTCGGCAGGTCGCGGATCGCCCACCAGGTGCGGACATTGTCCCAGTAGGACCAGAAGGGCGCGCCATCATTCTCGAGCCAGTCCAGGAAATACTCGCGCTGATCCGGATTCGGCTTGCCGATGGGCGGACCGACGCGGCCGGGCGTGTCGTTCAGGGCGCCATACCAGTGTTCGTTGGCGCGACTGTGGTGGTTGTGCAGGCTCCAGACCATGTCGCGACCATCGCGGCCGATATAGATGTATTTGGCCTCGGGGGAGAAGACGAGCGCGTCGACCGGCAGGTGGGTCTTGAGGAAGCGGCGATGGGCCTGGGCCTCGACCTCGGCCAGCTTCACTTCTTTCGGTGGCACGCGCAGGTCCATCCACGGGCTCATCGCGGCAAGGTTCAGCCCCTCGGCCCCGTCGAACAGGATCTGCCCGACGATCTGCTGCATCCAGGTGGTCCCTGACTTGGCATAGGTGGCCAGGATGATGTCATCGGGGCGGAAGGCGAAGTCGTTCCAGATGGTGCTGTCGAAGTGATGGTTGTGCATCTCGCGGGTCTTGACGGGCAGGGTCGGCATGGCGGGCGTCCTTTTCTGACGAGGTATCGGAGAATGAACCCACTGTGCATCACGAGCCGGGGGTGACATATTCCTCCAAATGGGTTTCGGTTTTGCAGAATTGCAAAGGGCCTTCCCAACATGGACTGGAACGACCTGAAGCTGTTTCTTGCCGTGGCGCGGACCGGATCTATCCGCGCGGCCGCCATCGAGCAGGGTGTCAACCAGTCCACCGTGAACCGGCGCATGGACGTGCTCGAACACGATCTCAATCTGGTGCTATTCGATCGCTCGACCCGAGGCTTCGCCCTGACGGAACAGGGGCGGGCCATCGCCGACGTGGCGGCGCCGATGGAGCCCGAGGCGGGCCGCGTGCTGGTCGAGGCCGAGAAGCTGCGCAGGTCGCTGCGGGGAACCCTGAAGATCACGGCGCCGCAGACGGTGGGTGTCCTGTTCGTGGCGCCGATCATCGAGGCGTTCCGCGGCCGCTATCCCGATGTCCTGGTCGAATATGACGGGTCCGAAAAGCGGTTTGACCTGCATGCTGGCGAGGCTGATGTCGTCTTCCGCGCCGGTTTTGCCGAACCGGATCAGAGCCATGCGTTCGATCTGGTGCATCAGCATCAATGGGGCGTCTATTGCAGCCCAGCCTTTGCCCAAAGGCATGGGATGCCGGCCTGCATGGAGGATATACGCAGCTTTCCCGTCGTGGCGCTGAGTGGAGCAATCGGGGCCGGGCCGGCGAACGAATGGTTCATGCGCCATGTTGATCCGTCGCGGATCTCTGGTGTCGCAAGTTCCGTGCCGAACATGGCCAACATCCTTCATGCGGGCCTTGGCATCGGCATTCTGCCAGTGGTCTCGGCCCTCCAGGAAAAGACCTTATGCCTGTGTTTTGGCCCCATTCCCGAGCTGACCAGCCAAATGTGGCTGGTCACCACGCCAGAGGCCCGCCGCAAGCCGCGCGTGGCAGCCTTCATCAAGGTCGCCCTTGCCTGGTTCCGCGATGGCGAGGCCCGCCGCATCGAGGGGGTGACATGACCCCCGCTGCAGCTCACTCGCGGAAGTAGCGGCTTTCCTTGATCTGGTCCCAGGCCCAGACGACCTCTTGCAGACGCTCTTCGTCGGCGCGGTTGCCGCCGTTCATGTCTGGGTGAAGATCCTTCACCAGGCTCTTGTATTGCTTGCGGATTTCCGTCCGGGTCCAGGTATCGCGCGCATCGAGGATCTCCAGCGCCTTCCGTTCCTGCGCCGGCAGCTTGCGGGTCGCGTTGCCGGTCGGCTTGCCGGGGTTCTGGGTGGCCTTGTCGCCAAGAAGCGACATCGGATCGTTCACCCCGAGGCGGGACCAGGCGCGACCTTCGTCGGGGCGCTTGCCGAAGGGCTGCGTGTCGCGGCCCCAGACACGGTCCTTGTCGAGGAACTTCTGGAACTCCTCGTCCGAGGTGCCCTGGAAGAAGTTCCACTTCAGGTTGTACTCGCGAACATGGTCGCGGCAGAACCACCAGAACTCGTCGAGTAGGTCCGGTGACTTTGGCGCGCGATACTGGCCTTCTTCCTTGCAGCCGGGATGATCGCAGGGGCGACCGCCCGTCTCGAAGGCGCCGGACATACCCCGACGACCCGTCTTGCGGCGCTTCTTGTCCGCCGAGACGCGGATGTCGAATTCGAAGGGGGGACGGTTCGTCATGCGCTTGCCTTTCCGACTCGGACGCAAGAGTTTAGGGGTTCCGGCGCGGGATTGAAGGTCTTGACAGGGGAAATGACGATGAAAATTCCGGTTGCGGACGAGATGCGCGAAAAGCTGCAGGCGGCTTTCGCGCCGACGCGGCTCGAAATCGTCAACGAAAGCCACCGCCATGCCGGACATGCCGGCGATGACGGGTCAGGCGAAAGCCATTTCCGCATCGCGATCGCTGCACCTGCCTTTGGCCCGATGAGCAGGATCGAGCGCCATCGCGCCGTCCATGCCGCTCTTGGCCCCGGAATCACCGGGCGCGTCCACGCGCTTGCGCTGGAGATCAGCGGCTAGTCCTATTCCGCCGCGACATCCTTGCCCGCCGGGCCAAGACCCGGAACAGGCGCCACCTGATCGTCCGGCAGCGTCAGGCGCGGGGCAGCGCCCTCGGGTGCATAGGCGGAGAGCGCTGGTTTCACCTCGGGCTGCGCGACGGGTGCCGCTTCGACCACGCGGCGGAAGACCAGCATGTTCTGGTATGTGGTCGTCGTCCGCCCGGTAAAGCCCGTGCGTTCCTCGCAGGGCAGGGTATCGGCGCGGACATAGTCCCAGCCATCGCGGCCAAGCTGGTTCATCAGGCCGGTCAATGCCACGGCAAAGCGGTCGGCTGTGGTCTTGGCACCCTTGGCTTTCTCGCCTTTCTGGGGGGCAGGCACGACCTTGTATTCGTAGACGGGCATGAGCGACTCACCTTGAGGGACGGCGAGACCATAGCGGGGCGGCGCCAATCTGTCCAAGCCGGCAACATCGGGATCGGCAGAGAGTCGTTTCCGATCCGGCGCCAGTCCGGTTTCAGGGCGACGGCCGTTTCCATTGGCGCCAATCGTGGCATCGAAATCACGAGAATACCGCCGGATTTCTAGGAAATTCCGCTGAATCTCCCGCTTGCGCCGTCAAACAGAGCCTACGCGACGATCAAGGGTCACCGCTTGGGAGCATCCCTCCTCCCGCCCGAGCGGCCCACCGTCGGAGTTTCGCGCAATACGTTTGCATGACGAGTAAAGGGCGGTCCCTCTGGGGCCGCCCCGTTTTCGTTCAGAGACCGAGTTTCTTCGCCACCAACTCGTTCACCACCGCCGGATTCGCCTTGCCACCGGTGGCTTTCAAAACCTGGCCAGTGAACCATCCCGCGAGTTTGGGGTTCTGTTTTGCCTTCTCGACCTGCGCCGGGTTGGCCGCAATGATCTCGTCCACCGCCGCCTCGATGGCGCCGGTGTCGGTGACCTGCTTCATGCCCCGCGCCGCGGCGATCTCTGCCGGGTCGCCGCCGTCGGTCCAGAGGATCTCGAACAGGTCCTTGGCCATCTTGCCCGAGATATCCCCCTTGGCGATCAGGTCGAGGACGCCACCGAGTTGCGCGGTTGTTACCGGGCTTTCGGCGATCGACTTGCCTTCCTTGTTCAGTCGGCCGAACAGCTCGTTGATGACCCAGTTCGCGGCCTGCTTGCCGTCGCGACCCTGTGCCACTGCTTCGAAGAAGGCTGCCGCGTCGAGTTCTGCGGTCAGCACGTTGGCGTCATAATCGGTCAGCCCGAAATCGCCCATGAAGCGTGCCTTCTTGGCGTCCGGCAGTTCCGGCATCGTCTCGCGGATATGGTCGACCCAGGCCTGTTCGATCTCGAGCGGCAGCAGGTCGGGGTCGGGGAAGTAGCGATAGTCATGCGCCTCTTCCTTGGACCGCATCGAGCGCGTTTCGCCCTTGTCGGGGTCGTAAAGGCGGGTTTCCTGCACCACCTCGCCGCCATCCTCCAGAATCGCGATCTGGCGGCGCGCTTCGTATTCGATCGCCTGCTGGATGAACCGCATCGAGTTCATGTTCTTGATCTCGCAGCGCGTGCCGAGATGCGAGAAATCCTGCGTTTGCTGATACTTCTCATACTGACCCGGCCGGCAGACCGAGACGTTCACGTCAGCGCGGAGGTTGCCGTTCTGCATGTTGCCGTCGCAGGTGCCCAAGTAGCGCAGGATCTGGCGCAGCTTGGTCACATAGGCCGCCGCCTCTTCGGGGCCACGGATGTCGGGGCGGCTGACGATCTCCATCAGCGCGACACCCGTGCGGTTGAAGTCGACGAAGGACAGGGTCGGGTCCATGTCATGGATCGACTTGCCCGCGTCCTGCTCCAGATGGATGCGCTCGATCCTGACGCGGCGGGCCACGCCCGGCCCCATCTCGACCAGCACTTCGCCCTCGCCGACGATCGGGTGGTAAAGCTGGCTGATCTGGTAGCCCTGCGGCAGGTCGGGGTAGAAATAGTTCTTCCGGTCGAAGGCCGAGGTCAGGTTGATGACCGCCTTCAGGCCAAGACCGGTGCGCACCGCCTGTTCCACGCAGAATTCGTTGATGACCGGCAGCATCCCCGGCATCGCGGCGTCGACGAATGCCACGTTGGAGTTCGGTTCCGCCCCGAAGGCGGTCGAGGCGCCAGAGAAGAGTTTGGCATTCGACGAGACCTGGGCGTGGATCTCCATCCCGATCACCAGTTCCCAGTCGTGCTTGGCCCCGGAAATGACCTTGGGCGTAGGCGCGGTATAGGTGAGGTCGAGCATGGGCGTCTCCGAAAGGTTCGCGATCTTTTAAGGCAGGCGCAGGTCTAGGGGCAAGGGTGGGCGCATGGGCGGATTCTCGCAGAGGCCAAAACCGGCGACGGGCAAAGAATCGCCGACGCACGGATTGTTTCGGTTTGAAGGGTTGCGTGAGTGACTTGATCCGGGCCAATTCGCCCGGTCGCGTTTGGGGCGCGATGCGACAACAGGCTGGGTAATGGCTTTCAAACTGACCAGAGCGGTACTTCTGGGTGCGATTCTCGCGTTGCCGATGGGCTGCGCCGACAAGACCACTTCCACGCTTCCACCCATGCGGTGGGATCACCGGCCCGAAGCAACCGTCTGGACCAAGACAGCCCTCGCGGCGATCGACGAAGACGCGGCGAACCTTCCCGCCCTTGTCCCGGGCGACATAAATACCTGGTGCCCCGGCTACACCCATGCGACCGAAGCCGAACGCGAAGCGTTCTGGACGGGCGTTTTCTCGGCTCTGGCCAAGCATGAAAGCACCTGGAACCCGGCTGCCTCGGGCGGCGGCGGGCGCTGGATCGGGCTTCTGCAGATTTCCCCGCAGACCGCGCGCCAGTATGGCTGCGATGCCAAGAGCACGGCGGCGCTGAAGGATGGGAGCGAGAACCTCGCCTGCGCGATCAAGATCGCCTCAGTGCAGGTGCAGCGCGATGGCATGGTTGCCGGCAACGGGGCTCAGGGCCTCGGTCGCGACTGGGCGCCGTTCCGCAATGCCTCCAAGCGCGCCGATATGGCGGCCTGGACCCGGGCGCAGGAATATTGCCAGCCCAAGAAGCGGGTCATGGCCGCGCTCTGAGCGCAAAAGAACGTCGAGCAGGCAAGCCTCCGTCCGGACAACCGGCCGGGGGTTTTCTTTATCCGTAGCTGCTAGTCGGTGACGCCCAACATGCGTCCCGCCATCTCGGCCAGATCGCGGCTGAGGTCCGGCGCCTGCATGATGCGTTCCAGCTCCACCCGGATCAGCGCCTGTCTATCGGCATCGTAGCGCCCCCAGGTCTCGAAGGCGGTCGACATCCGGGCCGCTGTCTGCGGGTTCAGCGGATCGAGTCGCATCAGCCAGTCCGCCACAAGCCGGTAGGCAGAACCGTCGGACTTGTGGAAACCGGCATGGTTGCCGGACAGCGCGCCGATTACGGAACGGAAGCGGTTGGGGTTCTTCCAGTCGAAATCTGGGTGACGGGTCAGGCGGTCCGTGACCTCGGCAGCCCGCGCCGGTTCGGCGCAGAGGATCTGCAGCGAGAACCATTTGTCCATCACCAGCCGGTCATGTCGCCACTGCGACTCAAAGGCCTGAAGCTCGGCCTCACCCCGGCGATTCTCCAGCAGGCAGGCGAGCGCGCCGACCTGTTCGGTCATGTTGTCGGCGGTGCGGAAGGCGGCGGCAGCGCGCGCGCCATCGTCGAGACGGGACTGAAGCCCCAGAAGCACCAGCCGCAGCGCCCGCCTCCCGGCCGCCCGTGCTTCGGGAGTGAAGGGGCCGGGCTCCGCCATGGATTCGATCAGCCGGGGCAGGGCGGAGGCGAGGTGTCGCGCCAGCGCCTCGCCCATGCGGCGACGGGCGGCGTGGATGCGATCGGGATCGGGGGTGACACCGGCATCGTGCAGCGTCTGCGCCATGTCGTCCTCACCGGGCAGGCGCAGCGCCAGCGCGCGGAAGGCGGGGTCGAGGCTTTCGTCCTGCGCCACCCGCGCCAGCGCATCCAGCCAGTCCGGCCCCGGCTGGGCTCCCTCGGTCACCATGCGCGCCATCACGTCCTTGGCCAGTGCCCGGCCCGCCTCCCATTTGTTGAAGGGGTCGGTATCATGGGCAAGGAGGAAGGCGCGTTCCTCGGGGCTGACCTCGCGCTCGAGGATGACCGGTGCCGAGAAACCGCGCAGGATCGAGGGGATGGGTTTCGTCGCCATATCCTTGAAGACAAAGCTCTGTTCGGCCTCGGTCATTTCCAGAACCGTGGTCGGCAAGACCTCGGCGCCATTCGGATTGAGCAGGCCAATCGCGATCGGGATGACCTTCGGGCGCTTGAGTGGTTCGCCCGGTGTTGGCGGGTTCGTCTGGCGGAACGTCAGTCGATAGGTGCCGTCCTGCCAGTGCTCGGTCACCGAAAGGCGTGGCGTTCCGGCTTCCGTGTACCATCGCTTGAATTGGGCCAGGTCGCGGCCCGTCGCATCCTCGAAGACCTTAAGCCAGTCCTCGATCGTCGCCGCCTCGCCGTCATGGCGGTCGAAATAGAGGTCGAGCGCCGCCTTGTAGCCGGCCTCGCCCACCAGCCGTTTCAGCATTCCGATGACCTCGGCCCCCTTCTCGTAGACGGTGGCCGTGTAGAAGTTGTTGATCTCGACGTAATGGTCGGGCCGGACGGCATGGGCCAGCGGCCCGTTATCCTCGCGGAACTGCCGGGCGCGGAGGGTCAGCACGTCCTCGATCCGCTTCACTGGGCCTGAGCGCATGTCGGCCGAGAATTGCTGGTCGCGGAAAACGGTCAGCCCCTCTTTCAGGCACAGCTGGAACCAGTCGCGGCAGGTGATGCGGTTGCCGGTCCAGTTATGAAAATACTCATGCGCGATGATCGACTCGATCCGGGCAAAGTCGTCGTCGGTCGCGGTCTCGGGCAGGGCCAAAACATACTTCGAGTTGAAGATGTTCAAGCCCTTGTTCTCCATCGCCCCCATATTGAAGTCATCGACGGCGACGATGTTGAAGATGTCCAAGTCGTATTCACGGCCATAGGTGCGCTCGTCCCAGGCCATCGAGCGTTTCAGCGCCTCCATCGCATAGGCGCATTTCCCCTCGTCACCCTTTCGGACCCAGATGTTCAGCTCGACATCACGCCCCGAGACGGTGGTGAAGCGGTCGGGATGAGCGATGAGATCACCCGCCACCAGCGCGAAGAGGTAGGAGGGCTTCGGCCAGGGATCGTCCCATTCCGCCCACGCCTCGCCCCGGCCCGCAGGGTTGCCATTCGACAGGAGCACCGGCAGGTCGCTTTCGATCCGCACGCGGAACGGCGCCATCACGTCGGGGCGGTCGGGATAGAAGGTAATCTTTCGGAAGCCCTCGGCCTCGCATTGCGTGCAATACATGCCATTCGACATGTAGAGCCCTTCCAGCGCGGTATTCCCTTCCGGCGCGATCTCGACCTCGGTCTCCAGGGTGAAGCGACCGGCGGGCAGCGCGCTCGCGGGCACTGTCAGACCGGTGCCGTCCTGGTGGAATATCGCCCCTTTGCCGTCGATCCGAAGCGACAGAAGCCGAAGCTTCTCGCCATCCAGCCGCAGATCCTGCGGGCCCGGTCGCGCCGGATTGGGCTCCAGCGTCATCCTCGCCATCACCTTCGTCGCGGTGGGATGCAAACGGAAGGTCAGTTCGACCTGCTCGATGCGGTGGGTGAAGGGCTGATAGTCGGAAAGGCGGATCGTCGGCGCTTCGGTCATGGTTTTCCTCCGGAGCCCCTAACCCTAGTCGCCCGGGCGGCGGGTGCAAGCATTCGCCCGGCTTTCCTGCCGCAGGTCGCGTTCTAGAACGATCTTGTCAGTACCTAAGTCCTAAAGTGAGGAAGCCATGCCCAAGATGCGCCGGAAGGCCGAACTTCCCTCGAAGATCTGCGTCAGCTGTGGCCGGCCTTTCGCCTGGCGCAAGGCATGGGCCAAGATCTGGGACGAGGTGAAATACTGCTCGGATCGCTGCCGCTCCGAAAGGCGCGGCCCGAGCGCCCGCTGAAACGGCGGGCGGGCGCCGTCAAGCCCGCGAGTATCGGGCCCTCTTCACGCTTCGACCAGCCGCGCCAGCTTGGAGAGCGTGGTCTTGCCCAATTCGACCGCGCCGAAACTGATGGCGCCGTCGCGCATCGCGGCGTCGGGAAAGGTCATCACCTGGGTCAGTCGCGTGCCGTCTGCCTCCGGCTCCATCGTCACCACCACCTGCATCCGAGGCGAAGCATCGTCATCGCTGTCGAGGATGAATTCGATCCTTCGCTCTGGATCATGCCGGGTTATGCGGTGGCGATTGGCCCAGACCTTTCCGTCGGGGCCGATCATGTCGAAGCGCCAGACACCACCTTCCCGCAGGTCGATTTCCTTCGTCTGGCAGGAATATCCCTCGGGGCCGAACCATTGCGGAAGCAATTGGGGATCGGTCCATGCCTGCCAGACCCTTGATTGCGGTGCGCGGATCAGACGGCTCAGAGTGATCTGGCGATCCTCGGTCATGCCAGTGTCCTCGCGAAGGCTTCCAGCTGTTGCGCCACCGTTCCCCACCCCTCGTGGAAGCCCATTTCCTCGTGCTGCCGGGCCACTTCGCGCTTTCCATGGATGGCACGGGCAATGTAGCGGGTGCCGCCATCCTCGGGATGCATCAAGATGCAGCCCGTGAAGCCGAACATTGCAGATGTCGCCGGCCGAAAGCCTGCCTCAAGCGTGTCGGTCCAAACCAGCCGCCGTTCGAATTCAATGTCGAGAAAGCAGCCCTCGCCTGGATGCTCGCTGCCATCGACCATCACCATGACCGTGTGGAACCGACCGCCGGGCCGCAGGTCGATCTCGACATCACGCGTCACGACCGGCTTCGGTGTAAACCACTGCTTCACCAGTTCGGGCTCGGTCCAGCACCGCCAGACCTTGGCGACGGGCGCCTTCAGGAGGCGGTTGATCTCAAGATCGAGATCAGGGTTGAATGGCGCGATCATCTGTTTCCTCCATCTTCGCAAGAAGTGCTTCCAGTTGGGCGGCCTGGATGCCCCAGCCCTGTTCGAAGCCCATATCGAGATTGATCTTTGCCTCTCTGGCCGAGGCATGTCGGGCCACGGCGCGATAGCGGGTGCCTGTGCCCTCTGGAGCAAAGGAGATGACCGCGGTGAAGGCCGGGCCGAAGTCGTCGCTCACCTTCTCGACCGGCGAGAAATCCTGGGTCATCAGGTCGGTGAAGACAATCTTCGACTCCGGCTCGACGACAAGGAACGAGCCTTCATTCGGCATCCGCTGCCCGTCCGGTCCGGTCATTTCCATGAAGAATCGACCACCGGCTCGCAGTTCCAGTTCCACCGCCGTCAACTGCATCGGCTTTGGCGCGTACCACTGGCGGAACAGGTCCGGCTCGGTCCAGCAGCGCCAGACAAGGGATGGCGGCGCCATCAGCAACCGCTCGATCACGAGGTCACGTTCCGGGTCGATCTTCATCAGCCTCACCCTTGTCCTGCAATGTCTCCAGGAGTGCCTCGAGCCGGTCAGTCCGCGCCTCCCAGATGCGGCGTTGGTCATCGAGCCAGGCAGTCGCTGCCTGAAGCGCGGTCGGGCGTGCCCGGCAGAGCCGCGTGCGCCCGGTCTTCTCGGTCTCGATCAGCCGGGCATCCTCCAACACCGACAGGTGGCGCAGCACGGTCGGCAGCGCCATACCCGTCGGTTCCGCCAGAACCGAGACGGGGGCCGGTCCCTCCATCAACCGTGACAGGATCGATCGCCGCGTCGGGTCGGAAAGCGCCTGGAACAGCAGGGAGAGGTCAGGGTCATGCTTGGCCATAAAGCTAACTATTTCCGTTATCGCGAGTCGCGCAAGCTAAAACTTAGCTGATAAGCTAAGCTTTTCTCGCGCGGGACTGACCAACGCCCCGAATTCGCTTGCAACCCCGAAAGATGATTTCGGCCAGCCAAGGCAATCCCCGCACTGCGGCGGTTGCACCGGTCGGTCAGAAACCGCTATTGAATGCTATGGCATACCGAACTTCCGGAGGGCAGCATGGCAGAGCGCGTGAATAGGGACGGTCTGCAGGTCGACGGGCATTTGGCCGCCTTCGTGGAAGAGCAGGCACTGCCCGGCACCGGTATCGAGCCTGCCCGTTTCTGGTCTGGCCTGGCCGCGCTGACGCGAGATCTTGCCCCCAAGAACCGCGCCCTGCTCGCCAGGCGGGATGACCTTCAGGCACAGATCGACGCCTGGCACCGGGCACGTGCCAATCAGGCACACGACCCCGCTGCTTATCGCGCCTTCCTGACCGAAATCGGCTACCTGCTGCCCGAAGGCCCCGATTTCACCATCGACACCACCGGCATCGACCCCGAGATCGCCAGCGTTCCGGGGCCGCAACTGGTCGTGCCGATCAACAACGCCCGCTATGCGCTGAACGCGGCGAACGCCCGGTGGGGATCGCTTTACGATTGTCTCTACGGGACCGATGCCATGGGCTCCCCGCCGCCGCCCGGCGGCTATGAGCGGGGCCGGGGCGCGCGGGTCGTGACCCGTGTCCGCGTCTTTCTCGACGAGGCCTTCCCGATCCAGGGCGCGAGCCACGGCGACGTGCGGCGCTACTATGTGAAGGACGGCCAGTTGCTGGTCGATGACCTGCCGCTGGTCGAGCCGTCGAAATTCGTGGGCTACCGCGGCAATCCGCGCGCGCCGGATGCGGTGCTGCTGCGCAACAACGGCCTGCATGTCGAACTGGTCTTCGACCGGGCGCATTTCATCGGCGCGCGCGATCAGGCCTGCCTTGCCGATGTGGTGATCGAAAGCGCGGTCTCGGCGATCATGGATTGCGAGGATTCCGTCGCCTGCGTCGATGCCGAGGACAAGGTGCTGGCCTATGCCAACTGGCTGGGCCTGATGAAGGGCGACCTGACCGAGACCTTCCAGAAGGGCGGGCAGGCGATGACGCGCCGGCTGAACGGTGACCGCACCTATGTCGCGCCGGACGGCTCGGCGCTAACGCTCAAGGGCCGCGCGCTGCTCTGGGTGCGCAATGTCGGCCACCTCATGACCAACCCGGCGATCCTCTTGCCCGACGGCTCGGAAATCCCCGAGGGGCTGATGGACGCAATGATCACCGTGATGATCGCGCTTCACGACCTGCAAAAGACCGAAGGCCCGCGCAACGCCACGCTCGGCTCGGTCTATGTGGTGAAGCCCAAGATGCACGGGCCCGAGGAAGTCGCCTTCGCCGACGAGACATTCACCCGCGTCGAAGAGGTGCTGGGCCTGCCTCGTTACACCGTCAAGATCGGGGTGATGGACGAGGAGCGCCGCACCTCGGTCAACCTAAAGGAATGCATCCGTGCCGCGCGCCACCGCGTTGCCTTCATCAATACCGGTTTCCTCGACCGGACCGGCGACGAGATTCACACCTCGATGGAGGCCGGCCCCTTCAGCCGCAAGGACTTCATCAAGCGCAAGTCCTGGATCCTCGCCTACGAGAACCAGAACGTCGATATCGGCCTAGAATGCGGTCTTGCGGGGCGGTCGCAGATCGGCAAGGGCATGTGGGCCATGCCCGACCTGATGGCGGCCATGCTGCAGCAGAAGATCGAGCACCCCATGGCCGGCGCCAACTGCGCCTGGGTGCCGTCGCCGACCGCGGCGACGCTGCACGCGCTCCATTACCACAAGGTCGACGTGAAGGCGGTGCAGGAGAGGCTCAAGAAGGGTGGCCGCCGCGCCTATGTCGATACGGTTCTGGAGATTCCGCTTGCCAGCTACCGCCGCTGGACGCCTGCGCAGATCATTCGCGAGGTCGAGAACAACTGCCAGGGCATCCTCGGTTATGTTGTCCGCTGGATTGATCAGGGCATCGGTTGTTCCAAGGTCCCCGACATGAACGATGTCGGGCTGATGGAGGATCGCGCTACGCTCCGCATCTCGTCCCAGCATCTGGCGAACTGGATCCATCACGGCGTCGTCTCCGAGGAGCAGGTCGAGACGGCGCTGAAGAAGATGGCCGAGATGGTCGACCGCCAAAATGCCGGCGATCCGGCTTATGTGCCTATGGCGCCCTCCTTCGACGGTCTCGCCTTCAAGGCCGCGCATGCGCTGGTCTTCGAGGGGCTGAACCAGCCCTCGGGCTATACCGAGCCGCTCTTGCACGCCTATCGCCAGCGCCGGAAGGCGGAACTCGCGGGCTGAGGCCCACGAAGCTGCTGCTTTCCTGCACATCTGCTTGATTGCAGGGCCAGTGTGCGCGCATTGGCCCTTCTTTCCGCCCAATTCGAGGCTTATCCTCTGTCACGGACAAAGGATTTGGTCATGTCGCGCCCCGTTATAGGCATCATCGGCAACCGCGCTCTGCTGAACGAAACCTACCCCATCCATGGTGGTGGCACGATGAACATGTGCGCGGTCTCCCATGTGGCGGGCGGCCTGCCGCTCATCATTCCCGCCGACCCCGATCTTGTCTCGGTCGAGGACCTGCTTGACACCTGCGACGGGTTCCTGCTGACCGGGGGGCGCCCCAACGTCCACCCCGAGGAATACGGCGAGGAAGAAACCGAGGCGCACGGCACCTTCGACCGCGCCCGCGACCGTATCACGCTGCCCCTGATCCGTGCTTGTGTCGAGCGGGGGCAACCCTTCCTCGGCATTTGCCGTGGCTTCCAGGAGGTGAACGTGGCCATGGGCGGCACGCTTTACGCCGAGATCCGCGAACTGCCGGGCCGGATGAACCACCGCATGCCGCCCGACGGCACGCTCGACGAAAAGTTCGCACTTCGCCATGCCGTCCGTTTCACCCAAGGCGGGGTCTTTCACCGGCTGATGGGCGCGGAAGAAGTGATGACCAACACGCTGCATGGCCAGGGCATCAAGCAGCCTGGCGCCCGCATCGTTGTCGATGGTCATGCGCCCGATGGCACGCCTGAGGCGATCTATGTCGATGGCGCGCCAGGCTTCACCCTTTCGGTGCAGTGGCATCCGGAATGGAACGCTGCCGACGATCCCGTCTCGCGGCCGCTCTTCACGGCCTTCGGCCAGGCAGCAGCAGACTGGGCGGCGGCGAAGCGCGCGCCGGTGCGAAAGCGCGCCTGACGCCCAGTTTTAGATTTCTGTTGCGTGATGACCATTGCCTTTCGGTATTGGTGGCAGGTCGAGTTTGCATTCTGGCTCGTGCATCGGACCATGATTGACGTTGCATGGTAGGTCCGCAGGTGTTGATGTCCGGCGTCGTTGAAGGTCTCAACTCGGCTCCACCCCGCTCTCCTTGGTCTTGGCCCGACGTTTGAGTCGTTGCTCGACCAGACGGTCGCCGAGGAAGCCGTCCTCTTCAACCTGCGCACTTGCCGGCGCTTTCCGGATCGGGACGTCTCGCGGTGCTGTCGACAAAGATGCCTCAGCAGCAGAGAATCCAGTCGCTTTTCGTGAGGAGAGCGGCCTATTCGACCGGCAGGTTTTCCCTGAATATCACTTGCAGGCGCAGGGGCACGAAGTCGTAAGGCTGCCCGCGCGCCGCTGCCGTCAGCAGGTTCAACGCCTCGCGCGCCTCGACACGCGGGTTCTGGTCGATGACGGCGTCAAGCGCACCCTCGAGGAGAAGCCGCTTGTTGTCTTCCGTCGCCTCATGCCCGATCAGGAGCACCTTGCGCTCAAGGGATCGGGACTTCAGCGCCTGGGCAATTCCGTGTGTTCCGGCGCCGACATTGTAGATACCCGACAGCTTCGGATGGCGGTTGAGCAGCTGCTCGGCTTCGGCAAAGGCCTTGGCGCGGTCATCCAGGATTTCGCGCAGCTCGACGATTTGGATGCGGGGAAACTCCTCCGCCAGGATGTGACGGAATCCCATCTCGCGCTCCTCATGCCCACGATAGGAGAGAGAGCCGGCAAACAGCGCGACCTGTGCCGTCGGATCATGCGCAAGGAACCGCCCCATGAGCAATCCGGCCAGTCGACCGGCCTGTCGGTTGTCGATCCCGACATAGGCAAGCCGCGGCACGCTCTGGATATCCGAGGCCAGCGTGACCAGATGCGCACCTTCGGCGACCAGGCCACGGATCGCCTCGCGCACAAGCGGGTGATCCTGGGCGACGATTCCCACACCGTGAACCTGACCGCGCAACTCATTCAGTCGCGCGGCAAGGGTCGGCGGGCTGAAACCCTCGATCATCTCGACCCGCACGCGTATGCCCTCGCGGCCAACCGCCTGAATTTCCAGTTGCTGGCGCAGCACGTGCATGAAGGCATTCGTTCCGGCGGGAAGCAGAAACACCAGATCGATCGTTCCGGCAGCGGCAGATGAAACCGGCAGGTCCACCGTCGAGACGTAGCCGAGCCGTTGCGCAGCAGTCATGACGATCTCGCGCGTGCGCCGCCTAACCCCCTCGCGGTTGTTGAGGACACGATCAACCGTCGCTGACGACACCCCTGCCTCGCGCGCGACATCCTGCAATGTAACCCGACTGTTCATCCAAGCTCCGGCAACCCCGTGAGGCCTAGTTGCCATCCTTTCGGTGCATTGTAAATGATGCAAAATGATTGAAAATGATTTACATATGCTGCGCATGCATCATTCAGTGATTTGCATCGGAACTGCCTCGAAAGGTCTGTATGGCCCTGAGCCTGTATAATATTTATTAATTACAATAATTTGGCTCTTTTCGCGCTCGCGAGCAAGCTGATCCCACAGAAATTATCAGGATCTCCGCATCGCAGAGATGCGTCAAAATGATGAATTTTGAAGTTGACATGATGTGTTTTGCGGTCCTAAGCCATCACCCACGGCACCGTGCGGAGGATGCGGGCCGAGGGAGGACGTCATGGACAGACAGGACCGCTTCTCGCGGCGCCAATTGCTAACGACCGGAGGCAAGCTCGCGGTTTACGGCGCAGCGATCAGTTTCGCACCGAAATTCATCCGGCCCGGCCGCGCTCAGGCGAGCGACGCGCTTGCGCCGGGCATGATCGGCGGACCGACCGGGTTCCCCGGCGCCGAGCGTTACCAATATGGACCCGATACGCCCGAGGGCCGCGCGATCGAGGCAGCCAAGGCGATGAAGGCCTCGGGCAAGGCCCCGGCCAAGATCGTCATCGGCCTGTCGGATGGCTCGATCGGCCAGCTGACCCAGCCGTTCCCGGCCGGTGCGCCGTCGATCAAGGACCTGTGGGAAAAGGAAACCGGCATCACGCTGGAAATCGTCGGTCTGCCCAACGGGCAGGAATTCACCAAGACGATGCAGGACATCTCGACCAAGGCCGGCGGCTTCGACATCTATTCGACCGACTGGAACCGTCTGGGCGACCTCGCGGAATCCGGCGGCATCGCCAAGCTCGACGACTATGTCGCCCAGTACAAGCCCGAATGGGACGATCCTGTTCGCGGCTATGTGAACGGCGAACAGGGCGTCTCGCTGATGAACAAGTATCGCGGCTCGACCTATGGCGTCTCGCTCGACGGCGACTTCCAGACATGGGTCTACCGGACCGATCTCTTCAACGACCCCGCCGAGCAGTCGGCGTTCAAGAGCAAGTATGGCTATGACCTGGCCGTGCCGCGCACCTGGAAGCAGTTCAACGACATCGCGGCCTTCTTCCAGCGCCCGGACAAGGGGCTCTTTGGCTCGACCGACCTGCGCAACCAGGGTTGGGGCTATACCAACTGGTACCAGCTTTACACCTCGCTCGCTTCCCCGAACCAGTTCCTGTTCGACAACGATGCGAACCCGCTCATCAACTCCGAGCAGGGGGCAATCGCGACGCAGGCCTATCTCGACTCGCTCTCGCATCATTCGCCCGACGCGATCAGCTGGGGTTGGCCCGAGCAGTACGGCAACTTCGCCGCCGGCGGCGCAGCGATGACCTGCGCCTTCTCGAACCTGCCGAAATTCCTAGACAATCCGGGTAATACCGGCTCGACCGTGCAGGGCAAGATCGGCTCGATGCTGCCGCCCGGAAACGAGATCGACGGCAAGATCGTCAGCCGCTCGGTCCTGTGGTTCTCGCTGACCGGGATGGTCAGTTCGCAATCGCAGAACCCGGAGCTGGCCTATCTGTTCCTGCAATGGCTCGGCTCCAGCCGGATCTATTCCTGGATGACGGCCAACCCTGGCGGCTACTTCGACCCGTTCAGCCTGAATGACTTCGCCGACCCGCTCGTGCGCGAGACCTACCATGACTACCACATGGATATCGTGCGCGAGACGGTGGCACGGTCGGTCCCGACCATCAACTATGCCGGCGCCACGGCCTTCAACAACGCGCTGGACGAGAACCTGATGGCGGCGCTGACCAAGGCCAAGACCCCGGAACAGGCGATGGAAGATACCGCCGCCGAATGGGTCAAGATCACGCGCAGAACTGGCCAGGACAAGATCGTCGAGGCCGTCCGCGCGAACATGGCTGCCTGGCCGACCGTGCTGGACCCCGTCTGACACGCAATCCCAGGCACGAGGCCGGAGCGGACCCTGCCGCTCCGGCCGCAATTTCCCCAGGCACGACCCGGCTTACCCAAGATGAACCGTTCCCTGTCCTTTGAAGTCTTCCGCTACGCCGCCATCCTCGGTGCGCTTGCGATCACGCTGATCCCGATCCTGTGGATGGTGTCGATGGCGTTCAAACCCATCCCGGAATGGCAGGCGACGGGCGACGCGCTCACCTGGATCCCAAAGGCGCCGACGCTTGACAACTTCCGTTTCATCTTCGGGGAAAGCAGCTCGAACCTGATCGTCGCGCTCGACCGCACGGCGGCAAAGCCGATCCTGTCGTCGCTCCTCTCGGCCAGCATCGGCACGCTCATCGCTATGTCTGCCGGAACCGCGGCCGCCTATGGTCTGTCGCGTTTCGGCTCAGGGGCCAATTTGCCACTGGCGCTGATCCAGCTGCGGCTGTTCCCCCCGATGGCAGTCATGATCCCGGTGATGATCATGTGGTCCTTCCTGAACATGATGGACACCTGGTGGGGGCTTGCGCTGATCTACGGGATAGTGACGCTGCCCTTCGCCTTCTGGCTGATGAAGACCTTCTTCGACGACATGCCGCGCGAGATCGAGGAGGCGGCACTGGTCGAGGGCTGTTCGCGCGCCCGGGTCTTCTGGCGGATCACGCTGCCGATGATGCGCGCGCCGCTGGCCTCTGCTGCGCTGTTCGTCTTCATCCTCAACTGGTCGGACTACCTGATCGCGCTTCTGCTGACGACGCGGGAATGGGTGACGATCCCGGTCTACATGGCATCGCTCTCCTCCTCGATGACCGGGCAGCTGTACGGTGCCAAGGCCGCGCTCGGACTGATCGCCGCTGTGCCGCCGGTCGTCATGGGCATCCTGATCCAGAAACACCTCGTGCGCGGGCTGACCTTCGGGGCGCTCAAGCAATGACCGCGACGGCCGCCCCCTTGAAGGACCTTTCTCAGCCCATGTCCGTGACCGCCCCCAAACCCCAGGACGAAGGCCGCAAGCTCGGCTTCCGGCTGACGCTGCCCGCGCAGGTCCTGGTTCTGTTCATTTCGCTCTTTCCACTGCTCATGCAGCTTTACATCTCGCTGACCGACTGGTCGCCGTTGTCTGGCATGGCTTGGCCGCGCGCATGGGAGATGTGGAACAACTTCGCCAACTACACTGACCTCATCAGCGACAACCGCCTGTGGTCGGCGCTTGGCCGGACGCTTCTCGTGATGGTGGTCTGCGTGCCGGTCGAGTTCCTGCTGGGCCTTGGCCTCGCAACGCTCTTCGCGGACGATTTCCCCGGCAAGCGGATCTTCTACTCGATCCTCATCATGCCGATGATGGTCGTGCCCGCCGTCGCCGGCTACATGTTCTACATGCTGTTCCAGTCGGGCGGCCCGGTGAACGACATCCTGTCGTCGCTGCTCGGCACGCCGGTGACCGTGGCCTGGCTGTCGGATCCGGTGCTGGCGATGATCGCGGTTATGGTGGCCGACATCTGGCAATGGACGCCGCTGATGTTCCTGATCCTGCTCGCCGGTCTCGTCGGCGTGCCCGAGGACCAGATGCGCGCGGCAACCCTTTTGGGGGCCGGCCCCTGGCAGCGGTTCCGCACCATCGTGCTGCCGCGGATGAAGACGATCATCATCATCGCTCTCGCGATCCGGGTGATCGAGTGCTTCAAGATCTTCGACACGCTCTACATCATGACCGGGGGCGGCCCGGGCGTCGCGACCGAGACGATCAGCGTCTACATCTACAAGATCACCACGCAGGACCTGATCTGGGGCTACGTCGCGGCCATCGCGCTGGCGATCCTGGTCGTGCTGTCGGTTGCCTGCGTCTGGGCGATGAAGCGGATGGCGCGCGCGCAAGGAGACCGGGCATGAGCGCGATCCGGCTCGAACATCTCGTCAAGCAGTTCGGGGCCTTCACCGCGCTCAAGACCATGGACCTGACGATCGAGGACGGCGAGTTCATGGCGCTGCTCGGCCCTTCTGGCTGCGGCAAGTCCACCACCATGAACATGATCGCCGGGATGGAGCGGCCGAGTGAGGGCCGGATCCTCTTCGGCGACCGCGACATGGCGGGCGTGCCTATGGGCAGGCGCGGCGTGGGTTTCGTGTTCCAGAACTACGCGATCTTTACCCACATGACGGTGCGCCAGAACCTCGACTACGGCTTGCGTATGGGCGGGCGGCCCAAGGCAGAGATAGCCAGCCGGACCAAAGCCATCGCTGATCTGCTGCAATTGTCCGACCTTCTCGACCGGCCGGCACAGGGCCTGTCGGTGAACATCCTGCAACGCGTCGCCATCGGTCGCTCGGCGGTCATGGAACCGGCCATCTTCCTGCTCGACGAACCCCTGTCCAACGTCGACGCCGCCTTCCGCGCAGTGATGCGGACCGAGTTGAAGCACCTGCAGCGGCAATTCCGGCAGACGATGGTCTATGTGACCCACGACCAGCTCGAGGCGATGACGATGGCCGACCGGATCGCGGTGATGGATCACGGGGTGCTGCAGCAGGTCGGAACGCCCCTGCAGGTCTATAACGACCCGGCCAACACCTTCGTCGCGCGCTTCATCGGGGCGCCGGGCATGAACCTTCTGAAAGGTCGCCCCGTCGAGACGCCGCAGGGAGTCGCGATCGACCTTGGGGCGGCCGGCATATCGCCCGTGTTGCCGCCGCCCCAGGCCGCGGCAGCGCGCTCTGCCAAGGCAGGGGTATATTACGGCTTCCGGCCCGAGCAGGCGCATCTGGTCAGTGCGGGGCAGGGACTCGCGCTGCCTGTGACCTTCGTCGAGCGGATCGGGGCGCGCAGCATCCTGCATCTGGGCAATGGCGACACAGCGGTGAAGGGCGTGTTCGAGAACGATCTGCGAGCGACGCTTGGCGAGACCGCGCATATCGCACCCATCGGTGAGGCGGTGCGACTGTTCGATGCCGGTTCCGGCGCGGCACTGAGGGGGCATTGAGATGGCCGAGATCGCCTTCCGCAACGTGACCAAGCGCTACGGCAAGACGCTGGCCGTGGACGATGCAAGCTTCACCGTCGCCGACAACGAGTTCTTCTGCCTGTTCGGTCCGCCGCTTTCGGGCAAGACGACGATGCTGCGGCTGATCCTTGGACTCGAGACGCCCGACGAGGGTGAGGTGCTGATCGACGGCAAGCCGGTCAACCATGTCCCCCCGTCCGCGCGCAACATCGCGATGGTGTTCCAGAACCTCGCGCTCTTCCCTCACATGACGGCCGAAGACAATGTCCGCTTCCCTCTGGTCGAGCGGCAGGTTCCGCCTGCTCAGATCGCTGCGCGGCTGGCCGATGCGGCGGCGAAACTCCATATCGGGCACATCCTGCACAAGATGCCCGCGCAGCTCTCTGGCGGCGAGCGGCAGCGCGTCGCCATCGCCCGAGCCTTCGTCCGTGATCCGGCAGCCTTTCTGATGGACGACCCGATCTCGGCGCTCGATGCGCGGTTGCGGGAGGAAACGCGCGTTGAACTGAAGCGCATCCAGCGCGAGGCGGGGCGCACGCTGATCTACGTGACCCACGACCAGGAAGAGGCGATGTCGGTGGCCGACCGCATGGCGATCCTCGAGCATGGCGCGATCCGGCAGATCGGCAGCCCGGCCGAGATCTATGACCGTCCGGCCTCGACCTATGTCGCGCGGCTTCTTGGCTCACCGATGATGAACATCCTGCCCGCCACCCGGACCGATGGCCGGATCGAAGCGGCGGGCGGCGCGCTTCGTCTCGCGCTGCCGGGTGCTCCCGGGCAGGCGACCGAACTCGGCGTCCGGCCCGAGGACCTGCGCGTTCGGGCCTGGGATGGCAGCGCCGAGGGACGGCCCGCAACCGTGTTCGAAGTCGAGCCGCTTGGCGGTTTCACCGTTGTGACTCTCGATGCCGGGGGCACGCGCCTGCGCGCGCTCCTGCGCGGACAGCCCGATATCCGGGTCGATGCGCAGGTGGCCTTGGCCTGCGATCCGGCGAGGGTTCAGTTTTTCGGGGCGGGCGGTCAGACGCTCGCCCGGTCCTGAGGAGGAGGATCGCGATGACCGACGCTCTGGGGTTCCAGCCGGACCCGACCGTTCGCACCAACAGCCTGAAGATCGGCTGCATCGGTGCGGGCATGATCATGGCCGAATGCCACCTGGCCGCCTACAAGCAGGCGGGGTTTCCCGTGGCGGCCATTGCCAGCCGCACGAAATCGCGCGCCGAGGGTGTGGCCAAGCGTTGGGGCATCCCGAAGGTCCATGACACGCCGGAAGCGCTGATTGCCGATCCCGAGATCGAGATCCTCGACATCGCCTATCCGCCCGACCAGCAGCCGGACCTGATCCGGCTGGCGCTGAAGCAGCCGCATATCAAGGGTATCCTCGCGCAGAAGCCGCTGTCGCTGACGCTGCAGGAAGCGATCGCGCTTCGCGAGGAGGCAAAGGCGGCCGGCAAGATCCTGAGCGTCAACCAGAACATGCGCTATGACCAGTCGATGCAGGTCCTGAAGCAGATCATCGACCGCGGTGAGTTGGGCGAGATCGTCTTTGCCCAGATCGACATGCACGCCATCCCGCACTGGCAGACCTTCCTCGAAGGCTATGACCGCCTGACGCTTGCCAACATGAGCGTCCATCACCTGGACGTCCTGCGCTTCCTATTCGGCGACCCGACCGAGATCTCCACGCAGACCCGCACCGACCCGCGCACGACGTTCAAGCACAAGGACGGCATCACTGTCTCGACCCTGCGTTTTCCGTCGGGCGTGCTGGCGCTGTCGCTTGAGGATGTCTGGCACGGACCGCGGTCCGAGGGCTACGACAACGACCAGCACATCAATTTCCGAGTCGACGGGACCGAGGGCGTGGCCAAAGGCACCATTGGCTGGCCAACGGGTGCCGCTTCGACGCTGACCTATGCCAGCCGCAAGACGACCGGCGGCAAATGGGTCACGCCCTCCTGGGACACGATGTGGTTCCCGCATGCCTTCATCGGCGTGATGGAACAACTGCAACACGCGGTGAAGACGGGCGAGCCGCCCGCGCTGACCGTGGAGGACAACGTGCGGACCGTCCAACTGATCGAGGCGGGCTACCGCTCGATGGCCGAGGGGCGGACGGTCCAGCTTTCGGAAATCAGCATCAACTGAGGGAGGAACTCGACCATGATGCATGCCGGGATTTTCACGGGCTATTACCCGTACGGTCTGGAAGAGACGGCCAAGCGCATCAAGGCGCATGGCATGACGACGGTGCAGCTTGACCTGCACTTCAAGGATGTGGATCTCGGCCCCGGCCAGATCACGGCGGCGAAGGCCAAGAAGGTGCGCGACACGTTCCGCGACCACAACCTGCCGATCTGCTGCATCTCGGGCTATACCAACATCATCCACCCCGATCCCGATGAGCGGAAGCGGCGCGTTGGCTACCTGAAGGAAATCATCCGCAACGCGAGGTCCTTCGGCACGCCTTACGTGATTTCGGAAACCGGAACCTACAACACCGAATCCGACTGGGTGCATCACCCGAAGAACAAGACCGAGGAAGGTTTCGAGGAATGCCGCAAGGTCATCGCGGACCTTGCCCAGACGGCCTATGACCATGGCGGCGTCTTCCTGCTGGAAACCTATGTCAACAACGTGGTCGGCTCGGTCGAAGAAACGGTGAAGATGTTCGCGCAGGTCGATCATCCCGGCCTCGGCCTGCTGATGGACCCGACGAACTACTTCGAAACCCACAACATCGACCGCATGGATCAGATCCTGAATCAGGTCTTCGACACCCTGACCCAGCACATCAAGATCGCCCATGCCAAGGACGTGAAGCGCTCGGGCGACGACAAGTCCGAGAAGCACGCGGATATCGGTGACGACGACGCGCTCGAATCCCACACCTTCCGAGGCGTGGGCGAGATCGAGTTGCCGGCGCCGGGCCTCGGCTCGCTGAACTATGACCTCTATCTCAAGCGGCTGTCGGAAAAGCATCCGAACATCCCGGTCATCATCGAACACCTGTCCGAGGATGACATTCCGCGCGCCAAGGCCTTCCTCGACGGGAAGTTCAAGGCGAACGGTCTCTGATCCAGTGCAGGCCCCCGCCAGTCGCGGGGGCCGCCTAAGCCCGAGGAAGCAGGCTGTGCCCCAGTTGTTCGGTCGAAACGTGCCGCGGCGCGATGCTGCCGCACTGTCCGGCGCGCTGTCGCAATTCGGCGGCGTGCGGCTGATGACGCTTGGCGACGGGGTCGAGCGTGGCATCCGCCTGCTCGAATTTCGCACGGCGACCGGCCTGCGCTTCACTGTGCTGGTCGACCGGGCGATGGACATTGCCGAGGTCGAACACAAGGGCAGGGCGGTCGGATGGCATTCGCAGGCGGGCTTCCGCAATCCGGCCCTGCATGAATACGAGGGCGAGGATGGCTTTGCCTTCGCGCGCTCCTTCTCCGGTTTCCTCGTGACCTGCGGGCTGGACCATATCCTTGGCCCGCAGACGGTGTCGGCCGAGAATTACAACTACCCGGGTCGCAGCACGATCCGCCATTCGCTGCACGGTCGCATCGGGACGGTCCCGGCCCGGCTGACGGGCTACGGCGAACGGTGGGAGGGTGACCGCTGCATCCTCTGGGCCGAAGGGGTGGTCCAGCAGGCGGCGGTCTTTGGCGAGAACCTGCACCTGATCCGCCGGATCGAGGCCGATCTGGACGGCGACGAGATCCGCCTGACCGACAGCGTGGTGAATGCGGGCTTCGTCGCGACGCCGCACATGTTCTTCTACCACGTGAATGTCGGCCACCCGGTCCTGGACGAGGGTGCGCGCTATCTCGCGCCGATAAACGAGGTGCTCTGGGCCGCCCATGCCGGCGCCCGCTATAGGGCGCAGGGCGTGGGATACGCCCGCATCCCGGCACCACGCCCGGATTTTGCCGAGCAGGTCTGGCAGCACGAACTTGCTCCCGATCAGAAGGGCGAAGTCCCCGTCGCTGTGGTCAATGACCGGATCGGCTTCGGCATCGAGGTGGTGACGCGCAAGGATCAGTTGCCCTGCCTTTATGAGTGGCAGCATTTCCAGCAGGGCGCCTATGCGCTCGGGATCGAGCCTTCAACCCATCATGTCCTCGGAAATCTCGCGGCGCGCGAGCGGGGCGAGATGATCTGGCTCGGCCCGCAGGACGAGCGACGCTACGACGCCACATTTCGGGTGCTAGACGGGGCGGTTGCCATTGCCGCAGCCGAGGCGCGCATCGCGGCCATCGCCCGCCAGCCCGACGACCCATATCCCGAGCCGACCGGACGCTTTCCGCCGCTGAGCGGCCGGCCGCAACCAAACCGGACGTGACAGAAAGGCAGGTGCTGCGATGACCGTCGCATTTACCGGCGAGAGCCACAAACGCGATTACAGCCTGACGGGCGAGGATACCCGCCACGCCAAGGAGATCGGGCTTGCAAATGCCGAATGGTACCACAGCGAGGTGCCGCGCAAGGTGATGAAGGAGCTTATGCAGCGCAGCGACGGCCCGGCGATCCGCGACACGCTCCTGTGGTTCGCCCTGCTTGCCGGCAGCGCGTGGGGCGGCATCGCTTTCTGGGGCACCTGGTGGTGCGTGCCGTTCTGGATCGTCTACGGCGTCATGTACGGTTCGGTCTGCGACTCCCGCTGGCATGAATGCGGGCATGGCACCGCCTTCCGCACCGGCTGGATGAACGATGTGGTGTACCAGATCGCGTCATTCATGGTCGTCCGTAACCCAGTGAGCTGGCGCTGGAGCCATGCCCGCCACCACACCGACACGATCATCGTCGGCCGTGACCCCGAGGTCGCGTGCAAGCGCCCGCCGAACCTGTTCCGGCTGCTCATGGCCTATGCCGGCGTCATCGACATGGTCGACTCGGTCAAGATCCTCGCCAGGAACTCGGTCGGGATACTCAGCGCCGACGAGAAGGACTACATCCCCGAAAGCGAATGGCCGAAGGCGATCTTTGCCGCTCGCGTCCACATGGCGATCTACCTGCTGACCCTGATCGCCGCGATCGGTTTCCGGTCGTGGATTCCGATCATGCTGATCGGCGCGCCGCGCATCTATGGCTGCTGGCACATGCTGATGACGGGACTCATCCAGCATTGCGGCCTGGCCGAGAATGTGACCGACCATCGCCTGAACAGCCGGACGGTCTACATGAACCCGATCAGCCAGTGGATCTACTGGAACATGAACTACCACGTCGAGCACCACATGTTCCCGATGGTGCCCTATCACGCGCTGCCGAAGCTGCACGCGCTCATCAAGCACGACCTGCCCGAGCCGAACGCGTCGATTCTCGATGCCTATCGCGAGGCGATCCCGGCGGTGCTGCGGCAAGCGCGCGATCCGAACTACTATTTCCGCAAGCCGCTGCCCCCGACCGCGCGGCCATACAAAGAGGACCTCGTACATGCCTGACTGGATTGCCGTCTGCGACGTCGACGTGATCGATCTGGAGGATGTCATCCGGTTCGATCATGGCGGCAAGACCTATGCCGTCTATCGCTCGCCCGATGGCACGCCCTTCGCGACGGACGGGCTTTGCACCCACGAGAAGGTGCATCTGGCCGACGGCCTGGTCATGGACGACACGATCGAATGTCCAAAGCACAACGGCCGCTTCAACTACCGTACCGGGGCGGCCCTGCGCGCGCCGGTCTGCGTCAATCTTTCCACCTATCCGGCCCGGATCGCGGACGGTCGGATTGAAATCCAGATTTGAGGCCCGACATGACCCGCAAGCTTCCCACCGTCGCCGACCTGCGTGCCCGAAAGGGTCAGGGCCAACTGACCATGCTGCGCTATTTCTCGCTCGATGAGGCCGCGGCGGCCGAGGTAGCGGGGATCGACATCGCTTCGGTGCCCGACGACATCCTGACCCATCCCGACTACCGCAAGGTCGCGCCCTCGATCTCCTCGATGACCGGCATGGATCACCGCAGCGCCGGAACCCGCGACGACTACCTCCGCTATTCGGGGCGGATGCTGATGGCGGGGGCCGACGCGCTCTACTGCTCCGCCGGGCTGGGGACGGTCGAATACCTCGCCAGGGAGCATATCCCGATCGTCGGTCATGTCGGCCTCGTGCCATCGCGGGCGACCTGGACCGGCGGCTACCGTGCCGTCGGCAAGACCGCCGAAACCGCGCTCGCGCTCTACCGCGAGGTCAAGGCCTATGAGAATGCCGGCGCCTTCGCCGTCGAGATCGAGGTCGTGCCGGTCGAGGTGGCAACCGAGATCAGCAAGCGCGTCAACATCCTCCTGTGGTCGATGGGATCTGGTCCGGGCTGCGACGTGCAGTACCTTTTCGCCGAAGACATTCTCGGCACGAACCGAGGCCACATGCCACGCCACGCCAAGGTCTATCGCAACTTCGCCGCCGAATATGACCGTCTACAAGGCGAGCGTGTCGCTGCCTTCCGCGAATTCATCGGCGACGTGAACACCGGCCGCTATCCCGAGGAAGGCCACATCGTCCGCATGCCGGAGTCGGAATTGGACGCCTTCCTCTCCGGCCTCGACTGATCGTTCGTCGCCCGTGTGGCGTTTATGGCTAGGCGCGACCGAGGGCAGGGCCCGATTGCGGGAGAGCGCTTCCCGGCGGCGCTTATGTGCCTTGTTCCGGGCGAGAGGGCGTAGGAGTACTCCCGTAGATTCTGAAAAATGGCCAATGCCTCTTGCCACTCGCTGGATCATATTCAAATAGCAAGTATGCACTTCTGATGCATGGGTGCGTTCCGATATCCAACCCAGAGAGCCAATCTTGCGCCATTTGTGACGTCAACCACGGCTCAGCTGTGTAGATCAATAGCACATCGACTTTCACTGAGCGGTCTTGGTATTTCTCTCCTTTGAGTCGTATCAGCTCATCAAGCTTCGTGCGAAACCGCTCTTTTGACCACTGAGTGTCAGAGAATAGCTGTCCAGAGTACTGACTTTCACCTTTTTCCGCACGCTTTTTGGCCTTTTGGTCAATTAGTTGAACGAGTTCAACGGAAAGCCGAATATCCGCAGTTGATACGAAGAAGTCGGGTGGGTCGTTGGGGTTGATCTCCGCCCGTCCAAAATCCTTGCCGAATTCCGACTTCATTGATCTCAGCCATTCCGAGATCGTACTAAGTTCTACAATCTGCTTATCAGAGTTCGAGGCAGGGTAATTGAACTGGCCAGCATACCCATTTCCACGATTGATTTGGTCAATCCATTTCATCAAACGTTCATCGGTCGTCGATCGGCCATTGACCGTTTCGTTCTTTTTGGAGGCCCCAAACCCAAATCTCGTTGCCGTCAGCCGCTCCGACACCGCGCAAGCCTTGGTGTCCATCATCCCTGCCGCCCGCAAGGCCGTCCGGATCTCGCCATCCCCGAACACCACCCCGCGCCCCTTGGGATAGACCACCCAGAGCGGCCGGTCGCGGCGGCCCTCCAGCGCAGCCTGGGCCGTGGCGAGGTCGATGTCCGTCGTGACCACCGCCACCACCATCGCCGCCTCCTCCAGTGACCCCGCCGTCGCTCCCTCCAACGCCGCCGCAAGCTCGGAATCCGCGACCGGCCCCACCACAAGCGCCTTGCCCCTGTTGAGGCCCAGCTTCGCCTGCAGGCTCGTTGGCGGGGTGGCGAGCGCCTTGGCCCACCTATCGGCCATCGGTCCGAGGTCCAGACGCACTGGCTCCCCGGCGGCCGTCAGTGCGAGCACCCCATCCTCGACCCGCACCCCCGCCAGCGCGGCCCTCGGCCAGCGGCGGCGGAACGCGCCGCGCAGGATCAGCTCGCCGCTTTCGAGGATCGCCTTGACCTCGCCCGCATCCTCGCCAGCTGTGGCCAATACGACCGCTTCCCTGCCCATCTGCGCCTCCCGCCGAAGGTCATCGATGCCGCCAGTGTAGAGACGGACGCTATTCGGAGGCCAGACGGTCTCCCCAAGTCCGGTTCAGCCCTTCTCCAGACCGTCGAGCAGCGCGGCCAGCGTCTGGTGGGCGCGGGGCAGGCGGTCCTCGCCGGGTGGCGCATCGGCGGCCCAGAAGGCAAGGTTGCTGATCGCGCCGTTCAGCATCTGGGCCAGCGCATCCGGGTCGAGCCGGACGATCTTCCCGGCATCCATCAGGTCCTTCAGGTCGGCGATCAGCATCTCCAGCCCTTCCTCGACCATAATCTCGTAGGCCTTGGAGCCGAGCACCGCCGAAGCGTCCTGGAACATGATCCTCCGCCGGTCAGGCCGGATCGCCTCGTCCAGATAGCGGGAATAGTACTGGCGGAAGGCCTTCCAGTGATCGGGCTCCTGCCGCCATTCGGCGTCAAGGATGGCGTCGATCTCGGCATCCACCTCGCGCAGGACGGCCTCGAACAGGCCGGTCTTATTGCCATAATGGTGGTGGACGGCGCCGCGGGTCATGCCGGCCTCTGCGGCCAGTGCGTCGAGCGAGACGGCGGAAAAACCCTTTTCTGCGAAGGCCTTGCGGGCCACTGCCAGAAGGCGTGACGTCGTGTCTGCCTTCATTTCGGCCCGACTTCGTCGCTCGGCCATTGACATACGCCCCGTATGTGTCTATCTAACTCACATACCAATCGTATGTGAGCGCAAACGGGGTCGCAAGATGCCGCGTCATGATTTTGTCATTTCTGAAGCAATGCGCGCCGAGGTTAAGCCTCTGGCGGGTCTCGCCGTGCCGATCATCCTCGGCTATGCGGCGACGATGCTCATGGGCATCACCGACAGTATCATGCTGGCGCCGCTCGGTTCGGTTCCGCTGGCTGCGGTCGGCCTGACCAATGCCGTTTCGAATGTGATCTTTTCGGCGGTCTGGGGCGTTCTGACCGCCCTCGGCGTGCGCATCGGCATGGCCTGGGGCGCAGGCGAGGGGCGGCGGATTCCGCATATCCTGCGCAATGGCCTCATCCTTGGCGGGATGGCCGGCGCCGCCGGCGCCGCCGCCATGGGCGTGATCTGGTTCCTGCTGCCCTTCATGGGCCAGCCCGCCGAAGTGATCGAGGCGATGCCGCTCTACTGGGCGCTGGTCGCGGCCTACATGCTGCCCTTCGGCTTTCTGACCGTGTTCAAGTCAGCCTTCGAGGCGGTGGATCGGCCCTGGCTCGGCACCATCTTCGCCTTCTCGGCGGTGGCTGTGAACGTTCCTCTGAACTGGTGGCTGATCTGGGGCGGCCTTGGCGTGCCCCCGCTCGGCCTGACCGGGGCCGGACTGGCGAGCCTCATTGCTGAGATCGTCGCATTCCTGGTTGCGCTCGGCTACTGGGCCTGGGCGCCCTCGATGCGCCGCCTGCGTCTTCCACGCCGGATCGACTGGCGCGAGATTGCCTCGGCGGGGCGCGAAGGGATGCCGCTTGGCCTGCTCTACACCGCCGAAGCAGGCGCCATGACCGTGGCGACCGTGATGATCGGCACCTTCGGCACCGTGGCCCTGGCCGCCAACCAGGTCATCTGGGCGGTGAGCGGCGTGACCTACATGATTCCGCTCGGGATCGCCGGGGCCGTCGCCATCCGCATCGCGCAGGAAAACGGTGCGGGCAACATGCAGGCCCTGCGCCCGATCGCCTGGACGGCGCTGGTGCTGGCGCTCGGCTGGCAGGGGATGATGGCGCTGGTCATGGCCTTTGGCGGGCGCACGATCGCCCAGTGGATCACCAGCGACGAGGTTGTGGTGGCGCTGGCGGCGCAGATGTTCCTTGCCGTGGCGGCGCTCCAGATCTTCGAGGGGCTCCAGTCCACCATGCTCGGTTCGCTCCGCGGCCTGTCCGACACGGCCTGGCCTGCGGTGGTGTCGCTCATCGGCTATTGGGCGATCTCGCTGCCGGTTGGCTGGTGGCTTGCGGGTCCGATGGGTTTCGGACCCGCCGCGATCTGGGCCGGTTTCGTCGCCGGTCTGGCCTTCGCAGGGATCGCTCTGGTCTTCAGGCTCCTCGCCGTCACTGGCGAGGAGGACCGATATCAGATCGGACCGACGACCGGGTTTGCATAAGGATCCACTGGCGCCGGGGCCACATCGGGTGCTGCATCCGGTCGCGGCTCTGGCGTCGTCACCTTCTTGGCCTTCACCGGCTTCGGCGGCACGGTCAGTTTGGTCGGCATCTTGCCGTCGCGCGTCATCACGATGACCTTCGCCCCGTCCGGTGCCCTGCCGTAGAGATCGATGATGTCCTGGTTGATCATCCGGATGCAGCCCGACGAGGCGTTGTGCCCGATCGATTCCCATTCCGGCGTGCCGTGGATCCGATAGCCATAATCGACGCCGTTGGTCTTGAGATAGAGCGCGCGCGCGCCAAGCGGGTTCTCGGGGCCACCGGGCTGGCCGGCCGCCCATTTTGCAAGCTCTGGCTTGCGGTCGATCATCTCCGGTGGCGGGGTCCAGGTCGGCCATTCCTTGCGGCCGGTGATGTTCGCTGTCCCGGACCAGTCAAAACCCGACCGGCCGACCGCAATGCCATAGCGGATCGCCTTGTTCGGGCCGGTAACGAAGTAGAGGTGCTTCTCGGCCGTGTTGATGATGATCGTGCCGGGCGCCTCGTCTGTCTGGTAATCCACAGTCTGGCGCCGGTACTGCTCGGGCAGACGGTCAAGCGGTATGGCGGGGAGGGTGAAGGTGCCGTCCTGACGCGAGACATAGACCCCGCTATCAAGCTGTGACATCGGCACTGGCGCTGCCGCCGTCTGGGCGGTCTGTGTGGTTGGCACGCAGGCCCCCAGCAGAGCCACGCCCATAAGCGCGCCAAGCACGTTTCCCATCGCCTTCCGCATCGCGCTGCCCTCAATCACTTGTGAGCCAAGCCGTCCGAGGCCCAACCCTTATCTTGTCACGTTATCGCAGGCCTGCGGCAGGGTCAAAGGTCACAGGGCCGTACGAAGGCGCCAAAGCTCGGGAAAGAGTTCAACTTCAAGCATTCGGCGCAGATAGCTGGCCCCGCCTGTCCCGCCAGTGCCGCGCTTCATGCCGATCACGCGCTCGACGGTTGTGAGATGGTTGAAGCGCCACCGCCGGAAGTAGTCTTCGAAGTCCACGAGCTTCTCGGCCAGTTCATAGGCTTCCCAGTGAGTCTCGGGGTCGCGGTAGACGGTTATCCAGAGCTGCTCAACGGCCGGATCGAAGCTCCAAGGCTGCCGCAGATCGCGCGTCAGGACATGGCCGGGCACAGGCAGTCCCGTGCCTGCCAGCCAACGCAGCGCCTCGTCATACAGAGTCGGGCGCGCCAGTTCGGCCTCAAGGATCGCGGTCAGGTCGGGCCGGTGCGCATGGGGCCGTAGCATGGCGAGGTTGCGGTTGCCCACGGCATATTCGATCAGCCGGTACTGCCAGGACTGGAAGCCCGAGGATTGGCCGAGGCCATCGCGGAAGGTTGTATAGTCGGACGGCGTCATGGTGCGCAGTACGTCCCAGGCGCTGTTGAGCTGCTCGAAGATGCGGGCGACCCGGCTCAGGAGTTTGAAGGACGGGCGCAGGCGGCCTGCGCGGATCTCGTCGCGCGCCGCTCCGATCTCGTGGAGCGCCAGCTTCATCCACAGTTCCGAGGTCTGGTGCTGGATGATGAAGAGAAGCTCGTCATGTGCGGGGGTCAGCGTGTGCTGGGCGGTCAGGATCTGGTCGATCCGCAGGTAGTCTCCGTAGGACATGCGCCCGTCGAACGTCATCTGCGCGCCTTCGCGGGCGGGGTCATAGGGGTCAGTCATCTTGGCTCTCCGGGTTGGGCTGGGCCAAAATCCCTCGAAGGATTTCGGCAAGAGTTTTGACAAAGCTCTTGCCCGTCACGCCCCGTCGGCCATCGACACCTTGGCGATCCGTTTCCACAGCGTAACCCAACCGGCAGGTCGGCAAAGCGGCAAGTGGCGGGTGGCCATGACGATCAGGTAACCCGCGCCCGGACCTTGTATTCGGGCCTGTCCCACAGCGCCTTGTCCATCACCTCGGCCAGGATCGCGACCGCGCCGTCTACCTCGGCCTCGCCGACGTAGAGTGGCGTGAAGCCGAAGCGCAGGATATCCGGTGCACGGAAATCGCCGATCACACCGCGCGCGATCAGGGCCTGCATGATCGCATAGCCCTCGGGGTGGCGGAAGCTGACCTGGCTGCCGCGTTCGGCCGGGTTCCGGGGGCTTGCCAGCCAAAGCGTCGGGCTGGCGGCCTCGACGCCCTGGATGAAGCGTTCGGTCAACTCGATCGACCGGGCGCGGATCTCGCTCATCTCAACCTTGTCCCAGACGTCGAGAGATGCCTCGAGCGCGGCCATCTGCAGGACCGGCGGCGTTCCGACCCGCATCCGCTCGATCCCCCGACCGGGGCGGTAGCTGAGGTCGAAGGCAAAGGGCGCCTCGTGGCCGAGCCAGCCGGACAGCGCCGGGCGTGCCGCTTCGGCGTGTCGCGGCGCGACATAGATGAAGGCCGGGCCGCCGGGACCGGAATTGAGGTATTTGTAGGTGCAGCCGACAGCGAAATCCGCCCCGGCCCCCTTCAGGTCCACCGGGACCGCGCCTGCGGAATGGGCGAGGTCCCAGACCGCGATCGCCCCCTTGGCATGGGCCCTCGCGGTCAGCCTGGCCATGTCGTGCTTGCGGCCGGTGCGATAGTCGACCTCGGTGATCATCGTGACCGCAACCGTCTCGTCGATGGCCGCCTCGACCTCGTCTGGCGCGACGGTTTTCAAGCGGTATCCGTTGCCGAGCGTGCGGCACAGGCCCTCGGCCATGTAGAGGTCGGAGGGGAAGTTGCCGGTGTCGGACAGGATCACCCGGCGGTTGGGGTTCATCTCAAGCGCCGATGCCAGCGCCTGGTAAACCTTGATCGACAGAGTGTCGCCGATCACCACCGTGTCGGGTTCCGCCCCGATGAGACGCCCGATGCGGTTGCCGATGCGGCTTGGCATCTCCATCCAGCCGGCCTTGTTCCAGCCGGTGATGAGCATCTCGCCCCATTCCTGTTCGATGGTGCGCTGTACCCGTGCGGCAGCAGCCTTCGGCAGCGGCCCGAGAGAGTTACCGTCCAGATAGATTACCCCATCCGGGAGGTGGAACAGGTCGCGGGTCGCGGTGAAATCGGTCATGTCGGGCTCCTCTGCCGGACGTATCGCCCGGCCCCGATTCCTCGATACAGGGCGGGGCGGGGGTAGTTCAAGGTTGCCCCTTCGCGGCCTTGCGCGCAGGATGCGGGCTATGTCGCGACACAGTTCCTTCGATGATCTGCAGGGGGCGCGGCCCGATCCGCGCGCACCGGATGTGATCCGCCTGCGCCAGTCGCGGCAGGCGCAGTTCCGTGCCGTGGTGGGCGAAGCCCCGGCGATCCTGCGGGTCGAGAGCGGAGTCAAGTTCCTGCGTGGCGCAATTGAGGGCATTGTGCCGGAAGGGGCGCTGACGCTGATGCCGGCCGACCTGCCGCTTGATGTCGAGAACCGCCCGGCGCCGGGCGGGATCTATCGCGCGACGGGGCTGGTGCTGCCCCGCGATGTGGGCGGCCCGCGCGGGACCGCGACGGCGGTGGCCTGCACCGATCCGCGGGCGCTTGCCGCGTTCGAACGGGCGTTGGACCTGCAGCGCAGCGTTGCCGCTCCCCCTTCTGTACGCCTCCATGCCGCGGAGGAGGTGCTTCTCTGGCTGGCCGAGACGGGGCTGGTGCTACCTCCTCCGCGCCCGCCGCTGCTGACCGAACGCATCCGGATGCTGTGCGCCGAAGCGATCGACCGGGACTGGACAGCGTCGGAAGTTGCGCGGCGGATGGCGATGAGCGAGGCGACGTTGCGCCGCCGCCTTGCCGCAGACGGAACCACCTTCTCGGTGCTGTTGACCGACCTACGCATGACGCGGGCGCTCGGCCTGCTGCAAACAACAGACCGTCCCGTGGGGACCATCGCGGCCGAGGTGGGGTATGCCTCGGCCTCGCGCTTTGCCCTGCGCTTCCGCGATCGCTTCGGCCTGAGCCCGAGCGCGATCCGCGAAAGGCCTGATCGGTTGGGCACCGAAGTTGACCGGGTCGGCACAACGGAAGTCGCGCCGGCCATCTAGAACCGAGGGCATCGACACCAAAGGAGGCCGCGATGCCCAGACTGATCTTTCCAACCCTTGCCCTTGCCCTGTTTCCCCTTGCCGCATCTGCCGGCATGACACTGACCTCGACCGATCTGACGGAAGGCGGAACGATGCCCGCGGCGCAGGTTTTCAACGGCTTCGGCTGCTCCGGGTTGAACCTCTCGCCCTCGCTCGAATGGTCCGGCGCCCCGGACGGGACGAAAAGCTTCATCCTCACCGCCTATGACCCCGATGCGCCAACCGGATCCGGCTGGTGGCATTGGACAGTGGTCAACATTCCGGCCGACGCGCATGCCCTGCCCGAGGGCGCAAGTCCCAAGGCGCTACCGGCTGGGGCAATCGAGGCGCGCACGGATTTCGGCGATGCGGGCTACGGTGGAGCCTGCCCGCCCGAGGGCGACAAGCCGCATCGCTACATCTTCACGCTTTACGCGATGCCAGTTGAGGCCGTGCCCCTTGATGCCGGAGCTTCGGGCGCGATGGTTGGATACATGGCAAATGGCGGGGCGCTGGAGAAGGCGACGCTGACCGTCACCTACGGCCGCTGAACACCCCGTGCCCCGGCGGCTTGCGCCGGGGCAGTCCTGCTGGAATGATCGGCCCGCCGATGCAGGAGCTGGCCGTTTGTCCTCACAGACCTCGTTGATGCGCCGCCTGCTGCGGCAATGGGAAAGCCCGCCGACCTGGCTGGTGCTTTTCCTTTGCCTGGCCTGGGCGCAGTCGAGGTTCCTCGCGATAATGCCGTCGGATCCACCCCTTCGCCTGGCCGGGGCGGCGCTGATCCTGATTGGCATCGCGATCTTTGCCTCGGCGCTGATAGAGTTTCGCCGTCACCGAACGACCGTCCTGCCGCGCGAGGCGCCGCAGCGCTTCATCACCGAAGGCATCTACCGGTGGTCGCGCAATCCGATCTATCTGGCCGATGCCCTGATCCTTTCCGGCGCGGTGTTGCGATGGGACGTCGGGGCGCTCCTTCTGGTGCCGGCGTTCATGGGAATCATCAGACACCGCTTCATCGACGGCGAGGAGGCTGGATTGAAGGCGGCTTTTGGCGCGGAATTCGATACTTATGCCTCACGTGTCCGCCGCTGGATTTGACCCTTGGTCAACGTGTTTCGCGATTTAAATGCGACGATCATGGGGGTATGTGCGAAATATTGTTGCGCTGCACCTGCAACGGCCATAGGACGGTTCGGCCCGCAAGGGTGACCGACTCAGACGAACGAGGAACGGAGGGCGGAGTGAAGATCGGGGCACCGAGAGAGATATTCGAAGGCGAGAACCGTGTCGCCATGACGCCGGACTCGGCGCTTCAACTGCAGAAGCTGGGCCATAGCTGCCTGATCGAGGCCGGAGCAGGCAAGAAGGCCGGCTTTTCGGACGACGCCTATGCTGCGGCGGGCGTGACGGTGGTGCCTGATGCGGCCTCGGTGTTCACGCTGGCCGATGTGGTGGTCAAGGTGCGCGGTCCGGAGAAATCCGAGGCCGAGATGCTGCGCAAGGGCCAGACGCTGATCTCGTTCTTCTGGCCGGCGCAGAACGCCGAGCTTCTGGAGCTTTGCAAGGACAAGGGCGCGACCGTCATCGCGATGGACATGGTGCCCCGCATCAGCCGCGCGCAGAAGATGGACGCGCTGTCGTCGATGGCGAACATCGCGGGCTACCGTGCGGTGATCGAGGCCGGCAACAACTTCGGCCGGTTCTTCACCGGGCAGGTGACCGCCGCCGGCAAGGTGCCGCCCGCCAAGGTGCTGATCGTCGGCGCCGGCGTGGCGGGTCTGGCCGCCATCGGCACCTCCACGAGCCTCGGCGCGATCACCTATGCCTTCGACGTGCGCCCGGAAGTGGCCGAGCAGATCGAGTCGATGGGCGCCGAGTTCGTCTATCTCGACTTCTCCGAACAGCAGACCGACGGCGCCGCGACCGGCGGCTATGCCGCGCCCTCGTCGCCCGAATTCCGCGAGGCCCAGCTCAAGAAGTTCCGCGAGCTTGCGCCCGAGATGGACATCGTCATCACCACCGCCCTGATCCCCGGCCGCCCGGCGCCGAAGCTCTGGACCGAGGACATGGTCCGGATGATGAAGCCGGGCTCGGTCATCGTCGACCTCGCTGCCGAGCGCGGCGGGAACTGTGACCTGACGGTGCCGGATCAGAAGATCGTCACCGACAACGGCGTGACCATCGTCGGCTATACCGACTTCCCAAGTCGCATGGCGACGCAGGCCTCGACGCTTTATTCCAACAACATCCGCCACATGCTGACGGACCTGACGCCCAAGAAGGATGGCGTGATCTTCCAGAACATGGAGGATGACGTGATCCGCGGCGCGACCGTCACCAATGACGGCGCGATCACCTATCCGCCGCCGCCGCCCAAGATCGCGGCCATCGCGGCAGCCAAGCCCAAGGAAAAGGCCAAGGAACTGACGCCAGAGGAACGCCGCGCGCAGGAAGTGGCCGAGTTCCGAAAGCAGACCACCAGTCAGGTCGGGCTTCTGGCCGTAGGCGGTGCGCTGATGCTGCTGGCGGGCTATTTCGCGCCAGTCAGCTTCATGTCGCACTTCATCGTCTTCGTGCTGGCCTGCTTCGTCGGCTTCCAGGTGATCTGGAACGTCAGTCACTCGCTGCACACGCCGCTCATGGCGGTCACCAACGCGATCTCCTCGATCATCATCGTTGGCGCGTTGCTCCAGATCGGGTCGGGCAGCTGGCTGGTCGTGGTGCTGGCGTCGCTGTCGGTGCTGATGGCGGGGGTAAACATCTTCGGCGGCTTCCTCGTCACCCGGCGCATGCTCGCCATGTTCCAGAAGTCGTAAGGGGCGAGAGATCATGCAATACGGTTTGTCCATCGGGGCCTATGTCGTTGCGGCCATCCTGTTCATCCTCTCGCTCGGCGGCCTTTCGGGGCAGGAAAGCGCCAAGCGCGCCGTCTGGTATGGCATCGTCGGCATGGCGCTTGCCGTGGTGGCGACGCTAGTCGGACCCGGCGCAAGCCTGTGGATCCTGTCGCTGGTGCTGATCCTTGCCGGCGGTGCGGCCGGCTGGATCGTCGCCAAGCGTGTTCAGATGACCGAGATGCCGCAACTTGTCGCGGCGATGCACTCGCTCGTCGGTCTGGCGGCGGTGTTCATCGGCTACAACACCCATATCGAACTCGCCCGCATCGGCGGCATGGACGAGGCTGCGCGCGCGGGCCTGGCCGGCTTTGCCGCTGTCATCGCCCACAAGACTGCGGCCGAAGTGTCGATCCTGCGGGTCGAGACCTTCCTCGGCATCTTCATCGGGGCCGTGACCTTCACCGGCTCGGTCATCGCCTTCGGCAAACTCGCGGGCAAGGTCGACGGCAAGGCCAAGAAGCTGCCGGGCGGGCATCTGCTGAACGCCACGGCCGCGATCGTCTCGATCGTGCTGCTGCTGGTCTACCTGCAGTCCGGCTCGACGCTGGCGCTTATCGGCATGACGCTGGCCGCGCTGTTCATCGGCTATCACCTGATCATGGGCATTGGCGGCGCGGACATGCCGGTCGTGGTGTCGATGCTGAACAGCTACTCGGGCTGGGCGGCGGCGGCGATCGGCTTCTCGCTGTCGAACGACCTTCTGATCGTCGTCGGCGCGCTGGTCGGCTCCTCGGGCGCGATCCTGTCCTACATCATGTGCAAGGCGATGAACCGGTCCTTCATCAGCGTGATCCTCGGCGGCTTCGGCGGCACTGCGGGTCCGGCGATGGAGATTGCGGGCGAGCAGATCGCCATCGACGCCGAAAGCGTGGCGGATGCGCTGAACGAGGCGGACAGCATCATCATCGTGCCGGGATACGGCATGGCGGTGGCGCAGGCGCAGCAGTCGGTCAGCGAATTGACGCGCAAGCTGCGCGCCAAGGGCAAGGAAGTGCGCTTCGCCATCCACCCGGTGGCGGGCCGTCTGCCGGGGCACATGAACGTGCTCCTCGCCGAAGCGAAGGTGCCCTACGACATCGTGCTCGAGATGGACGAGATCAACGAGGACTTCCCGAACACGGACGTCGTGATCGTCATCGGCTCGAACGACATCGTGAACCCCGCCGCGCAGGAGGATCCCAACAGCCCGATCGCCGGCATGCCGGTGCTCGAGGTGTGGAAGGCCAAGCAGGTGTTCGTGTCCAAGCGCGGGCAGGGGACGGGCTATTCCGGCATCGAGAACCCGCTCTTCTACAAGGAGAACACCCGGATGTTCTATGGCGATGCGAAGAAGAGCATCGACCAGCTTCTGCCCATGCTCGATTAGCGCGGGGGCAATCCATTGCAGGGCAAACGGACCCCGGCCGAAAGGCCGGGGTTTTGCTTTTCAGGTCAAAGGTGTTGCAGCTATGTCGGAATACGTCGGCATGCCGGGTCTGCCGATTGCCGGTGACGGGACAGTCGCTAACTTTGCATCTGCTTTACGGACGACATTCATGGCACCGATCGACGACCATCCTCTGCGTTATGCCCTGACCAACGAGTTGCATGCGCGACCGTTTCCAACGCTGCAGGCCCCCTGCACAGCGGTTTTTCTGGCGATCAAGCAGCCGGGCGATGCAGCGAACCGCGATCGCGACCGTGAAAGGGAGCATCTGCTGGCCCTTCTCGACAGGCATGGCAGTCCCCATCCGCAGCCCGATGCTACGCACTTCTCGGGGAGCATTGGCCGCCACGAACTGAAATGGGAAAGCCATACCGAGTTCGTGACCTATTCGGCCTTCTCCAGCGGTGTCAGCGCCCGCCCGTTTGACCCGGCGGAGATGCAGGTTTTCCCTGACGACTGGCTTGAGAGTGCACCTGGCACGCGGTTGGTCGCGCTGATGGTTCGGGTCGAGCCTATGCCCAAGGACGAGGCCGAGATCTCCGCCAAGCTGGAAGAGTGGTTCGTGCCGGAAAGCCTGGCTTGTTCGCGGGTCGTTGATGATGTCGCGATCATTGCCGGAGATTTCCGCATAGACCCCGCCGGCATCACCCGCTTCGCCGTCTTCGTGAGGCCCGACACCGGCGCGCGCCGCATCGGACGGATCGTGCAGCGCCTCTGCGAGATCGAAACCTACCGCACCACCTCGATGTTGGGCCTGATCCGCGCGCGCAAGCTGAACGGGCGGCTGAACGGGATCGACATGCAGTTGTCGGAACTGGCCGGTCGCCTCGACGATGCGGCGCAGAGTGCCGAGACGACGTTGCACCGCCTGCTTGCCATCTCGGCAGAGCTCGAGTCGCTGGCTTCCCGCACCTCGTTCCGCTTCGCGGCGACCAGCGCTTACGAGGCAATCGTCAACCAGCGTATCGAGGTGTTGCGCGAGGAACGCCTTGGCGGGCGACAGACCTTCGGCGAGTTCATGATGCGCCGCTACGATCCTGCCATGCGCACGGTGAAGTCGGCCCAGACGCGACTGACGAGCCTGATCGAGCGGGCGCAGCGGGCCGCCGACCTTCTGCGGACGCGGGTGGATGTCGAGCGCTCGGCCCAGAACCAGAAATTGCTGGAAAGCATGGACCGTCGCGCCGACCTGCAGCTGAAACTGCAGCGCACGGTCGAGGGCCTGTCGGTTGTGGCCATCAGCTATTATGCGGTGAACCTCGCAGCCTATGCGGCCTATCCGCTGACCGAACCCCTGCATATCGACCACGGAACGGCGATGGCGATGTTCACGCCGATCATCGTTCTTCTGGTCTGGCTCGGCATCCGCCGCATCCACAAGAAGATCGACTGACCGCGCATCCGTTCCGATGCGCGGTCAGAGGCGTCAGCGGCCCCGGATGCGGGGATCGAGCGCGTCGCGCAGGCCGTCGCCGATGTAGTTCACCGACAGCACGGTCAGCGAGATGGCGAGGCCCGGGAAAACGACGCGCGAGGGGTAGAGCTGCATGTATTCCACGCCATCATAGAGCAGCCGTCCCCAGGTCGGGAAATCCGGCGGGAAGCCGAGCCCGAGAAAGGACAGCACGGATTCGGTGATGATCGCGCCGGCGATGCCAAGCGTGGCGGCCACCATGACCGAGGAGATGACGTTCGGCATGATGTGGCGCAGGATGATCCGCCGTGACGGCACGCCGATCGATCGGGCGGCCAGCACGAACTCCCGTTCCTTGATCGCCAGAACCTGGCCCCGGACGATCCGTGCGGCATGCATCCATGAGGTGACGCCGATCGCCATGACGATCAGCAGGAAGGTCCCCGCCTCGGGGCCAAGGCTGCTGGCCAGCGCATCGCGGAACAGCATCATCAGCACGAGGAGAAGCGGCAGGAGCGGCAGTGCCAGGAACATGTCGGTCAGGCGCATGAGCGGCCCGTCCAGACGGCGATAGAAGCCCGCCATCAGACCGACGAAGCTGCCGATCACCATGGACAGCACCATGGCCACCGTGCCGACCGCGAGCGAGACCCGCCCGCCCGACATCATCCGGGCCAGCATGTCGCGCCCCAGTTGATCGGTGCCAAGGGGATGGTCCAGCGTCGGCGGCTTGTTGCGCGACATGATCATCTTGGCGGCGTCAGGGTTCACATAGGTAGGATCGACCCGCCAGATCAGCGGCCCGATGAAGACGAAGGCCACGAGAAGGGACAGTACGAACAGGCCCAGCATCGCGCCCTTGTGGCTGCGGAACTGGCTCCACACATCGGCCCACTGGCTGCGAGGCGGCTGGATCGTGGCGGCGTCAGTCATAGCGGATCCTCGGATCGAGAATGCCGTAAAGGATGTCGGCGATCAGGTTGAACAGCACGATCAGCACGGCGAAGATGAAGGTCAGGGTCTGCACCATCGGCAGGTCGTTGGCATGGATCGCTCCGATCAGCGCGGCGCCGATGCCGTTCACCTTGAAGACCTGCTCGGTGATGATGGCGCCGCCGAACACGGCCGGCATGCCAAGCGCGATGATGGTGACGACTGGGATCATCGAGTTGCGCAGGACGTGCTTCAGCACGACCGTCCGCTCGCTCATCCCCTTCGCGCGCGCCGTGCGGGCATAGTCCTGCCCGAGGTTCTCGAGCATCGACGAGCGGGTGTAGCGGCTGATCTCGGCTGCGTTGAACAGCGCCAGCACCATGACCGGCAGGGCCATCTGGTGGACCTGCTTCCAGAAGCTTGCCCAGTCGGTGACTTTCAGTGTGGTGTCATAGATCGAGGGAAACCAGTGCAGGTTCACTGAGAAGATGACGATGAACAGAACGCCGGTGAAGAAGGTCGGAACCGAATATCCGACCATGGCGAAGAAGGTGCCAAGCTGGTCGAACCAGCTGTACTGGCGGTAGGCGGAATAGATGCCGATCGGCAGGGCGATCAGGATGCCGACCAGGTAGGCGGTCCCGACCACGGTGAGAGTCTGTGGCAGGCGCTGGCCGATCACATCGAAGACCGGCGCGCGCGACTGCCAGGACAGGATGCGCTGCTGATCCCCGCCCAGATTGGTCCCGAACCAGCCGTCGATGATGTAGGACGGCTCGACTATGAAGAACTGCTTCAGCCAGAGCAGGTAGCGGACAAAGACCGGCTGATCCGCGCCCATGGCCTGGATCATCTTCAGGCGTACTTCGGGCGGGACCGTCAGCGGAATCTCGGACATGGGACTGCCCGGGGCGAGATCGACCAGAAGGAAGATCACGAGACTGATCAGCAGAAGCGTCGGGATTGCGAGAAGCAATCGACGGATCGTGTAGGTAAGCATGGGCCTGGCGCCTCGGCGGATCGGTCAGCTGGGAAAGGGAAAGAGCGGGGCCTGACGAATTTTCTCGCGAAAATTCCGGCCCCGCCCCGTTGTCAGATCACTTCACGCGATACCAGTCCTGGGCGTTCCAGAGCTCGGTATCCCAGGTGTTCAGCACGACGCCGCCAAGAGTGTTGGAGGCGGCCGACAGACGACCACGGTCGACCAGGGCGACGACGGTGAAGCTGTCCTTGGTCAGCATGTCGTTCATCTTCTTGGCCAGTTCGCCGCGCTTGGCGAGATCGGCGGTCGCCGCCATTTCCTTGACCAGCGCGTCATAGGCCGGATCGCAGAAACGGTTGATGTTCTCACCTTGCCACTGGTTTTCCGGGCCCGGGATCTTGTCGCAGAGATACTGCGCCAGATAGGGCTCGGGGTCTGTGCCGTCGAAGTTGTTGGCGTACATCTCGACGTCGGCATAGAACTTCTGGAAGGTGTCGGGCGAACCCGGGTCACCGCCGAAGAACACCGAAGCGTCGACCTGCTTCAGCTCGACCTCGACGCCAAGCTCGTTCCACCAGCCCTTGACCAGCGCCTGGAAGTCCTGGCGAACCGGGTTGACCGAGGTCTGGTACAGCAGCTTCAGCTTCTTGCCGTCCTTCTCGCGGATACCGTCGGCGCCCACTTTCCAGCCGGCTTCGTCGAGCAGCTTCTTGGCGCCTTCCATGTCCTGCGTCAGGCAGCCGGTATTGTCCGAAGCATAAAGCTCAGGCGCCGGGACGAGGTTGCAGGTCGGGCGACCAGCGGTGCCGTAGCCGACATCGACAAGGGTCTGACGGTCGATGGCCATCGACAGGGCCTGGCGCACCTTGGCATCCGACAGGATCGGGTGCGGATGCTTGGTGGTCGAACGCTCGCCCTCGGGCAACGCCGGGTCCGGATCGGTCATGTTCATTTCGATCCGCTCGACCAGCGTGCCGAAGCCGTTCACGAACACGCCCTTGCCGCCAGCCGCCATCTGCGTCTGCATTTCCGGGTTGATCTGGGTGTTCCAGGCGTAGTCGAACTCGCCGGTTTCCATCACGGCTCGGGCCGCAGCCTGCGCGTCGCCGCCGCCTTTCAGCGTCATCGTGGCGAAGGCCGGCTTGGCCGGGTCGCGATAGTTGGGGTTGGCGGCGAGGGTGACGACGTCGTTCACCTTGAAATCGGTGACCATGAAGGGGCCGGTGCCGATCGGGCCGAAGTTCTGCTTGGTGCATTCCGGAGCCTTGGCGCCCATGCAGTCCTTGAACTGGGCCGCCTGCAGGATCGGCGAGGTGCCGCCGACAAAGGCCTGATAGGGGTTCGGCTTCGGCGCTTCGAAGGTGATGACGACGGTCTGCGCATCCGGCGTCTCGATCGACTTGATGCCTTCATAACGTGCAGCCTGAGCGCAGCCGCCATCGGGGGCGGTGCAGTATTCGTAGGTGAACTTGGCGTCGGCCGAGGTGACCGGAGTGCCGTCGGACCACAGCAGGCCCGGCTTCAGCTTCCAGGTGATCTGGGTCAGGTCGGCCGAAACGCCGCCATTCTCGACGGTCGGGATCGACTCGGCGAGGCGGGGAATGACTTCACCCTTCTCGTTGAAGCCGGCCATGCCTTCGAGGATCAGCGAGGACGCTTCGACGTCCTTGGTGCCCGAGGACAGGTAGGGGTTCAGGATCGACGGCGCCTGCCAATACAGGACATTCACGTTGCCATCTGCGCCACGCTCGGCGAAGGCCGCCGAGGCCAGCGCCGATACCGCAGCAGCGCCCAGAAGGGCGGATCTCAAAATCATCGTCTCTCTCCTTGTTGGTTTCGCTCTTTTGCCTCGATGCCGCCGGTGGATCCGGCGGTCGGTTTTTCGGGTTTGACGAAATGGCAGGCCACGTAGCGGCCCGGGCGCACTTCGATCAGATCTGGATCCTGCTGATGGCAGAGGGGCTGGACCTCGGGGCAGCGGGTGCAGAAGTTGCAGCCCTTCGGCGGATTGGCAGGCGAGGGCACATCGCCCTGCAGGATGATGCGCTGCCGGACGGCCTCATGCGCCGGGTCCGGCTCGGGCACAGCCGAGAGCAGCGCCTTGGCATAGGGGTGCAGCGGATCCTCATAAAGGTCGTCGCGCGGGCTGAGTTCGACGATCCGGCCCAGATACATGACCGCCACCCGGTCGGCGATATGCCGGACCATCGACAGGTCGTGGCTGATAAACAGGTAGGTCAGGCCCAGCTTGTCCTGCAGATCCTCGAGCAGGTTCACGACCTGCGCCTGGATCGACACGTCGAGCGCCGCGATCGGTTCGTCGCAGACGATGAACTTGGGGTTCAGCGCCAGGGCCCGGGCAATGCCGATCCGCTGCCGCTGGCCGCCCGAGAATTCGTGTGGGTAGCGATTGGCAAAGGCCCGGTTGAGGCCGACCTGATCCATCAGCTCGTAGATCCTGGCCAGCTTTTCCTTGCTCGACAGGGTCGTATGCTCGTTCAGCGGCTCGCCGATGATGTCGGCCACCGTCATGCGTGGATTGAGGCTCGCCTGCGGGTCCTGGAAGACCATCTGCATTGTCGGCCGTGTCTTGCGCAACTCTTCCGGACCGAGCGCCGCGATGTCGCGGCCTTCGATAACGACCGACCCGCCCGTGACCTCGTAAAGCCGCAGGATCGCCCGGCCGCAGGTCGATTTTCCGCAGCCGGATTCGCCCACAAGGCCAAGGGTCTCGCCCTCGTAGATGTCGAAGGTCACTCCATCCACAGCCTTGATGTCACCGGTATGGCGGCGCAGCAGACCGGAGCGGATTGGGAAATGCATCTTCAGGTCGGTGATCTCGACCAGCTTGCGGGGCTTGTCAGTGCCGGGCGTCGCAGCGTCAAGCATGGGCAGGCTCCGGGTCCCAGTGGCAGGCAACGTCGTGGCCCGGGCCGACCGGGCGGCGGCGCGGATTTTCACGGGCGCAGCGGTCAAAGGCGTAGGCGCAGCGCATCCGGAACGGGCAGGCGGTAGGATCAGAGGTCAGGATGGGGGGCTGCCCCTCGATCACCTGAAGCCTGCTCGCGCGGCCACCTGAAAGCGATGGCACGGTCTTGAGAAGGGCGCGGGTATAGGGGTGGCGGGGATTGCCGAAAAGCTCTTTCACCGTCGCCTGCTCGACGACCTGCCCACCGTACATCACCATCACGCGATCAGCGATACCGGCAATTACGCCCAGGTCATGGGTGATCCAGACGATCGCCATGCCCAGCTTCTTGCGCAACTCCTTCACCAGTTCGAGGATCTGCGCCTGGATCGTCACGTCTAGCGCGGTCGTGGGCTCGTCCGCGATCAGCACAGCAGGGTCACAGGCGAGCGCGATGGCAATCATCACGCGCTGGCGCATCCCGCCGGAAAACTGGTGGGGATAGTCCTTCAGCCGCCGCTTCGCATCGGGGATGCCGACCAGATCCAGAAGCTCGGCCGCCCGAACCTCAGCCTGGGCCTTGGTCATGCCGAGATGGACGCGAAGCGGCTCCATGATCTGGTTGCCGACAGTGAAGACCGGGTTGAGACTGGTCATCGGGTCCTGGAAGATGAACCCGATCTTGGCGCCGCGGATCGTACGAAGTTCCTCCGGGCTCGCGCGCAGGATGTCGCGGCCCTGCAGAATCACCTCGCCGTCGCGAACCTCGGCCGGTGGCGATGGCAGCAGGCCGATCAGCGACATCATCGTCACGGATTTCCCGGATCCGCTTTCACCGACGACGCCCAGAAGCTCGCCCGGACGCAGGTCGAAGCTTACCGAATTGACGGCATGAACTTCGCCACCCCGCGTGCGGAAAACGGTCTTCAGGTCCCGGACATCAAGGACGGGCGCAGCCCCATCGGGCATTTATCACTCCCCAGAACAGTCTTTTTTGTCGTTTGTTGTCGGCGAAGGGTCGTTGCCCGTCCGTTATGCGCAAGATTGTTAGCCAGATTCCAGCGGCCCGCAATACGCATTCGGCTGTCCCTGCCCCTGCGTCACCCGGCGACCGGGCGGGGACTTGACCTTTGCGGCTGTCCGACGCAGCCTGCCCGGAAAGGAGCGCAAAATGCCCAAGCCCCTGTCACCACGGGAAATTCTGGATCGCCTGGTGGCCTTTCCAAGCGTCAGCCGCGATAGCAACCTGCCCCTGATCGACTGGGTCGAGTCCTATCTCGACAGCTTCGGCATTCCTGCGCATCGGGTCTGGAATGCCGACCGGACGAAGGCCGCGCTCTATGCCCATGCCGGTCCCGATATCGAGGGCGGGGTGGTGCTGTCGGGCCATAGCGACGTGGTTCCGGTGGATGGCCAGGCCTGGTCCAGTGACCCCTGGACGGTGACGGAACGGGATGGCCGGCTCTATGGCCGGGGCACCTGCGACATGAAGGGTTTCGTCGCGCTGGCCGTCGCCGCACTGCCGCTTGCGCTGGAAAAGGGTGTGCGGCGCCCACTGCAATTGGCGCTGAGCTATGACGAGGAAGTGGGCTGCACCGGGGCACCAGCGATGATTGCCGAAATGGCGCGCGGGCTGCCGCGGGCCGCGGCGGTGATCGTGGGCGAGCCGTCGCGCATGGGAGTGGTCACCGGTCATAAGGGCGGCACCGGCTTCAAGGTGCATGTGAAGGGATACGAGGTTCATTCCTCGCTGATCCATACCGGTGTCAGCGCGATCATGGCCTCGGCCCCGATCATCGACTGGGCGAATCGGATGAACGCAGCCAACGCGGCCGCGCAGGCGGCGCCGGTCGCCGCGCTCTTCAACCCACCCTACACGACGCTCCATGTCGGCATGATCGAGGGCGGCACCGCCCACAACATCACTGCCGGCGATTGCCGCTTCTCCTTCGAATTCCGCGTCGTTCCGGGCGAGGACATCGAAGACTGGGTACACCGCTTCCAGGCCGAGGTGGCCGAGGTCGAAGCCGGGATCAGGGCGATCAGGTCCGAAACCGGTATCGCGCTCGACCGGTACTTCTCGATCCCGCCGCTTCGTCCGGAGGCAAACGGCGCGGCCGAGGCGCTGGCCCGCCGACTGACCGGCGACAACGCGACCCGCGTCGTCAGCTATGGGACCGAAGCCGGGCAGTTCCAGGCCGAGGGCTATTCCGCCGTCGTCTGCGGGCCTGGCGACATCGCGCAGGCCCATCAGGCCGATGAATATCTCGAACTCTCCGAGTTCGAAGCCGGCTGGGCCTTCATGCAGCGGCTGGTGAAGGATCTTGCCGCATGATGCCCTTTCCGATCTCCGAAGCCACGCCGATCCGGTTTCCGGGGCCGCCGCCCAGGGTCTGCGATGTTGTCATTATCGGCGGCGGCGTGGTTGGCGTCATGTCGGCCTGGTTCCTGGCCGAGCGTGGGCTGAAGGTCGCGCTCTGCGAAAAGGGTCGGATCGCGGGCGAGCAATCGAGCCGCAACTGGGGCTGGATCCGCCAGCAAGGCCGCGATCCCGGCGAACTGCCGATCATGATGGAGGCGCGGCGCATATGGGAGAACCTCGCGCAAGAATTCGGCGATGCGCTTGGCTTCCAACGCACCGGCGTCCTGTATCTGGCGAACAAGGAAAAGGATATCGCGGGTTTCGAAGAGTGGATGGTCCATGCCCGCGCCCATGGGCTTGACACCCGCCAGCTTTCGGCCGCCGAAGTCCGCGCGCTGCTGCCTGGAACGGCGATCGACTGGCCCGGCGGGCTCTTCACCGCCTCGGATGCGCGGGCGGAACCCTGGGTCGCTGTACCGACGCTGGTGAACGGTGCCGTGGCGCGGGGGGTGACGGTGGTCGAGAACTGCGCGGTGCGCGCGCTCGACCGGGCGGGGGGAAAGGTCGTCGGCGTCATCACCGAACAGGGCCGCATCGCCTGCGATCAGGTCGTGCTGGCCGGGGGTGCATGGTCATCGCTTTTCGCGCGTGCCGAAGGGGTGACCTTCCCCCAGCTCGCCGTTCTCGCCTCGGTCGCCGCGACCGAGCCGATGCCCGAAGTCTATCCCGGCGCCGCCGTCGACGGCGACTTCGCTTTCCGTCGGCGGATGGATGGCGGTTACACGCTTGCTCCGGGGGCCGAACATGACTTCTTCATCGGGCCGGACGCCTTCCGCGCTTTCCGCTTCTACCTGCCGGTTCTGAAGAATGACTGGCGGTCGACCACCTTTCGCCCCTCGGCACCCAAGGGCTTCCCCGATGCCTGGTCCACCGCGCGCCGCTGGTCGGCGGACGCGCCCTCGCCCTTCGAGGCGATGCGCGTACTGAACCCCAAGCCCAATATGGCAACGATCGGCCGGGTCCAGGATGCCTTCGCCAAGGCCTATCCGGCGCTTGGCCGCCCAAAGCTCAAGGCGGTTTGGGCGGGCATGATCGACACGATGCCCGATGTCGTCCCGGTGATCGACCGGGTCGCGGCGATCCCCGGCCTTACCATCGCCACGGGGATGAGCGGGCACGGCTTCGGCATCGGTCCGGGCATCGGCCGGGTCGTCGCCGATCTGGTGGCGGGGAATACGGTTGGCCATGACCTCTCGCGCTTCCGCCTCAGCCGCTTCTCGGACGGATCGAAGATCGTCCCCGGCCCGGCTCTTTGATCTTCCTGCACGGCGGGGTTTTCGCGGCCCCGACGCGGTGATACCTCTGCAAGTGGCAAGGCTGCCCGGAGCGCAGAGATGACCCCGAAGATCCCCTTCAACGACGGCCATGCCATCCCTGCGCTTGGTTTCGGGTTGTGGCAGGTTCCGGCTGACCAGACCGCCCGCGTCACTCGCGAAGGGCTTCAGGCCGGCTACCGTCTGGTCGACGGTGCCGCGATCTATGGCAACGAGGAAGGGCAGGGCGAGGGCATCCGCAACTCGGGCGTGCCGCGCGACGAGATCTTCGTGACGACGAAGTGCTGGAACAGCGACCAGGGCTACGACAAGGCGCTACGTGCCTTTGACGCGAGCCTCAAGCGACTGGGGCTTGAGCGTGTCGACCTCTACCTGATCCACTGGCCCTGTCCGGACAAGAACTTGTTCGTAGACACATGGCGCGCCCTCATCCGGTTGCGTGAGGAAGGGCGGGCGACGTCCATCGGTGTCTCGAACTTCCACAGTCCGCATCTGGAGCGGCTCATCGCCGAAACCGGCGTCACGCCGGCGCTGAACCAGATCGAGCTCAATCCCCGCCTGCAGCAGGCCGCGCTGCGCGCAGCCCACGCCCGCATGGGCATCGTCACCCAAAGCTGGACGCCCCTCGGCGAACGGCGAAGTTTCGACCATCCGGTTGTGCAAGGCCTCGCGCAGCGCACCGGCAAAAGCCCGGCGCAGGTCATCCTCCGCTGGCATCTGCAGCTTGGCTGCTCGGTCATCCCGCGCTCGACCCGCGCGGCGGGACTGGCCGAGAACCTCGATCTCTTCGGTTTCGAACTGACCGAAGCTGAGATGGCATCAATGGCCACGCTCGACATGGGCGAGCGCTGCGGCCCCAACCCCGATCGTTTCTCGTGACTGCGTCGCTGATCCCCGTCCTTGCCTTGCGCGAGCCAGCTGTGGCTGCGACGCTGCTGACCACAGTCTTTGGCTTCGACGCCTTGTCATCCGGTCGCCTCGCGCTCGGCAGCCAGGTGATCGCGCTGGAACAGGTCGTGTCTGGCCCCACCGGCCACGGTCCGATCGACCATCTTGCGCTCGCCGTGGACGCGGTGCCGGCGGCGCTTCAGGCGGCCATTGCCCGTGGCGGTCACCTTGATCGGGCGGTGACGCCCGACGGCCCGCGTTTCATCCCCGAATTCTGGACCAAGGGCGCGGCCTTCGTCTTCCTCGAGGGGCCGGAAGGCGCGCGGATCGAGTTCTGCGCGCGCCCCGGCGATCCGCGCCCCAGTCTGCCGGGCCATGACCATATCGGCATTGCCTGCGCCGATTTCGGGGCGGTGCGGGCGTTCTTCCTGGCGCAGGGCTGCCGCGAAGTCGCGGCCCATCGGCTGAGCGACGCCACGGGCGAAACCCCGGTAGGATTCCTCGAGTTCGGGCAAAGCATGGTCGAGATCTACAGCCCCCCAGAGCTGCGCGCCAACCCGCCGGGTCCGGTCGCCGTCCCGCATTGGCGCCGGCTGATCGTCGAGGGGGTGCCGGGCTTCACCACGGTGGCCGGCCCGGAGGGCATCATCCTTGAGGGAGGTTCGGCATGAGACTGGCACTCTGGCAGGGGCAATCGCCGCAGGGCGACCTGGCCCAAGGCATCGCAACAGTCAAGCAGATGCTCGTCGCCGCCGGTGCCGCGGGCGCCGAGATGGCCGTCTTCCCCGAGGTGTTCCTGCCGGGATACAACGTTGCCGATCCCGGCATCGGCGCCCGCACGGCAGAGGAATGGCAGGCGGAGCTGTCGCCCTTGGCCAAGGCGGCTGGCTGCGGGCTGACCATTGGCTTGGCTGAGCGCGCTTGCGGCGAACTCTACAACTCCGCCCTCTGTCTCGATGCAACGGGCGCGGTGCTGGCGCTTTACCGCAAGACGCAACTGTTCGGGCCGCGCGAGTCGAGATTCTATCGCCCGGGCCGAGAAATCCCGTTGTTCCGCCTTGGCGGCAAGATTTGTGCACTCCTGATCTGCTATGACATCGAATTTGCGCCGCTGATCCGCGATCTGGCGGGCCGGGGAGTCGAGCTGATCCTGTGCCCGACGGCGAACATGACGCCCTTCATCCATGTGCCGCGCCTGACCGTGCCATCGCAGGCTGTGAACCATGCGGTTGCCATCGCCTATGCCAATTACTGCGGGGTCGAGGGCGACCTGGCCTATGTCGGCTGCTCGGTCCTGGTGAATGCCGATGGCGCGATCCTGGCGCGGGCGGGCGACGCGCCGGCGCTTCTCATCGCTGATCTTCCGCCGCCCGATCCGGTGCTCTTGTCGACTCAGCTTGCGGATTTCCGGCCGCTCTGACGATTTCTCTAGGAGAGATCCTCAACCGTCGCGCCTGAATTTTCGCAGAAAATTCGTAACTTACGCGACTGCGGCGAGCCGGAAGCCCAGCCGCGTCAGCCCCGCCCGAACCTCGGGCACCGACATGAAGAGCCGCCAAAGCAGCCCAGACCGGGCATTCTCGATCATGGCGATGATCGGCCCTTGGTCGATGGCGATATGGCTGCCGGCAATCCAGTTGCGCTCCGGGCAGAAGCTGTCGACGAAGCCGTAGGGTCCCATCAGCGCACCTTCGAAATCCTCGTGGTAATGGCGCAGCGCCTTCATCGAGGCGGTCGGTGCATAGGGCAGCGAGGCGAGCGCGGCGGTCGGCGCGATCACGCCGTGGTCATTCGTGGGCGAGAAGGCGTTGTAGCCGTCCGGTCCGTCGCAGGCGGTCAGCCCCCAGGCCGGGCCGTAGCCTGCGAACCGCCCCGGATTGGCCCGGCAATGGGCCAGATTGATCCGGGCATGGGCGCGGTTCTGTTGCCAGAAATCGGTGACGCCATCGGTCAGCCCGCGTGGATCGAGCCCGAGGAAACTGTAATGCGAAAAGAACAGCGGCCCGCCCAGTTCGGGCCCGAGCGGCAGTCGGATATGGTGGTAGCTGCGCCCGTTGAGGTAGGTCGTGCTGTTCTTCCAGCCGCGCTCATAGGCGCCGACCCCGATCGCATGAGTGGGCGAGGCGGCGGCTAGAACATAGGCCATCAGTCCTTCGTGCCAGCCCCGGATCGGCAGGTCCGGCCCCCATTCGACATGCGGGCTCCAGTGCCACATCAGCCGGTCGGGGCCGTCGCAGAACCCCGTCCAGTCCACCTCGCGCCAGAGCCGGTCAATCAGCCTTGCGGTCTTGTGTTCCGCGCCGAGCCATTGCCGCGCGGTCAGAAGTCCCATCATCAGGAAGGCCGTCTCGACGATGTCGCCGCCGTCGTCGTTCTTCGAAAAGGCGATGGTCGCGCCGGTCTCGCCGTTCAGCCAATGCGGGAAGGCGCCGCGATAGCGAGGAGAGCTGGCAAGGAAGTCCACAATGCGATCGATCCGCGCCTCGGCCTCGGTCCGGGGCAGGAAGCCGCGCTCGGCCCCGGCGATCATCGCCATGACGCCAAAGCCGGTGCCGCCGGTCGTGACGGTGGCGAGCGTGTCATAGGTCGCGTCGCCGCCAAAGCGTTCGCGGGCCATGCCGCTGGTCGGGTGGGCATAGTCGGTGAAGTACCGCAGGGTCTCGCGCTGAGCGAAATCCAGAAGCTCTTTGTTCGACAGACGCTTGCGGGTCATTTCTGCCAGGTCACGCGAACGGTTTGCACGTGCTCGGCATCCGGCCCGACCATGATGTCGAAGGCGCCCGGTTCCCAGATATGAACGACGTCGGAAATCGACGGTCCGGCCCAGAACTTCAGCGCCTCGGTCGTGACCGAGAAGGTCACCTCGCGGGTTTCGCCGGGCGCAAGCTCGATCCGCTCGAAACCCTTGAGCTCGCGCACGGGGCGCGAGATCGTGGCGACCGGATCGCGCAAGTAAAGCTGCACCAGCTCGGATCCAGCCCGACTGCCCGTGTTGCTCACGGGAACGGTGACCTTAAGCACGTCCGCCTCGCCCTGAAGCATGGTCTTGCTGACCTTCAGCGCGCCGTAGGTGAAATCGGTATAGGTCAGACCAAAGCCGGCGGGGAAAAGCGGGGTGATCGGTCCCTCGATGATCGTGGCTGTCGTGAACTTGCGGAAGACGTGATTGCCCTGCGCGTCGACTTCGGTGTCTCCGGGAATGTCCACGCCCGCGCCCATCTGCGGCCGGCCGGTCGGCAGATCCTCGGTCCGCAGCGGCAGTTGGCCGACATTGCGCGGAAAGGCCTGGCTCAGCCGGCCGATGGGCGCGACCTTGCCGAAGATCACATCGGCCAGACCATTGCCGCCCTCGTTGCCTGGATGACCGCTCCAGATCAGGGCATCGACCTGAGGCACCTCGGCGGACAGGGCCAGCGGCCGCCCGGCGATGGTCAAGAGGATCAGGGGCTTGCCTTGCTTTCTTGCCAAGGCCGAGATCGCCGCGACCAGCTCCGATTGCGCACCGGGAAGGGTGATGTCGGCGCGGGTCGAGCTTTCGCCCGCATGTTCCTTCGCCTCGCCAAGGCAGAGGAGGATCGCATCGGCCTCGCTGGCCATCTCCAGCGCCTCGGTGCGCATCGTTTCGGGGCTGAGCGGGCCGATCACGGCCGAAGGCATCTGCGCATTGTGGACGTTGAGCCGTCGCGCGATGTTTGCATCGTCGACCATGTTGCAGCCCTTGGCGTGCAACACCTGTGTCGCCGGGCCGACGGCGGCGCGAATGCCTTCCAGCACGGTGACCGAATGGTCGGGCTGTACGTCGATGGCCCAGGTTCCCTGCATGTCGATCCTGTCGTCGGCGAGCGGCCCGATCACCGCGAGCTTCGCGATGGCAGGCGACAGGGGCAGGACGCCCTCGTTCTTGAGCAGCACACAGGATTTCGCGGCGGCCTCGCGCACCAGGGCCACGTGTTCGCGCGAATAGATGACACTGCGCCGGGCGGGCTCCATGCCGAGATAGGGGTCATGGAACAGGCCAAGCCGCCACTTCGCCCGAAGGATGTCGCGGCAGCGGTCGGTCACTTCCGCCTCGGTGACCGGGCCAAAGCGGAAGGCGCTGCCCTCGACATGGAACGCCTCCGGCGTGCGCTGGCCTTCCTCGACAAGGCCGCGCAGGTATTTCACGAAGGCCTGGCTGACCAGGTCGACATGCACCCCGGCCTTGAACGCCAGATAGGCCGCCTCGCGGCCGTTGGCGGCGATGCCGTGGTTGACCAGTTCGGGGTCGATGGCGGTGAAGTCGGTGACGATCAGGCCGTCAAAGCCGAACCGGCCCTTCAGCACGTCACGCAGCAGGGCCATATTCGCCGTCGCGGGCACGTCGTTGACGGTGTTGAAAGAGACCATGATCGCGCCTGCGCCCGCCTCGATCCCGGCGCGGAACGGCTCCATGATCCGGCAAAGTGTGGCGGGGCTGACTTCGACCCCGGCATAGTCCCGCCCCGCCTGCGCCAGACCGTAGCCGGCGAAATGCTTCAGGGTGGCGATGAAGCGGTCGGGCTGGGCGATGTCGCCATCCGGTCCCTCATAGGCGCGCACGATGGTTTCGGCGATCTTCATGCCGAGGTAAGGAAACTCGCCATTGCCTTCCGCCACGCGGCCCCACCGGGCATCGTAGGTGATGTCGATCATTGGCGACCAGTTGATGTTGACGCCATCCGCCCGCGCCTCGCGCGCGCACATCTCGTTGATCCGCCGGATCAGGTCGAGGTCCCAGCTGCAGGACAGCCCGAACGGGATAGGCCCCCCGGTGCGGTAGCGCTGGACGCAGTCGCGACCGAAGAACAGGGGTACGCCGCTAGGACCTTCGCTGATCGCAAGTTCCTGCAGGGCGCGGCGCTCTTCTGCATTCGCCCCGGCCGAGACGCCGCCGACCTGGCCGCGGCGGATCAGCGTTTCACTGTCTACCGAGTCGGAAACCCCGGTCGTGTCGATCCCCGACCCGCCCGGATAGTTGAGCTGCCCGATCTTCTCGTCGAGGGTCATCCGCTTCAGCAGCGCGTCAATGAAGGTTTCGGCGGCGGCCCTGTCAGTCATTTATGCCCGTGCCTCGTTCTTGGGTTGGGTCGGATGCAGGGCCACGACCTCGGCCCGGACATCATGTGCGTCCACATAGCGGCGGAGCGAGATGATGCCCCCTTCAATCTCTGCAATCTGATCGAAGACCGGGCTTCCGTCACCAAGTACCGGCATCATCCGGTTGTGGATACTGCCGATCACGGTCAGGCCCGGACAATAGGCCTTGAGCAAAGTATAGAATTCGCGCTGTGCACCGGGGTCGAGCCCTGCCGTCGTCTCGTCAAGGAAGGCGACCTCGGGTTTCAGGAGAAGCAGCCGCGCAAGGATGATGCGCTTCTTCTGCCCTCCTGACAGCGCTCGCTCCCAGGGGCGACCGTTGCAGGTGCGCTCGTTCATCGCCCGCAGGAAATCGGGCGATCCGAGCCCGGCCTGCGCCAGAACCGCGGCCACCTCGATATCGTCGAAGCTGTCCTCGTCTTCGGACCCGCAGATCAGCTGCTTCAGCGTCGTGTCGGGGATGCGCTGGTCCTGGAAGGCGTAGAAGGGCTTGCGACCATCGGGCAGGAAAACCACGGCGCGGCCATAGTCCTTCTGCCCCATCAGCGCGTTCAGGAACGAGGTCTTGCCGCTGCCCGAGGCGCCGACCAGGGCCGTCCAGCTGCCGGCGGGGAACCTTAGGCTTTCGCCCTCCATCCGCAGGAAAGGCTGGGCGTCCTTGCCGGCATGCATGAGTTCCAGCTTGCGCACCACGATGCCCTTGCCGCTTTCATGGGTTCGGTAGCGGAAGTCGTGGATGCCGGTGGACTGGAAGTAATCGCGTACGTCCTGAACCCGCTCGATAGCGGCGGCATATTCGGTGACCCGGTCGATGTCGGCGTTCAGGCTGGACAGGGCGGGGGTGACGTTGATGAGCCAGGAAAAGCCGCCGGTCAACTGGCCGACGAGCGCGGCGGTGGTGATGTAGGTCTGAAAGTCGATCTGGCCTTGGGCATAGGCGGGCAGGGCCAGGACCGAGGCGAGGATCTGCAGCGAGAAGGTGTTGTAGAAGTCGTTCAGCCCGATGAAGCCCGCGTTCAGCACGTTGTTGCGGAACCAGACCTGGTCGATGGCAGAGTAGAGGCGCCGATTGATCTTGCCCTGCACCCGCTCGCCATCCGACGCGGTGATCTGCGAGGCGCGGCGGAACATGGTGTTGAGCTCGCCCCGGAAGGCGCCCTCGGCCTCCTGAAACTGGCGGTTGACGCCGCGCATGACCTGGCCGATGCGCGAGAAGCCCCAGGTGCAGAGCAGCGCGAAGGGAACGATCACGCCAAGCGTCAGCGCAAAGGACCCGGCATGGCCCAAGGCGGGGGCCTGTTCGATCGGGGTCGAGATCTGCCACAGCTTGCGCGAGACCTCGAAGGCGCTGGCGGCCACGGTGGCGATCCCGATGGCGAGCCCGATGAAGCTGCCGGTCAGTCCCTTGATGCATTCCTGCTGGCGCTGGTCGAGGCTGTCGAGCTTGGGGTCCGACTGGATGTTCAGTATGACGTTGCGGTCCGAAAGCGTCGCACGAGTGAACTGCTCGTTCAGCCAGGCGCGCCAGCGGCGGTGGAGGTTCTGCGCGAGGTAGTGGCGGAAGGCGATTGCGACGATGCTGAGCGTGATCATCGTCATCAGCATGGTTCCGGCCTGCACGAAGGCATTGAAAGGATAGAGGTTTCCCGGCGTGCGGTAGGTGGCCTTGGCGCTTTCGAAGGCGCCTGCGCTTTCGGCGATCCAGATGCCGACCTTGGCGATCAGCCAAGTCAGAAGGGCGATGACGATGGTGTGGGCCCAGGCCACGCCACGAACGTCCGACCGCCAATAGGCCGTCAGGAGGCCGCGCGCATCCTGCATGCCCGCAACCTCGGTCCGTGTCGGCCGCCCCGGTGGGCCAGAGCGGAATTCCTCTCCGTCTGGCCTTACCACCATGTCTTGCGCCTCGGTCTCCGCATTGCCTTTCCGGTCTCCTCCCGTTCCCAGTCTCAAGCCCGCGGATGGCAGGACTGTGGCCCGGTAAGGCGATGATTGCGGCGTGGCAGGTGGCGGTAAAGAAAAGTCTGCAGTATCTGGTTAATGCTGCAATGCGGCGTAACCTATTGGCATCACTCGAAAATCCCGAAGACAGGGCAAAGGCGCCCATTCGCTGTGCGAATGCCTTCCGGCTGTGCGTTTCGGGCGGCCAGACGGCGGGTCAGCCCGTCTTGACCCAAAGCCCGGTCTCCGCCGAGCGGGCAAAGGCGTGAATGGTCGCCTCGATCTTCAGTCCTTCGGCGAATCCGATGGATCGAGACGGTTCGCCCCGTATTGCCTTCACGAGTTCGGCCAGCTCGATCACCTTCAGTTCGTTGAAGCCAAGGCCATGCCCTGGGGCGGGGCAGAGCCGGGCATAGTCGCCATGCAGCGGACCGGAAAGGATACGCCGAAAGCCTCGGGATTCCGGTGGGCCTTCGGCGATGTAGAGATTCAGTTCGTTCATCCGCTCATTGTCGAGCCAGAGCATTCCCTTCGATCCATGCACCTCGACCCGCAGGCCGTTCTTGCGGCCGTGGGCGATCCGGCTGGAGGTCATCGTTCCCCGCGCGCCAGAAGCGAAACGGACAAGGGCGTGGGCGATGTCGTCATTTTCGACCTGGGCCGTTCCGCCCTGGGGCAGGGGGCGTTCGACATGCACCGTGTCCACCATCGCGGTAAGGCTCGCGATCTCGCCCATCAACGTCCGGGCAAGCGAGATCAGATGCACGGTCAGATCGCCCAAGGTGCCAAGGCCGGCCTCCTTCGCCTTCAGCCGCCAGGACCAGGGCAGGGCGGGATCGGCCATGTAATCCTCGTCGACCGAGCCGCGGAAATCGAAGGGGGTGCCGATGGCACCCTCGGCGATCAGGCGGCGCGCTTCCTGCAAGGCCGGGTTCTGCAGATAGGCATACCCGAGTGCAGTCCCCTTGCCGGACCTTGCCGCGGCATCGGTCATCGCTTGCGCATCGGCCATGGTCAGCGCCATGGGTTTTTCACACCACACATGCTTGCCAGCCTCCAGCGCCGCCACCGCCATCTCGCGGTGCAGCCCGTTGGGCGAAGTGATCGAGATCAGGTCGATCGATGGGTCCGCCAGCAGGTCGCGCCAGTCGGTCGTCGATCGGGCGAACCCCCAGGCCGAGGCGCTTTTCGCGGCATGGCCCGCCTCGACGTCGCACAGCGCCACGCGGTCTATCACCGGCACGTCGCCGTAGACGGCACGGACCGCGCCATAGGCCATCGCGTGGCATTTCCCCATGAAGCCCGTGCCGATCAGGCCGACGCCGATGCGTTCCATGTCCGTCCTCCGGTAGTCTGGCGGGCGCGCCAGCTGTCGCGCAGGTCCCGCATGCCGATGAATGTGACGTCCTGCCGATGCAGCCAGTCGGCAAAGCCCGGCGTGCGAAACAGGTCGTATTCCGCGCGGCGGATATGGTGGAAACCGGGGTCGATGGCCTCGATCTCGCCCGGCTTGGTGAAATGTAGCGCCAGGAAGGTCAGGCCCGGCTCGATCGCCGACAGAAGCTGGCGATAGGCAAGGTCAGGCGGGGCCGAGGGGCGCCAGTCGCTTTCGGCAATCCGGTCGAAGATCTCGAAGCCAAGGGCGCGGGCGATCTCGACCCCCGGTGCAAAGGCGTCGGCGCCAATGCCGGTCATGTTGTGCTGGCCGCCATAGGCCGCGAGGTTTGCGCAGAAGAGGGGCGGCAGGCGGTAGTCGGCGGCGATCCCCGCGTAGATCTCGGCGAATTCCGGGGCCAGCACCGCGCCCATGTGGTCGTCGAGATGGGTCACGTCGATCCCGGCCCCGAGTGCGGCGTCGATCTGGGCGCGCAGCTCCGCCTCGACCGCCTCGGGATGGGCCCGGGCGCGCAGTGTCGGCACATCGGGATGGAAGAACCCTTCGGCATCCGTCAGCCCGGCCGAGGCCGGGGGCCGGGTCAGGGGCCGCCATCGATAGCCCTTCATCTCGCTGGTCAGGGTCAGATGCACCCCCACATCCAGCTCCGGGCGGGCACGGGCCATTGCGGACAGTTCGGGAAACCACGGGCAAGGCACCATGACGGAGCCCGAGGTCAGGGTGCCCAGATCCCAAAGCTCGGCGAAAGCAGCATTCGCGCCGTGGCTCATGCCAAGGTCGTCGGCATGGATCACGACGCGGCGTGCGTCAGTCATCGTGCCTTCTCCAGCAGATCCTCGATCTCGCGCTCCACGGCAGCCATGTCCTCGCCGCCCGACATGATGCGCACGACCTCCTCGCGGGTGATGTCGGACTTGGCGTAGGTTCCTTTCGAGGTGCCCCGGTTGAGCAGGGTGAACTTGTCGGCGACCGGAAAGGCATGACTGATATTGTGCGTGATGAAGATCACCGCCAGGCCCCGCAACCGGGCCTCTATGACGAATTTCAGCACCATCGCCGCCTGATGGACGCCAAGCGCCGAGGTCGGTTCGTCGAGGATCAGCACCTTCGCGCCGAAATGGATGGCCCGAGCGATGGCGACCGACTGCCGCTCACCCCCCGACAGGGTGCCCACCGCCTGTGATGGGTCACGCACCTGGATGCCCACATCGATCAGCGCCTGTCTGGCGATCTTGTTGGCATGGTCGAGGTCGAAGCGACGGAACGGGAAGATGCCCTTTTCTGGCTCTCGCCCGAGGAAGAAGTTCCGCGCGATCGACATCAGCGGGATCAGGCCAAGATCCTGGAAAACCGTCGCCACGCCTGCGTCGGTCGCATCGCGCGGCGAGCGGAACACGACCGGCTCGCCGCTGAGCAGGATCTGACCGTCACTTGGGCGGTGGACGCCCGATAGGATCTTGATGAGCGTCGATTTCCCCGCGCCGTTGTCGCCCAGCAGGCAGTGCACCTCGCCGGGATTGACGGCAATCGACACGTCATTCAGTGCGATGACCGAGCCGAAGCGCTTGGAGACGTTGCGAAGTTCGATTGCAGGCGTGGTCATGACTCGACCCTTTCGCCAAGGGCGCGGGCGCGCCCGTAGTTGTTGACCAGCACGGCGGCAAGGATCACGAGGCCAAGGAAGACCTTGAACCAGTCTGTGTCGATCCCGGTATAGAAGATGCCCATCTGGACGAGGCCGAAGATCAGCGCGCCGAAGGCCGCGCCCAGAACCGTGCCGTAGCCCCCGGTCAGGAGAACCCCACCGATGACGGCGGCGATGATCGCCTCGAATTCCTTCTGGGTGCCGCGCACGGTATCGGCGGACCCGGCCTCCATCACCTGAATGGTGGCAAGCAGTGTGGCGGCCACGGCGGTCACGATGAAGAGGGTGATCTTCACCCGCGCCACCGGCACGCCGACATTGCGCGCCACCGTGGCATCGCCGCCCGAGGCGTAGATCCAGTTGCCGAACTTCGTCTGGGTCAGCACCCAGCCCGCGAGGCAGGTGACAGCGATCCACCAGACGATCGACATCGGGATGCCCGGCACGAAGGGCATGCCGTCGCCCTTCGTCGCAATCCAGCCCTGGGTGCCCATCCACTGGAACAGGCCGGTCAGGACATGGCCGTTGAAAATCGCCGCCGTCCACGGATCGGGCGGGTTGTCGAGGATGTAGGGGATCTGCGTTCGCCCCGTCACCGCGCGGGTGATGCCGATCGAAAGGCCGCGCAGGATGAACAGTGAAGCGAGCGTCACGATGAAGGACGGCAGCCGCGTCTTCACGGTTATGTAGCCGTTCAGGTAGCCGACCAGCACCGCCACCGCAAAGGCCGCCCCGATCGAGGCCCAAAGGGGCCAGGCAAGCTGCGTGACCAGAAGCCCGATCACGATCCCGGCGAAACCCACCATCGAACCGATGGACAGGTCGAACTCTCCCGCGATGATGAGAAGCGCCACGGCGGCGGCCAGGATGCCCAGCTCTGCCGACAGGGTCAGGAAGGTCATCGCCCCTTGGAGCGAGTAGAGCGAGGCAGCCCCCGGCAGGACGGCAAAGACGAGGAAAGTGGCAATCAGTCCCAGCACGACCCCGGCTTCGGGGCGGCGCATCAGGCGGGTAAAGGCCGAGGCCTTAGCGACGCGCTCATCGGGCCGGTCAAGGGATTTCCGCGTGATCTCGGGTGCGCGGCCTTGGGCCGCCGCCGCAGGCGGAGGGGTCGGTGCATCGGTCATCTGACTGGTCTCTGGTCCCGGTAGGTGGGCCGGGGGCGGGGTGGAGATCCCGCCCCCGGAGGATAAGGAAGGGGCGCCTTAGCGCGTCCCTTCCTTGGAGAGCACTTGGATCGCCTTGGCCTTTTCCGGCGAGTCGACGAACAGCGGGCCAGTGTAGATGTTGTTCTGCACCATCAGCCCGTGTGTGGCATTCTGCACCAGAAGCACGACCGGCAGGTAGCCCATCAGATATTGCTGCCCGTCGATGCCGAAGCCCATCTTGCCGTCGGCGACCGACTGCAGGATTTCCGGGCCAAGGTCATAGGTGAAGAGCTTGTACTTCGACCACAGGTCCTGCTCGTCGAAATATTTGATGAGCGGGTTGGCCCCGGCGGTGCCGGTGGCGAAGACCGCCTGGGTGTCAGGATGCGAGGCGAGATAGGCCTCGACCCGGCGGGTCACGTCGCCGGGGTCCTGCGACACGGCCACCACTTCTGAGGTGCCGTTCGATGCCTTCAGCCCGTCGGCGATGCCCTGGCAGCGCTGGTCGAGGCTGATGTTGCCGACCTCGTGGTTGATGCAGGCAACCTTGAGGATACCGGCTGCTGCCAGCTTCTCGCCCGCCTTGATGCCGGCCTTGTATTCCGAGGTCGTGCCAACATAGAGCGGCACGCCAAGCTCGGCGCCTTCAGGTTCACCCGAGTCGATGTTGACGACCGGAATGCCGGCATCGACTGCCGACTTGACGGCTGTGGCAAGCGCATCCTTGTCGGGGATCGAGATCACGAGGCCGTCTGGCTTGGTTGCCACGGCCGCCTCGATCAGGCGCGCCTGTTCGACCGAGTCGAAGACCTGCGGCGCGATGTACTGCACCTGCGCGCCGGTCGCGGCGGCGGCGTCATCGACCCCGCGCTTCACGACCGACCAGTAGGCGTCGGAGGAGTTGCCGTGCACGACGACCGCGATTTTCACGTCGGCCGCCGCCTTCAGACCCTCGGCAGAGGCGGCCCCGGCCAGGAGGCCAAGGGCGGCAACGGCCGCGGGCACGAACTTGATCCGTTCGAACATTGTCTTCGTCTCCCTGTGGTTGGAGCCGGCCGGATTGGTCCGGCAGGCTTTCGCTTGGTGTTGGTGCTCTTGCCGGCCCCTCAACCCGTAACGGTGAACCCTGCCTCCTTGGCCATGCGAGAGAGGTTCTGGAACCCCAGGGTCGCATAGGTCAGCGGATGGGCCTTCTTGGGGTCCTGTTCCGCCTCGACCACCAGCCAGCCGGAATAGCCCGCATCATGCAGGATCTTCAGAATGGTCGGATAGTCGATGATGCCGTCGCCCGGCACGGTGAAGATACCCTCCATCACCGCGCCCATGAAACTCATGTCCTCGGCCCGCGCCTTTTTCAGGATGTCGGGACGGGCGTCCTTGCAATGGACATGCACGACGCGCTTCACGTGCTTGCGCAGCAGCGCCACCGGATCGCCGCCTGAGAAGATCGAATGGCCGGTGTCGTAGAGCAGCCCGACCGCCTCGCCGGTGTGCTGCATCATCAGGCCCACTTCCTCGTCGGTCTCGACGATGGTGCCCATGTGGTGATGGAAGGCCATGCGCACGCCGAAATCGGCGAAGCGTTCGGCCAGCGCCGTGAGCTTTTTCCCATAGGTCGGCCATTCCGCCGCGCTCAAGGCCGGGCGCTGCGAGATTGGCCCCCAGATCGCCCCGTGCCGTCCGCGCGAGGTGTCGGCATAGACGACATGGGTCGCGCCCAGATCACGCAGCAGGGTCAGGTGCGGGGTGATGGCCTCGAATTCCTCCTCGACCGATTTCTCGTCACAGCGACCGTCATACCAGCCGGAGACGAGGGAGAGGCCGTAGCTGTCAAGGATCGGCCCCAGAACCTTGGAGTCGCGGGGAAACTTGCCCCCAAGCTCGGTTCCGGCGTAGCCCGCCTGTTTCGTCTCCGACAGGCAGGTTTCCAGCGGGGTGTCGCCGCCCAGTTCCGGCACGTCGTCGTTGGTCCAGGTGATCGGGTTGATCCCGATGCGCACGCTCATGTGTCAGCCTTTCCTTGCATTATGGGTCATGTGCCAGGCGGCGAGACCGGCGAGCAGGTCCATGTCCCGCGCCGCCGCCTCGGCGGTGTTGCGCACGGCCTCCTGCCCGCAGATCGCGCGGTGGAAGCCCATCAGTTCCTCGACGAAGGCCTCTTCATATCCTGTCCGGATATCCGTCGACTGCAACGTCAGCCCATGCCCGCGGCGTTCCGTCAGCCGGGTCGGTGCGTGGTTCAGCCAGGGCGAGGGGAATTCGAGCTCCAGCGCCGAGCCTTCGAAGGTCAGCGTGATCCGCTCGGAGTAATGTGGCAGGGAAGGCGTGGTGAGATGCGACATAGTCCAGAGTGCCGCGCCGCCGTTCAGGCTGACCGCGCCCTGTCCGCCGATCCCCCCGGCAAACAGCGCCGCGCCGGTTACGCCGTCCACCGTCGTGCCAAGCGCGTCGAGAATTCCATGCACCGCATTCACGTCATGGACGATGGACGAGGCATAGGCGGCGCAGAATCCGCGGAAACCGGTCTCGTCCAACGGCACCTTGACCGCACGCGCAACCTGCTCGGCCTGCATCGCGCGCAGAGCCTGCCCTGCCTCGGGCGGCAGGTCCGACCCAAGCTGCCATTCGTGATGGCGGATGAAGGGGGCCGCGTCCGGATCATAGACTTCAACTGCCACCTGCAAGAGCGTGCCAGACTGGTCAGGCAGGCGGGCCAGCAAAGCCTCATAGCTCGGGTCGAAGCGCTTCATATAGCCGGCTTGGAGGACGCGACCGGCCCTGTCGCGCTGCGCGGCGAGCTTCAGGATATCTTCGGACGCATAGCAGAGCGGCTTCTCGCAGAAGACGTGCAGGCCCGCATCGAGCGCCGCCGAGACATGGGCATAATGCAGGGCATCGGGCGAGGCGATGACGACGGCATCGAGCGGCATCGCCAGCAACTCCGCCGGATCTGCAACGGTCGGGACGCCGTAGCGGCCAGAGACGAAATCGCGCGATGTGGAGGAAGGATCGGCAGCGACCTTTAGATCAAACAATGCCGGCAGGCGCAGCAGGTTCGGGATGTGCTCGACCTGAGCCACACCACCTGCACCGATGACGCCCACCTTCAGCCGTGACATTCCGTTGGGTCCCCCCTGATCCGATGAAGGAATGCTAGCGCCGATCTGGTTCCTGAATTAGAACCAGATCACCACGATTTTGAGGAACCACTTTGACCACAGGGTTCGCCCTAGAGAGCATCGCACTTGATCGCGACAGCCGGGTGCCGCTGCACCAGCAACTCTACCAGCGCCTGCGCGGGTTGATCGAAGCGCGCCACCTTACGCCGGGCATGGCGCTGCCTTCGACGCGTGCCTTGGCGCAGGATCTGCTGCTGGGGCGGAATACGGTGATCGCTGCCTATGAACAGCTTGCCCTCGAGGGTTTCCTGCAGACCGGGCCGGGTGTTCCGCCGGTCGTCCGCGACCTGGCGTTGGGGCAGGGAAAGGGCCTCGCGCCGCCGCAGGACGTCCGGCTTTCAGCGCGCGGCAGGGTCATGGCCGACCAGCCCTATCACCACGGCGAACCGGGGGCGACGGCCTTTCACCCCGGCCTGCCCGATGTCGGCCAGTTCCCCTTCAACACCTGGTCACGCCTGCTGACCCGGCGCGCCAAGGCGGCGCGGAGCGATCTGTTCGGCACCTATTACGTGACCGGCTATCCGGAGCTGCGCGAGGCGATCGCCCGCTATCTGTCTGCCTCACGCGGGGTGATCTGCACGCCGGATCAGGTGGTTGTCACCAACGGGGCGCAATCGGCCTTCGACCTGATCGCGCGGCTGCTCCTTGACCCCGGCGACTCGGTCTGGATGGAGGAGCCGGGCTATTACGGCGCTGCCGCCGCCTTCCTGTCCGCCGGGGCTCGGCTTTTGCCCCTGCGGGTGGGCGATGCCGGCTGGGATCTGGATCCGCCCGAGGGTGGTCCGCCGCGGGCGATCTTCGTCACGCCGTCCTGCCACCATCCGCTTGGGCTGACCATGTCGATGGGCCAGCGGCTTGACCTGTTGCGTCTGTCGGACCGGTGGGGCGCCTGGCTGATCGAGGATGACTACGACAGCGAATATCGCTTTCAGGGCCAGCCTATCCCGGCGCTGCAGGGGGTATCCTCGGGCGAGCGCACGATCTTCGTCGGCACCTTCGCCAAGATCCTCTTTCCCGCCATGCGCCTCGGTTATGTCGTCCTGCCGCCTGCACTGCTGGCCCCGGTGAAGGCCGCGCTCAGCGCCACGGGGCATTTCGCGCCGCTCCTGACCCAGGCGGCGCTGGCGGATTTCGTGGCAGAGGGGCATTTCGCCCGCCACCTGCGCCGGACCCGGCGCCTGTACGCGCACCGGCGCGAGACATTCTTTGCCCTTTTTGACCGGTTCCTCGGGGCGTCGATGGTGCTGTCCCGCGCCGATACCGGTATCCAGCAGGTGGCGCGGTTCCTCTACCCGGTCGATGACCGAGAGGTTGCGGCGCGCGCCGGGCGGGATGGTGTGAACGTGTCGCCCCTGTCGATGCAGTACCGGCACGGCAACCCGTTGCAGGGGTTGGTCTTCGGCTTTGCTGCTGTCGAGGAAAAGGACCAGATGCGCGGTTTCCGCCGGCTCTCGGCCGTAGTGGATCGCTCGATCCGACAGTGACCTGTCACGAGGAAGGGCGTTTCTCGACCTCCTCCATCATCCAGCTTCGGAAAGCGCCGGACAGGGCCGAGGTTGCCGCGTCCTCGGGCAGGACCGTGTAATAGGCGCCGTCCGTCTGGTCGCGGACGGGTGCGAGCGGGACAAGTTCGCCGCCGGCAAGGTCGCGCTCGACGAGGTAGGTCGGCACAAGCCCGATCCCGACCCCGGCCCGCGCCGCCTCGATCACCATGGCGAAAAGGTCGAAGCGATGGCCTTCGAAGGCCGCCGAATCCTCGACCCCCGCGTCGCGCAGCCAGCCGTCCCAGAGGCGGGGGCGGGATTCGAGGTGAAGAAGCGGCAGCCGCGCGATCTCGGCCGCCGACGGGGCCGCTCCGATTCCCATGCGCGCCCGGCCCTCGGGCGAGATGACGGGCAGAACTCGTTCCCGGCAAAGGAAGGTGCAGACCCCGCCCGCCCAGACCGGACGGCCGTAATGAATGGCAAGGTCGAACCGGTCGCGGGTCAGGTCGAACGGGTCAATCCGCGAGCCAAGCACGACCTGGATGCGAGGGTTGCGTTCGAGGAATCGCGGCAGGCGCGGCAGCAGCCAATGCGTGCCGAAGGTCGGCAGCGTCGCAACCCGCAGCACGCCTTCGAGGTTGCGGATGCCAAGTGCGGTCATGGTCAGCGCCTCGGCCTGGGCGAGCAGGGCCTGCGCCTCAGGCAGAAGGCGGCGGCCGTTTTCCGACAGGATAACCCGCTGGCGGACCCGCTCGAACAGGAGAAGCCCGAGCCGCCCTTCCAGCTCCTTGATCTGGCGGCTGACCGCGCCCTGAGACAGGTTCAGCTCCGCCGCCGCCTGCGTGACGCTGCCATAACGGGCGACTGTGACGAAGGCCTGGAGCGCGACAAGGTCGGGAACAAGGGAACGGCTGAGGGTCATTGTGCAACTCGATGAACTTGGCCCCGTGCTCCTGCCAAAGCATCAGGATCGGCCGCGTCTTGATGCGCAGAGTGCATGAACTCTGCAGAAGGCGTCAATGGCATCCATCGGATCCCGGTGCTAGGGTGCGCCGCGAAAACCCGAGGGGAGTCGATCATGGGCAAGACATACGCGGACGAAGCGCAGGACATTCTGGCAAAGCTGAGGGTCAAGCTGCCCAAGCAGGACAAGCCCGCGATCGCGGTGAAAAGCCCCCTGACCGGTGAAGTTCTGGCCGGACTTGGCGAGATGACCCCGGCCCAGCTCGATCCGGTGATCGCCCGCGCCCGCAAGGCCTTCTTCGACTGGCGCGTGGTTCCCGCGCCGCGCCGGGGCGAACTCGTGCGACTGCTGGGCGAGGAACTGCGCGCGTCCAAGACCGAGCTTGCGAAACTCGTCTCGCTCGAGGTCGGCAAGAGCGCCTCGGAAGGCGCGGGCGAAGTACAGGAGATGATCGACATCTGCGACTTCGCCGTGGGCCTGTCGCGCCAGCTTTACGGCCTGACCATCGCCTCGGAACGTCCGGGCCACCGCATGATGGAAACCTGGCATCCGCTCGGCGTCGTCGGCGTGATCTCGGCCTTCAACTTCCCCGTCGCCGTTTGGTCCTGGAACGCCGCGCTGGCGCTCGTCTGCGGCAACCCGGTCGTTTGGAAGCCGTCGGAAAAGACCCCGCTGACCGCGCTGGCATCGCAGGCCATTTTCGAGCGCGCCCTGGCTCGTTTCGGCACCGCGCCCGAGGGCCTGAGCCAAGTCGTGATCGGCGGCCCGGCACTTGGCGAGAAACTGGTTGCCCACAAGGACGTCGCGCTGATCTCGGCGACCGGATCGACCCGCATGGGCCGGGCGGTGGCGCCTGTAGTGGCCGCGCGCTTTGGCCGGGTGATCTTGGAACTCGGCGGCAACAATGCCGGCATCATCTGCCCCTCGGCCGATCAGGAACTGGCGATCCGCGGCGTGGCCTTCGCCGCCATGGGCACCGCTGGCCAGCGGTGCACCACGATGCGCCGGACGTTCGTGCATGACTCGATCTACGACGCCTTCGTGCCGCGTCTGAAGGCAGCTTTCGCCTCGGTCTCGGTCGGCAACCCGCTGGAAACCGGCGCGCTGGTCGGCCCGCTGATCGACGGCGCCGCCTTCGAGCGGATGGAAGCGGCGCTGAAGGCGGCCAAGGCCGCGGGCGGCACCGTGCATGGCGGCGGGCGGTATGAGACGAACCACCCCGACGCCTACTATGCCAAGCCGGCGCTGGTCGAGATGCCCGAACAGAAGGGCCCGGTGATGGAGGAAACCTTCGCGCCGATCCTCTACGTCATGCGCTACACCGACTTCACCGATGTGCTGGAAAAGCACAATGCGGTGGCGGCGGGCCTCTCCTCGTCGGTCTTTACCCGGGACATGCGCGAGGCAGAGCAGTTCCTGTCGGCCGCCGGATCGGATTGCGGCATCGCCAACGTCAACATCGGCACCTCGGGCGCCGAGATCGGCGGCGCCTTCGGTGGCGAGAAGGAAACCGGCGGCGGGCGCGAAAGCGGCTCGGATGCGTGGAAGGCCTACATGCGCCGCGCCACCAACACGATCAACTATTCCGCCGACCTGCCGCTGGCGCAGGGTGTGAGCTTCGACATTGGCTGAGCGCCGTCTGAAGGACTGAACTGATGGACCGCGCGGAGATTGTGCACGAGAACTTCCGCCGTCGGGT
>NZ_JAKENF010000013.1 GCF_021491355.1 Alitabrizicola rongguiensis | reverse complement strand
AACCGGCTGAGTGGCGGCGCCGGCAACGACACGTTGAATGGCGGTGCCGGCGACGACACCCAGGCCGGCGGCGACGGCAATGATATCTACACGGTCGACCGCTCCGGGGATGTCGTGTCCGAGACCAATGCCGTCGCGGCGACGGGCGGGGTCGACCGGGTGAACTCGCGGCTTGCGGCCTATACGCTCGAGGCCAATATCGAGGACGGTCGAGTGCTGTCCTCTGGCGCCGCGGACCTGACCGGGAACGGCCTTGGCAACACGCTCTATGCCGGGGCGGGGGATAATGTTGTCGACGGGGATCTCGGCAACGATACAGCCTCCTACCTTTATGCAGCGGGGGCGGTGTCGGTCTCGCTGGCGATTGCAGGACCGCAGGCCACCGGCAGTTCGGGGTCGGACACGCTGGTCAGCATCGAGAACCTGGCAGGGTCGGCCTATGCCGATGCGCTGACCGGCGACGGGTTGGCGAACCGGTTGACCGGGAATGCCGGGGCCGACACGCTGGACGGCGGCGCGGGCCGCGACACGATGGTCGGCGGTGACGGCAACGACCTCTACATCGTGGACAACGCCGGCGATGTCGTGACCGAGACCAGTGTTGTCGCCGCGAGCGGCGGGATCGACCGGGTGAACTCCCTGCTCGCGACCTACACGTTGACAGCCAATGTCGAGGAGGGGCGGATCCTGTCGGCCGGGGCTGCAAACCTCACGGGCAATGCGCTGAACAACACCCTGTTCGCCGGGGACGGCAACAACGTGCTGAACGGCGGGGCGGGGATCGACACGGCGTCCTATTCCGGGACCTCCACCGGGGTGAAGGTGAACCTTGCACTGACAGTTGCCCAGGCGACGGGCGGTTCGGGTTTGGACACGCTGGTCAGCATCGAGAACCTGGCAGGGTCAGCCTTCGCCGATAATTTGACTGGCAACAGCGGTGCCAACCGGCTGAGCGGTGGCGCCGGCAATGACATCCTCAACGGCGGTGGCGGCAACGACACGATGGTCGGCGGGGACGGGAACGACAGCTATTACGTCGACAGCGCGGGCGATGTCGTGGCCGAGACG
>NZ_JAKENF010000012.1 GCF_021491355.1 Alitabrizicola rongguiensis | reverse complement strand
GGTGCTATCCACGTAGTAGCTGTCATTGCCGTCGCCGCCGGTCATCGTGTCGTTCCCGGCACCGCCATCAAGCATATCGTGGCCCAAGCCGCCGCTCAGGAGGTCATTTCCGTCGCCACCGAAAATCGTGTCGTTGCCAGAGTATCCATAAAGCCTGTCATTTCCCGAGAAACCATTCCACTTGTCGGAAAATTCCGAAAGGAAAATGCTGTCGCTTCCGGCTAACGCCATAGACATAAGCTGAACGTCGTCATTGCCGTCAGCTGTAGTAATCGCACTCCAGACGGCCGCGGCGGGAACAGAAGTCTGTTCGACTACCCAAATATCGGTTCCGAACCAATTGAACTTTGCGATGCTTGAGACAGTTCCGGAAACAATATCCCCATTGTCATTAAGTCCAAAACCGCTTCCACCAAACCACAAGCCTAGATCCTTGGACCCATCCCATCCATTTATTACCGCAGCATCATCGTAGTATATTCCATCAATCGTGATTGAGTCTTGTAGCCACCCATCATACCACCACCGATAAAACCAGTTCAAATCGAGGCTATCGATATTGACAGCCTCCCAAGCATTGAACGTTGCCATTCCGCCCCCCTACTCAATGCCAGCCCTTATCACCACAAAAGACCAAACCATTGAACGATGGTGTACTATTTTTGAAATTCATCATGTCGCTTGCACATTTCGAAGTTATCCGAAAGGCACTCAACTCATTCCCTCGGCGGACGACAAAGGAAGTTTCCATTTGACGTTTTCTAGTATTGATATGGAAAAACAAACATTCATTGATCTAGATCAATGAACATCAAAGTGAACTGCCACAGGCCCCATCCGACAGCGCGAAAGCTGCACAGATATGCGCCGGGCAGCACTGACAATGTAACTTTGCTTAACGTGACTAAGGGTACCCGGTAGCGTCCTGCAACGATGGAGTCGCAGCGCCCTTTGCTATTTCATGGCCCGGCACCAGCAGAACGAGGCGAGCCTCCGGCTGGAAACGATCCCCGGCATCGGCCTGATCCCCGCTCCGGCGCCACCCATCAGCGCGTCCGATCCTGGCGTGCTCCAATCCGGCCGGCAGTTCGCTGCGTGGCTCGGTCTCGTGCCGCGACAGAGTTCATCGGACGGCAAGGGGCAGCACGGTAGGGTCTCGAAAATGGGCAATGGCTGCCTGCGAAGATCACTGGTCGTCGGGGCCACCTCCGTCACCCGTCGCGCCGAAATGACCGGCACCCGAACCGGAGCCTGGGTCCGCTCGTCGCTCGAGCGCAAGCGATGCACCTCGACACTGAGGCCATCGCCAACAAGGCCGCATGTCGCTTGGGCGCTGCTCGCGAGGTGCAAGACATGCGGGTCCGCAGCAATCGGTTGATCGAAGCGTAGATGTCCAAGGCGCTCAACGGGCGTCGCGACGAGATACAAGAGCAGAGGCGAGTAATGATGATCGAATAGATCGCTGCTGGGACACCCCGAAGTGCTGTCAGGGCACCACAACTCGATCTTCTGATTGGCCCGGCACGCGAACTAAATAAGGAAAAGCGGACAGATGATCCGCGCAAACATACTGGACAAATGACCGCCAACTGCGGCGATCATCGTCGCCCACAAGTTCCTTGCAAAACCGAGACGGTTCAGAAATGACCACACCGTGTCGAGGCCTTCAGACGAAGAGGAAGTCATCTGCCGTGACGGCGCTGGCCGCGACGCCGGCGAGGTGGATCGAGCCATGATCGCCGATTGCGA
>NZ_JAKENF010000011.1 GCF_021491355.1 Alitabrizicola rongguiensis | reverse complement strand
TGGCGCAGGGTGTGAGCTTCGACATTGGCTGAGCGCCGTCTGAAGGACTGAACTGATGGACCGCGCGGAGATTGTGCACGAGAACTTCCGCCGTCGGGTGGCGGCGGGGGATTTCCCCGCTGGCCGGGCGCCTGTTGGCCGCCTGTCGCGCGAGGATGCGGTGGCGCTCTTTCGCGCGGGCTGCCTGACGCGGGCGCTGGACCGGACCAGCCGGGCGATGCAGAAGGCGGGGCAGGGGTTCTATACCATCGGCTCTTCGGGGCATGAAGGGATGGCGGCGGTGGCCTGGGCCCTGCGTCCCGGCGACATGGCCTTCCTCCATTACCGCGATGCCGCTTTCCAGATTGCCCGCTCGATGCAGGTGCCGGGCCAGACCCCGGCCTGGGACATGCTTCTGTCCTTCGCCTCGTCGTCCGACGACCCGATCTCGGGTGGGCGGCACAAGGTGCTGGGGTCGCGGGCGCTGATGATCCCGCCGCAGACCTCGACCATCGCCTCGCATCTGCCCAAGGCGGTCGGCGCGGCCTATTCGGTGGGGGCGTCGCGCCGGTTCCGGCCCGAGCATGCGCTGCTGGCCGAGGATGCGGTGGTGATGTGCTCCTTCGGCGATGCCTCGGCCAACCATTCGACGGCTCAAGGCGCGTTCAACACCGCGCAATGGACCTCCTACCAGTCGATCCCGCTGCCGCTTCTCTTCGTCTGCGAGGACAACGGCATCGGCATCTCGACCAAGACGCCGAAGGGCTGGATCGAGGCGACCTTCTCGCAGCGTCCGGGGCTGCGGTATTTCAAGGCCGACGGGCTCGACCTTTACGACGCTTATGCCGTGGCACAGGAAGCGGCCGACTACGTCCGCCGCCGCCGCAAGCCCGCCTTCCTGCACCTGCGCACGATCCGGCTCTACGGCCATGCCGGGGCGGATGTGCCGACGACCTACCTCAGCCGCGAAGAGGTCGAGGCGGAAGAGGCGCAGGATCCGCTGCTGCATTCGGCCCGGCTGCTGAACGCCGCCGGCGCGATGACCCAAGCCGAGGCGCTGGCGATCTATGACGAGACCTGCGCGCGCACGGCCCGCGTCGCGGCCGAGGCGGTGACGCGGCCAAGGCTCAAGACCGCAAGCGAGGTGATGGCCAGCCTGATCCCGCCCAAGCGCACCTGCCGGCCGACCAACGGCCCCTCGACCGAGGCGCGCGAGGCGGCGTTCGGGGGCGACATGAAGGCGATGGCCGAGCCGCAGATCATGTCGCGGATCATCAACTGGGCGCTGACCGACCTGATGCTTGAGCACCGCGAGATCGTGATGATGGGCGAGGATGTCGGTCGCAAGGGCGGCGTCTATGGCGTGACGCAAAAGCTGACGCAGCGCTTTGGCGCCGACCGGATGATCGACACGCTGCTGGATGAACAGTCGATCCTCGGCCTCGCCATCGGCATGGCCCAGAACGGCTTCCTGCCGATCCCCGAGATCCAGTTCCTCGCCTATCTGCACAATGCCGAGGACCAGTTGCGCGGCGAGGCGGCGACTTTGCCCTTCTTCTCGAACGGGCAGTTCACCAACCCGCTGATCCTGCGGATCGCCGGGCTTGGCTACCAGAAGGGCTTCGGCGGGCATTTCCACAACGACAACTCTGTGGCGGTGCTGCGCGACATTCCGGGGCTGATCCTGGCCGTTCCGTCCACCGGCGCCGAGGCGGCGAAGATGCTGCGCGAATGCGTGCGGCTGGCGCGGGAGGAACAGCGGCTGGTGGTGTTCCTTGAGCCGATCGCGCTCTACCCGATGCGCGACCTGCTGGCGGACAAGGATGGCGGCTGGATGACGACCTATCCCGACCCGTCCGAGACGATCCCGCTTGGCGAGGTTGGCGTGCATGGCGAGGGGACCGAGATCGCCTTCGTCACCTTCGGCAACGGCCATTACCTGTCGCGGCAGGCGCAGGCGCGGCTGGCGGACGAGGGTGTCGCCTCGCGGGTGATCGACCTGCGCTGGCTGTCGCCTTTGCCGGTCGAGAGCCTGCTGCAGGCCGTGGGTCCGGCGAAGCGCATCCTGATCGTGGACGAGACGCGCCATTCCGGCGGCGTGGCCGAGGCGCTGATGGCGGTGATGGCCGAGAAAGTCTCGGTCCCGTTCGAACGGATCACCGCCGAGGACAGCTTCATCGCCACCGGCCCGGCCTATGCGGCGACGATGCCCTCGGCCGAGGGGATCTACCGCGCCGCGAAGGGGATGCTGGCATGACCACCGCTGTCGTCGTTTGCCCCGGTCGCGGCACCTATACCAAGACCGAGCTTGGCTATCTCGGTCGTCACTTCGCCGACAAGGCGCTGCTGTCGCGCCTCGACGACAAGCGCCTGGCGCTTGGGCAGGAGACGCTTTCGGCACTGGACGGCGCATCGGCCTATTCGGTCGCCAAGCACACGCGGGGCGACAATGCGAGCGCGCTGATCTATGCCGCGACACTTGGCGACCTGCGCGCGATCCAGGGTGTCGAGATCGTCGCGGTCACCGGCAATTCGATGGGCTGGTATTCGGCGCTTGCCTGCGCCGGGGCGCTGACGCCCGAGGCGGGGTTCGAGGTGGTCAACACCATGGGCACGCTGATGCAGGACAGCCTGATCGGCGGGCAGATCCTGCATCCTTTCGTGGGCGAGGACTGGGTGCCGAACCCGGCACGCAAGGCTGAACTCTTGGCGCTGGCCGACGACATCGCCGCCCGGCCCGGCCACGCCTTTGCCCTGTCGATCGACCTCGGCGGGATGCTGGTCTTCGGCGGCAACGAGGCGGGGTTGAAGGCCTTCGAGGCCGCCGTCCCGCCCGAGCAGGGCCGCTTCCCGATGCGGCTGGCCAATCACGCGGCCTTCCACACCGCGCTGCAGGCCCCGGTCGCGGCGCAGGGCCGCGCGCGGCTGCCCGAACGCCTGTTCGGCCAGCCGAAGCACCCGCTGATCGACGGGCGGGGCTCGGTCTGGTGGCCCGGCGCGACCCATGTCGGCGCGCTTCGCGACTACACCCTTGGTCATCAGGTCGTGGAACCCTACGACTTCACCGCCGCGATCCGCACCGCCGCGCGGGAATTCGCGCCCGACCTCTTCATCGTCACCGGCCCCGGCACCACCCTCGGCGGCGCCGTCGCCCAATCCCTCATCGCCGCAAACTGGAAGGGCCTCTCCGACAAGGCCAGCTTCCAACAGCGACAGACAAACAATCCCATCCTCATCTCAATGGGTATCGA
>NZ_JAKENF010000010.1:0-2500 GCF_021491355.1 Alitabrizicola rongguiensis | reverse complement strand
AACACCAACTGGAGGTCCGAACCAACACCCGTTGAAAAGGGTCTGGATGACTTGTGGCTAGGGGTGAAAGGCTAATCAAACCTGGAGATAGCTGGTTCTCCGCGAAAGCTATTTAGGTAGCGCCTCGGACGAATACCCACGGGGGTAGAGCACTGCATGGATGATGGGGGCCCACAGCCTTACTGAGTCTAAGCAAACTCCGAATACCGTGGAGTACTATCCGGGAGACACACATCGGGTGCTAACGTCCGGTGTGAAGAGGGAAACAACCCTGACCTGCAGCTAAGGCCCCTAATTCACGGCTAAGTGGGAAAGCATGTGGGACGGCCAAAACAACCAGGAGGTTGGCTTAGAAGCAGCCATCCTTTAAAGATAGCGTAACAGCTCACTGGTCTAGATAAGCTGTCCTGCGGCGAAGATGTAACGGGGCTCAAGCCGTGAGCCGAAGCTCGGGATGCATAGCGATATGCGTGGTAGCGGAGCGTTCTGTGATATAGCTCAATGCCTCTTCTGATCCTACGGGATCAACGGAGGCACGGAGCTTTCTGTGAAGCCGGGCCGTAAGGCATCCGGTGGAGAGATCAGAAGCGAGAATGTTGACATGAGTAGCGACAAACAGGGTGAGAGACCCTGTCGCCGAAAGTCCAAGGGTTCCTGCTTAAAGCTAATCTGAGCAGGGTAAGCCGGCCCCTAAGGCGAGGCCGAAAGGCGTAGTCGATGGGAACCAGGTTAATATTCCTGGGCCAGGAGGAAGTGACGGATCTCGAAGGTAGTTTGCCCTTATCGGATTGGGTGGGCTGCTCAGAGGTCCCTGGAAATAGCCCTCCATCAGACCGTACCCTAAACCGACACAGGTGGACTGGTAGAGTATACCAAGGCGCTTGAGAGAACCACATCAAAGGAACTCGGCAAAATGCCTCCGTAAGTTCGCGAGAAGGAGGCCCCACTTTTACGCAAGTAGAGGTGGGGGGCACAAACTAGGGGGTGGCGACTGTTTACTTAAAACACAGGGCTCTGCGAAGCCGTAAGGCGACGTATAGGGTCTGACGCCTGCCCGGTGCTGGAAGGTTAAAAGGAGGGGTGCAAGCTCCGAATTGAAGCCCCAGTAAACGGCGGCCGTAACTATAACGGTCCTAAGGTAGCGAAATTCCTTGTCGGGTAAGTTCCGACCTGCACGAATGGCGTAACGATCTCCCCGCTGTCTCTGATGTGGACTCAGCGAAATTGAACTGTGTGTCAAGATGCACACTACCCGCGGTTAGACGGAAAGACCCCATGAACCTTTACTCTAGCTTTGCACTGGCATCAGGATTGTGATGTGCAGGATAGGTGGTAGGCATTGAAACCGGGACGCCAGTCTCGGTGGAGCCTCCCTTGAGATACCACCCTTCGCACTCTTGATGTCTAACCGCGGCCCGTTATCCGGGTCCGGGACCCTGCATGGTGGGGAGTTTGACTGGGGCGGTCGCCTCCCAAATCGTAACGGAGGCGCGCGAAGGTTGGCTCAGAGCGGTCGGAAATCGCTCGTTGAGTGCAATGGCAGAAGCCAGCCTGACTGCAAGACTGACAAGTCGAGCAGAGACGAAAGTCGGCCATAGTGATCCGGTGGTCCCAAGTGGGAGGGCCATCGCTCAACGGATAAAAGGTACTCTGGGGATAACAGGCTGATGATGCCCAAGAGTCCATATCGACGGCATCGTTTGGCACCTCGATGTCGGCTCATCTCATCCTGGGGCTGGAGCAGGTCCCAAGGGTATGGCTGTTCGCCATTTAAAGAGGTACGTGAGCTGGGTTTAGAACGTCGTGAGACAGTTCGGTCCCTATCTGCCGTGGGTGTAGGAGACTTGAGAAGAGTTGCCCCTAGTACGAGAGGACCGGGGTGAACGATCCACTGGTGGACCAGTTGTCGTGCCAACGGCAGTGCTGGGTAGCTATGATCGGACAGGATAAACGCTGAAGGCATCTAAGCGTGAAGCCCCCTTCAAAACGAGGTCTCCCTTGAGGGCCGTGGAAGACCACCACGTCGATAGGCCGGAGGTGTAAGTGCGGCAACGCATTCAGCTGACCGGTACTAATTGCCCGATAGGCTTGATTTGATCCAGTAACAGCATGACCAAAAGTCGAAAGACCAACCGTCAGAGCTCCTGGAAGCAGTCAAAAGCAGCTAAACTTCGGAACAATCCCTAATCGGGACTGATGTTCGCGTTTCTTCCTCGGTTTGGTGGTCATAGCACGAGCAAAACACCCGATCCCATCCCGAACTCGGCCGTTAAGTGCCGTCGCGCCAATGGTACTGCGTCTCAAGACGTGGGAGAGTAGGTCACCGCCAAACCTAGAAAGAAACGCACTCCAAAATCTCTCGAAAACGATGACAGACCGCGCCACATCACCGGAAAACAGACCGGATACCGTGACGCAACCGGCGCGGGGTGGAGCAGCCCGGTAGCTCGTCAGGCTCATAACCTGAAGGCCGCAGGTTCAAATCCTGCCCCCGCAACCA